>NZ_CP154849.1:0-3006068 GCF_047302325.1 Microbacterium phoenicis
CGAAAGAAGTCCGGCGGTGTCCTACTCTCCCACAGGGTCCCCCCTGCAGTACCATCGGCGCTGTGAGGCTTAGCTTCCGGGTTCGGAATGTAACCGGGCGTTTCCCTCACGCTATGGCCGCCGAAACACTATTGATGTTTCAGTCTGCACAACGATTATTCGTTATGCGGTTCTCGACCGTACATCGAGAACCACTCAGTGGACGCAAGCACCTAAACGGTGTGTTATCAAGTCATCGGCTTATTAGTACCGGTCAGCTTCACGTGTTACCACGCTTCCACATCCGGCCTATCAACCCAGTAGTCTGGCTGGGAGCCTCTCACCCGAAGGTATGGAAATCTCATCTTGAGGCCGGCTTCCCGCTTAGATGCTTTCAGCGGTTATCCATCCCGAACGTAGCTAACCAGCGGTGCTCTTGGCAGAACAACTGGCACACCAGAGGTTCGTCCAACCCGGTCCTCTCGTACTAGGGTCAGATCCTCTCAAATTTCCTACGCGCGCAGCGGATAGGGACCGAACTGTCTCACGACGTTCTAAACCCAGCTCGCGTACCGCTTTAATGGGCGAACAGCCCAACCCTTGGGACCTACTCCAGCCCCAGGATGCGACGAGCCGACATCGAGGTGCCAAACCATGCCGTCGATATGGACTCTTGGGCAAGATCAGCCTGTTATCCCCGAGGTACCTTTTATCCGTTGAGCGACAGCGCTTCCACAAGCCACTGCCGGATCACTAGTCCCGACTTTCGTCCCTGCTCGACCTGTCAGTCTCACAGTCAAGCTCCCTTGTGCACTTACACTCGCCACCTGATTGCCAACCAGGTTGAGGGAACCTTTGGGCGCCTCCGTTACTTTTTGGGAGGCAACCGCCCCAGTTAAACTACCCACCAGGCACTGTCCCTGAACCGGATTACGGTTCGAAGTTAGATATCCAGAGTGACCAGAGTGGTATTTCAACAATGACTCCACGGTAACTGGCGTCACCGCTTCAAAGTCTCCCACCTATCCTACACAAGCCACACCGAACACCAATACCAAGCTGTAGTAAAGGTCACGGGGTCTTTCCGTCCTGCTGCGCGTAACGAGCATCTTTACTCGTAATGCAATTTCGCCGAGTTCGCGGTTGAGACAGTTGGGAAGTCGTTACGCCATTCGTGCAGGTCGGAACTTACCCGACAAGGAATTTCGCTACCTTAGGATGGTTATAGTTACCACCGCCGTTTACTGGGGCTTAAATTCTCAGCTTCGCCTTGCGGCTAACCGGTCCTCTTAACCTTCCAGCACCGGGCAGGCGTCAGTCCGTATACATCGTCTTGCGACTTGGCACGGACCTGTGTTTTTAGTAAACAGTCGCTACCCACTAGTCTCTGCGGCCTCCACGCCCTTTCGGAGTAAATCCTAATAAGCGGAAGGCCCCCCTTCTCCCGAAGTTACGGGGGCATTTTGCCGAGTTCCTTAACCACGATTCTCTCGATCTCCTTGGTATTCTCTACCTGACCACCTGAGTCGGTTTGGGGTACGGGCAGCTAGAACCTCGCGTCGATGCTTTTCTTGGCAGCATAGGATCACCCACTTTTTATCCGCATCGTGTCTCAGCCTCTGTGAGAGACGGATTTGCCTACCTCTCGGCCTACGCACTTGCCCCGGGACAACCATCGCCCGGGTTGGGCTACCTTCCTGCGTCACACCTGTTAATACGCTAGCCGCACCAGAACGGGGTCGAGCGTTAGACCGGCCGGCTTCACCCCGAAGGGATCCACTCAGCCGGGTTAGGACTCTTAGCACCACTGGATTAGCTTGGGCGGTTCTTCGCCGGTACGGGAATATCAACCCGTTGTCCATCGACTACGCCTGTCGGCCTCGCCTTAGGTCCCGACTTACCCAGGGAAGATTAGCTTGACCCTGGAACCCTTGGTCTTTCGGAGGACGTGTTTCTCACACGTCTTTCGCTACTCATGCCTGCATTCTCACTCGTGTAGCCTCCACGGCTGGTTCACACCGCCGCTTCGCTGGCCACACGACGCTCTCCTACCCATCAACACGGCTGGACCACGAAGGCCTACCAATAATGTCAATGCCACAACTTCGGTGGCGTGCTTGAGCCCCGTTACATTGTCGGCGCGGAATCACTTGACCAGTGAGCTATTACGCACTCTTTCAAGGGTGGCTGCTTCTAAGCCAACCTCCTGGTTGTCACAGCAACTCCACATCCTTTCCCACTTAGCACGCGCTTTGGGACCTTAGTTGGTGGTCTGGGTTGTTTCCCTCTCGACTATGAAGCTTATCCCCCACAGTCTCACTGCTGCGCTCTCACTTACCGGCATTCGGAGTTTGGCTGACGTCAGTAACCTTGTAGGGCCCATCGGCCATCCAGTAGCTCTACCTCCGGCAAGAAACACGCAACGCTGCACCTAAATGCATTTCGGAGAGAACCAGCTATCACGAAGTTTGATTGGCCTTTCACCCCTATCCACAGCTCATCCCCTCAGTTTTCAACCTAAGTGGGTTCGGTCCTCCACGACGTCTTACCGTCGCTTCAACCTGGCCATGGATAGATCACTTCGCTTCGGGTCTAGGACATGCGACTGAATCGCCCTATTCAGACTCGCTTTCGCTACGGCTACCCCACACGGGTTAACCTCGCCACATATCGCTAACTCGCAGGCTCATTCTTCAAAAGGCACGCTGTCACCCCTACTAAGGAGGCTCCAACGGTTTGTAAGCAAACGGTTTCAGGTACTATTTCACTCCCCTCCCGGGGTACTTTTCACCTTTCCCTCACGGTACTTGTCCGCTATCGGTCATCTGGGAGTATTTAGGCTTATCAGGTGGTCCTGACAGATTCACACGGGATTTCTCGGGCCCCGTGCTACTTGGGATACTCTTCGCGTCAAGAGAAGCATTTCGACTACGGGGTTGGCACCCTCTATGACCCGCCTTTCAATGCGGTTCGTCTATACCTTCTTGTAACGCCGACAGTTCGGCAGAACTATCTGAAAAGTCCCACAACCCCGAATACGCAACTCCTGCCGGATATCACACGTACTCGGTTTAGCCTGTTCCGGTTTCGCTCGCCACTACTAACGGAATCGCGGTTGCTTTCTCTTCCTGTGGGTACTGAGATGTTTCACTTCCCCACGTTCCCTCTACCCGCCCTATATATTCAGGCGGGAGTCACTAGGTCGGCACGCCGCCCAGCGGGGTTTCCCCATTCGGACATCCTCGGATCAAAACTTGCTTATCAGTTCCCCGAGGCTTATCGCAGATTGCTACGTCCTTCTTCGGCTCCAGATGCCAAGGCATCCACCGTTTGCTCTTAAAGACTTGAAATCACATGAGTTGAATCGTCAATTGAAATTGACTAATGATCTTTAAGATCATCTATCACGAACCGATCAAAAGATCAGCTCGCAAGATGCTCGCGTCCACTGTGTAGTTCTCAAAGTACGGGCGGTACCCTCTCCCGCACCAGCATCGCCGGCACAAGAAAAGGCCCAGAGGTTCGGACTTCCATCCGGTCCCTCAGGACCCAACAGCGTGCATGCACCAAACCCCTCCGACCCTCCCGTTCCATCCACCGAAGTGAAGTACTAGGAAGAACCCTCAAGCTCTGATGCCTCGTCAAATGTTCCACCCATGAGCTCCGGCCGAGAACATTCGTCTCGAAACCGGCTCTGTCACTCCGAAGAGTGCAGTGCTCCTTAGAAAGGAGGTGATCCAGCCGCACCTTCCGGTACGGCTACCTTGTTACGACTTAGTCCTAATTACCGATCCCACCTTCGACGGCTCCCTCCACAAGGGTTGGGCCACCGGCTTCAGGTGTTACCGACTTTCATGACTTGACGGGCGGTGTGTACAAGACCCGGGAACGTATTCACCGCAGCGTTGCTGATCTGCGATTACTAGCGACTCCGACTTCATGAGGTCGAGTTGCAGACCTCAATCCGAACTGGGACCGGCTTTTTGGGATTCGCTCCACCTCGCGGTATTGCAGCCCTTTGTACCGGCCATTGTAGCATGCGTGAAGCCCAAGACATAAGGGGCATGATGATTTGACGTCATCCCCACCTTCCTCCGAGTTGACCCCGGCAGTATCCCATGAGTTCCCACCATTACGTGCTGGCAACATAGAACGAGGGTTGCGCTCGTTGCGGGACTTAACCCAACATCTCACGACACGAGCTGACGACAACCATGCACCACCTGTTTACGAGTGTCCAAAGAGTTGACCATTTCTGGCCCGTTCTCGTATATGTCAAGCCTTGGTAAGGTTCTTCGCGTTGCATCGAATTAATCCGCATGCTCCGCCGCTTGTGCGGGTCCCCGTCAATTCCTTTGAGTTTTAGCCTTGCGGCCGTACTCCCCAGGCGGGGAACTTAATGCGTTAGCTGCGTCACGGAATCCGTGGAATGGACCCCACAACTAGTTCCCAACGTTTACGGGGTGGACTACCAGGGTATCTAAGCCTGTTTGCTCCCCACCCTTTCGCTCCTCAGCGTCAGTAACGGCCCAGAGATCTGCCTTCGCCATCGGTGTTCCTCCTGATATCTGCGCATTCCACCGCTACACCAGGAATTCCAATCTCCCCTACCGCACTCTAGTCTGCCCGTACCCACTGCAGACCCGAGGTTGAGCCTCGGGATTTCACAGCAGACGCGACAAACCGCCTACGAGCTCTTTACGCCCAATAATTCCGGATAACGCTTGCGCCCTACGTATTACCGCGGCTGCTGGCACGTAGTTAGCCGGCGCTTTTTCTGCAGGTACCGTCACTTTCGCTTCTTCCCTGCTAAAAGAGGTTTACAACCCGAAGGCCGTCATCCCTCACGCGGCGTTGCTGCATCAGGCTTTCGCCCATTGTGCAATATTCCCCACTGCTGCCTCCCGTAGGAGTCTGGGCCGTGTCTCAGTCCCAGTGTGGCCGGTCACCCTCTCAGGCCGGCTACCCGTCGACGCCTTGGTGAGCCATTACCTCACCAACAAGCTGATAGGCCGTGAGCCCATCCCAGACCGAAAAATCTTTCCAACTGCTGACCATGCGATCGCAGCTCATATCCAGTATTAGACGCCGTTTCCAGCGCTTATCCCAGAGTCAGGGGCAGGTTGCTCACGTGTTACTCACCCGTTCGCCACTGATCCACAGAGCAAGCTCTGCTTCACCGTTCGACTTGCATGTGTTAAGCACGCCGCCAGCGTTCATCCTGAGCCAGGATCAAACTCTCCGTAAAAGAAAAATACTGACAACGACCGGAATAGGCCGAAGCAGCGAGTTTGAACTGACCAAAGAGATAAATCATTGCTGACTATCCATCGCCGACACCGAAGTGCCGGACTTTGATCCAAAGGAATCTCACCTCAGCCAAAACTGAGATCGAGGTTATTTGGCATTTGACAAGTGCACGCTGTTGAGTTCTCAAGGATCGGATGCTCCCACACCACCCCGCAGGGCTTCGTAGTGAGGCAACTTCTCTACCTTAGGACGACGCTCTGAAACCGTCAAACCCGACACGCCGGTGATCTCGAGAGATCATGGAGTTCGGATGACGGCGGAGAGCACGTCCCGATGACCCGTCCTAGACCTGAGGTCAGACCCAATCGCTGAGCGACTGTTTCTTCTTGGAGGGGGTGGTCCGCCAGCTTGAGGGGGCGGCGGGCTTTTCAGCCTCTCGCTCTTCCCTGTGGGGCGAACAAGTAATAAGTTACGCGGGGATCGGGGACTCGGCAAATCTGCCTCGCATCCCGGGCGTGTCGAGCCCCCGGATCCCCGTCAGCGCTTGTAATTCGGCGCTTCGACGACGATCTGCACGTCGTGCGGGTGCGACTCTTTGAGGCCCGCCGACGTGATCCGGACGAACTTGCCCCGGGCCTTCAGCTCCTCCACCGTGCGAGCGCCGACGTAGAACATCGACTGCCGCAGCCCGCCGACCAACTGGTAGGCGACGGCGGACACCGGTCCGCGGTAGGCGACCTGTCCCTCGATGCCTTCGGGGATCAACTTGTCGTCGCTCGGGACGTCCGCCTGGAAATAGCGGTCCTTCGAATACGACGTCTTCTTGCCTCGGGTCTGCAGCGCACCGAGCGATCCCATCCCCCGGTAGAGCTTGAACTGCTTGCCGCCCTGGAAGACCACTTCACCCGGCGACTCGTCAGTCCCCGCGAGGAGAGAGCCGAGCATCACGGTGTCGGCGCCAGCGACGAGGGCCTTCGCGATGTCACCGGAGTACTGGAGCCCGCCGTCCGCGATGATCGGGACGCCCGCTTCGCGCGCGGCGAGGGATGCCTCGTAGATCGCGGTGACCTGGGGAACGCCGACACCGGCGACGACGCGGGTGGTGCAGATGGAACCCGGACCGACGCCGACCTTGACGGCATCCACTCCGGCGTCGATGAGAGCCTGCGCGCCTTCGCGAGTGGCGACGTTGCCGCCGATCACGTCGATGTGCGCGAATGATTCGTCCGCCTTGATCCGCTTGACCATGTCGATGACGCCGGCGGACTGACCGTTGGCGGTGTCGACCACGATGACGTCGACACCGGCATCCCGCAACGCCTCGGCGCGTTCCCACGCATCCCCGAAGAAGCCGATCGCCGCACCCACGCGCAGCCGACCATGGTCGTCCTTCGTGGCGAGGGGATACTTCTCGCTCTTGTCGAAGTCCTTGATGGTGATGAGACCCGCGAGCTTGCCGTCGTCATCGATGAGCGGGAGCTTCTCGACCCGGTGGTGCGCGAAGAGTGCGATCACCTCGTTGGCGCCGATGCCCACCCGACCGGTCACGAGACCGTCCACGGTCATGACGTCGCGGACCTTCGTGGTCTGACGCTCGAAGCCGGAGACGAAGCGCATGTCTCGGTTCGTGACGATGCCGACGAGCTTTCCGTCTTCGTCGATGACCGGGAGTCCCGAGATGCGGTACTGGCCGCAGAGGGTGTCGACCTCTTCGATGGTGGCGTCCGGGGTCGTCGTGATCGGGTCCGTGATCATCCCGGATTCGCTGCGCTTGACCTGGTCGACCATCTTCGCCTGGTCGGCGATCGACAGGTTGCGGTGGATGATGCCGATGCCGCCCTCGCGTGCGATCGCGATGGCGAGGCGGGCCTCGGTCACCGTGTCCATCGCTGCGGACAGAAGCGGAGTCGCGACGGTGATGCGCCTCGTGACCCGGGATGACGTGTCGGCCTCGGACGGGATGACGTCCGTGTGGCCGGGCAGCAGCAGGACGTCGTCGTACGTCAGTCCCACGAATCCGAACGGGTCGTTGTGGTCGCTCATGCGCGCTCCTTCTCGGTCTCGAAGATTCTAAGCGTCAGGGGGCTCCCCCGTATTCCTCGCCCGCGCGTCCGAGTTGCGCCACCGAAACACGCAGGCAACAATCAACCAATACGTTCAGGTGTCGCCGAAGCCACCGAACACTGGTACCCCTCGGCGCGTTCGACCACTCAACTCAGGAGGTGCCAGTGGCGATCACCCCGACGACGCGCACTGTCCGTCGCCCGGGGCGGATGACACATCGCGTGTCCGCCCTCGCCGCGTTACTCTTCGCGGCGATCGTGCTCCTCTGCGCGATGCCCTCAGCGGCCTTCGCAGCGGCTCCCGACAACCCGGGAGACGACCAGGAGAAGACTTCGTTCTACTTCGCGGGAGTCATCACCTTCGATGACAAGCCCGTGCCCGATGTGGGCCTCTCCGTCGAGGGCGACGGATTCGACGCATCCACCATCACGACCACCGACGGCCGTTGGCGGCTGTACGTCCCCGAGAAGGCGACCTACACCCTCACCGTCGACGAGTCGACCCTCCCCGAGGGCGTCATCGTCGAGGGCGACTCCGCGTCGCAGGAGGTCGAGTTCGGGCTCACCGGCTCGAAGATCGTCAACCTCTTCCTCGGGGAGGGCCAGCGGCAGACCGTGTCGTTCGTCGATCAACTCGCGTCGCGCCTCTTCAACGGCCTGAACTTCGGTCTGCTCCTCGCCCTCGCAGCCATGGGCGCCGCCCTCATCTACGGGACGACGGGGCTCTCGAACTTCGCCCACGGTGAGCTCGTCACCTGGGGCGCGCTCATCGCGATGATCTTCAGCACGATGTGGCAGCTGCCGCTCTGGCTCGGCATCATCGCGGCGCTCCTGGGAGGTGCGGCGCTGGGGCTCGCCTCGGATGCCGCCATCTGGCGCCCGCTCCGCCGAAGAGGGCTCGGGGTGGTCCAGCTGATGATCGTCAGCATCGGCTTCTCGCTGGCGCTGCGGTACACGTACCAGTTCGTCATCGGCGGGTCGACGTACCAGCTGCCCGGCGCCAGCCCGGCGCCGATCCAGCTCGGGCCCATCTCGGTGTCGTACATCGACCTGATCAGCATGGGCGTCAGCATCCTCGTCATCCTCGCCGTCGCGTACTTCCTGCTCGGAACGCGCATCGGCAAGGCGACGCGAGCGATCTCCGACAACCCGCAGCTCGCCGCCGCCTCCGGCATCAATGTCGACCGCGTCGTGCGGATCGTCTGGATCCTCGCCGGCGTCCTCGCCGCCCTCTCGGGTGTGCTCTGGGCCTACTTCCGCCCGGGCGTCAAGTGGGACATGGGCACGCAGATGCTGCTGCTGATCTTCGCGGCGATCACGCTCGGCGGACTCGGCACTGCGTTCGGCGCCCTCCTCGGATCCCTCATCGTCGGCATCGTCGTCGAGACCTCGACGCTGTGGATCCCCTCAGACCTGAAGTACGCGGGCGCTCTCGTCGTACTCATCCTCATCCTGCTCGTGCGACCACAGGGTCTGCTGGGCCGTAAAGAGAGATTGGGGTAGCCCGTGGACTGGGGTGCCATCTTCGGAAACACGCTCAGCTATCTGCTGAGTCCCATCACCATCGCGTACGCGCTTGCGGCGACCGGCTTGGCCGTGCACTTCGGCTACGCGGGTCTGCTGAACTTCGGCATGGCGGGCTTCATGGCCCTCGGCGGCTACGGTTACGCGATCTCCGTCCTCAGCTTCGGTCTGCCGTGGTGGTTGGGGATGATCATCGGGCTCCTGCTCGCGGCCGTCTTCGCTCTCGTGCTCGGCATCCCGACCCTGCGTCTTCGTGCCGACTACCTCGCGATCGTCACGATCGCGGCGGCGGAGATCGTCCGACTCCTCTTCACCACGCAGGTGTTCGACGAGTACACGAACTCGGCCGACGGTCTCGGCAACTACCACGGCGGATTCCGGGACGCGAACCCGTTCCCCGACGGCACGTACGGCTTCGGACCGTGGACGTTCAACGCGGACGGCCTGTGGGTGCGCGTGTTCGGGCTCCTGATGCTGGCGATCGCGCTGTTCGTGGTCTGGTCCCTGGTGCGCAGCCCCTGGGGTCGCGTCCTGAAGGGCATCCGCGAAGACGAGGACGCGATCCGCGCTCTCGGTAAGAACGTCTTCGCCTACAAGATGCAGGCGCTCGTGGTGGGTGGCATGATCGGCGCCCTCGGCGGCATCGTGTTCGTGCTGCCCTCGGCGGTCGTCCCTTCCAGCTACACGACCTCGCTCACGTTCTTCCTCTGGACGATCCTGCTGCTCGGCGGCGCCGCGACCATCTTCGGTCCGTCGATCGGCGCCGTCCTCTTCTGGATGGTCATGGCGTTGCTCGGCAACATGCTCCCCGAGCTCGCGTCGCAGGGATTCCTGCCGATGACGAGCATCCAGGCCGGTACGCTCCGCTTCATCCTCGTCGGAGTGGCGCTGATGCTGCTGGTCATCTTCCGACCGCAGGGCCTTCTCGGCAACAAGAAGGAGATGACCTTTGTCAAGTGATCTGACCCCCGACAACCCGGCCGCGACGGCGACGCCGACCGGGTCGGTCCGTCGCCCGAAGACCACGGGTCTCGCCAAGGGCGACAACGTCCCGGGCGTTGCCAAGAACGACCCCATCCTCGTCATCGACGACGTCCAGCGCCGCTTCGGCGGACTGACGGCAGTGGATGTCGAGCACCTGGAGATCCCCCGCAACGCGATCACCGCGCTCATCGGGCCGAACGGCGCGGGCAAGACCACGCTGTTCAACCTCCTCTGCGGCTTCGACAAGCCGAACAGCGGGCGCTGGTCGTACGACGGCAAGAACCTCGCCGGCATCCCGGCCTTCAAGGTCGCCCGGATGGGCCAGGTCCGCACCTTCCAGCTCACCAAGGCGCTCGCGCTGCTCACCGTGCTCGAGAACATGAAGCTCGGCGCACCCGGACAGCGCGGCGAGAAGTTCTGGCAGAGTTTCGTGCCGAAGCTGTGGCGGACGCAGGAGAAGCAGATCGAGGAGAAGGCTCGCGGCCTCCTCGCGCGGTTCAAGCTCGACGCCAAGGAGAAGGACTTCGCCGCGAGCCTCTCGGGCGGACAGCGGAAGCTGCTCGAAATGGCGCGCGCGCTCATGAGCGACCCGAACCTCGTCATGCTCGACGAGCCCATGGCCGGTGTGAACCCGGCTCTGACGCAGTCGCTCCTCGACCACATCCTCGACCTGAAGGAGCTCGGCATGACCGTGCTCTTCGTCGAGCACGACATGCACATGGTGCGTCACATCGCCGACTGGGTCGTCGTGATGGCCGAGGGCAAGGTCGTGGCCGAAGGACCGCCCGACACCGTGATGCAGGACAAAGCGGTCATCGACGCCTACCTCGGCAGTCACCAGGATGTCGACCTCGGCGTCGTGACCGGCCGCGTCCCGGGCGAGCTCGACGAGTCCGCTCGCGAGATGCTCGCGGAGATCGAAGAAGAGGAGGCGTCCTCGATCGCGGACGCCGAGAAAGAGGACAAATGACCGAGGCATCCGGAGCGACCTCCCCTCAGGTCGGCGCGGTCGACGACCGCGAGATCGTCGTCGAGGTCCGCGATCTGCTGGCCGGCTATCTGCCGGGCATCAACATCATCAACAACGCGAACCTGATCGCCCGCAAGGGTGAGCTGATCGGCATCATCGGGCCGAACGGTGCCGGGAAGTCGACGCTCCTCAAGTCGATCTTCGGCATGGTCAAGGTGCGCGGCGGCGAGATCAACGTCGACGGCGAGAGCATCGTCGGGCTGAAGTCCGACAGCCTCGTGCGTCGCGGTGTGGCGTTCGTCCCGCAGACCAACAACGTCTTCCCCTCGCTCTCGATCGAGGAGAATCTGCAGATGGGGCTGTACCAGCGCCCCAGCGCCTACAAGGAGCGGCTCGAGTTCGTCACGTCGATCTTCGCTGAGCTGGGCAAACGCCTCAAGCAGCGCGCCGGCTCCCTCTCGGGCGGTGAACGGCAGATGGTCGCCATGTCGCGGGCCCTCATGATGAACCCGTCGGTCCTCCTCCTCGACGAGCCGAGCGCCGGCCTCTCCCCCGTCCGCCAGGACGACGCCTTCATCCGCGTCTCGGACATCAACAAGGCCGGCGTGACCACGATCATGGTCGAGCAGAACGCTCGCCGATGCCTGCAGATCTGCGACCGCGGGTACGTGCTCGACCAGGGTCGCGACGCCTACGAGGGCACGGGTCGCGAGCTCCTGAACGACCCGAAGGTGATCGGCCTCTACCTCGGTACTCTCGGCACCGACTGACCGCCGGACGACGACGCCCCCGCAGCTTCGGCTGACGGGGGCTTCGTCATGCGCGGCATCCGCTACGCGCGCAGAAAGAGACGACCCCCGGGGAGTGATCCCCGGGGGTCGTCCTCAGTGACGCGTATCAGTTGATGCGCGTGTGGGTGTTGTCGGCACCGTACTGGAAGATGCCGATGGTGGCCTCGGTCGGGTCGCCCTTCTCGTCGAAGGTGATCGGACCGGAGTAGCCGTCGTAGTTCGCGACGCCGCCGCCGAGGATGATGTCGGCGCACTCGGCGAACGTCGTGCACGCGGTGCCGTCGCCGCTGCCGCCGGAGACCTCCTGCAGCTTGCCGGCGATCGCCGGGCCGGACGCGTCGTTGGCGGCCAGCGCACCGAGGGCGAGCAGGACTGCCGCGTCGTACGACTCAGCCGCGTAGGACTGGTCCTCGAGTTCGCTGTTGCCTGCAGCGGTCCAGGCGGTGTTCAGTCGCTCGACGAAGTCGTCCTCGAGCACGGGCCCGGGGGTCGTGCCCTGAGCGCCTTCGAGCGAGACGCTGACGTCGTCGCCCCACTGCTTGAGGTTTCCGTCGACCAGGTAGAAGTTCTTCGCGTCCTGACCGGCGTTGACCAGCAGCGGCGCGATCGTGGCGAACTCGTCGAACGTGATCGCGACGATCGCGTCGGGGTTCTCCGCGGCCACCGTGGCGACCTGGGCGTCGAACGAGGTGTCGCCGGTGTTGAACGAGGCCTCGGCGACCACCTCGCCTCCGGTGCCCTCGAACACCTCCTTGACCACGTTGCGCAGGCCCGTGCCGTATGCGTCGTTGATGTAGATGATGCCGACCGTGCTCTTGCCGTCTTCGGCGATCTTGTTCGCGAGGACTTCGCCCTGGAGCAGGTCGCTCGGAGCGGTGCGCCAGTAGAGGTTGTCGTCGTCCCAGTCGGTGAAGTCGGGCGACGTGTTGGCGGGCGAGAAGGTGATGATGCCCTCGGAAACGTTGCTGTCCAGGAAGAGCTTGGTGACGCCGGATGCCGCGGCACCGATCATCGCCGAGACGCCCTCGTTCTGGAGGCGGGGCACGGTGGTCTCGTACGCCTTGTTGTCGGTGTCACCCGAGTCACCGGCGCTGAGGTCGACCGTGATGCCCTTCTTGGCCTCGTTGATCTCGTTGACGGCGAGGAGCACACCGGCCTCTTCGGGCGGGCCGAGGAAGGCGAGGCTTCCGGTCTGGGGCAGAACCGTCCCGAGCTTGAGCGTGAGCTCGTCGCGCTCGACGGCGGGGCCGCTGGAGGCCGAGGACGCCGGTGCGGTCGGGGAACCGGCACAGCCGGCGAGGACGAGGGCGGTCGCGCTGGCGAGGGCGATGCCGCCCATGGCCTTCGCAACGCGCGATCGGGTGAAGACGGACATTGTGCTCCTTGCTGTGGTGACACGGGTCGAATCGGGCCCGGCCCGGTGTGATCAACCTAGCGGTGAGCCCGTCTCCTCAATGTTGCCGTTCGTTAACGATGTGTAACGAGGTGGGCACGCTCCCATAACGGCGGGGAAAGCGGCATCCGGCTCGGTCAGACCGGGTCGGGGACGGCCGTCACCGCGCGGGCACGTTCGCGGCGGGAGGCCAGGAGCGAGTCCACCGCGAACACCGCGATGGCGACCCAGACGAGACCGAATCCGATCCACCGCTCGAACGGCATGGGCTCCTGCAGGATGAGGACGCCCGTGAGGAACTGCATGATCGGCGCGATGAACTGCAGGATGCCGACCACGGTCAGCGACGTGCGCCTGGCACCGGCGGAGAAGAAGAGCAGCGGGATGGCGGTGACGGCGCCGGCGAGCAGGAGCAGGATCATGTGGCCGGAGCCTTCGCGCCCCATCGTGAGCCCCGACGTCACTCCGACCGCGACGAGCTGGATGACGGCGATGGGCACGAGCCAGAAGGATTCGAGTGTGAGGCCGCTGACGGCATCCACCGAGGGTCCGATCCGCTTCTTGACGAGACCGTACGTCGCGAAGCTCGCCGCGAGGGCGAGGGCGATCCACGGCACGTCTCCGACCGCGACGATGATGACGACGACGGCCGCGACGGCGATGCCGACGGCGACCCACTGCGCGGGGCGCAGGCGCTCCTTGAGGACGAGCACACCGAGGAGGACGGTGGCGATCGGGTTGATGAAGTAGCCGAGGCTCGTCTCGACGACATGACCGGTCAGGGTGCCGATGAGGAAGACCTGCCAGTTGACGTAGATGAGGAGGCCTGCGACGAGCGTCCAGAGCATGAGCCGTCGGTCGCGGAGGATGGCGCGCATCCGCCCCCAGCCGCGGGTGACGGCGATCAGCGCGACGCAGAAGACGAGGCTCAGCACGATGCGCCAGCCGACGACCTCCCACGGCGTCGTGGGGGTGAGGCTGACGAAGTAGAGCGGGAGGAAGCCCCAGAGGACGTAGGCCGAGAAGACGAAGACACCGCCGAGGGACTTCTCGCGGGCGGCATCCTCAGGTGTCATGAGTACGAGCCTACGACGGTCATGACACCACCGTCAGCACCGGGACTGCCGACGTTCGCGCGGATCCTGCCAGGGAAAGACGCAGGGCCCGGATGCCGAAGCATCCGGGCCCTGCGAAAGGTGCTGCGTGTCAGCGGACGACGACCGCGAGGACGTCGCGAGCCGAGAGCACGAGGAACTCGTCGGCGCCGAACTTGACCTCGGTGCCGCCGTACTTGCTGTACAGAACGCGGTCGCCGACGGCGACGTCGAGCGGAACGCGGTTGCCGTTGTCGTCGATGCGGCCGGGGCCCACGGCCACGACCTCGCCCTCCTGGGGCTTCTCCTTGGCGGTGTCAGGGATGACCAGGCCACTTGCGGTGGTCTGCTCGGCCTCGACCTGCTTGATGACGATGCGGTCTTCGAGCGGCTTGATGGAAACCGACACGTTCTACCTCTTTCTTGCTGGTGGGGTCCTGCTTCAAGACTCATCAGCACTCGCTTACCGAGAGTGCTAACGAAAGTCTAGGGCGCGGCTGGCACTCATGCAACGCGAGTGCCAGCAGTGATCCGGATGCCGGTGCGCCTAGGCTGGCCGGATGGAACAGGCCGAGCTGACCGCCCTGCTGACACCACAGGGATTGCGCATGGTCGACGAGGTCGGACCCCTGGCATCCACCACCGAGGTCGCCGCCGCCGTCTCGCGTCTGCGCGCCGCGGGCCACTCCCCCGACCTGGTGTCCGCCGTCGTCGGACAGGCCCACCTGCGGGTGCGGGCCGCCGCGAAGTTCGGCCCGTTCGCGGACCGTATGCTCTTCACCCGAGCGGGACTCGAGCAGGCCACCCGCCTCGAGGTGGCCGCGCGTCACGCGGGGCGATTCCGGGATGCCGGGGTGCAGCGCGTCGCGGACCTCGGCTGCGGCATCGGGGGCGATGCCCTCGGCCTGGCGGGCCTGGGGCTCGACGTCCTGGCCGTCGACGCGGACGAGACCACCGCAGCCCTGGCGGCCTACAACCTCGCACCGTTCGGCGAGGCGGTCACCGTCCGGAGCGGCCTCGCCGAGGAGACCGACCTCGACGGCTGGGACGCCGTCTGGCTCGACCCGGCCCGCCGCACCGCGGGTCACTCCGAGACCTCGCGCACCCGACCGGAGGACTGGTCGCCGTCGCTGGAATGGGCTTTCGCCCTGGCGGAGCGGATGCCGGTGGGCATCAAGCTCGGTCCGGGACTCGACCGCGACCTCATCCCCGAGGGGGTCGAGGCGCAGTGGATCAGCGTCGACGGCTCGACCGTCGAGCTCGTGCTCTGGTCGGGCTCGCTGCGACGCGAGGGGGTGCGGCGCTCAGCCCTCGTCATCCGCAGCGGTTCGGCAGCGGAGCTCACCGCCCCGGCCGACTCCCCCGATGAGCCGGTCCGCGAGCTCGGCGCGTTCCTCCACGAGCCGGAGGGCGCGGTCATCCGCGCGCGCCTGATCGGCGAGGTGGCGCGGGACCTGCAGGCGGGGATGGTCGCCGACGGCATCGCCTACCTGACGTCGGATGCCGCGTTGACGAATCCGTTCGTGCAATCGTTCCGGGTGCGCGAGGTCCTGCCGGTGAAGGTGCCGGCGATCAACGCCGCCCTGCAGGCGAACGGAATCGGCACCGTCGAGATCAAGAAGCGCGGCGTGGATGTCGATCCGGCGCAGTTCCGCCGCAAGCTCACGCTGCGCGGAGACGCGTCGGCGACGCTCATCCTCACGCGACTCGGCGAGGGGCCGAAGGCGAAGCGGGTCGCGGTTCTGGCCGACCGGGTCTGACTCAGCCGAAGAGCGCGCCCTGGGTCGCTGCCCACCACAGCCAGCCGAGGCTGTACAGCAGCGAGGCGACGCTGAGTCCCAGGCCCCAGAGTGCTGTCTCGCGCTTCTCCCACGGGCGGCGGAGCGCCAGGACGGCGAGGACGACGCCGATCACCCCGATCGGGAAGCCCCAGCCGACGAAGCACGCGAGGATCAGTCCGAGCCCGCCGAACAGCACCGACCAGCCGGCGCTCCGCGGCAGCACCGGCGTCGGCGGGATCCACCGGACGTCGGGCGAGGAATCCTCCGTGGGATCCGGGTGCACCGCGAGCGGCGGCGCGACGGGAAGCGGCTGCGTCAGCTCGCGCCGGAAGCCCCCGCGATGAGCGCCGGGGAGGGCGGAGTCCGTCGGCGCGGGCGCGACGTCTTCCGACGCCGGCTCGACGATGGGGTCCTGACACGAGGAGGCGGGTCCTCGTGGCGGGTCGGCGGGGCGCGGCATCCGCTCGTCGGTCATGACGACGCCGCTACCTGGATCGTGGTGACCGGCAGGGTGGAGTCGGCACCGAAGGCGAGCGTCGAGGCGGGGCGGCCGCTCATGATGAGCTCCGACGCGAGCGCGGCGATCATGGCGCCGTTGTCGGTGCAGAGCGAGAGCGGCGGGATTCGGACGGAGACCCCGGCCGCCTCGGCGCGCTCGAGGGCGACGTCGCGCAGGCGCTTGTTCGCGATGACGCCGCCACCCAGCAGCAGGCGCGGCACTCCGTGGCGCGCGCAGGCGTCGAGGGCTTTGGTGACGAGGACGTCGACGACCGCTTCGCGGAAGGATGCCGCGACGTCGGGCACCGACACCGGTTCCCCCGTCGCCTCGTGCTGCTCGACCCACCGCGCGACGGCGGTCTTGAGTCCCGAGAACGAGAAGTCGTACCGATGCTCGGCCATGTCGGACGCGCGGGACATTCCGCGCGGGAACCGGATGGCGTTCGGATCTCCGGACGCTGCTGCGCGGTCGATCTCGGGTCCACCGGGATACGGCAGGCCAAGGATGCGGGCGATCTTGTCGAAGGCCTCGCCGGCGGCGTCGTCCATCGTCTCGCCGAGGAGCTCGACGTCCGAGACGAGGTCGCGGACGAGCAGGAGCGACGTGTGCCCACCGCTGACGAGCAGGGCGACGGTGGGGTACTCGACCTCGTCGCCGGTGAGGATGTCGGCGGCGATGTGGCCGACGAGGTGGTTCACGGCGTAGAGCGGCTTGCCGAGGCTGACGGCGAGCGCCTTCGCGGCGCCGACGCCGACCATGAGGGCGCCGGCGAGGCCGGGGCCGCTCGTGACGGCGACCGCGTCGATCTCGGCGAGGGTGACCTGCGCCTCGGCGAGCGCCGCCTCGATGGCGGGCTGCAGCGCCTCGAGGTGCGCGCGGGCGGCGACCTCGGGCACGACGCCGCCGTAGCGGGCGTGCTCGTCCATCGAGCTCGCGATCGTGTTCGACAGCAGGGTGCGGCCGCGGACGATGCCGATGCCGGTCTCGTCGCAGCTCGTCTCGATACCCAGCACGAGGGGTTCGCGCGTCATGTCAGCACCAGCCCTTCTCTGCCGTCGGGGCGGGCGTGGTCCGCGCCTCCCAGGCGACGAGGTTCAGCTGCATGACGACCGCGTCCACGTCGTCGGGCTGGTAGTACCGGGGGCGGCGGCCGACCTCGACGAATCCCTCCGACAGGTACAGCGCGGTGGCGCCGGGGTTGTCGGCTCGGACCTCGAGGAACATCTCGCGGGCGCCGCGACTGCGGGCGGTCGTCAGCAGTTCGCGCAGGAGCGCGCGGCCGCGGCCATGACCCCGCGCGTCGGCGGCGATCGCGATGGTCTGGATGTCGGCATCCGCTGCGCCCTCGACGGCGCGGACACCGCCGTACCCGACGAGGCGGCCCGCCTCGACGTCGACGACGTAGCGGCCGTGGGGCGAGGCGAGCTCGCCGGCCATGAGCGCGTCGCTCCAGGCGTCGGTCGGGAACGAGGCGCGCTCGAGGCGCATGATGTCGTCGAGGTCGTCGGCGGTGGCGGTGCGGAGGGTCACTGGCCGACCTTCTTCCGCGGACCGGGCATCGTGACGTCCGGGGCGCGCAGGTAGAGCGGCTCCCCGATGTCCTCGACGCGACCGGCCGCGACCGCGCGCGCCGCGACGAGAGCGACCATCGCACCCGGGATGACCGTCGTGTCGCGCCGCTCGGCGCCGTGCTCGGCGAGAGCGGCATCGATGTCGTCGCGTTTCACGAGCGTCGCGTCGGTGACACGCACCGGGAGGCCGTCGTCATCGATCCCGTCGTAGACCGTGAACGCGAACTCCTTGCGGCGCGCGTCGGTGACGACCGCGAAGCGGGGGACGTCGGCGAATGGGTCGGCGAGCAGCACCGCGAGGGCGGCCGCGTCGTGGCTGCGCACCGGGACGACCGGGATGCCGCGGCCCAGGGCGAACGCGCGCGCCGCCGCGATCCCGACTCGCAGCCCCGTGAACGGGCCCGGGCCCATGCCTGCGGCGACGTGCGTCAGCGCGACGGGCTCAGGAGCTCCGGTCGCGCCGATCGGGCCGTGCGCGGCATCCGTCATGACTGTCTCGAGCAGCGTGCCGATGATCTCGGCGTGGCCGAGGGCGTCGGCGCTGGCGGCATCGGCCCGAACGGCACCGTCGGCGTCGGTGACGGCGACGGCCGTGCCGAGGGAGGTGTCGATGCCGAGAATCACAGGGTCAAGGGTATCCGGGCGAGCGGATGCCGCGCCGCGTCAGGAGCGCCGCGTGACGGTGACGATGCGGGGAGCGGCGTCCTCGAGCTCGGCGGCGTAGTGGCCGGTCGTGCCGCAGGCGTTGTCGATGCCGGTGCCGCTCCAGCCGCGCTCGATCTCGAGCTCCCACCACGCGTCCACGAGACCGTCGACCATGCCGCGGCCCCATTCGACGATCGTGACGGAGTTCTCGGGGTCGAGGCCGAGGTCGTCGAGCTCGGCGGGCGAGCCGAGCCGGTAGGCGTCGACGTGCACGAGCGGTGGGCCGCCGACCTCGGACGGGTGCGTGCGCGCGATGACGAACGTGGGGCTCTGCACGGGACCGCGGATGCCGAGGCCCGCGCCGATCCCGCGGGTCAGGGTCGTCTTGCCCGCCCCGAGCGGACCGGTCAGCACGATGAGGTCACCGGCGGTGAGGACGGCGCCGAGCTCGCGGCCGAGCGCCTCCATGTCGTCCGGCGACGCGATCTCGCGGCGCCCCTCGAACTGCTCGATGCCGGTCATGACCGCACCTCCCGCCGCGGCACACGCGGTCCGATGCGCGTGACGATCTCGTAATTGATGGTGCTCGCCGCATCGGCCCAGTCGGTCGCGGACGGGACGCCGGTCGCCGGGTCGCCGAAGAGCACGGCCTCGTCGCCGACCTCGACGGGCTCGTCGCCCGCGTCGACGACGAACTGGTCCATCGCGATGCGGCCGGCGACGGGGAACGTCCGCCCGCCGATCGAGACGGGACCCGCTCCGGATGCCGCGCGCGGCACTCCGTCGGCGTATCCGACCGAGATGAGCGCGAGGGTCGACTCGTGCGCTGTGCGGTGCAGGTAGCCGTACGAGACGCCCTGACCAGCGGGGACGCGGCGGACGGCGGCGACCGAGGCGCGGAGCGTCATGGCGGGACGCAAACCGAGGTCGGCCGAGGAGCGATCCTCGAACGGCGACAGGCCGTAGATCGCGACGCCCAGGCGGACGCAGCCGAGCCGCGCCTCGGGGAGGCCGATGGCGGCGTGCGAGGCCGCGATGTGTCGCAGCGGCGGACGGAGGCCCGCTCCCTCCGCGGCCGCCTGCGCGACGGTGAACCGCGAGAGCGCGGTGCGGTCGTCGGCGTCCGAGGTGTTGGAAAGGTGGCTGAAGATGCCGATCACGCGGATGACGCCCTCACGCTCGAACCGGGCGGCTTCGGCGAACACGATCCCGTAGTCGGCGGGGGCGATGCCGTTGCGGCCGAGGCCGGTCTCGACCTTGAGCTGGACGGTCACGGGGCGACCCGGCGATCCGGCCCGCGCGGCGGCGCGGAGCTGCTCGAGGCTCGAGACGCCGAGCTCGATGCGGGCGGCGGCGGCCGCGGCGAAGTCGGCGCCCGGCGCATGGAGCCACGCGAGCACGGGCGCGTCGATCCCGGCATCCCGCAGCTGCAGCGCCTCGGGGATGTCGGCGACCGCGAGGCGCGCCGCTCCCCCGGCGAGGGCGGCACGGCCCGACCGCACGGCGCCGTGACCGTAGCCGTCGGCCTTGACCACGGCGATGACCTCGGACTCGGTGAGCCGAGCGAGGTGGCGGACGTTGTGCTCGATGGCGCCGACGTCGATCACCGCTTCACGGGCCACGCCCGGGGGCATCCGGCTCATGACGCGGACTCCGCGATGACGTACGCCGTCGCGAGCCCCGCATCGTGCGAGAGCGACAGGTGGACGGTCTGGATGCCGCGACCCGCAACCGTCGCCGCCGTCTCACCCGACAGCGCGAAGACGGGGCGACCCGAGGGCTCGGAGGCCACCTCGATGTCGGTCCAGTGCACGCCTTCGGATCCGCCGAGCGCCTTGATGAGCGCTTCCTTCGCGGCGTAGCGAGCCGCCAGCGAGTGGGGCTTGAGGGTCTGCTCGGAGGCCGTGAACAGCCGGGTCATGAGCTTCGGGGTGCGCTCGATCGAGCGCTCGAACCGCGGGATGTCGACGAGGTCCACACCGATTCCGATGATCATCCCGCCTCCTGTCGCCGCGCTCTACGGCATCAGATCAGGATATCGGGCGCGGCTCAGGCGACGGCGAGGCGCACGACGCGGTCGACGGCGTCGAGGCCCGGCGCGAGCTGCGCGTTCGAGCGGGCGTACGTCTCGCGGGAGCGTCCGTAAGGGTCGACGACGTCGTCGTCGAGGGGGTCAGCGGGCGGCAGGACGAGGCCCCGCTGCCCGGCGAGGACGGCGAGCGCACCGCGCAGCCGCTCGCGGGGGTCGCTCCCCGTCGCACCGGCCCGGATCGCATCGTCGGAGGTCGCGGCGGCGAGCCGTTCGAACTCGCGGATGGTGAAGGCCGACCGGAGCTTCATCGGTGCGAGCTCGACGATCCCGCGCCGGTGCTCGCGGTCCATCGCGAGCACGAGGTCGGGCTCCCGGAGGAGGCCCTCCGTCAGGTAGCGCGAGCCGTGGGCCTGGATGCGATCGGCGGGCACGCCGTACCCTGCCGCCAGCTCGGCGGCTTCGACCGGCATCCGGTCACCGCCGCGGGCGCGGACGCCGGCGCTCGTCGCGGTCACCCCGAGGTCCCCGAGACGGTGCTGCAGAACGAGCGCTGCCAGCGGCGAGCGGCAGATGTTGCCCGTGCAGACGGTCAGGATGTGGATCACGCGGTACCCCTTCGGAACGGATGCCGCGGCTCGCCCCTCGCCGGCGGCCCCACCTCGGTGCTCGGCGGAACGACGGCGCTGCGGCGGGACGCGGACGGGCACCCGATACGGTAGGCCCGTGCAGGATCAGCTTAGCGACGGCCACCCGACCGCCGATTCCGTCTCGGAGCCGCCCTCCGAGACGGCGGTCGACGCGCCGCGCCGTCGGGGGCGGCGGCAGCGACGCACCGACTGGCGCCTGGGCGGAACGGCGGTCCGCTCCTGGAACGGCAGCCTCCTCGTCGTGGCCCTCCTCAGCCTCGGCGCGGCGATCTTCGCCGGGTCGCTCGTCCAGCTGCTGTGGACGAACCCGTGGGCGCCCCTCGCGTCGACCGTGGTCCTGTGGGTCGGCATGCTCGTCCCCGTCGCGGTGGCCTTCCGCCGGGGACGGCCCGCGGGCCTGCTGCGGTTCCGCGCGGCCGACCTCGTCTACGCGCTCGCGCTGGGACTGGGGCTCCGGCTTCTCGACGGGTGGGTGACGGATGCCGCATCCCGCCCCTTCCCGACGGCGAACCCGACCCCCTCATGGCTGCTGACGGAGGCTCTCCCCGCGGGACTCATCGGCCCGGTGGTCGAGGAGTTCTTCTTTCGCACCGTGATCCTGGTGGCGATCTACTCGCTGCTGCGCCGCCCCGCCGGGCGGCTGGCGGCGGCCGTCGCTGCCGTTCTCGTGTCGACGGCGACGTTCATCCTCATCCACGTCGTGGACGGGTCACTGCCGGTCGCGGAGTCGATCTCGGTGGGCGCCGTCGGGCTCGTGTGCGCGACGCTCGTGATCCTCACGGGTCGCATCTGGGGCGCCGTACTGGTGCACATCGTCTACAACGCGACGATGCTGCTGCTCCTCGCCGCGGGCGGCGTGATCTCCGGCGGGCAGTGACACCACCCGCCCGAGCGCGGACCCCCGATCAGGGGTGAACCGTCAGGGGCGACCCATGCCGTAGTACGTCCACCCGGCGGCGCGCCAGGCGGCGGGGTCGAGGGCGTTGCGCCCGTCGACGACGATGTGTCCGGCGGCGAGCTGCGCGGCGTGCTCGGGGTCGAGCTCGCGACGGTACTCGTCCCACTCGGTGACGAGGACGACGGCGTCGGCGCCGGTGAGCGCCTCGTCGCGGTCGGCGACGTACGACAGCTGCGGGTGCTGACGGCGGGCGTTCTCGATCGCCTCGGGGTCGGTGACGGAGACGATGGCGCCCAGGCCGTGCAGGCGGACGGCGACGTCGAGACCGGGAGAGTCGCGGATGTCGTCGGAGTGCGGCTTGAACGCCGCGCCGAGGACGGTGACCTTCTTGCCGTAGGCGCTGCCGCCGAGGCCCTGGACGACGAGGTCGACGGCGCGGTCGCGACGGCGCATGTTGATCTCGTCGACTTCGCGCAGGAAGGCGACGGACTCGCCGCGGCCGAGCTCCTCGGCGCGGGCCGAGAAGGCGCGGATGTCCTTGGGCAGGCAGCCGCCGCCGAAGCCGATGCCGGCTCCGAGGAAGCGGCGACCGATGCGGGCATCGTGGCCGATCGCGTCGGCGAGCATCGTGACGTCGGCACCGGCGACCTCGGCGATCTCGGCCATGGCGTTGATGAAGCTGATCTTCGTGGCGAGGAACGCGTTCGCCGACACCTTGACGAGCTCGGCGGTGGCGTAGTCGGTCACGATGAAGGGCGTGCCCTTGGCGATCGAGGGGTGGTACACCTCGCGGAGGACCTGCGTGACCCGCTCGCCCTCCTCACCGGCGGGAACGCCGGCGACGAGACGGTCGGGGTCGACCGTGTCCTGGACGGCGAAGCCTTCGCGCAGGAACTCGGGGTTCCAGACGAGCGTTCCGCCCGCCTCGCTGACGCGGGGGGCGAGGGATGCCGCCGTGCCGACCGGAACGGTCGACTTGCCCGCGACGATGTCACCCTCGGAGAGGTGGGGCAGGAGGGCGTCGACGGCGGCGTTGACGTAAGTGAGGTCGGCCGCGTAGCCGCCCTTGACCTGCGGCGTGCCGACACCGACGAAGTGCACCTTCGCCCCCGCGGCGGCGGCGAAGTCGGTCGTGAACGAGAGTCGGCCCGAGGCGATGCCCTCGGCGAGGATCTCAGCGAGTCCCGGCTCGAAGAACGGCGCCTTGCCCGAGGCGAGGGTCGCGATCTTGCGCTCGTCGACGTCGATGCCGACCACTTCGTGGCCGATCGACGCCATCGCGGCGGCGTGGACGGCACCCAGGTAGCCGCATCCGATGACAGAAAGTCGCATCGTGAGAGTCCCTCCATGACGGCGCCGAGTCCTCGACACCCCGGTCGTTTCTACCAGATTCCCGGGTCGATCTTTTCTCGACGGTGTGTCTGGGAGGTGTCGAGACGGATGCACGGGAGTGCCCCGGATCCCTCGACGCGGCCGACGTGGATCGATATCGTGAGCGCAACCAGCAGCATCCCGTCGAGTTTCTGACATCACCTCACCCGAAGAGGACGTCACGATGAGCACCTCCGCAGAAGGCGTTCCCACACCCGCGCCGCAGTTCACACCGCCCGATCGCGTCGCGCCCGAGGACGCGTCGCTGCTCTGGCCCGATGCCCACCTGCTGGCGGAACCGCCGCCGGGATATCAGCCGCTCGACATGCCGGCCCCGTGGGAGCCGGAGCCCGTCACGGCAGCGACATCGCCCGTGACAGCACCGCAGCCACCGCCGCCACCGCAGCCGTGGAAGTACGCGCCCTACGCCCCGACCGCCTCGCAGCCGGTCGCGCCCGCGGAAACCCCCGCGCACACGCCGCCACCCGGGTACGTCATCTCGGCTCCGTACGAGGAGACGCCGCACCCGACGCGGAGGTCTCCAGCGCGTGCGCTGCGCAGCTTCCGCGATCTGCGGACCGGACCCCTCGAGGGACGGGAGTTCGCCTCGATGAAGGAGTTCGCGGTGGCCGCGGTCCTCGAGGCGGGCTACCCCGAGGCGGACGTCGCGAGACTGTTCCGGTTCGCGCCGTGGCAGTTGCGCGCCTGGGTCGATGAGGCGCGGAGCGCGCGCTTCGGGTCGGGCACGAGCACAGGCCCGGCCTGACTCACTCGACGGTGACGGACTTCGCGAGGTTGCGCGGCTGATCGACGTCGAGGCCCTTCGCCGTGGCGAGGCCCATCGCGAAGATGTGGAGCGGCACGACCGCCAGCAGCGGCTCGAACAGCGGACCCGCGAGCGGGATGCGGAGCACCTCGTCGGCGAACGGGAGGACGGCGGCATCCCCCTCCTCGGCGACGGCGATGACACGTGCACCGCGGGCACGGATCTCCTGGATGTTCGAGACGACCTTCTTGTGCAGCTCGCTCGACGCGCGCGGCGACGGGACGATGACGAACACGGCCTGGCCCGGCTCGATGAGCGCGATGGGGCCATGCTTGAGCTCACCGGCGGCGAAGCCCTCGGCGTGGATGTAGGCGAGTTCCTTGAGCTTGAGGGCGCCCTCGAGGGCGATCGGGTACCCGACGTGGCGGCCGAGGAACAGCACCGACTGGGTGTCGCCCATCCAGCGAGCGAACTGCTCGATGTGCTCCTGCTCGGTCTCGAGCACGCGGGCGATCCCGGCGGGGATGGCCTCGAGCTGCGCCACCGCATCGCGCGAGGTCTCGGCCGAGAGCGAGCCGCGCACACGACCGATGTGCAGCGCGAGCAGGTACAGCGCCGTGATCTGCGCGACGAAGGCCTTCGTCGACGCGACGGCGACCTCGGGGCCGGCGTGGGTGTAGACGATCGCGTCGGATTCGCGCGGGATCGTCGCCCCCTGCGTGTTGCAGATCGAGAGCGTCTTGGCGCCCTGCTCGCGGGCGTACTTGACGGCCATGAGCGTGTCCATCGTCTCGCCGGACTGCGAGATCGACACGACGAGGGTGTCGGGGCCGATCACCGGGTCGCGGTAGCGGAACTCGTGCGCGAGCTCGACGTCGACGGGGACGCGCGTCCACTGTTCGAGCGCGTACTTGCCGACCATGCCCGCGTAAGCGGCGGTGCCGCAGGCGATGACGATGACGCGGTGGATGCCGGTGAACAGGTCGTCGAGCCCGTCGAGCTCGGGGATCACGACGGCGCCGTCCTGCAGGCGGCCGCGCAGCGTGTTGGCGACGGCTTCGGGCTCCTCCGAGACCTCCTTCGCCATGAACGACGACCAGCCGCCCTTCTCGGCGGCCGAGGCGTCCCAGACGACCTCGAACGGCTCGACCTCGACGGCGCCGCCGGCGAAGTCGGTGACCTCGACGCCCTGCGGCGTGATCGCGACGATCTGGTCCTGCCCGATCGCGAGCGCGTTGCGGGTGTGCTCGACGAAGGCGGCGACGTCGGAGCCGAGGAAGTTCTCGCCCTCGCCCAGGCCGATCACGAGCGGGGAGTTGCGGCGAGCGCCGACGACGAGGCCGGGCTGGTCCTGGTGCATCGCGAGCAGCGTGAACGCGCCCTCGAGGCGGGCGACGACGGCGCGGAAAGCGGCGACGAGGTCGTGGGATGCCGCGAACTCGCGGCCGAGCAGGACGGCGGCGACCTCGGTGTCGGTCTCGCTCTCGAAGGCGTAGCCCTGTGCGAGCAGCTCGTCCTTCAGCTCGGCGAAGTTCTCGATGATGCCGTTGTGGATGACGGCGAGCTTGCCGTCGTCGGCGAGGTGGGGGTGCGCGTTGACGTCGGTCGGTCCGCCGTGGGTCGCCCAGCGGGTGTGACCGATGCCGGTCGTGCCGTCCGACATGGGGTGGGCGGCGAGGTCGTCGCGGAGGATCTGGAGCTTGCCGGCGCGCTTGCGCATCTCGAGGTCGCCGTCGCCGTCGATGACGGCGATACCGGCGGAGTCGTAACCGCGGTACTCGAGGCGGGCGAGGCCCGAGAGGAGGATGGCCTGACTGTCACGAGGCCCCACGTATCCGACGATTCCACACATGGGCTCCATGCTAGGCGCGGCCGGCTGGGACTCCGACGTGGGCCGACCATCGGGCGCGTCGGCCCGGCAAGGCCTGGCGAGGCGGGATCCCATTTGGTACGCATGAGGGGCCGTGTCCCCCCGCACGGCCGTGCCCCCACACGACGGAGTCCCCCATGTCCTCATCCCCCCTCGCCCGCAGACCTCTCAGTCATCGCCGTTCCGCCCTCGTCCTGACCGCGGCGCTGGCGCTGACCTTCGCCGTCGTGCCTGCGACGGCGGCATCCGCTGCCGTGTCGACGTCGTGCACCGGCACGACGCAGTCCGCGGTGCAGAAGCGGATCCTCGCCGACGTGAATGCCGCCCGGAAGGCGAACGGCAAGAAGGCGCTGACGCTGAACTCGGCCATGTCGACGGTCGCGGTGAACTGGTCGGGCAGGCAGGCCGCCGCGAACCGGATGAGCCACAATCCGAGGTACTCCTCGCAGATCCCGTCGGGCTGGACGCGCGCCGGCGAGAACGTGGCGTTCGGCTACACCCCGCAGAAGGTCAACGCCGCGTGGATGAAGTCATCGGGCCACCGGGCGAACATCCTCGGCTCGTACAACCGGATCGGGATCGGCGTCGCGTGCTCCTCGAAGGGCCTGCCGTTCTACACGCAGGTGTTCGGCAACTACTCGAAATGACATCCGGCGGAGCGTCGGGCCGGCGGTCGTAGACTCGTCGCTCACACCGCAGCGTCGCGTCAGCCCCTCGAGGAGGACCGATGCCCGACGCCCCGCCGATTCCCCCGCGACCGATCCCGCAGCAATCGATCCCGCCGCGGCCGCCGCTGCCTTCGACCATTCCGCCGCCTCGGGTGCGGCGCGCATCCGTCCCCGTCCTCGCGCTGGCCGGCTACCTCGTCGCCCTGGCGCTCATCGCGTTCTGGCCGACGCCCGTCGACGCGGGCGTCGCGCCGCTGATCGACGCACTGTCGCGCCGGGTGCCGGCGATCACCCGCCCGCGGGTCGAGTTCGCCGCCAACATCGCGCTGTTCGTGCCGTTCGGGGTGCTCCTGCCGCTGATTCTGCGCCGGGCGCGCGAACTGGTGCTCCCGATCGCGCTCGTGGCGACTGTGACGATCGAGTCCGCTCAGGCTCTCGTGCTCGCGGCGCGCGTGCCGAGCGTGCTCGACATCGTCGCCAACCTCACCGGCGCAGCGGTCGGCATGCTCGCGCTGGCCGTGTGGCGCCGTGTCCGCCGGTCCGGGCGCCGTCAGCTCAGGTAGCTGCGGAGAGCGTCCCGCCAGTCGCGCGGCGCGAAGCCGGCGGCTTCGATCTTGCCGAGGTCGAGGACCGACCAGCGCGGCCGCGGCGCCACGGGACCCGTCGCCGAGGCGAAGTAGTCGGCCGTGGAGACCCCGGTGACCGCAGCACGGTCGTGGCCGGTCAGCTCATACACCTCGGCGGCGATGTCGGCCCACGAGGCGTGGTCCCCCGACCCGGTGAGGTTGTAGGTGCCGTACGCCGCGCCCGTCGTGAGCAGGTGCCGGATGCCGGCCGCCAGGTCGTCGGTGAAGGTGAGACGCCCGATCTGATCGTCGACGACGGACGGCGCGATGCCGCGTTCGGCGAGGGAGGCCATCGTCCGGACGAAGTTCTTGCCCTCGCCGATGACCCACGAGGTGCGAACGACGTAGTGGCGGGGCACGGTGGCGACGATCGCGTCGGCGGCGGCCTTGGTCTGCCCGTACACGCCGAGCGGCGCGACCGGCTCGGCCTCGGTGTAGGGAGCGTCGGCGGTGCCGTCGAACACGTAGTCACTCGAGACGTGGACGAGGGTGATGCCGTTCTCGGCGGCGATCCGCGCGAGCTGGGCAACGGCCGTCACGTTCCCCGCCCACGCCCCCGCACGGTCGGTTTCGGCGCCGTCGACGGCCGTGTAGGCCGCCGCGTTGATGATCGTGCTGTAGTCGCGCCAGCGGCGAGCGCCGGACAGATCGCCCGTGAGGTCGAGGTCCGCGCGGGCGGCGAACTCGACGCTCGCGTCGCCGGCGTACGCCGCCTGCAGCGCGCGTCCGAGCTGCCCACCGGCGCCGACCACGAGGGTCTTCTTCGCCGGGATCGGCACGACGTCGGCGAGCCGCGGGTGGGCGCGGTCCTTCGCCGAGATCTCGACGTCGGCGAGCGGGATCGGCCAGTCGATCGCGGCGGTCTCGTCGGCGAGGTTGAGGAACGAGTACGACGCGTCGGGCGACCAGTGGTCGTTGACGAGGTACGTGTACGAGGTGTCGGGCTCGAGCGTCTGGTACGAGTTGCCCACGCCGCGAGGGATGAAGATCGCGCGCGACGGGTCGAGCTCGGCGGTGAACACCGCGCCGAAGGTCGGCCCCTCGCGCAGGTCGACCCACGCGCCGAAGATCCGGCCGCTCGCGACGGAGACCCACTTGTCCCACGGCTCGGCGTGGATGCCGCGGGTCGTCCCCGCCGCATCGTTGAACGAGATGTTGTTCTGGACGGGTCCGAAGTCGGCGAGACCTGCGGCCGTCATCTTCTCGCGCTGCCAGTTCTCCTTGAACCAGCCGCGGCTGTCGCCGTGGACGGGCAGGTCCCAGAGGACGAGGCCGGGGATGCCGGTTTCGGTGGAGCGGAGGGCTTTACCGAAATCGGTCACGGTCACTGTCCCTTGCTGGCGTAGAACGCCTCGACGCCGTCTTTCGCGGGGGCCCACCACGCTTCGTTCTCGCGGTACCAGTCGATCGTCGCGGCGAGACCCGCCTCGAAGTCGCGGTACGTGGGGGTCCAGCCGAGCTCGGTGCGGAGCTTGGTGGAGTCGATCGCGTAGCGCAGGTCGTGGCCGGCGCGGTCGGTGACGTGGTCGTAGGCGTCGGGCGACTCGCCCATGAGCTGCAGGATCAGCTCGACGACGGTCTTGTTGTCCTTCTCGCCATCGGCGCCGATCAGGTAGGTCTCGCCGATTTCACCCTTGTCGAGGATGGTCAGCACGGCGGATGAGTGGTCGTCAGCGTGGATCCAGTCCCGCACGTTCTCGCCCTTGCCGTAGAGCTTGGGACGGATGCCGCGCAGCACGTTCGTGATCTGTCGCGGGATGAACTTCTCGACGTGCTGGTAGGGCCCGTAGTTGTTCGAGCAGTTGCTGATCGTCGCGCGGACGCCGAACGAGCGCACCCAGGCGCGGACGAGCAGGTCGCTGCCCGCCTTGGTCGAGGAGTACGGGGACGACGGGTTGTACGGGGTCTGCTCCGTGAACCGGGCGGGGTCGTCGAGCTCGAGGTCTCCGTAGACCTCGTCGGTCGAGATGTGGTGCAGTCGGGTGTCGTGGCGACGGGCGGACTCGAGGAGCGTGTACGTCCCGATGATGTTCGTGTCGAGGAACGGCCGGGGGTCGTGGAGCGAGTTGTCGTTGTGCGACTCCGCCGCGTAGTGCACGACGGCATCCGCCTTCTCGAAGAGGCCGTCCACGAGCTCGGCGTCGGCGATGTCGCCCACGACGAGGTTCACGCGGTCCTCGGGGAGGCCGGCGAGCGAGGACTCGTTGCCCGCGTAGGTGAGCTTGTCGAGCACCGTGACGGTGTGGTCGGTGTGCGCGACGACGTGGTGGACGAAGTTCGAGCCGATGAAGCCGGCGCCGCCGGTCACGAGGAGGTGTGCCATTTCATTCGCCCCTGTTCAGGATGTCGAGCAGATACGTGCCGTATCCGGACTTGGTGAGCTTCTCGGCCCGCTCTCGGAGCTCCTCGTCGCTGAGGAAGCCCTGCCGCCAGGCGACCTCTTCCGGAACGCCGATCTTGAGTCCGGTGCGCCGTTCGATCGTGCGGACGTACTCGCCCGCGTCGAGCATCTGGTCGAAGGTGCCGGTGTCGAGCCATGCGGTGCCGCGCGGGAGGACCTCGACCTGCAGCTTGCCCGCCGCGAGGTAGGCGCTGTTGATGTCGGTGATCTCGTATTCGCCGCGGGGCGACGGGCTCAGCCCGCGGGCGATCTCGACGACGTCGTTGTCGTAGAAGTAGAGCCCGGGGACGGCGTAGTTGCTCTTGGGCTGGGCGGGCTTCTCTTCGAGCGAGATGGCTTTGCCTTCGCCGTCGAACTCGACCACGCCGTAGGCGCTCGGTTCGGCGACGTAGTAGGCGAAGACGGCGCCGCCGTCGACGTCCCGGTACTGCTGCAGCTGCGAACCCAGACCCGGGCCGTAGAGGAGATTGTCACCGAGGACGAGGGCGACCGAGTCGTCGCCGATGTGGTCGGCGCCGATCGTGAACGCCTGGGCGAGACCGTCGGGCGAGGGCTGCTGGGCGAACGTCAGCGAGATGCCGAACTGCGACCCGTCACCGAGGAGCCGTTCGAAGTGCTCGGCGTCGTGCGGCGTCGTGATGATGAGGATGTCGCGGATTCCCGCCAGCATCAGGGTGGTGAGCGGGTAGTAGATCATCGGCTTGTCGTACACCGGGATGAGCTGCTTCGAGACGCCGAGCGTGATCGGGTGCAGTCGCGTGCCCGACCCCCCGGCGAGAATGATGCCCTTCATGGCGCCCCCTGTCGTATCGAGGCCCGCGTGGCGGCGGAACCTCGGCGATCCTATCGTCCCGGTGTTACGGGCGATGAAAGTCAGAGCTTGCGCAGGCGCACCGTCTCGACGGTGTGATCGGCGGCCTTGCGGAGCACGAGCTTCGCGCGGTGCCGGGTCGGCTCGACGTTCTCGAGCAGGTTCGGCAGGTTGATGTCGTTCCAGTACCCGAGCGCCCGCGAGACGGCTTCGTCGTCGGAGATGTCGGCGAAGACCTTGAAGAACGAGTTCGGGTTCGAGAAGGCGGCTTCGCGGAGTGCGAGGAACCGGTTCACGTACCACTGGGCGATGTGGTCGTGATCGGCGTCGACGTAGATGGAGAAGTCGAACAGCTCGCTGACGGCGATGTCGTGCGGGTTCGGCGCGGACGCGAGGACGTTCAGTCCCTCGACGATGATGACGTCGGGGCGGCGGACCGTCACCTGCGCGTCGGGGATGATGTCGTACCGCATGTGCGAGTAGTACGGCGCTCGCACCTCGGGCTCCCCCGACTTCACGGCGACGAGGAATTCGACGAGCGCGCGGCGGTCGTACGACTCGGGGAAGCCCTTGCGGTCCATGATCCCGCGGCGTTCGAGCTCGGCGTTCGGGTAGAGGAAGCCGTCGGTCGTCACGAGTTCGACGCGTGGCGTACCCGGCCACCGGCTCATGAGTTCGCGAAGCAGACGGGCGACCGTCGACTTGCCGACGGCCACGGACCCCGCGACGGCGACGATGAACGGGGTCGTGGCATCCGCTTCGCCGACGAAATCCGCGGTGTCGGAACCGAGCCGCTTGGTGGCCGAGGCGTAGAGCGAGAGCAGACGGCTGAGGGGCAGGTAGACGTCGCGCACCTCGGTGATGTCGAGGCGGTCGCCGATGCCGCGCAGCTGGACGACCTCGTTCTCGGTGAGCGGCTGTTCCACGCCGGCCGCCATGCGGGCCCACTCGGCGCGGGGGATCTCGCGATACATCGAGTCGATGGTCGTCGGCGTCTCATCGGGGGACATTGCGGCAACTCTAGTCCGACGCCGACGCCCCTCACGCGCGGGACGCACGCGCGCGAGAGGCGGCGTGTCCCGTACTCTGAGAACTCGGTGTTCCATCGCGGCTGTTCTGCCGCTCTCGACGGGGGTTTTTCCGATGCTGCGACGCGTGCTCGCGGTCCTGGCCGCAGTGGTGCTGACGGCATCCCTCGGCGTCGCCTCGACCCCCGACACGGCCGATGCCGCCACGCTCCCCTGGCTGAGGACGCAGGGGTCGAAGATCGTGGACGCCTCGAGCGGCAAGACCGTGACCCTCAAGGCCACGTCGTGGTTCGGCATGGAGACCGACACGTGCGCTCCGCACGGGCTGTGGTCGATCACGCTCGACCAGGGCATGGCGCAGATCGCGGGCATGGGCTTCAACACCGTGCGCCTGCCGTTCTCGAACGAATGCCTGACGAAGAAGTCGGTCGGCTCCGTCAACACCGCGCTCAACCCGACGCTCGCGAAGGGCTCGGCGCTGTCGGTGATGGATGCCGTGATCGCGAGCGCCCGCAAGTACAACCTGCGCGTGATCCTCGATCGGCACCGGCCGGGTTCCGATGCCCAGTCCGAGCTCTGGTACACGAAGAAGTACTCGGAGTCCCGGTGGATCTCGGACTGGAAGATGCTCGCGAAGCGCTACAAGAACCAGCCGACGGTGATCGGCTTCGACCTGCACAACGAGCCGCGCGGCAAGGCGTGCTGGGGCTGCGGTGTGACGTCCCGCGACTGGCGCGCCGCAGCGATGCGCGCCGGCGATGCGATCCACACCGTCAACTCGAGGCTGCTCATCATCGTCGAGGGCGTGCAGTACGGCGCCGACGGCAAGGGCACGTGGTGGGGCGGCAACCTCACGGGCGTGAAGTCAAAGCCCGTCACCCTGAAGGTGAAGAACCGGGTCGTCTACTCCCCGCACGAGTACCCGTCATCCGTGTTCGATCAGCCGTGGTTCCGCGACAAGCGGTACCCCGAGAACCTCCGCGCGCTGTGGGACAAGCAGTGGGGCTACATCGTCACGAAGAACATCGCCCCGGTGTTCGTCGGGGAGTTCGGCACGAAGCTGCAGTCCTCGTCCGACAAGAAGTGGCTGTCGAAGCTCGCCCAGTATCTGAAGGACCGGCGCATGAGCTGGGCGTATTGGTCGTTCAACCCGAACAGCGGCGACACCGGCGGCCTGTTGAAGGATGACTGGTACACGCGGGAGAAGTCCAAGCTCGCCGCGCTGAAGCCGATCCTGACGCCGAGGAACGTGCGCTACCCCGCGGCCCCGGCTCCCACGCCCGCACCGCGGCCGTCGCCGCAGCAGCCCGCGCCCGGGTCGACGCCCGACCCCTCGGTCGGAAAGTCGACGAGCGCGTCCTCGAACGGCGTCTCGGCGACCCTGACCGTGACGAGCTCGTGGCCGTCGAAGTACCAGATCGCCCTCGCCCTCACGGCCTCGTCGGGCGTCAAGGTGCGCTCGTGGACGGCGTCATGGGCGTCGCCCGGTGCGACCGCCGTCGACAGCGCGTGGGGCATGTCGTGCCGCGTCGCGAGCCCCGGCACGGCGAGCGCGCGCATCAGCTGCTCGGGCACGGAGTGGGGGCTCGCGAACCTCACGCAGGGATCCCGGGTCGACGTCGGCGCGATCTTCACCGCGCCGAAGGCACCGGCATCCCCTCCCTTGACTCTGTCGGTGACGCGCTGACCCCTAGGGCGTGACCATCCCGCCGTTGACGTTGAGGGTCTCGCCCGAGACGTAGCTGGACTCCGCAGACGCGAGGAAGACGAACGCGGGCGCGATCTCGGCGGGCTGCCCGGCCCGCTTGTACTCGTTCTCCTCGTCGAAGGCCTTCATCTGCTCGTCCGAGACGCCGTCGCTGACCTGCAGCGCCGACCAGACCGGTCCCGGAGCGACGACGTTGACCCGGATGCCGCGGGGAGCCAGCTGCTGTGCGAGACCCTTCGACAGGTTGTTGACCGCCGCCTTCGTCGCGGCGTAGTCGAGGCGGTCCGGGGCGGGCTTGTACGCCTCGAGCGAGGCGGTGCTGATGATGGATGCCCCGGCCGGCATGTGGGCGAGCGCAGCCTTCACGATCCAGAAGAACGCGAAGACGTTGGTCTCGAACGTGGTGCGGAACTGATCGTCGGAGAGGTCTTCGACGCGCTCGACGGCGACCTGCTTGCCGGCGTTGCTGACGAGGATGTCGATGCCGCCGAGGAACTCGGACGCCTCGGCGACGAGGTCGCGGCAGCGCGCCGGGTCGGTGATGTCGGCGGCGATGGCGTGGCCGCGCACGCCGGCGTCGGCGATGACCTGCAGGACGTGCTCGGCATCCTCGCTCTCGTCGGGCAGGTGGACGATGACGACGTCGGCTCCCTCGCGCGCGAACGCGATGGCAGCGGCGGCCCCGATGCCCGAGTCGCCGCCGGTGACGAGCGCCTTGCGTCCGCGCAGTCGGTCGGACCCCCGGTACGTGTGTTCGCCGAGGTCGGGGACCGGTGTCATCCGCGCCTGCACGCCGGGCTCGGGCTGGTGCTGCACCGGCGGCTCGACGCGGGCGTAGCGGGTGACGGGGTTGTCGAACGTGTACTGATCGGTCATGCCCGACACGGTAGGTCGGGGCGTGGCATCGGTTCACCCCCTTGCGAGGAGGTCGCCGCCGAGGCAAGGCGTGCGATCATCGCACCTCCCCGGCGGGTGCGCAAGCGCGCGATGTAGACCCCGCGCGTTCCTACAGTTGAGCCGTGCCGAGCGCTGCGAACCACCCTCACGAGTGCACCGTCTTCTTCTTGCCGGGATTGGGACTGGATGCCGCCTCTGCTGGCGCCATCGCAGCTTCGGCCGATCCGCGACTCCGCGTCGTCGGCATCGACCTGCTCGATCGGGGGCGCGCGGCATCCGTCGATGACCTCGCCGACACCGCGCTCGAGCGGATCGCGGCGGAGGCGGACGGCGGCCCCTTCCTCGTGTGCGGACACAGCCTCGGCGGCAAGGTCGCCGCTCGCGTCATGGCGCGCGTGCTGGCCGGCACCGAGCAGGTCTTCGGGCTCGCGGGCGCGGTGCTGCTCGCTCCCTCTCCCCCGACGCCCGAGCCGATGCCCGACGACAAGCGCGCCGAGATGCTCGCCACCGCGCAGGGTGACCACCTGTCGCGAGAGGATGCCGCCGCCTTCGTCACCGCGAACGTCGCCACCCCCCTTTCCGCCGAGGCGAACGACGCAGCGATCGACGCGGTCGTGCGGCAGCCGGCATCCGCGTGGCGCGACTGGCTCACCGCGGGCAGCCTCGAGGATGCGACGTCGCTCGTGGGTGCGCTCGACCTGCCCGTCGTTGTGCTGGCGGGCGAGGACGACGAGGCGCTCGGCGCTGACGCGCAGCCCGACCTGATCGCCGATGTCTATCTCCGCGCCCACGTCGAGCGGATGCCGGGCGTCGGCCACCTGCTGCCGTACGAGGCTCCCGAGCGGGTCGCCGCGGTGTTCGCCGAGACGTGGCAGGCGATCCGCGCGGCGGCTCCGGTGGTGCCGGCGGAGTGGGGGCGCGTGATCGCGTCGTCGCGCGTCGACGTCGCCGTGCGGCGGACGCTCGCCCACCGCGCGATCGCGGATGACCGGGACCGCGCGCCCCGCACGCTGAACCGTGCGCAGATCGAGACGCTCCGTGCGCTCGCGGTGCTGCTCGTGCCGCAAGGCGACGGGCCGTCCATCGATCTGGCGACGCGCATCGACGACATGCTCGCCGACGGCGGCACCGACGGCTGGCGTCCGCTCGGCTCCCCCGCCGATCCGATCGCGTACGCCCGCGGCCTCGACGCGATCGCCGCGGTGTGGCCCGGCGAGGTCGCCGAGCAGCGCAGCCTGATCGTGCGGCTCATCACCGACGGGATCGACGCGGCGGGCCTCGGGGCAGACGGCATCCGCTCGTGGTTCGAGGATGCGCGCAACGATCTGCTGCGCATGTGGCTGGCCCACCCGGCGTCGCTCGCGCGCATCGGGTTCGACGGTTTCGCGGTCGGCGGCACCGCCCCGCGCCCGGCGGGATGGTCGGCCATCTCGGCGGGCGAACGAGAGACATGGGAGCCGAGCGAGCTCGGCGAGACAGTGGTGGAGGGAGCCGCGTGACCGGCGATCATCGCCGGGTGACGGATCACCCGGGCATGCAGAGGTTCGATCTGGACGACGTCGTCGACGTCGTCGTCGTGGGGACGGGCGCCGGCGGCGCTCCCCTGCTCGCGCGTCTCGCCGAGGCAGGCCTGCGGGTCGTGGCGCTCGAGGCGGGCCCGGACTTCGCGCCGAGCGAGTTCACCCCCGACGAGCTCGAGTCGACCAAGATCAACTGGATGTCGGAGCGCCTCAGCGGCGGCGACGACCCGACGGCGTTCGGGCCGAACAACAGCGGCTACGGCGTCGGCGGAAGCACGCTGCACTGGGGCGCGTTCACGCCGCGCCCGGATGCGCGCGACCTGCGCCTGCGCACCGACACGGGCGAGGGGCGCGACTGGCCGATCGATCACACCGAGCTGATCCGCTACATCGAGCGGGTCGAATCCGACATCGGCGTCAGCGGACCGGCGCACTACCCGTGGGACCCCTCGCGCTCGTACGCCTACCCGCCGGTGCGGCGCAACGGCTCGTCCGACGTGATGATCCGCGGGTGCGAGGCCCTCGGCATCACGGCGACCGACGGACCGGCGGCGATCCTCACGCGTGACCGCGACCAGCCGCACTACGGCGTGCGCTCGGCGACACTCGACAACGGCGACATCCATCAGGGCGACCGCTTCGGCGCGAAGGCGACGACCGCGAACACGTACCTGCCGGCCGCCGTGGCCGCCGGTGCCGAGGTGCGCCCCGACGCCTTCGTCCACGGAGTCGAACGGGATGCCTCGGGCAAGGTCACGGCCGTCGTGTACCGCTCGGGCGGTGCCGATCACCGGCAGCGCTGCGCCGCTCTCGTGCTCGCGGCCGGCGGCGTCGAGACGCCGCGGCTGCTGCTGCACACGGGAGTCGGCAATGCGAACGGTGTCGTGGGCCGTGGGTTCATGGCGCACGGCGGCGTGCAGGTGTGGGGCACGTTCGACGAGCCGATCCGCGGCTATCGCGGGTACCCGTCGTCGATCATCAGCGAGGACTTCGTGCGTCCGGATGACGCAGACTTCGTGGGCGGCTACCTGCTGCAGAGCCTCGGCGTCATGCCGCTGAACTTCGGCACGCAACTCGTCCGCGGGGCGGGGCTCTGGGGCGACGACCTCATGTCGGCCATGAGCGCGTACCCGTTCAGCGCGGGTGTCGGCATGAACGGCGAGTGCCTGCCCGACGACCGCAACGCGCTGACCCTCAGCGACGAACTCGCCGAAGACGGGATGCCGCGGGCCGAGATCACGTTCTCGCAGGGAGACAACGAGCGGGCCATCGATCGGCACGGCGTCGCGGTGATGGAGCGGATCCTGCGGGCCGCGGGTGCCCGCAGCACGCGGGTCCTGCAGCGCTCGTGCCACACGCTCGGGACGGCGCGGATGGGTGACGATCCGACCGACAGCGTCGTGGACGCATCCGGTCGGTCGCACGAGGTCGAGAACCTCTGGATCTGCGACAACTCGACGTTCCCGAGTGCTCTGACGGCGAACCCCGCGTTGACGCAGATGGCACTCGCCTTGCGTACGGCTGACCTCATGCTCGCCGGTCGCTGACCTTCGTCATCCTTCTGACACGTCGGTCCGCTACGGTGAGCGGCACGTCTTCGTCAACGGTGCCGATCACTCGAATCTGAGCGCGTCCGCGCTGCCGTCTGAGGAGGTCACCGATGTCCGGTCGTTCGTCGCACCGCCGTTCGCGCCAGCGCTCCGCGCCGAAGCCGCCCGGTCTGCGGTGGTGGGCGTACGCCGCCCTGGTCGTCGTCGCACTGGGCGTGATCGCCCTCGTGGTCGCCGCCCTGCTGGAGTACTGAGAGTCAGCCGACCCGGGACGCCCCCGCGGGGCGGCGCGACCACCACGCGCGCCGCGGCAGGACCGCGATGGGTGCCGGCACCTGGTCGCGTTCGGGGTTCAGCGGCACCGGGACTTCGAGCACGACCGCGTCGCCCCGCTGGTAGATGCGGGCGCCGACGCCGAGCACGCTGATGCCGCGCAGCTGAGGGGCGACGACGGGAGCCTTGTCGAGGGTGCCGGTCGACCAGGTCCGAACGAGCAGCGCATCGCCCGTGACGTCGATGTCGACCCAGACCTGCTTGGCGATGGAGTGCTTGATCGCGTTGACGAAGCCCTCGTTGACGATGGTGGCGACGCGGCGCGAGAGCGCGGGGTCGGTGAGCGCATCCGTCGCGGCGCGCGAGATGGTGCTCTCGACCCCGACGACGGCACGCCAGGTGGCGACGAGTTCGGACAGATCCTCGTGCGCGCTCTGCACCGTCCCCTCGAGCGCGGCGGAGTCGACCTCGGCGATGAACGCGAGGATCGAATCGAAGGCGGCATCCGTCTCTCGGCGGAACGTCGCGACGTCGTCCGGGGTGAGCTCCCACTCGTCGGCCGCGGCGGCGAGCAGGACGCAGCGCCCCTGCACCCGCCCGTGCAGGACGTGCGCCGCGTTGCGCAGGGGCCGGCGTGCCGAGGCGGTCTTCGCGGTCAGGGTCCGGGCGACGAGGGCGAGCACGACCTCGAGCCGGTGCGCACTGTCGGACGCGCGGGCCATGGCGTCGGTGCAGGCGGCGAGCGCGAGGGCGACGAGCGGCAGCGACGCGAGCGGAACGAGGCGCGTGGGGTCGTCCGGGGCGATGAAGAGGTGCGCGACGAGAGTCATCACGACCCCGGCGGCGATCCACGTGCCGACGATGATGCGCCCGCGTCGCGACGGCGGCGCGTCCCGGCTGAGGAGCCGGATGGCCAGGTCGGCAGCCAGGGTGACCGGCATGCCGAGCAGGATCGCTCCCGCGGCGACCCACGGGCCGGCGAGGTGGTGCACGTGCGGGACGGCGCCGAGGAGGAAGACGAAACCGGTCAACGCGAACGGGGTGGGTCGCAGCATCGTCAGCGCGGAACGCGGCGGTGCGTCGACCGGCTGCTCTTCGGCCGCTGCGGCGATGACGCGCAGGTCGAGCCCGCCGCGCTCCTCGAGCTGGTGACTGGCGGTGCGGACTTCCTCGGAGTAGTCACGGACCGCGGCGAAGTCGATCGTCCCGGCGAGCATCTCCTCACGGCGGCGACGAAGCCGAGAGATGAGGGGGCTGAGCACCTCGCGGTTCTCGGACTCGAATCGGGCCAGGCGGCGCCGCCCGTCGGTCAGCGCGACGATGGCCGCGCTGAGGCGGGCGCGGCTGCCGCGGGTGAGCTCGATCGACCGCACGGTCATCGCGATGATCGACAGCCCCGCTACCCAGACGACGATGTTCGAGGTGATGCGGGCGGTGAGACCGCTGAAGTCCGGCGTCCCGGCGTACACGAGGACGTACACGCCCTCGTTGACGAAGGGGCGCAGGGTCGCGGCGATGACGACGGCCGCGAGGACGAGGATGCCGCGAGCCGTCGCCCGCTGGATCCGTCGCTCCGCACGGGCCACGGGGATCAGCGCGGCGACCAGGATCGCCCAGCCGACGACCGCGATGACCACGACCTGCAGATAGCCGGAGGGACCGGAGAAGTGCTGGAACGGCGCCATGACCGTAAGCGAGACGATCAGGCTGATCCACAGCGCCGTTCGCGTGAAGAAGGCGCGGCTGGTAACGGCATCCCACCACACGTGGACGCCGAGGATGATGCGCCGCTTCGCAGCGAGTTCGGGTGCCCGCCTGGCCATGAGCTGTTCTTTCCCCAGAAAGAGGCCTGTCGGCCCGGCGACAGTCTAGCGGCGGAGGCCTCGCGGCGAGAGTGTCCGCCGAGAACATGACGAACGCGGGACGAGCGCGACGCTTGTCAACGCCCCCGGCGCTCCCGGCGCCCCGACCTATCGTGGCGGGGTGGGAGAAGAAGTCGAGAAGCAGGAGATCACGGGCGCCGACCGCACCCTTCATCGCGAGAAGATCCGTCGGAACCTCGACGTCTTCGAACGGATGCTGCGCGAAGCCCGGTTCGATACCGATGACCCGATGACGGGGCTCGAACTCGAGCTGAACCTCGTCGACGCGGTCGGAGACCCCGCGATGCGGAACGAGCAGGTCCTGAGGACGATCGCCGACCCCGCGTTCGTGACGGAGCTTGGTCGCTTCAACGTCGAGATCAACGTGCCGCCCGCGAAGCTGCGCGAGGGCGGTCTCTCGACCTTCGAGAACGGCATGCGGCAGCGGCTGAACGACGCCGAGAACCGGTCCGCCGATCTCGGGGCGCACCTCGTGATGATCGGCATCCTGCCCACCCTGGCGCAGCGTCATCTGAGCAGCGACACCCTCAGCCCGGACTCTCGGTACGACCTGCTGAACGAGCAGGTGCTCGACTCGCGCGGGGAGGACATCGCGATCTCGATCGCCGGTCCGGAGCGACTCGAGACGACGGCCGACTCGATCGTGCCCGAGGCGGCGTGCACGAGCACGCAGTTCCACGTGCAGACGTCGCCGGCGCAGTTCGCGTCGTACTGGAACGCGTCGCAGGCGATCGCGGGTGCGCAGCTCGCGGTCGCGGCGAACTCGCCCTATCTGTTGGGCCGGGAGCTGTGGCGCGAGTCGCGCATTCCGCTGTTCGAGCAGGCGACCGACACGCGCAGCGAGGAGTTGAAGGCGCAGGGCGTACGTCCTCGCGTGTGGTTCGGCGAACGTTGGATCACGTCGGTGTTCGACCTGTTCGAAGAGAACGTCCGCTACTTCCCGGCGCTGCTGCCGATCATCGACGACGAGGATCCGCTGGAGGTGCTCGAGGCGGGCGGTGTGCCGTCACTGGCGGAGCTGAAGCTTCACAACGGCACGGTGTACCGGTGGAACCGGCCGGTGTACGACGTCGCCGACGGGATGCCGCACCTGCGTGTGGAGAACCGCATCCTCGCGGCGGGTCCGACAGTGGTCGACACGGTAGCGAATGCCGCCTTCTACTTCGGCCTGGTGCGTTCGCTCGCGGAGGATGAGCGCCCGGTGTGGTCGCGGATGCCGTTCGCCGCCGCGCAGGAGAACTTCCAGTCGGCCGCGCGGGTGGGCATCGACGCTCAGCTGTCGTGGCCGGGCACCGGTCAGGTGCCCGCGACGGGCCTGATTCTCGACACCCTGCTGCCCCTCGCCGCGGAGGGCCTCGATGCGTGGGGCGTTTCACCCGACGAGCGCGACCGCTACCTCGGGATCATCGAGGGCCGCTGCGTGACGAGGACGAACGGCGCGGAATGGTTCGCCCGCCGGATGCGGGCCCGCTCGGGGATGGAGCGAGCCGACGCCCTCCGCGCGACGCTCCTCGAGTACCGCGAGGCGATGCACACGAACGAGCCGGTGCACACCTGGAGCTGAGACCGCACCTCTCGATGCGCATGCAGAACGCCCTGGCCCGAGGGCCAGGGCGTTCGCGTCAGCATTAGTGGCTTACTTGAACGCGTCCTTCACGTTCTCGCCGGCCTGCTTGACGTTGGCCTCGGTCTGGTCCTTGTGACCATCAGCCTCGAGGCGCTCGTTGTCGGTGGCCTTACCGGCCGCTTCCTTGCCCTTGCCGGTGAGGTCCTGGGCGGTGTTCTTGATCTTGTCGTCGAGTCCCATGATCTGGTCCTTTCGTCGATGTCCCGGGAGCGGAGCGTTCCGGGACCATCAACGCTACGAACGGGAGGGGGATGCCGCGAGGCCCTGGTGTTTTACCGTCGGATGAGTTAGCCGGGCCTTGAACCTGTTGCACGGCCGCTCGACGAGGAACCAGCTGACGGTCGCCAGCGCGATGGTGAGGATCGGGGCGATCCAGGGCCAGCTGTTCGGCGCGAGGTCGCGTACCCAGAACGTGACGGGGTAGTTCCACAGGTAGGCCGCGTACGAGATCACACCGAGGCCGAGGAGGGGCTTCGCGATCGAGGGGACGGTGGGGATCGTCCGCAGATACCACATGAGCGCGACGGTCGTCGCGCCGATGAGCACACCTCCGACGGCATAGAAGAGGAGCGAGCTCTTCGCATCCGGGATGAACGCGAGCACGACGAGACCCGCGACCGATCCCCCGGCCACCCACGGTCGCCGGCGTTCCGTGATGATCCGGTCGAGCCTCACCTGCGCCAGTCGAGCCGCGGCGCCGATGATCATGGCGATGGTCCACGTGGTCGGCAGCGTGTAGAGGAAGGTGAGGTCGTCGCGGTGGACGACGATCGTGACCGCGAGGGCGACCAGGATGACGGCCGCCGCTCCGAGCACGACGGCGCGGAGCCGGCGGAAGCGGATGCCGAGCACCAGCAGGAGCGGCCACACCAGGTAGAACTGCTCCTCGTTCGCGAGCGTCCACAGGTGGGTCATCGAGCGGCTGGTGGGCTCGAGCCCGGGGATGTTCGTCGTGTAGGTCGCGGCGAGCACCACCGTGCGCCACACCGCGTCGCGCGTGTCGATGAGGTCGATCACACCTTCGACAATGACGAACCCGGCGAGCAGGAAGGTCAGCGCGGGAATCAGCCGGATCGCGCGGTTGCGGTAGAACCGCCCGTACCGCACCCGTCCGAACCGTCGAACGTCGGAGACGAGGATGCCGGTGATGAGATACCCGCTGAGGGTGAAGAACACCACCACCCCGACGATGCCGGCGCCACCGAACACCTCCGGCCAGGAGTGCCGCAGCAGTACGAGCAGGATCGCGAACCCACGCAGGAGGTCGAGCCCTTGGATGCGACGTGGGCTCGCGGCCGTGGAGGGCATCCGGTCTCCTCCCGATCGGTCACTGCCGATCAGAGAGTAGCGGGTGGGCGGACGCTGCCACCGACGGCAGGTGTGGTCCCGCGGGTCGTTCTGCACGTACGCGTCCGTTCGCGGAGTGCTCGGGCCAATCCAAATTCGGCAGGGTTCCGAACATTTCGGGTGGTCGGCTCAGCGGCGGGGGGTCGCACGCGATGGTGCGGAGCTCCGACCATCAACGTCGGATCGCCCCCGCTCAGTCGTGGGGACTGTTGAGTGGGGGCGATTCGAGCGGGTCATCTATGGATGCCGCTCCGACCTGATCGATATTGGGCGCCAGCACAGACCTGACCTCAGCCGCGCACGACCTCCGCAAGCTGCTCCGCAACCCGCTTCGCATTTTCTTCGGACGCCGCTTCAACCATGACCCGAACAAGTTGCTCGGTGCCGGACGGGCGCAGCAACACTCGGCCGGTGTCGCCGAGTTCCGCTTCGACGGCCTCGACCGCAGCGAGTACGTCGGCATCGGTGGCACGCGACCGCTCGACGCCCTTGACGTTGATCAGCACCTGCGGGAAGACGGTCATGACCTTTGCGAGTTCCGACAGCGGCTTGCGCTGACGCGCGACCTCCGCGGCGAGGTGCAGACCCGTCAGCACGCCGTCGCCCGTCGTTGCATACTCGCTCATGATGACGTGACCGCTCTGCTCACCGCCGAGCGAGAACCCGCCCTCGTTCATGCGCTCGAGGACGTAACGGTCGCCGACGCCGGTGGTTTCGAGGTGGATACCCTTGTCCGCCATCGCGCGGTGCAGGCCGAGGTTGCTCATAACGGTGGCGACGAGGGTGTCGTCCTTCAGCAGCCCGCGCTCTTTCATCGACACGGCGAGGATCGCCATGATCTGGTCGCCGTCGATGATGCGGCCGTCGGCATCGACGGCGAGGCAGCGGTCGGCGTCGCCGTCGTGGGCGATGCCGAGATCGGCGCCGGTGCGGAGCACTTCGGCGACGAGGACGTCGAGGTGGGTGGAGCCGACGCCTTCGTTGATGTTGAGGCCGTTGGGGTCGGCGCCGATGACGGTGACCTTGGCTCCCGCGTCGCGGAAGGTCTCGGGCGAGACACCGGAGGCGGCGCCATGCGCGCAGTCGAGCACGACGTGCAGGCCGCGCAGGCTGGTGCGAAGCGACGCGAGCAGGTGCACGACGTAGCGGTCCTCGGCATCGGCGAACCGGCTGATGCGACCGACCGCTCCCCCAGTGGGCGAGAGCTTCGGGCCGGTCATCGCCTCTTCGATGCGCCGTTCGACGACATCGGGCAGTTTGACGCCGCCGCGCGCGAAGATCTTGATGCCGTTGTCGGGTGCCGGGTTGTGCGACGCCGAGATCATGACGCCGAAGTCGGCGTCGATGTCGCCGACGAGGAAGGCTGCGGCAGGGGTCGGCAGAACGCCGGCGTCGAGGACGTCCACGCCGGATGAGGCGAGACCCGCGGCGACGGCCGCGCTTAAGAAGTGGCCGGAAACCCGGGGGTCGCGTGCGACGACAGCGGTGAGGCGCTTGCCGGCGGCTTTGCGTGCGTTCGCGATACGACCCTGGCCCAGGACGACAGCGGTCGCCTGGGCCAGGGTGAGCGCGAGATCGGCGGTGAGGGGGCCGTTCGCGAGGCCCCGCACACCGTCCGTCCCGAACAGTGCCATCGAAGGATTAACGCTTCGAGTACTGAGGAGCCTTACGCGCCTTCTTGAGACCAGCCTTCTTGCGCTCCTTGACGCGAGCGTCACGGGAGAGGAAGCCGGCCTTCTTGAGGGTCGGGCGGTTGTTCTCTTCGTCGATCTGGTTCAGCGACCGCGCGATGCCGAGGCGCAGGGCGCCGGCCTGGCCCGAGGGGCCACCACCCGAGATGCGGGCGATCACGTCGTAGCCACCGGCGAGGCCGAGGACCGTGAACGGGTCGTTGATCAGCTGCTTGTGCAGCTTGTTGGGGAAGTAGTCCTCGATCGTGCGGCCGTTCACCGTGATGGTGCCCGAACCGGGGACCAGGCGCACGCGGGCGATGGCCTGCTTGCGGCGGCCAACGGCGGCACCGGGGACGGAGAGAACGGGACGGACCGGGGCAGCCTCAGCGGCGGCCGGGGTCTCGGTCGAGTAGTTCTCAGGGGTCTGGTCGAGGGAGTCAGCGATCTTCGCCATCAGATAATCCTTGTTCTTCTCGGCGGCGCTTACTGGGCGACCTGGTCGAAGGTGTACGTGGTGGGCTGCTGGGCAGCGTGGGGGTGCTCAGCACCGCGGTAGACCTTCAGCTTCGTCAGCTGCTGACGACCCAGGCTGTTCTTGGGGAGCATGCCGCGGACGGCCTTCTCGACAGCGCGAACCGAGTTCTTCTCGAGGAGCTCGGAGTAGGTGACCGACTTGAGGCCGCCCGGGTAACCGGAGTGGCGGTAGGCCTTCTTCTGCTCGAGCTTCTGGCCGGTGAGGGCTACCTTGTCGGCGTTGATGATGATCACGAAGTCGCCGGTGTCGACGTGGTTCGCGAACGTGGGCTTGTGCTTGCCGCGCAGGAGCGTGGCAGCGTGCGAGGCGAGGCGGCCGAGGACGACGTCGGATGCGTCGATGACCACCCACTCGCGGGTGATCTCACCAGCCTTGGGCGTGTAAGTGCGCGTCACAGTAGTGCTGCTTTCATAGATTCGAACGGAGGAGTTCGTGAATCCCACTCCGGGGTGGTTCGCTCGGGATGCCGGTCGAACACGCCAGTGGAGGGCTCACGTTCGCGGTGCGAGGCCAGCAGGGCGCAGGCACCAAAAGGGATACTACCACCTTCGGGTAATCAGATGATTCTGGGTCGTGTCTTGACGCTGCACGCCCAACGACGGTGATCGCCTGGACGACGATGCGTGCATTGCTCGCTAGGACGATTCTTCCCGAGGCCGGTCGGCGATCTTCCGCGCAGGCACGCCGCCCCAAACTTCCCACTCCCCCGTCGATCGGGTCAGGACCGCGTTGGCAGCCACCAGTGTTCCCTGCCCGACTGTCGTGACCCCCTCGCCGCCCAGGACCTTCGCCCCAGGAAAAAGTACGACATCACTGCCAATATCGATCCGCTCCATGCCCGATTTCTCGGCGGGTACGTGCCCGTCCGCCCGTCCGATCGTGACCTGGTGGAAGATCCGAACCCGATCGCCGATTCGGGTGCGCGGGTGGATGACTGTTCCCATCCCCCGATGAACCAGTCGCAGGTCGCGGCCCACCATTACCTCTCGAGGAAACTCAATTCCGTAAAGGAGCAGGAGCTCGCGTGCAAGCCGATGGCGACGGTGGGCGACGAGACGTTCGCTGAGGTTCACCCGCACAGCATCGCACTCCTTGCGGGTCGTCGGCCAGCAGTCGAAGTAGCCCCTCAGGGGTCGCCCTCGCTTCACGCCCGTGCTGGCGCCTAGCGTCGATCCTCGCGATCAGGCGCAGGCTCGAACCCGCGCTTAACACAGACGTCACTCGACCCGCATATGATCCCTTCTGCGCGCTTTGATCGCAGGGCCACGTGCTGGCCGCGACCACCGACTGCCAACTCTCAGCTCGGCAAAACCCATTCCGGAGGCGTCAGTGCGACCATCGCGTCTTTGGGGACAGTTCGGTTGGGTCTCGGCGGGCCGAATAGTCGCTGCGCTGGTCCAAGCAGGCTCGATGTTGCTTCTTGCGAGGCTGATATCACCCGGCCTATTTGGCTGGTTCGCGGCTGCGCAAGGTGTTCTTCTTATCGCACAAGCCGCATCGTCCCTCGGCCTCGGTACATTCATCGTCCGCGAACGCGCTAGGAATCCTTCAGGGCCGAGTGTCTACAGCGCCTTAAGACTGAATGAAGTCACCTCTCTCATCTTCGCGACGACCCTTGCCGCCTTCATCGCTGCCATCGCGCCATTCGAGCCCAGACTATGGCCGTTTATCCCCCTCGCCTTGGCAGCAGCCTGTGAAAGAAGCGCGGATGTTTGGCTAAATGTCGCGGTCGCTGATGGGGACGCACGCGTGAACACAGTGAATTTGATCGCGCGCCGATTCACAGCTGCAGCGACATTCCTCCTTCTAATCACGGTCGTGCCGATTGATCCGATACTGGCCTTCGGCAGTGGGAGCCTGATCGCCGCGGCGCTTTCTTGGATGTTCGCTCGCAGATTTATCATGCGTCGAAATGTATTCGATTCCAGCCCGACGTCGGCACGCGCGATTCTTCGTGAATCCCGGCCGTATTGGGCGAATTCGATTGCAACTCAGGTACGAAACCTCGACACAACTATCGTTCTCGCAGTAACAACCTCTGCTCAGGCAGGCTTCTATGGGCTTGCCGCGCGACTCACAACTCCGCTGCGACTTCTACCCACTTCGCTAGCGGCCGTGGTTCTGCCGATGGCGGCTCGGACCAGGCGTGACTCGCTATCGAGCCTCGTGAGAGTGGTGCTTGTCTCGTGCATATGTTTGAGCATCTTCTATATCGGAGTGTTCATCGCCATCCCCTGGGCTATACCGGCGGCCTTAGGGGCCGCATATAGTCCGGCAATCCCTGCCGTCCAGGTGACAACGTTGGGGCTTATCGCCGCAGGGTGCGCCTCGATTCTGAACGCGGTGCTCCAAGGTGTCGGTCTCGGAGTGTTCGCCAGTCGCGCAGCCTTCGTGATGACGATTACCTGCCTCGGCGGTGTTGCCGCCGGGGGGGCAGCATACGGAGCACTGGGAGCCAGTGTTGGGCTTGCAACGAGCTACGTAGTGCAGGCATCAATGCTCGCCCTACGCCTCACAATGTACGCACGAAGGAGAGAAGATGACTGCGAGTGAGCAAACCGCGCTTCGGACCGCGTTCTACAGCATTTCCGCACAGGACGACAACTTGGGCGACCTCGAAATTCGAAGGATCGTACTCGGCTGGATTTTACCTATTCACAAGGAGGTCGTCGTATACACGGGGTCAATGTCTAAAACATACATGGACGCATTCCCCCAATCCTCAGTCCGCTTCGTATCGAACCCTCTGCTTTTTCAACTTCTGTTCCTGCGACATGCTGTGACGGGCGATGCAAACTTGGTTTACGCACCAGGTCCACAGCGAGTGGGAACTCGGCGGAGCCTCCGTAAAGGCGCGATAAATCTGCTGAACCTCTCAATCGCGCGAATCCGGGGCGGAAGGTCAATCGCGATCGGACGCGCATTCTCGGGATCGACCGATGGCAAGATTAAGATTGATCGATCAATTGCTCGCTCGTTCGACTTGATCACAGTCCGCGATCACGCCTCGGGCGAAGCTGTCGGAACGGAGCTACGAGTAGCTCCCGACGTTGCCTTCGCAGCCGGCAACTCGGCACCGGATAACGAACAGATTCGCTCGAAGATCTGCTTTTCGCTTCGAGGTGATCGAAATTTGAACCACGAAATGGTGGCAGCCTTAGTTCGTAGCGCCAGGCAACTTAATTGGGACGTTGAGTTCGTGACCCAAGTCAAGCGCGACGACGTGCTGCACCAGCAGCTCGCGGAAATCTATCATGCAGATCTTGTCGCATGGACGAGCGAACCTCATTTGATTCAACTCAAGCGGGTATCCTCCGCGTACGGCAAAGCAGCAGTAGTTGTCACCAATCGCCTGCACGCTGCGCTGTTCGCGACAAACGCGGGAGCAGTCCCGGTTGCGGTTGAGGATGGAACTCGCAAGCTTCAGCTGACACTGGCACCTTGGCTCTCGATGCCAATACTCACCCCCGAGACTCCAACACTCGATCTTGAGCGAGTCGCTGCCCTCTCAGGTGAACTCTCACGTCAACGCTCAGTCGCTCAGTCGGAGCTTGAACAGATTCAGCGCGAGGCGGCCGCAATTTTGCAGATGACGGATAGAGCGTGAGGGGATCGTCCGAGGCACCCCTCGCGTCGCGCTTCTTACGACAGATCGCGACGGCCACCTGGTCCGTTGTGGCACTCGGCATACCCCTGTATCGGATTCTGCCGCCAGAGATGGCTCGCGCGTGGTCCGGGCTAATCGCCCTTCTCATCGTCGCGACGATTCTCCTAGGCCTCGGACAACGCCCGAAGTGGTGGGGTATCTGGGCGTTTGCTGGCTACGCGTCGATCGTCGCCGGCATCACGTCCAGCGGCGCATCAGGCCCCGCTGCCACCTTGAGCATAGGCGCGCAACTGCTCCTGATTCTTGGGATGGCTCCCTTCGCGATACGCGGAACGATCGCGCGCGCACCAGAGGCTCTGCGTGTTGCAACCGTAACGTTTTTGATCGCCCAAACGGTCTCGTCCTCTGCGGGTGTTATGCAGATACTTGGCGTCAGCACCCTCGATCAGGTGCAGGCGAACGGCCGCTCCCCCGGTTTGGCAGGCCACCCTAACGTTCTGGGACTCATGAGCACCATTGCCATAATCGTATGCATTGCCATAGTTCTGAGGCGCGGCAGGAAGAGCTTCCTTGCCTGGATTGCTCTCGCAGCCAACACACTAGGACTGGTCAGCACGGGCAGTCTCAGCAGCATGTTGCCCTGCCTGATTGCGGTGGCGGTTCTCCTGTTAGCCAACGGAATCGGTCCCACGCGCCTCCTTGTAACTGCCGGCTTGAGCGCAGCGGCCGTCACTTTCGCGATCTCTTTGCCTCCGATTTCCGATGCCATGAGGGACCCCCTCTCACGCATTCTGCAAGTCACGGGCCAAACAAATGAGATAAGCACTCTTGAGATCCGACGACAAACCTACGACTCAGCGTGGGAGTACATCCAAATCGACCCGCTACTAGGCAAGGGATTGGACGTCGAAAGCGCTGCCGCGATCGATCTAGGGACAGTGGTCCACAGCCTCCCGCTACGCGCCTGGTATCAGGGGGGCATTGTCCTCGCCGCCGCAGTAGCCGCACTCGTAGTCGCGTCATTCGTGCTGGTAGTGAGGGCTCTCGTTCGGAAGCAGGACGCGACCGCGACCGCCGTGATCGTAATGATCATTCTCTACTCGCTGACCTCTGCGCTATTTGAGCAGGCCTATTACTGGCTCCCGCTCCTCGCAGCTTGGGGAACACTTCGTAGGAGTTCGCCGCGTCCCGTCCCCGACGTCTCTACAGCCTCGACTTGAGGAACAACAGATGCCCCATTGCCTCCTGATCGAGACCGTTCGCTGGGATGCTGTCCGCGAGCGTTCTGACGTTGCCCGCGTCACGCCACTTGAGTAGAAGGGTGGAAAGATGCTCGGACGAGGTCACAATCGCCTCCGACAGACCCAACTCCTCATGGGCTCGGCGCACCTTACCTCGCCCCTTGTACGAGAGGAAGGGGACTCCGTATGACGCTGCGACAGCTCCAACGTGCAACTTGTCGGAGATGACGAGGTCTAGCGCCGCAAGCCCGGCCAGAAAGTCTGGCAGCGTCTCATACGAAATCGCTTCTGCCCCGTTTGGTCGAAGTTCATAACGGCGATTGAAGTGAGAACTGTGTGTGGTCAGGTAAACGACCTCGCTCCAGGCCGATAGGTCTTCCACTAGCCGGCGAAATTCTCCGTCGACCTTCTTTTCATTAACGTTGACTCCGATGCGCGGCTTGGTCGCGATGCGATCCGGCCGGGCCACATTCGAGATAAGTCGGTTCGTAGCGAATAGAATATCCGGGTAATACGCAAGGTGTAGGCCGAAGACAGACTCGGCCATGTCAACATCCGCGCGCAGCCGGACTGTGCCCTGCTGAACAACATTCGACGCAAAGAATCGATGACGACTCCCCATGATCGCAGGAGGAGACACTCCGTCTCCTCCGATAGAAATAGGCATGACAGGAACGTTTGCTGCTTGGGTGAAGTTCAACAGAGAACGAAATTCCTTCTCAACATCTCTCGACGCCCTACTGAGGTAGAAGCGGAGACGACTTTCCGATGACAGCATTGCGCCGCCGCCCACCACAACCAAATCGCCTTCCCAACCCGACAGGCTGCCTCGCAAATAGCTATTCTCCGCGTCATCGAGGAGCGGATTGTTCGAGATGAGAGTGACTTCATGCCCTTGACGCGCGATCTCCCGGGCGAAGATCTCGGCCATCAAGTCATCACCGAAATTCCCGTGATCATAGGAACCCCACAACGCGATCTTCACGATGACCCTTCTTTACTACTTTCTGTACCGTCCGGGACGGCGGTTGGACTCACCCGATCCGGGACGACGGTCGGATCGACTTTGAGGATCCGGCGCCTCACTCGCGCGAACGGATGCTTCGAAATCATGTGGTCGAACCACCACTCATCGCCAAGCCGCCAAGGCAGCACGCTCGCAGGATCTTTCAGCGGCTCATGAAGCCGATCGAGCCCGGCAACTTGGTATCGGGAAGCATATCGAGTGTGCGTGCTGTCCGAGTCGAAGCCGATATTTCGAACTAGGTTTGCTGATGGACACACACAAAGACCGCTCTGAGCTAGGCACGCCAGCATCCACCTGGAGGCCCAAGCTGTGTCATCATCATTGCCGCGCTGCCCCGCCCATATCTTGCCGAACGTCTTGGCCTCGGCGTCGCGGGGGAACAGTGCACGCAGGTCCGTTTTTAGAAGCGGATCATCGAGTTGGTTCATGTCATGGTCGTAGTGGCGCCATGCTCGCTTCCACGTTGCCCATCCCCAGATGTGGATATATCGCGAAAAATAGTATGAGCTCTCCAACGTGCGCACCATCGGCTCGGGAACAAATTGATCACCGCTCACCATCATCACGCGCTCATCGTCCGCGAACCTCTTCAGCATCGCGTCCATGAATCCGAAAAAGTCTGGCGCGGGTAGACAATCTTCCTCAAGCACGATCACGCTCTCGTGCCCCTCGGAGAAGACCCAATCGATCGCCGCCGGCATCGCGCGCGACACTCCCAGGTTGACTTCCATCTCCTTAACGACAACATTTGTCTGGCCTTGCTTCCAGGCCCCAACCCAGGAGCGGACTTCGGCACATTCCGACAACTCGTTTGGCCGGCCCGGTCGCGGGTGATCGAGCATCACGTAGATCGGGCCATTGTGGTTTACGCGCGTCGCTTCCAAAACTCGGATCAGCGGGGCGAGCCGCTTGAAACCGATCACGACGACCGGGACGGCGGCGACCAAGTCCGGAGCGACGTGGTTGGTCATTTTTTCCCCACTTCACTTGTGGGCGTCGCGGACAAGAAGTCACGCAGTCGGTCTAGTTGCTCTGTGTACAAAGTTCGAAGCTCCTCGTATCGCGCGCGCGGAGTGGCGGCCTCCGTTCCCTGATCGACCAACGCGGCCACGACATCATCGACCCATCTGTCTGTCTGCTGAATGCAGATCCCGGACCTCTCGTCGATGAGGTCAACGATCGCGCCTTGATTAAAGGCAACTACCCTCACGTTGGCGGCTAGCGCCTCCAGCACGACCAGGGGTGAGGCCTCGTTTGCGTAGCGCGTTAAGAATACGAAGTGCGTGAGGTCCGAAAAAAAGGTCTCCTTTTGCTGATTGCTCACCTGGCCCCAATAGTCGAAGTTTCCCCCAAAGGAGGCCTGCATGCGCTCGAGTGCACTCCGTGCTTTCGAATCCCGGGCTGGGCCACCCACCCGGATCAACGGCCTGAGCCCGCGAGCCACGAGTTCCTCTGTCAGGATCTCCAATTCTAAGATTCCCTTATGCTCTGTCAGATTGCTGAGCAAGCCAATCCGAAGACCTTTCGCGCCCGCGGGGCCGTCGTTCTGGGGCGAAATATCGTCGACTAAACCCGCGTTCGTCAACTCGATCACCAGTCGGGCGCGAGGGTATGTGGCTTTCAACGCCGTCGTCATCGACGGGGACAGCGTCACGTGGCACGCGGCCGGCCCGGCCGCTCGCATTAGGGCGCGTGCTCTGATTACGGGCACATCCAAATGACCGTAGGTGTGGTGGTGGATGACGAGGCGCCGCCCGCGCACGCGGGCCGCCGCTACGTTCAAAACTGTGAGCCACATTCCGGGGCCGGCATTCAACGAAAGGTAGACGGCCGAGGTGCCGCGCCGGAAGAGGATTTTGAACGAGGAAGACATGGTCGCTGCCGCCCGAGCGAACAGCCGGATGGCTCCGAGATTGCGACCGCCGGAGTCGTCGATCGTCGCGAGATCCAAACCCGCTTCACGCAAGTCCGTGGCGATTCGCGCGGTCGCGGCTGATTGCCCATGGACCGGAGGCGGAAAAGGGCCGACAAAAATGACAGATGGTTTGCGCCGACGTCCGCGGAGCAAACTGCCTACCGGTCGCATCAGACGAGTCCTCTCAGGCCATGGTTTGCCAACTCGCTCACCATTCGAAACCAGGGCGAAACGGTCGCCCGGCTAGGGTCGAGAGCATGTCGCGTCCCGCCCCCGCAGTCACTGTACTGGGAGTCAACTACCCCCCCGAGCCGACCGGCATCTCCCCTTACACCGGCGCGATGACGCGTGGCTTGACGAGGCGGGGATACCGGACGCACGTGGTCACGACGCATCCTCATTATCCGGAATGGCGTGTATCGCCAGGTTACGGACAGTGGTCACGGAGGGAACATCTCGACGGCGTCGACACCCTCCGACTGCGCCATTACGTGCCGAGCAAACCCAGCGGCATCCGTCGCCTGCTCTCTGAACTGAGTTTCGGAATGCGCCTCATCGCGGCCCCGCTCCGGCGGCCCGATGCGGTCATCGCCGTTTCTCCGGCGCTGTTCTCGTCCGCTGCGGCGGCATTGCGACTGAAGATCTTCCACCGCCAGACGCCGCTCGTCGTCTGGGTGCAAGACCTCTATTGGCTGGGTCTTCGTGAGACGGGTCAGGCGGGCGGGATCAGCAGTCGCATCATCCAGCGCACCGAGAAATGGTTACTCTCGAACGCTGACCGTGTCGTCGTCATCCACGACCGCTTCGCCGATCGCGTCAGCGTTGACTTCGACATCCCACGCGAACGCATTCACGTCGTTCGCAATTGGACCCACCTCGCCGCTACTCCCCCCATCGACCGCGCCGCAGCCCGCGCGGCGCGCGGCTGGGGCGACGAGGTCGTCGTCCTGCACGCCGGCAACATGGGGATAAAACAGGGCCTCGGCAACGTCGTCGACGCGGCCAGGCTCGCCGCCGAACGGGGCGACGACGTGCGCTTCGTCCTCATGGGCGGCGGCGGCGAGCGCGAACGCCTCAGAGCCCTAGGCGAGGGGGTCTCGACTTTGCAGTTCATCGATCCTCTCCCCGACGCTGAGTTCTCGGCAGCGCTGGCGGCCGCCGACATCCTGCTCGTGAACGAGTACCCAGGCGTCAGCGAGATGGCTGTACCCAGCAAGCTCACGTCCTATTTCTCGAGCGGACGCCCCGTCATAGCCGCTACTGACTCGAAGGGCATTACCGCCGACGAGGTGCGTGCGGCCGGCGCAGGCGTGGTCGTCCCCGCAGCCAGCCCTAAGGCTCTGCTCGACGCGAGCCTGAGTCTCGGCCGCGATCACGCTCGTGCTGACGAGCTCGGCGCGAGCGGCAAGCGGTATCGCGAGACGGTTCTCGACGAAACATTCGCGATCGAATCGTTCGCTACTCTTCTCGAAACGCTCATCGACGGAGACCGTGCGCGGCCTCCGCGTACCGTCGCGTCGGCGAGCTGACCAGCTCGTCTAGCCCAGGGGGACTCCACGTGACCAAGCGCGCACTCATCACCGGCATCACCGGTCAGGACGGCTCGTACCTTGCCGAACTGCTGCTTGCGAAGGGGTACGAGGTGCACGGACTCATCCGCCGCGCGTCGACCTTCAACACCCACCGCATCGACCACCTGTACGTCGATCCGCACGAACCGACAGCGAAGCTCTTCCTCCACTACGGCGACCTGAGCGACGGCGCCCGGATGGTCACCCTCATGAGCGAGATCAACCCCGACGAGGTCTACAACCTTGGCGCGCAGTCGCACGTGCGCGTGTCTTTCGACGAGCCCGAGCACACGGCCGACACAACCGGTACCGGCACGGTCCGGCTGCTCGAAGCCGTCCGCCTCTCCGGCATCAAGACGCGGTTCTACCAGGCATCCACCTCGGAGCTCTTCGGCGCCACTCCCCCGCCGCAGGGCGAGAACACGCCCTTCTACCCGCGCTCGCCCTACGGCGTCGCGAAGCTCTACTCGTACTGGATCGTGAAGAACTATCGCGAGGCGTACGACATGTTCGCCGTCAACGGCATCCTCTTCAATCACGAGTCGCCGCGCCGAGGCGAGACGTTCGTGACCCGAAAGATCACGCGCGCCGTCGCCCGCATCAAAGCCGGCGTCCAGAAGGATCTCTATCTCGGCAACCTTGAGTCCATCCGCGACTGGGGCTACGCCGCAGAGTACGTCGAGGGCATGTGGCGCATGCTGCAGGCCGACGAGCCTGAAGACTTCGTCCTCGGCACGGGTGTCGGCTACACAATTAAAGACTTCCTCGAGACGTCGTTCGGTCACGTCGGCCTGGACTGGCAGGAGTTCGTGAAGTTCGACGAGCGCTACCTGCGCCCCACCGAGGTGGACGCCCTCATCGGCGACCCGTCGAAGGCGGCGGACAAACTCGGCTGGGTCCCGACGATCGACGGGAAGCAACTGGCCAAGCTCATGGTTGATGCCGACGTGGAAGCACTCGAAAAGGGTCCGGAATGGATCGACACCGTGAAGCTGGCCTCGTGGGGAACCGCGTGAGCACCGCCATCGACGGAGTCACATATACGCCGAGCGAACTCGATCGCGATGCGACGTTCTACGTCGCCGGGCACCGCGGTCTCGTCGGGTCGGCGATCGTCCGCAAGCTCGAGGCGGAGGGGTTCACGCACGTTGTCGGGAAGAGTTCTGCGGAACTCGACCTGAAAAGGCGCGACGACGTGTTTGCCTACATGGCGGAGACCAAGCCGAGGTACATCGTGCTCGCGGCAGCCAAGGTCGGCGGCATCCTCGCCAACTCCACCTACCCCGTCGACTTTCTCTCCGACAACATGCGGATCCAGACGAACGTGCTCGACGCGGCCCTCGCCAATGACGTCGAACGGGTCGCCTTCCTCGGGTCGTCCTGCATCTATCCAAAGCTCGCCAAGCAACCCATCCGTGAGGATTCTCTGCTCACCGGGTACCTCGAGCCCACGAACGACGCGTACGCGATCGCGAAGATCGCTGGCATCCTCCACACCCAGGCCGTGCGCCGCCAGTACGGGCTGCCGTGGATCAGCGCCATGCCGACGAACCTGTACGGCCCTAACGACAACTTCTCACCGAAGGGCTCGCACGTCCTCCCCGCGCTCATTCGTCGGTACGACGAGGCAGCGAAAGCGGGAGCTCCTGCCGTCACGAACTGGGGAACGGGAACACCACGACGCGAGTTCCTGCACTCCGATGACATGGCCGACGCAGTCCTGCACCTGATGGAGCACTACGACGGCCCCGATCAGGTGAATGTCGGTACCGGCAGCGACGTCACCATCCGCGAGATCGCGGAGACGATCGCCGACGTGACCGGGTTCGGCGGCGACACCGAATGGGACACCACCAAGCCTGACGGCACCCCGCAGAAGCTGCTCGACGTCTCGAAGCTGGCGGAGGCCGGCTGGACCGCCAGGATCAGTCTGCAAGAGGGACTCGAGCGCACGGTCGCGTGGTACCGCGACCACGTCGACAGCATTCGCGAGTAAGTCCATGGCGTATCGCCACATCGTGCTCTTCCGGGTCCATGACAATGTCGACGAGCACGATGTGGCGCATGCCATCGGGCAGCTGACCTCACTTGCAGACCTGCCGGGGATAGTGAGCTGGCACATCGCGCGATCTCTTGACGAGCGCAAGGGACGCATCGTCATCGAGGAAGCCGAGTTCACCGACGCCGACGCGTTCGCGGCGTTTCGGTCACATCCCCGGCATCAAACAATCGCCGCGGAGATGGCGACGATCTCGGATTGGTGGATCGGCGACCGGCTCAGCTGAGCAGGTGGCGCACCAACGCTTCCGATCCCGGCCACATCGGTTCGGGGAGGTCGTCGACGGGGAAGTAGCCGAACGCCGTCGCCTCGTTTCGGGGCACGGGCTCGCCGATGATCTCCACGACGTAAGACAACCCGACGGAGTGCTTCCGTGGGTCTTGTCCATGCTCCGTTCCGTCGCGCGGAGCGAGTTCGACCGGGAACCATTCGTAGACGTGATGTGGCTGCGCGTTCGCGTCAACGGCGATATCAACATCCAGGGTGTCGAAAGCGTGGCGTCGTAGTGCACTCACGAGGGTCTCGCCACGCATGACACGCCCGCCGAGGTGACACCACACGGCTCCGAACGGTGAATCGCGCAGGATGAGACCGACCTCGCGACCCTGTGCGGTCGTTCGTACCGGCACGAAGTCGACGCACAAGAGGGGAACCGATTGCTCTACGAGGGCGTAGACGTCGTCGGGGAGATAGGTCACCGCACGATCCTCTCGCGTCATTTGCCCGACACGGGCCTATGGCAGACTGAGCCGCATTGACCCTACGCCCGCGGGCGTCAGCACGAGAGGCACCATGGAGCTCAGCGACTACATCCGCGTCCTCCGCAAGAACTGGCTCATCATCGTCGTGTTGACGCTGGTAGGGCTCGGCGCGGCAGCGGCGTATTCGCTGACTCGCACGCCCGTCTACGAGTCGTCGAGCAGTGTCGCCGTCTCGACGCAGGCCGGTGGCTCAACCGCAGAAGTCGCCCAGGGGGCGAACTTCGCTCAGACCCGAATCAACACGTATGTAGGGCTCGTCACCACCCCGATCGTGTTGAATCCAGTCATCGCGGACCTGGATCTCGGCGTCACTGCTGACTCTCTGGCAGGCAAAGTACGGGCGTCGTCCGCACTGAACACGACCATCATCTCCATCTCTGTATCCGACCCAGACCCGGTGGCGGCGGCGAGCATCGCTAACGCGATCGCCGGGAGCCTGTCGACCGTCGTTCCCGAGATCGAGCCGAAGATCGAGGAGGGCGGCAGCCCCGTCCTGCTGACGCGCGTGAGCGACGCGCAGCCCGCGCTTTCGCCGGCCAGCCCCAATGTTCCCGTGAACCTCGCCCTCGGAGCTCTCGTGGGCCTGGCCTTCGGGATCGGTATCGCAGTCCTCCGGACTGTCCTCGACAACAAGGTCCGCACCCCGCGTGACGCGGAGGGCATCACGTCCGCTCCGTCGCTCGGTGCGATCGCGTACGACGCGAAGGCGAAAGAGCGTCCGCTCATCGTCCACGCCGATCCGCTCAGCCCGCGGGCCGAGTCGTTCCGAGCGCTCCGCACCAACCTGCAGTTCCTCGACATGGGTGGTCGCTCGAGCTTCGTCGTGACGAGTTCGGTTCCCAGTGAGGGCAAGTCGACCACGACGATCAACCTCGCGATCGCCCTCGCCGACGCCGGCAAGAAGGTCGCGCTGCTCGACACCGACCTGCGCAAGCCGAAGGTCGCCGAATACCTCGGCATCGAAGGCGGCGTCGGTCTGACAGACGTCCTCATCGGCCGCGTGCGCGTCGGCGACGTCATGCTCCCATGGGGTGGGCGCAGCCTTTTCGTGTTGCCCGCCGGCAAGATCCCGCCCAACCCGAGCGAGCTGCTCGGGTCGAAGCAGATGGCGACGCTCCTCGAGGTGCTCGAGCGCGACTTCGACGTCGTGCTGTGCGACGCTCCCCCGCTGCTGCCCGTCACCGACGCCGCCATCCTCGCCCGCGGCACGAGCGGCGCGATCCTGGTCGCCTCGGCCGGTCGAGTCACCCGGCACCAGCTCGAAGGAGCCGTCGAGGCACTTCACACGGTGGGCGCGAAGGTGGCCGGGTTCGTCATGTCGATGGTGCCCACCCGCGGACCGGACTCGTACTACAACGCCTATGGCTACGGGTATGGCTACGGCTACATCCAGGAAGAGCCCAAAGCCGCCCGCGGGCGCAAGCGCAAGACGCCGGTCGCGGTCGTTCCCGACACAGCATCGTTGATCGGCGACACCGGCTTCGACTCGCGACGCGACGCGCGAAGCGCAGGCGACGTCGGCTCTCGCTGACGCATGGCACCCCGCTCAGCCGTCCGCCGCGGAATGCCCTCGGCGGTGATCGCGGTCCTCGTGGTCGCGCTCACCGTTGCCGTCGGCGCGCTCGTCGTCCTCGCGCTGGACCGCGGCCGCGGGGCCGGCACCGACACGGTCGCACAGCCCGCGCCGTCGATCGGCTCGTCGCCCGCACCCACCCCGTCACCGAAGCCCTCGCCGACCGCGACCGTCGAAGAACCGACCGCGCCCGATGCCGCCGAGCGCTTCCTCGCCGTCGGCGCGGGTGCCATGTGGCGAGCAACAGCCGGACAATGCGGCGACACTGCACCGGTCATCGAGCGCTCCGACGACGACGGTGACACCTGGTCCGACGTCACCCCCACCTATCGCGACATCGCGCAGCTGCGCGATCTCACCCCCTTCGCCGAGACCGAAGCCGACATCGTCGCCGACGTCGGAACGGACTGCGAGACGCAGGCCCTGCGCACCTTCACGAAGGGGCGGTTCTGGTCGCCCTACGACGACCTCCTCCCGCAGTCCACCTACCTCGACGGGTCGGCTGTCGTCATCGACGGCACCCGGCTCGACGCACCGTGCGAGCAGCCCTGGGGCCTTCGCGCCTCGGGCGAGACGGCCGCGTTCATCTGCGACGGCACCGCGTACGAGATCACCGACGGCGAGACGACCGAGATCGGCGACGGGGTCACCGCCCTCGATGTTCTCGACGGGCAGATCATTGGCGCCCTCGCGCGCTCGGACTGCGACGGGCTGCAAGTGGCATCCCTCGCGCCCGACGCTGCCCCTCTCGAATGCATCGACGTGGATGCCGACGGCCCCGTCGCTCTCGCCGTCACCGCCGACGCGATCCGAGTGTGGGCGGGGGACGACCTCGTCAGCACGCCGAGGTGATGCGCAGCGCAGGCCGCGTCGGGGGGGCCCTGGGGGCCACGTTCGTCAGCGGTGAGTACTTCACCCGCTGGTCGTTGATCCTCGCCCTCGCCGTCGGCGTGCTGCTCAGCGTCCCGAGCGTCGGATCGCCGTCCTTCGGCGGCTACCTCCGCGGCGTGACGGTCGCCGCCCTCGGGTCCCCCCTGCTCATCGCCATCGGCCTCGCCGCCGCCTGGGCCGAACGGCGCCTCACGAACCGTGTTGCTCGCGCGTTCGTGGTCGCCGGCGCGATCGTGGCGATCTCCGGCATCCGCCCGTTCGTCAACGATGCGATCAGCACCCTCGTGTTCGCGACCTCCACCGGCGGCAATTGGACGACGCGCATCACCACGAACCTCGTCACCTGCGTCGCACTGTTCACCGTCTGCGCCGTCGCCATCACCTACCACCGCCGCCTTCGCGCCACGACGGAACGCCTGCAGCTCGCGGGCGTGCAGATGCGCGCGGGCATCGCCGAGGTCCGCCGCCTGCGCGACGCGGCCACGGCCGAACGCCACCGTCTCGTCGACGACCTGCGTGCGTCGCGCGACGACATGCTCGCCTCGACCGTGACCTACGAGCGGGTGCGCGACTACTCCAACCGCGTCCGAGCGGCGTCGCACGAGCTCGACTCCCTCCCCACCGCCCCCGCGCCGGGCACCCTCGACGACGATCTCGGCGAGCGCCGGCGCCTTCCGGTCATGGGCAGGCTCGGTGCGACGCCTCCTCTCGCCGTCGGACTGACCTACGTCGCCGCGACGCTGCCCTTCGGTCTGGCTCACGGCGGCCCGTCGGTCGCGGCGACCGCGATCGTGGCGTGCGTCGCGATCGATCTCGTCGCCGTCGGGCTGCTCCGCGCCGCCCGCCGTCTGCGACCCCGACTGCGCGGCATCGTGTTCCTGGCTGTGTGGCTGGCGGCCGGCGCCGCGGTCATGGCGCTCACCTTCGCCCTCATCCCGACCGTCGGCTCGCTCGGTCTGGTCCCCCTCGTGGGCGTCCCGCTCGTCGCTGCCGTCATCAGCCTGTCCGTCGACGCCTACCGGCGCGCCCGCATCGAGGAACGACGCGCTACGACGGTGCTGCTCGCGTCGGCCCGCCGGCTCGCGGCCGAGGTCGACACGACCGCGGCCCCCTTGCAGCGAGCGATCGACGTGCTGCACGGCCGGTTGCAGGGGCGGTGCGTCATCCTCGCGGCGCACGTCGACGAGAACGACCCCGACCCCGACACCCTCCAGGCGTTCCGCACGCAGACCGACGACATCCTCGACGAGGTCCGTGCCGGTGACGCCCCGACGACGGATGACGGCGAGGACATCGACGACCTCGTGCGCGCCTGGTCGGTCGTGATGGACGTGACGCTCCGCGTCGACGACGGCGCGCGCGACGGGCTGTCGGCCCCGGCCGTCGTCGACGCCGTCCACGGTCTCATCAATGAAGGGCTCGTGAACGCCGTCAAGCACTCCGGTGCCCGGTGGGCCGACATCAAGATCGACCGCAACGGCGAGGCGATCGCCGCTCGCGTCTCGAGTCCCGGCATCCTCGCCGCGGCGACCTCGTCGACGGGCGAACGTGTCGCCGGCATCGGAACGCGCGGCGCGCGCACGGTCCTGCGTCAGGTGGGCGACCGCGTCGTCCTCGAGGGACTGTTCCCGCTGCCGTCGGCGACGAGCGCCCCGAGCTGAGTCAGGCGGTCTCGAGCAGAGCCGCGACGCGCTCGCGCAATTGACGCGGCGTGAACGGCTTCACGACGTAGTCGTCGATTCCCGCGGCGTGCGCCTGAGCGACGTCCTGCGGCGACGAGCGAGCGGTGAGCATGAGGATGCGCGTCGACGAGAAGTCGGGATCGGCGCGCAGAGTGGAACACACTTCGATCCCCGTCTTGATCGGCATCATCCAGTCGAGGATGACCATGTCGGGATGCCGCTGGAACGCCCGTTCGAGCCCGGCACCTCCGTCGTGCGCGACCTCGACCTCGTGCCCGACACCTTCGAGCACGTGACTGAGCAGCGAGGCCACGTCGATGTCGTCTTCGACGACCAGGACAGATGCCATTGCGGCCCACCTCGGGATTTCACTAGCCGATCGAGACATCGGCGATGGCACGAGACTACACGCGCGATGACCGCGATGTACGGTGTACGCGTGACGACCGCCACCGCCGCAGGGAAGGCGCCTTCCACGGGATGGTCGCGCGGGCGTCGCTGGGGCTACTGGTTCACCGCCCTCGCCTGCATCGTCGTGGCGAGTCTGGCCGGTCTCACACTCCAGTCGCCGGGTCTGCCCATCGCCTGGTGGTGGCCCGCCGCGGGCGCCGCCGCCTGCTTCGCCCTGCGGGTGCCGCGGCAAGACCGCACATGGTTGCTGCTGACCATCCCCCTCGCCACCATCACGACGAACATCCTCGTCGGCCGCCCCTGGTATCTCGGGCTGCTCTACGGGCTGTGCAACACCCTCGAGATCGTCGTCTTCCTCGCAGCCCTCGGTCGCGGGCGGAATTCGTTCCGCCTCGACACACTCGGCAACGCCGTCCGCTTCGTCAGTGCGGCCCTGCTGGGTGCGCTCGTACTGGGGCTCACGATCGCCGGCACGGGGGCGCTGCTCGCCGGCGCCTCTTTCGCCTCGGTGGCGATCGTCGCCTTCGCGTCGCACAGTTCGGCGGTGATGCTGATCGGGGCCCTCGCCGTCCTCCCGGCCCGGGAGCGGCACCGGGCGAATCCGATCGAAGTCGCCGTACACACCGCGATCGCTGCGGCCACCCTGTTCCTCACCTTCGGCCCGGGCGGCGCCACGGAGGTGAGCTTTCTGGTGTTCGCGATCCTCGCGGCAGCGTGCCTTCGCTTCCCGATCCGATTCGCGATCGTCCAGTCCCTGCTCATCTGCGTCGCCGCTCTGCTCCTGACCCTCACCGCCGGCGGCTCCTTCGGCTTCGATCTGGCGGCGTCGCGCACCTCACCCGTGACCCTTGTCGTCTTCATGAGCACCGTGGGCGTGTTCAGCCTGCTCGTCTCTGCGGCGCGGTACGAAGGACGCGTCAACGCCGCGATCGCCCTCACCGCGGCAGAGGACATCGCCCGAGCCGAACGCGCTCGCGTCGCCGCCCTCGCCGAACAGCTCGAGCTGCAGCGCCAGCGCGAGGACTTCGCGGTCGCGACGAGCCACGAGCTGCGGACGCCGCTCACGAACATGCTCGGTTACACCGATCTGCTGCTCGACACCCGGCTCGACGATGAGCAGCGCTCCTGGCTCGGCGCCGCGCGTCGCGGTGCGGAGCGGCTGCGAGGCCTCATCGACACGATGATCGATGCCCGAGAGTCCCAGAGCCACGACGCGATCGCCGTCGACTCCCTCATCTCGCGCGTGCAGACGACGTTTGTCGCGGAGGCCTCGACCCGACGCGCCTCGATCGTCGCGAAGCCGTGCGGTCTCGTCGTGCGGGCGAGCGACGGCGACGCCGAGCGTGCCCTCTCGAACCTCGTGTCGAACGCCGTCACGTTCGCCGAGAACGGCACCGTCACGCTCGAGGCCGCCCGTGTCGACGACGACGTGCTCATCTCGGTGACCGACGACGGCCCCGGAATGTCGCCGACCACTCTGCGCCACGCCTTCGATCGGTTCTACCGCGGCCCCGAAGCCGAGGGCCGCGGATCGTCGGGGGTCGGTCTCGGCCTCGGCAGCGCGCGCGATCTCGCGCGCCGCAACGGCGGCGACGTCACCGTGACCTCCGAGGCGGGGCGCGGTGTATCAGCCGTGCTCCGCCTTCCCGCTCTTACCGACGGCGACGCATGAGGTCATCGTCGTCACATCTCCGTCACACCGCACTGCTAGCGTTCGCTCAGGTAGTGGGTGTTCCGGGGGGAGTGGCGGAAGCATGGCAGACACCATGACGACGGATTCGGAAGAGAGCGGCGCCACCGTCGTACGCGTCCGCCGCACCGAACCGGTACGGAACTGGCGCCGTACCTACGCCCGCCGTCTGTGGCTCAGCGATCTGCTCGTCCTCATCTGGGTCGTCTACGGCACGCAGATCGCCTGGTTCGGTCTCGGCGCCGCGGATCTCGCGATACAGACGGGGCGCGTCGCCGGCGAGGTCTCGTACTGGGGGTTCTCGGCCGCCCTCATCCTCGTGTGGATGCTGACCCTCAGCCTCGCCGACACCCGCGATCACCGCGTCATCGGCGCGGGGAGCGCGGAGTATGCGCGTCTCACGCGATCCAGCGTGACCCTGTTCGGCATCATCGCGATCGTCGCCTTCCTCACCCAGATCGAGGTGGCGCGCGGCTTCCTCCTGCTCAGCCTCCCTCTCGGCATCCTCGTCCTGCTGTTCGAACGGTGGCTGTGGCGCCAATGGCTCATCGCCCAGCGACGGTCGGGCGCCTACTCGGCTCGCGTCCTGCTGGTCGGGTCCCGTCGCTCCGTGGTCGACATCGCTCACGAGCTCCTGCGCACCCCCAGCGCCGGCTACCACGTCGTCGGCGCCTGCGTGCCCGGCGGCGCGACCGCCGACGCGATCGAGGGCACCGACATCCCGATCATGGGCTCCCTCTCGGCGCTGTCTGCTGCGCTCGAGGAGTCTGCTGCCGACACCGTGGTCGTCACCAGCACCGACGAACTACCCGCCGACAAGGTGAAACAGATCTCCTGGGGCCTCGAAGCCGGACGCCAGCACCTCGTGCTCGCCCCCGGCATCGCCGACATCGCCGGCCCCCGCATCAGCAGCCGTCCCGTCGCGGGCCTCCCCCTCCTCCACGTCGAAACACCGCGCTTCAGCGGCGGCCAGCGCGTCACCAAACGCGTCATGGACGTGGCCGCGGCATCCCTCGGCGTCGCTCTGATCAGCCCGATTCTCGCTTTCCTCGCCATCTCGATCCGGCTCTCGAGCCCGGGCCCGGTTCTGTTCCGACAGAAGCGGATCGGCCACGGCGGGCGCGAGTTCACGATGCTGAAGTTCCGCTCCATGGTGACCGACGCCGAAGACCGCCTCGCCGCGCTGATGGAACAAGACCGCGACGCCGGCAACTCCGTCCTCTTCAAGATGAAAAAGGACCCGCGAGTGACGCCCATCGGCCGCATCATGCGCCGACTCAGCCTCGACGAGCTGCCCCAACTGTTCAACGTCATCGGCGGGTCGATGTCCCTCGTCGGTCCACGCCCTCCGCTCCCCCGCGAGGTGGAGCTTTACGCGGACCACGTTCACCGACGGTTCCTCGTCAAGCCCGGTATCACGGGGCTCTGGCAGGTCAGCGGCCGGTCGTCGCTGTCGTGGGAGGAGTCGGTGCGCCTCGACCTGTCGTACGTCGAGAACTGGACGCTCGTGGGTGACTTCGTCATCCTCGTGAAGACCGTTCGCGCCGCTCTCGCGCCGGGAGAGACCGCGTTCTGACGACCCGCATCGATCCGTGCCACACTGGCGACGGAGTGAACCTGATGCCGACAACTGAACGCCACGCAGTGGAGAGCCGCTGGGCGGATAGCCAGCTGATCGGCACGCGCGTCCGGTCGGTGTGGCAATGGCAGCTGATCTTCACCTTCAGCGTCGTGGCGATCACCGTCGCCGTCGGTGTGCTCGACGTCGACCTGCTCGCCACCCCAGGCTTCCTCTTCGGCATCCTCGTCATCGTCATCGCGTCGATCGCGACCCTCGTCTTGCCCTGGGCGCGGATCCCCAAGCACGCGGCCTTCGTCCTGCCCCTCGTCGACATCGTCGCGATCGGGTTCCTGACTCTCAGTCAGCCGAGCCTCGGCTTCTTGTGGGTCTTCCCCATCGCCTGGATCGCGACCTACTACGGCACCCCCGAGATCGTGGCGTCGCTGGCCGCCGTCGCGCTCATGAACCTCGCCGACCCCGAGCATTGGGACTTCTCGCCCGACGTGATCGTCGAGCTGCTGATCATCCTGCTGGCGCTCGCCTTCCTCGCCATCACGATCTCGGTGGGCGCGCAGCGGATGCGCGCATTCCGCTACCTCGCTCGCAACCAGGCGCGACGACTCGCGGCCACCGTCGAACGCGTCCAGTCGGCGGAGCAACGGGTCAACACGGTCTTCGACTCGATCGGCGTCGCCCTCGCCCGGGTGGCGCGCGGCGGTGAGATCGTCTCGGCGAACGCCGCCTACCGCGAGCTCTACTCGCTCGACGCGCAGGACCTCCGCTTCCCCGTCGGAGGCGCGGTCGAGTACTCCGGCTTCCGCGGCCGCGCCCTCGCACCGGCCGAGACCGCTCTCGCACGCGCAGGCCGCGGCGAGACAGCCGAGAACGAGCGTCTGTGGCTCTTCGACCGCCGCGGAACGTGGCGCGCCCTCGGGCTCTCGATCCGCCCGGCCGGTGCGAACTCGATCGGCGAGGACACCTTCGTTGTCGAACTCGAAGACCTGACCGCCGTCGCAGAGGCGCAGCACGAACGCCCGCACGTGTCCCGCGTGGTAGCCCACGAGCTGCGGAACCCCCTGACCGCGATCCTGGGCCACGCCGACCTGCTCCTCGAAGGCGCGCCCCTCACGCCGGCGCAGCGAGACCACGTCGACGTCATCGAATCCGCGAGCGAGCGCATGCTCACCCTCATCCAGGGGATCCTCGCTCCGGCGACGGATGCCGACGACCACCGCGCGAGCTTCGACGCCGCCGCCCTCGTCACCTCGGCCATCGACGCGTTCACACCCGCGGCAGCCGCGTCGGAGTTGGCGATCGACGCCGTGGTCGCCGGACCGCTCGTCGTCGAGGGCGATGAGTTCCGCCTGCGACAGGTGGTCGACAACATCCTGAGCAACGCGATCAAGTACAGCGACCGCGGGACCCTTCGCGTCGCCGCGGCGGTCGACGACGACGGCTGGGTCGCCGTGACCATCGCCGACGAGGGGATCGGCATGTCCGCCGACGACGTCGAGCGCGTCTTCACCCCCTACTTCCGTGCGCAGACCGCACAGGAGGGCGGCGTGCCCGGCACCGGCCTCGGCATGGGGATCGCGCGCGACATCGTCGAGAGCCACGGGGGTAGCATCACGGTGGAGAGCGCTCTCGGACGCGGGACGACCGTCACGGTTCGTCTGCCCGCCGCAGGCCGCAGCGAGGGGGCGTACTGATGGAGCACATCGACGTGACGATCGTGCTCGTCGCGGTCGCGACAACCTGCACGATCATCATGATCGGGCTCGGCTTCCTGCCGCATCCCGGACGCGCGGCATCCATCTGGTCCTCCGGCTTCGCCCTCGCGATGCTGAGCTGCTATCTGCTCGTCGCGGCCGATCAGATCGGTTCGCATCACCTGCGCGGAGCCGCCCACGGCCCGATCCTGTGCGCCGTCGCCTTCGTCTGGATCGGCCTCCGAGCGCGTCGCGGGCGAGAACCGATCATGCTGATCCCGACCATCGTCGTGTTCAGCGCGGCCACCGTGGTCCTCGGCCTGACCGCCGAGACCCTCGCGTACGGCACCGTATTCCGGGTGTCGTTCGTCCTCGCCGCCGCCACCGCCGGTCTCGCCGCGTGGGAGTTGTTGCGCCTGCGCAAAGCCGAACGCGAGATGTCGCTGCCGCTCATCGTCGTCGCATGCGGGTTCGTCGGCCTGGCCGTCCTCGTCGCCATCGATGGGCTCATTCGCCTGGCAGACGGCACGATCGGCGAGACCGAGGTGGACCTGCAGGATCTGTACGACCTCAACGAGGTCGTGGCGCTGCTGTATCTCATCTGCGCCCTCGTGACACTGCTGTACCTCGCACGGCGCGGGGCGCAGACGAACGAGCAGCAGCAGTCCGTCGAGTTCTTCGGCGTGGCCCGCGATCGCCTGGCGCGGGCCCAGGCGATCGGTGACCGCTGGTGGTCGCTGATCGACGTGCGCCTCGACGACGCCGGCGAGCTGCTCGACGCCTCGAGCGGACGAGCCTTCCAGCGCATCACGGCCCGCTTCGCCGATGACATCCGCACCGTCATGCCGCCCGAGGCCGACATCCACGCCGTGTCGCCGACGCAGGTCCTCGTCCTGCTGCCCCGGCCCGACACCGCCGTGCGCGGACTTCTGTCGCGACTGCTCGACCGCGTCGGCACGCTGACCGATCAGCCCGCCGTCCCGATCCGCCTGTCGGCGAGCATCGGCGTCGCTGCTGCCCCCTTGGCCGACTACGACCTGGATCGCCTCACGGCGGCCGCAGGCGAGGCTGCCGAGCACGCTCAGATCTCGGGCGGCGACCGGTGGGAGCGAGCGGTCTTCGCTCCCTGACACGTCGTCGACGCGGCACCACCGTAGGATCGTGCCGATGCCCGAGACATTCCTGCCTCCCGCCGCCCGCACCGTCGGCCGCGTCGTCGTGTGGGCGCTCGGGCTCGCCCTGCTCTTCGTGCTCTTCGTCGTCGGGTGGATCGGCGTGCGGGGCTACCTCGCCTACGACCACCTCGCCTCGGCGCAGCGCCAGGCCCCCGCGATCGCTGGGAACATCGGCGACCTCTCCGCGGCGACCGCGGCGCTCGACCGCGTGGGTCGAGACACCTCGGCCGCCCGCGAGCTGACCTCCGACGCGCTCTGGCGAGGCGCCGAGGGCATGCCGTGGGTCGGTCCGCAACTGGCGGCTGTCGCGGATGCCGCCGCCGCGGTCGACGACGTCGTCACCGGCACGGCGAAGCCCATCGCCGCGGTCGCCGACGGCTTCGGCGTCGAGGCGTTCGTGCCCGTCGACGGGCGCATCGACACCTCGGTCTTCACGGCGCTCACCGGCCCCGCCGAGGAGGGGGCCCGAGCCGCGGCATCCGCTCGGGACGACGTCGAGGCGATCGACCGTGCGCCCCTCGTGGCGCCCCTCGCCGACGCCATCGGTTCGCTGGACGGGTTGCTGACGGAGGTCGCATCGGGAACCGACGCCTTGTCGCGTGCGAGCCGGCTGCTCCCGTCGATGCTCGGCGCCGACGGCGCCCGAGACCACATGCTGCTCGTGCAGAACAACGCCGAATGGCGGACGCTGGGAGGCATCGTCGGCGCGTCGACGTTCCTCCGCACCGACGAGGGAGCGATCGAGCTCGACGGCCAGCTGTCGTCGACGGACTTCGACCGGTACGACGACGCAGTGCTCGACCTCGGTGAGTACGCCTCGCTCTACGGCGCGAAGCCGGGCCGCTACATCCAGAACGTCACGCAGGTTCCGGACTTCTCGCTGACCGCCCGGTTGGCGCAGGAGCTCGCGAAACGTGAGGGACGCGACGTCAGCAGCGTCATGTCGATCGACCCGGTCGCCCTGTCGTACCTGCTGCAGGCCACCGGGCCGGTCCGTCTCCCCACCGGCGACGAGCTGACGAGCGAGAACGCCGTCCAGCTCCTGCTCAACGACGTCTACCTGCGCTACGAGAACCCACGGCAGCAGGATGCGTTCTTCGCCTCGGCGGCGGGGGCGGTCTTCACCGCGATGACGAGCGGACAGGTCGACCCGGGCGCGCTCGTCAGCGCACTCGGCCGCGCCGGTGCGGAGCACCGTCTCTACGTCTGGAGTGCGGACGAGGACGACGAGAAGATCCTCGCCGACACGACCCTGGCCGGCGCCCCGCCCGCGAGCGACGCCGACACCGCGCGATTCGGCGTGTACTTCAACGACGGCACGGGCTCGAAGATGGACTACTACATGACGCCCGCCGTCCAGCTCGGCTGGTCGGGGTGCGGTCCCCGGGCCACGCCCCGCACGCTGTCGCTAGAGGTCAGCCTCACGAACAACGCACCCGCCGACGCCGCCTCGCTGCCCGAGTACATCACCGGGGGCGGCGTGTACGGGGTACCGGCCGGAACCGCCCGCACGGTCGGCGAGATCTATCTTCCGAAGGGGTTCACGATCAGCGCGGCCACGCCCCCGGGCGACCGCGCCTTTGGCGGCGCCATCGTCGACGGACGCCAGGTGCTGTCGTACTCGGCCGACCTGAAGCCCGGCGAGACCGCCACCGTGTCCGTCGACCTCACCGCCGACACCGACATCCGTGACGCCGAAGCCTGGGTCACCCCCACCGCGGATGCCTCGCTGTCACCGGTCGTGCGGGCGTCCTGCGCGCCCGCGGGCACCGGCCTCTCGCTCGAGTGACACGTCGCCCAATCGTCATCTGCGAGAAACCCCAGATCGGAAGCCCTCGATTACACTCAGGTAAGTACCTCGCCTGAAAGCAGCACCCATGCGCCGCTCCCCCCGCGCCCTCGTCACGATTCTTCTTCTCACCGCCCTCACGTTCGGCGCGCCCGCGGTCGCGAGCGCATCCACGATCTACCCGCCGGTCGACGCCTGTTCGTCGGATGCCGCGGGTGCCGGCCCGGGCGACACCATCAGCTTCTCGTGCGACTCGCGCACCTTCGCGCCCAACGAGACCGTCACGGTCACCGTCACGGGTGAGAACGGCGCCGGCGCGCGCTTCGCCATGATCCGCACGGCGATCTCGACGGCGAGCGCCGTCTTCGAGTCCGACGCATCGGGCGCACTGCCCGCGATCCGCATCGTCCTCCCGCCGGACGCCCGCGGCGTCTACAACATCGCCGCCATCTCGGCGACCTCGACCGGCGGCACCTCCAGCGCCGTCATCGACGCCTCGCAGAGCAGCGACCCGCTCGTGCGGGCCGGGTTCGACGGCAACCAGCTCATGGGCCTGTGGATCGGAGCCGGCGCGCTCCTCGCCGCCGGTGCCGTCATCGTGATCGCCTCGGCGGTGCGCCGCCGCCGCGACCGCACCGACGACTGACGCAGCCCGCCGGGCTCAGGCGACGCTCGACGTCTTCCGCTGGATCGGCTTCGCCGTCACCAGGATCGGAAGGTGGTCGCTCGCACCCTTCGGGAGCGTCTTGACCTGGACGATCTCGAACCCGCTCGACGTGGCGAAGTCGTAGTACCCCTTGAAGAACTTGTACCGCGTGTACGTGCGCGCGTCGCTGAGGCTCAGCTCGTAGCCGCTCTCGCGGATCACCTGGCTGAGGTTCTCTTTGAAGACGGGGTAGTTGAAGTCGCCGACCATGAGGATCGGCGCCCCCTTGCCGAGCGTCGACAGCTCGCGCAGCGCGGCGCGGATCTGGTGTCGCCGGAGCGAGTTCAGGGCCGTCAGCGGAGCAGCGTGGAACGACGAGACGATGAAGTCCATGCCCGAGTCGATGTCGCGGAGGCTGAGCCCCAGCATCCGTTCATCCGCCGGCTTCAACACGATGTCGTGCAGCGACTTCTTGAGCGAGAAGGTCTTGCTCGCGCCAGCGCGGAAGCCGTTCTCGCGGTAGTAGATGGCGAGACCCAGCCGGTTCGAGCGCGTTGCGTCGGCCAGCACGAGGCCGCCGATGCGCTCGGGCATGTCGGTCGTGTCGACCTCTTGCAGGCACAGCACGTCGACGTCGTAGCGGCCCACCAGCTCGGTGAGTTCGCCCGCTGCGGCGTGCTTGCGCAGGTTGTACGAGACGACGGTGATCATCGAGCATCAAGCCTATGGCTAGAGTTCAAGAGTGGCTCCCAGGAAGCTGCGGATGCCCTCGGTCCGCGTACTCGTCCCCGTGGCGATCATCGTGGCGCTCGCCCTCGTCCTCGTGCTCGTCGGCGTCATCGGCAGCGCCGTGACCCGCGGGTTCCACGCGCTCACCGCGCAGCCCCCGCATGTCGGGACGACGATCATCGCACCGAACCAGGCGAAGGTGGCCGCGGCATCCCGCGACCTGTCCGGTGATGAGAAGGATGCCGCCGCCTACCTCGCCGCCCAACCCACCGCGTACTGGCTCACCCCCGAGCAGGACCCCATCGGCACGGCCGGCGGCACGGTGCTCGACCTCATCTCGCAGGCGCGTGATCAGGGGCGGTCCGCCGCCTTCGTCGTCTACGGCCTGCCCGGGCGCGATTGCGGCAACCACTCCGCGGGCGGATTGTCGGAGCAGGACTACCCGGTCTGGGTCGGCGAGATCGGCAAGGCGCTCGACACCGCCCCCGAGGTGCAGAAGATCGTCATCCTCGAGCCCGACAGCATCGCGCTGTCGGAGGAGTGCGGCAACATCGGCGAGCGCGCCCGCCAGTTGAGCACGGCGGTCGACGGACTGACGACCGCGAACACCTGGATCTACATCGACGGCGGGCACAGCAACTGGCTGCCCGCCGAGAAGATGGCGGACTTCATTCGGCAGACCGGCGTCATCGACCGCGTCCGCGGGTTCGCGACGAACGTCTCGAACTATCAGGCATCCGCCGACGAGTTCGCCTACGCCGCCGCACTGTCACAGCTGCTCGGCGGCGCCCACGCGATCGTCGACACGTCGCGCAACGGGACCGCGTCGTCGGGCGGCGAGTGGTGCAACCCTCCCGGCCAGACGGTCGGCGAGCCCGGCGGCACGTTCCACGACGATGTCGTCGACACGAACCTCTGGATCAAACCGCCCGGAGAGAGCGACGGCACGTGCAGCGGCGGGCCCGCAGCGGGCGTGTACTGGCCGCAGGCCGGCGTCGAACTGACGCAGGGCGTGCGCTGAGGCGTGTGTAGCATGAGGACCGACTTTCATACTGGATCGGGGGGCAATCGGCGATGAGTGATTCGATGTCGATGCATAAGACAGCGGTCATCGTCGAGGACGATCCGGACATCCGCCACCTCATCGTCGAGGTGCTCGAAGCGGCAGGATTCTCGACGGTCTCCGTCGGCAACGGCATCGACGGCGTGCGCGCCGTCCTCTCGTACCAGCCGCTCATCACGACGCTCGACGTGAACATGCCCGGCATCGACGGCTTCGAAGCGGCCCGCCGCATCCGCGCGCAGAGCGACACCTACATCATCATGATCACCGGTCTCGAGGAGGAGGCGGATGTCGTCCTCGGCCTCGGCGCCGGTGCCGACGAGTACGTCGTCAAGCCCTTCCGCCCGCGCGAGCTCCGCGCCCGCGTCGAGTCGCTCCTGCGGCGTCCGCGGGCGACCGGCACGACCGTCGCAGCCGCTCCCCGACAGGATGCCGCAGGCCCCTCCTTCCCCGGCGCTCGCCCCGCCGCGCAGCCGCAGTACGACCCCGCACCGACCAGCCCCGTGTTCGACGAGCGCGTCATGACGCCCGTGTACCCCGACCCGCAGCAGCAGGGCGGAGCGGTCATCGTGCCGCCGGGACAGTACGGCGGTCCGCAGTTCGGCGGCCCCGGTCAGGCGGCGCCCGGTCAGGGTGGGCCCGGTCAGGGCTCTCCCGGTCAGGGTCTCGTGCCGCAGGGGGTGCCGCCGCAGGGGGTGCCGCCGCAGGGTGCGCACCCGGGGAACGCTGTGGCCCCGGCATCCGCCACCCCGCCCGTCGGCGGGCCGGGATGGACCGTCCACCGCGACCTGGCCGTGCACGCCGAGCATCGTGTCGTCCTCGTCGCCGGGCGCGAGCTGACCCTCACGCGCACCGAGTTCGACCTGCTGTCGACGCTGATGGAATCCAAGCGACGCGTGCGCAGCAAGGCCGACCTCACGCTCGTGCTGCGCGGAGAGTCGTACGTCACCAGCTACTTCGTCGGCGAGGCCGACAAGCGCGCCATCGAGGCGCACATGACCAACCTGCGCCGCAAGCTCGGCGACAACCCCAACAACCCGCGGTACATCGAGACCGTCCGCGGCGTGGGCTACCGGCTCACCTCCGAAGCCGTCGCCAGCGCCTGAGGCTTGCGCCCGGGTTGCGGGGCGGGCGTTGTGCGGCGCGCGGGCGGTGTGCGCCGTGTGCGCGTTCGCGGATGCAATAGATGCCGCGCGACACCCGGCATCCACACCGCCGAACGCGGCGTGTCGCGTCGAAACGATTGCATCGGCGTACACCCGCCCGCGCACCCAAGCCCGGACACACCCGCCCGCGCACGGTCCGCATCCCTCCGCGAATCACCACCCCAGGGCCGAATCACCACCCATCGGCCCGCATTCGGCTGGTGACTCGGCACCCGAGTGGTGACTCGACGCACGGGCAGCCCCCCACGAGACCGGCGCGGCGGGCCGGAACTCAAACAACCCCGCCCTGTCCACGGATGCAATGGATGCCGGGCGACACCCGGCATCCACACCTCAGAACGCGGCGTGTCGCGGCGAAACTATTGCATCCGCAGACGCCCCGCCCCCGGCGCGGATCAGACCTTGTAGCCCTGGTGACGCTGGAAGAGCTTGATCGCCATCGTGAGGGTCTGCAGCACCGTGACGACACCGACGATCGGCCAGCCAACCCACAGGATCGCGGACTGGGTCACGGGGTCGAGCAGGTTCCAGATGACGGCGATCGCAATCGCGACGATGGCGAGGATGATGAAGGGCGTCCAGTGGCCGAAGCTGACGCCACCCTTCTCGGCTCTCGCCTGCAGGGCCCAGTTGTCGACCTTCTTCTTCGAGAGGAATCGGGTCCACGATCGGATGAAGTGACTGATCCGGATCCACATGAAGATCTCGGCCGGGAACAGCAGCACGGCGAAGGCGATGTCGCGTCCGTTGGACTTCTCCATCGCGCGCGCCATGCGGAAGTTCAGGCCCGCGGCCACCAGCGGCGGGATCAGCCACCACGGCGAGAAGACGAACGCGTTGATCGACAGCGATGCGATGAGCAGCGTGATGAAGGCCACCCGGACGAAGAAGTTCGTGAGCATCGAGAACTGCTCGAACCAGCGCAGACGCAGGTTCGGGTGGAAGGGCTGCCCCTTCGTGTCACCGCGCTGACCGGGCCACATGAGCTCGATGGCGCCGTAGGTCCACTTGACCTGCTGGGCGTCATAGCCCTTCAGCGTGGTCATGCCGCCGACGTCCGCCCGCGCGAACGGGCTGATCTTCGTGAGGTAGCCGGCCGACTTGATCTGCAGCGACAGCAGCGAGTCCTCGACCTCGGAGTCCTTGACCCACGGGGAGTTCTGGTGGTTCTCCTTCATGATGTCGCGCAGGGCGGTGGTCGAGAAGATCGAGAACTGCCCGCCGAGAACGGCCATGTTGCGGCCGCGCAGCAGGTTCTGCATGTTGAACGCGGCGAACTGGGTGCGCTGACCGGCGATCAGCCACTTGGCGATGAAGCCCTTGATGGGCCGATCGTCGATCGTGTAGATCGCCGAGATGCCGCCGATGCGCGAGTCGGCGACGGCCTCGTTCTCGAGGTACTCGACCGCGCGACGGTCGGCGGTCGTGTCACCGTCGACGCCCAGCAGGTAGTCGTAGCCCTCGACGAGCGCGTACCCGTAGTTCAGTGCGCCGACCTTCTTGTCGGGGTTCTTGCCGATGTCGTGGACGAACACCTCGGTGAACTGCAGACCGAGCTCGGTCTCGACCTCGTGCGGGCCCGAGAACTCCGACGCGATCTTCACCGTGTCGTCGGACGTGTTGTTGACCACGATGTGGATCACGTCGGGAACGCGGCTCTGCGCGAGCAGGGACTGGATGACGTCGGCGATCGACTCGGCCTCGTTGTAGGCCGGGACGATGCAGCCGATCGTCGAGCGGTGCACCGAGGAGTTCTCAAGCACCGACGCGAAGTCGTCGGCGAACTCGTCGACGGGGACGATCTCGCCGGGACCGGCGCCGAAGCCGCCCTGCGCGGGCGCACCCTGCCACGAGCCTTGCGGCGCGGCATCCTGCCACGTGCCGGCGGGCTCGACCCAGGCACCGGCGGGCTGCTGCCACTGCGGCTGAACGGGCTGCGGCTGCGCGGGCTGCTGAGCGGACTGCTGAGCGACGGGCCACCCCTGCTGCCACTGCGCTGCGTTCGGATCCTGCCACGCCCCAGCCTGAGGCTGTGCGGGCTGCCAACCCTGCGGGCCGGGGATGTACGGACTTGTCACGTCGGTTCCTCGAACTGGATTCACGGTGTGGTGGGACCGCCGGTACCGCCGGTCGACGTCCAACCGTCAGTTCCCGTGGTGCCCTGGGAGTCTCCTCCCGACGTGCCGCCGGTTGTTCCCCCCGTGGACCCGTCGGTCTCTGTAACCCGAGGATAGATCGCAATCGGGACAACGGGGTAGACCGTCTGCTGCGCGAAGGACTTGTCGTCGTTCGCCGTCCCCTCGACCCAGATGTCGAGAGCGAACTGCAACGTGATGCCGTAGGTGTCCTGCGGCAGCTGGTTGATCGTCGTCTCGGGGACGAGCAGACCGCCCTGGAAGCTGTTGATCAGCAGCCCCCGGTTCGAGCGGATCGTGTCGGTCGGCACGAGCGTGCGCGGGTCGGCACTGAACTGGAACGGCGTGCTGACCTGGTTGGAGGTCTGCGCGGTCTGCGAGCTGATCGTCACGTTCGACAGGTAGACGCGTCGCTTCTGCTTGAGGACGGCCTTCTCGTCGACGCGCGTGTCCTTGACGTTGACCGCGAATCCGAAGGTCTTCGGGTTGTCGGCGTACCACTCGCGCGTGCGCTTCGAGTCGACCGCCCACATGTCGAGGATGATCTGCAGACCATCGGCGACCTCGTAGGTCATCTGCACGGAGCCGTCGTAGGTGAACTGCGAGTCGAACGGCATCTCGGCCGTGCCCGCGGCGGGCGTCGCGTTCGGCGCGGGCACCGCCTGAGCGTCGTCCTGTGTGCCGGAGATCCCGTTGAACGCCTCGACGATCTGCGAGCATCCCGACAGCGAGAGTGCGGCCGCGGCTGCCAGGGCGATGACGGCGAGCCGGCGGCGGGCGTGGGGACGGATGGACATGCGCGAACCTCGTTCGGTCTGAAGGGTGGAGGGCACCGGCGGCGGGGTTCGGGTCGCCGCCGCCAGTGCCACGTCTTCACGGTAGGGGCGCGCGCCGCCCAGAAACCGCGACTTCGGGAACCCTCGCGACGGCCTTTACCGGATCTTGAGGTTCTTGAGGTTGCGGAACCGGGCCCGCAGGACCGCTAGTCCGAGCCGGATGCCGGCTGCTGCGCGATCGCCACGGTCACCGTGTCGGTCGCGGTCTGTTTGGCGTACTCGTCGGCTCGGGGCTTGGTCTGCACGAGGAAGTCGTACGTGAACTGGAGCGTCACGTAGGTCGCGTTCTCGGGCACCTGGCCGACGTTGAAGGTCTGCGAGTAGCTGTACGGCTTGAGCACCAGGTAGCCGTTCTTGACGCTCGCCTGGTCGACCTGCGGGTCGAGCGCGGGGAACGTCTCGTCAGCGTTGGCGGGGATCGCCAGCATCGTCGCCTTCTGCAGGTAGACCTTCTGCCCGTCGTTGGGGGTCACGGTCGTCACGAGTGACAAGCTGACCGGCTTGACCGCCGTGGGCGTCCAGCGATCCATCCGCAGCTCGGACCAGTAGTTGACCGCGACGCTCACCGCACCGGCGGTCAGGTCGCGCTGCGTCGACCCGCTCGACAGGTCGTTCTCGACCGGCGGTGCGACGACGGGCGGCGGAGACGACGACACGGCGGGAGCCGAGGCCGACGGGCTCTCGCTCGCCCACGGCGCGGGCCCGCACCCCGACAGGGCGACGGCACTGCTCAGCACGACGGCGGCTGCGGCCAGACGCACGGTTCTCATCCGCATCATGACCCCTCCCCGCGGTGCCGCCAGTCTACAAGGGCGGATGCCGGGTGCCGATCGCCGGGGATGTGTCGGAGTGAGTCGTTGTTTACCTGATCGAAACCCCAATTAGTTGCCCTTACTGAGCAAAACCTGAATACTGGCTATGTCCAACCAACGAGGGGCGGTCGGTTGGATTTTTTGTTGCCGTCCACGCCTCGAACTCACGACGACCGAAAGCAGTCACCATGAAGCACAAGATCAGCAAGGCAACGGCGGCTCTCGCTGTCGCCATCGCGGCGGTCTTCGCGGCGCCGGCCGTCGCGAGCGCCTATACCCCCGACCCCGTCGTCGTCGACTCGCCGAGCGCCCTCGCTCCCGGCGAGGCCGGCACTGTGACGTTCGACGACTTCGCCCCCGGCGAGACCGTCGAGTTCACCCTGACCGGCTTCAACGCCTCGGGCGCCACCCTGGCTCTCGTCGCGTTCTCCGCTCAGGACTCGCAGACCATCACCAAGGATGCCAACGCTGAGGGCGAGGCGGCCGTCACGGTCACCCTTCCCTCCAACGCCCGCGGCACCTACACCCTCGCTGCTGTCGGCCAGGACAGCGGCACGTCGGCATCCACGACCATCGCGGTCGCCGCAGCGGGCCCCGGTGACGACGGATCCGACCCCGGCACTGCACTTCCGAACGCCGGTTTCGACGGCGACGCACTCCTCGGCCTCTGGGTCGGCGGCGGCGTCCTCGTCCTCGCCGGTGCGAGCATCGCGGTTGCGACCTCGGTGCGCCGCGCACGTCGGGCATAAGGCACTCGCGAACCATCGCAAAGAAACTCCCCCGGGCCACGGCCTGGGGGAGTTTCTTCGTGTGGGGTGCGCTGTGCGCTGTCCGCGCTCAGTCGGTCGACGGGTCGAGCTCGCGCCGGGCGCGCGTCTGCTCGGCGCGCGTCGCGAGCTGATCGTCCGCCGGGTAGCCGACCTCGGTCAGCGTCAGGCCGCGCGCCGCGAGCACTTTGATCTCGTTCGTCCGGGTGAGCTCGTCGCGGATCTCGGCGACGCGGCTCACCTCGATCCGCCCCTCCCCCGCCGCGACGCACGCGCCCACGAGCGCGCGCACCATGCTGTGGCAGAACGCATCCGCCTTCACCGACGCGATCAGCGCGCCGGAATCGTCGCGGTGCCAGCCGTACTCGAGCAGGGTCCGGATCGTCGTGGCCTCTTCGCGCGGCTTGCAGTAGGCGGCGAAGTCGTGGAGTCCGCGAAGGCTGCGGGCCGCGGCATCCATCGCTGCGACGTCGAGGGATGCCGGGACCCAGGTCGTCCGCCCGCGCTCCACCGGAGCGTAGCCCGTCACGCGGTCCGCGATCCGGTAGGCGTAGCGACGCCAGACCGCCGAGAACCGCGCATCGAACCCCTCGGGGGCGACGTCGACGCGGTGCACGAACACGTCCGGGTAAGGCCCGAGCACTCCGTTCAGGCGAGCGGCGAGCGCCGCCGGCTCGGGGCGTCGGCCCGACAGGAGGCGACGCTCCTGGCCCTCGGTGAGGTCGAGGTGGGCGACCTGCGCGGATGCGTGCACACCGGCATCCGTCCGTCCTGCGACGACCAGCCGCGGATCCCCGCCGAGGATGCGGGCGATCGCTGCTTCGAGCGTGCCCTGCACGGTCCGGAGGCCCGGCTGCCGCGCCCAGCCTCGGAAGTCGGTGCCGTCGTAGGCGAGGTCGATCCGCAGGCGCACGATGCCAGCCTATCCGCGGCCGTCAGAGCGCCGCGTCGACCTCAGCCCGCGTGGGCGGGTTCGCGCCGGGACGCGAGACGGTGATGCCCGCCGTCACGACCGCGCGGCGGAGCGCCCGCTGCAGGGCATCGGCGTCGCCGGTCAGGAGCTCTGCGTCGTCGATGAGGCTCGTGATGAGGCTCGCCATGAACGCGTCGCCTGCACCGATCGTGTCGGCCACGTCGACGCGCAACGGTGCGACCTCGACGTGTCCCGACGCCCCGAGCGCCAGCGCGCCCTCGCCGCCGCGCGTCATGACGACGATCCGCGGGCCGAGCGCCGCGATGGTCTCCAGCACCTGCGCGGCGGGCACACCGGGGTAGAGCGCCTCGGCATCCTCATCGCTCAGCTTTACGAGCGTCGCCGCAGCGAAGGCGCGCTCGGCGACCGGTCGCGGGTCATCGCCGACGAGGGCCGGACGCACGTTGGGGTCGACCGTGACCACCCGGCCCGCCTCGCGGGCGCGTTCGAGGGTCGCGAGCGCAACCTCTCCCCCTGGCTGCAGGAACAGCGCGATCGAACCGGAGTGGACGACGGATGCCGCCCCTGCCGCAGCCTCGGCCGCCGCAGCGTCGAGTTCCCACACGATGTCGAAGTCGTATTCGGCCGAGCCGTCGGCGCGCAGCCGGGCGCGTGCGGTGGAGGTCGCGGCATCCGTCCACGACGACGCATGGATCTCAGCACCGGACGCCGTCACCTGGTCCGCGATGCGGCGGCCGCGATCGTCCCGACCGAGTCGGGTGAGGAGCGAGGCCGACAACCCCTGCCGGGCGATGCCGACAGCGACGTTCGCCGGGCTCCCGCCGACGTGCTCCGCGCCCGCGCCATCCCGCTCGACGATGTCGATCAGCGCTTCGCCGACGACGAGGACGGTGTCCGTGTGGGTCATGCCCTCACTTTCGCACGACGCACGATGCCGCGCACGTCCGTGTCAGCGGACGACGGCGGTGACCGTCGGGAGGTGCGACAGGAGCTCCTGACTGATCGACCCGAGCAGGAACCGCGCAAGCGCGCCGCGACCATGCGTACCGACGACGACCATACGAGCGTCGCCGGCGATCCCGGCCAGCACGTGCGAGGGGTGACCGCGCTCGACCCGCCGGACGATGCGCAGATCGGGGTAGCGGGCCGACAGCCCGGCGAGGGAGAGCGCCAGGACCTCTTCCGTCGTCGACTGCATGTTCGCGAGGTACAGGTCGGGGTAGACCTCCATCGCGTTCCGGGGCGTGTGCACGGGGGTCCAGACGCTCACAGCGATGAGCGGCTCGCCGAGACGGTCAGCTTCGGATGCCGCGAACTCGATCGCGTGCTCCGACACCTCCGACCCGTCGATGCCGACGACCACGCCCATCCCCTCGCCCAGGTCGCGGTCGGGGATCACGACGACCGGGCACGTCGCCCCCGCGGCGATCCGGATGCCGTGGACCCCGCGCGCAGGACCGGTGCCCGGACCCCGGTAGTCGCTGCCGAGCACGAGGATCGCGGCGTCCTTGGACGCCTCGACGAGCTTCGTCACGGGGTTGCCCGACTCGACCCGCGTCGACACGGGGACACCGGCATCCGACACCCGCTTCGCTTCGCCGTCGAGCAGCTGCTGGGTCGCGGTCTGCGCCGCCCCGAGGACCTCCGCCTCGCCGATCGCGCCGATCGCGCCGCCCACGACCGAGATCAGCTCGATCGCCTGCCGCCGCGTCGTCGCACGGGCGATCGCCCAGTCGACTGCCCGCCGCGACACGCGCGCTCCGGTGACTCCGACGATGATGGTGCCCGCCATGATGCCCGCCCTTCCTGGGACGACGCGCCGACCCGATCGCGGTGACGTCTGCGGCGCTCGTCCGTGTCTCGGTGATGCCAACCTATCCCGCCTGTGAGCGCGTCGGAAGAGACGGACGGCGCTCAGGATGGCTTCGTAGACTGGATGCCGACTTTCGCCCACCAGCCCTCGATCCCCCCTCGACGACTGAACTCCGACATGCCCCGAACCGCTCCCTCGCGCCTGCCAGGACTCGACGGAATCCGCGCCGTCGCGGTCCTGCTCGTCGTCGTGTACCACCTGTTCCCGGCGCTGCCGGCGGGCTTCCTCGGGGTCGACGTCTTCTTCGTGATCTCGGGGTTCCTGATCACCACCCTCCTGATGCGCGAGCACGAGGAGCACGGGCGCATCCGACTGCTCGAGTTCTGGCGACGCCGCGCGCGGCGCCTGCTGCCCGCGATCGGGGTGGTGGTCCTCGTCAGCGCGTCGCTCGCATGGACGATCGGCGGCGATGTCCTCGTGGGCCTCGGATCACAGCTCGCCGGAGCTGCGACCTTCGCCTACAACTGGGTCGCGGTCGCGGCCGGGTCGTCGTACTTCGGGGGGCTCGACTCCTCCGCGCCGGAGCTGCTCCGGAACCTCTGGTCCCTCGCCGTCGAGGAGCAGTTCTACCTGCTCTGGCCGCTCCTGCTCCCGCTCGTCCTGCGGCTGCGCCGCGGGCGCGTGATCGTCGCCGTCGCGCTGGCCGCGGCATCCGCTCTCACCGCCGTCCTGCTCGTCGGTGCGGACCCGACGCGCGTCTACTACGGGACCGACACGCACGCCTTCGGGCTGCTCCTGGGCGTCGCGCTCGCCTTCGTCCGTCCCGCTGCGCGCGAGCGCGGGGTGCCCGCCGCGCTCGGCGGGCTCGCGGTCGCGGCGATCGTCGCGCTCGCCTTCGTCACACCGGGGCGCGGTGCCGAGACCTTCCCGGTGCTGCTGCTCGCGGCATCCGTCCTCACCGTCGCCGCCATCGCCGCGGCCGTCCGCCCCGGGTCGTGGCTCGGACGCGTCCTCGACGTCGCGCCGCTGCGCTGGGTCGGTGAACGCTCGTTCGGCATCTACCTCTGGCACTGGCCGCTCGTCGTCCTGCTCACGGTCGCGACGACACGGACCTCCCCCGACGTCGCGGTGCCGCTCGAGGTCGCCGCGGCCACGCTCGTCTTGACGCTGCTGGCCGCCGAGGTGTCGTACCGCTTCGTCGAGCAGCCCGTGCGGCGACTCGGCTTCCGCGCGTCGGTCCGCGCCATCGGCCGGGCGTTCCGCGGCGGCCCCGTCCGCCGCCTCGCCGCGACGGCCGCCGTCGCCGCCGGTGCGCTCGTCGTCGCAGGGACGACCGCCGCCGTCGCCGACTCGCCGAGCGTCGCCTCGAGCGAAGCCGTCGTCGAGAACGGCGCCGCGGCGCTCAGCGCAGGATCCCACCGCTCCGATCACGCGACCCTCCCTGGCGCCGCGCTGCGCAGCGACGACGCCCTGCTGCTCCCCGAGTGCCCGAGCGCGAACCTCACCGACGACGGCGGCCTCTGCACGGCTCCGGACGGACGTCCCGCTCCCCCGGCCCCGGCACGCGTCGCCGGCGCCCGCGTGACCGCCGTCGGCGACTCCGTCATGCTCGCGTCCGCAGGCGGCCTGATCGATCGGATGCCGGGTGCCCAGATCGACGCGAAGGTGTCGCGCTCGATGAGCGCCGGCGTCGACATCGTCGACGGGCTGGCCGCACGAGGACAGTTGCGCGACTACGTCGTCGTCGGCCTCGGAACCAACGGGCCGATCGATCCCGCGGACCTCGCTCGACTCAAGAAGGACGTCGGGCCGACCCGGACGCTCGTGCTCGTCACCGCTCACGCGCCGCGCGACTGGATCCCCGGCGTGAACGACGAGCTGCGCACCTTCGCCGACCGTGCGCCCGGGGTGACGCTCGCCGACTGGTCGAAGGCGATTTCAGGTCACGAAGACCTGCTGGCGGGCGACGGCATCCACCCCGGCTCCGCCGGAGGCAAGCGTTACGCGGATGCCGTCGGCGACGCGATCGACGAGGTCGAGAACAGCCGCGCCCAGCTCGAGTATCGCGTCGAGCTCGCCCAGTGGGCCGTCGGCGACACCTTCCACCGCGCCCGCTGACCCGTCTTCGTGAGTGTCGACATCATGTCCTCTCGCCGAGAGCACACGTTGCGCGCGTGCGGGACGTGTGATGTCGGCGAGAGGACATGATCCGGACACGCGCGTCGCACGCCCCCGGGCCCGCGCCGGGGTACGAGAAAGGGCCCGCCCCGAAACGGGGGCGGGCCCTCGGATTCCCTCCGGAGAGGGAGCCTTACTTGGCCTCGTCGGCCTTTCCGTCCTCGGACGCGACGGCGTCCTCGGCGGTGGCTTCAGCAGCGGCACCCTCTTCGGGCGACTCGGCACCGGCGTCGGCGGCGTCCTCAGCGGGCGTCTCGACCTCGGTCTCCTCGACCGCGGGCTCCTCGGCAGCAGCCGGAGCGGCAGCGGCCGGAGCAGCCTTCTTGGTGGACTTCGCCTTGGGGGTGACGGGCTCGAGGACGAGCTCGATCACGGCCATGGGCGCGTTGTCGCCCTTGCGGTTGCCGACCTTCGTGATGCGGGTGTAGCCACCCTCACGCTCGGCGACCAGCGGGGCGATCTCGGCGAAAAGCTCGTGCACGACGCTCTTGTCGCCGATGACCGAGAGGACGCGGCGGCGGGCGTGCAGGTCGCCACGCTTGGCGAACGTCACCAGGCGCTCGGCGAACGGACGCAGGCGCTTGGCCTTGGTCTCGGTCGTGGTGATCGACTTGTGCGTGAACAGCGAAGCGGCGAGGTTCGCCAGCATCAGACGCTCGTGTGCGGGGCCGCCTCCGAGGCGGGCACCCTTCGTGGGCTTGGGCATGTCAATTACTCCTGGAAATGAAAGTCAGTCAAAAGGACCCGGCGAACCGAGATCCGATCAGACGGTCTCGTCGTCGTAGCCGCCGTAGAAGTGCGAGCCGTCGAACCCGGGGACCGAGTCCTTCAGCGACAGACCGAGCGAGACAAGCTTGTCCTTGACCTCGTCGACCGACTTCTGACCGAAGTTGCGGATGTTCATGAGCTGCGTCTCCGAGAGGGCGACGAGCTCGGACACCGTGTTGATGCCCTCGCGCTTGAGGCAGTTGTACGACCGGACCGAAAGGTCGAGGTCCTCGATCGGCATCGAGAGCTCGTTGGTCAGGACCTCGGCGACCGGCGCGGGGCCGATCTCGATGCCCTCGGCCTCCACGTTCAGCTCGCGAGCGAGACCGAACAGCTCGACCAGCGTGCGACCGGCCGATGCGACGGCGTCGCGGGGGCTGATCGACGACTTGGTCTCGACGTCCAGGACCAGCTTGTCGAAGTCGGTGCGCTCACCGGCACGGGTGGCGTCGACGCGGTAGCTGACCTTGAGGACGGGCGAGTAGATCGAGTCGATCGGGATCTGACCGGCCTCGGCGTACTCGTTGCGGTTCTGCGTGGCCGAGACGTAGCCGCGGCCGCGCTCGATCGTCAGCTCGAGCTCGAACTTCGCCGAGTCGTTGAGCGTCGCGATGACCAGGTCGGGGTTGTGGACCTCGACACCCGCCGGAGCGGAGATGTCGGCGGCCGTGACCTCGCCGGCGCCCGTCTTGCGCAGGTACGCGGTGATGGGCTCGTCGCGCTCGCTCGACACCACGAGCTGCTTGATGTTCAGGATGATCTCGGTGACATCTTCCTTCACACCCGGGACCGTGCTGAACTCGTGCAGCACGCCGTCGATGCGGATGCTGGTGACCGCGGCGCCGGGGATCGACGACAGCAGGCTGCGACGCAGCGCGTTGCCGATCGTGTAGCCGAAGCCGGGCTCCAGGGGCTCGATGACGAACCGACTACGGAAGTCGCCGACCTTCTCCTCGGTCAGAGTGGGACGCTGTGCAATGAGCACTATGTGTTCCTTTCAATCACGTGACCGCTATATGACACGTGCAATTGGTGAAGTGTTGAGTTGTGTCCGGGATGCCGGGGCGCGACACGCGTCGCTGCCCCCGGCATCCGTCGAGGATCAGACGCGGCGGCGCTTCGGGGGACGGCAGCCGTTGTGGGCCTGCGGCGTGACGTCCTGGATCGAACCGACCTCGAGGCCGGCAGCGGTCAGCGAACGGATCGCGGTCTCGCGGCCCGAGCCGGGGCCCTTGACGAAGACGTCGACCTTCTTGACGCCGTGCTCCTGCGCCTGACGCGCAGCGGACTCGGCGGCCATGCCGGCAGCGTACGGGGTCGACTTGCGCGAGCCCTTGAAGCCGACGCCACCCGAGGAGGCCCAGCTGATGACCGCGCCCGAGGGGTCGGTGATCGAAACGATCGTGTTGTTGAACGTCGACTTGATGTGGGCCTGGCCCAGCGCGATGTTCTTCTTCTCCTTGCGGCGCGGCTTGCGCGCTGCGGACTTGGCCTGTGCCATGTGAGTGTTCTCCTAAACCTGTGGCGGCGGCGCTTTAGCGCGCCTTCTTCTTGCCGGCGACGGTGCGCTTGGGACCCTTGCGGGTACGCGCGTTGGTCTTCGTGCGCTGGCCGCGCACAGGCAGGCCGCGACGGTGGCGGATGCCCTCGTACGAGCCGATCTCGACCTTGCGGCGGATGTCAGCGGCGACCTCGCGGCGGAGGTCACCTTCCACCTTGTAGGTGCCTTCGATGTGGTCGCGGAGCGCAACCAGCTGCTCGTCGCTGAGGTCCTTGACGCGGATCGACTCGTCGATACCGGTCGAGCTGAGGATCTCGACGGAGCGGGTACGGCCGATGCCGTAGATGTAGGTGAGGGCGATCACCACGCGCTTGTCGCGCGGGATGTCAACGCCGGCAAGACGTGCCATGCGATGTCTCCTAGGAGTCAGTGGAGGTGTGGAGCAGGATCGGTGCCCGGGCCTCCGACCCGAGGTGTCCCCCGCTGAGCGGGTTCTGATCCTGCCGAGATGTGTTCAGTTGTGAGCCTGCGAGCCGCGCGAGGCGCGGCATCCCATCAGCCCTGGCGCTGCTTGTGACGCGGGTTCGACTTGCAGATGACCATGACGCGACCGTGTCGGCGGATGACCTTGCAGTGGTCGCAGATGGGCTTGACGGAGGGGTTGACCTTCATGATGTTCCTGATTCGCTGTCTTCGCCGACGCTCTGGCGAGCGGGGCGTTACTTCTCGACCGGTCTAGCGGTAGCGGTAGACGATGCGGCCGCGGGTCAGGTCGTAGGGCGACAGCTCCACGACCACACGGTCCTCGGGGATGATGCGGATGTAGTTCTGCCGCATCTTTCCGGAGATCGTGGCCAGGACCTTGTGACCGTTGCTGAGCTCGACGCGGAACATCGCGTTCGGCAAAGCCTCGGAGATCACGCCTTCGATCTCGATGACACCGTCTTTCTTGGCCATACGCTCGCTTACAGTTGGCAGACCGGTCGGTCTGCGGTGAGTGGGGTTTCTGGTGACACGCCGAAACAGGCGCAACGCACCAAAGATTTAGTGTACGTGATATCGGAGCACCCCGCCACTCGGGCGCGTCGCGTCGTCGACGCCCGCCCTGCGCCCCGACGCGTCAGCGCGAGGTGAGGTTGGCGACGATGTCGGTCTCGGGGTCGTAGGTCACGGGGACGAGTGTGTCGTTGACCATCAACGTCGGGGTGCCGGTGGCGCCCTCAGGCAGCTGCTGCTGCTGCGCGAAGGTTTTGTACTCGCCGTCCTTGATCGACTTCTCGAGAGCGGCGGTCACGTTCACGCCCGAATCCTTGGCGAGCTGGATGAGTTCGTCGTCGGTCAGTCCGGGGGTCTGCTCCTCCGGCCGCTTGTCCCAGAGCGCACGGAAGAAGGCGTACGCGTTGTCGGGGTCCGCCTCGGCGACCGCGTACATGGCGGATGCCGCACGGCTCGAGTACTCGGTGCCCTGAGACAGGCGATCGAGGATCGTGACCGGGTGGACCTCGAGGGTGATGCTGCCGTCGTCGACCAGGCCCGAGATCGTCTTGCCCTCGGTCTCCTCGAACTGGCCGCAGTACGGGCACATGAAGTCGACATAGGTAGCGACCTTGTCGGGGCCGTCGCCGAAGGTGATGGCCCCGGTCTCACGATTGATGCCACCGGCCTGCGGCACGGGGCCGGGGTCGGTCGCACGCGTGTTCAGGACCGCAACGACAGCGATGACGCCGACGAGGACGGCGACCACCCCCGCACTGACCCAGATCGCGAACCAGTTCGTCTTACGCGCGGCCGTCGCCATGTGCGTGTCCTCTCAGGAGATGGGGGTCGGGGTGACGCCGAACTGCGCGAGTCCCGCGGCGCCGCCGTCGGGAGCGGTCAGCACCCAGATACCTCCATCGTGCACCGCGACGCTATGTTCCCAATGGGAGCCGTCCTCGCCGTCGACCGTGCTGACGGTCCAGTCGTCGTCCTCGACGAGGGTCGCCTCGTCGCCGCCGACGATCATCGGCTCGATCGCGACGCAGAGCCCGGGACGCACGTCCGGACCGAGGTCCTCGACGCGGTAGTTGAAGACCGTCGGGCCCTCGTGCATCTTGCGGCCGATCCCGTGGCCGACGTAGTCGCGGAGGATGCCGTAGCCCTCCCCCGACGCCTCGACGTAGGTCTGCACGGCGTCGCCGACCTCACCGACGCGCGCGGCGGAGGCGAGCGCGGCGATGCCGGCCCACAGCGACCCTTCGGTCACATCCGACAGCCGCTGACGACGCTCGACGAGCTCGGGACGGTCAGGGTCGGGGATGACGATGGTGATCGCCGAGTCGCCGTTCCACCCGTCGAACTGCGCACCGCAGTCGATGGAGACGATGTCGCCCGGCTCCAGGACCCGATCACCCGGGATGCCGTGCACGACCTCCTGGTTCACCGAGATGCACGTGGTGTGCCGGTAGCCGCGGACGAGCTGGAAGTTCGACTCCGCACCGCGGGCGAGGATCGTCGCCTCGGCGATGGCATCGAGCTCGGCTGTCGTCACCCCGGCACGGACAGCCGGACGCACGGCGTCGAGCGCGGCGGCCGTGATCAGCCCCGGCTCCACCATGGCCCGCAGCTGCGCCGGGGTCTTGTAGATCGAGCGACGGAAGACCATCAGGCGGTGATGCCGCGAGCCGCGAGAGCCGCGGTGATCCGCTCGGTGATCTCGTCGAGCGAGCCGACGCCGTCGACCTCGTCGACGATGCCGCGTTCGCGGTAGACGTCGAGGATCGGCGCGGTCTCCGACTCGTAGATCGACAGACGCTTCGCGATCGACTCCTCGTTGTCGTCGGCGCGACCCTGTTCGGCAGCGCGGCGCGAGAGGCGGGCGATCGACTCGTCACGCGGGACCGAGAGCTCGATGACCGCAGTGAGCGGCTCGCCGCGTCCGTCGAGGAAGGTGTCGAGGTCGCCGACCTGGCCCAGGTTCCGCGGGTACCCGTCGAGGAGGAACCCCTGCGCGGCATCCTCCTGCGACAGCCGGTCGCGGACGATCTCGCTGGTCAACGCGTCGGAGACGAGGTCACCGGCGTCGATGAGCGCCTTCACCTTCAGCCCCAGCTCGGTGCCTTCCTTCACGTTCGCGCGGAAGACGTCTCCGGTGGAGATGGTCGGGATGCCGAGATGATCGGCGATCCGAGCCCCCTGCGTCCCCTTGCCCGAACCTTGCGGGCCGATGATCAGGAGGCGGGCGGGGGTCTGCGTCATCGGAGGAGTCCTTCGTAGTGGCGCTGCTGGAGCTGGGCGTCGATCTGCTTCACGGTCTCGAGTCCCACACCGACGATGATGAGGATCGAGGCGCCGCCGAACGGGAAGTTCTGGTTGGCGCCGACCGTCGCGAGGGCGAGGAGCGGAAGCAGGGCGATGAGGCCCAGGTAGATGGAGCCCGGCAGGGTGATGCGGGTGAGCACGTAGTCGAGGTACTCGGCGGTGGGACGACCCGCACGGATGCCGGGGATGAAGCCGCCGTACTTCTTCATGTTGTCGGCGACCTCGACCGGGTTGAACGTGATCGCGACGTAGAAGTAGGTGAACCCGATGATGAGCAGGAAGTACACCGCCATGTACAGCGGGTGGTCTCCGTTGACGAAGTTGGCCTGGATCCACGAGACCCAGCCGGGAACGCTGCCGTCCGCCGCGGGGTTCGCGTTGAACTGCGCGATCAGAGCCGGGATGTACAGGAGCGACGACGCGAAGATGACGGGCACGACGCCGGCCATGTTCACCTTGATCGGGATGTAGGTGTTGCTGCCGCCGAGCGTGCGCCGGCCGACCATCCGCTTGGCGTACTGGACCGGGACACGGCGCTGCGACTGCTCGACGAAGACGACCAGCGCGACGGTGGCGATGCCGACGGCGAGGACGAGGAGGAAGATCTCGAAGCTGCGGGCGACGGCGATGCTCCACAGGGCGGAGGGGAAGGTCGCCGCGATCGAGGTGAAGATCAGGAGCGACATGCCGTTGCCGATTCCGCGCTCGGTGACGAGCTCGGCCATCCACATGATGAGGCCGGTACCGGCGGTCAGCGTGACGATCATGAGCAGCTGCGCCCACCACGCCTCGTCGGTGAGGAGCTGCTGGCACTCGGGGACGCCCGTGATGCCGAACAGCTGACCGGAGCGGGCCACCGTGACGAGGGTGGTCGACTGCAGCAGCGCCAGCGCGATCGTGAGGTAGCGGGTGTACTGGGTGAGCTTGGCCTGACCGGCCTGGCCCTCCTTGTACAGCGTCTCGAAGTGAGGGATCACGACGCGCAGGAGCTGAACGATGATCGTGCCCGTGATGTACGGCATGACGCCGAGGGCGAAGATCGACAGCTGCAACAGCGCGCCACCCGAGAAGAGGTTGACGAGCGAGAGGAGCCCCTCGGTGGACCCGGACTGGTCCAGGCAGGTCTTCACGTTCGGGAAGTCGACGAACGGAGCCGGAATGTGCGCACCGAATCGGTAGATGGCGATGATGCCGAGCGTGAAGCCGATCTTCCGACGCAGATCCGGAGTGCGGAAGACCCGCGCAATAGCGCTGAACAAAGGGATTTCCTCCAGTGGGATGCCGGGCGCGTCGGGGCGCGCCGCATTCCAACATACGGCAACAGGGGCCGGAGGTTACCCTCCGGCCCCTGGCACGTGATTACTTGATCGAACCGCCAGCGGCGACGATCTTCTGCTCGGCCGATCCCGAGACCTTGTCGACGGAGACCGTCAGCGCGACCGAGATGTCGCCGGTGCCGAGCACCTTGACCTTCTCGTTCTTGCGGACGGCGCCCTTGGCGACCAGATCCGTGATGGTGACGTCGCCACCATTGGGGTACAGCTCCGCGAGCTTGTCGAGGTTGACCACCTGGTACTCGACGCGGAACGGGTTCTTGAACCCGCGCAGCTTCGGCGTACGCATGTGGAGGGGCATCTGCCCACCCTCGAAGCCCACCTTGACCTGGTAACGAGCCTTCGTACCCTTGGTACCGCGGCCCGACGTCTTACCCTTCGAGCCCTCACCGCGACCGACACGGGTCTTCGCGACGTTGGCACCGGGGACCGGACGCAGGTGGTGGACCTTCAGCACGCCGGGGCGCGCCGCATCCTTCTTCGGGGCAGCCTTGTCGGCAGCGGGCTTGGCCGCAGCCTTCCGGGTTGCCGGCTTCTTGGCCTTGGGCTCGACGGTCTCGACCGTCTCGTCCTTCTTCTCAGCCATCAGTCGATCTCCTCAACCTTCACGAGGTGCGCGACGGTCTTGATGTAGCCGCGCGTCTGCGCGTCATCCGGACGAACGACGGAGTCGTTGATCCGCTTCAGACCGAGCGAACGCAGCGTGTCACGCTGGTTCTGCTTTTCGCTCACCTTGGACTTGACCTGGGTCACCTTCAGACGAGCAGCCATCATGCACCCACCTTTGCAGCCTTCGTTGCCTCAGCCTCGGCACGGACCAGACGCGCGGGCGCGACCTGGTCGAAGTCGAGACCACGACGAGCGGCGACGGCGCGCGGCTCCTCGAGGGCCTTCAGCGCCGCGACGGTCGCGTGCACGATGTTGATCGTGTTCGACGAACCGAGCGACTTCGAGAGCACGTCGTGGATGCCGGCGCACTCGAGGACGGCGCGGACCGGGCCACCGGCGATAACACCGGTACCGGCAGCAGCCGGACGCAGCAGCACGACACCGGCAGCAGCCTCACCCTGGACGGGGTGCGGGATGCTCGAGCCGACGCGGGGCACGCGGAAGAAGTTGCGCTTGGCCTCTTCGACACCCTTGGAGATGGCGAGGGGGACCTCACGCGCCTTGCCGTAGCCGACGCCCACGAGACCGTTGCCGTCACCCACGACGACGAGCGCCGTGAAGCTGAAGCGACGACCACCCTTGACGACCTTCGACACGCGGTTGATCGTGACGACGCGCTCCAGGAACTGGTTGTCGCCGCGGTCGCGCGAGTTGCGGTCGCGGGTCTGGCTGCGCTCGCGGCCACCGCGGCGCGGCTCGCGCTCACGCTCGGCGGGCGCCTCGGCCGTAGCCGCAGCCGCAGCGGGCTGCTCGGTCGCGGTCACTTCGTTCTCCTTGTTCTCGGTCACAGGTTCAGACCTCCTTCGCGAGCGCCATCGGCGATCGCAGCGACGCGGCCCGCGTAGCGGTTACCGCCGCGGTCGAACACGACCGTCTCGATGCCGGCTGCCTTGGCACGCTCAGCGACGAGCTCGCCGACCTTGCGGGCCTTGGCGGTCTTGTCACCCTCGAACGTGCGCAGGCCCGACTCGAGGGTCGAGGCGGAAGCCAGCGTGGTGCCCTTGCTGTCGTCGACGAGCTGAACGAAGACGTGGCGGGCGGAGCGGGTCACAACGAGACGCGGACGCACCTCGGTGCCCACGATCTTCTTGCGAAGACGGGCGTGACGACGCGAACGTGCGTCGGACTTCGACTTGAGAGCCATGGTTACTTACCACTCTTTCCGGCCTTGCGGCGAACGACCTCGCCCGCGTACCGCACACCCTTGCCCTTGTACGGCTCGGGCTTGCGGATCTTGCGGATGTTGGCAGCTGCCTCGCCGACGGCCTGCTTCGAGATACCGGCGACGGTGAGCTTGTTGTTGCCCTCGACGGTGAGCGTGATGCCCTCCGGAGCCTCGACCAGAACAGGGTGCGAGAAGCCGAGAGCGAACTCGACCGCCGTGCCCTTCTGAGCGACGCGGTAACCGGTGCCGACGACCTCGAGGCCCTTGGTGTAGCCCTGGGTCACGCCGATGATGTTGTTGTTGATGAGGGTGCGGGTGAGCCCGTGGAGAGCACGCGACTCGCGCTCGTCGTCGGGGCGCGAGACCAGAACCTGGTTCTCCTCGACCTTGACCTCGATGGGCTGCGAAACGGTGAGGTTCAGCTCACCCTTCGGGCCCTTGACGGCGACGTCCTGGCCGGAGACCGAAACGGTCACACCGGCGGGGATGTCGATGGGAAGACGTCCAATACGCGACATGTCAGATCACCACACGTAGGCGAGGACTTCCCCGCCGACGCCCTTCTGCTCGGCCTGGCGGTCCGTGAGGAGGCCAGAGGAGGTGGACAGGATCGCGACACCGAGGCCACCGAGGACCTTGGGAAGCTCGTTCGACTTCGCGTACACGCGGAGGCCGGGCTTCGAGACGCGCTTGATTCCGGCGATCGACCGCTCGCGGTTCGGGCCGTACTTGAGGGTGAGGGTCAGGGTCTGGCCGACACGAGCGTCCGAGACCTCCCAGCCGGAGATGTAGCCCTCCTGCTGGAGGATCTCGGCGATGTGCGTCTTGAGCTTCGAGCTCGGCAGCGCGACGGAGTCGTGGTGCGCGGAGTTCGCGTTGCGCAGACGGGTCAGCATGTCTGCGACCGGGTCTGTCATCGTCATAAGTGTGTTCCTTTAGTCATGAGGTTTCGACTGCCGTTACACGACAGCCGACCTTCTATGAATGAGCGATATTCAGTTGTGCAGTCGTTCGGCCCCGGAGCACGCCCCGAGGCCGAACGATCGATCTTATCGGATCACGCCTGAGCGTCGGCCGACTTGAACGGGAAGCCGAGGTGCTTCAGAAGCGCCCGGCCCTCGTCATCCGTCTTGGCCGTCGTCACGATCGTGATGTCGAAACCGCGGACGCGGTCGATCTTGTCCTGGTTGATCTCGTGGAACACGGACTGCTCCTGGAGACCGAAGGTGTAGTTGCCGTTGCCGTCGAACTGGGCAGCCGACAGTCCGCGGAAGTCGCGGATGCGGGGCAGCGCCAGGTTGACGAGGCGGTCGACGAACTCCCACGCGCGGTCACCGCGCAGGGTGACGTGGGCACCGATGGGCTGACCCTCGCGCAGCTTGAACTGCGCGAGGGACTTGCGGGCCTTGGTGACGACCGGCTTCTGGCCGGTGATCTTGGTGAGGTCGTCGACCGCACCATCGATCACCTTGCTGTCGCGCGCAGCCTCACCGACACCGGTGTTGACGACGACCTTGACGAGACCGGGGATCTGCATGACGTTCGCGTAGCCGAACTCTTCCTGCAGAGCCTTCTTGATCTCGCTCTGGTACTTCTGCTTCAGGCGGGGCTGGATCTTGCCAGCCGCCGCGGCAGTTGCGTTGCTCATGTTCAGAGGTCCTTGCCGCTCTTCTTGGCGTAGCGGACGCGGACGGTGCGCTTGACGCCGTCCTTGGTCTGCTCCTCGACGCGGTGGCCGACACGGGTCGGCTTCTTGGTCGACGGGTCGACCAGCGCCACGTTGGAGATGTGGATCGGGGCTTCCATCGTCTCGATGCCGCCCGTCTTGGTGCCGCGCTGCGACTGGCCGACGCGGGTGTGCTTCGTGACGTAGTTCACGCCCTGCACGACGACACGGTTCTGCTCGACGAGGACCTCGAGGACCTCGCCCTGCTTGCCGCGGTCGCCGCCCTTGTCCTGCTTGCGGCCACTGATGACCTGAACCAGGTCACCCTTCTTGATGTGCGCCATGATCAGATGACCTCCGGTGCCAGCGAGACGATCTTCATGAACTTCTTGTCGCGAAGCTCACGGCCGACCGGGCCGAAGATACGGGTGCCGCGGGGCTCCCCGTCGTTCTTCAGGATGACGGCGGCGTTCTCGTCGAACTTGATGTACGAGCCGTCGGGACGACGGGTCGACTTGACGGTGCGGACGACGACGGCCTTGACCACGTCGCCCTTCTTGACGTTGCCGCCCGGGATCGCGTCCTTGACGGTCGCCACGATGACATCGCCCACGCCGGCGTAACGGCGGTTGGAGCCACCGAGCACGCGGATCGTGAGGAGTTCCTTGGCGCCGGTGTTGTCGGCGACCTTGAGGCGGGACTCGTTCTGGATCATGGGTTACTTCGCCTTCTCGAGAATCTCGACCAGGCGCCAGCGCTTCGTGGCGCTGAGCGGACGGGTCTCGTTGATGAGGACGAGGTCGCCGATGCCCGCGGAGTTCTGCTCGTCGTGAGCCTTCACCTTGGACGTGCGGCGGATGACCTTGCCGTAGAGGGGGTGCTTCACGCGGTCCTCGACCTCGACGACGATCGTCTTGTCCATCTTGTCGCTGACGACGTAGCCACGGCGGGCCTTGCGGTACCCACGGGCGTTGACGTCGCGGACGTCGTGCTCGGACGACTCGTGACCAGCGGCCACGGTCGCCTCGGCGGCATCCTTCTTAGCCATCACTCGGCCTCTTCCTTCGCGGCCTCAGCGGACTCGTCCGCCTTCTTGGCCTTGCTCTTCTTCGCCTTGGTGGCCGTCTCGACCGGGGCGGGGGTGGCACGGATGCCGAGCTCCCGCTCGCGGATGACGGTGTAGAGCCGCGCGATGTCGCGCTTGACCGCACGGATGCGGCCGTGGCTCTCGAGCTGGCCGGTGGCCGACTGGAAGCGCAGGTTGAACAGCTCTTCCTTGGCCTTGCGCAGCTCCTCCACGAGGCGCTGGTCTTCGAACGTGTCCAGCTCGCTCGGGGCGAGCGTCTTGGTGCCGACAGCCATTACGCGTCGCCCTCCTCGCGCTTGATGATGCGTGCCTTGAGCGGCAGCTTGTGGATGGCACGGGTCAGGGCCTCACGAGCGAGTTCCTCGTTGACGCCCGCGACCTCGAAGAGGACGCGACCCGGCTTGACGTTGGCGACCCACCACTCCGGCGAACCCTTACCGGAACCCATGCGGGTTTCGGCCGGCTTCTTGGTGAGCGGACGGTCGGGGTAGATGTTGATCCACACCTTTCCACCACGCTTGATGTGACGCGTCATGGCGATACGAGCGGACTCGATCTGACGGTTCGTCACGTAAGCGGGGGTCAGCGCCTGGATGCCGAACTCACCGAAGCTGACCGTCGTGCCGCCGGTGGCGGCGCCGTCGCGCTTCGGGTGGTGCTGCTTGCGGTACTTGACCTTGCGGGGAATAAGCATCAGGCTGACGCTCCTTCTGCGACAGGGGCCTCGTTGCGCGGGCCACGGCGGCGGTCGCCACCACGGTCGTCACGACGGGACTTCGGTGCGTTGGCCTGCTCGCGAGCGAGCTCCTTGTTGGTGAGGTCGCCCTTGTAGATCCAGACCTTCACGCCGATGCGGCCGAAGGTGGTCTTGGCCTCGTAGAAGCCGTAGTCGATGTTCGCGCGGAGCGTGTGCAGGGGCACACGGCCTTCGCGGTAGAACTCCGACCGGCTCATCTCGGCGCCGCCGAGACGGCCGGAGACCTGGATGCGGACACCCTTGGCGCCGGCGCGCTGAGCGCCCTGCAGACCCTTGCGCATCGCGCGGCGGAAAGCCACACGAGCGGAGAGCTGCTCGGCGATGCCCTGGGCGACCAGCTGAGCGTCGGCCTCGGGGTTCTTGACCTCGAGGATGTTCAGCTGGATCTGCTTGCCGGTGAGCTTCTCGAGGTCGGCGCGGATGCGCTCGGCCTCGGCGCCGCGGCGGCCGATCACGATGCCCGGACGGGCGGTGTGGATGTCGACGCGGACGCGGTCACGCGTGCGCTCGATCTCGATGTTGCTCACGCCGGCACGGTCGAGCGACGTCGTCAGGAGACGACGGATCTTGACGTCCTCGGCCACGTAGTCGGCGTAACGCTGTCCCGGCTTGGTGGAGTCGGAGAACCAACGCGACACGTGGTCGGTGGTGATGCCGAGGCGGAAGCCGTACGGGTTGACCTTCTGTCCCATTACTTGCTCGCCTTCTTGGTGTCAGCCGCTGCAGTGTCCGCGACCTCGGGGGTCGAGAGCACCACGGTGATGTGGCTGGTGCGCTTCTTGATCTGGAACGCGCGACCCTGGGCGCGGGGCTGGAAACGCTTGAGCGTCGTGCCCTCGTCCACGTAGGCGTTCTTCACGTACAGATCCTGGTCGTCCAGGAACTCGTTGTCCTTGTCGGCCTTCACACGAGCATTCGCGACCGCGGAGGCCACGAGCTTGTAGATGGGCTCGCTGGCACCCTGGGGAGCGAACTTCAGGATGGCGAGAGCCTCCTGAGCCTGCTTGCCCTTGATGAGCGCGACGACACGACGAGCCTTCTGAGGGGTCACGCGGATGTGCTTCACGCGTGCGATGGATTCCACCATTACTACTCCTCCTCTTCCTCTCTCTGAGAGCGCCACCGCCTTAGCGGCGACGACCCTTCTTGTCGTCCTTCTCGTGGCCGCGGAAGGTGCGGGTGGGCGCGAACTCGCCCAGCTTGTGACCGACCATGGTCTCGGACACGAACACGGGGATGTGCTTGCGTCCGTCGTGCACGGCGATGGTGTGACCCAGCATGGCCGGGATGATCATCGAACGGCGCGACCAGGTCTTGATGACGTTCTTGGTACCGGCTTCGTTCTGCGAGACGACCTTGCGAAGCAGGTGCTCGTCGACGAAGGGGCCCTTCTTAAGGCTGCGAGGCATCTTCCTCTACTCCTACTTCCGCTTCTTGCCGGCGTTGCGACGGCGAACGATCAACTTGTCGCTTTCCTTGTTGGGGTGCCGGGTACGACCCTCGGCCTGGCCCCAAGGAGTGACGGGGTGACGTCCACCGGAGGTCTTACCCTCACCACCACCGTGCGGGTGGTCGACCGGGTTCATGGCGACACCACGCACGGTCGGGCGGATGCCCTTCCAGCGGTTACGGCCGGCCTTACCCCAGTTGATGTTGGACTGCTCGGCGTTGCCGACCTCGCCGATCGTCGCGCGGCAGCGCGCGTCGACGTTGCGGATCTCGCCCGAGGGCAGACGCAGCTGCGCGTACGGGCCGTCCTTCGCCACGAGGCGGACGGACGCACCGGCGGAACGTGCCATCTTCGCGCCGCCGCCGGGGCGGAGCTCGATCGCGTGGATCACGGTACCGGTGGGGATGTTGCGCAGCGGCAGGTTGTTGCCGGGCTTGATGTCAGCGCCGGCGCCCGACTCGACGATGTCACCCTGCGACAGCTTGTTCGGGGCGAGGATGTAACGCTTCTCACCGTCGAAGTAGTGCAGCAGTGCGATGCGCGCGGTGCGGTTGGGGTCGTACTCGATGTGAGCGACCTTGGCGTTGATGCCGTCCTTGTCGTTACGACGGAAGTCGATGACGCGGTACTGGCGCTTGTGGCCACCACCGATGTGACGGGTCGTGATGCGGCCCTGGTTGTTGCGACCACCGGTCTTCGCCAGCGGGCGAAGAAGCGACTTCTCGGGCGTCGATCGCGTGATCTCAGCGAAGTCGGCGACCGACGAACCGCGACGACCGGGGGTCGTGGGCTTGTACTTGCGAATAGCCATGTCTCTAGTCCTCTATCCCAGCTGTCAGCCGACGGCCGTGAAGATGTCGATGGTGCCCGACTTCAGGCTCACGATGGCGCGCTTGGTGTCCTTGCGCTTACCGGTGCCGAAACGGGTGCGGCGGGACTTGCCCGGGCGGTTGAGCGTGTTCACCGACGCGACCTTGACGCCGAAGATCTTCTCGATGGCGAGCTTGATCTCGGTCTTGGTGGCGCGGGGGTCCACGAGGAACGTGTACTTGCCCTCGTCGATGAGCCCGTAGCTCTTCTCGGAGACGACCGGCTTCAGGATGATGTCGCGCGGGTCCTTGTTGACGGCGGTCATGCCGAGACCTCCTCGGTGGAGCCGGCCTTCGCAGCGACGAACGCGTCGTAGGCGGCCTTGGTGAAGACGATGTCGTCGGAGACGAGCACGTCGTAGGCGTTGAGCTGGTCGAACGTCAGAACGTGGACGTACGCGAGGTTGCGGACGCTCTTGACGGTCAGCTCGTCATCACGGGTGATGACGACCATGACGTTCTTGGTCGGCGCGAGCTGGCCGAGGACCGCGACAGCGGCCTTCGTCGAGGGCGCGCCTTCGATGCCGAACGAGTCGACAACGTGCAGACGGCCACCGCGTGCCCGGTCACTGAGCGCGCCCAGCAGGGCGGCGGCGACCATCTTCTTGGGGGTGCGCTGCGAGTAGTTGCGCGGCTTCGGTCCGTGGACGATGCCACCACCGGTCATGTGCGGCGCGCGGATCGAGCCCTGACGGGCGTTACCCGTGCCCTTCTGCTTGAAGGGCTTGCGGCCGGCACCCGAGACCTCACCGCGACGCTTGGTCGAGTGGGTTCCCTGGCGAGCCGCCGCGAGCTGCGCGACGACGACCTGGTGGATGAGGGGGATGTTCGTCTTGACGTCGAACAGTGCGGCGGGCAGCTCAACGGAGCCGGCCTTGTTGCCGTCTGCCTTCACGACGTCGAGCGCGAGAGTCGAGTCAGCCATGATCAGGCACCCTTCACTGCGTTGCGGACGTAGACGATGCGGCCACGAGCACCGGGGACGGCGCCCTTGACGAGCAGCAGACCCTTCTCGGCGTCGACGGCGTGCACCGTGAGGTTGAGGACGGTCACGCGCTCGCCACCCATACGGCCGGCCATGCGCATGCCCTTGAAGACGCGGCTCGGGGTCGACGATGCGCCGATCGAGCCGGGCTTGCGGTGGTTGCGGTGCGCACCGTGCGAAGCCGAGACGCCCTTGAAGTTGTGACGCTTCATGACACCGGCGAAGCCCTTGCCCTTGCTGGTGCCGACGACGTCGACCAGCTGGCCGGCCTCGAAGGTGGCGTCGACGGTGAGCTCCTGACCGAGTGAGTAGTCAGCGGCATCCGCCGTGCGCACCTCGGTGAGGTGACGACGCGGGGTCACACCAGCAGCCTCGAAGTGAGCCGACTGGGGCTTGTTGACCTTGCGGGGGTCGATCTGGCCGTAAGCGATCTGAACGGCGTTGTAGCCGTCGCGCTCGGGCGTGCGCACCTGGGTCACCACGTTGGGGGCGACTTCGATGACGGTGACGGGAACGACCTTGCCGTTCTCGTCCCAGACCTGGGTCATGCCGAGCTTGGTGCCCAGCAGGCCCTTGGAAACCTTGGAGTTGATGTCAGCCATGATGATCGACCTCAGAGCTTGATCTCGATGTTGACGTCGGCCGGGAGGTCGAGACGCATCAGCGAGTCGACGGCCTTGGGCGTCGGGTCGATGATGTCGATGAGGCGCTTGTGGGTGCGCATCTCGAAGTGCTCGCGGCTGTCCTTGTACTTGTGCGGCGAACGGATCACGGCGACCACGTTCTTCTCGGTCGGAAGGGGCACGGGGCCCACGACCGTCGCGCCCGCACGGGTCACGGTGTCGACGATTTTGCGTGCCGACGAGTCGATGACCTCGTGGTCATACGACTTCAGGCGAATGCGGATCTTCTGTCCCGCCATTGTCTGCTCACTCTCTTTCTCGCGTCATACCTCGGGGGCATTGGACGCACGGGGCGCTTACGCGCCGGGCACTTCTCCCCGCCCGGAGGCGAGGTGATCGGCACCGCTGTTCTGATGTCATTCCGCAGGGCTACCCGCGGCATCCCGTCCCCCGCGCACGCATGCGAACGAATCCGTTTCCGGAGCGGGGTGTGGGGATGTGATGTTCTGCTGCCCGCGGCCTAGGCAGTGACGCCTATGCACTGCCCTGGCAGTGATCCCGCGCGAAACGCAGGAATGTGGAACCTGTACAGTCTACGTGCCGTTCGGGCGTGTCGCAAACCCGGGCGTGTCGCGCGCCGGGGTAACCTCCCCGCCACCACGGAGAAGGGGTCGGATGCCGCGGCATCCGACCCCTTCTCCGGGTTCGAGATCACTCGTTGCCGATGCGCCGATCCACGTTGTCACGGACGTCGTCGACCTTCGCGTCGACGGAGTCGGGGGCTACCTTCTTGACGAAGTCGGCCGCGGCATCGAGGACCTTGTCGCTCACGTCCTCGGCCTTATCGGACTTCAGGTTCTTCTCGATCTCGTCCTTGTGCTGCTCGAGGAACTGCTTCCCCTTGCCCACGATGTCGTCGATTCCCATGCTCTTCCTCATCTCCGTCGATGCTCGCGCAGGTGCCGCGGCGCGGTCAGTCTAGATCGCCGACGATCGACGCGGCACCCCTTGCAGGAACGACGAAGGGGCCGGGCCCGAAGGCCCGACCCCTGTCGGTGAAGTCCGAGGACTTACTTGATGATCTTGGTCACCGTGCCGGCGCCGACGGTGCGGCCACCCTCACGGATCGCGAAGCCGAGTCCATCTTCCATGGCGATGGGCTGGATGAGCTCCACCGTCATGTCCGTGGTGTCACCGGGCATGACCATCTCGGTGCCCTCGGGCAGCGAGATGACGCCGGTCACGTCCGTGGTACGGAAGTAGAACTGCGGGCGGTAGTTCGTGTAGAAGGGGTTGTGACGGCCACCCTCCTCCTTCGAGAGGATGTAGGCGGTGCCCTCGAAGTTGGTGTGCGGCGTAACCGAACCCGGCTTCACGACGACCTGGCCACGCTCGACGTCGTCGCGCTTGAGACCACGGAGGAGCAGACCACAGTTCTCGCCGGCCCAGGCCTCGTCGAGCTGCTTGTGGAACATCTCGATACCCGTGACCGTGGTCTTCTGCGTCGGGCGGATGCCGACGATCTCGACCTCGGAGTTGATGGCGAGGGTGCCACGCTCGGCGCGACCGGTGACGACCGTTCCACGACCGGTGATCGTGAAGACGTCCTCGATCGGCATGAGGAACGGCTTGTCCTTGTCACGCACGGGGTCGGGGATGTTCTCGTCAGCGGCGTCCATGAGGTCGAGGATCGACTGGACCCACTTCTCGTCGCCCTCGAGAGCCTTGAGGCCCGAGACGCGGACGACGGGAGCGTCCTCAGCGAAGCCCTGCGAGGCGAGGAGCTCGGAGACCTCGAGCTCGACGAGCTCCAGGATCTCCTCGTCGTCGACCATGTCGGCCTTGTTGAGGGCGACCATCAGGTAGGGGACGCCGACCTGCTTGGCGAGCAGGACGTGCTCGCGCGTCTGGGCCATCGGGCCGTCGGTGGCGGCGACCACGAGGATCGCGCCGTCCATCTGCGCAGCACCGGTGATCATGTTCTTGATGTAGTCAGCGTGACCCGGGGCGTCGACGTGTGCGTAGTGACGCTTCGGGGTCTCGTACTCGACGTGCGAGATGTTGATCGTGATGCCACGCTGGCGCTCTTCGGGAGCGGAGTCGATCGACGCGAAGTCACGCTGCACGTTGGTGGCCGACGGGAACTTGTCGGCGAGCACCTTCGAGATGGCAGCGGTGAGCGTGGTCTTGCCGTGGTCGACGTGACCGATCGTTCCGATGTTGACGTGCGGCTTGGTCCGCTCGAACTTGGCCTTGGCCACTGGGTCCTCCTCAGGACTGTCGTGTAGTCATCCGGGCGCTGGATTGCGACCGGGTTTCTACGGGGATGTTGTCAGTGTAGTTGACGTGACGATATTCAGTTTGGGCGGATGCCGAGGGCCGGCCCCCCGGCATCCGAAGAGCGGGTGTTACTCGCCCTTGGTCTTCTGGACGATCTCGTCGGCCACCGCGCGGGGGACCTCGGAGTAGCTGTCGAACTCCATCGCGTAGACCGCGCGACCCGAGGTCTTCGAGCGCAGGTCACCGATGTAGCCGAACATCTCCGACAGGGGGACGAGGGCGCGGACGATCTTGATGCCCGCACCGTCCTCCATGGACTGGATCTGGCCACGACGCGAGTTCAGGTCGCCGATGACGTCGCCCATGTACTCCTCGGGAGTACGGACCTCGACCGCCATGAGCGGCTCGAGGAGAACGGGGTTCGCCTTGCGGACGGCCTCCTTGAAGCCCATCGAGCCGGCGATCTTGAACGCCATCTCGGACGAGTCGACGTCGTGCGACGCGCCATCGGTCAGGATCGCCTTGACACCCACCATGGGGAAGCCGGCGAGCACGCCGACCTGCATGGCGTCCTGGAAGCCCTGGTTGGTGGGCTCGATGTACTCGCGCGGGATGCGGCCACCGGTGACCTTGTTCTCGAACTCGTAGATCTTGTCCGGCGTGACCTCGAGGGGCTCGAGGGCGAACTGGATCTTCGCGAACTGACCCGAACCACCGGTCTGCTTCTTGTGCGTGTAGTCGTGACGCTCGACGGTCTTCTTGATCGTCTCGCGGTACGCGACCTGCGGCTTGCCGACGTTGGCCTCGACGCGGAACTCGCGCTTCATGCGGTCCACGAGGATGTCGAGGTGCAGCTCGCCCATGCCCTTGATGACGGTCTGACCCGTCTCGGGGTTGAGCTCCGTGCGGAACGTCGGGTCCTCTTCGGCGAGCTTCTGGATCGCGATGCCCAGCTTCTCCTGGTCGGCCTTGGTCTTCGGCTCGATCGCGACCTCGATGACGGGCTCGGGGAACGTCATCGACTCGAGGACGACGGGCTCGGCCGGGTCTGCCAGGGTGTCACCGGTGGTGGTGTCCTTCAGGCCGATGACGGCGTAGATGTTGCCCGCGGTGACCGCGTCGACCGGGTTCTCCTTGTTGGCGTGCATCTGGAAGATCTTCCCGATGCGCTCCTTCTTGCCCTTGGTCGAGTTGATGACCTGCGCACCCGAGTCGAGCTGACCCGAGTAGACGCGGATGTAGGTCAGGCGACCGAAGAACGGGTGCACGGCGACCTTGAAGGCCAGCGCGGCGAACGGGTCGTTGGCGTCGGGGTGACGCTCGATGACCTTCTCCTCGTCCTTCGGGTCGTGCGCCTCGATGGCGGGCACGTCGAGGGGCGACGGGAGGTAGTCGACGACCGCGTCGAGCATCGGCTGGACGCCGCGGTTCTTGAACGCCGAGCCGCAGAGCACGGGGTAGAGCTCGCCGGCGACGGTCATCTTGCGGATGGCGCCCTTGATCTCGGCCAGGGTCAGCTCTTCGCCGCCGAAGAACTTCTCGAGCAGCTCGTCGTCGGACTCGGCGACGGTCTCGAGGAGCTTCTGACGGTACTCGTCAGCGCGGTCCTTGAGGTCCGCGGGGATCTCCTGGACCTCGTACTTGGCGCCCATGGTGACGTCACCCTTGGAGTCACCGGGCCACACCAGTGCGCGCATCTCGACGAGGTCGATGACGCCGACGAAGTCGTTCTCGGCACCGATCGGGAGCTGCAGCACGAGCGGCTTGGCACCGAGGCGCTTGATGATGGTGTCGACGGTGAAGTAGAAGTCCGCGCCGAGCTTGTCCATCTTGTTGACGAAGCAGATGCGGGGGACGTCGTACTTGTCGGCCTGACGCCACACGGTCTCGGACTGGGGCTCGACGCCCTCCTTGCCGTCGAAGACGGCGACGGCGCCGTCGAGGACGCGGAGCGAGCGCTCCACCTCGACGGTGAAGTCGACGTGACCGGGGGTGTCGATGATGTTGATCTGGTTCTTGTTCCAGAAGCAGGTCACGGCGGCAGACGTGATCGTGATGCCGCGCTCCTTCTCCTGCTCCATCCAGTCGGTGGTCGAGGCGCCGTCGTGGGTCTCGCCCAGCTTGTGGTTGACACCCGTGTAGAAGAGGATGCGCTCGGTCGTCGTCGTCTTGCCGGCATCGATGTGCGCCATGATGCCGATGTTGCGGACCTTGTTGAGGTCGGTGAGCACTTCTTGTGCCACGGGGTGTCCTTACGTGTAGTGACGGATGTCGCGGGGTGACCGGCCGGGGGTTGCCCGGCCGGTCACCGAGGTGCTGATTACCAGCGGTAGTGCGCGAAGGCGCGGTTCGACTCGGCCATCTTGTGGGTGTCCTCGCGGCGCTTCACCGCGGCACCGAGGCCGTTCGAGGCATCCAGGATCTCGTTCTGGAGACGCTCGGTCATGGTCTTCTCACGGCGACCCTTCGCGTACGAGACGAGCCAGCGCAGCGCGAGCGTGTTCGCGCGGTGCGGCTTGACCTCGACGGGAACCTGGTAGGTCGAGCCACCGACACGGCGGCTCTTGACCTCGAGGGTGGGGCGGACGTTGTCGAGCGCCTTCTTGAGCGTCGCGACGGCGTCCTGGCCGTTCTTCGCCTCGACACCCTTGAGGGCGTTGTAGACGATGGCCTCGGCGATGGACTTCTTGCCATCGACGAGGATCTTGTTCACCAGCTGGGTGACGATCGGAGCACCGTAGACCGGGTCGTTGACGACGACGCGGCGGGGTGCGGGTCCCTTGCGAGGCATCTAACTCAACCCTTCTTGGCGCCGTAGCGGCTGCGAGCCTGCTTACGGTTCTTGACGGCCTGGGTGTCCAGGGCGCCGCGGACGATCTTGTAACGCACACCGGGGAGGTCCTTCACACGACCACCGCGGACGAGCACGAGCGAGTGCTCCTGCAGGTTGTGACCCTCACCGGGGATGTAGGCGGTGACCTCGGTCCCGTTGCGGAGCTTCACACGAGCGACCTTGCGCATCGCCGAGTTCGGCTTCTTGGGCGTGGTCGTGTACACGCGGGTGCAGACACCCGCCTGCTGCGGGTTCGCCTTCAGGGCGGGCGCCTTGGTCTTCGAGACCTTCGGCGAGCGACCCTTGCGAACCAACTGCTGAATGGTTGGCACGTTCTCTCCTTGTCGATCTGCGCGCGGCTCTCGCCTCGCACAGGTGCTGCACGGTGACAGCGTTCGTGGTTTCACCACAGATCCATCGGCTTGCCGCGACTGCGGCGAACGGGGTGATGGATATGCCGTGGGGGTGACCTGTTCGCAGGCCCTGTCCCTGTGTGCGTTCGCCTCGCCTGCTCCGAACCGAGGCACGTCGCATTGCGCGCGTGTGCGCACACCCGCTCAATGATACGCGGGATCGCGAACCCGGGTCAAACGGGGCCGGTGTTCACCGAGAAGGCTCAGGTGACGATCGCCGCCGGTCAGGAACCGGCATCCATCCGGTGCAGTCGGAGGGCGGCGTCGCCGAGCAGGAACCTGCCCGTGACCTCGACGTCCTCCCCCGGCTGGAGCTCGACGTCCGCACCGAGCGGACTGGGGATCAGGATGCCGTTGGTCGATCCCAGATCCGTGATCCGCCAGGTGTCCCCGCGACGCTCGAGGCGGGCGTGGGTCTTCGAGACCGTGCGAGTCGCGTCGACGACGGCGACCAGCTGCGCGCGGGGGTGCGAGGGGTCGGAGACCGGGTTGCGCCCGAGCACGACGACGTCCGCGGACAGGGTGACCGTCGATGCATCGGGGAGGGCGAGCTCCCACCGGGGGTGGCCGCGCCGCACGACGACGGTGCGCTCGAGGTCGGCCTCGAAGGAGGGTGCCGCGGCCTCGTCGCGCCGGCGCTCCTGCGCCGAGACCGATGCGGCCGCCGATACGGGCGCCCCGGCGGCGGGCGACCCCGAGACGGCGGAGACCTCCCCCGTGAGCTCCGGGAACACGTCCCGCTCGTCGCGGTCGGTGCGCGCGGCCGAGCGACGCAGGCGTGTGACCGGGGCGTCGTCGCGACCGGGCACCGACGAGATGATCTCCGGGCTGCTCGCCCGCACCGGCGGACTGACCTCGGAGCGGACGGTCGGCGTGGGCGCCGTGGGGTCGGGGGCTTCGGGCGCCGGCTCTTCGAGCGACGCCGGCGCAACGTCCGATCCGGGCGACCACGGCTGCGGGGCGACGGATGCCGGAGCGGGCGCCAGCATCGCCGGGACGCCCGTCCGGGGGGTCGGGGGCGCAGGCTCGGACGTCGCCGGGAAAGGCGGCGGCGGCAGCGGCGCACCGAACTCCGGCATCGGCGTCCCGATCGGCGGATAGGTGTCGTCCGGCTGCGCCGCGGGCTGCGCGCGCACGCGCGCGGGCCGTGCGCCCCGCCACTCCGCAGGGCCGAAACCGACGATGGTGGCCCACACCGGGAACAGCAGCGCCGCCACCACCGTCATCCCCGCGCCGTACCCGAAACCCGGGTTGAGTCGATGTACCGCGACGACGACGAGGATCCAGACCGCGAGGGTTCCCAGGCCCGGGATGAGGACCAGGAGCGCCAGCCACGGCGAGAAGCCGCCCCAACGCAGGAGGACGGCGATGTTGACGATCGGCACCCACGCACGCCACGCGTCTTCGCCCATCTTGCGGAACGCAGCCGCGAGGGCCAGAGCGACCCAGATGTAGACCGCGACGCCGAGGATGCCGGTCAGCAGGCTCAGGACGACCGCCGCACCGACGTCGACTCCGTTCATCCCTCCACCCTACGTGCGCGGGCCGCTGCGGCGGGGCGGAGGTCAGACGCCCGGAAGGCCTTCGCCGGTGTCGAACGGCGCATCGAGCGAGCGTGTCAGTTCATCGAGCATGGCGGCGATCTGGGGCTCGACGTACTGCGCGATCGCCGTCTGTATCCTCAACCGGTGCCGGAGGAGGAGCGTGCACACCTCGCGGCCGACCATGCTCGCGTACTCGTCCGCGAGGCGGACCTCCTGCCGAAGCGCCGCCTTCGCATCATCGGACAGCGGCGGGAGGGCCGGCACAGCGGCATCCGCCTCGTCGGCCATCCCGGCGATCGTGAACAGGAACGGAGCACCGGGAACCGGGTCGGGATCCATCGGGAGGCCGTCGAACTCCGGCTCGAGCCCCTCCGACGGCCGGTAGGTGCGGGAGCGGTTGCGGTCGGCCTGCTGGTCGAGCTCGGCCTGGAGCATGGGCAGGTTCCGCGCTGTGTACAGGGCGACGGCGTTGTCGACGATCGTCTTGATCCGGGTCGACAGCCCGTGCTGCACACCGTGCGGCACATCCGAGCCGAGCCCGGCCGCCGAGAGGACCGGCGAGCCCAGACAGCGCCGACACGGGGCCACCCGGCCGCGGTGGGTGGCAGGCTCCCAGCGCGGCAACCAGCGCAGCCAGGCCTCGACGGCCTGGCTGACCTGCGTCTCGAGCGAGCGCTCCACGCGTCCATTGTCGCGGAGACTCAGCCCGATCGGGGGTATTTCAGGGCAGCAGGATGCCGCGGCCCGTCACTCCTCGTCCTCGTCGCGCTCCCACGGCCACTCCGGACGGCGGGCGCGCGTGCGGTGGAGAGCGATGCCCGCCCACGCAGCCGCTGCGGATGTGACGGCCAGGACGAGCGCATACCAGGACAGCGCGAACTCCCCCGCGACACCGATCGCCGCCGCGGCGTCGGCGCCGCTCAGGACGCCGCCGAGGACGACTCCCAGAAGGTACGCGGCGAGCGTGGCGAGCGTCACCCACAGAGCTGCCGTGTACCGACGGCGGCGCACCGCTCCGTACTCCGTCCTGGCGAAGGCGACGGCGCACAGGAGCATCGCCGCGATGCCCGACCCCTGCCCGAGGCCGGGCGCCGAGAGGACGTCGGTGTCGGTGAGCAGGCTCGTGAAGCCGAACCCGCAGATCGCGAGCGCCGCGAACCCCACCGTCGCGAAGAACGCGGCGATGGGGGCTGCGACACCGGACGGCGGCGTCATCAGCCGCGGTCGGACATCAGTACTGGTGCAGCTGCGGGCCGGCTTCGAGCGTGCGCTCGTACTCGCGCTGCGCCTCGTCGTTGAGCTCGGTCACCCGACGCCCACGCGCAGCGACCCAGGCGCCGAACCAGATGGTGATCTCGCGACCGAGGATGAAGGCGATGACCGCGAGCGGCGCGAGCAGCTGATCGCCGACGATCTGAGCGGCCTGCGACGGGGGGATGGACCAGAACGGAGCCTGGAACAGCTGACCGAGCAGGTGTCCCCCGTACGCGACGGCGCCGACGAGCAGTCCGAAGACGACCCAGCGTCCCCAGCGGCCGCGGTTGATGAAGGCGCCGAGGATCCAGAATCCGAGGAAGAAGACCACGACCGGAACCCAGAAGCTCCACGTGGTGACGATATCGACGACGGTCTGGCCGAGCGTGTTGACGGCGAGGCCGTCCGTGAGGGCGATGAGGCCGAGGGTCGCCGCAAGGTACAGCACCGCGAACAGGAGCGCCGCGAGGAGACCGATCGCTCCTGCCGCGCCACGGTTGCCGCGCGGCCGCGGTGCCTCGGGCGCCTGCACGAAGATCGGCTGCTGGGAGTACACGGCGGTCGGCGCGGCTGTCGCCGCTGCCGGCTCGCTCGCGGTGACGGTCGTCGGCGTGTGATCGGCGTGCGCGTACGCCTCGGTCGCGACGGCGCGGGCCGCGGCATCCTTCGTCACGGTGTCGTTCGTCACTGTGTCGTTCGCACGGGTCGCCTCGGTGGATTCAGCGGGAGCGGACTCGGCCTCGGGCGTGGCCGGGCGATACAGCGGCTCGCTGCTGACCGCGCTCGCGGTCACGGGGGCGTCGGGCTCGCTGTACTTGCTGTAGTCGACGGAAAGGTCCGACCCGCGGTCGGTCGCGTCGAAGGACCGGTCTCCGCGGGGGCGGTCGTCAGCCGTGCGCGACGCCGCCTCAGCGTCGGCGAGGCTGTCGTTGGCGCTGCCGACGACATCGTCCACGCCACGCGATCCATCCGCGGACGTGGGCTCCGCCACGGGCTCGCCGAAGGCCGGCTCGGTCGTCTTGTCGTTGCGCTCGCCGAACTGGGGGTCGCTCATTGCCGTGTCACTCCTCACGCAGGGGCGTGCGCCGCCGCTGAAGCGAGCGTATCCCCGCGCCTGACAGGCGCCGCGGAGGCGCCCCGACGTGTCTCGGAGGCGGTGCCCGCCGCGGTGCGTATCGTGGAGACATGGCGAGGCGGCAGGCGACGATCGGGCGGACTCTCGCCACCACCGCAGCCGTCCTCCTCGCGTTGAGCGTCACAGCCTGTGCGCCCGAACCGGATGCCGCACCTCCGGCGCCCACCGGCGCGGCATCCGGGACCCCTGCTCCCACGGTCACCCCCGTCGCCATCGCCGACTTCCCGTTCGGTCCCTCCTCGTCCACGACCCCGCTGCCGTCCGACTGCGAGAGCATCCTGACCCCCGACATCCGCGCCTCGCTCGACGGCATCCCGCTGAACGCCCCCGGGATGGGCGGCGGCATCCGACCCGACAGCAGCCGCGTGTGCGTATGGGCGGACCCCGGGGCGAGCCGCACGAGCCTCGTCACCGTCGTCGGCTACTCCCCCGAGCGCGACGCACGCGATGCCCTCTATCTGCTCGGCGTCGATGACGGCTACCTCTGCTACGAGCCCGACGAGGGACTCCGATGCGAGAAGCGCGGGACCGACGACCTCGGACTGTCGGAGGGACGCACCGTGTTCTGGCGCGACGGCGTCGCCATCGACACCCAGTACCGGAACCTCGCCCCGCAGGGGTACACCGACGGGATCGTGAAGGCGATCTGGGGCTGAGGCCTCAGCCCGCTGCCGGCCAGACGACCTCGGCGACAGCGTCGGCATAGCCCGCCGGGTGCCATGCCCGCTGCGAGGTCGACACCCACCGGTCGCCACCGGCCTCGATCGTCTCGATGAGGTCGCCGTCGGTGCGCGTGCAGCGGACCCGGCCCTCGGCGTCGCCGCACGTGTACTTCTTGGCGGGCAGCGCAGCCGCTGCGACAGCCCCGGCATCCGTCGGCACGGTCGCGACCGTCGTGGAGATCTCTCCCTCGTCCGAGGTCCACCGGCACGTCACGACGACCGCCGGCTCGAGGGCTGCCACGAGTTCCTCCGCCGTCGAGACGGGCGGGTCGGTGGATTCGGCGAGCTCGGCGCCGTCCGTCCAGCGCAGTCCTGCCCAGGATGCCTCGTTGTAGAGATCGCGGCATGTACGCGGGCCGTCGCTCGCTGCGCCGGACGCCGCCGGTGCGGGCTCCCCCGCGGGCTGGGCACCGCCTGCCTGGGCGACCCACTGCGTCGCCGCAGGGAACAGGGGGAAGGCGAGGACCAGCAGCGTCACGACGACCGCCGCGCTGACCACCCCGACCAACCATGCGAAAACCGAGTTCCGCCCTGCGACCCGTGCCATGCGTCCCACGGTAGTGGCGCCGGACCGATGTCTTGCTGCGGCAACGCCGAAGGCCCCCGGGAACATGTCCCGGGGGCCTTCGGTCGGACGTTCACACCTCGATCAGTTGTAGCTGCCGGGGGTGAAGTCGTCGGTCGAGAAGCTGTCGAAGTCGACGTAGCTCAGGTCGGCGTCGCTGTACGCGCCGTCCGAGGCGAAGATGCGGTTGGGGTACCGCTCGCTCTTGGCCTCCTCCGTCGCCTCGACCACGACGTTGCGGTACTTCGCAAGGCCGGTGCCGGCGGGGATGAGCTTTCCGATGATGACGTTCTCCTTGAGGCCGACGAGCGGGTCGCTCTTGCCCTCCATGGCCGCCTGCGTGAGGACGCGGGTGGTCTCCTGGAACGATGCGGCCGAGAGCCACGACTCCGTCGCGAGCGACGCCTTCGTGATACCCATCAGCTCGGGGCGACCCGACGCGGGACGCTTGCCCGCCGCGACCGCCTCGCGGTTCATCTGCTGGTAGCGCTTGAAGTCCACCAGCTCACCGGGCAGCAGGTCCGTCTCGCCGTGGTCGACGACCGTGACCTTGCGCAGCATCTGGCGCACGATGACCTCGATGTGCTTGTCGTGGATCGGCACACCCTGCGAGCGGTACACACCCTGCACGCCGCCGACGAGGTACTTCTGCACCTCGCGGGCACCCTGCACGCGCATGACCTCCTTGGGGTCGAGCGTTCCGACCTGCAGCGGCTGACCGACCACGACGCGCTGGCCGTCCTCGACGAGGAGGGTGGCGCGCTTGAGGACCGGGTAGACGTGCGGCTCGTCGCCGTTGTCCGGGGTCAGGATGAGCTTCTTGGCCTTGTCGGTCTCATCGATCTTGATGACACCGTCGGCCTCGGCGATCGGGGACGCACCCTTGGGGGTACGAGCCTCGAACAGCTCCTGGACGCGGGGCAGACCCTGGGTGATGTCATCCGCCGATGCCGAACCACCGGTGTGGAACGTGCGCATCGTCAGCTGGGTTCCGGGCTCACCGATCGACTGAGCGGCGATGATGCCGACGGCCTCGCCGATGTCGACGAGCTTGCCGCTGGCCAGCGAACGGCCGTAGCACTTCGCGCAGACACCGACGGCCGAGTCGCAGGTCAGGACCGAGCGCACCTTGATGCTCTCGATACCACCGGCGACCAGCTTGTCGATGAGGACGTCGCCCACGTCGTCGCCGGCCTCGGCCAGGACGGTGCCCTGAGCGTCGACCACAGCGGCGGCCAGGGTACGGGCGAACACCGAGTTCTCGACGTTCGCGTCGCGGACGAGCTCGCCGTCGGCGCCGGGAGCGGCGATCGTGAACTCGAGACCCTTGGTCGTGCCGCAGTCCTCCTCGCGGATGATGACATCCTGCGAGACGTCGACGAGACGACGCGTGAGGTACCCCGAGTCGGCCGTACGGAGGGCCGTGTCGGCCAGACCCTTACGGGCACCGTGCGTCGCGATGAAGTACTCCGCCACCGACAGACCTTCACGGTACGAGGAGATGATCGGACGGGGGATGATCTCACCCTTGGGGTTGTTCACCAGGCCTCGCATACCCGCGATGTTGCGGATCTGCAGCCAGTTACCACGAGCACCCGAGCTCACCATGCGGTTGATGGTGTTGTCGGACGGGAAGTTGTCCCGCATCGCTTTCTGGACCTCGTCGGTCGCCTCGGTCCAGATCTTGATGAGCTCCTGGCGACGCTCGGCGTCGGTCGTGAGGCCCTTCTCGAACTGACCCTGGACCTTCGCTGCCTGCTTCTCGTAGGCGGCGACGATCTCCTTCTTGTTCGGCGGCGTGAGGACGTCGCTGAGGGCGACGGTCACACCCGAACGGGTGGCCCAGTGGAAGCCGGCATCCTTGATCCGGTCGAGGGATGCCGCGACCTCGGTCTTCGGGTACTCCTCGGCCAGCTTGTTGACGATCTGCGACAGCTTGCCCTTATCGGCCTGCTCGCGAACGAACGGGTAGCCCTTGGGGAGGGTGTCGTTGAAGATCGCCTGGCCGAGCGAAGCATCCACCAGACCGTGACGCTCGTAGCCCTCCGGAGCCTCCCCCTCGAGGAATGTCAGGCCGGGGACGCGGATGCGGACCTTGGCCTGCAGGTCGAGGGTGCCCTCGTCCTTGGCCAGGATCGCCTCACCGACGGAACCGAACACACGGCCCTCACCGGCGGCGCCCTCCTTGAGGGTCGTCAGGTGGTGGAGACCGATGATCATGTCCTGCGAGGGCAGGGTCACCGGACGGCCGTCCGACGGCTTCAGGATGTTGTTCGAGGCGAGCATCAGCACGCGTGCCTCGGCCTGAGCCTCGACCGACAGCGGCAGGTGCACGGCCATCTGGTCACCGTCGAAGTCCGCGTTGAAGGCGGCGCAGACGAGCGGGTGGAGCTGGATGGCCTTGCCCTCGACGAGCTGCGGCTCGAACGCCTGGATGCCGAGGCGGTGCAGCGTGGGCGCACGGTTCAGGAGAACCGGACGCTCGCGGATGATCTCCTCGAGCACGTCCCAGACCTCGGGACGGGTGCGCTCGACAGCGCGCTTGGCGGCCTTGATGTTCTGCGAGTGACCGAGGTCGATCAGGCGCTTGATGACGAACGGCTTGAAGAGCTCCAGCGCCATCTGCTTGGGCAGACCGCACTGGTGCAGCTTCAGCTGCGGGCCGACGATGATGACCGAACGGCCCGAGTAGTCGACGCGCTTGCCGAGCAGGTTCTGGCGGAAGCGACCCTGCTTACCCTTCAGCATGTCGCTGAGGGACTTCAGGGCGCGGTTGCCGGTACCGGTGACGGGACGACCGCGGCGGCCGTTGTCGAACAGGGCGTCGACGGCCTCCTGCAGCATCCGCTTCTCGTTGTTGACGATGATCTCGGGGGCACCGAGGTCGATCAGACGACGAAGACGGTTGTTGCGGTTGATGACGCGACGGTACAGGTCGTTCAGGTCCGACGTGGCGAAACGGCCACCGTCGAGCTGGACCATGGGGCGGAGCTCCGGCGGGATGACCGGGACGACGTCCAGGACCATCGATGCGGGGCTCATGCCCGTCGACAGGAACGAGTTGACGACCTTCAGACGCTTGATCGCGCGGATCTTGCGCTGGCCCTTGCCCTCGGAGATCTGCAGGTGCAGCGAGTCCGCCTCGGCGGCCAGGTCGAACGCCTCGAGGCGACGCTTGATCGACTCGGCGCCCATGTAGGCCTCGAAGTACTGGCCGAAGCGGTCCTGCAGCTCCTGGAAGATGTCGTCTTCCTGCTTGAGCTGACCGACCTCGAGGCCGCGGAACTCGTCCCACATCCGCTCGAGCTTGGCGACCTGCTCGTCGCCGCGCTTGCGGATCGTGGTCATCTCCTTCTCGGCGGCGTCCTTGGCCTTCTTCTTCTGGTCGGCCTTGGCTCCCTCCGCCTCGAGGGCGGCGAGCTCGTCTTCCAGCTTCTGCAGGCGGTCGGCGACGCGGGCGTCGCGCCGGTCGGCGATGTTCTTGATCTCGAGGCGGAGGTTGGCCTCGTGAGTCGGGAGGTCGCGGTGACGCGCATCCTCGTCGACCGAGATCACCATGTAGGCGGCGAAGTAGATGACCTTCTCGAGGTCCTTCGGCGCCATGTCCAGCAGGTATCCGAGGCGCGAAGGCACGCCCTTGAAGTACCAGATGTGGGTGACGGGGGCGGCGAGCTCGATGTGGCCCATGCGCTCACGACGAACGGAGGACTTGGTGACCTCCACGCCGCAGCGCTCGCAGACGATGCCCTTGAAGCGGACGCGCTTGTACTTACCGCAGGCGCACTCCCAGTCGCGCGAAGGTCCGAAGATCTGCTCTCCGAAGAGGCCGTCCTTCTCGGGCTTCAGCGTGCGGTAGTTGATGGTCTCGGGCTTCTTGACCTCGCCGAAGGACCAACGACGGATGTCGTCGGCGGTGGCGAGACCGATGCGAAGCTGATCGAAGGTGTGTGACTCGAGCACTGATTCTCCTGTGTCGGAATTCTGTTCGTTGCCGGTGCGGGTCAGATCTCGTCGATCGACGTCGACTCGAACCGGGTGGAGATGTTGATGCCGAGCTCTTCCGCAGCGCGGAAGGCCTCGTCGTCACTGTCACGCAGGTTCACCTCGGTGCCGTCGGCCGAGAGGACCTCGACGTTCAGGCAGAGGGACTGCATCTCCTTCATGAGGACCTTGAACGACTCCGGGATGCCGGGCTCCTGGATGTTCTCGCCCTTGACGATCGCTTCGTAGACCTTGACGCGGCCCACGATGTCGTCGGACTTGATCGTCAGCAGCTCCTGCAGCGCGTATGCGGCGCCGTAGGCCTCGAGCGCCCAGACCTCCATCTCACCGAAGCGCTGGCCACCGAACTGGGCCTTACCGCCGAGCGGCTGCTGGGTGATCATCGAGTAGGGGCCCGTCGAGCGTGCGTGGATCTTGTCGTCGACAAGGTGGTGCAGCTTCAGGATGTACATGTAACCGACCGAGATGCCGGCCGGGAACGGCTCACCCGAGCGGCCGTCGAACAGCTTCGCCTTGCCGGAGCTGTCGATCAGACGCTCTCCGTCGCGGGTCAGGTTCGTCGAGTCGAGCAGACCTGCGATCTCCTCCTCGAACGCGCCGTCGAACACCGGGGTGGCGACCTTCGTGCCGGGAGCGGCCTCGCGAGCCTGCTCGGGGAGCTTGGCAGCCCACTCCGGCGAACCGTCGACCTTCCAGCCCTGCTTGGCGACCCATCCGAGGTGGGTCTCGAGGACCTGGCCGAAGTTCATTCGACCGGGGATGCCGAGCGGGTTGAGTACGACGTCGACCGGGGTGCCGTCCGCGAGGAAGGGCATGTCCTCGACGGGCAGGATCTTCGCGATGACACCCTTGTTGCCGTGGCGGCCGGCGAGCTTGTCACCCGCGGTGATCTTGCGCTTCTGGGCGATGTAGACCACGACGCGGCGGTTGACGCCCGAGCCGAGCTCGTCGTCGCCGTCCTCGGCGTTGAACTCCTTGACGGCGATGATCGTGCCCTGCTCACCGTGGGGCACCTTCAGCGAGGTGTCGCGGACTTCGCGGCTCTTCTCGTTGAAGATCGCGCGGAGGAGGCGCTCCTCGGCCGAGAGCTCGGTCTCGCCCTTGGGCGTGACCTTGCCGACCAGGATGTCGCCGGGGCGGACCTCGGCACCGATGCGGATGATGCCGCGCTCGTCGAGGTCCTTCAGCAGGTCGGGGCTGACGTTGGGGAGGTCACGGGTGATCTCCTCCTTGCCCAGCTTGGTGTCGCGAGCGTCGACCTCGTACTCCTCGATGTGGATCGAGGAGAGGGTGTCGTTCTTGACGAGCTCCTGGCTGAGGATGATGGCGTCCTCGAAGTTGTGACCCTCCCACGTCATGAACGCGACGAGGAGGTTCTTGCCGAGGGCGAGCTCGCCGTCCTCGGTGGCGGGACCGTCGGCGATGACCTCGCCGACCTCGACGCGCTCACCGGCCGAGACCACGACGCGCTGGTTGTACGACGTGCCCTGGTTGGAGCGGTCGAACTTGCGGAGGAAGTAGTCCTGCGTGCCACCCTCGTCGAGCTGGACGGTGACGACGTCCGCGGAGACCTCGGAGACGACACCGGCCTTCTGCGCGGTGATGACGTCACCCGCGTCGATGGCGGCGTAGCCCTCCATACCCGTACCGACGATCGGTGACTCGCTGCGCAGCAGCGGGACGGCCTGACGCTGCATGTTCGCACCCATGAGGGCGCGGTTCGCGTCGTCGTGCTCGAGGAAGGGGATGAGCGAGGTCGCGACCGACACCATCTGGCGCGGCGAGACATCCATGTAGCCGATCTCGTCGACCGGGAACAGGTCGACCTCGCCACCCTGGCCGCGGCGGGCGAGGATGCGGTCGTTGACGAACGTGCCGTCGGCGTTGAGCTCGACACCGGCCTGCGCCACGACGTAGTCGGCCTCTTCGGCCGCCGTGAGGTAGTCGATCTGGTCGGTGACCTTGTTGCCCACCACGCGGCGGTACGGCGTCTCGATGAAGCCGAACGCGTTGATGCGCGCGAACGATGCGAGCGAGCCGATCAGACCGATGTTCGGGCCTTCAGGGGTCTCGATCGGGCACATGCGGCCGTAGTGCGAGGGGTGGACGTCACGGACCTCGACGCCGGCACGCTCACGCGAGAGGCCACCGGGGCCGAGCGCCGAGAGGCGACGCTTGTGGGTCAGACCCGCGAGCGGGTTGTTCTGGTCCATGAACTGCGACAGCTGCGAGGTTCCAAAGAACTCCTTGATCGCGGCCACGACGGGGCGGACGTTGATCAGGGTCTGCGGCGTGATCGCCTCGATGTCCTGCGTCGTCATGCGCTCGCGGACGACGCGCTCCATGCGGGACAGACCGGTGCGGACCTGGTTCTGGATGAGCTCGCCGACGGCGCGGATGCGACGGTTGCCGAAGTTGTCGATGTCGTCGACGTCCAGGCGGATCTCCGCAGCCTTGCCGCCGCGGGTGCCGTCGTAGCTGACGTCGCCGCGGTGGAGGCGCACGAGGTACTTGATCGTCGCGACGATGTCCTCGACGGTCAGGACCGAGTCGCTCAGCTGCTTGTCGATGCCGAGCTTCTGGTTGATCTTGTACCGGCCGACCTTGGCCAGGTCGTAGCGCTTCGGGTTGAAGTAGAAGTTGTCCAGCAGCGCGCGGGCGGCCTCGGCGGCGACCTGCTCACCCGGACGGAGCTTGCGGTAGATGTCGCGGAGCGCGTCCTCCTTGGTGAGGATCGTGTCCTTCTCGAGGGTCTCCTCGATCGAGCTGAAGCCCGCGAACTCCTGCATGATGTCTTCGGTCGTCAGGCCGAGGGCCTTGAGGAAGACGGTGACCGACTGCTTGCGCTTGCGGTCGATGCGGACGCCGACCTGGTCGCGCTTGTCGATCTCGAACTCGAGCCACGCACCGCGGCTGGGGATGACGCGCGCCGAGACGATGTCCTTGTCGGACGTCTTGTCGGGGGTCTTGTCGAAGTAGACACCGGGCGAACGGACGAGCTGCGAGACGACGACGCGCTCGGTGCCGTTGATGATGAAGGTGCCTCGCGCGGTCTGGAGCGGGAAGTCGCCCATGAAGACCGTCTGCGTCTTGATCTCACCCGTGAGGTGGTTCATGAACTCGGCCTCGACGTAGAGCGGGGCGGCGTAGGTCTTGCCGCGCTCCTTGCACTCCTCGATGGAGTACTTCTCGGGCTCGAGGTAGGGGTTCGTGAACGAGAGCTGCATCGTCTCGCCCAGGTCCTCGATCGGCGAGATCTCCTCGAAGATCTCCTCGAGGCCGCTGATCTCGGGGACATCGGTGCGCCCGGCGGCCTGCGCCTCGGCGACGCGTGCCTTCCATGCCTCGTTGCCGACGAGCCAGTCGAACGACTCGGTCTGCAGCGCCAGGAGGTCAGGAACCTCCAGCGTGTCGGAGATCTTGGCGAACGAGAGGCGGGATGCTCCGCGGCCGTTCTTGATGGTGGTGGTGGAAGTTGCGTTGCGCGCAGCAGCCAAGGGAATTACCTCCGTGAGCCCGGGGAGGGCTGGTTTTCCTTGTCGTCAGGTGGAGTACTCCCGTCCACGCCTGCGGCGCGCGCCGACGGAGACCGCCGGGGGCGCAGGCACAAGCCGACCACCATATGAGGGCAAGTAGAGGGGAGCGCAACTACCCACTATAGGACGCGCGACGCGCCGTGTCCAGTCGGATCGTTGACGAGTTCGGCAGGCTGCGGTATAACTTGCGGGCGACCGTCAGTCGGACCCCGGTCCGTCAGACCCACTGCCAGGTCACGAGGACCGACTGCGCGAGGGCGTCGCGCTCCGCCTGCGGCTTCTCAGCATCCGAGGCGAACGTGACGATGTAGGTCTGTCCCGCGTTGACGAGGTAGAACTGGTCGATCACATAGGGTGTCCCGCCCTGGTCGACACGCGCGGTGAGGTGCGCCGACTCCGAGCCGGCGGCCGTGACGCGGTCCAACGCCTGAACGTCCGACGCCCCGGCCTCTTCGAGCTGGGCGACCCCGGCCTCCTCGACCTGCTCGGAGGTCACCTCTCCCCCGGGGGAGACCAGGATGTTGACGTTGTCGCGGTAGCCGTCCTCGATGGTCAGGTCGGCGGCGAAGGTCGTCTCGTCGAAGCCTTCCGGTGCGCCGTCGGGGAAACCCCATCCGTCGGGGAGGGTGAGCGTGTACTGCTCTGCCGTGATGGTGTCGCCGGCGGCCGGGCTGAATTCGGCCCCCGTCTCGGGCGCCGGTGTCTCCACGGCCGAGGTCTCGGGAGCCTGCGCAGGGGCGGCGCACCCGGTCAGGGTCAGTCCGGTCAGGAGGACGAGGACGACGGAGGCACGACGGCGGGACATACCGCCAACGTACGCGGCGCGGTCGGTCACGGCCCGGGGCTTGCGCTCCGCAGCAGAAGATGCGAGCCCGGTCTCGCCTGCGCGAGCGCCGCCCGACCCGCAGCGGTGACGACGGCGATGACGGGGTATCCGCCGGTCACAGGGCCGTCCGGCCCGAGGATCACGGGACACCCGTCCGGCGGGACCTGGATGGCGCCGGGCAGCATCCCCTCGCTCGGGAGCTCTCGGGCCACGGCATCCGTGGTTCGTTCCAGCGGAGGACCGTCGAGCCGGATGCCGACGCGATCCGCTCTCGCGTCGACGACCCACCGCGTGGCCAGGAACGCCCGCCGCGCGGCGGGCGTGAACCAGTCGCCCCGAGGGCCGGCGGCGACCTCGACCACGAGCCCGTCGGACGGCGGTGTCCACGGCCAGGAGTCGACGGGCGGGACGGGATGCCGCGCGGCATCCGCCGTCGCGACCTCGTCGCCCGCGCGCAGCGGGTCCGGTCCGATGCCCGCGAGCGTGTCGGTCGCGGCGGAGCCGAGCGCGGTAGCCGCGGCGACACCGCCACGAACGGCGAGGACGACGCGGACGCCGGCGCGAGCGGTCCCGATCACGAGCTCGGTGCCGGCGGGCCACCGGACCGGGCGGTACGGGTCGACCTCGCGTCCCGCCACGTGGAGCGGCGCCCACGCCCCGGTCGCCGCGATCCAGAGGTCGCGCCGCGCCGTCGCCCGGAAACCACCGAGGGTGATCTCGAGGCCCGCGGCACCGGGCGCGTTGCCGACGAGCCGGTTCGCCGCGGCGAACGCGGGCAGGTCCGCCGCGCCCGAGCGGGCGACGCCGTCGGCGAGACGTCCCGGGCGACCGGCATCCTGCACCGTCGCGAGCGCGCCCGGGTCGGTGACCGTGAACGCGGCGGGCGCGGCCGGCGCGGCGGACGACAGGACGCGGCCGATCGGCTGCGCGGCAGCCCGGCGGAACCGCACCCTCGTGCCCGGGCGCAGCAGCACGGGGCGACGCGCACCGGGTTCGAACAGGGTCGCGTCCGTCGTGCCGATGAGCTGCCACCCGCCGGGGGTCTCCCGCGGGTATGCCCCGGAGAACCGGCCGGCGAGCGCGACCGCGCCCTGCGGCACGCGCGTGCGGGGTGTCGCGTGGCGGGGCACGTCGAGGTCCCAGTCGTCGCTCACCAGGTAGCCGAACCCCGGGGCGAAGCCCGTGAAGGCGACCGTCCAGCGCGCCGCGAGGTGTCGCGCGACGAGCTGCTCCACCGACAGGCCGAGGAGGGATGCCGTCTCGGCGAGGTCTGCGCCGTCGTACACGACCGGCACCTCGACCTCCTCCGGTGCGGTCGCGGCCTCCGCCGGGACGCGGGGCGCGGCATCCGTCGCCGTGATCCAGGCGCGGGCCGCCGTCAGCGGCAGGACCGCGGGATCGACGTGGACGAGCACCGTGCGCGCTGCGGGAACGAGATCGACGACCCCCGCGGGGCGCGTCCCGGCCAGGCGGGCGTGCAGATCCAGGACGTCGGCGAGCGCGTCGACCTCGGCGAGCAGGGCGCTGTCGCCGAACGGCAGGATCACCACGGGGCGCGCACCGCGATCCCCGCCGCGTCGAGCGCCGCGCGGACCGCTCGCGCCATCGCGACCGAGCCGGCGGTGTCGCCATGAAGGCACAGGGATGCCGCCTCCACCCGGATCGTCGAGCCGTCGACGGCGTCGACCCGCCCCTCCCGGACCAGGGTCACGGCCCGCTCCGCGACGAGGTCGGGGTCGTGCAGCAGAGCGCCCGGTTCCGTCCGCGGGACGAGCCCACCCGAGGGGAGGTAGCCGCGGTCGAGGAAGGCCTCGATGAAGAAGGGGATGCCGCGACTCGCCGCGACCGCGGCGATCTCCCCCGGCATCCCGAGGAGCGGGACGGGCCTGCCGAGATCGGCGGACACGTCGGCGACGGCATCCGCGACGGCGAGTGCGGTCTCGGGATCGGTCGTGACGGCGTGGTAGAGCGCGCCGTGCGGCTTCACGTAGCGGAGGTCGGCTCCGGCGCGGAGGAGCGCGGCGATCTGCTCCCGCACCTGGTCGCGCAGGGGAGCCGGCGCCACGGCGAGCGCGACGCGGCCGAACCCGGCCCGGTCTGCGAAGGAGGGGTGGGCCCCCACGGCGACGCCCTGGGCCATCGCGCGGCGGACGGCATCCGTCATCGAGGCGGCGTCACCCGCATGGCCTCCGCAAGCCACGGACGCACTCGAGACCACCGCGAACATCGCCTCGTCGTCGGCGGTCGGCACACCGTCGACCGTCTCGCCGAGGTCCGCGTTCAGGTCGATCGACGCCATGAGGCCACGGTACCGGCGGGGCAGGATGAACGGTGGAGGAAGGATCCGTCAAGCGCTGGTCGGCTCCGGACTCGGACCGTAGCGTCGGGGATGTCGCCGGACGACCGGTCCGGCCGGAAGGAGAGCCGCTGTGGCGTACATCACCGTGGGGACCGAGAACTCGGCCGACGTCGACATCTTCTACACCGATCAGGGATCGGGCCAGCCCGTCGTGCTGATCCACGGATTCCCGCTGAACGGCGAGTCCTGGGGCAAGCAGCAGGCCGCCCTGCTCGACGCCGGCTACCGGGTCATCGCCTACGACCGGCGGGGATTCGGGGCATCCACCAAGACGGCCTCCGGCTCGGACTACGACACCTTCGCCGCCGACCTCCACGCGCTCGTCGAGGAGCTCGAGCTGACCGACGCCGTGCTCGTCGGGTTCTCGATGGGCACCGGCGAGATCGCCCGCTACCTGTCCCGCTACGGCGCCGACCGGATCGCGAAGGTCGCCTTCCTCGGCTCGCTCGAGCCGTGGCTGCTGAAGACCGATGAGAACCCCGACGGCGCCGGCGACCAGGCGTTCTTCGACGGCACGGCCGCGGCTGTCGCGGAGGACCGGTACGCCTTCCTGACCGGCTTCTTCCAGGACTTCTACAACCTCGACGACTACCTCGGGAACCGGATCTCGCAGGAAGCCGTCGACGCGTCGGTCGCCGTCGCGAACCAGGCCGGCAACGCCGCGATCGCCGCCGCTCCCCTGACGTGGCCGACCGACTTCCGCGCCGACATCCCCGCCGTCACCGTGCCCGCGCTGATCGTGCACGGCACGGCCGACAACATCCTGCCGATCGACGCGACCGCGCGGAAGTTCCGCGAGCTGCTGCCCGAGGCGACCTACGTCGAGATCGAGGGCGCCCCGCACGGCCTGCTCTGGACGCACGGCGCCGAGGTCAACGACGCGCTGCTGGGGTTCCTGCAGGACTGACTCGCGTCGAGGGGATGCCGGGGCTCAGCCGGCGACGATCGCCTCGGGGATGCGTGCGCGCATGACGGCGAGCGCGTCGGCGCTGTGGTCGACGAGCACGGCGTCGCGCCCGAGGGCGTCGGCGACCGCGCCCGTCGTCCCGGAGCCCGCGAACAGGTCGAGGATCCGGTCCCCCGGCCGGCTCGACGCCTGGACGATGCGGCGCAGGATGCCCTCGGGCTTCTGCGTCGGGTAGCCGGTCTTCTCCCGCCCGGAAGTGGGAACGATCGTGTGCCACCAAACATCGGTCGGCAGCTTGCCGCGCGCCGCCTTCTCGGGCGTCACGAGACCGGGAGCCATGTACGGCTCTCGGTCGACGGCATCCGAGTCGAAGAAGTAGGCCGACGGATCCTTGACGTAGACGAGGATCGTGTCGTGCTTGCTCGGCCAGCGCTTGCGGGACTTCGCGCCGTAGTCGTACGCCCAGATCAGCTCGTTGAGGAAGCACTCCCGGCCGAAGACGGCGTCGAGCATGACCTTCGCGTAATGCGCCTCGCGGTAGTCGAGGTGCAGGTACAGCGTGCCGTCGTCCTGCAGCAGCCGCCACGCCTCGCGCAGCCGAGGCTCGAGGAAGCCCCAGTAGTCGTCGAACCGGTCGTCGTACAGCTTCAGCGCGCCGCGCGTGCGGGCGTAGGACGTGCCGCGGAACCCGCCCTTCACCGGGCCGGCCGGTGGCGTCGGGGCGTCGGGATCGGGCACGAGGTGTTCGGTATTCAGTCCCGCCGCTGCAAGCGCCGGGACGGGAAGTCGGGGATCCGCCGATGCGGGCGGTGCGGCACCCGCATCGGACTGAATACGGACCGCGGACTCGATCGCCCGCTCCTGCGTCCGGCCGGTGTTGAACGGCGGGTCGAGGTAGACGAGCGCGAACGAGGCGTCCGGCAGGCGCCGGGCGACCTCGAGGTTGTCGCCGAGATGGATCTCGACGGTCACGGGACGCGGCGCAGCCAGGCGTCCGTCGAGAACTTCGACTCGACGAGCGCCTCGGCCTCGGCGTACTCCTCCTCCGAGATCGATCCCGCCTTCGCGCCGTAGAGCGAGGTGAACGTCTCGATGAAGCGTTCGATGATGTCGGCGCGGGCCATTCCGGTCTGGCTGCGGAGCGGATCGACGCGCTTCGCGGCAGACGCCGTGCCCTTGTCGGAGAGCTTCTCTCGTCCGATGCGCAGGACTTCGGTCAGCACCTGGCCGTCCATGTCGTAGCTGAGCGTCGCGTGGTGCAGCACTCCCCCGTTGGCGAGTCGCTTCTGCGCGGCGCCGCCGATCTTGCCCTTCGACGAGGCGATGTCGTTGAGCGGCTGGTAGGTCGCGTCGATGCCGAGCGAGCGGAGCGCGTGCAGCACCCAGTCGTCGAGGAAGGCATAGGAGTCCGCGAACGTCATCCCCGAGACGAGGGATGCCGGGACGTAGAGCGAATAGGTGACGATCGAGTTCGCGGCCATCATCATCGCGCCGCCGCCCGAGATCCGCCGGACGACCTGGAACCCGTGCTTCGCGGCACCCTCGGGGTCGACCTCGTTGCGGTAGGACTGGAACGAGCCGATGACGACGGCGGACTCGTTCCACTCCCAGATGCGCAGGGTCGGGTTGCGTCGCCCGTCGCCGACGCGGGTGGTCAGCACCTCGTCGAGGGCGAGGTTCATCGCGGGCGAGACGGCCTTCTCGTGGACGACCTCCCACTCGAACTCCGCCCACCCGGGCGCGACGATGAGCGCGCGACGGACCGCGGTCCCGACGGCCTCTGGCGTGAACCCGAGCAGCTGCGCGCCCTCGGGGAGCGCCCCGCGGACGGCGGCGGCGATCGTCGCGACGTCGGCCTCGGTCGGGAGCCCGGTCACCGCCGCGTCGATGTCGGCGAGCGCATCGTCGGGTTCGAGGAAGAAGTCGCCCGCGAGATGGAAGTCCGCGATGCGGCCGTCCTCCACCTCGAGGTCGACGACGACCAGCTTGCCGCCAGGGACCTTGTACTCGCCGTGCATGGTCCTATTCTCCCGTGTCCGCGGACGATGCGGCTGCAGAGTCCGGCACGGATGCCGCATCCCGCCGCGCGATGCGGGCGCCCAGCCAGGCGAGCAGGTCGGCGCGCGCCGCCGGGGCGCAGTGCTCGTTGAAGATCTCGTGTCGCGCGTCGGGATAGACGAGGGTCGTCACGTCGGTGAGACCCGAGCGCGTGCGGTACGCGTCGGCGAGGCGATGGACGCTCCGGGGACCGCCGACCGGATCGTCGCGGCCGACCATGAGGAGCACCGGCACGTCGACGCCGAGGTCGCGGGCGGGCTTGCCGATCAGCCGCAGGGTGTCGACCGGACCGAAGAGCTTCGGCAGGGGGACGATGGTCGTCAGCGGGTCGTCGAGGAACGCGCGGCCGACCGCGGCATCCGTCGACAGCCATTCGACCCCTGTGGCGTCCGCCGCCGCCCACCGTTTGTTGAGGGGCGCCGCGTTGAGGTCGCCGGGCCACAGGAGGGACGACCCCGAGAGGATGACGGCGTCGTAGGCGCGCGGATCGGCGTTCAGCAGCTTCTGCGCGAGGAACGAGCCCCACGAATGACCGAGGAGCACGAGCGGCAGGCCGGGGTTCTCGTCGCGGATGATCCGCGTGAACTGCTGCAGCCCGGCGACGGTGGCGCGCAGGCCGCCGGGGCCGAGGCGTCCGAGGCGGGAGTGGTCGCCGCCGTGCTGACGCAGGCCCGTGCGGCCGTGGCCGCGGTGGTCGTCGGCGTAGACGGTGAAGCCGTCGGCGGTCAGGGCGGTGATCACCCCGCCGTAGCGGCCGGCGTGCTCGCCGACGCCGTGGAGGAGTTGGACGACGCCGCGCGGGTCACCCTGCGCCGGGTGGACGTCGTAGACGATCGCGATGCCGTGTGCATCGATGAACTCGGGCATGGCTCGAATCCTAGGACGACGACGGGGGTGACGGATGCCCGACTCCAAGCCGTTAGCCAGACTAATGAGTTAGGCTAACGAAAATGAGCAGCGCACCCGAGACCACGATCACGGACCTCGCGCTCGCGGCATCCGACTTCCGCATGGCGACCTTCCGCCTCGCGCGTCGCCTCCGGTCGCAGCGCGCCGTCGACACCATGAGCGACGGTCAATTCGCCGTCCTGGCCGGCCTGAAGGTGCACGGACCCCACACGCTCGGCGAGCTCGCCGAGCGTGAGCGCGTCTCCGCCCCGTCGATGAATCGCACGGTGAACTGCCTCGAAGAGCTCGGCTACCTCAGCCGCACCCCCGACGAGAACGATCGCCGAAAAGTCGTCATCGACCTCACCGAATCCGGCCGCGACGTCGTCGTCGAGACGGTCCGTCGCCGCGACTCCTGGCTCGAGCACGCCTTCGAGGAGCTCAGCCCCTCCCAGCGCGAGACGCTCGCCGACGCCGCCGCGATCATGCAGGAGGTGGCCGGCCGATGAGCTCCGCCATGTTCCGCTCGTTCTCGGTGTTCAACTACCGGGTCTGGTTCATCGGCGCGCTCGTCTCGAACGTGGGCGCGTGGATGCAGGCGACCGCCCTCAGCTGGGTCGTCCTGACGCAGCTCACCGACAACGACGCGACCGCGATGGGCGTCACGATGGCGCTGCAGTTCGCGCCGCCGCTGTTCCTCGTCGGCGTCACCGGCCTGGTGGCGGACCGCTTCGATCGCCGCAAGCTCCTGTTCTTCACCCAGGGCTCGCTCATGCTGCTCGGCCTCATCATCGGCGTCCTCCTGCTCACCGGCAGCATGAACCTCTGGACGATGTACGCCTTCGCGTTCGCGCTCGGGATCGTGGCCGCCTTCGACAACCCGACTCGGCAGGCGTTCGTGTCCGACCTCGTCGCCCGCGAGAACGCCTCGAACGCGGTCGCCCTGAACGCGGCATCCTTCAACACCGCCCGCATGATCGGACCCGCCGTCGCGGGTCTCGTCATCGTCGCGGTCGGCACCGGCTGGGTGTTCCTCGTCAACGCACTGACGTTCCTCGCGATGCTCATCGCGCTGAGCCTCATCCGCTCCGCCGAGCTCGTCCCGCGCCCGAAGCTCCGGAGCGCGGCGCGCATGGCCGACGGCCTGCGCTACGTGGGGGGCAGGCCCGACCTCATCGTGACGTTCGTGATGGTGTTCCTCTTGGGCGCCTTCGGCATGAACTTCCCCATCCTCGCCTCGACCATGGCCCTCGAGTTCGGGCAGAACGCCGACGGGTACGGCGTGCTGAGCTCGATCCTCGCGATCGGGTCGCTCGCGGGCGCCCTCCTGGCGGCCCGGCGCGACCGTGCGCGCCTGCGGCTCGTGATCGGCGGGCTCGGCCTGTTCGCGGTCGCGTCGGTCCTCTCGGCCGCGATGCCCGTGTACATCGCCTACGCCGCGACCCTCATGCTCATCGGCTTCGCGACCGTCACGACGCTCACGACGGCGAACGGATACGTGCAGACGACGACCGAACCCGCCCTCCGCGGACGCGTCCTCGCCCTCTACATGGCGATCCTCATGGGCGGGACGCCCTTCGGTGCCCCGATCGTGGGCTGGGCCGCCGACGCGTTCGGCCCGCGCGCCGCGATCCTCCTCGGCGCGGCGGCGGCGCTCATCGCGTTCTGCGTCGGCGGCGGGTGGCTGCTCTTCTCCGGCCGCCTCCACCGTCACGAGACCCGCCGGTTCGCGATGACGATCGACGAGACCCGCCCCATCAGCGTCGTCGCGCCCGAGGAGTTCAGCGACGAAGTCGCCGCGACGACGCCGATCCGGCTCCCCGACGCGACCCCCGCGGCCGAGAAGGATGCCGCGGCTCGCCGAGGCTGACCGGGCCGGCTCCGTCGGGTTCGAGCGACCTCACGTGCCGCGCACAGCGGATCGGGGCGACCATTGGCGCCCCGGGGCGGGGACGATGGATGCCGCGGCTCGCCGCTGCTGACCGGCGTCAGATTCCGCGCACCGCTGTCCGCGCGATCTCATAACCGTCGGCCGACGCCGTGACGACCACCTCGCCCGGGCCGTCGACCCGGATCACGGCCAGCAGCCGGCCGTCGTAGGTCGTGTACGCGGACGCCCCGAACGATTCCTCGGTCCTCGCGCGGCCGGAGCCCAAACCAGCCAGTACCCCGGGACCCGAGACCTGGACCTCGACCCGCACGTCGCGGTCGGCGACGGTGATGCCGGCGTCGTCCGCGAGGGTGATCGCGACGAAGGCGAGCCCGCCGACCGCGACCTCGTCGCGGTCGGCGTGCGCCTGCAGGCGAGGGGTGCCAGCGGTGCGGACGACGTGCCGTCCGGTCTCGTGACCTGCCCGCCGCGCGACGGCGATGAGCTCGCCCGGGTGGAATTCGGTCTCGAACCGCGCGAGGAAAGCCTTCTCGGCGCCGACGGGGGCCACGCCGAGACTCTCCCCGTCGAGGAGCAGCTCGACCTCGTCCGCATCTGCGTACACGTCGACCGTCACCGGGGCGCCGTGCGCGGCATCCCAGCTCCACGTCGACACGGTGTCGGTCCACGACCACGGGGTCGTCGCGGTCGGCCGACCGTGATGCTGCGGGCGGTGCACAGCGATGTAGGGTTCGGCACGCAGTCCGTAGACGATCTCGCGGTAGTACGAGATCGTCCGTCGATACCCGGTGATGTCGAGGTCACCGGACTCGGCCAGCCGGTAGGGGTAGGGACCGGCCGTCCCGGTGGGCTCGTACCCGGGCTCGTCGGTGTAGTCGACGCGACCGATCCCCGCTTCTCCGAGGTAGTCCCAGCCGGTCCAGGTGAAATCGCCGATGACGTGGGGCAGCTCCTGAACGAGCTCCCACATGACATCGATGCGCGCGGGGAACGTCTCGGAGCCGACGATGACGCGATCCGGGTGGTCGACGGCATCCTGCCGGTATCGGGAGTCGGCGTAGTTGAACCCGACGACGTCGAGGACGGCGGCCGACTCCTCGATCGACGCGCTCACGAGCGGCGACGCATTCATCAACCCCATCTGATCGCCCATGTTCGCCATCATCGTGTTCGCATCCTCGACCTGTTCGCGGGCTTCCGCCATGCGGGGCAGGTTCGCGATGATGCCGTTGATCCCGTTGGTCACGAACCGGGTGTGGTCGAGGTCGCGCACGCGTTCGGCGAGCCGGCGACTCCAGGTCGACCCGATCGGCGTGCCGAGCTCGAGGATCTCGTTGCCGATCGAATACATGATCACGCTCGGATGATTGCGGTCCTTCGCGACGAGGCCGGCCACGTCGCGCTCCCACCGCTCAGGGAAGGTGATGGTCGCATCGTGCGGCGCCTTCGACCGCGTCCAGGCGTCGGCGAGCTCGTCCATGACGACGAGGCCGTGACGGTCGCACGCATCGAGCATGGCCCGCGACATCGGGTTGTGAGCGCTGCGCAGGGCGTTGAACCCCGCCTCCTTGAGGAGTCGGACCCGGCGATCCTCCGCGTCGTCGAACGTCGCGGCACCGAGCGGTCCGTTGTCATGATGCACGCAGGCGCCGCGCAGTTTCAGGGGGCGTCCGTCGATGCGCAGCCCGTTCCGCGCATCCACCTGAAGGGTCCGGATGCCGAAGGTCGTCGAGTCCTCGTCGAGCGCGGCACCTGCGGCATCCGTCACCGTCGTCTGCAGCGAGTAGAGGTGCGGATGGTCGGGATGCCACCGGAGCGGCTCGTCGACGATGAGCCGGGCTCGGGCGACGGCATCCGTTCCCGGCAGCACCGTGACCGGAGAGCCGCCGGATGCCACGATCTCGCCGGTGGGTCCCGTCACCGTCCACGCGACTCGTGTCTCGCGCGTGTGACGCGTGGAGTTGCGGACGGTGGCCGCGACGGCCACGACGGCACGCTCTTCGTCGATGTCGGGGGTGGTCACGGTCACGCCGTGCACGGGGATGTGGACCGGGTCGGTGACCACGAGATGGACGGGCCGGTAGATGCCCGCCCCGCTGTACCAGCGACTGTCCCGATGCGCGCGCGCCTCGACGGTGAGGCGGTTGACCTCACCGAAGCGCAGGTAGGGGTCGAGGACGGCGGAGAAGCCGGCGTACCCGTTGGATTCATGGACGACGACCTCGCCGTTGAGGAACACGACGGCGTCGCGGTACACGCCTTCGAACTCGAGGCGAACGGTCCTCTCCCGCCACGACGGCGGGACCTCCAGGTCGCGGGAGTATTCGAACGCGCCGCCCGGTGTGTACCCGGAGTGGACCCCCTGGACCTCGTCGGCGGAGCGGGGCAGGTCACGGAGCGCGTCGTGCGGGAGGACCACGAGGCGAGGGCCGGCTCCGTCGGCGGGCGCCTCGAACGGGCCCAGTTTCGGCCCCACGGTCCAGCCGTCGTGCAGCGACTCGCGCGTCACGGGGCGACCTCATCGCCGGTGGCTTCCGGCGCCGGATCCGACCAGTCGATGTCGGCGAAGGTACGGAACAGGGCGCGCAGTTCCTCCGCCATGTCGAGGACGCTGCGGTCGAGCAGCCACTGCACCTGCAGACCGTCCATCATCGCGATGATCGTGATGGCCGCTCGGCGGGGCGTCATCCCGTGACGGAGGCGTCCGTCGCGCTCGAGGTTCACCAGAGCGCGCTCGATCGTGGACCTGGTGAAGTTGTAGCGACCCACGAAGTACTCGTGTGCGGGATGGTCGGGGGCGGTGGCCTCTGCGGAGAGCGTGGCGAACAGCTCCACGACCCCGGGGATCGACGCGTTGTACTCGGCGAGCTCCACGAGCCCCCGGAGGACGGCGGCACCGTCCTCGGACTGTGTGGGGACGATGGCGCGCGCGCGGTCGTCCTTCTCCGCGAGAACCGCCTCGAGAAGGGCGCTCTTGTTGCGGAAATGATGAAGCAGTCCCGCCTCGCTCATGCCGACGCGGACCGCGATCTCGCGCAGCGACCCGGCCCGGTACCCGGACCCCGAGAAGACCTCCAGAGCGGCGTCCAGGATCGCCTGTCGCGTCGCCTCGGTCTTGGCGTAGGTGCCTCGTCGTCGCGCCTTCGCGGGCTCGACCGTCTGCGTGTTCGTCATCACCATCGATTCTCTGAGACCGCTCCCGTGAGCCGTCATCGGGGCCAGTCTGCACGGTTTGGTAACGAAAACCTAGCGATGGCTAGATTTTCGTCGCGAAAACCTAGTGCCCACTAGAAATTGCTGCTAGCGTCCGTCGGCAGAGCGATCCGCAGGGGTATCGCCACCCGAAATGAGGACAATGATGTTCCGATGGAAGGCCACAGCAGCCGTCGCCGTCGTCGCCGCTCTCGCACTGACCGGTTGCGCCGGTGGAGACACGACGAGCAGCACCGGTGAAGGAGGGAAGGCCGACCGGCTGACCCTGATCTCGATCGCCGCACCGACGAGCTACGACATCGGCGCCGGTGCCGAATGGGGCAACCGCAGCGAGTTCTTCGAGGCCGTTTTCGACACGCTCCTCCGCAAGGACTCCTCCGGCGAGATCCAGGCGAACCTCGCCACGGCGTGGGAGTACAACGAGGACAAGACCGTCCTGACCCTCACCCTGCGCGACGATGCGACCTTCACCGACGGCACGGCGGTGGACGCCGACGCCGTCGTGGGCAGCCTCGAGCGCTTCCGCGACGGAACCTCCCCACAGGCCGCCACCCTCGCGGGCAAGGAGTTCGCCGCCCCCGACGCGACCACCGTCACGATCACGCAGGATGCGCCCGACCCGTCGCTCGAGAACCTCCTCTCGATCGCGCCCGGACTCGTGCAGGCGCCGTCGAGCTTCGACGACGAGAACTCGGCCACCACGCCCGTCGGCTCGGGTCCGTACATCCTCGATTCCGCATCGAGCGTCACCGGCACCACCTACAACTACACGGCGAATCCCGACTACTGGAACGCCGACGCGGTCAAATACGAGAACCTCACCATCAACGTGATGGAGGACACCACCGCCATCCTCAACGCCATCAAGGCGGGCGAGGCCAACGGCGCCAAGATCGCCGACAACAACACGATCTCCGAGGTCGAGGGCGCCGGCTGGACCATCGAGTCGAACGAGCTCGACTTCCAGGGCCTGCTCCTGCTCGACCGCGCCGGCACCATGGCGCCCGAGCTCGCCGATGTGAAGGTGCGACAGGCACTCAACATGGCGTTCGACCGCGAGGCGCTGCTGCAGTCCCTGCAGAGCGGATACGGCACCGTGACCGAGCAGGTCTTCCCCGCCACGTCCGCGGCCTACGACGAGGCGCTCGACAGCACCTACCCGTACGACCCGGATGCGGCGAAGGCCCTCCTCGCCGAGGCCGGGTACCCGAACGGCTTCACGCTGAACATGATGTCGACGCCCGCCTTCCAGACGACGTTCGACCTCGTGGCCCAGCAGCTGTCGGACATCGGCGTCACCGTCAACTACACCGACCCGGGAACGGGCAACTTCATCACCGACATGCTCGCCCCGAAGTACCCCGCGACGTGGATGGCACTGGAGCAGAACCCCGACTGGCAGCTGATCAACTTCATGATCGCGCCGAACGCGACGTTCAACCCGTTCAAGTACCAGGACGACACGGTCGACGGCTACATCGAGACGATCCAGCGCGGGACCGAGGACGAGGCTGCGGCCGCCGCCAAGGAGCTCAACAAGTACATCGTCGACCAGGCCTGGTTCGCACCGTTCTACCGCGTCCAGGGATCGTTCGCGACGGACGCGAACACGAACCTGGAGTTCTGGCCGACCAACGCCTACCCGTCGATCTTCGACTTCTCGCCGAAGAACTGACCGATCCGGCGGGTGGCGGGCTCCGGCCCGCCACCCGCCGACCACCTCCGGGAAGGCATCATGCTGTCATTCATCATCAGACGCGTCGTCTCCGGCGTCGTCCTCGTCGCGGTGATCTCCGCCGTCGCGTTCCTCCTCCTCTACGCCGGCGGCGGCGACATCGCCCGCCGCATCCTCGGTGAGAACGCCACCGCCGAGACGGTCGCCAAGAAGACCGAGGAGCTGGGGCTCAACCGCCCGCTCCTCACCCAGTACACCGACTGGCTCGCGTCCGCGTTCACGGGCAACCTGGGTCGCAGCTGGTTCACCGGCGAGCTGGTCAGCGTGAGCGTGACCAACCGCCTCGCCGTCACCCTCTCGCTCGTCATCGGGGCCACCCTCATCTCCGCGGTCATCGCGATCGTCATCGGGGTCTGGGCAGCGCGCCGGGGCGGCGCGGTGGACGGGACGATCCAGATCCTCTCGCTCGTCGGTTTCGCCGTGCCGGGCTTCCTCATCGCCCTCATCCTCGTGCTGATCTTCGCGGTCAACCTGCACTGGTTCAAGGCGACCGGGTACGTGCCGATCGCGACGTCGTTCAGCGGCTGGGTCTCCTCCGTCACACTGCCGATCATCGCCCTCTCCATCGGCGCGATCGCGTCGGTCGCGGTCCAGGTGCGCGGATCGGTCATCGACGCGACCTCCCGCGACTACGTCCGCACCCTCCGCGCCCGAGGCCTCAGCGAGCGCTCCGTCATTTACAAGCACGTGCTGCGCAACGCCGGCGGCCCCGCGCTCGCGGTCCTCGCCCTGCAATTCGTGGGCCTCCTCGGCGGCGCGGTCGTCGTCGAGCAGATCTTCTCCATCCCGGGAATGGGACAGCTCAGTGTCCGCTCGACCACCCTCGGCGACATCCCCGTGGTGATGGGGCTCGTGATCGCCTTCGCGATCCTCGTCGTCATCGTCAACCTGCTGATCGACCTCGCTCAGGCCGCTCTGAACCCGAAGGTGAGGCTCTCGTGAGCGAAGCATCTCCCATCAACCCGGCTCTCCCCCTCGCCCCGGCGAACGCCGCGCCCGTGCGCATGCACCTCGCGCGACGACTCTTCAAGCGCCCCGTCGGTGTCGGAGCCGCGCTGTTCCTGCTGCTCATCGCCGTCATCGCCGTCATCGGCAGTGCGATCGCCCCCCTCGACCCGAACTACGCCGACATCCGGAACGTCCTCGCATCCCCGGGCGGCGCGAACCTCCTCGGCACGGACAGCAGCGGCCGCGACGTCTGGTCGCGCCTGCTCGTCGCCACTCAGACGAGTGTCCTGGCCGCACTGCTGGCCGTCGTCGTCGCCATCGTGATCGGTGTCATCAGCGGTCTCATCGCCGGCTACTACCAGGGCTGGTTCAACGCGGTGGCCACATGGGTCACCGAACTGAACATGGCACTCCCGGGCATCGTCATCCTGCTCGCGGCGCGCGCCGTCCTCGGCCCCTCGGTCTGGATCTCGATGTTCATCTTCGGCATCCTGCTCGCGCCGTCGTTCTTCCGACTCGTCTACGCCGCGGTCACCGCCGTGCGCGGCGAGCTGTACGTCGACGCGGCCCGCGTCTCGGGCCTCAGCGACGCGCGGATCATCGGCCGCCACGTCCTCTCGGTCGTCCGGGCACCGATCATCATCCAGGCCGCGATCATCGCGGGCATCGCCCTCGCGATCCAGTCCGGGCTCGAGTTCCTCGGCCTCGGCGACGTCAAGGTCCCCACGTGGGGCTCGATGCTCAACGACGGCTTCAAGAACATCGCTCGCACGCCGCTCCTGCTCATCTGGCCGTCGCTCGCGATCGCTCTCACCTGCATCGCCCTCACGCTGCTCGCCAACGTCATGCGCGACGAGCTCGAGCGCACCGTCTCGGTGCGTCGCAAGCGCCGTCGCGCCGTCACGACCGCGACCGGTTCGGTCGCGGCCGTGACCACCTCGATCTCGATGAGCGGCGGTGAGCCGATCGAAGACCTCGACGAACTCCCGGTCATCGAGAACCAGGGCGTGATCCGTCACAGCGAGGACGCCCGCAGCAAGGCGACGGAGAAGGTGCTCGAGGTCCGCGACCTGCGGGTCGGGTACGACCAGCCCGACGGCTCCCACATCGAGGTCGTCCACGGTGTCTCGTTCGACATCCGCAAGGGCGAGGTGCACGGTCTCATCGGCGAATCCGGCTCGGGGAAGACCCAGACCGCCTTCGGCGTGCTGGGCCTGCTCCCCCGCGGCGGTCACGTCACGGGCGGATCGATCCTCTACGAGGGGACCGAGCTGGCCGACGCGTCCGAGCGCACCTACGTCGGCATCCGCGGCAAGCGCATCGGGTACATCCCGCAGGAGCCGATGAGCAACCTCGACCCGTCGTTCACGATCGGCAGCCAGCTGGTCGAGCCGCTGCGCGCGCACCTCGGGCTGTCGAAGAAGGAGGCGACGGAGCGCTCCCTCGACCTCCTCGCCCGCGTCGGCATCCCCCAGCCGAAGCGCACGTTCGACGCGTACCCGTTCGAGGTGTCGGGCGGCATGGCTCAGCGCGTGCTGATCGCCGGGGCGGTCTCGACCGACCCGGACCTCATCATCGCTGACGAGCCGACCACGGCGCTCGACGTCACCGTGCAGGCGGAGGTCCTCGACCTGCTGCGCGACCTGCAGGCCGAGCGCAACATGGCCATGCTCCTCGTCACGCACAACTTCGGCGTCGTCGCCGACCTCTGCGACCGGGTCACCGTCATGCAGAACGGTCTGTTCGTCGAGCAGGGACCGGTGCGAAGCATTTTCCACCAGGCCCGTCACCCGTACACCCAAGCACTGCTGGACGCGATCCTCGACGAGGGTCCCGCCCGCGGTCCGCTCGTCCTGAAGGGAGCACGGGCATGACCGCTCCGCTGCTCGAGGTGAAAGATCTCGTCGTCGAATACCCGGGCAAGGGGTTCCGTGCCGAACCGTTCCGCGCGCTGAAGGGCGTCTCGCTCGACATCCTCCCCGGCGAGACGGTGGGCCTGGTCGGCGAATCGGGATCGGGGAAGACGACCCTCGGTCGCGCCGCCCTCGGACTCGCGCCCGTCAGCGGCGGCACGATCACCTACGACGGTCGCGACATCTCGCACCTGAGCCGGCGCCAGCGCCGATCGCTGACCTCCGAGATCCAGGTCGTCTTCCAGGACCCGTACTCGTCGCTGAACCCGTCGATGACGATCGAGGAGATCCTGATCGAGCCGCTCACTGCGGCGGGGGTCGCCAAGGCCACCGCCCGCACGCGGGTGCGGGATCTGCTCGACCAGGTGGGCCTCCCCTCCGACGCACGCAGCCGACTGCCGCGAGAGTTCTCGGGCGGACAGCGGCAGCGCGTCGCGATCGCCCGCGCCCTCGCGCTCGAGCCGCGACTGATCGTCTGCGACGAACCGGTGTCGGCGCTCGACCTGTCGACGCAGGCGCGCGTCCTCGACCTGTTCGTCGAGATCCAGGAGCGCACCGGCGTCGCGTACCTGTTCGTGACGCATGACCTCGCCGTCGTCCGTCACGTCAGTCATCGCGTCGCCGTGATGTACCGCGGCGAGATCGTCGAGTACGGCGACGGCGATCGGGTGACGAGCGAACCGCAGCATCCCTACACCCAGCGGCTCTTCATGGCCGCCCCCGTGCCGGACCCCGACAAGCAGGAGGAGCGCCGCGCCGCGCGTCGTGCCTTCCTCGCGTCCGAGGCCGGCGCGTCGGTTCCGGGCGCCGCCTGACCGGATGCCGGTGCGCGGACATCGCGCGCCGGCATCCACCACCCCTCTTCTCATCCTCCGATCACAGGAGATCGCATGACCGCGTCCACCGACCACCTCCGTCCCCTTCTCGAGAAGCTGACTCTCGAGCAGAAGGCGGCCCTCGTGCAGGGCGCGGACTTCTGGACAACGGTCCCGCTCCCCGAGATCGGGCTGCGGGCCATGACGCTCTCCGACGGTCCCGCGGGCGTCCGCGGCCCCCGCTGGGACGAGCGCGACCCGTCGCTGAACATGCCCTCGGGGTCGGCGCTGGCCGCGTCGTGGGATCCGGGACTGGCGCACCGGTACGGCGCAGCCGCTGCCAGCGAAGCCCGGCGCAAGGGCGTCGACGTCGTGCTCGGACCGACCATCAACCTGCACCGGTCCCCGCTCGGCGGTCGGCACTTCGAGTGCTTCTCGGAGGACCCGCAGCTCACGTCGGCGCTCGGCGCGGCGTACGTCCGCGGACTGCAGGACAACGGGGTCGCCGCGACCCCCAAGCACTACGTCGCCAACGACTCCGAGACCGACCGCTTCACCGTCGACGTGGAGGTCGACGAGCGCGCGCTGCGCGAGCTCTACCTCGCTCCGTTCGAGGCGACCGTCGCCGCCGGGACGTGGAGCATCATGAGCTCCTACAACTCCGTCGACGGGGTGACGATGACCGAGAACGACCTGCTCGAGACGCCGCTGAACAGCGAGTGGGGCTTCGACGGAGTCGTCATCAGCGACTGGACCGCGGTCCGTTCGCTCGATGCGGTCGCCGCAGCTCAGGACCTCGCCATGCCGGGACCGGCTCCCGCCTGGGCCGACCTCGTCGCCGCCGTGCGCGACGGTCGCGTCGCCGAGACAGACCTCGACCGCAAGGTGCTCCGCCTGCTGCTGCTCGCCGAACGCGTCGGCGCCCTCGAAGGGACGAGCCCGCTCGAGCCCGCGCCGGTCGACGGCGTCGCCTTCGTCCGCGAGGCCGCCGTCGAGGGCACGGTGCTCCTGAAGAACGAGGAGGTGCTGCCGCTGGATGCCGGTGGCCTGCGCCGCGTCGCGGTGATCGGCCAGAACGCCCGCGACGCCCGCACGCAGGGCGGCGGGTCGGCCACGGTGCTGCCCGAGCGCACGGTGTCGCCGCTCGACGGCATCCGCGAGGCACTGCCCCACGCCGACGTCGTCTACGAGATCGGCGCGGTCGTGCAGGAGGGCGTCGCCGAGCTCGCCCTCGACCGCATGACGAACCCCGTCACGGGCGAACCGGGGCTGCGCGTGACCTTCCTCGGCGAAGACGGCGAGGAGCTGTTCACCGAGGATCGGCGGGCCAGTGCACTCGTGTGGTTCGGTGGCGATGCCCCGATCGCCGCGAGCCGCACCGTCGTCTTCGAGACCCGCTACACGCCCGAGGCGACGGGTACGGTCGAGCTCGGCTTCGCCGGCGCGAACCCCGCCCGCCTCTACGTTGGGGGCGAGCTGCTCCTCGACGACTCCCCCGTCGTCGAGGGCACCGATCTCGGCGCCGCCTTCCTCAACCCGCCATCCCTCACCGCGGCGGTCGCCGTGCGGAGCGGCATCCCGATCGACGTCCGCGTCGAGTTCGTCCCCGCCGACGCGGGCGCGCTCGCGGGCGCCATGTCGGCGACGGTCGGCATCGCTCCCGAGCGGACCGACCCCGCTGAGCTCATCGCGCGGGCCGCCGACGCCGCCCGCGCCGCGGAGGTCGCGATCGTCGTGGTCGGCACGAACGCGAAGGTCGAGTCCGAGGGCTACGATCGCACCGATCTCGACCTGCCGGGCCGCCAGGACGACCTGGTGCGCGCGGTCGCTGCGACCGGGACGCCCGTGATCGTCGTCGTCAATGCGGGCTCGCCCGTCGTCCTGCCGTGGGCGGACGAGGTCGGGGCGATCGTGCAGGGCTACTTCGGCGGGCAGGAGTTCGGTCACGCCATCGCTGACGTCCTCACCGGCGCCGCCGAGCCCGGCGGGCGCCTGCCCACCACGTGGCCGGCCGCACTCGCCGACGTGCCTGTCACCCAGGTGACCCCGGAAGACGGCGTGCTGACGTACGCCGAGGGCATCCACGTCGGCTACCGCGCCTGGCTGCGCTCGGGCGCCGAACCCGCCTTCCCCTTCGGACACGGCCTCGGCTACACCTCGTGGGAGTGGGATGCCGCGACCCGCGACGGCGAGCGGATCGAGGTCACGCTCCGCAACACCGGCGAGCGCGCCGGCAAACAGGTCGTCCAGGTCTACGCCGAGCGTGCCGACTCCGCGGTCGACCGGCCGGTGCGCTGGCTCGTGGGGCACGCCGTCGTCAGAGCGGATGCCGGGGCCACCGCGACCGCCTCGATCGCCCTGCCGCAGCGCCGCTTCGCGTACTGGGCGGACGGCTGGCAGATCGAGCCGGGCACGTTCACGCTGCGCGTCGGCGCATCGGTCGCCGATCTTCCGCTCGCCGCCGACTGGGAGGTCGGCGCGTGACGCTTCTCGAGGGGACTGTCGACGACCGCCTCACCGGCATCGCCGAGCGACTCGACAGCTGGCTCGCGGCCGACCCCGACCTCTCGTTCCAGATCGCCGCACGTCACCGGGGCGAGGTCGTGCTGGATGCCTGGGGCGGGCCGCACCTCGGCCGGGACTCCGTCATCGTGCCGTACTCGGTGACGAAGAACACGATCGGCCTCGCCGTGGGCCTGTTGATCGAACGCGGCGAGCTCGACCTCGACGAGCGCGTCGCGACCTACTGGCCGGAGTTCGCCGCGAAGGGCAAGGGCGCCGTCACGGTCCGTCAGCTGCTCTCGCACCAGGCGGGCCTCCCCCAGGCCGACACGGTCCTCACGTGGGACGAGCTGCTCGACCATCACGCCGCCGCCGATCGACTCGCGGCATCCCGGCCCTTCTGGCACCCCGGCAGCGCGTTCGGGTACCACGCGATCACCATCGGGGCGCTCGGGGACGAGCTCGTCTTCCGGGTCACCGGACGCACCCTGCACGAGTTCTACGAGCAGGAGATCCGCGCACCGCACGAGGTGGATTTCTACCTCGGGCTGCCCCCGGAGCACGAGGATCGCCGCGCGGACGTGCTGTCGATGATCCAGCCCGTCTCGGACACCCTCGTCCGGTCGTACTCGGCTCTCGGCCCGCTCGTGTTCGGCTCGATGGCGGGCGACGTCGACCTCGGCAACTCGCCGCGGAGCTGGCGGTACGGCCACCCGGCCGGCAGCGGCGCCGGCAGCGCCCGAGGGCTCGCTCGTCTGATGGCCGCCGCGGTGACGGGTGTCGACGGCGGGCAGCCGTTCCTCTCCGCCGACACCGTCGAGCAGATCGGGCAGCAGCAGATCCGCGGGTACGACGAGGTCCTCCATCAGCACGACCGCGCCCACGCGATCGTGTTCCAGAAGCCGTCGCAGCAGCTGTCGTTCGGCGGGCCTCGCGCCTTCGGCCACGACGGCGCGGCGGGCGCCCTCGCCTGCGTCGACCCCGACACCGGTGTCTCGTTCGCGTGGACGATCGCTCGCGGCCCCTGGCCCGGCGGTGCCGATCCGCGCGCCGTCGCCCTGGCGGCCGACATCGGCCGCCTGCTGAACTGACCTCGGAGGACATCCCGTGAATGCCCGCATCGACAGTCTGCGCGCCGAGCTCCGCAGCGACAGCCCGTTCGTCGCGACGGCCGAGCCGCGCCTGAGCTGGATCGTCGCGACCGACCAAGCGAACTGGATCCAGGCGCGCGCCGAAGTCACGGACGGTAGCGACACCGTCACGCTCGACGGCGCCGACAGCGCGCTCGTCGCGTGGCCGTTCGCGCCGCTGGAACCCGGCGACCGCCGCACCATCCGCGTGCGGGCACAGGCGGCATCCGGCACCTGGACCGACTGGTCCGACGGCTACGAACTCGCGGCGGGCTTCCTGGCTGCCGGCGAGTGGGTCGCGCAGCCCGTCGGGCTCGCAGACCCCGCCCGCGAGGCGATGCCCACCGTCGTGAAGACGCGGTTCCGGCTCGGCCGCCCGGTCACCCGCGCCCTCCTCTTCTGGACCGCCCTCGGCGTCGCCGAACCCGAGGTGAACGGGACGCCGGTGTCGGAGGACGTCCTCTCTCCCGGGTGGACCGCCTACCGCGACCGGCTCGTCCACGAGACGGTCGACGTGACCGAGCTCGTCCGCGAGGGGGAGAACGAGCTGTCCGCGACCCTCGCCGGCGCCTGGTACACCGAGAAGTACGGCTTCTTCGCGTTCGCCGCCCGGCTCTACGGGACGCAGCCGTCCTTCCTCGCGCAGCTGCGCGTCACCTTCGACGACGGCACGACCACCACGGTCGCCGCGACCGGCGACGGGTGGGAGGCCGCCGCGCAGTGCGCCGTCGTCGACAGCGGCATCTACGCGGGCGAGCACCAGGACCTCCGACTCACGGCCGCGGAGTTCCGTCCCGTCCGGGTCGGGGCTGCGGCCCTCCCGAGGTACGAGACGGTCCCCGTCCCCGAGGCCCGGATCGCTCCGCCCGTCCGGCGGATCGAGACCCTCCCCGTCGCGGACGTGCTGGCGACCCCTTCGGGCGGCACGATTCTCGACTTCGGGCAGAACCTCGTGGGCAGGCTGCGGGTGCGGCTCCGCGGCGACGCGGGCGCCCGCGTGACGATCCGGCACGCGGAGGTTCTCGAGGACGGTGAGCTCTCCCTCCGCCCCCTCCGCAACGCCGTCGCGACGGCGACCTTCGATCTCTCCGGGGGCGACGACGTCCTCGAGTCGCGCTTCAGCTTCTACGGCTTCCGCTATGCCGAGATCACCGGCGCCGACGTCGACCCCGCCGACGTCGAGGCCGTGGTCCTCCACACCGACATGACGCGGACCGGGTGGTTCTCGGCATCCGATCCGCTCATCGAGCGCCTGCACGAGAACGTCGTGTGGGGCATGCGCGGCAACTTCCTGTCGATCCCGACCGACTGCCCGCAGCGCGATGAGCGGCTGGGCTGGACGGGCGACATCCAGGTGTTCACTCCGACGGCCTCGTTCCTCTACGACTGCGCCGGGTTCCTCACCTCATGGCTGCGGGACCTCGCCCACGAGCAGGCGCGCGACGACGGGTCGGTTCCCGTCGTCGTCCCCTCGGCCCTCACGGGGTTCGCCGGCGGCGCCTCGCCCGCGGCCTGGGGTGACGCCGCAACCGTCGTCCCCACCGTCCTGCACGAGCGCTTCGGCGATCGCGTCGTCGTCGCCGCGCAGTACGAGAGCATGCGGACCTGGGTGAATGCCGTGGGCCGCGACGCGGGCGAGGGCGGTCTGTGGGCGGGTCGCATGCAGCTCGGCGACTGGCTCGACCCCGCCGCGCCGCCGGACAAGCCCGGGCACGCGAAGGTCGACAGCGACATCGTCGCGTCGGCGTATTACGCCCGCTCCCTCCGACAGGTCGCCGATGCTGCGCGGCTGCTCGGACTGGAGACGGATGCCGCGCACTACGGCACGCTCGCCGAGCGCAGCCGTCGGGCGTTCGTCGACGAGTACGTCACGCCCGCGGGACGCATGATGAGCGACGCGCCCACCGCGTACGCCCTCGCGCTCGAGTTCGATCTCGTGACCGATCCCGAGGTGCGTGCCGCGCTGGCGGACCGTCTCGCGGCCCTCGTCCGCGAGGGCGGGTACCGCATCGGCACCGGGTTCGTCGGGACGCCCCTGGTCGCCGACGCGCTGACGCGCGGCGGCCACCTCGCCGCGGCCGAGCGCCTGCTGACGCAGACGGAGTGCCCGTCGTGGCTCTACCCCGTGACGCAGGGCGCGACCACGGTGTGGGAGCGGTGGGACTCGCTTCTGCCCGACGGCACCGTGAACCCGGGCGAGATGACCTCGTTCAACCACTACGCGCTGGGCGCCGTCGCCGATTGGCTGCACCGGACGGTCGCCGGCCTCGCGCCTGCCGCTCCGGGCTACCGACGGCTGCGCATCGCACCTCAGCCGCTCGAAACGCTGTCGTCCGCGTCGGCCCGCCACCTCACCCCCTACGGCGAGGCGTCGGTCTCGTGGCGTCGCGACGGCGACGAAATCGTGGTGACTGCGGTCGTGCCGGCGAACACGACCGCCGAGGTCGACGTGCCGGGCGCACCGGACGAGGTCGGATCGGGTCGCCACGAATGGCGCTTCGCAGCCGATGCCACTCCCCCGCGCCCCGCACTGGACGGGTTGCACGCGTCGCTCGCCGATGTCATCGACGACCCCCGCGCCTACGCCGCGCTCGTCGACACGGTCGCCGCCGCCGACCCCGACCGGGCAGAGGCGGTGCGGGCCGAGACCCGCTGGGGCGCCGGGCGCCCCGTCACGACCGCGCTCATGTTCACCCCGCCCGACCTGCTCGCGGCCGTCGACGACGCGATCCGGCGCGCGACGTCATCCGCCTGACCCACCCGAGGAGACACCATGTTCGACCGCGCCAGCACCTTCGGCGAGGCACTCGACGATCCGGACGCCCGCGCGATCCTCGAGCGGTACCTTCCCGGCGTCGCCGCCTCGCCGATGGCGACGCAGTTCCGGAACGGCCGCCTCGGCCAGCTCGTCGCGATCGTCCCCGCCCTCGAGGACCTGGAGGAGCGGGAGAGGTTCTTCGCCGCGCTCGCAGAGGTGGGGTCCGGGGGCGGGCGCCCCCCGTACGCACCCGCGATCGACCCCGACGGGGCCTACGAGGGCGACAATGTCCCCCGCGCCTCGGCGGAGGTCGCCCTCCCGGCGCCGACGCCGCTGTGGGACCCGCTCGAGGTGCGCATCGCCGGGCCCTCGCACGGCAACCCGTTCGTCGACGTCGAGCTCGACGCCGTCTTCCGCCGGGGCGGCGAGGAGATCCGCGTGGGCGGTTTCTACGACGGCGACGGCGTCTACGTCGTCCGCGCCCTCGCCGACACGATCGGCACGTGGACCTTCGAGACCCGCTCGACCGCGCGGTCGCTCGACGGTCTCACCGGCACCGTCGAGGTGGTCGCCGCCCGCGAGGGCTCGCACGGACCGGTGGGCGTCGACGGTCTGCACTTCCAGCACGCCGACGGCACCCGCCACCGCCCGGTCGGCACGACCGCCTACGCATGGACCCACCAGCCCGAGGAACTCCAGCAGAAGACGCTCGAGACCCTTGCCGAGGGCCCCTTCGTGAAGCTGCGCATGTGCGTCTTCCCGAAGTCGTATCTCTACAACGCCAACGAACCGGCCGACTTCCCGTTCGTCGGCACCCTCGAGGGCGGTTTCGACCACACCCGGTTCGACCCCGCGCATTTCCGACGCCTGGAGCAGCGCATCGCGGACCTGGCGGCCCTCGGCATCCAAGCGGACCTCATCCTCTTCCACGCCTACGACCGGTGGGGCTTCGCCGACCTCGGGCCCGCCGTCGACGAGCGGTACCTCCGGTACGTCGTGCGACGCCTGTCGGGATTCGCGAACGTCTGGTGGTCGATGGCGAACGAGTACGACCTGCTGTGGTCGAAGGACCTCGACGACTGGGAGCGGCTCGCCGCCGTCGTGGGAGAAGAGGATGCCTTCGGCCACCTCAACTCGATCCACAACTGCCGCCCCGTCTACGACTACGCCAAGCCGTGGATCACGCACGTCAGCATCCAGCGGGTCGACGTGTACCGCACCGCGGAGAACACCGACCAGTGGCGCGAGGAGTGGGGCAAGCCCGTCGTCATCGACGAGTGCGCGTACGAGGGCGATATAGACCAGGGCTGGGGCAACATCACCGGCGAGGAGATGACCCGCCGGTTCTGGGAGGGAGCCGTCCGCGGCGGCTACGTCGGCCACGGTGAGACCTACTATCCGCCCGCGCTCGGAGGCGCGGCATCCGTCGGCGATGACGACGAGGTGCTGTGGTGGTCTAAAGGCGGCGCACTGCACGGCTCGTCGCCGGCACGGATCGCCTTCCTCGAGCAGCTGCAGGCCGAAGCGCCGGACGGTGTCTGGGACCCGCTGCCGGGCGATTGGGACGTCCCGTGGGGCGGCGTCGCCGGCCGAGTGAAGGTGGGTTACTTCGGCTTCAACCGGCCGCGGTTCCGGAACGTCATCCTCGACGAGGGCGAATGGCGCGTCGAGGTCATCGACACGTGGGGGATGTCCGTCGAGGAGCTGCCGGGGATGCACCGCGGTCAGGTGCGCGTCGAGCTGCCGGGACGGCAGTTCATGGCTATCCGCGTCACGCGCGTCGACTGAGCGAGTCCCACGTCCAGGCGAGTACCTCGGCGATGTCGATCGTCGGGTCGACGCCCTGCTGCAGCTGCAGGCCGTCCGAGAGGGCGAGCAGGACCGTCGCGGCCATGTCGGCGTCGAGCCCGGCTGCCACACCGCCCGCCTCCTGGCGCGCCCGGACATCGGCTGCCACGACGGCGTGAACGCTCAGCTGACGCTCCTCGAAGAAGGCGCGGGCGGGGTGATCGGGGGCGGATGCCGCGACCTGCAGGTTCGTGTACAGGTGCACGAGCGCGGGCGACTCGGCGTTGCGCCGCGCGACCCGCACCGACGGCGGTTCGGCGCCGGCCTGCTCGGCGAGGGCTTCGCGGGTCGCGGCGTCTCGCTCCCGCAGCACCTCGACGAGCAGGTTCTCCTTCGTGCCGAAATGGTGGAGCATGCCGGCCTGCGTCATGCCCACCTCGGCAGCGATGTCGCGCAGCGAGGTGGCCCCGAACCCGCGCCGCCCGATGACCTCGAGGGCGGTCTCGAGGATCAGCTCACGACTCTCGCGCCCCTGCGCGGAGTTCCGGCGTTCACGCATCGGCGGGCGTCACCACGATCGACGGAGTTCCGGCTTCGTACACCGGATCGGCCGTCCCACCGGGGACGTCGGAGTGCCCGGCGAGGACGGCCGCCTCGTCGCGGGGGATCTCGAAGGGCAGTCGTCCCGCCGCCGTCACCCGCCCGGTGAGCACATCGAGGAGCGCCGCCTCCGAGGCCCCGAACGTCGCCACGACGGCGTGCGCGTGCGCCGCGACCGGCTCGAGCAGCGCGGGCCGTTCGAGGTGCACGGTGACGATGGTCGGTGTCGCCGCGGCGACCTCGGCAACCCCTGCCACGAGTGCCTCGTCGAAGGCGAGCGAGCCGGCGTGGAAGTGCGCCTCGAGCATGTACTCGTCGCGCGGCTCGAACGGCGGCTGCAGCCGCACGAGGCTGACGTCGGCGCTGGCGGCATCCGCCGTCGGCACCAATCCCGCATCGCGGATCGCGTCGTCGGACACCTCGGGGGCATGCACCGCCGTTCCCGGACGAAGGGGAAGGACGGATGCGACCTCCCCCGCCCCGCCGGGCAGGATCACGGCCGAGCGCGACTGCGCCCGGTCCCCCGCCGCGCGGAACTCGGCGCTGCCGACGATCTCACCCGCGGCATCCTCGTCGACGAACGGGTCGTCGAAGAGGCCGAGCTCGAACTTGACGGTCAGAAGGCGCGCGACCGAGACGTCGAGGCGGGACTCCGGAACGGCTCCGGAGCGCACGAGCTCGAGCACGAGCGCCGGGTCGTCCTCGCCGCCGAACTGGTCGACGCCGGCGTCGAGGGCCTTGCGGACGCGCTCGATCTCGCTGAGGTGCTCGACGCCCCACGACCGCGGCGGCAGCACCTTGCCCATGAGGCGCGACTCGGTGATGAGCCCCCAGTCGGTGCAGACGACGCCGGTGAAGCCGAGCTTCTCGCGCAGCAGGCCCGTGATGATCTGGTGGTTGAAGCCGAAGGCGACCTCCTCGACGGGCTCTCCGTCGAGGACCACCCCGCGGGGGATCCCGTACGACGGCATGATCGCCGAGACACCCCGGTCGATCACACGGCGGAACGGTTCGAGGTGGTACTCGAACATCCCGCCGGGGTACACCTGGTCGGTGCCGTAGGGGAAGTGGGGGTCCTCACCGTCCTTCTCAGGCCCGCCACCGGGGAAGTGCTTGGCCATGCACGCGACGCTCGCCGCCGTCAGCCGGTCGCCCTCGAATCCGTCGACGTAGGCGACCCCCAGACGTCCGACGAGCTCGGCATCCTGACCGAACGTGCCGTACTGACGCGGCCAACGCGGTTCGGTCGCGACGTCGAGCATCGGGTGGAGTGCCGAGCGGATGCCGACGGCCAGGTACTCGCGCCGCGCGATGTCGGCGAACTCCCGCACGAAGCCCGGGTCGGCGAGCGCGCCGAGTCCAAGGGGCTCGGGCCAGGCCGAGAGGTGACCGGCCGTGAACGACGCCCCCACGTTCTCGGTGAAGGAGTGACGCGGGTCGGTCGAGATGGTGACCGGGATGCCGTGGCCCGATGCGGCGGCCACGCGTTGCAGCCCGTTCACCCACCGGGCCATGGCGCGCGGATCGGGGATCTGGTGGATGTTCAGGTGCGTGACGTGCATGCCCTCGATGAACTCGCGCGCCGCGGTGCGCCCGGGCATCGTAGACGGCCCGTCGACCTCGCCGTCGGTCGTCGTCGGGACGATCGTCTGGATCATCAGCCCCGCCTTCTCCTCGAGGGAGAGTCTCGAGACGAGGTCGGCGACGCGCTCCGCGACCGGCAGGCGCGGATCCTCGTACGGGTCCATCACCCCGTTGCGGTTCAGATCGCGGTAGCGCGCGCCGTCGGGGGCGGTGGAAAAGGATGCGGTCACTGCGGTCTCCTGCGACGTCGTCGTGGCGGGCGGGTCCTGGTGGCCCCGGTGCCCAAAGACTAAATAACGTTCAGTGGTTTTCGCAACGAGGCTGTGGCCGCGGATCCGGGGATTGGCCGGGGTCAGCCCTCGGTCGACGAGGCCAGACGCGCGGCCGCGGTCGCCATGTGCGTGGCCATCGCGGACGCCGCGGCATCCTCGTCCTTCGCCTCGACCGCGCGGAACACCGCGTCGTGCTCGGCGATCGCCAGACGCGCGGCGGCGGCGTCGTGCACGGCTCGGTCGGCGTAGACCTGCAGGAGCGAGCGCACCACGTGCAGCAGGTCGACGAGCGCGGCGTTGCCGGCGGCGCGGGCGAGCGCGTCGTGGAAGGCGGCATCCGCTCGTGCGAAGGCGGCGAGGTCCGCATCGGCGGCCCTCATGCGGGCGAGCGAATCGGCCAGGCGCGAGATGTCGTCGGAATCCGCCCGCGACGCGGCGAGGCGGGCGCAGTAGATCTCGAGTCCCGAGCGGACGTCGAGCAGATCGTCGGTGCTGCGCCGTCCGATCAGCAGGCCCCAGCGCAGGGTCTGCGGCAGCAGGTCACTCGCCGTCCCGCGAAGGTAGGTGCCCGAGCCGGGCCGGACGTCGACGATGCCGAGGATCTCGAGGGCGGCGAGTGCCTCGCGCACGGCTGAGCGGCCGACGCCGAGCGTGACCGAGAGCTGACGCTCGGGAGGCAGGCGCGTGCCGGGCTCGAGGTCTCCGCTCGTGAAGAGGTCCATGAGCCGACGCGCGACTTCCGAGACCGGCGTGCCGGAGGGCAGCACCCCGAGGGACGCCGCGATGTCGGCGGAGCGGTCGGACGGATAAGCGGGCACGGGATCAAGATACGGGAGAGAGCGCGGGATCGCGGCGCCGGCGCTCTTGCAATTGGTCAACCGGTTGTGCACAATGACGATGCGGGACACCCGCACCCCCGACCCGAGGAGCAGCACGCGATGACGCGCCTGTGGAACGATCCGGCGGACTTCGCCGACGAGATGATCGACGGTTTCGTCGCCGCGAACGGTCGCTACGTCGAGCGCGTCACGGGCGGCGTCGTCCGCAGCACCCGCGTGCCCGACGGCCAGGTCGCCGTCGTCATCGGCGGCGGGTCCGGGCACTACCCGGCCTTCGGCGGCCTCGTCGGGCCGGGCCTCGCGCACGGCGCGGCTCTGGGGAACCTCTTCGCCTCCCCCTCGACGCAGCAGGTCCATGCCGTCGCCTCGGCCGCCGACGCCGGCGGCGGCGTGCTGCTGAGCTACGGCAACTACGCCGGCGACGTGCTCAACTTCGATGCGGCGCAGGAACGCCTGCGCTCCGAGGGCATCCCCTGCGAGACCGTCGTCGTCACCGACGACATCGCGAGCGCCGGCCCCGCCGAGCGCGATCGTCGCCGCGGGATCGCCGGCGACCTCACCGTGTTCCGCGCCGCGGCCGCCGCCGCCGCCGCCGGGTACGACCTCGCGGGCGTGGCACGCGTGGCGCGCCTCGCGAACGACCGCACCCGCTCCTTCGGCGTCGCCTTCACGGGGTGCACCCTCCCCGGCGCGGACGCTCCGCTGTTCTCGGTGCCCGACGGTCGCATGGCGGTGGGCCTCGGCATCCACGGCGAACCCGGCATCGACGAGACCGACATCCCGACCGCCGACGGCCTCGCCGAGATGCTCGTGGCGCGGCTGCTCGCCGAACGCCCCGACGGTGCCGACGGTCGCGTGGTCCCGCTGCTCAACGGTCTCGGCTCACTGAAATACGAGGAGCTGTTCGTCGTGTACCGCCGGGTCGCCGCTCTCCTCGACGAGGCGGGGCTCGAGATCGTCGACCCGCACGTGGGCGAGTACTGCACCAGCTTCGACATGGCGGGGACATCGCTGACCCTGTTCTGGCTCGACGACGAGCTCGCCGACCTGTGGGAGACCCCCGTCGACGCCCCCGCGTACCGGCGCGGCGCGGTCCCGACGACGGAGCGGCGGGATGCCGGGCGCACCGCCGCGGCGTCCGGGGCGGACGACGTCGCCGGCGACGCCGCATCCGTCCTGCTCGCAGCGACGGTCGTGGCCGCACTCGACACCGTCGCGCGGACGATCGACGAGCACGTCGACGAGCTCGGACGCATCGACGCGGTCGCGGGCGACGGCGATCACGGGATCGGGATGCAGCGCGGATCGCGCGCCGCCGTCCGCGCCGCGCGGCAGGCCGCCGATGCGGGTGCCGGTGCGGCGACGACGCTCGCCCGGGCGGCAGACGCGTGGTCGGACCGCGCCGGCGGGACCTCGGGTGCCCTGTGGGGTCTGCTGCTCGCCGAACTCGCCTCCCGTCTCGGCGACGCCGGCCGGCCCGACGCGACGCGCATCGCCGACGGCGTCGCAGCGGGCGTCGGCGCCGTCGTCTCGCACGGCAAGGCGGAACGCGGCGACAAGACGATGGTCGACGCGCTGCTCCCCTTCACCGAGACGCTCACGGGCGACGTCGCGGCGGGTGCGCGTCTCGCGGATGCCTGGCGCACCGCGGCCGTCGCGGCGACCGACGCGGCCGCAGCCACGGCCGACCTGCTCCCCCGCAAGGGTCGGGCCCGCACACACGGCGAGCACGCCGTGGGCACGGTCGACGCCGGCGCCCACTCCTTCGCCCTGATCGTCACCGCCGTCGGCGAGACCCTCGCCGCGGCCCCCGTCATCAGTCGGTCCGCATCGGCCGACACCCCCGAGAGGAACTGACATGACCGAGCCCCTGCGCATCATCGTCGGCAGCGACGACGCCGGCTTCGACTACAAGGAGATCCTCAAGCACGACCTCGAGCAGAGCGAGGGCGTCGCGTCGGTCGTCGACGTGGGCGTCGGCGCCGACGGCCACACGCCGTACCCGAAGGTCGCGATCGAGGCGGCCGAGCGCGTCGCCCGCGGCGAGGCCGACCGGGCGCTGCTCATCTGCGGCACCGGGCTGGGCGTCGCGATCGCCGCGAACAAGGTCGCGGGCATCCGGGCCGTCACCGCACACGACTCGTTCTCGGTCGAGCGCGGCGTGCTCTCCAACGACGCGCAGGTGCTCACGATGGGGCAGCGGGTCGTCGGCCTCGAGCTCGCCCGTCGGCTCGTACGCGAGTGGCTGACCTACCGGTTCGACCCGTCCTCCGCCTCGGCGTCGAAGGTCGCCGTCATCGGGGAGTACGAGAGCACCGGATCCTGCTGATGCCGCAGGTCACGGTGGGGGTCAGCCTGAAGGCGTACTTCGGGCGGCGTCGGGCGCGCGCGTGGTTCGCGCAGGCATCCGCCGTGCTGCGCGCCCACGAGGGCGTCCGCAGCGGCGCCGTCGAGGTCTTCGTGATCCCCACCTACCTGCAGATCGACGACGCCGCCGGCGCGTTCGCGGGGACCCTCGCGCGCCTCGGCGTGCAGGACGTCTCGGCGCACGAGCCGGGCCCGTTCACGGGCGAGGTGACCGCCGCGGAGGTGGCCGAATCCGGCGTCGCGTATGCCGAGGTCGGCCACGCCGAGCGACGCCGGCTGTTCGGTGAGTCGGACGAGGTCGTCGCCGCGAAGACCGCCGCGGCGCTCCGCCACGGCGTGACGCCCGTACTGTGCGTCGGCGAGGACGAGCGGCAGGATGCCGAGTCCGCCGCGACGGCCACGGTCGCCCAGCTCGCGCGCGACCTCGCCGGCGCCCCGGCCGGACCGATCGTCGTCGCCTACGAGCCGGTCTGGGCGATCGGCGCCCCCTCGCCCGCGCCCGTCCCCCACATCTCGGCAGTGACCCGCGCGCTCCGCGCAGCGCTCGACGCGGACCAGGACCGCGCGGGCTCGCGCGTCATCTACGGCGGCTCGGCGGGGCCCGGCCTGCTCGGCGAACTCGGCGACGCCGTCGACGGACTCTTCCTCGGCCGGTTCGCACACGACCCGGCGGCGTTCGCCGCCGTCCTCGACGAGGCGCACGCCCTCGCGCTCCGCCGGAGCGCGCCGTGATCGGGCTCGGGACGTACGCCTTCTTCTGGGAGCACTCCGACCGCTCCCCCGACCCGCTCCCGCTCGTCGGCGCCTTCGAGCGCACGCGCGAGCTGGGCGTCGAGCTGTTCCAGATCTGCGACTACGCCCCCCTGACCGGGATGTCGGACCGGGAGGTCGGGGATGCCGCCCGCGCCGCGCGCGAGCTGGGGCTCCGCATCGAACTCGGGACGAAGGGCATCGGACTCGACCACCTCGAACGGTTCCTCGCGCTGGCGGAGGCGTTCGACGCGCGGCTCGTGCGCAGCATGGTGTTCGGGCCGGACTCGCGGCCGACGCCCGCCGAGGCCGGCGCGCTGCTGCGCGCCATCCTCCCCTCGTACGAGTCGGCCGGGGTCACACTCGCCCTCGAGACCTACGAACAGCTCGCGACCGACGACCTGCTCGGCCTCGTGCGCGACGCGGACAGCACGCACCTCGGCATCTGCCTCGATCCCGCCAACGTCGTCGCGCGGCTCGAATCCCCGCGCACGTGCGTCGAGCAGACCGCCCCTGCGGTGGTGAACGTGCACGCGAAGGACTTCGCGTTCGACCGGCAGCCCGGCTGGGTCGGCTTCACCTACTCGGGAGCCCGCATGGGCACGGGCCTGCACGACTACCGACACCTGCTCGACACCGTCCGCCCGCGGGAGCGCGGGATCAACGAGATCGTCGAGCACTGGTTGCCCTGGCAGGGCGACCCCGAGACCACCATCCGCACGGAGCGGGAATGGACCCGCGCCACCCTCGACCACCTGAGGAGCTTCGAATGAGCCACACCATCGCCGTCATCGGCGCCGGAGGGAAGATGGGCATGCGCGTGTCCAACAACCTCGTGAAGACCGACCACACCGTCCACTACGTCGAGAACTCGCCCGCCGGTCGCGAGCGCACGATCGCCGCGGGCCGGAAACTGACCGACGCCTCCGTCGCGGTCGCCGACGCCGACATCGTCGTGCTCGCGGTGCCCGACCTCGCCCTCGGCGCCGTCACGGCCGAGCTCGTCCCGCAGCTGAAGACCGGCGCGATCGTGCTGACGCTCGACCCCGCCGCCGCGTACGCCGGGCTCCTCACGACCCGTGACGACGTCATCCAGGCCGTCGCGCACCCGTGCCACCCGTCGGTGTTCCTCGAGCGCACCACGAAGGAGGAGTGGGCCGACACCTTCGGCGGCATCGCCGCCCCGCAGGACGCCATCGCCGCCGTCGAGTCCGACAACCCCGAGCACGCGCGCATCGTCGAGGAGACCGTCCGCGCGATCTACGCACCGGTCATCGACGTCCACTTCGTCACCGTGAAGCAGCTCGCGCAGCTCGAGCCGACGCTCGTCGAGACCGTCGCGTGCATGATCGGCTCGCTCCTGAACGAAGCGCTCGACGAGGCGATCCACACGATGGGCGTCCCCGAGGCGGCGGCGCGCAGCATCCTCTACGGGCACACCCAGGTGGCGCTCGCCAACGGCCTGCGCGGTGACAACCCGTTCAGCGACGCGTGCCTGATCGCGATGGACTACGGTCGCGAGAGCATCATCAAGGAGGACTGGAAGAAGATCTTCCGCGACGACGAGCTCGATGCGAACCTCGCGCGCATGCTGCACCTCGACCACATCGAGCGCTGACCCGGAGATGAGCGACATGGCACGACTGCACGGCAAGACCGCCCTCGTCACCGGCGCCGCCCTCGGCATCGGCGCGGCGGTGACCGAGCGCTTCGCCCGCGAGGGCGCCCGCGTGATCCTCGCTGACCGCAACGGCGACGGCGCGGCAGCCGCAGCCGCGCGGATCGGCGAGGCCGCAATGGCGGTGACGATGGACATCTCTGACGAGGCGTCGGTCGAAGCCGGGTTCGCGGCGGCAACGGACGCCGGATGGGCGCCGAACGTGGTGGTGGCGAACGCCGGCATCCAACTGTTCGGTCAGGATGCACCGGCGGCCGACCTCGACCTCGACGTCTGGCGCCGCACCATCGACGTCAACCTGACCGGCGCCTTCCTGACCGTGAAGTACGCCGTCCGCACGATGCTCGCCCTCGGCGGCGGGTCGATCATCCTCACCGGCAGCCCCACCGCCGTCAACGGCGAGGGCAGGGACTTCACCGCCTACAGCGCCTCGAAGGCGGGGATGCACGGGCTCTCCCGCACGGTCGCGGCGGCGTACGCCGACCGCGGCATCCGGGTCAACACGGTGCAGCCCGCCTACACCGAGACGCCGCTCGTGTCGGCCATCAGCGAGGATCCGGAGTCCCGTGCCGCGATCGTCAGCCGCATCCCGATCGGCCGCGCGGGGACGCCCGACGACGTCGCCGGGATCATGGTCTACCTCGCGAGCGACGACGGTTCTTTCGCGACCGGGGCGACCTTCCAGGTCGACGGCGGGATGACCTCGCTCTGACATGGTCTGGCACACCGAGCACCCGTCGTGGCGGAGCGGGCCCTGGTCGCTCGAGCTGCGGGGCGACGAGCTGGCCGACATCGCCGTCCACGGCACGGTGGTGCTGCGCAGCGTCCGGGCCGTCGTCCGCGACGCCGACTGGAACACCGCGGACCTCGTCGTGGACCGCGTGCGGAGCACCGACGTCACGCTGACGCTGCACGTGCGCTCGGAGGGGCTCGGGTCCTCGTTCTCGGGCGTCGTCCGCGTCGAAGCCCGGCCGGCGGGGCTCCGGGTGCTGCTCGACCTCGAGGCGGGTGCCGCGTTCGACACGAACCGCACGGGCCTGGTCGTCCTGCACCCGCCGTCCCTGGCCGGCGTGCCCGCCGAGGTGCGGCATCCCGACGGCACCGGCGAGCGCACCGCCTTCCCGCGCGCCATCAGCCCGCACCAGCCGATGCGGGACATCGCCGGGCTCACGTGGCAGGTACCGGGCGCGACGGTCGACGTCGCGTTCGACGGCGACGTCTTCGAGATGGAGGACCAGCGCAACTGGACCGACGCCTCGTACAAGACCTACAGCCGCCCGTTGGACCTGCCGTTCTCGTACCGCGTCGAGGCCGGGGAGCGCGTGAGCCAGTCGGTGACGATCGAGGTGGTGGGCGAGCCTGCCGCAGCCAAGACGGACGACGGCGACGTGCTCACGCTGCGCGACGGCGGACGCTTTCCGCAGATCCTGCTGGGCGCGGCGACCGCGCCGGACCCGGCCCCCACGGTGGCGCCCGTCGGCGACGGCCTCGTCGTCGAGCTCGACCTCGGCACCCCGACCTGGCCCGCCGCATTGGCCCGGGCCGCGGCGTCCGCCGTGCCCCTGGATGTGCGGGTCATCCTCGGCGACGACGCCCATGCGCTGGATGCCGCGGCCGCAGCGCTCCGAGGGCTCGACGTGCTGCGGGTCGCCGCTTTCCAGCCGGGCGTCGCCGCGCGCCACGTGTCGGACGTCCCGGCGACCGCCGCGCTCCGCGCGGCGCTGGACCGCGCCGGCATCCGTCTGCCCGTCATCGGCGGCTCGCGATCCCACTTCACGGAGCTGAATCGCGAACGGCACCGGCTGCCGAACGACCTCGACGGCATCCTCACGACAGTCACCCCCCTGTTCCACGCGACCGGCACCGAGCAGCTCGTCGAGTCCGTCGCCATGCAGCGGCTCGTCGCGACACAGGCGGTGGGGTACGCCGATGGCACACCGGTGCACATCGGGCCCGTCTCGCTGCGACCGCGCTTCAACGACGTCGCGACCGGTCCGCAACCGGCGCCCACCCGCGGCGACCTGTCTGAGGGCTACGGAGCGGAGTTCACCGGCACGACGGACACGCGTCAGTCAGCGCCGGAACTCGCCGCGTGGACGGTTGCGAGCGCGGCGGCGCTCGCGGTCCCCGGGGTCGCCTCGCTGGCGTTCTTCGAGGAATGGGGACCGCGAGGCATCCGCGCCTCCGACGGGACCGACATGCCCGCGGCATCCGCGCTGCGCGAGCTCGCCGCCGGCTCGGGCGGCGCGCTGCTCTGGGGTGACAGCCCCGACGGCCTGGTCTGGGCGATCGGTCATCGACGGGGCCGTCGCACGACGCTGCTCGTCGCGAACCTCGACCGCGCGGCGCGCTCGGTGACCGTATCCGTCGACGGCGTGGAGGACGGGATCGACCTCGCCCCCGCAACGTTCCGCACGGTCGAGCACTGAGCGGGCGCCGTCCGGGGCAGCGCTCCGAGCTGTCAAGGGGGCGGATGCCGAGCCCCACCGCGCGTAGCGTGCCGCCATGAGCGACGCATCAGCAACCCCCGAGCAGGACGACCCCACCGGCGGCGACGAGGGCACGGAGAACCAGCTCGACGCCGACAACGCCGTCGAGGAGGATACCCTCAAAACCCTCGACCCCGACGACTCGCCCGCCTGAGCGGCCGCCTCACGCCTCGCGTGTGATGAGGACCTCCACTTCGAGGCGGCTCTTGAACGGCCCGGCGTAGACGCCGCGCAGGGGCGGAACGTCGTTGTAATCGCGGCCGCGGCCGACGGTGACGTGACGGTCGCCGATCTCGGCGTCGTTCGTCGGGTCGAAGCCGTGCCAGGAACCCGCGTACCACTCGATCCAGGCGTGCGACTCCCCGACGACGGGCACGCCGACCTCGGCGGTGGGGTTCGGGTGCAGGTAGCCCGACACGTACCGCGCCGGAATCCCGACCGACCGCAACGCGCCGAGAGCGATGTGAGCCATGTCCTGGCACACGCCCTTCCGCTCCACCCACGCCTCGGCACCGGTCGACTGCACCTCCGTCGCGCCCGGCACGTACTCGACGGCCTGACCGATTGCCGTCGCTATCGCGAGGGCGGCGTGCGAGGGGTTCTCGTGCTGTGCGGCGATGCCCGCGGCGAGGTCCGCGACCTCGGGGTGGGGTTCGGTGCGCCGCGTCTGCGACAGCATCTCGACCGTGCCGATCGACCGCTGCGCGTCGCGCGTTAGCGCCTCCCACGACATGTCGGGGTGGGTGAGCGGCCGCGCACGCACCTCGACGAGCGAGCGCGCCGTGATCTGAAGGGCGGAGTGCTTCGCGAGCACGTCGAAGGCCGCCACCCGGGTGCCGAAGTAGTCGACGAAGTAGTTGACGGTCGTCGACGGGTCGATGTCGAGCTGCGAGCTCAGGACGAACTGGCTGTCGCTCGTCGTCGGCAGCATCCGAGCCTCGTTGTACGACGCCCCCACCTCGCCCGGGTAGTCGAAGCCCGTCGTGTGCTCGATGCGCAGCCGCTTCATGAGGTCTCTCCGATCCAGCTGGGTTCGGCCTGGGTCGGGAAGAACCGTGCCCGGATGGCCTCGGACGCCTCGCGCGTCACCGACTGCACGCTCTGCATGTGGGCGGGGAGCTCGGTGAGCACCTCGTCGATCGGCCGGTACTCGAGTTCGTTGCGCATTCGCCCGAGGGCGCGCAGCACCGAGTTCGAGTGCCCGACGCGGTCGGCGACGGGGTCGATCGCGCTCATGCACTGCTCGGCGGTGCGGATCGAGTGGATGATCGACCGCGGGAACAGCCGGTCGAGCAGCAGGAACTCGGCCGCGTTCTGCGAGCTCGGCATCCCTCGGTAGGTCCGCAGGTACGCCTCGTACGCGCCGCACGAACGCAGGATGGTCGTCCAGGACGGACCGGATGCCTCGGTCAGCGACCTCGTCGCGAGCATCCGCGCGGTCATGTCGGTGCGCTCGATGGCCCGCCCGAGCGTGAAGAACTGCCAGGCCTCGTCGTGACTCGTCGAGTTGTCCGTGACGCCGACGGCGAGCGCGGCACGTTCGCGGACCCACTGGAAGAACTCGTGGGTCTTCTCGTCGTTGAGGCGGCGCGGCATGCGGGAGTACGTCGTGTTGAGTGTCTCCCAGAGCTCGGTCGACACGATCTCGCGCGCCCGACGGGCGTTCTCGCGGGCGGCCTGCAGCGAGTACGCGATGGACGAGGGGTTCGTCCGGTCCACCGCGAGGTGCGTCAGGACGTCGGCGCGGGTGACCGCGCGGCCGCCCTCCGGCGCGGGGGTGCCCATGACGCCCATGAGCGAGCGGCACGCCGTGTCCTCATCGATCCACGGGTCCTCGAGCAGCAGTTGCAGGTGCACGTCGAGGATGCGGGCGGTGCCGTCCGAGCGCTCGATGTAGCGCCCGATCCAGAACAGGCTCTCGGCGATCCGGCTCAGCATGCGTCCTCACCTCCGTCGGCGTCGCGCCCCTGCTGCTGCTGTTCCTGCTGCTCCGCGGTCGTGCGCGGCCGGTCCTGCGGCGAGTGCGCCGGCTCGTCCTGTGCGTCGTAGATGATCGGGATGGCCGAGGTCGCGGTGGCCTGCTCGGCGACGAGTCCCGCGAGCGACTGCGACTGCCCGTACTCGCCTCGGCCCGGTGCCTCGCCACCGACGATCCAGGTGTCCTTCGATCCGCCGCCCTGGCTCGAGTTGACCACGAGCTGCCCCTCGGGCAGGGCGACGCGGGTGAGACCACCGGGGAGCACCCACACCTCGTCGCCGTTGTTGACGGCGAAGGGGCGGAGGTCGGCGTGGCGGGGTCGCATCCCGTCGTCGACGAGGGTCGGAATGGTGGACAGCATGACGACCGGCTGCGCGATCCAGCCGCGCGGATCGGCGCGGAGCTTCGTGCGCAGTGCGCCGAGCTCAGCGGGGCTGGCGTCCGGACCGACGACGAGGCCCTTTCCGCCCGATCCGTCGACCGGCTTCACGACGAGCTCGTCGAGCCGGTCGAGCACCTCTTCGAGGGCGCCCGGGTCCTCCAGGCGCCAGGTGTCGACGTTCTTGAGGATGGGCTCCTCGGCGAGGTAGTACCGGATCAGGTCGGGCACGTAGGTGTAGAGCAGCTTGTCGTCGGCGACACCGTTGCCCACCGCGTTCGCGATCGTCACTTTGCCCAGGCGCGCCGCGAGCATGAGCCCGGGGGCCCCGAGCATCGAGTCGGCACGGAACTGCAGCGGGTCCAGGAAGTCGTCGTCGACCCGGCGGTAGATGACGTCGACGCGACGCGGACCGCGCGTGGTCCGCATGAAGACCTTGCCGCCCTGGCAGACGAGGTCGCGCCCCTCGACGAGCTCGACTCCCATGAGGCGGGCGAGCAGGGTGTGCTCGAAGTAGGCGGAGTTGTAGACGCCGGGCGTCAGCACGACGACGTTCGGGTCGTCGACCCCGGGCGGGGCCGAGTTCCGCAGCGCCTGCAGCAGCTTGTTCGGGTAGTCGCCGACCGGCCGCACCCGCATCGAGACGAAGAGCTCGGGGAGGGTCTGCGCCATGACGCGGCGGTTCGAGATCACGTAGCTGACGCCGGACGGCACCCGCACGTTGTCCTCGAGGACGCGCATCTCGCCGTGCTCGTCACGGATGAGGTCGATGCCGGAGACCTGGATGCGCACGCCGTTGGCGGGACGGATGCCGGCGGCCTGACGGTAGAAGTACTGCGAGGACGCGATCAGCCCCGCCGGCAGAACGCCGTCGCGCACGACGTGCTGGTGCCCGTACGCATCGTCGAGGAAGGCCTCGAGCGCGCGGACGCGCTGCTGCACGCCTTTCTCGATGCGCGACCACTCGTCGTAGGCGATGACCCGGGGCACGGCATCCAGCGGGAACGGCCGCTCCTCGCCTGCGAAGTCGAACGTCACGCCCTGCGCGAGGTACGAACTGGCGAGCGATTCGGTGCGTCCGCGGAGCTCCTCCTGCGTCATCTGGGCGAGCGCCTGGTACAGCTCCCGGTACGCCGACCGGGAGCGCGCGGCCTCGCCCGGGTGCGCGATCTCGGCGAACATCTCGTCGAACGCCGGGACGCCGGAGGGGGTCTTGCGCGGTGCCAGCGTGGAACCGTATCCGTCGAAGAGGTCACCCATGCGACGAGCCTAATCCGGGCGGTGTTGCCGGAGTGTTTCGCCGGGCGGTCAGTCCGCGAGGGCGAGTCGCAGCTGCTCGACGGCCCAATCGATCTCGGTAGCGCGGATGATCAGCGGCGGCGCCATGCGGATCGTCTGGCCGTGCGTGTCCTTGACCAGGACGCCGCGCGCGAGAAGCCGCTCGGCGACCTCGCGGCCGGTCCCCTTCGCCGGATCGATGTCGACGCCCGCCCAGAGGCCCGCGACGCGGATCCCGGTCACGCCCGCACCGATCAGCGGCTCGAGACGGGAGCGCAGGTGATCACCGAGGGCGAGCGCACGCTGCTGCAGGTCGCCGGTCGCGAGGAGGTCGACGACGGCGAGCCCGACGGCCGCGGCGAGCGGATTGCCCCCGAAGGTCGACCCGTGCTCGCCGGGGTGGATCACACCGAGGACGTCGCGGTTCCCGACGACGGCGGAGACCGGGAGGATGCCGCCGCCGAGCGCCTTGCCGAGCAGGTACAGGTCGGGCACCACGTCCTCGCGTTCGCACGCGAACGTCGTTCCGACGCGACCGAGGCCGGACTGGATCTCGTCGGCGATGAACAGCACATTCGCCGCCGTGCACGCCTCGCGGACCGCGCGGAGATACCCGTCCGGCGGGATCACGACGCCCGCCTCGCCCTGGATGGGCTCGATCAGCACTGCAGCGGTGTTCTCGTCGATCGCCGCCGCGAGGGCCGCGGCATCCCCGTAAGGAACGATCTCGAATCCGGGGGCGAACGGACCGAAGCCGTCGCGCGCCTGCGGGTCGTCACTGAAGCCGACGATCGTGGTCGTCCGACCATGGAAGTTGCCCGACGCGACGAGGATCTTCGCGCGCCCCTCGGGCACGCCCTTGACCCGGTACGCCCAGGCGCGCGCGACCTTGATGCCGGTCTCGACCGCTTCGGCGCCGGTGTTCATCGGCAGGACCATGTCCTTGCCGGACAGCTCGGCGAGCGCAGCCGCGAAGTCGCCGAGCCGGTCGTTGTGGAATGCCCGGCTCGTGAGCGTCAGCCGGCCGAGCTGCGCGGTGGCCGCCGCGACGAGGGCGGGATGCCGGTGCCCGAAGTTCAGCGCCGAGTAGGCGGACAGCAGGTCGAGGTAACGCTTGCCCTCGACGTCGGTCACCCAGGAGCCGTCGCCTTCGGCGACGACGACGGGGAGCGGGTGGTAGTTGTGGGCGACGTGGGCCTCTTCGGCCGAGATCACGGCGTCCGACGCGGGCAGATCGAGATCGGTCATCGCGCACCTCCGCGCAGTTCGAGCGTGCAGCACTTGATGCCGCCGCCGCCGAGCAGCAGTTCGGACAGATCGATGGGGACGGGGACGTAGCCGCGCTCCTCGAGCTGGGCGGCGAAGTCGGTCGCGCGCGGCGAGACGAAGACGTGGAGTCCGTCGCTGGCTGCGTTCAGTCCGAAGACGGCACCGTCGGCATCCGACACCTGGATCGCGTCGGGGTAGCGCACGGCGAGCTCGCGACGGGAGTCCTCGTCGAACGCGGAGGGCAGGTAGGCGATGTTCGCCCGCTCCACCCCGCCGGCGCCCTGGACGGGGTCGAGGACCGTGATCGCGGTGTCGAGGTGATAGAACCGCGGGTCGATCAGCCGCAGCGAGACGACCTCGCGCTCGAACACCTCCGCCAGCTCGCGATGGCTGTCGCCGACGGAGCGGAAGCCGGTGCCGGCGAGGATCGTGTCGCCGACGAGGAGGAAGTCGCCCTCACCCTCCTGCACCTCGGTCGGCTCGATGACCTCGAACCCTTGCGCGGCGAACCAGTCCATGAAGGGGCGCTCCTCACCGCGGCGCTCGTCGACGCGGAACCGGACCCCGAGCGCCCGACCGTCGATGATGAACCCGCCGTTCGCGGTGTAGACCATGTCGGGTAGACCCGGGACCGGGTCGATGAGGTCGACCTCGTGGCCGAGCTCGATGTACGCGTCGTGGAGCGCCTGCCACTGGCGGACCGCCTTGGCGGTGTCGGTGGGACGCGACGGTTCCATCCACGGATTGATGCTGTACGACACCGTGAAGTGCTCGGGGCGGCACATCAGGTACCGACGGCTCTGGGCGATACGGTTCGGCGTCTCGGTCGGCGTCGTCATTCTCGCTCCTCGTCTCCGGGGCGGCGGACGCTGTCCTGAGGCCCGACGGAGCTCTGCAGAGCCGACGGATCGGGCACGCCGGATCCCATCATGGCAGGTCGGACACCGGAATCCGGTGGATGCATGCCACGAAGGGCTGCTCGGAACTGACAGGATGCAGAGCATGGCCAGACGCACGGGTGAACAGACCAGAGCCCTCCTGTTGCGCGCCGGCATGCAGATGCTCCTCGAACGCGGGGTCAGTGCCGGCGTACAGCACATCCGCCTGCAGGACGTGCTGCGGCGGACGGGACTGACCACCGGGGCCGCCTACCGGCTGTGGGCCGATCAGGCCGACTACCACCGCGACCTCGCCGTCTCGATGGTGCGGATGCGCGTCACCGGACCGGCCGACGGGATGCGGGCCCGTGTCGACGAGATGATCGCCGCCGGCGCGTCCGGCGAGGAGATCGTCCGCGAAGCGGCGCTCGCGCACGTGCAGGCGGCCGAGCTCACCGCTGACGACCCCACCGAGATGCTCGACGCCCAGTCGTTCCGCGTCGCTCTGGCCCTGCGGACCACCGCCGACACCTGGCCGGAACTGACCGAGGCCAGCCACGAGCGGCACCGGGAGTCCATCGAGGCCTTCGCAGAGCTGTACCAGTACGTCATCGACGCGTACGGGGTGAGGATGCGGGACGGGCTGACCATCCAGGACTTCGCCGAGGCGATGGCGGCGCTCGCGGAAGGGTTCGCGATCCAGTCGCTCGAGCACCTCCCCCACCCGACGTTCCAGATGACGGGGGCCGACGGCACCCCCTCCGGAGAGTGGACGCTGCTGGGACTCACGGTGCGAGCCCTCGTGGATTCCTTCATGATCCCGCGCGAGGACGCGGATCCGGATGCCTGGGTGCGACTCCCCCGCTACGCCTGAGAACACGAATGCCCCGGGCTCTGACCGATGGTCCATGAGCCCGGGGCGACACTCCCCCCGAAGTGTTTTCGTGCGCGCTCCCCAGAAGCGCTAGATCATTCAAACAAGCCGAGATCGGTCAGCGCCAGAAAGATAAGTTGTTTTCTTCTGCGGATCGATTAATCCAGCTGGATCGGCCTACCAACGCTCGGTCAGATGACGGCTTCGCTCCAGTGATCGGGGTTGCCGAAGCGGTGCGCCGTGATCGAGATCGCCTGTTCACGCAGGAACGGGAGCAGTTCGATGCGCCCCGCCTGCGTCACCTCGTCGGCGTAGACCGCGAGATCGGGGTCACCGTCGATCGCGGCCACGAGGGCGGTCCGGACCTCCCGCACCTGCGCCGGCGGCCCGACGAGGCGCACGCGATCGGCGCGCGCCGGGGCATCCTCGCCACCGGGTCCCGACATCCGCGCGAACCACTGGTCGTCGGATTCGACGAACACCGGAACGTCGAGCGCCGTGAGAGCGGAGCGCACCGTGGCGGGAAGCCCCGCGGGGGTGCTGACGGTGAACGCCGACCCGGCGCGCACGGCCGCGATGATCGCACGGATGAGCGACTGAGGCGCGGCATCCGTCGTCGACCGGATCTCGGCGGTCGCGGGACGGTACCGGAACAGGTTCCGCTCCACGCCCAGGTGCGACACGTCGACGACCTTGCCGAAGATGCGATTCCACGCGACGGCATCCGACAGCGCGCCGCGGCGCAGCCACTCGAACGCTTCGTAGCCGAGCGCGGGCTGCGCAGCCTCGATGACGTCCGTGATCGAGGAGTCGAGACCCTTCAGATGCAGGGTCGACGACGTCGCTGCACCCGCGGTGGGACGCCACGAGCCGAGGCCGAAGAGGTGGTTCGGTCCGCCGGCCTTCGCTCCCCCGCCGACCGACGACCGCTTCCAGCCGCCGAACGGCTGACGCTGGACGATCGCCCCCGTCGTCCCGCGGTTGACATAGAGGTTGCCCGCTTCGACGCGGTCGAGCCAGAGCGCCAGGTCGTCGGGGTTCTGCGTGTAGAGCCCCGCGGTCAGGCCGTAGTCGACGGCGTTCTGCAGCTCGATCGCGTGCTCGAGCGAACGGGCGTGCATGACGCCGAGGACCGGACCGAAGAACTCCTCCAGATGCACGCGTGAGCCCGGCTTCACGCCGGTGCGGATGCCGGGGGTCCACAGCCGCCCGGGGTAGCGTTCGTCGGCCAGCTCACGCGGCTCGACGAGCCACGCCTCGTCCTCGTCGAGGGTCGTGAGCGCCCACTCGAGCTTGCCGGACGGCGCCTCGACGAGCGGGCCGATCTCGGTGAGCGGATCGTCGGGCGATCCCACGCGCAGGGAGGTCGCGGCATCCACCAGCTGTCGCGCGAAACGCTGCGACCGGGCGACGGGGCCGACGAGGATCGCGAGCGACGCGGCCGAGCACTTCTGACCCGCGTGCCCGAAGGCGGAACGGACGAGATCGGATGCCGCGAGGTCGAGGTCCGCGGACGGCATCACGATCATGGCGTTCTTGCCGCTCGTCTCGGCCTGCAGCGCGAGGTCGGGCCGCCAGGAGCGGAAGAGCGCGGCGGTCTCGAACGACCCGGTGAGGATCACCCGGTCGACCACGGGGTGGGTGATGAGCTGCTTCCCCAGGCCGCCCTCGTCGAGGTCGACCAGCGCGAGGACCTCGCGGCCGACGCCGGCGTCGTCCAGGGCCTCCCAGATCGCCTCGGCCACGACCGCGGCGCACCGCCGTGCCTGCGGTGCGGGCTTGAAGACCACACCGGAGCCGGCGGCGAGAGCTGCCAGCGCACCGCCCGCGGGGATCGCGACGGGGAAGTTCCACGGCGGGGTGACCACGGTCACGCGCGACGGCACGAAGACCGCCCCGCTCACGCTGTCGAGTTCCCGGGCGGTCGCCGCGTAGTAGCGCGCGAAGTCGACCGCCTCGCTGACCTCGACGTCCGCTTCGGCCAGGGTCTTGCCGGTCTCGGATGCCGCCACCTCGATGAGCTCGCCGCGGCGGGCCTCGAGCGCGCGCGCCGCGCGCAGCAGCACTCCGGCACGGTCGGCGGCGGGCATCGAGCCCCACGCGTCGGCGGCCGACGCCACCCGCGCGAGGGTCGCCTCCAGCTCGGACTCGGTGCCGATGCGGGCCACGGCGATCGCGGCATCCCCCGCCGTCGAGGTGGCGACCCGGCTCAGGATCGATCGCGCCCACGCGCGGTTCGCGGGGAGGGCGGGGTCGGTGTCGGACGTGTTGCGGAACCCGGGCGCACCCGCCGAGACGACCGTTTCGCGCGAGGAGAAGACGGCGGTCTCGACGAAGGCGTCCCCACCGAACAGCGACGGTCGGCCCGGAAGCTCGGCCGGACGCGTCTCGTCGGGGTCGACGTCGGCGGAGCCACGACCCGCGATGCCGAGGACGACCTGCGTGAGCGCGGCATCGTCCAGATCGGCTGAGGGGGCGGCATCCGTCGTCGTCGCCGTGTCACCCTCGTCGGGCGTCGCGGCGCGGTCCTGGTGGCGCCGGGGTCCCGTCGTCAGCGTGCGCTCCGCCGCGCGTGCGACCGATGCCGTGAACCGGTCGCGCTCGCGGACGAACATGGCGCGATCGAACGCCAGATCGAACGCGGCCGAGAGGAAGTTCTCGCTGGACGCGTTCTCCTCCAGACGGCGGACGAGGTAGCTGATCGCGACGTCGAACTCGTCGGGCCGGACGACGGGCACGTACAGCAGGACATGCCCGATCTCGCGCGCGACGGCCTGCATCTGACCCTGCGCCATGCCGAGGAGCATCTCCACCTCGACGTCGCGCTGCACCCCGCGCTCGCCGGCGAGCAGCCAGGCGTACGCGATGTGGAAGAGGTTGTGGCCCGCGACCCCGATGCGTACGGCCCCGGTGTTCTCCGGCTGGAGCGCCTCGTCGAGGCAGCGCACGTAGTTCGCGTCGGTGTCGAGCTTGGTGTCGTAGGGCGCGCTCGGCCAGTCGTGCATGACGGCGTCGACGTGCTCCATCGCGAGGTTCGCGCCCTTCACGAGACGGATCTTGATGCGCGCGCCACCGGCTGCGACGCGCTCGCGCGCCCATGCCGTGAGGGTCTTGAGGGCGGGGAGGGCGTCAGGCAGGTACGCCTGCAGCACGATGCCCGCTTCGAGGTCCCGCAGCCGCGGGTCGTCGAGCACGCGCATGAACACGGCCATCGTCAGGTCGAGGTCGCGGTACTCCTCCATGTCGAGGTTGAGGAACGTGCCGTCCTCCGCCGCCGACAGGTAGAGCGGACGCAGGCGCTCGACGACGCGCTCGACGATCTCGTCGAACGCCCACATCGAGAGGTGGCTGGCGATCGCCGAGACCTTCACCGACACGTAGTCGACGTCGTCGCGGCGGACGAGTTCGTGAATGCCCTCGAGCCGGCGGAGGGCTTCGGACTCGCCCAGGACGGCCTCGCCGAGGAGGTTGAGGTTCAGGCGAGCGCCCGACTCCCGCAGGGTCTGCAGCGCCGGTCCGAGCTTGTCCGGTCGAGCGTCGACGATGAGGTGCCCGACCATCTCGCGCAGCACGCGCCGGGCGATGGGGACGACCGGCGACGGCAGCAGGGGCGCGACGGCACCACCCGCGTGGACGGCGGCGCGCAGGTACCAGGGCAGGAACGACGGCGCGAGCGGCGCGACGCGCTGCAGATTGGATGCCGCGGCCGTGAGGGACTCGGGCCGCATGACCCCGTCGACGAAGCCGAGGGTGAACGGCAGGCCGTTCGGGTCCTTCAACACCCCCGCGAGACGCTCTGCGGCGGGGTCGACGGCGACCTCGGCGGATTCGGCGACCCAGCGCTCTGCGAGGGCGATGGCCCGCTCGGCGAGGTCGGAGGTGGGCGCTTGTGGCGCGACAGACGTGTCCGACATGAGGCTCAGCCTAAGCGCGCCTCCCGCCGTCGAGGCGGGACACGCTAGGGCCAGATGCTCGGCGCCTCCGCGCGAGTGGAGGGCAGGGCGGATGCCGCGGCCCAGTCCTGGATCCACTGCGGGATCGGGGGCAGGGTGTCAGGCCGGTGCAGGGCGTCGAAGAGCTCTTCCAGGGGCACGATCCCGCCGGTGCGGCGGAGGAACCGGACCCGCAGGATCATCTCGGCGTAGACCTCGCCCTTCACGACCGCGCGGTGCATCTGGTAGACCGCCTTGTCGTCGTGGCCGATGATGCGGGTCTCCACGGTGAACCGTTGCCACAGCTGGAGGGACTTCCGGAAGGTGACCGTCTCGCTCGCGACGACGCCGTACCAGCCGCGCTCGTTCATGGTCTGCCAGATGCCGGTGCGGGTCAGCAGGTCGAAGCGGCCGAGATCGAACAGCGACGCGTACCGGCCGTTGTTCATGTGGCCGAGCAGGTCGATGTCGGTCGGCAGAGTCCGCAGCCGGATGCGTCCGACGGCGTCGGGCGGGATGGGTCCGCGCCGGCGGTGTATCACCCGGGCGCGCATCAAGGTCAACAGGGTCCGCCACCATACGTTCACGAGCGGTGAGCCTAGCCATGTACACGCGCACAATGCGGCATCCGTTGTCACTTCCCGACAGTCGTGGCGCGGCATATACGGCCCGGTCACTGTCGATTTCACGATCCGACGGGCCGTGCGTAGAGTCTGGCCATGGAGCCCGAACTGCAGACCGACACCGTCGTCCGTCCCGTTCGCGACGTGGACGCAGAGGCCCTCGGCCGAGTGCACGCGACGTGCTGGCACGAGACCTACGACCACCTCATCAGCAAGGCCGCCCTCGAGAACGTCTCAGCCCGCCGACTCGCGGAACTCTGGACCCACTGGGCTCAGCAGGGACCCGACTTCAACATGGTCGCGGCCCTCGTGAACGGCGAGATCGTGGGGTTCGCCGGATCGGGCCCCGCCCGTGACCGCGATGCACCGCGCAACCGCGAGCTGTACTTCATCTATCTGCTCGATGCCTGGCACGGCACCGGCATCGGCCAGCGGCTGTTCGACGCCGTCGTCCCCGAGGCCGACAGCGAGCTCTACCTCTGGGTCGCCGAGGACAACCCCCGCGCCCACCGGTTCTACACCCGCAACGGGTTCGCCCTCGACGGGGCGAGCCACACCGAACCCTTCCTCGGCGAAACGCTGACGGAAGTCCGCTTCGTGCGCTGACGCACGAGCGCGAGACTCGACGGCGCGGCATCCCGTCTCGGATGCCGCGCCGTCGGACGTCGTGGCGGGGTGTGCGGGTGACGGGTCTTCGGCCGGATCAGCGGCTCTTGACCTCGCCGAACAACCGCGCGATCGGAGCGACGACGAGCGGCCGCATGGCGACGTAGGCCGCGACCGTGACGGCGATCGACAGGGCGAAGAGCCAGAACCCGGTCCAGTTGTCGGCGTACGCCTCGGGGTCGACCGAGCCGGTCGCCGCGTACATGTGGCCGAGGTTCCGGAGGGCTCCGGTCGACAGCACGAGCGCGACGTGGACGACGATGAACAGGACGAAGTAGATCATCGTCGGGAAGTGCAGCTTGCGCGCCCACTCGACGGGGTAGAGCTTGTTCAGCGTCGTCGCCTGCTTGGGCCACACGGCGCTCATGCGGTAGCCGGTGATCGCGGCGAGCGGGGCCGCGATGAAGATGGTGGCGAAGTAGGCGAGCTGCTGGAGCGCGTTGTAGTTCACCCAGCCGTTCTCGGTCGGCCAGTCGAGGGAGACGTACTGCAGGGCCGCCGACAGCGCGTTCGGGAACACCTCCCACGAGGTCGGGATCACCCGCATCCACTGGCCCGTCACGAACAGCAGCACGACGAAGACCAGACCGTTCGCGAGCCAGAGGATGTCGAGGGCCTGGTGAAGCCAGAGCGTCAGACTCATCCGGCGTTTGCGGTCCTTCTTCGAGATCCACATCGCGGCGGGGCGCTTTTCCGATCTGACCTGCAGACCGGTGCGGATGATCAGCACGATGAAGAACGCGTTGAGGAAGTGCGACCAGTTCAGCCAGGCGGGGAAACCAACGGGCGCCCCCTCGGGCAGGTGGTATTCGCCCGGGTAGGTCGTGAGGAAGTCCTGCAGCGGTTCGAGGCTGAGGATCCAGCGGACCGCGAGCACCGCCATCGCCGCGACGTAAAGGACGGCCCCGCCGCCGAGGACGACCACGCCGGCCCACTGCGCCTTGGTGAACGGGCCGATGCGCGCGGGATCGGGCTTCGGGTCCGGACGCCGGGCGACGCCGGCGTGCGCGAGCGGGCGCTCCGCGAGCGGAGCGCGCGGAGCGTCGGGCGCGGCGGGGGTCGAGGCGGCGGGCGCGGGCTCCGGCGTCGGCTCGGGCTCCGAAGACGCCGAGACTGCACCCGCGCGCCGAGACTGCGGCGTGAGATCGCTGTCTGGGCCGCCACGTGCAGTCTCGCGGGACGGGGACGGGGGCGGGGTGCGCGGGGCGGGCGTGGTCTCGGCGGGGGGCCAGGCGTCTCCGCCGGCAGCGCGTGGGAGGCCTCGGCGGACCGCGCCGGCAGCGGGGATGGATGCGGCGACGGGCGTGCTCTCGGGAGTCGCCGTCCCTGGGTCATCGGCGGGGTGGGGCGCTGACGCCGCTGTGGATGCGGGGGTTGCCACCTCCGGGTCCGGGCGATGCTCCGCCGGTGCCGCACCTTCGGTCGGCGCCTGGCCAGTGCGTGCGGGAGGCCAGGGCTCACCGCCGGGGATGCGCGGCAATCCGCGTCGTGTCGCGATCGCGGGGGCCGAGGCGGGGTGCGCGGCTGCGGCATCCCCCGCCGTCGTCGAGGCGGGAGCCGGCGTCGCAGACTCGGCCGGCGGTGTCGTCGCGGACTCCGTGCGAGTCGCCACCACGTCAGCGGTCGGCGTTTCTGCGGCCTCGTCGGCGAGCGGCGTCGCGGCTGCGTCGGCGACCGGGACCTCGATAACCGGCGCCGGGGCCTCCGTCGCGGGCGGCCAAGGATCGCCGCCGGTCGCGCGCGGGAGCCCCCGGCGCACGGAACGCGCGTATGTCGCCATCCGCTCCTACTTCTTTCCCGCCTCGAGGGCCGCGATCAGCTGCGGCACGACGGTGAACAGGTCTCCGACGACACCGAAATCGGCGATGTCGAAGATCGGTGCCTCTCCATCTTTGTTCACCGCGACGATCGTCTTCGCCGTCTGCATGCCCGCCTTGTGCTGGATGGCGCCCGAGATACCGAGAGCGACATACAGCTGCGGCGAGACCGAGACGCCGGTCTGACCGACCTGATACGAGTACGGCACGTAACCGGCGTCCACTGCGGCGCGGGAGGCGCCGACCGCTGCGCCGAGGACGTCGGCGAGCTGCTCGACGAGGGCGAACTGGTCGGCAGAACCCAGTCCGCGTCCGCCCGACACGACCTTTGCGGCGCCGCGGAGCTCCGGCCGGCTCGACACGGCGACCGCTTCGTCGAAGCCCGTGATGGTGGCGGCGCGCGCCCCGGATGCCTCGACCTCGAGCGCGACGACGTGCGGGGCGTCGACGGCGTCGGCGCGCGCGTCGATCGATCCCTGTCGAACCGTGACCACGAGCGGACCGAACGTCGCACCCGCGGTGACGTTGTAGGCGCCGCCGTAGACCGAATGCTGCGCGAGCACGCCGTCGTCATCCCGCGAGACGCCGACCGCATCAGCGCACAGCGCGGCGGAGGTGCGCGCGGCGAATCGACCCGCGGCATCCCGACCTTCGATCGAGTTCGAGAAGAGGACGGCGTCCGGCTGCACGAGAGCGGATGCCGCGGCCACCGCGTCGACGATCGGCACCGTGAGCGCGGAGTCGGCACCGCCGAGCCCTGCGGTGAGGACCGTCGAAGCTCCGAGAGCACCGGCGGCTGCAGCGAGGTCGGCGTGCCGGGACTCGTCGGCGACGACGAGGACGACAGGGGTTCCGATCGAGGCGGCGGCACCGATGAGACCGGCGGCGGAGGCGGCCAGCTCCCCGGCGGGTGTCACGTCGAGCCAGATGAGGACGGCGTCAGGGGCGAAGTCGGTCACGATGTTCTCCTCTGTCTCTCACGCCAGCCGGTTTTCGAGGAGGTAGGCCGCGAGCTTCTCGCCGGCATCCCCCTCGTCGACGATCTTCGTTCCCGCCTGCCGCGGCGGCTTCTGCGCCACTGCGGTCATGATCGACTGCGGAGCGGATGCCGGGTCGACATCGACGTCGAGGTCGGCGAGCGACAGCACCTCGAGCGGCTTCTTCTTCGCCGCCATGATGCCCTTGAAGTTGGCGAAGCGGGCGTCGGGCAGCGCTTCGGTGATGGAGATCACGGCCGGGAGCGCGGCGGTGACGGAGGCGGTGCCGAAGTCGGTCGCACGGGTGCCGCTGACGGCATCCGTCGTGATCTCGACAGCCGACAGCGCGGTGACCTGAGGGACGCCGAGGTGCTCGGCGAGCATGGCGGGGAGGACACCGCCGGACCCGTCGGTCGAGAGGTTCCCCGCGATGACGAGGTCGAAGCCGGTTCGTCGCAGAGCGGCGGCGAGCACACGCGCGGTGACGCCGAGGTCGGCGCCGCGCAGGGCGTCGTCGGTGATCTGCACGGCGGCGTGAGCTCCCATCGCGAGGCCCTTCCGCAGCGACGCGGTCGCGGCCTCCGACGCCATGGTCATCACGACGACCTCGGTGCCCTCGTTCGCCTCCGAGTAGGTGAGGGCTGCTTCGAGCGCTCGCTCCCCGATCTCGTCGAGGACCCGATCCGATGCATCGCGGGCGGCGAGACCGGTCTCGAGATCGAGCGTGCGATCCCCCCAGGTGTCCGGCACTTCTTTCAGCAGGACGACGATCTTCATTGACTCCTCCTCGGCATCGCCTCAGAGTCTACGGTCGGGCGCGGGGGTGCCGGTGTCTGGGACGGGAGCCCGCGGCGCGAGTGACGTCGGACGGCCGCGGAACGCGAGAGTCACGATGGAGGACCCGGCAACGGCGAGGCTGATGAGGAATGCCAGCATCACGGGGTTCGGGTACGCCGCGTCGGCGAGCAGAGCAAACCCCACGCCGAGAACGCTTCCCAAGAGGATCGCCGTGACAGGGGCAACCCTCGGCGCGCGATACCGGGCGATCATGGCGAGCTCGATCAGAGCCCAGAGCAAGGTTGCCGTCCATAAGCCCGCGAAGACGGTGAACGGCATGAAAGCGATCACGAGGAGCGTCGGGAACTCCCCCGGAGCCCACGCCCATACCTCTCGCACGCCCAGCGCGATGCCGGCAAGCAGACCGAACAAGGGGAAGGTCGCGAATCGCGGGACGAGGACCAGGGCTTTCACGTGCCCGACGATACGGACCCGCGACGGACGAATGCGGTGCTGTGGATGACCATGGCGGGCTTCGTACTCGATGGTCGAGTGGTGGAGAAGTCTGTGCGGCGGTCGTGCGTTGCTCGACGGGTTCGGGCGGGATGAGTGGTTTCTCATTTTGGAGTTGTTCACAACGGGTGATTTCGGCAATTTTCGGGGTCTGAATGTCGGTGGTTGGTGCGAGAGTGCAGGTATGACGGAAGCGATGGAAACCCCCGATGGCGAGGCGTATCTCGCCGCCATCGCGGGTATCGTCGCGGACGTCGAAGACGTGGGCCGCCGGATCGCTGGGGGGCAGATCGCGGAGCTTCGCGTGCTGGCCGCTGCCGGGCGGTTGGCTGATGCGCAGGGCGCACCCCGGAACGCAAGAGTCCAGGTGCACGACATGGTGCTGCGGTCGATCTCTGCCGAGGTCGCTGGGGTGATGCGGATGACCGACCGGGCCGTTCAACGGCGGATCGGGGAGGCTCGGACGATCATCGAAGGATTCCCCGCTGCGGTGGCTGCGTGGGAGTCCGGGCGGATCGTCCGCGGGCACGTGAAAGCGATCGTGGATGCCGGGCTGAACCTTCCTGGAGATATGTGGGCGGAGTTCGAAGCGGTCGCGATCGAACGCTGCGAAGGTCAGACGCCGAATCGAGTCCGGGGTGAGTTGGAGATCCTCGCGCACCGGATGCACCCGCGGACGTTCGCAGAGCGTCATGAAGAAGCAGCCAGCGCTCGGTGTGTGCGGCTCATGCCCGGGCGGGACGGGATGTCGGACCTGATTGCGACGTTGCCGACGGTGATCGCCGAGGGGATCCACGACCGACTCACTCAGCAGGCACGCGCGATCATCGACACCCGGGACGAGCGGGCGGCCGGCGAGGACGCCGACGTTGTCGCGACCGACGGCCGATCGACCGATCAGGTCCGAGCGGACGTGTTCGCCGACCTGCTCCTCGCAGGCGTTCCCGCGCTCGACGACACCCGTGACACGACCGCCGGCCCCCTCGGTGCGATCCGCGCGAGGGTTCAGGTGCTTGTGCCCGCTGCGACACTCACCGGTGCAGACGACGGGCCGTGCGATCTCGCGGGCCGGTCCCCCATCGACCCCGCGACCGCCCGCCTCCTCGCCGGGTCGACGCACATCTGGGAGCGACTGTTCCACGACCCGACGACCGGCGTCACCGTCGCCGCGGACTCGTACCGTGTTCCGTCCGGGATGCGCCGGTTCTTGCAGGCCAGGGATCAGCACTGCCGGTTCCCCGGATGCCGCGTCGCCGCGATCCGCTGCGAAGTCGACCACACCCACGACCACGCGCTCGGCGGCAAGACAGAACTCTCGAACCTGGCACACCTGTGCCAACGGCATCATTCGATGAAGCAATTCACCGCCTGGAGGGTCCGACAACTCAAGGGTGGTGTCCTCGAATGGACCTCACCCCTCGGCAGGACCTACAGAGAAGACGCACCCACCCCGGCCGTCGCCTTCACCCCTGCCACCACACACCCTGGAGACACGGCACCCTTCTGATGGGCTCTGCCGCGCCACGCTTCGAGCAGCCCCGGCACCCCGCATCCGACCGCCGCGCCAACCGAGGCCGCAGCGCGAAGGGTCGCCCCGGCTGCCCCACCGCAACGCACGGGCTCGCCCCGACTACTCCCACCGCAACGCCCGAGCTACGCCCGCCGCACCGCCGCGACGGCCTCGAGCTCCACGAGCTGATCCGGGTACCCGAGCGCGGCCACGCCGATCAGCGTGCTCGGCACGTCGTGGTCGCCGAAGGCCGCGCGCACGACATCCCAGGCCGCGACGAGATCCCTCCGGTCCGGGGAAGCCACCAGCACCCTCGTCGAGGCGACGTCGGCGATCGCTGCACCCGCGGCATCCAATGCCACCAGCATCGTCTCGACGCACCGCTGCGCCTGCCCCGCGACGTCGCCGACCGCGACCGTCGAGCCGTCGTCCGCCAGAGGACAGGCTCCCGCGAGGAAGATCAGCTCAGCACCGGCCTCGACGCGCGACGCATAGGCGTACGGCGCCGCCGCGAGGCCGTCTGACCTCACGAGACGCACGGCGCTCATCGGTGACGGAACTCCGGCGCCCGCTTCTCGCGGAAGGCGGCCATGCCCTCCTTCTGGTCCGCCGTGTCGAACAGCCCCGCGAACGCCTGCCGCTCGAATCGCAACCCTTCGGCGAGCGTCGACTCCACCGCGACGTCGAGCGCCGCCGTCGCCGCGTACAGCGCCGGCAGGGGCTTCGACGCGATCGTTTCCGCCGTGCGGTGCGCGTCGTGCAGAAGCTCCGCCGCGGGGACGACACGCGAGACCAGTCCCGCGCGCTCGGCCTCCTCCGCCGTCAGCTGCCGCCCCGTCAGTACCAGCTCCGCCGCCTTGAATGAGCCGATCGCGCGCACCAGCCGCTGCGTCCCGCCGAGCCCCGGGATCACCCCGAGACCGATCTCGGGCTGCCCGAACCGCGCCGAGTCCGCCGCGAGGATGATGTCGCACATCATCGCCAGCTCGCATCCGCCTCCCAGCGCGTAGCCCGCCACCGCAGCAATCGTCGGCGTCCGCACCGCGGCGAACCGCGACCACTCGCCGAAGTGGTTCGCGAGCAGCATCTCGCTGCCGCTGAGCGCCTCCATCTCCTTGATGTCCGCCCCCGCAGCGAACGCCCGCTCACTGCCTGTCACGACGATCGCGCCGATCCCGGCATCGGCGTCGAAGGCCTCTGCGGCATCCACGACATCGTGCATGACCTGCGCATTCAGCGCGTTGAGCGCCTCGGGGCGGTTGAGGGTGATCCACCCGACGCGTCCGCGCGTCTCGGTGAGGATGGTCGCGTAATCCGTCATGCCCACATGCTCGCAGACGGATGCCGGAACGCGACGTACCCTCCACGTTCACCCGCCGTCCACCCGGCAGCGCACCCCGGACACCCGGCGTCGATAGGACAGAGGTGCGCACGTCGCGCACCACCCCGATCACGAGGAATCCGATGCCTTCGCACGCCTTCCGCAGCACCGTCCGGCGCGCCTTCGCGCTGGGTGTCGTCACCACCGTCGCCTGCACACTCACCGTCACCGCCGCCACGACAGCGACAGCCGCCGTCGTGCCCGACCCGATCACCCGCTCCGCTCAGGACGCCGCCCTCACGCTGACGCCCGTCGGCTCGTACGAGACCGGCGTCTTCGACGCGTCGGCAGCAGAGATCGTCGCCGCTTACAAGGACCGCCTGTTCGTCGTCAACGCCCAGGCAGGCGTCATCGACGTGCTCGACGCGTCCGACCCCACCGCGCCCACGAAGCTCTTCTCGCTCTCCTCCGACGGCGTCGCGAACTCGGTCGCGATCCGCGAGGACGGCCTCGGCATCGCCGCCATCGAGGCCTCCGACAAGACCGCCCCCGGTCACCTCGTGTTCTTCGACGCGGATGCCGTATCCCCCGCGGCCGCAACCCTCGGCTCCGTGCAGGTCGGCTCCCTGCCCGACATGGTCACCGTCTCCTCCGACGGCGCGTACGCGGTCGTCGCGAACGAGGGCGAGCCCGCCGACGACTTCAGCTCGGACCCCGAGGGATCGATCGGCGTCGTCGCGCTACCGACCTCGAAGACCGCCCCGTCGCAGAGCGCCGTCCGCATCGCGGACTTTCACGCCTACGAGGCCGACGGCGCCCTCGACCCCGACGTCCGGGTCTTCGGTCCGACCCCGCACGGCGACGACCACCCGGTCAGCCGCAACCTCGAACCCGAGTACATCACCGTCGTCGACGGCGTCGCGTACGCGACCCTGCAGGAGGCGAACGCGATCGCGGCGGTCGACCTCGCCTCGGCGACCGTCACCGACGTCCACGCTCTCGGCTTCAAGGACCACGGCCTCGCGAAGAACGCGCTCGACCCGAGCGACCGCGACGACAAGGTCGCCCTCCGCACCTACGACGGCCTCAAGGGCATGTACCAGCCCGACGCCATCGACTCCTACACCGCCGGCGGCACCACCTATCTCGTGACCGCGAACGAGGGCGACGCCCGCGAGTGGGGTGAGTACGCCGAAGCCGTCCGGGCCAAGGACCTCGGCTCCAAGGACCTCGCCCCCGTCTGCGCCGACAGCCCGGTCGCCGGCAAGCTCGGCAACGCCGACCTCGGCCGCCTGAACGTCACGATCGAGAACGGTCTCGACGCCGACCGCGGCTGCTACGAGGAGCTCTACTCCTTCGGTGGCCGCTCGTTCGCGATCTGGACGACCGACGGTGAGCTCGTCTGGGACTCCGGGTCGAGCTTCGAGGAGGTCACCGCGGCCGCTGCGCCCGAGTTCTTCAACTCCAACCACTCCGAGTCGAACCTCGAGGGCCGCAGCGACGACAAGGGGCCTGAGCCCGAGAGCGTCACGATCGGCGAGCTGAGCGGGCGCACCTACGCGTTCGTCGGCTTCGAGCGCGTCGGCGGGATCGCGGCGTACGACATCAGCGACCCGGCATCCCCCACGTTCGTCACCTACGTCAACAACCGCGACTTCTCGCAGTCCGTCGACGGCGGCGGCGACCTCGCCACGGCCGGCGACCTGGGGCCCGAGGGCGTCGCCTTCATCCCCGCCGACCAGTCGCCCAGCGGCATCCCGATGCTGGCAGTCGGGAACGAGGTCTCGGGGACGACCACCCTGTTCGCCATCGAGGACGCCCTCGACCCGATCGACATCGACATCCTGACGATCAACGACTTCCACGGACGCATCGAGGCGGGCACAGGCAGCTCCGCGAACCTGGTCGGCGCCGCCGTCCTCGCCGGTGCCGTGGACGCCGCCGAGGCGAAGAACCCCAACACGCTGTTCGTCTCGTCCGGCGACAACATCGGCGCGTCGACGTTCACGTCCTTCATCCAGGACGACGAGCCGACCATCGACTCACTGGTCGCGGCCGGGCTCGACGTCTCGGCGGTCGGAAACCACGAGTTCGACCGCGGCTTCGCCGACCTCACCGACCGCGTCATCCCGTCCTACGGGAGCGAGGACTTCGCCCTCGGCGCGAACGTCTACGAGAAGGGCACGACCACCCCCGCCCTGCGCGAGTACACCGTGAAGACGGTCGACGGTGTGCGCGTCGCGTTCATCGGCACCGTCACCACCGACACCGCGACCATGGTGAGCCCCGACGGCATCGCCGGCATCACCTTCGGCGACCAGCTGACCGCCGCGAACCGCGTCGCGAAGAAAATCACCGACGGCGACCTCGCCGACGTCACGGTGCTGCTCACCCACTCGGGTACGGCGACCTCGAACGATTGCGGCGTCGTGGCATCCGACCCGTCCGACTTCGGGAAGCTCGTCCGCGGCGCGTCCGCAGACATCGACGCGATCGTCTCGGCGCACACGCACCAGACCTACGCCTGCGAGGTCGCGGCGCCGGGCGGCGAGACCCGTCCGGTCATCCAGGCCGCCGAGTACGGCACCGCGATGGGCCGTCTGTCGCTCGAGGTCGACCGTTCGACCAAGGAGCTGCTGTCGATCGCGGGCACGACCGAGAAGCTCCTCGAGGGCGGCTACGCTCCGGATGCCGCCGTCGCGAAGATCGTGGCCGACGCCACCGCGTACGCCGAGGTCGAGGGGTCGAAGGAGGTCGGTCGCATCAGCGGCGACATCCTGCGCGGCGGTGTGAAGGGTTCGGACCGCGGCGTCGAGTCGACGCTCGGCAACACCGTCGCCGACGTCTACCTGTGGGCCACCTCGAACGAGGCCTACAGCGGGACACCGGCGCAGATCGCGCTCATGAACCCGGGCGGCCTGCGCGCGGATCTCCTGAAGGGCGAGGACGGCGTCGTCAGCTACCGCGAGGTCGCCGACGTGCAGCCGTTCGCGAACACCCTGGTCACCGTTCCCCTGACCGGCGCGCAGATCAAGGCGATCCTGGAACAGCAGTGGAAGGCGACGGGCGAGCGCCCGAAGCTGCACCTGGGTGTCTCGGAGGGCTTCTCGTATGAGTACACCGAAGCGACGCCCCTTCCGGGAGAGAGCGTCGGACGCTCCGGCACGGTCACGTCGATAACGTTCCAGGGTGAGGAGATCGCCGCGGACGACGTCTTCACCGTCGTCACCAACTCGTTCCTGGCCGCCGGCGGCGACGGGTTCGCGGCCTTCGCCGAGGGCACCGTCCGCACCGACACCGGCCAGGCCGACCTCGCCGCCACGGTGGACTACTTCGCCACCCGCGACGTCGTCGACCCGGCACCCCTCGGCCGTGCCGTCGAGGTCACCGAGCCGACCGAGCCCGGCGAGCCGACCGAGCCCGGCGAGCCGACCGAGCCCGGCGAGCCGACCGAGCCCGGCCACACCGAAGCCTGGGCGTCCGTCACCCTCAGCACGACGCGGGTCGAGCAGGGCGGGTCGTTCCGCGTGACGGTGACGGGCCTGACCGCCGGGCAGCAGATCAGCGCGACGCTGTTCAGCGAGCCGATGGTCATCACGGGCATCCCGGCAGCGGACGCCGACGGTCGCCTCTCCTTCACCGTCGCCGTGCCGGGCGACCTCGAGACCGGCGCCCACACCCTGGTCCTGAGCACCGACGGCGAAGAGGACATCCGCGTCCCGATCACCGTCGTACTGGCGGGGAGCCTCGCGAACGCCGGCGGCGACCCCGCTCCGCTCATCGCGCTCGTCGGCGGCGCGGGCGCGCTGCTGGTGCTCGGCGCGGTGCTGATGCGTCGACGTCGCCAGCAGGCCTGACCGGCTGACGCAGCGATGGCCCCTCACCTCCGGGTGGGGGGCCGTCGCCGTCGAGCGGATGCCGCGGTCAGGCGTCCCAGCGTCGCAGCAGCGCGGCGAGCGCCTGGCCTCCGCCGATGCACATCGTGACGATCGCGAACTCTCCGCCGGTGCGCTGCAGCGTCAGCGCTGCGCGGACGGTGAGGATCGTGCCGGTGGCGCCGACCGGATGACCGAGCGCGATCGCCCCGCCGTAGGGGTTCGTCCGCTCCGGGTCGAGTCCCGTGTCGCGCATGACGGCGATCACCTGCGACGCGAACGCCTCGTTGAGTTCGACCGTCGACACGTCGGCGGGGGTCAACCCCGTCTGCGCGAAGAGCTTGCGCAGCGCGATCGTCGGCGCGTACCCCATGATGGCGGGGTCCAGGGCCGCGGTGGTGACCGCCTCGATCGTCGCCAGCGCGGGCAGCCCTTCGGCGCGTACATCGGACTCCCGCATCAGCACGGTCGCCGCGGCACCGTCGTTGATGCCCGAGGCGTTGCCCGCCGTGACGGTGCCATCGGGGGTGAAGGCGGGCCGCAGCCGACCGAGCGCCTCCAGCGTCGTGTCGGGGCGCGGGTGCTCATCGAGGGACACCTCGACGGGCCGCCGATCGGTGGTCGTCGTGACGGCGATCTCCTCCGCGAACGCGGCGCGGGCGGCATCCGTCGACGCTCGTCGCTGCGACTCGAGGGCGTACGCGTCCTGCTCGGCGCGCGTCACCCCGAACCGCTCCGCGACGGTCTCGGCGGTCGTCCCCATGTGCCGCCCGCTGAACGGGTCGGTCAGCATCGCGAGCGTGCCGTCGAGGAGCTGCCGGTGCCCGAGCGTCGCGCCGGAGCGCGCGTCCATGTCGTAGAACGGCATGCGCGTCATGTTCTCGGCGCCGCCGGCCACGGCCACGTCGATGCCACCCCAGCGCAGTTCCTGCGCGGCCGACCAGATAGATTGCAGCCCCGATCCGCACAGCCGGTTCACCGTGAAGGCGGGGGTGTCGTCCGCGAGACCCGCCGCGAGCGCGATACGCCGCGCGATGTAGGCGTCGCCGGCGACCTGGCCGATCGTCCCGATGACGACCTCGCCGACGCGCGCGGCGTCGACCGTCGACCGTTCGAGCGCCGCCGATACCGCCTGCGCGCCGAGCTCGTGCGCGGGCGTGCCGCGGAACACACCGTCGAACCGGCCGACCGGCGTGCGCGCACCGGCGACGATGGCGATGCGCTCGGCGGAGGTCATCCCGCGGCTTCCTCGGGCCGTTCGAGGGCCTCGACCTCGGCGGCATCCGGGACGTACCCCTCGATGTGCCGTTCGTCCTCGCCGCCGTACACCGAGAGGGGGCGGATGAGGGCGTTGGATGCCTGCTGCTCCATGATGTGCGCCGTCCAGCCGGTGATGCGGGCGGCGATGAACAGCGGCGTGAACGTCAGCGTGTCGAAGCCCATCAGGCTGTACGCCGGTCCCGACGGGTAGTCGAGGTTCGGGTAGATGCCCTTGCGCGAGACGAACTCGGACTCGAGCGTCTCGTACAGCTCGGCGACGTCGGGCCGGTCGTAGTGCGCGACGAGCGTGTCGAGCGCCGCCTTCATCGTCGGCACGCGCGAGTCGCCGCGCTTGTAGACCCGGTGCCCGAAGCCCATGATCTTGCGCTTCGCGGCGAGGGCCTCGTCGAGCCACGGGCCGACGGCGTCGGACGAGCCGATCTCGTCGAAGATGTGCATGACCGCCTCGTTCGCGCCGCCGTGGAGCGGCCCCTTGAGCGCGCCGATCGCGCCGACGACCGACGAGAACAGGTCGCTCAGCGTCGAGGCGATCACCCGCGCGGTGAAGGTCGACGCGTTGAACGAGTGCTCGGCGTACAGGACCATCGAGCGGTTGAACGCGTCGACGACGGCCTCGTCGGGCTCCTCCCCGAACGTCATCCAGAGGAAGTTCGCGGCGTAGCCGAGATCCTCCCGCGGCTCGACGATCTCCTCGCCCCGGCGACGGCGCTGGCCGTACGCGACGACAGCGGGAAGGATCGCGAAGAGGCGGATGCTGCGGTCCAGGTTCTCCGCCGGCGTCCCCGCGGCGTCCAGCACGTTCGCGATGCCCGCCGTCTCGAACGCGCCGAGCAGGCTGACGACCGTCCGCGCCTCGTCCATCGGGTGCGCCGAGGTCGGCATCGCGTCGATGAAGGAGCGGATGTCGGCGGGCAGCGCGCGGTTCGCCCGCTCGACCGCCTGCAGCTCGGCGAGCTGGTCGCCCGTGGGCAGCTCACCGTGCCACAGCAGGTAGGCGACCGCCTCGAACGGCTGCGTCGCCGCGAGCTCTTGCACGGGATACCCGCGGTAGAGCAGCGAGTTCGTCTCGGGGTTGACCTTGCTGATCGCCGTCGTATCGGCGTAGACGCCGGCGAGGCCCTTCTTGATGTCGGGGTCGCTCATGTTCGCTCCTGTTCGTCGACCGTCAGCGGTCGATGCGGAAGGTGAAGACGTTCGTGTCGAAGTGGTTGTACGACTCGTAGTCGATGAGGTCGTACAGGTCGGCGCGGTGCTGCATCTCGCCGAGGCGGGACGTGAGGTGCCCCTCGTCGATCAGCGTATCGAGCGCACGCTCGGCGGCGCCCATCGCGATGCGCAGGAGCGACACCGGCCAGATGACGATGTTCACCCCGACGTCCCGCAGCTGGTCGACCGAGAAGAGGTCGCTCTTCCCGAACTCCGTCATGTTCGCGAGGATCGGGACGTCGACGGCCGCGCGCACCGCGGCGAACTCCTCGAGGGTGCGCATCGCCTCGGGGAAGATCGCATCGGCCCCGGCATCCACCAACTTGCGGGCGCGGTCGGTCGCGGCATCCAATCCGTCGACGGCCCGGATGTCGGTCCGCGCCATCACGAGGAAGTTCGGGTCGCGACGCGCGTCGACGGCGGCGCGGATCCGCTTGAGTGCCGTGTCCTCGTCGACGACCGCCTTGCCGTCGAGGTGGCCGCAGCGCTTCGGGTTCACCTGGTCCTCGATGTGGGCGCCTGCGATGCCGGCGTCCTCGAGGGTCTGAATCGTCCGCGCCACGTTCATGGGCTCGCCGAAGCCCGTGTCTGCGTCGATGATCGCGGGGAGCTCCGTCGTGCGCGCGATCTGCTGGCCGCGGGCGGCGACCTCGGTCAGCGTCGTCAGCCCGATGTCGGGGAGCCCGAGGTCGGCGGACAGGACGGCGCCCGAGATGTAGACGCCCTCAAAGCCCTTGCGCTCGACGAGCCGGGCCGACAGCGGGTTGAATGCGCCGGGGAAGCGCAGCAGCTCACCCGTCGCGAGCCGCTCGCGGAACAGACGGCGCTTCTCGTGCGCCGGGGTCTGCGCGTACAGCATCAGCGTGCCTGCCTTCCGCCTACGGGGCGTTCCGTATTCAGTCCCGACGTATCGTCGCCGTCGACACGCGCCCCTGAACCGCGCGGTTCGAGACACCCGCCAGGCCGGACGCCCGAGCGCAGAGACTGAATACCGAACGCCCGACCCATCAGCCCGGTCATCAGAACAGCCCCTTCGGGGCCGGCGCCGCATCGAGCACGCCCGGCGCCGCGACGATGTCCAGCTGGCGAACCTCGCCGGCCGTCAGCTCGGGCAGGCGCTGGACGAGCTCGAGGAAGCGCTCGATCTCGGCGGGCTCGAGCACGGGCTCGGCGAGCAGGCGGAACTTCCGGATGTAGTCCGCCCGCGCGAACGGACGGGCGCCCAACGGGTGCGCGTCGGCGACCGCGATCTCGTCGACGACGGTCGAGCCGTCGGTCAGCGTGATCTCCACGCGACCGCCGAACGCCTTCTCGTCAGGGTCCTCGGAGTGGTAGCGGCGGGTCCACTCGGCATCCTCGGCCGTCGTGACCTTCTGCCAGAGATCGACCGTGTCGGGGCGGCCGGCGCGCTCGGGCGTGTACGAGTCGACGTGGTGCCAGCCGCCGTCCTGCAGCGCGACCGTGAAGATGTACGGGATCGAGTGGTCGAGCGTCTCGCGGGATGCTGTCGGGTCGTACTTCTGCGGGTCGCCGGCGCCCGAGCCGATCACGTAGTGGGTGTGGTGGCTCGTGTGCAGCACGACGGAGACGATGTTCGCGGGGTCGCGCAGTTCCGGTCGCTCGGTGCCGAGCTTGCGGGCGAGGTCGATCCAGGCCTGCGCCTGATACTCGGCCGAGTGCTCCTTCGTGTACGTGTCGAGGATGCCGCGCTTCGGCTCGCCTGCTGTGGGGAGCGGCACGTCGTAGGCGGCGTCCTTGCCGTCGAGGAGCCAGGCGATGACGCCGTCCTCGCCTTCGTAGATCGGGGACGGCGAGGTCTCGCCGCGCATGGCCCGATCGACCGCTTCGACGGCCATCTTCCCGGCGAAGGCGGGGGCGTGCGCCTTCCAGGTGGAGATCTCGCCCTTCCGCGACTGGCGAGTCGCGGTGGTGGTGTGCAGCGCCTGGGCCACGGCCTGGGAGATCGTGTCGACATCGAGGCCGAGGAGAGTGCCGATGCCGGCGGCGGCCGACGGGCCGAGGTGCGCGACGTGATCGATCTTGTGCTTGTGCAGGCTGATCGCCCGGACGAGGTCGACCTGGATCTCGTACCCGGTCGCGAGTCCGCGGACGAGGGCGGCACCATCGGCACCGACGTGCTGCGCGACCGCCAGGATCGCGGGGATGTTGTCACCCGGGTGCGAGTACTCCGCCGCGAGGAACGTGTCGTGGTAGTCGAGTTCGCGGACGGCGACGCCGTTCGCCCACGCCGCCCACTCGGGGCTCGTCCGGGTCTCATTGTCGACGCCGAAGACCGTCCCGCCGTGGCCGTTCGCCGACACCGGGTGCGACAGCGCCTGCGAACGTGCCGCGCTGACGGGACGACGGGTGAGGGATGCCGCGGCCACCGCGGCGTTGTCGATGATCCGGTTGACGATCATGTCGACGACGTCGGACTCGACCGCGACCGGATCGACGGCGACCTGCGCGATCTTGGTGGCGAGCTGCTCCTCGCGGGGCAGCGGCTCGTCGCTGCGGTAGACGCGGACGTGGTGGGTGACGGTCATGTCGGTTCCTCCGGGGTATCGGATAGGGAGCCCTGGATCGACGCGAGGGCGTTGTGCAGGTGGACGTGCGTGGCGTGGGCGGCGAGGTCGACGTCGCCCGCGGCGATCGCGCTCGCGATGAGGCGGTGCTCGGCGACGGAGGCCGCGAGACGCTCGGGATTGTCGCGAGCGAGCCGGCGGACGCGTACGAGGTGCGTCCTGACGGTGCGGAGGGCCGAGGTCAGGTAGTCGTTGTCGACGGCCGCGTCGAGCTCCGCATCGAACCGCGCGATGAGCGCGTAGTACGCGTCGGCATCGGATGCCGGTCCGCCCGTCGTCTGCGTCGCCGCGAAATCCGCCGCCAGCGCACCGAAGACGGAGCGGTCGTCCGCCTGGGCCGCGAGCCGAGCGGCGGTCTCTTCGAGCGCGCGGCGCACGGCGAACAGGGCCTGGATGTCGGGTGCGTCGATCCGAGTGACGACGGTCACGCGCGCGGAGGCCTGTTCGACGAGTCCGTCGGCGGCGAGGCGGCGCAGAGCCTCGCGGAGCGGCGTCCGGCTCACGCCGAGTCGCGCTGCCTGCTCGACCTCGGCCAGCACTGCCCCCGGAGGAAGCGTCCCGTCCTGGATCTCGCGCAGCAGCGTCTCGTACGCGCGAACGCCGGCGTACCGCGCGGGAGCAACGGTCATGCCCTCAGTGTATGCACAGGGCGCCCGATCGTGGTCGAAAAAGAGAAGATGACCGGATTATGTATACACAGGAGCGGCGCCGGCATCCCACGACGCGACCGCGGTGAGGACGGCCTTCAGGCTGCGATCGGCGGCATCCGGATCCACCCTCGCCACGGCCAACGCGGCGATGACCAGGGACGCGCAGACCTCGGAGAGCGCGGCGCGCGAGCCTGCGGAGACCTCCGGCCGTGCACCGTCGACACCCGCGGCGATCGCGGCGCGGAGCTCATCGGTGTACGCCGTGACGAGCGCGCGCACGTCGGGGTCGTCGTCGACGACGGGAGCGCAGGCGGCATTGAGCAGCAGGCATCCTGCCTGCGCACGCGGGGTGCCGCCGGCAATCGCGCTCCGCATCTCGGCGATGTACCGCTCGAGCGCCTCGGGGCCGGCATCCGGCTCGTGAAGCCGACCGATGCGCGAACGCACGACCTCGTCGAGGTACCGCGCGACGACGGCCTCGAAGAGCCCCTTCTTGCTGCCGAACGCGTGGTAGATGCTCGAGCGCTTCAGCCCCGTGGCCGCCTCGAGTTCCGCGACACCGGTCTCGGCGTAGCCGCGCGCCCAGAAGACGTCGCGCGCGGCGCGGATGACGTCGTCGCGGTCGAATGCGCTGGTGCGGCCCATGGTGGATCCTCTCGGTCACTCGTAGTATATTGTACCGATCGTTACACAATGACGCCTGGAGGAAACATGCGCGCAGTCACCCACCCCGTCTTCGGCGAACCGGCCGACGTCCTGGAGACCACGGAGACCCCCGACCCGACGCCCGGCGCAGGCGAGGTCCGCGTCCGCCTCCTCGCCTCCCCCATCCACAACCACGACCTGTGGACCATCCGGGGCACCTACGGCTTCAAGCCGGAGCTCCCCGCCCGCGCCGGCACCGAGGCCGTCGGTATCATCGAGGAGCTCGGCGAGGGCGTCGAGAACCTCCAGGTCGGGCAGCGCGTCGCCACCGGTGGCACCTTCGGCGTGTGGGCCGAGCAGTTCGTCACCCGCGCCGCAGGCCTCATCCCGGTCCCCGAGGGTCTTCCCGACGAGCAGGCCGCACAGCTGGTCTCGATGCCCTTCAGCGCGATCAGTCTCATCGACTTCCTCGACCTCAAGCCCGGCGACTGGATCGTCCAGAACGCCGCCAACGGCGCCGTCGGCCGCATGGTCGCCCAGATGGGTCGCGCCCGCGGCCTGAACGTCGTCGGCCTCGTGCGCCGCAGCGCCGCCGTCGCCGAGCTCGCCGAGCAGGGCATCGACCGCATCGTCGCCGTCGACACCGACGACTGGCGCGACAAGGTCGCCGAGATCACCGGCGGCGCCTCGGTCATCGCCGGCGTCGACTCCGTCGGCGGCGAGTCGAGCGGCCACGTCCTCTCGCTCCTCGGCGAGAACGCGACTCTCGTCGTCTTCGGCGCGATGGATGCCCCGGTCATGGAGCTCGCTTCGGGCCCGGTCATCTTCCGCCACATCACGATCAAGGGCTTCTGGGGCAGCAAGGTGAGCACCGAGATGGATGCCGCCAAGCGCGGCCAGCTGTTCGGCGAACTCGCCCAGCACCTCTCGTCCGGCGTCCTGACGCTTCCCGTCTCAGCGACGTTCCCGCTCGAGCAGGCTCGCGACGCCGCCCGCGCGAGCCTGACTGCAGGCCGCGTCGGCAAGGTCCTGCTCCGCCCGTGACGCCCTACCCGCGTGCGGCCGTCGTGTCGCGCGCGGGTGCGGGAGCGGGGCCCACCCCTCCAGGTGGCAGGACACGCCGCATCGCCGCGGTCGAAACGACAAGTACTGCCACCTGAACGAGGGATGCCGCGAGGCGAGCGCGCCGCGCGCAGGTAGCGTGGACGGGTGACCGAGATCCCCCGTTATGTCGTGGCCACCGACGGCGCCTGCAAGGGCAACCCCGGACCGACGGGCTGGGCGTGGGTCGGCGAGGACGGTCACTGGGCCGCCGGCTCCCTCCCCGAGGGAACGAACAACATCGGCGAACTTCTCGGGCTGCTGAGGGCGATCGTCGACCACCCGAACGTGCGCGAACTCGTCGTGCAGGCCGACTCGAAGTACGCCATCGACACGTACGAGAAGTGGATGGACGGCCACCGCCGCCGCGGCTGGAAGACCTCCACCGGCGCGCCCGCCAAGAACCGCGACATCCTCGAGCAGCTCATCGACGCCCGCGAAGCCCGTCGCGCGTCCGGCATGCCCGACGTCGTGCTCGAGCACGTGCGCGGGCATCGCGGGCACGTGCTCAACGAGTGGGCCGACGAGCGGGCCGTGCGGGCCTCGGAGCACGCAGCATCCGGCAAAGCGTCAGCCTGGTCGTCGCTCGGCGGTACGCACGAGCTCCTCGACGTCGCGGAAGCGCCGAAGAGGAAACGCTGATTACCGCTTGCGGCTCTTCGCCATCGCGGGCGGCAGCCAGCGGTCGGGGTCGGCTTTCGAGGCGATGATCATCGCTCCCGCCGGGAGATCGGCGTCGAGGCCGGCGAGCTCCGTTCGGCGGCCCGCGAACTCCTCGAGGAGGCGGGTGCGCACCGCAACCACGATCTCGGCCTCGCGAGTATCGAGGGACGCGTCGACGTCGCGCTGCGCGTCGCGGGCGACGGCATCGACCTCGCCGATCGCCCGGAGGTACGCGCGCTCGACGCTGAGGTCGACATCCTGCGTCGCCTCGCCGCCGCGCGAGCGGATGACGACGACGACCACCGCGAGCGCCGCGGCGAGCCCGGCACACACGGCGACAGCCGTGCCGGAACCGGTCAGACCGTGCGTGAACGACAGCACCGCAGCCAGCACGAGCGCGGCGACGACGAAGAGCTGCATCCGGACGATGAAGCGGTTAACCGGCCGGAGCCGCGCCCCCGCCAACACGATCACCTGACCGAGCACGGCGACGCCGGCGAGCGCGGTCGCCCACGGCGCAAGCATCACCGGGTCGCTCCGGACACCGGATGCCGCCGCCGCAGCGAACGCGCTCGAGAGCACGGCCACGAACATGACGAACCCGAGCCAGCCGCGCTCCGGATTGCGCGCGCCGAACGTCTCGACGAGGTGCCGCTTCGCGCCCGCGACCGCCGCGGGTCCGGCCGCACCGACCGTCTCGGCGATGCGGTCGGCCAGCTCGGTGTGACCTGCGACGCGGAACACGTTCACCTCGACCATTCCGGCCGAGAACTGCGGCGCGCGCAGCGCGTTCTCCACACGTGGCCGGGCGGCCTCGGTGAGCGATGCGATGCGGGCGTCGTCCTGCTCACGTGTCGCGCGGGATCGCTCGCTCACGCCGACACGGATGCCACGGTCAGCGACGCCATTCGTCGGTCATGTCAAGCGGCAACCAGGACGACGCGAGGTGCTGCACGATCACGCCGCCGGCGGGGGTCGAGGCGGCGATCTCGCCGAACGCAGGCTCGGTGCGCCCCGCGAACAGTTCGCTCCGGATGCGCACGACCTCCGCCGCCGCGCCCGGACCGATCTCCGACAGGAGCTTCTGCTGCGCGGTTTCCGCCGCGGCGAACGCGACGGGGGCGGCATCCGCATACGCGTGCTGCAAGGCGGTGTCGATCTCGTGCGTGGCATCCGCCTGCCCGCGTCTGACCAGAGCGACCGTGACCGCGGTGCCGACCGCGACGACGGCACTGATCGTCGTGACGATCGCCGCGATGTCGAACTCCCGCGTCAGCAGCAGGCCTGCGGCGGCGACCATCAGGATCGCCGTCGGGATCTGCGCTCGGAGGAACGCGAAGTTCAATGGGCGCGCGCCCGCGACACCGAGGAGCAGGAGGTCCATCAGCGCGACCGCCGCTGCGAGCGAAGCCGAGACAGTGCCGACGTCGGCCGCTTCGACGCGGAATCCGGTGGCGAAGACCGCCGAGAGTGCCGCGCCGGCGAGGGTGCCGAAGAGCAGCCACAGGAGCCACCCCCGTCGAGGATTGCGCGGCCCGAACCGTTCGCGGAGGAGCCGCGCGGCTTCGACCCTGCCCGATTCCCCCGCGGCGAACGCGGATTGCCAGCCGCGGTCGGCGACCTCGTCACCGACCACGGTCACGAGCGCAGCGCGCTCGACCATGGCGGGGTTCACCTGTCCCGGCACGATCCGCGCCACCGCGGCGCGAGCAGCTTCGAGCTTCGCGTCGTCACGCATCTGCAGCCTCCACGACGATGTCCAGTGTGCCCAACACCTGTTCGGCGTGCAGGTGTGCAACCGCCGCGACGGTGGGGTGCAGTGGGGGGAGCAATGCGATGACGCACCGCCCTCGGCATTCCAGCACGTAGAGCGTCACACCGGTCAGCCCCGTGGAGACGACGTCCCCCTCCTGCGCCGGCGCCGCCTCGAGCGACGTGAAGCGCCACCCGCTCGCCCCGGCGAGTGCCACGTCGACCGCGGCGAGCCCCCATTCGCCGCCGATGAGGCGCTCGGCGACACGAGCGGCTTCGTCCGCGTCCTGCGCAGGCGGAACGTCGTCGAACGCGTACAGCGAGAGCGACGCGATCACTTCATACGCGGACGCAGTCAGCAGGAGGACGGTGCTCGGCGAATCCCCTGCCCGCTCGCGGAGCGCCAAGGTTGCCGCACTCACCGCAGCGGAGCGGCGATGCGGAGGGGCCTCGTCCACGATCTGCTGCACCCATGCGACGACCTCGGCTTCGCCGCGGTGATCGATCGGCGGGACGACCGACCAGACATCCGGGTTCGGGGACAGGACGAGCTCAGCCATCCCGACGCCACCTCACACTCGCGACGATGGCATCGCAGAGAGACGTCATCGCAGCGACGCCCTCGGGTGGAATGGTGGCACCCTCGGCGCCGCGCAGAATGCTCGATCGGAACACGAGCGCGCGCGTCGAACGCCCGGGCACCTGCATCAGGTAGCCATGTCCGGACACCTCGACGGTTCCGCCCTCGACGTCAACCTGCTCGTCACGGGCCCATCGCAGGATCGTCCCGCCGGGATCGAGCGGTGCCGCACCGAAGCGCTGCACGAGGCTCGCACCGAGATCGGCGGCGGTGGAGCCGACGGGAGCCGTCAGCCAGGACGCCGTCAAGGAGACGGGGAGGATGTCGCCGTCCGCGCCCGCCACGGGGGTGAACACCCGGATGACCTCGGCTCGAGCGGCTTCGGAACGAGCCGTCTGGAAGAGCTGTGCCATGGTCGCCCGCGCTGCCGCACGCGACTCATACGGCAATGCATCGATCCGCGCCCGGAGCCGCTCGTCGGCATCCGAGAACGCCGCATCGTTCGATTCCCACCCGTCCGGCAGCAGCACGGCAAAACCCGGCATCGCGTCGCTTCCGACGAGTTCAGCCCGCAACGACATCACGACGACCTCCCGAACGTACGGGGATCGAGCCTATCGGCCGCCGACGAGATCGCTGACGTTCTTGAGCGAGTCCATGACGTCGAGCATCGCGTCGACCGATCCGCCGATGGCCTCGGCGGCATTCGTCGGGTTGCCGGCGAGGGCCTGCCAGCCGCCCCGCCAGCTGCCGACGAAGCCGAAATTCGACCTCATGTATTCGGGGAACCTCATGGTTCGCATGAGGTTGATGGAGTTGAGCCCGTGCTGCCCGCTGAACAGGGTCGGCATCCGCCGCGCGAGGAAGCTGTTCAAGTCGCCGCCGAGCTCGACGAACTCGGATCCGGCCAGTCGCACCGCACCCGAGAGCCGCGGAAAGCGGACACCCGCGCTCGCGAACGATGCGAGATCGCCCAGCTTCGCGAGCTTGCCGAACGGGATGACCCCCAGCGCGGCGAACGCCACGCTGGTCCAGTCCCCGCGGCCGGCGTTGAGCTTCGCGATCTCGCCCATCAGCGAGAGGACGCCGGCGATGACTCCGAGGACACCCGCGAGGAGCGCGATCGGCCCGGTGAACACGAACGCGGCCGCCAGGAGCAGCACGCCCACCACGGTGAGGACCACCATCATGGCCTCCACGAAGGGCATCGCGTTGTCCCAGAAGCTGTCCTCGACGCCGTTCTCGTTGGTGCGTTCGAGGCTGCCGACCGCTCGGTCGTACGCCGACTCCCACGTCGCGACGGGTGCGTCGTATCCGCTCCAGTACGTCTCCCACGACTCGACGGCGGAGTCGAATGCACCCTGCTCTGCGTCCGTCGTGGGGCGCCGCGTAGTCGATTCGTCGTCGTCGGTGGTGCGGTCGTAATCGCGCTGCTCGCCCTCGGCCTCGCTGAGCGCCCACGACGCTGCTCGCACGTCCGGCCAGGTGCGTACGGCGCCGTCCACCTTTCCGTCGGTCGCTTCCTGCACGGCGCTGAGCGCCGTCGCGTACGCAGCGAGCGCGCTTCCGCTGGGCCGGTAGCGCTGCGACGCGACGCGAAGGTCCTCGTAGACCTCTTTCGCCTGCTCGCGGATCTTCTCGAACGACTCGCCCTGCCCGATCGTTCCGTCGGCGAACAACTCCAAGGTGTTCGCGGCGCGGGCCATCATGTCGCCGAGGTCCTCGATGTCCGACGCGTGTCGGGAGATCGGCGTCGGCTCACCGTCGATGTGCCGCACCCGGCGCCCACCCGGCGTCTCGGGCATGTCCTCGCGGGAGTAGATGTAGGAGTTCTCGGTCATTCGGATGCCTCCATACTCGCGGCGAGCTCGAGGTCGACGTCGATCCAGCCGTCACGAGCATCATCGAGGCGCTTCTTCATCTCTTCGAGGTTCCGACGCTGCGTCTCACGCTTGTCGTCCCACTCCGACTCGAATGCCTCGGCCGCCCTCGCGAGCCGGCTGTCCCCCTGCGGCTCGCCGATCGCCTCGATCAACTCGGTCGTGCGCCCACCGGCCGCTTCGAACTCGCCGATGATCTCGTGCAGCGCGTCGCTCAGCGCCTGCATCGAGTCCAGCGGAATCTCGACTCCGTCACCCATTTCACCCCTCCACGGTTCGGTCGGAAGTCATCCTAAGGACGGTTCACCGCGGAGGGCGATGGGGAGAGGTTCCCATCTCGACACCGCGACCCCGCCGACTCAGCTCCCCTGCTCGCGCAGCAGCTCGGCGAGACGCTCCAGCGCGGGGCGCTGCCCCTTCACGACCAGCTCGCTCGCACGAGCCAGCGGCATCCATTCGGCACGATCGACCTCGGGGAACGAGGCCGTCTTCCCCGAACGCGGCGGCCACTCCATCTCGAACTCGCCGAACACGAACCCGTCCGCCTCGAAGCCGGCGCCGTCGGCGACGAACACTGTCACCCGCTTGCCCGACGGATACGCGAACGTGCCGAGCTCGGCGTACTCGACGTCAGGCGGCTCCACGCCGAGCTCTTCGCGGAACTCCCGCGTCGCGGCATCCAGCACATCCTCGCCGTCCTCGAGCTCGCCCTTCGGGATCGACCAGGCACCCTCGTCCTTGTTCGCCCAGTACGGCCCGCCCATGTGAGCGACGAACGCCGACACCCCGCCCTCACCGTCGAGACGGTAGAGCAGGATGCCGGCGCTGTGCGTGGCCACGGACGGGCGGCGCTCGTCAGATCAGGCGGGACTTCGGCGAGACCGAGTACGTCTCCTCCGGGTCGGTGACGGCGACGGGCGCGAGCGCCTGGTTGATCGCGGCGTACGTGTCGTCGTCGAGCTCGATGCCCGAGGCCTTCACGGTGTCCTCGAGCTGCTCCGGACGCGATGCCCCGATGATCGCCGCGGCGATGTTCGGGTTGTGCAGGACCCAGGCGAGGGCGAGCTGCGGCATCGTGATGCCTGCGCCCTCGGCGATCGGCTGCAGCTTCTGCACGGCGGTGAGGGTCTCGTCCTTCATGAAGCGTTTGATCATGTCGGAGCCGCCCTTCTCGTCCGTCGCGCGCGATCCCTCGGGCGCCGGCTGGCCGGGCTGGTACTTGCCCGTCAGAACGCCCTGCGCCAGCGGCGACCAGACGATCTGCGAGATCCCGAGCTCCTCGGAGGTCGGGACGACCTTGCCCTCGATGACCCGCCACAGCGCGGAGTACTGCGGCTGGTTCGAGACGAGCTGGAAGCCCAGCTCCTTCGACAGCGCGTGTCCGGCGCGCAGCTGCTCGGCGGTCCACTCGCTGACGCCGATGTAGAGCGCCTTGCCCTGGCGGACGATGTCGGCGAAGGCCTGCATCGTCTCTTCGAGCGGGGTCTCGTAGTCGTAGCGGTGCGCCTGGTAGAGGTCGACGTAGTCGGTGTTCAGCCGCTTCAACGAACCGTTGATGCCCTCGAGGAGGTGCTTGCGCGACAGCCCGTGGTCGTTCGGGCCCTTGGGACCGGTCGGCCAGTAGACCTTCGTGAAGATCTCGAGGGATTCGCGGCGCTGACCCTTGAGCGCCTCCGCGAGGACGGACTCGGCCGCCGTGTTGGCGTACGCGTCGGCGGTGTCGAACGAGCTGATGCCGAGGTCGAGGGCCTTGTGGACCGTCGCGATCGCCGCGTCGTTCTCGACCTGCGAGCCGTGGGTGAGCCAGTTGCCGTAGGTGAGTTCGGTGATCTTCAGGCCGCTGTTGCCCAGGAATCGATAGTTGACCATGACACCGACGCTACTCCCGGGTACCGTCTCGACACGGGGCTCTTGACAGCGTTACGCCGCGGGCAGAATCGCCGGCCGGTCAGACCGATGCGGCAGCGACCTGATCGTCCTCGGTCGCGACGAGCTGACCACAGGCGCCGTCGATCTCCTTGCCGCGGGTGTCGCGGAGGGTGGTCGGGATGCCGGCCTCGTTGAGGCGTCGCACGAACTCGTTTTGCACGTCGACGTCCGACGAAGTCCAGATCGAGCCGGGCGTGGGGTTCAGCGGGATGGGGTTCACGTGCACCCAGCCGCGACCGCGCTGGTTGAGCTTCTCGGCGAGGAGGTCGGCGCGCCAGGCGTGGTCGTTCATGTCCTTGATGAGCGCGTACTCGATCGAGACCCGGCGGCCGGTCTTCTCGAAGTACTCGCGCGCGGCGTCGAGCGCTTCGTCGACCTTCCAGCGCGAGTTCACCGGGATGAGCTCGTCGCGCAGCAGGTCGTCGGGCGCGTGCAGCGACAGCGCGAACGTGACCGGGATGTCCTCGTTGCTCAGCTTGCGGATCGCGGGGACCAGGCCCACCGTCGAGACGGTGATGCCGCGCGCGCTCATGCCGAGGCCGTGCTTCTTGTCGACCATCGTCCGGACGGCCTGCATGACCCGGGCGTAGTTCGCGAGCGGCTCACCCATGCCCATGAAGACGATGTTCGTGACGCGCTCGTCCTTGTGCCCGACCTTGCGGGGGTCGCCGAGGCCGCCGTCGGCGATGAGCCGGTTGGCACGCACGACCTGATCGACGATCTCGGCCGCCGACATGTTGCGCGTGAGGCCCGCCTGGCCGGTGGCGCAGAACGGGCAGTTCATGCCGCAGCCGGCCTGGCTCGACACGCACAGCGTGATGCGTCCGGTGTACCGCATGAGGACGGACTCGACGAGCGCACCGTCGTGCAGGCGCCACAGGAATTTGATCGTGTCGCCCCCGTCGGTCTCGAGGCGGCGCACCTCGGTCATGAGGTTCGGCAGGAGTCCGCCGACGAGCTCCTCGCGGTTGCCCGCCGGCAGATCGGTCATGTGGGCGGGGTCCGACGTGTAGTGCTGGAAGTAGTGCTTCTCGAGCTGCCCGGCGCGGAAGCCCGGCATCCCGAGCTCCTTCAGCTTCTCGACGCGCGCATCGTGATCGAGGTCGGCGAGGTGCACCGGCGGCTTGCCACGCTTGGGGCTTGCGAACTGCAGCAGCGGGCGACCCTCGGCATCCTTCGCCTGCGTCCACCCCTCGGTCGCGGGCCGCACCTGCTTGGGCGTCGTCGTACGCACGGCGGACATGCCCTCGGGGCGCGCGGAAGTGGGCTCGGTCATGCCTTCCAGGCTACCGGCGAAGGGCTGGACGGATGCCGGACGACTCTAGACGCGCGGCGAGCGTCGCGATGTCGGCGGGCGTCGTGCGGCAGCACCCACCGATGAGGCGGGCACCGGCATCCACCCAGTCGTCGACACCGGTGAAGGCGGACCCGGGTTCGCCGCGCCAGGTCCGGGATGCCGCATCCCACCGCTCCCCGCTGTTCGGGTAGACGACAGCGGCGACCCCTGCCGGCACGTGCGACAGGACGGCGGGGATGAGCTCGGGCGGGCAGCAGTTCGCCCCGACCGCGACGGCTCCCGACGCGGACGCCGCCGTGGCGAGGGCGGACGCCAGGCCGCCGCCCTCGAACGCCGTACTCGCTGCGGACACCGACATCCACGCCGGGACGTCGATCCCCTCGAGCGCGAGGGCGATGGCCTCGACCTCGGCGGGAGAGGCGATGGTCTCGATAGCGAGCAGGTCGGGGCCGGCCGCAGCGAGCACCTCGATGCGGCGCCGGTGCCACCGCGCGAGGTCGGTCACGGAGACCCCGTAGTCCCCCGTGTACTCGCTACCGTCGGCGCGCACGGCGCCGAACGGGCCGACGGATGCCGCGACCCAGGCCCGCCCCTGCGCCGCTTCTCGAGCGAGTCGGACCGACGCCTCGAGCAGCCCGTCGACGGCCGCCTGGTCGTACCCGGCCGCACCGAGGTTGTCGTACCCGAGCTGGTACGAGGCGGTCGTGATCACCTCGGCCCCCGCGGCGACGAACTCGGCGTGCACGTCGCGGACGTCGTCCGGCGCATCGATGAGGACTCCCGCCGACCAGAGCGCACCCGCGAGGTCGTGTCCGCGAGCTTCGAGCATCGTTCCGAGTCCGCCGTCGAGGGCGACGGGGCGGCCTGCGATCACGGCGCGGACATCGGGCATGGGGTCACTCTAGGCTCGTCCGCCCTGCCCTCCCCTGCCGCATTACGCTGAAAGATGTGACGACTCCCCGCATCCGCCCGATCTCCGTGGACGACGCCGGCGAGGTGCTCACCCTGCAGCGCGCCGCCTTCGTGCAGGAGGCGCTCATCTACAACGCGGTCGACATGCCGCCGCTCACGCAGACCCTCGACGAGGTGCGCGCGGAGCTCGAGGAGAACCTCGGATGCGTTGCCCTCGACGGCGAGCGCATCGTGGGCTGCGTGCGGGCCCGCCTCGATGGTGACCTGCTGCTCGTCGGCCGGATCGCGATCGCCCCCGACCAGCAGGGATCGGGCCTCGGCACCTCACTGCTGTCCGCCGTCGAGGAGCGCGGCAGGGATGCCGGGGCGACGACCGCTGAGCTGTTCACCGGCTCGCTGAGCGAAGCGAACCTCCGCCTTTACCAGCGCGAGGGGTACGAGGAGAGCGAACGGATTCCCGGCGACGACGGGACCGAGCAGGTCTTCCTGCGCAAGCAGCTCTGAACCGGCCGTCCCTCTCCGTCCGGGAGAATGGACGTATGACGCGCATCGCCTTCCTCGACGTGGACGGAACCATCCTGGAGCACGGGACGGCCATCGCCGACTCGACCATCGCCGCCATCCGGACGGCACGAGAGAACGGGCACCTCGTCTATCTCTGCACCGGGCGCGCCGCGGGCGACATCCACCCCAAGGTCCGCGAGATCGGCTACGACGGCGCGATCACCAACGGCGGCGCGTACGCCGTGCGCGGAGACGATCTGCTGTTCGCCGACCCGATGCCCCGTGAGGACACCGACCGACTGATCTCGTACTTCGAGTCGGAGGACATCGACTACTTCCTGCAATCCGATGAAGCGGTGTTCGCGAGCGAGGGTGTCGGCGCGATGCTCGACGAGTACTTCGCCGAGCGCCGCAAGCGTCACCTCGAGGACGCCCGCCGCCTCGGGCAGGCCGACGTCGTCGAACCGAAGCCGATCGTCACCTACCGCCCCGTCGCCGAGGCCGACCTCGACGCGATCGCGAAGACCACATTCATCAGCAAGCGCTCCGACAGCGTCGACAGGGCCCAGACCGACCTCGGCGATCGCTTCCACGTCATCCCTGGCAGCATCCCGCTTCCTGGCGGATCCAACGGCGAGATCGGCCTGCGCGGCACGAACAAGGGCTCGGCGATCTTGCGCGTGCTCGAGGTCCTCGGCCTCGACGCGGCCGACGCGATCGGGATCGGCGACAGCTGGAACGACGCCGAGATGTTCGACGTCGTCGGGTCGCCCGTCGCGATGGGCAACGCCGACCCCGCCCTCAAGGAACGCGCCGGCAACGTCACCACCGACGTGCTCGACGACGGGGTGTGGAACGCGTTCGTCAAGCTCGGCCTGGTCTGACCTGCGCGCCGAGGCGTGTACGCGGATGCAAGAGATCGGGCGCGACACCCCGGCATCCGCTCGCCGTCGACGGCGTGTCGGGCCGAAACCCTTGCATCCGCGAACGGGTCAGTCGAGGAAGATGTCGGGGAACAGCTCGGTGTCGGGCGTTCCCAGCGTCGCCGCGTAGCCCGAGAAGTCGGTGACGCCCGCGTCGCGCAGCACGTCCTCGACGATGAGCGTCTGGCCGGTGTACTCGCGGGCGGGCTTGCAGAGCACCTCGTACGCCGCGTCTGCGTAGACCTCGGGGGTTCGGCTGACCTTCATCATCCGGTCGCCGCCGAGCGCGAACTGCACGGCGGCCGTCGCGATCGTCGTCTGCGGCCAGAGCGTGTTCGCCGCGACGCCGTCCTTCGCGAACTCCGCGGCCATGCCGAGGGTCGCCATCGTCATGCCGTACTTGGCGAGCGTGTACCCGGTGTGCGCGCCGAGCCACTTCGGCGACAGGTTGAGGGGCGGCGACAGCGACAGGATGTGGGGGTTCGCAGCATCCGTCAGCATCGGGAGCGCCGCCCGCGACAGCATGAACGTGCCGCGCACGTTGACGTCCTGCATGAGGTCGTACTTCTTCGCCGTGAGCTCGAGCGAGCCCGACAGGTCGATGACCGAGGCGTTGTTGACGACGATGTCGATCCCGCCGAACTCGCCCTGCGTCTTCAGGACGGCCTCGGTGATGTCGCCGTCGTCGCGGACGTCGCCGACGATGGGGAGCGCCTGCCCGCCGGCCGCGCGGATCTGCTCGGCTGCCGAGTGGACGGTGCCCTCGAGCTTGGGATGCGGGGTGTCGGTCTTGGCGAGCAGGGCGATGTTCGCGCCATCACGCGCGGCGCGCAGGGCGATCGCGAGGCCGATTCCGCGGCTGCCGCCCGACATGAGGATGGTCTTTCCGGCGAGGGTCATGGGTTCTCCAGGGGATCAGGAACGACGGGACCGGGATGCCGCGGCGAAAGCGGCGACGCGGGTCTTCGAGTCGTCGGTGTCGAACGCGGCACCGATGGTGCGGGCCTCGTCGTCGAGGTTGTCGGCGAACGGCCGGTGGGCACCCGTGCGGACCAGGCGCTTCGCCTGTCCGAACGCGCCGCTCGCGCCGTCGAGCCAGGCCCGCGCGACCTGCTCGGCGCGGTCGCCCGGCTGATCGACGACCTCGGCGACGAGCCCCCAGTCGAGCGCGGTGGCCGCATCGATCGTCGTGTCGGTGAGCAGCAGCTGCAGCGCGCGGCGCTGTCCGATGGCGGCCGGAAGCAGCGTCGAGACGCCGAGGTCGGGCGTAAGCCCTATGTTCGCGTACTTGCTGACGAACACGGCCCGCGGCGCGGCGACGACGTAGTCGGCCGTCAGCATCAAGCCGAGTCCGCCGCCGGCGACGGCGCCCTGCACCGAGGCGACCATCGGGATCGACGACTCGACGAAGGTCCGGATGCCGTCGTGGATGACCCCGGCCATTTCGGTGATCGTGCTGCCGCTGCCGCCGGAGGTCGCCATCTGCACGACATCGCCGCCGGCGCAGAACGCCGGGCCCGCGGCATCCATCACGATCGCTCCGACCGTGTCGTCGCTCGTCAGCTCGTGCGCCAGGTCGCGCCAGCGCCTGCCCATCTCGAAATCCATCGCGTTCAGCGACGCCGGACGGTTGAAGGTCAGCCGGGCGACCGCGCCGTCGCGCTGCAGCAGGATCGTGTCACTCATCGGGTCTCCACTCACTTCGGTGCCATGCGGATCGAGCCGTCCAGACGGATCGTCTCACCGTTGAGGTAACCGTTCTCGACAATGTGTTCCACAAGCGCTGCGTACTCATCCGGCCTGCCGAGTCGCGCCGGGTACGGCACCTGCTGGCCGAGGGACTCCTGCGCGGCCTCGGGGAGGCCGGCGAGCATCGGGGTCTCCATGATCCCGGGTGCGATCGTGCACACGCGGATGCCGGAGCGCGCCAGCTCGCGCGCGATCGGCAGGGTCATCGCGTGCACGCCGCCCTTGCTCGCGGCGTACGCCGGCTGGCCGATCTGCCCATCGAAGGCGGCGACGGAGGCCGTGTTCACGATGACGCCGCGGTCCCCGGATGCCGAGGGTACGGTCGCGGCCATCGCCGCCGCGGCCTGCGCGATGACGGTGTACGTGCCGATGAGGTTGATGCGGATGATCCGCTCGAAGTCCGCGACCGGGTTCGGTGAGCCGTCCCGCGCGAGCACCTTCGCGGGCGGCGCGATGCCTGCGCAGTTCACGGCGACGCGCAGCGGTGCGACGGCGGATGCCGCGGCCACGGCGGTCTCGACCTGTGCGGCATCCGTCACATCGGCGGCCGCGAAGGTGCCGCCGAGCTCTGCCGCGACCTCGGCGCCCGCGGACGACGGCAGGTCGACGACGACGACGTGCGCGCCCTGCGCCGCGAGGCGGCGGGCGGTGGCGAGCCCGAGGCCGCTGGCTCCCCCGGTGACGAGGGCGGATGCTCCGGCGATGTCCATGCGCTCTCCTTCGAACGGAATCGGGTCCCACGCATGGCGCGACTGGGTGCCACGGCGATGGGATGCCTCCAGGCTAGTCGTCTGGAGCTACGCGCACGACAAACGGGTCCGCCGACGGCAGGATGAAGGGATGTCGATTCCGCTGCCCGACGCTCCGGTGCCGCCGATCGCGCGCCGGCTGGCGCGCGGGGCGACACTGACACCGGTCTGGACGAACCAGCTCGGCGGGATGACGTGGGGCACCGATGACGAGCGGTTCATCAAGATCGGGCCCGTGCACCTCGAGACCTCGATGGCCGACGAAGCGGAGCGGCTGGCGTGGGCGGCGCCGTACCTGCGCGTACCGACCGTCGTCGAGCAGGGCGACGACGGCGAGACCGAGTGGCTCGTCACGCGAGCGATCGCGGGACTCTCCGCGGTGCACCCCGACTGGGTGGCGCGGCCCGACCAGGCGGTCCGCGCGATCGGCGAGGGTCTTCGCGCGCTGCACGAGAGCCTGCCTGTGGCATCCTGCCCGTTCGACTGGACCGTGCCGTCGCGGATCGCGAACGCGGCGGAGCGCGGCGTGGTGGTGCCGGCCGTGCTTCGCGATGGTCCGCCGATCGAGCAGCTCGTCGTCTGCCACGGCGATGCGTGCGCCCCCAACACGCTCATCGGCGACGACGGCCGGTGGAGCGGTCACGTCGACATGGGCCAGCTCGGCCTCGGCGACCGCTGGGGCGACATCGCCGTCGCGGCGATGAGCACCGGCTGGAACTACGGCCCCGGCTGGGACGGCCTGCTGCTCGAGGCATACGGCGTCGAGCCCGACGAGGAACGCCTCGCGTACTACCGTGACCTCTGGAACGCGACCTGAGGGTTCAGCGCACCGCGGCGTCGAACAGCGCCACCGCGGCGAGGTAGCCGGCGATGACGAGGGCGGTCGAGGCGAGCGGCACCCAGGCGAGGTCCCGACCGGTCCGCCGGGCGACGACCGCCGCGGACACGGTGACGAGGATGCTCGCCGCCATCGCCGAGACGAGGAGCATGCCCGCGGCATCCGCTGTCGCCCAGTCGCACGATGGCGCGCACGCTCCACCGGCGAAGACGGTGTGGAAGAACCAGAGCACGACAGTCACGACGATCGCGATCACCTGCAGGACGGCGACGGCCAGGACCGCGCCGACCCCGGTAGGGCGCGGCCGAGAAGGAGCGTTGCCGACGGTCACACCGCGGACGCTACCAGTCCGGTCGGATCATGCGCTGACGAACACCGACCCGCGGGCACGACAGGGCGCTTAGGCTCGTCCGGTGAGCGAACGGACGAGCACCGGGTTCCGCCTTCTCGAGGTCGCGTGGGACGACCCGCGCGCGAAGGCGCTCCGCGACGAACTGGATGCCGACCTCGGCGCTCGCTACGACGGGTTCCACGGTGATGAACCGGTCGAACGCCGCACCGCACGATTCCGCGCGCTCGCGATGCATCCCGACGAGATCGTCGCGACCCTCATCGCGGTGGATGCCGACGGCACTCCCACCGGCCACGTCATCCTCCGGCGCCTGGGCGACGAGTGGGAGATCAAGCGCCTCGTCGTGACCGCCGCGGCCCGAGGCCGCGGCATCGCGCGCGCCCTCATGAGCGCCGCCCTGGATCGTGCCCGCACGGGGGGCGCCGGTCGCGTCATCCTGCAGACCGGCATCCCGCAGCCGGAATCGGTCGCCCTGTACGAGTCGCTGGGGTTCACCCGCATCCCCGTCTACGAGCCGTACGCCGAGACGATGCCGCGCTCGATCTGCTTCGCCTACGCCTTCTGACCCCGGGTCACATCCAGACGAACCGGAACGACCCGACGGCCACGGCGACGGCGATCGCCGCCGCCATGATCGCGATGGCGCCGACGACCGCGACAGCGTCCCGCGATGACAGGCGGGAGGTGCGGGCCCACGTGCGCTCGATCGGCGAGCCGAAACCGCGGGCTTCCATCGCCGTCGCGAGACGCGTTCCCCGGCGCACCGCGAACACGAGCAGCACGAACGCCATCGAGAAGAACCGCCGTACGGCGTTCCGGTCCCCCACGCCGCGGGCCCGTCGCGCGAGTCGCATGGCCCGCCAATCGTCGACGAACAGCCCGAGCGTGCGCGTCCCGGCGAGGACGCCGAGCACCAGTTCCGCCGGCAGTCGGACGATCTGCGCCAGCGCGGCGGCGAGCTCGATGGGGTCGACGCGGCTGAACAGCAGGATCGTGGGCAGAGCCAGCGCGATGACGCGGATGCCGACGGCCACCGCGAAGGCGATGGAGTCGTCGCTGATCGTGGCGTACCAGAACGAGGCGTAGATTCGCCCGCCGGGCTCCGCGTAGAGCAGCATGCTGAGCCCCGCGACAGGCATGAGGACGAGGATCGGTGCCATACGGCGCAGGACCGTCCCGAAGCCGATGCCGGTCAGCGGGATGCAGAGCACCAGCAGCACGACCGCGACAGCCGCGCTGACGGCGTCGATCGTCGTCAGCAACGGGATCGAAAGGACGAACGCGAGCAGGATGCGGACCGCGGGGTTCACTCCGTCGAGCCACGCGTCCCGTTCCGCGGTCGCAGTGCCGACGAGGGTCATGACGCCACCGTCCCGAGGTCGATGCGCTGCCCGCCCAGCAGCCGGACGACGTCGTCGTCATGCGTGACCGCGACGACCGCGCGGCCGGCACCGATCTGATCCTGCAGGAGCGCGACGATGCTCGCCCACCCGCGGCGGTCCTGTCCGAACGTCGGCTCGTCGAGCACGATGGCCTCCGGTGCCGTGGCCAGCACGGTGGCGACTGACAACCGCCGCTTCTGCCCGCCCGAAAGGGTGAAGGGGTTCGCCCGGGCGAGGGCTGCGAGACCCAGGCGGTCGAGAAGACCATCGACGATGGCGTCGATCTCGCCGGTCGGCAGCTTCAGCGCACGGGGGCCCACCTCGAGCTCGGCACGGACGGTCGATGCGAGGAACTGGTGCTCGGGGTCTTGGAAGACGGTGCCGATGCGGGTGAGCAGCTGCCGCGACGTCCACCGCGACGGCCGCAGGCCCTTCCGCCCGGCCGGGACGGCGCCCGCCTCGACGGTCCCGGCGAACTCCGGCAGGAGTCCTGCGAGGGTCAGTGCCAGGGTCGACTTGCCGACGCCGTTCGGACCTGTGATGACGGATGCCGCGCCCGCCGCGACGTCGAGATCGATCCCCGCGCAGACCGGGGTCTTCCCGTCACGCGAGACGGTGAGCCCGCGTGCGCGGAGCGCAGCCGGGGCGCCGGCCGAGGCGGAGGGGAGCTCCGGCAGATCGACGGGATGCCCCGGCAACCACACGCCCGCCGCAAGGAGCGTCTCGGCGTGACGGGTGAACACCTCGGCGGGCGTGCTGTCGGCGAGGATACCTCCGTCCGCGCCGAGGACGACGACGCGGGTCATGAGGTCGATCCACACGTCCGTACGGTGCTCGATGACGACGAGCGTCGCGCCGGTGGCATCCACCGCCCGTCCCACAGCGGCACGGACCTCCCGCACCCCCTCGGGGTCGAGATTGGCGGTCGGCTCGTCGAGCAGGAGCAGGCCCGGTTCCATCGCCAGCACGCCGGCGATCGCGAGGCGCTGCTTCTGTCCGCCCGAGAGCTTCGCCGTCTCGCGGTCGAGCGGAACGTCGAGCCCGACGGCGTCGAGCGACGCGTCCACGCGCCCGGGGATGCGGTCGGGCGGCACGCCGAGGTTCTCGCACCCGAAAGCGACGTCGTCGCCGACGCGGGAGAGCACGACACCCGCGTCGGGGTCCTGCAGCACGAGCCCGACCCGGCCGCGCTGAGCGGCTGGGTCGGCGCCGTCGACGGTCATCCGTCCCGAGGTCGTCCCGTCCTCGTCCCCGCCCAGCAGGCCCGCCATCCCGGCCAGCAGGGTCGACTTACCGGCACCCGACGCGCCGAGGAGCAGAATACGCTCCCCGGGCGCGATGTCGAGATCGACGTCCCGCACGGCGGGGAGTCGTCGACCGGCGTAGCGCCAGCCCCACCCGCGAGCGCGCAGGCCCGCCGGCCCGGACCCGCCGATCAGACCTCGTCCGCCTGTTCTCGACCGGCGGCGAATCGGCTGAGCGCGCCGGTCTTCGCCAGTGCGCGGACGAGCAGCCATCCGACGACACCGGCGAGCGCGATGCCCGAGACGATGATCGTGCCGAGGTAGATGAGGTTGAACTCGAGCGTCTTCGCGATGTTGGGCGACGAGCCGAAGAAGAACTCGAAGATCCACGCGGCGACACCCGCACCGACGCCCGCGAGCGCCGCCACACCGATGCCGAAGCGGCGGTAGAGGAAGACGGCGAAGATGAGCTCCGCGCCGAGCCCCTGAACGAGACCCGACAGCAGGGTCGAGGCACCCCAGACGTTGCCGATGATCATCGACACAATGGCTGCGACCACCTCGACGAGGAGCGCGGCGCCGGGCTTGCGGATGACGAGACCGCCGATGACCCCGCCGATCAGCCAGATGCCGACGGCGAAGCCGCCGAGGCCGGGGGTCGCGGCATCCATCACTTCGAACCAGCCGTAGCCGACTCCGTTCCAGAACCAGAACAGGAGCCCCACCGCTACGCCGAGGACGGCGGCGACGACGATGTCGACGACCCGCCAGCGATAGCGGTTCGGTGACGAGGTCGTGAGCGTGTCGGTTTCGGACGCGACAGCGTGCATTGTCTCTCTCCTCCCTGCGCCGGCATGATCCGGATCAGGTTCGACGGTCGAAGCGTGGATCGCTTCCTCTCAGCCCGGCTCACCGGACTCCCGTGGTTGTGGCTCGAGTATAGCCACAGCCTGGGCGCGCTACCGTTGTCCGGTGACCGTGGACGACGCCGCTACCCGCACGCTCTCCACGGGAGGCCGGGTGGCCCTCGGCTGGGTGGACGCCGACGGTCGATCCGCTGTCGCGACGTCCCGATCGACCGCGGCATACGACCTGTTGCCGCCGTTGCGACGGCGCCGCCGCATCCGCGCCCGCATCATCGGCATCCCCGTCCTCGTCGTGTTCGTGCTGGCCGGGGCGTACTCCGGCGCGATGCTGCTGTGGCCGCTGTCCGCCGTCGACGTGACGGCGAAGGCGGGCGAAGCCCCCCGGTTGTCGGGCGCCGCGAGCTCGGTCGCATGGCCGGCGGAGGGAGAAGCCGCCGTCGGCGTCGATGGGTTCCGATCGGCGACCTCGTCGGACGATCGCGTGCAGATGGCGAGCACCGCCAAGCTCGTCACCGCGCTCGTGGTCCTCGACCGGAAGCCGCTGACCATCGGCGAGCAGGGGCCGGCCTACGACTTCACCTTCGCGGACCGGCAGGAGTACTGGCGCTACGTCTCCCAGAACCAGTCGGCCCTGAACGTGCCCGACGACGGCTCCCTCTCGGAGTACCAGATGCTCCAGGGCATGCTCATGGCGTCGGCCAGCAACTACGCGAACCGCCTCGCGACCGACGCGTTCGGTTCCGTCGACGACTACGCGTCGGCGGCGAACTCGTGGCTCGGAGAGAACGGGCTGGACGGCATCACGGTGACGGATGCCTCCGGCTACGGCCGCGACAACGTCGCCACCCCGTCGGCCATGGTGGCGCTCGCGGAGAAGGCGATGGAGAACCCCGTCATCGCGGAGATCGTCGGTACAAAGACCGCGGAACTGCCCGGCGCCGGATCGTTCGAGAACACGAACGCGCTCCTCGGCATCGACGGAGTCGTCGGGCTGAAGACCGGGAGTTTCGCCGGGTACAACAACCTCATCGCCGCGAAGCGGGTCGATGCGGACGGCGCCCCGCTGACGGTCTTCGCCGCCGTCACCGGCCAGCCCACCAGCAGCGCGCGCCTCGAGGAGACGGAGCGTCTGCTGGACGCGGTCGCCGCCGAAGCCGGGACGCCGTCGACGCTCTCCGCGGGGACGGTGGTCGGCGAGGTCACGACCGCCTGGGGTGCGACGAGCCGGCTCCTCACCGAGAAGGATGCGTCGCTCCTGCTGTGGAACGGCGCGACGGCCGAGAGCACCACCTCGTTCGACGTCGACGCGGACGCGACCGCCGGGTCGGACGCGGGCACGCTCACGGTGACGGGACCCACCAGCGAGATCGAGGTCCCCGTCATGATCGAGAAGGCCCTGCCCGGCCCGGACGCCTGGTGGCGCCTGACCCATCCGGTCGAGTTGACCGGGATCGGCGGCTGACGATCGCGGTCAGGCGAACCGGACGGTCTGCTGCAGCCGGGTCCGGACATCGAACAGCTCGTTGCCGCCGATCTCACGCGCCCCGCTGACCCCGCGACGCAGCACCGTCGCCAGCGCACTGCGGGCGACGACGGCGACGGGGAGTCCCTTCACCTTGCCGAGCTCCTCGATCGCCATCGCGACGTCGTCGTCCGGCAGGACGACGAGGGCCGCACTGAACTTCACCTTGGCACCTCTCCCGAGTCCGCGCGCGGCGAGCACGAGCTGCGCGACCGGTGACCCGACGACGGCGTCACCCTCGAGTTCGCCGCGGCGCGTGCGGACGGGAGCCCCGAAATCCTCCGAGAGCACGGCGTAGAGTCCGCTCGGTCCGAGCACGATGTGATCGAGCTTGACGTCCGGGTCGCGCGGATCGGCGGCCACGTCGTGCCACACCGTGTAGCCCATGCCGAGTTCGGCGACGATGCGGGCCGTCGCCTCCTCGGCGAGCGCGTCCGCGAGCAGGCGGCGCACCTCGTGCGGAGCGCTCCGCACGAGCGCCGGATCGTACGGGTCGGGCAGGTCGACACCGCGACCCGCCCATTCACGGATCAGGTCGAGGTAACGCTCTCGACGCCACCCCCCGGGCTGGCCGAACGACCGGGCGCGCGGCCTGGTGTCGGCCTGGCGGGCGTGCGGGCGCCACTGAGGGGCGTCGGCATCGGGGGCGTGCGAGACGGTCTCGGTGAATCCGTGACCGCGGTCGTACACCGCACGCGCTGCGGCCGTCCCGACGAGCTCCCATGCACGCTGCACCCGGACGAACTCGGCGGCGTCTCCGCCGGTATCTGGGTGAGTCTGTCGCAGGCGCAGGCGGTACGCCTTGCGGAGGTCGTCGTCACTGGCGTCGGTGGACACCCCGAGGACGTCGTACGCCGAGGCGGAAAGGGGACTGTCGAACACGTCAGCTCCAGAGCGGGGCGGTCGGGGTGAACGACAGCGCCCGCTCGGCGGTGTCGGCGGGGACGTCTGCGAGGGTCGCGGGCTGCCAGCGCGGCGAGCGGTCCTTGTCGACGAGCTGCGCGCGGATACCCTCCACGAGATCGGGCTGTGTGCGCCCGAACCACTCGACGAGAGCGTACTCCTGCGCGAGCGCCGCTCGGAGATCCGGGAGTCCGCGCGCCGACCGCACGGCGGCGAGGGTCACCGTGAGCGCCGTCGGCGCCTGGGTCTCGAGCAGGTCGGCGGTGGCCCCGGCATCCGGTTCGGAACGCTCCCGCAGGCGGGCGATGATCTCGGGCACGGACGCTGCGGCGAAGGCGTCGTCGATCCACTCCCGCGCGGCGGCGAGGCGCGCCGGCTCGGGGGTTTCGTCGAACAGCATCGCGATCTCGGTCGGGGTGTCGGGGTCGGCACGGGTCACGAGCGCGTGGCGGACGTCGTCCAGCCGGTCGGCGGGGACGAGGTGGTCGGCGAACCCCGCGTAGATCGCGTCGGCGGCATCCATCGTCCCGCCCGTCAGCGCGAGGAACTCGCCGATCCGCCCCGGCGCGTGTGCGAGCAGCCACGACCCGCCGACGTCGGGGGTGAAGCCGATGCGCGTCTCGGGCATGGCCAGGCGAGAGCGCTCGGTCACGATCCGGACCGAGGCGTGACCGGCCAGCCCGATGCCGCCGCCCATCGTGACGCCGTCGGCGAAGACGACGATCTGCTTCGGGTACTCGGCGATGCGGGCGTTGAGCGCGTACTCGTCGCGGAAGAAGCCCATCGCCGCCTCGGCATCCCCCGCGAGGATCTGCTCCCGGAGGGTGCGGACGTCGCCGCCGGCGCAGAACCCGCGTTCGCCCGCGCCGTCGAGGAGCACGAGACGGATGTCAGGGTGGTGCTCCCAGCGGTCGAGCGCCTCCGCGGTCCCGCGGATCATGCCGTGGTCGACGGCGTTGATCGCCTCGGGTCGATCGAGCGTGACGCGTCCCACGCTTCCCTCCGCGCGGACGAGCAGACGGGATGCCGGGCGTTCACTCACCCGGGCAACGTTACCGGGCGACTCCCCAGGACCGGCCGAGAGCGGAGCCGGTCAGGCCTGGGCGGGTCGCGGTGCGCGACGACGGGGCGTCCGCCCTGACGGGGCCGCCGCGGCATCCCCGTCCTGCACCGGGATCTCGGTCGTCACGAGCTGGACGACGTCCACGGGCTCGTCCTCGCCCTCGAGCCGCAGCGCCTGGACGAGCGCCAGCCCGTGGCGCGTCGTGAGCACGAGCCGCTGGAACTCCGGATCGCCTTCGAGATCGATCACGACCGAGGGACGACGTCGCCGCACGAGCACGAAGTCGTCGCCTCCGGCGGAGCGCCAGACCCCCATCGCGACCGTCCGCGGGACGACCGTGCCGGGGTTCGGGACGCCGCGCAGCCACGACCACGGGTCGTCGACCAGCTGCACCTTCGTGATGTGCGCCCGCTCGACTCTGACGGCATCCTTCCGGAATGCCAGCACGCGCTCCGTGGCGGAGAGCGCGACCTCCAGTCGCGACGAATCGAGCAGCAGCGTCACCATGGAATCAGTCTGCCAAACGGCTCCGGTGAGACGGATGCCGGGGCCACAACGATCCGGTCTCGACCACGGGACTCAGCCCTGGATGCGGGGGAACGAGCCGGTCGGAGGCGCGAGCTCGTCGATCGCGTGGGGAAGAGGGAAGTGGCCGACGGCGGAGATGAGCCCTGCGACCGTCTGCTCCTTCGCGGTGACGCTCACGCCGAGCCCAGCGCGACGCGCATCCTTGGCGGTGCGGGGTCCGATCGCCGCGATGACGGTCGACTCCGGGATCTCGGGGAACTGCTCGTGCACCTGCTCGGCGACCGATCCGCTCGTGACGAGGATGGCGTTGATGCGTCCCGACCTCACATCGGTCGCCACCTTCTCGGTCACGGGGACGCCCACCGTCCGGTATGCGACGACACTGCGCACGTCGTGCCCCGCCTCCTCGAGCAGGCGGGTCAGGACCGGCTTCGCAAGCTCGCTGCGCAGGGTCAGGACGCGGGTCGGGGTCTCCTCGAGCGCGATGAGCTGGGCGGCCATTCCGGCCGCGGAGTTGTCGTCTTCGGGCACCAGATCGACCCGGTACCCCACCGCGCCCAGAGCCGCTGCGGTCGTCTCACCGACGGCGGCGACCCGGGTCGAAGGCGGGATCACGGCGCGATAGGCATGCAGGACGTCGACCGTGGTCGAGCTCGTCAGAGTCACCCAATCGAAGGCACCGGCGGCGAGGTCGCGGAGTGCGGACTCGAGGTCGGTCGGATCCTCGGACGGGGCGAAGTTGATGAGCGGCGCGATGACGGGCGTCGCCCCCTGGGCACGCAGCGCAGCGGCGACGCTGTCGCCCCACGGACCTCCGCGCGGAACCAGCACACGCCAGCCCTTGAGGGGCTTCGGTGCTGTCGCAGCGGATGTGTTCATGGTTCGACTCTCGTGTAGGCGGCGGCCGCCCCTGCGCGAGACGGCCGACGCTCAGCAGAATGCGCGCGATCGCGCACGTTCGGGACCGTGTCGTCGGCAGCAATCGCGCCATCGCCGCTGCCTGAACCGAGCATACCCCCGGCGTCGGCACCGGCGACGCCGTGGGACGTCAGCGGGTGTAGAGGCGGACGGCACCCCAGACGAGGAGGCCCACGGCCACGGCGGCGCCCACGGCCGCGATCGCTGCACCCGTCGGGTTGCGGTCCGCGAACTCGCGAGCCGACACCTTGGCGCGGCGGGTGGCGTGCGCCGCCCGCTTGGGGACGTTCGCCTTCTCTTCGATGGCGACCAGAGCAGCCTTCAGCTCGGCGCGGGCGCGCTCGACGGGGTCGGTGATCCCGAGCGGGACGGCGGTGCGGGGGAGATCAGAACTCATCGGCCACTTCCTTCACGATTCGGGCGTCGGTCGACAGGGCCTTCGCGGGGTTCTCACGGTTCTTCATGCGCCGGACCCTCAGGAATCCGAGGAGCGCGGCGATGACGACGAGCAGCAGTCCGAGCACGACGAGGATGAGGGATGCCAGCCACGGCGCCATCCACGACGAGAGCCCGATGATGGTGAACGCGCCGATGGCCGGCAGCGTCCAGAAGAGGAAGAAGAGCGCGAGGACGAACCACAGCGCGACGACGCCGGCATCCTTACCCGTGCGGGTCGCCCAGGCTTTCGCCGCGTTGATCTCGGCGACGATCAGGTTCTTGACGAGCTCGGGCAGCTCACCGACGAGGCCGAGGAGGCTCTCGTCGCGCCGATCCCGGAATCCGCGGGGCGTGCTCATGACGCGGACGAGGACTTCTTGCGGGAGCCGCCGGTCGAGCCGGAGCTGCGGGTCGACGACGAACCGCCCGTCGCCTTCTTCGCGGAGCTCGACACGGCGTCGGCGGTGGTCTCGGCGGCATCCTTCACGTCGTCGGCCGCATCCTTGGATGCGTCGAGCGCCGCGTCGAGCTTCTCGCCGGGCGTGCCCGATGTCGTCGCGGCCCGGGTGACCTTGACGGCGCCGCTCCACAGGACGCTCGGCAGCGCGAAGGCGGCGGACTTGCCGAACTCCGTGACCTTGTCGACCTGCTTCTGGACGGCAGGCGTGTTGTAGACGCGCAGGTACGCGTCCTTGATCTGCTCGTAGCGCTGACGGCCCGCGCGGGCCCCGAGGACGTAGCCGGCGGTGAGTCCGACGACGATTCCGATCTTGCCCTTCATGGCTATTCCTCACGTTCGAAGCGATGTGGTGCCGAGCACCCAGCGTATCGGCGCATTCCGTTCGCGGCATCCACCCTTGACAGGGGGCTCAGGTCGAGGCACCCTCGCCGTCGGCATGCCACAGCAGCCCCGACCGGATGCGTTCTGCTTCGGTCTTCGCGTCGGCCGCGACCCTCGCGAGACCGGTCCCGTCGATCCAGGCGCCGACGACACCCAGACGCTCGTTCGTCCGGGCGGCGCGGCGGGTATCGTCGCGCGCCGGCGACAGTGCCGAGGAAGGCAGGGCGCGGGGCCACCGGGCCCGATGCGCGGCGCGAACGGTGAGAGCGTCGATGCCGAGGAGCTCGCGTGCCGCCGACGTGGCCGCGGCGATCGCGGCGACATCCGGCTCGCCGCTCTCGGGGAGCGTCACCCGCACGACGTGGGGGTCGCCGGCCGCGTGCGGCCAGGTCGCGGTCGCGTGCACGACCGCGAGGGCTGCGGCCCCGCCCGGCACGGCGTAGACCGCATGACCTCGAGGCCGGGTGTCGAGGGAACGGTCGTCGAGCACGAGGGTCACGACGTCGACGTCGTCGGGAGAGAGGGGCGCGCCGTCGAGGCCGCCCACGTGGGGTGCGAGCAGGCGCCGCGCGGGACGCTCCGGGGTCGCGACGATCACGGCATCGACGTCGAGGTCACCGCTCTCGTCGCCTGCGCTCCAGGTCACCGACCACCCGGATCCCGCGGGAGCGAGCGATCCGACCTCGGTACCGACGCGGACCTCGACCTCGAGATCCGCCAGTCGCTGCACGAGCGCATCGACGAACACCGACATGCCGCCGTCGATGGTCGCGCGGGAGGGGCGGGAGGCGGCATCCGCGTCGGGGAGCTGCTGCGCGACGGCTCCCGACAGGGACCCCGTCCGGGTGAGTGCCGAGTTGAGGCCGCGGGCGGCGCGGTCGACGTCGACCTGCTCGGGCGGTACTCCGTGGACGCCGTACGTCAACGGCGCGACCATCCGCTCGAGGACCCGGGACCCCATGCGCGTGCGGACGAGGGCGCCGAGGTTGCGCTCGGCTCCGATCGTCAGCGGCGGTCGCAGACGGTCGACGTACGCGCGCCACGATCCGCGCGCGCCGATGATCCGGGTCACGCGGGCGTCGAATGGGTTGGCCGGGATGCCGAGGATCGACGCTGCCGGCAGCGGTGCGACGCCGTACGGACCGGCGACCCAGGTGTCGGCATCCCGCGCGGGGACGACGGAGTCTTGCAGCCCCAGCTCGTCGATGAGCTCGGCGAGGGCTCCCGGGGCGACGCGGAAGCCATCGGCGGCGACATCCGTCGCCCGACCGTCGAGGTCCGCGGATGCGACGATCCCGCCGAGCCGGTCGGAGGACTCGAACAGCGTCACGGAGATGCCGACCTTGGCGCACTGCAGCGCCGCGACGAGACCGGCGATGCCGCCGCCGACGACGGCGACGCGCGCACGGTGCGCCTGCGAGATCAAGTCGGTGGCAGCGTCGGAACTCATGCCGTCCATCCTCCCCCACGGCCACGGGGCGGACGGTGGGAACATGGAGTCATGGCCCTTCACATCACCGGAGACGAGGCCGCCGACGCGCTCCTCACCGACGAACCGCTCGCCCTGCTGATCGGGATGCTGCTCGATCAGCAGATCGCGATGGAGACCGCTTTCGCCGGTCCGCTGAAGATCCGCGAGCGGACGGGCGGTCTGGATGCCGCGCAGATCGCGGCCGCCGACCCCGAGGAGTTCGCCGCCTCGTTCAGCCAGACCCCCGCCGTCCACCGCTTCCCCGGCTCCATGGCCGGACGCGTGCAGGCGCTCTGCCAGACCCTGGTCAACGACTGGGGCGGGGATGCTGCCGCCCTGTGGACCCAGGGCGAGCCCGACGGCCGCACGGTCCTGAAGCGCCTGAAGGCGCTGCCGGGGTTCGGCGACCAGAAGGCGCGCATCTTCCTCGCCCTCCTCGGCAAGCAGTACGGGTACACGGGCGAGGGCTGGCGGGAGGCCGCCGGAGCCTACGGTGACGAGGGGTCGTTCCGCTCGGTCGCCGACATCGTCTCGCCCGAATCGCTCACGAAGGTGCGCGAGCACAAGCGGGCTGCGAAGGCGGCGGCGAAGGCCGAGAAGGGCTGAGCCCGTGGAACGCACCGGTCGCGACGTCGACGAGTTCCTCGCGCAGGTCGCGCCGAGCCGGCGCCGGACGGATGCCGAGGCCCTGGTCGCGCTGATGCGCGAGGTCTCGGGGCGCGCGCCCGAGATGTGGTCGGGATCGATCGTCGGTTTCGGCGCCTGCCGGTACCGCTACGCGAGCGGGACCGAGGGTGAGATGCCGCTGCTCGGCTTCTCACCGCGACGCGCCGCCACGACGATCTACCTGGACCGCGCCGACGCCCACGCCGACTCCCTCGCGCGACTCGGACCCCACACGACCGGCGCGAGTTGCCTGTACGTGACGGACCTCGATGCCGTCGACCGCGACGTGCTGCGCGGCATCCTCTCGGACTCTCAGCGACGCCTCGTCGAGGACGAACTCCCCGGCGCGACGATCACCGTCCTGGAATGACCCGACGGAGCGCCGGTCAGGCGCCGCGCAGACGCGGGGCGAGGTACGCGTGCAGCTCGGGCAGCGCCACGCGCTCCTGCGCCATCGAGTCGCGGTCGCGGATCGTGACGGCGTCGTCGTCGAGCGAGTCGAAGTCGACCGTGACGCAGAACGGCGTTCCGATCTCGTCTTGACGGCGGTAGCGGCGACCGATCGCACCGGCGTCGTCGAAGTCGACATTCCAGCCGTTCGCGCGCAGGTCGTCGGCCACCTTGCGCGCCAGCGGCGACAGGCGCTCGTTCCGGCTCAGCGGCAGCACGGCGACCTTGACGGGTGCGAGGCGCGGGTCGAGGCCGAGGACCGTGCGGGTGTCGGTGCCGCCCTTCGCGTTCGGCACCTCCTCCTCGCGGTAGGCGTCGACGAGGAAGGCCATCATGGCGCGCGTCAGACCGAAGGACGGCTCGATGACGTACGGGACGTAGGTCTCACCGGATGCCTGGTCGAAGTACGCGAGCTTCTGCCCGGACGCCTCGATGTGGCTCGACAGGTCGAAGTCGGTGCGGTTGGCGACACCCATGAGCTCGCCCCACTCCTTGCCCGTGAAGCCGAACCGGTACTCGACGTCGATGGTGCCGGCCGAGTAGTGGGCGCGGTCCTCCTTCGGCACGTCGAACTGCCGCATGTTCTCGGGGTCGATGCCGAGGTCGATGAACCAGTTCCAGCACGCCTCGACCCAGTGGTCGAACCACTCGCCCGCCTCGGCGGGGGGCGTGAAGAACTCGATCTCCATCTGCTCGAACTCGCGCGTGCGGAAGATGAAGTTGCCGGGCGTGATCTCGTTGCGGAACGCCTTGCCGACCTGGCCGATGCCGAACGGCGGCTTCTTGCGCGATGCGGTGAGGACGTTCGAGAAGTTCACGAAGATGCCCTGCGCGGTCTCGGGACGCAGGAAGTGCAGACCGCTCTCGTCGTCGACGACGCCGAGGTAGGTCTTCACGAGGCCCGAGAACGACTTGGGCTCGGTGTACTGGCCCTTCGTGCCGCAGTTCGGGCAGGGGATGTCGCCGAGACCGTTCTCGGCGGTGCGACCCTTGCGGGCCTCGAAGTCCTCGATGAGCGTGTCCTCGCGGAAGCGCTTGTGGCACTGCAGGCACTCGACGAGCGGGTCGCTGAAGGTGGCGACGTGGCCCGAGGCCTCCCATACGCGCTTGGGCAGGATCACCGAGGAGTCGAGGCCGACCATGTCGCCGCGTCCGCGGACGAATGTCTGCCACCACTGACGACGGATGTTCTCCTTGAGCTCGGTGCCGAGGGGGCCGTAGTCCCACGCCGACCGCGACCCGCCGTAGATCTCGCCCGCCTGGAAGACGAACCCGCGGTGACGGGCGAGGGCGATGACTTTGTCGAGACGGGACTGCTCGGCCACGGTGGCTCCAATGGTCGTTGTGAAGAGGGTGCGCGACAGCGCGGATGCCGCAGCGCGCGGCATCCGTCAGTCTATCGGGGCGCCCCGGCCGATCCGGCGTGGCCGGACGGCGACGATCAGGAGACGAAGCGGATGCTGAGGGGCGGCGTGTACCACTGCCCCTGGTTCGCTTTCACGGCGGCGACGACCTCGATCACGAGGGCGTAGACGCCGACCGCGGCCAGGAGGATGAACCCGATGAAGACGAACATCAGCGGGATGCAGATCAGCGAGGCGATGATCATCGTCAGCTGGAAATTCAGCGCCGCTGCACTGTGCGCGCGGACGAACGGCCCGCGCTCGCGGAAGACCAGGTAGATGATCAGGGCACCCCACGGGGAGAAGACGATTCCGCCGAGGTGCGCGAGAGTCGCCCAGAGCTTCTCGTCTTGCGGGCTGAGAGGAGGGGTGACGGCGTAGGGCGGCTGAGGAGGCGGGGGCATCGTCATGGCGCCAGCGTAGAGGTCCGCCGGTGACTCACGCGCGGCTGAAATGCGTGCATCTGCACCGCCCCTACAATCGTCGGGTGTCCGTGACCGCCGCGCCTCGAATCGGGACGACGCCGACGGCTCCCGCCGCCGACCTGAGACACGACGTCCAGGCTCTGCGCGCGATCGCCGTCCTCGCCGTCCTCCTGTACCACCTCTGGCCCGCACGCCTCACCGGCGGATTCATCGGCGTCGATGTCTTCTTCGTGATCAGCGGGTTCCTGATCACGTCGCACCTCGTCCGCGAGGTCGACCGGACCGGGCGGATCCGGCTCGCGGCGTTCTGGGCACGGCGCGCGAAGCGACTGCTGCCGGCATCCCTCCTCGTGCTCGCCGCCACCGCGGTCGGCATCATCGCCGTCGTCCCCCGCGCACAGTGGCAGCAGTTCCTCAGCGAAGTGGGTGCCGCGACTCTGTACGTCGAGAACTGGTTCCTCGCGGCGTCAGCCGTGGACTACCATGCCGCGACCGACAGCGCCTCTCCGGTGCGGCACTTCTGGACGCTGTCGGCCGAGGAGCAGTTCTACATCCTCCTGCCGCTCCTGCTGCTCGCGACGCTGTGGGTGGTCCGCGGCGACGCGGACCGGCGTCGCCGCTCGATCATCGTGGTGATCGCCGCAGCTACCGCGATCTCGTTCGTCTACTCGCTGTGGCTGACGTCCACCAGCCCGAGCGTCTCGTACTTCTCGACGTTCGCGCGCGCGTGGGAGTTCGGAGCAGGTGCGCTCCTCGCGTTCGCGCCGGCCGCGGGCTCCGCCGCGATCCGCCGGGCGGGACCGTGGGTGGGCATCGCCATCATCGCGCTCGGGATCGTCGGCCTCTCGGGCGACATCCCCTTCCCGGGCGTCGCGGCACTCCTACCGGTCGTCGGCACCGGCCTCGTGCTGTGGACGGCCGCCGGCTCGGGTCTCGCTCGCGTCGGGGCGTTCCGTCCGGTCGCCTTCCTGGGCGCCACTTCCTACGCCATCTATCTCTGGCACTGGCCGCTCATCGTCCTCGTCCCGTACGTCACCGAACGACCGCTGGGCACGATCGACCAGGTCGCCATCCTGTGCGGCACCATCCTCATCGCCTGGATCTCCACCCGGTTCATCGAAGAACCCGTCCGCTTCTCACCCCGCCTGCTCGGCGGCGGACGACGGCCACGGACGGTCGCCGTCTGGAGCGCCGTCGCGATGGCCGCCGTCCTGGCGATCGTCGGCGCCGGCCTGGTCGCGCTGCAGTCGCAGTCCGTCGACGACGTCGCGGCCCTCCGCGCGGTCCGGGCCGATCCTCCGCGCTGCTTCGGCGCCGCCTCCCAGGACACGGCGAATCCCTGCGAGAACCCGATCCTGAACACGATGGTGATGCCCGACCCGGCGATCGCGAAGCGCGACGACGAGAACAGGGACGACTGCTGGGGAACCCAGGAGGACGGGACCCCCAACATCTGCACCCTCGTCGACCCTCCCCAGCCGACGCGCACGGTGTTCGCCGTCGGCGACTCCCACAACAACACCCTCATCGGCGCCTACCGCGCGATGGCGGAGTCCCGAGGATGGCGCATGCAGGTCGCCGGATTGGGCGGCTGCTACCTGACCGACGCCCGGCAGGGGGCGCCGTCGGAGGAGTCCCGGGAACGGTGCGAATCGTGGCGGTCGGGCATCGTCGCGGCGATGCAGGCGGACCCGCCGGATGCCGTCATCGTCACCAACTCCGCCGGCGACCGCCGGGTCGAACCGCCCGCCGGTCAGACGCTCGAGGAAGCGACGGTGGCGGGCCTCGTCAGCGCGTGGAAGCGTCTCCCCGACGTCCCCATCATCGCGATCCGTGACAACCCGGTCCCGGCCGCCGACGCTCTGACCTGCGTCAGCCAGAGCGAACCGGGAGACGCCGCAGGCGAGTGCTCGATCCGTCGCAGCGAGGCGTTCCGCTACTTCGACGGTCAGCCGGACGCCGTCGCCGCGACGACACGAGCTCGCCTCGTCGACCTGAGCGACCTGTACTGCAACGAGGACAGGTGCTCGCCTGTCATCGGCGGCGTTCTCGTCTACCGCGACAAGAGCCACGTCACCGCGACCTGGGCTGAGTCCTTCACGCCGATCCTCGAGAAGCGCGTGGTCGAACAGCTCGGCTGGTGACCGACCTCGTCACGCGGCTGGAGTAACCGATACGTTCGTAGCGGGCATGTTCACCGTGCCGCACAGAGACATCGAGACTCGGGGGAATCACATATGGACGCACTCGTCACCGGCGGGGCATTCGTCATCGGCGCGATCGCCGTCGTCGCCGTCATCGTCTTCATCATCATCTTCATGGTCGTGCTGCGAGCCTGGTACAAGGTCGCCAAGGCCGACCAGGCGCTCGTCATCGTCGGACGCAACCAGAAGAACGCGTCGGGCGACTCGTCGCGCATCTCGGTCATCACCGGCGGCGGCGCGCTCGTCAACCCGCTGACGCAGCGCGCCGAGATGATCTCGCTGCGCGCGCGGCAGATCAAGATGGAGCCGACGGCACAGGCATCCAACGGCGTCACCGTCAACGTCAGCGGCGTCGCACTCGTGAAGATCGGCTCCGACCCCGAGTTCGTCCGCCGCGCCGCCGAGCGCTTCCTGTCGCAGGACGGCGCGATCGAGCAGTTCACGACCGAGCAGCTCGAGGGTGCGCTCCGCGGTGTCGTGGCCACGCTGACCGTCGAGCAGCTCATGAAGGACCGGCAGAAGCTGTCGGACCAGATCGCCGAGGGCATCAAGAGCGACCTGCTGGCGCAGGGCCTCATCCTCGACTCGTTCCAGATCCAGGGCGTCACCGACAAGAACGGCTACATCGACGCCCTCGGCGCGACCGAGGTCGAGCGCGTGCGCCGCGAGGCCGAGGTCGCCCGGATCAACGCGGCCCGCGAGGTCAAGGCCCGCCAGATCGCGACCGACGAGGCCAACCTCATCGAGCAGACCGCCTACGACCGCAACACGGCCCAGGCCTCGGCCGAGGTCGGTCGTGCCCGCGCCGAGGCCGAGCAGGCCGAGGCGCTCGCCCGCGCCGAGCGCGAGCAGGCCGTCCTTCTGCAGCAGGCCGAGAACCGTCAGGCGCAGCTGGACGCGGACGTCAAGAAGGTCGCCGACGCCTCGCTCTACGAGCGTCAGCGCTCCGCCGACGCCGACGCGTACACGCAGGTCAAGGCCGCTGAGGCCCGCGCGCAGATCGCCGCCCAGGAGGCCGAGGCCACGCGCCTCCGCGCCCAGGCCGACGCCGACGCCGTCCGACTCGAGGGTGAGGCCCGCGCCGAGGCGATCAAGGCCGAGGCCGCGGCCATCGCGCAGAACCAAGAAGCGCTGCTCGCCCAGCGCGCCATCGAGGCGCTCGTGCCGCTGATGACCGAGTTCGCCCGCGGCTTCGACAAGGTCGGCTCGATCACGGTGCTCGGCGGCGAGGGGGCATCGAGCCACATCGCCGGCGAGAGCGCCTCGAGCATGCGCGCCACGTTCGACGCCGTTCAGGCGGCCACCGGCATCGACCTCCGCGGGATCATCCAGGGCCAGGCGACCGGCCGCGGGATCGCCCAAGGTCTGCAGAACGAGCAGGATGCCGCGTCACAGGCCGCGCCGCTGCGCCGTCGGACGGCGGAGCCTGCATCCGCCGCTGAGACGGCCGCTCCCGCCGACGCACCGTCGCCGGACGCCGTGTGAGCACGCCGGAGGGAGGCCGGTCGCTCGTCGTCGACGAGCAGCTGGCCTCCCGCCTGGCGCGCGGATTCCTCCGCTGGCAGCTGACGCGCCCCTCGTGGATCGTGCTGATGGTCCTCACTGCACTGATCGTCGTGCTCAGCATCCTCCTCACCCTGACCGGCAGCGACGGCGCGGCGTGGATCGGAATCGTCATGGTGATCCTGCTCAGCGCCGTCGTGATCGTGTCGTGGATGGCGGTCCGCTCCTCCATCCACCGCGCGTACCCCGTCGGCTCCGCCCCGACGGCCGCGCTGACCGCCGATTCCCTGGTCGCCACGTCCGCGCTCGGGACGAGTGAGATCCGCTTCAGCGCGTTCCGCCGGGTGGATGCCGCCGGCGACGCCCTCCTGCTGAAGGTCGGGTCCGCTCTGGGACCCGTGGCCGTGATGCCTCGCGCCCTGCTGTCCGAGGAGGACGTCGCGCATCTGCGCGCCGTCTGCTCGCGCTGACGCCCCCCACTCCCGATACGTCCGCGGCCGCGGGGCTGTCAACCCGGTGCCGGGCCGGCTGCCCGGTTCGTAGCGTCGAGCCATGACCTTCTCTCCTCGCCGCGCCATCGTGACCGCCTCCGACTCCGGGATCGGACGGGCCACCGCCCTCGCCCTGGCCGACGCGGGAATGGACGTCGGCGTCACGTGGCACTCCGACGAGGAGGGCGCCAACGGCACGGCGGAAGAGGTGCGTCGCCGCGGACGGAAGGCCATCGTCGCGCAGTTCGACGCGACCGACCTCGAGTCCGTGCCCGGCGTGATCCGCCATCTCGCTGACGAACTCGGCGGCCTCGACGTCTTCGTCAACAACGCGGGCGGCGGCACCGGCGGTCCGTTCCTCGACATGGACATCGACGGCTGGCGTTCGGTCGTCGGCCTGAACCTCGACGGCGCCTTCGTCGGTATGCACACGGCGGCGACCCTCATGGCCGACTCCGGCGAGGAGGGGCGTATCATCGCCGTCACGAGCGTGCACGGCTCGCAGCCCCGCGTCGGCTCGGCCGCGTACGTCGCGTCCAAGCACGGTCTCGAAGGGCTCGTGAAGACGATGGCTCAGGAGCTCGGCGCGAAGGGCATCACGGTCAACTCCGTCGCACCGGGCGAGATCGCGACGCCCATCAACGACATGGATGCCGAGGACGCGGAGAACACGCATCGCCCCGGCATCCCGATCCCCCGCCCCGGCAAGCCGGAGGAGATCGCCGACGTCGTCGCCTTCCTCGCCTCGCCCGCGTCGTCTTACGTGACCGGGGCGACGTGGGTGGTCGACGGCGGCATGCTCCAGATGGGCCCGCAGGCGGGCTCGCACCTGGAGTCGGACGCCTGGCGCTCCGCCGGCTGATCCGCGGCCCGTCTCCGGCACCCCGCCGGGGATAACCTGGAGGGATGGCTCCGGACGACAGACGCAGACTCACCCGGATGCCACGACAGGGCGCGATCGTCGCGGTCCTGGCGATTGCGGGTCTCGCGTCGTCGTTCATGTTCACGCTCGTCGTGCCGATCCAGTCGAAGCTCCCCGAACTGCTGAACGCCAGCCGTGAGGACACCGCCTGGGTCGTGACGGCGACGCTCCTCGCGGCCGCGGTGTCCACGCCCATCGCGGGTCGCCTCGGCGACATGTACGGCAAGCGCCGCATCGTCCTGGTCCTGCTCGGGCTCCTCATCGTGGGGTCGGTCATCGCCGCCCTCTCGCCCTCGATCGGCGGCATCATCGTCGGACGTGCACTGCAGGGTGCCGTGACCGGCGTGGTCCCGCTCGGCATCTCGATCATGCGCGACGTGCTGCACGAGGACCGGGTGGATGCCGCGATCGCCCTGATGTCCGCGACGCTCGGCGTCGGCGGCGCCGTCGGCATGCCCGTCAGCGCGATCATCACCGAGACGAGCGACTGGCACGTCCTCTTCTGGATGGCCGCGGGGCTCGGCGTCGTCGTCTTCGTCCTCGTCGCCACCGTCGTCCCCGCGAGCGTCCTGCGGACGGCCGGACGATTCGACTTCGCGGGCGCCGTGGGCCTCGCCATCGGCCTCACCGGCGTCCTGCTCGCGGTCTCGCGCGGCAACGAGTGGGGCTGGGCTTCGCCCGCCACCCTCGCCCTCGGCCTCGGCGGGCTCGCCGTCTTGCTCGTGTGGGGCTGGTTCGAGCTCCGCATCCGCGAACCGCTCCTCGACCTGCGGGTCGCGGCCCGGCCGGCCGTCTTGCTCACGAACCTCGCCTCGGTGGCGATGGGCTTCTCCCTCTTCGCCTCGAACGTGTCGTATCCGCAGATGCTGGAACTGCCGGCATCCGTCGGCGGTTTCGGTCTCACCCTCGTCCAGGCGAGCTTCATCGTCATGCCCGCAGGGCTCGTGATGATGGTGCTGTCGCCGTTCTCGGGTCGCCTCGCACGGACGATCGGCCCGCGGGTCCTGTTGATCATGGGCGCGAGCGCGCTCATCCTGGCATACGGCTACTCGCTGCTGTGGGCGTCGGAGGTCTGGCACCTGCTGGTCGCGAACCTGCTCATCGGCGTCGGTATCGGCTTCGGGTACGCCGGCATGCCGATGCTCATCATGCGATCGGTGCCGCAGCACGAGACCGGAGCGTCGAACGGGCTGAACGCCCTGTTCCGTTCACTCGGCACGTCGATCGCGGCCGCCGTCGTCGGCGCGGTGCTCGCTGCGCTCTCGGTCGACAGGGGCGGGGTGGCGGTTCCCACCCCGGCCGCGTTCCAGCTCTCGTTCGCCCTCGGACTCGGCGCCGCTGCGATCGCCCTGGGCGTCGCCCTGTTCATCCCGCAGCGCCGCGACCCGCACGAGGCGCGGCCCTCGATGCCCCGCTGACGCAGCCCGCTCCCCCTGGCATGCGCTTACGCGTCGGGGCGCCGGAAGCCGCGGACGACGGCCGCGACCACGAGCAGAAGCGAGACGAGGACGGCGCCGCCCGAGAGCGCCGTGGCAGCGGTCGGCTGAGCGGCTCCCCCCACGAGATCGCCGAGCCAGGGGCCGACCGCGATGCCGACGTTGAAGGTCACGACGGTGCCCGCGCTCGCGAGGGTGCGGGTGCGATCGGTCGCGATGCGCATGAGCAGCGAGGACTGCAGGGGGAAGAACGCGCCGATCGCGAATCCCCACCCGGCGAGGGCGACGTACACGAGCGGGGTGTCGGCCGCGAGGGTCAGGATGCCGAAGGCCGCCACCAGCCCCGCGAGGATGATCACCAGCGAGGCCCGCGGCCAGTGGTCGGCGAGCGGCCCTGCGACGGCGACGCCGGCGAGACCCGCGGCACCGTAGGCGAAGAGCAGGAGCGGCACCTGCGCCTCGGGAACCCCGGCCGACACCTCGAGCAGAGGCCGCACGTAGGTGAAGGTCGCGAACTGCCCGAGCGCGAACACGAGCGAGGCCGCGGCGAACAGCAGGATGGGGACGAGTGAGGCATCCGCACCCCGGGGTCGATCCGCTCGGAGAAGTGCGGGTTCGGGCACTCGACGCGGGAGCCGGATGAGGATGATCACCGCGAGGACGAGCGCGACGGCCGCCAGCGCACCGAAGGCCCAGCGCCACGACAGGAGCTGCGCGATGAGCGTGCCCGCCGGGAGTCCCGCGAGGGTGGCGACGGTGCCTCCGGCCGTGACCAGGGCGAGGCCGCGACCCAGGTGCGACGGTGCCAGCAGCGAAGTCGCGTAGACGATGACGATGGCCCAGAACAGCCCGTGCGCCACGCCCGCGACGATGCGGGTGGCCACCGCGGCCTCATAGGTCGGTGCCAGCGCGGTCGCCGCGTTCGCGACGGCGAAGACGGCGAGCGCGCCGCCGGCCACGAGGCGCCGGTCGAACCGCGCGGTGAGACGCGCGAGGGGGACGCTCGTGACGATCACGGTCAGAGCCCAGACCGAGATGAGGAGCCCCACGCCCAGCGGGTCGGTCTGCAGACCCTCGACCATTTCGGGGAGGAGTCCCGCGGGCAGGGATTCCGCCGTCACCGTGACGAAGACCGCGAAACTCAGCAGCAGGAGCGCGCCGACAGGGAACCGGGGTGCGTTCGCCGCGGTGGTCGGGACAGGCGCGGTCGACGTGGTCATCCTTCGAGCGTAGGGCGCAGCATCACCGGCCGGCGCGGCCATATCACGCCGCGCGATTCGGGACAGCCCCATCGCGGCGCCCGACGCCGCCCGTCAGGATGGAGTCATGTCCTACGCCACCGAACGCCGTTCCAACCCGACCGCCTGGGCTGCCTTCTGGGTCGGTCTCGCAGGCCTCATCCTCATGCCGATCCCGCTGTTCATCGGGTTCTTCGTCGGCGGTGGCCTGTCGATCGTCGCGGCGATCCTGGCCGTCATCGCCCTTTTCAAGGGACTCGCCCGCAGCGGCAAGGGCATTGGCCCGGTCGTCTTCGCCGCGATCTTCGTGCTGCTCACATGGGGTGGCATCTCGATCGGAGGCGGCATCCTCTGGTGACGCGCCTCACCGGCGCAGCGTCTCGCGCGCGACGGTGAACGCCTCGACCGCGTCGAGGTCGACCTCGACGCCGAGCCCCGTCCCCGTCGGCACGCGCACGTGCCCGTCCTCGAGGACCACGGGTTCCGTCACGATGTCACGGTCGTAGAACCGACCGGATGCCGAGACGTCGCCCGGCAGCGTGAACGCGGGGTGCGCGGCGAGCGCGGCGTTCGCGGCGCGGCCGATCCCGGTCTCGAGCATGCCGCCGCACCAGACCGGGATCCCGGCCGACGCGCAGAGGTCGGCGATGCGGAGCCCCTCGAGGTACCCGCCGACCCGTCCCGCCTTGATGTTGATGACCGTCGTCGCGCCGAGCGCGAGCGCATCGCGCGCCGCCTTGACCGAGGTGATCGACTCGTCGAGGCAGACGGGCGTCTTCAGTTGCTGGGCGAGCGCGGCGTGGTCGACGAGGTCGTCCTCCTGCAGCGGCTGCTCGATGAGCAGCAGGCCGAACCGGTCGAGCTGCGCGAGAGTGTCGGCGTCGGCGAGCGTGTAGGCGGAGTTCGCGTCCACCTGCAACGGGATGTCGGGGAAGGCTGTGCGGACGGCATCCGTCTCGGCGATGTCGCGACCCGGCTTGATCTTGATCTTGATCCGCACGTACCCCTCGTCGAGGTAGCCGCGGACGGTCTCGACGAGGGCTGCGGGATCGGATTGGATGCCGACGCTCACTCCCGACGGGATCGTCGCCACCGTCGCGCCGAGGTACGACGCGAACGAACGCCCCTCCCCGCGCAGGGCGGCGTCGAGCAGGGCGAGCTCGAGTCCCGCCTTCGCCATCCGGTGGCCGACGAACGGGTCGAGGACATCGGCGACGTCCTCGGGCGCGAGCGTCCCGCGCTGCAGGAGCGCAGGACCGAGCCAGCGCGTCGTGACGTCCCACGCGCCCTGCGTGTACTCGCTCGAGTACACCGGCGCACTCTGGGTGACGACCTCCCCCCACCCCTCGCCCGCGTCGGTCCTCGCACGCACGACGATGACCTCGCGATCGGTCATCGTGCCGAACGACGTCGTGAACGGGGCGACGAGCGGGATCCGGAGCACCCGCAGCTCGATCTCCTCGAGGCGGACGGATGCGGCGTGCTGGGCGAGCGGCATGGGGTCAGGTTACGGGCCGTTGCTGTCCGGGTGCATCGACGGCCACGTCTTCCTAGACTCGGTCGATGCCCCTCGCGACGACAACCTCCGGAAGCCTTCCCCGCTCGACCGCGCTGATCGAGGCGAATGCCGCGCGCGCGTTCGCCGACGACGGCTTCACCCTCCTCCCCAGCGCCGAGGCGGAGGAGCTGACGGCTCGCGCCGTCGCCGATGTCGTCGAGCGCCAGCGCGCCGCGGGCATCACGCTCGTCGGCGACGGCGAGTTCGGCAAAGCGATGACGAACCCGGTCGACTACGGCGCGTGGTGGGGATACTCCTTCCAGCGCGTGGCCGGACTGTCGCTGACCGAGGTCAACGCGTTCACCGAGCCGCCCGTCCTCTCCACCCCGGGGAACATCCGCCTCACGAGCTTCCTCGGTCGCCGCGACCGTCAGCGGTTCCCCGCGGTGTACGCCGAGGCCGTCGAGACGGGTCGCATCGCCTCAGCCTTCCCGACCACGACGGGTCCGATCTCGTACCGCGGCCACGACGCGGTGGCCGCCGACATCCGCAACCTCACCGCGGCGCTCCGCGACGGTGAGCAGGGCTTCCTCACGGCCATCGCCCCCGGGTCGGCCGCGCGCGTGCACAACGACTACTACGCGACCGAGCAGGAGCACATCGACGCGTGGGCCGACGCCCTCCGCGAGGAGTACCGGGCGATCACCGATGCGGGCCTCATCCTGCAGCTCGACGACCCGTCGCTGGCCGAGAACTTCGACCAGATCGACCCGGAGCCCTCGATCGCCGACTACCAGGCGTTCACCCGGATCCGGATCGAGGCGATCAACCGGGCGATCGAGGGCCTGCCGAAGGAGCAGGTGCGCCTGCACCTGTGTTGGGGCTCATGGCACGGACCGCACACGACCGACGTCGAGCTGAAGGACATCCTCGACGTCGTCCTCGAGGCGAACGTCGGGTCGATCTCGTTCGAGGCCGGCAACGTCCGCCACGAGCACGAGTTCGCCGTCTGGGCCGATGCAACGATCCCCGACGACCTCGTCCTCGTCCCGGGCGTCGTCAGCCACGCGACCAACGTCGTCGAGCACCCCGACCTCGTCGCGCAGCGCATCCGCCGCTACACCGACATCGTCGGCGCCGAGCGCGTCATCGCGTCGACCGACTGCGGCCTGGGCGGCCGCATCCACCCCGACATCGCATGGGCGAAGCTCGAGTCGCTCGGCGAAGGGGCCCGCCGGGCGGGCTGAACCGGTCAGCTCCGGACGAACAGGTACCCCTCGCCGGTGCGGAAGCCACCCACGGCGAGGCCGGCGTCGAGCTGCGCCCGGAACGCATCGCGGACCTCGTGTCGGAGGCGAGCCGCGGCATCCGGGTCTTCCCGGCGGAGCGCCTCGATGTCGCTCGGGATCGCGACCGTCGCGACCACATCGGATGCCTCGGGTGTCGGGACGGGCGAGGCCAGGTGCCACGCCACGTGCAGCCGATCGCTCTCGTCGCCGCTGTTGATCGCATCGCCCATGTCGCCGTAGTGGTCGACGAGGTAATCGGTGACCCGCGCGCCGAGCACCTCGAGATTGAAGTGGGCGTTGCGGGCGATGAGCGGGTCGAACGTCCACGTGATGGTGCCGACGTCGCGCGCGAACGCCCACTCGCGCTGGTGCGCCTTGAGCGCGCGGCCGATGCCGCGCGCCTGCGCCTCGGGCAGGACGCCCGTCACGTGCGAGTGCATGCTGCGTGATGACGGCGGTCCGAAGAAGGCGACGGATGCCGCGACCATGCGCTCGGCGTCGAAGACACCGATGACGTAGTTGCCCGAGTGCTCCAACGCGCGCAGCAGGTTCGGCGGCATCCCCCCGTCCGGAGAACCCCAGACCGCCTCGAAGACGCCGCTCGCGGCGACCATCTCGTCGATCGTGTGCAGTTCGCGGATGTCGAGCGCGTCAGCCATCCCGCCACGCTACGCCGGTCAGCGCCGCCAGCGCTCGAGGGTCGGTCGGAGTCGCTCGAGGGCGCCGCGGACGAAGCCGGGGTTCCGGCGATACCACTCGAGGTGCGCGGTGCGGATCTCGGCCGGATCGACGAGATCGCCGTTCACCCGCCACACCGGCTCGGGCACGGCGTCGAGGCCCCACGCGTCGATGACCCAGTCCTCGCGCGGCGCGTGGACGGCGTCGAGCAGGGGCCGGCCGGGGTCGGACGCCGTGCCCGGTCGCCCGAGGGAACGCAGCACGCGGTCGCCGATCGCGAGGATCACGGCGTTGCCCGGGTGGTTCACCGTGCGGACGAGGTCGAACCGGGGCGCGGCGAACAGGTCCGAGACCCTGACGTCGAGCTGCCGCTCGCGCCGCTCGAGCTCGGCGATCGAGTCGGCCGCCTCGGCCCGGACGGCGTCGGCGCTCAGCGCGTCGCGGACCGGGATGCCCGCCGCCTCGGCGAGGGTGCGGACGTCGTGGTAGGCGACGATCGGCGGCACCTCCTCCGTCCCGGGCACGTGCAACGCGGCCTGGAACGGGTAGAGCCCCGTGAACCGCACGACGGGGAAGGTGACCGCCCGTCCGGACGGCGGGAGGGATGCCGCGAGCTGCCGGGTCCCCAGCGGAAGGCCGTGGTAGTCGTCCTTGACCGGCTGCGCGATGAGCGCCGAGGCGCCGGCGAGCACCTCGTGCAGGCGGGCGGTGCCTTCGGCATCCAGTTCGTACACGGGCGGCACACGCAGGAGCGGCAGGTCGTCGGAGTCCAGCACGAGCCGCACCGATTCGGCCTGGCAGTTGCCGACGACGACCCCGTAATCCGTGCGGGGCAGGTCGCCGAAGAAGCCGGCGTAGTGGTCCCGTCGGGCAGTGTGCGCATCGGTGGTCATCGCTCGAGCGTCGCAGGCGGCATCCGTCGTCGCGAACGCTTGCGCGCGGGCCGCTCGCGAGCAAGGGGGCACGCGCAGGACACCCCCGCGACCTAGGATCGTCGCCGTGCAGCTGAACGAGACCCGCGCCTGGAACCGCTTCTACGCCGCCGGCACGCCGGTCGACATCGGACCCGTGACGGGGTCGCTCGTCGACCTGCTCGCCGAGCGCGTCGCCCAGTACGGCGAGCGCGACGCGATCGCGTTCTTCGGCCGGGCGGTGACCTACGACGAGCTCGGCTCGCGGGTCGCGCGCGTCGCCGAGGGGCTGCGCAAGCTCGGGATCGGCGCCGGCGACCGGGTCGCCTTGATCATGCCGAACGCCCCGCAGCACGTCATCGCCTTCTACGCGGTGCTGCGACTCGGCGCCGTCGTCGTCGAGCACAACCCGCTCTACACGCGGGACGAGCTCGAGGTGCAGTTCCGCGACCACGGCGCCCGCACGGTGATCGCGTGGGACAAGGTCGCGCCGCTCGTCCAGTCGCTGCCGGCCGAGCTCGGCATCCGCGACGTCGTCTCGGTCGACGTGACCACGGCGATGCCGCTGAAGACCCGGATGCTGCTGCGCCTCCCCGTCGCGAAGGCCCGGGAGTCGCGCGCGAAGCTCACGGGTGCCGCACCCGGCACGATCCCCTTCACGCGGCTCGAGAGCTCCGCGCCCATCGCGGCGAGCCACCCACGGCCGGGGCGCGACGACCTCGCCTGCCTGCAGTACACCTCGGGCACGACGGGCGACCCGAAGGGCGCCATGATCACGCACGGCAACCTGTGGGCGAACGCGCGCATGGGCGCCGCGTGGATGCCGGAGTTCCGCCACGGCGAGGGCAGCATCTACGGGCTGCTGCCGATGTTCCACTCGTTCGGCCTGCTGCTGTCGGTCATCTACTCCGTCGAAACCGGGTCGCGTGCCGTGCTCTTCCCCACGTTCGATCCCGAACTCGTGGTGGATGCCGCGAAGCGATTCCCGCCGACGTTCATCCCCGCCGTCCCGCCGATGTTCGACCGGCTGGCCCGGGTCGCGCGTGACGGTGACCTCGACCTCAGCCGCGTCGTGTATTCCATCTCGGGAGCGATGACACTGACCCCGGCCGTCGTCTCGCGCTGGGAGAAGCTCGCGGGCAGCATGCTCAACGAGGGGTACGGCCTCACCGAGACGAGCCCCATCGCCCTGGCCAACCCGTTCGACGAGTCGCGCCGCATCGGGGCCATCGGCATCCCGTTCCCCTCCACCGACATCAAGGTCGTCGATCCCGACGAGCCGACCCGCGAGGTCGCGCAGGGCGAGACCGGTGAGCTCCTCATCCACGGACCGCAGGTCTTCGCGGGGTACTGGAACCGCCCGGAGGAGACAGCCGCGACGCTCCTCGACGGCGGCTGGGTGCGCACCGGCGACCTCGTGCAGCAGGACGCGGACGGCTTCGTCACGGTCGTCGACCGCAAGAAGGAGCTCATCATCACGGGCGGCTTCAACGTCGCGCCGTCCGAGGTCGAGCAGGTCGTGACCGGAACGCCGGGCGTCGCCGAGACCGCGGTCGTCGGCATCCCCCGAGGCGGCGGCGCCGAGGTCGTCACGGCCGTCGTCGTCCTGGAGGACGGCGCGGCGTTCGACGAGGCCGCCGCGCGCGAGCTCGCCCGCGAGCGCCTCGCGGAGTACAAGCGGCCGACGACCTACGTCGTGTGGGAGGAGCTGCCGACCTCCCTCATCGGCAAGGTGCTCCGCCGGCGCGTGCGTGACACGCTCATCGCCGACCGTCACGCGACGCGCGCCGTCGAGGGCGACTGATACACCCGCGCGAGGTGCGGCACAACCTGGGCGCCCCGTCCAGGACACGCGCCTAACCTGGGACGAATGCGGAACGTACCTCCCGTCGACCTCCCGTCCTCCGACGACACCGCAGCGCGCGACACCCGATTCTTCGGCCAGCCGTTCGCGCTCGCGCACGTGTTCGGCGTCGAGATGTGGGAGCGCTTCAGCTTCTACGGCATGCAGGGCATCCTGCTGCTGTACCTGTACTTCTCGGTCGCCGACGGCGGCCTCGGCGTCGACAAGACGGTCGCCGCGAGCATCGTCGGTGCGTACGGCGGCGCGGTGTATCTCTCGACCGTCCTCGGCGCGTGGATCGCCGACCGCATCCTGGGCGCCGAACGCGTGCTCTTCCTGAGCGCGATCGTCATCATGGCGGGGCACATCGCTCTCGCCCTGCTCCCCGGATTCGCGGGCGTGACCGTCGGCCTGATCCTCGTCGCCTTCGGATCGGGCGGACTCAAGGCGACCGCCACGAGCGTCGTCGGCACCCTCTACGCCGCCGACGATCCGCGACGGGATGCCGGTTTCTCGCTGTTCTACCTCGGCATCAACCTCGGCGCGTTCGCCGGCCCCCTGCTGACCGGCCTGCTGCAGTCGACCCTCGGGTTCCACTGGGGCTTCGGGCTCGCCGCCCTCGGCATGGCGCTGGGCCTCACCCAGTACTCGTTCGGCCGCCGAAGCCTGCCCGCCGAGGCGCGCGTGGTGCCCAACCCGCTGCCGCGCGGGCGCTACCCGCTGTTCGCAGGGATCGGCGTCGCCGCCGTCGTGATCATCGTCGTCCTCGTCCTGACCGGCGTCATCCGTGCCGACAACCTCGCGCTCATCGTCATCGGCGCCGTCATCGTCGCGGCGATCGCGTACTTCGCCGTCATCCTGCTCAGCCACCAGATCACCTCGCAGGAGCGCAGCCGCGTGTGGGGCTTCCTGCCGCTGTTCCTCACCTCGGTCGTCTTCTGGTCGCTGTACCAGCAGCAGTTCACGGTCGTGACCCTGTACTCCGCCGAGCGTCTGGATCGGAATTTGTTCGGCTGGGAGATGCCGATCCCGTGGGTGCAGTCGATCAACCCGGTGTTCATCATTCTGCTGGCGGGCGTCTTCACCGCCCTCTGGTCGAAGCTCGGCTCGCGTCAGCCCTCGACGCCGGTGAAGTTCGCGCTCGGCGTCGCCGTCATGGGCGTCGCGTTCCTCCTCTTCCTGCCGTTCGCGGGCGGCGGGGCGAACTCGACGCCGCTGCTGGCGATCGTCGGCATCCTGCTCGTCTTCACGATCGCGGAGCTGATGCTCTCGCCGGTCGGACTCTCGGCGGCGACGAAGCTCGCGCCGGAGCGGTTCCAGACGCAGATGGTCGCGCTGTTCTTCCTCTCGGTGTCGCTCGGCACCGCGATCGCCGGTCAGCTCGCGACCCTCTACAACCCGGACAACGAGGTGCCCTACTTCGCGACTCTCGGCGGGATCTCGATCGCGATGGGCGTGCTGCTGCTCGTGTGCGTGAAGCCGGTGCTGTCGCTCATGAAGGGCGTGCGCTGAGGGATGCCGCGCGTCACGCGGTCGGCATCCGTCACCGCACAGGGCAGAATCGAGGGATGACTTCGCCCGTGTCGCAGCTCCACCCCGACCACGCCTGCCTCATCGTGCACGGCAAGGACAGCCCCGGCATCATCGCCGCGGTCTCGGCGATGATCACGCGCATCGGTGGAAACATCGTCCAGTTCGACCAGTACTCGGACGACCCCCGAGGTGGCGCGTACTTCCAGCGCGTCGTGTTCCACCGCCCCGGCTTCGCGGGCCAGCGCCCCGCGATCGAGACCGAGATTGCCGACACGCTCGCGCCGTTCGACCTGGAGTGGTCGCTCACCGACCAGTCGGTGCCCAAGCGCATGGCGATCCTGTCGTCGAAGCAGGACCACTGCCTGCTCGACCTGCTGTGGCGCAACCGCCGCGGCGAACTGCCCATCACGGTGCCGATGGTCGTCTCGAACCACACCACCTCCGCCGACGACGTCCGCTCGTTCGGGGTGCCGTTCTTCCATGTGCCGTCGACGCCGGGTCCTGACAAGTCGGCATCCGAGGCGAAGATCCTCGAGCTGCTCAAGGGCAACGTCGACTTCGTCGTGCTCGCCCGGTACATGCAGATCCTGTCGCCGGAGTTCCTCGCCGAGCTCGGTGTGCCGGTCATCAACATCCACCACTCGTTCCTGCCCGCCTTCATCGGCGCCGAGCCGTATCGCAAGGCGAAGGAACGCGGCGTGAAGCTCATCGGCGCGACGAGCCACTACGTCACCGGTGACCTCGACGAGGGTCCGATCATCGAGCAGGACACGATCCGCGTCACCCACGCCGACACGACCGCCGAGCTCGTGCGCCGCGGCGCCGACGTCGAGCGCCAGGTGCTGTCCCGCGCGGTGCGCTGGCACGCCGAGGACCGCGTCATCCGGCACGGGAACCACACGATCGTCTTCTGACGGGGGGCGCGGGGCCGTTCCGGGGACCCGATTCGTCGCGCGGGCGGCGTCGGGGCGACGGTTCGCGTCCCTGGAACGTGCGCTGCCCGGGTTCCGGGGACGCGATTCGTCGCCCGCGAGGCGTCGAGGCGACAACTTGCGTCCCCGGAACGCCGGCGTCACAGCGTCCCGGTCAGCACCCCGCCGTCGGCCCGGAGCGCGGCGCCGTTGATCGCCGACGCGCGCGGGCTCGCCAGGAACGCGACGAGCGCCGCGATCTCCTCGGGTCGGATGAAGCGCTGCAGCAGCGTCGTCGTGTTCCGCCCGATGACGGATGCCGCGACGGCGTCGGCCGGCACGCCCTGCGCCGCCGCGATCGACTCGATCACGGCCGCGACGCCGTCCGAGTAGGTCGGCCCGCCGAGCACGGTGTTGACCGTGACCTGCGTACCCCGCGTGAGTTTCGCGAGGCCGTTGCCGAGCGCGATCGTCGCCGCCTTCGAGACGCCGTACGGGATCATGTCGGCCGGGACGTTCACACCCGACTCGCTCGCGATGAACAGGATGCGACCCCATCCGCGCTCGAGCATGCCCGGCAGCACGCGGCGCGAGAGGCGGACGCCGGCGGTCAGGTTCACGTCGAGGTAACGCTGCCACTCCGCATCGTCGGCGTCGGCGAACTCGTTCAGCCCGAACGCGCCGGCGTTGTTGACGAGGATGTCGACCTCGGGAAGGCCCGTGAGCGCAGCCGGGTCGGCGACGTCCCCGGGCGCGACGCCGACGTCCGCTCCGGGGATGAGCGCACGGAGCCGCTCGGCCGCCGCGTGCGTGCGGGTGGCATCCCTCCCGTTGAGGATGACGGCGGCGCCTCCGGAGGCGAGGGCCTCGGCGATCGCGAAGCCGATGCCTTGGGTCGACCCGGTGATGAGAGCGCGCGTGTCACGCAGTTGGAGGTCCATGGACGATGCCTTTCACTTGACTGAGCAAGTGACGGTAGCCCGAATCACTTGACTGAGCAAGTCATGACGTACGCTCGGAGGATGACTGCGGCCGACGACCTCTCCCCCCACGACCTCGAGACGTGGTCGTCGTTGGCGACGCTCCTCGAGTGGCTGCCCGCAGCGCTGGACGCTCAGTTGCAGAGGGATGCCGCACTCACGCACTTCGAGTACGGCATCCTCTACGCCCTGTCCCGCGCCGAGGACGGACGGCTGCGGATGAGCACGCTCGCCGGGTACGCCCACAGCTCGCTCTCGCGCCTGTCGCGCGCGGCGACGCGCCTCGAATCGCGCGGATACCTCCGCCGTGAGACCGACCCGGCGGACGGCCGGTACACCCTCGCGATCCTCACGGATGCGGGGGCCGAGGCTCGTCGCGCGGCGGGCCCCGGCCACGTCGATCTGGTGAAGCGTGCGGTGCTCGATCGACTCACCGTCGCGCAGCAGAAGCACCTGCGGACGATCACCGAACGCATCCTCACCGGCCTCGGCGATGAGCCCGGCTGGAAGGCGTGACCCAGGCCTGAGCCGTCCGGCGGGCGCTTCCAAGGACCTGAATCGTCGTCACCGCGACCGCGCGACAATTCGGGTCCCCGGAGCACGACCGCCGAATAATCAGGCCACGGGCTGCTGCAGATCCACGATCCAGCGCGAGCCGGGACCGTCGTAGGGCGACTGCTCGTAGATCTCGCGTGCCGGGCCGTCGAACCGCAGCCCGCGGCGCTCGATCTCGGCGACGAGCGCCTGCCATGCAGCCTGGATGCCGCTAAGGTCGGCCGCGTCGAAGCGGGTGGAGACGGCACGCGGATGCCGCGGCACCACCGCGCGCTCGAGTCCATCGGGCACGGGCGCATCGCCGATCTGCTCCGCCGCCGCGGCGATCATGCCGTCGTCGACCGTCGTGTAGACGGCGACGCCCGGACCGACGCGGGTCGCACCGGCGGCATCGATCAGCGCGCCGACGCGCTCGAACATGCCGCCGATCTCCCCTTCGATCTGCGCCATCTCGTCGACCTTCGCCGACAGCTGCACGATCGTCAGCTCGGGCAGCGCCCCTTCGGTGTACTCGGACATGGGATTCTCCTTCTCGATCGATCGGAGTCTCGTCTCGACCTCGTGCAGGCGCTGCCGGTCCGCATCGATCTGGGCCGCGAGCTCGACCCGCCGCTCGCGCAGGAGCGCGGCGACCTCGCTCGACGACATCCCGTCGTCGAGCATGCGGCCGACCTGCTCCAGCGTGAAGCCGAGGTCCTTCAGCGCGACCAGTCGATTCGCGCGGTCCAACTGCGACGCGCCGTAGGAGCGGTACCCCGAGAAGGGGTCGACCCTCTGCGGACGCAGCAGACCGAGCCGGTCGTAGTGACGCAGCATCCGCACCGAAACGCCGGCGAGGCGGGCGAACTCTCCGATACTCAACATGGTGATCCCAGGCCACAGTCTGACACCGTGAAAGGGTCAAGCCCCGGCGGATTCAACCGAGTGCGCCTCGTTCGTTGTGACGCTCTGAGCACCTCGTGCAGAGGCTGCCACCGAACCCTGCTCTTGCGGCCGCCGACGAACTGCCTGGCCGCGCAGAGCCGGAAACGATCGTTTTCGGCGGAATGGCGTCGGCACCTGAGTCGAGGCTCACTCGGGCATCTCGACCGCCGCTACGAGAGCCTGCCGCATGCGATCGGCCTTACCCGGGGCTAAGCCGCGCTCGTAACCTTCGATGGCACGCTGCAACCCTGTCTCGCTAAGCAATGGCATCAGCGCTCTCGTGAGTCCGGCGCGGTATCCGACAAGGACATCTGCAACGAATCCGCCGCTCTCCGACACAGTGCCGAGGGTTGAGTGCTGAGAGTACTTCGCGATCAGTCGCTGGCGTTCCTCATGGACTAGCCGATCGATGCTTCGCAAGATGTCGTCATGATGCCGCATGCCTCATCGTGGCATTGCGAGTGTGAATGGCGCTGTGGTTTGTGGTGCGTTGACCAGACCAACCAAGCGGCTGCCGAAAACGATCGGTTTCAGCGGGGGCCCACGCGATGCACAATGTGGCCCGCGAGAGACGGCGCGCGTTATCGGGTTTCGGCTGGCCTTTGTGGCTGGTCTGACACCTAAGCGGCGATTCAAGCGACCCTCCGCCCACAATGAGTCGCACCCCACCGGCTGCATCCCTCGCGGTAGGTTTCTTGCGTGTACTCAAGGCGGTGGGCTTGGATCTGGACGGCAGTCGTCGGTATCGCAAGCGGGATCGCGGGGTATCTCGTCGCTGCAGAGGTGGGATCAGGCCCTGGCTGGTCCAGCGTCGCGGGTGTAGCTTCACTGGCTCTCTGCGGCGGGGCCTGCGTGGTCTTCATGAAGCCAGGCATACGTTCTCGGGACGACCGGACCGAGACTCCGGATAGCGCCGACCCTCTCTCGCGGTAGCAAGAAGACGTTTCGGGTGAATCGACTATCGAGGTAGCGACAGGATCGCGAGTTTCCCGACGACGCCGAGCGCGGTGGCGATCAATATCAGCCAGCCTCTCCTGGTCGACCCGGTGCTGAGGGGAGGTCGATCGTCGCCTAGGTGTCGTGTTGTGAGATCTGATTCTGCGGGCAGTTTCGTCAGGCCAGGGCTGCTTTCAGTTCTTCGAGCTCGTCCTCAATCCGCTCTCGCTCGCGGGGAGTGAAACGTCGGATCTGCATTGATAGAACTGCGTCCGCGGCAAGTGCGGTGAGATTGAATGCTTTCTCCACGGCACGCCGGACATCGTTCGCGTCACCTGATGCAGTCGCGCAAGCCGCCAAGAGCTTCTCTGGCTGATCCATAACAGCGATGTACGCCCACAAGATGTTGCGGCGAGCGAGCGCGTGTTCCCGGTCGCCTGTCATGCCGCGAGCGTATCGAGAGCAACCAGCGGTGGCTAGTGGGGTCACCTCGGCGGACCTGCCATCTGCCCAGCATCCGCCGAAAACGATCGTTTGCGGCTCGCAGGGCGTGGAGCGGCCAGATGGGGTGCCAGAAAGGTGACCCGGAACCGAGTTTTGGCAGACGTTTCTGGCGGGCCATGTAGATGAGAGGTCGGAGCAGCCGAAGGTCACCATCCGACCGGTGCGTCACCTTCGAGAGCATCGGCGGGTGAGGTCAGCGACGAGATTGCTTTCGCTTCCTGTGGAACGCTATTCCGATGATCGCCAGCCCCATCGGGATACCGAGAAGGGCCCAGGAGGAGAGCCTGCCGGTGTCGACTCCTGCGGAAAGCAACAGCATCGCCGCTACGGAAACCGCGATGAAGATCAGGCCGAGCGCCAGGTAGCTCTTCCAAGAAGACGTGTCAGATGCCACGTTTTGCCATCCAGCGCGCGACGATCGCGGCGACCACGCCGAGGATCACGAACCCGACACCCAAGACCACGAACGTCGTTCCGTCGTTCTCGGGGGCTACTAGCCCCTTGATGGCCATGCCGACGCCGACGACCACGCAGACCCACGGCATCACCAGACGAAGCGGACCGTACTTCCACCGATACCGGCGAGGCGATGAATCGCCATCGTTGTGCGTCATGCCTGCATCCTCGCGCTCTGCTCGCACGCACCGCTAGGGCGAGTAACACACCTCTCCATCCGATAGTCAGTCGCTAGCCGAAACGATCGTTCTCGGCTGTGCGCGGCCGCGCCGTTCGACGATGGCTCCAAAACGGCGTCCGTAATCGAGTTTCTGCGGACGTTTTTGATACATAAAAGGACAGTCGACGGGACGATCATCGACGGTGATCATCAGGCCTTCGGACCCGGGGGTGCGATCAGCCTTCGTGGCGGAATCGCGACGAGCCCAGCACGGCCGCAGGAGCGCGTAGGTGAAGGCGTCATCTTCATCGTTGCCACTGGCGGGTAAGCGCGTCACCGGGCGCCTGCGGGGGTGAAAGTGTTCCGCCCATCTAGCGAACTGACACTGCCATGAGGATCGTCCCCGAGGGAGGATTCAAGCATGACCACATCGAGGGAACAGCTATCGCATCGATTGGAACAGCTGAGGTCGCAGCGCCAGGACGCGATCGTGAGCGGACTCGCTCTACCCGGCATCGGCGGGGGAGGTTTCAACGAGCGAGTTCACGATCTCAACGACGAAATTGCCTCCCTAGAACGTGAGATCGAAGCGCTCCCCCGTGAGTGACCTCAGTCTCGACGCGATTGTCGCACGCACAAGAGCAGGACGACGCCGGCGCCGATACCTGCCCCGGCGATAACCACACTGACCAGCGGGCGCTCATTGAGCAGTGCGACCACGAGGGTGATGCAGCTCGCCACGATGACGATGACGGAAGTTGTCAACAGCGTCCGTCGTTGCTTTGGCTCCAAGTTGAACCCCAAGATCTCTCGTCGCTATCGATCGCTCCGAAGCGCATCCTGACAAGAGTCATCTATGAAGGACGCCCACCACAATACGCGTTTGACTGACGTTGACGAAGGTCCCTCTGCGCGGCCACGGGTAGCGAGCCGAAAACGATCGTTTTCGGCGCCTGTGCCCGAGGTGCCGAACTGGGCGCGCCACAAACGGCGACCGCTACCGGGTTGTGGCAGACGTCTCTGGCGGAACTGCGACGGTGCAGGCTGTCAGAGCCGGTCAGTTGTGCCGCTCACTTGTTGCGATGAGCGGCGAGTAACAGGCCCGCGTGAACGGCGGCGATGATCACACCGCCAACGATCAGAACCAACGCCGCTGTTGAGGATCCGAGAAGCAGGCCGATCAGCGCGAAGACGATCCCGACCGCCAATCCGCCCCACCTCTGTGAACTAGTCACGGTTGGTGGTCTCCCGGAGTCGTCTGCGGCGCGTCACGCTGTTTCAGTCGGACGAAGAGAATGAATCCGAAGATCAGGGCGATCGCGCCCCCGGCGACGAGCAGCCATCCCCACGGGAGGTTGAACACGATCGCGAGGCCGAATCCCACGCCGACGCCTCCTCCGCCACCGAGGAGCAGAAGGATGACTTTTAGCCGGAGGCCCATCGGACGATGATGGCAGGGATGCAGGCGTAACGGTGCGCGAATACGCGTTCCTGCGGCATGTTTAACCTGCTTTTTTCGCGGCAGAGGAACCATTTTGCCCGCCGAGCGCTACCAGCTGACATAGTCAAGGCATGAATGGGGAGCGCGCGGCCCGTCGCAGGCCACTTCGTACGCTGTGGGTCGTCCTCCTCGTCGCCGCGAGTGTCGTCGCAGTAGCCAGCGTTGTGCTTATCGTTCTCGACCCGAGAAGCGTCGGGCCCTATTTCACACTCGTAGGTCAGCTCTGCCTGATTTTTGGGGGCGTTACCGCTCTGCGCCATATGCGCTGAGAGGCGCCACACCCTGAGCGCTTCTACGTCCGCTTGTTTACGGCGCTAGCAATGGCCGCTCCGGAGCCAGTAGAGAGGTCACGCACCGGGCCGCCGAAAACGATCGTTTTCGGCACGACCGACCGAGGCATCGCAGACGAACGCGACACACCGAAGATGCATCCACCGAAAACCCCTGCCGAAACCGGATCGCGCCGAAACCTCTGCGGCACGTTTTCGGCGCGGTCCCAGCTCAGCGCGCGAACACCCCGAGCTCGGTGACGGTGGCGGATGCCGCATCCCACCGCCTCAGGCCGCGAGCCGTGCCGGTGATCGGCTCACCGAGCAGCGGCAGCGCGCGCTCGAGGTCCGTGACCTTGATGCGGCGCGCGAGGGTGACGTGCGGCATCCACTCGCCCGGCGCGGTGTGCGGAGCGTCGTCACCCGCGCCAGCGGCCTCGTGCACCGCCGCGTGCAGGGCGAGCAGCTCGGCCGACGGCACGACCGAGCGTGCGAGCACCCGCCGCTCCCCCGCGCCGAACAGCACCACCGCACCAAGAGTCACGGGGAAGGCGGCCGGCAACGGCACCGACGCCAGCGATACCGACGGACGCACGAGCAGCGTCACATGCGGCGCGTTCGAGGGCGACGTGTGCGCGGCGAGACTCGACAGCCCGGCGTCGGCGAGCGCCTGCCACTCCGCGCGCACGGCGCGCTCGGTCGCCGCATCGAACTCGAGCTCGATGCTGACAACCGGCGCGCCGCGCACCGCGGTCACCAGATGGTGACGCGCTTGTCCTCGTCGAGCCAGAGCTCGTCCGACGGGGTCACGTCGAAGGCCGCGTAGAACTCGTCAATGTTGCGCACGATCTGGTTGCAGCGGAACTCGTTGGGCGAGTGCGGGTCGATCGTCAGCAGACGGATCGTCTCGGCATCCCGCCCCTTCTGCTGCCAGATCTGCCCCCAGCTCAGCAGCAGACGCTGGATGCCGGTGAGCCCGTCGATGACGGGACCGTCGGCATCCGTCGAGCCCGAGGACTTCAGGTGCAGCCGGTACGCCTTGATCGCGATGCCGAGGCCGCCGAGGTCACCGATGTTCTCGCCGATCGTCAGAGCACCGTTGACGGTGTGATCCGCCGACAGCCCCTGCGGCACGAGCGCGTTGTACTGCTCGATGAGGGTCGCCGTGCGCTCGGTGAACGCGGCGCGGTCCTCGTCGGTCCACCAGTCGTTCAGTGCACCGGTGCCGTCGAACGCGCTCCCCTGGTCGTCGAAGCCGTGACCGATCTCGTGGCCGATGACCGCGCCGATGCCGCCGTAGTTCGCGGCCGGGTCGCGCTCCATGTCGAAGAACGGGTGCTGCAGAATCGCGGCCGGGAAGACGATCTCGTTCATCAGCGGGTTGTAGTACGCGTTGACCGTCTGCGGGGTCATGAACCACTCGTCGCGGTCGATCGGCGCCCCGAGCTTCGCGAGCTGCTGGTCGTGCTGCCACGCGTTCGAGCGGCGGACGTTGCCGATGAGGTCGGCGGCGTCGATCTCGAGGTCGGAGTAGTCCTTCCACTTCACCGGGTAGCCGACCTTAGGCGTGAACGCCTCGAGCTTCTCGAGCGCGCGCTCGCGCGTGGCCGGCGTCATCCATTCGAGCGACGAGATCGACTGCCGGTACGCCTCGATGAGGTTGTCGACGAGGACGTCCATCTCCTCCTTCGCGCGCGGCGGGAAGTGACGCTCGACGTACACCTTGCCGACCGCTTCGCCGAGGGCCGCCTCGACGAGCGAGACACCGCGCTTCCAGCGCTCGCGGTTGACGGGCACACCGGTCATCTCGGTGCCGTAGAACGCGAAGTTCGCGTCGACGAACGCCTGCGACAGGAACGGCGCCGACGCGCGGATGACCTGCAGGCGCAGCCACGCCTTCCAGTCCTCGAGCCGGTCCTCGACCAGCAGGGTGCCGAGTCCTTCGAAGAAGCTCGGCTGGTTGACGTCGACCTCCTCGATGACGCCCGCCTTGCCGGGGGCGACGGCGTCGCGCCAGGGCGCCAGGTCGACGCCGGTGAGCTGCACCGCGGCATCCCAGCTCATCAGGTTGTAGGTCGCGACCGCGTCGCGGCTGCGGACGTTGTCCCAGTGGTGCGACGCGATCTCGGTCTCGAGCGCGAGCACGCGGTCGGCCTGCGCCTCGGCGTCGGCGACGCCGGCGAGGCCGAACACCGTCGCGACGTACGCGCGGAAGGCCGCACGGGTCTTCTCGAAGGTGTCGAGACGGTAGTAGCTCTCGTCGGGCAGCGACAGACCGCCCTGCACGAGGAAGAGGATGTACCGCTGCGGGTTGCCGGGGTCCGGCTCGATGTAGGTGCTGAAGATCCCCGCGACGCCCTCGCGTTCGAGCGATCCGGCGGTCTGCAGCAGGCTCGGGATGCCGGTGACCTGGTCGACGAAGGCCAGCTGCGGCGCGATCGCCTCGGCGCCCTTCGCCTCGATCGCGGCGGTGTCCATGAAGCTCGCGTACAGGTCGCCGATCTTGCGGGTCTCGGTGCCGGGGTCGGCATCCGTCGACTCCTCGATGATCGCGCGGACGTCCTGCTCGGCCTGCTCGGCGATGAGGTGGAACGACCCCCAGCGCGCCTTGTCCTCGGGGATCTCGGTCCGCTCGAGCCACGCGCCGTTGACGTGGCGGAACAGGTCGTCCTGCGGCCGGATGTCGGCGCTCAGCTCGTCGAGTTGGATGCCGGAGGGAAGGGTGTTCTCGGTCATGCGTCCCACCCTATGGGCGCGTCCGGACGGCCCGGCTCATTCCCTCGTGGTCGAGCACTTCTCCGGTCCCGGCTCGCCGGCGAACCGGGCCGCCGTCCAGTCGATGAGCTCATCGAGCAGGGGCGACGGACGCTCGACGACCGCCGCATGCTCGTACCCGTCGTAGATGCGGTAGTCGACGACCTGACCCGCCGCGCACATCCGCTTCGCAAATGCGGTCTGCGTCGCGACGGGGATCACGCTGTCCGCCCCGCCGTGCGCGAGCAGGACGGGCGCGTTCTGCCGGAGCGGTGCCGCATTGTCCCGCAGGTGCTCGCCGAGGGGACCGGATGCCGGAGGCTCGGAGAACAGCCGTGGGTCGCCGATCATGCCGAGCGACGCTGCGACCGAGACGACGATCGACGGATCGGACAGACACCGTTCCGACATCTGCCTGAGCACGGTGTCGGCGCCGGGTCGCACGTACTGGTCGTACGAGACGTCGTCGTAGATCGACGAGAACGCCGCGAACGCGTACGAGGCGAAGATGCTGCCACCGGTCACGCTCGAGATGTTCTGCACGAGTGCGGGCGGATCGCTCGCCGGTGCGAGCGCCGCGACGCCCTGCACGTACAGCTCCGGCGCGTACTCGCGCGCCATCGAGCCCGCCCAGAGCGCGGCAGCACCGCCCTGCGAGTGCCCCCAGATGACCGTGCGGGTGCCGAGGTCGGCATCCTGCAGCTCCCGCGCGGCGCGCACCGCGTCGAGCGACGCCGTCGCGCTGGGCGGTCCGATCAGATAGGGGTGGGGGCCCTCCGTGCCCAGGCCGATGTAGTCGGTCGCGACGACCGCCCACCCCTGCCGGATGATCGTCGGCAGGATGTACAGCGCACCCGACCAGAGCCCTCGCGGCTGCAGCGACGGCGCGCAACTCTCCGAGAACCCGGTCGTGCCGTGGTTCCAGTCGACGATCGGCCACTGCCCGTCGCCCTCCTTCGGCACCACGACCACGCCGCTGGCCACGCGCACCGCGCCGTCGACACCGGTCGTCGTGTAGAGGATCCGCCAGGCGGTCGCCGTGACGGGGATGCCGGCGGTGAACGCTTCGGCGCGGACGAGCCGTCCGGGCTCCCCCGGCATGTCACGGGGCGCGGCGTAGAAGTCGTCGACGACGGTCGAGCCTTCGCGCAGCGGCACCGTCACGAGCGCTGTCGTCACCGCGAGCGCCACCGACACGAGCGCCGTCACGGTGCGCCCCCACCGGCGGAACCGCCGCGGCTCGTGTCGACGCTCCGCCTCGGTGTCACGACGGCGACGCAGACGGGTCCACAGGTCGGTGACCCCGCTCATGATGAGACGCGCTCCGAAGACCACAGCCACGACGAGCAGGGTGATGTCGGGCCAGAAGAGCGCCAGGACGCCGAAGATCACGCCGGAGATCGAGAACGCGGCATCCGCGATACGGGCATCGAGCGTGCGCCCTTTGGCGAACACGGCGACCAGACCCGCTGCACCCGCCGCGAGGAGGAGGATGCCGACGAGCGTCGCGACGACGCGGACCGTCAGCCCTGGGGTGAGAAGCACGATGAGCCCGCCGACCACCCACGCGCCGCCGGTGACCGTGCGCCAGCGGGGGCGCTCCTTGTCGCCGTCGCGTCCGGTGAGATCGAGCACGCCCGTCAGGACCATGCCGCCGCCGATGAGCCACGCGAGCACGCCGAGCGCGGTGGTCGGCCGGATGACGATGACGATGCCGAGGACTACGGCGGCCACCGCCACCACGATGCGGACCCACTCGGGCAGGCGCGCGTAGAAGCGTCCGAGCGCGAGTCGCTGCAGCAGCCGCATCCGGTCCCTCCTCCGCGTGTCGGCGTGAATCCTCCACGCTAACGGCCGCGTCTGCGGGTCGCCGCTCCTCGACAGCAGGTGACGACACGTGCAAGGGTGTCCGGCGCGGCGGGGCTACAGTGAGCGCCATGGGACGGGCTGGAACGATGCGCGCGAGCGTGCGCGACGTCGCCGCCCGCGCGGGGGTGTCGACGCAGACCGTCTCGCGCGTGCTGAACGACAGTCCGAACCTGCGCCCCGAGACCCGTGCCCGCGTCGAGGCGGCGATCGCCGAACTCGGCTACCGCGTCAACAATGCGGCGCGCTCCCTGGGGACCTCGACGACTCGGACCGTCGGGGTCATCGCCTCCGACGCGACGCTCTGGGGCCCTGGGGCGGGCATCGCCGCGCTCGATGCGGCGGCCCGTGCCGCGGACCGCTGGCTGGCGACGGCCTACGCGGATGCCGCGGACCCGGCATCCGTCACCGACGCCGCCCAGCGACTGCTCGCCCAGGGCGTCGATGCGCTCATCGTCGTCGCCCCGCACACCGCGACCCTGCCCGCCCTGCAAGAGGTCGCCGGCCGGGTCCCGCTCGCAGCCCTTCACACCGGCGAGGGAGCCGAGCGGCAGCGCGCGGGAGCCGCGCTCGCGATCGACCACCTCGTTTCACTGGGCCATCGCCGGATCGCGCGGCTCGCTGGCCCGGCCGACTGGCTCGAGGCCACGGCCCGCGATGAGGGTGTCGATGCCGCGTTGGCGGCCGCCGGCATCCGTCCCGCAGCGATCTGGCACGGCGACTGGAGCGCGGCGGCGGGAGCGGCGGCTGCCCGCGAGGTGGGGCAGGCGGTGCGCGACGCCGACGGGCCGACGGCGGTCGCGGCGGCGAACGACCAGATGGCGCTCGGGCTCATCGCGGGGCTCGTCGCCGAGGGACTGCGCGTTCCCGAGGACGTGTCGGTCACCGGGTTCGACGACAACGCGGATGCCGCTTTCTACACGCCCGCGCTCACCACGGTGCGCGTGGACACGGCCGGCGAGGCGCGGCGCGTCGTCGCCGAGGCCCTCGGCCTGCCGGCCGTCGACGCAGCGGCGGAGCCGGTGCTCGTGGCCCGCGCGTCGAGCGCCGCGCCGCGCGGCTGACACGGGGCGCGACGGCCACAACCGCGGAGATTCCGAGTCCGGGGGCCTCCTCCGGGTTGGCGGAGGCATCCCTGGACGGTTTGTCCGCGGTCGGTGCCGGGGCGAGCGGCGCGGCACCGACGCTAACTCCTCAGATTCGCCGTGGGTCGGACCCGACTCGGGTTCGGGCAGGGGCGACGGGCCCGATCTTGAGGAGTTAGCGCAGCATGTGCCCGGTGCCGCCTCGACATCGACGCCGGCCGGCGCTGGTGCGCTAGGGATGTTACCGATAACATCGACCCCATGACCGATCTCGATGAGGCGATCGCCGCCGTCCGCGCGGACGTGGCCGCCCTGCACGCCGAACTCGTCCGCTACGGCCTCGTCATCTGGACCGGCGGCAACGTCTCGGGTCGGGTTCGCGTTGGTGAAGACCGCAGCGCGGACCTGTTCGTCATCAAGCCGTCCGGCGTCTCGTACGACGACCTCGCGCCCGAGAACATGATCCTCTGCGACCTCGACGGCAACGTCGTGCCCGGCAGCGCCGGAAGCGACCGCTCTCCCTCGAGCGACACCGCGGCGCACGCCTACGTCTACCGGAACATGCCCGAGGTCGGCGGCGTCGTGCACACCCACTCCCCCTACGCCGTCGCCTGGGCCGCGCGCGGCGAGGAGATCCCCTGCGTCATCACCGGCATGGCCGACGAGTTCGGCGGACCGATCCCGGTCGGACCGTTCGCGATCATCGGCGACGACTCGATCGGCCGCGGCATCGTCGAGACCCTGAGCGGTCACCGCTCCCGCGCCGTCCTGATGCAGAACCACGGGCCGTTCACGATCGGTGTGAGCGCGAAGGATGCCGTCAAGGCCGCCGTCATGTGCGAGGACGCCGCCCGCACCGTGCACTTCGCCCGGCAGGGCGGCGAGCTGATCCCGATCCCGCAGGACAAGATCGACGCCCTCTACAACCGCTACCAGAACGTGTACGGCCAGAGCACGGACGCCCGCCGATGAGCGCGGTCATCTCTTCCGGTGCCGCCGCCTTGGGCATCGAGCTCGGTTCGACCCGCATCAAAGCGTGCCTCGTCGATGCGTCGAACCCGACCACGGTGCTCGCAGTCGGCAGCCACGAATGGGAGAACGCCCTCGAGGACGGCGTCTGGACCTACTCCGAGGATGCGATCTGGTCGGGGCTGCAGGCCGCCTACGCCGACCTCGTCGCCGACGTCCGCCGCCAGGGCGCCGAACTGACCGACCTCGCCGGCATCGGCGTCTCGGCGATGATGCACGGCTACCTCGCCTTCGACACCGAAGGGAACCTGCTCGTCCCGTTCCGCACGTGGCGCAACACCTCGACCGGTGCGGCAGCCGCGGAGCTGACCGACCTGCTGGGCGTCAACATCCCGCTCCGCTGGTCGATCGCGCACCTGCACCAGGCCGTCCTCGACGACGAGGCGCATCTCGCCTCGCTCGCGCAGATCAACACCCTCGCCGGGTGGGTGCACGAGAAGCTCACGGGCCGTTTCGTGCTCGGCGTCGGCGACGCGTCGGGGATGTTCCCGATCGGCCCGGACGGCGGCTACGACCGCGACCGCATCGCGACCTACGACGCACACGCAGCGGACTTCCTCGCCGGCCGCAGCCTCACCGAGCTGCTGCCCGAGGTACTCCCCGCAGGGGCGGATGCCGGAACTCTCACCCCCGCAGGCGCCGCCCTGCTCGACCCCACCGGCACCCTGCGCCCGGGCGCGGTCGCCGCACCCGCCGAGGGCGACGCGGGCACCGGCATGGTCGCGACCAACGCGGTCTCGCCGCGCACCGGCAACGTCAGCGCCGGCACGAGCACCTTCGCGATGGTCGTCCTCGAGCGCCCGCTCGAGCGGGTCCACACCGAGATCGACCTCGTGACGACGCCCGCCGGCGATCCCGTCGCGATGGTCCACTGCAACAACGGCGCGAGCGAGCTCGCCGCGTGGACGGCGCTGTTCGCGCGGTTCGCCGCGGCATCCGGTCAGTCGCTCTCGACCGATGCCGTCTACGAGACGCTCCTGCGCGAGGCCCTTGAGGGCGCAGCGGATGCCGGTGGGGTCCTCGCATACAACCACCTGAGCGGCGAGCCGATCGCCGGACTCGACGAGGGCCGTCCGCTGGTCGTGCGCACGCCGGACGCGGAGTTCTCGCTCGCGAATGTCATGCGCGCGCAGGTCTACGGCGTGTTCGCGACGCTCGCGATCGGCATGCAGACCCTCGCGGAGGAGGGCGTCGGGCTCGACCAGATGTTCGCGCACGGCGGCGTCTTCCGCACCGCTGGGGTCGCCCAGCGGTTCCTCGCCGGGGCGCTCGACGCACCCGTCTCGGTCGGCGACACCGCCGCCGAGGGCGGCGCGTGGGGCATGGCCGTGCTCGCCGCGTTCGCGGTCGCGCGCCGGTCGGTTCCGGGGACGCAGGATGCCGCCGGATCGACGCCCGGGCGACCGGACGCGTCCCCGGAGCTCACCGCCTACCTCACCGACCACGTATTCGCGGGCGCTGCCCCCGACACCGCCACCCCCGAGCCGGCCGACGTCGCCGGGTTCGCCGACTACCTCGCGCGCTACCGCGACGGCCTGGCCGTCGAGGCGGCCGCCGTCACCGCACTGCCGCTCGGCGGCATCCGCTCATCGAAGAACGAAGGAACAGCATGACCCTCTCCACCAGCCTCGAGCAGTACACCGTCTGGTTCGTCACCGGCAGCCAGAACCTCTACGGCGAGGAGACGCTGCGGCAGGTCGCCGAGCAGTCGCAGGCCGTCGCCGAGGGCCTCGCCGGCCTGCCCGTGAAAGTCGAGTGGAAGCCCGTCCTGAAGGACTCGGACTCGATCCGCCGCTTGGCCCTCGACGCGAACGCCGACGACTCGGTCATCGGCGTCATCGCGTGGATGCACACGTTCAGCCCCGCGAAGATGTGGATCTCGGGACTCGACGCGCTCCGCAAGCCGTTGCTGCACCTGCACACGCAGGCGAACGTCGAGCTGCCGTGGAACGACATCGACTTCGACTTCATGAACCTCAACCAGGCCGCGCACGGCGACCGCGAGTTCGGGTACATCCAGACGCGACTCGGCGTTCCCCGCAAAACCGTGGTCGGCCACGTCTCGAACCCCGTCGTCGTGCAGCAGATCGAGGACTGGGAGCGCGCCGCCGCCGGCTGGCAGGCCGTGAAGACGCTCAAGCTCGCCCGCTTCGGCGACAACATGCGCTACGTCGCCGTCACCGAGGGCGACAAGACCGAGGCCGAGCTGCAGTTCGGCGTGCAGGTCAATACGTGGGGCGTGAACGAACTGGCGGATGCCGTGGCCCAGGCATCCGATGCGCAGATCGACGCGCTCGTCGAGGAGTACGTCGCCTCGTACGACGTGGCCGACGAGCTGCTCCCCGGCGCGGAGCGGCACCAGTCGCTGCGTGACGGCGCCGCGATCGAGATCGGGCTCCGCTCGTTCCTCGAGGCCGGCGGCTTCGGGGCGTTCACGACGTCGTTCGAGGACCTCGGCGCGCTGACGCAGCTGCCCGGCCTCGCCGTTCAGCGCCTCATGGCCGAGGGCTACGGCTTCGGCGCCGAAGGCGACTGGAAGACGGCGATCCTCGTGCGTGTCGCGAATGTCATGGGGTCGAGTCTGCCCGGCGGCGCGAGCCTCATGGAGGACTACACCTACGACCTCGTGCCCGGTGCCGAGCGGATCCTCGGGGCGCACATGCTCGAGGTCTCGCCGACGCTCACGACCTCGAAGCCGCGCCTCGAGGTGCACGAGCTGGGCATCGGCGGCAAGGCCGACCCCGTGCGCCTCGTGTTCACGGCGGATGCCGGGCCCGCCCTCGTCGTCGCGATGAGCGACATGCGCGACCGGTTCCGTCTCGTCGCGAACGTCGTCGAGAACGTCGATGCGCCCGACCTGCCCAAGCTCCCCGTCGGCCGCGCCGTCTGGAAGCCCTCACCCGACTTCGCGACCTCGGCCGCGTGCTGGCTCGCCGCCGGCGCCGCGCACCACACCGTCATGACGACGGCCGTGGGCATCGAGGTGTTCCGTGACTTCGCCGACATCGCCGGCACCGAGCTCCTCGTCATCGACGAGGACACGACGGTGCGCGGGTTCCAGAAGGAGCTCCGCTGGAACCAGGCGTACTACCGCCTCGCGCAGGGACTGTAACCGGAACCGACGACGGCCCCGTCATCCTCATCGGATGCCGGGGCCGTTCTCGTGCGGAATGCTCAGTGCCCGCCGTGGCCGGGCATGAACACCTCGTTGACGTTGGCGCCGGGGGCATCGCTCCCGACGGGGGTCGCGGCGAGCGCCGGCGTGACGATGCCCGACAGCAGGAAGGCCCCGACGACGAGGCCCCACACGCTCGTGCGCGCGGCGGTGCGAGCTGCGGACGGCTCGCGCCGTGCGGACCGCCGGACCGCGACGGCCGCGGTGACGCCGACGACCAGCGACAGCGCGAGCGCGACCGCGACCGGGTAGGCGCTCATCTGCACGGGATTGACCAGGAGCACGGTCGTGGTCGCGGCGATGCCGGCCAGCCCGATGATCATCGCCCCGCGCGGCGCGACGAGGCGGCCCTTGGTGAGGGCCACGGCACCCCAGATGAGTGCAGAAGCCCCCACGGTGACCAGGAGGACGCCGACGCCGCGAGCTGCGACGTCAGCGCCCTTGGTGATGGCGCCCGCGCCGAGTCCGAGCTGCAGCAGTCCGGCGCCCCACGCGGCGAGCGTCGGCCAGGAGCGGACCAGAGCGGACGGCGACATCAGACGGCTGCGCGAGTGGAGACCTGCTTGTCGGCGGCGAGGCCGACACCCAGCAGCACGATCGCGCTACCGAGGTGCAGGAAGTGGTCGGCGGCGTTCAGCGCCAGGATGTTGGCGGCACTGCCCTCGATGAAGAAGCCGACGATGCCGAGCAGCAGGTAGGCCGCACCGACGACGATGTTCACGCCCTTCGCGGCACGGACGTTCGACAGGCCGCCGATGAGCAGCGCCGCGCCGATCAGCAGGTGCGCGATGTTGTGCAGCGGGTTCACCATGAAGATGCCGAGCAGGAGCCCGCCATCGGTGGCGAGGAAGTCGACCCCGGCCGTGGCGGTGAAGCCGAGCAGGCCGACGAGGATGTAGACGGCGCCGAAGATGACGGCGACGAGGCGGTTGGGTGAGCTGGTCATGCGATTGTCCCTCCATTGGTGCGACGGATGCCGCGGGCCGTGCATTCAGGTGCTACACAGCATTCGGTGCGGGGCCCGGAACGGATTGCATCCAGACCCTCGTCGCGACTGTAGGGATGCGCCCGCGCCATTTCGCAGGGCTTGTGACGCCTCCTGAGGCCCTGCTATGGGGCGGCTATGCCGACGGCAGCCGCGTCCGCGACCGATGACCGTCGGGCCACGTGATCGACACGCTGTCGCCATCGCGTTCGACGACCGCCTCCGTCCGCACGGGCGCGCCGGCACCGCGCAGGTCCAGCACCACGATCGCCTCACCACGAGGCTCAAGATCCACGACGGGTACGACAGCGCCCGCGCCGAGGGGACTGGCGTCCTGCCTGCTCACCGCACCGGCGGCTCCGCCGGTCAGCGAGCGGATGCCGCTGGTCACCCCGTCCGCGGCCGCCTCGGCGACCGCGCCGCCCACCTGGGACACCGGGTCGCCGCCCGCGACCGCCCATCCGCCGACGCGAAGGTGCACCGCGTCGGCCGCGACACCGTCCACCCGCACGACCCGTACCTCGACACCGCCGCGGACGAGCGAATCCACGCGGACGCGGCCGGCGCGACGCGCCTCTCCGGTGAACCCCGATCCATGTGCGTGGGTCGTCGGGGCCGGCTCGATCCAATGAGCGTCCCACGTCGCCGACGCCACGCCGATGCCGGCGTCGACGCGCGCGCCGAGCAGCCGCATCCCGCTCCGGTGGGTGCTGCGGCCGTCGGCATCCGTCAGCGTCACCGACTGATCGAGGGGCTCGAGCCACGCCGTCGCGTCCAGCAGAGGTGCGGTCGCGGTGGAGTAGCCGATGCGCGCGTAGAGCGGCGAGTCCGTCGACACCACGCCCAGGCCGGAGTGATCCGTGCCGTGATTGAACACACGGACGATGCCGTCGGCCGCCGTCCCCGACACGATCCATCCAGGCGAGGCCACGGCGCGCAGGACGTCACCCGACTCGATCGGCAGCGGCTCCGACGGTGCGGCCCAGACGGGGTGATCCGCCGGCAGCAGGATGCCCAGGAGCCCCTTGACCGCCCAGTACGGCGACCCCGGCCCGGAGTAGGACTGCGCCAGGGTGCGCCACTCGCCGTGCCATCCCATCGTCAGGACGCCATCGGTGTCGGGAGCACCCCGGTCGACGAAGTGGCGGACGATGAGCTCCGCCGCGTGCCGCAGGCGGCCTGCCGAGTGCGACGGCACCTCGGCGATGACGCCGACCCAGAACACCGCGGCGGCAGCGAACCGGTAGATGAGGCTCCTGCCCTGGATCAGGGGCGAGCCGTCGCCGCCCACGAGGGCGAGCGCATCGTCGAGGAAGCGATCCAGCCGGGCGACGTCCCCCGCCGTCCGACCCCCGGCGAGCTCGGCGGCCCCCGACATCCGCGACCACAGGACGGGGTACACGTGCAGCGCCCAGCCGACGTAGTGGTCGTACGAGCGCTCGTCGCCGTCGGACAGCCAGCCGTCCTCGCGGACGAACGAGTCATGGCATGCGAGGTCCGTCTCGATGTCGGCCGCGGACCACGGGCCGCCCACCGAGCGCAGGAAGGTCTCGACGACGATGCGGAACCAGACCCAGTTCGTGCGCGGATACGCGTCGTCGCCCACGACGGGCGCGAACCAGTCGATCGCGCGCTGCTGCGTGACGGCGTCGAGCGCGTCCCAGACCCAGGGACGCGTGAGGTCGAGGACGAGGGCGATGGATGCCGCTTCGACCTTCGCCTGCCCGTGCTCGTCCGGTCGTACCCACCGATCGGGCGCTCCGGGGTCCACGCCCGTCTCGACCCCGCGGCGCACGAACGAGATCAGATCATCGACGCCGTCGCCACGCTCCCCCGCGATGCGGAACCCCGCCAGCAGCAGCGTGCGAGCGAACCCTTCGAGACCGTCGATGTCGTGGCCGTAGCCGCCCTCGGCTCCCGGGAAGTGGATGCGTCCGCCGCCGGGTGAGGCGTGGCGCCGGGCGGCGTCGAGCAGCGTGTCGGCGTGGGCGAGCCAGTCGGCTCGCGACCACTCCCCGGAGACCACGGCCGTCTCCGTCAGCCTCGCCGGCTCGCGAGGGCTCGTCCGGCCTCGCGCAGCCACCGCTCGGGCTCGGCCATCGACGAGGCCGCGCTCCCGGCCAGCTCGGTCGTCGAGAGCGCGTGCGCGAACCCCGACGTGTCGGCATCCGCTCCGATCCGACCGGCGACGACCGCGACGGGCACCGATCGCGACGTCGCGAGCCCGCGGACGAAGGCGGGAACCTTGCCCGCCGCGGACTGGCCGTCGAACGAGCCTTCACCCGTGACGACGAGGGATGCCGCGGCCACCGCACCGGCGAGGTCGACGAGCTCGGCGACCCGCTCCGCGCCCGGGACGAGATCCGCACCCCAGGCGGCGAGGGCGAAGCCGGTCCCGCCGGCGGCGCCCGCACCGGGCAGGAGCGGATCGGCGGTTGCGGCGTGACGCGCGATGCACGCCGCGTACCGCTCGAGCGCGCCGTCGACGACCTCGACGTCGGTGGCGGTCAGCCCCTTCTGCGGGCCGAACACGGCTGCCGCGCCCGACGGCCCCGTCAGCGGATTCGTGACGTCGCTGAGGACCGTCACCCCGCCTGCCGGCATCGGACGCACGTGGGTGAGGTCGATCGCCGAGACGGCGGCGAGTCCGCGCGCGCCGGCGGGCACGTCCCGCCCGTCGGCGTCGACCATGCGCGCCCCCAGGGCACGCAGCATCCCGCTGCCGCCATCGGTCGACGCCGACGAACCGATACCGAGGACGAGTCGGGTGACACCGGCGTCGAGCGCTGCGGCGATCGCCTGCCCGAACCCCGTCGTGTCGGCATCCCACGGCAGTCGGTCGTCGCCGAGGAGTTCGATACCGCTGGTGGAGGCGAGCTCGACGACTCCCGTGCCGTCCGGGAGCAGGAGCCACGAGGCGTCGACGGCGGTGCCGCGGGGGCCGCGTACCCGCACCGGCCGTCGCTCGGCGCCCGGGACGGCGGCGGCGAAGGCGTCGAGCGTGCCCTCGCCGCCGTCCGCCATCGGACGCAGCGCGATGTCCGCGGCGGGGTCGGCGTCGCGCCAGCCGGCGGCGACGGCGGCCGATGCGGCGGCAGCGGCGACCGAGCCTTTGAAGCTGTCAAGCGCGATGACGATGCTCATGCGCGCGGCGGGGTGCTCTCGCGCAGCAGGACTTCGAGTTTCAGGTCATCGGGGTGCGGCTCCCACTCGGCATCCGTCGCCGCGCGGAACGCCTGGTACCCGACCTCTTCGAGCGGGACGCGGACCGTTGTGAGGGCGGGGGTCACGTCACGGCTGGTGGGGATGTCGTCGAACCCCGCGAGCGCGATGTCCTCGCCCGCCGCGCGACCGGCGGCACGGATGGCCGTGAGCGCGCCGATCGCCACGACATCGCTGATGCCGACGACGACGGTGCCGGTGCCGACCCCGTCTTCGAGAGCGCGCGTCATCGCCTCGTAGCCCGCTTCGCGGGTGAACCCGCCGCGGTAGACGCGCGGCTGCGTCCCGCCGGCCCCGGTGAACCCGGCCGTGAAGCCGTCGACACGGGAGTCGCTGGTCGCCGTGCCTTCTTCTGCCGCGAGGACGACGGCCTCGCGGTAGCCGCGGTCGACGAGCGCGCGGCCGAGAGCCTCGGCCCCGCTGCGGTTGTCGAGGATCAGCGAGCGCACGGCGCCGGCTCCCGGCCCGAGTGCGACCACCTGGCCCCCCATGGCACCGAGCAGGTCGAGTTCGCGGGTGAGGTCGGGGTTCGGCCCCGACGAGGTCCGTGACGCCGCGAGGATCAGTCCCCGCGGGCGCTGGCCCCGGAGCGCGCGGACCAGTCGCACCTCGCGCTCGGCGTCGCGTTCCGTGATCGCGACCGTCACGACGAGGCCCGCCTCGTCCGCACCGCGGGCGACGCCCGACGCGATGAGCCCGAAGTACGGGTCGGCGATGTCGGCGACGAGCAGCGCGATGATCGCCGACGTCCCGCGAGCCGTCGCCTGCGCCGACAGGTTGGCCGTGTACCCGAGGCGGGCCGCCGCCGCTTCGACCCGCTCCCGGTACGAATCCGCCACCTTCCGGGTCGATCCGTTCAGGGCGCGCGACGCGGTGGCGAGCGAGACGCCCGCCTCGCGGGCGACGTCGTCGAGGGTGACCGCGCCGGTGGGCGCGACTCGACGCAGGGTGCGGTCCGTCATGGTGCGCAGTCTACGGGCGGGTCCGTCGGCGTTCCGAGCGGCGCGTCAACGAGCGCCGAGGAAGGGCGACACGGATGCCGCGAACCCCGAGGCCGCCCGCCGGACCGCCTCGAGCGGCTCGGTCGCCCACACGTCGGCGTTGAAGATCTCGACCTCCACGTCGCCCGAGTAGCCGGTGTCGGCGACCGCGCGGGTGAGGCCCGCCAGGTCGATGACGCCGTCGCCCGGGTAGTGGCGGCCGAGCAGCACGTCCGCGGGGAGCGGCGTCTTCCAGTCGCACACCTGGTACGTGGCGATGCGGCCCTCGCGGCCGGCCCGCTCGATCGCGTCGAGCACGTCGGGGTCCCAGAAGATGTGGAACGTGTCGACGGCGACCCCCACGACCGACGGATCGAAGCCCGACGCCAGGTCGAGCGCCTGCCCGAGGGTCGAGACGACGCACCGGTCGGTCGCGTACATCGGGTGCAGCGGCTCGATGGCGAGGGTGACCCCGGCCTCCGCGGCGTGCGGAGCGAGCTCGCCGAGCGCGTCGCGCACCCGCTCACGAGCCCCGACCAGGTCGCGGGATCCTTCGGGGAGTCCGCCCGCGACGAGCACGAGCACCGCCTCGGAGCCGGGCGCACCGGCTGCGGCGAGCGTCGCCGCCTCTTCGATCGCGACGAGGTTGTCATCGATCGACGCGCGACGCGCGGGACCCTCGGGCATCGTGAAGAAGCCCGACCGGCAGTGCGTCGAGAACCGCAGCCCGGAGTCCGTGAGCATGGATGCCGCGGTCGCCAGACCGACCTCCTGCACCGGCTCCCGCCACAGGCCGATGCTCTGCACGCCCGCCTCGACGGTCACGCGGAGTGCGGTCGCGAGATCGGCGTGCTTGATGGTGCCCTGGTTGATCGACAGGCGCGGGTCGACGGCGCTCACGCGTCGAGACCGTTCAGTCGCAGCATCCCGTTCCACCGCTCGGCGGCGAGCTCGGGACGCTCGAAGGCCTTCGCCTCGTTCGCGAGCTCGACGATGCGCGATAGGTGCGGCAGGCTGCGCGCCGAGTGCAGTCCGCCGACCATCTGGAACGCGGGCTGGTGCCCGTTCAGCCAGGCGAGGAAGGCGACACCCGTCTTGTAGTAGAACGTCGGGGCGGCGAACACCTGGCGCGAGAGCGCCTCGGTCGGCGCGAGCACCTCGAGGTAGCGCGCCGGGTCGCCCGCGTCGAGCGCCTGGATCGCGGCCGAGGCGACCGGTGTCAGCGCCGCGAACGCACCGAGCAGGGCGTCGGAGTGCTGCCGAGTGGATGCCGGGTCCCGGGGCGGCTGCGGGGCGTCGGGCACGTCCGCACCGCCGATGAGGCCGACGTAGTTGAAGTCGTCACCCGTGAACATGCGCACCGACTCCGGCAGGCGCTCGCGCACTGAGACCTCGGAGGCCGCGTCGAGCAGGCTCATCTTGACGCCCGCGACCTTGTCGACGTGCGCCTCGATGACCTCGAGCAGGACGGCGGATGCCGTCTGCCAGTCGGTTGCGCCGAAGTACCCCGCGAGCTGCGGGTCGAAGGCGGTGCCGAGCCAGTGCAGCACGACCGGCGTCGTCGCCCGCGACAGCACTGCGTCATAGACGCGGCGGTAGTCGTCGGCGCTCTCGGCGACCCGTGCGAGGTGACGGGAGGCCATGAGGACCGGACCCGCACCCTGCTCCTCGGTGAAGTGCAGCTGCTCGAGGTAGGCCGAGACGACCTCGTCGAGCGTGATCCGCTCCTCGTCGATGTGATCGGTGTTCACGCCGACGGCGACGGACCCGCCCTCTTCACGGGCGACCTCGGCGGAGCGCGAGATCAGCTCGCGGGTGGCCGCGGCATCCAGCCCCATGTTCCGCTGCGCGGTGTCCATCGCGTCGGCGACGCCGAGACCCCACGAGTACACGTTGCGGCGGAAGTCGAGGGTCGCATCCCAGTCGATGTCAGCCGGCTGGCCCGGGGTGTTGTCGGCGTGCGTCTTCGGCACGACGTGCGCGGCCGCGTACGCGACACGGCTGCGGAGCGGCCCCTCGGGGCGGGTGTACCCGGAGGTGTCGACGAGGGGGACGCGCCGGAGCGCGCCGTCCTCCGAGAGCAGGGTGAGGTCGGTCATCGGTCAGTCCAGCGACAGCGCGTCGAGCTCGATCTTGCGGCCCTCGCGGCTGGAGCGCAGGCCCGCCTCGGCCAGCTGCACACCGCGCGCACCGGCGAGGAGGTCGAACTCGTAGTCGGTGCCCTCGACGTACGAGACGAGGAACTCCTCCCACTGCTGACGGAAGCCGTTCAGGAAGACGTCGTTCGTCGGGATCTGCTGCCAGTCGGCGTCGTAGTCGTGCGTGTCCTCGAGGTCGGGGTTCCACACCGGCTTGGGCGTCGCGTTTCGCGGCTGGATCTTGGCGCCGAACAGGCCCACGACGGCGGAGCCGTGGGTGCCGTCGACGTGGAACTCGACGAGCTCGTCGCGGTTCACGCGGACGGTCCACGAGGAGTTGATCTGAGCGACGACGCCGCCCTCGAGCTCGAAGACGCCGTACGCGGCGTCCTCGGCGGTCGCGGTGTAGTGCTCGCCCTTCTCGTCCCAGCGGTCGGCGATGTGCACGGCGGCCTGCGCGTAGACGGAGTCGACCTTGCCGAAGAGGTTCTCGAGCACGTAGTTCCAGTGCGGGAACATGTCGACGATGATGCCGCCGCCGTCTTCGGCGCGGTAGTTCCACGAGGGACGCTGCGCGGGCTGCCAGTCGCCCTCGAAGACCCAGTAGCCGAACTCGCCGCGGACCGAAAGGATGCGGCCGAAGAAGCCCGAGTCGATGAGGCGCTTGAGCTTCTGCAGACCCGGCAGGTAGAGCTTGTCGTGGACGACACCGGTCTTGACGCCGGCCTCGGCGGCGAGCTTCGCGAGCTCGAGCGCCTCTTCGAGCGACTCCGCCGTCGGCTTCTCGGTGTAGATGGTCTTGCCTGCGGCGATCGCCTTGCGGAGCGCCGTCGCGCGGGCCTTCGTCACGAGGAAGTCGGCGTAGATCTCCCAGCGCGGGTCTGCCAGTGCGGCATCCAAGTCGGTCGTGTAGTCCTCGATGCCGTGCTTCGCGGCGAGCTCGGCGAGCTTCGACTCGCTGCGGCCGACCAGGAGCGGCTTGACGGTGACCTTCGAGCCGTCGGGCAGTTCGATGCCGCCCTGCTCGCGGATGGCGAGGATGGAGCGCACGAGGTGCTGGCGGTAGCCCATACGGCCCGAGACGCCGTTCATGATGATGCCGATCTCGCGGACGGCGGGGGCGGCGGAAGCAGCCGCCGGGGCGGGTGCGGTGATGGTCGTCTCTGACACGGTGTGGTCCTCGTCTGTTGTTCGCGTGCAGTGCCTGGCGCCGTCGTCGGGCGACGGCGAGGTCGATGGGTAAGCGCTTTCCCCCAGTGTGACACCGGCGGTCGGTTTGCGCAAGAACCGAGACTCAGCGCTGCCGGACGGGCACCGCGACGACGGCGAGCACCGCGCAGCCGAGGGCCGCCGGCAGCAGGGGCGGCAGCATCCACGTCAGGATGACGACGAGCGCAGCGGCCGCGATGTAGAACACGAGTCCTCGCAGGTCGCTCCGGACGATCACCGGAACGCTGCGCACGGCCGCCCGCCAGCCGGTCCGCGGATCCCACGCGCCAGCCGCGATCAGCAGCCCTACGGCGAGCACGGCGAGGCCGGCCCAGCCGACGGCTTCGATGACGACGCCGCCGGGCAGGAACCCGGACCGTGCGAGGTCGACGTCGATGGCCAGCACGACGGCGACCACGGCTGCGATGAGCCCGACGACGCTGCCGCCGGCGATCCCGGCGCGCACATCGCGCCAGAACAGACCGAGCCGGGAGTCGTCCGCCGCGATGTAGCGGCCGAGATGACGGATGCCGGCCGCCAGGGCGATCGGCAGGGTCACGACCAGCGCGCCCACCAACACGACGAGGAGCCCCACGAGGAGGACCTCGCCGAAGAGCGCGAACTTCGCGGCGGCGCCGGGGAACCGGGACGGTGGGCGCTCGTCGAGGACGGGACCGCTGCCGGAGCGGTCGGCGCGCACCGCGGCACGCGCCGCGCGCCGATCCGCTCGCGTCCCGGCCATCGTCAGCCCTTGAGGCCCTGCGTTGCGACGCCATCCACGAGGAAGCGCTGGAACACGAGGAAGAAGAGCAGCACCGGCACGAGCGCGAGGAACGAAGCCGTGACCGTCGCGCCGAAGTCGCTCGTCGACGACTGGTCGTTGTAGAGGCGCAGAGCGATCGGGAGCGGGTAGTTCTCCGGGCTCGTCAGGTACAGCAGCGGCCCGAGGAAGTCGTTCCACGACCAGATGAAGGCGAAGATCGCGCAGGTGATCAGCGCCGGCTTCACGAGGGGCAGGATGATCGCCCAGAAGATCCGGACGTGTCCGGCGCCATCGATGCGAGCCGCCTCGTCCATGTCGCGCGGCATCTGCCGCATGAACTGCACGAGGAGGAAGACGAAGAACGCCTCGGTCGCCAGGAACTTCGGAAGGACGAGCGGCCAGAACGTGTCGACCAGGCCCAGATTGTTGAACAGGATGTACTGCGGGATGATCACGACGTGGAACGGCAGCAGCAGCGTGCCGATCATCGCGGCGAACAGGATCCCGAGGCCCTTGAACTGGATGCGGGCGAACGCGTAGGCGGCCAGCGCGCTGGAGAACACGGTGCCGACGACGGCCAGGACCGCGAGGATCAGCGAGTTGCCGAAGAACTGCCACAGCGGGACGCCGGCGATGCCGTCGAAGACCTTCAGATAGTTGTCGAAGGTCGGCTGCTGCGGGATCAGCCCGGGGTTCTGGCCGAACTCGGAGTTCGGCTTCAGCGTCGAGATGCCCAGCCACACGAGCGGGTACAGAACGAGGGCGGTCAGCGCGATCAGGACGACGAGCCAGATGACCGTCTGCCAGGTCTTGCGCTTCACACGACGACGGCGCTGCGGCGGAGCGGCGATCGTCTGCTGCGCGGCGAAGACGGGGGTGGATGCCGCGCCCGAGGTCGTGGCGACGTTGGAGGTGCTCATCGGTTGTCTCCGGCGTAGTGCACCCAGGAGCGCTGGGTGCGGAAGAGGATGAAGGCGATGATCGCGACGACCACCAGCAGGACCCAGGCGATGGCGGCGGCGTAGCCCATCTGGCCGTCGCTGAAGCCTCGCTTGTAGAGGTAGATCGTGATGAAGTTCGTCATGCCGGCAGGGCCGCCGGAGCCGTTCGAGATGATGTACGCCGAAGCGAACACCTGGAACGCGCCGATGAGACCCAGCAGCAGGTTGAAGAAGATGACCGGCGACAGCATCGGCAGGGTCACCGCGCGGAAGCGGTACCAGGGTCCGGCGCCGTCCATCTCGGCCGCTTCGTAGAGCTCCTTCGGCACCTGCTTGAGTCCGGCGAGGAAGATGACCATCGTCGCGCCGAACTGCCAGATCGACAGGATGATCATGGCGGGCAGGACGAGGCTCGGGTTTCCGATCCACCCGCCGAGGTCGATGCCGATGGCCGACAGGGACGAGTCGACGGGACCCTCGGAGCCGAACATCGCGCGCCAGACGATCGCGACCGACACCGACCCGCCGATGAGCGAGGGTGCGTAGAACGCCGAGCGGAAGAAGCCGGCGCCCTTGTCGCGGTAGTTGAGCAGCATCGCCACGAGAAGCGCCGCGATCAGGGTGATCGGCGTTCCGACGAAGACGTAGATGAGGGTGATCTGCGCCGACTGGATGAACTGCGGATCGTTCGTGAACAGGCGGACGTAATTGTCGAACCCGATCCAGCGGGGCGGGGTGAAGATGTTGTACCGGGTGAACGACAGGTACAGGGAGTACCCCATCGGGATGATCGTCAGGCCGAAGAAGCCGACGAGCCATGGGATGAGGAATCCGTAGCCGGCGAGCGTCTCCTTGCGGGCGCGCGAGCGCTGGGTGGGACGGCTGAGGTTCTCGGGCCGGCGCTTGTTCGCGAGTGCGCGACGCCGCTTCTCGCCGGTGACGATGACTCTCGTCGCGGTGGTGCTCACGGGCTGCTCCAGATGTCGGGGGACGGTGCGGGGTCCGGATGCCGCGGCATCCGGACCCCGCGATCGGTCACGAGTTGAGGGCGACGTCCATCTCGGTGAAGAACTGCGAGACGGCGTCATCGACGGTCATGGTGCCGAAGTTCAGTTCCACGCCGAGCTGACGGAACTTCTCCTCGAGAGTGCCATAGCCGACGATCGGGACGGGAGGTGCGTCGCCGAGACGGTCGGCGATGGACTCCTCGTACGCCTTGACCTGCTCGCTGAGCGGGTCGAGGTCGGCGGCGGCGAGGGCCGTCTCCGACGCGGGCAGACCGCGGTTGGTGCCGAAGATCTCACCCGACTCGGGCGAGTTGACCAGGAAGTTCACGAGCGTCGCCGCGGCCTCGGGGTGGTCGGTGTTGGCCGCGATCGAGTGCAGCATGGAGGGCTTCAGGTAGAGGTCCTTCGCCCCTTCCTCGGTCACCGGCGGCGCAACGAGACCCAGCTCGGTGTAGCCCTCGCCGAGGTTGCCGAGGTAGCCGGCGCCGAAGTTGTCCCACGTGAGCTCACTGGCCGTCAGCGCGGTGTCGAAGCCGCCGAGAGGTGCGACCTCCTCGACGTCCTGCTGCGGGACGCCGATGCCGTCGCGAATTTCCTGACCCTCTTCCCAGAACGCCTTCAGACGCGCCTCGTCGAAGCCGGGTTTGCCGTCCTCGGTGAACAGGTTGCCGCCCTCGGCGCGCAGCTGCAGCTCGAAGTTCTGGATGCGGCCGGTGTAGTCGCCGCCACCCCAGTACTCGCCGCCGCTGGCGTCGGTGATGTCCTTCATCCAGGCGGTGTAGTCGTCCCACGATCCGCCGGGGAACTCCTCGGCGCCGGCCTTCTCGAGGAGGACCGGGTTGGTGAACAGGCCCCAGGCGTTGGTGGACGTCGCGATGCCGTAGGTGGTGTCGTTCACGACGCCGATGTCGAGGATGTTCTGCGGGAGCGGGTCGGTCTCGATGATGCCGCCCAGGTACGGGTCCAGGTCGAGGAGGAGCCCGTTCTCGGAGTACTGGCGCAGGTACGAGTAGTCGAACTGCATGACGTCGGGGAGGTTCTTGCCCGCCGCCTCGGTCTGCCGCTTCTCCCAGAACTCGGGGAACGCGAGGAAGCTCGTGTTCACCGTGATGTTCGGGTACTTCTCATTGAACGCCTCGATCGCCTTGTTGTAGAGGTCGGCGCGGACGTCGTTGCCCCAGAAGGCGAGGTCGAGCGAGACCTTCTCGTCCGGGTCGTAGGTGCCGGCCGGCTCGGGCGAACCGGCGCAGCCGGCAAGGGCGATGACCGACCCCGTCGCGAGTGCGACGGCGGCAAGTGCTCGTTTGCTGAACATCTTTGTCCTCTCTCGAACGTCCGTGTTGCGAGTGCTGGTGGACGTCATGGTCCGTGATTGCGGCTTCCTTCGGTGCCGTGGGCCGGGCCCACAGGAAAGCGCTTGCCACGAGAGTAGCGACAATTGAAACGTTTTTCAAGAGGCGCCTGTGACCGGTCCCAAAGGGAGTCTAACCGCCGGTACCGCGTCGATCATCGCCGAAATCGCGGGCAGAAGCCGACGTTCTCAGCGGATGACGAGCTCGGTGCCCCGCACCACCAGCTCGACACGCAAAACCGCGCAGCGGCGATCATCGGGCACTCCCGGGTGCGTGAAGAAGTAGAACCAGACGCGGTCCCCGTCGCGCACCGGCGCACCGTGGTGGCCGAACCCGGGGCTCGGCACCGTGCCCGCACCCAGGATGACGGCATCCGCTCCACCCTGGCGACGCCACGAGACGGCGTCGTCGGAGCGGTACACGCCCATGCCCCGCCACTCGTCGACGATCATCCACCAGAAGCCACCGAGCTCGAACACCGTCGGACCTTCGTGCGGCCGCCCGCCGATCGCGGTTCCCTCGGATTCCCAGGCGGTCAGGTCGTCCGAGACCGCGGCCTTCGTGACCGAGTCGGCGGCCTCGTCCTTGTACCAGAGGCGCCAGCGCCCGTCGGGGGTGCGGGCGACGCCCGCGTCGATCGCGCGATCGCTGTCGAGGGCGAGCGGACCGATGCGATGCCACGCCGACAGATCCGTCGAGCGGTACTCGACGATGTGGCGCGCGTGCCCCGGCCACCTGTCCGGAACACCGTCGATCTCGGTCAGGTACATCCGCCAGAGATGCCCGTCGAACACGATCTCGGGCGCCCAGTGCGTGCGGTCCGTGCTCGCGGGCGGGCCGGCGGCATCCAGCCCCAGCCCGTCGGCGGTCGGCTCGAGGGTTCCGGCGTACGACCAGCGGATGCCGTCGGCCGAGCGCGCGACGCCGATGCGGCTGCCGTGCACCCAGGCGACGCCCGGACCCGGGTCGGGGTGGGTCGCGCGTCGCTGGGTGTAGAACATCCACCAGTCGCCCGTGCCCACGATCACGACGAGGGGATCGGTGGCGCCGTCGTACACCGGATCGCGGTAGACCTCGATCATGCGAGACCCGCCTGCGTGAGGTGGAGCTGCGCGTAGCGGCCGCCCCGGCCGAGCAGCTCGTCGTGCGAGCCGCTTTCGACGATCTCGCCCCGCTCGAGGACGACGATGACGTCGGCCTGCCGGACGGTCGAGAGCCGGTGGGCGACGACGAGGGTCGTGCGCCCGATCATGAGACGGCCGAGGGCCTCTTTCACGAGCTCTTCCGATTCGGGGTCGAGGGCGCTGGTCGCCTCGTCGAGCAGGAGGATCCTCGGGTCGCGGATGAGGGCACGGGCGATCGCGAGGCGCTGCCGCTGGCCGCCGGACAGGCGAGCGCCGCGTTCGCCGACGACGGTGTCCCACCCCTGCGGCTGATCCTGCACGAACGCCCACGCGTTCGCATCGCGCAGCGCCCGCTCGATGCGGGTGTCGTCGACGTCGCCGAGGCCGTAGGCGACGTTCTCGCGGATGGTCCCCTCGAAGAGCACCGACTCCTGGGGCACCACCGACACGAACCGGCGTACGGTGCGCAGATCGAGATCCTGCATGTCGTCGCCGTCGAGGAGGATGCGCCCGCTGGTAGGGCGGAGGAACCCGAGGATCAGGTTGAGCATCGTCGACTTACCGGACCCCGACGATCCGACGAACGCGACGGTCGCGCCGGCGGGGATGCGCAGGTCGATCTCGTGGAGCGCGTCCTCGGCTGCGCCGGCGTACCGATGCGAGGCGTGCTCGAGGGCCAGGTCGCCCGTGACGGCGTCGACGCGACGCTTGCCGGCGTTCTGCTCGAGGTCGGGGTCCTGCAGCACCTCGGCGATCGAGCGGACCGACTCGAGCCCGCGCGCGCCGACGGGGATGAGCATGAGCAACTGTGTGAGCCCCTGCGTGAGCAGCGTGAAGTACGTCGACAGCAGCACCACTTCACCGGGGGTGATGGGCAGGATGCCGGTGAGCGAGAAGGTCGCGGCGAGGACGAGGCATCCCACCCCGAGCAACTGCATGGCGACCCACGACACCGATGCGACGTGACCGTTGAGCATGTCGAGGTGGAGCCCGGCGCGCCGGACACCGTCGGCGCCGGTCGCGACGCGCGTGACGGCGGTCTGCTCGAGCCCGTGGGCGCGGGTGACGGGGATGAGCGACGCCATCTCGCCGACGCGGGCCGACAGCGTCTCTACCTCGCGACGGAACGACGCGTTGCGGGCGTGCGAGCGGCGCCGCATCGCGTAGCGGATGCCGATGGCGATCGGCACGGCGAGCGCGTAGACCGGCAGGAACGCCGGGACGGCGATCGCCGTCATCGAGATCGCGCCGATCATGACCATCGTCGCGGACAGGAGCGGATGCGTGACCTGCTGCAGCATGAGCTCGACGTTCTCGACGTCTCGGACGACCTTGGTCTGCACGATCGACGAGCTGATGCGCGTGTGATAGCCGATCGACAGGCTCTGCAACCGCTCGGCGAGGGCGTTGCGGAGGTCCGCGCCGGTGTCGCGGACGACCGTCATGAAGCTGCGCGTGTAGAGGATGTGGTTCGGGTAGTTCTGCAGCAGGAGGACCGCCGCCACGACGAACCACCACATGACCTGCGACACGTCGCCGCGACCGGCGACGACGTCGATGACCGCGGCGGTGATGACCGGCAGGAACCACAGTGGGATCTCCTTCGCCGCGAACGCGAGGACGGCGACGGTCATCCGTCCCGGCCGCCGGGCGAGCAGACGCAGCACCGATCGGGCCGGTCGGTCGCCGTCGATGAGGCCATCCAGGCCGGAAAGCGTTTTCCGCGTCATGCTTACATCGTAGGTCCGGGGGTTCGAAGCCGGAACCCCTCGCGCGGGTTCGGCTGCGGCGGGTCGCACCATTCCGGAGACGCGGGATGCCGCCCACCCTAGACCCCTGCGACAAGACGCGTCCCCGGAAGGCGGCGCCCGCCCGCTCCGGGGACGCGGGATGCCGCCGAGCCCCGGCCTCCGCGACGAGAGGCGTCCCCGGAACCGCCGACGGATGCCGCGGCACGCCCGGGTCTATCGTGGAACCGCCCGCACCCCCTCGACCCCGGGACCCGATGACCACGCCAGCACCCGCGCCGCGCCCCGTGCACCTCGCCTGGTCGTCGATTCTGCTCGTGCTCGTCGGCGGGACGGCGGGGACCGCCGCCCGCGAGGCCCTGTCGCTGGCGATCCCGCCGGTGGGCGGCATCCCGGTCGCCATCTTCCTCATCAACATCGTCGGCGCTCTCTTCCTCGGCTCGCTGCTCGAGGCTCTCTCCCGGCGTGGGCCGGATGCCGGCCGGCGCAGGTCGCTGCGACTGCTGCTCGGCACCGGATTCGCGGGCGGGTTCACGACGTACAGCGCCCTCGCCGTCGACACCGGGGTGCTGGTGACGGGCGGCGACGCGTTCGTCGGCGTCCTGTACGCGCTCGCCACGGTAGCGGTCGGCGCGCTGGCGACGGTGACGGGCATCGCCCTCGCCGCGTCGCGGCACCGGAAGCGTGACCGATGACGCCCCTTCTCTTCGTGGCGCTCTCGCTCGCGGGAGGTGTCGGCGCCGTCCTCCGCCTCGTCCTCGACGGTGCGATCAAGGTCCGCACCGGTACGGCATTCCCGCTCGGCACGCTGCTCATCAACGTGTCGGGCTCGCTCGTGCTGGGCTTCGTGACGCAGCTCGCGCTCGGCGGCATCCTGGACGACGCGTGGCGGCTCGTGATCGGCACGGGCCTCTGCGGCGGCTTCACGACCTTCAGCACCGCGAGCTTCGAGACGGTGCGTCTCGCTCGGGAGCGCAGATTCGCACTGGCGTGGGCCAACGCGGTCGGGATGCTGGTGGCCGCCGTCGGCGCGGGACTCCTCGGCATCCTGCTCGGCCGCCTCCTCGTCGGATGACTTCCGGAAGGGCGCGCGGGAAAGCGCTTGCTGGCATACTCGAAGGAGCCGACGAAGGAGTCCCCGTGACCGTCCCCCGACGAACCCGCATCGTCCTCGCCGGAGCCCAGGGCTTCGGCACCGTTCATCTCGAGAACCTGCGCCGCCTCGGCGACCGCGTCGAGCTCGTTGCCGTCGCCGATCCCACCCCGGTCCCTCCCGAGAACCTTCCGGCGGGCACGCAGGCGTTCGCCTCGCTCGCCGACGCGCTCGACGCCGTCGACGACATCGACGTCGTCATCGTCGCGACGCCGCTGCACACGCACGCCGCCCTCGCAGGGCTCGTCGTCTCGCGCGGCATCGACCTCTACCTCGAGAAGCCGCCCGCGCTCTCGTCGGCCGACTTCGCCGTGTTGGCGGATGCCGCGGCGGCCTCGGGCGCGCGCGTCCAGGTCGGGTTCCAGAGCCTCGGATCGCTCGCCATCCCCGCCCTCATCGCCGACGAGTTCGGACTCGGCCCCATCCAGGCGATCGGCGCCGTCGGCCTCTGGTGCCGCGATCTCGCCTACTGGTCGCGCAGCCGCTGGGCGGGCCACCGCACCCTCGACGGGTTCCCGGTGCTCGACGGCGTCGTCGCGAACCCACTCGCTCACGCCACTGCGACGGCTCTCGCCGTCGCGCAGTCCACATCGGCGTCGGACGTGAACCAGGTCACCGCCGACCTGTACCGCGCCAACGCGATCGAAGGCGACGACACGAGCGTGATCCGCCTGTCGACCGGCCGCGGCATCCGGGTCACCTCCGCGCTGACCCTGTGCGCCGCGCAGGAAGAAGATCCCTACGTCCTCATCCGCGGCACCCGCGGGTCGGCGAGGTTCTTCTACACCGAGGACATCGTCGAGACCGAGGACCGCCGCGTCGAGTTCGGCCGCATCGATCTCGTCGAGAACCTGCTCGACCACCGCGATCACGGCACTCCCCTCCTCGCACCGCTGCACGAGACGGGGGCGTTCGTCCGGGTGATGGATGCCGTCGCCGACACCGAACCCGTCGCGATCGACGCCGCGCACGTGACGTGGAATGAGGAGGGTCGCTCGCCGCGTGCCGTCATCACGGATGTGAAGGATGCCGTGGAACGAGCCGTCGACGCCGAGGCGACCTTCGCGGAGTTGCACCTGCCGTGGGCGGCGAAGACCGAGGCAGCCGTGCTGGCCGACCTCGCGGCGCCGGGCGAGCCGCGGCATCCGGTCGCCGTCCTCGTCGACGGCGCCGACGTGACCCGCTCGTCGAGCCCGCGCCCCTACCTCCACCCGGTGAGCACGCCCGGCGGCGTCGTCGTGTCGGACACGCACCCGGCCGACCATGACTGGCACCTCGGCATCGGCGTCACGCTGCAGGACGTCTCGGGCGTGAACTTCTGGGGCGGCCGCACCTACACCCCCGGACGCGATTACGTCTGGCGTGGCGACCACGGACGCATCGTCGCGACGCGCGTCGAGGGGGCGGCATCCGCTCTCGAAGCCGAGTTCGCGTGGATCGGCCGCGACGGCGCGCAGATGCTGACCGAGCAACGGCGGATGACGGTCGCCGAGGCCGGGCCCGGGGCGACCACCATCGACCTGACGTTCTCGCTCGCCACGCGTGCCGGGACGCTGCACCTCGGCGGGCCGGGCAGCAACGGCCGGGTCGGCGGCGGCTACGGCGGACTCGCCTGGCGGCTGCCCGCCGCGACCGATGTCGACGTGCGGACCGCCTCGGCGCGGGGCGAAGACGCGGTGCACGGCACGACCGCCCCGTGGCTCGCCTGGTCGGCGGAGTTCCCGACGGGCACGGCGACGGTCGCGATGGCGCCTCTCGACGAGGCCTCGGCCGCGGACCCCTGGTTCGTCCGGGTCGCGGGATACCCGGGCATCGGCGCCGCCCTCGCCTGGGATCGTGCGGTCACCCTGGCCCCCGGCATCCCCGTCTCCCGCTCGTACCGCCTGCTCGTCGCCGACGGCCGCCTGTCGGACGACGAGGTCGTCGCGGCGCTGCGTGCCGGCTGACGAACGTGGTCTACCACCTGGCGGGGGACTCGACCGTCGCGCCCATGAAGGCGGGCGAGGAGCCGATGGCCGGCTGGGGCGAATGCCTCGCCGAGTTCACCGACGCACTTGTCCGCAACCACGCGTTCGGCGGGGCGACGACGGAGTCGTTCCTCGAAACCGGGACGTGGGACGCGCTCCTGACCGATGTGGTCGCGGGTGACACCGTCGTGATCCAGTTCGGCCACAACGACCAGAAGCAGCCCGAGCTGCTCGCCTCCCGCGGCGGGTACACCGATCGGTTGCGGCGGATGGTGGCGGACGTGCGCGAGCGCGGCGCGCGACCCGTGCTCTGCACGTCGTGCGAGCGGCGATGGTTCGACGGCGACCGCGTGACGCCGACGCACGGCGATTATCCGAACGCGGTCCGTGACCTCGCCGCAAGCGAGGGCGTCGACCTCATCGACCTCACGGCGTTCACGACCTGGCTCTACGAGGACCTCGGGGACGAGGCATCCGCTCGTCTGCTGTCGCACTACGCACCGGGCGAGGCAGCGGCCTGGCCGGAGGGCCTCGTCGACGACACGCACTTCCGCGTGGAGGGCGCGCGCCGGATCGCGCGCTTCGTGGCGAAGAGCCTGCGGGCGATCGAGCGGCTCGACGGGGATCAGCCCTCGAAAGGGTCGACCTTCACGGCGTGACCGCGATGTCGTACGGTGAGGGCATCAGCGACGTCACGGAGGACCCCTGATGCGACTCACCGTCGGCACCGCGCTCATCCTCGCCGGCCTCGCGCTCGTCGTGCTCGCGCAGGTGAACCTTTACGCCCAGATGGACCGTGTCGATCGGGAAGGGACCACGGGCGACCTCTTCGCCCTGGACGTGTTCTGGCTCGGCCTCGCCGGCGTCGTGGCGGCTGTCGTCGGTGTCGGAGCGCTCATGGCGCGCCGGCGCGGAGCTGTTTCGGCGGTCTGACGCGAGGCCGGATCCCGCTGACGTCGGACGGCGTCAGAACGGCGCGGGGTCTCCGGGATGTGCTGCGGCAGGGGTGAAGGCGACGGCCGGTGTGGGTGCGTCTTCGCGGTAGGTCCTGCCGAGGGGTGAGGTCCATTCGAGGACACCACCCGACAGTTGTCGCACCCTCCAGGCGGTGAATTGCTTCATCGAATGATGCCTCTGGCACAGATGGGCCAAGTTCGAGAGTTCTGTCTTACCGCCGAGGGCGTGGTCGTGGGTGTGGTCGACTTCGCACCGGATCGCGGCGACGCGGCATCCGGGGAACCGGCAGTGCTGATCCCTGGCCTGCAGGAACCGGCGCATCCCGGTCGGAACACGGTACGAATCGGTCGACACGGTAACCCCGGTGGTGGGGTCGTGGAACAGGCGCTCCCAGATGTGCGTCGCCCCGGCCAGCACCCGCGCGGTCGCAGGGTCGATCGGCGAGCGGCCGGTTAGATCGCACGGCCCGTCATCCGCACCGGTGAGCGTCGCGGCGGGAACAAGGACCTGCACGCGAGCGCGGATTGCGCCGAGCGGACCGGCGGTCGTGTCACGCGTGTCATCGAGCGCGGGTGTGCCTGCGAGGAGCAGGTCGGCGAACACGTCCGCTCGGACCTGATCGGTCGATCGGCCGTCGGTCGCGACAACGTCGGCGTCCTCGCCGGCCGCCCGCTCGTCCCGGGTGTCGATGATCGCGCGTGTCTGCTGAGTGAGTCGGTCGTGGATCCCCTCGGCGATCACGGTCGGAAGGGTTGCGATGAGATCGCTCATCCCATCCCGCCCCGGCACGAGTCGCACACACCGACCGGCGACCGCCTCCTCATGCCGTTCCGCGAACGATCGTGGGTGCATTCGGTGCGCGAGGATCTCGAGCTCGCCCCGGACTCGGTTCGGCGTCTGACCTTCGCAGCGTTCGATGGCGATCGCTTCGAACTCCGCCCACATCTCTCCGGGCAGGGTCAGCCCGGCGTTCACGATCGCCTTCACATGCCCGTAGACGATTCGCCCGGCCTCCCACGCCGCCACCGCGGCGGGGAACCCTTCGATGGTCACGCGAGCCTCACCGATACGGCGTTGCACCGTCCGGTCGGTCATCCGCATCGCCCCGGCGACCTCCGCCGAGATGGATCGCAGGGCCATGTCGTGAAGCAGGACATTCGCGTCTTTCCGAGCACCCTGCGCATCCGCCAACCGCCCGGCAGCTGCCAGCATGCGAAGCTCCGCGATCTGCGCCACAGCGATCTGTCGGCCTATGTCTTCGGCGTCCGCGACGATGCCCGCGATGGCGGCGGGATACGCGTCACCATCGGGGGTTTCCATCGCTTCTTTCATACCCGCACTCTGCCACCAACCTCCGACATTCACCCCGGCAGATTCAGCCGAAAACGGCCTCTCTCCACACCCCGAAGATGAGAGTTCATTCATTCGGGCGCCCCCCGCGTCACCGCGCGGCGCGCGGCTTCTTGATCGGAACTGCGATGCGGTGAACCCGCTCGGCTCCGTCGGGAGCGTCGTGCAGGTCTCGGGCGACGTGGACGGTCGCATGGGGCGCACCGGCGAGCACGGCCGGCACGCCTCGCAACGGCAGGTTCTCCGCCACATGCAGCTCTCGCAGCGCGGTCGAGCCGCCGAACGCGGAGATGTCGATCGATCCCTGCGCCGTGTCGAGGGTGAAGTTGTACACCTGCACCGACGCGAGTCGGGGACACCGCGCGAGGTCGTCGAGATCGCTCCACCGCAGGCTGTGCGTCATGAACGTGCCGAGCCGCGCGGGCGGACGCGACCATACGATGCGCGCCGTCTGCGACCTGCCCCGGAGCTTGAGGAACTCGAGCCGATCGCTGCCGTCACCGATGCGCACCTCGTCCTCCCGCACTCGACCGATCTGCAGCGTGACGACGTCCGGCAGGTCGACCCACCCGTCGGACACGAAGGATGCCGCTTCGCAATCGATCCGCCGCAGCCACCCGATATCCTCACTCCGAACCGGTGACGCCCCGGGTGTCCAGACGCACAGCTCGTCGACGGCACTCCCCCGCATCGACGCGATGTCCGGCGTCCTCACCCGGTCGTGCAGGAACACGGTTCGAAGCGTCGGGATGTCCGCGACCCACCGCATGTCGGCACCGGGGGCGTCGAAGGATGCCGTGTCGAGGCGGAGCGTCGTCACCCCGGCATCCCGCGCTTCATCCACCTCGGCGGCGCCGGGCACCCCATCCACGACGCGCGCACCCGTGCGGGAGTGCAGAATCAACGCCATCGCCGTCTCCGATCGTCCGAGCCACCATCCTGTGGCATGCGCGCCTCAGTCGAACGCGCGCGCCCGCGGCCGCTTCACTCCGGCGAACTCCACCGTCGGCCACGCCGGGTCGACCGTCAGTACCTCGACACCGGCATCCGTGACGAGCACGGTGTCCTCGACCTTCGCGCCCGGGGCGCTCGGGTTCCAGGCGAACGCATGCGGCGACGCGACGGCATCCGTCGTCAGGGTGGTCGCACGGGGGTCGCGCCCCGCGTACCCGGTCGGCCCGCCCTGGTGGTGCTTCGTCCACTCGTCCGCATCGAAACCGGATGCCGCGTAGCCGGCGGTCCCGGCCGCGAAGACGTCGTCCAACCGGGCGCCCGGCCGGGTGGCGGCGAAGAACGCCGCCTCCACCTCGAGGATCCGCTGATCGTCCACACCCGCCTCGCCGACCCACCGGGTCGCATTCGCGATGAGGCCGTGCCGCCGCCCGCACATCACCAGCATCGCCCGACGCCCGAGCGGCCCCTCGGTGGGGAGCGGATGCCGGTGGGGCAAACGCTCCTCGCCCGCCACCAGGATCACGAGCGGGTCGATTCCCCGCGAGACCAACCCCTCGGCGAGCGCGGCCGCGGCCGTTCGCTCGGAGGTCGACGTGCCGAGCCCCCGCGCGACCGCCGTCAGCACCTCCGCGGTCTCGCGCCCGAGCGCGCGGTAGCGATCCGCCTCGGCGGGCAGCAGCGACGCACGCGCCGCGCGCAACGCGGGAGCGACCTCGGCCTCGGCCTCGACGAGACCGGCACCCGCCGCCTCGAGAACCGACTGATGCCACGGCACGCGGACGACGCGGCCGGCATCCTCCGGCAGCAGCTCCTCGGCGATAAACCGATCGGCCTCGTTCGCACTCACGAAGACGGTGTCTCCGTCATCGTCGACGCGAACGGCCACCACCGGAGGCCCGGCGAGGGAGACGTGCGTGCGTGCGCCTTCGAGGTACCACGCGAGGGCTTCGTGGGAGGAGAGCACGAGCGGGCGACCCCCGGCATCCCGCCGCACACCTGCCACCCGCTCACGTTTCGCGGCTCGGTCAGCAGCGGATCCGGACACCGTCGCCTCCTGTCATAAAACGTTTCCTCGCATAGTATGACCACACCGACCGCGCGCGATGCGCACGCCGGAATGGTGCGAAGGGCAGCCGATGGCAGGAGCCAAGCCGACGACGATCACCGACGTCGCCACGCACGCCGGGGTCTCGCTGGCCACGGTCTCGCGGGTCATGAACGGGAACGCGACCGTCGACCCGGCTCTCGCCGAGCGAGTCCGCGCCTCTGCCGCCGAGCTCGGTTACTCCGCCAATCCGCTCGCCCGCAGCCTCGTCCTCGGTAAGACGCAGACGATCTCCATCGTCGTCCCCGATCTCTCGAACCCCACGTTTCAGGGCATGCTGCGAGGACTCAGTCGCGCAGCCATCGCCGACGGCTATCACGTGCTCGTCGCCGACTCGGACGAGCACGAGGATCAGGAACGCCTGCTCGCCATGGAATCTCGCCGCCGGTCTGACGGCCTGGTGCTCTGCGCTCCGCGCATGTCGGATGCCGCTCTGGCCGAGGTCCTCGCCGAGGTGGCACCCGTCGTGCTCGTGAACCGCGCAGGCGACGCCCCCAGTGTCGCAGCCGACTACCGCACCCCGCTCCGCCGGGTGATCGACCACCTGCACGGCCTCGGCCACCGCCGCATCGCCTACCTCGCCGGCGCCAAGCGGAGTGCCTCGAACGCGCAGCGCCTGGCCGCCCTCGACGACGCCCGGGGGACGCTCGACGGCTGCGAGATCGTCGAGATCCCCGCCGGCGTCGACTTCGCGGCGGGTGCCGGTTCGCTCGACGCCGTGATCGACTCGGGCGCGACCGCTGTCCTGGCCTTCAACGACCTGTCGGCGATGGGCCTGCTCAGCGCGGTGACCGAGCGCGGCCTGTCGGTGCCGGGCGACCTGTCGATCGCAGGCTTCGACGACATTCCGTTCGCGCGCTACACCTCCCCCGCCCTGACGACGGCCACCGTGCCGACGGGTGAACTCGGCACCCTCGCCTGGCGAGCCCTGCACGCGCTGCTGCGGGGCGAGTCGCCCGAGGCGACGCACACCGTCGTACCCGAGGTCATCCTCCGCGGAACGACGGGCGCTCCCGCGCGCTGATCCCTCGGTCGTCCTCCTCGCGGTCTCGATGACAGCCATGCTACCGTCGAGAAAACGTTTCCTGAGTCGGTGGCCCGGCTCGGAGGAGTTCGGCACGAAGGAGAGCCATGACCACCCGGTACGCCCTCGTCGGCGCAGGCCATCGCGCACAGATGTACGTGGACGCCATCGCCGTCGACTACCGCGACCGCGCCGACCTCGTCGCGATCTGCGAGCCCAACCCGACGCGCGCGCAGTACTACGTCGAGCGCTTCGCGGGCCACGGCCTCGCCGCTCCGAGCACCTGGCAGCCGGATCAGCTCGAGGAGATGATCCGCACCGAGCGCATCGAGCGGGTCATCGTGACCGCGCGCGACGACCTTCACGCCGAGCTGATCGTCCGGTCGATGGATGCCGGGGCCGACGTCGTCGTCGAGAAGCCCCTCACCATCGACGCGGCCAGCGCTGCCGCGATCGAGGCGGCCGCCGAGCGCACGGGACGATCGGTCGTCCTGACCTTCAACTACCGGTACGCGCCGCGCAACACCGCTCTGCGTCAGGTCATCGCGGAGGGCCGGATCGGTCGAGTCACCTCGATCGACTTCTCCTGGATGCTCGACACGCAGCACGGCGCGGACTACTTCCGCCGTTGGCACCGCGAGAAGGAGCACTCCGGCGGCCTCCTCGTCCACAAGTCCAGCCACCACTTCGACCTCGTCAACTGGTGGATCGGGCAGCACCCGCGCCGCGTCTTCGCCTCGGGGGCCTTGCGCTTCTACGGCGCCGAGAACGCCGACGCGCGCGGCCTCGGCGACCGGCCCGCCCGCGGCACGCACGACGGCGACCGCGACCCGTTCGAGCTCGACCTGCGCGGCGACGAGCGCCTGCGCGCGCTGTACCTCGACGCCGAGCAGCACGACGGCTACGTCCGCGACCGCGACGTGTTCGGCTTCGGCATCACGATCGAAGACAATCTCGCCCTCGTCGTCGACTACTCAGACGGCGCGACGCTGTCGTACTCCCTCAACGCCCACGCCCCGTGGGAGGGCTACCGCGTCGCCGTCAACGGCACCGAGGGCCGCGCCGAGCTCGAGGTCGTCGAGCGGGGCGCCGTCCTCGTCGGAGACGGTCTGCACCCGGTCGTCGACCCCAGTGCGGTGCAGGATGCCGCCCACTCGAGCCTGCGCCCCATGGGCGAGCGCCTGCTCGTGCAGCGCCACTGGGAGGAGGCCGTCGAGGTTCCGATCGTCTCGGGCGAATCGGCTCACGGCGGTGGCGACGCCCTGCTTCTGGCCGATGTCTTCGCCGGCCCCGTGGACGATCCACTCGGACGCCCGGCCGACTGGACCGACGGTGTCCGCTCGATCGCCGTCGGCATCGCCGGCAACCGCTCCCTCGAGACGGGGATGCCCGTGAAGGTCGCTGACCTCGGGGTCGCCCTGCTGCGGCGCACGCCATGAGTCGCGTCGTCGTCACCGGCGGGTCCGGCAGACTCGGCCGCAATCTCGTCGCCGGGCTCGCCGCCCGCGGGCACGAGGTCGTCTCGCTCGACCGCGCCCCCTCGGACGACCTCGACGTCGACGGGGTCCAGCAGATCTCGATCGACCTGCTCGACGCGGCGGCCACGGCCGAGACGCTCGCGGGCGCGAAGGCCGACTCGATCGTCCACCTCGCCGCGATCGCCGTACCGTTCAGCGCCCCCGAGGACGTCATCATGCGGACGAACACGGGGCTCGCGGTCTCGGTCCTCGGCGGAGCGGTGGATGCCGGCATCGGACGCATCGTCGCGGCATCCAGCCCTACCGTGCTCGGCTACGGCAACCCGTCGGGCTGGTTGCCCGACGCCCTGCCGCTCGACGAGACGTCGACACCACGCCCGTGGAATGCGTACGCGCTGTCCAAGCTCATGATCGAGCAGACCGTGTCGATGCTGCACCGTCGCACCGGCGACGACGTCCGCTACGCGACGTTCCGCCCCTGCTACGTCATCGCCCCCGAGGAATGGGCGGGCGCTCCGACCCAACAGGGGCACACGGTCGCCGAGCGGATCGCCGACCCGGCACTGTCGGCTCCTGCTCTCTTCAATTACGTCGACGCCCGCGACGTCGCCACGTTCACCGACCTGCTGCTGGGCGCCCTGCCCGACATCCCGAATGCCGAGGTGTTCTTCGTCGGCGCCGACGATGCGCTGGCCGATGCTCCTCTTGCCGAGCTCCTGCCGCGCTTCGTCCCCGGGACCGACGAGCTCGCCCGCGGTCTCACCGGCACCTCGCCCGCGTTCTCGAACGCCAAGGCGGCGCGCGTGCTCGGCTGGCGACCGCAGCACTCGTGGCGGACCGAACTCGCGGCGGCTCGAAACGACGTGCCCGCATGAACCTTCCTCGCCTGACCGGCCGCGCACTGCTGTGACCACGATCGCCTCGCTCGGCGCCCGACTGATCCGGGTGCCGCTCACGCGTCCGTGGGCTGCGGACGTCACGTCGGTCGGCGTCATCGCGACCCACGTGGTGCGCTCGGACGGAGCCGAAGGCTGGGGGTTCTCGTGGACCCCGCAGATCGGCGCCGAGGCGGTGCTCGCGCTCCTGCAGCACGACATCCCGGCGTTCGTCCTCGGCCGCTCGGCCGAGCCTGCGGAGGTCTGGCCCGAACTGTGGCGCCACCTGCACGAGGCAGGTGGCGCCGGTCTGACGACGATTGCGATCGCGGGTCTCGACCTCGCGCTGTGGGATGCCGCGGCCCGCGCCGCGGGCGTCTCGGTCGCGTCATCGATCGGTCGCCGCCGCGAGTCGGTGCGCTCGTACGGCAGCGGCATCAACCTGCACTACGACCTCGACGATCTGCTCGCGCAGGCGCAGCGCTGGGTCGAATCCGGCTTCGACGCCGTGAAGATGAAGGTCGGCAGCCCCGACCTCGCCCGCGACGTCGAACGCGTCGCCGCGGTGCGCGACGTCATCGGACCGGACCGTGCGCTCATGGTCGACGCGAACCAGCGGTGGGACCTCGACCGAGCGACGACCGCCGTCGAGGCACTCGCGGCATCCGACATCTCCTGGATCGAAGAGCCACTGCGCGCCGACGACCTCGCGGGCCACATCGAGCTCGCGAGGCGCCTGCGGTCGGGGTCGGGGGTACCCATCGCCCTCGGCGAGAACGTCCACACCCGCTACCGCTTCGACGACGTCGTACGCTCGGGCGCCGCGCAGGTCGTGCAGCCGAACATCGTCCGCGTCGGCGGGATCACCCCGTTCCTCGAGATCGCGGGCGACGCGCACACTGCGGGCATAGACCTCCACCCTCACCTGTTGCCCGAACTGTCGGGCCAGCTCGCGCTGGTCCTGCCGCAGGAGGTCCTCGTCGAGGACATCGAGGATGCCGCGTTCGGCGCCCTCGGCGCGCTCGACGGCCCCTCCCCCGTCGCCATCGTCGACGGGACCCTGACCGAGGTGCCACACGAGGGTCTCGGCCTGCGATTCACCCACCCGGAAGGACTCCGATGATCACGCTCCACCACACGCTCCCGGCGGTCCTCGCGTGAGCGCCGCGTTCGACCTCGTCCGCGGGCACGTCGAGGCGGGCCGGCTGCCGTCGGCCGTGCTCGGCGTGGCCACGGCCGACGGAACGGTGGCGCTGGAGGGGTTCGGGGCCGCGGCATCCGATCGGTATCCGCTCTTCTCGATCACGAAGCCCCTGCTGGGGATCGCGGCGGCGCGCGTGATCGAGCGCGGACTGCTGACACCCGAGACGCCGCTCCGGGATGCCGTGCCGGAGTTCGGCGCGGGGCGCGACGACGTCGTGCTGCTGCGTCACCTCGCCTCGCACACCGCCGGCATCGCGGAGCCGCCGCTCGACCCCGTGACACCGCTGCGCACCGAGCTGATCACCCGCGGTCGGGACTTCGCCGCCGGCAGCGCCTCGCGCTACTCGTCGCTCGCGTTCGAGGGCATCGCGGCGCTCGTCGAGCACGCGACCGGACAGGACTGGGCGGATGCCGTCGGTGAGTGGGCCGGCGAGATCGGCGCCGACGGGCTCAGCCTCGACCATGCAGGTTCGGTCGAGGTCGTCGACGCCGCAACGTCGGGCGTCGACATTGCCCGGTTCGCCGCGATCCGGCATCCGGGTGCCGGACTCGTCGGACGTGCCGAGGACCTACTGTGGCTGGGCTCGGAGCTGCTGCGCATCGAGGGCGGGGCGACCGGCGGCATCCTGCAGCCGGCGACGCTGGCGATGATGCGGCGACCGTTGACGGGCGACATCCCTCGGCTCGAGCCGTACCTCGCCGAGCGCGGGCAGGACTGGGGGTTCACGTGGAACCTCCGCTCGCGCGCGCCCGGCCTCATCGACCAGGACGTCTACGGCCACGGCGGCTGGGCCGGCACCGAGTTCTGGGTCCACCCGAGCGCGGGCATCGCCTGGGTCCTCCTCACGAACGCCGTCTCGCGCCCCGGCGTCGACCTCGACGCGCTGGACAACGCGGTGGTGTCCGGGCGCTGAGGGGTTTCTCCCCGGCCGGATCATGTGCTCTCGCCGAGACCACACGTCGCGAACGTTCGCAGCGTGTGTTCTCGGCGAGAGGACATGATGTGGATGCCTCAGACGCGCACGCGCGTGCGCGTCTCGAGCTCCGCGCGCACGATTGCCGCCCCCACGGGCGGCGTGCTCGGGAACCGCACGCGCCCTGCCGGCGACCCGGGAAGAATCTCGATGCGCAGCTCGGTCGCGTCGCCGCGGAGGTCGGCCGGGATGCGCCAGGGGCGCCCGGTCCACAGGGCATCGGAGACGAGCCGGTCGCCGACCCACGCGCGGGCGACATCGCCGGTCCACTCCAGGCGCAGCGCGCGGTCGTCGGCTGGACCGACCGCGAGCGTCACGACCGCCGCGGCATCCCACTCCGTCGGGATCGACGCGCGACCGCCCTGCTCGGCACCGGCAGGCGGCGCCCCGGCGGACCGTTCGAGGGTCGCCGCGACCTTCGCCACATGCCCGGGCTCGAGGTCGACCGCCACCCACCCGTCATCACCGAGCACCTCCAGCCGGGGGGCCACCGCGGCATCCCCCGCGAAGGTCACCTCGTCGTCGTCGGTCACGACCGCGCCGGGCGCCCAGACGAGCCGCCCGCCGGCCACCGCGATCGCGTCGGCATCCGCCTCATCGAGCACGAGTACCCGCGCGATGACGCCGCCGCCGCGCGACAGCTCCCACATGCGCCCACGGTCCGCGGCGACCTCCGCCACGTCCGCGTCGGCAGAGAGCTGAGGCGGGATGCCGTCGGTCGCGGCCGCGACCAGCAGCGGCGCTCCCCGCCACAGCACCTCGGTCACCGGTTGCGCAGTGAGCCAGTGCACGATCGCCTCGCCGAGCGGCATCCCGAACGGCCAGGCGAAGACCGCGCCGGTCGGGATGTCGACATCGGGGAAGACGGTGGCGCCGACCTCGAACCGCACGCCCTCGTGTCGAGGGAGGTCGATTCCAGGATGCCGGTTCACGACGAACACGAATCCGCGTCGCCCGTCCGAGCGGACCGACCAGCGCAGCCCGGTGAGGTCGGGCGAGTCGACGGCGTCGTCGGCGAAGAAGGCGGGCATGGCGGCGAGCGCGGAGCCCCAGCGCGCGAGCATCAGGTGCTGCCGTCGGAGCGCCGCCCAGCTCGGCCGCGTCGCGCCGTCGACCTGCACCGGCGCGCCGAAGTCGTAGGCGATCTCGGGGAAGTCGTTCGGTCCGGCCGCAGCGTGCGACTCCTGCAGCCCGCGCCGCGGATTCCGACCGTCGGCGTACATGTAGTACCCCTGCCAGACGCTGCCCGAGGCGAGCTTGGCCATCGCGAGGGCCGCGACATCGGCGGCCGGCACGTCGAGACGGCGGTGATACGCCGAGGTCATGCCCGATCCCAGCTCGCAGGTCGTGAACGGATGCGGCGCCCGAACTGCTTCGACCACGGGCGCGCCGGCGCGGTGGTCTGCGCCGATCGAATCGTCGTCGCGGCGCGGCGACGGGTAGAAGTTCGCGTGGCTGCGCAGGTCGGGCTCGACGTCGGCGTCGACCCAGAACGACTCGGGGTATCCGCCGTAGACCGGCAGGAATCCGTCCGGCAGCTGAGCCCCGCCCCACCCGGTCGCCGTCCAGATCGGCGCGCGCAGGCCGAGCCCTTCCGCCATCTCGCGTAGCCGGGTGAGGTGGTCGGCGCCGTCGTACAGCTCGTTGTCGACCTGGATCGAGAATAGCGGGATGCCGCGAACCTGCTCAGCGAGCAAGGCGTACCACCGCTCGACCTCGGCGAGGTAGGCCGGGTCGTTCGTGCGAAGCGGAAGCCCCGAGTCCACCAGCCAGTCGGGCAAGCCGCCGTACCGCGCCTCGGCGTGGGCGTACGGGCCGATCCGCAGGATGAGCCCGAGACCGGCGTCGCGCGCCGTCTCGAGGAAGGCGCGCACGTCGAGTCCGTCGGTGAAATCGATGCGGCCGCGCTCGGGCTCGTGATGGTTCCACAGGGCGTAGGTCGACACGTGGGTGAGGCCGCCGGCGCGCGCGGCGGTGAGCACCGGCATCCACTTCTCTCGGGGAATGCGGGAGTAGTGGATCTCACCGGTGATCGGGAAGATCGGGATGCCGTCCTGCCGAACGGACTGGACCGTCGCCTCGACGCCGGAGTCGACACCTGCCGACGGGCGGATGTCCGCGAGCTCGATCGCGGCGGGCGGGCGGACGGTCAGGGTGTGGACGCGCGTCATCGGGACTCCAACGGGGGCGGGGACGGGTCCGAGCCTAGGAGCGCGAACCGACGAGGCGAGTCGAGGCCGTCGGATCGTCCAGGCATGTCGTCGGCGACGGTCGTCCTCGCTGCCATTGTGGACAGCACTCTCCGGAGCGGGCCATACTCGCGACCATGGAATCGCTCATCCTGCAGCGGATGCGGATAGACCGCACGCGCGCGCAGGGGCGGTGGATGCTGGTGGCCGGGATCGTGTGGTTCGTCCTGTCGGTGTTCTCGATCGTCGACGACCCCGCGGGTCTCACAGGCTGGGGGTTCGCGGGAGTCGCCGCCGGCTGGGTTATCGTCGGCGCGCGCCATCTGAGGAAGTACCGCGCACAGGTTTCCGCTTTCGAGCGGGAGCACGGGCCGGATGCCGGAAAACAGGAGCCCGTCCAGATGCCACGGCGCGACCGCAGTCGGAAGCCGGTTCCGGCTGAGTCTCGGCCTGAATGATGGTCGCGGTGAACTTCTGGCTTCTGAGGGTGATGGAACTGGTAACCCGCTTCGTGATCGGGCCGATGGGGATCATCGGCGGGATCGTCGGGATCTGGCTGGCGTTCGTCCTCACCGATGAGGCTGGAGAAACGGATCCGTGGGGGCTGATCGTCCCGTCCCTTCTCCTGCTCCTGTCATCGGTGTTCATCCTCGTGGCGAGCAACACGCGCCGCGGCAGGGAGAGGTGGCGGCAGTATGAGCTGGGCGAGGACGGTGAAGACTGAGCGCTGACTCGGCGGCAGTGTGGGTGGCGATCCGGCCTTCCCGCGATCTGCGCGGGATAGCGTTGCGTGGGTGACGCTGAACCATATTCGACGAGGAAGCGGCAGCCCGCTCCTGCTCATACACGGTCTGGGGGCAGGGTGGCGGTCGTGGACCCCGATCCTCGACAACTTGGCGGAGCAGCGAGAGGTCATCGCTGTCGACCTACCCGGGTTCGGTGAGGCACCGCCCCTGGCCGGTGAGGTCTCTATCGCCACGCTGACCGACGCTGTCGCGGACTTCATCCGCGAGCAGGGGCTGGACGGGGTCTCGACCGCCGGCCAGTCGATGGGCGGCCGAATCGTGCTCGAACTCGCGCGGCGGGGGGTCGGCGGCGACACTGTGGCGTTGGACCCGGGCGGGTTCTGGAGCCACCGCGAACTCGTCGTCTTCAGCGCGACGTTGCGGCCCTCGATCGCGCTGGTCAGAGCGCTGAGAGGCATGCTGCCCGCCCTGCTGAGCAACCCTGTCGGAAGGACTCTATTGCTGGCGCAGTTGTCGGCGCGGCCATGGGCCCTCTCGCCCGAGACCGTGCTGCCGGACGTGCGCGGACTGGCCGATTCGCCGTCGACCGGTGCCGCCTTGAACGCCCTCACAAGGGGACCCAAGCAACAGGGCGCCCCGGCCGGGACGGTACCTGGCCGGGTCACGATCGGGTGGGGGCGGCGTGATCTGGTGACGGTACCCCGTCAGGCCTCTCGAGCCACAGAACTGTTCCCGGACGCCGAGCTGCACTGGTTCGAGCGCTGCGGCCACTTTCCGCAGTGGGACGCCGCGGACGAAGCATCCAGACTCATTCTCAACAGCACCCACTAGCACCCGCGGCGTTCTCGGCGGGCTATTGCGCTCGTCGCAGGAGGCCGCCCTACCCCTTCCCCTGCCCCCGGTATGCCGTCGGCGACACCCCGTGGGCGACGCGGAACCTCCGCGAGAAGTAGAACGCATCGTCCATGCCGACGCGGCGCGCGATCTCCGCGACGGGTAGGTCGGTCGTATCGAGCAGGTGCCGGGCGTGCGCCATCTTCAGCGCGAGGTGGTGCGCGATGACCCCGCCGCCGGTCGCATCGCGGAACAGGGCGGCGAGGTGCGAGGGCGACACCCCGACCATCGCGGCGAGCTCTCCAACATGGACGGTGCCGTCGATGCGCTCCTCGAGGTAGCGCAGCGCCCGCTCGACGGGCGTCCCGTGCTCCGGGAGCAGCCGGTCGACGGCGAGCTGCGTGAACAACCGCCACGCCATCCCGGATGCCGCGACCATCCGTGCGGGCGTCGTGTCTCGCGCCAGCGAGGTCGAGATCTCGTCGAGCAGGGCGGTCGCCCGCTCGACGGCGCGCAGCGGCAGCACCACGCGGTCCGCGGACACACCCCCGGCCTCGACCAGCTCCGGCACGTCCGAACCGCGCACGTGGCACCACCAGATCGTCCAGGGATCCCCGGCATCCGCCCCGTAGGAGTGCGGCACACCGCCAGGGATGACGATCGCGGTCGCCGACCCGACGCGCGTCCGTTGGCCGGCCGCCTCGACCCATCCGGCCCCCGACACGCAGATGATGACGATCGTCTCGGGAGCACCCTCAGGGCGATACCGGGCGTGACCCGACGCGCGTGGGAAGTAGCCGGCATCCGTCACCACCATCCGCCGGGTCACCGGCTTGGTGAGGGCTGCCTCGACGACGGGACGCGGCACGACGCTCAGCCGCTGCCGCTCGAACCCCTCCGCGCGCTGCATCTCTTCATCCTGCCGCACCGCATCGTCGAATCGTCCATGTCGACCGCACGCGAACCCATGGCCCGAACTCGCCACCCCGCATAGATTCGCCCCATGCCCGACGCCGCGCCCAGCCGCATCCTGCTCCCCGACGCCCCCGCCGACCAGCAGGCGCTGCTCGACGTCGGCGGGGTCGCGTGCTGGTCCGAGGACGTCATCATCGACACGTACGAGCCCGGCGCCCCCGACCCGTACCCGGCGTTCCTCGACCGGCGCGTCTACCAGGGCTCGAGCGGGCGGGTCTATCCGCTGCCGATGATCGAGTCGATCTCGCACGAGAAGCGACCCCGCGCGTGGCGGGCGATCCACCTCGAGAACGCCTACGTCCGGCTGATGCTGCTGCCCGAGCTCGGCGGCCGCATCCACATCGGGTACGACAAGGTCGCCGGCTACGACTTCTTCTACCGGAACAACGTCATCAAACCGGCGCTCGTCGGCCTCGCCGGCCCGTGGATCTCGGGTGGCGTCGAATTCAACTGGCCGCAGCATCACCGACCGGCGACGTTCCTGCCCGTCGACAGCCGCATCGAGCGCGAGGACGACCGCGCGGCGGTCGTCTGGCACAGCGACCTCGACCCGCTGCAGCGGATGCGGGGCGTCCACGGCGTGCGGCTTCGCCCGGGGTCCTCCCTCATCGAGCTCGAGGTGCGCCTCCACAACCGCACCGACGTGCCGCAGACCTTCCTGTGGTGGGCGAACGTCGCCGCCCGGTCGCACGAGCGGTACCAGTCGTTCTTCCCCGACGACGTGAGCTACGTCGCCGATCATGCCCGCCGCGCGATCACCGCGTTCCCCCGCGCCGACCGGCTCTATTACGGCGTGGACTACCCCGCCCTCACGGCCGAGCGCCCCGACGCCGACCGCATCGACGTCTACAGCAACATCCCGGTTCCGACGTCGTACATGATCACCGACACCGACGACGGCTTCTTCGGCGGTTACGACCACGGCGTCGACGCCGGTTTCGTGCACTGGGCCGATCCGGCAATCTCGCCCGGCAAGAAGCAGTGGACGTGGGGCGACGGGCCGATCGGACGCGCGTGGGACGACCAGCTCACCGACACCGACGGCCCCTACGTCGAACTCATGGCCGGCGTCTACACCGACAACCAGCCCGACTTCGCCTGGCTCGTCCCCGGCGAGACGAAGACGTTCTCGCAGCACTGGTACCCGATCCACGCGATCGGACCGGTCCGGCAGGCGACGACGGATGCCGCGGTCTCGGTCACGACCGACGGCGGCCGGTCGCGCATCGGCGTGATCACGACGCGCGCGCACGAGGCGGCACACCTCGAGGTCGAGGTCGACAGCAGACGGGAGATGTTCCAGGTCGCCGTCGGACCCGACTCCCCCGCCGCTATCGAGGTCGCTGGGGGCGCAGTCGCGGTGGCGCTGGTCGCGGGCGACGCAACCCTCGTGCGATGGGTCCGGCGCGACACGGAGCCGATCGAGCCCTGGGTCGCGACGGCGCCCGAGCCGGCCGAGCGCATCGCGGGCATCGACGAGCTGCTGCTCGCCGCGACACATCTCGTGCAATACCGGCATCCCACCCGGTCGCCCCTCCCCTACCTCTACGAGGCGCTCCGGCGTGATCCGGACGACTCCCGCGCCCGCACGATGCTCGGTTCGTGGCACCTCGCACGAGCGGAGTACACCGCGGCGCGCGAACACCTCGAGGCCGCCGTCGCCCGCGAGACCCGCCGCAACCTCAACCCCCGCGACGGCGAGGCGCACTACTTGCTCGGGCTCGCGCTCGAGCGTCTCGGCGAGCGTGCCGACGCCGATCGCCGATTCGCGCGCGCGGCGTGGAACGCGGTGTGGGCGGCACCGGCATCCCTCGCCCGTGCCCGACTCGCGCTGGCGGACGGCAGGCCGTCGGACGCGCTCCGGCTCGCGGACGCCGCCGGGCCGATCGCCGAGGCCCGCCGCCTGCGTGTGCTCGCGCTGCGCCGGCTCGGCCGTGACGCGGGGGCGGCGCTCGATGCCCTGAGCGCGGCGGACCCGCTCGACCCGATCACCGCCTGCCTCAGCGGCTCCGCGCCGTCGGACCCGCGCGCCGCGCTCGACGCCGGCGCCGAGTTCGCCCGCGCCGGCGCGCTCGACGAGGCACTCGCCGCGACCGCACGCGAGGCGACCGGCGACGCCGGGTTCGGCAACCTCGAGCCGGTCCGGCTGATCCTGCGCGCAGCGTGGGCGGATGCCGCGGGTCGCCCCGACCTCGCCGCCACCGAGCGCGCCGCTGCCGACCTCCTCGACCTGGGCGGCGCCTTCCCCGCCGGACTCGACCAGCACGATGCCCTCGTCGCCGGCACCGCGGCCGGGTCCTCCGCTGCGGCAGGGATGCTCGGCGCCTGGCTGCTCGACGCGGGGCGCGACGACGACGCCCGCGCGGCACTCCAGCGCGCACGGGACCTGGGCTGCGACGACCCGGTCATGCTGCGCAACCTCGCCCTCGCGACGGTGCGCACCGGCGGCGACCCCGCCGAGGCGGCCGACCTCTACGAGACCGCGCTCGCCCGCCGCCCCGACCCGCGCCTCGTCCTCGAACGCGATCTGCTCGCGCAGCTGACGGGGACGGATGCCGCCGCCCGCCTCGCGCTCATGGAACGCCACCCCGCCGCGCTCGACGCCCGCGACGACCTCGCGGTCAGTCACGTCGGGCTCCTGCTCGACGTGGGCCGACTCGATGACGCGTGGCGGATCCTGACGACGCGCGTGTTCCGTCCGTTCGAGGGCGGCGAAGGCGTCGTGCTGGCCGCCTACGATCGCGCGGCGTGCCTGCTCGCGCGACGCGCCTGCGCCGAGGGCCGTGCGGACGCCGCCGTCGCCCTGCTCGAAGCGGGGATCGACGCTCCCGCGAATCTGGGCGAGGGGCGGCATCCCGCGGTCCCTCAGGCCGAACGACTCGTGGCCCTCGGCGACGCGCACCGCCTCGCCGGCGACGACGACGAGGCCCGCGCCGCCTGGGAGCGGGCCCGCGTGACGACGCCGCTCGCCGTGGCTCCACGACCGGCCGACGAGGGGACATTCTGGATCGGCGCCGCCCACACGCGCCTCGGCGAGACCTCCGCGGCGGAGGCGATCTGGGATGCGCTCGACGCGCGTGCCGCGCAGATCGAGGCCGCACCCGACGAGGTCGACTACTTCGCCACCTCGTTACCGGAGCTGCTCGTGTTCGATCTCGACACCCCCGACCGGCGTCGGACGCAGGCCGCCGCGCTGCGCGACCTGGCAGCCGACGGTCGCACCATCGCGAACGAGAGGATGAACGCATGACCGATCGCTACCTGGGGTCGGGCAACCTCCCCGAAACCCCGCACGGGCCGACAGGCCCCGTTCCCGCACACCTCCCCGACCGTCTCGCGATCACGCTGTGGGACTTCTCCTGGTACACCCGCGCCGGTGAGGGCGACGTGTACGCCGACCTCGATGCCGCGTGCGCCGACGCCGCGTCGCTGGGCTACAACGCCATCCGGATCTGCGCGGCGCCGCTGCTGCTGTTCGGCGACCTCGGCCTCGACGACCTCGCGCGTGACCTGCAGATCGACGGGCTCGGAGCCGCGGCATCCGGTGGGTATTACGGGCAGCGCACGCGCTGGTACGACACCCCCGGCGGGTACACGATCGACGTGCGGGCCCACCTCGCCGCGCTGCTCGCCGCCGCGCGGCGGCACGGCCTCGTGCTGATCCTGTCGAGTTGGGAGTACCAGCAGTCCTGCGCGTTCGCCGCGTCGCCCCGGTGGTTCGAGGCCGTCGACGCCGTGCCGCTCGAGGACCGCTACCGGGTGCTCGCGGACGCGTGGGACCGGATGCTCGCGTGGATCGACGAGCAGGGCGGCCGTGACCTCGTCGCCCTCGTCGAGATCCACAACGAGGTCGACTACTCGATCCTCCCGGCGGTGACCGACGGCGGAGCGACCGCGCTGGAAGAGCTGCAGCAGCGGCATCCCGACCTGATCGTGACGGCGAGCATCGGCAAGCCGCCGCACCTGGCGATGCACCAACTGCCCGCCACCCTCTCGGCCGCACAGTGCCACGTCTACAGCTACGGCGTGCTCGACGCCCTCCAGAAGCGCATCGACATCCGCTCCGAGGGGAGCGGCGACTTCCCGAACACCGAACTGCGCTCCCTGCTGCGCGCCGATGCGCCCTCCTTCGCGGAGTACGGCCGGCCCGCCGAATGGAAGCTGCGCGCCACGGTCGTCACCGACCAGATGATCTACGGCTACGACTGGGTGGATGCCGCGGCCTGGGACGCGTGGCTCGACGCCGAGTACCCGCGCTACGCCGAGGTGATGCACCGCGAGATCGAATCCCGAGTCATCGCGATCGCCGAATGGGCGCGCTGGCGGGGTGTGCCCGCGGTGATCGGCGAGGGCTGGGTCGGCTACACGCCGTTGCACGGAGGGTTCGAGGAGTCCGAGACCGGGCGCGAGCTGGCGGAACACGGCATCCGGGCCGCCCTCGACCGCGGGGTGTGGGGCGTCGTCCTGTGCTCGAACGCCGCCCCGCACCACCCGATGTGGCAGCTGCGCGAGTGGCAGCAGCGCGTGAACGCGCTCGTCCGCTCGCGCTGACCCGCCGCGGGCCCCCGCCCTCCGTCCGGATCATGTTCTCTCGCCGAGACGACACGTCGTGCGCGCGCACGGTGTGTGATCTCGGCGAGAGAACATGATGTCGTCAACTGCATTCGGGGTGCGAACACGAAGAAGGGGGCGGATGCCACCGGCATCCGCCCCCTCTCACGTCACCCGATCAGCGCAGCGGCACGTCCGCGAAGGACATGTCGGACGCCAGGTAGAAGTCCGTGTACGCGGGCTGGTTGTACGTCGTCTGCTGACGCGCGATCTCGGCCCGGTACTGCGGGTCGTGCATGAGCGTGTAGAGCTTGTGCTCCGTCGGCTCGGTCGAGACGTAGATGCGCAGCGCGGACGAGTCGGCCGTCCGCACGAGCAGCTCCTCGCGCCAGTCGCCCAGCACATCGGCGACGAGCGACGGGTTGCCCTTCGTGCCGTTGTTCGTGAGGGTGCCGGATGCCGTGAGCATCGTCCCGCGCGTCCAGTCGTCGATCGTGGGGGTCACGGTCTGCGCGCCGTTCACGATCTGCGTCGTGAGATCGCCGGCCCACCGGATCGACATGTTCGTGCCGGGGTTGGTGGGCTGCAGGGTGTCGCCGTCGGCGGAGAGGAGGCCGGAGGCATCCGTTCCCGCCGGCATGCTCGACCAGACCTCGACGCCGTCGACGTCGGGGCGGACGTCGCCCACCATGCCGCGGCCGGTGTCACGGCCCGAGTAGGCACCGAAGAGCACCTCGCCCGTCGCGGCATCCCGCATCGCCGTGCCGTACGGGGCGTACGCGCCGCCCTCGTGGACGGTGAAGATCTCCTTGCCGGGGCGGTTCGGGTCGAAGTCGCCGACGTGCATCGCGTCACCGTGACCGAGACGCACGTTCTCGCCGGGCGTCGCGCTGCCCTCGGGCATCGTGTCGAACGACGAGTACAGCAGGCTGCCGTCGTCATCAAGCGTCGCCGAGCCGTAGACGATCTCCTGCTTGCCGTCACCGTCGACGTCCGCCGCGCTCAGGCTGTGGAAGCCCTGCGTCGTGAGCGTGCCGTACTCGGGATCGGTGCCGTCGCGCCCATGCGGCCCGTCGTTGAACGGGTTCGTCAGCGGGACGTGCCCGCTGTCGACGAACCAGCGCTTGGTCAGGTGCTTGCCGTTCCAGTCGTACGTCGCGACGGTCGAGCGGGTGTAGTAGCCGCGGGCGAAGACCGCCGACGGACGCTTTCCGTCGAGGTAGGCGACGCCCGAGAGGAAGCGGTCGACGCGGTTGCCCGGCTCGATGCGCGACATCGCGTAATCGCCCCAGAGCAGGCCGTCGTCACCGCGGCCCGGCTCGTAGCGGACCGTCTCGAGCTCCTTGCCGGTCTTGCCCTCGAACACCGTGAGGTACTCGGGTCCGTCGACGATGAAGCCCTCGAAATTCCGCAGCACGTTGCGCGCGGAACGCGAGGGGGCGTAGACGTCGATGAAATAGTCGACGAGCTCCTCGGCGTCGGCGCGCGACAGCGGGTAGTCGTGCGTCGGCTCGGTGCCGAGCGCTTCTTCGATCGTCGCGGGCCACTGGCCCGACACGACCTCGTCGCGCTCCGACCAGCCCTGGAAGACGTCGGCGAGGTGGGAGGCGTAGTCCTCGGCGCTCAGCCGGTAGTCGTCGGAGTGCGAGTAGCCGGCCTTGCGGTCGGCCTTCGGCATCGTGACGAACTCGGCCTTCTTGGCCTTGCCCTTCTTGTACTCCGTGCTCTTCGTGCCGGGCGCCGTCTTCATCATGATCTCGGCCTTGCCGTTGCCGTCGAAGTCGTAGACGAGGAACTGCGTGTAGTGCGCGCCGGCGCGGATGTTCACACCCAGGTCGATGCGGTTGAGCAGCGTGCCGTCGAGTTCGTACGTGTCGATGTAGACCGGGCCGGTGTAGCCGACCTGCGAGACGTCCTTCGAGTTCGACGGGTCCCACTTCACGACGTACTCGTACGCGCCGTCACCGTCCACGTCGCCGACGGACACGTCGTTCGCCGAATAGGTGTACGCCTCGCCCGCGGGAGTGACTCCGTCGGCGGGCTTCGTGAGCGGGATGTCGAGGAACGGCGACCCCTGCACCGTCACCTTCTCGGACGGCTTGCCCTCGCGCTTGCCCTGCAGCGGCGAGACGGTGTACTTCGAGCGGTCGGTGCCGTCGGGGTCGACGTACGTCGTGGAGTCGGTGACGGTCGCGATGCGCTTGCCCTCGCGCTTCACGACGAAGTCGGTGCCGGTGAGGCCGGTGGCCGAAGTCCCCGTCGCCTCGCTCTTGAAGAGGCGCCACGTGAGGTGGATGCCGTCCTCGCCCGGCAGGGCGACGAGGCCCCGATCGAGCTTCTCGAGCTGCGGCGACGCGGCCGGCTTCGGCTTCCCGGGGCCGTGCCCCGGATGCGCCATCGCGGCCTGCGCCGGGACGATGAGCGCCGCTGCGGCGAGCGCGGCGACGACGGATGTGCGGACGGGTCTTCTCATGCTGTTCACCCTTGAACTCGATATGGAATGCGTTTTCCCCAGTCGTCCGCCGAGCCTAGGCGCGGTGTTGAATCGTGTCAATGGATGCCGGCATCCGGTCCCCCTCTTCCGTGTCCGCATCATGTCCTCTCGCCGAGCGCACACGTCCTGCGCGCGCACAGCATGTGGTTTCGGCGAGAGGACATGATGTGAACAGCCCCGGCGGCGCAGAACCGCCGCGCGTCAGCCTCGGGTCCAGGCGCGGACGACGAGCTCGGGCTCCAGCCCACCCGTCCCGCGGCCCGCGCGGCACGAACCGCGGAGATCCGGGCGACACGCCAACGAATCCCGCCCGGCGCACCGGCGTCGCCGCCGGATCTCCGCGGACAGTGCCGAGCCCCGCCGGCGCGAAACCGTCGCGCGTCAGCCCCCGGTCGAAGCCCGGACGACGAGCTCGGGGCGGAAGCGGATGCGCTGCGGTGCGGCATCCGGGTCCGACAGCGTGGCGAACAGCGCGTCGACAGCGGCGGCGCCGATCTCGCGCGCGGGCTGGCGGATCGAGCTGAGCGGCACGACCGTCGACTGCGCGAAGTCGATGTCGTCGTAGCCGATGAGCGCGAGGTCCTCGGGGACGCGCAGCGACCCGAGGATACCGGCGCCCTGCAGCACCCCGACGGCCAGCAGGTCGTTCGCGCAGAACACGCCGTCGGGCCGCTCCCCCGCCTCGCGCCGAGCGAGATCCTCGCCGACGAGACGCCCCGCGAGCACCGTGAGCTCGTCGGTCGAGGCGACCTCGAGGGTCGCGTCCGGCACCTTGGCGAGCGCGCGCCGCGCACCGTCGAGGCGGTCCGCCACCTGGCGGACGGATGCCGGGCCCCCGGCGAACAGGATGCGGCGACGTCCCTGCTGCAACAGGTGCTGCACGGCGAGGTATCCGCCTTCGACGTCGTCGACGGCCACGGACGGGAGGTCTCCGTCGGCCTCCGCGTCGACGAGCACGATCGGCACGCCGGCGGTCTCGAGCGTCTCGGCCCGCGCCTCGTCGAGGGCGAGCGGGGTCAGCAGGACGCCGTTGACCCGCTGCTCGCGGAAGAGGTCGAGGTATGCGTTCTCGCGCACGGCCTCCTGGCCGCTGCTGCCGAGGAGGACCGTCACGCCGTGCTCGGCGGCGCGCTCCTCGGCGCCGCGGGCGACCTCGGCGAAGAACGGGTTGGCCGAGTCGAGGACGACGAGTCCGACGGTCCGGCTCCGTCCCGCGCGGAGCTGACGCGCCGCATCGTTGCGGACGAAGCCGAGCTCGGCGATGGCCGCGTGCACGCGTTCCACCGTCGCCGGAGAGACCTTCTCGGGCCGGTTGAGGACGTTCGACACTGTCCCCACCGACACCCCCGCCGCGCGAGCGACGTCCTTCACACTGACTGCCACGTGACCTGCCTTGACGAATGCTTCGGACCCACGTTACTGTTCAAGATCTTGAATCGTTTCACGAGACGCTTCCCTGATTCTCGACCCGGCTTCACGAAGGAGTGACATGATCCGCGTCGCCTTCCAGCTCCAGATCGACCCTGCCCTCATCGACGAGTACGTCGCGCGCCACACCCCCGTCTGGCCCGAGATGCTCGCCGAGATCGCGGCAGCCGGTCGGCGCAACTACTCGCTCTTCCTCGGCGACGGCGGCCGCCTCTTCGGCTACTACGAGGTCGACGACGACACCGCGGCGCAGGCCTACCTCGCCGCCTCCCCCATCGCCGCGCGATGGGAGGCCGAGATGTCCCGCTTCTTCGTCGGACTCGACGGACGCCCCGACCAGGCCGCGACGCCGCTGGCCGAAGTCTTCAACCTGCACGACCAGCTGGCGACAGCCGCCGCATCCTCAGAAAGCGATCCCTCATGACCACGCTGTCCTCCGACATCCTCACCCAGCTCGAGGGGCAGGCCATCGAGCTCCCCAGCTGGGCGTTCGGCAACTCCGGCACCCGGTTCCGCGTCTTCGCGACAGCCGGCACCCCGCGGGATCCGTTCGAGAAGATCGCGGATGCCGCAGAGGTCAACCGTTACACGGCACTGGCTCCCACCGTCGCGCTGCACATCCCGTGGGACAAGGTCGACGACTACGCCGCCCTGCGCCGCCACGCCGAGGACCTCGGCGTGCAGCTCGGCACCGTCAACTCGAACACGTTCCAGGACGAGGACTACAAGTTCGGGGCGCTGACGCACCACGACGAGGGCATCCGCCGCAAGGCGATCGACCACCACCTCGAGTGCATCGACATCATGCACGAGACGGGCTCGCGCGACCTCAAGATCTGGCTCGCCGAGGGGTCGAACTACCCCGGCCAGAACGACATGCGCGGCCGCCAGGACCGCCTGCAGGACTCGCTCCAGCAGATCTACGCCCGCCTCGGCGACGCTCAGCGCCTCGTGCTGGAGTACAAGTTCTTCGAGCCGTCGTTCTACCACACCGACGTCCCCGACTGGGGAACCTCCTACGCCCAGGTCGCCGCCCTCGGCGAGAAGGCGATGGTCTGCCTCGACACCGGTCACCACGCGCCGGGCACCAACATCGAGTTCATCGTCATGCAGCTGCTGCGCCTCGGAAAGCTCGGCTCCTTCGACTTCAACTCGCGCTTCTACGCCGACGACGACCTCATCGTGGGTTCCGCCGACCCGTTCCAGCTGTTCCGCATCCTCGCCGAGGTCGTCCGCGGCGGCGGTCTGAACAACCCCGACGTCGCCTTCATGCTCGACCAGTGCCACAACATCGAGGACAAGATCCCCGGCCAAATCCGCTCGGTGCTGAACGTGCAGGAGATGACGGCGCGGGCGCTGCTCATCGACCGGCACGCGCTGGATGCCGCGCAGCAGGCCAACGACGTGCTCGGCGCCAACGGCATCCTCATGGACGCCTTCTACACCGACGTCCGTCCCGCTCTGGCCGAGTGGCGCGAGTCGCGCGGCCTCGCCGCCGACCCGATGGCCGCGTACGCGGCATCCGGTCACCTGCAGAAGATCGCCGACGAGCGCGTCGGCGGCACGCAGGCCGGCTGGGGTGCATGATCGACCGATGAGGGAGATCCCCACCCCTTACGGCGCCGCCGGCGGCCTCGTCCGCGTCTACCCCGCGCGGGTCCTCGACCGCCCGACCCCGGGTCTCGTGTGGCTTCACGGCGGCGGGTTCGCCGCAGGGGACATCGACATGCCCGAGGCCGATCACGTCGCACGGACGCTGGCGGATGCCGGGACCACGGTCCTCTCCGTCGACTACCGGCTGGCGCCCCTGCCCGACGGGTGGGAGGCTCCCGCGACGGAGCCCGGCCGCGAACGCGCGGGGTTCCCCGCGGCATCCGACGACACGCTAGCGGTGTGGGACTGGCTGCTCGCCGAGGCCGCGACGCTCGGGGTCGATCCGGCGCGCCTCGCGATCGGCGGAGCGAGTGCCGGTGCGAACATCGCGACCGGAGCCGTCCTGCGCCTCATCCAGAACGACCGGCACCTGCCGACGCTCGTGCTGCTCGCCTACCCGACGCTGCTGGCCGAGCAGCCGGCACCCGGGGGCGAGCTCCGCGCCGCGCTCGACGCCCGGCCCGACGCCGACCGGTTCGGTCCGGATGCCGTCCGCGGCATGTACGAGAACTACCTCGGCGGGTCGGCCGTTGACGCGCCTCTCGCCGCGATCCCCGGTCTCGCGACGCACGAGGACCTCGCCGAGTTCCCGCCGACGCTCATCGTCGCGGGCGACGTCGACGAGCTCCGGGTCTCGAGCGAGCACTTCGCCCGGACTCTGACGTCCGCCGGTCGCGACGTGGAGCACGTCATCGAGCCGGGGACCGACCACGGCCACCTCAACCGCCCCGACGAGGGGGATGCCGCCTCCCTCACGCTGGCCCGCTTCGCCGCGCGCCTGGCCGGCCTTACGCCGTGAGCGCGCGAGGAACCGTCGCCGCCGTCGACCTCGGTGCGACGAGCGGCCGGGTCATCGTCGGTCACGTCGGCTCCGACACGCTCGAGACCACCACGGTCGCGCGCTTCGCGAACGATCCGGTGCGGGTCGCCGACGGCCTGCACTGGAACATCCTGGGCCTCTACGGCTCCGTGCTCGACGGCCTCCGCGAGGCATCGCGGAGCGGCGACATCGCGAGCATCGGAGTGGACTCGTGGGCCGTCGACTACGGCCTGGTCGCCCGCTCGCGCCTGCTCGGCGAGCCGTTCCACTACCGTGACGAGCGCACCGCTCGCGGCGTCGATGCCGTCCACGCGACGCACCCGCACGACGAGCTGTTCGCCCGCAACGGCCTGCAGTTCCTGCCGTTCAACACGCTCTACCAGCTCGCCGCCGAGGACCGCTCCGTGCTGCGCCTCGCCGAGCACGCGCTGCTCGTCCCCGACCTCATCGGGTTCTGGCTCACAGGCCAGGCACGCGCTGAACGGACGAACGCGTCGACGACGGGCCTGCTCCGAGCCGACACGGGCGACTGGGATGCCGACCTCACGGCCGCCCTGGGTCTGCCGCAGCACCTGCTGGCACCGCTCATCGCGCCGGGTGAGCCCCTCGGACACCTCACCGACGAGGTCGCCGCGAGCATCGGCGCGCCCCAGACGACGGTGACCGCCGTCGGGTCGCACGACACGGCATCCGCCGTCGTCGCCGTCCCGATGGCCTCCGGCGACGCGGCGTACATCTCGTGCGGCACGTGGGGGCTCGTGGGGGTCGAGGCCGAGCGCCCGGTCCTCACCGACAGCGCCCGCGAGGCGGGGTTCACGAACGAAGGCGGCGTCGACGGGCGCACCCGGTTGCTCCGCAACGTCATGGGCCTGTGGATCCTCAGCGAGACCGTCCGCGGATGGCAGCGCGAGGGCCACGAGATCGAGCTCACCGAACTGCTGGCCGCCGCGGCCGGCGTGCCGGCGACGGCCTCGATCTTCGACGTCGACGACGCGCGCTTCCTGCCCCCGGGCGACATGCCCGCGCGCATCGCCGCGTGGTGCGAGGAGCACGGCGTCAGGGCGCCGCAGACTCAGGCCGAGATCGCCCGCAGCATCATCGAGTCACTCGCGCAGGCCTTCGCCGACACCGCGCACGAGGCCGGCCGCATCGGCGGGGTCGACGTGCGCGTCATCCACATCGTCGGCGGCGGCTCGCTCAACGAGTTGCTGTGTCAACGAACCGCCGACCGGGCGGGCGTCCCGGTGCTCGCAGGCCCGGTCGAGGCGACCGCGCTCGGCAACATCCTCGTGCAGGCGCGGGCCGCGGGTCTGGTGACCGGCTCGCTCGAGGCGCTGCGGGACCTCGTCGCCCGGACCCACGAGCCCCGACGGTACGAGCCGGCCGCGGGCTGACCGCACGGCGGGCCGGGTCCCCGGTCACCCCTAGGCTGAAAATCATGCCCGCGCCGACTTTGAACCGCGAGATCCTGCGCCTCGCCGTGCCGGCGCTCGGTGCCCTGATCGCCGAGCCGATGTTCCTCATCGTGGATGCCGCCCTGATCGGCCACCTCGGCGTCGTCCCGCTCGCGGGCCTCGGCATCGCGGGGGCGATCCTCCAGACGATCGTCGGCCTCATGGTCTTCCTCGCCTATTCGACGACGCCCGCCGTCGCCCGACGGTTCGGAGCGGGCGACAGCAAGAGCGCCGTCAGCGTCGGCATCGACGGCCTCTGGCTCGCCCTCGGCCTCGGCGCCCTGCTCGCACTCTTCGGAACCCTCGCGACGCCGTGGCTCGTCGACCTCTTCGGCCCAAGCCGCGACGTCGCCGAGCAGGCCGTCACCTACCTCGCGATGTCGATGTGGGGACTGCCCGCCATGCTCATCGTGTTCGCCGCCACCGGCCTTCTGCGCGGCATGCAGGACACGGTGACACCGCTCTGGATCGCGGGCCTCGGCTTCGGTGCGAACGCCTTGCTCAACTGGCTGTTCATCTACGGCTTCGGGTGGGGCATCGCGGGGTCCGCCGCCGGCACCGTCGCCGCGCAGTGGGGCATGGTCGCGGCCTACGTCGTCGTCATCGGACGGCTCGCACGGCGGCACGCGGCATCCGTCCTCCCCCAGCGCGACGGCGTGCGCGGATCTGCGCGCTCGGGCGGCTGGCTGTTCCTCCGGACCGTGTCGCTGCGCGCCGCGTTCCTCGCCACGGTCGCGGTCGCAACGGGTCTCGGCACCGCGGAGCTCGCCGGATGGCAGGTCGCGTTCACGATCTTCTCCACGGCGGCATTCGCGCTCGACGCCCTGGCGATCGCCGCCCAGGCGCTGATCGGGCGCGGGCTCGGTGCCCAGGACGAGCCGTTCGTGCGCCGTGTGCTCGGCCGGACTGTCGCATGGGGCGCGTGGTTCGGCGTCATCGTGGGCGTCCTCATCGCCGCGCTCTCGGGGGTGATCGGACTCGCCTTCACCGGTGACCCCGACCTCGCGGCCCTGATCGTGCCCGCCCTCCTCGTGCTCGCGATCGCGCAACCGGTGTGCGGAGTCGTCTTCGTCCTCGACGGCGTGCTCATGGGCGCCGGCGACGCCAAGTACCTCGCGATCGCGGGCGGCCTCAACCTGGTGCCGTACATCCCGGCGCTCGCGGTCGTCGCGGCGCTGCACCCGGGCGGATCGGGCGGGCTCGCCTGGCTCGCCGCATGCTTCTTCGGCGTCTACATGCTCGCGCGCCTCGGCACCCTGGGGTGGCGAGTGCGCCGCTCGGAGTGGATGACCGCCACGGTCTGAGACCCGGCGTCAGCCGAGGACGGCGAACCCCAGCGAGTCATCGACAACCGAACCTTCTGCGAGGGGGAACGGCGGCACCACGAAGAGCGCGCCATCCGGCCCAGTACTCGGGTATCCGTGCAGCCAGAGCCACGCCTGACCGACGACGACGGTCGCGGCGGCGATGATGACGATGGCGGTGACCGCTCGCGACAGGATGCGCGCACTCTCTTGCGCCGACCGCGCCACCCGCAGCACCCGTGAGATCGAGAACACGAGGACGAGCGCGAGCGCCAAGAGGACGAGCGGGCTCGGTTCGAGATGCAGGATCGCGCAGAACTCCTCCGGCGCGCCGGCCGGGGCGAGTCCGCCCCACCATCCGTACGGGACCGGCGTGCACACCCGCCGGGTCGTGCTCGACGCGGTCCACACGACCGCACCGGCGACGGCCGTCAGGACGACCGCGCCCAGGACGTCGCGGACGACCTGGGCGCCGGCGAGCGGCGAGCGCTCGGCAACTCGCAGTGACATGTCTCCCCCACATCGTGCGCGCCCCCAGAGCGCGCACGTTCACCGTAGCGGCATCCACCTCTCCGGGAACGCGGGGACACCGCCCGACCTCAGGCCATCAGCGGGATCGACCCGACGAGGACGCCCACCGCGAGCATGACGAGCGAGACGACGACCGCGCGCCACAGGACCTTCTTGTGGTGATCGCCAAGGTTGACGCCGGCGAGGGAGACGAGCAGCAGGATGGCGGGGACGAGCGGGCTCTGCAGGTGCACCGGCTGCCCCGTGATCGAGGCGCGCGCCATCTCGACGGGGTCGATGCCGTAGGTCGTCGCGCTCTCGGCGAGGATCGGCAGGATCCCGAAGTAGAACGCGTCGTTGGACATGAAGAACGTGAACGGGATCGAGAGGATGCCGGTGATCACGGCCATGAACGGTCCGAGCGACGGCGGAATGACCTGCGTGACCCAGCTCGCCATCGCGGTGACCATGCCGGTGCCGTTCAGCACGCCGACCAGGACGCCCGCGGCGAGGACCATCGACACGACGCCGACGATGCTGGGGGCGTGGGCGACGATCTCGTCGGCCTGCGTCTTGAGGCGGGGGAAGTTCACGAGGAGGGCGATAGCCGCACCGACCATGAAGACGTACGCCAGCGGGTAGATGTCGAGCACGAGCATCACCATGACGGCGAGGGTCAGCGCGAGGTTGAACCAGATGAGCTTGGGGCGCAGGCTCGCACGGTTCGGGTCGAGCAGGGTGTCGGCCATCGCGGTGTCGGCCGTGTCCACGAGCTTCGCGGCGTCGACCGCCGTACGGGCGCCGCGGACCGTGACGATGTTGCCGGTGCGCAGGTGCGCGAGCGCGCCCGGCTTGTTCTCCGCGCCGCGGAACAGCCGCGGAGCGCCGAGGCGCCCGTCGCCGCTAGCGCCCTCGAGGCGCGACGTGTCGACCGAGCCGGCGAGACGGCGACGCTCGGAGAGCCCCAGGAACCAGGCGAACAGCAGCGAGATGACGAGGCCGGTGGCGAGCGAGGGGAGCATCGGCACGAAGATGTCGGTCGGCTGCAGGCCGAGCGCCGAAGCGGCGCGCACCGTCGGGCCGCCCCACGGCACGATGTTGAGCGTGCCGTTCATGAGGCCGGCGACACAGGTGAGGACGACCGGGCTCATCCCGAGCCGCAAGTAGATCGGCAGCATCGCGGACGTTGTGATGATGAACGTCGTCGAACCGTCGCCGTCGAGCGAGACCGCGCCGGCGAGGATCGCCGTGCCGAGCACGACCTTGGCGGGGTCGTCGCCGAGCAGGCGCGTGATGAGGCGGATCAGCGGGTCGAACAGGCCGACGTCGATCATGATGCCGAAGTACATGATCGCGAACATGAGGAGCGCCGCCGTGGGTGCTAGATCGCCGATCGCGTCGATGACCATATCGCCGAGACCCAGGCCAGCGCCGGCGAAGAGGCCGAAGATCGTCGGCACGGTGATGAGCGCGACCATGGGGGTGAGGCGCCTCGTCATGATCAATGCCATGAAGGTCAGCACCATCACGAAGCCGAGGATGACCAGGACGGTGTCCGGCGGGGTGAACGCCACCGGGTACTCGGCTGCGGCGGTCTGCACGATGCTCATCGCGACTCCTTCGTCGTGAAGCGGCGCCACGGACACGGCACCTCGTCTCGAGAGAGTAGGGACCTGCGAAGGCCGTGCGCGCGCTAAGGCGCATTCCGCGTCGTTGTGCGCGTAACGTGGCTTTCGCTCGTTGTGCGCACCAGGAGGGCGGATGCGATTCGGAAGCCGGATGTTGGTCCTCCAGCTCGTCACGCAGGTGTGCGTCGTGGCGGCGTGCGCCGGTGTCTTCCTGTTCCTGGGTGTCCAGCAGCTCCGTGCAGAAGCCGAATCGTCTGCACTCAACATCGCCCGGAGCGTCGCGACGACGCCCGACGTCCGAGAGCTGGTGGCCGACTATTCCGCTGACCCCGGCACCCCGGGTGCGGCGGCTCTGCAGGACGGCCCTCTCCAGACGTACGCCGCCGCGGTGACCTCCCGCACCGACGTGCTGTTCGTCGTGATCACCGACGATCACGGCATCCGTCTCGCCCACCCCGACCCCGACCGACTCGGCGAGGTCGTGAGCACGAGCTTCGACGAGGCCCTCGCTGGTCGCGAGGTCGTGACGTGGGAGTCGGGCACGCTCGGCGAGTCGGCCCGGGCAAAGGTGCCGGTCTACGCCCCCGGGGCCGCGGACCGTCCCGTCGGCGAGGTGAGCGTCGGGTTCGAGCGCGCCAGCGTCTTCGGCGATCTCCCCGCTCTCCTCACCGGGATCGCCGTCGCCGTCCTGATCGCCCTCGTGCTGGGCGCGGTCGCCGCACTGCTGATGCGCCGGCGACTCGAGCGGGTGACGCTCGGCCTGCAGCCCGAGGAGCTGGCAGCCCTCGTGCAGACGCAGACCGCCGTCTTCGAGAGCGCCGACGAAGGAGTGGTCGCGGTGGATCCGGACGGGGTCGTGCGCGTGTGGAGCGATGCGGCCACACGGATGCTGGGGGTACGGGTCGAGCCGGGATCGGCGCTTACCGACGCACCCGTCGACCGGGCCGCGCGCGAGGCTCTGGCGACCGGAGCGCCTTCGGGCATCGCGGTCGGCGATCGCATCATCTACATCGACGTCCGTCCGGTGCGCCGCGGGTCCCGCGCGCTCGGAACGGCCGCCATCCTCCGCGACCGCACCGACCTGCTCGCGCTGACCGAACGCCTCGACGGCGTACGCACGCTGACCGACGCGCTGCGCGCCCAGCGTCACGAATTCGCCAATCGGCTGCATGCGGCATCCGGTCTTCTCGACGCCGGCCGCGGCGACGAGGCCCGCGATTTCCTGCGCGAGGTGTCGGGCCGCGGCGCCGTCGACCCGCGCGTCGCGGGACTGGATGCCGTGACGGACCCGGTCCTGCAGTCGTTCCTCGGTGCGATGGCCGAGAGCGCGCGCGAACGCGGCGTCGAGCTGCTGGTGGGCGACGAGACGTTGCTGCGCAGCACGCTGCGCGAGGTGGAGGACAGCCTGGCGGTGCTCGGGAACCTCGTCGGGAACGCGGTGACGGCCGCGGCATCCATTCCCGAGGGCCCGTCATGGGTGGAGGTCACGCTCCTCGACGCGGTGGAGGAGGACGGGCTCGTCGTGACGGTGGCCGACTCGGGGGCGGGCATCGCGGACCCCGGCGACGTATTCGCGGCGCGCACGAGATCCGACACCGACACGGCGGTGCACGGGCACGGCATCGGCCTGCCCCTGTCGCGTGAGATCGCGCGACGTCGCGGCGGCGAGGTCTGGATCATCGATGCGGGCGGCGAGGGGAACGGCGCGGTGTTCGGGGCGCGGCTGCCGGGAGTGATGGGGCCGGCCGGCCCCGGGGAGAGCGAGGAGGGCGAGGATGACTGACATCCGCGTGCTGATCATCGACGACGACTTCCGCGTCGCCGGTGTGCACCGCGACATCGTGACGGGGGTGCGCGGATTCGCGACGCTCGAGCCGGTGCGCACCGCAGCCGACGCGCTGGCGGCGGTGCGGGCCGAGGCGCCCGACCTGATCCTGGCCGACGTCTACCTGCCCGATGGCAACGGCATCGAGGTGGTGCGCGCCTGCGGCGTCGATGCGTTCGTTCTGAGCGCGGCGACGGATGCGCGGACCGTCCGCCGGGCGTTCCGCGCCGGCGCCCTCGCCTACCTCGTGAAGCCGTTCGAGGCGCGGACCCTCGCCGACCGGCTCGACCGCTACGCGCGCTACCGCAACCTGCTATCCGATACCGCTCCGCTGACGCAGGAGCAGATCGACCGCGCCGCGACGGCGCTGCGCGGGGCGCCCGAACAGGCGTCGCTGTCGCGGTCGGCGACCGAGCGGACCATCCTCGGCGCCCTCGCCGACGGCGAGGCGTCCGCAAGCGAGGTCGCCGATCGGAGCGGCATCTCGCGCGCGACGGCGCAGCGCCACCTGACGGCGCTCGCCTCGCGGGGGCTCGTCGAGATCAGTCTGCGCTACGGCACGACCGGCCGCCCCGAGCACCGCTTCCGCCTCGCGGAGGGGGCGGGATGAGCCTCAGGCGTGCCGGCGGCACCATTCGTACATGACGACCGCCGCGGCGGCCGAGGCGTTGATCGATCGGGTCGACCCGTACTGGGTGATCTCGACGACGCCTGATGCCGCGGCCAGCGCCTCGGGCGAGAGCCCCGGACCTTCCTGCCCGAACAGCAGGACGCAGCGCTCGGGCAGGTCCGCCCGATCCACCGGCACCGACCCGTCGACGTTGTCGATCGCGAGGATCGGCAGACCCGCGGCATCCGCCCATGCGGTGAAGGCCGCGACGTCCTCGTGGTGGCGGACGTGCTGGTACCGGTCGGTGACCATCGCGCCGCGCCGGTTCCAGCGCCGCTTGCCGATGATGTGCACCTCGGCGGCGCCGAACGCGTTGGCACTGCGCACGATCGAGCCGATGTTCATGTCGTGCTGCCAGTTCTCGATCGCGACGTGGAACGGATGCCGCTTCTCGTCGAGATCCGCCACGATCGCCGCCATCGTCCAGTAGCGGTATCGGTCGACGACATTGCGGCGGTCCCCGTGCTCGAGCAGGTCGCGGTCGTAGCGCGGGTCGTCAGGCCATTCGTCCGGCCCGCCCGGCCACGGCCCGACCCCCACCGGAAGCTGCGGTTCGGCGTCGGTATCGGCGGGCTTTGGCACCGATCCAGGCTAGTCCGCGCCACGAGCACTCCCTTCTGAGCTAGATTTTTCGGTATGCCGAAAAATCTAGCTCCCGTCCGGACACGCACGCGCGCGGCCTGGCTCCTGGGACCGGCACTCGTTGCCGGCGTGGCCTACCTCGACCCCGGCAACGTCGCGAGCAACATGACCGCGGGCGCCCGCTACGGCTACCTGCTGGTGTGGGTCGTCGTGCTCGGCAACGTGATGGCCTGGCTGATCCAGTACCTGTCGGCGAAGCTCGGCATCGTCACGGGTCGGAGCCTGCCCGAGCTCCTCGGCGCACGCTTCCGCACGAACACCGCCCGCCGCGCGTACTGGCTGCAGGCGGAGCTCGTCGCGATGGCGACCGACGTCGCCGAGATCATCGGCGGCGCCGTCGCGCTCTGGCTGCTGTTCGGCGTGCCCCTCCTCTGGGGCGGACTCATCACCGGGGCCGTCTCGATCGCGCTGCTGCTCATCCAGTCCCGCCGCGGCGCGCGCAGCTTCGAATTCGTGATCATCGGCCTCATGGCGATCATCGCTCTCGGCTTCACCTACGGCGTCTTCATCGGTCCGCCCGAGGCGTCCGGCGTGGTGGAGGGCCTCCTGCCGCGCTTCGAGGGAACGGATTCGGTGCTGCTCGCGGCATCCATCCTCGGCGCCACGATCATGCCCCACGCGATCTACGCGCACAGCTCGCTCGCGCGCGACCGCTTCCGGCCGACCGAGATCCGCCGGACGGATGCCGCGGCCGCCGACGCCGCGATCGACACCCGCCGCGTGCTCCGCGCCACGCGCTGGGATGTGACGATCGCGCTCGCCATCGCCGGCACGGTGAACCTCTGCATCCTGCTGCTCGCGGCGGCGAACCTCGCGGGCGTCCCCGGCACCGACAGCCTCGAGGGCGCGTATGCCGCCCTCCAGAACGGGATCGGACCCGTCGTCGCGACCCTGTTCGCCGTCGGGCTCCTCGCGAGCGGCCTGGCCAGCAGCGCGGTCGGAGCCTACGCGGGAGCCGAGATCATGCACGGCCTGCTGCGCGTCCGCATCCCGCTCCTCGCCCGCCGCCTCGTGACACTCGTGCCGGCGCTCGCGATCCTCGCCGTCGGGGTCGACCCGACGCTCGCCCTGATCATCAGCCAGGTCGTGCTGAGCTTCGGCATCCCGTTCGCCCTCATCCCCCTCGTCGCGCTCACCGCGAAGGCCGACGTGCTGGGCGGATACCGCAACCGGGCGTGGACGACGATCGCCGGCATCCTCGCGTCGGTCTTCCTCGTGACGCTCAACGGCCTGCTGCTCTGGCTGACCCTGTTCGGCGGATAATCTGGGGTCCGTGCCCGCGTCCACGGTCGACGACTACCTGAAGACGATCTACCACCACACCGAGTGGCAGACCGATCCCGTCACCCCGTCGGTGCTGGCAGCCGAACTCGGGCTCGCACCCTCGTCGGTGACCGAGATGATCAAGAAGCTCGCAGCTCAAGGCCTCGTGTCGCACCGTCCCTACGGTCCGATCTCGCTGACGGATGCCGGGACCTCCCGCGCGACCGCGGTGATCCGCCGGCACCGCCTCATCGAGACGTGGCTCGTCCGCGAATTCGGCTACGCGTGGGACGAGGTGCACGACGAGGCCGAGGTGCTCGAGCACACGATCAGCGACCGGCTGCTCGCCGGGATCGACGAGCGCCTCGGGCATCCGCGGTTCGACCCGCACGGCGACGCGATCCCCGGGCCGGACGGGAGCGTCGAGCGCGAGCCGTTCGTCCTGCTCGCCGAGGCGACGATCGGGCACACCGGCCGGGTCCTGAGGGTCTCGGATCGGGACCCCGCGCTGCTGCGCTCGCTCGAGGAGGTCGGCATCGACGTCGGGCACACCGTCACCGCGACGGGGCGCGACGCCGTGCAGATCGACGGCGGACCGACGGTCGACCTGCCGGCCGCTGCCGCGCGGGCGGTATGGCTCACCGCCTGACCGTCAGCCCGCACTCTTCCCCGGACGGCGCAGCACCGCCCGCACCCAGAACTCCAGCCGAGAGTGCTCGGGGTCGAGCCGGACCCGCAGCCAGCTGAGCCCCATCGACCGCTCGCCCATGACCGAGCGTTCCGCATCGGGCTCAGCGAGCAGCGCGGCATCCTCGTCGTCGCGGACCCGGACGAGCACCGACTCGTCGCGGAAGACCGCGACGGCCATGGAGTCGTCGACCATGAGCGCGACCGATCCGAACATCGAGATCTCGCGCACCCGCCGGTCGCCGATGATCGTGCGCACCTCGCCGAGGATCTCGCGCATCTCCGCCGTCACCTCAGCCATGTCGCCTCCCGGATTCATGATCCGCGGCCCGCACCCGCCGCGGCAAGACCCGGTGCGGCGACATCTGCACGTCGACCTCAGCGAAGGCGGAGCTTGCGACCCTTGAGATAGGGCCATTCGGCACGGGTCGCGTGCTCGGCGTAGTGCCACATGCGGGCACCCACGTCGGGGTCGATCGTCACGCGCGGCGCGCGGACCAGCACGGGTGCGCCTGTATACGTGTGCGCGGGACCCCAGTACTGACCGCCCTCGGCCTCCGGGTCGACGAGCGCTCGGACCGGCGCCCATGCGCCGCGCTCCTTGGACTGCGCGACGGCCGCCTGCAGTCCGCCGACGAACCGCTTGCGTCGCGACGGTGCGCTGACGCCGACGATCCGACGGGTGCGTCCGCCGAGCGAGTAGCCGGGATGCGCGACGAGGCTCGAGACGGGGACGGATGCCGCGCGCAACCGCCGGTCGGCCTCGAACCCGATGGCCGCGGTCGCGACCTTCGACTGCACGTAGGCGCGCCACGGGGTGTAGTCGTCGACCAGTTCGGGATCCACGGGATCCCACGGGAAGAGCTTCGTGGCGACGGAGCCGAGCCAGACCATCCGACCGCGGGCCGCCGCGAGGGCGGGCAGGAGGGCCCCGGCGAGCGCGTAGTGGCCGAGGGCGTTGGTCGCGATGACGAGCTCGTGCCCGTCACGGGTCAGTTGGCGGGTCTTCGGCGGGTGCACGATGCCGGCGTTGAGCATGACGCCGTGCAGTCCGACGCGACCGCGCACGGTCGCCGCAGCGGCACGCACCGAGCCGAGGTTGCTCGTGTCGAGCGCGAGCGTTTCGAGGTCGGCGTCCGGCACCTGCGCGAGGATCGCAGCCCGGGCGCGGGAGAGTTTCGACGGATTCCTCGCCGTCATGATGACGTGCGCGCCGGCTCCCGCGAGCTGCAGGCAAGAGAAGAACCCGAGGCCGGTGTTCGAGCCGGTGACGAGGTAGCGGCGGCCGCTCAGATCGGGGAGATCGTCGGGGTCCCAGTCGTCGCGCGCCACATCCTCGACCCTACGCTCGGCGGCTGTGCGCGGCATCCCCTTGCGCGCATCCGCCCGGCGCCCCTCATCACCGAGCCTGCATGCGTGGGAGAGTGGTCGCATGAGCGGACTCGAGCAGAACCTGCTGTTCGCCGTCGTCGGGCTGACGATGGTCACGTCGTTGGTGATCGTCGTCGTGCAGATGGTGCGGCGGCGCCGGGACGACGAGGACGATCGCAACCCGTGGGACGACCTCGAGCCGAAATAAGACCTACTGCGGCTGCAGCCCCAGGTCGTCGAGGTCGATCGCGGCGAGCCAGGTCAGGCCCTCGGCTTCGACGGCGGCCTGAGCGCCGGTCTTGCGGTCGACGATCACGGCCACCGCGACGGGCTCGGCGCCCTCGCGGCGCAGCGCCTCGACGGCCTTCAGCGCCGACTGGCCCGTGGTCGAGGTGTCCTCGACGACGATGACGCGCTTGCCGACGACATCTGCTCCTTCGACCTGACGGCCGCGGCCGTGGTCCTTCGGCTCCTTGCGGACGACGAACGCGTCGAGCGGCGCGTCGGTGCGCGCCGACTCGTGCATGACGGCGTTCGCGATGGGGTCGGCACCGAGCGTGAGACCGCCGACAGCGACGATGCCGTCGACGTCGCGAATGAGGTCGAGCATGATCCGGCCGATCGCCGGAGCCGCGCGGTGGTCGAGCGTGAGCTTGCGCATGTCGACGTAGTACGAGGCCTTCTTGCCGCTCGACAGGGTGAAGTCACCGTGGAAGACGGCCTCCTCCTGAATGAGCGAGATGAGGCTCTGGCGGTCGGCTTCGAGTGCGGGCGTGGAGGCGACGGTCACGGGGACGAGTCTACGACCGGCGGCGTCCGACGCCCGATCTAGGCTGGATCCCATGCGGCTTGCCACCTGGAACGTCAACTCGATCCGCGCGCGCATCGTGCGCACCGTCGACTTCGCCGTGCGCGAGAACATCGACGTGCTCGCGATGCAGGAGATCAAGTGCAAGCCCGAGCAGTTTCCCTACGAGGCGTTCGAAGAGGCCGGGTACCACGTCGAGGCGCACGGCCTGAACCAGTGGAACGGCGTCGCGATCGCGAGCCGCTCCCCGATCACCGAGGTCGAGCACGCGTTCCCCGACATGCCCGGCTTCCTGAAGGGGCACGAAGGACCGGATGCCCCGCAGGAGGCGCGGGCACTGGGCGCGACGATCGACGGGGTCAAGGTGTGGAGCCTCTACGTCCCGAACGGCCGCGGGCTCGACGACCCGCACTTCACGTACAAGCTGCACTGGCTCGAGGCCCTCCGCGCGTACACGCAGTCGACGCTCGCCGCCCAGCCCGACCTTCCGCTCGCGCTCGTCGGTGACTTCAACATCGCACCGACGGATGCCGACAACGGCGACCCGACGGTGGTCGAAGGCGTGACGACCCACGTCTCCCCCGAGGAGCGCGCCTCGTTCCAGGCCCTCCTCGACGCCGGACTCGTCGACACCGTCCGCCCGCTCGTCCCCTCCGGCTACACGTACTGGGACTACAAGCAGCTGCGATTCCCCCGCAATGAGGGCCTGCGGATCGACTTCATCCTCGGCTCCTCGGCCTTCGCCGACGGGGTGGTCGGGGCCTCCATCCACCGCGACGAGCGCAAGGGCGAGATCCCCAGCGACCACGTCCCGGTCGTGGTCGACCTGGACCTCGACGGCGAGGACGACGATGACCGTCCGATGATCTTCTGACGCCGCGCCGTCTCCCCCGCGGGACGGATGCCGCAGCCCGTGACCCCCTCTAGCGTGGAGAGCATGCCCGAATCGATGCTCCGCCGCGCGGCGACCGCGGCCGAACGACGCCAGGACGCCTGGCTCGCAGCCGGACTGTTCGTCGCCGCGATGATCAGCACCGCCCTGGGCTCGGTTTCGGGCATCTATGGCGACGAGCAGCCCGACCTCGTCTGGGGGCTCCTCTACTCGCTCGCCCTGACGGTGCCCCTCGTCTTCCGGCGCCGGTACCCGATGACGGCCCTGATCGCGGTCTCGGTCGTGTTCTTCGTGGGCGTCTCGGCGCGCATCCCCGAGCTCTACGTCGGCAACGTCGCCCTGTTCGTCGGGATGTACACGGTCGGCGCGTGGGTGTCCGACCGCCGCCGGGCGGCGCTCGTGCGCATCCTCCTCATCGTCGTGATGTTCGTGTGGCTCATGATCACGATCTTCCAGACCGCCGCTTCCTCAGAGGACGGCCTGTCGCAGGAGGGGCCGTTCTCGCCCTTCGCAGCGTTCGCGATGATCCAATTCCTCGTCAACGTGGCCTTCTTCGGCGGGGCATACCTGTTCGGCGAGCGCGCCTACACGGGCGCGATGGAGCGCACCGCCCTCGAGGAGCGCACCGACGAACTCGAGCGCGAGCGGGAGCGGACGGCGGCGCAGGCCGTGGCCCTCGACCGGGTCCGGATCGCGCGTGAGCTGCACGACGTAGTCGCGCACCACGTGTCGGCGATGGGCGTGCAGGCGGGCGCCGCGCGCACGGTCCTGGGCCGCGATCCGGATGCCGCGCGCACCGCGCTGACGGGCGTCGAGTCCTCGGCCCGCCAAGCGCTGACCGAGCTCCGTCAGCTGCTCGAGACGCTCCGCACCCCCGAGACCGACGCCCCCGGCGGGTCGACGGTTCGCGTGGACGCCCTGCCGGACCTCGTCGCCCACGCGAACGAGAACGGCCTGCCGACGACGCTCTCCATCGTCGGGGATCCGGTCCCGACGCCCGAACTCGTGCAGGTGAACCTGTACCGCATCGCGCAGGAGGCCCTCACGAACGCGCGCCGGCACGGCGGGCCCGGCGCGACGGCCGACGTGCGCCTGCGGTACGCCGACGACGCGGTGGAGCTCGAGGTCTCGAACGAGGGCCGCGGGCCGATCTCCGGTCGAGCGGGCCTGGGCCTCGTCGGAATGCGGGAGCGAGCGGCTGCGTCCGGAGGAACGCTCGAGGCGAGAGCCCGGCCCCGAGGCGGCTTCCTCGTGCGGGTGCGCGTGCCGCTGTCGCAGGCGGTGCCGGCATGATCCGGGTGCTGCTGACCGACGACCATGCCGTCATGCGGGCCGGCTTCCGCATGATCCTCGACGCCGCCGGCGACATCGAGGTCGTGGGTGAGGCCGGTGATGGTCGCGCCGCGATCGAGGCCGCGCGCACGCTCCAGCCGGACGTGATCTGCATGGACGTGCAGATGCCGGACATGGACGGTCTCGAGGCGACGCAGCGGATCGTGGCCGACGCCGGGATCGCGGCATCCGTCGTCATCGTGACGACCTTCGACCGCGACGACTACCTGTTCCAGGCGCTCTCGGCCGGGGCGAGCGGATTCCTGCTCAAGAACGCCGGACCCGAGGAGCTCACGAACGCCGTCCGCGTCGCCGCCTCGGGCGACGCCCTGCTCGCGCCCGCCGTGACGCGCCGGGTGATCGAGCGCTTCACCCGGACCGAGGCGGAACCGGCGGCATCCCTCCCCCGCGAGACGGATGCCGCGCCCGCCCTGCCGGTGGAGCTCACCGACCGTGAGGTCGAGGTGCTGCGGCTGCTCGCGCAGGCGATGAGCAACGGCGAGATCGCCCGCGAGCTCTACATCGGCGAGGCGACGGTGAAGACGCACGTGTCGAACGTGCTGCAGAAGCTCGGCGCCCGCGACCGCGTCGCCGCCGTCGTCTGGGCGCACCGCTACGGCCTCGCCTGAGTCGCGACACGAAACGGCCCCGCCCGAGTCGGGGCGGGGCCGTTCCAGCTGCGGAAGCTGTGACTCAGGCGCCGGCGGGCACCTTCGCGAAGCGGTCGACCAGGTCGCCGAACGCCTCGAGGTAGCCGATGAGGAAGCCGGCAGTCTCGTCGTTCGTGACCTCACCGTTCTCGGCGAACAGGCCCGGCGTGCTCTGGATGTAGCCCTCGGGCTGGCCGAGCGTGGGCGCGTTGAAATGGCTGAGGATCGCCTTGAGGTGCTGCTGCGCGGCAGCGGTCGCGATGCCGCTGCCCGAGGTGCCGATGACGGCGGTGGGCTTCGCGTTGAAGGAGTTCTGGCCGTAGGGACGCGAGGCCCAGTCGAGCGCGTTCTTCAGCACGCCCGGGATGGAGCGGCTGTACTCGGGGGTCACGATGATGACACCGTCGACGTCGGCGATCGCCTGCTTGAAGTCCTCGGCGACCTGGGGGAAGTTCCCGTCGTGGTCGACCGAGTAGAAGGGCAGGTCCTTGATCGGGATCTCGACCAGCGTCGTGCCCTCGGGGGCGAGGCGCTTCAGCGCCTCGGCGAGGCGGCGGTTGATCGAGGTCGACGAGATGCTGCCGACGATGTAGCCGATGGTGCGGTCCGTCATGAGTCCTCCAAAAGAGAATCGAAAGGGATGCCGGAGGGCATCGCAGACTCCAACGAGAGCGCCGGCATCCGTATTCCTATGAATGCACCGACAACCACTCTCCCCCGCGCGGCGGGGTCGGGTTTCACCCGCCGGGGGGAGGCCCGCGGCATCCGATCTCCCTAGCGTGGGACACGTGCCACCGCCGGTGGTGCACCGATCACAGGAGGAACGGATGCTGCAGCTACGCGGGATCACCAAGAGCTACGGATCGAGGCGCGTCCTCGACGACATCGCCTTCGACGTCGCACCCGGCCGGCTGACCGGCTTCGTCGGCGGCAACGGCGCCGGCAAGACCACCACGATGCGCATCATGCTCGGCGTGCTCGGCCGCGACGCCGGCGAGGTCACCCTGAACGGCGAGCCCGTCACGGCCGCCGACCGCCGCCTGTTCGGCTACATGCCCGAAGAGCGCGGGCTGTACCCGAAGATGAAGGTGCTCGAGCACATCGTCTACCTCGCTCGCCTGCACGGGTTCTCGAAGACGGATGCCACGACCCGCGCGACGGCTCTCCTCGAAGAGCTGGGACTCGGCGAGCGCCTCACCGACAACGTCGAGACCCTCTCGCTCGGAAACCAACAGCGCGCGCAGATCGCCGCCGCGCTCGTGCACGACCCCGAGGTGCTGATCCTCGACGAGCCGTTCTCCGGCCTCGACCCGATCGCCGTCGACGTCGTCGCGAACGTCCTCCAGACCCGCGCGGCCCAGGGCGTCTCGGTGCTGTTCTCGTCGCACCAGCTCGACGTCGTCGAGCGCCTGTGCGACGACCTCGTCATCATCGCGGGCGGCACGATCCGCGCGGCGGGAACCCGCGACGGCCTGCGCGCCGAGCACGCTACCCGGCGCTTCGAACTCGTCTCGGGAACGGATGCCGGTTGGCTCCGCGACGAGCCGGGCGTCGAGGTCGTCGACTTCGACGGCGGCTACGCCCTCTTCGAGGCCGATTCCGACGAGACCGTGCAGCGCGTCCTGCAGCGCGCGGTCGCCGCGGGCGACGTGACCACCTTCGCGCCGCGCCGCCCCACCCTCGCCCAGATCTTCACGGAGGTCATCCAGTGAACACGTCCGTCTCCCCCTCGTTCGGTCAGAGCGTCTGGCTCGTCACCGAGCGCGAGCTCGGCTCGAAGCTGCGCTCGAAGTCGTTCATCATCTCCACCGCCGTCATGTTCCTGATCGTGCTGGCCGGCGTCCTCTGGGCGGGCTTCTCGGCCCAGAGCGACAGCCGCACACCGGTCGCGGTCACTTCCGAGACGGCGTCGGCCATCACGGACCCCGAGGCCTTCGACGTGACGGATGCCGCGTCCGCCGACGAGGCACGCGACCTGGTCCGCGACGGCACCGTCGATGCGGCCGTCATCCCCGGCGGCGACGAGCCGCTCGGGTACACGGTCGTCTTCGACGAGCAGGTGTCGAACACCCTGCTGCAGCAGCTCAGCATCGCCCCGGAGGTCGAAATCCTCGAGCCGGCGGGCACCGACGGGTTCCTCCGGTACATCATCGCGATCGCCTTCGGCGGTGTGTTCTTCGCCGCAGCGCTGACCTTCGGCACGACGATCGCGACGAGCGTCGTCGAGGAGAAGCAGACCCGTGTGGTCGAGCTGCTCATCTCGGCGATCCCTACCCGCGCGCTCCTGGCCGGAAAGGTGCTCGGCAACACGATCCTGGCGATGGGTCAGATCGTCGGGATCGCTGCGGTGGCCATCATCGGGCTGACGGTGACGGGACAGGACTTCCTCATCGCCGGGCTCGGCGGCCCCATCGCCTGGTTCGCGGTCTTCTTCCTCTTCGGATTCGTGCTGCTGGCGGCGCTGTTCGCCGCAGCGGGTGCGCTGGTGTCGCGCCAGGAGGACATCGGCCCGACGATCACCCCGCTCACCTACATCGTGATGGCGCCGTACTTCCTCGTGATCTTCTTCAACGACAACCCCGTCGTGCTGACCATCATGTCGTACGTCCCCTTCTCGGCTCCCGTCGGGATGCCGGTGCGCATCTTCGTCGGTGAGGCGCAGTGGTGGGAGCCGCTCCTCGCCCTGCTCGTCATGCTGGCCGCCTGCGTCGGCGCGATCCTCGTCGGCGCGAAGATCTACGAGAACTCGCTCCTGCGCATGGGTGCCCGCGTCAAGCTGCGCGACGCGCTCTCGCGCTGAGTCGTCCTCGAAACGAGACCGCCCCGCCGCTTCTGCGGAGGGGCGGTCTCGTCGTTCACGGTTTGTCCTTCGGCCCTTTGCGGTCCCTGTTCTCGTCGCGCTCGGCGCGCTTCTGCTCCTCTTTGGCTGCCTTCTCGGCATCCTCTGCCGCTTCGTCGGCTGCCTTGTCGTCTGGAGCTGGATCGTCGTTCGTCGTCGTGACGGTCGGGGTCGGCGTCGGGTCGGTCGAGACGACCTCGGCGGGGGCCGATTCGCGCGGTTCGGTCTGCGCAGGGTCGGTCGATGTCGGCTGCGGCGAGCCCGCGAGCGATCCGGCCCAGATGCTCCCCGCCGCGATCAATGCGACCGCGCCGACGGCGAGCCCGATCACGAGGGGGCGTCGGGACCGACGCTTCTGGGTGCCGTCGCTCGCGGCGCCGGGAGCCACCTCGCCGGCGAGCGCGACGGTCGGGGCGGTCGGGTATCGCCGGGTCGGGGCATCCCCCGTCGTCTCCTTGTGTCCCGCGGCCTCGACCCCGGCGACGGACGCGATCGGGATGCCGGCGGCGACCGCGGCGCGGACGGGAGGCAGCGGCGGCGCGCCGTCGACCGGCTCCGTCCGCAGTCGTTCGGCGGCCTCGACGACCTCGAGAGCCGTCGGCCGGTCCTCGGGTGTGGTCGCCGTCATCCGGGACAGCAGGGAACGCCATCCCGCGCTGAGGGTGTCGGGGACTGCGGGCGGCGTGGTCAGGCGGGCGATGGCCGCACTGACGCCGTCGGTGCTCGGATAGGCGCGCTCGCCCGTGAGGGCTTCCAGCAGCACGAGACCGAGGGCGTACACATCGGATGCCGGTGCCGGGTCGCGCCCCTGCACCTGCTCGGGCGCGAGGTACGCCGCTGTGCCGATGATCGTGCCGGGCGTCGTCACCCGCGCACTGTCGAGGAGGAGCGCGATGCCGAAGTCGGCGAGTTTGGCCCGCGGACGCCCACCGGGCAGGTGCGGCGGAGCGAGCAGCACGTTCGACGGCTTGACGTCGCGGTGCACCACGCCGGAGCCGTGGACGACGTGGAGGGCTTCGCCGAGTTCGGCTGCGAGGGTCGCGACCTCCGCCGGTGGCACCGGCCCCTCGGCGATGCGGGCACTGAGGGTCGGACCGTCGACGAACTCCATCACGAGATAGTCGGGGGAGCCGGTCAGGCGCGCGTCGAAGAGCGTCACGAGCGACGGGTGGTTGAGCGACGCCAGAAGAGTGACCTCGCTGCGCGCCCGCTCAGGGGCGCTCACCGCCTCTTCGACGGCGGGGCGGAGGACCTTGACGGCCACGGTGCGACCGAGGGCGGTGTCGTCTGCGCGGAAGACGCGCGCCATGCCGCCCTGCCCGATCTGCGCGACGAGGCGGTAGCGCTCCGCCAGCATGTCGCCGGGCAGGGGCTCGGATGTCTCCGTCATCGCGTCGTCTCCTCTCGCATCGTCGCCGTCGAGGCTACCGTCGGTCGCCTGGACCCGACATGCTCTTGACCGGACTCAGGTGCGGTGCGCGGCGCGGCCCGTGTGTCCGGCGAGCGCATCCGCCGCGCCGACGAGCGCGAGGTGACTGAGTGCCTGCGGGGTGTTGCCGATGTGGCGCCCGGCCCCGGGGTCGTACTCCTCCGACAGCAGGCCGACGTCGTTCGCGACGGCGCAGAGGCGGTCCATGAGGCGCGTCGCATCGTCGACGCGCCCCGTCGCGGCGTACTGCTCGACGAGCCAGAACGAGCATGCGAGGAACGGGTGCTCGTCGCCGGGAAGCCCGTCGGTCCCGGCGGACGTGCGGTACCGCATGACGAAGCCGTCCCGCAGCAGGTCGCGCTCGATGCGAGCCACGGTGGCCAGCATCCGCGGGTCGTCGGCGGCGCAGAAGCCGACGACGGGCAGGAGCAGCAGCGAGGCGTCGACCTCGTCGGTGCTGTCGTGCTGCGTGAAGTGACCGCCGGCGGCATCCACCCCCGTCTCGTCGATCTCGGAGCGCACCCGATCCCGCAGCCGCTCCCAGGTGTCGGCGTCTCCGGCGAGGCCGTGCTCGCGTACCGCCCGGACGCCACGGTCGAGCGCAGCCCAGACCATGGCCCGGGAGTGCGTGAAGTGGTGCAGGTCGCCCCGCATCTCCCAGATGCCGTTGTCCGGCCGGTCGACCCACTCGACGACCTGCGCGAGGAGGGCCCGCTGCAACGACCACGACGACGGGGTCTCGGTGACCCCGGCCAGTCGTGCGGCTTCGAGGGCGACGAGGACCTCGCCGATCACGTCGCCCTGGTACTGGTCGACCGCGCCGTTGCCGATGCGGACGGGCGCGGAGCGCTGGTAGCCGGGCAGGCTCGCGAGCTCGCGCTCGGGCAGGTCGCGCTCGCCGCCGAGGCCGTACATGATCTGCACGTCGGCAGGGTCGCCGGCGACGGCGCGCAGCAGCCAGTCACGCCACCGCCTCGCCGCCTCGGTGTAGCCGTGGGCGAGGTAGGCCTCGAGCGTGAGTGCGGCGTCCCGCAGCCAGACGAAGCGGTAGTCCCAGTTGCGCGAGCCGCCCGGGTCCTCGGGCAGCGACGTCGTCGCGGCGGCGACGATCCCGCCGGTCTCGGGGTGGGTGAGCGCGCGGAGGACGAGCATCGAGCGCATGAGCGCCGCCTGCCACGGCCCGCCGCGCTCGACGCGGGACGCCCAGTCCGTCCACCAGGTCCGCGTGCGCTGCAGGGCGGCATCGACGTCGATTGCGACGGGATGCCGGTGGTACGACCGGTCCCCCGTGAGCACCGAGTCGACCGTCTGCCCCTCGCTCACGGTGAAGGCGGCGCGGTGGGTCGTGCCGTCGGGATGCAGCCGTGGACCGCGCACCGCGACGGCGTCGGGGCCGGCGATCGCGAGCAGGACGGCAGCATCGTGGTCGCCGATCTGGCGCACCCAGGGAAGCGCGCGGGCGTAGTCGAACCGCAGCAGCAGCTCGCTCTCGAAGGCCACACTCCCCTCGATGCCGACGACGCGGCGGACCACGGCATCCGCCTCGTCGTCGACCGGCATGAACTCGATGACGTCTGCGACACCCTCTGCGCTCCGCCAGCGCGTGACGAGCACGAACGTGTCGCCGTCGTACCGCCGCGTGGCGGTCGCGGAGGGGTCGGCGGGGCGGAGACTCCAGCGGCCGTGCTGCTCATCGCCGAGCAGCGCACCGAAGATCGACGCGTCGTCGTAGCGAGGAAGGCAGAGCCAGTCGATGCTCCCGGCATCGGAGACGAGAGCGCCGGTGCGGCAGTTGCTCAGCAGGGCGTAGGACTCGATCGGGGTGGACATCGTCGTCATTGTCACGCGCGGCACCCGGTGGGGCAAGAGACGGTTCCCCCACCGCTCCGACAGGCCGCCGCGGGTTAGGGTGACGCCCATGACGGCCGACACGACCCTGCTCATCCTCGGCGCGTCGGGAGACCTCACCTCCCGACTGCTCCTCCCCGCGCTCGGACAGCTCCTCGTCCACGAGCCCGAGCGGAAGGTCCGCCTGGCCGGTGCGGGCGCCGACGACTGGAGCGACGACGCCTGGCGCGACACGGTGCGGAAGGCGTTCGCGACCACGGAGTCCGAGTCCGCGTTCGACGCCTTCTCGGACACGACGTACACGAAGGCGGACATCACCGATCCCGACCAGTTGCAGAAGCTGCTGGATGCCGCGGAAGGGCGGCCGGCCCTCTACTTCGCCGTGCCGCCGGCGGTCGCGGCGAAGGCGTGCGACGCGCTCCGCTCGGTGATGATCCCCGAGGGGACGATCCTGGCGCTCGAGAAGCCGTTCGGGTTCGATGCCGCCAGCGCCGAGCACCTGAACGCGACGCTCGCCGAGCTCGTGCCCGAAGGGCAGGTCTTCCGCGTCGACCACTTCCTCGGCCGCTCGACCGTGCTCAACCTGCTCGGTGTGCGCTTCGCGAACCGCCTGATCGAACCCGCCTGGTCGGCCGATCACATCGCGTCGATCCTCGTGCAGTTCGATGAGCCGCTGGGCCTCGAGGGACGCGCCGGCTACTACGACAAGGCCGGCGCCCTCACCGACATGATCCAGAGCCACCTGCTGCAGGTGATGGCTTTCGTGACGATGGAACCCCCGGCATCCCTGGGTGAACGCGACCTCCGCGACGCGACCGGCGCCGCCCTCCGGGCCACGGCGATCTGGGGCGACGACCCGGTCGCCTCGTCGCGGCGGGCGAGGTACACCGCCGGGACGGTCGAGGGGCGGGACTTCCCGTCGTACGTCGACGAGCCGGGCGTCGACCCGACCCGCGAGACCGAGACGCTCGCCGAGATGACCGTCGAGGTGCGGAACGCCCGGTGGCAGGGAGTCCCGATCACGCTCCGCTCGGGCAAAGCTCTGGGCGACGCCGAGGCCAAGGTCGAGGTCCGCTTCCACCCCGTCCGCCACCTGCCCGGCGGGTTCACGGGAGACCCGGGTCCGACGGTGCTGCGGTTCTCGCTGGGGCCCGACTCGATCTCGCTCGACCTGAACGTCAACGGCGAGGCCGACCCGCTCGAGCTCGAGAAGGCGACCCTCGAGGCCCACCTCGGCGAGGGTGCCCTGAAGGCGTACGCCGAGGTGCTCTCCGGCATCCTCGACGGCGACGCCATGCTGTCGGTCCGCGCCGACGCCGCGGTCGACTGCTGGCACATCGTCCAACCCGTCATCGACGCGTGGCGGGACGGTCGCGTCCCGCTCGACGAATACCCCGCGGGCACCTCGGGGCCGGCGGACTGGGTGACCTCCTGAGAACACGATGACGCCAAAGCATCGTCGGCGGTGATGGAATAGACGGATGCCGAATCGCACCGCATCCACCGACGCACCCATCCTCGACGTCCTGACCGAGCGCTGGAGCACGCGGATCTTCGACGCCTCCGCGCCGATCGACGAGCAGGCGCTGCAGTCCGCTCTCGAAGCTGCGCGCTGGTCGCCCTCGGCCTCGAACACGCAGCCGTGGCGATTCATCGTCGCGCGGCGGGGATCGGCATCCCACGCCGCCGTCGTCGAGAGCCTCCTGGGCTTCAACCGGGCATGGGCGGCTGACGCCGCCGCCCTGGTCGTCTTCGTCGCGACCACGGAGCAGGACGGCAAGGAGCTGCGGTGGGCGACGTACGACGTCGGCCAGGCGGCGGCGCACTTCACGGTGCAGGCTCACGCGAACGGCCTGAGCACCCACCAGATGGGCGGGTTCCGTCCCGCCGACGTCGCCTCGGCGTTCGACCTCGCGGCGGACCAGCGTGCCGTCACGGTGATGGCCGTCGGCCCGCTCGGCGACATCGACTCCGCATCGGACGATCTCCGCGCCCGCGAGGAGGCTCCCCGCGAGCGCCGACCGGTCGCCGAGTTGATCCTCGTCGACGACTGACCCGGCGCGGCGACAGCCGCTTGCGCCCGGCGGGGTCGAACTGTTGGTTTAGTGGTCCCGATGGACGACGACGACGCCGCCGAGCTGGCCCGACTGCGCGAACGCGCCTACGGGCGCAGCGCTGACATCGCAGGGGATGCCGCTGCTGTCGCGCGCCTGCGCGAGCTCGAGGCCCGCGAGGCGGAACGCCCCGACGAGGGCCCGCCTCCGGAGGACGCGGCCGAGGCTGCAGCCCATGCCCCTGAGACGGCGCCCGCGGCGGAAACGACGGTCCCCGACATCGACCCGGAGCGCCCGTACGGCGCGCCCCGGCGTTGGCCGCGCTGGGCGACGAACCTCGGGGTACTCGCGAGCGCCGCGGCGCTGGTGGCCGGGACCGTGGCGATCACGCTGTCCATCCCGCGCGAGGCGCCTCGCTACCCCGACGCGGAGCAGGTGGCGACGTTGACGCAGCTCGAAGCTTGGCCGCCCGAGAGCGACTCGGACAGTCGTCGCTACGCCGACTTCCGCGGTTTCTCGGTGTTCGCGACCGTCGTCGGCACGCCGGCGGACCCGAACCCGGTGCGCTGCCTCAGCATCGTCAGCCCGCAGGAAGCCGCGCAGCCCGAGGTCGGCGAGACCCTGTCGACGTGCGGGGCGGGTCCGTTCCCCGTTGCGGTGACGGCCGTCGTCAGCGACCTCAGCCCCGAGGCCGCGAAGGATGCCTACGCCCTCGGGACGGCCATCAACTTCACGCTCGGCGAGAGCGGCGTGGAGGTCTGGGTCGCCGCGCGCTGACCGCATCCGTTCGCGGGTGGGGTACGTTGCCGGTACCGACCCGCACGCCCGAAGGAGGACGAGGCGAGGATGCCCCTTTTCGAGATGGAAGCCACCCCGGCCGGCCGGGTGCGCGTCTTCCTGCGGGCGCAGCTGCCTTTCGTCCTCGGCACGCTCGTCATCCTCGTCGTGGCGTTCATCGCCCGCCCCGATCGCCTGCTGACGCCCGCGACGGTCACGGCCTACGCGGTCATCGCCGCCGCGTCGGTCTCGGCTCTCGTCGTCCCCTGGGAACGCATCGCGCGCGGGTGGATGATCGCCGTCGCGGTGGCCGACATCGTCGCGGTGGCACTTCTGCGCGCCGAACTCATGACGTTCGTCCCGGCCGTCACCGTGCTGGCGTTGTTCCCGGTCCTCTGGCTCGCCTACGGGTTCCCCTGGTACGGCATGGCGGTCGGGATCGTCGGATCGGTGTTCATCATCGCCTATCGCTTCGTCCACAGCGGGGCCTGGCCGGCGTCCGCAGCCGAGTGGGCGAACATCTTCGCCTTCCCTGCCCTCATCGTCGGCATCGCAATCCTCGTCTTCGTCGCGGCGCGACACCTCCGCCGTAACGCGCGGCGCCTCGCCGAGGCGTTCCGTGCACAGGACGAGGCCCTGCGGGAGGCGAAGGATGCCGAGGCGATCGCTCTCGGCATCCTCAACACCGTCAACGCGGGCGTCGCCTTCTACGACCAGGAGGGACGCCTGGACGTCGCGAATGCCCTCGCGCACCGGATGGTGGAGATGGTCGGCTTCCGCCTCGACGAGCCGCCCTATGCCGGCGACGACGTGCTCGCCGAGGACCGCGTGAGCCGGATCCCGTACGACCAGCAGATCATCCCGCGCGCGCTGCGTGGTGAGACCATCGACAACCACGTCGAGTGGCTCGGTCCCGCGGGCGCGCAGGTCGCGATCCTGGCGTCCTCCGGACGCGTGCATAGCGAGGACGGCCGCCTGCTGGGCACCGTGATCGTCGCCTACGACGTCACGGAACTCGCCGACGCCGTCGAGGTGCGCGAGCAGTTCCTCCGGACGGTGTCGCACGAACTGCGCACGCCGATCACGAGCATCACCGGCTTCCTCGATCTGCTCGCCGACGCCGCCGACCCGAGCGACGAGAAGCTGCAGCGTTACATCGAGATCGTCTCGCGCAAGACCGACGACCTCTTCCACCGGGTCGGGGACCTCCTGAACGCGACCGACACGGTGAAGGAGCTGACGATCGCGCCGGTCGACATCGCGGCGATCGCGCAACGTGCCGCGGATGACGTGCGAGGCGCCGCCTCCGCCCGCGGCGTGCGCATCGAGGTGACGGGGCCGACCGCGATCACGGCGGACGGGGACGGACGTCAGTTGCTCGTCGCCGTGACCGAGCTCCTCACCAACGCGATCAAGTTCGGCGACGCCGACAGCGTCGTCGCTGTGACGACGCGGGCGGACGAGGAGGGCGTCGAGATCGCCGTGTCGAACAGGGGCGTGGGACTCGACCACGCCGAGCAGCGGCGCGCCTTCGACCGCTTCTACCGGACGGCGGACGCTCGAGCGCGCCAGATCCAGGGATTCGGGCTCGGACTGACGAACCTCCGGGCGATCGTCGTCGCCCACGGCGGAGGCGTGCAGGTCGACAGCGCACCGGGCAGAGGGGCGACCTTCACCGTCCACCTGCCCCGGCACCCGAAGCGGTAGACCCCACACAGAGAATCGCCGCGGTCAACCCGCGACGCCGCGCGCGCGTTCGCCGGTTACGGTGAGGCCATGACCCCGCGCATCCTGTCGATCGGCACCGCCGTGCCCCGCGCCCGCCTGCGACAGGACGAGGTGCGCGACCTGTTCGCCGGGCAGCCCGGCGCTGACCGTCTGACGAAGCGGCTCATCGGCGCCGCGTTCGACGCCTCCGCGATCGAGACGCGGCACACCGTGCTCGACGATCTGGCCGCCGCAGCGGCGGCGACCGCTCTTCCCCGCGAAGATGAGCGGATGCCGACGGTCACCGACACCGGCACTCTGCTGGCTCCTTCGACCGGCGCTCGCAACGACGCCTACATCCGCCTCGCGCCGCCGCTGTTCGCCGAGGCGGCGCGGAACGCACTGGCCGCGGCATCCGTCGATCCTGCCGAGGTCACGCACGTCGTCACCGTCTCGTGCACGGGCATGTTCGCGCCGGGGCCGGACTACCGGCTGGTGCGCGATCTCGGCCTGCCGACGACCGTCGCGCGGTCGCACCTCGGTTTCATGGGGTGCGCCGCCGCGGTGCCCGCTCTCCGGACCGCGAGCCAGATCTGCGCGGCCCACCCCGACGCGGTCGTGCTCGTCGTCTGCGCGGAGCTCTGCTCACTGCACGTGCGGACGCCGGCGGATCACGACGAGATCGTCTCGGCCTCCGTCTTCGCCGACGGCGCGGCCGCTGCCGTGGTCAGCGCGGACGTCGCCCGCGCGACGGGCCCGACCTTCGAGCTCGATCGGTTCGCGACCGTGCTGACCGACGAGGGCGAGAAGGACATGGCCTGGACGATCGGCGACACGGGGTTCGAGATGGTCCTGTCCGCCGAGGTGCCGCGCATCATCGGTCGGGAGATCCGCGGCGCGGTGGACTCGTTCCTCGGTGACGACGGCGTCGAGACGTGGGCCGTGCACCCCGGCGGCCGCAGCGTGCTCGACCGCGTCGAGAGCGGTCTCGACCTGCCGGGCGACGCCCTGACCGTCTCGCGTGACGTGCTGCGTGACTACGGCAATATGTCGAGCGCGACGATCCTGTTCATCCTGAAAGCACTGCTCGCAGCGGACCTCGCCGACGGTGATCGCGTGGCGACCCTCGCGTTCGGGCCCGGCCTGACGCTCGAGGCCGCTCGACTGACGTTCCGACGGGCCGCCGCGTGAACCTCGCCGTGCGCGACACCGCGCTCCAGGAGCTGATGGACGACCCCGACTGCGACCCCGTCGCCCTCGCCGCGACGCTGCGCCGGTTCGATCTCGTGAACCGCGCGATCGGCGGGTGGGGCCGGGTCTGGCGACGCGGCATCCGCCCCCGCCTCAGGGACCTCGGACGACCGGCGCGCGTGCTCGACGTCGGCAGCGGGGGCGGCGACGTGGTCGCACGGCTCGCCGCATGGGCGGAGCGCGACGGTCTCGAAGTGACGTGGCTCGGGATCGATCCCGACCCGCGTGCGCTCGAGGTCGCCCGGACGCGCGAGAGCGCGACCGTGTCGTTCGCCGCGACGGATGCCGCCGGGCTCCGGGAGGCGGGCGAGACGTTCGACCTCGTGCTGTCCAACCACGTGCTTCACCATCTGCGCGCGGAGGAGCTCGCGGGGTTCGCCGACGACACGCGCGCGCTGTCGTCGGGAACAGTGATGCACGCCGACATCGAGCGCGGACTGCTCGCGTATGCGCTCTACGGCATAGGCATCACGGCGCTCGAGCGGGGGACCTTCCTCCGTACCGACGGTTTGCGCTCGATCCGCAGGAGCTACCGGGCGGAAGAGCTCGAGCAGGCGCTCGGGGCGCCCTGGCGCGTGGCATCCCCGGCCCCGTTCCGGCTCCTCGCGGTGGCGGACGGCGATGCCTGAGGTCCTCGTCGTCGGAGCGGGCCCGGTCGGCACGCTGCTGGCCGCTGAACTCACGCGCTTCGGCGTCGATGTCGCGGTCCTCGAGCGACGGCCGGCCGCCGGTGGCGGCTCCCGAGCGATCGGGCTGCACGCGCCGACGCTGGCGGCCCTCGAGTCCGGGGGCGCGACCGAGCGGATCCTGACCCGCGCCGTCCGGGTGCGTCGAGGCGAGGCGCGCAGCGACGGGAGAACGTTGGGTGTCGTGAACTTCGGACGCCTCGACGCGCGGCATCCGTATGTCGCGACGCTGCCGCAGGTCGAGACCGAAGCCGCGCTGCGGGGCGACGGCCCGGAGCCCGAGCGCGGTCTGACGGTGACGCGCGTGACGCGCGACCGCGACCGGGTGCGCGTCGACACCGACCACGGCGAGCGCGTCGCGCCGATCGTGGTCATGGCCGGCGGGGTGGGCGCGCGGGGCCTGGTGTTCCGCTCGACGGCACTGCGACGGACCGCATACCCGGACCGGTATCTGATGACGGATGCTGCCCTCCCGCCGCGCGAGGACGCCGAGACCGCGGTCGTTCACCTCGCACCCGGAGGGGTGCTCGAGTCCTTCCCGCTGCCCGACGGGCAGCGACGCTTCGTCGCGTGGGATGCGGGCGGATCGCGCGAGCCGGACGCTCTCGCGGCACGGTTGCGCGAGGCCATGCGCGAGCGAGGCGAGAGCGAGGCCGCCGAGCTGGTCACCTCCGCGACCGAGTTCGGCGTGCGGCGGGTGCTGGCACCCGCGATGCGGCGCGATCGGCTGTTCGTGATCGGCGACGCAGCCCACGAGATAAGTCCGATCGGCGGGCAGGGCCTGAACCTCGGACTGCTGGATGCCGCGACCCTCGCCCTGCTGCTCGCGGCGTGGACTCGGCTGGGCTCGGCGCCCGAATCGGATCTCGCCGAGTGGGAGCGGGATCGCCTCCGCTCGGCCCGCGTGGCCGGGCGGCTCGCCGCCGTGAACATGGGCCTCGGCCGTCCGGTGTCGCGACGTGCGCACGCGGTGCGGTCGCGGGTACTCGGCTCCGTGCTCACCGCGACCGGGTCGCTCGTCCCGCACGCCTACGCGATGGGTCTCGACTCCGCCGGGAGGTGAGGGGCGGGGTGCGACAGCGCGCGGGTCATGCCGTGCCGGAGGCCACCACGAGTTGGAGGGCGAGGACGAGGGCGGCACCCATCACGAGGCGGAATCCCGTGCGATCGGCGCCGCGCCGCCGCATCCGGATCATGACGGCCCCGGCGATCACGATCACGGCCACCGCGAAGAGAGCCATCACGACCGGAGCGGCGCCCTCGATCAGACTGCCGACGAGGACGGCGATCGCGGCGAGGACGATTCCGGCGACCGCCAGGACGACGGATGCCGCGGGTCCGATCCGATGCGGGAGCCCACGGACCCCCGTGCGCCGGTCATCCTCGAGATCGGGCAGCACGTTCGTGAGGTGCACCGCCGCGCCGAGCATCGCGCCGGCGAACGACGCCCAGACGGCTGCCGGCTGCGGGACCGGCGCGGAGAGGGTCGCGAGTGAGGGGAAGATCCCGAAGCTGACGAGGAAAGGAACGAGCGAGAAGGGGGTCGCCTTCAGGCCCGCGTTGTAGCTCCACGCGAAGGCCAGGGCGATGACGTGAGCGATGAGCATGGCCCAGCCGAGGACCGCGGACAGGATGAGGGCCACACCGAGCGCGATGAGCGCTGCGATCCACGCCGTGCGGACCCGGGTATCGCCCCGGACGAGCGGCTTGTCGGCCCGCCCGACGGTCGCGTCGCGGAAGAGGTCGATCGCGTCGTTCGACAGGCCGACGAAGATCTGACCCGCGAACACCGCGACGACGAGGACGACGATCCGCCACGGCTCCAACCCGGCGGCGACGCCGAGAGCGAGAGAAAGGACCGTGACGACGAGCGAGGGACCCGGGTGAGTGGCACCCCACAGGGCCCGAACGGTTCGCATGCTCGATCTTTTCACGCCTGAGACAGGGCGCGGCCGAGGGCCGCTCAGGTCCCGCGTCGGCCATGCGGACAGGTGAGACGTTTCTCATTTTCGGGGTTGTTCATAAGGGGTGTTCTCGGCGGTTTTCGGGATCTGAATGTCGGAGGTTGCTGCGAGAGTGCAGGTATGACGGAAGCAGCGGAAACCCCCGATGGTGAGGCGTATCTCGCCGCCGTCGCGGGGATCGTTGCGGACGTCGAGGACATCGGTGTCGAGTTCGCTCGGGTGAAGATTCGTGAGCTGCGCGTCCTGGCAGCCGCGGGGCGGTTGGCGGACGAGCAGGGCGCACCTCGGAACGCGAGAGTCCAGGTGCACGACATGGTGCTGCGGTCGATCTCCGCCGAGGTCGCCGGGGTGATGCGGCTCACCGACCGGGCGGTGCAACGTCGGATCGGTGAAGCACGGACGATCATCGAAGGATTCCCCGCCACGGTCGCCGCGTGGGAGTCCGGGCGGATCGTGCAGGGGCACGTAAAAGCGATCGTCGACGCCGGGCTGAACCTCCCCGCGGAGATGTGGGCGGAGTTCGAAGTAGTCGCGATCGAACGGTGCGAAGGTCAGACGCCGAACCGAGTCCGGGCGAGTTGGAGGTCCTCGCGCACCGGATGCACCCGCGATCGTTCGCGGAAAGGCACGAGGAAGCCGCGGCCGGTCGGTGCGTGCGGCTGATGCCGGGGCGGGATGGGATGAGCGACCTGATCGCCACTTTGCCCACCGTGATCGCGGAGGGGATCCACGACAGGCTGACGCAGCAGGCACGGGCGATCATCGACACCCGCGATGAGCGATCGGCCGATTCAGAGGTCGTCGCGACCGATGCACGCTCGACGGATCAGGTCCGGGCGGACGTGTTCGCCGACCTGCTCCTCGCGGGTACCCCGGCGCTCGACGACACGCGTGACACGGCCGCTGGCCCGCTCGGCGCGATCCGCGCTCGCGTGCAGGTACTCGTGCCCGCGGCAACCTTGACCGGGGAGGACGACGGGCCGTGCGACCTGACCGGTCGCTCGCCGATCGACCCCGCTACCGCCCGCACGCTCGCTGGATCGACGCACATCTGGGAGCGACTGTTCCACGACCCGACGACCAGGGTGACCGTCGCGACCGATTCGTACCGGGTGCCGTCGGGGATGCGCCGGTTCTTGCAAGCCAGGGATCAGCACTGCCGGTTCCCCGGATGCCGGGTCGCCGCGATCCGGTGCGAAGTCGATCACACGCATGATCACGCGCTCGGCGGTCGGACCGAACTGTCGAACCTCGCCCACCTGTGTCAGAGGCATCATTCGATGAAGCAATTCACCGCCTGGAAAGTCCGACAACTCCAGGGTGGTGTCCTGGAATGGACCTCACCCCTCGGCAGGACCTACAGAGGAGACGCACCCACCCCGGCCGTCGCCTTCACCCCTGCCGCCAGCCCACCCGGAGACCCGGCACCCTTCTGAGTGCGACTGAACCGCACCGACATCGCACCCCGCCACCGGAAGAGCTCGATGCCCGGCGATGTCTGAGCGTGTCGATACCGTCGCGCACATGACGCCACCAGGAGCCCCGACCACCTCCGCACCCCGGTCGGCCGCGTGGACGGTGTGGATCGCATGGCCGGTTCTTTCCCTATCCCTCAGCATCGGCATCGGCGTACTGACAGGTGCGTTCATGACCCCGGATGACCCTGTTGGCTCCTTCGTAGAAGGCCTGAGAGGAGTGGGGCACTGGGCCACACCCGCTCTCGACGTCGGTTTCGAGACACTCGGCGTGACTGCGACGCTCGTCGTCGCGATCGGCGCCGTCACCCGCTTCTCCGGTGATTGGTCGGGGCTGACGCACGGGGCCAAGCGGATCCTTCGCCCCGTGACCACGGCACCCATCGCGCTCCTCGCCCTCATGGGAGGGTTCGTCATCCCCGTGGCCGTTGCCCGCCCTGGCGACACATCCGCTCTTCTCGCCTTCTGGGTCCTCTCCGGGGCGGTCGTGACGGCGGGGTTGGGTGTCTTCGAGGTCGAATCGCGACAAGACCATCTCGTCCGCAGAGAACGGGAGTACGACAAGGCGCTCCTCTTGCCACGTCGCCTGAGGTCCGCGGCACCGACGCGCGGACGCTACGTCCTCGCGCTTCTCTCGTCGTGGCTGGTTCTGCCCGGTGCGTGGATCGCCTGGTGCGGCTTGCTCACCGTCTCTTGGCGGGGAGGTGGAGCTTTCTTCTGGTCGATCTCCGCACTGTGCCTGAGTCTCGCGCTCACCCGAATCGGCTGGATATCCCTGCAAGATCGCACCGCCCCCCGGCCCACGAAGGCATTCGGATACAGCGTGGCTGGTGCAGGCGTCCTACTCTCAGCGATCGTCGGCCTGGTGTTCACCGTCGAGGGACCGCTCCTGATCGGCATCCCGTTCGTCGTCCTCGCGACGGCGAGTGCCGTCATGGTGAGCCCCCGAGCCGCGGCGAGGATCTGGCCCTATTCGGCGGTCATGAGCTGGCATACGTCCAGATCCTTCGCCGCCCTGGAACAGGAGGTGACGCCCGCCCCACAGGCTGCCGAGCCTGCGCGCCGCAGCGCGCCCTGGGCCCGCTGGATCGCCCGGGTCAGTCGAGCAGCTCCGCCTCGATGACGTCGTCGCTCGATTCCTCCGGTGGCGTCGGACCGCTGCTCGTCAGCACCAGCTGCGAACCGTCGACCGCGACATCCACCCGCACCACGTCGCCGTCGTGCACGCCGCCGGACAGCAGTGCCATCGCCAGCCGGTCCTGGATCTCGGACTGAATCAGCCGACGAAGCGGCCGCGCCCCGAACAGCGGATCGTAGCCGCGCTCGGCGAGCCACGCGCGTGCATCCGGCGTCACTGCGAGCGTCAGGCGGCGGTCGCGCAACCGGCGCTGCAGCGCATCGACCGCCAACTCCACGATCTGCGCGAGGTCCGACTCGGTCAGTGGCGTGAACATCACGACGTCGTCGAGACGGTTCAGGAACTCCGGCCGGAACGCCTGCCGCACCATCGCCATGACCTGCTCGCGTTTGCGCTCATCCGTCAGCGTCGGATCGATGAGCACCGGCGAACCGATGTTGCTCGTCAGGATCAGGATCGTGTTCGTGAAATCGACCGTCCGTCCCTGACCGTCGGTCAACCGGCCGTCGTCGAGCACCTGCAGCAGCACGTCGAACACCTCGGGGTGCGCCTTCTCGACCTCGTCCAGCAGCACCACCGAGTACGGCCGACGCCGCACGGCCTCGGTCAGCTGACCGCCCTGCTCGTAGCCCACGTACCCCGGAGGAGCACCCACGAGCCGCGCGACGGCGTGCTTCTCGCCGTACTCGCTCATGTCGATGCGCACCATCGCGCGCTCGTCGTCGAACAAGAACTCCGCGAGCGCCTTCGCGAGCTCGGTCTTGCCGACACCCGTCGGGCCCAGGAACAGGAACGACCCGGTCGGCCGGTTCGGGTCGCTGATCCCCGCGCGCGACCGGCGCACCGCATCCGCCACCGTCTTCACGGCGGGCTTCTGCCCGATCAACCGCTTCCCGAGCTCCGACTCGAGGTGCACGAGTCGGGCGCTCTCGCTCTGCAGCAGACGACCGACCGGGATGCCGGTCCACGCCGCGATCACCGCGGCGATGTCCTCGTCGGTCACCTGCTCGTTGACCATGCGCTCCTCAGCGGGATTCGCTTCTGCCCGCTCGGCGTCCGCGATCTCTTCCTGCAAACGCTTGATGGTCTCGTATTCGAGTTTGGAGGCGCGGGCGTAGTCGGCCTCGCGCAGCGCACGATCACGCTCGGTGATCGCATCGTCGTACTGCTTCTTCAGGTCGCCGACGCGATTCAGCCCCGCCCGCTCCCGCTCCCAGCGCGCCTCGAGCAGGGCGAGCTCGGCCTGAGCGGCATCCATCTGGTCCCGCAGCTTCGCGCGACGCTCCTTGGACGCATCGTCCTTCTCCTTCTTCAGCGCGAAGTCCTCGAGTCGCATGCGCTCGACCTGGCGCCGCAGTTCGTCGATCTCGACGGGACTGGAGTCGATCTCCATCTTCAGTCGGCTCATCGCCTCGTCGATGAGGTCGATGGCCTTGTCGGGCAGTTGCCGACCGGGGATGTAACGGTCGCCCATCGCGGCGGCGGCAACGAGAGCACCGTCGTTGATCGTCACCCCGTGGTGCGCTTCGTACCGACCCTTCAGGCCGCGCAGGATCGCGATCGTGTCCTCGACGCTCGGCTCGCCGACATACACCTGCTGGAAGCGCCGCTCCAGAGCGGCATCCTTCTCGATGAACTCGCGGTACTCGTCGAGCGTCGTCGCACCGATCAGGCGCAGCTCGCCGCGCGCGAGCATGGGCTTCAGCATGTTGGATGCCGCGACCGAGCCCTCGCCGCCGCCGGCACCCATGAGGGTGTGCAGCTCGTCGATGAAGGTGATCACGCGACCCTCGGACTCGGTGATCTCCTTGAGGACGCTCTTCAGCCGCTCCTCGAACTGCCCGCGGTACATCGCGCCGGCCACGAGCGCGGAGATGTCGAGCGCGATGAGCTCCTTGCCCTTCAATGACTCGGCGACATCGCCCGCGACGATGCGCTGCGCGAGCCCTTCGACCACCGCGGTCTTGCCGACGCCGGGCTCACCGATGAGAACCGGATTGTTCTTCGTGCGCCGCGTGAGCACCTGACTGACACGGCGGATCTCACCGTCGCGACCGATGACGGGGTCGAGCTTGCCCTGCCGCGCACGGTCGGTGAGGTTGATGCCGAACTGCTCGAGGGCGCTGCCCTGCTCCCCCTGGCCGGGGGCCGGTTGTGCGTTCATCATCTGCTCCTGAAGAATCGAGCGAAACTTGAGTCTGTCTGGCTCAACTTTATCACGACGCCATATCGGCGGCGCAGGCGAAGCGGGACCGATACGCCGTCGGGGTCGTTCCCAGCACCCGCGAGAAGTTCTGCCGCAGCACCGCCGCCGAACCGAACCCGCACTCGTACGCGATCGCGTCGAGACCGAGGTCGGTCTGCTCGAGCAGACGCTGCGCGTGCAGGATCCTCTGCCGGCCGAGCCACGCACCCGGAGTCGTGCCGTAGTCAGCCTTGAACCGCCGCGCGAACGTCCGCGGCGACATGTGCGCCTTCGCCGCCAGTTGATCAACGGACAGGTCCCGCCGCAGGTTCTCGAGCATCCAGTCCGTCACGGGCGTGAGCGACAGCGACGTCGACACGGGCAGCGGTGCCGCGATGAATTGCGCCTGCCCGCCGTCCCGCTGCGGCGGCACGACCATCCGGCGCGCGATCGTGTTAGCCGCCTCGGCACCCAGCTCGATCCGCAGCAGGTGGAGGCACGCGTCGAGTCCCGCCGCCGTTCCCGCGCTCGTGATGATCCGATCGGACTGCACGTACAGCACGTTCGGGTCGACCTCGATGTCGGGGTACATGCTCGCCATCGTCTCGGCGTACCGCCAGTGCGTCGTCGCGCGTCGACCGGATAGGACTCCGGATGCCGCGACCGCGAACGCCCCGCTGCACACCGTCAGCACCCAGGCCCCCCGCTCGACCGCCCGGCGGATGACGTCGATCACGCGCGGGTCGACGTTCGCCCACGCCTCGCGCGGAATCGGCGTGATGACGACGACATCCGCCTCGTCGGCGAATGCCAGACCCTCCGCGACGTTGATCGAGAACGCCAGGTTGCTCGGAACCGCACCGGGGTCGGGCGCCACGATGCGGAAGTCGAAGTTCGGGATGCCGTCGTCGCTGCGATCCAGCCCGAACGCCTCACAGGCGAGCCCGAACTCGAACGGGGCGAAGCCGGGCTGCACGACGCAGGCGACGGTGCGGATCATGGCGACCTCCGGGAGACGTGAACCAGCGCGGAACACACGCTGGCAGGATTCCTACGAACGGTGACGATGCGGCCACTCGTGGCAGGATGAGGCCAAGCATAGCGTTCCTGCCATGACTGCCGCACTCCTCCTCATCCTGCTTCTGCTCGTCGTCACCGCCGGCGCCGTGATCGGCGCGCTCCGCCTCGTCGTCGTCGACGGATACCGCCATGAACCCTGCCGCACCGACCGCCCCCGGTGCCCCTGACGCCCCTTCCCCCTCGTCGGCGCGCCGCCCTAGAATCGGGGCCGCGCGAGAGGACCCCCATGACCGAGCCCGTTCCGCCGTACACGCCGCAGCCCTACCCCTACCGGCCTTCGACCGCCGCCCCGTCCGCCAGGAACCTGGCCCTCGTCGCACTGATCGTCGCCGCGGTGCCGGTCCTCCTGCAGGGCGTGTGGCCGGGTATCCAGATCCAGCTGTACCGCGCGATCTACGACCCCGCCGCGATCGGACTGGTAAACGCCGTCTTCTCCCTGTTCATGTCAGCCGTCTCGGTCGCCGCCCTGGTCATGGGCATCATCGCGGCGCGGCGGGATGCCGGGGCTCGACTCCTGGGCGGCATCGCGATCGGCATCGCCGGATCGACCCTTGTCGGCATCGGCCTCAGCCTCGCGTCCTCGACGATCGGCGGCCGATTCTTCTAACCGTCGGCGAACACCGCGACCTACGTCGACAACCGCAACAACGCGGGCGGAGCCGGCGGCGTCTGACCCGGCTCAGCGCCGCGTGAGGTCCATCGCCGCCGCCAGCAGGATCTGTGCCGACCGGGCCCAGTCGAACGAGCGGATGTGGGCGGTCCCTGCCTCGACCAGAGCCTCCCGCATTCCCGGTTCGTCGAGCGAACTCACCGCGTCGGCCACAGCCGTCGGATCGAGCGGGTCGACGTACAGCGCGCCGTCGCCGGCGACCTCGCGGAAGATCTCCATGTCGGTCACGACGGCGGGCACCCCGAGTTCGAGAGCCTCCGCGACCGGCAGGCCGTAGCCCTCATCGAGACTCGTCGTCACGAGAGCGGCGTCATCGGCCAGGAGCGCCGCGTACGCGGCATCCGTCACCCCGTCGTGGAAGACGACCGACGCCCCCGCTGCCAGGGACGTCAGGTCGGCGCGCCGCTCGGGCGAGATGCGCGACAGCAGGTGCAGGGTGTGGTCGGGCAGCTGCCGCATCGCGGTGACGAGCGTCTCGACGTTCTTGTACGGCATGAACGAGCCCATGTAGACGAGGTTCCGCACCGGACCCGCGCCGATCGCGGTGCCTTCGGGCAGCAGCTCGGCGAGGCGCTGGGGCGCGTTGGGGATGACGACGACCGGGCGTTTCGTCAGGCGCACGCGCGCGAACTGCCGAGCGCTCGTCTCGCTGACCGTCGCGACGAGGTCGGCCGCGTTCAGCGTCCACCGCTGCGGCCAGTACGACAGGTGGAACAGCCGCCATCCGAGACGCACGTACCAGGGCAGTGCGCGCGGCGGCGTCCGGTGCCGGTAGTAGATCGTGTCGTGCAGCGTCAGGATGAGGCGGAACCGACGTCCCGCCGAGCCGATCGTCTGCATCGGCGAGAACAGCACGTCGGGTCGGTGCCGGTTCAGCAGTAGCGACGAGAACGGCTCCTTCACCGACGTGGGTGCGTGAGTCTTCAGGGTGATCGCATCGGCCGGGAGAAAGGCCCGCTGCCGCTCGTCGTGGATCAGGTAGGTGACCTCGGTCCGGTGGGCGGACGCGGCATCCGACACCGCCTGCGCGAGCTCGGCCGAGTAGCGACTGATGCCGTCGTGGAAGTCCGTGCGGATGTAGCGCGCGTCGAAGAACAGCCGCATGTCAGCCGTCGAGCGGTTCGCCGCGGTACAGCTTCTCGAACGTGTCGAGGGTCCGCTCGATGTCGTGGATCTCCACACCGTCGAGCGAGGCCTGCTGCATCCGCGAGTACTCGGCCTGGTCGGCGGTGAGCACGGTGCGGATCTTCTCGGCGAGCTCGTCCGCGTTGCCCGGCTCGAACAGGTAACCGTTCTCGCCGTCGTGCACGAGGTGCGGCAGCGCGACGGCGTTCGCGGCGATGACCGGCAGACCCGAGGCCATGGCCTCCATCGTCGCGATCGACTGCAGCTCGGCGACCGACGCGATGACGAAGACGTCGGCGCGGGTGTAGGCCGCGCGGAGCTCCTCCTCCGACACCCGACCGCGGAACGTGACCCGGTCGGTGAGGCCGAGGCGCTGCGTGGCCTGCTCGAGATTCTTGCGCTGGTCCCCGCCGCCGACGATCTCGAACTCGAGGTTCAGGTCGGTCAGCTTCGCGATCGCCTCGAGCGTGACCTCGACGTGCTTCTCGGTCGTGAGTCGTCCGACGAACAGCACCCGGCGCCGGTTCTCGCGCGGCTCGAGGTTCGGCGTGTAGTTGCTCTTGCGGATGCCGCAGCTGATCGGGACGACCCCATGGATGTCGATCGTGTTCTCGAGGAACTCCGCCGCCTTGCGGGTGGGCGTCGTCACCGCACGCGACATTGCGAACGTACGCGCCGCGTCGTCCCACGCGAGCTTGAGGAAGATGTCGTACAGGAACTTCGGCAGCAACGTGAAGTCGAGGATGTTGTCGGCCATGATGTGGTTCGTCGCCACGACCGGGATGCCGCGCTGGTTCGCGATACGGGTGAGCGCGCGCCCGATCACGATGTGCGACTGACTGTGGACGACGTCGACGTCGATCTCGTCGAGGAGCCGGCGCGAGTAGTGCTTGCCCATCCACGGCAGGACGAAGCGCAGCCAGTCGTGCGGGTGCCACCGCCATCCCGGCAGGCGGTGGACGGTGAGCGGCTGCCCCTCGATGTCCTCGGTGAACACGCCGTGGTTGCGGTGGCCGACGCTGGGTGTCACGACGTGCACGTGGTGGCCGCGCTCGGCGAGGCCGGCGGCGAGGCGCTCGGTGAAGCGCGCTCCTCCGTTGACGTCGGGCGCGAACGTGTCGGCCGCGATCATGATGGTGAGGGGGCGGCGCTCGGGAGCGGGGCTGTCCGGGGGCGTCATGGTCACGGGGTACGGGCCAATCTGTGCGTCGGAGGCGAGGGGGCTCTCGCCGGTGGGGCGCAGGGATGTGCGGGGCGCCGGGGCTCGATTCTAGCCCGCGAGCCGTTTCGGGCCCGCTGGGAGGTCGGCGCGCCCCGGGCTCAGGACCGTCGAAGGCGGCCCCCCCTACGCTTGTCGGCATGACCCGCATCTCCGCCCAGGCCGACCCCGCGCAGTGGGTTCCGATCACCGGCTCGTTCGGGTTCCGCGGACGCCGCGCCCGCAAGAAGGCGATCGGGATGCTGCTCGCCCAGGCGAACGCCGCCTTCGGTCGCGAGCAGCCCGGCAGCAAGGTCGCCGCGTGGGCGATGAGCCAGGCGATCCCCGCGCTGATGCGCCGCGCCGACGGACGCCTGCTGGCGTGGGTCTGGAAGGACGACCCCGAGCTCCTCGTCGCGATGGCCCAGGTCCAGGAGCTCACGCCGCAGCTGCGGACCATGCGCGCGAGCATGCCGATCGAGTACGACGACACCGTCTCGTTCACCGGTTCCCCCCTGGGCGTGGGCGAGAAGCTCGAGATGCCCCTGCCGCCGAACCCGCGTCAGACGCCGTTCGCCTCGTACACCTGGGACACCGGCACCCACCTCGTGACCCTCACCGCCGTCATCTCCGACCGCGAGCGGTTCGGCACCGTCATCCCGGCCGTCGACGCGCTCGCCCGATCGCTCCGCCTCGTGACCGACCTGACCGTCGGCGAAGGCCCCGGCACCCTCCGCATCGACCCCGCCTGACCCCCGGCATCCGCTCGCTGTCCCGTCGCCGTCGCCCGTCCCGTCGCCGAGCCGACGCGATAGGCACTCACGCTCGCGGGATGACAGCCGTTCGCGTCGGGTCGAGGCTCACGGGCGCCAGCCGCGCTCGATCAGTGCGGCCCGGGTGCGCAACAGGATGCCGCGGCGGGCGGCGCCGCGATGCGAACGGTTCACCCGGATCACGCGCCATCCGGCGGCGGCGAGTGCGTCGAGCCGTTCGACGTCGCGCGCGTACTGACGGTCGTCGAGGCGGTGCTGCTCCCCGTCGTACTCGAGCAGGACCTGCGTCGCCGCGTGGACCAGGTCGCCGTAGGCCAGGAACCGGCCGCGTGCATCCATGATGACCTCGTTGACGGTGAACTCGGGGAGCCCGGCGTCCGCGGCATCGAGGCGCAGCAGTGTCTCGGCGACGGAATCCGTCCGCGCACGCGCCCGTTCGAGCGCTCGTCGCAGCCGTCTGACGTGACGCATTCCGGCGCAGGCCACGACTGCTGCCTGCAGCTCCTCGGAGGTGGCGACAGGCTGCTGTCGACGCATCAGCGAATCGGCCGCGACGACGAGCTCACGATCGCCGAGAAGGGATGCCGCCTGGCACCACGCCTCGCTGGGTGGCACGCACGGCAGGCCGGCGACCCGGTGATCGACGGCCGCGCTCGACTCGTGGCCCCGCACCCCCGCGCCGCGGGCGCGGCCGAGGGGGCGCGCGGCGGAGACGTCGACGCTCTCGCGAAAGCGATCCGGGATCCATGCCCCGACGAGCGCGAGCGCGGTGGCATGTGAGAAGTGCTCGCCGGGACCCAGCTTCGGCGCGTAGGCGCAGGCCCGGGCCACGGCATCCGTCGCCTCCGACCGGGAGCGGACGCCCCGGAAGGGACGCGACAGATCGCGCCCCCGCAGGCGACCGACGGTGACACCTGCGCCCCTCGCGTCGGCGATAACGAACACAGGCGGAAGCTGCGGTGGCAGCGGTGTCGAAGGTCTCATCCCCCCGACACTCGCCTCCTCGACGCGCCTCACGCCCCCGGCATCCGCCCCTCGTGCACAACTCGCCGCGCGCGCACCCTCGGGAGGAACCTCCAGCCGACGCGAACGGTCGTCACCGGGCGGCCTTCAGCGCAGTCGGCGTCGGCTCGGCGTCGCGAAAAGCGTCAGTCGTCGGAGGGGGACGGATGCGGGCGGTAGAGGACCACGTCGGTCGCGCGGCGGACGCGGGTGCCCTGGCGGAGCGTGACGACCGAGCCGGTCGCGCCGGCGGCGAACACGCGAGCACCGCGTCGGGCGGCGACCTCGTCGCGCAGGCGACCCTGCAGTCCCGAGACCTCGCGGCGCAGCATCCGCACCTGGTTCTCGAGGTCGATGATGCGCGAGATGGCCGGCAGGCTCACGCCGTCGGCCGACATCTGCGCCACCTCGCGCAGCTGCGCAACGTGCCTGAGGGAGTACCGGCGCGACCCACCACGGGTGCGCGCCGGTACCACGAGTCCCAGCCGGTCGTATTGACGCAGCGTCTGCGGGTGCATGCCGGCGAGCTCAGCGGCCACCGCGATCGCCAGGATCGGGGCGTCTTCGTCGACCTGCTCGTTCGCCATGCGTCTCACCTCACTCGCGCGCCTTGGCCATCAGGTCGGCGCGGGGGTTCTCCTTGGGTTCCAGCTCGTGGAAGCGCTCCAGCGCTTCGCGCGCGGCCGCATCGAGGTGCGTGGGGACGGCGACCTGGACCTCGGCGAGCAGGTCGCCGGTGCCCTTCGCCGTCTGCACCCCGCGGCCCTTCACGCGCAGCACGCGCCCCGACGGCGTCCCCGGCGCGACGCGCAGCTTGACGCTGTCGCCGCCGAGCGTCGGGACCTCGATGGTCGCACCCAGCGCCGCCTCGGTGAACGTGACGGGAACATGGATGCGGAGGTTCAGCCCCTCCCGCGTGAAGACGGGATGCGGGCGCACGCCGACCGTGAGGACGATGTCGCCCGCCTCCCCGCCGTCCGGCGAGGGACGACCGCGACCGCGGAGCTTGATCTTCTGCCCGTCTGAAACACCCGCGGGGATCTTCACCTTGATGGGCTTGCCGTCGTCGCCCTGGAGCGTGATGGTGTCGCCCTTCACAGCCGTCGTGAAGTCGAGCGTCGTGCGGGCGGTGACGTCGGCCCCGCGCTGCGGACCGCCGAAGCCGCGGAAGCCGCCGCTGGACTGCCCGAAGCGACCGGAGCCGAAGCGTCCGCCGCTCTGCTGCCCGAACATCGCGAAGAGGTCGTCGAAGTCGGCCTGCTGGCCGCCCGCACCACCCGGCTGGAACCGGCTGAACACGTCCTCGAACCCGCCGCTCGCCCCGGGCTGGAAGCGAGCGCTTCCCGACCCCATGGCGCGCAGCTGGTCGTACTCGGCGCGCTGCTCCTTGTCGGAGAGCACCGAGTACGCCTCGCTGACCTCTTTGAACTTCGCCTCGGCGGCGGGGTCCCCCGCGTTCGAGTCGGGGTGATAGGTGCGCGCCAGCTTGCGGTACGTCTTCTTCAGGTCGGCGTCGGAGACGTCCTTCGACACCCCGAGCACCTTGTAGAAGTCCTTGTCGAACCAATCCTGACTGGCCATCAGCGCGCCCCCTTACTCGGCCGGAACGGCGACCACGACCTTCGCCGGACGCAGCTCGAGGTCACCGAGGCGGTAACCGACCTCGACGACCTCGAGGATCGTCGGCTCGGTCGTGCCGGGTGTGGGCGCCTGGAAGATCGCCTCGTGCTGCTGCGGGTCGAACGCGTCGCCCGCAGCGCCGTAGCGCTCCACTCCCAGGCGGGCCACGACGGCCCGCATCTTCTCGGCGATCGCGGCCAGCGCGCTGCCCTCGGCGAGGTCGCCGTGCTTCTCGGCACGGTCGAGGTCGTCGAGCACGGGGAGCATCCCCTTGGCGACGGCGCCCTTGGCGCGCGCGAGCTCCACCTCGCGCTGCTCCTCGGTGCGGCGACGGTAATTGGCGTACTCCGCCTGCACGCGCTTGAGGTCGAGGAGCAGGTCGTGCTCCTCCTCCGGCGCGTCCGCGACGGCGGCCTCGTCGGACTGGGCCGCGCCGAGGATGTCGTCGACCGTGAGCGCTTCGGGCTCCGTGTCGGCATCCTCGGCGGGCCGGGCCGACTCCTCGGCCGGGGTCGCGGCGACGTCGTCGCCCTCGTCCGGCTTCTCGAAGTCCTTGTCCGCCATGCTTACTTCTTCTCGTCCTCGTCGTCGACGACCTCGGCGTCCACGACGTCCTCATCGGAGGATGCCGCCTGCTCGCCGGCCGGAGCGTCGGTCGGTGCCTGCGCGGCGTCGGCCTGGCTCGCGGCGTAGATCGCCTCGCCGATCTTGGTCTGCGACGCGTTGAGCTTGTCGTAGGCGTCCTTGACGGTGTCGTCGTTGTCGCCCGCGAGCGCCGTCTTGAGCGCGTCGACGTCGGCCTGGACCTCGGTCTTCACGTCCTCGGGCAGCTTGTCGGCGTTCTCGGTGAGGAGCTTCTCGATCGAGTACGAGAGCGTCTCGGCCTGGTTGCGGACCTCGGCGGCCTCGCGGCGCTTCTTGTCCTCGGCGGCGTGCTCCTCGGCCTCGCGCACCATGCGCTCGATGTCGTCCTTCGGCAGCGACGAGCCGCCGGTGATCGTCATCGACTGCTCCTTGCCGGTGCCCTTGTCCTTCGCCGACACGTGGACGATGCCGTTCGCGTCGATGTCGAACGTGACCTCGATCTGCGGGATGCCGCGGGGTGCCGGCGCGATGCCGGTGAGCTCGAACGTGCCGAGCGGCTTGTTGTCGCGGGTGAAGTCGCGCTCGCCCTGGAAGACCTGGATGGCGACCGACGGCTGGTTGTCGTCGGCGGTCGTGAAGGTCTCGCTGCGCTTGGTCGGGATGGCCGTGTTGCGCTCGATGAGCTTGGTCATGATGCCGCCCTTGGTCTCGATGCCGAGGCTCAGGGGGGTGACATCGATGAGCAGCACGTCCTTGCGCTCACCCTTGAGGACACCGGCCTGCAGGGCGGCGCCGACGGCGACGACCTCGTCCGGGTTGACGCCCTTGTTGGGCTCCTTGCCGGCTTCCTTCTTCACGAGCTCGCTCACGGCGGGCATACGCGTCGATCCGCCGACGAGCACGACGTGGTCGATGTCGGCGACCTTGATGCCGGCTTCGCGGATGACGTCCTCGAAGGGCTTCTTGGTGCGGTCGAGCAGGTCCTTGGTCAGGTCCTCGAACTTCGCACGGCTCAGCGTCTCGGACAGCGAGACGGGGCCGGACTCGGTCAGCGAGAGGTAGGGCAGGTTGATCGAGGCCGACTGCGAGCTCGAGAGCTCCTTCTTGGCCTGCTCGGCTGCTTCCTTCAGACGCTGCAGAGCGATCTTGTCGCTCGAGACGTCGACGCCGCTCGTGTCCTTGAACTGCTTGATCAGGTACTCGACGATGCGCTGGTCCCAGTCGTCGCCGCCGAGGCGGTTGTCACCGGCGGTCGAACGCACCTGGATGGTCGAGAAGTCGTCGTCCTTGCCCACCTCGAGGAGGGAGACGTCGAAGGTTCCACCACCGAGGTCGAAGACGAGGATGAGCTCGTCCTCCTTGCCCTTGTCGAGGCCGTAGGCGAGGGCGGCCGCGGTGGGCTCGTTGATGATGCGGAGCACGTTGAGGCCCGCGATCTCACCGGCCTCCTTCGTGGCCTGACGCTCGGCGTCGTTGAAGTAGGCGGGGACGGTGATGACGGCATCCGTCACCGTGTCGCCCAAGTACTGCTCGGCGTCGCGCTTGAGCTTCTGGAGGATGCGGGCCGAGATCTCCTGCGGCGTGTAGTTCTTGCCGTCGATCGCCTGGGTCTTCCAGTTGGTGCCCATGTGGCGCTTGACGGAGGTCAGGGTGCGGTCGACGTTGGTGACGGCCTGGCGCTTGGCGGTCTCGCCGACGAGCACCTCGCCGTCCTTCGTGAACGCGACGACCGAGGGGGTCGTGCGAAGACCCTCGGCGTTGGCGATGACCTTCGGCTCGCCACCTTCGAGGACGGCGACGACCGAGTTGGTCGTTCCGAGGTCGATTCCCACTGCACGTGCCATGTGATTCTCCTTCGTGTGGCGTTTGCGTAGATCTGAAGTCTTTCCGCGGTCCTGGCCACAACCTGAGCCGCGATGACTCAAGGCTACTCCGACACCTCGCGAGCGTCAAACCAACTTGAGCCGACTCATATCAAGTTTGCAGGCTCGGGCGCCGTTCGCCCACGGTTAGCGTGGACGGATGCCGATCCGCCTGACCCCGCTCGATCCCACCGGCGCCGACCGCGAGGCGCTGATTTCGTTCATGACGTCGCAGTCGTTCCCGTTCCACGTGCGGACCGATCCCACGGCGGAGCAGATCGCCGAGGCGATCGACGACGGCGCGTACGCCGACGAGGATCACGCGTCGTTCTGGATCGACTCCGACGAGCACGGCCGTATCGGCTTCTTCCGGCTCGAAGACCTCAGCGACGACGCCCCGCTGTTCGATCTGCGGCTCGGCGCCGCCCACCGCGGCCGCGGGCTCGCGGCGGACGTCCTGCGGGCGGCGACCGACCACGTCTTCACGACGATGCCCGAGGTCAACCGATTCGAAGGGCAGACCCGGGAGGACAACATCGCGATGCGGCGGGTGTTCGTCCGCTGCGGCTGGGTGCAGGAGGCCTACTACCGCGAGGGCTGGCCCGCGGACGACGGGCGACTCCTGGCATCCGTCGCCTACAGCGTCCTGCGCCGCGACTGGCGCGACGGCACCGTCACGCCCGTGGTCTGGGACGTTCCCGGCGTCGACTGAGCGTCGGGCTCAGCGCCCGCCGAAGAACTTGGCGAGTCGTCCGAGCAGTCCGCCACCGGCGGGCTTCGGCTTCGCGACGAAGACCGAACGCCCCTCGGCCGCGCTCACGCGCAGCAGCCCCATGAGGCTGAAGGTCGTCAGCAGGCGCCGCGCCTCGCGGGCATCGAGATCGGCGACGCGCGAGAACTCGTCCTCGGTGAGCGCCGCCTGACCGAGCAGCGAGATCGCGCGCAGGTGATGCGGCTGATGCGGCAGCGTGGTCAGGTTCGGCCAGCGGTGCAGGCGGTAGCGGTCGCCCGCCCGCATCCAGGGTGCAGCGGATGCCTCGAACGACGCGTGAGCGACGGCCCACAGCAGCGGGTCGAGGTCGCGCCCGGGCTCGGCGGCCAGGTGCGCCTCGCGGTCGACGTCGAGGATCGTCATCGAGGTGACGCGGCCCGGCACGTCGGCGAGCGGGTGGTCCCACCAGTACGCGTGCTGCGCGACGTCGAGCACGAGGGGCGGCAGGTCTCCCGCGCGCACCTCGATGAGGTCGTTCTCGCCGGCTTCGATCGCGGTCTTCAGGCGCAGGGCCAGGCGCGACCAGTCGATGTCGTCGGCGACGCCCTCGGGCATGGCGCCGAGCCCGGCGGCGGCCTCTTCGAGGGTCGTCGCGCGTCGGACGGGTGAGTCGGGGAGGGATGCCGGCCACGGCCCGCGGGTCGGCCCGCCGATCGTGGGCGTCGCGGGCTCCGCGGGGTAGGGCGCGGCGGCGGCGGGCTGCTCGACCACGGACGCCGCGGCCGGTGCCGAGACGTGCACCTCGCGCTGCACGCCCGCACGTGCGGCGGGGTCGACGGCCGTCGGAGTCCCGGCATCCGTGTCGGAGGTGTAGCCGGTCCAGCCGGAGCCGTCCCACCAGCGGTAGGCGGCGATCCCCAGTGGGTCTGGGCGCCATTCGGCCGCGGTCTGCGCGTCAGTGGTCATCTCGTCTCCTCGTATGGGCCGGTGCGACGGGTCAGGCGATGCGGCGGCGGACCCGGTGCAGGATCCGCCGCCGCGGTCGATCACAGCTCGAGCTGCTTCTCGACCTCGCGGGTCGACAGACGGGCGAGGGCGAGGTTCCCGCGCGCCTTGTCGAGGGCGATGTAGATGAAGACCTCCGGCGCCACAGCCAGCGGACGGATGATGTGGTACTGCGACGACAGCGTGATGAGGATGTCGTCGATCGTCTCGTTGAGGCCGAGGGCGGAGATCGTCTTGAGCTTGGCGCGGACGACCTCGGTGTTGCCGGCGGCGGCGAGCTCGAGGTCGAGGCCGGTGCCGAGGGTGCCGAGGGCCATGCCCGAGCCGGAGTCGACCAGTGCGACGCCGATGGCGCCGTCGATGGTCATGAGCTTCGCGAGGGAGTCGTGGATGTTTGCCATGTCGTGTCCTTTGTCAGATGGCGTTCGGGTGGTCTGTCGGCGTTCCCGCCGGGTGGCGCCCGCCGTGCGGCGCGGGGTGAGCCGGAGCGGCGGCTTCACCCGAGACGGGGCAGGCTGCGGCCGAGATCGGATGCCGCGCGCCGGGCGAGGGCGAGGGCGTGGCCGAGGGTCTCGCCCGAGCCGAAGAGCGCGGCGAGCACGAGGGTCGTGCCCTCGACGCGCACCTGCACGACGTGGCCGGCGTCGCTGAAGACGAGCACGGACGAGGCGCCGCCGAGGCGGAGCTCACGCACGGCCGCCTCGCCGAGGGCCTGCAGCGAGCTCGCGATGCTGGCGAATCGCCCGCCGTTCTGCGCGACGGCGCCGTGCTGCGAGGCGACCTCGAAGCCGTCGTCGGTGAGCACGCTCGCGTAGGTGAGGGAGGTGCTGTGGGCGGCGAAGGCGCCGAGGACGTCTGTCGCAAGTGCGATGATGTCGGCGTCCTGGTGCAGGGCGGTGCTCATGGGGGGCGTCCTCGCGTCTCAGGCGGCGGTCTCGGAGGCGTCGCTCGTGGCGGACGCGATGATCTCGGCTGCTTCGACGCTCGCGACGAGGGTCAGCAGCAGGGTGCGCATGTGGTCGGTGCTGCGCGGGTCGGCCGTGAAGACCGGGATGGTGCGATCGGGATGCCACTGCGCCAGCGCGTCGGCGTAGGCGCCGAGGTCGGGCGTGGGCGCGACGTCGCTGCGGGTGACCCCGATGACGACGGCGCCGCCGGCGACGAGCGCCTCGAACTCGCCGAGGTATTCGATGGCCTTGGCGATGGGGTCGGGCAGGTCGTTGTTGACGAGCAGCAGCAGGCCCTTGGCCCGCTCGGCGAGCACCGTCCACATGAAGTCGAACCGCTTCTGACCGGGGGCGCCGTAGAGCCGCACCTTCTCGTCGGGTCCGAGCGTGAGCTCGCCGTAGTCCAGGGCGACCGTCGTGGTGTCCTTGTCGGCCTGGGCACGGTCGGTGTTGGCGGCCTCGGTCGAGACGACGTCGATCTCGCTCAGGCTGCGGATGGCCGTCGTCTTACCGGCGCCCATCGGCCCGGCGAACAGGATGACGTGTTCCGCCACGCGCGCTCTCTCCCTCGGTCGGTGCGACCGGACGCGGCTGATCGGATCACGCGATGGACGCGTGAGCGATCGGATGCGAGCCCCAGCTCGCGGTCCCCCGTCGGCGATTCGGGGTCCCTCCCCCGCACCGAGACCCGAGCTTAGGGGGACGGATCGACTCGCCGAGGGCCGTTCCGGGCCCCACGCCGGGGACTGAGGAAAGGCTGAGCAACGACTGAGCGCCCGACACCCCTTTTCGCCCCTTCGCCTGGGCATAGTGGGATGCGCGGGGGCCCTGCCCTGGGGAGCCCGTGACCGCACTGGGGTGGTCGACTGGGGAGTCTCCGGGTGAGCGCCGCATCGGCGTGCCCTGCTGTCCGCGTCGCCTCGCGTCCCAACTCATTGGACCAGCAAGGAGATCTGCACATGCGTGCATCGCTGAAGAACTACATGGCCGCCTGCAACCGTCGCAAGGAGGAGACCGGCGAGTCCGGCTTCTCGCTCATCGAGCTCATCGTCGTCGTCGTGATCCTCGGCATCCTCGCCGCGATCGCCGTTCCGGTGTTCACCGGTCTGCAGGCGCAGGCTGAGACCAGCGCCGTCAAGACGGTCGCCGCCAACGGCGCCACCCAGGTCGCTGCCCAGATCGCGAAGTCGACCACGCCTGTCCAGGCGAGCGCTATCAGCTTCGGCAACCTCAACCAGGACGGAGTCTCGGTCACGCTGAAGACGCCGGCTTCGGGCGCCCTCGATATCGGCAACTACTGCGTCGAGGCAGTCAAGGGCGACACCAAGGCGACGTCCGGTCCTGGCTGCACTGCAGCTCCCGCTGCTGGCTAAGCACCCGCACCACCTCGCCGGGTCGGCTGAGCGCGCTGCTCGCCGGCCCGGCATCCCCGTTCCAGCCACCACCCCGCGACCGAAGGACGACCCGATGTCCCGCGCGCATGAGCCGATCGGCGACGACGACGGTGTGAGCCTCGTCGAGGTCGTCATCGCGATGTTCCTCTTCGCGCTGCTCGCGGTCGCCATCCTCCCCCTCGCCATCCAGGCGCAGGCCCTGAGCTCGACGAACCGCGACGCCGCGAGTGCGAGCGCGTTCGCCTCGGGCCTTCTCGCCGAGGTGCGCGCCGAGTTCCGCGACACCGACCTGCAGACCTGCGCCGAGGTCAGGAACTTCCTCGCCGCGCGCGGCAGCGCGGGCATCGTCACCGATCCCGCGGGCTCGGGTCAGACGGCTCGCCTCACCGCGGACAGCACGTGCCCCGCCGCGAGCGTCAGCGTCGCGACCATCCGCGCGAAGGTCTACTCCTCCCCGGCCGCGACGGGCACGCCGACGGCCACGCTCTCGACGCAGATCGTGGTGACCGGCCCGTGACCCCCGCCTCTTCCGACGACCAGCCCACGGACGACCGGCACGGCGACGACGCCGGGCTCACGCTCGTCGAGCTGCTCGTCTACATGTTCGTCGGGGCACTGTTCCTCGGCATCCTCGGCGCCGTCTTCGTCGGCGCGCTCCGCGCGGACTCCGTCACCCGCGAGCGCGACCTCGCCACCGGCCAGCTGCAGGCGATCTCGACCTCGCTGTCGACGACGGTCCGCTCCGCCTCCGCCGTGCGCGTCGAGACGAGCGGCGGCACGACCGTCGTCCGCGCCGCGCTGCCCGACGACCGCTGCTCGGCATGGGCGTTCACGACGCCCGCCGGGGCGGCCACCGGCATCCGCGAGGTCCGCGTCCGCACCTACACCGCCTTCGCGACCGGCAGCGCACCCGCGCCGGGGGCGTCGTGGGGCGTGCTCGCGCCGCGGGTGCGCCAGGTCGTGACCGCGACCGGAACCGCGCGACCCTTCGTCGCGCTCGCCTCGGCGGACGCACCGCTGACCTGGAACATCGCCGTGCCGCGGCTCGACGCCGCCGCATCATCCGCGCCCGCCGCGTCGATCTCGGGATCCGCCGTGCCGCTGGGCAAGACCGCTGGGGGATCGGGGAAGAAATGCTGGTGAATGCACGTAGACGCCGCTCGGGGGATGAGGGCTCGACGCTCGTGTCGGTACTCGTGATCGTGATGGTGCTGGGGCTCCTCGCGGTGACCCTGGCCGGCGCCGTCGTCGCCACGGCGCAGACCACCGCGGGGGTGCGCGGCAGCCTCGACTCGCAGGCGGCCTCGGATGCCGGCCTCGCTGCGGCCGTGGCCTCGTCGACCGCGACCGGCGCCGACCCGTGCGCCGTGAAACCGGCATCCACCTCGGCGCCGACCTACGCCGTCACCGCCTCGTGCGCGGGCGACGTCGTCACCTTCGTCTCGACGGGCACCGGGTCCGACGGCAGCAGGACCGTGACGAGCGCCAGCTACGAACTGAAGAAGACGACGACCGTCGCGCCCGGGCTCGGCGCCGACATGGTCTTCTTCGGCGACGCGACCTTCACGAGCGAGGTCCGCTCGCACGAGCTCGACGACCGCCTGCTGACGATCATGATGCCCCGCGGCACCTTCGTCTGCCAGAACCACGTGCCGGCGAACATCCTCGCCGGCGGCAACGTGAAGACGAACGGCCAGTGCACGATCGACGGCACCGTGGCCACGGGCGGCTCCATCTCGATGTCCAACGCGAGCGACACCATCAAGGGGAACCTCTACGCGTCGAGCACGGCCACGGCGGGCATCTCGGGCATGATCGGCGGCGACATCCACGTCGGTGGCCCCATCGACTTCGGGTGGAGCGGCTTCACCTACCCCGGCAACGTGTTCGCCGGCGGCAACGTCGACATGACCAGCGTGTCGATCGCGGGCAAGCTGACCCTGCCGCGCGCGTCGACCATCAAGCTCGACGGCCACTTGCAGGTGAAATACCCGACCTCCGCCCACGCGCGCGTCGCGAAGGGCACCGCCGGCGGCCTGCAGTGGCCGACCTCCACCGTCCCGCCCACCGCGCCGACCTTCCAGAGCTGGTTCGACTACAGCTACTCCGCATCCGACTGGCCGGGCTTCACTGTGAAGACCCTCGCGACCTCGGGCGACGGGCCGTGGACCTGCAACCGGTTCAGGGACAACAACCCGTCGACGGGCAACGCGGCGGGCTGGCGCGAGCTGTCGGCGCTCACGACGCCGACCGTCGTCGACGCGCGCCCCTGCGGAACCCTCAGCTCCAACAACGGCTCGAAGCCCGTCGTGACGCTGCAGACCGACATCGCCTTCCTCGCCAACGACTACGACATCACGGCGCTCACGATGAAGGCCGCCACCGGCAAGACCCCGAAGGTCTGGTGGATCGTCGAGGACCGCATCGCCGACGGCACGCCGAGCTGCGTGAGCCCCGCAGGCACCGTCAACATCAACACGACCGTCATGGGCGAGGGCATCTCGGCGATGATCTACACGCCGTGCCGCATCAGCATCACCGGCGGCGGCGAATGGCACGGCACCTTCTACGGCGGCGGGCTGAACCACGGTGGCCTGATGGACTTCTACGGTCGCCCCCTGCTGCTCCCCGGCCAGGGCGGCGGATCGTCGGGCCCCGGCTCGACACCCGGCGGCGGCACGACCACGGTGAGCCTGGGCGGGCTGCTCTCCCGGACGGACGGCGCCGGATGACCGCCCTCCTCGGCCCGGCGACCATCGTCACGCTCGTCGGCGTGATCGCCGGCGGGTTAGGCCTCATCATCGGCTCGTACCTCAACGTCGTCGCCTACCGGGTGCCCGCCGGCATCTCGCTTCTCCGCGAGAGCCGCTGCCCGTCGTGCGACCAACCGGTCCGCTGGTACGAGAACGTGCCCGTGCTGTCGTGGCTGCTCCTGCGCGGCCGGTGCGGATCGTGCCGCTCCGCGATCGGCGCGCGCTACCCGCTCGTCGAACTCGCGACGGGTGCCTCCTTCGCGGCCGTGGCGCTCATCTGGCTGCTCGCGACGGGGCGACCGGGCTCCGGCATCCCGCTCCCCGCCGCACCCTCGCTCGACTCCGTCGGCGCCGCGTTCGCCGCCATCACCGCCGCCGACGGCCTCGCGGGACCCACGCTCGCGCAGGCGCTCGTCCTCGCGGCGTTCCTGTGGTTCGCGGCGGCGGGCATCGTCCTGACGCTGATCGACCTCGACACCCGCCGCCTGCCGCACGCGATCACGACACCCGGCATCCTCGTCACCATCGCTCTGCTCGTCGGCGCCGCCCTGCTCGGCGCCGACGCCTGGGCGCTCGTGCGCGCGGGCATCGGATTCGTCGCGCTGTACCTCTTCTACGGCCTCCTGCGCCTCGTCCGCCCCGACGGCATGGGCGGCGGCGACGTGCGACTGGCCGCCTATGCGGGACTTCTGCTCGGCTGGCTCGGGTGGGGCCCGCTCGTGGTCGGCGCGTTCGCCGCGTTCGTGCTCGGCGGCGTGTACGGCGTCGCTCTCCTGTTCTCTCGGCGGGCGGGTCGCCGCACCGCCATCCCGTTCGGCCCGTGGATCATCCTCGGAGCGTGGGTCGGCATCGTCGCCGGCGACGCGATCGCCGGCGGCTACCTCACACTTCTCGACGGTCGGCTGATGTCATGACCCGTCGCCCAGGCAAGGAGGTCCTCTGATGGCCAAGACACGTGTGGCGCTCGAGATCACCGAAGACAGCGTCCGCGCCGTCGAGGTGACCGACGGGCGCTCCCCCACCCTGCTCGCCGCCGGCGAGGTGATGCTGCCCCCGGGCGCGGCGAGGGACTCCGAGATCGTCGACCGCGACGTCGTCGTGGGTGCGCTCCGCCGACTGTGGACGGATGCCGGGATCAAAGGCCGCAACGTGGTCCTGGGAGTCGGCGGCCGCCGCGTGCTCGTCCGCGAGCACAGCTCGACGCTGCGCGAGACGGCTCTCGTGCGCCAGGCGCTGCCCTTCGACGTGCAGGACCGGCTGCCCGTCCCCGTCGACCAGGCGGTGCTCGACTTCATCCCGACGCACGTCGACGACGAGGGCATGCACGGCCTCATGGTGGCCGCCGTCTCGGAGCAGATGGAGGACCTCGTCTCGGTCCTGGCCGAGGCGGGGCTCACCGCCGACTCGATCGATCTGCTCGCCTTCGGCTACTGCCGTGCCCTCGCGGGGCTCGCCCCGAAGGGCGTCACCGGCATGCTCATCGGCATCGGCGAGCACACGACCCAGGTCGTGATCGCGACCGACGGCGTGCCGCAGTTCGCCCGCGCGATCCCGATCGACGTGCCGCGCGGCGAAGCCCGCGTCGCCGAGGTCGAGGCCGCCCCGACCGAGCTCGAAACCCTCACCGGGTTCCGCGCGGGCGGGGTCGAGGAGGCCGCCGACGGCGCCATCCGTTCGCGCGGCGACCTGCGGCGTGCCCGTACCGCCGTCGCGACGCCGCCGGCGGGCGTGCCCGAGGCGCCGGCCGCCGACGCGATGTCGGCCGACCTGCAGGACGTCCTGATCGATCTCGTCACCCGCCTGCGCGGAACGGTCTCGTTCTACCGGGATCGAACGGATGCCGCGCCCGTCGCCGCGACCTTCATCACGGGCCTGCACACCGACCACCCGCGCCTGCAGGCCGCCCTCGCGCAGGTCGCCGGCACCGAGGTCCGCCGGATCACCGGGGCCGACCTGGTCCGGGTGAAGAACGGGCTGCACCCCGCCGTCGACGAGCGCATCGCGCCCACCGTCGCCCTGCTCCTCGGAGGAACCAAATGAGCACGCTCGTGCGCACCCCCGCCTTCAAGCCGGGGTCCCTCCCCCGCGCCAACCTGCTGCCGCTGTCCGAGACGCGTCGCCGTGAGGTCCGGCGCATCGGGCGGTCGTGGGTCACCATCGGACTCGGCTCGCTCGTGGTCGCGCTCCTGCTCATCGGCGGCGCGTTCGCACTGAACGTGCAAGCGGCCCTCCGGCTCGTCGCCGCGAATTCCGACACCGAGCGCGTCATCGCGGAGATCGCCGAGCTCGCGCCGGTGAGCCAGGCCGTGGCGCAGCGGACCGAACTGTCGGGGCTCGTGACGCAGGCCATGGCCGGCGACATCGCCTGGCGGAAGGCCGTGGGAACGATCGCCGACGCGCTGCCCTCCGGCGTCACGGTCACCGGCTACGCGCTGGCCGCAGGCCAGGTGCCCGGAGACACCGCACCGGAGGAGACCGTCGGCGCGGCCGGCTCGGTCACCGTCGTCAGCGACGAGCCCATCAGCCTGGTCGAGGCGACGCGGGCGCTCCGCGGCGTCGACGCGATCCTCGAGGTGAGCGTGCAGACGCTCGCCGAGGAGGAGGGCCTCTACACCTACACCGTCGAGGTGCAGCTCGACCAGACCATCTACTCGGGCGATTTCGCACCCGAGCAGGCGACCGAGACGGAGTGACGATGACGAAGCAGCTGGTCAACCTCATCGGGGCCGTGGCGTCCCTCGGCATCCTGCTCGCCGGTGCCCTCCTGTTCGCCCTGCCGCAGTTCACGGGTGCGCAGCGGATCACCGCGGATGCCGCATCCGTCGAGCAGTCCAACGCGACTCAGCAGGCCGTGCTCGACGGCCTCGCCGCTCAGGCCGCCGACATGACCGAGCTCGACGCGGAGGTCGCGGAACTGCGCCGGGTGGTCCCGGCATCCGTCCGCGCCGACGACGTCGTCCAGCTCGCCGCCGACGCGGCCTCGGAGCACGACGGCCGCGTCGTGACCGTCACGGTCGGCGAGACGACGGCCTTCGCGGCGCGCACCGTCGATGCGGCCGCGGGTGCTGCCGACGGCACCACCCCGGCCGCCACCGAGACGACGGCCGAGACGACGGGATCGGACGAAGGAGCGGATGCCGCGACTCCCGCCGACCCCGTTGCCGCCCCGGCCGGCGAGGGACCGCAGCAGGTGAGCATCACCGTCAGCATCACGGCACCCGACAGCACGAAGGCGACCGCCGTGATCGACGAACTGCGCAAGGGACCGCGCGCAGTCGCCGTCACGAACGCGGGCATCACGACCGACGACGACGGCACCGTCACCGCCGAGGTCACGCTGCTCGCCTTCTACGTCGCCGGCTGACCACCCGCGGCACGCGAAAAGCCCCGGACCTGCGACGGTCCGGGGCTTTTCGCGTGGGTCTCAGCTGCCGAGCTGCTCGTACATCGTGAACATCGGCATGTAGAGGGCGACCACCATGCCGCCGATGAGGACACCCAGCAGGGTGATCATGATCGGCTCGATCATGCTGGTCAGCTGCTCGGAGGCAGCTTTGACCTCGGTTTCGTAGAAGTCCGCGATCGACTCGAGCATGTCGGGCAGCGTGCCCGACTCCTCACCGACCGACACCATCTGCGACACCATGGCCGGGAACACCTCGGCCTTCGCGAGGGGCGTCGAGAACGACCTGCCGTGGCGCACCGACTCGCGCACCTCGCCGAGGGCGTCCTCGATGGCTTTGTTGTTGGATGCCTTGCCGACGAGCTCGAGCGCCTGCAGGAGGGGCACGCCCGCCTTGAGCATCATCGAGAGGTTGCGCGCGAAGCGGGCGACGGCGATCTTCGTGATGAAGGCGCCGAAGATCGGCATCTTCAGCCGGAACGGGTCGACGGCGCCGCGGAAGCGGTCGGTGTCCTTCACGCGCTGGTACCAGACCACCCCGCCCACGACGGCGACGACGAGCAGCGGCCCGATCCAGATCATGTTGCGCGACAGGGTCACGAGGATCTGCGTCGGGATGGGCAGCTCCCCGCCCATGCTGGCGAACATCTTCTCGAAGATCGGCACGACGAAGGTGATCATCGCGAGGACGCCCAGGATGGCGATGACGAGCACGACGATCGGGTACGTCATCGCGGACTTGATCTTCTGCTGCAGGTCGACGTCGGAGCGGTACGACTTCGCGACCGCGACGAGCGACTCGCCGAGGAAACCACCGGTCTCGCCGACGTTCACGAGGCTCACCATGAGCGGCGGGAACACCTTGGGCTGCGCCGCCATGGCGGCGGAGAACGACTTGCCGGCGGCGATGTCGGTCTGCACCGCGACGAGGGCGGACGCCAGCTTCTTGCTCTCGGTCTGCTCGGAGATGACGGCGAGCGCGCGCATCAGCGGCAGGCCGGCGTTGATCAGCCCGGAGAGCTGCTTCGCGAAGATGGCGAGGTCTTCGACCTTGACGCCCTTCTCGAACCCGGGAATCGAGATCTCCTGGTGCAGGCCGGTCGTCGACATCGGCGCGACCTGCAGGGGCGCGAGGCCCTGCGCGCGCAGCTTCGAGACGACGGCGCTCTCGCTGGCCGCCTCGACGGTGCCCTTGACGACGGGGCCGCCGGTCGCGCCGACGGCTCGGTAGGTGTACTCCTGAAGAGGCATATCAGCGCGTCCACGCATCCATCGGGTCGGCCCACGCGTCGGCGTGCACGCCGGCCGGCTGCACACGCACGCCGTCGAGGGCCTTCGGGTCGGTCAGGTAGTGCTTGGCGAGGGCGAGGTTCAGTTCACCGCGCTCGACCAGCAGCCGCAGCGACTGGTCGAGCGTGTGCATGCCGTGCCCCGCCCCGGCCTGCATCGCGTTGTAGAGCTGCGCGATCTGGTTCTCGCGGATGAGGTTCGCGACGGCGGGCGTCGAGACGAGCACCTCGGTCGCGATCACCCGGCCGCCCCCGTGAGCGCGGGGCAGCAGCGTCTGGCTGACGACGCCCTGCAGCGCGTCGCCGAGCTGTGTGCGGACCTGGTTCTGCTGGTGCGCGGGGAAGGCGTCGACGATGCGGTTGATGCTCTTGGCCGCACCCTGCGTGTGGAGGGTGGAGAGGACGAGGTGACCGGTCTCGGCGGCCGTGAGCGCGGTCGAGATCGATTCGGGGTCGCGGAGCTCGCCGATGAGGATGACGTCGGGGTCCTGACGCAGCACGCGGCGCAGCGCCTCGGCGAACGAGCTCGTGTCGGCGCCGACCTCTCGCTGATGGATGAGCGACTGCCGGGAGGTGTGGACGAACTCGATCGGGTCCTCGACCGTGACGACGTGATCCTGCTTGGTCCGGTTGATGAGATCGATCATCGCGGTGAGGGTCGTCGACTTCCCGGAGCCCGTCGGGCCGGTGACGAGCACGAGACCGCGCGGGCGCAGGGCGAGTTCGCCGGCCACCTCGGGCGCGCCGAGCTCGGCGAGCGTGAAGGCGCGGCTCGCGATGAGTCGGAAGGCCGCGGCGACCTGGCCGAGCTGGCGGAACACGTTGACGCGGAACCGGCCGACGCCGGCGACCGTGTACGAGAGGTCGACGTCGCCGGTCGCATGGAAGGACTCCCGGTGCGACGGGGTCATGATCGACACGAGCGCGTCGAGCAGCGTCGGTCCCGGGATCGGCGCCTCAAAGCCCGTGACCGGGATGAGGTGTCCGTCGTGACGGTGGAGGGTCACGGCATCCGCCGAGAAGTGGATGTCGGAGGACCCCATCCCCGCGGCGGTTCCGAGGATGCCGTCGAGCAGAGCGGTCGCGCCGGCGTCGGACGACACCGCCCGGGCTCGCAGTTCAGACCGTGACACGCAGGACCTCCTCGATCGTCGTCGCCCCCAGCACGACCTTCGACCAGCCGTCCTCGCGAAGGCTCGTCATCCCGTCGCGGAGCGCCGCCGCGCGGACGTCGCTGCCGGTCGCATGCGAGACCACGAGCTGTTCGATCTCGTCGGACATCGCCATCACCTCGTGCAGGCCGACACGGCCGCGGTAGCCCGTGCCGGAGCACTCGGGGCATCCGCCCTTGCGGAACAGCTCGGGCGGATCGCTCGGATCGAACGGGAAGCCGAGGCGCTCGAGGACGGCGGGGTCCTCGCGGTACGGCTGGCGGCACGCCGTGCACAGGCGCCGAGCGAGGCGCTGGGCGACGACCGCCGACAGGGCTGTCGCCACGAGGAAGGGCTCGGCGCCGATCTCGGTGAGACGCGCGACGGCGCCGGGGGCGTCGTTGGTGTGCAGCGTCGAGAGCACGAGGTGACCGGTGAGGGCCGCCTCGATCGAGATGATCGCCGTCTCGGTGTCGCGGATCTCGCCGACGAGCACGATGTCGGGGTCGGAACGGAGGATGCTGCGCAGCGCCGATTGGAAGGTGAGGCCCGCCTTCGCGTTGACCTGCACCTGATTGATCCCGGGGATCCGATACTCGACCGGGTCCTCGACGGTGATGACGTTGACGGCGGGGTTCGCGACCTCGCGGAGCGCCGTGTAGAGCGTCGTCGACTTGCCGGAGCCGGTGGGGCCGGTCACGAGCACCAGTCCGTGCGGGCGGGTGATGGCCGAGCGGAACCGCCCCAGGTTCCCCCGCCCCATCTGCAGGTCGCGCAACGACAGGCTCACGCCGGTGTTGTCGAGGATGCGCATGACGATCTTCTCGCCCCACACGGTGGGCAGCGTCGCCACGCGCAGGTCGATCTTGCGACCGACGTGGGTCACCGAGAGCCGGCCGTCCTGGGGCTTGCGGCGCTCGGCGATGTCGATCGAGGCCATGATCTTCAGGCGCGAGACGACACCGTCCTGGATCGCGCGGTCGGCGCGCTGCATCTCGTGCAGCACCCCGTCGATGCGGTAGCGGACGGCGAGGTGGGTCTCGCCGGGTTCGACGTGGATGTCGCTCGCACGGTCGTCGATCGCCTGCGTGATGAGGAGGTTGACGAAGCGGACGATGGGCGCGTCGCTGTCGGACTGGTCGAGCTCCTCGACCGAGACCTCCGCCGCGGCGGACTCCTCGAGGGCGGCCGACAGGTCGGAGATCTCGTCGTCCGAGCGGACGTAGCGCTGGAAAGCGCTCTCGAGCGCATCCAGGGCGACGACGACAGGCGAGATGTGCAGGTCGGTGATCGTCGCGACATCGTCGAGGGCGATGATGTCGGACGGGTCCGCCATCGCGAGGACGAGCCGGTCGCCGGTGCGCTCGACCGGCAGCACGCGGTGCTTGCGGCACATGCCGCCGGGCAGCAGCGCGACGACCGCCGCGTCGAGCTGGCGTCCCGAGAGGTCCATGTAGCGGTGCCCCGTGTGGAGGGCCACGGCCTCTGCCAACTGATTGGGCGTGACGACGCCCCGCGCCAGCAGCTGCTGCATCAGCTCGTCCGTCTCGCCGTACTCGTCGACGAGCGTCGCGACCTCGCCGGCGAGCACGGCCCCGGTCAACACCAGTGTCTGTGCGATCCCCCGCATCCTGCACCCCCTGTATCGGCGGCCGGACTCAGGTCGGGGCGCGCACGTGCCCACCCAGTCCGAGCGCGCCTCGCCAGAGTAGACAGCAGGGCTGCAGCGACACACGGCGCCGACCGCAACTGAGGCAAAGCTGAGGTAGCGCTGGGGCGCGCTGAGTTGCGCCGGAAGATTAATGCATTTTAATGAAAGCGGGGGAAGCGACAGTCGTGGACCCCATCGGACTACACATGACTCTTCTCGAACACCCCGCTCCCGCGCGAACCCTGGGACCGGTCACACGCGTGGCCGTCCTCGTCGAGGACGCCGGCACGGCTCGCGACCGCCTCTCCACCACGCTGCAGCAGCACGGCTTCCAGGTGCATTCGTTCTCCGACGGCTTCGCCGCCGTCGAGGCCGTCGACCGCCTGCAGCCCGACCTCGTCACCGTCGACACCACCCTTGCGGGGATCGACGGGTTCGAAGTGGTGCGCCGCATCCGCTCGTTCCACGCCGGATCGGTCGTCATCCTCTCGGACATGACCGAGGAGACGGCCGCCGTCGAGGCGTTCCGCAGTGGCGCGGACGACTACATCCTGCGCCCGTGGCGCCCCTTCGAGCTGCGCGCCCGGCTCGATGCGATCCTGCGTCGTACGCTCGGCGCCGCCGACGCCCTGCCGCCGACCGAGTCGGACTGGCTCGTCGTCGACGGACTGCGGCTGCACCCGGCATCCCGTCGGGCGGAGCTCGCCGACCGCCGCATCGACCTCACTCGGTCGGAATTCGATCTGCTGCTGGCCCTCGTCCGGAACCCCGACGTCGTCCTCGAGAAGTCCTGGATCGTCCTGCTGCTGCGTCGCCAGAACGGCGGGAACGGCGATCACGTGAACGCGCACGACCTGCACGCCATCGAGGTGCACGTCATGAATCTACGGCGCAAGCTCGGCGGCACGGCCCGGCGATGCCGCTGGATCGAGACGGTCCGCGGGATCGGCTACCGCTTCGCGCCGGCGAAGCTCTGACGCGGTCTCAGACCGACGCGCCCTTCCGGCGCACATGCCGACCTTGCCCTGGGATCGCGGCGATGAGCGCCTGCGTGTAGGGATCGGTCGGCGCCGTCAGGATCTGCGCCGCCGTACCCGCCTCGACGAGGCGTCCGTGGCGCATGACGGCCACCCGGTCGGCGATCTCGGCGACGACGCCCAGGTCGTGCGTGATGAAGAGGTAGCTGAGCGAGCGCTCGGCCTGCAGGGTGATGAGCAGATCGAGGATCTGCGCCTGCACCGACACATCGAGCGCCGAGACCGCCTCGTCGAGCACGAGGAACTCCGGATCGAGCGCGAGAGCACGCGCGATCGCGACGCGCTGTCGCTGTCCGCCCGACAGCTCGTCGGGGTAGCGCGCGAGCACGCCCTGCGGCAGCGCGGTCTGCTCGACGAGCTCCCGCACCTTGCGGAGCCGAGCCGTGCCGTCGATCGAACCGAGCGAGTGCAGCGGCTCGGAGATGAGCTGTTCGATCGTCAGCCGCGGGTTCAGCGAGTCGTACGGGCTCTGATAGACGAGCTGGAACTTGCGCCGGAGCTGCCGCAGCGGTGCCGGCGCGAGCTCGGTGATGTCGGCGCCGTCGAACTCGATCGAGCCCGAGCTCGGCTCCTCGAGCCGCAGCACGAGGCGCGCGAGCGTCGACTTGCCGCTGCCGGACTCCCCCACGACGGCGAGCGTCTCGCCGCGACGGATGTCGAGTGAGATGTCGTCGACGGCGGTGACCTCGCGCGCGCCGTCGCGACGCGACGAGGCCGGCAGCGGGAAGGTCTTCACGAGGTGCGACAGCCGGACGATGCAGTCGCTGTCGTCGAGGCCGCGCCGGGTCGTCGCCTCGGCACGGCGCACGTGCGAGGAGATGTCGGGGGATGCCGCGATCAGCTGGCGCGTGTACTCGGCGGTCGGCGACGAGATCACCTGCGCGGCGGGCCCGGCATCCACCACCGCGCCGTCCTTCATCACGATGATGCGGTCGGCCCTGTCGGCGGCGACCCCTAGGTCGTGCGTGATGAGCAGGACCGAGGTGCCGAACTCGTCGGCGAGGTGGTCGAGGTGGTCGAGCACCTGCTTCTGCACGGTGACGTCGAGGGCGCTCGTGGGCTCGTCGGCGATGATCAGCTCGGGCCGTGCGGCGAGCGCGGTCGCGATGAGGGCGCGCTGGCGCATCCCTCCGGAGAATTGGTACGGGTACTGCTTCGCGCGCTCGGCCGGGTGGGTGATCCCCGCCATCTCGAGCAGCTCGACCGCCCGGGCGTTCGCCTCGGCGCGCGTCGCCAGTTTGTGGATGCGGAGCGGCTCGGCGACCTGCGGCCCGACACGACGCACCGGGTTGAGCGAGAGCGACGGGTCCTGCGGCACGAGGCCGATGCGCTTGCCCCGGACCTTCCGCCACTGCGCCTCGGGCTTCGCCGTCAGGTCGTCGCCGCCGAGGCTCACGCTCCCCGACGTCACGCGCGCGTTGGGCGGGAGGAGGTTGATGATGGCGTGCGCGATGGTGCTCTTGCCCGACCCGGACTCGCCGACGACGGCGACGACCTCGCCCGCGCCGATCGTCAGGTCGATGTGGTGGACGGCTTCGACCTCGCGGTCGCCCATGCGGTAGGCCACGGTGAGGTCGCGGACCTCGAGGAGGACGGCCCGCTCGGTACGGGAGGGAACGGATGCCTCGGCGCGCGGCGCGGCGGTGGTGGTCGACACGGGGGACTCCTCTGCGGACGACGGCGTGCTCATGCGGTGCGCTCCAGCTGGGCTCGCTGCAGGGCGGGGCGCTTGGGGTGGAACTCCCAGTCGGGCACGAGGTAGCGCATGGCGTGCGCGTCATCCCGGCCGGCGAGCCCTTCGCGCAGGTACAGCTCGTGTGCGGCGGCGACCTGCGCGTCGTCGAGCTCGACCCCGAGCCCGGGCGCGGACGAGACGGCGATCCGCCCGTTCCGGATGATCGGCGGCTGCACGGTGAGGCGCTGGCCGTCCTGCCAGATCCAGTGGGTGTCGACGGCGGTCGGCGTGCCCGGGGCCGCGGCGGCGACGTGCGTGAACATCGCGAGGCTCACGTCGAAGTGGTTGTTGGAGTGCGACCCCCACTGGAGGCCGAAGTCGTCGCACAGCTGGGCGACGCGGACCGAACCGGCCATCGTCCAGAAGTGCGGGTCGGCGAGCGGGATGTCGACGGCCTGCGTGCGGACCGCGTGGGCCATCTCGCGCCAGTCGGTCGCGATCATGTTCGTCGCGGTCCGCATGCCGGTCGCCCGACGGAACTCGGCCATCGTCTCGCGGCCGGAGTAGCGACCCTCGGGCCCCACGGGATCCTCGGCGTAGGCCAGCACGTCGCGCAGGCGCCCACCCAGCCGGATCGCCTCGGCGAGGGGCCAGCTGCCGTTCGGGTCGAGCGTGACCCGCGCACCGGGGAACGTCTCGGCGAGCGCCGTGACGACGTCGGCTTCGGTCTCGGGCAGCAGGACGCCGCCCTTCAGCTTGAAGTCCCTGAACCCGTAGCGCTCCTGCGCGGCACGGGCGAGCCCGACGACGGCGTCCGCGTCGAGGGCCGTCCGGCGCCGCACGTCCTCCCACGACCCGGCGGCGCCCTCCGACTGCAGGTAGGGCAGGTCCGTGGCATCCGCGTCGCCGATGAAGAAGAGGTAGCCGAGCACGTCGACCTCGTCGCGCTGGCGCCCGTCGCCCAGGAGGGCGCTCACCGGCAGGCCGAGCTGTTTGCCGTGCAGGTCGAGCAGCGCGCTCTCCCAGGCGGTCACGGCGTGCACGGCGATGCGCTGATCGAAGGTCTGGTCGCCTCGCCCCGCGGCATCGAGGTGGGCGAGGGATGCCGTGAGCGATCGCAGCGTCTCGCGGTACGCCGCGACGGGCGTGCCGACCAGCAGCGCGCCCGAGGCTTCGAGCGCGGCGCGGATGGGCTCGCCGCCGGGCACCTCGCCGATGCCGACGCGACCGTCGATGTCCGTCAGGCGCACGAGGTTGCGCGTGAAGTAGGGGGCGTGCGCACCGCTCAGGTTCAGCAGCATGCTGTCGTGACCCGCCACGGGGATCACGTCGTAGGAGACCACAACGGGGGTGCTCATCCGATCCTCGCCTTCGACGTCGGTAGTGGCCCCACCCTATGCACAGCCGACCGGTGCCATCAAAGGCCGTTAGGGCATCGACTCATGCGCCGACGGCATCGATCCCCGACTCCGCGGCGTGCTGCTCCAGCGTCGCATCCAGGACGCGCAGGGCCTCGGGAAGCAGCGGATTGGTCGACTCGGTCGCCCACGCGACGTCGAGCCGCACCCGGTTGACGTCGTCGGAGCGGTCGTCCGGCGAGAGCCGCCGGAAGGTCACGCCCGCGATGGGGAGCCCCTGCGCCGACTCCGGGACGAGCGTGAACCCGAGGCCCGCGCTCACGAGCGCCAGCAACGCCGGCACCTGACCGGCGTACTGCACGATGCGGGGGTGCACGCCGGCCCGGACGAACATCGACAGCAGCAGGTCGTGGAAGTAGCGCGCGCCGCCCGGCGAGTACATGAGCAGCGGCTGGTCGCTCGTGTCGGAGAGGAAGATCGGGTCGGCGAGCTCCGCCAGTCGGGAGTCGGACGGCACGGCCAGCACGAGCTTCTCGTCGAGGACGGACCGCGACGAGACCCCCGGGCGCTCGACGATCGGCCGCAGCAGGCCGACGTCCACGGTGCCCTTCTCCAGCTCCTCCATCTGATCGGCCGTCACGAGCTCGCGCAGCAGCAGCGTCGCGCCGGGCAGCTCGCGCGCCGCGCGCCGCAGGAACGCGGGCAGCACGCTCTGCCCCGCCATCGCCGTGTACGAGACGGTGAGCGTGCCGGACGCCCCGTGCCCGACCGAGCGGACATCGGCGGTGGCCTTGGCGGCGAGGTCGATGATGCGTCGGGCGCTCGGCAGCAGGGTGCGGCCGGCCTCCGTCAGCTGCACGCGCCGGCTCGTCCGCTCGAAGAGGCGGGTGTCGAGTTCGCGCTCGAGTTGCTGGATCTGCCGGCTGAGCGGCGGTTGGGTCATCCGCAGCCGGGCGGCGGCCTGGCCGAAATGCAGCTCCTCCGCGACGGCGACGAAGCACTCCAGTTGGACGAGCGACAGCATCCATACCCTCCCGATATCAATCGGTGCAAATTATGGTTTGCGACTGTATCCATCGCAACCCTAGCGTCGAGCGTGATCGGCCTTTCGCATCGGAGCGGGCCGAGGATCTAGGGAGTTGCCGTGCTGGACCGAATCCTCTTCTTCCCCGTGACCCCGTTCACCCGGGAGGACACCGTGGACCGCGTCGCCCTCGGCGACCACATCGCCCAGGGCCTCGAGCACCGGCCTGGCGGCATCTTCGCGGCGTGCGGCACGGGCGAGTTCCACGCGCTCGGGCAGACCGACTACGCCACGGTCGTCGAGACGAGCGCCGCCGTGATCGGCGGGCGCACCCCGCTGTTCGTCGGCGCCGGCGGTCCGCTGCCGGCGGCGATCGAGCAGGTGCAGGTCGCCGAGCGTGCGGGTGCCACCGGCATCCTGCTGCTGCCGCCGTACCTCACGGTGGGTCCCGACGCGGGGCTCGTCGAGTACGTCCGGCGCGTGGCGTCGGCGACGAGCCTGCCGATCATCGCCTACCACCGCGGCACCGCGCGCTTCACCGAGGCGACGACCCTCGAGATCGCCCGCATCCCGAACGTCATCGGACTGAAGGACGGCGTCGGCGAGATCGACGTCATCACCCGCATCATCCGCGCCGTCCGCGACAGCGACGTGCCCGGTGCCGCCGACTTCCAGTTCTTCAACGGCCTCCCCACGGCCGAGATCGCGCAGGTGGCCTACCGGGCGATCGGCGTGCCGCTGTACTCGTCGGCATCCTTCGCCTTCGCGCCCGACATCGCACTGGCGTACTTCGCCGCCGTCGAGAACGAGGACACCGCGACGATCGCAGCGCTCGACGCCGCGTTCTTCCACCCCCTGGTCCGACTCCGGAACGTCGTCCCGGGGTACGCGGTCTCGCTGATCAAGGCCGGTGTCACGCGGTTCACCGGAGTGGATGCCGGCCACGTCCGACCTCCCCTGGTCGACGCCCTGCCGGAGCACGCCGACCACCTCGAGCAACTCGTCTCGGACGCGCGCCGCGTGCTGGCGGACTCGTTCGTCGCCGCGCGCTGAGGCCCATCGTGCGCCGCGCCGAGCACGCCATCCGCGACGTCCGGGTCGTCCCGGTCGCCTTCGCCGACCTCCCCCTGCTGAACACCGTCGGGGTCCACGAGCCGTACGCGCTGCGCGCGATCGTGCAGATCCGCACCGAGAGCGGCCTCACCGGACTCGGGGAGACCTACGGCGACGAGGGGCACCTCCGTCGCCTCGAAGCCGCGGCGTCACTGCTGATCGGATGCGACGTCTTCGCGACGAACGAGCTGCGCGCCCGGGTGCGCGCGTCGCTGCGCTCCGACACGGGCACCGGCGGCCACGGGATGTCGGGCATGGTCACCGGCAGCAGCACCGCCGACCGCGTGCTGTCGGCGTTCGACGTCGCGGCGCTTGACGTCCGAGGCAAGGCGCTCGGTCTGCCGGTGAGCGATCTGCTCGGCGGCGCCGTCCGCGCGACGGTGCCGTTCAGCGGCTACCTCTTCTACAAGTGGGAGGGCCACCCCGGCTCGCCCGCAGATGCCTGGGGACCGGCGCTCGACCCCGAGGGGATCGTCGCGCAGGCGCGGCGGATCGTCGACGAGTACGGCTTCGGCGCGCTCAAGCTCAAGGCGGGCGTGTTCGACCCGGACGACGAGATCGCGGCCGTGCTGGCCCTTCGCGACGCGTTCCCCGAGCACCCGCTGCGCATCGACCCGAACGGCGCGTGGAGCGTCGAGACCTCGGTGCGGGTCGCCGACGCGCTCACCGGCGTCATCGAGTACCTCGAGGACCCGACCCCCGGCATCGACGGCATGGCCGCGGTGCGGGCGCGCACCGGCATCCCGCTCGCCACGAACATGTGCGTCGTGAGCTTCGCCGACGTCGCACCCGCGATCCGCGCCGGCGCGATCGACGTCGTGCTCTCGGACCACCACTTCTGGGGCGGGCTCGAACGGTCGCGCCTGCTCGCCGGCATCGCCGAGACGGTGGGCTGGGGGCTGTCGATGCACTCGAACTCGCACCTCGGCATCAGCCTCGCCGCGATGGTGCACCTGGCGGGGGCGACCGAGGTCCTCGACTACGCGTGCGACACCCACTGGCCGTGGAAGCGCGCGGACGAGGACGTCATCGTCCCGGGCGCGCTGTCGTTCTCGGGCGGTGCCGTGGCGGTGCCGACGGGTCCGGGCCTCGGGGTGGAACTCGACGAGGACGCCCTGCAGCGCCTGCACCGCCAGTACCTCGACTCCGGCATCCGCGAGCGGGACGACACCGGCTACATGCAGCGGCACGTCCCCGACTACACGCTCGCCAGCCCGCGGTGGTGACCCGGTCGTGAAGGTCGTCGTCACCGATCCCGTCATCAGCGGCTTCGCCGACGTCCTCGGCGACGTCGTGCTGCTGCCCGCAGCGACCGACGACGAGATCGCCGACGCGCTCACCGACGCCGACGCGGTCGTGTGCTCGCGGCTGACGCCGGCGATGACGAGGGATGCCGGGCGCCTCCGCCTCGTCCACGTGACGGGCGCGGGCGTCGACCGCCTCGAACCGGGCTCGGTGCCGGGCGGTGCCGCCGTATGCAACACCGGCCACCACGGTGAGGCGATCGCCGAGCACGTGCTCATGACGACGCTCATGCTCCGTCGCCGTGCCCGGCAGGCCGACGCCGAGATGCGGGCCGGCGCGTGGCGCACGGTCATGAACACGGACGACGTGCCGTTCCACCGCGCCCTCACCGGGGGCACCATCGGCATCGCCGGCGCCGGCGAGATCGGCGGCGCCGTCGCGCGGCTCGCCCAGGCGTTCGGGATGCGCATCGCATTCCTCCGCCGGCATGTGACCGGAGCGCTCCCCGACGGCCTCACGGATGCGACGGTGTACGGCGAGGACGAGCGCGACGCGTTCTTCGCGGCATCCGATGTGCTCGTCGTGACCATCCCGCTCAGCGACGCCACCCGCGGCGCGATCGGGGCGCACGAGCTGGCGCTCCTGCCGCCGGGTGCGATCGTCGTCAACGTGGCGCGCGGGCCGGTCATCGACCTCGACGCGCTCTGCGAGGCGCTGGCGGGCGACCGGCTCGCCGGCGCCGCGATCGACGTCTGGTGGGGAGCGCCGACCGGCGCCGAGGCACCGGCATCCGTCGCCCGCCTGGCCGCGTTCGAGCACACCGTCCTCACCCCGCACCACTCGGGGCACGCGCGCGAGGTCTTCGCCGCACGCGCCGCCGACATCGCCCGCAACCTCGAGCTGCTCGCCGCCGGCGCACCCCTCGAGCGCCGCGTGCGCTGAGCCGCTCAGCCGGCGAGCAGCGCCGCCGTCTGCGTGCCGATCAGCAGCACCGCGCCGAGGAGTGAGGCGCCGAGCGCGACGAGACGGACGCGCCGCTTGTCGAGGTGGCGGACGGCGAAGCGCGACGCGACGATGCCGAGCGCCGCAGGGAGCATTAACAGGCCCGTGATCTGGAGCGTGTGCAGGGAGATCTGACCGAGCACCGCGAGCGCGATGGTCGAGACCACCGACCCGACGAGGAAGAACGCCGACATCGTGCCGCGCAGGCGCGGTCCGTCAGACCCCTGCCAGACGAGCGCCATCGGCGCACCGCCGATCGAGGTCGCGGTGCCCATGACCCCCGAGAGGCCTCCGGCGACGACCTGCGTGGTCCGGGTGACTCGCGGCATCCACCCCCGCAGCGACGCGACGACGCCGACGAGGACGGTCGCGGCGACGAGCCAGCCGATGGCCTGGGCCGACACGACGGCGACGAGGACCGCACCGAGGATGCTGCCGGGCACCCGTCCGACGAGCGCCCACCCCGCGCCCCGGACGTCGAGCGCGGCCCGCTCGACCACCGCGATGACCGCCGACACCATGATCGCGAGCATGATGACGACCGCGGGCAGGAGCGACGCGTCGACGATCGCGATGAAGGGGGCGGCGACCATGCCGAGCCCGAACCCGATCGCGGCCTGCAGGCACGAGGCGACGAAGACGATGAGCGCGAGGAAGAGGAGCGCCTCGACGCTCATCGGACGGTCCTCAACGCGTGGCGCGCGGCGTCACCCGGCCGATGAACCGGCGGCGCCCCTTCGAAGCGAGCCGCCAGCGCTGCCCGGGGTCGGTCGCCAGGCGCAGCCACGCGGCCACCACGTTCGCCGCCACGGTCGTGATGACGATCGCGAGGCCCGGCAGAACCGACAGCCACCACGCCTGCGAGAGGTACTCGCGTCCCTGCGCGACCATGAGGCCCCAGCTGACGTCCGGCGGCTGGATGCCGATGCCGAGGAAGCTGAGCGACGATTCGGCGAGCATGACGTAGCAGAACTCGAGCGTGGCGAGGGTGACGAGGGTCGGCAGGACGTTCGGGACGATGTGCCGGCGGATGACGGCGTTCGGACGCGTGCCGAAGTTGCGCGCCGCGTCGACGAACATGCGCGAGCGCAGCTCGGCCGCCTCGGCGCGTGCGGTGCGGAGGTAGACCGGGATGCGGGTGACCGCCAGGACCAGGACGATGTTCGCCGCGCTCGGGTTGAAGATGTACAGCACGACGACGGCGAGCAGCAGCGACGGGAAGCTCATGATCACGTCGGCGATGCGCATCGAGACCGCCTCGCGCCAGCCGCGGTGGAAGCCGGCCCAGATGCCCCAGGCCGAACCGACGAGGGCCGCCACCAGCACCGCAGGCACCGCGACGCCGAGCGTCGTGCCGGCCGCGACCATCATGCGCGCGATCATGCTGCGGCCGAGGCTGTCGCTGCCGAGGATGTACTGCCAGCCTTCAGCGACACTGAAGGGGGGCAGGTTGCGGGCGCCGAGATCCTGCGCGCGGGCGAGGTCGCCGAGCAGGGGCGGCGCGACGATCGCGGTCAGGCCGACGATGATGAGGATGACGGCGGCCGCCGTGGCGACCGGGTCGTTCAGCAGCATCCGGAACAGGCTCGCCCGCCGGCCCGTCTGAGCGCGGTCCTCGAGCGCGAGGATGTTCTGCGTGGCCGGGAGTTCAGACATGGGCCGGCTCCTTCGTCGACTCGGTGGTGGGCTTCGACGTGCGGCGCCGCTTGGCCGCGGGGCGGACCCGCGGATCGAGCAGCGCGTAGCAGACGTCGATCAGGATGTTGAGGGCGAAGATCGCGATCGCGGTGAGCAGGACGGCGGCCTGCAACACGGGGAAGTCGCGCATGAGGATCGAGTCGATCATCAGCTTGCCGATGCCGGGCCACCCGAAGATCGACTCGATCACGACCGCGCCGTTGATGAATCCGACCGTGAGATCGCCCGCGACCGTGAGCGCCGGAGCCGCAGCGTTCCGCAGCGCGTGACGCGAGACGATGTAGAACTCGCCCGCTCCCTTGCTGCGGGCGACCTTCACGTACGGCTGGCCGAGGGCGGTGACCATCGAGCCGCGCACGACCTGGGTCAGCACGCCGACGGGGCGCATCATGAGCACCGCGACCGGCAGGATCCAGGCCGCGGCGCCCGCGGTGCCGGACGTCGGCAGGACGCCCAGCCAGATGGCGAAGATCCAGATGCCCATGATCGCGAGCCAGAAGTCCGGCACGCTGGCCGCGGTCATGGAGGTGAAGCTGGCCACCCGGTCGGCGGCGCCGTTCGGCTTCAGCGCGGCCCAGCATCCGACCACTGCCGCGATGATCACCGCGAGCAGCATCGTGGCGGCGGCCAGCTGCAGCGTGGCCGGGAAGGCCCGCAGCACCATGTCGGCAGCGGGCTCCCCCGTGCGCATCGAGACGCCGAAGTCGAACCGGACGACGCCGGCCAGGTAGTCGCCCAGCTGCGCCCAGACGGGCTTGTCGAGCCCGTACCGCTCGCTGAAGTCGGCCCTCATCTCCTCCGTCGCGTTCAGCGGTAGGTAGAGGCTGGCGGGGTCGCCGGTCAGGCGCGCCAGGAGGAAGACTCCCAGCACCACCGCGACCAGGGGCAGTGCGCTCTGCAGGATGCGTCCGCGCAGGTAGCTCCACATGGCTGATTCCTCCCGAATTCGGCGAGCGGTACGACTCGGCGTCAGCCGGCCAGGGTGACCTGCGAGATCCGCAGCTCGTCGCCCGAGGCCGAGTTCGGCTCGTACGACACGCGGTCGGAGATGCCGAGCATGCCGGTCTGGTGGGCGATGAAGGAGAACTGCACGATCTCCTCGTTCTGGTACTCGAAGATGTCGGCGTACGCCTGCTGGCGCTCGTCGCCCGACAGCTGCGAGGCAGCGTCGAGGATCGCGTCGAACTCGTCCGTGCCGAAGGTGCTCTGCGCGCCCGTGGAGGACATGTACTGCTCGACGGTGAACTGGGCGTCACCGGCCTGGTTGCCGTGCTGGACCAGCAGGGCGATCGGGCCCTCGTTGGTCACGAACGGACGCAGCTGGTACTGCAGGTGCTGCGTCGTGTCGACCATCCGCAGCTCGACCTTCAAGCCCGCCGCGGCCATCTGCTCGCGCAGGACCTCTGCCATCTCGCCGACCTTCGGGAACTGCGCGTTGCGGGCGACGAGCGTGATCGGGGTGTCGACCGCGACGCCGTCGGCGGCGGCCTCCTGGACCAGCTCGGCGGCGCGCTCGGGGTCGTACTCCCACGGCTCGAGGTCGGGGTTGTGGCCCACGACGCCCTCGGGGATCAGCTGCGCGGCCACGACGTCGCCGTCGGGGTAGAGCGACGAGACGATGCCCTCACGGTCGACCGCGTAGTTGATGGCCTGACGGATACGGATGTCGTCGAGCGGCGCGATGTCGCCGGTGAAGCGGAGCGCCACGGTCTCGTTGTTCGGGTACGCCACGCCGAGGTCGCCGATGCCGTCGTCGACGCTCAGGCCGGTCGCGATGTCGGCCTCGTCGCTCGTGATCATCGCCGCGCGCACGGTGCCCTCGTCACGCCACTGGTACTCGACGGAGGCGAACTCCGGAGCGTCGCCCCAGTAGTCGTCGTACCGCTCGAGCGTGAGGCGGGTCCCGGCATCCCACTGCGCGACGGCGTAGGGGCCGGTGCCGATCGGCTCGCGGACCTTCGCCGACGTGTCGGTCGAGGTCGGCACGATCTCGATGAACGAGAGCTTCAGCGGGAGGATCGGGTCGGGGCTCGGAGTCGTGATCACGAGGGTCGTGTCGTCGACGGCCTCGACGCCCAGGTCGTCGTCGCCGAAGACGTAGCCCTCGACGTTGCAGCCGAGGTCGGAGTTCACGGCGCGGTCGATCGAGAACGCGGCGGCCTCGGCGTTGAAGGGCGAGCCGTCCTGGAAGGTGACGCCCTCCTGCAGGGTGAAGGTCCACTCGGTGTCGCCGGTCTGCTCCCACGCGGTCGCCAGCAGCGGGTCGAGTTCACCGGTCGTGGGGTCGCGCTCGACGAGCGGCTCGGTGATGTTGCTGCGCACCACCACGCCGGTCGAGGTCAGGTTCGCCTCGCAGGGCTCGAGCGTCGGCGGCTCCTGCGAGAGCACGACGCGCAGGGCGTCGCTGTCGGCACCGGTCGACGTTCCCTCGGAGTTCGCGACGGCGCATCCGGTGAACAAGACCGCGGCGGCGGCGCCGGCGGCGACTCCCGCGAATCGGCGGGTTCGGGGTGAAGAAGAAGAAGACATCGTTGTTCCTCCAGAATCGAGTCTCCTGCGGCATCGCGGGTCCGGAGCCGGTGGAGCGCTCTCGGGTCGGAGACGGTTTCAGAATGTGGAAGACCGCCGAGTCAGGTCAATACGCCGGGACCCGCGGGATTCCGCGCGATTCCGCGGGGCGGCCCTCTCGGGCGACGCTGCGCCGCCGTCTGCCGCAGGATCACGCGGATCGCGGGCTTGCATGTCGTAAGCGGATCGATCCATGCCTTTTCGATCTTGGACGCGCATCGTTGCGCGAACCTAGCATCGGCCGCATGACGACGCCCCCCGCATCCCGTCCCACCCCCGGTGAGATCGTCCAGGTCGGCCCGCTGCTGCCCGACCTGGCGGCGACCCTCCGCGAGGACTTCGCCGCCGCGCTCCTGCCGGCGGATCGCACGGACCCCGGCTTCGCCGCCGTCGCCGAGGCCGCCCGGGTCGTCGTCACGAGCGGACGCACCGGCGTCGACGCCGACCTCGTCGAGCGGATGCCGCGCCTCGAGGCCGTGGTGAACTTCGGCGTCGGCTACGACACGACCGATGTGGACGCGGCATCCCGTCGCGGCATCGTCGTCTCGCACACGCCGGACGTCCTCACCGACTGCGTCGCCGACACCGCCCTGGGGCTCCTGCTGGACGTCTTCCGCGGCTTCTCAGCCGCCGACCGGTTCGTCCGCGCGGGGCGGTGGGAGGCATCCGCCTTCCCCCTCACGCGGCGCTTCTCGGGCTCGCGCCTCGGCATCCTGGGGCTCGGCCGCATCGGCCGCGCGATCGCCGTGCGGGCCGACGCCTTCGGCGTGCAGGTCTCGTACTCAGGCAGGCGGCCCGTCGAGGGCGTGCCGTACCGGTTCGTTCCGGACCCCGTGACCCTCGCCCGGGAGAGCGACGCGCTCGTCGTGGCCGTCGCCGGCGGGGCGGGCACCGTCGGACTGGTGGATGCCGCGGTCATCGACGCGCTCGGGCCGGAGGGCTACCTCGTCAACATCGCCCGCGGGTCGGTCGTCGACGAGGACGCCCTCGTGGCCGCGCTGGAGGCGGACCGCCTCGGCGGCGCCGGGCTCGACGTCTTCGTCGACGAGCCGCACGTGCCGAGCGCCCTGCTCGGTCGCGACGACGTCGTGCTGCTCCCCCACCTCGGCAGCGGCACCGTCGACACCCGCGCCGACATGGCCGCGCTCGTGCTCGACAACCTGCGCGCCTACCTCGCGGACGGCCGGCTCGTCACGCCGGTGCCCGAGACCGGCCGCGCTCGCCCAGTAGCGCGGCCGGGGCGGCGCTAACTCCTCAGATCTTCAGCTCACGAGCGCGCTGCACCTCGACCGATGGGCGGCGCGCACCGAATCTGAGGAGTTGCGGCGCCGGCGTCAGGGCAGCACGATCCCGCCGTCGACGCGCTGCGGGACGCCCCACGGGTTGTCGTCGCGGACGACCTCGGGCAGCAGCCCGGCGGGCACGTTCTGGTACGCCACCGGCCGCAGGAAGCGTTCGATCGCGGCGGCCCCCACCGACGTGCTGCGCGAGTCCGAGGTTGCCGGGAACGGTCCGCCGTGAACCATCGTCCACGTCACCTCGACCCCTGTCGGCCAGCCGTTGAACAGGATGCGTCCCACGCGCCGCTCGAGCACCGGTAGCAGGCCGCGAGCCACCTCGTGGTCGGCCTCCGCGGCGAACACGGTGGCGGTCAGCTGTCCCTCGAGGCCGTCGACGAGGCCGTGCAGCTGCTCGGCCGAGTCGTACCGCAGCACCAAGCCCGCGGCGCCGAAGACCTCGTCGGCCAGCGCGTCGCCGAACGATGCGGCATCCGCCTCGAACACGATCGGCGCGGGCGCGTGAGGGCCCTCGCCGGGCGCACCCTCGCCGACGATCGCCGTGTCGGCGGCTCGGCGCGCGTCGACGCCCTCGCGGAAGGCGGAGTGGATGCCGGGGGTCAGCATGGTCTGCCCCGTGCGGCCGCGGACGAGCTCGGCGACGCGGCCCAGCAGCTCGTCTCCCGCCGCGGAGCGGGGCACGACGAGGATGCCCGGGTTCGTGCAGAACTGCCCCGAGCCGAGCGTCAGCGAGTCGACGTACCCGGCCGCGATGGCCCCGCCGTCGGCCTCGACGGCCGCGGGCAGCACGACGACGGGGTTGATGCTGCTCATCTCGGCGTAGACCGGGATCGGCACGGGGCGCTGCTGCGCGGTGCGGACGAGCGCCAGCCCGCCCGCGCGGGAGCCGGTGAAGCCGACGGCGGCGATCCGCGGGTCGGCGACCAGGCGCTGGCCGATGTCCCGGCCCGAGCCGAAGACCTGCGAGAACACGCCACCGGGCAGTCCCGACGCCTCGACGGCTTCGGCGATCGCGTCGCCGACGAGCGATGCGACGCCGGGATGCCCCTGGTGGGCCTTCACGATGACGGGGCAACCGGCGGCGAGCGCCGACGCGGTGTCGCCGCCGGCGGTCGAGAACGCGAGGGGGAAGTTGCTGGCGCCGAAGACGGCGACCGGGCCCAGGGGCACGAGGCGGCGGCGGAGGTCCGGCCGCGGCGCGGGCGCACGGTCGGGCAGCGCGCGGTCGATGCGCGCACCCGCCCAGCTGCCCTCGCGGAGGACGGCGGCGAACAGGCGCAGCTGCCCCGTCGTGCGGCCCCGCTCGTTCTCGAGGCGAGCCGCGGGCAGGCCGGTCTCGACGACGCCGCGCTCGGTGATCTCGGCGCCGCGCGCCTCGATCGCGTCCGCGATCCGCTCGAGGAAGGCGGCGCGCGTCTCGTGGTCGGTCGCGCGGTAGGCGTCGAACGCGTCGGCGGCTGCGGATGCGGCGCGCTCGAACTCCTCGGGGCTCGTCGCCCGGTAGGCGGGTTCCAGCGGCGAGCCGTCGAAGGCGGCGACGGCCGAGATCTCCTCACCTGAGCCGGCGACCGGCGCCCCCGCGATGATCGAGTGGATGGAGAGTGTGCGCTCCATGATGCTCCGTTTCCCGGGCGCGACGTCGCCCCGATTCCAGCGTAGGAGCGGCCCCGACGCCCGCCGTGGCCGATGTTGCATCGTCCGATGCGGATGCGGCATCCGCCCGGCTCTCCGGAGCCGCACCCGCGGCGTCACCGCGAGGACCCCGCCGCGGGGTAGGGTGCGGCTCATGACGCGCACCACCGGCGGGACGCCCGAGATCCCCGCCACCGCCGACAGCGGCGCCCTCCCCGTGATGTTCCAAGACCTCGAGGAGCGACCGGTCGCCCGCAGGAACGTCGTGTCCTGGGCGATGTGGGATTGGGCGACGCAGCCGTTCAACTCGGTCATCCTGACCTTCGTCTTCGTGTCGTTGTACCTCGTGTCCGACACGTTCCTTCCCGAGAACGTCGCCCGCCTCGCCGACGACGACCCGATCAAGGAGTCCGCGCTCGCGGAGCTGTCGAGCGGATACGGCCTCGTCTCGACGATCGCCGGACTCGCGATCCTGCTGCTCGCGCCGATCCTCGGACAGGTCGCCGACCGCAAGGGCCGCAAGAAGCGGTGGCTGCTCATCGCGACGGCGCTGCTCGCCCTTCTGCAGTTCAGCCTCTTCTTCGTCTTCGCCGACCCGACCTACTTCTGGTTCGGCGCGATCATCGTCTCGCTCGGCGCCGTGGCCTCCGAGATCGCCGGCGTCAACTACAACGCGCTGCTCGTCAGCGTCTCGACGCCCCGCACGGTCGGCAAGGTCTCGGGACTCGGCTGGGGACTCGGCTACATCGGCGGAATCCTCGCCCTCGTCGCCGTCGTCGTCCTCAACGCCGTCGAGTGGTTCGGTCTCGACACGTCCGACGGCCTCGCGTACCGGCTCATCGCCGCGGGCTGCGCCGTGTGGACGATCGTCTTCGCGATCCCGCTCTTCCGGAACGTCCCCGAACCGCCTGCTCCCCCGGGAGAGCCGCCGCTCGGGTTCACCGCCTGGTTCCGCGCGTTCTTCCGCTCGATCCGCGACCTGTTCCGCTCGCACCGCCCGACGGCATGGTTCCTGCTCGCGAGCGCCGTCTACCGCGACGGCCTCGGCGGCGTCTTCGCCTTCGGCGGTGTGCTCGCCGCCGTCGCGTTCGGGTTCTCGCCGAACGAGGTCATCCTCTTCGGCATCGCCGCGAACCTCGTGGCCGGCATCTCGACGGTGCTCGCCGGCCGCCTCGATGACCGCTTCGGCGCCCGCGCGATCATCCTCACGTCGCTCGTGGGTCTCGTCGCGTCGGCCCTGGGGGTGTTCCTCCTGCACGACGCGGGCAAGCTGCCGTTCTGGATCCTCGGTCTCGCGCTCTGCGCCTTCGTCGGTCCCGCGCAGGCCTCGACGCGCTCGCTCCTGGCTCGCGTGACCCCCCAGCACATGCAGGGCGAGGTGTTCGGCCTCTACGCGACGACCGGACGCGTCGTCAGCTTCCTGGCGCCGGGCATGTGGACGCTGTTCATCACGGTCTTCGGTGCGACCTATTGGGGCATCCTCGGCATCGCGATCGTGCTCGTGGTGGGCTTCGTCCTCATGCTCTTCGTGAAGCTGCCGCGGCCGGCGCACCTGCGCTGACCGCGGCAGCTCCCGCGACGCCGTCGAGCCGACGCAATCGGCATCCATCCGGAGAAGATGAGCGCAGATCGCGTCGGCTCGACGCGGATGCCGGGGCTCAGCGCTCGGCGCGGGCGAGGTTCTCGCGCAGCTCGTCGGCGTTCTGGCGGATGACGTAGGCGGGCTGGTCGCGCTCGACGCGCCAGCTCTCGTCGAGGCCGCCGACGTTGACGGTGTCGAAGCCGAAGTCGTCGTAGACCTTGGTGATGAAGGTGACGGCGTCGGCCGAGTCGCTCGAGGTCGCCAGTGCGCGACGGCCGGGCGTGCCCGCGGGGGCGCCGTCGGTGGTGATGTCGGCGGCGGGGATGTGGTTGAAGCCCTTCACGACGGTCGACTGCGGCAGGCGGTCCTGCAGCATGCGCGAGGTCGTGGTCTTCTTCTCGTCGAGCTCGGCGATGTGGCCGTCACGCTCCCAGTAGTAGTTGTTCGTGTCGACGACGATCTTGCCGGCGAGCTCGTCGACGGGGAGGTCGTCGATGGCCTTCAGCGGGACGGTGACGACGACCCATTCGCCGAATGCTGCGGCGTTCTTCGCGGTCATGGCCTGAGCGTTCTCACCGAGTTCGGCGACGAGATCGCTGAGCGTCTGGGGACCGCGCGAGTTGCTGATCGCGACCTGGTGCCCCTGCGCGACGAGTCCGCGCGCGACAGCCGAACCGATGTGACCTGCTCCGATGATTCCTACGTGTGTCATACGTCGGGGAAACGCCTGCGTCACGCGCGCATTCCCGACAGGCGCTGTGCGAAGGCGATCACTCGCCGATGAGGACGCTCCACGCATCGTCGAGCGTCGCCTCGATCTCGCGGTCGCCCACCCGGAAGGTGCTCGCGCCGTGCGCCGACGCGACCCGGGCACGTGCGCGGGCGGAGGTCACGGCGCCGGCGTCGTCCCACGCGAGGTCGACCTCGACACCGGGACGCGCCACGAGACCGCGCACCGAACCCGCTCCGAGCGCCGACGGCCACGACGGCAACAGCCCGATCGCGTCGCCGTGCGAGTGGATGAGGCACTCGGCGAGGCCGGCGACGTAGCCGAGGTTGCCGTCGATCTGGAACGGCGGGTGCGCGGCGAGCAGGTTGTCGTAGAGGCCGCCGGAGTGGTCCCCGCGGGCGACCGACATGTCGCGGAACACGAGCGCGAGCAGGTCCGCGACGCGATCCGCCTGACCGAGCCGGGCGCGCAGGGCGATCTTCCACGCGAGCGACCATCCGGTCGACTCGTCCTCGCGAAGGTCGAGGAAGCGGGATGCCGCAGCCCCGAGCTCGGGCGTGAGGGGTTCCGTCCCCGGGTAGGCGAACACGAGCGGCGAGACATGACGATGGTGGGGGTCGACGGCTTCCCGGCCACCGGGCCACTCGGCGATCGCGCCGTCTTCGAGGGGGATCTCGGGCAGGCCGGCACGGGCGTCCTGCGCCCGGGCCACGAGCGGATCGTCCTCATGCCCCAGGAGGTGTGCGAGGCGCACGAACTCGTCGAGATGCGCGCGCAGCAGCACGATGTCGAGGGTGGCCGACTCGGCCACGGCGGCCGAACCGCCGTCTCGGGTGCGGAACGTGTTCTCGGGAGACGTGGACAGCGCGGTGCCCCGCTCGCCCGACTCGGTGCGTGTCATCCACGCGAGGGCGAAGGCGGTCGCGCCCCGCAGCAGACGGAACGCACGGCGCCGCTCGGACTCGTCGGCGACACCGAACGCGTCGCGCTCGGCGAGGTGCAGGCAGAGCCAGAAGCCCGCCATCGGCCAGAACGCCCAGGAGGGATCGTGCACACCGTCACCGACGGGCTGCGTGTAGCCCCAGGCATCCGTGTTGTGGTGAGCGACCCAGCCGGGAGCGTCGTACAGGCGACGCGCGGTCTCGGCGCCGCTGTCGGCGAGCGCCTCGATGAGGTCGAGGAGCGGTTCCTCGGTCTCGCTGAGGTTGGCGGTGTGGGCGCCCCAGTAGTTCATCTCGACGTTGATGTTCGTCGTGTAATTCGAGCTCCAATCGGGGCGGAGGTCCTGGTTCCAGATGCCCTGCAGCGTCGCGGGGAGCCCCCCGGGACGCGACGACGAGATCAGCAGGTAGCGGCCGTAGTGGAAGAGGAGCGCGGCGACCCCCGGGTCTCGGCCGATGTCGACGGCGCCGTCCCGGGCGAGGTCGCGCAGGCGCTCGGCGGTGTCGCGCTCGGGGCCCTGCGCGGCGCCGATCGCGAGCTCGGTCCGGTCGTACAGCGCCGCGTGGTCGGCCAGCTGCGCCGCCCGCACCTCGTCGAGCCCCGCGGCGATCGCGGCGTCGACGAGCTCGGTTGCGCGGCGGGCCGCGGCACGCTCGGTGCCGGCCGGCATCCGTCCCATCCCGGTGAAGGTCGTGGCGGTCGCGAGCACGACGGTCACTCGGGTCGCGCGCAGCACGCGGCCGCCGCGGACGGGGGTGCCGTCGGTGAGGATGCGGGCGTGCAGGGCGCCGCGCACCGAGACGGCGCCATCCTCGTAGACGACGGGCTCGTCGACCTCGTCGTGCGGGGGCGTCACGTCGGAGGGTGCCTGCACGAGCAGGGTGGTCGCGGTGTCGATCTCGACGCGGCCGAGCTCGCGCAGCTGCGTCTCGAGCTCGACGCGGACGTCGATCGGCTCGTCGCTTTCGAGCTCGTGGACGAGCACGCCGTGCGGGGCGCTGATCCACGTGCGGTGGCTCAGCCCCGCCCCGGCGCGCGTTCCGGTGGCGACGTGGGTCGCGGTCGCCAGATCGAGCTCGCGGCGGTAGTCCTCGACCTGGTCGGGGGTCGCGCCGTCGATGCGCAGGCGCAGGTCGGCGAACGGGAGGAACGACTGCGCGTGGCGGTGCTGCAGGCGGCGGACGTGACGGTCGGCATCCTCTTCACGCCCGTCGGCGACGGCAGCACGCGCCTCGGCGAGCGCCTCGCGGGCCTCGTCGGCGGTGACGACGGGGGCGGCGAGCTCGCTCGCGGGGCTCCCCGACCAGAGGGTCTCGTCGTTGAGGCGCAGGAGCGCGTCGGTCGCACCGCCGAAGCACATGGCTCCCAGCGCACCGTTGCCGAGGGGCAGGGCCTCGTTCCAGGTCTCCGCGGGTCGGCGGTACCACAGGACGTGCTCGGTCATCGTTCTCCTTCGGGCACCAGGCCCTCCTCTTCGAGACCGCGCCAGAACTCCTCGGTCGGCGGCTCGCTGATGTATCCGGCTGTCTGCGCCACGTGCGACGCCCTGCCGAGTCCCACCGTCACGTTCACCACGGCCGGATGCCGCAGCGGAAAGTGCAGGGCGGCGACGGGCAACGGCACTCCACGCGCCGCGCACGCGTCCGCAAGACGTACAGCTCGACGATAGACGGCTTCGGGCGCAGAGCCGTATTCATAGGGCGCGACAGGATCCGGATGCGGGGTCGCGAGGAGCCCCGAGTTGTAGACGCCGACGGCGATGATGTCGACCCCGTGGGCGAGCGCGGCGGGCAGGACGTCGTCGGCGGCGGGCTGCTCGAGGAGCGTGTACCGCCCCGCGACCATGGCGACGTCGACCATGCCCGTCTCGATGATGCGGGTGAGGGTGGCAGTGTCCTTCGACCCGACGCCGACGGCCGAGATGACACCCGCGTCGCGCAGCTCAACGAGGGCGGGGAGCGCACCGTCGATCGCCTCGTCGACGCGACCCTCGGGGTCGTGCAGGTGCACGATGTCGACCCGGTCCATCCCCAGCCGCTCGAGTGAGGACTCGAGCGATCGGCGCGCACCGTCGGCCGAGAAGTCCCACCGGCGCCGCGTCGTCGCCTCGACCACGAACCCCTCGTCATCGAGGCGACCGGCACCGCTCGGGTCGGGCTCGAGCAGCCGTCCGACCTTCGTCGAGAGGACGAACTCGTCGCGCGGTCGGTCGGCGAGTGCGGCGCCGAGGCGTCGCTCGCTGAGGCCGAGTCCGTAGTGGGGAGCGGTGTCGAAGACGCGGATGCCGCTGTCCCAGACGCCGTCGACGATCGCCGCGGCCTCGGCGTCGTCGATCGCCTGGAACAGGTTGCCGAGCGGTGCGGCCCCGAGGCCGAATCGGCCGGCGCGACGCAGGGACGCGGTGGGAGAGGAGGAGATGGGGGCCACGGCTGCTCCGATGTCGGGGACGGTGCCGGCGGTCTTGCGGGAGCGGCATCCGTCTGCTTTTATCTCAGAGTAAGACGAAAAGAGCGTCAGGGGAATAATGGGCGGCGAACGCGCGGCGAGCAGGGGCACGGCGACCAACGCCGACGTCACCCGCATCAACCGCACCGCCATCCTCGACGCCCTGCAGGCGGGTGGCGCTCTCACCCGCGCGGAGCTCATCGAGGCGACCGGGCTCGCCTCGGCAACGGTCCACCGCCTGTGCGCACGGATGGTCGCCGACGGGCTCCTCGCCGTCGAGCGCGACGCCGGCGGTGTCGGTCGCCCGACGCACCGCTACCGGCCGCTCGGTGAGGCGCGCACCGTCGTCGCCCTCGACGTCACCGCCACCGTCGCCCGCGGAGCGCTCATCGACCTGAACGGCGACATCCGCCACGAGGCCCGCGAATCCCTCCGCGGTGAGGACGGGATACAGTCGGCATCCTCTCGCCTCGAGGGCATCGGCCGGCTCGCGGACAGGCTCATACGCACAGCCGCCGAGCTCGGGACGCCTGCGCAGGGCATCGGAATGTCGGTTCCCGGCGTCGTCGACCCGGACGGGACCGTCAGCGACTCGGTCGAGCTCGACTGGCACGGCGTCGCCGTCCGCGACCTGATGCACCGGCGCACGGGGCTTCCCGTCGTCGTCGAGAACGACGCCAACGCCGTCACCATCGGCGAGTGGACCCGCGGCGCCGGGCAGGGCACCGGAGACCTCGCCGCCCTCGTCTTCGGGGTCGGCGTGGGCGCCGGGATCGTGTCGGGCGACCGCCTCGTGCGCGGAGCGGGCTCCGCGGCGGGCGAGATCGGCTACCTCCTCACCGATCCGACGGGGTTCGCGCAGAACCCGAGGACGGGCGGAGATCTCGAGACGCGCGTGCTCGCGCTCGGCGCCGGGGCGGACGACGACGCCTCGACGATGGCCGTCCTCGACCAGGGGGACGACCCGCGAGCCGAGCAGCTGCTCGACCACATCGCGATGTCGGTCGCCGCGCTCGCCGTGATCCTCGACTGCCGCGTCGTGATCCTCGCCGGACGCCTGCCGCGGCGCACGGACCGGCTCATCGACGGCGTCTCGGAGCGCCTGGCCGGCCGGATCCCCCGCCCTCCCACCCTGGTCGTCGGGGCGCTCGGCGAGGACGCGGCGCTCGTAGGGGTCGGCCAGCTCACCATCGAGCACGTGCAGGGAGCGGTCTACCTTGCCTGAGATCCGGTAACCGAACCGCGGCGCGCTCGCCCCCTCTCTCCGAAAGGTGCTCTCGTGAGGATCCTGCTCTCCCCCGATGCCGCCGGCGCTGGTGCCGCCGCCGCCGCGGTGATCGCCTCGTCGATCGGCGACCGCGCCGCGCCGGTGCTCGGCGTCGCGACCGGATCGAGCCCGCAGCCGCTCTACCGGGCGCTCGCCGACCGCGTGCGGGCCGGCCTCGACCTCGCGCGCGCGACGGCGTTCGCGCTCGACGAGTACGTCGGCCTGCCGGTCGACCACCCCGAGAGCTACCACTCCGTCATCGCCCGCGAGGTGATCGGCCCCCTCGGCCTCGACCCCTCCCGCGTGCACATCCCCGAGGGAGTCTCCGCCGACCCCGTCGCCGCAGCGGCGCGCTACGAGGCGGCGATCACTGCAGCCGGCGGCGTCGACCTGCAGATCCTCGGGATCGGGGCGAACGGGCACATCGGGTTCAACGAACCCGGCTCCTCGCCCGACTCCCGCACGCGCGTCGTCGATCTCGCTCCGCGGACCGTCGCCGACAACAGCCGGTTCTTCGACGGCGACGCCGGCCTCGTGCCGACCCGGGCGTTGACGCAGGGCATCGGGACGATCCTCGAGGCACGCGAGATCGTCCTCATCGCGTGGGGCGAGTCGAAGGCCGACGCCGTGGCGCACGCTGTCGAGGGTCCGCAGACGGCGGAGCTCCCGGCATCCTTCCTGCAGCGCCACGACCGCGTCACGCTCGTCCTCGACGCCGCGGCCGCCTCGAGGCTGAGCTCCGCCTCGCTCCCCGTCGAATCCTGGTGATCCCCAGGAGGGTCACTCGGCCTGCTACGGGGCGTCTTCGCTGCCGCCTCGCCGCGCTTTGACCGGGATGGCCCGCCGCACGAACGCCGGCAGGCTGAGACCCCGCTCGTTCGGCTCCTCGACCTCGAGACCGTAGTGATCGCCGATGTCGGCGACGAACCGCCGGCGTTCGGCACGCGCGTACGCCGCCCGCTCGCGCTGGAACGCCAGCACCGTCGACCAGCACATCAACAGCATGACGACCGAGAACGGCAGGGCGATGAGGATGGCGGCCGTCTGCAGCGCCTCGAGGCCTCCCGCGAGGAGGAGGGCGCTGGCCAGAACGGCGGTCAGCGCGACGAAGAATACGCGCACCCAGCGCTTCGGCTCGGGATTGCCACCCGAGGCGATCATGCCCATGACGAGCGCGCCCGAGTCGGCCGACGTCACGAAGAACACAGCGATGAGGATGATCGCGCCGAACGTGAGGATGGTTCCGCCCGGCAGGTAGGAGAACAGCTGGAAGAGCGCACCCTGCAGGTCGACCTCGCCGTCGGCGCCCAGCATCGAACCGGGATCGTTCGTCTCCTTCAGGATCGCCGAGCCGCCGAGCACGGCGAACCAGAGGACACCCACCAGTGTCGGAACGAGCAGCACACCGGCGACGAATTGGCGGACGGTGCGCCCCTTGCTCACGCGGGCAATGAAGATGCCGACGAAGGGCGCCCACGAGATCCACCAGCCCCAGTAGAACGAGGTCCATGCCGCCTGCCACTCCTCGCCTTCGGTGCCCTGAAAAGCACTGACGGTGAAGGAGAGCCCGACGAAGTTCTGGATGTAGGCGCCGATCGACTGCACCCACTCCCGCAGGAGGTACTCGGTGCTGCCGAAGAACAGCAGGAAGAGCAGGAGGAGGCCCGCGAGGATGAGGTTGAGGCTCGAGAGCCACTTCATGCCCTTGGTCACCCCCGAGATCACCGACATGAGGACGAACACCGAGATGACGAAGATGAGGATGATCTCGGTGAACTCGTTGAGTTCCGGCATCCCTGCAGCCGTCAATCCGGACCCGATCTGCGTCACACCCAGGCCGAGGGACGTCGCGACGCCGAAGAGGGTCCCGACGAGGGCGACCGCGTCGATGACGTTCCCGGCAGCGCCGTGAACCCGCTTGCCGAGCAGCGGCTCGAGCGCCCACCGGATGGAGATGGGTCGCTTGCGGCGGTGGATCGCATAGGCGAGCGCCACACCGACGACGACGTACATCGCCCACGCCTGAACACCCCAGTGGAGGTAGGTCTGAGTGAGGGCCGCGCTCGCGAGCTGTGCATTGTTGCCCTCGACCCCGGGGCGCGGGGTGACGAAGTGGCTGAGCGGCTCGCTCACGCCGTAGAAGACGAGACCGATGCCCATCCCCGCGGCGAAGAGGAGGGAGAACCATGCCCCCGTCGAGAATTCGGGCTCGTCATCGTCGCGACCGAGCTTGATGTCACCGAACCGACTGAAGCCGATGAAGATCGCGAACGCGACGAAGAACGCGGCGATGAGCACGTAGTACCAGTTGAAGGCATTGACGATCGTCGTCTGCACCCCGCCGAAGAACGCCTCGGCCTGTGCAGGGAGCAGGATGGCGAACAGGCTGAAGCCGACGATCAGCACCGCCGCGGGCCAGAACACCCAGGGGGCGATAGCCCGCGTGAACCCCGCGGGGCTCGTTCCTCCTGACGCATCGGGGACGACGGGCGTCGAGGCGGACGGCTGGTCTGCTTCCCCGGAGGACTGCTGCTGCTCGGTGCTCACCGTTCCAGGGTGACATCGGACGCCGATCCGCTCACCTTCTTGCGCGCGGGCCATAGGCCGGGTTAGTACCTCAATCGCGGGGCCAGGATGCCGCGAGTTTGCCCAGCAGCCGGACGAGCTCCGCGCGCTCCTCGTCCGTGAAGTCGGCCAGCGCGCGGGAGAGCCGCTCGCGGCGCTCGCCTCGGAAGTCCCCGGCACGGCGCCGCCCCTCGGAGGTCAGCGCGATGCGCGTGCGCCGCGCATCGTCGGGGTCGGCCTCACGAGCGGCGAGCCCGAGTTCGACGGCCTGTTGCACGAGCCGCGATGCGCGCGGCTGGTCGACGCCGATCGCGTCGGCGATCTCGCTCACCGAGAGCGGGTGCTCGGCGTGGACCAGGGCGTCGAGCAGACGGATGCGGGCGGGTGCGCCCGCAAGGCGCGCGCCGGGACCGAAGCCGCGCTCGCCGCGCATCCACGGCGGCGGCCCGCCGTCCGAGTGCGGGCCGCGGGCGTGAGGCCCGCCGGGGTGATGCCGATGCGGCCCGCCGCGTCCGCGCATCTGTGCGAAGGCCGCGAGGAGGGCGTCGAGGTCGCCGGTGGGATCGGTCACGCTTCGACGATACCGGCAGCGACGGCATCCATGTCACTTGACATGTACCGCAGATGCATGTCACACTGCATGTACTTGCAGATTGACATGCAATGGTCATCGCGGAACGTCCGCCGGTGACACGACGTCCCGGAAGGACACCTCATGAACACCTCATCCAACGACACCCTCGGATACCGCCTCAAGCTCGTTCACCGCCTCGTGGCGCGCGAGCTCCACGCGCAGGCCGCGCAGGCCGGGCCCGACGCGCGGCGCGACGACATCGTCGCCGCCGTGCAGGCCCGGGTCTCCGCCGCCGTCCCCGAGGACGACTACGACACCCTGCTCCGCTCGCTCGACGCGATCGCGCGGGAACTCGGCTGGGATGACTCGCAGCCGATGCCGGCCCGTCCCGGACGCGGCCACCGTCGCGGCGGCTTCGGTCCGCGCCACGGGTTCGGCCCGCACCGCGGCCACGGCTTCGGTCACCACGACCGGCACAGCGAGCACGGTCGCGGCTGCGGCCACCGGCACGGTCACGGCGAGCAGCGCGGCTTCGCGCAGCATCCCGCCGTCGCCGAGGCCTTCGAGCGCGGCTTCACCCGCGGCTACGAGCAGGCGCAGCGCGACTGAGCGCGGTCAGTTCCCCTTTGCACCGGCGTCGGTCGTCCCGACGTCGGTGCGGTGAAAGTTCTGGAACGAGCGGGATGCCGTCGGCCCCCGCTGCCCCTGGTACCGGTTCTTGTACGAGCCGGTGCCGTAGGGGTTCTCGGCCGGCGAGGTCAGGCGGAAGAAGCAGAACTGTCCGATCTTCATGCCCGGCCACAGCTTGATCGGCAGGGTCGCGACGTTCGCGAGCTCTAGCGTCACATGCCCCGAGAAGCCAGGATCGATGAACCCGGCCGTCGAGTGCGTGATGAGACCGAGGCGGCCGAGCGAGCTCTTTCCCTCGAGGCGCGCGGCGACGTCGTCGGGCAGCGTGATCTGCTCGAAGGTCGCGCCGAGCGCGAACTCGCCGGGGTGCAGGATGAACGGCTCGTCGGGCGCGACCTCGATCAGCCGGGTCAGCTCGGGCTGATCCTCAGCCGGGTCGATGAACGGGTACTTGTGGTTGTCGAACAGCCGGAAGTACCGGTCGAGCCGCACGTCGACGCTCGACGGCTGGACCATCGCCGGGTCCCACGGGTCGAGGCCGATGCGGCCGCCGTCGATCTCGAGTCGGATATCGCGGTCGCTGAGCAGCACGCGGCCAGCCTACTGGCCGCCGAACGGCCAGTCAGCACGTGACCGAGGGCAGCACCCGGCCCGCCTCCCGGCCGACCGGGCAGCACGCGCCCAGCCTCACGGCCGCCTCGCGACTCAGCGCGCGACGCGGACCACCACCACGCTGCGCGGCGCGACGACGACACCGGATGCCGCGGCCGCACCCACGAGCACGTCGCCGACCACCGGCGCCGCGACCTCCTCGTCGGTGCGGTTCGAGAGGAAGACGTAGCGCGCCTCACCGTCGCCGCGCTCGATGACGTCGAGCCGGCCGTCCGCCGACCGCGGGTCGCCGGCGAGCGCCTCGAGCCCGAGCCCCGCGAGCACCGCGCGGACGCCGTCGCGACCGATGTCGGCCGACACGTACGTCGCGCTGCCACCGGCCGCGAGGGTCCGCCGCGTCACCGCCGGCGCACCGGCGAGGTCACCCTCGGCGTAGGTGTCGAGCACCTCGACGTCGTCGCCGACGTGGACGATCCGCTCGGTCCAGCCGTGCGCCGCGGCGCCGGAGGACAGTGCGATGCGCTCCCCGGGGAGCAGCGGCACGAACTCCTCGACGAGGACGCCGAGCAGCTCGCGCAGCGCGCCGGGGTATCCGCCGAGCCAGACGCGATCGTTCTCGTCGACGATGCCCGAGAAGGAGGTCGTGACGAGGTGGCCACCGGCATCCGCGTACAACGTCAGACGTGCCCGCAGGTCCTCGGGCACGACGTGCAGCATCGGCGCGATGAGCACCTCGTACCCGTCGAACGCCGCACCGACCGGGATGACGTCGGCGCGGACGCCGAGGTCGAGGAGGGACCGGTACCAGGCGAGGGTCTCGACGTCGTAGGCGGGCGAGTCCGACGGGTGGGCGTCGCGCCCGCTGACCCACCACGACTCGTAGTCGAAGACGATCGCGACGCGCGCGGCCTCGCGCCGGGAGCCGTGCACCGGCGAGAGGTCGCGGAGCGCTTCGCCGAGGGCGACGACGTCGCGGAACACGCGGCTGTGCTCACCGGCGTGCGGCACCATGCCCGAGTGGTACCGCTCACCGCCGGCGCGCGACTGCCGCCACTGGAAGTAGCAGACCGCATCGGCGCCGTGCCCGACGTGCGTGAGCGCATCGCGCAGGAGCTCGCCGGAGCGCTTGGGCGGGTTCACCTCGCGCCAGTTCACGGCGCTCGTCGCGTGCTCCATAAGGAACCACGGCAGGCCCCCGGCGATGTTGCCGGTCAGGTTCGCCCAGAACGAGAGGTCGTCGCGGCCGAGCTCGCCGGGTCGCAGGTAGTGGTCGTTCGAGACGAAGTCGACGTCGCCCACCCACGACGGGTAGTCGATGTCGCGGACGTTCTGCGCGACCATGAAGTTCGTCGTCCGCGGGATGTCGGGCGTCACCTCGGCGAGCACGGCCGCCTCGGCGCGCAGGTGGTCGCGGACGGCATCCGAGGAGAACCGCTCGAAGTCGAGCTGCTGCCCGGGGTTGCGGATCGTGGGCGCGGAGCGCGGCGGCAGGATCTCGTCCCACTCCTCGTAGTGCTGCGACCAGAAGGCCGTGCCCCACGCGTCGTTGAGCGCCTCGATCGTGCCGTAGCGGGCTTCGAGCCAGACCCGGAACGCGCGCGCGGCGTCGTCGGAGTAGTCGTAGAGGTTGTGGCACCCGAGCTCGTTGGAGATGTGCCACGCGACGACGGCGGGGTGGTCGCCGTAGCGCTCGGCGAGCGCGCGGACCAGGCGCAGCGCGTACTCGCGGAAGACCGGCGACGTCGGCCGCCAGTGCTGGCGGGCACCGGGCCAGAGGATCGTCCCGTCGACGGTCTGCGGCAGGATCTCGGGATGCCGCCGGGCCATCCATGACGGCGGCGACGCCGTCGCGGTCGCGAGGTCCACGTCGATGCCGTTCGCGTGCAGCAGCTCGATGATCTCGTCGAGCCACGTGAAGTCGAACTCGCCGGGACGCGGTTCGAGGAGGCCCCACGAGAAGATGCCGAGCGAGACGATGTTCACGCCCGCCTCGCGCATGAGCCGGATGTCGTCGTCCCACACGTCGCGAGGCCACTGCTCGGGGTTGTAGTCGGCGCCGTAGCGCATGGTCCCGGGCTCCTGCGAGCCGTCCTTCACCCAGCGATAGTTCTGCACACGACCACGCTAGCCCAAAAACGTGCAGGTGCACGGTTTCACGTGATCTACTGTTCGACTATGACCGATGCACCGGCCCGCGGACCGTACGCGAAGTCCGCCGCGCGGCGCAGCGAGATCATCGCGACGGCGACGGCCGTCTTCGGGGCGCACGGGTACCGGGGCGGATCGCTGCGCCAGATCGCGAAGCAGCTCGACCTCGGGCTCACGACCGTCATGCACCACTTCCCCACGAAGGTGTCGCTGCTCGCGGCCGTCCTCTCGCAGGAGGATGCCGCCGACACGGACTTCCTCGAGCGCTCCGCCCGGGACGGCTTCATCCCGACGGTGCTGACAATCGTCGAGCGGAACATCGCGCGACGCGAACTCGTGCGCATGTTCACCGTCGTGCAGGCCGAGGCGACGCACGCCGACCACGAGGCGCACGAGTGGCTGCGGCAGCGCTACGCGTCGGTCATCCCCGACTACCGCGACGCGATCGAGCACGACCGTGCGGCCGGACGGTTGACCACGACGGAAGACGCCACCATGCTCGCCGACCTCGTGATCGGGACGTGGGAGGGCATCCAGGTGCGCTGGCTCGCCGACGGCACCGACCCCGTCGCGGCGATGCGCGTCGCGCTGGACGCTCTGCTCACACCCCGACAGTGAGCCGCGGGTCGATCATCGTCATCCCCGCGGGCGACGCGGAGTCCATGACCGGCAGCAGCTCGGCGGCCCGCTCGAGCGACACGGTCCGCTCGATGAGGTCCTGCGGGCGGAGTGCGCCGCGGGCGATGAGCTCCATCATCCCGGGGTAGTCCTCGGCCGCCATGCCGTGACTGCCGAGCAGGTCGAGTTCCCACGCGATGGCGCGTGCCAGCGGTGCTGGAGTGAGACCGGATGCCGAGGGCAGCAGCCCGACCTGCACGTGCCGTCCCCGGCGGCGCAGGCTGTGGATGGCATCCGCGCAGGTCTGTTCGCTGCCGACGGCGTCGATCGACACGTGGGCGCCGCCGCCCGTGACCGCGTGGACGGCCTCGGGCACGTCACGCCCGTCCGCGACGATGACCTCGTCCGCGCCGAGCGTGCGGGCGACGTCGAGCGCCGCGGCCGAGCGGTCGACCGCGACGACCTTCGCGCCGAGCGCCTTCGCGATCATGACCGCGCTGAGGCCGACCCCGCCTGCCCCGACGATCACGACCCACTCCCCCGCGGACAGCTGCGCACGGGCGGTGAGCGCACGGTAGGCGGTGGCGAAGCGGCATCCGAGTGCGGCGGCAGCGGCGAACGAGATCGACGCCGGCACGGCGACGAGGTTTCGGTCGGCGGCGTGGAGGGCGACCCGCTCGGCGAACGATCCCCAGTGGGTGAAGCCGGGCTGCTGCTGGTCGGGGCACACCTGCGCATTGCCGCTGCGGCACCACTCGCACCGGCCGCATCCGCAGACGAAGGGCACGGTGGCCCGGTCGCCGACCGACCAGTTCTCGACGCCCGCGCCGAGCTCGACGACGACGCCCGCGAGCTCGTGCCCGGGAACGTGGGGAAGGGCGATGTCGTCGTGTCCGACCCAGGCGTGCCAGTCGCTGCGGCAGAGACCCGTCGCGTGCACCTCGATGACGGCCCCGCCCTCGGGGGCGACCGGATCGGGGACCTCGGTGACGACGAGGGGTCCTGCGATCTGTTCCATCACCATCGCGCGCATGCTCCGATTCTGCCGGGCTCTAGGACCTGGTGAGCTCGCGGAGCACGGTGATGACGTCGTCGACCGCGGGCGGACGGGGGCCTGCCCGGAAGACCACACCCATGTCGCGCGCGGCGCGCGGATCGTCGATGGTCCGCTGCACGCACCCGTCGAGCGGATGCGGCACCTCCGGCCCGATGGCGATGCCGAGCCCCGCGGCGACGAGTCCGTGCAGGGTGCGCAGGTCGTCGCCCTCGAAGGCGATGTCGAGCGGCACGCCCTCGGCGGCGAAAAGCTGCTCCAGTGTGCGGCGCAGCCCGTACCCCGGCTTGAGCGTGACGTGCGTCTCACCGACGACGTCCGTGAGCGAGACCCGCGCGGCCGTCGCGAGCCGGTGCCCCTCGGGGACCACGACGACGAGCGGCTCGTCGTAGAGGTGGAGCGTTTCTCCGGAGGGATGCGTCGCGGCGGCCCCCGAGACGATCGCGAGGTCGGTTCTTCCGGAGTCGAGTTCGGCGAGACAGGCGTCGCGCGCGCCCTGCCACAGCTGCACCCGGATGTCGGGGCGCTCCTCGCGCAGCCGCCGGACGAGCCGCGGGACGAGGTGCTCGCCGAGCGAATTCTGGAACGCGAGCCCGACGGTCGACCGGGCGTCGTCGAGAGAGTCGAGCGCGTCCTGCGCCGCACGGAGGGCGACGCGGACGCCGGGCAGCATGCGACGAGCGGCGTCGGTGAGTCGGATGCCGCGGCCGTCCCGCGCGACCAGCGCGACGCCGAGCCGCGACTCGAGCTGGCGGAGCGCACGGCTCACGGTCGGCTGCGGCACCCCGAGCGCCTCGGCCGCACGGGTGACGTGCTCGTCCTCACCCAGTGCGTCGAGCAGTGGGAGGTGCGGCAGCAGGTCCACGAGGCGATCGTGACTCATGCACGAACGCTATCGCTTCACGCACATAGGTATTGGATCTGAATGCGATGCGTGCCTACCGTGGAGCGTGTGACGACCGTCGGCATCCCTCCCCTCACCGCGTCGCCCCGTCGGCTCGGCGCGGCGATGTGGACGACGGGCATCGCGACGTTCGGGGTGCTCTACGCACCGCAGGGCCTGCTCACGGGCATCGCCGAGACGTACCGGCTGACCGCGGCCGACGCGTCGTGGGTCGTGTCAGCCGCGACGCTCGGGCTCGCCCTGGCGATCCTGCCGTGGGCGCTCGCTGCCGACCGCTTCGGACGGAGACGGATGCTGCGCGTCGCCGCCGTGACTGCGGCGGTCATCGCCGTCGCATCGCCTCTGCTGCCGGGGTTCGCCGGGCTGCTGGTGGGAAGATTCCTGCTCGGCGCGGCGCTCGGCGGCATCCCGGCTCTCGCGGTCGCCTATCTGCACGAGGCCGCAGGTCCGCAGCGCGCGGGGGTCGCTGCAGGAGCGTACGTCGCCGCGACGAGCGTCGGCGGGCTCGCGGGGCGGCTCGTCGCGGCGCCGGTGGGCGAGGTCGTCGGATGGCGGCTGTCGCTGGAGCTGCTCGGCACCCTCGCGGCGGCACTGACGGTGCTGTTCGCGGTCCTGTTGCCGCCGACTGAGGAGCACCGGCCGATGCCGGTGGCACGCAGTCTGCGCGTCCTCGGGCGCCAGGCCGTGAACCCGCGCGCACTCCCGCTGTACGCGATCGGCGCGATGGTCGTCGGGGCGATGGTCGCGGTCTTCAATGCGCTGGGCTTCCGCCTCGAAGCCGCGCCGTACTTCCTGTCGGCGACGGCTGTCTCGCTCGTGTTCCTGACGTACCTGTCGGGCACCGTGACCTCACGTTTGTCCAGCGCGCTCGTCCAGCGCTTCGGGACCCGGATGCCGCTGGTCGCCGCCGGCGCTGCGATGGCCGTCGGCGCCGTCATCACCCTCGCGTCGCCGGTGGTCGTCATCGTGCTCGGAGTCCTGCTCATCACGGCGGGCATGTTCCTGGCCCACGCGACGGCGAACGCCGCAACCGCGCGAGCCGGTGGCTCGGGCCGACAGCACGCGGTGGCGCTGTACAGCGTCGCGTACTACGTCGGGTCGAGCGCGATCGGGACGATCGGCGCGGCGGCATGGACGGCCGGCGGGTGGATGGCGCTGGCCGGGCTCGTCGCTGGGCTCGGCTTGCTGGTGGTGGGCGCTTCCGTCAAGGTGCGGGACTAACGTCTCCGCGCTCGATACAGTGCGATGCATGGACAACTACGGGGGTTACGCCGGGCTTGGCGCCGGGGTCATCATTTTCGGGATCATCCTCTACATCGGCTTCTTCGCTCTGGCGATCTGGATCGGGTACCTCATCCAGCGCACCGCGGTGAAGAACGGCATGCTCCGCGCGATGCAGGAGAGCGGCATGATCTTCGCTCCGCGGCCGGGTGCGCCCTATCCGGGGGGCGGGCAGCCCGGGGCTCAGCCGCCCTACCCCGGAGGCGGACACCCCGGAGCTCAGCCGCCGTACCCTGGTCAGCCCCCAGTCGGAGGTCAGCCCCCGGTGGGGGGTCAGCCCCCGGTTCCGCCGCAGACGCCTCCGCAGGCTCCGCCGGCGCCCCCCACGAACGACTGATCGCTGCGACGGGCGGACGCCTCGGAGCCTTGCTAGGCTTACGAGGCGCCTCCGGGCGCAGTGGGGCTGTAGTTCAATGGCAGAACATCTGCTTCCCAAGCAGATAGCGCGGGTTCGATTCCCGTCAGCCCCTCCAATTGTGACTTCTCTGTCAGTTCCAGACCCACTCCAGACATTCCAGACATAGTTCGGACTGGTTACCGCCCGACGGCGTCACGGTGCGACGCCTCGGGGGCATCATCAGGGCGGGCACGCTCAGGCGATTACGCCCGCCTCTGCGAGCCACTGCGGCACAGCCCCCCGGTCCCACGCGGCATGGTCTCCTTGAGCGACGGCCGTGATTTCGGGTTCGAGGCGGTCGAGAACTACCCCCGAATCCAGATCCCGAAGCCACGTCGCGAAGGCCGCTCGATGCTCGTCTCCGTGCTGTTCAGTCAGCATCTCGATGAGGTCGCGGCGAAGACTCTCCCCGCTCATTCGCCGCACCATGCGCTCGCCGGCCGAGGACGCGCCTGCTGCGTTCCACGCTGACTCCACGTCAAAATTGCCCGCAGAGGTGTCGAGGTGCGGTGGAATCATCCGCCGCGCCGGAGCGGGGACCGGTGTCCGATGTGACGAGTATCGTCAGAATCGGCGATAGTAGGGGTCGCGCTTGTCGAAGCAAAGGGGGCTCACGTGCTGGTGAAGGATGCTGCCCAGAAGGCAGCTGCGAAGGTTCTCGAGCAGTACTGGGACGGGACGCTTCCCGTTGATCCGGTGGCGATAGCCGAGAAGCTCGACATCGACGTTTCTTTCGTCGAGTTCGAAGACCCTGAGCTGTCGGGCGCTATCACGGCTACTGCAGGCAACGTGAAGATCTTTCTGTCGGACAAGGAACGGTTCGAGCGCCAGCTCTTCACGTGTGCGCACGAAATCGGCCACTTCATGGAGCGCGCCGAAGCGCAGGACGATAACTACACGTTCAAAGAGAGCGAAGCGGAGCTACAGGCAGCCCGCGGGCGCGGCTGGGACCTCCACGAGTTCTACGCTGACGAGTTCGCCGGGAACCTGTTGATGCCGACGCCCCGGGTGAAAGAGCTGTACGAGGAGAACGTCAGCGTCTCGGAGATGGCGGACATCTTCTCTGTGACTCGAGCCGCAATTCACACTCGCCTTGACCGACTGAAGCGTGAGAACGTCTTGAAGCCCCGCTATGCCTGACCAGAGCAACGACCCAGGAGATCGTCCCGCTGACCAGCTGAAGGGCGTGGACATACCTGCGCGGGCGGTAGTGATCCGCGGTTCGGCCGCGGCAACCGCGTATGACCGCCGGATGCGTGAAGCGCAGGTTTCCAGCGAAGAGACGCGGAACGCCATCGAGGAAGAGCACCTCAATAAGCTGAGGCAGCAGCAGCGCCAACGACGCACGTTCTTCGTCTGGGCGATGTTCGCGATCTCCGCGGTCCTGGTCGCCTCAGCCATCTTCATGACCGCATACATGCTGGTGAAGGGCAACCAGACCGAACCGGCGGTCATCATCGCTTGGCTCTCCTCCGGGCTCGTGGAGACCCTCGGACTGGGCTACATCATCGCGAACTATCTGTTCGAACAGAGCGGCAACCAGTCCCCCGAGAAGAAGAAGAAGAACGGTGGGCGCGGGAAATCCCGCAACTAAACACCCGCCCAGCGCACCTCAACGCCTACATCGTGGACGACGCCGCGCTCCTGCCAACTGAGCACAGCGTCGCGGGTCTGGTCACAGAACACCCCGACGAAATCCTTGAGCAGACCGCTTGAACGAAGCACCTTGAGGTCGGAGCCGAGGTACGAGACCAACTCTCGCGAGGCGAATACCACCAGCTTCGCTTTCGCTCGGGTCGCGAGGACGTTGAATCTGTTCAGGTTGAGCAGGAACTCCGCCTCCTCAGCGATGGTGTCGGGGTCTCCGACCGCGTAGCTGGCGACGATGACGTCGCGTTCCTGTCCCTGAAATCGCTCCACCGTGTCAACGGCGCCGGCGATCCACTCCGGGAGGCGCGCGTCGCTACCAGGAACTGCGAATGTACGTACCAGTGTGTCCACGATGCGGGCACGCTGCGCACGGTGCGGGGTCACAACACCGACCGCCTCATTCCAGAAGTACTCGTCCGTCAGGGGCACGTGCGTTCCGTCGACACCGGCAAAGAGGGTCTTGCGGTACCAGATCACGAGCGCAGCGACCTGCTCGACTTCGAATTGATTCCATTGCCCCGAGACACCTTCATCGTAGGTCACGCAGACAACGGGTAGCTGCGGGTCCGCGATGCGTGCGACCTCGTCCGAATAGGGAATGGCGTCTGGCCAGTCCTCACGCCCGTCCGCTTCGCTCGCGTAAGCGATCCGACGGTCAGGGCGGATCGCTTGCAGCTGAGCCGGGTAGCCGGCCCGGCGGGCAAGATCAACGATGCTGGTGTTCGACCGATAGTTGTTGTGAAGTTCCACGGCGGGCACTCCGTGACCGACGGCAAAGAAGTCGTAAATCGACCCGACCATCGCTTCCAGGCCGAGCGGGGGTTCACCGTGCCGGATGGGCGGGAGTTGCAGCGGGTCGCCGGCGACGATGACGGTGGCACCGTCGGCAACTCCCTCAAGGGCGAGGAGCGCCCGAGGGACGTCCAGCGCGCCGGCCTCGTCGATGATGAGCACATCGAACAGCCCGATGTTCTGCTTGGAGCGGCTCAACTTGATGAGTTTCGTCAATTGTTGGGTGAGGCCGGCAACCACGGTCGACTCACCGCGACGCAACCGCTGATAGAGGGGTCGCAGAGTTGCGCTGTCCGCGGCCGTAGAAACGACGTGCCGCGCGGGTAGCCACGCCGGCGGTGTCGATGCGGCGCTCAGCAGGCGGTAGAACTCCACCGCCCCGGTGTACGAGTTGATCTCCTCGAGTATGGGCTGCGTGACGTTGTCCATGGCGGAGTTGGTATTCGCGGTGACCGCGATCCGCAGCGGGCGAGCGCTGGCCTCGGCGAGGAGGCCCGCCAGGATGGCGCGGACAGTCTGCGTCTTACCTGTGCCGGGAGGCCCCCAGATCAGGGTCAGCCGCCGGGACAGTGCGGCTTCCCATGCGCGCTGCTGACTGTCGTCTAGGCGGTGACGCTGGTCGATCTGCGCGCGAAGGGCTGGGAGGTCGCGGGTGACAGGCGTGGTGGCCGTGTTGGTCGGGGTCCATAGAAAGTGTTCGGCGGGGTGGGCTGCGGTGGTCCGCGGCCGCCTGGCTGAGCCCAGCGCCTGCTGAATGCGCGGATCGCGCGCCGCTGACGGCGGTGTCCCGATGGCCTTGATGGCTTCGCTCAGTGGTTTACTGAGAAAATCCTTGCTTGTCTCGTCCAACACGAGGTCTCGATCCAGGTTCACGAGCCCCGCACCTAGAATCGCATTGCGCAGGTCCGCGTCCCACGCCGTCAGTTCGACGGCGATGAGCCGAGCACGCCGGTCGATGCCACGAATCGTGACGCCGAAAATGTCCCCCATCCTCGTCCGCCAGGCTGCTTCGCTGAGAAGCGTGGTCTCGCCTTCGCGAGTGAGGAAGGCGCCGACGCTCGTGTCTGCGAGATGGACAAGTTCGGCGGGCAGCATCGTCCACGTGAAGTCGCCCTCCTTGCCCTTGAACTCAGTGGAGTCGAGCGAAAGGACGTAAACGTCTGGGGCACCTGGTATGCCGGCGTCTGCGAGCCACTGCTCGGCTTCGGCGACGGGCGCGCGCTCAAGGAGATGGGCCGCGAGGAACTTCGCTTCCCGCTCATCCAACGGCAGTGCACGGTTCAGTGACACTTCGATGGTCGTGAGAGCCGCTTCCAACCTGGTGTGCGCGTAAAGGAGCGCCCCGAGGTGGCTGGACGCGCTGAGGTCCTCCGGCGGCTGAAGCTGGCGGATGCTGGGCGCGGATCGCGGCAGTCTCCCGCGCAACAGGGTGGTGAGGTGGTCGGTGACGTTGGAGAGGGCAGCGAGCTTAGAGTTGACGGTCTGCTGCAGGTCGCGGGAGAGCTGCGCAGGTGTCTGCCGGCCTGAGACGTGACGGTTCTGCCACATCTGGTGCGCTCGCTCGGGCGGGATCTGATCTGAGAACGGGTCCGTCCAGAACGTCGGGGTTCGGAACTCCGCGTTCGGGGTAGTGCCCCGGTGGAACCGGCGTGCGGTGTCCAAGAGGTTGTAGTTGTGAGCCAGGTTGAGGGATACCAGCCCTCGAACTGCGTCTTTCACCACACTGACGGCGGGCGTCGAGGTGATGCGGGCGTTGCCGACCACCTCGGCCGGCGGGAACAACCACGCCAGGCGGGACAGGTTGCTGCCGAGGATGCGGGGTAGGTGTCGGGATATGACCCGGGTGAGATGGTCGAGGGTGAGCTGGTCCCACACGTAGACCTGGAAGGGGGCGTTGCGGTCGATGGCCTCGGCCTGGCGAAGAATACTGTCGATCTCGCCGAGCAGCGCCGAGACTGCCTGCCACTCTTCATCGGTGGTTCGGGCTCGTGTGTAGTGCAACCGCATCCTGGGGAATGTCGGTTTCGGCTCGTCCTTGGACATCCACGCGTAGGTGAGACCGAAGGCAAAGGTGATGGCGCTACCGGGATCGAAATCGGCGGTGATGTAAATGCGCAGCTTCGCGTACGAGGGGATCGCCGCTGTCGAGGCGGAGGCGACGTCGACTGGCTCGACTTCGTCACCTCGAAGCGCGCGAGCGCGCGTGCTCAGGACTGCACGCTGCGCGCGCAACCGGTGATGGGCGCTGTACGTGGGGTCTTCTGGGTCCAGGTCGGCAACCGCGCCCACATCTGCGTGGCCGTGGTCCTTGAGTACCTTCAGCGACCCTCGCGAAAGGTAGGGCAGTCGAGAAAGGTGCTGCTGCGCGCGAGCGACTGGCAGGCAGTGTGCGGGGTCCCAGTCAGAGGCTTGGTCGCCAGGTTCGTCACGGAACCGCTGGCCGAGGTTCTCGCAACCCTGGCATGCGGGCGTGACAGACCAAGGGATTTCATCGAACGGGGTGGCGAGTAGTCGCGGAATCACCTGACGGAGTAGGCGGAGCACCTCGGCGACGAAAATGCGGAGCGGTGCGAGTTCTAGCAGCGCGTGAAGGGCCTCGTACCGCCCCTCCGTGACGCCTGTCGCGATGAGTTCAGCGAAGGTGGTTGTCGTCTCACTGCCCGGCCACACCGCCGCGTCAGCACTGACCGCGAACCGGTCGTCGAGGTGGTTCTCCTGTAACCATGCGGCCAGGGCGAGGGAGTAGTACGCGAGTTCCGAGAAATAACGAGGGCCGGGCTCACTGGTCAGTTTCACGTCGATGACGCGCAGGACCAATCGGCCATCCGCGGCGTCGGCACGGACGAGCGCACCCGTCGCCGTCAAGAGCTCGCGACCTGCTTGCGGCGCGAGCACTTCGATAATGTCGGGCCTCGCGTCGCTGAAGTCCAGCGGCATCTCCCGACCTTCCACATCCACATCCGCCAGGCCATGGATGTCGCGGAACGTCTGAGTTGCGACAGGGAAGGACGTTTCGATGAAGAAGTCGCCGGCACGCACCGGGCCACTCAAATGCGGTCGAAGCTCGCTCTTCGCAAACTGGAGTCGCTCGGCCGGCGGGCTGCCGGTAAGAGTTCGTGGCCCGCCCATCAAGCGCGCCTCGCCAAACGCGACTTCCAGCTCGCGGACCTTCGCTTCACCCCATTCATTGCCGGCCGCCGTCATCTCCCGGAGCACCGGGCGCACCTGCGGACGGACGATCCCGAAGCGGTCCCGCTCCCGCTGATGGCGGCTGGTTTGCGGGTGCAGATCGATCCGCAACTGTTTTTCGCACCCCGTCGATGCGAAATCGACGAACGCCGTCTTGTCTATGCGTGGCATGGTCCCCCCATGGCTCAGCTGAACTGAGCGTCAAGGCACTCTAACCGGGCGAGACGCGCCTGAGCCGTACGACTCAGGATGCGGCGACGGAAGCGGAATCCGCTGTCGAAGCGCGGTGGGCCCGGAGCGCGTCCAGCAGCGGAAGGTGGTCTTCACCCTGCGCTCCGGGGAAGAAGCCCGCAGCGGAGGCGGCGAGCGTGCCTCGCACGAGATTTTCCTCGTCCGGATGGCGCAGACCGAGCAGTTCGGCATACCCGCGCGCATGGGTCACGGCGCGCTCGACGCTGGTGCGGCTGACACCAGAGCTGCTTTGCAGCGGGGTGGCCGGGTGACGGAGCACAAAGACGGCGTCCCAAGTAGTTGACCCGTCGTGGCGGTGTGGGCTGGATTCGCTGTCGCCGCGCATCGGGAACACGTTGACCACCTGCAGACCACTGGCGGCGAGCGCCTCGCCGAGGGCGGCCCAGGCGCCGTCCGTCTGATGCTGGAATGTGAAGATGAGACGCCCGGCCGGCCTTAGGATCCGGGCAGCTTCCGTGAAGCAGTCCGTGAGGCCATCCTGGAAGCGCACGAGACTGTCCCCGCGGCGCGCTTTGGCTGCGAGGGACAGCGCGGACGGACCGCCGGGATCCACGATCTGGCCGGTCGCGGCCAGCCAGGGAACGAAGAAGTCCGATAGCTCGCTGTAGTCGACGTTGTCGAGGTACGGCGGGTCGGTGAGGATGATGTCCGCGCTGGCGTCAGGGATTTCAGGACGGTGTCGACTGTCCCCGGTGATGATAGTTGCTCCAGCGCCCTCAGCACGGGTAGGAACCGGAATGAACCCTTCTGCCGTCAGCTCTTTGGGGTCTCTTGCGAAGGCAATGGCGTTCGCAACCTTTCGGACCGCGTTAGGGAACGTGCCCCGACCGGTGCCGCGGAGCCACGGATTCAGTTCGACGGGGCGGGGAGCGTGGGCGTACGCGCGGAGAGAGAACAGGGGGGTGACCTGTCGCCATCCCTCGCTGTACCTGGTCAGCATGCAGTTGGAGGTGAGGTGGTTCGACAGGGCGATGGACAGCGCTGGTCGATGCTGCTCATCCACATGGGCGATCTGCTCGATAAGCCGCACGAGGTGTAGCAGCTGGCGGTCGTTGAACAGGTCGGCGTAGGTGCGGTAGTTGTAACTGACGAGCCGAGTGTCGCTGCGGTCGCGCACCGGGATGAGGCGGTCCGGCACGGCATCGCGGCGCGCATGGAGCGCAGCTCGCGCTTGTTCGTAGAGCGCAAGGTCCGCTGGCGTCGGTGCGTGGAACAGACGCTGCCGAATCGGCACGGATCGGGTGGTTTCGCGGCCGGCGGGCACTGACTCGATGGCGAACATGCGGTAGCGAGGTCGCTCCCCCGTCCGGCGGGCGTAGTCGATGAGCCTTTCCTCGTGGCCGCATCCCACGCATGTTGCCCGTCCCCGCGATAGCGGCGCGGTCGTAAGGCTGGTCGAGTGACCGCAATCACACCGGAAACGCGTAGCCTCGGCAGGCTGTGTGGTGAGCTGACCGCAGCCCGCGCAGACGACCCAACGCTGGTCGCCAGCCTTCGCGACGACGTAGCTGGGGTGCGCATCGAACTCCGTTGCACACTCCCCGCACGTGAGTTGCTGCACCCACAGGTAGTGCAGACCTTCACGCGTGGAACCGTCTGGGCCCGTCGTCGCGTACAGCGCACGTTGGTCGGCGGCACCGACGATGAGGTCGTCCAAGAGAACGGTGGGGTCCGGCGTCTGGTGTGCGCGCAACTCGAAGTCGGTCACCATGCACGCAACCGGGTCGATGTCGACGCCGACGACGTTCGCGCCGAGACGATGCGCCTCGTACAGGCTCGTGCCACCGCCGATGAATAGGTCGGCGACATCGGTGCCGCGAAGGTCCGCGTCGCCGTGAAACGCCCGCCAGAAATCGTCGTCTCGCCCGAGCGTCGCGGCGACGAGAAGCCCCCGCATTGCAGTGCCGAACCGCCGCGCGAACCACTTGTGTGCGGTGTACACGGGTCGGGGTCGGTGCGACTCCCGCTGTGCCAGCTGGCCGAGTTCGAGGATCGGAAGGGTCGCCGCATCCAGCATGCTCTCGAAGGAGCGCGATCCGGTCATGGGCGGCTCCGGGGTCATGGCGACGGTTTGGCCCATTCTGCCTGATCCAACCGTGGGCGAGTGTCCTCGCAGCGCGAGTCATACTGCGCATGCGGGACGCATGAGCCAAACGTTACACGCGGTGCCCGGACCGAGCGAGATCATGCTGATGCTGTCCTACTGGGCCAGCCGCGGCGAGCGGTGGGCGGAGGAAGCGCACGATGCCTTGGTCGCCCGCTACCCGGGCTTGGACCTCAGCCGAGACGAGAACGGGCGGGTCATTTCTCACGAGGAGTCAGCGCTGACTGCCCTCCAGCGCCTGGAGTCGGACGCGGTAGTCGCCGTCCGCGATAACTGGCATTCAACCCTGGACGAGCTGGCTTACAAGCAGGCTTGACGGTGGGCGTGCAAAATGGCACCCTCAGTGCAAGCCCGCTTTTTAGCCACCTTGGAGTCAGCATGATCCCGATCACAGTCCACGTTCGCGAGAGTCGCGTTGAAGAGTTCTACGTACGGTTCGCGGAGTTCATTACCAACGTCCCCGATGCCGCTGATCCCGCCCGGACAGCATCTGGAACGGTGCCCGCCTGGGCGGTCTCTGAATCTGCCGAAGCCACGGCGAAGAAGTTCATGAACGAAGTATCCCTGCCCGGCCTCATCGTGCTCCGCTACCTCTGCGACGCCGCACGGGAGGAGACTGCGTATTTCCGTCCGCAGGAACTGGCCGACGTGATGCAGCACCCGAAGGGTGCCTCTAGCATCGCCGGCCTGCTCGGCGGTGTGGGAAAGGCGATTCGCCGCGCGGACCTCCCGATGTACCGGACACCGAACGGCGGCCAATGGCACTACGTCTGGGGCTGGGACGGCGAGCGGTACTCGATGACACCCGAAGTAGCGCGCCTGCTCCGGGCAGCGGCTCCCCGCTGAAAGCTCTGAGCTCCCTATGAGGGGCTAGAGGTCAGCAGCGTCGTCAGGGTGCTCGATGATCCAGCGCTCTGCCTGCAAGGTGACCTGAGCGTTCACGAACGATGCGAGCGCGTCAGCCTCGGCGGGGAGACCGTGGGCTCGCGTGTCGAAGTCAGGGGCACGGAACTGCACGATGAGCCGCGGCGACAGCGGGAACCACACCATCCGCGCCAGCGCGAGCCACCCTGGATCCACGTGGCGGCAGCACCCGCGAGCACGGCAGTAGCCAGCAGGGCGAGCAGAACGACGCGCAGCCGAGTCGGCTTCTGCACTGCACTATCTGATCTCAGGGTGACTCCAGTCGTTCACGACGTAAAGAGGCGTTCATCGACGGCTGAGGCGTTCATCGACGGCTCGGATCGAACGAATGAACCTACCGCCCCGCCCTGAAGGTCATTCTGCCCCCGTCTCTTCTTCGGCGGCCGCGAGCGCTTCGTCGGTTCGCATGTTGACGACGGCACGCCTGACCCAGATGAGCGCCCCGACAGCGGCCAAGGACGCGGCGACGGCAGGAATCCACCATCCGAGCGTGAAGAGGATGGATGCGGCGCCTGCGAGCGGGAGGAACACTGCGACCTGGATGAGGATCGGCTTGTTCATGCTCGAAGAATACGAACCCGAGCGGGCCTCGCCTAGCCCATGCTTGGCTGCTCAGTGATCCGTAGCAGCGGGAGCAACTCCTCTGCTGGCGGGTCGGCGGCGACGCCGTACTCGGTGCGGATCGCCCGCACGTCTTCAAGCCGGAGGTCGCCTGCGTGGTCTATCGCGTAAGCAGAGAGCGCTGCGTCCAATACGCTCCGGCGGTCCATCACCCCTTGGAGACGCAGCCGCACGGCGGTCCATTGCTGGTGCAGCTTCTCCTCCACCTCGTCGGGTTCGCCCTCTTCAAACATCAGAGCTGACGCCCCTTTCGAGCTTCCGCTGTCCGCTGCGAGTGCACGCACAGCATCACCCGCCCCGCAGGGCGGTCATGCCCCGGCGATACCTGGGAGGTCGTCAGCGCTCGATGGTCGCGGCGCCTCTGGAATCTGCTAGGCGGTGCCGCACGCGCCGCACCGATACGCACCGTCCGCGAAGCGCATGACGGTGCCGCACCTGTCGCAGTGGGGCTCGGTCGCGTACTCGAAAGCGTCATCCATCGTCGTCACCTTCATTCGAGCGGCTCAGGTTCCCGGTCGCTCCCGCAGAACATCATGGATTCGCGTGGTTCCCGAGAGCCAGCCGGTGAGTTCCGGGTTGATGCTGTCAATCAGTCTGGCCATGTCCTTCATACGGCTGCGGAAGTTCACGCTGAGCACAGGCTCTGCGTGTGCGACTCGGTTGCGCAGCGCGTGCAGGCGTTCGACCCTGCCGGCGTGCACTCGGTAGTCGTCACCGGGGCGGCCTCGAAACGAGTCTTTCAGAGCTTCGTCCCAGAGAATCTGGCGTCGGACGAAAGTGTCGTCACTCTCGTCCGAGCAGGGCATCAGCTTCGCGTACGTGCCAAAGGTCAGCTGCGCCACCACGTCGTCGTGGGTGATTTCTGCAGTCTTCCTCGGATGGTCCGGGGCGCGTTTGGCGCGGGCCTTCCCTGCGTTGCTCCGAGCAGGTGGGAGGGCTCCGCTGATCAGTGAGTTCAACGGCGCGGCCGCTGAACTCGTCCACTCTGCCGGGTAGTCCCCGCGAGTCACATTCCAGTTCTTCAACGCGGCGTCGATGGCGTTTCGAAGAATCACCTCAGTGACGCTGAGCGTCTCAAAGACGGCCGCGGAGATGCGGGCATTCCAGAGGTACAGGTCGAGTGCGCGCTTGAGATCCCCGTCCGCGGCAGCCGCGTAGGTGCTCATCCGAGACACGTGCAGGTGCTCGGCTACAGTCGTTACCGTGGCGGCTTGCGGCATGGATCCATCCTGACGTAAACTTTCCGCAATACGAGGACAAGGTCCCTCGTTTCTATACATGAATCGACCCTCCGATGCTTGCATCGGGGGGCTTTTCTTTGCCTGACGAGGTCACGCCGGAGGCTTGCTTCTCGGCGCCATGGCGTCGCACCAGCACGCGCCGTTAGCGAAGCGCATGGCGGCGCCACAGCCACCGCGGTGGGATAGGGGCGTACTCGAAGGCGACGCTATCCGTCGCCTTAGGCCGGAGCCGTCCGAGCGTTCATGAGCTCTCAACAGGTGTCACGGCGTTGGCCCAGACCCAGCAGCGAAGCACCCGTTCACCGGCCGTGAACTCGATGCCGCAGGCGACGTCATTCCAGACGACAACCTTCGCTTCGACGAGTATCGCCGTCGGCCCGAACCACACCCACGCAACGCATCGCTTCGGTTGCGGGTCGCGCGTGACGGGCAGGACCGAGTCCTGTCGTTCATTCGGGGTGGGGGACTGCAGCGGCCGTTCGCGACGCGCTCGAGGATTCGCGCATCCATCAGGCGGTCGAAGTGGCGAGCGTAGCGACGATTGGTGCCCATCGCTCGCCCCCTTCCTGGCCACGCGTCGCTCCCCACGGGCACCTTGAGATTAGAACATGCGTTCGATAGTTTCCACGCATGCTCGCTCCACTCGACTCGACCGAAGTGACGATCTGGATGACGGACGACAGCCCGTCACGGATGCTCTTCGCGGGCCGCCGGTGGCGAGTGACCGACACCCCGACCAGGCTCCGCGCCTCCGTGTGGAGCTCGAACGCGGGCGGCGGCCAAAGTCTGTACGGCTGGCGATTCCAAGGCACCGACGACGCCGGCGAGAGCCTCGTCTTCGACGTCTATCCAGACCGCGACGGATGGCACGTCCACCACGCGTACGCCTGACCAGAGGGCGGGCGTAGCCGTGACCGTCGAGGCATACCCGCCTCGATTCTGCAGCACTAGAGACAGCCGGTCGGCGTGAGCACCGACCGGCTCGTCGTTGTTCTGGGGCTCCTCGCGCGTCGGCATGGCACGGATCTCAACGCTGGGTCGGCCCAGAGGTCCCGGGTGAAATCGAGTCGTCACCCCACGCCAGCGAATATGTGGCGCCAACATACACCTCACGCGAGATGTAAGTCCGCGCCACGCACCCCGGGCGAGGTCGTCCAGAGCGGCGCACCTGCAAGATGCTCCCTCCGCACGACCCCGATACCGGCGTGTGCGTGTCGTCACCAGCTCTCCAACGAAGTCGCCCGACGCAGAAGCAGAACTCCGCTTCGCTGCGGGTCGCGCTGCTTCTGCGCAACCGCTAGAGATGACGATCCGAACCCCCGGGCGCACTCGCCGTGCCGGGCAGGCGCCCTGAGCACTGGCAGCGGTGTGACGGCGGTGGGAGACCGCTCGCAGGGAGGCGCCCGGCCGACCTAAATATCTCTCACCAGGCATTTTCCCGCCGTGTTTGTCTGAAGTAGCTTTAGAACGTCTCGCTGTTGTCGCTCCGCAGAACCGCGTGTTTCCCAGTCCTGTCTAGGTCAGAAAGCGTGGTGGGTGGTCTGGTTTAGCTCTGGAAATGACATTCTCGCGCGGGATCACCGCGGGATCCATACGCGCATCGTCGACGGCCCGCGGTTTCCCCACTCTCGATAGGGAATGAGGCGCACTCGCGTCTCTTCGGCCACCGGATCGACCGCGTCGCCATATGGCCATGAGGCTTCCTCGGACGCGCGAACGCCGACTCGGAGCAGGATCTCGCCGCCCCGCACATCCAGTTCCGGGTCGCCGACGATGACGGCTCGATCCACGTCGGCACCGAGGTCGATCGACTCGAGGGCGTAGACCACCGGACCCCGTTCGACCGCGATGGACCCCCGGACGGCGTCGATGAGCGGGTGGGGATGAGTCACACGAGGCGCCATGGGCAGCGTCAGGACGACCTCTTCACCGACGGCGAAGGAACGCCGCACGCTGACAGTCCCGGGCTCGGCGGTTCGAGTGCCATCCGCATCGGAGGTCGTCGCCCCGACCGCCCACGCCGGCACACGCAGAGTTAGCGACCACGGCCCGCCCGTCGATTCCGTGATCACGAGGCGGATGTCGCCTGCGTCCGGGTAGGACGTCTCGACGCGCACGCCGACCGTCACCCCGGGCCGGAGTGTCGTGCGGATCTCGGAACCGGCGTACTGGTGCACCTGGATACCGTCTTCGTCCGCCGTGGCCAGGTAGGCGGCGAGGGCGGCGAACGTCCGCGCGACATTGGGCGGGCAGCAGGACACATCGAACCACGGCGCACGGAGCGACGATGATGCCCTCGGGGACGTCGACTCCGGATCGGCGGGCTCGCCCGGCACACGCTGGTGGAGAGTGTTGGCGTAGAAGAACGACGTGCCGTCCTGTCCCACCGCCGTCGCCACGACGTTGTAGAGGGTGCGCTCGATGAGGTCCGCGTGTTCCGGAGACCCGTCTGACAGCAACAGTCTCCACGAGAGCATCACCGATGAGACCCCGGCGCATGTTTCCGAGTAAGCACGGTCAGAGGGCAGCTCCCAGTCCTGCCCGAAGGCCTCGTCCTGATGGTGAGATCCTTGACCGCCCGTGAGGTACGTACGGCGGGCGATGGCGTGTGAGGTCTGACGCCGGACGGCATCCAACAGCTCGGCATCCCCTCGTTCGACAGCGACGTCGACGGCACCGGCGGCGAGATAGTTGGCTCGCACAGCGTGGCCGCGAAGAGAGTCGGCCTCGCGTACCGGAACGTCGTCCTGGAAGTAGACCCTGCCCCATTCGATGTCGGCGAGCGTGCCGTGGCCGCGACGCTCGACGAACAGGGCCGCCTGATCGATGTATCCGGGCTCGTCCAATGCTCTGCCGAGCTCGGCCAGGCCGGTCTCGATCTCCGCGTGCCCGCACACGCGCTCGATGCCCCCCTCACCGAAGGTGCGGCAGACGAGGTCGGCGGCACGACGAGCGACACCGATGAGCCCGTCGTCTGCGTCGGGCCGTGTGCGGTGACGGGCGACCGCCGCTTGGAAGAGGTGACCGAGGCAGTACAGCTCGTGGCCCCACTCGAGGTCGGACCAGCGCGGAGCTTGGCGGGGGCGACCGAACATGGTGTTGACGTACCCGTCCGGCTCCTGGGCGGCGGCGACTCGTGCGACGACGGCGCGGAAGTCCTCCTCGGATCGCTCGTCGGGCTCGCGGCCGAGCTCCCACGCGAGCGCCTCCAAGTACTTGAAGACCTCGGAGTCGGAGAACTCTCGACCGCGGCGTCCGTCGGGAAGGTCACCCGCAGCGGCCAGGTCGAAGTTTCCGAGCCATCCTTCGGACTCGAGCCGTGCCCGGATGTGGGGGATGGTCGCTGTGGCGTTGCGCCTCTGGCGCTCGGCCCAAAAGCCGTCGGTCAGCCGGACCTCGCCGAGGCCGAGCGGACGGAATCGGCCTGTCGAGGGATCGGCCGGCGCAATGGGGCGGGAAACGGCGGTGTCGACGATCGGAGTGGTCATGGTCATCCCTTGAAAGCGCCGGACATGAAGCCGCGGACGTAATGACGTTGAAGGATCAGGAAGAGAAGGATGCAGGGCAGCGCCAGCACGACGACCCCCGCCTCCGTCGCGCCGTAGTCGACGACGCCCTGGACCTGGCCCCGCAGGTTGGCGACGGCGAGAGGCAGCGTCATCCGCGCGGAGTCGTTGATGAGAATGAGCGGGGCGAAGAAGTCGTTCCACGCGGTGAGGAAGGCGAACAGCCCGACGGTGATCAATCCCGGCTTGACGGCGGGGATCAGCACGCGCCACAGCGCGCTGAATGCAGAGCACCCGTCGACCATGGCGGCCTCGTCGAATTCCTTGGGCACCGATTCGAACGACACCCGCATCATGAACATCGAGAACGGCAACTGGAACATGGTGATCACCAGGGCCACCCCGACGAGCGAGTTCTGCAGGCCGACGGCGTTCAGCAGGACGTAGAGCGGGATCAACAGCGTCGCGTACGGCACCATCAAGATCGCGAGGACCAGGAGGAACAGCACGTTCTTGCCCGGGAAATCGAATCGGGCGAACGCGTATCCGCCGGTCAGTGACAGCAGCAGCGTCAGCGCCACCGTCAAGATCGATACGAACAGGGAGTTGCCGAGGTAGACCCAGATCCCCGCCTGATAGTCGGCGAGTGCGAGATAGTTGCCGAAGCCCCAGCCCTCCGTCTGGCTCGTACCCGCGCGGGGGCCCACCGATGACACCGCCGTCCAGATGAGCGGGTACAAGAAGATGATGGCGAGGGCTGTCGTGAAGACGGCATAGGGGATGCCGAGGACGAGGCGCTGTGCGCGGGAGCGACGCCGTCGCGGCGAGTCGGGGGTCGACCCCGGGGCTACGAGGGTGCGCGTTGCGGTCATGGTCATCGGAGATCAGCTCTCGTCGGGGCGGCGGAAGGCACGCAGCTGGAAGAAGTTGATGACGATCAGAGCGAGCAGCACGAGCACTGAGAGCGCTCCGGCCACTCCGAGGTTGTTCTGCCCTTGGAACGCGACGCTGTAGATGAGCTGCACGATCGTGACCGTGCTGTTGTCGGGCCCGCCCTTGGTCAGGATGTAGAACTGCTCGAACGCGAGCAGGGAACCGGTCACGCACATGACGGTGGTGAGCGCGAAGGTCGGCCGCAGAAGCGGCACGGTGATGTCGCGGAAGGTCTGCCAGCGCGAGGCACCGTCGATCCGCGCGGCCTCGTACACCTCGTCGGGGATTCCCTGCAGGCCCACCAGCATGAGCAGCATGTAGAAGCCCGCGTACCGCCACACGATGAGGAAGACCGTCGACCAGAGCGCACCCTCGGGCGTACCCAGGAACGTGATGCCCCAGGCATCCATCAGATCGGCGAAGGGCCCAGCGAGAGGCGAGTACAGGACGTAGAAGAGCAGCGACGCGGACGCGAGGCCCAGGGCGGAAGGGACGAGGAAGGCCGTGCGGAGCAGCCCCTTCCAGCGCGTGCTCTCCTGCACGAGCAGGGCGAGTCCGAGACCGAGACCGATCAGCAGGACCGTCGTGATGACGGTGTAGAGCAGCGTGAACCGGATCGAATCCCAGAACAACCGGTGATCGACGGCATCGACGTAGTTCTCGGGGAGGTTCAGCCCGCGGTTGCCACCCAGGAGCGGCCAATCCGAACCCGACATCTGAAGGACGAGCAACAGCGGGATGACGAACAGGAAGACGACGAACAGCGCCGTGGGAGCAGCGAAGCCCCAGCCCTGTGCCGGCCCGCCGAGGGGGCGACGCGCCCGCCGGCGGGCGGGAGCGGGAGGTGCGGTGACGACCATGTCGACCTTTCGTGAAGGGGATGCCGGCGGGGGCCGCGCGGTCGGCGCGGCCCCCGCCGAGGATCACTGCTGCAGGATGGCGGTGATCTCTTCGTTGTCGGCGTCGACCGTGTCCCCATCGCCGAGGACGGCGTTGCGGACGAGGGTCAGCCACGGGCTGCCCGGGGCATTGAAGGCCTGCTGGAAGTTCAGCGCGACGGGGGTGTCGCCCTGACCCGCGACCTCGTTGATGGTCACCAGTCGCGGGTCCGCCTCGGAGTACTCGTTCGATGCGAAGTCCGCTCGCGAGACGACGTCCTTGTTCTTGGCGAGGACACCGACCTGAGCGTCCTCGGACATCAGCCAGTTGAGGAAGTTCCACGCCTGGGGCGACTGCTTCGAGTCCTTCGAGATGCCGATGCCGTCACCGCCGACGAAGGTCGAGGCGCCGCCGTCGGGACCGGCGATACCCGCCACACCCGCGTCGAAGGGTGTGGAGGACAGAAGCGTGGCGGGGTAGTACATGAGCCCGACCTTGCCTTCGGTGAATCCCGCCGTCCAGGTCGGCCCGGCCTCATCCTGCGAACTCGGCAGAACGGCGCCCGAGTCCCACAGGTCCTTCCAGGTCGAGTACACCTCCTTGGCGGTGTCGCTGGCGAGCAACGACTCCATGCCATCGTCACTCAGCACCTCCTCGCCATCGGCCCAGACCGTGGGGAACCACGTGAAGACGAGGCATCCGCCGCAGTTCAGTCCGGTAGCCGTGCCGTAGACGTCGGGCTTGTCGAGGGCCTGGATCGCCTTGGCCGCCTCGGCGAACTCTTCGAGGTTCGCCGGCGCCTTCTCCGGGTCGAGTCCGGCCTCCTCGAACAGTTCCTTGTTCCAGAACAGCATGGAGAGGTCGAGGACGAACGGGAGCACGTGCTCCTTGTCGTCGACCGTGCCGGCACTCAGGTGCCCCTTGTTGATCTCATCCTTGAAGTCGAGGCCGTCGATCTGTGCGCTGATGTCTTGGAACAGACCCTGCTCGACCCAGTTCGGAACGTAGACGATGTCGGCAGCGAAGAGGTCCGGGAGCCCGTTCGAACCGGCAGCGGCCCCCACCTTGGCGACGTAGTCGTCGTTGGGCACGACCGTCAGCTCGACCTGGTTCTCATGCGTGTCGTTGTAGGCCTCGACGAGGAGCTTCGCCTGCTTCTCGAGCGGTGCGCGCGTCCACAGGGTGAGAGTGGAGCCGTCGTCCACGCCTTCGGCGGGGATGTCGGCAGGCGCCGCCCCCGTCGTGTTCCCGCCACCTGCGCAGGCGGCCAGCGAGCCGGCCAGGAGGCCGGCAGTGATCAATGCAGTGAAAGTCCGCCGTCGGGACCGGCGAGGGATGGTGGTCATTGCGAGTCCTCTTACTCTCCGTCGAGTGAGCGTGTGGGTGATCACACGGCCCTGGTGCTGCGGATGTCGAAACTATCGAAACCCATTTCGGGACACTAGCGCCGGTTGTTCGGTAGGGTCAATAATGAATCCCGAAATCTTTTCGAAAGGTTGGTCCGTGTCGCTCGACGAAGCCGGCCCTCGCATGGCCACTCTGGGCGATGTCGCTCGCGCCGCGGGAGTGTCGCTCGCCACCGCGTCGAAGGCGATCAACAACCGCAGTGACGTGGCGGCGAGCACGCGACGGCGGGTACTCAAGGCGGCGGACGAGCTCGCCTTCACACCGAATCCGATGGCCAAGGGGCTCTTCGCGGGCCGAACCGGCACCGTGGGGCTGCTGACGAGCGACCTCGACGGACGCTTCATGCTCCCGATCCTCATGGGCGCCGAGGACGCCTTCGGGGCTGGGCAGGTGAATGTCTTCCTGTGCGATGCCCGCGGAGATGCCATCCGCGAGCAGCATCACCTTCGCGCCCTCCTGAGCAGACGAGTCGACGGGATCATCGTGGTCGGCCGTCAGACCGACCCGCGCCCCTCGCTCGGTCAAGAGATCCCCGTCCCGGTCGTCTACGCATATGCGCCCTCCGACGACGATCGCGACCTGTCCCTCACCCCCGACAACCGTGCCGGCGGCCGCTTGGCGATCGAGCACCTGCTCGCGTGCGGGCGCACACGGATCGCGCACGTCTCCGGCGACCCCACCTACGCAGCCGCTCGCGAGCGGCTCGAAGGCGCACGCACCGCTCTCGCGGACGCGGGACTCGATTTCGTCGGCGATCCCCTCTCCGGCGATTGGTCCGAGCACTGGGGAAGGGATGCCGCGAGCACCCTTCTCACTCGACACCCCGACATCGACGCCATCTTCGCCGCATCCGATCAGATCGCGCGTGGTGTGCTCGATACGGCGCGCGACTTCGGCAGAACAGTCCCCGACGACCTCGCCGTCATCGGCTACGACAACTGGGAGCTCCTGGCCACCAACTCCCGCCCCGAGCTCACCAGCATCGACGCCAACCTGCAGCAACTCGGGAGGCGCGCAGCACAGCACGTCTTCGAGGCGATCGACGGCTCCACGCGAGAGTCCGGCATCCGGAACCTGCCGGTGCGGTTGGTGATCCGAGGGTCGACGGTCGCGCGGCGGTAGCCCCCCTCAGCCCTCGAGTTCCTCCAGCTCTCGGAGCGCCTGCCTCGCACGGCGCAGGCGCTCGACCTCAGGCTCGTCCCACCAGTACGGACCCCGCTCGCCGAGACCGTGCTTGGCGAGGTCGACCCGCCGGCGAGCCTCGGAGGTGGCGTCCGGATCACCTTTCGCGCGGCGCACACCCGACCGGCCGCGCCCGAGATGAGAGGTCAACGCCGACACGAGGTCCGCGGGCAAAGACGGATCGGTGCGCCGCCACCGGCGACCGTTGATGATGAGCCAGCGATCGTCGTCGGAGACTGAGTCATTCGCCATTGGCATTCCTCTCTGTCACACCCTGGAGGGCGCGAATCAGGCGTTTGAGCAACTCGGCATCCTCCGTATCTGCGGTCAGCGGGAGACCGTCGCCGGTGCGATGACGCGGGCCGCAGGGCGTTCCGCAGCGTCCACCTCATCGACGACGCCCGCATCCTCATAGGCGGCGAACAAGTCGGGAGACCCCCACGCGGTCTTCGACGCGGTTCCATCCGCCCACAGCACGATGACGTCCTTCGGCCCGAGCCAGACGGTGCTGATCTCGATCCTCCGCCCGTCCGTCAACACGAACCGGGTGGATTGAGTCTGCCCACCGGCCAGGTCGTCCAGGTCGGACCGGGAGACTTCGGTCACCGGCATGCCGGCATACGCGCGCACCCATTCGCTGAGGATGTCGGGATCATCGATCGTCAACCGCTCGATCGGATCCGGCACGTCCGCCCACGGGTACTCGTAGTACTCGACGTAGGCGACGTCGTTCGCTGCGATCCCGAGGGATCTCTCCGCGGCGGCGGGTGCGCATCCGACGAGAAGAGTCACGCCGACCGCAGTCAGGATCACCCCCACACCCCCCGACGCTCCCATGGGAGTCGAAGCTATCGGTGACGCCGCAGCGACACCACCCGCCGAGGCAGCAGGGCCGCGGACCGCACCGTCACGACGTGGTGCGGAAGACGAATTCCCGCAGGCGCGGGTCCGCCGGATCACCGTCATGATGCCCCTTCGCCACCGGAAGCCAGCCGAACGGCGCCTCACCCCCGAGCAGACTCGGCACTCCCGCCATCGGAAGGTTCTCGGCGATCCCCACGCTGTCCAGCACGGGGAGGTCGGCCAACGGCGAGACGTCAACGATGTCCCCGCCGACGAGGAGGGCGGAGTTCTCGATGTGGATGCTGCGCAGCGCCCGGCATCCGGACAGCGCAGCGACATCTCGGCACCGCAGTGCCAGGAGCAGCATCGACTCCAGCCTCTTCGACGGGGTCCGCCATCGGAAGGCGGCGGTCTGCCGCTTACCCTGCAGCTTCAGATGCGTGAGGGCTGAGCACCCGTCCCCGGCAGTGATGACATCTCCGCTGACACGGCCGAGGACGAGGCTTTCCAGCCGGGAGAGGCTGACCCACCCATCCGCGGCGAAGTCGGAGGACTCCGAATGGATGCGGGTCGCCCAGCGGAGGTCCTCGGTCGGTACCGGACGTGCCTGATTCGTCCTGACGATCAACGATCGAACGCTCGTCTCCTCGAGGGCCGCCAGCGACGGGGCAGCGATCCTGCCGCGCAATTCGACGAAGCGGAGCGCGGGCACGTCCGCGATCCACCGCAGAGAGGATGCCGCGTCCACGGACTCATGGTCGAGCACGATGCCCTCGTACCCCTCACCAACCAGTCGGCGGGTGTCGTCGGGCGTCACCCTTCCTGTGATCCTGGCCATCCGCGCGAACGTCTCGCGCTCATCGACGAAGCTCACGCCCGTCACACGCGCCGGGGCCGCTTCAGGTATAACGACGCAGCGTTGCCCCAGAACACAGCCTCGGCCTGCTCGGCGCCGACCGTCCCGGCGATAAGGTCGAAATCTTCGACGGTGAACGGGCGCCGCGCGCGGGTCGACGGAAGGTCCGTGCCCACCATGAGAGCGGCAGGGTCGACATCCATGATCGCGCGCATCGCGGCGACCGGGTCGAGGTCGACGCGGCCGAACCCGGTCGCCTTCACCTTCGCACCCTGCGCCACCAGGTCGAGGAGGACCGGCAACCCGTCCTCGTGCAGCCCGAGGTGGTCGATGACAACGGCGGGCAGAATTTCCACCGTCCGGCGAACTGCCGGCAGTTCGCGTGCATCGATGTACAGCTCGGTATGCCAGCCTGCGACCTCGTGCACCCGGGTCGCTAGGGCCTCGAGTTCCTGCAGCCCCGCTGATCCCCCGCGCCGGACATTGAAGCGGACGGCGCGGACACCCGCGGCATCCAACTCGCGGATTCGCTCGTCGGGGGTGTCGGCAGGGATCTGCGTCACGCCGACGAAGCCCGGCCCGAGCTGAGTGAGGGCGTCGATCAGGTAGCCCTGGTCGAACGCCTGGAACGACCCCGAGACGACGGCGCCGCCCTGGATGGGGAGATCTGAGACCACGGATCGGTAATCGTCGGCCGTGAAGGCCGAGGGCAGGAATCCGTCGTTGGCTATGAGCGGATGCGCGGGGTCGACGATGTGGAAGTGGGCGTCGAAGGTCCGGGGAAGCATCGCTCCATTGTCCGCTCCACCACCCCGAATCGGTGCTCGGGACAGCCAAGCCGTCCCGAGCACCGGTTCGTCAACTCATCACGAGCGAGTTGGTGACGCTGATGACGGTCACGACCGCCGCATTGAGGAACCCGGCGATGTACGGGTTGTTCGTCTCGCGGTAGATCTTGCGGCTGATGACCGCGGCGACGGCCAGGATGACGACCACCGGGAACAGCCAGATGCTGAAGATGCCGCCGAAGCCGTCGATCGTCTCACCGGTGATGAAGAACGTCGTGTACTGCGCGACGACCAGCACGATCGGTCCGAGCGAGTTGAACAGCGCCAGGAGGGCGGTGTTCACCCATTCGCGTCCGCGCAGGGTGAAGCGGTTGAACGAGTTGATCGCCACCGAATTCGCGACGAAGTAGACGAGGAACAGCGGCAGGACGATCAGGGAGTACCCGATCATTTCGGGGTTGAAGGCCTTGACGGCGAGCACCCAGAACCGGAAGTCGGTCTTGAAGAAGTAGTCCAAGACGAACACGACGCCGAAGGCCGCGACGGTCGTCGTCAGCGCCAGCGCCACGCCGAGGCCGAAACGCCGCCAGCCCGGGAGGACGCCGACGGCCCGGAGGTCCTGGCCGCTGCGGCGCCCGAACAACAGGTACGAGACGACCATGATGACCAGGCCGGCGACACCGTTGATCGCGGCCCAGATGCCGATGAACCACGGCACACCGGGGGCGATCAGGTTCACCGAACCGAACGCGATCGCACCGGCCCACTCGGCCTGGCTGAGCAGCACGTAGCTGACGATCGAGAAGACGGCCGTGACCACGAGCCCGCCCCAGAACCAGACCAGCCCACGGCGTGTGTTCGCCACCGCCGCGACCGGCTCCGAGACGCGCAGGCCGGCGAAGGCTCGGGTCGTCAGCAGAGCGCGCGTGAAGGCGACGAGGAAGATGCCGAAGCCGATCAGACCGAACGTCGTCAGGACTTCCTTGAGCTGCCAGGTCTGGTCTCCTGCCGGCAGCGGGTTCGGTGCGCCGAGCGACTCGTCGAAGAAGTCGACCAGGTGCCCGACAGCCGTGCTCGAGATCGTCGACCACGGGTGCGTCTGCGGCAGCGACCAGACGACGCGCATCGCTTGGGCGCCGTCGACGTCCTGGGTGTAGACCTGCCCGGCCTCACGCACGTCCGTCGCCTCGGACGGGTCCTGCCCGAAATGGAGGAACGACTGAGCGTTAGGGGTGGAGAGGTACTCACGCGGCGGGGTCAGCGCGTTGCCCTCGGCGTCGTAGCTGCGGAAGAAGAACTCGTCGTACTGCGCCTGGATCACACCGGTGTCGCGACCGCCGTAGATGTTCGTGAACGCGCCCGCGTCGTCGACGTAGACGGGGTCGTTGTCGACGAGCAGGACCGAGGCGATGAGCGGCGTCTCTGCTTCGTTGTCGAGGGCGACCGAGAAGTTCGCCGCACGCGCGCCGTTCGAGTGCCCGGTCACGCCGATCCGGCTCGGGTCGACGTAGGGCAGAGCGGCGATCAGTTTCACGGCGTCGTACATGCCGGTGCCACCGACGGCCTCCTGGCCGGCGGGCAGCGGGTCGGAGTTGCCGTGCCCGTACATGTCGATCGACATCACGACGTAGCCGCGACGGGCGAGCTCGACGTAGTTGGCGTCCTGCATCTCACGGTTGTTCCACCAGCCGTGGCTGACGACGATCGCCGGGCGCGGATCCTCCGCCGAGACCGCGGCCGGCTTGAACAGCAGGGCGCTCATCTGGCGACCCGAGGCCGCCTCCCAGCGCATGTCCTCGACGGCGACACTGCCGCCGACGGTTTGCACGAGCGAGGCACCGATGCTGGAGACCAGCATCAGCACGAGGGAGATGGCCAGCCAGAAGCTGTTGCGGCGGAAGATCCGTGGCCTCATCGAAAAGGTGCTCCTTCACACGCGGGCCCCACGTCGGGCCCGACATCAGCGGCGGGCTCATCCCCGACACGCGACCGCCAATCTATGGAGATTCCTATGAAGGGCGGCCCGGAATGCACAACTGTGCAGAACCTTCGTCGACGGGTGACCGGGCCCTGGCTGATTTTGCAAGCACGCCGAACAAAAGTGCAGGAGGGCTTCGCGCCGCGTCGGCCGGGGACGGCGTCGCAAGGATGCCGACCGCACGCCCGACATCTATAAGGACGCGCCTGCGCCCACATCGCCGCACGAGAGGTAACGTCGCCTGCGCACGAGAATGGTGAGCAGGGAAGCCTGGTCGGCAGCGGTCACTCAACCGGTCCCTTCGACGAAAGCCAGTGATGGAACACCCCGTATTGACCCTCGGCGACACCGACACCGCCGTCGCCCGCGGGATCTCCGCCCACCAGAGCGCTCGCCATCCCCTCGACAGCGAGGATGCGGGACGCCCGCGCGCAGTCGTCGCCTTCGCCGATCTGCGCGACTGCTCCCGCGCGACGGGAAAGGATCGCCTCCGCGGACTCGCTACCCTCGCCGCTGCCGAGACGAAGCGGCATGTCGGCGTGCGACACGTCGTGTTCGCGGTCACCCTTGCCCCGCGACATGCGCTGGCGTTCGACCGGGTCGCCTCCGCGCTCGGCGCGCGTGTCCACGCGGAGCTGGAACGGGACAACGCTCGGGACGTCGAGATCACGTTCCTGGACGTCAGCGAGTGCGGGGACGTCCCGGCGCTGACGGAGCGCCTGCTCGACCGTTGCGAAGACCCCGTCGGCCAGCACGGAGTCGTGGTCCTCGACTGGGATGACATCCGCGACCACTCGATCCGGCGGGCCGCGCGGGACCAGTACCTCTGACGCCACATTTGCGCGTCGGGCAGGAATGCCACACGGCGGCATCCGTTGTATTCAGGTGCATGGCATCGGCCGCGAGAGTCACGGCGCCAGGCCCTGCGAGAAGAGGGAAATGCAATGGCACGGTTCGACGGCAAGGCGGCTCTGGTCACCGGCGGCGGCAGCGGCATCGGGGCGGAGATCGCCCGCAAGCTCGCCGCCGAGGGCGCATCGGTGGTCGTCACCGACATCAAGCTGGAGGCGGCCGAGTCCGTCGTGACGCAGATCACGGATGCCGGGGGCACCGCATCCGCGTTCGCTCAGAACACGGCGAAATGGCAGGACTCCGAGGCGGCCGTCCGCCACGCGCAGGACACCTACGGCGCCCTGCACCTCGCGGTCAACAACGCCGGGATCGGCGCCGCGCCGCAGAACATCGGCGACTACGACATCGAGGCGTGGGACCGGGTGCGCGCCGTCGACCTCGACGGCGTCTTCTACGGGCTGCGGTTCCAGCTGCCCGCGATGGTGGCCGCCGGCGGCGGTGCGGTCGTAAACATGGCCTCCGTGCTCGGCTCGGTGGGCATCGCGCAGAACGCGGCGTACGTTGCGAGCAAGCACGCCCTCGTCGGCCTCACGAAGGTGGCCGCCCTTGAATACACCGCCCAGGGCGTTCGCACGAACGCGGTCGGTCCCGGCTTCATCGACACCCCGCTCGTGCGCGCGAGTCTCTCGAGCGATGCACTGTCGGCTCTCGAGAAGGAGCATGCGGCGGGACGGCTCGGAACGGATGCCGAGGTCGCAGCGCTCACGCTGTTCCTCCTGAGCGACGACGCCTCATTCATCTCAGGCAGCTACCACCTGGTCGACGGCGGCTACTCCGCCCACTGACGCCCCATCGCCACCGCGGACGTCGTCCGCCGAGCAGCGCTCGCAGCCGTTAGGCCGTGGGCGCTGCCTCGATGTGGGCGACCGAGCGCACCTCGAGGTACCCGCACAACTCGGCGGCGGTTCCGAGCTCCGCGACGAGCGCCGCAGTCTCCTCCGCCGAGAGGGCGACCTCGTCGAGCTGCGGTTCGAACACGACGCGCCAGCGCGCGTCGCCTCCCATCGGAGGCCGGACGTAGACGGTCGTCGATGCATTCCGCAGCGGCACCACGACGAGCCCGCCGTCATCCCCCCAGGAGTCGTCCTGGATGACGACCTTGATGAGGTCGCCGTCTCCACGCGCGGCAGTGAACTCATCCAGCCAGAGCTGCAAGGTGGCACGACTGCGGTACGGCATGTCTACGTCTTCTCTGCGCGCGACCGGCCGGACGACCCGGCGGAACGATGTCGCGCTCTGTCGCGAGGGTAACACCCCCGGATGACACCGTCCCGCCGGTTTCTGCACTCAGTCCCGCAGCGTTTCGATGTCGATGACGAAGCGGTAGCGGACGTCGGAGCGCAGCACGCGCTCGTAGGCCTCGTTGATCTCGTCCGCGGCGATCAATTCGGTCTCGGGGGCGATGCCGTGCTCGGCGCAGAAGTCGAGCATCTCCTGCGTCTCGGCGATCGACCCGATGTTCGAGCCGGCGAACGAGCGGCGGTTGCCGAAGAGGGCGAACACCCGCAGCGACAGCGGTTCGGAGGGGGCGCCGACGTTGACCATCGTGCCGTCAAGGCGCAGCAGACGCAGGTAGGACTCGAGCTTCAGCGGGGCGCTGACCGTGTTGATGATGAGGTCGAACGTGTTGGCGAGGGCCGTGAACGTCGAGGCGTCGCTCGTGGCGTAGTAGTGCGTCGCGCCGAACCGCTTGCCGTCCTCCTGCTTCGACAGGCTCTGCGACAGCACCGTGACCTCGGCGCCCATGGCGACGGCGATCTTGACGGCGAGGTGTCCGAGCCCGCCCATGCCGACGACGGCGACCTTCGAGCCGGGGCCGACCTTCCAGTGCGCGAGCGGCGAGTACGTCGTGATGCCTGCGCACAGCAGCGGCGCGACGGACTCGTACGGAAGCGCCTCGGGGATGCGCAGGACGAAGTCCTGGTCGACGACGACGTGCGTCGAATAGCCGCCCTGGGTGATCGTGCCGTCGCGGTCGACGGATCCGTAGGTCTGCGTGTTGCCGTTCAGGCAGTAGTTCTCCATGCCGGCGAGGCAGTTCTCGCATTCGCGGCACGAGTTGACCATGCACCCGACGCCGACCCGGTCGCCGACGGCGAAACCGGTGACCTCGGAGCCGACCTCGACGACCTCGCCGGCGATCTCATGACCGACGACCTGCGGATAGGTCACCGGACCCCAGTCGCCGCGGACGAGGTGGATGTCGGAGTGGCAGATCCCGGCGTAGCGAATCGCGATGAGGACGTCGCGGGATCCGGTCTCACGGCGTTCGATCGTCGTGCGCACGAGCGGTTCGGTCGCGGACGGCGCAGCGTAAGCGGCGACAGTAGGCATGGGGTCTCCTTGCAGATCGATGGACGGATGCCTCGGGTCGGGGCATCCCCCACGCGAAACGCTACGCGCGCTCGCTGATGAGTATCGTCGGAGTGGACCGCGCACAGAAGCCCGGAGGCTCTCATGTCGACACTCTCGCCCACCCCCGTCATCCTGGGCGCGTCCCGCCTCGGCGATCGCCCCAACCCGGAGGCGTTGGCGGATGCGCTCATCCGCTCCTCTCTCGGCTACGTCGACACGAGCAACAACTACACGGGCGGGAAGAGCGAGCAGCTGCTCGGCGATGCGATCCGACGCGCGGGCGGTCTTCCGTCGCACACCGCCGTGTACTCGAAGGCCGACAGCGACCCGGCATCCGGCGCCTTCGACGGCGAGCGCGTCAAGCGATCGCTCGACGAGTCACTGACGCGCCTCGGACTCGACCGGCTGCCGCTCTACCAGCTGCACGACCCGTACACGATCTCCTTCGCCGAGGCCATGGCACCCGGCGGGGCCGTGCCCGCTCTGCTCGAACTCAGGGAGCAGGGCGTCATCGGAGCGATCGGCATCGCCTCGGGCACGCTGTCGCAGGTGCGCGAATACGTCGACACCGGCGTCTTCGACGTCGTCCTCTCGCACAACCGGTACACGCTCGTCAGCCGGACGGCCGAGCCCGTCTTCCGCGCCGCGCGCGAGCACGGCATGACCGTCCTCAACGCCGCGCCGTTCGGCGGCGGGACGCTCGCGAACGGCGACGACACATTCGGGTACCGACCGATGCCCGACGATTTCGCCGCGCACCTCGGCCGCGTCCGGGATCTCGCCGGCGAGCACGGCGTCGATCTCGCCGCGGCGGCCCTGCACTTCTCGATGCGCAGCCCGCTGGTCGACGCGACGGTCGTGGGGATCACCTCGACGGCCCGTCTCGACGCTCTCGCGCCCCTGATCGAGGCCGAGATCCCCGCGGAGTTCTACGACGCGGTCGAGGCACTGGGTGCCCCGCCCGCGGGCGTCGAGGACTGACCTCCGGTCAGTTGCGACCGAAACCGTCGAGGTCGGGGTCCCAGTACGCTTCCGGGCCCTCGTCGTACACAGGTTCGGCGGAGCCGGAATCGTCGCGCGGATAGTGCGGGTGGCGCCGCAGTTGCGCGGCGGCGAAGGAGAAGTCCGGCTCCTCACGCTCCCAGTCGGTCGCGACCGACAGAACGTCGTTGCCGACGCCGATGACGAGGGATGCCTCGCCGATCTCGCCGTTCTTCTCGAAGACGATGGGGATCGTGACCGCATCGGCGCGTCCCACCTCGGCAACGGCGGCGGTCAGAATGACGAGAGCCTCCGCCACGTCATCGGTCGTGACCACGGTCTCGCCGGCGTAGGTGATGCATCTCATGTGACCACTATGGGTGGCGAGCCCGGTTTCGACCGACCAGTTGCTTTCGGCGCCCGAGGCGGGTACAGCGAGTGCGGGTCAGGACTCGGGGACGACAGGGTCGACGCCGTCCACGGCGTCCGACATCCGACGCAGGAAGTCGACGACGTGCTCCTGCGCCTCAGGACTCATCCCCACCGCCACGTCGTACATGAGGCCGTGCATGCGGCCGAGAGTTTCGCGCACTTCCTCGTTCGCGTGCGTCGTCGCCTTCACGAAGATGCTGCGGCGATCAGCCGGATTCGCCAGCCGTTCGATACGGCCGGTCTTCTCGAGCCGGTCGAGCATGGTCGTGATCGAGGCCGACGTGACGCCGAGGTACTTCACGAGCTCGGCAGGACGAGCGGAGTGGTCGGGCTGGCGGAGCAGGAAGCGCAGGGCGAGCAGCTCGTTCTCGCCCATGGACATCGAGTCCCGCGTGCGACGACGCATCGCGGACTCGGCAGCACGGTACGTGCGGAGGGCCTCGAGGACGCGGCGGGCACGTTCGCGCTGGCCGGGCGACTCGTCGTACCAGTACCCGGCCGTCGCTGGCGGCTCCTCGCTGGTCTGCGCGTCGACGTCCGCCACATTCACTCCCCGGTAATGACGCCGTTCACGGCGATCTCGTCGAGAATAGGTGATGAGAGAGGGTGTTGGGATGCCTGTGGCCACGTGTCCGCCGATCCGCTACCCTCCTCGCGACCCGGGGGAGGAGTCCCGATGCCGTTCCGCAGTAAAGAAACCCTCGAGACATGGGTGTCCGAGTTCCACGACGCCCGAGGTGCGGGCGACCGCATCAAGGTGATCGTTCAGGACGGATCCGACGGATCCGACACGGGGCTCGTCATCGTCCCCCTCGAGAATGCGACCGTCGCGATCTCCATGGAGCCCGTGAAGATCGGCGAGGCTTCGTGGCGAGTGACGTTCGAGCCGCAGCCCGACACGACGATCCTCAACAGTCACCAGCTCCACGGCATGGCCGCCGAACTCGCCGTCGCCGCAGAGCTCTGCGCATACCTCGAAGCCCGCTCCGTCGGCCACGAGGAGTGACCCCCGGCATCCGTTCTCACATCGCGCCCTCTTCGGTTGAGAGGAAGAGGTAACCAAAGCGGTCGATCCCCGTGCGGTCGGGGGAAACACCCGCCCTTTAGCGTCGAGCCTCACACCCGGCTCCACGACTGAAAGGCACTGCGATGACGTACGTCAAGCCCACCGAACTCGTCCAGACCGTGATCGACGCCGGCGCGTCGAAGGTCATGCTCTCGACCCGTGACACCCTCATCCGCTCGATCATGGGCGGCGCGATCCTCACTCTGGCTGCTGCCTTCGCCGTCACGATCAGCGTCACCACCGGCAGTCCGCTCCTCGGCGCCGTGCTGTTCCCCATCGGCTTCGTCATGCTCTACCTGCTGGGCTACGACCTGCTGACGGGCGTCTTCGTGCTGGCCCCGCTGGCGTGGCTCGACAAGCGCCCGGGCGTCACGCTCGGCGGCATCCTCCGCAACTGGGGACTCGTGTTCCTCGGCAACTTCATCGGCGCGTTCGCGATCGCGGTGCTCATGGCGATCGTCTTCACCAACGGGTTCTCCACCCCGCCGAACGAGGTCGGTCAAGCGATCGGGCACATCGGCGAAGGCCGCACCGTCGGCTACGCCGAGCACGGGGCGAACGGCATGCTGACGCTCTTCGTCCGCGCCGTCCTCTGCAACGCGATGGTCGCCACCGGGGTCGTCCTCGCGATGGTCTCGAAGGACGTCATCGGCAAGATCGTCGCGATGTGGATGCCGATCATGCTCTTCTTCTTCATGGGCTTCGAGCACTCGATCGTCAACATGTTCCTGTTCCCCTCGGGCCTGCTCCTCGGCGGCGATTTCACGATCGGCGACTACCTGATCTGGAACGAGATCCCGACGGTGCTCGGCAACCTCGTCGGCGGACTGCTGTTCGTGGGACTTCCGCTGTACTTCACTTACGGGCGCCCCTCGGCCCCACGTCGCGTGCGGCCTTCGCGCCGCGAGACCGCCGCCCGCGCCGCCGCGGCGGACGCTCCCGTCGCCGCTCGGTGATCACCGTGACCCGCCCCGTAAAGAGCCCGCAACACGACGGGACCCCGGCTGCAACGTCGCCCGCATACGGTCACGACATGAGCTCCACCGGCCCCACCCCGCCCCACGTGGTCGTGGTGGGTGCCGGGATGGTCGCTCACCGGTTCGTCGAGAGCCTGCTCAGCCGCACCGACGACGCGTGGCGGGTCACCGTGATCGGCGAGGAGGAGCGGCACCCATACGACCGGGTCGGCCTCACCTCCTTCTTCGCCGGTGCGTCCGCCGAAGACCTCGAGCTCGACGCAGCTCCCCTGGCGGACGAGCGCGTGCGCTTCCTCCGCGGTACGACGGTCGCGCGGATCGACCGCGCGCAGGCCGAGGTCGTCACCGACCGTGGCGAGCGCATCGGCTACGACCGACTGGTCCTCGCGACCGGCTCGTACGCCGCACGACTGGCCGTGGACGGCTACGACCACGACGGATGCTTCGTCTACCGCACCCTCGACGACGTCGAGGCGCTGGAGCGCTTCGTCGAGCGCCGGTCCGCCGAGCTCGGACGCCGACTCACCGGAACCGTCATCGGCGGCGGACTCCTCGGGCTCGAGGCGGCCGGCGCCCTGCAGGGACTCGACGTCGACTGCACCGTCGTGCAGTCCTCGGACCGGCTCATGTCGGCGCAGCTCGACCTGCCCGCCGGCGACGCCCTGCGACGACTCATCGAGCAGCGTGGGATCGGCGTGCGGACCTCCGCACTCACGACGCGACTCGACGCCGACCGCACCGGCCAGGTCGTGGGGCTCGAGTTCCGCGACGGCTCGTGGGAGCGCACCGACGTGGTCGTCTTCACCGTGGGTGTCCGTCCCCGCGACGAGCTCGCGCGGACGGCGGGCCTGACCGTCGACCCGCGTGGCGGGGTCGTCATCGACGCCGCCTGCGACACCTCCGACCCGCGCATCCTCGCGATCGGCGAGGTCGCGAGCTTCGGCGGGCAGTGCGTCGGTCTCGTCGCCCCCGGCTACGCGATGGCGGAGGTAGCCGCCGCGCGGCTGCTCGGACTCGAGGCATCCTTCGCGGGCTTCGACGTGTCGACCAAGCTCAAGCTCTCGGGCGTCGACGTCGCGAGCTTCGGCGACGCGTTCGCCGAGACGCCCGGCGCCCTTGACGTCGTTTACGCAGACCCGGTGGCGGGCGTCTACAAGAAGCTCGTCGTCTCGGACGACGCGAAGACCCTGCTCGGCGGCATCCTCGTCGGCGACGCGTCGGCCTACGGCTCGCTCCGCCCCCTCGTCGGCGGCGCGCTGGGAGGCGACCCGGTCGCGTACCTCATGCCGCAGGACGGCGTCGCCGCCCCGACGGGCGAGCTGCCGGACGAGGCGCTCGTGTGCTCCTGCAACAGCGTCACGGCCGGCGGCATCCGCTCGGCCGTCCATGACGAGGGCTGCACCGACGTGAAGGGCATCAAGGCCTGCACGAAGGCGGGAGCCGCCTGCGGATCGTGCGTCGGCATGATCACGAAGCTCCTCGGCAGCGAGCTCGCGAAGACGGGCGCCGCCCTCAGCACGTCGCTCTGCGAGCACTTCGCGATGTCGCGCCGGCAGCTCTTCGACGCCGTGCGCGTCTCGGGGCTGTCGACCTTCAGCGCGGTCATCGACCGCTTCGGCACCGGACGCGGCTGCGACATCTGCAAGCCGGTGCTCGCCAGCATCCTGTCGACCCTCACCGGTCGCCACGTTCTCGACGGCGAGAACGCGACGCTGCAGGACACGAACGACCACGTCATGGCGAACATGCAGAAGGACGGCAGCTACTCGGTCGTCCCCCGCATCGCCGGCGGTGAGATCACCCCCGAGGGCCTCGTCGTGATCGGTCAGGTGGCGCAGGACTTCGGGCTGTACACGAAGATCACCGGCGGCCAGCGCATCGACATGTTCGGCGCCCGCCTCGAGCAGCTGCCCGAGATCTGGAAGCGCCTCGTCGACGCGGGCTTCGAGTCGGGCCACGCGTACGGCAAGTCCCTGCGCACCGTGAAGTCGTGCGTCGGCTCGACCTGGTGCCGCTACGGTGTGCAGGACGCGGTCGGCATGGCCGTGCAGCTGGAGCTCCGCTACCGGGGCCTGCGATCGCCGCACAAGATCAAGCTCGGCGTCTCGGGGTGCGCCCGCGAGTGCGCCGAGGCCCGAGGCAAGGACGTCGGCGTCATCGCGACCGAGGCCGGCTGGAACATGTACGTCGGCGGCAACGGCGGCTTCACGCCGCGCCACGCGGTGCTCCTCGCCGAGGGTCTCGACGACACAGGGCTCCTGCGGGCGATCGACCGCTTCCTCATGTACTACGTCTTCACCGCCGACCGGCTGCAGCGCACGGCCCCGTGGTTCGAGGACCTCGACGGCGGCATCGACGAGTTGCGCCGCGTGATCTTCGACGACTCGCTCGGGATCTGCGCCGACCTGGATGCCGCGATGGCGCGCCACGTCGAGAACTACGAGGATGAGTGGAAGGCGACCCTCGACGATCCCGAGAAGCTCCGCCGGTTCGCCTCGTTCGTCAACGCGCCGACGACACCCGACCCCTCCCTCGCCTACACGGCGGAGCGCGGGCAGGCCCGCCCGGCGACCGCCGAGGACCGTGACGCCGGCGTGCTCATCGCCGGCACGACGCTGGAGGTGCGGCGATGACGATGGTGACGCACGAGACGGATGCCGCGGCTGCACCCGCCGGCTGGACGGCGGTGTGCGCGGTGACCGACCTCGAGACCGAGCGCGGCCGTGCCGCGCTCCTCGGCGGCACGCAGGTCGCGCTGTTCCTCACCCATGCCGGACGCGTCCACGCGGTGCAGAATCTCGACCCGTACAGCGGAGCCCACGTCATCTCGCGCGGCATCGTCGGCACCCGCGGCGACGTGCCGACGGTCGCATCGCCCATGTACAAGCAGGTCTTCGACCTGCGCACCGGGGTGTGCCTCGAGACGAACGGCAAGGAGCCGCTGGCCCTGCGCGTCTGGCCCGCCGCCGTCGCCGACGGGATCGTCTACCTCCGGGAGGAGCAGCGATGACCGCCATGATCGGGCTGTTCCTCACCGGTCGACGCGTCGTCTTCGTCGGCGGGGGGACCGTCGCCGGCCGGCGAGTGGGACGCTTCCTCGACGAGGGCGCGCTCGTGACCGTCGTCGCACCCGCGCTGGGTGACGCGATGCGCGAGCTCGTCGACGCGGGACGGGTCACGTGGACCGCCCGCGAGGCCCGCGAGGCCGATGTGGCGGATGCCTGGTTCGTGCACGCGGCGACGGCCCAGGCATCCGTCGACGCGACCGTCGCGGCCTGGTGCGAGTCGGCCCGCGTGTTCTGCGTGAACGCCTCGGACGGCGCCCACGGCACGGCACGGCTCACCGCCGAGACGCGATCGGGGGACGTCATCGTCGGCGTCGCGTCCGACGCCGGCGTCGATCCCCGCCGGTCCGCCCGGCTGCGCGACGCGATCGGGTCAGCCCTCCGCGAGGGGACGCTGCCCCTTCGTCGCCAGCGGAAGGCCGCCGGGCGGGTGGACCTCGTCGGCGGCGGTCCCGGCCCCGCCGACCTCATGACCGTCCGCGGTCGCCGGCTGCTCGCCGAGGCCGACGTCGTCGTCGCCGATCGTCTCGGCCCGACGGACGTGCTGAGCGAGCTCGACCCCGACGTCGAGGTGATCGACGTCGGCAAGGCCCCCGGCAACCACCCGGTGCCGCAGGAGGAGATCAACGCTCTCCTCGTCGCCCACGCAAAGGCAGGCAAGCGCGTCGTGCGCCTGAAGGGCGGCGATCCGTTCGTCTTCGGACGCGGCGGCGAAGAGGTCACCGCGTGCCTGGCCGCCGGCGTTCCCGTCGAGGTCGTGCCGGGGCTGACGAGCGTCGTCTCGGTCCCCCAGGCCGCCGGCATCCCGGTCACCCACCGCGGCACCGCCGCCGGCCTTCACGTCACGATCGGCCAGGGACCCGTCACACCCGCCACCCGAGCCGCCCTCGCCGACGCGACGATCACCACCGTGGTGCTCATGGGTGTCGCCGCGCTCCCAAAGCTCGTCGCCGCCGCGCTCGCGGCCGGCGCCCCCGAGGATCGCCCCGTCGCGATCGTCGAGCGCGGCCACACGCCCACGCAGCGGACCACCCGCACGACCCTCGCCGAAGCGGTGACGGATGCCGCGGCCGCAGGTGTGAGCAATCCCGCCGTCATCGTGGTGGGCGACGTCGCCGCCGCCGGCCTCCTGCTGCCGGAGCCCGTGGCCGCGGGAACGGGGAATCCGCCCCGGTGACCATCGCCCGCCCCGCCCTCTCCGCCGCGCTCGGCGGCTGCACGATCGTCATCGCCGTCGATCGTCGCTCCGCCGAGCTCGCCTCGGCGCTGGAGCGGCACGGGGCGACGGTGCGCCACGCCCCCGCCCTGACGATCGAGTCGCACATCGACGACGACGCGCTCATCGGAGCGACGCGTGCGCTGATCGACGACCCGCCCGACATCGTGGTCGCCACCACGGGAGTCGGTTTTCGCGGGTGGATGGAAGCCGCCGACGAAGCGGGACTGCAGTGTGCGCTCCACGCCGCGCTCGCGGGTGCGCAGATCGTGGCGCGCGGGCCGAAGGCGCGCGGAGCGATCCAGCAGGCCGGCCTGACCGCCGACTGGGTCGCCGAGTCCGAGACCTCCGAGGAGCTCGGCGCGTTCCTGCTGGCCGAGGGCGTCGCCGGCCGTCGCGTCGCGGTCCAGCACCACGGGTCGGGAGCGGACGGGCTCGACGAGCTGTTCTCCGCCGCGGGTGCCGATGTCGTGAGCCTCACCGTCTACCGCTGGGGGCCTCCTCCCGATGCCGCCGCCGTCGCACGGTCGGTCGCCCAGACGGCACAGGGCGACGTCGACGCCGTCCTCTTCACTTCGGCGCCCGGCGCCGCCGAGTGGCTCGCGACCGCGCGACGGGAGGGCGCCCTCGACGCAATCGTGCGCCGGTCGGTCGACGGCATGCTCCTCCTCGCCGCTGTCGGGCCGATCACGGCAGGTCCGCTCGTCGAGGCCGGAGCGGCACCGCTCGTCGCCGAGCGCGGCCGGCTCGGATCCCTCGTGCGAGCCGTCGTCACGCACTTCGGCGGCGGCGGCGCCCCCGCCCTCGAAACCGCTGCCGGGCGCCTGGAGCTCCGCAGCGGCGCCGCCGTCCTGGACGGCGCGCTCCTGCCCCTGTCGCCCACGTCCGCCGCGATCCTCGCCCTCCTCTTCGCCGCCGGGGGCGGTGTCGTCAGCCGAGCCGAACTCGCCGAAGCCCTGCCCCGCTCGGGCGCCGGCGACAGCACTCACGCGGTCGACGTCGCGATCGCGCGCACGCGCGAAGCCCTCGGCATCCCGACCCTCATCCGCACCGTCGTCAAACGCGGCTACCGCCTCGACGTCCTCACCCCGGGAGAGACACCATGACCCCCGTCCTCATCGCCTGCTCGCACGGGACCAGCTCGCTCGAGGGCCGCGCCGCCATCTCGGCCGTCGTCGAGCAGGTGCGTCTGCTGCTGCCCCGCGTCGCGGTGGAGGAGGCTTTCGTCGACGTCCAACAGCCCGAGATCGACGATGTCGTCCAGGCCACCTCCCCCCGCCCGGCCGTGGTCGTGCCCCTCCTGCTGTCGACCGGGTTCCACACGAAGGTCGACATCGCCCGGGCGGTGACGGATGCCGGTTCCCGCGCCGTCGCGACCGCCGCCCTCGGCCCGCATCCGCTCCTGGCCGACCTGCTCGCGGAGCGGCTGCGCGATGCCGGCCTCGCCGCCGGCGATGCGGTGGTGCTGGCCGCGGCGGGATCGAGCGACCCCGCGGCATCCGTCGACGTCGCGGAGATGGCGGACCTGCTGCGGGAGCGGATCGACGCCCCCGTCTCGGTCGGCTTCGCCGCGGGCGCCGGCACGAGAATCGCCGACGCCGTCGCCGCGGCTCGGGATGCCGGTGCGACGCGGGTCGTCGCGGCCAGCTACGTCCTCGCGCCGGGGTTTTTCGCCGACGTCATCGCCCGCGCCGGCGCCGATGCGGTGACCGCCCCGCTGGCCCCCGACGCCGCGGTCGCGACCGTGGTCGTCGAGCGCTACCTGGCCGCCGCTGCCTTCGCGCGAGCGACGGCCGCCGCCTGACGCGGCTCAGCCGACCGGCTCGACGACGTCGTCGGCGCGGCGCCCCGCCGCACGGACGGCGCCGATCGAGGCAGCGATGACGAGCGCGATGCCGATGAGCTCGATCGCCGTCAGATGCTGTCCGAGCAGCACGAAACCCGCCAGCGACGCGGTCGCGGGAGCGAGGGCCATGAGGATCGCGAACGCCGCCGCCGGCAGGCGTCGGAGCGCGATCAGTTCGAGGGCGTACGGGATGGTCGAGGACAGGAGCGCGACGGCAGCACCCAGGGCGACGAGGTCGAGCCGCAGAAGCGCGCTGCCCGCGTTCGCGATGCCGAACGGCAGCGAGAGGACCGCGCCCACCGCCATCGCGAGGGCCAACCCGTCGAGCCGAGGGAACGCGGCGCCGACTTTCGCCGAAGACAGGATGTAGAACGCCCAGCTCACGGCCGCGCCGAGGGCGAAGACGACGCCGAGCGGATCGAGCCGGTCGAACCCCCCGCCTCCGAGCGCGACGACGCCCACCAGGGCGAGCCCCGCCCAGATCCAGGCCGAAGCCCGCCGACTGGCGATGATCGACAGGGCGAGCGGACCGAGCACCTCGATCGTCACCGTCACCCCGAGCGCGAGCCGTTCGAGAGCGAGGTAGAAGAACCCGTTCATGACCGCCAGCGCCACACCCAGCTGGACGACGGCGAGCCATGACGCGCGGCTGTGACCGCGCCAGGAGGGTCGGGCGATCAGCCCCAGGATGAGCGCGGAGAACACGAGGCGCAGCATCACCATGCCGAGCGGCCCCACCTCGGGGAACAGCAGCACCGCGAGCGAGGCGCCGACCTCCTGGCAGCACAACCCCACGACGACCAGCGTGACGGCGGTCGTCGACGTGCTGCGCGCGGTCACCCTCCGCAGGTGGCGTAGCGGGCGAGCTCAGGCGCGAGGCTCTCCGCGGTCCACGGCAGGCCCATCTCGGGCGCCGTTCGCCCGTCGGCGGCGGGGGCCTTCGAGGCCAGTGCCGCGAGCTGCCAGGCGAGCACGCGCACGGCGTTCGACGAGGCACGAGATTCGTTGAGGACGACCACGACGGACATGCCCGTCGTCCGGTCGGCGAACGCCGCCACCATGTAGCCCGGAAGCGAGCCGAACTGCCCGACGAGGCTGCCGGCCTGGTAGGTGCCGCCGTCCGCCGTGAACCATGCCGGCTGCTCGGAGTTCGCGGGACGGGGGTCGGCGTAGCGCGTGTCGGCGTCGTACGGCCGGGCGCCGACGGCGAGAGCGCGCACGTACGTCGCCAGATCGCCCACGGTCGACACGACACCGCCCGAGGCGGCACCGACGCTCGAGGTGACCTCGGTCACATCGATCGGGGCGCTGCAGTCCGGCTTCCGGTCCTTGCCGTTGGCAATGTACGCACCCTTGAGGCGATCTCCGCCGCCCGCTCCCGTGGGGTAAGAGCTGGAGGACATCCCGAGGGGCTCGAACACGTACTCGTTGTACAGGTCGGAGAGCGACTCGCCGCCGGCACGCTCGAGCACGAGTCCGAGGAGCACGTACCCGGTGTCGGAGTCACGGAACTCCGCTCCCGGCGCGGCTGTCGTGCGCTGCGCGATCCCGTAGGCCACGAGCTCGCGCGGGTTCCACACGCGCTCGGGTGCCGCGATGACTCGGGGGAAGATCCGGCCGAGGTAGCCTGCCAGGCCGCTCCTGCTGTCGCACAGGTCGCCCAGGGTGATCCCTGCCTGCCCGGGGTAGGCATCGAGCCAGTCGCCGACCGTGTCGTCGAGGCCGACGGTGCCCTTCTTCACGAGGGCGTACAGCAGATCGCAGGTCATGGCGCGCGTGACGTTGGCGCTCTTGAACGTCATGGACGGGTCGACCTTGGGCCCGTCGGGGCCCGACGTGCCGAGGCCCGCGACCCATTCGCCCGACCACGGCACCGAGACCGAGACGATCGCCCCGCTGGCACCGATCGAGGTCATCGCCGTCTCGGTGAGCGACTGCATCTGCTCTGTGAGATCGGCGGGCAGGGCGCCGTCGACCTGGTCGACCCCGATGTCGATGCGCTCCGGCTGGGGAGCGCACGCGCCGAGACCGATCGCGAGGCCGAGTGCCGTCACTGCAGCGACCACTCGCCTCGACACACGTCCTGCCACGCGCAGATCACCCCCGGGATTCGTCTCAACGATTACAGCACACCCGTCGCGCCTGTCCGGTCGCGCCTCGCGTGATGACGGATGCCGGGTCTCACCCGGCGTTCTGTGCCGCCCGGACCCCGGCCATGAAGCGCCGCACGTCGCGGTCGACGAGGATGTCGGCGGGGCGGAGGGGACGCGAGAGGTAGAGCCCGTCGAGCGACGTCAGTCGCGACAGCGCGACGTAGGTCTGGCCCGGGGCGAACGCGCCGTTTCCGAGGTCGATGATCGCCCTGTCGTAGGTCTTCCCCTGCGATTTGTGGATCGTGACGGCCCACGCCAGCCGCAGCGGGAACTGCGTGTACTCCGCGACGATCTCGCGGGTCAGCTTGCGGGTGCCCGGGTCGTAGGCGTAGCGGAACTTCTCCCACACCGTCGGCTCGACGTCGTGCTCCTCGCCGTCGAGCTCGACGCGGACGGTGCCGCCCGCGATGCGCGTGACGGTGCCGATCGACCCGTTCACCCACCGGGGGCCGTCGCCGCCGAAGCCGCCGATGTCGTTGCGCAGGAACATGACCTGTGCGCCCACTTTCAGCTGCAGCTCCTGGTCGGCGGGATAGGCGTCGCCGCGACCGAAGTCGCCGCTGATCTCCGCGCGCGCCGTCTGCGCCGGCCCGGGTAAAGCGTCCAGATGCCGCTGGTTGATGCGCGAGACGATGTCGTTGCGGGTCGCCAGGGTGATGATCGGCACCTCGCCCGCCGCCGGCTCCGGCGGTTTGCGAGCGCCGGCCGCGTTGAGGGCGCCCGCGATGTCGGCCGTCACGATCCCGTGGCGCACGGCGTTCAGCATCGCCTTGAAGGCGTCGTCGGACTGCCGGTGGATGCTGCGGAGCTCGGCGATGTGCAGCGGAGCGCCCACTCGCCCGAGGTCGAGCAGTCCGTCGGAGCGGATGGCACCGGCATCCGCTCGAGGGCCAGCCCACACCTGCGCGTCGAAGAACCAGAACGAGCGGTAGTGGTCCTGGATGTAGCGCAGCTCGTCGCCCCGGGGCGGGACCGGGGAGAGCTGGTACGGGTCGCCGAACATGACGACCTGCACGCCGCCGAAGGCTTCGGCGCGCTTTCGCCGCGCCTGCCGGAGCGAGCGGTCGATGGCGTCCATGACATCGGCATTGACCATCGAGACCTCATCGATGATGAGGGTGTCGACGGCGTTCAGGATCTTGCGGGTCGCATCGGTCTGCTCGATCTCGCTGTCGGCGATGAGACCGATCGGCAGCTTGAACAGCGAATGGATCGTCTGTCCCTCGACGTTGAGGGCGGCCACGCCCGTCGGCGCGCAGACGGCGATCTGCTTGTTCGTGTTCCACGACAGGTGCTGGAGGAGCGTCGACTTGCCGGTTCCGGCGCGACCGGTCACGAACACGTGCTCGCGGGTGTCCTCGATGAGACGGAAGAGCGCGTCCTGTTCGGGAGACAGGGGCGGCAGGCTCACCGGAACCATGCTAGCTACCAGCCGGCCTTTCCTAGACTGAGCACGTGGAACACGATGGGGGCGATGTGACGGCGGATGCCGCCGAGTCCGACGTTCCCGCTGCCCCCACTCGGACCGAGACGGTCGCCGGCCCGCGCCGGCGACGCCGGCTCGCGGTCGACCTGACCGCACTCGGAGTCATCGGCATCCTTCTGATCGGCGCCATCGGCGCGACCGGCGCCGTGCTCTACCGGCAGCTCTACAGCCCCACCGCGTTCGTCCTCGACTACCTGCACCTGCTCGCCGACGGTCGCGCGACCGATGCTCTCCTGCTCCCGGGCGTCTCGGCGTCGTCGAGCCAGCTCGCCGCGGCGAAGCTCCCCGCAGACGCGAGCGGCGCACTCCTGCGCGGCAGCGCCCTCACCCGTCTGACGGACATCGAGCCGGTCTCGGAGACGACGGATGCCGACGGCACGACCACCGTCACCGTCACCTACCGCGTCGGCGGCCACTCCGGCACGACGTCCTTCGACGTGGAACGCGACGACGACGGCGCGCTCCTCCCCCGCTGGCGCTTCGCGGAGAGTCCCCTCGCCGTCATCGAGCTCGAGGTGCGCGGCTCGATGCAGTTCGACGTGAACGGCTTCTCGATCGACAAGCGCCAGGTCTCACCCGACGGCGCCGACGCCGACCCGCTGGAACCGATTCCGCTGCTCGCCTTCTCACCCGGGCTGTACTCGATCACGGTCGACACCGCGGCGACGTCGAGTCCCGGGGTCGCGGTCCTCTCCGACACCCCTCTCGCCGAGATCCCCGTGTCGTTTCAGGCCGAACCGACCGACAAGTTCCTCGGGGTCGTGCAGCAGGAGGTGGACGACTTCCTCGCGCAGTGCGCGACACAGAAGGTCCTGCAGCCGACCGGGTGCCCCTTCGGGTACTACGTGCGCAACCGCATCGTCGAGCCGCCGACGTGGAAGATCGAAGAGAACCCCGTCGTGACGCTCGAGCCCGACGGCGCCGGCTGGGCGATCACGCGCACCCAGGCGGTCGCGAAGATCGACGTGCAGATCCGGTCGATCTTTGACGGTTCCGTCTACGACGTGGAGGAGCTCGTCCCGTTCTTCCTCACCGGCAAGATCACGATCCTCCCCGACGGGACGGCGTCGATCGCGGTCTCAGCCGCGGACTGACCGGGCTCAGCGCGCCGCTTCCCGCCGGGCATCCCGTTCGTCGCGCTCGGCGATCGCCGCGAGGCGGGCGTTGTAGGCCTCGAGCTCGGCATCCCCGGACCGGTCGGCGTGGCGGTCGGTGCTGCGCTGGCGCCGCTCGTCGGACCGGCTCCACTGCACCGCGACGACGATCGCCAGGATGAGGGTCGGGATCTCGCCGATCGACCAGGCGATGCCGCCGCCCGTGTACTGGTCCGCGAGCGGGTCGAGGCCCCAGGTGCGCCCCATGGACCCGAACCATTCCGCGACGAAGAGTCCCGACGCCATCATGATCGCGATGCCGAAGAAGGCGTGCATCGCCATGATGCCGATGAGTGTGAGCAGACGGCCGGCGTGGGGCAGGCGGTAGGGAACCGGGTCTATGCCCGCGAGCGACAGCACGAAGAGGTACCCGACCGTCAGGAAGTGCACGACCATCCACTCGTGCCCGAGGTGCTCGTACAGCGTCCACCGGAACAGGTCCGTGTAGTAGAAGGCCCACAGCGACACGATGAACAGCGCCGCGGCCACGAGCGGGTGCGTGATGACCTTGGCGTACGGGCTGTGGACCGCCCAGAGGATCCACTCGCGGCCGCCGCGCGTCCCGTCGTCGCGCTTGCGGATGGCGCGCGACGCCAGCGTGACGGGCGCACCGAACACCAGGCACATCGGGATCGCCATCGACAGCAGCATGTGCGCCGTCATGTGCATGCTGAACAGGTAGTCCTGGTAGGCGTTCACCGGACCGCACGTGACGTAGACCAGAAGCAGCAGACCCGCGACCCAGAGGACCGTGCGTCCCAGTGGCCAGGTGTCGCCACGGCGACGGAGACGACGCACACCCGCGAGGTAGAAGAACAGACCGAACCCGGCGGCGAAGGCCCAGACGAGGTCGACGTCCCACGTCGTGAAGAACCGACCGACGGTGAGCTCCGGTGGCAGGGGCGAACCCGTCAGCACTTCGGCCGGGGTCTGGTCGAGCGGCAGCGTGGTGTCGACGGGCGGGGGCGTGAGCGAGAGGGCGACGGCGGCGCCGGAGGCGATGCCCATGAAGACGATCTCGAGGACGACGAGCGTCCAGAAGCGCGCGGCGACGGCCGTATCGCGGATGCCGGCGATCAACCGGCGGCGGTAGAACGCCCCCAGCACCCCCATCGCCAGGAGGGCGATGACCTTCACCATCAAGAGGGCGCCGTACGCCGAGAAGAGGTTCTCGAACGACAGGATGCCGACGGTCGCCCGGGCGATGCCCGACAGGGTCACGACGACGAAGGCGGCGAGGGCGATGCTCGAATAGCGCTGCAGGACTGTGGCGAGGCGGTCGCTCGAGAAGAGCGGACGCAGGAGCAGGAGCATCATCAGACCGCCGAGCCAGGCCGCGGCGGCGATGATGTGCAGGGCGAGCGAGGTCACCGCGATGTTGTGATTCGCTTCGCTGCCGGTGTGGCCGGCCGTGGCCATCGGCACCATGGACGCGATCGCGAGCAGGGCCACGAGCAGGGTCGCCAGCCAGCCGCGGACGGCGAACGCCAGGACGGTGAGCACGGCGCCGGCGACCGTCGTCATCAGCCAGGCCCGCCCCGGGTCGGTGTCGACGAGGAAGCGGCCGAGCTGCTCGCCGAACGCTGCATCGGCACTCGGGGTGGCGCCGAGGACCTTCAGGAACGTCAGATATCCGGTGAGAGCGCTCGCGACGGTGAGGATCGCCGCGCCGGCAGAAGCGGCATCCAGGGCGAAGTCGAACTCCTTCGACCCCGCGACGAGCGAGAAGAGCGCCAGGACGAGGGACCCCACGAGGAGCGCCGCCGACAGGTTGACCGTCAGCTCGGCGACCGGGAGCAGCCAGCGGACGACGGGGCCGGGGTCGCCGATCACGAGGGGCGCAGCGCCGCCGCCGTAGGCCAGCCCCAGCAGGAGCGCGATAAGACCTGCGCCCGCGAGGATCGCCGGCCCGGCGAAGCGGAGAGCGCGCGGATTCACCCTGCAAGCCTACGCGCGGGCAGGTGGGGGAACGCCGAAGGGGGATGCCTCTCGGCATCCCCCTTCGTACGACTGCAGCGTCTTACTTGACGGCAGCCTTCAGCTTCGAGCCGGCGCTGACCTTGACGCGCTTGCCGGCGGGGATGTTGATCTCGGCACCCGTCTGCGGGTTGCGGCCGGTGCGAGCGGACGTCTCGACCTGCTCGAACGCGATCCAGCCCGGGATCGAGACCTTCTCGCCCTTGGCGACAGCCTCGGACACGGACGCGAACAGGCCGTCGACGACGCGCGAGACGGTGGCCTGGCTCTCGCCGGTGGCGCTGGCGATGCTGGCGACGAGTTCGGTCTTGGTGATGGCCATGGTGCTCCTCCAGACGGCGGATCGCCGTCTTCAGTTACTCGGACCGACGGGGTGACCGCCGGCTGGTCGTTGCGACCGGTCCCGAATATACCCACGGACCGCGGAATTCCGCGGATTTTGAGTCATCTGCGGCTCAATTGGCCGGCGTGTCGCGTGGCAGGTGTGACTTTTGAGGCGAATGTGGCCGTTTCGGCCGGATTCCGCGGAATTCCGCGGAGGGGGTTGCTTTTCGGGACCGATGTGCGCTCAGCGTCGCCCGCGGGCGAATTCGTCGGCGGCGTCGCAAGCGAGCTGCGCGGATGCCGGGCCGCCGTGCCCCTCCTCTTCGACGATCTGCAGCCGGCTCCCGGGCCACGCCTCGTGCAGCCGCCACGGCGTGACCACCGGTCCGCTGACGTCGCGCCGGCCGTGGATGAGGACGCCCGGGATGCCGGCCAGTCGGTCCATGCGCTCGAGGACCGGCACGTCGAGGAAGCAGTCCTGCGACCAGTAGTGCGTCACGAGGGTGGCGAAGTTCTCGCGCATCCGCGGGTCCTCGTGCAGCGGCCCGGGCTCGGCCCACGGTGAGAGGGCGATGTGGGCGGATTCCCACGCGTCCCACGCGTCCGCCGCTCGGGTGCGGACGCCTGGGTCGGGGTCGCGCAGCATGCGGGCGTAGGCGTCGACGACGCGCTCGCCCTCGGGCACGAGGTCGCCGAGGCGGGCACGAGCCTCGGGGAAGATACGTCCGACCCCGTCGGTGATCCACTCGATCTCGTCGCGGGCCCCGGCGGTGACGGCGAGAAGGATGATCTCGCTCACCCGCTCGGGGTGCGCCTGCGCGTACGCCAGGGCGAGGGTCGACCCCCACGAGACGCCGTATACGAGCCACTGCTCGACGCCGAGATGTTCGCGGAGCGCCTCGATGTCGGCGATGAGCGCGGGGGTCGTGTTGTCGTCGAGGTGCGCGAGGTCGTCGATAGCCCAGGGTGTGCTCGCGCCGCATCCGCGCTGGTCGAGACCGACGATGCGGTAGCGCTCCGGGTCGAACACGCGCCGGTAGCCGCCCTTGCCGAGGCCGCCCCCCGGACCGCCGTGCAGGTACAACGCGCCGCGGCCGGTGTCGGAGCCCGAGACCTCCCAGCGCAGGCGGGCACCGTCCGCGCGGTCCAGCATTCCGGAGGCGTGGGGTTCGATCGGAGGATGCACGTCGCGCACGCTACCAGGGGCGCGGCTCGCGGGTGGGGCGGCCATAACCGCGGAGATCCGGCGCGATGCGGGCTCTCATTCGGCTCACGGACCGGACGGGGGATGGATCTCCGCGGTCGGTGCCGCGGCATCCGCCTCAGATGCGACGCAGCGCGGCGACGACGTCGTCCTCCCAGCGGCGGGCAGCCGGAAGCGCGCCCACATAAAGGGGAGTGTCGTGCGTCACGCCGAGGTAGCGGGTCGCGCTCGCATCGACGCCGGCGTCGCGAAGCTTCGCCGCATAGGTCGCGCCGTCGCGGCGGAGCGGGTCGTACTCGGCCGTCAGCACCACCGCGGGCGGAAGCCCGGCGTGCGAGGCGGCGCGCATGGGCGACGCGTACTGCTCGCGTGCCCGTGACCGGTCGCCGAGGTAGGTGCTCGCGACGGAGCGCAATTCGCGCAGTGCGATGAACGCGGGGACCCACAGCGCGTACGTCGCACGCAGGTCGATCCACCGGCCGGTCAGGTCGGTGACCGGCACCTCGAGGATCTGAAGCGTCGCTTGAGGTGTGCCGCGGTCGCGGTTGAGGAGGGTGAGGGATGCCGCGAGGCATCCGCCCGCCGAGGCACCGTTCAGGCCGATCCGGGCCGGGTCGATCCCGAGCTCCTCAGCGTGCGCGTGCAGCCACGTCCACGCGGCGTGCACCTGCTCGATCTGCGTTGGGTAGCGCTGCTCGGGCGCGAGTGAGTACCCGACGGTGATGAGCACGACACCGGACCGGTCGGCGCGACGGCGACACGAGGCATCCGCTGTCGGATAGTCGATGCCGCCGATGCGGAACGCCCCGCCGCCGATCACGAGGCAGGCGGGCGCCGGGGTCGGGGCAGAGGAGGGGCGGTAGACGCGGATGCGGACGTCCGGGTACCCCTCGACCGGCACGGTGACGTCGGTGGTCTCCATGTCGGGGCCGGGGGTGCCAGCCGTGCGCAGCTCCATGCGGTCCCAGTTGAGCGCGGCGCGACGGTGCCGCTCGCGCGGCGTGAGCGGCACCGTCTTCTTGGCCGAAGCGGATGCCGGCGCTGCTTGTGCCGGCGTCCGGAACCGCGCCGTCAGGTCGGTCCACGCCTTCTTCGCGAGGTACCGGCGGTGCGTGCGCAGGCGCTCGCGGAAGAACGGATCCAGCGGCATGGTGCTCCCTCCGATCTCTCGAGCGTAGCCCCCGGTCGAGGCGGGTGACGGCATCGGGGACGACCCGACCCCGTCCGGCTGGGTGGCTTCGACGTGCCCTGTGAGTGTGGGCGCCGCGACGATCATCATGCTCGCCGAATTGCGGAAACGCGACCGGCAAGATCGAGACGAGAACGGCCCCTCTGACGCCCGCCGACAGTAGCTTTCGGGAGACCGTTGTGGCGAGCCCGTGTCAGCGCGGTCGCCTCTCTGTCGAGATCGATCGTGCGCGGCGGGGAGGGTGGCGGGCCGGCTCGGGTGACGGCCGGCCCGCCGGGAGGTGGTTCAGGCGGTGCCGAAGGGGTTGTCGATGACGTACCGCCATCCGTGGTTCTCGTCGTAGGTGGCGACGTCGGCAGTCGTCCCGGTGAGGTTGACGCTGGACCCGTCGGGGCCGGTGCCCTCGATGGTCCACGCGGCGATCGCGAGCCCGGTGTTTCCGGACTGGAAGACGCGGTGAACGGTCATGGTGATGGGCAGGTTGAGCGAGAGGAACTGCTCGAGCGCGCTGCGGACGTCCTCGGGGCCGGTGACGGGCCGGCCGGGTGCGGGCACGAACACGGCGTCGGGCACGTTGAGTGCCATGAGTCCGTCGATGTCGCGTGCGTTGAAGCGTTCCGCGAAAGCGGTGTTCAGCTGGTCGAGGGAGTGGACCTGGGACGTGGACATGAGAGTCCTCCTTCTGTAGGGGTCGGGCGTTTCCCGGCCTATGGAGAAGGACGATGGATCGTCGAGGATGTGACAGGGCGCTCACTCGGGCGAGGTTCGACCGGCGTCGAGGGCCTTTCGGGCGCGGGATATGCGCTGGCGCGCGGCCGCGGGACTGATCCCGAGCTGCTGGGCGATGTCGGTTGCGGCGAGACCGTCGACTGCGCTCAGCAACAGTGGCCGGCGCAGCTCATCGGGGAGCCGTTCGATCGCGCGCAGCGCCGCCGCGAGACGTTCGCTGGTTTCAACGGCGCTCTCCACGTCGTCTGAGGCTTCGAGCTGTTCGCACATCACCTCGCCGAGCGTTTCCTTGCGGGTGCGGTGCATATCGATCGCGGTGGTGCGAGCGATGACGTCAAGCCACGCACACATCGGTCCGGCATCCGTGGAATGCAGTGCCGGCAGCGAGCGCCAGGCGCGTAACGCGACGGTCTGGGCGGCGTCGTCGGCGTCGTCGACCGGCACCCCGAGGGAAACGCTGCGGCGGCGGAGGCGGTGTGGATCATCGCGGAGCATCGCCGCGAGCCGTGCCGACGCGACCTGAACGGTGTCGGGCGGAGTCGCCGGTTGCTCTTCGGGAACGACGGTCATGGTGGCCTATGCGACCTCGATGCCTCGGGACGTTTCCAGTCGCCTGACGATGACCTCCGCCACACGCGCGCGCTGGTCCGGGGTGAGCGCCTGTTCGTTGACGGCGTCGCTGATCCATAGGCCGTCTGCGGCGAGGAGCGCCATCCACTCGGCGTCTGCCTCTGGGGTGGTGCCGAGGGTGTCGCGCTGGGGCGTCCACCTTGAGAGCACGGCACCCCAGGGCGCGAAGTGATCCGTGCCGTGGCTGTTGATGAGCATCTGAAGTTCCGCGCGACTTGCGGCGTTCGCGGTCACTCGGACGTATGCGATCAAGCGCTCCCGGGGTGTGGCGTCGGAGGCGGGTTTGCCGCATGTCTCGACGAGCTGTCGTTCCCATGTAGAAGCGAGGTGCTCGTGCAGGGCAGCGATCAGCTCGTCGCGCGACCGGAAGTGATAGATGATCCCGCCGCGGGTGAGATCGGCTGCCGCCGCCACCGAATCGAAGGTGACAGCGGTGATGCCGTCCGATTCGATGACCGCGACAGCGGCGTCGAGGATCGACGTTCTATTGCTCGGCCTCAACGTCGTCTCCGTTCTGAGTCAGTGATTCTCGGCGTACTGCATGGCTTCGGTCCCGCGACCGTACGCGCGAAGCAGCACATTCGTGATGATGGCGCCGAGGGCCAGCGCCACGCCGAGCACGATCAACGTTACGAGGTACGCCTGATCGAACGCGGTCGCAGCCGCGTCGATGATGGCCTGGTCACCGCCGGCGACGCCGAGCGCGTCGGACAGGCTCTCCCTCGCCAAGCCGGGTGCGCCCGCGGGAAGGTTCACGACGGCGGCGTAGACGAAGGTCAGGAGGCTTCCCAGCAGCGCCACCGCTGAGAGAGAACCGAACTCGTACGACACTTCCTCGACCGAGGCGGCCATTCCCGCCTTCCGGGGTTCCGCGTTGCCCATGATCGCTGCCGACGCGACGGAGAACGCGGCCCCGAGACCCAGACCGGTGACGATGAATCCGACCACGAGAAGCAGGAACGTGTCCGCGGTGATCGCGGCGATCGACACCCCCACCCCGACGGCACCGAGCGCCAGGCCACCGGAGATGAGCCCTCGAAGCCCGAGCACGTGCAGGAACGCACCACCGAGGAGCGCGGACGGGAGGGAACCGACCGCGATCGCTGCGACGAGCAATCCGGCCTGCAACGGGGTGAAGCCCTCGATCAGCTGGAAGCGTTGCGTTGTGATCAATTGCGCGCCGGCGATGGTGAACATCGCGAACGCTGCAGCGAGCACTCCCCCGGTGAAGGCCTTGTTGCGGAAGATCGAGAACTCCAGCAGGGGCTCGTCCAAGCGGTGCTGTCGACGCACGAAGAGCGTGAACCCGACCACGGCAGCGAGGGCAGCGACCGCGATGAGGACCCAGTTCTGGGGGACATGCGCGAGCTCTTTGATGAACAGGACTGTACCGACCAGCCCGATCATCGCCAGCAGCGAGGACAAGAGGTCCCACTTCTTGCTGCGGTCGGGATCGTTGTGCGGGCTGATGATGAGCGTCGCGATGAATGCTGCGATCACGACAGGCACGTTGATGAGGAACACCGATCCCCACCAGAATCGCTCGAGCAAGCTGCCACCGACGATCGGCCCGAGCGCTGCGCCGACAACCGACAGGCTGCCCCAGATCGCGATGGCGAGGTTGCGCTCACGAGCGTCGTCGAACGACAAGCGGATGAGGGCCAGCGTGGCGGGCATCATCGAAGCCGCACCCACCGCAAGCACTGCACGTGCAGCGATCAACGATTCCGGTGTGGGCGAGAACGCCGCCCACACCGAAGCGCCACCGAAGATCGCGAGGCCGATGAGGAACATCCGACGATGCCCGACGCGATCGCCGAGCGTCCCCGCACCGAGGAGCAGACCCGCCATCACCACTGGGTACGCGTTGATGATCCACAACGACGCCGATCCGGTTGCGCCGAGCTCCTCCGTCAGCGTCGGCAGAGCCGTGTACAGAATCGAGTTGTCCAGTGTGATCAGCAGCAGGCCTGCGCCAACCGTCACCAGAAGCGTCCATCGACGCGTCGGGCTCATCTTTCCCATGCGAAACCTTCCGTTCGTAACTATACTATCATGTTTGTATAGTTAAGGACGTCTGTTGCAGGAGGGGCGAGACGGGCTACCGAGAAGCGGACGACGCTTGAGCGGGCCCACCCGCAGCCCCACCCGCGCGTGAACGACCGCCGATGCAGATGCGCTCCGCCTCAAAGTCGCCTACGGGATCTCGGCTCTGGCACGCGTTCTGGTGCGGTCGCCTCGATGAGGAAGGCCGCTCCCTGAGAACGATCGAGGATGCCCGCCGAAACGGTCGCATTCGACGAAGTGGGTGATCAGGCGGACGACGTGCTGAGCTTAGGGTCGGAGCGTGTTCGTCTATCGCCCCACGCTCGCCTGGCGTTTCGCCAACTCTGCCGGCGCATCGACATTTCTGTTCTTCGGCGGCAGCGCACTGGCATGGTCTGTGGCAGAGGGAGACGTGCCGGTCGCCGCCCTCGCTTCGGGGGTCATCGTCCTCGGCTTCGTGTGGTTGGTGCGTGTCTTTCGCGTCCGCGTGATCGTCGACGACGCTGAAGTCCAGTTGCGCAATCTCTTCCGTGCGTTGCGGATCCCCCGGGAACAGATAACGGAGGTCGACCAGGATCCGCGCACGGCGAGGCTCGAGTGGTCGATTCCAGGTAGAAGAACGAGAACCGCGACCATAAGCGCGGTTGCGGTGGGAACCAGCTACTTACTGCCAGCCTCAACGCTCGACGTCCCTCGCCAGTTCCTGGTCCGCCTGGACAGATGGGTCAGGTCGCGAGAACGTTGAGGGTGGCGGGCAGAGGAAACCTCATCACTCATCTATCGAGCAGCGAGCCGTGTCGTCGTCGATCGACCAATCCCCGTCCGTGTTCCATCGCCACACGCCAAGTGAGACGTCATCCGACTCGACCTGGATGCTCGAGTGGAACGATGCTCCGATATGGATCGACGACCACGCTCCTTCCGGGCGATGAAAGTTCACAACGGAACCCGCGGACGCGGCCTCGAGCTCATCGAGGGGTCTGAGGTCACTGTCTTCGTTGTCCTCGCCCGTCGAAACGGCCACCCAGTCGTTCGCCTCGGCTACGCATGTGACGTAGTCGATCGACCCGTCGAAGTTCACGCGGATGGCAGACGGGTGCACTGCCTGGCACCCCGTGAACGCGACGACTCCGATGGTGCATATCCCGGTGAACCAGGGTCGAACGGTCCGCATGGCGCGACGATACCGCTCCATTCCCCGGTGGTCGGATGACGTCGTCGAATCGTTGCCTGCCGCGCCGACTGATCGACCGCCCAAATCTCTGGGAACGCATCGACTGCCTCGCCGATGATCTCGATCGGCCGTTGCGCTGAAGCCCAGCTGCGTATCAGGGCGGTCAGCTCCTCGCGACGTGTCGGCTCGTAGAAGCCTCGGAGCGTCACGTGGCCGGTGTACGGATGCGGCAGCCCCACCAGAGCCAGGGCGGCGTTCTGCTCCGACACGAATCGGTCCGCCACACCGGAAGCTGGGCGGAGCACGAGGTACTGCCCTCCGTCGGGAGACTCGAGCTGTTCAGGAGTATTCATGAACGGTCGGCGCATGCGGTGACCCTACTCGCGAGCCGTGTGCCACTGAGGGGTTGTTACATGCATCGACGACCATCCGCGGCCGAGGCTCAGGGTTCGTCGGCGTCGGTGCGGGCCTCTTCGGGTGCAGGGGCAATGAAGACTCGAGCTCTGGCGGAGAGGGATTCATCGGCCCCGGCGAACTCGTCGCCGTCCGCGACGAGGTACAACGACAAGTTCTCAGCGCCCTCCCCCAGCTTCGCTCCGAGCCACAAATAGCCTTGATCGACGATCTGGGCAGGCTCCGTGTAGGCAACGGAGCCGACTCCGGGAGAATCACCGCGAGCGCGACACTGGCTCCTGCGATACTGACCGCGTCCGTGGCCGGAACGCCCCCGGAAACGACGAAGCCCCCGTCCGGAGACGGGGGCTTCGTGCGGAAGTGGTGCTTACCAGCTCGACTTGGTCACGCCGGGCAGCTCGCCACGGTGCGCCATCTCACGGAAGCGGACACGCGAGATGCCGAACTTCGACAGGTGGCCGCGGGGGCGTCCGTCGATGGCGTCGCGGTTGCGCAAGCGGACCGGCGACGCGTTGCGGGGAAGCTTCTGCAGGCCGACGCGGGCGGCCTCGCGGGCCTCGTCGGTCGCGTTCGGGTCCACGAGGGTCTTTTTCAGCTCGGCACGCTTCTCGGCGTAGCGGGCGACGATGACCTCGCGCTGGTTGTTGCGCGCGATCTTGCTCTTCTTCGCCATGCGATCAGCGCTCCTCTCGGAATTCGACGTGCTTGCGGATCACCGGGTCGTACTTCTTGAGCACGATGCGGTCGGGGTTGTTGCGGCGGTTCTTGCGCGTCACGTAGGTGTACCCCGTGCCGGCGGTCGAACGCAGCTTGATGATCGGACGGACGTCCTGAGCCTTCTTCGCCATTAGAGCTTCACACCCTTCGCGAGGAGGTCCTTCACGACCGACTCGATGCCGCGGGCGTCGATGACCTTGATGCCCTTAGCCGAGACGTTCAGCGTGATCTTGCGACCAAGCGAAGGAACGAAATAGGTCTTCTTCTGCACGTTCGGGTCGAAGCGGCGCTTCGTCCGGCGGTGCGAGTGCGAGATGTTGTGACCGAAGCCGGGAACAGCTCCAGTCACCTGGCACACTGCTGCCATAGTGATTCTCCTTAGTACCGTGACACCGGACGGTGCCACCCAAGATCCCTTGTCTGCACCCCGCTCCCGGACACGGCTGTAGGGCCGTCTTCTGAGGGTGGGATGCGAACTGCGTGCTGGAGTGCGCGCAGACGAGGAGTCAGTCTAGCACGGCCGGGCGTGTCGACTTGACTCAGGCGGATGCCGCAGCCACGGCCTCGTCGTACGTCGCCTCCGGGTCGTCCATCAGTCGCGCGGTCACGGCGGCGTGGGCGCGCGTGTACGGGCCACCCGTCGCGAGTGCCCAGTCGACCTGCGGACGCGCCGGCTCGCCCAGCGTCGCGAAGGCCTCGCTCAGACTGCGCCGGGTGTCGTCCTCGCCGCGGGCGAACTGCGTCGCCAGGGTCGTCGCGAGAGCGGATGCCTCGGCTGCCGGCACGTGCCGTGCTGCCGTGCGCCAGGCCACGCGAGCGACCGCGTCGTCGGCATCCTTCAACAGGTCTGCGGTGATCGCCGGCCACACGCGCGGACCGCCGATCTTCGACATCGTGTGCAGCGCCTGCGCCCGGATCTGCGCCCCGCGCGAGCCGAGTTCGACGAGGAGCCGGTCGATGACCTCATCGGCGTCGTGTCGGGTCAACGCCCAGGTCAGCATCTCGCGCACGAGGAACTGCGGCTCGATGCGGCACTGCGCCACGAGCACCGGGATGTACTCCGAGCGCGGGTGGGTGCCCGCCGTCATCGCGGCCTGCACGCGCGCGGACGGGTCGAGCGACGCGAGGGCGGCCTCGAGCCGGTCTGCAGCGGTGGTCTCGGTCATGGGTCACCTCACGGGGTCGAGGGGGATGCGGCATCCCACCCTCACTGGAACACGCCGAGGTGGGCAGGTGTTCCCGGGCGTCGGTTCCCGAGGAGATGACGCGTCGCGAGGAGCATTCGGCGCCGATCACTCCTCGACAGGCGGCATCTCCTCGCGAAGCCGCACCGCGGCCTCGCTCGCACCGCGACCCCAGCGGAACGCCGACACCGTCGGGTCACCCGGGATCCAGAAGCGCCACGGGAACGCGTCGGTCCCGGCGATCCCTGCGACACCGACGCGCGGTCCCGTCGCGATCTCGGCCAGCGGCTCGGCGCGCAGGAACAGCCGCGCGCTCGCGCCGGCCTGCTCCTCCCCCGTGACCGCGTCGATGCCGTCGTGCACGGGATGCCGCAGCCCCACCGCATCGCCGAGTCGCCCGGGTCCGCGGGCCAGGTCGCGCGCGGTGCGCGCCGCGGGCCGGCGGGCGTGCGCGGCATCCGCTCCGTCGACGACCTCTCCGCCGCGCAGCAGGATTCCGCCCGCGACCCCCTCGGGCCCGCACACGACATTGACGCACGAATGGATGCCGTGACTCAGGTACACGTACAGATGGCCGGGTTCGCCCCACATCGTCGCGTTGCGGGCGGTCGGCCCCATTCGGGCGTGCGAACCGGGGTCGGCCTGCGGTCCGGTCCCGCGGCCGTGGTACGCCTCCACCTCCGTGATCCGCAGAGCGACGAAGCCGGTCGCGGTCGTCACGTGCAGCTCACCGTCGAGCAGGGTCGGCGCGACGTCGGCCGGGAGTCCCGCCAGGGCTTCGCGCGTCGCGGCGACGAGAGCGGTCACAGCGAGGGGGCCTTCCGGCACCAGGCGACGTCGAACCCCTCCATGACGGTGACCTGCGTCCCGTCGAGGGCGTAGATGCGCGTCTCGAGCGTGGTCGGCAGCGGCAGCGTGTAGCCGTCGTACGGGTTGTCGACCACGTTCGGTGCGATGACGAGGGCGGCGTAACGGCCGCTCGGCGACACGCACGTCTGGAGGAGCCCGTCGGCGGGATCGACCTTCGCGACCACGCTCGTCTTGCCGTCGGCATCCACCCGCATGATGTTCGTGCCGAGCGGGTTCAGCCCGTCGAACGGGGTGAGGGCGCGGAGGGTCGACCCGTCGGACATCGCCAGGACGGAGCCGGTCTGACCGAGCTCACCCGCCGTCGGGGGGAGCGGGTTCTCCTTCGCCGAGGCGAGGTCGACGATTGCCGGTCCGTCGACGCGCTCGATGTAGGCCGTCGTCCCGGCGATGTCGTCGATCCCGATCGCATTGCCGAGCTCCACGGGAGGCGCCCCCGCCGACGACACGAGGCTGAGCGCACCGTCGAAGGTGAGCATGAGGATCGTGTCGGTCCCGGGGACGAACCGCCAATCCTCGACCCGCTTGTCGGCCCCGGTCACCGAGATCTCGGCGGGCCCCGCGCCCGGGTCCGCGGTCGAGCCCGTGAAGAGCAGGCTCTCGCGTCCCCCGGATGCCGAGATGTCGGCATCCGTGAAGGTGTAACCGATCGTGTTGCCGCGTTCTGCGCTCTGCAGGTTCGTCACGACGCCCTCGCCAGGCAGGGCGAGCTCCTGCGGGTGGGAGCCGTCGGTGCGCGTGACGATGAGGTGCGACACCCCGTCTTCGAGGGTGGATACGACGAGGTGCGCGGCCGTCGCGCGGAAGTCCTCGATGTGCTCGTGCTCGAACACGGGCTCCGTGTTGCCGTCGAGGTCTACGCGGTAGATCTTGTCGCCGCCCTCGCTGCGCTGCAGGACGTACGAGTGCAGCTTCGGCGTGGCGAACGACTCCTCGACGGTCGAGGCCGGGCCGCCCCCGAGACCCGCCAGCCGGTCGATGCGGATCGTGTACGTCGTCTCGTCCCAGAGCGGATCCGTGAAGCGGATGCCGACGCTCCGCCCCGAGGTGTCGACGCTGAACGGCGCCGTCGGCGTGATGGTGACCTGTGCGGCATCCACCTTCTGCAGCGACTGCGTCGTCTCGAAGATCACGCGGGAACCGGGGGAACCCACTGCGGCGGTCGCGTCGGCCTGGACCGAGGTCACCCGAGGACCCTGCAGGGTCGTGATGACACCCGCGGCGAGCGCCACGAGCGCGAGGACCGCGACGACCGCGATCACACGCACCGAGAACCCGCGGGCCTGCCGACGCTGGCGCTGAGCGCGCCGGCTGTCAGAACTCATACGGGTCCTTGGGCTCGTCGATCTGCTCGACGGAGGCCGCCGTCACCTGCAGCTGACCGTCGACGTCGCGGATGGTCCCCGTCACGGTCACCCACTGGCCCTTGCGGGGGATGTCGTCGGTGGCGACCGGCAGGCTCGCCGGCTGCGCGTCGATGACGCAGTGGGTGATGATGAGCCGGGTCAGGGCGAAGCCCTGCTGGCCGGGAGCGACGAAGCCGGTCAGCGAGATCTCGGTGCCGTCGAACACCTCGGGGTCGGTCGCCGTCGCGAACACGCTCGCCCAGTCGCCGATGCCGAACGAGGCGGTGTCGCCCGTGATGGCGAGTGCGACCGTGTCGGCGCCTTGGAACAGCGGTGCCGAGCCGGTGGTGCGGGATGCCGCGAGCTCCGCCGACAGCGTGGCCGGCGGGACGACCAGCATCGTTCCCGCGAGGCCGAGCGCGAGCGCCCCTCCCGCAACCGTCACCGCGGTGCCGACGACCTGGCGGGGCGTTCGCGGCGCGTGATCGTGGTGATCGTGGGGGTCGTGGTCGGCGGCGGGCGCGTCGCCGTGGTCGTGCCCGTGGTCCTCCGCCGCGCCGAGCGGCAGCACGAAGCTGATCGCGCACCCGACGAGCGCGAGGGCAGCCATCGAGACCGCGAACCACGACGACTCGGGGTTGATGTAGAGCCCGAGACGGCCGGTCACCGCGAGGGCGATCGTCAGGGCGGAGATCAATGCGACCGCGCCGACACCCAGCATCCGGAACCACACGGTGTCACGCAAGGAGGTTCACCGCCCCTCCGATCGCGGCCGCCGCGAGGACGACCGCGGCGACCAGGACGCCGAGGACCCGGGTGCGGAAGGTGGTGCGCAGGAGCGCGAGCATCTTCACGTCGACGAGGGGACCCACGAGGAGGAATGCGACGATGGCGCCCGGGGTGAACGTCGAGGCGAACGAGAGCGCGAAGAACGAGTCGACGTTGGAGCAGATCGACACGATCATCGCGAGCATCATCATCGCGGCGATCGAGAGGGCAGGGTTCGACCCGATCGACAGCAGCACATCGCGCGGCACGATGACCTGCACCGCACCCGCGACGGCGGAGCCGATGATGAGGGCGGGCATGACCGCACGCAGCTCGACGACGAACTGGGCGAGGCTGCGGCGGCCGCGATCGCCCGTGACACCCTGCTCCGCAAGGCACGCGTCGCGGAAGCGATCGGTGATGAGGGAGTCCTGATCGGGATGCCGGCTGTACAGCCACCCGATGACGTTGGCGATGAGGTACCCGCCGAGCAGGCGGGCGACGAGGATGCCGTCGTCGAACCCGAAGGCCTGGTGGGTCGTGATGATGACGATCGGGTTCACGATGGGCGCCGCGACCAGGAAGGTCAGCGTCTCGGCGACCGAGAACCCCCGCATCATGAGCCCGCGGGCGAAGGGGACGTTGCCGCACTCGCACACCGGGATCAGCATGCCCAGCAGCGACAGGACGGCCCGCCGCCCCCAGGGGTTCCGCGGCATCCAGCGTTCGATGACCCCCGGCGGCACCCACACCTGCACGACGATCGAGAGGATCACGCCGAGCATCACGAACGGCAGCGACTCGATGAGCACGCTGAGGGCGAGCGTCAGGCCGTCCTGCGCGCGAGTGGGGAGCTCGGGTGATGGGCTCCACAGCGCCACGCCGATGAGCGCCAGGACGCCGATGAACCCGAGCCCCAGCCAGAGCGCTCCGCGCGCAGCCGACCCCGGTGCGGGGGTCGACGACGTTCGGGATGCCGCGGGGCGGACCTCAGTCCGCACGAGCCTCGGGCCGGTCGTCGCCCCGCGCGATCCGTGCGCTGCACTCGGCGCACGTACCGAAGATGTCGACGACGTGCTCGGCGTCGGTGAAGCCGTTCGCCGCCGCCGTGCGCTTCGCCCAGGTCTCGACCTCGGTGGCCTCGATCTCGACGGCCTTGCCGCACACCCGGCAGATCAGGTGATGGTGATGTCCGGTACTGGCGCACGCGCGGTAGATCGCCTCGCCCTCGGGAGACTGCAGCTGGTCCGCCTCACCGCTGGCGGCGAGGGTCGCGAGAGCACGGTAGACGGTCGCGAGGCCGATCCCCGTGTTCTCGTCGCGGAGTGCGGCATGCAGATCCTGGGCGCTCACGAATCCCGGGGCGTCGGACAGCGCCGAGCGGACGCGCTCGCGCTGCCAGGTGTTGCGCTGGGCCATGCGCGGATTCTACGCTCGCGCCCTAGCGACGGGCTGGGTGCCTCGGGAGGCATCCGTCCGTTGCACCCGCCCCCGGCGGTCGCCGACGACGCGGCAGACGAGGTAGATGACGAACGAGATCGTCGTGATGTAGGGGCTCACCGGCAGGGTGCCGGCGACGGCGAGCAGGATGCCGCCGACTGCGGAGACGACGCCGAAGAGGGCCGCGAGCAGCGGGACCGCGACGGGCCCGTGCGCGATACGCGCCGCGGCGGCGGCCGGAGTCACGAGAAGGGCGAGGACGAGAAGTGCGCCGATGATGTGCACGGCCACGGCGACCGCCAGCCCCAGCAGCAGCATGAAGGCGAGCGAGATCAGCCCGGTCGGGACGCCGCGCGCCGCCGCGGACTGCGGATCGAGCGAGTCGAATCGCAGGGGACGCCAGATGAGCAGCAGCGCCACCAGTACGACGGCGGAGATGGCGATGAGCCATGTGAGCTGGTCCGACTGCACCGACACGATCTGCCCCGTCAGCAGGCTGAAGCGGTTGGCGCTCCGTCCGTCGTAGAGGGCGAGGAAGAGGATGCCGAGGCCCAGCCCGAAGGGCATGAGCACGCCGATGATCGAGTTGCGGTCCCGCGCCCGCGAGCCGAACCATCCGATGAGCGCCGCGGCGATCATCGACCCGACGATCGATCCGGTGACGACGTCGGCCCCGATCAGCAGCGCCGCGGCGGCGCCGGCGAACGACAGCTCGCTGATGCCGTGCACCGCGAACGCCATGTCGCGCTGCAGCACGAACACCCCGATGAGCCCGCCGACGAGGCCGAGGATCGCCCCTGCCCACACCGAGTTCTGCACAAGCGCGAGGATCTGACCGTAGACCGGCACACCGCCGAACATGGCGTTCGCGATGTCGTCCCAGTTCATGCGTGGTCCTCGTGATGGTGGTGGGATGCCTCGGCGTCGGGCGCCCCGACCACGACCAATCGGTCGCCGGCTCGCAGCACGAAGACCGGAGCGCCGTAGAGGTCGGTGAGGACGGGAGAGGTCAGCACGTCCTTCGGCTTGCCGAGGGTGAAGCGGCCGTTCGCGATGTAGAGGATCCGGTCGACCTTGCCGAGCAGCGGGTTGATGTCGTGGGTGACGAGCAGGACCGCGGCTCCGCTGCGCCGATGCTTATCGATGAGTCCGACGACCGCCTGCTGGTTGGCGAGGTCGAGGCTCGTCAGCGGCTCGTCGCACAGCAGCAGTCGCGGGTCGTCGGCGAGGGCCTGCCCCACGCGCAGTCGCTGCTGCTCGCCACCGGAGAGGATGCCGACGGGGCGATCGGCGAACTCCGTGGCGCCGATCTGGGTGATGAGCTCGTCGACCCGCTGACGGTCCTTCCGGCGAGGGATCGGGGGCCCGAACCGGTGGCCGTTGACCCCGAGCGCGACGAGATCGCGCCCCCGAAGAGCGGTGTCCCGTGGGAGCGGGCGGGTCTGCGGCAGGTAGCCGATCCCCCGGTTGCCCGCGCGGCGGACGCGCTTTCCGTCGACCTCGACGGACCCTTCGCTGAGGTCCTCGAGTCCGAGGATCGCACGCAGCAGCGTGGTCTTGCCGGAACCGCTGGGTCCGAGGACCGCGATGAGCTCGCCCGGCTCGACCGTCAGATCGAGACCGCTCCACAGTTCGCGACCGCCGCGCCGCAGTGCGGCACCCCGGATCTCGAGGGGGGCTGGTGCGTCCGGGGTCACCGGGTCAGCGTACCCGCCAGGTCGTCGATGTTCTTCTGCATCCATTCGACGTAGGTCAGACCCTCCGGGAGGATCTCGGTGAACTTCAGCACGGGGATGTCGTTCTTCTCGGCCAGCTTCGTCACCTCGGTGGTCTCGGCGCCGCCGGTCTGGGCATTGACGATGACGGTTCGGACCTCGCCGGAGTCGAGGATCTTCGTCGCTTCGAGCAGAGTGGCGGGCGGCACGTCCTGACCCTCTTCCACCGCTTCGCTGAACGCCTCGGGCGTTGCGTTCTCGAGCCCGGCCGCAGCCGTGAGGTACAGCGGTACGGGCTCGGTCACGAAGATCTTCTCGCCCGCGTGAGCGGCCGAGATCTTCTCGAGGGAGGTCTCGAGCCCTGCGATGCCGTCGATGAGCTTCTTGGCGTTGGCCTCGAAGGTGTCGGCCTTGGCGGCATCCAGTTCACCGAGTTCGTGGGCGATGTCCTCGACGACGTGCTCAACGGTGTGCGGGTCGTACCAGACGTGCTCGTTGAACCCCTCGATGTGATCATGACCCGCGTGATCACCCTCTTCGGCATGGTCGTGTCCGTCGCCCTCGGCGTGCTCGCCGTCGGAGTGTCCCTCATTGCCGGGGTAGTCGTGCGAGTACTCGACGGCCGTGATGACCGGAGCTTTCGTACCGCTCGCCTCGATGAGTCCGTCGAGGAACGCGTCGTACCCGGCGCCGTTCTCGATCACGAGGTCGGCTTGCGAGACCGTGAGCTGGTCTCGCGCGGACGCCTCGTACGAGTGCGGGTCCTGCGAGAGGGAGTCGATGATCGACGTGACCTCGACGTCGTCGCCGCCGATCGCCGCCGCGAGTGACCCGTAGACGTTCGTGGACGCGACGATCTTCAGGGTCGCGCTGTCGCTGGCAGAGGCGCCGGGGGTCGCGGTGGCGCAGCCGGCGAGAACGAGGACGGATCCGGCCGCGAGAGCGACGAGTGCGGGCACACGAGAGGTCATGACCGCGAGTCTACGTGCTGTTGATAACGGTTCTCAAACTCAAGCGTGGAATCCTCAGCGGACTCATCACCATCACTTCTTCGGGTCGTGGCCCCAGTTCATCAGCGAGTAGCGCCAATCCGTGTCCGTCACATCGCCTTTCGGACGCTGCGTCGAGTGCCGGGCGACGTAACCGTGGACCTTCTTCATGTGCGCGTAGTCCGCGTCCGTCAGCTCGTCCTTCTTCTTGCGGAGGATCTTCACGATCCGGCGCCCGGAGGCATGCCCGGTGGACTCTCCTCCCCCGGACTTCTGGCCCACCGCCTTCGACTCGTCCGTGTCGAGCCATTTCTCGATCTGAGCGGCCGTCATGTTGACCGCACCGTCGAAGTCCTTCGTGACCTGCTGCTGCTCGTCGGCATCCATTTGCCGAATGTGCCCGGCCTCGCCGACATCTTCCAAGGGGTTGCGCAAGAGGCGGATGGGCTTCTCACCCGGTGTTACTGTCATCGAAACCGGGCGGCACCTCCTCCCGGCACGCCCGAGGGGATTACGAGGATGACCGAGCAGTTGACCTTCATCGCCTACGCGAGCCGCGCGACCGAGCCCTTCGACCACGCGCGACTGGTCGAGCTCCTCACCGAGAGCCGGGCGAACAATTCGCGGGACGGCATCACGGGGATGCTCGTCTACACCGACCCCGAATTCATCCAGATCCTCGAAGGACCGGATGCCGCCGTCCGAGCGCTCCTGGAGCGCATCGGCCGCGATCCCCGTCACACGGACGTCCGCGTCCTGCTCGACGAGCAGGCGTCCGAACGCAAGTACTCGACGTGGTCCATGGGCTACGAGCCGACGACTCCCGGAGACGGATCCGGCGAGGCCGTGGCTGCGATCCAGACGGCGAGCGACGACGAGTCGACGCGCGAATCGGCTGACGCGCTCGGCGACTGGTTCCACGAGAAGGCCGGCACCGACCGCGCCTGAACCCTCAGTCGAGCAGGAGCGCCGGCTCCTCGAGCACCGACGCGACGTCGGCGATGAACCGGCTGATGCCGTCGCCGTCGATGACGCGGTGGTCGAACGACCCCGACACGGTCGTCACGAAGCGCGGGCGCACCTCGCCGTCGACGACCCACGGCTTCTGCCGGATCGTGCCCATCGCGATGATGCCGGACTCACCCGGATTGATGATCGGGGTCCCGGCATCCATCCCGAAGACGCCGATGTTCGTGATCGTGAACGTGCCGCCCTGCTGATCGGCCGGAGTCGTCTTGCCGTCGCGCGCCGTGGTGGTCAGCTTCTCGAGCGCACGCGCGAGGCCGCGCATGTTGAGGTCCTGCGCGTCCTTGATGTTCGGGACGAGCAGGCCGCGGGGGGTCGCTGCAGCGATGCCGAGGTTCACGTAGTGGCGCACGCGGATCTCGGCGCCGTTCTCGGTCTCGACCCACGCGGCGTTGATCATCGGCGTGCGGCGGAGCGCCCAGATGACGGCCCGCGAGAAGATCAGCAGCGGCGAGATCTTGACGTCGGCGAAGTCCGGCGAGGCCTTCAGCCGCTTGACCAGCTCCATTGTGCGGGTCGCGTCGACGTCGGTCCAGACCGACACGTGCGGCGCGGTGTACGCGCTCGAGGTCATCGCGTTGGCGGTCGCCTTGCGGACGCCCTTGACGGTGATCGCCTCTTCGCGCGCGTCCGCCGACGGCACGGCCGGAGCGGGCACGGATGCCGCCGGTGCCGCGACCGGGATCGAGAGCTCGCGCTCCTCGGGGATCGCCGGGGTCGCGATGTTGCGGAAGACCGACGCCTGGTCGGCGTGACGGACGACGTCCTCGCGGGTCACCTCGCCGGCGGTGCCGCTCGGCGACACGTCGGCCAGATCGACGCCGAGGTCGCGGGCGAGCTTGCGGATCGGGGGCTTCGCGACGACACCCACGGCACGGGTCACGGGCTTCTCGGCCGGCTTACGGCGACGCGACGTGACCTCGCCGCCGGTGCCGTAGCCGACGAGCACCGAGCCACCGGGCTCCTCGGCGGGCTTCTCACCGTGCTCGGAGCGGCCGATGTCGGCATCCGGCTGCCCCTCACCACCCGCGATCGTGATGATGGCCGCGCCGACCTCGACGGTCGTGCCCTCGGTGGCGAGGATGTCGCCGACCGTGCCGCTGAACGGCGACGGCAGCTCGACGAGCGACTTGGCCGTCTCGATCTCGACGAGGACGTCGTTGACGTCGACGGTGTCGCCGGGCGCCACACGCCACTGCACGATCTCGGCCTCGGTCAGTCCTTCGCCGACGTCCGGCAGGTGGAAGGTCTGCGTGCTCATGTCATCTCCATCCCCGCGAGACTGCAGCCGCGCGCCGAGACAGCCGGCTGACGCCGCAGTCTCGTCGCACACGTGCAGTCTCGCGGACGTGCGGGGGTCGCGGGTAGGGGGCCATAGCGGCGGTCAGTAGGCGAGGGCGCGGTCGACGGCCTCGAGGATGCGGTCCGCGTCGGGGAGGTACTGGCCCTCGAGCTTCGCGGGCGGGAACGGGACGTCGAAGCCCGACACACGAAGGACCGGCGCCTCGAGGGCGTAGAACGCGCGCTCCATGACGGTCGCGGCGACCTCGGAACCGACCGACACGTTGCCGGGCGCCTCCTGCGCGTAGACCATGCGGCCGGTGCGGCGGACGGACTCGAGGATCGGCTCGTAGTCGATCGGCGCGAGCGAGCGGATGTCGATGACCTCGCACGAGGTTCCCTCACCCTCCGCGAGCGCGGCCGCCTGCAGCAGGGTCGTGACCATGGCGCCGTGACCGACGAGGGTCACATCGGTGCCCTTGCGGACGACCCGCGACGCGTGCAGCGGCAGGGCCCGCTCGGCGACATCGACCTCGCCCTTCATCCAGTACTTCGCCTTGGGCTCGAGGAAGATCACCGGGTCGGGCGAGGCGATCGCGTCCTGGATCATCCAGTACGCGTCGTTCGGCGTCGACGGCGAGACCACCCGCAGGCCAGGGGTGTGCGCGAAGTACGCCTCGGGGCTCTCCTGGTGGTGCTCGACGGCGCCGATGTGCCCGCCGTAGGGGATGCGGATGACGACGGGGAAGTTCGCGTTCCCCTCGTGCCGGTTCGTGAGCTTGGCGAGCTGCGTCGTGATCTGGTCGAACGCGGGGAAGACGAACCCGTCGAACTGGATCTCGATCACGGGCCGGAACCCGGCCATCGTCAAGCCGATCGCGGTGCCGACGATGCCCGATTCCGCCAGCGGGGTGTCGAGGACGCGCTGCGAGCCGAACTCGGCGTGCAGGCCCTCGGTCACGCGGAACACGCCGCCGAGCGGTCCGATGTCCTCGCCCATCAGCAGAACGTGGTCGTCCGCGGTCATCGCCGCACGAAGGCCCGCGTTCAGCGCCTTCGCGAAGGGCAGGGTCTGGATGTCGCTCACGCGTTCCCCTCCTCGAAGGATGCCTCGTACTCGGCGAGCCAGCGCTGCTGCTCCTGCACGAGCGGGTGGACGTCGCCGTAGACGTGGTCGAACATGACGCCCGTGGGGATGTCGCCGAGGGCGTTGGTGCGCACGCGCACGTCGTCGGCGTAGGCGGATGCTGCGGCATCCACCTCGTCGAAGAAGGATGCCGAGGCGCCCCGGTTCTGCAGGAAGGCCTGCATGCGCGCGATCGGGTCGCGCTGCGCCCACGACTGCTCTTCGTCGCTCGTGCGGTACTTGGTCGGGTCGTCGCTCGTCGTGTGCGCGCCCATCCGGTACGTGAGCGCCTCGATCGCGCGGGGGCCGCCGCCGGCGCGCGCCTCGTCGAGGGCGAGCTTGCTGACGGCGTAGCTGGCGAGGACGTCGTTGCCGTCGACCCGCACCGATGGGATGCCGTAGCCCTCGCCGCGGCGAGCGAGGGGCACGCGCGACTGAGTCGACACGGGCACGGAGATCGCCCAGTGGTTGTTCTGCAGGAAGAAGACCTGCGGGGTCTGATAGCTGGCGGCGAAGACCATCGCCTCGTGGACGTCGCCCTGGCTGGAAGCGCCGTCGCCGTAGTAGACGATGACCGCCTCGTCCTTCTCCGGGTCGCCCGTGCCGGTGCGGCCGTCGAAGACGAGGCCCATGCCGAGGCCCGTCGCGTGCAGGGTCTGCGCTCCGAGGACGAGCGTGTAGATGTGAGTGTTCTGGTGCTCGGCCGGATTCCAGCCGCCGTGCGTGAGGCCGCGCATCAGTCGGATGATGTCGATCGGATCGACGCCGCGCGTCGTGACGACGACATGCTCGCGGTACGACGGGAAGACGTGGTCGTGCGCGCGGGCCGCGCGCACCGAGCCGACCTGCGCAGCCTCCTGCCCGAAGGACGGCGGCCACAGGGCGAGCTGCCCCTGGCGCTGCAGGTTCGTCGCCTGCCGGTCGAAGGCGCGCACCACGACCATGTCGCGGTAGAACGTCTCGAGCTCTGCGTCGGTCAGCGCGTCGATGAGGGGGAGGTAGCGCTCGGCCGCCTCACTGGGCGCGTACGAACCGTCGGCGGCGAGGACGCGGACGACGTCGGATGCTTCGGCCGGAGCCTCGAACGAGGGGGTCACCCTCCCACGCTAACCCCCGACGCATGGCCGGTTCTGCATGAGGTCGACAACGGATGCCGCGATTCGCCGTGCGTTCGAGACAAGGCCGGGCTCAGGAGCGCGGGTCGAGCGCGCGGAGCCGGCCGCACATGCCGAACCCGCGCTCGTCGTCGAGCGTCACCTGCCGCACCGTCGCGTCGGCGAGATGATCCGCGGCCCCGCCCGCGAGCGCGGCGACGTGCACAAGGGAGAGGTCCGCCAGCGCGGCGGGGCCGGCGGCCACGATGTCGTGCCACGACGATGCGTGCGGGCGGACGATCGCGGCGGCGGCGGCGTGGAACGCACGCAGCGGCCCGGCATCCCCCTGCTCGAAAGCGCGGCGCAGTTCCAGGTAGCCGGTGACCGCGAGATCGCGCCGGTGAGCAGCGGCGTCGGCGCGCTCCGCGGCCGACCCGTCCGGGAGCGCGGCGGCCGCGCGGTACCGCGCCGGATCGGCGACGACGTCGGCGGGGAAGGTCATCACGGCATCGCCCGCCTCGGGGAGCCCCGCGTTGCTCATGATCACGAGGACACGGAGGCCGCCGCGGTTGACGGCGCGGTGGATCGTCCCCGGGGTGAACCAGACGACGGACCCGGCCTGCAGCGGGATCTCGCGCGGGCCGGCGAGACCGAGCGTGTGCAGCTCGCCCGACCCGTCGAGCACGACGTAGCACTCCGTCGACGCGAGGTGCAGGTGCGGACTCCCGCCGGGGATGCCGTCGGGAGCCGCATCGTCGTACACGTCGAGGAACGTGACCGACGTCCCGCCGGGGAAGGTCGTCGCGGTCACGCCGACCTCGTTGCTCGAGATGCGGTCAGGACCTCACGTGCGAGGTCGGCGAGGTGCGCCGCGTCGGGGGCCCCGGCATCCGCGATCGTGACCGCGTAGCGGAAACGTACCGTCGCGCCCGGTTCGACCGCCAGCTCCTCGCTGAAGAACGGGGCGGGGTTGATGCAGGCGAACTCCTCGGTGCGGACGAACCACTGGGGCGGGTGCCGGGGGTTGTCGCGATCGTCGACGAAGGCGAGCACCGACGACGCGTCGATCTCGTCGTGCGCACCGGCGTAGGCCATCCACTCATGACGCTGACCGCGCATGTCGCCTCCCGAGCCGGAACCCTCGGGGCTGATGGCCACGCCGCCGGTGAACGACCGGGGACCGCGCCAGAACAGGCCGCCGTACCCCGCGTTCTCCCGGCCCCGGGTCGTCGGCGAGCCGATCGAGATCGTCGCCTCGGTGACGTTGGTCATCGCGGTCTCGAAGGTCAGCACCCAGGCGTCGTCGGTCACGACGCGGGCCGTCAGCTCGCGGCGCTCGTCGAACATGCGCGTGCCGCCCTCGGTGATCCAGTCGAGTCGGTGGGCGAAGACCGCTGCGCCGTCCTCGACCTCGGCGGCCACGTTCTCGCGGTGCTCCTGCGACCCGTCGTTCGGCAGCTGGACGTAGAAGCGGCCGGGGACGAACGTCGGACCGCCCCAGAAGTTCTCGTCGTCGACCACGGGCAGCGACCACGCGATGCCCTTGTGCCAGACGTGGTCGTGAGGGCGGAACAGACTGACGACGCGGCCGGCGCGGGTGCGCAGCGGGCTGACGAAGGGCTTCGGCGACTCGAGCTGCGGCGTGGTGGGCACGAAGGTGTACCGCAGCAGCTCGACGTCGCCGTCGAGGATGCTGACGACGCCGTCCTCTTCGACGAGGGTCAGGGCGGACTCGGTCATCGGATGGCCTCCTTCACTCGGGCCCACGGCACCAGGCCGCCGTCCATGCTGCGGGCGAACGCATCGTCGGAATCGATCTCGCCGGACCGGACGGGCACGCCCCGGAAGGCGGATGCGTAGACGGCCGCGGCGAATTCGAGGGTGCGTCGCGAGTCATGGATGCCGACGCCCGGTCGCTCTCCGGCCGCGAGAGCCGCCAGAACGGCCTCGATCTGCAGGCGATGCCCGCTGACGACGTCGGAGTCGGCGTTCCACAGTTCCGCGAGCTCCTCGTGACCCGCCGCCGGGGTGAAGGTCCAATCGCGGTCGGTGTAGCCGTAGAGGTGCTCGACCTCGACGGTCGCGAACTCGTAGTCGAACCGGAGCCGGGAGGTTTCGCGCGGCGAGACGACCGAGTTGACGATCGTCGCCAGCGCGCCGCCCTCGAACTCGGCGACCGCGATCGAGACGTCCTCGGTGTCGGTGGGACGGGACTGGCGTGCCGCGAAGGCGCTCACGCGGGACCAGGGCCCGAGCACGGACAGGAGCAGGTCGAACTGATGGATGCCGTGGCCCATCGTCGGGCCGCCGCCTTCCACCTCCCACCGCCCTCGCCACGGCACATCGAAGTACTCGTCCGGCCGGTACCAGAGGGTCTCGCAGGTCGCCACCTGCGGGCGGCCCAGGGCGCCCGAGTCGGCGAGGCGCCGCAGCCGCTGCGCGGCCGCTCCATAGCGATGCTGGAACACCGTGAGGACCGGCACGCCGGTGGCCTCTTCGGAGGCCACGAGGCGATCGACCTCCTCCAGGCTGAGCGCGATCGGCTTCTCGACCAGGGATGGCACTCCGGCTCGCTGCGCGAGGAGGGCGAGCGGGACGTGCGACTGGGGCGGCGTGCAGATGTGGACGAGGTCCAGGGTCTCGGTGTCGAGGAGCTCGGCGGCATCCGTATAGAACCGGGTCGCGCCGAACCTCGCGGCGAACTCGCGCGCCTTCTGCGCGTCGACGTCGGCGACGGCGACGATCTCCACGGAGTCGGCGAGCTGGCCGAGAGCCTCGGCATGCGCGTGCGCGATGGCGCCGGTGCCGATGATGGCGACCCGCGATCGGGTGTCGTGCTGAGACATCCGCTCTCCTCCTCGAGATGAAGGTGAACGTTCACCTTTCGTCCTCGAAGTTAGTGAACGTTCATCTTCTCTGTCAACATCGACCCATGACCGACGACGCCGCGAGCGGCACGAAGCGCCCCACGATCCTCGAGGTCGCGCGGGTCGCCGGGGTGTCGCATCAGACGGTGTCTCGGTTCCTGCGGTTCCACGGCGAGGGACTGAAGCCCGCCACCCGCGAGCGCGTCAGCGCCGCGATCGACGAGCTCGGGTACCGCCCCAACCTCGTCGCCCGGTCGATGCGGACGCGGCGGACCGGGCGCCTCGCCGTCCTCCTGCCCACCGTCGCGTTCAATCCGGCCCGCATGCTGTCGGGCGCGACGGAGGTCGCGCACGACGCGGGCTTCTCGGTCGACGTCATGAGCTACGACGGCGGGGCCGCGTCGCGGGCCGACCGACTGCTGGACCTGGTCGAGTGGGGGCAGGTCGAGGGTGTGCTGTCGTTCGCGCCCGTCGACGCCGACGTGGTCGGGAGACTTCCTCCCGGCACCGCCGTCACCGTCGCCGCCGAGCTCGACGACCAGATGCGCGGCATCGGCGAACTCGCCGACGGCTCGGCCATCGTCACGATCATCGAACGGCTCGCCGAGCTCGGTCACCGCCGATTCCTGCACGTTGCCGGCGCGCAGAACTTCGCGTCCGCCCGGTCGCGGCGAGAGGCCTACCTCGAGACGATCGAGCGTCTGGGACTGGACTCCGTCGGCGTCCACGACGGCGATTGGTCCGGTGAGTCCGGGGTCGCGGCCGTCGAGGCTCTTCCCGACGACGCGCCGCCGCTCGCCGTCATCGCCGCCAACGACCTGGTGGCGGCCGGCGTCATCAGCGCCGCCAGCCGCCGCGGATGGCGTATCCCCGAAGACATCAGCGTCACCGGCTGGGACGACACCGCCCTCGCCCCCTTCCTCGTCCCCCCGCTCACGTCGGTGGAGGTCGACCTCGAGCGGATCGGCCGGAACGCGATGACCGGGCTGATCGCGACCATCCGCGGCGAGCACGCGGAGGTCGACTCTCGCCCCGTCAGCCGTGTCGTCTGGCGCGGCTCGGCAGGCCCTCCCGGACGCGGCTGATCGGCCCGCTTCAGCCCTGCTTCAGCGTTCGCACGCCACACTGGGCGCATGCGTGTTCTGGTGGTCGACGACGAGGTGCGCCTGGCCGACGGCGTGCGGCGCGGGCTCGAGGCCGAGGGGTTCGCCGTCGACGTCGCGCACAACGGCATCGACGGCCTGTGGCGCGCCCGCGAAACGCGGTACGACGCGATCGTGCTCGACCTCATGATGCCGGGCATGAGCGGATGGAAGGTCTGCGAAGCGCTGCGGGCCGAGGAGAACTGGACCCCGGTCCTGATGCTCACCGCCAAGGACGGCGAGTGGGATCAAGTCGACGCGCTCGACGCGGGCGCCGACGACTACGTCACGAAGCCCTTCTCGTACCCCGTGCTGGTCGCGCGGCTGCGGGCACTCATCCGCCGCGGCGGCGTCGAGCGCCCCGTCGCCCTCGAGGCCGGCGACCTGCACGTCGACCCGGCCGCGCGGCGCGTCCGCCGCGGCACCACCGCGATCGACCTGACCTCGCGCGAGTTCGCCGTGCTCCTGCACCTCATCCGCCACAAGGGGCAGGTCGTCTCCAAGCGCGACCTCATCGCCGGCGTCTGGGACGACGACTTCGACGGCGACCCGAACATCGTCGAGGTGTACGTCGGGCACCTGCGCCGCAAGGTGGACCGCCCGTTCGACCGGAACGCGATCGAGACGGTGCGCGGTGCCGGCTACCGACTGGCGGCCGACGGTGGCTGAGCGGGGCTCCACGAAGGGACGGATGCCGGTGCTCCGCACGCTGCGGGCGCGCATCACCGCCGCCGCGACGATCATCGTCGCGATCGTCATGGTGCTGGCGTCGATCGGCTTCAGCGCCGTGCTGAGCTCGGAGGTACGGGACGCGTCCACGCGCGCGGCCGAGACGCGCGCCACCGAGCTCGCGACCCGCATCGAAGAGTCGGGCACGGCCGGCATAGCCGACCTCGACGACGACATCGTGCAGGTGGTCGACGAGTCGGGTCGTGTGGTCGCGGCATCCGAGGACGCGGAGGACGGCACCCTGCCCGCGGATCGCGACGGCGAGGTCGTGACCTACGACGGCGACCCCGTCCTCATCGTGGTCGAGGAGGCGGACGATGATGCCCGCGTCGTCCTCGCCGTCCCCGTCGACGGCGACGAGGCGACGCTCGCCACGGCGGGGTGGCTGCTGGCCGCATCCACTCTTCTCGTCGTCCTCGTCGTCGCGGCCGTCACCTGGTGGGTCGTCGGGCGCGCCCTGCGTCCGGTCGGCCGCATCCGTCGCGAGGTCGACGACATCACCGCCGATCGACTCGATCGCCGCGTCCCCGAACCGTCCTCGGGCGACGAGATCGCGGCGCTGGCCGTCACCATGAACCGCATGCTCGACCGACTCGACGCGTCCGCGACGGCGCAGCGGCGGTTCGTGTCGGATGCCTCGCACGAGCTGCGCTCCCCGCTCGCGACCATGCGCCAGCATGCCGAGCTCGCCCGTGCCCACCCCGAGGCGACGACCCTCGACGACCTCGCCGAGGTGGTGACCGAGGAGGGCGCGCGGATGCAGGACCTCGTGGAGGGCCTGCTGGTCCTCACGCGGCTCGACGAGCAGGCGCCGCACCGCCGAGGGACCGTCGACCTCGATGACCTCGCCCTCGCCGAGGTGGCGCGTCTGCGCGCCGCCGGAGTCACGGTCGACGGCTCCGCGATCACGGCGGTGCAGGTCACGGGTGACGAACGCCTGCTCGGCCGCATCGCCCGGAACCTGGCCGACAACGCGGCCCGGCACGCGGCATCCCGGATCGCCGTGGGAGTCGCCCGCGACGGCGCTGACGCGGTGCTGACGGTCGACGACGACGGCAGCGGCATCCCGGCCTCGGAGCGCGAGCGGGTGTTCGAACGCTTCGTTCGTCTCGACGAAGGACGGGCGAGGGATGCCGGGGGCAGCGGCCTGGGGCTCGCGATCGTCGCGGGCGTGGTGCGGGCGTCGGGCGGCACCGTCTCGGTCGGCGATTCGCCGCTGGGCGGCGCACGATTCACGGTCCGCCTGCCGGTCGCGGCCTGAGGGCGCCGGGCTGGTCTCAGTCGGCGTGCTCTGGCGGCCAGACCACGGCGAAACGCTCGAACACGATCTCGTCGTCCTCCGACCACTCCGCACCGCGGGCGGCCGCGACCCGCGTGAAGTAGCGGCGGTGCTCGCGCTGCCAGCTCTCGAGCGACCGATCGTCCTCACCCTCGTCGAACGCGAACCCCGCGTCGACGCTCGCGAACGGACCGACGCGCAGTTCGGTGCTCCGGATGATGATCCGCGGCGCTCCGGTTCCGTCGCACGCGATCCAGTGCGAACCGATCCGCGGCAGGGCGTCGCCGTGCTCGGAGAACTCCGCCACCAGCTCGGAGGTCGCGCGCTTCGGACCGTTCAGCACGGCGTCGAGTAGCTGATCCGCGAGCCGCGGGCTGTCACCGAAGTGCTCGACGGTGTACTCCGCGCCGGCCGTGGCGGCGGCGGGGTGGACCGCGCGGTAGTCATCCCACATCCGGTCGGCGGCGTCGCGGTCGAGGGGGAAGGCTGCGGAGGAGAGGCTCTCGGACATCACACGATCCTCTCACCCCGGCATCCTGAAGACGGCTTCAGGTCGCTTCAGGTCTGCTTCAGTGCCCGCTCGGCAGGCTGTCCTCATGAGCGAAAACACCACCACCCCCGACCAGCCCACCGCCCCCATCGCCGAGGCCCAGACCGAGGCCCCTGCCGCCGCACCCTCGAAGCGTCGCGGCCGCACCGCGATGATCGCCGGCGGTGCCACCCTCGGCGCCCTGCTTCTCGTGGGCGGTGGCGTCGCGATCGGTGCCGCCGTTGCCGATGACCGCGATGACGACGGCTTCGACAGCCTCTCGTCGAGTCAGCGTACGCAGACCGCGTCGGACGACATCGCGGCCACGACCGAGCGCACGGACGACGACGCGCAGGTCGCCCCCGCGGCCGATCTCGGCGCGGCGGACGCGGCCGAGCTGTCTGCGCTGATCGATGCCGCCAAGGGCGTCGCGACCGGCGAACCGACCGCGATCGATGCCAACCGCGACGGCACGTGGGACGTCACGCTGACGGCGGGCGACGGCGCCGAGACCGAGGTTCGCATCTCCGCCGACGGAAGCGCCGCGGTTCACGAGACCGAGGCCGCTGAGGCGGACGACCGGGCTCCGAAGAACGTGCTCGATGCAGCCACGCTCGCGGCCATGGTGGATGCCGCCCTCGCCGAGCAGCCGGGCCGCATCCTCGAGATCGACGCCGACGACGACAACCGCTCGCCGTTCGACGTGTCGGTGCTCACCGGCGACCGACAGGTGATCGACATCACCCTCGACGCCTCCGGCTCGGTCATCGCGAGCGAGATCGACGACTGACGCGGACGGCATGAGAACGGGCGCGGGTCCTGCGGGATCCGCGCCCCGTTCATGTGTCAGTTCGCGAGGAGATGACGATTCCCGAGGAGGGATGCCGCGGCATCCCTCCTCTTCACGCGACATCTCCTCGCGAAGCGGCACGCCGGCGCGTCACGCGGCCGGGATCACCCCGCGCTGCGCGAGATCGCCGAGCCAGGCGAGGCTCGGCTTGGGCGTCCGCGCGAAGGTCTCGTGGTCGACGTGGATGAGCCCGAACGTCGGCCGGTACGAGCCCCATTCGTAGTTGTCGAGCAGTGACCAATGCAGGTAGCCGCGCACGTCGAGGCCGTCGCGGAGCGCCGCCGACACGCCCTGGAGGGCGCCGGTCGTGTAGTCGATGCGTCGGCTGTCGTCGGCCGTCGCCATCCCGTTCTCGGTGACGATCATGGGGATGCCGCCGGTGACCTCGTGGGTGTGGCGCAGCGCGTGCCCAAGGGCCTCGGGGTAGTACTCCCAGCCCGTGAGCGTGCGCTCGACGTCGTCGGGGAAGGGCACCGGACCGTCGGGGCCGATGATCGTGCGCAGGTAGGACTGCACGCCGATGAAGTCGTCGTCGCGCGCCTGCTCGAGGTAGTAGTCCTCGCGCCAGTAGCCCCACTCGTCGCGCTCCGTCTCGTACCCGGGCACCGCCTGGTACACCTGGTTCGCGACCGACCACCCGCTCTTCACGTGGCCGAGGCCCGACAGCACCTCCCGCGACGCGTGGTGGGCCGCTGCGATCACCTGCGCGACGTGGGGCGAGGGCCCTGGGAAGTTGACGCCCTGCTCGGTGTCGATCTTCGCCTCGGTCTGATTGACCATCATGTTGGGTTCGTTGATCGTCACCACGTGCTCGACGTCGTCGAGGATGCTGGTCGCGGTCTCGGTGTAGCGGCGGAACCGGTCGACGACGTCGTCGGCGTACCAGCCGCCGTCACGGCCCTGCCAGCGCGGCACCGTGAAATGGTGCAGCGTCACGAACGGGGTGATGCCGGCATCCCGACAGGTGTCGATCATGCGGCGGTAGTGGTCGAGCTGCGCTCGCGAGATCACGCCCTTCTCGGGCTCGATGCGCGCCCACTCGATCGAGAAGCGGTAGGTGCCGAGGCCCGCCTCGGCGAGCAGCCGGATGTCCTCGGGGTAGCGGTGGTACGAGTCGCACGCGTCGCCCGAGGGCTGCTCGACGGTGGTGTCGGCGGCGTACTCGAACTCCCAGTGCGCGGTGTTGACGTTGCCGCCCTCGATCTGGTGCGCGGCCGTCGCGGCACCCCAGAGGAATCCCTCGGGCGCGTCGGTCGTCGGTCCGGAGTGCGTCGTCATGCGGGGGTCCTTTCGTCGGATGCCGCGGGTGCCGCGGCCGTGGTGTGGTCGAGCTCGACGACGGCGCAACCGAACGCGTCGAGGTGGAGGGTGTCGCCGCTGACGTGCGCGGCGTATCCGTGGATGAGGCGGCCGGCGGCATCCGGGACCGTCCGCGGCGTGCGCGAGGGGTTCAGGGCGACGAGCAGGGAGCCGCCGCGCACGTAGGTGAAGGGGTAGCCCGTCGTCCGGACCTCGACGGGCGCACGGGCGGAGAGCCGCGGTTCCTCCCGCCGCAGCGCGATCGCGGCGCGGACGAACGTCAGGAGCGAGCCGGGGTCGTCCCGCTGCGCCGCGACCGTCGGACGGCCGGGGTCGGGGTCCTCGGGGAGGTACCGCGACGGGTGGATGCCGTCGCCCATGTCGCCCCATTGCATCGGCGTCCGCGACCCGGCGCGCTCGTAGCGCGGGCCGAGCGACGATCCCTCGTGCGACGCGAGCCCGGGCACGTATCGCATGCCGATCTCGTCGCCGTAGTAGATCGAGGGCATCGCCGGCCACGTGAGCACGAGAAGGAGCGCCGCGCGAGCCTGTTCGGCATCGCGGGGGCCGCTCACCATGCGGGTGAAGTCGTGGTTCGCCGTCGGGAGCCCGACGACGCCGCCCCGGCCGTCGCGGTCGATCGCGCCGGCGGCCTCGCGCCACGCGGCGACGAAGTCCGCGGCATCCCCGGTCGCGTCCGCTCCCGCCCACACCTCCGTCTGATTCCACGCGTCGTGGACGGTGCCGGCGTTGTCGTTGAACAGGGATTTCAGCGGCCGGCCGTCGGTGTCTCCGCCGAACTGCAGGAAAAAGTCGCTGTGGAAGCCCGCCGGGATCGCTCGTGCGGGATCGCCCCATTCCGAGAGCAGGATGCGGCCCGGGTGGCTCTCGTCGAGACGCGCCCGGACCTCGTTCCACAGCTTCGCGGTCTCGATGTGTCCGGGGTCGTCCTTGACGAGCGACGCCGCCATGTCGACGCGGAACCCCTGCACGCCGCGGTCGTACCAGCGGCGGATGATGTCGACGAGGGCCTCGCGGTTGCGACGCGGCCCCTCGGCATCGACGGGCTGACGCCACGGCTCGTCCGGGTGGGTCCTGCCGTAGCCGAAGTTCAGCGCGGGCTGGAAGGCGAAGAAGTTCGGCTTGTAGAAACCGCCGCGGTGCCCGGGGACAGGCTCGAAGCCGTCGGCCTCGCGGTCGGAGAAGACGTACCGATGATCGGTCGGGTCGGCGATGGCGGCATGGAACCAGGGGTGCTCATCCGACGTGTGACCTGCGACGAGATCGAGGATGACGGCGATCCCGTGGCGATCGGCCGCGGCGATCAGCCGGTCGAGCGCGGCGTCGCCGCCGTAGCGCGGATCGACGTGGTCGAAATCGGCGACGTCGTAGCCCGCGTCCCGCATGGGCGACACGAAGCAGGGGTTCACCCACACGGCGTCCACCCCCAGCCAGGACAGGTGATCGAGGCGAGCCGCGAGACCGTCGAGGTCGCCGATCCCGTCACCGTCGGCATCGGCGAAGCTCTGCGGATACGCCTGGTACAGCACGATGCGATCGAGTCGGTCGGCGAGCGTCGATGACGCCATGGCTCGTTCCTCTCTGCGACGTTGCAGGTCATGTAACCGGTTACCCCGGGGAGAGTACCCGATGTATCCGGTTACATCCAGCCATGCCCGAAGGTGGTCGACGCGCTCCGCTGAGCGGATGCCGCGGGTCGGTCAGCCGCGGACAGCGGCCGCGATCCGCTCGACCGCACCGTCGACGTCGGCAACCGCAGCGCCGCTGTCGGCGTCGTAGAGGAACTCCGTCAGACCGCGACGGATGCCGCAGTAGTCGAAGATCCCCGTGCCGATCTGCGTCGCGATGGACGCGTCGTACCCGCGCCGCTCGTACAGTGCCGCATCCGATCCCGCGATCGGGATCATGTGCGCGGAGAGGCGGCCGAGCCCCGGTCTGATCCCCTCGCCCTCGCCGACTCCGAACGCCCAGCCATTGACGAACACACGGTCGATCCACCCCTTCAGGACGGCCGGCATCGACCACCAGAAGACCGGGAAGACGAGGACGAGATGGTCGGCGCGCTCCACACGCGCGATCTCGGCCGCGACATCCTCGGGGTAATCGCCCCCCACGAGGAAGGAGTGCCGGTCGGCGAGGGTGAACCGGGGATCAAACCCCTCGGCAGCGAGATCCGCGATCTCGACCTGGCCCGCGGGGAGGGCAGCGGCGAGCCGTGCCGCGACATCGTGGGTGAGGGAGGTGGGGTCGGGGTGGGCGACGACGATCAGCGTGGACACCCCTCCATCCTTCCCCAGCGATGAGCGGGAAGAAGTTTTTAGCACATCGGGCTTGTCCCCCGAAAGGGGGACAAATGGCGACCTAGGCGGCGGTACATTCGGATCGCTGTAGACCAACAGTTGGGGAGCTGGTTAGCCCGCACCCGGACTGGTTTCTGGGGGCTCCAGGCGTTCCCGCGTGCGGGCCACGCTACAGCGAGACGATCCGGCTGGGGTCTGGGGGAGACCCCGCTCCAGCCGGATCATCGAATGCCTTCTGTTCCGACCCGCTTTCGCGTATCGTCACCGGCATCCCAGCCCCGGGTGTCCGCGCGGGATCGCGTTCGCCAATGCACCACGGTGACGCATCCGGGAGCCCCGGTCGTCGACCCGCCTTCCCCCCGCGGCTCGCGCCGGGGTCCCTCCCGCCGGACGGGCACGGATGTCGGAACCGTCGATCAGGATGACGTCGTGCCCACATCGCTCCCCTCGCCGTGCCGCGTGTGCGGCGGCGGATGCGGGAAACGTCTCGAGGACGCGTGGGTGTGCGCCCGGTGCGGGTGGCGGCTGGGCGATGCTCCGGACGCCGACCTCCCGCGTCCTCGCATCGACGTCGTCTACTACCTGCGGTACCGAGACCGGGTGAAGATCGGAACCTCTGCGACGCCTCGACGCCGACTCGCCGCGATCATGCACGACGAGCTGCTGGCCTTCGAGCCGGGCGACCGCCACGTCGAGCACGCTCGGCACATCGAGTTCGGCGAGCTGCGGGAAGGCGGCGAATGGTTCACCCTCACCGGCCCCCTCCTCGCCCACGTCGACGAGGTGCGCGAGCGGATCGGCGAACCATGGGCTGCATACGACCGCTGGCTCGGCGACGCGTACCGACGCCTGTCGTCCTGAGGGGTTGATGTAACCGGTTACCACCGCTACAGTCTCCCGATGTATCCGGTTACATCGCCGGATCCCGGGCTCACGAGGAGGTGACGGAGGGACATGACCGACGCACGCACCCCCCGGCCGCGCACAGGATCGCGACCGACGATCCGCGACATCGCCCGCGAGGTGGGCGTCTCGGTCGCGACGGTCTCGCGCGTCACGCACGACGATCCCCGCGTCACCGGCGAGACGAAAAAACGCGTGCGCGAGGCGATCGACCGCCTCGGTTACACGCCCTCCTCCCTCGGCCGCGCGCTGTCGTACCAGCGCACGAACACGCTGGGGATCGTCCTGCCGGGTCTCGGGGGCCCGTACTTCGCCGCGCTCATCGAGGGCGCAGAATCGGTCGCCGTCGAGCGCGGTGTCGCGATCAACGTGCTCGGGACGCACCTGCGTCCTGACGCCGTGGCATCCGTCCGTCAACTCGCCGAGCGCACCGACGGACTCATCGTCGCGGGCGGAACGATCCCGGATGCCGAGATCAGCCGACTCGCCGCGGCCGGACGCGTCGTGGTCGTCGCCGGCGAGAGCGCCAAGGCGCCCGCGGTCCTGACCGACGGCCGCAGCGCCGCGGCCGAGCTGACCCGCCACCTGATCGAGACCCATGGACACCGCCGGCTGTGGTTCGTCGGCGAACCGGACGGCTCCCCCGACACGACCCTCCGCTACGAAGGATTCCGCGACGCCCTCCGCGACGCTGGTCTCGACGAAGCCGGCGCACCGCTGCGGTACGGCCTCGACGTCCGCAGCGGCGCCCTGGCGGCACGCCAGGTGCACGAGAGCGGGTTGCCAGATGCGCTCGTCTGCGCCAACGACGAGCTCGCCATCGGCCTGCTCGCGACACTGCCGGGACTCAGCCACCGCATCCCTCAGGACGTGGCGATCACCGGGTTCGACGACCAATCCCTCGCCGAGATCGCCTCGCCCAGACTGACCACCGTCCACCAGCCGGTCGCCGACCTGGGCGCGCACGCCGCCGCCGGCGCGCTCGGCGACGACCTCGAGCCGCGGACGGTGCTGCCGACGCGACTCGTTATCCGCGAATCCTGCGGCTGCACCGCGTCGGCGGATGTCGAGACCACGACGGACTGAGACCCGGGCGCCGCGCGCCCCACCCCGAGGAACGAGGAGGTTCCGATGAGAACGCGCACGAGAACGAGGATGGCGGCGAGCGCCGCCCTGGTGTCCGCGCTGCTGGCGACGTCCGCCTGCGCGAACATCGGCCTGACGCCGGCACCGGCCGCCGAAGAGGGCATGATCGCCGAGATCCGGATGCCGTCCGAGGCCGCCGGCTCAGTGCAGGGCATCCTGAACTACAACTGGCTGTCACCGAACGCCACCGTGCAGACGTGGCTGTTCGAGCCGCTGATGATCCGCGACCGGTTCACCTGCGAGGCGATCCCGTGGCTCGCCACCTCGTACGAGTGGCCGACACCCGATCGCATGGTCCTGACGCTCCGCGAGGGCGTGCAGTGGAGCGACGGCGAGCCGTTCACCGCCGACGACGTCGTCTACACCTTCATGGTCGGCAAGGAGTTCCCCGCGGCGGACCGCGCGGGAATCTGGGGCGAGTACTTCGGCGCTCCCGCCGAGAACGTGCGGGCACTCGACGACCACACGGTCGAGATCCAGTTCACCGGAGCGGCGGTACCCAAGACCGACGGCATCCTCTCGACGATGAAGATCCTGCCCGAGCACATCTACGCCGAGCAGGGCGACCCGACGCTCTTCGTCGACACCGCGGGCGTCGCGACCGGCCCCTTCGTTCCGAAGGACTACAACGGGCGACGCCTCATCCTCGAGCGCAACCCGAACTACTGGAACGCCGACGAGGTGAAGATCCAGCGGATCTCGATGGAGGGGCAGTACGACGCCAACTCCGGTGCGTTGAAGCTCCGCGGCGGTGCGCTCGACCTTTATCGCGGCGACATCCCCAACCCGAACCGTTCGGTGGTCGCCCCCGACCCCGAGAACGCGCACTTCTTCTACCCGCCGGACGCGACCACCGTGCTCGCGATCAACAACGAGCGGCCCGTGCTGAACGACCCGAAGTTCCGTGAGGCGTTCGCCTACGCGATCGACCGCGAGGCGATCACGGAGCGCGCGACGTACGGGATCATGGAGCCCGCCAGCCAGTCGATGCTCCTCCTCCCCTACCAGGAGCAGAACATCCCCGAGAAGTGGCGCGGCAAGGAGACGATCCCCTACGACCCCGGCAAGGCCAATGAGCTCCTCGACGCCGCCGGCTACGAGAAGAACGCCGACGGGTGGCGGGTCGACGACGAGGGCAAGCCGCTGTCGTTCGTCTTCAGCGTCCAGGCCGGCTGGATGGACATCATCGCGATGGCCGATGTCGTGGTCCGCAACGCGAAGGACGTCGGCGTCCAGGTGAAGATGGTCACCACCGACCCGAACGCGGTCGACGGGATGCAGCGCTCCGGTGACTTCGACATGGTCGTCGACTTCGTCGGCGGCGGATGCCAGCGGTCGAGGGACCTCGGCGCCCGCCTGCAGTCGTCGCAGATCTCGCACGACAAGGAGCTGCTCCTCAACCGTGCCCGCTACTCCAACCCCGAGATCGATGCGCTCATCGACGAGTGGGCGAACGTCACGGACCCCGCCCGCGCGAAGGAGATCGAGGAGCGCGTCATCGACGTGTTCATGACGGAGTTCCCCTACATCGCGCTGCAGTACGCGCCGAGTCGGCTGATCTACCGGACCGAGAACGCTGTCGGATGGCCGAGCGAGGAGGATCCGTACCCGGTCGACCAGCTGATCCGCCTCGCGTCGGAGCTCCGCCCCACCGATGGTGCGGACGCGTCCGCCGGCACCGGGGAGGACTGAGCCGTGGTGTACTACGCACGCAAGACGGGCTACTTCCTGCTCACGCTGTGGGCGGCGATCACGCTGAACTTCATCATCCCGCGGCTGCAGCCCGGCGACCCGGCCGAGATCATGGTGACCCAGCTCACCGGTCGCGGCGAAGTCGACCCCGCTCAGGTCGCCGCCATCCGGACCATGCTCGGCTACGGCGACGACAACGTGTTCATCGCCTACTGGCAGTACCTGCAGCAGCTGGCAGCCGGGGACCTCGGCATCTCGTTCACCTACTTCCCTGCGCCGGTCATCGAGGTACTCGGTAAGGCGCTCCCCTGGACGCTCGTGCTGGTGGGTCTCACGCAGATCCTGGCGTTCGTGATCGGAACGCTCTTCGGCGCCATCGCCGCCTGGCGGCGCAACAGCCGCTTCGACGCGACCATCTCGGTCGGATCGACGTTCGTCGGCAACCTGCAGTCCGTATGGATCGCCCTCATCGTCGTGTTCCTGTTCGCCTACACGCTGGGCTGGTTCCCCGCGACCGGAGGGTACGGCTACACGGACCCGGGCACCCCCGAGCACATCGCCGACGTCATCGCGCACGGCTTCCTGCCGGCGTTGACCCTCATGATCACCGCACCGATCGGGTTCATCCTGTCGATGCGCAACACGATGGTGCAGGTGCTCGGCGAGGACTACATCCGCCTCGCGTCGGCCGCCGGGCTCAAGGAGCGCACGCTCGCCCTCGGCTACGCCGCCCGGAACGCGCTGCTGCCGGTGATCACCGGGTTCGCGCTCTCGCTCGGTGTCCTCATGGGCGGATCGATCCTCATCGAGACCGTCTTCGACTACCCCGGCATGGGCCGGCTGATGGGCGAGGCCACGAGCAACCGCGACTTCCCGCTCATGCAGGCGATCCTGCTCGCGACGATCGTGATCGTCCTCACGGCGAACTTCATCGTCGACCTCATCTATCCGCTCATCGACCCCCGCGCCCGCAAGGCGTCGGTCTGAAAGTCGGGTGACGAACATGGCTCCTGAAGAGACCCCCCTCCCGCAGCCGGCATCGATGCCGCAGCCGGCGGGCGGCGTGCTGCCCGACCGCACCGAACCCGTGCGGACCTTCCGGCGACGCATCACCGATGCGGATGCGTCGACCAAGGAGGTCGTCGCCGTCGTCCGGCCACCGCGCTGGTACCAGGTGATCTGGTCGAGCCGGAAGGCGCGTGTCGGCATCGTGATGCTCGCCGTCTTCGCGCTCGTCGCGATCCTCGCCGACATCCTGACGCCGTACAGCCCCACCGACGCCTCCTTCGCCCCGTCCCAGGATCCGAGCGCGGCCCACTGGCTGGGCACAAACACCCTCGGGTACGACATCGGCACGCAGCTCGTCCACGGAACGCGGCTCTCGTTCGCGATCGGTGTCCTCGGCGGACTCGCGACCATCGTCATCGCGATCGTCGTCGGTCTGCTGGCGGGGTATCGCGAGGGGAGCGCGCTCGACGACGTGCTGTCGTTCGCGACGAACCTGGCCCTCGTCATCCCGGTCCTGCCGCTGATGATGGTCATCGTCGCGTACAGCGAGACCCGGGGCCTCGCCCTGCTGGTGTTCGTCGTCGCGATCACGAGCTGGGCCGGGGCATCCCGAGAGATGCGCGCACTCATCATCTCGATGCGCAACCGCGACTACGTGACGGCGGCCCGCTTCGGCGGCGACGGGATGCTGCGCATCGTGTTCCGGGAAATCATGCCGAACATGTCGTCCCTGATCGTCTCGGGTTTCATCGGAGCGGCGACCGCCGCCATCGCGGCCGAAGCCGGGCTGTCGTTCATGGGCTTCGGCGACCCGAACACCGTCAGCTGGGGCCAGATGCTCGCCCAGGCCAACGCCAACGGCGCCCTCGTGCAGGGCCTGTGGGTCTGGCTCGTGGCCCCCGGTGTCATGCTCGCGCTCCTCATGACGTCGCTGACGTTCGTGAACTTCGGCGTCGACATGCTCAGCAATCCGCACCTGCGCGAAGAGGAGGAGAAGTGATGGACACTGCGGCATCCGTGCTCTCGGTCGAGAACCTGTCGGTGCAGTACCGACCCAAGGTCGGCGCGGTCGTCGACGCCGTCAAGAACGCGTCGCTCCAGGTCGCGCCGGGCGAGTTCGTGGGGCTCGCAGGCGAGTCCGGCTCGGGCAAGACCACCTTCGCGCAGGCGGTGCTCAAGCTGTTGCGCAGCCCCGGACGAATCACGAGCGGGACGATCCGCTGGGGTGATCGGGACGTCACCGACCTGTCGGGCGACGACCTGCGACCGTACCGCTGGTCGTACGTGTCGACGGTGTTCCAGTCGAGCATGAACTCACTCAACCCGGTCGTCCGGGTGCGGCGCATGTTCGAGGACGTCATGCACGAGCACACCGACCTCACCGATCAGCAGATCCGCGAGCGCTGCGAGGAGCTGTTCGACCTCGTCAGCGTCGACAAGCGCTTCCTCGCGATGTACCCGCACGAGCTCTCTGGCGGCATGCGGCAGCGCGTCAACCTCGCTCTCGCTCTCGCGCTGCAGCCGCAGCTCGTGCTGTTCGACGAGCCGACCACCGGCCTCGACGTCGTCGTGCAGAAGTCGATCCTCGACAAGATCCGAGAGCTTCAGGAACGGGAGCGCTTCGGCGCCGTGCTCATCACGCACGACATGGGCACGCTGCTCGATTTCTCGGACCGCGTCGCGGTCATGTACGAGGGCGAGATCGTCGAGGACATCTCGGCGACGGATGCCGTGAGCCCCGGCCCGCGGCATCCGTACTCCATCCACCTCGTCGGGTCCTATGCGGAACTGCTCGGCGAGGACGTCGCCGGCTACACCGGCGCCGAACTGGACGAGCCCGCCGAGGTGTCGCAGGAAGCGCCGGTCCAGGGGCGGACGGTGCTCGAGATCGAGGATCTGGGCCGCCGATTCGCGAAGCGGCAGGGGATGAAGACCGAGCACGTCGACGCCGTGAAGGACGTCTCGTTCACGCTCCGCGAAGGCGAGGTCACCGCACTGGTCGGACAGTCCGGCTCGGGCAAGTCGACGATCGCCCGCATCCTGACCCGCATCGACGTGCCCTCGTCGGGCTCGGTACGTTACGCCGCGAAGGCCGACGGTTCGATGCACGACATCGCATCCCTGCGCGGGAAGATCGCCCGGGAGTACCGGCGGAACGTGCAGTACGTCTTCCAGGACCCCTACGCCGCACTCAACCCGACGCTGACCGTCGGGTACTCGCTGGCCAGGCCCCTCGTGAACTTCCTCCACGTCGGACGACGCGAGGCGATCGAACGCTCGGCGAGCCTGCTCGAGACGGTCGGCCTCACCCCCGCCGGGCGCTTCATCGGCCGCCTGCCGCACGAGCTCTCGGGCGGCCAGCGCCAGCGCGTCGTCATCGCCCGCGCCCTCGCGGCTGAGCCGAGGCTGATCATCGCCGACGAGCCCATCGCGAGTCTCGACGTATCGATCCGCGCCGAGATCCTAGAGGTGCTGCAGTCGCTCGTCGCCGATCACGGCGTCGGGATGCTCTACATCACCCACGACCTCCTCTCGGCGAAGAGCCTCGCGAACCACGCGCTCGTCCTCAAGGACGGCGAACTCATCGAATCCGGGCCCGCCGATCAGGTCATCGACAACCCGCAGGCCGCCTACACACGGCAGCTGCTGGACGCCATCCCCAACCCCTTCGAGAAGAGGTCCGCCGCATGACGTTCCCCGCCGTCGACACCCTCCCGTCCGACATCCGCGACCTCACCGAGGAGGAGGTGGATGCCTCGATCCGATGGCTCTGGCGCTTCTCCACGCCGTCGGGGGCCGGCACCGGGCTCGTCCTCGACAAGGACGACCTGCCGGACGTCGCCACGGTAGCGGCGACCGGCTTCGCCCTCGCCGCCTGGTGCGTGGGGGTGGAACGCGGCATCCTCGACCGCGGCGACGTGCTCGACCGCGTGCGCGGCGCGGTGCGGACGCTCGAGCACACGGTGCCGCAGAAGAACGGGTTTCTCGCGCACTTCGTCGACGCCGCCACCGGCGAGCGCCAGGGCCGGTCGGAGTACTCGACGATCGACACGACCCTCGCCCTGTGCGGCGCGGTGGTCGCGGCATCCTTCCTCGACGATGCCGAGGTGACGGCCGCAGTCGACCGGATGCTGGAGCGCATCGACTGGGACTGGATCACGACCGTCGACGACTCCGGGCGCACCCTCGTGCGTATGGCGTGGGTCGCATCGGCCACCGACGACTACGCGGACGGCGCCGACGGTGACGGATTCGTGAGTCAGTGGGACATGACGGCCGAGCAGCTGCCGATGTACCTGCTCGCCGCAGGCCACCCCGGCGTCACCGCCGAGCGCGCGCAGGCGCTGTGGGACGGGTTCGACAAGCCCGTCGGGGAGTACGGCGGGCACGAGTGCGTGTACGAGCGGGCCGGCACCCTGTTCGTCTACCACTTCCCGCTCGCGTTTTACCCGCTCCAGCGCGTGCGGGACCGCGACGGCCGTGACTGGTGGGCGAACGCGCGCGAGGCGACGCTCGCGAACAAGGCGTGGTGCGCCGATCAGGCCGCACGGTCGAAGACGTTCGCCGCCGGCCTCTGGGGACCCGCCGCCGGGGAGGGCCCGAGCGGCTACGTCGTCAACGGTGCGCGTCCCGCGGGCCACGAGCCGCGCTGGGACGGCACGATCCCCCCGGTATCGCTGTTCGGTGCGCTCGCCCTCGCCCCCGACGAGGTGGCGCCTGCGCTCCGCGTGCTGCGCGACGAGCACCCGGGTGCCTGGAACGAGTGGGGCGCGACCGACGGCGTCAACCTGGAGGGCGACGAGCCCTGGTACGCCGGCCCGCGCTACGGCCTGAACAAGGGCGCCACGGCCGTGCTCGGTGCTGCGGCGCTCGGGTCGACAGTGGTCTGGGATGCCTTCGCGCGGCATCCGTGGATCGCCCGCGGCGTCGACAAGCTCGGGTTCACCGCAGTGTGACGCCGCGTCCGTATCGGTTTTCGTCGCGGGCGCAAGGGCGAGTCGGTCGCACGAGACCGGGGGTACCCTCGTCCCTCATGAGCACTACCGGCACGATTCCCGCAGACGCCTTCTCGATCAAGAGTCCCTACGGGCGGCGAGCGATCGGGCTGTCGATCGCCGCGGCAGTGGGTGGCTTCCTCTTCGGGTTCGACTCGTCGGTCATCAACGGCGCGGTCGACGCGATCGAGGGCAACTTCGAGCTCGACAAGGTGCTCACCGGGTTCGTCGTGGCCGTCGCGCTCCTCGGCTGCGCGGTCGGCGCGATCATCGCCGGCGGGCTCTCGGACCGCTGGGGCCGCCTCAAGACGATGATGCTCGGCGCCGTCATGTTCCTGGTCTCGTCCATCGGATCCGGGCTGACCTTCAGCGTCCCCGACCTCATCGTGTGGCGCGTCGTCGGCGGCATCGGCATCGGCATCGCCTCGGTCGTCGCCCCTGCCTACATCGCCGAGATCGCACCGCGCCAGATCCGCGGCAGCCTCGCCTCGCTGCAGCAGCTCGCGATCACGCTCGGCATCTTCGCCGCGCTCCTCTCGGACGCGGTCCTCGCGAACAGCGCCGGCGGCGCCGCGGAGCAGCTGTGGCTCGGACTCGAAGCCTGGCGCTGGATGTTCCTCGTCGGCGTCATTCCGGCGGCCGTGTACGGCATCCTCGCCTTCACGATGCCGGAGTCACCGCGCTACCTGCTCGCCAAGGGCCGCAACGACGAAGCCCGTGAGATCTTCTCGCGGCTCGTTCCCCCCGCGGACCTCGACAAGTCCGTCAACGACATCCGCTCCGCCATCGAGAACGACCGCAAGAGCAAGGGCGCATCGCTGCGCGGACCCGTTCTGGGCCTCCAGGGCATCGTCTGGGTCGGCATCATCCTGTCGACGTTCCAGCAGTTCGTCGGCATCAACGTGATCTTCTACTACTCGACCACGCTCTGGAAGGCCGTCGGGTTCGACGAGAGCAACTCGCTGCTCATCAGCGTCATCACCTCGGTCACCAACGTCGTCGTCACGCTCATCGCGATCTGGCTCGTCGACCGCGTCGGCCGCAAGCCGATCCTCCTCACCGGCTCAGTGCTCATGACCCTGTCGCTCGCGACGATGGCGCTGGCCTTCGCCTTCGCTGTGACCGTCGACGGCGAGGTGTCGCTGCCCGGCGCGTGGGGTCCGATCGCCCTGGTCGCCGCGAACCTCTTCGTCGTCGGCTTCGGCGCCTCGTGGGGGCCGCTCGTCTGGGTGCTCCTCGGCGAGATCTTCCCCAGCCGCATCCGCGGCAAGGCACTCGGTGTCGCCGCGGCCGCCCAGTGGATCGCGAACTTCCTCATCACGGTGTCGTTCCCCGCGATGTCGGGCTGGTCCCTGCCGCTCACCTACGGCATGTACGCCCTGTTCGCGGCGCTGTCGTTCGTGTACGTCGCCTGGCGCGTGCCCGAGACGAAGGGCATGGAGCTCGAGCAGACCGAAACCCTGTTCGTGCGCAAGCAGAAGGAGAAGTCCACGCGCTGAGCCGCGAGGCGGTTCCGGGGACGCCAGACGTCGCTCGGATGGACTCGCGCAGACACGACGCGTCCCCGGAACGCCCTCCTCAGGGCTCCGGGGACGCTGTCGTCCGAGGTCCGGTCAGGGACGGACGGATGCCGCGACCGCGACGACGCGGTCGATCGACTCGTCCTCGCCCACCGAGACCCGGACGCCGTCGCCGGCGAACGGCCGGACGACGAGATCGGCGGCCTCGAACGCCGCCGCGACCTCGAGCGAGCGCTCGCCCGCGGGCAGCCAGACGAAGTTGCCCTGCGCCGTGGGGACGTCCCAGCCGATCTCGCGCAGGCGCGTGACGAGGCGGTCGCGCCGCTCGGCGACGACGGCGACGCGCTCGCGCAGCTCGTCCTCGGCGTCGATGCTGGCGAGGGCGGCGGCTTCGGCCTGGGCCGTAACGGACAGGGGGATGCCTGCACTGCGGGCGGCATCGAGGATGCGGGGGTGCCCGACGGCGTAGCCGATGCGGAGGCCCGCGAGCCCGTAGGCCTTCGAGAAGGTGCGGAGGATCACGACGTTGTCGTGCCCGGCGGCGATCACCTGCTCGCCCTTGACCGCTGCGGCATCTGTCACGAACTCGACGTACGCCTCGTCGAGGACGATCAGCACGTCGGAGGGGACGGCCGCGACGAACGCGTCGAAGTCGGCCTGGGTGACGACGGCGCCCGTGGGGTTGTTGGGCGTGCAGACGAAGACCGCGCGGGTGCGCTCGGTGACGGCCGCCGCGAGCGCGGGCAGATCGACCGCGGCATCGTCGTTCAGCGGCACCATGACGGGCGTTGCGCCCGTGACCGTCACGATGCCGGGGTAGGCCTCGAAGGAGCGCCAGGGCAGGACGATCTCGTCGCCGACGGATGCCGCGGCCTGAGCGAGCTGGTAGAGGATCGACACCGATCCGGCGGCGATGTGGATCCGGTCGTCGGTCACACCGAACCGCTCGGCGAGCCGGGCTCGGAGGCGACCGGCGAGCGCGTCGGGGTACCGGTTGAACGCGACCGCATCCCGCACGGCGGCGACGACGCCGGGGAGCGGATCGAACGGGTTCTCGTTGCTGGAGAGCTTGTAGGCGGCGGCGCCGGCCTGCTTGCCCTGCTTGTACGAAGGGAGGGCGGCGATCTCAGGGCGAACCCGGATGGGGATGTCGGTCACGCGATGAGTCTACGAGCGGCGAGGCGGCCCGCGTGGGAGACTGCGGGCATGCGCTTCATCGTCCGCGTCGTGATCAACGCATTCGCCATCTGGGTCGTCACACTCATCCAGCCGCTGCGCGTCGAGGTCACCCCGTTCGCACCCGGTGAGACCCTGCAGCTCGTGCTGTCGCTGCTGGCGGTCGCTGCGGTGTTCGCGATCGTCAACACCGTGATCGGCACCGTCCTGAAGATCCTCGCCTTCCCGCTCTACATCCTCACCCTCGGTCTCATCTCCCTCGTCATCAACGGGTTCCTGTTCTGGCTGACGGGATGGTTCACCGAGTGGTGGGGCTGGGGACTGTCGGTGGAGTCGTTCTGGCTGGGCGTCGTCGCGGCCCTGCTCATCTCGATCATCAACTTCATCTTCGGGATCATCCTGCGTCCGCAGACGAAGGCGTGACGCCCTCCTCGGTGTCGTAGACGAAGACCTCGACCGATTCGGCCTGCGCGAACTCGGCCAGGCGCTGCCGCACGGCATCCATCCGCGGATCGGAAGAGGCGTCGAGCATCTCGGCGGTCTCGGTGTAGGCATCCATCTGGTGGGAGTCGAGCCACGGCCAGGGGTTGATGTTCCGTTCGACGACCATGCTCCCCGTCGCACCGATCGAGGCGTCGTGTCCTCCGGCGGCCAGAAGAGGGACGATGTCGTCGCTGTGGCGGAAGTCGACCTGCAGGGTGTCGGCTCCCACGTCCGCCTGCACCGGGTTCCCGAAGCCGACCAGCATCGGCACGTCGTACTCCTCTTCGAGCGCGAGGCGGCTCGCGATCATCGCCCCCTGCGAGTGACCGCTGACCATCACGGAGTCCCCCGGCTTCGCCCCGGCCCTCTCGAGTGCGATGCGCGTGGCCTCGTACGACGACGACGCGACCCCGAAGTACAGCGGCACATTCGTCGCCATGCCGAACGTCCCGATGTCGCCCTTGGTCCGCGTCCCCGAGACGTAGAGCGCGAACCGCTGACTGCCGCCCGGCATCGTGTAGCGCTCGACGCGGATGTCTCCGGGACGCTCCGTGGACGGCTGCCGCCGCGCGAGAGCCGACATCGAGTCGGGCGCCGTGCCCTCTCTCACGTTCATCAGCCGGACCGTCGGGGTCCTCGGGGCCCCCACGAGCGTGCTGCCGTCGGGGATCGGCCCCTTTCCCATCGCCTGGATCCGAGACGCCGCCGTCCCATACGCGATCATCGTGAGCGGACCGACGAACGGGAAGGCCACGGTGCTCCAGAACAGCTCACCCGCGACCGTCGCGAAGGGGTTCGGAGCGTCGGCGACCGCCTGGTCCGCGAGCGCGGCGGCCGCCGGAGACGACGCCTCGAGTTGCTCGACTCGGCGGGCCAGGAGCACCGCCTCGCGTCGATCGCCCGGGTCACCTGCTGCCGCGGCGGCCTGCCGAGCCTGCAGCTCGACGAGCTCGTACGCCGTGGCGGTGTTGCGAAGCGCCGTGACGAGCATCTCGCCCTGCTCGCAGACGGTCGTCGCGGCGGTGACCGGGTGCGCCGCGGTGCCTCCGAGCATCGTGACGCCGAGCAGATGATCGACCTTCGCCAGGGCCGCGCGCAGACTCTCCGCGTCGGCGACCGCAAGATCGGCCCGGGCGGCCGCGTCGCGCAGCGTGGCCGTGTCGACGGCGACGACGCGTCCGCTCCGGATCTCGATGTCGCCCATTCACCCCACCGCCTGCATCCACTGGCGATCGCGCTGCGTCTGGTCGATCACCGACGGGATCGACGCCGTCAGGCGTGCGATCTCGTCCTCCCAGGCCGAGACCGCCGTCCGGAAGGCGTCCGCGGCGGTCGCGCTCCAATCCACGACAGGCGCCAGGCGGCGGACCTGGTCGAGGAGCTGGAGGGCTTGAGCCTCTGCTATCTGCAGCAGCGCGAGCGCCTGATCCAGGCCGGCGAGACGCTCCTCGAGCGGGGCGCCCCAGAGATACGGAGACGGCGCGACGACATCTGACATGCGTCGAGGGTGATCCGCGGCATCCGTCGTCGATGCGGTTCCGGCAAGGGACGTGGATGCCGCGGTCACCGCCCGGTCTGTGCAGAAGGCCTCTCGATCAGCACAATGGAGAGGTGCCCGCGCCCGACGATGCTTTCCGCGTGGTTTTCGTGTGCACCGGTAACATCTGCCGCTCCCCGATGGCGGAGGTCGTCTTCCGGTGGTTCGCGGACCAGGCGAGCCTCGGCGACCTCGTCGTCTCGACGAGCGCCGGCACGGGCGAGTGGCACGTCGGGGAGAGAGCGGACAGCCGCACTCTCGACGCCCTCGACCGTCGCGGCTACGACGGCACCCGCCACCGTGCGAAGCAGTTCTCGCGCGAGGACTTCGACCGCAACGACCTCGTCATCGCGCTCGACCGTTCGCATGAGCGGATCCTCTCGGAGTGGGCACGCAGCCCTGCCGACGTCGACAAGCTCGCCCTCCTGCTGAGCTTCGACGCGCGTGCCGACGGAGCACTCGACGTGCCGGACCCCTACTACGGGGGCCCCGCGATGTTCGACGAGGTGCTCGGTATGATCGAGAGCGCCAGCCGGGCGTTGTTCCGGCAGCTCGAACCCGCGCTTCGCCGGTGAGCGCACCCCCCACCGAACGGAGTCGCGTGTCCTCCCTGCCTTCGATGTCCCTGAGTCCCCTCGACGGTCGCTACGCGGCCGCCGTCGCTCCCCTCGCCGAGTACCTCTCTGAGGCGGGACTGAACCGGGCCCGCGTCGAGGTCGAGGTCGAGTGGATCATCACGCTCACCGATCGCGGCCTGTTCGGGTCGTCGGCCCTCACGGACGCGCAGAAGGAGTCGCTCCGCGCCCTGTACCGCGACTTCGGCGCCGACGAGATCGGCTGGCTCGCCGAGAAGGAAGCGGTCACCCGTCACGACGTCAAGGCGATCGAGTACCTCGTGCGCGACAGGCTCTCGTCGCTCGGGCTCGACGCGATCGCCGAGCTCACGCACTTCGCCTGCACCAGCGAGGACATCAATTCCGCCTCGTACGCCCTCACCGTCCAGCGCGCCGTCGAGCGCGTGTGGCTGCCGAAACTGCAGGCCGTCATCGGCTCGCTGACGCAGTTGGCCGAAGAGCACCGGGATGCCGTCATGCTCTCGCGCACGCACGGGCAGCCCGCGACCCCCTCGACCATGGGCAAGGAGCTCGCCGTCTTCGCCTGGCGTCTGCAGCGCGTCGTCGCCCAGATCGCCGGCGGCGAGTACCTCGCGAAGTTCTCGGGCGCGACCGGCACCTGGTCGGCGCACCTCGCCGCGGAGCCCGACGTCGACTGGCCCGCGCTCTCGCGAGGCTTCATCGAGGGTCTCGGGATCGGCTTCAACGAGCTGACGACGCAGATCGAGTCGCACGACTGGCAGGTCGAGCTGTACGACCGCGTGCGGCACGCGGGCGGCATCCTGCACAACCTCGCCACCGACGTGTGGACCTACATCTCGATGGGCTTCTTCGCCCAGATCCCGGTCGCCGGTGCGACAGGCTCGTCGACGATGCCGCACAAGATCAACCCGATCCGGTTCGAGAACGCCGAGGCGAACCTCGAGATCGCCGGTGGACTGTTCACGACCCTCGCGGCGACGCTGGTCACCTCGCGCCAGCAGCGCGACCTCACCGACTCGACGACGCAGCGCAACATCGGCGTCGCGTTCGGCCACTCCCTGCTCGCGCTCGACAACCTGCAGCGCGGCCTCACCGAGATCTCGCTGTCGCGCGACGTGCTGCTCGCCGACCTCGACGCGAACTGGGAGGTCCTCGCCGAGGCGATCCAGACCGTCGTCCGCGCCGAGATCGTCGCGGGTCGCTCGCAGATCACCGACCCGTACGCCCTGCTGAAGGACCTCACGCGCGGTCGGCGCGTCGGCGCGCCCGAGCTCGCCGAGTTCGTGAACGGACTCGACATCGGGGATGCCGCGAAGCAGCGCCTGCTCGCGCTGACTCCTGCCGGCTACGCGGGTCTCGCCGACCGGCTCGTCGACCTGCTGCGCTGACGGGGCTGCGGGGCCGATCTCCCGGTTCCGCTCGACGTCCTTCGGATCAGTGCCCGGAAGGCGGTGCCTGACGGCGATCGGTGTCGCCCTCACCGTCCGCCTGCTCGTCCTCGGGGTCGAGGAGCAGACCGCGCGTGACGGGCTTCGCCATCTTCGCCGGGTCGACGGCGAGCAGCGACAGCGCCATGATCACGAGGGTCGCGATGAACGTGATCCCCGCGACGACCCCGGCGATCGCCCACGCGCGCAGGTGCATGTCGACGGCTCCGGCGCGCTGCTCCTGCAGGACGCCCATCGACACGAGCGTGACGACGCCGGCGAACACCGCCGCGAGCAGGGCGAAGCCGAGCAGGTGGACCGGACGCATCAGGTCACGGCGGGTGGGGTTCTTCTCGCTCATGCGCGGCCTCCAGCGGCATCCGTGTCGGCCGTCTCTACGGCAGCCGCCGCGTCGGGGCGGGGCGAGAACGCGGCGATCCCGAGGTACACGGCGACGATGGCCGCGTAGCCGCCGAAGACGCCGACGCCGATCGTCGACCCCGTGAGGGTGAACGAGCGACGCGCCTGTTCGATGTAGTACTCGAGCATGTAGTCGCGGGGGATGAACGCGAGCACCACCCCGAGGATGAGGGTGAGGCTGCCGACGAACACCGCCTCGCGCGCCGCGGGATCGCCCCGGCGGCGCCCGACGATGCCGATGATCAGTTCCGCGGTTCCGGCCACGAGCGCCCAGACGAGGACGGTCGTGAAGAATCCGTCGACCGTCCGCACCACGGGAAGGGTCGCGATCATGCCGGCGACGATCGAGAGGATGCCGAGGAGCACCGCCTGCCAGCGTTCACCCGCCCGGAAGACGAGCCAGGCGGAGAGGATGAGGATGAGGGCGGTGGCGACGGCGAAGCCGCTGAACACCGACATCCCGACCTCGGCGGAGTGATCGGCCGAGAAGGTGATCATGATCGCCGCGAGCGCCGCGAAAAGGGCGCGCCCCATCTGGAGGTGGCGCACCTCGAAGGCGCGGGGGGCAGCGTCAGACACAGGCGTGATTCTCACAGACGGGAACGGGATGCCCCCAGTTTAGGTCGTTCACCTGGTTCCGTCCTCCGCGGGGCGGGATGCGGTTGACTGGGCGCATGCTCTCGCGACGACGCACCTCCTCCTCGATCGCCGGTGTCGGCGTCGCCGCGGCCCTGCTGCTCAGCGGGTGCACGTCCTCCGAGGACCCTGCGGCCGAGTCGCCCTCCCCGTCGGCGCCCGCGTCGCCGAGCCCGACGCCCTCGCCGTCGCCGACCCCCACCCCGACACCGGTCCCCGCGCCCGAGACACCGCGGACCGTCGCGAGCGGGCTCGATGCGCCGTGGTCGATGGCCGTGGTGGGCGACACCGTCTTCGTCAGCGAGCGCGACACCGCCCGCATCCTCGAGGTCGCCGCCGACGGGGCGACACGGGTCGTCGGGACGATCGCGGGCGTCGCGCACAGTGCCGAAGGCGGGCTGCTGGGACTCGCCACCGACGGTGATTCCCTCTTCGTCTACTCGACGGCGCGCAGCGGCAACCGCGTCGAGCGGTACCCGCTAACCGGGGAGCCGGGCTCGTACGGTCTCGGCGGCCGGACGTCGGTCATCGACGGGATGCCGGCGGGCACCCATCACAACGGCGGCCGCATCGCGTTCGGTCCCGACGGCATGCTCTACATCGCGAACGGCGACACGAGCGACGAGCCGGCGTCGCAGGACCCCGGCTCGCTGGCGGGCAAGATCCTGCGGATCGCCCCGGACGGCGGCATCCCGTCGGACAATCCCGATCCGTCCTCCCCCGTCTACAGCCTCGGGCACCGCAACGTGCAGGGATTCGCGTGGGCCGAGGACGGCACGATGTTCGCGAGCGAGTTCGGGCGCAACTACCGCGACGAGCTCAACATCATCGAGCCGGGCGGCAACTACGGCTGGCCGTACGTCGAGGGCACCGGCGGGGAGGGCGACGGGTTCGTCGATCCGGTGCAGACGTGGCCGACGGATGCCGCGAGCCCGAGCGGCATCGCGATCGTGAACGACACGATCCTCATCGCCAACCTGCGCGGGCGCGTGCTGCGGGCGGTCCCCGTGGCGGACCCGACCACGTCGACCGAGCTCTACGCCGGCGAGTACGGCCGGCTCCGCGATGTGACCGTCGGCCCCGACGGCACGCTGTTCGTGCTCACCAACAACACGGACGGACGGGGTTCGCCCCGTGAGGGCGACGACCGGATCGTCAGTCTCGCGGTGCCGCGCGCCTGACCTGTTCGCGGATGCGCTGCTCGACGGCATCCGTCATCTCGATCACCGCGAACGAGACGGGCCACATCGGTCCGTCGTCGAGCTGCGCGGTCTCGTCGAAGCTGACCGTGCCGTAACGGGTCTTGAACTTGGATGCCGGCTGCCAGAAGACGACGACCTTGCCGTCCTTCGCATAGGCCGGGAAGCCGTAGAACGTCTTCGGGTTCAGGTGCGGCGCCTCTTCGAGGACGATGACGTGCACGCGCTCGGCGATGACGCGGTCGGTGCCCTCGAGCGCTGCGATCGCGTCGAGGCAGGCCTGGTTCTCCTTCTCGATCTTCGCGAGGCCCTTCAGGCCCTTCATCGCCTTGAGCTCGTCCGCCCGCTGCTTCATCGCGGCCTTCTCGGCGTCGCTGAAGCCGGCGCCCTCGCTGGTCTTGCCTGCCATGGTGGTTCCTTCCGGGTCTCCTGCCGATGTTGCCACTCGCGCGCTCATCGGGCGAGGGGTGGTTCCGGGGACGCGCGATGTCGGGTGCGATGCCGCGCGGCGGCAGATCGCGTCCCCGGAACGCGCACCGGGTGGGTTCCGGGGACGCTACGTGTCGTGTGGGATGCCGCGCGGCGGCAGATCGCGTCCCCGGAACGCCTCAGAGCGCGCGATAGGTGCGGCCGTGCGGGTGCGTGAGCGCGACGGGTTCGCTGTCGACCGCCAGCACGAACCGGTGCCGCTCCCCGGGCGGCAACACCCGCTCGAACTCCGGGAAGACGCCGAGCCCCTCGTTCGAGAGCCAGACGGCATCCGTCTGCGCCATCGTGCGGCGGAAGCGCTCGCGATCCTCGGGACTCAGGTACGCGAGCACCGCGGTGTGGAAGACCACGAGCGTCGCATCGGTGGGGGCGGACGCCGCGGCATCCGCGATCAGGTCGTTGAGGTCACCGGCGCGGATCAGAGCGGGATCGGATGCCGCGACTCGCGCCGCCGCCGCGAGGCGGGCGCGGCGGTCATCATGCTCGGGCCACACGAGGGCGTCGAGCCAGGCGAGCGTCTCGGGATCGGCGGGGTCGAGCGGGTTCAGGTCGATTCCGCCGCGCCAGACCACGTCGGGCAGGTACGTCGGCGGCGCGGTGTTCTCGATGCGGCAGTCGATGACGACGTCGGTCGGAACCACCGGGTCGATGCGCGTGACGGTGCCGTCGTCCGCGGTGTACCGGTAGGCGTAGCGGTCGGGATACAGGCAGAGTCCCGCCGACGCCCCGACCTCGAGCAGGGCGAGCGGGCGCGGGATGCGTGCGAGCTGCGGCAGGAGCACGGCGCAGCGCGCGGCTTCGTTCGTCTGGGTCGCGTGGGTCAGGGCGACCTCGCGGACCCGAGGCCACCGCGCGATCGCCCCGCCGCGCGCGCCCGACCACGGCGCGGTCGGCACACCGGCGACGCGCATCGCGGCGAAGACGAGGTTCGCCTGCCGCTTGGCGCGCGGGAGCTCGTCGATCAGCCCGAGCAACTCGGCGTCATCCGCGACCCCGAGCGCCCAGTCCTCGTAGACGGCGGACGAGCCCCGCGCCTCGAGCGGCCATTCCCGGCCGGGGTGGGACGTCGACGGATGCCGCGGCGCGGCCTACTCGGCGAGGAAGGCCAGCGCGGCTTCGCGGAACGCGCGGGATCCGGGCGCGTTGAAGTGATGGCGGTCCGGGATCTCGACGAACCGGCCCTGCGGCGTCGCCGCGGCCAGCGACCGGGAACCCTCGATGATGCCGTCCTTCGTCCCGGTCGCGAAAAGCACCGGCTGCCCGGGCGCCCGGCCCGGATCAGGGTCGACCGTGCCGGTCGCGCGCATGCCGCGGGCGATCGCGAGCAGCGCGCGCAGGTCGTTGCCGGGCACCCGCTCGGTGAGGGTGATGTAATTCAGGGTCACGGCATCCGTCACCGGGGTCCCCTCGTCGACGTACGCCTGAACCTGGTCGAGGTCGAGGCGGCCGAGGGGCACGCCGTCGGGCACACCGCCGAGGACGACGCGCGGGATGCGGGGTTCCAGGTCGCGCGCGACCTCCCACCCGACGCGGGCGCCGAGCGAGTACCCGACGTACAGCGCCTCGTCGACGAGGTAGGTGTCGAGGACCGCCTCCACGTCGGTGACCATCGTGCGGAGCGCGTAGGCACGCGACTCGTGGGGCTTGTCGCTGGCGCCGTGTCCGCGCTGGTCGACGGCGAGCACGCGATAGCCCGCGCGCAGCAGGTCGCGCACCCAGCCCGTGTTCACCCAGTTGTCGCGGGCGCTCGAGGCGAACCCGTGCACGAGCAGGACGGTCGGGGCATCCGCCGGTCCCCACTCGTAGGTCGCGACGCGATACCCGTCACCGACCATGACGAACCGGGGGTCGGGTGTCTCTGTGAGCGCGGGGAAGACGGTGGTCATCCCCCGATCATGCACCCGCCGGCCGGCTCGCCGGAATCGCTTGCGTCACGGCCCGCGGGTGGTGCAGGCGGGCCGAGCTCAGCGCTTGCGGGCGAGGCGACGCGACGAGCCGGGGCGACGACGCAGGGCCCGCCGCATCCGGGACGACACCTGCGGCAGCGGCACCGGCTGCGTCACGACGGTCTCGACCGTCATGGAACCGTCGACCGGTCCGATGACCGCGATCGGCGTCGTCGGCGTGATCGTCATGGGCGCCATCGGCATCGTCGCGAGCATCTTGTGCGCGCGGATGTACGCCGGGATGAGGATGACGGCGGCCGAGATCCACGCGAGCGGGTTCGACCACGCGACCCCGATGAAGCCGAACAGCGCGCCGAGCAGGATCGCCGCGACGGCGCGCGCGATGAGCTCCACGACGCCCGTGACCGTCGGGATGACGGCGTTGCCGAGGCCCTGGAGGGCGCCGCGCGTGACGAACAGCACGCCGAGCGCCGTGTAGCTCAGCCCGTTGATGACGAGCATCGACACCGCGAGGTGCACGACCTCGTCCGCGCCGTCGCCGACAAAGATGCGGACGATCGGTGCGCCGAGCGAGATGAGCAGGATGCCGAGGGCCACCGCCGCGCCGAGCGCGATCCACGTCGCCTGGACGACACCGCGGCGGATGCGATCGGGGCGACCGGCGCCGTAGTTCTGCGCGACGTACATCGAGACCGCGAGCGACATCGACTGCAGGAGGGCGACCGCCAGTCCGTCGACACGGGATGCCGCGGTGTAGGCGGCGATCGCCTCGCCGCCGAGCGTGTTGAGCGCGACCTGCACGGTCAGCGCGCCGATCGCGATGATCGACGCCTGGAACCCCATGGGAAGACCGAGGCGGAGGTGAGCCACGATGTCGGCACGGGTGATGCGCCAGTCCTCGCGCCGCAGGTGCAGTTCGGGGATGCGACGGCGCACGAACTCGAGGCACAGAAGCACCGAGACCGCCTGGGCGATGACGGTCGCGAGGGCCGCGCCCGCGACGCCCAGACCGAGCCACGCGATGGCGGCGATCACGAGGACGACGTTCAGACCGCACGAGACGATGAGGAAGATGAGCGGCGTCCGCGAGTCGCCGATGGCCCGGATGACGGCCGACAGGAAGTTGAAGAACATCAGGGCGCCGGCGCCGAGGAAGCTGACCTGCGTGAAGATCGTCGCGTCGGCGAGGAGTTCGGGCGGGGTCTGCAGCGCCACGAGCGCGGGCTCGGCGATCAGGGGCGCGCCGACGGTCAGGATGATGGTCGTGATGCCGCTGAGGAACGCACCGGTTGCGACCGAGCGGCGGACACCGTCGGCATCCATCGCTCCGTAGGCCTGCGCGGTGGGGATCGCGAAACCGGACGTCAGACCCCACGCGAAGCCGAGCAGTAGGAACAGCAGACTGCCCGTCGCGCCGACGGCGGCAAGCGCGTCGACGCCCAGGAGGCGCCCGACGACGATCGTGTCGGCGAAGTGGTACAGCTGCTGCACCACGTTGCCGATCATCAGCGGCAGGGTGAAAAGGAGGATGACGCGCCAGGGGCGGCCCGTCGTGAGAGAGGTGGCCATGCGGGCTTTCGGGATTTCGAATCGATTCGAGGTCGATCGATTGTATCGAGGTCACCCTGGGAGTCGTAAGGGGGGTCGCACAGAAAGAGGGCGCCGATCGCTCGGCGCCCTCTCGCTCTGTCGGATTCAGAACGTGGCGGTCTCCGGGTTGGATCCCACCCGCAGACCGCGATCGAGTGCGCCGATCGCGGCGATCTCGTCCGAGGTGAGCTCGAAGCCGAACACGTCGAAGTTGGAACGGATCCGCTCGGGCGTCGACGACTTCGGGAAGACGATGAGGCCTTCCTGCAGGTGCCAGCGGATCACGACCTGAGCCGGGCTCACGCCGTGGGCCTCGGCGGCATCCGCCACGGCCTTCTCGCCGAACAGGTCGTACTTGCCCTGACCGAGCGGCCCCCACGATTCGGTGAGGATGCCCTTCGGCTCCTGGAAGCCGCGGAGCTCGCGCTGCGCGAATGCCGGGTGCAGCTCGATCTGGTTGACGGCCGGCACCGTGTCGGTTTCGTCGAACAGGCGCTGCAGGTGCGGCTGGTGGAAGTTCGAGACGCCGATCGAGCGCGTCAGACCGTCGGCCTGGAAGTTCTCGAACTCCTGCCACGTCTCGACGTAGAGGTCCTTGTCGGGGCGCGGCCAGTGGATCAGGTACAGGTCGACGTGGTCGAGCCCGAGCTTCTCGAGGCTCGACTCGATCGCCGGACGAGCCGTGGCGCGACCCTGCTCGGAGTTCCACAGCTTCGTGGTGATGAACAGTTCGTCGCGAGGGATGCCGGAGGCCGCGATCGCCCGGCCGACACCCTCTTCGTTCTGGTACGCCGCCGCCGTGTCGATGTGGCGGTAACCGGCTTCGAGGGCGACGCTGACGATGCGCTCGGCCTCGGCGGGATCGACCTGGAAGACGCCGAAGCCCAGCTGGGGAATGGTGTGTCCGTCGTTGAGTGTGAGAGTGGGAACGGTCATGGGGATCACACTCCCACCGCAGGGCGAACGATCCCCATGCCTTGACGAATCGTGACGGATGCGGCAACGGCGTCGCTCGCCGAGCAACTTGGGTTGACAAGACGGAAGCCTGTCAACCAAGGTTGCTTCATGGACACTCCCAGTGCGATCGAGGTCGCGAGCGACACGACCGACCCGCGCGCAGGACTCCGCGCCGTCGCCTCCCTTCGCATCCTCGCCGACACCCTCGAGCTCCGACAGGTCGAGGCCGCCCTGCGAGCAGGCATGTCCTGGCAAGGCGTCGCAGACGCGCTCGGCGTCACCCGCCAGGCCGTGCACAAGAAGTACGCGAAGCGGATCGATCCGACCATCGAGGTACCCCGGAGGAGAGCATGAGCAAGATGACGACGGCGATGGGGAACGCACATCGCCTCACGCGGTATGCGATGGAGGAGGCATCCCGCACCGGCCGCACCGAGCTCGGTGTCGAGCACCTGTTCCTCGCGCTCACCCTCGACGAGGCCGATGCTGGCCAGGTCCTCCGAGCCGCGGGAGTGACGATCGCAGCAGCCCGTGAGGCCGTCGCCGCCGAGGAGGCCGCTCACCTCGCCGCGCTCGGCGCTCCGGGGGCGGGGCTCGCACCCGGGCCCATCGCCGTCGGACCCTCCGCAGGATGGGCGTGGTCCCCGGTGGCCGAGCGGGTGCTGACCTCACCGGGAGATGGGACGAGCGCCGGCATCCTGCGCCGCCTGCTCGACGAGCCGAGCGGGGCGATCGAGGCGCTGCTACGCCGCCTGGACGTGACGGCCGACGATCTGCGCGCGCGGCTGGACGCCGCCGCGGCGTTGCCGCCGGTGACGACGGTGCAGCGACGGCATCCGCTCGCCCGGTCGTCCGCATCGTTCGTCGCCGCACCCCTCGACGAGACCTGGGCGCTCGTGTCCGACCCCGAGCGCCTGCCTGAGTGGGAGGACTCGGTGGGCCACGTGAGCGCCGCGTCCCATGGCGACTGGGTCGCGGCGCCTCGCGACGACGTCGAGAGCAAGCCGGCGTTCCGTCGGCTGTCCATCAGCCGGACGACGGATGCCGACGCGCACCACGTCACGTGGACGTTCCGGTACCCCGACGCCCCGAAGGCGAACGCGCGGCGCATCGGCCTGCGCCTGGAGCCGGCCGCGGGTGGGACGACGGTGCACGTCGACTACTCGTGGGAGCGCACGTACCGTCGCCGCAGGAGCGGGCTCGGCTGGATGATGGCGCCGCTGTACCGGGTGGCCCTCGCGATGCAGGTGGCCAGGGTGGGTGCCGCGATTGGGGCTGCGGTGCGCTGATCGCAACCAAGCCATTCACATGAATGGATGCTGCTAGCACTCCCGCGTGAACTCGGCAAGAGCTCGATGCGCCCCCTGCGGAAGCGCACCATTCAGTCATGTCCGAAACACCCGCGCCCGAGACGGATGCCGCACTGGGGCGACTCGTCGCTCGGTCGGCTTCGGGCGACGTCGCTTCCTTCACCCGTCTCTACGACGCGACGTCCGCGGCCGCCTTCGCCGTCGCCGTGCGCGTGACCGGCGACCGGCATCTCGCTGAGCAGGTGCTGCAGAGCGCTTTCGTATCGGTGTGGCACGAGGCGGAACGCTTCCGCGCGAAGCGGACCGCCGCGCTCACCTGGATCCTCGCGATCGTCCACCGCCATGCCGTTGCGACCCTGCGCGAGGCGCGGCCCGTGGATGCGGGGGCGCACACCCCGGACCGCACCGCGGCCAGCCACCGCGCGCTCCGCAAGCTGCCGGAAGAGCAGGAACAGGTGGTCTCCCTCGCCTACTTCGGCGGACACACCCAGCCCGAGATCGCGGAGATGACCGGGACCCCCCTCGCCACGGTGAAGGCGCGCACCCGCAGCGCGCTCGACCAGCTCCGCGACGCGGCGCGCCCCCTCGCCGAGTCGATCGCACTGCCCCTCACCGGCTCGACCCCCATCCCGCCACCGCCCACCGGCGCCGCCGCGTAGCGGCATCCCGGCTCAGATGGCGGCAGCCATCGCGCGGCCGGCGGCGCGTCCCGAGAAGATGCAGCCCCCGAGGAATGTGCCTTCGAGCGCGCGGTAGCCGTGCACGCCGCCCCCGCCGAAGCCGCTCGCCTCGCCCGCGGCGTACAGGCCGGGGATCGGTACACCCGACGCGGCGAGCGCACGAGCGGACAGGTCGGTCTCGATGCCGCCGAGGCTCTTGCGCGTGATGATGTGGAGCTTCACCGCGATGAGCGGACCGTACTTCGGGTCGGCGATCGGACTGGGGGTCGCGACGCGCAGCAGCTTATCGCCGCGGTAGCGCCGGGCCTGCCGGACCGCGGTGACCTGCGCGTCCTTCGTGAACGGGTTCGTCATCTCGCGGTCGCGGGCCTCGAGTTCGAGGCGCACGCGATCGATGTCGAGCAGAGCGGATGCCTCCCGCATCCGCTCGAGCAGCTGCGGAACCGTGTCGGCGACGATGAAGTCCGCCCCGCGCTCGGTGAACGCCTCGACCGGAGGCGTGGCTCGGCCGGCCTTCAGCCGCCCCGCGAGGAGCTTCAGGTCCTTACCGGTGAGGTCGGGGTTCTGCTCGCTGCCGGACAGCGCGAACTCCTTCTTCAGGATCGCCTGGTTGAGCACGAACCAGCTGTGATCGTGACAGCCGCGCACGATGTGCTCGAGCGTACCGATCGTGTCGAACCCCGGGAACAGCGGCGTGGGCAGACGGTGACCGGTGGCATCCAGCCACAGCGAGGACGGCCCGGGAAGGATCCGGATGCCGTGGCTCGGCCACACGGGGCTGTGGTTCTGGATGCCCTCGACGTAGTGCCACATGCGGTCGCCGTTGATCAGGTGGGCGCCGGCGGCCCCGGCGACCCCCAGCATCCGTCCGTCGACGTGCGCGGGGACGCCGGAGAGCATCGTCTCGGGGGCGCGTCCCATGCGGGCGGGCCACTGCGCGCGGACGAGGTCGTGGTTGCCGCCGATGCCGCCGCTCGAGACGAGGACGGCTCCGGCGCGGAACGAGAACTCGCCCGTCTCGTCGCGGTTGCTGGGAGCGCCGCGCTCGGCGGAGTCGGGCGCGAGCACCGCGCCGCTCACCCCGACGACCGCGCCGCCGTCGACCTCGAGCCGGTCGACGCGATGCCGGAAGGCGATGCGGGCGCGGCCCGTGGCGACCCCCTCGAGCACGCGGCGGACGAAGGGGTCGAGGACGCCCGGACCGGTGCCCCACGTGATGTGGAACCGCGGCACGGAGTTGCCGTGCGCGGTCGCCCGGTCGCCGCCGCGCTCGGCCCATCCCACGACGGGGAAGAAGCGGATGCCGCGCTCGCGCAGCCACGCGCGCTTCTCACCGGCGGCGAACTGCAGGTACGCCTCGGCCCACGCGCGGGGCCAGCGGTCCTCGGGGCGATCGAAGCCGGCGGAGCCCAACCAGTCCTGCCGTGCGAGCTCGAGGGAGTCCTTCACGCCGAGCCGGCGCTGCTCGGGCGAGTCGACGAGGAAGAGCCCGCCGAACGACCACCACGCCTGCCCGCCGAAGCTCGCCTCGGGCTCTTGCTCGACGATCAGCACGCGCTTGCCCGCGTCGAGGAGCTCGGAGGCGGCGACCAGCCCGGCGAGTCCCGCTCCGACGACGATCGCGTCCGCGGCATCCGTTGTCATGCGTGCGTCCCCTCCGACGAGCCCGTCTGCGGTGACGGGCGCTGAGGAGACTCTAGGCTGACGCGGCGCGGTGGCGGCGGATGGCGACGACGGTGGTCACGACCACGATGAGAACGACGGCGATCAGCCAGGGCCAGACGTCGAGACGGAAACCCGCGTAGGTGGTCGTGTAGGACTCGCAGAACGACGCGTCCGGAACGGACGAGTCCACGCACCGTCCGACGCCGATGACCGGGGCGAGGAAGATCGTCGCGAGGACCAGCGCGGCCACTCCCCAGAGCACCGCGCGCCCGGGTGACCCTGCTGTCATGGGCCGATCCCACCACATCGGCCGCCTCCGCACCAGGAGCTCGTGCACGCGTCACCGCTAAAGGCTGAAGCCACCGTCGCTCGTGAGGACCTGACCGACGATCCAGGCGCCCTCGGCCGTCGACAGCCAGCCGATGAGCGCGGCGGGATCGGTGGGCACGCCCACCCGGCCGAACGGCGTCGATGCGAGCCACTCGTCGAGACCGGAGGTGTCGCGATCGGCAGTGTCAGGGTCCATGTAGCCCGTGTTGACGGGGCCGGGGTTGACCGTGTTGAGGACGATGCCGAGTTCGAGCAGTTCGGCCGCGACCGTGCGGGTGATGCCCGCGAGCGCCGCCTTGCTCGTCGCATACCCAACCTCGCCGAACATCGCGCCGTGTCCCTGGCCCGACGTCATCCAGAACACGCGGCCGGTCGGCTCGGCGTAGGGCTTCGCGCCCTCGATCGCGTCGCCGGGACGCCGCTGCCCCGGCTGCGGCGGGGCGAGCCGGCGGGCGAACTCGGCGGTGAGCAGCAGCGTCGATCGGGCGTTCGTGTCCCAGAACGCGTCGAGCCGGTCGGCGGTCATGTCGAGGATGCTGCCGTCGTCGCCGCTCTTGGCGTGATTGCAGACGAGGATGTCGAGGCGGCCGGTCAGCGCGGACGCGGCGTCGATGAGGCCGGGGATCGCCCCGGCATCCGTCAGATCCGCCTCGACGTCGCCGAATCTCGCGTCGCCGACGAGGGCCGAGCGGATGCCGCTGCGCACCGCATCGAGGTCGTCCCCGCCCCACGGCTGGTCGAGGTCGTGAGGTCGCCAGTGCTGCACGAAGACGCTCGCGCCGAGCTCTGCGAGTCGCCAGGCGACCGCGAAGCCGATGCCGCGTCGGCGCGAGACGCCGGTGACGAGGGCGGTCTTTCCTGCCAAGGGAAGGGTCATCGGTGCGGCCTCACGGTCAGGGACTGGACGAGGGACCCGACGACGCCGCGCTCGTCGTGCAGAACGGTGTGCGTCATGCCGAGGCCGGTCGCGCCGAAGGTGACGGTGGTGTCGAAGCCGATCCACCCGTCTTCGGGCGTGCGGACCAGGTGCAGGGTGAGGTCGAGGTTCGGGAAGGCGACCTCCCGCGGGTCGGCGCGAGGTGTGATCCCGTTGGCGATGTCGATGAGCGAGACGAGCCGCGCGGTCGTCGACACCGGTTCTCCCTCGAGAAGCGGGACGGCCGGCAGGATCCAGGTCTGTGCACGGCCCGGTTCCTGCTGTCGGCGTCGCACCTCGCCGACGGTCGCGATGAACTCGCCCGGCCAGGCGGATGACGGGTCGACGGGCCCGATCGCGTCGCGCGGGGGCATCGCGGGGTGGGCGGTGCCCGCGAGCGGGTCGGTGTCGCGGGTGTGCATGAGCCAGGCCCGCGCGCTGAGCGCCGGCCGGCTCGCCTGCGAGAGCGTTGCCTCGACGAGTTCGATGCTCCGCCCCGGGCGCAGCACGCGGCAGGTCACCTCGACCTCGTCGATCGGGATCACCCCGAGGATGTCGACCGACAGCCGCGAGAGTTGCATCGGCTGCGGGCTGCGCGCCGCGTGATCGACCTCGATCGCATGGGCGAGGAGGCCGATCGGCGGGGCGACGTGCTGCTCGGTGACGTTCCAGGCTCCCCCGGTGAACGTCGTCGGCTGGAACCTGGTCGCGTCGGTACGTTCAGAAGCGGTGCGTTCGAAGTAGGCGGGCACGAGTACGGATGCTACCTGCGCCGCTGTCAGCGCCGCAGCAGCTTCACGACCCCGGCCAGGGCGGCGACGCCGGCGACGGATGCCGCGGAGTAGAGCCCGCGCCGGTGCCGGAGTGCGCGGGTCTGGATGCTCTCGCCGCGCGCCCGGTCGTCGAACGCACCGTGCGCCCCATGGTCGCCGGGAACGGGCTCGTACAGGTTGGGCGGGGTGGTCGACGAGCCCTTGTCGGGCGCGAACTGCCCCTCCCAGGCGTTCTTGGCGAGGTACCAGTCCATGAACCGGCCGGCGACGCGGGTGCCGAGGACGAGACCGACAGTCGACTCCCCCACCCAGGTGCGGCGGCGGGGCTTGTCCGCGACGTCGGCGACCGCGCGGGCTCCGACCTCGGGCTGGTAGATCGGCGGGACCGGCTGCGGGTGCTCTGAGAAGGGCGACTTCACCCAGCCGAACTGCGTGGTGTTCAAGGCGGGCATGTCGACGATCGAGACGGCGACCGCGCTGCCCTCGTGGGTGAGTTCGGACACGACCGAGTCGGTGAATCCGTGCACGGCGTGCTTCGAGCCGCAGTAGGCCGCCTGGAGCGGGATGCCGCGGTGCGCCAGAGCCGAGCCGATCTGGATGACGTGACCGCGATTGCGCGGCCGCATCCGCGTCAGTGCGGCGCGGGTGCCGTTCACGGTGCCGAGGTAGGTGACCTGGGTCGCCCGTTCGTAGTCCTCGGGAGTCGTCTCGAGGAACGGGGCGATCGAACCCGACATGACGTTGTTGACCCAGAGGTCGATCTCGCCGAGTTCCGCTTCGACTTCGGATGCGGCGGCGTCGACGGCGGCGTTGTCGGCGACATCGACCGAGATGCCGTGTGCGCGGCATCCCTTGGCGCGGACCTCGGCGGTGGCGGCATCCACCCCGTCGCGGCCGCGGGCGAGGACGGCGACATCCCAGCCGCGGTCGGCCAGTTCGCGGACGATCGCCCGGCCGAGCCCTGCGCTGCCGCCGGTGACGACGGCGACGCCTCGGGATGTGGTGCTGCTCACGGCGACTCCTCCCGCGGGGCTCGACCGGGCGTGATCAGCCCGAGGAGTCGAACATCGACCGCTGCAACCATCTTTCGGTGCCGGCTACGTCGGAGGTATCCGGTTGCCAGGGATGCGGGGATGGGGTACGAGGCGCAAGCGCATCGTGCGGAGGAACGCAACCCCGAGTGTCGGCATCCGTCGGCGGGCTACCGTCCCGGCATGAAGAGCTCAGAGATTCGCTGGAACGACGAAGCCCGCGCCAAGATCCTCGACGACGCCGACCGGGTGCTGCGGGAGGCCGTCGTGGACCTCGCAGGATCGGGCGAGATGACCTCGGATGAGGCGTTCGCGGCGCTGACCGGCAAGCTGAAGGACAAGTTCATCGATTGGGAGCCGGGACCGGACCTGCGCACCTATGCCGACGCCATCGCGAACGGCGAGGTCGAAACGGACGCGGAGTAGGGCCTACACCAGGGGCGCGGCGCCGGGGTACGCGTCCATCGCGACGGGCTCCCAGGCGCCGAGGATCTCGTCGAGGATGAACCGACCCGCCTCGCGCCACATTTCGACGATGTCCTCGTCGGGGATGCGATCGAGTTCGCTGCGCGTGACCAGACGGATGTCGGTGGACTCGCCGTCGTCCGGTGCGCCTGCGGGCTCCTCGTCGGTGGTGAGGGCGTAGAGCAGGTCGGTGTGGAAGTGCGCCGGCTCGGCGGAGGTGCAGGCAGTGGATGACATCACCGGGACGGGGTGGGCGGCGGCATCCGTCACCCGCCTCATCCGGATGCGCGGCTGCAGCACCCGGACCTGCGCGGGCTGATAGCCGGATTCCTCGACGAGCTCGCGGAGTACCGCCGCCCACGGCGTCTCGTCGCGCTCGATGTGCCCGCCGAACATCATGAGCTTCTGCACCCTGAGGTGCCGGTGGTACATCAGGCGAGGCTCCGGACCGTCGGTGCGCACGATGAAGAAGCTGACCGTCGCGTCGTGGTCGCCGGGGTCTGTGTGGAGGTGGGGCATGGGTCCTGTTCAGGGGAGGTTGGGGTGCGTTCCAGGATGCCGCACTGGCCGGCGCCGGCGTCGTCGACGAGCTGGGTGTCGGGACGCCTCCGAAGATGAGCGATTTCTCATCTGGGGGGTCTCTGCCGGGTGTGGATCTGGCCGGTTTCTCGGGTCTGGATGTCGGAGGTTGGTGCGAGAGTAGAGGTATGACCGAAGCGATGGAAACCCCCGATGATGAGGCGTATCTCGCTGCCGTCGCGGGGATCGTTGCGGACGTCGAAGACGTGGGCCGCCGGATCGCTGCGGGGCAGATCGCGGAGCTTCGCGTGCTGGCCGCTGCCGGGCGGTTGGCGGAGGCGCAGAGCGCTCATGCGGACGCGAACGTCCTCCTGCACGACATGGCCCTGCGCTCCATCTCGGCCGAGGTCGCCGGGGCGATGCGAATGACCGACCGGACGGTGCAACGCCGGATCGGGGAAGCCCGAGTGACCATCGAAGGTTTCCCGGCGGCGGTGGCCGCGTGGGAAGCCGGCCGAATCGTCCGCGGGCACGTGAGCGCGATCGTCGACGCCGGGGTGAACCTACCCGCGGAGTTGTGGGCGGAGTTCGAGAAGGTCGCGATCGAACGATGCGAAGGCCAGACCCCGAACCGGGTGCGAGGTGAGTTGGAGATCCTGGCCCACCGGATGCACCCACGGAGCTTCGCGGAACGGCATGAGAAGGCTGCGGCGGGCCGATGCGTGCGGTTGATCCCAGGGCGGGACGGGATGAGCGATCTCATCGCAACCCTCCCGACGGTGATCGCGGAGGGGATTCATGATCGGTTGACGCAGCAGGCGCGGGCGATCGTCGACACGCGAGAGGAGCGCTCGGCCGGCTCCGACGTCGTGGCAACCGATGCGCGCTCGACCGATCAGGTTCGAGCAGACGTGTTCGCCGACCTCCTGCTCGCAGGCACACCCGCGCTCGACGACACCCGTGACACCACCGCCGGACCGCTCGGCGCGATCCGCGCGCGAGTACAGGTCTTGGTGCCCGCGGTGACCTTGACCGGTGCGGATGACGGGCCGTGCGATCTCACCGGCCGCTCGCCGATCGACCCTGCGACCGCACGGGTGCTGGCCGGGGCGACGCACATCTGGGAGCGCCTGTTCCACGACCCCACGACCGGCGTCACGGTCGCATCCGATTCCTACCGCGTGCCCTCGGGGATGCGCCGGTTCCTGCAAGCCCGCGACCAGCACTGCCGGTTCCCCGGATGCCGCGTCGCCGCCATCCGCTGCGAAGTCGACCACACCCACGACCACGCCCTCGGCGGCAAGACAGAACTCTCCAACCTCGCCCACCTCTGCCAGAGGCATCACACGATGAAGCAATTCACCGCCTGGCGGGTCCGACAACTCTCGGGTGGCGTCCTCGAATGGACCTCACCCCTCGGCAGGACCTACAGAGAAGACGCCCCGACCCCGGCCGTCGCCTTCACCCCTGCCCCGGCACAACCTGGAGACCCGGCACCCTTCTGAACCGACGCGGATCGGCACGATCGCAACCCGCGAACACGCACGCGCTGCCACGATCGCGACCCGCGAACAGAGAGCGCGCCCTGCCCTAAAGCCCGAGCGCCCGCAGGTAGTCGTTCAGGAACGCACCGCGCGGGTCCAGCGCGCGCTGCAGCTGCACGAACTCCGCCCAGCGCGGGTAGAGCTCGGCGGGATCGCGCGGCGTGAAGACCTTGCCCCAGTGCGGCCTGGCACCGAACGGCGCGAGCGCGGCTTCGAGCTCGGGCAGCACCTCCGCAACCCCGGCCTCGTCATCGGTCCACGTGAAATGAAACGCGACCGAATCCCGACCCGAGCTCGGCGAAAGCCACAGGTCGTCGCCTGCGATCGTCCGCACCTCGCACACCTGCAGCACGGGCCTCAGGCGCTCCGAGAGCTCGCGGACCGCGTCGAACGCAGCCACGGCATCGCCGAACGGCAGCAGGAACTCGGACTGCAGCTCTTCGCCGTTCGACGGCGTGAACTCGAGCTTGAAGTGCGGCAGCCGATCGAGCCACCGCCCCGCCTTACCGCCCTGCACGGTGCACGACGCCGCGGAGACACCGGGGAGCGGATGCCGGGCCCCCGACGCCTGCCGATCCCGCAGCGCCGCGGGGATCGGCGTCGCCGCGGCATCCGTGCGCTCCTTGCGCCACACCTGGTCGACGTACATGTCGTCGCGGAACGTCGTGAAGAACGAGACGCTGTAGGCCGACCCCGCGATGACGTCGAACGCCTTCCGCACCGCTTCGAGCGGCACGTTCTCATACACGGTCTGCGCGACCTCGTACGTCGGCTCGATCGCGAGCTCGACCGTCGTCACGATCCCGAGCGCACCGAGCCCCACGACCGCTCCGGCGAGCGCGTCGTCGCGATCCGTCAGCTGCACCAGCTCGCCCGTTGAGGTGACGAGCTCGAGGCCGGTCACCGCGGCGGCGAGAGAACGGTTGCCCACACCCGACCCGTGCGTGCCCGTGCTCACCGCGCCGGCCACGGAGATGTGCGGCAGCGACGCGAGGTTCGCGAGCGCCCACCCCTGCCGGTCGAGCTCCTGCGCGAGCTCGCCGTAGCGGACGCCCCCACCGACGCGCACCCGCTTCTGCGCGGCATCCACCTGGATCGGAAGATCGAGCTCGGCGGTCGACACGAGCGTCCCGCCCGTGTCGGCGATGCGGGTGAAGGAGTGACGCGAGCCCAGTGCCTTCACCGAATCGGATGCCGCGACCACCTCGCGCAGCTCGTCGACGGTCCTCGGCGCGACGTACCGCTCCGCCGTGTAGCGGATGTTCCGGGACCAGTTCTCTCCTGCGTCGTCGCTCATGCGAGCCAGCCTACGGGCGCGCGTCCGCCCCGGATCGGGATCAGTGATCGTGCTCGCCCTCCAGGAGCATCCCCACCGAGGTCGCGCACGCATCCCCGCGCCAGGCCTCGACCCCCTCGCGCACCGCGAACACCGCGATGACGAGACCGGCGACGGCATCCGCCCACCACCAGCCGAATGCGGCATTCGCCACGAGTCCCACGAGGACCGCCGCCGACAGGTACGTGCAGATGAGGGTCTGCTTCGAGTCGGCCACGGCCGTCGCCGAGCCGAGTTCCGTGCCGGCACGGCGCTCGGCGAGCGAGAGGAACGGCATGACGAGGACGCTCACCGCCGTGAGGACGATCCCGATCGGTGAGGTCTCGGGTTCGGTGCGGAGAATCAGCGCCGTCACCGACGAGACGGTGACATAGGTCGCGAGCGCGAAGAACGCGACGGCGATCACCCTCAGGGTCCCGCGTTCCCAGCGCTCCGGGTCACGCCGGGTGAATTGCCACGCCACCGCGGCTGCCGAGAGCACCTCGATGGTCGAGTCGAGGCCGAAGCCGATCAGGGCGGCGGACGAGGCGATCGTCCCCGCCGTCACCGCGACCACGGCCTCGACGAGGTTGTACGCGATCGTGGCGGCGACGATCCACCGGATGCGGCGACGCAGCACCTCGATCCGCGACGCATCGGCGACAGCCGTCACGCGCAGCACCGGCATCCGTCGATTGCGCACGCTTCACCGGCGTCGACCGCGACGACAGCGTCGAGCAGCTGTGCGAGCCCGGCGGTCAGATGCGGATCGGCGATGTCGTACCGCGTGCGTCGCCCCTCGGGCGTCGCGACGATGAGGCCGCAGCCGCGCAGGCAGGCGAGGTGGTTCGATACGTTGGTCCGCGTCAGCTCGAGGTCGCGGGCGAGATCGGCGGGGTATCCGGGTCGCTCCAGAAGCGACAGCAGGATGCGGGACCGCGACGGATCCGCCATCGCGCGTCCCAAGCGGTTCATGACGTCGAGGCGAGAAGAAAGGGTCAGCACATGCTGACTATACAGCGCGTGCTGACCCTTTCGCGATCGGTCAGACGGTGGGGATGGAGCCCGTCCGTTCGGCGATCTTGCGGTCACCACGGCGTCGGCCGTAGCGCGCGATGAAGAACAGGATCGTGCCGACGACGACGTAGCCGGCGGTGGCCAGCCAGACCGGCCCTTCCTGCTGGGTGAGGAGGACGATCGACGCGATGATCGCCAGGATCGGCACGATGCGCGGAACCGAGAAGTGCTTGTGCTCGACCTTGTCCTTCTTCAGCACGAGCACGCTCACGTTCGCCGTCAGGAAGACCAGCAGCAGGAGCAGCACGGTCGTGTTGGCCAGCGTCGAGATGTCGCCGACGACCGTGAGGAGCATCGTGACACCGGCGACGACGACGATCGCGACCCACGGCGTACGCCGCTTCGGGAGCACCCTGCCGAACGCGTGCGGCAGCAGCTGGTTCTCGGCCAGACCGTAGGCGACGCGGCTCGCCATCACCATGAACAGCAGCGCGCCGTTGGCGATCGCGACGAGGGCGATGAGGCTGAAGAGCCACCCCGGGACGGCGAGCCCACTGGCGGTGACGACCTCGAGCAGCGGACCGGTCGAGGTCGCGAGCTCGGCGGGCTCGACGACGATGACGGCGCCGATCGCGATCAGCAGGTAGACGACCGCCGCGGTGAGGATCGCCCCGAACAGCGCCCGCGGGTACGCCCGGGAGGGGTTCTTGACCTCTTCCGCCATGTTGGCGGCGGCCTCGAAGCCGAGGAACGAGAAGAACGCGACGATGGATGCCGCGAACGCCCCCTGGAGCGGCGGTACGTCCGGGGCGAACTCGAAGATGCGCGACGGCTCGCCGCCGCCGCTGCCGAAGACGATCGCCGCGACGACGATGACGATGACCAGGCCCGAGACCTCGATCATCGAGGCCACCATGTTCGTGGCGAGCGACTCCTTCACACCTCGCAGGTTGATGAGAGTGAGAAGGGCGATGAACGTGATGGCCACGGGAATCGGCGGGATGTCGACCAGAGCGGTGAAGTAGTCGCCGGCGAAGGCGTTCGCGAGAGCGGCTGCCGTCGTGATGCCCGAAGCCATCATGAGGAACCCGACGAGGAACGACAGGAACGGGATGCCGAACGCCTTGTCGACGTAGCGCGCTGCGCCTCCGGCGTGCGGGTACTTCGTGATGAGCTCGGCGTAGGTGCCGGCCGTGAGCAGCGCGACGACGAGCGCGATCAGCAGCGGCAGCCAGATGACGCCGCCGACGTCGGTCGCCATCGTGCCGACGAGCGTGTAGATGCCGGCGCCGAGGGTGTCGCCGACGATGAAGGCGAACAGCAGCCACGTGCCGACGGCGCGCTTCAGACCGGGCTTCTCCTGGGCGGGTGCAGCCGTGGTGTCGTTTGTCATCGCACCACTCCAGCCAAGTCCCGCGTGGGATGCAACCCCTATCGCGACGGGGCCTCCTGTGCGTGCGCGCCACCCCCGACCTGATCCTGCAAGAGAACCGCCTGCCTGAGCACCTCGCGCAGCCCTCCGAGAAGAAGCGCGACGCCGAGCCCGACGACCATCGCGAGGCCGGCGATCAGCAGGACGGCCCGACTCCCCGCACCCTCGCCGAAGAGGACCCCGCAGCCGACGACGACCACGATCATCGCCGCAGCCGCGCACCCGACCAGCCCGTCGACCCAGCGCATCGATCCATCGTCGAAGAGCCGCCCGTGGTCAGCGCGGGTGAGCAACTGCCAGACGCAGACGAGGGCGGCCAGCACGCAGGACAGCAGGATGCCCGCGAGCACCACACCGGCATCCCGAAGCCCAGCGAGCTCCGGCACCCATTGCAGGGCGACGTCGGCGATGCCCGGCACGACCCACACCTGCAGGATGACGATCACGGTGAAGACGAAACCCGCACCGACCTTGGCGAGTGAGATCATGAAGGGCCTCCATCTATCGATATTCGATATATGTATATCGATGAACGACGCGCCGTGTCGAGAGCCCGCGTCGTGCCGACACGGCAGGATGGGCTCATGACGACTCCCCCACCCGCGACGCATCCCGTCGCGTCGTTCTTCCGCGGCGTCGGCGATCTGGGTCGCGGGTTCGGCTTCTGGGGGCGCCTGCCCGGCCGGATGGCGCTCGGGCTGATCCCCGCCGCGATCGTCGGCCTCCTCCTCCTCGCCGGGATCATCACGCTCATCGTCTTCCTGCGCGACATCGTCACCGCGATCACGGGGTTCGCCGACGGATGGTCGGATGTCGCGGCGTCACTGGTGCGGTTCGGCATCGGCGCAGGCATCCTCGGCGGGGCGATCGTCCTGGCGGTCGTCTCGTTCACCGCCCTGACGCTCCTCGTCGGCGATCCCTTCTACGAGCGCATCTGGCGCTCCGTCGAGGAGCACCTCGGCGACGCGCCGGTCGAATCCGACTACGGGTTCTGGCGCTCGATCGGCGACAGCATCGGGCTCATCCTCCGCGGCCTGCTCGCGGCGATCGTCGCCGGCCTCGTCGGCCTCATCCCCCTGGTCGGCACCGCCCTCGGCGCCGTCGTCGCCGCCTTCCTCACGGGGTGGCTCCTGGCCGACGAACTCACCTCGCGGGCCTTCGCCGCTCGGGGACTGGATGCCGCGGCCCGCCGCGCCCTGCGAAAGGGCAATCGCGCGCGGGTGCTCGGCTTCGGCGTGGCCACGCAGCTCTGCTTCCTCATCCCGCTCGGCGCCGTCGTCGCGATGCCGGCCGCCGTCGCCGGCTCGACCCTGCTGGCCCGCCGGATGCTCGACACGACCGCCGCCGACACTGCTGACACGACCGCTTGACCCTGTGGTGAGAACACGGTCTGTGATGGGTGCTCACCCATCGGAACGGAGCGTGTGCACCCCATGTCCAACCCTTACGAAGGCCTCCAGGATTTCGTCGCGGGCCTTCCCGAACTCGTCCAGCCCCTGATGGTCGCCCTGGCCGGCGCCATCCCCTACGTCGAGGGCGAGGGCTCCGCGACCCTCGGCATCATCGTCGGCATCAATCCGATCGTCGCCGCGATCGCGGGCGCGACGGGCAACATCCTCTCGGTCCTGCTCGTCGTCCTGCTCGGCTCGCGCGTCCGCGAATCCGTCGTCGCGCGCCGGGCCGCTGCGACGCCCGTCGCGAACGCAACCACGACCGTCGCGACCGTCGACGAGCAGGCCACCACGGACGACAAGCCCACCCGCCGCGCGAAGGGGCAGACGAAGCTCCGCCGCTGGCTCGTGCGTTTCGGCGTCCCAGGTGCGAGCCTGCTCGCCCCCCTCGCCCTGCCGACCCAGCTGACCGCCGCCTTCTTCGTCGCCTCTGGCGTGCGAAAGGGCTGGGTCATGCTGTGGCAGATCATCGCCATCGTGCTCTGGACCGGTGCCGTGGCCGCTGCCGCCGCCGGACTCGTCACCGTCCTCGGATGGTGACAGTGAATCTGTTGGTGACATCGCGGCATCCCCTGGATACAGTGACGCGGCGAGGAGGAGCGCATGGCGTGGAGCACGCGGGAACTGGCTGAGCTCGCCGGCACGACGGTCAACACCGTCCGCCACTACCATCGGCTGGGCCTCATGGCCGAGCCGGACCGGCGGTACAACGGCTACAAGCAGTACACGGCGTCCGACCTCGTGCGCCTGCTGCGGATCCGGCGTCTGGTCGATCTGGGCGTCCCGCTCTCGCGTGTCCCCGACCTCATCGACGGCGGCACCGCCGGTGAGCGCGAGCTCGACGACCTCGATGCCGAGCTGCAGGCCGGCATCGAACGACTGCAGCGCGCTCGCGCCGACCTCGCCGCCATCCGCAGCGGCCACGCGCCCGCGTCGGGCCCGTCGGGCTTCGAGCCGTACGCCGACACCCTCTCGGATGCGGACAGCTCACTGATCCACGTCTTCGGCCGCCTGTACGACGACGAGGCGATGGCCGACGTTCGGAAGATGGTCGGCGAGGACACGAGCCCGCCCGAGGTCCGCGCCGAGATCGACGCCCTCGCGGCGGACGCCGACGACGAGACCGTGCTCCGCCTCGCCCGCGCGCTGGCTCCCTCGATCGAGCAGAGCCTGCGGGACTACCCGTGGCTGAGCGATCCGAGCGATCACCTCCCCCGCGGCGAGCGAGTGAGCCAGGAGACCTTCGTCGAGGCGCTGCAGGAGCTGTACAACCCCGCACAGATCCGCGTGCTCGCGCTGGCGAGCCACCTCGCGACCGAGCAAATCGCCGTCGCGCAGGCATCCGCCCCCGACGAGACCGCCTCCGGGGCTTGACCCTGTTCCGGGAACAGGGTGTCGACTGACGACATGACGACGACGAACACCGATCCCGGCGCACCCACGCTCGCCGAGGACCTGCTGCTCCTCCTCTTCCAGCCGCGCCACGGCACGATCGCCGGCGAAGGCACCCTCTTCTACGTCCTCGCCGGCGCCGTCCTCGCCGAGCTCGGTCTCGAGGGCAACGTCGAGACCGACACCGCCGGCGCCACCGGCGCACTCCGCATCCGCGCCGTCGCCGACAACCCGCCTGGGGACCCGCTCCTCCGCCCCGCCTGGGACTACGTCACGGACAAGCCGCGCGGCGTCCAGACCGTGCTCGCCGCCGTCGGCCCCGTACTCCGCTCGCCCGTCCTCGAGCGGCTCGAGGACCGCGGCGACATCGCCCGCACGTCCCGCAAGCTCCTCGGCCTGATCGACACCACGTCGCTCGCGCCCGGACCGAGCGGCCGGCGCGACGAGCTGATGGCCGGCGTCCGCGCAGTGCTCGTCGACGGCGCGCAGCCGGACGCCCGCACCGCCGCGCTGGCCGCACTGCTGTCCGGCAGTGGAACGCTCCCGCAGTTCGACCGCGAGATCGGCTGGAACAGCGCCGTCATCACCCGCGCGAAGGAGCTCGAGCAGGGCAACTGGGGAGCGGATGCCGCGGCGCAGGCCGTCGCACGCACGGTCGCCGCCACGATCGTGAACAACGTCGTGGTGGCCGCAGCGGTCGCCGGTCGCGCGTAGCCAGCCCGTTGACAGACCCGCATCCGGTTCGGCCATGCTGGAAGCTCGATCGCGCCGCATCGGCGCAGAACGGAGCACCATGCGCCTCGTCCCCTTCGGGCCCACCGACCACCACGTCCCCAACGTCGTCGCCGGGATGATGCGCATCGAGGAGATGTCCGACGAGGCCATCCGCGGGTTGTACGACGCGTGCCGCGCCGCCGGCGTCGACTTCTTCGACCACGCCGACCTCTACGGCAGCACGCGGCACGGGTGCGAACGACGGTTCTCGGAGGCGCTCGGCCTGAGCGCCTCCGAGCGGGACGAGATCACACTGCAGACCAAGACCGGCATCGTCGCCGACGAGTGGCACTTCGATCACTCGTACGAGCACATCGTCACGTCGGCGGAAGAGTCGCTGCAGGCGCTAGGCACCGACCGGCTCGACGTGCTCCTCCTCCACCGCCCGGACGCGCTCGTCGAGCCCGAGGAGGTCGCGCGGGCGTTCGACCACCTCGAAACGTCGGGCAAGGTGCGCGCCTTCGGCGTCTCGAACCACACGCCGCGGCAAATCGATCTGCTCAAGACGGCGGTGACCCAGCCGATCGTCGCCAATCAGGTGCAGTTGTCGATCACGCACTCGACGATCGTCGCGCAGGGCCTCGCATCGAACATGGCGGGAGAGGAAGATTCCATCACCCGTGACGGCGGCGGTCTCGTCGACTATTCGCGCATCAACCGCATCACGCTGCAGGCGTGGTCGCCGTTCCAGAAGAACTTCTTCGACGGCGTCATCTTCGGCGCCCCCGAATACGCCGAGCTGAACGAGCTGATGGACCGGCTCGCAGCGAAGTACGATGTCACGCCGACCGCCATCGCCACCGCCTGGATCACGCGGCATCCCGCGCACATGCAGGTCGTCCTCGGCACCACGAACCCGCAGCGCGTCGCGGATGCCGCCGCCGGTTCGGACATCCCTCTCACCCGACCCGAGTGGTACGGCCTCATCACCGCCGCAGGGCACAAGGTCCCCTGAGCCGCGTGGCCGAGTACGTCATCGAGGGCCGCCGCATCGGCGGCATCCCGGATCTCTACGACCAACTCAACCGCCTCTTCATGACCGGGGAGGACTGGCAACTCGGCGCCAGCCTCGACGCGCTCGACGACCTGCTCTACGGCGGGTACGGGACGCTGGCCGAGGATGACGCCGTCCGGATCGTCTGGCGGGATGCCGCGCAGAGCCGCGACGCGCTGGGGGTCGCCGAGACGGAACGCTGGCTGCGGGAGAAGCTCGCACAGCCGGGGCGGTTCCGGTCGGACGACCTCCGGCGGCAGCTCGACGACGTGCGCGCGGGTACGGGCCCGACCTACTTCGACCGGGTGCTCGAGGTGTTCGAAGGCCACCCGGAGGTCGTGCTCGAGCTCCGCTGATTCAGGCGTCGCGCCGGACCTTGATCGTCGCGCCCGCGCCGAGGAAGACGAGCGCGGCGGCGACCTGCGCGGCGCTCCAGACCGGCCCCGCGAACTCGAACGGGAAGATCGGGTTCCAGACGACCGCGATCGCCAGCATCACCGGCATCCACCACCAGTGCTTCGCCTGGAACGCGAACCACCCGATGATGAGCGCGAAGATCGTCGCGACGAAGCGCACCGTGAGGAACCAGTCGCTCTCGAGCAGGGCCGGTGCGACGAACAGGACCGCCGCGGCGAGCAGGCTCGGCGCGAGTGCGTTGCGCTGGTACGTCGCGGGCGTCGGCTGCGTGCGGCTCACGGGGCTCCTCAGAACGGGGGTGTCGTTCCAGTCTGACGCACGCGCCGGGCGCGCCAGGCGAGAACGGCGCCACCGAGGATCGCGGCGACGACTGATCCGGCGAGGATGCCGATCTTCGCGTGATCGTCCTCGAGCGATCCGACGCCGTACGAGAGCTCGCCGACGAGCAGCGCGACGGTGAACCCGATACCGGCGAGCAGACCGACGCCGAGCATGTCGCCCCAGTGCAGCTCGAACGTCCGCCGGACCGCGGGGACGCGCGTCAGGAGGAACACCGCGAGCAGGATACCGATCGGCTTTCCGACGACGAGTCCGACCAGGATGCCGAGGGTGACCGGATCGGCGAAGGCGGCCGCCAGCCCCTCCCAGCCGCCGACCGTGACCCCGGCGGAGAAGAACGCGAAGATCGGCAGGGCGACCAGTGTCGAGATCGGCCCGAAGCGGTCGGCGAAGTGCGCGGTCAGCGCATCGTGGACGGGGGAACCGTCGGCATCCGTCCCCACCTGAACACGCGCGCGCGGCGTCACGGTCGCCGGCACCATGAACGCGAGGACGACGCCCGCGATCGTGGCGTGCACGCCGGAGGCGTGAACGAAACCCCAGGTGGCGATCGCGAGCGGCATCAGCACCCACCAGTGACGGATGCCGCGGCGCACCGCGACGGCGAACAGCACCAGCGGAACGACGGCGGCGGCGAGCCACAGCGGTTGCAGGTCGTCGGTGTAGACGGTGGCGATGATGGTGATCGCGAAGAGGTCGTCGACGACGGCGAGAGTGAGCAGGAACACGCGGAGCCCGGGCGGCAGCCCCTTCGCGACGACGGCGAAGACCGCGATGGCGAAGGCGATGTCGGTCGCAGTGGGGATCGCCCAGCCGCGGACGGCGTCGCCGGGCAGGGTGAAGGTGAAGGCAGTGAAGATGAGGGCGGGGACGATGACCCCGCCCAGGGCGCCGATCACCGGCACCGCGGCGACGCGCGGCGAGCGCAGGCGCCCGGCGACGATCTCCTCCTTCAGCTCGAGGCCGACGACGAAGAAGAACACGGCGAGCAGGCCGTCCGCCGCCCAGTGCGCGACGGTCAGGTCGAGGTGCAGGGCTTCGGGCCCGAACGAGGCCTCGCGGAGCCCCACGTACCAGGGCGCGGCGGGCGAGTTCGCGAGGACGAGGGCCGCGACGGTCGCGACCAGCAGCAGGATGCCGCCGAAGGTGTCGGTGCGGACGGTCTGGCGGATACCGCGCCAGATCTCGTGCGGGGCTGTGCGGGAAGAAGGAGAGGAGGACATGACGGATCGCTTTCCGCGAGGGGGATCAGGGGTCGCTGAGGACGCACCGACGAGCGGTGCGGGTCAGGCCGCTGACGGTGGGCAGCCGGCGATCTCGCCGTGCGCGTTGGTGCCCCACTCGCTCACCCAGCCGTTCGTTCCGGGATGCTGCGGCGCGCTGAGCGCGCGGATGCCGATGGCCGACGGCAACGCACGCTCGAGGCGGTAGCGTGCCGTGGTCGTCATGCCTCAAGGGTATCCCGCGCTCACTCTCGCCGCCCCGTCAAGGACGTAGCGCAAGACGTGCCCAAGCGACTGGACTGACGACATCCGTTCCGGCGGAACCGGATTCACCATCGCTAAGGAGTCATCATGGGCTTTTTCGGTTTCCTCATCCTCGGTCTGCTCGCCGGTGCCATCGCGAAGCTGATCCTGCCGGGCAAGCAGGGCGGCGGCTGGTTCGTCACGCTGCTGCTCGGCATCGTCGGCGCACTGCTCGGCGGCTGGCTCGGCGGACTGATCTTCAACGTCAACCTCAACGAGTTCTTCTCGCTGTCGACCTGGCTCCTCGCCATCGGCGGCTCGCTCATCGTGCTGCTGATCTACGGCGCACTGTTCGGGCGCAAGGGCGCCAAGCGCTGATCGCGCGGCGGTGGCGTCCGCGGCGGGTCGGCCGGGCAATGCCACCTTCGGGCGTTCTGCGGCGTCGACCTCCTGGATCATGCCCCGCTCCTGCCAGGCCTTCATCGTCCCGGGGGATCCCCATTCCGTCGTGTAGACCTTTCCATCCGGCCAAACCACGATTACGTTGTGCCCTGACACCCAGATGGTGGTGACCTCGACGATGTCACCGTCAGCCAGGATGAAGCGGGTCGACCGGGTCTCTTTGCCGATGGCGTCGCGTGCGTCCTCCGGGTCCCATGCGGTCGTCGGCATGTCTTTATAACCTCGAAGCCACTCTGCGATCGCCGCCGGATCGTCGATCGTCAGCCGGTCGAGCGTCGAGGGAACGCCGCCCCACGGGTATTCGTAGTACTGAATCTCGGCGACGTCGCTCGCGTCGACCCCCAACGACCGCGTGGTCGTGCCCGCACATCCTGTCAAGAGAAGTAGCGCGATAGCTCCCCACACCAGGATGGTTTTACGTCGTGCTTTCATTTGAGTCGAAACCTTGCTGTCGAGCCCACGGTCGCGCCGTTGAGGATGATGTTGGTGTAGCCGTCCCATCCGTAGTGCGCTATCGGATAGGCGCTATTCGTCTCGCCGTAGGCAACAACCGCATGAGCTCCCTTCATCTTCTTCCCGAGGGGTAGATCCCCAAACACGATTACGGGATAACCTCAGTCGATTTCCGGAAACAACCCGATCACGATCTCGTCCCCCCGGAAAAGCCACCATGGCCGCTTCTCGAGACCGTAGTGCGCCGAGGCGTGGGCGCCAGTGTGGGCCGCAATCGCTGAGCGCGGGTGCGTACGATGGCTCCCCGTGACGAGCCCTGATCTGCGCACCCTCCCGAAGGCCGAGCTGCACCTGCACATCGAGGGCACGCTCGAGCCGGAACTCGCGTTCGCCCTCGCCGAGCGCAACGGCGTGCCCCTGCCGTTCGCGGACGTCGACGATCTGCGGCGCCGCTACGACTTCGAGGATCTGCAGTCGTTCCTCGACCTCTACTACGCGTGCATGGCGGTGCTGCGGACCGAGCAGGACTTCACCGACCTCGCGACCGCCTACCTCGAGCGGACCGCCGACGAGGGCGTGCGTCACGTCGAGATGTTCTTCGACCCGCAGGTCCACGCCGCGAACGGCGTGGCGGTCGACGTCGTCATCGACGGGCTCCGCGCGGGACTCGAGGTCGGACGGGAGCGGTTCGGCATCACCGGCGGACTGATCGTCTGCATCGTCCGCGACCACCCGGTCGCGTCGGCCGAAGCCCTTCTCGACGAGATCGCGCCGCGGGCGCACGAGCTGCTCGGCATCGGCTTGGACTCCGCGGAGGTCGGCTACCCGCCGTCGCTGTTCGAGGGCGTCTTCCGCCGGGCCGCCGAGCTGGGACTGCGCCGCGTCGCCCACGCCGGCGAGGAGGCACCGGCCGCGTACGTGTGGGAGGCGCTGCGACTGCTCGAGGTCGAGCGGGTGGACCACGGCATCCGTTCGATCGACGACCCCGAGCTGCTCGCACACCTCGCTGAGCACCGCGTCGCGCTGACGGTGTGCCCCCTCTCGAACGTGCGCCTGCGGGCCGTGCCCGAGCTGGGCGCCCACCCGCTGCGCGGGCTCGTCGACGCGGGCGTCGTCGTGACGATCAACTCCGACGATCCCTCGTACTTCGGCGGCTACATCGGCGACAACTACGCCGCCGTCGCCTCGCTCGGCTTCGACACGGCCGAGCTGGCGCAGCTCGCCGCGAACTCGATCGAGGCGTCTTTCGCGGATGCCGGGCGGAAAGCGGATCTCCTCGCGCAGGTACGGGCGTGGGCGGCATCCGCCTGACCGAACCCGGCCGGGGGATGGAACGGTCGTCGACCGCCGAGCACCGGGTAGGGTTCAAGGATCCGGCCGGGGGGCGGGGCGTCAGGTTCGACGGAAGGAGGCGCTGGCGATGAACAGGATGACGGCAGCGGTCATCGCGGTAGCGCCCGGGCTGCTGCTCGTCGGATGCGCACCGTCAGCAGACGAGGACAGTGCGGCGCAGACGACGCAGCCGGGTCTCACGGTCGCCGAGGCGAAGCGCGTGGCGCAAGGCGTCGAGGACGCGATCGTCGCGAGGCTGCCCGAGACGATGGTGTCATCGGTCAAACAAGATGCGACCGGCGTCCTCATCCGCTGCAACGCAAACCGGGGGTACCAATGGACCGGGCAGACGGTGGTCACGCTGACGGAGTCGACGTCGCCCGAGATCGTGGTCGATGAGGTTCTCACGGCGTACGAGGACGATGACGAGTTTCGACCGCGCGACATCACCGATTCCGTCGGTCCGGGGGTGCAGCTGCTCGGTCCGTATAGCTCGGGCTACATCGTGGATCGGCGTGCGGAGAACGCGGTGAACGTGGCATCCTTCTCGCCCTGCTTCGTTCTGCCCGAGGACAGTTCGCCCAGCATCGAGTACTGACCCGCTGCGCTACCCGCCCTCGGCCGTCGGCCACACGTACGGCAGGTCGTCGGGGTCGTCGAAGCCCTGCGCACGGTAGAACTCGAGATCCTTACGCAGCAGGTTCGAGCGGTGCGAGCGGTGGACGTCCTCGCGGCCGAACCAGGGCGGCATCCGCACCGTCCCCGACCGGTACTCGGCACCGTCTTCGGGGATCTCGTCGAGCGTCGCGAGGGTCGAGGCCCGAGTCGTGTCGGCGAAGCCGCGGCGGATCCACTCGTCGACCGTGACGTCCTGGTAGACCATGAGCGCGGCGCGGTGCCCGCGCCACATCTTCACAGCCGGATGGTGCCGCCAGCCGTAGTCGGGGATCGTGAGCGCGCGCATCACCTGCAGCGTCTCGACGCGCTGCTTGCCGAGCCGCTTCGTGTCGAGCGCCGCCATGCCGCGGGCGAGGTCGTCGTAGGGGACGAAGGTCTGCACGTCAGCGGGCCTTCCGGATGCGGATGGGCCCCTTCGCGGTCGACGGATCGACGACCTGCCCCCGCTGGGTGATCTCGACCTCGCCCTCCGCGACCAGCCGGCGCGCCGCCCGGCGGGCGGGTTCCATGAGGTCGCGCCACTCCTCGCCTCCGACGGCCCGCGCCGCCTCGGACGGGCAGATCGTCGCCGACGCCGCGCGTGCGTCGAGCAGCTCGCGGATCGACGCGGTGAGCTTCTCGTCGACGGGACGGATGCCGCGCCTCCGGCACGCGTCGGAGCAGTACTTCACCTCGTCCCAGTTCTTCTCCCACTTCTTTCGCCACTGGATCTCGCGTCCGCACGAGGCGCACGTCTTGGGGGCGGGGGAAGAAGCCATGCCGTGACGCTACGCCGCACGAGCGACGCGGGCGCAGGGGTTGCGGATGCCGCTCGGCGCCACTCAGTGGCCGATCGGCCCCTGCAGGTCGACCATGACCTGGATCGCCGAGATGGTCTGACGCTTCTTCAGCGTGTCTGCCGTGCCCGGGCCGCCAAGCGACGGCAGCGGCACGAAGATGAACGATTCGTCGAACGCCGGCGCCCCCTGCTGCGCGACCGCTTCGGGGAACACGTCCCAGTGGAACTCGTCCGCGAGATGCTCCGCGCCGTCGAGACGCAGCAGGAACAAGAACGTGTCCGCGTCGCCCAGGCCTAGGCCCCGCTGCTCGCGGAACATCAGCGCCACGAGCCCTCCGATGCTCGGCTCCCATGTGATCAGGTCGCCGAGCGCCGTCACCATGACGGGAATCGCGATGCCGTCGCCCTGCGTCTTGCCGATCCGGTCGCCGAGCTCCTCCTCGTACACCGCAGGGTTGATCACTCGGAGAAAGCCATCGCCGAACGTCCCGTAGCCGTAGGTCTCCCAGAGCTCCACGATCTCCGCCGGAACGCGGTCGCGGTACGCCGCGATGACCTCCGGTTCGACGGGCGCATGGGGGACGAAATCGGCGATCTCGATCATGCGCCCAACCTAGCCGTCATCGTTCCGGCTGGCACCGAGGACACCACCAGGTGCGACGGCGCTCCGGGTCGTTCGCGACCTCGTCGCGCACGAGGACGAGGGTGCCGCACCGCAGGCACGGGCGCCCGGCGCGACCGACGACCCAGTGCGATTCGCCCTTGCGGGTCGAACCGGTGGTGACCTGGTACATCCCCGGCACCGTGGCGGAGATCCGCAGCATCCGGGCTGCCCGCTCGACGAGCGACCCGAGGTCCACCGAAGCGACGGGCGCGAACGGATGCACGCCGGAGAGGAACGCGGTCTCGTTGACCCACAGGTTGCCGAGCCCGGCGAGGTTCCGCTGGTCGAGGAGCGCCGCAACGAGGGGGCGCTCGGGCCGCACCGACACGCGGCGGACGGCCTCGGCGGCATCCCAGTCCTCGCGCAGCGGATCGGGACCGAGGTACGCCAGCAGGGACTTCTCGTCCGCTGTGGCGACGAGCTCGACCACCGGCAGGTCGATGCCCCACAGCGTCGACCCGTCGTCGAGGCGCATCCGCACGCGCACTCGGTGATCCTCGCGCGAGGGGATGCGTCGACGCGGCCGCGTCACGGTCCAGCTTCCCTGCATCCGCAGGTGCGTGTGCAGCGTCTGCCCGGTGTCGAACCGGGTCAGCAGGTGCTTGCCGTGGGTGTCGTATCCGGTGATCCGCGCACCCGCGAGCGGGGTGCCCGCCGCCGTGCCGGAACGCAGCTCCCCCGCGACGACGACGTGACCGACGGATGCCGCGGCCAGCCGCTGCCGCAACCGGTACACGCTGTCGCCCTCCGGCATCCGCTCACCCCCCGTGCGCGACGCGCGTCAGCGTGCGGCGCGCAGCCAGACCGTCGTCGCGTGCGGCAGCCGGTCGCCGTCCAGATCTCCGCTCGCGAGCAGCACCTCGCCCGCCGGCAGGTCGGCCGGCTCGTCGCCGAAGTTCGTCACGACCGTCCACCCGTTCGGTCGGGTGAAGGCGAGCACATCGGCCCGCCCCGTCTCTAGCCAGGTCAGCTCCTCCGCCGTCTGCAACTCATGACGCAGGTGCAGCGCGCGGCGGTAGAGGTTCAGCGTCGACGTGGGATCGTCCTCCTGCGCCTCGACCGACATCTCGCCGAACCACGCCGGCTGCGGCAGGTGCGCTCCTCCCGAGCCGAAGCCGAACGACGACCCGGACTCAGACCAGGGGATCGGCACTCGGCATCCGTCCCGTCCGATGTCCTCGCCGGGGCTGCGGAAGAACGTCGGGTCCTGCCGGTCGCCTTCCGGGATGTCCCCGACCTCCTGCAAGCCGAGCTCCTCGCCCTGGTAGATGTACGCCGATCCCGGCAGCCCGAGGACGAACAGGCTCGCGGCGCGCGCCCGCCGGAGCCCCGCGTCGGCATCGACGGTCGACGCGGCGCCGCCGGAGAGCAGCCATTCGTTGCCGTGCTTGCGCGCGGGGCGGCCCGAGGCATCCCGGGCCGAATGCGGCAGCCCGTAGCGCGTCGCGTGGCGCACGACGTCGTGGTTCGACAGCACCCAGGTGGTCGACGATCCCGACGACGCGGCGAGCGCGAGGTTGTCGGCGACGATGCGTCGGAACTGCGACGCATCGAAGTCGCCCTCGAGGAGGTCGAAGTTGAACGCCTGCCCGAGGCTCTCGGCGCTGGCGTACAGCGGGATACGGGCGGGCGCGACCCAGGCCTCGGCGACGGCGGTGCGCGGCGGATCGTAGGAGTTGAACACCGCCCGCCACTCGGCGTACACCTCGTGCACGTCGTCACGGTCGATCATCGGATGCCGCCCGTCCAGCGGCATCGCGTCGAGCTCGGCCTGCGTCGGCAGGTCGACGGGCAGGTCCTTCGTGAGCATGTGCGCGACGTCGATGCGGAATCCGTCGACGCCCCGGTCGGACCAGAAGCGGAGGGTCCGCACGAAGTCGGCACGCACCTCGGGGTTCGACCAGTCGAGGTCCGGCTGCTCGACGGCGAAGTTGTGGAAGTACCACTGGCCGTCGCCGACCGGCTCCCAGGCCGGCCCGCCGAACACGGACTGCCAGTCCGCCGGCGGCTCCTCGCCGTTCTCGCCCTTCCCGTCGCGGAAGATGTACCGCGCCCGCGCAGCCGACCCGCGCTCCGAGGCGAGCGCCTCCTGGAACCACGCGTGCTGGTCGGACGTGTGGTTCGGCACGATGTCGATGACGACCTTGATCCCGGCCTCGTGCAGCGTGGCGATCAGCGCGTCCGCGTCGGCGAGCGTCCCGAGGCGGGGATCGACCTCGCGGTAGTCGGCGACGTCGTACCCGCCGTCGGCGAGCTCGGACGGGTAGAACGGGCTCATCCACACCGCGTCGACGCCGAGTTCCCTCAGGTAGGGCACCCGCGAGCGGATGCCGCGCAGGTCGCCGATGCCGTCACCGTCGGCATCCGTGAAGCTGCGCGGGTACACCTGGTAGACGACCGCCTGACGCCACCACTCGGGCAGCTCGGCGTCGGTGAGGTCGGCGGTCTCGGGTGCGGTCTGCACGTCGGAGGTCACGGTGTCCTTTCGGGGGTCGGCGGTCGGTCAGCCCTTGACGGCGCCCTGCGTCACGCCCTCCATCACCCAGCGCTGGGTGAAGAGGTACGCGAGGATCGCGGGGGCCATGGCCATGAGGTACGACGCGAAGGCGACGTTGTAGTTGTTGCTGAACTGCGTCTGGAACAGGTTCTGCCGCACGGGCAGGGTCTGCATCGACGGGTCGGAGATGATCAGCGAGGGGAGCATGAAGTCGTTCCACGCGTAGAGGAAGGCGAAGATGCCGACCGTCGCGCTCATCGGCGCGAGCAGCGGGAAGATCAGCTTCCAGAACGTCTGCCACGTCGAGGCGCCGTCGATGCGGGCGCTCTCCTCGAGCTCGATCGGGATCGAGCGCAGGAACGCGGTGAACAGCAGGACGCTGAAGCTGAGCTGGAACATCGTCGCCAGCAGGATCACCCCGAACGGGTTGTCGAGCCCGAGCCGGCCGGTCAGCTGGATCTGCGGCAGCGCGACCACGGGGAACGGGATGAACATCGCCGCGAGCAGGTAGAAGAACGAGTAGCGGAAGAGCTTCCGGTCCCAGTTGCGGACGATCGCATACGAGGCGAAGGCGGCGAGGATGATCGTCGCGACGACGGTTCCGGCGGTGACGAAGAACGAGATCGCGGCGCCGACGGGGAACTGCGTCAGGTTCCACGCCTGCACGAACCCGTCGAAGCTGATCGGGGCCGGCAGCGAGAACGCGTTGCCGTCGACGGCCTGCCCCGTCGTCTTCAGCGACATCGAGATGGTGACGTACAGCGGCAGGAGGACGGTGATGGCGCAGAGGAAGAGGATGACGGTGGTCGACCAGCTGGGCCGTTCGGCGACCGCGCGGCGCCGGCGGCGCGGGGCATCGGCGGGGCGGTCCGCCGCGGTGACGGCGTCGGCCTGTTCGAAGGCGAGCGCGGGCTGTGTGGTGGACATCAGACTCGGTTCCTTCCGCGCGTGAGCGAGAGTTGGAGGAGGGAGATCACGACGGCGACGATGAAGAAGATCGTCGCGTTGGCCATCTGGTAGGCGTAGTCGCCGCCGTTGAAGCCCGCGATGATCGTCATCGCGACGCTGCGGGTCGCGGTCCCAGGCCCGCCACCTGTGAGACCGACGATGATGTCGTAGGCGTTCAGGAACCCCTTGAACCCGAGGATCACGTTGATGACGACGTAGCCGGCGACCAGCGGCAGCGTGATCCGCAGCAGCTGCTGGCGCTTCGATGCGCCGTCGAGGTCAGCCGCCTCGTACACGTCGCCCGGCACCGACAGCAGCCCGGCTATGTAGATGAGGAGCGTCCCGGGGATCGCCTGCCACGCCGTCACGATCACGATGGCGATCCACGCGAGGTCGGGGTTCGCGAGCAGGCTCTCCTGCAACCACGGGATGCCGAGGGTCGACCCCGCCGTGGGCAGGGAGTTCGAGAACAGGAAGTTGAAGACGTAGGCGATGATGATGCCCGAGATGACCATGGGGATCACGAAGATCGTGCGGAGGCCCGTCTTGAAGCGGATGCGGGCGGTCAGCCCGACGGCGAGCAGGAACGCCGCGATGTTGACGACGATCACGGTCGCGATCGCGAAGCCCGCCGTGAACAGGTAGCTCTGCAGGATCGCCGGGTCGCTGAAGAGGGCGATGTAGTTCGTGAACCCGATGAAGTTCCACTCCCCCAGCCCGATCGAGTCGGTGAGGCTGAAGAAGATGCCGATGAGACCCGGAACCGTGATCGCAAGGGTGAACAGCAGCACCGTCGGCAGCAGGAACAGGTAGTAGATCGGCTCGACGCGCTTCGAACTGCGCCTCGCGGTGCGGTCGCCCTGAGTCAGGAGGGTCGTCGTCGACCCTGTGGTGGTGGTCATCGCGTTGCCTCCTCGGCCTCGTCGGTGAGGACGGGCTGGCGGAACGCGAGTCGCGACCAGTCACTGTCCATGGTGGCGAACGTGCGCGCGGGGTCCTGGCCGAACAGCATGGCCTGCGCGTAGGCGAACACCGGGATCGTCTTCGGGACGAGCACCGACGGACCCTGGTAGATCCGACCCTCGTCGTAGAACGACTGCATGCCCTCGATGCGCGGGTCCTGTGGCGGAGCGGCATCCGTCGTCGGTGCGAACCCGAGCTGCGACTCGTTGTAGGCCTCGATGATCTCGGGCTGGTAGAGGTATTCGAGGAAGTCCCGGGCGGCATCCTTCTTCGTCGACGCGTCGGGGATCATGGCCGCGAGGTCCATGTTCACGCGGATCGCGAGGTCGTCGGGATCATCCGTCATCGGAAGCGGGAACGTTCCGAGCGGGGCGTCGGGCGCTGTCTTGGCGATCTCGCTGAAGGCCCAGGGCCCCTGCAGGTACATCGCCGCCTCGCCCTCGCCGAACGCGAGGTTGCCGTCGCCGTATGCGCGGCTGTCGGCATCCGGGTTCGTGTACTCGGTGGCGAGCTGCAGCACTTTCTCGACCGGCTCGGTGAAGGTCTTCTCGAAGGAGACCTCCGACGAGCTGTCGACCTCCGCGCCCTCCCCGGCGAGGCGGTCGAAGAAGTCGATCACGTCGACGGACCCGCCGATCGCGTAGTCGTACCAGCCCTGCGCCACGGTCCAGTCGTCCTTGAAGGTGCCGTAGAACGGAGTGACGCCGGCCTCTTCGAGCGCGACGCAGACGGCGATCAGCTCATCCCACGTGGTCGGCACCTCGAGGCCGTTCTCCTCGAAGATCTGCGTGTTGTAGATGACCGACGACGCCATCACCGAGTACGGCAGCGCACTCGTGCGACCCTCGCACGTGCCGTACTGCTCCATCAGAGGCTGCAGGTCCTCGCGCACCGTGGCGGCGGCAGCCGTCCCGCTCAGGTCGCTGAGCGCGCATCGCTGCACGAAGCGGGCGACCTCGTAGTTGTAGTTGGCGAGCATGATGTCGGGCGGGTTGCCTCGGACGAAGCTGGCCGAGACGACGTCGACGCCCGAGGTGTCCATCTCGACAGTGACGCGGTCCTGGGAGGCGTTGTACTTCTGCACGACGTCCTGCATGAACGGCAGCGCCTCGCGCTTGCTGAAGGTGAACCGCAGGGTCTCGCGGCCGTCGGCCGAGCACCCGGCGAGCAGTGCACCCCCGATCGAGAGGACGGCGAGCGCCGCGGCGCCCCGGCGCAGCCGGGAATGGGTCGATGACATGTGTATCCGATCGCGTCGTTGCGGACGAAAGATCCCGAATCGTTCAAACTCCGCGACTATATTTAGTCGCCAAATCAATCCGATGCAGGCAATATTGCAGGGCAGATCCCGAAAGGTCAAGACCCCGATGTCGACACTCGTCTCTCCTCCGACTCGCCCGGCGAGTCAGGACGCCGTGCTCGCTTTCGCGTGGGAGACACTCGAGTTCACCGCCACGGACGCGATGGAGTCCACGGGGTTGACGCGGTCGACGACCATCGAAGCGACCGCTGCCCTCGTCGCTCGCGGGTTGCTCGCCGAGCTGCCGAATGCTCGTCTGGCCGGGGATTACCGCAAGGGCCGCCCGGCGCGTCGGCATCGACGCCGGACACGAGCACGTGTCGGTGTCGATCGCGGACCTCCGGGGCGAGCCGATGGCGGATGCCGACGCGCGCCTCATCCTGGACCGCGACGAGGCCCCCGCTCGCGCCGCTGCCGTGGCCGAGACCGTCGACCGGGCCCTGGCCGCTGCGGGTCGCACGCGAGCGGACGTGCTCGCGGTGTGCGCCGGCGTGCCCGCGCCGGTCGACCGCACGGGGCGGTCGCCGCGGCATCCCACCCGCTTCTGGGAGCGAATGAACCCCGACCTCGTCGACGTCCTCTCGTGGGCACCGATCGTGCGGATCGAGAACGACGCGTCGCTGGCGGCGGTCGCCGAGGGGTCGAACGGGGCCGCGAAGGGATGCCACGACTACATCGCCCTGCTCGCCGGGTCGCGCCTGGGCGCCGGGGTCGTCGTCGACGGACACCTGCTGCGCGGTCATCACGGCGGGGTCGGCGAGATGGTCGCATTCGACCACGTCGACGGCGTGCGCGGCGCCGAGGGCCTCGGATCGCGGGTGGCATCGTGGGCCGCCGAACTCGCCCGCTCCGGTGAGGCGACGGCGGGATTCCGGGCGGTCAGGCCAGAAGAGCTCGACGCCCGGACGGTCCTCGCGATGGCCGCCCGGGGAGACGCCGACGCGCTGCGGATCGTGGACCGCGTGGGCCTCACCCTCGCCCGCATCGTGAGCGTCCTGGGCAGCATGTTCGACCCGGAGCGTGTCGTCGTATCGGGCGCGATCGCGGACGGCGTGCACGAGGTCGTCGCCGCGGCGCGGCGGTCGCTCCCGACCGACCTGGACCTGCCCGCGCCGGAGCTCGTCGCTTCGACCCTGGGGGGCGAGGTCGTGGTGACCGGGGCGGTCGCCGCGGCTGTGGCCTCAGCGCGCGAACGCGCGCTCGACGTCTGGCCGGCCTGAGTCTCAGCGCACCTCGCGGCGCGGGTCCTGGCGCGCGCGGGAGTAGGCGCGCCAGAGGATGCGGGCGTGCCGTTCCTTCGCGCGCTCGACGCCGGCCTCGTCGCGGCGCGCGGCGGACCACCACTCGGCGGCGCGTTCGCGCATCGCGCTCCAGACGACCCCGATGCCGGCGTGGGGTGGCGGAGGCACGGCGGCCTCCTCGGCCGGCATCCGTCCCTTCGGCCGCAGCGAATCGTTCGCGTGCTTCACGATGAGCTCGGCCGCCCCGACCGCGTGCGCGTTGATGATCGAGTGGGCCGCGCCGCGGATCTCCCAGCGGCGGGCGTTCCGCGCCGCGGCGACGAGCCGCGAATGGAACCGGCGCGGTGACGTCGCGTCGTACTCGCCGCGGATGAACAGGACGGATGCCTCGACCCGCGGCATCCGCTCGACCAACCGGTACCGCAGCATGTGCGGCAGCACCTGCACGAAGTAGACGAACCCGCAGAGCACGTAGGCCGACAGGGCCGTCATCGCGAGGTGGAACGTCTCTCGCGTCGCGGACTGCGCGAAGCGGAACGCGACGATCGGCAGGGACGACTCCTGGTCGTTCACGACGGGGCTCACGAGCACGGCGTGCCGGAGCTGCGGGCGTCGGATCAGCACCTCGGTGACGACCTGCGTGCCCATCGAGTGGCCGATGACCACGGGATCCTCGAGGCCGTAGTGATCGAGGACTTCTTCGACCCGATCCGCGAAGAACTCGGCGGTGGGCTGGTCGCCGGGCCGCGGCATCCCCGCGAAGCCGGGCAGGTCGAGCGCGAACACGTCGCCGTGCTCGGCGAGCGAGGGCGCGAGGAACTCGAAGTACGTCGCTGCGACGCCTACACCGGCGACGAGGACGAAGGGACGACCGCCGTCGCCTGCCGTGGTCTCGACACGCGTCACCCGCGTGCGATGGCCGCCGCGTCCGACGTGCTCGACGTCGACGTCGGGGGCGTCCTCGGTCGCAGGCATGCACCCAGGATGCCAGGTCCGCCCTGCCGCTAGCGCGCTCGCCCGCCGGGCACAAGCGGTGGGAACCGTCGGGCCCCCTTCCTACGCTGGCGCCATGCTGCGACACCTCGTCATCGTGCTGGGCGATCAGCTCGATCACGAGTCGAGCGCGTTCGACGACTTCGACCCGGATCGGGATGCCGTCTGGATGGCCGAGGTCGCGGGTGAATCCGAGCACGTCTGGAGCACGAAGCAGCGCACCGCGGTCTTCCTCGCCTCGATGCGGCACTTCGCCGCGGAGGTGACGGATGCCGGGCGTCCGCTCCACTACGCGAAGCTCGACGCCCGATCGACGAAGGACTCGCTGGCAGACCAGCTCGCGGCCGACGTGACGAAGCTCAAACCCGCGGGACTCGTCGTGACGGAGCCGGGTGAGTGGCGGGTGCGCGAGGCGCTGCGCGAGGTGGCCGAGCACAGCGGCATCCCGTTGGACATCCGTGAGGACCGGCACTTCTTCAGCACCGTCGCCGAGTTCGCCGCGCACGCCGAGGGTCGGAAGTCGCTGCGGATGGAGTACTTCTACCGCGAGATGCGCAAGAAGCACGACGTGCTGATGACGACCCGCGGGCAGCCGGTGGGCGGGTCGTGGAACTACGACGCCGACAACCGCAAGGCGTTCCCGAAGCAGGGCCCGGGCCTGGTCCCCCCGCGCGCTCGGTTCGAGCCCGACGAGACCACTCGCGAGGTCATCGCGCTGGTCGAGAGGAGGTTCGCCGACCACCCCGGCTCGCTCGACTCGTTCGCCTGGCCGGTCACCCGCGCGCAGGCGCTCGAGGCGCTCGACGTCTTCATCGAGGAACGCCTGCCGGGCTTCGGCGAGACGCAGGACGCGATGTGGCCGGGTGAGCCGTGGCTCTGGCATGCGCACCTGTCGTCGTCGATGAACCTCAAGATGCTGACGCCGCGCGAGGTCGTCGCCGCGGCCGAGGCCGCCTACCGCGAGAAGAAGGCTCCGCTGCCCGCCGTGGAGGGCTTCATCCGGCAGATCCTCGGGTGGCGCGAATACGTCCGGGGCATCTACTGGACGCAGATGCCCGGCTACCTCGAGCGGAACGCGTTCGAGGCGTTCGAACCGCTCCCCGACTTCTACTGGACCGGCGACACCGCGATGGCCTGCTTGCGGGACGCGATCGGCACGACGCTCGAGAACGGGTACGCGCACCACATCCAGCGGCTCATGGTCACGGGCCTTTACGCGATGCTGCTCGGCGTCGACCCGAAGGAGGTCCACGCCTGGTACCTCGCGGTCTACGTCGACGCGGTCGAGTGGGCGGAACTCCCGAACACGCTCGGCATGAGCCAGTATGCGGACGGCGGGCTGATGGGCAGCAAGCCGTATGCCGCGACCGGCAAGTACATCGACCGCATGAGCCCGTACTGCAAGACGTGCCCGTTCGATCCCGCGAAACGGATCGGCGAGGACGCCTGCCCCTTCACCACCCTGTACTGGGACTACCTCATCCGGCACGAGGAGCCTCTCGCCGCCAATCACCGCATGTCACTGCAGGTGAAGAACGTGTCGCGCCTGGACGACGACGAGATCACCGGCATCCGTGAGCGCGCCGACGCGATCCGGCGCGGCGACATCCCGGTTCCGCACGCCTGAGCCAAGGAGCGCATCATGACATCGACCGACATCGCCCTCGTCACCGGCGCCCGCGGCGGCGTCGGCAGCGCCCTTGTCGCCCGGCTACGCGCGCGCGGTCTGCGGGTCGCCGCCGTGGGGCGGGATGCCGCATCCCTCGCCTCCGTCGATGCGGACGCGCACATCGAGGCCGACGTGACGACCCCCGAGGGTGCCGCCGCGGCGCTCGAGGGGTGCCGGTCCGAACTGGGTGACGCGCCTGCGTGGCTCGCGCACGCGGTCGGCAGCACGCTCATCACGCCGCTTCACCGGACGAAGACCGACGCCGCGCGCGACATCCTGCGCGTGAACCTCGAGAGCAGCATCTGGATCCTGCAGGCCTGGCTCGAGGCAACCGGCAAGCAGCCCGGCGCGGCCGTGTTCGCGAGCTCGGTCGTCGCCCGGGTCGGTGTCGCGAACCACGAGGCGATCGCCGCCGCGAAGGGCGGCGTCGAGGCGCTCGTGCGCAGCGCCGCCGCCACGTATGCCGCGCGCGGCATCCGGGTCAACGCGGTCGCTCCGGGGATGACGGACACCCCGATGACCGCCGGGATGCTGAGCGTCCCGATGCAGCGCGAGGGTGCCGAGAAGCAGTACCCGCTCGGCGGCGTGCAGACGGCCGACGACGTCGCGGCCGTCATGGACTGGCTGCTGTCGACGGATGCCGGTCGCATCACCGGTCAGGTGATCCCGGTCGACGGCGGATTCACGACGGTGCGGCCGCTGGTGAAGTAGGTCAGCGCGTGACCACGTAGACGTCGTCCTTGCGCGTGACGGCGGCAGTGGCCGCGTCGGTCTTCTCGTAGACCGGCCAGGCGCCCTCGGTGGAGCACAGGTCGACGCGGTCACGCGGGAACTCGGCTGCATCGACCCCGTCCGCGGTCACGACGACGAGCGCCTGCGCATCGTCACGCTTCGAGAGGTCGGGGACGGTCGTCGCCGAGACGCCGAGACGTGTGGCGACACCCTCCACGCTCTCGTACGGGCACACGATCGTGAATCGCTTCGCGTTGTCCGGCACCAGGTCGGTGACGGGGATCGTCGATCCTTCGCTGACGGTCCTCACGATGCGTTCCTCGTCGTCACCATCCGTCGGCGCGCAGGCCGTCGTGAGACCGGCGGCGACGAAGGCGAGGGACAGGGCGGCGAGTGTGCGCTTCATCCTTCCTGTCTACGCAGTCGCCTCCCGCACGTCGTCGGCCCGGAGAGGCATCCGTGTCAGCCGAGAGGATGACGCCGGGTCAGGACGTTTCGAGCATCCGCCTCGCGCGGGCGAGCGACGTCGACAGCGTCGAGCGGATCGAGTCGGCGATCATCGGCTCAGCGAGGCGCATGATCCCGGTCGGCTCCGCGTCGATGCGCACGGCGACGACGGTCGCGCCGTCGGCGTCGGCGAACTGCAGGTCGGACGACGTCGCCATGATCCCGCTCGTGCTGGTGACCGCCATCCGCGCGCCGGGGTCGTAGGCCGTGACGCGCCAGTCGAAGTCGACCTCGCGGCCGACCGCCCGCATCCGTGTGTGCATCGTCGACCCGACACCGACGGGCGGCGGCGAGGTGAGCTCTTCCGAGATGACCGACTCGTCCCAGCGGGCGCGGCCCTCAGTGAAGAAGCCGAACACCTCGGTCACCGGGCGGTCGATCGTGACGGACTCGATGACGGTGAACATGTCCTCACCCTAGGTGCGCAGTGCGACGCGCGGACCGGTCGTATGGGTTCCGTTCGGACCCGTCCCGCCGCGGTAGTGAGCGATTAGGACTGTGCCCATGACGTTGACCACGGTCCTCCCCTCGCTGCGACGCAGCATCCCTGATCCGATCGAACGGCGGGCCTGGCCCGAACACACCGTCGCGGAGGTGCGCGATGTGACTGTGGCGGGTGTGTCACTGACGCGGCTGGCCGAGCTCGAAGGGACGCCGTGCGTGATGACCGGCGACCTCGCCCACCCGCACACGCAGGATGCCCGCCGTCGCGGCATCGGCATGGACGTCACCGTCCTCGTCTTCCGCGTGACGCTGCGCGTCGACTCGCAGGACGGGCGCCGTCTGGCACTCGTCGACTGCACGACGCACGACCTCCCGATCCAGTGGGAGCACTGCCGCCTCATCGGTCGCGCGTCCACCGCGAAGACGGCGATGGTCGACATCGTCCCGGGCGACGTCGGTGCGCCCACGTGGCCGTACAACCAGGCGGCCCTACCCACCGACCTCGTCGAGGGCGACCTGCTCGCGGTGCCGTGCACCGGCGCACTGGCCTTGCGCGATGTGAAGCCGGGGCGCGCTGCGCAGGATGCCGGAATGTCACCCGACGCCGACGAACCAGACGAGAACTGGGCAGGTCGATGCGGAAAGTAGACCCGACCGGCATCCGCATCGCGTGGCGGCGCCCCTGCGAGGCGTCGGCGAAAGGTATGAGTTTCACCAAACGGCGCCGAATGCAAGCGGTTGAGTGGAATCGTCGCGAGTCGGATTCTGGGATTCCCACGAACTGAGGAGTGCGACATGGGTCTCGACGACAAGATCAAGAACGCTGCGCAGGACATCGCCGGCAAGGCGAAGGAAGCCCTGGGCGACCACCGCGGTGACGAGGACCTTCGCCGTGAGGGCGAAGCCGACCAGCGCGAAGCGAACCTCAAGAAGGCCGGCGAGAACGTCAAGGACGTGTTCAAGTAAGCCAGCCCGATCATGGGAGGGGCCCTGCCGGTCAGCCGGTGGGGCCCTTCTTGTTGCGCGGCGGCCGGGCCTACGGGCTGCGCGCGGATGCAATAGATCCGGCGCGACACGCCGCGCCCCGGCATCCATCACCGGGGTGTCGGCCTCGATCTCTTGCATCCGTGGACGCGTGCGGCCGCGCCCGACGCGATCCAAGGCCGCGCGCACGCTCGCCACGGTGAGGATGAGCGTCATGCGTCGATCCACAGAGTCGCGTTGACGTCAGCAAGTCGTCTGATCGTGCGCGAGGTGATGGTTTGTGCCCCATGGCCGAAGCTGACGTACAACCGCACGAAAACGCCAGGCCCATGCAAGACCGGTCGAGGAACGTGATCGGCGCGGTCCAGGAAGACGTCGATGGCGGACTCGAGCGCGTCTGCGCGAGCTTTCGCGTCGGGTTCGTCGATCGTCACTGAGCCGAGGTGGTGGACAACGGGGTCGGCAGGGTCGCGCGATTCCCGCGAATACTGCTCGAGACCCTCGACCGGAGCTTCGGCCACGACCGTGAAGGTGGCGATGATGTGGCCGATGTCGTCCATTTGAGAATCCGGAGGCACGTCGCGAGTCTTGCACCAGGGCACGCAGGGTGCCACGATCCCCGGGTGGAACTTCTTCGCCTGGCGGGAGTCCCCGGGGTCGGGAAGTCGACGACGGCGTGGGCTGTCGCCAACAGACACGCCGCCGAGGGGATCGCGACGGCGTACATCGACATCGACCAGCTCGGCATGTGTTACCCGGCGCCGGTCGACGATCCGGACCGCTGGGTCCTCAAAGAGACGGCGCTCGCGGCCGTGGTTCGAGAATTCCTCCGCGCCGGGGTCGAGCGCATGGTCGTCTCGGGCGTCGCGCGACCCGACCGACCTCCGGTGCTGATCCCCGGAGTCGAGGTGCGCTCGCTGTGGCTGCGGGCGGCGGAGTCGACCCGCCGCGCTCGTCTGCGGGGCCGTGGCGACAGCACCGACCAGCTCGCCGCCTCCCTCTCCGCCGGCACCCTGGAGGAGTCGCGCATCGACACGGCATGGGAGCAGCTCGCGACCGATGAGCTCTCCGAAGCCGAGACCGTGGCCGCGGTTCTCGCGCGGCGGGCCGCGGCATCCACTCTCCCGTCGGGTGGCGACGTCGAGACCTCGACCTATACCGGGGCTCGGATGCTGTGGCTCACGGGACCACGTCTGGCCGGGGCATCCCGCATCGGCTGGGAAATCGTGGCCGAAGAGTGGAGTCACGGCCGGCGTACGGGCTTTTTCGACCTCGCGCAGCTGTCCTTAGTGTGGAACGTCGCGGACGCAGGCGTGGCGAACCTTGCAGCCGTCATCCGGGAGTTCCGGTGCGTCGGAGCCGATCAGTTCGTGATCGTCGCGCCGCTCGAGGTCGACCCGTCCATAGTTCGAGCCGCGCTCCCCGCCGCTGACGTGACCTTCGTGCGCCTCGCGGCCGACGCGGCCTCCCTCGAAGACCGCGCTCGGGCCCGGCAGCGCGGAGAAGGTCCGAGGCTCGCCGGCGACGACCTGCTCGGCGCGAGCAACGCGACCGTGGCCCGCGTGCTGCGCACCTCGGTCCTGCAGTCATCGCTGCCGCGGCGGGAGGGCGAGCTCATCGTCCCGATCGCGCGGCGTTCACCGGCGGAGGCCGCGGCCGCCGTCAGGATCGCCGCGAGCTGGTAGCCGGGCGCGGATGCAACAGATCCGAGGCGACACGCGGGTCAGGGATGCCGGGGCTCGGCGCGTCACGCGCGATCTCTTGCATCCGCGCACACCGCCCGCGGTCAGACCCGGGTGACAGGTGCCCGCAGGCCGATGTACGCGCCTGGCCCGATCAGCACTGCGCCCGCGGCGAGTCCGATGAGAGCGTTGTCGGCGATCAGGCCGACCGCGAAGGCGAGGATGACGGCGACCGTCGCTCCCGCTGATGCTCGAGACAGCTGATGCATATCCATGCCCTCGACGGTAGGCCTCCGACGCTTCGGCGACATCCCCCGAACAGGGGATTTCGGAGCGCCTGCCGCTTTCGGCGTGCGCCGATGCAAGAGATCCGAAGCGACACCCCGGTGAGGGATGCCGCGGCCCGGCGTGTCGCGCGCGAACTATTGCATTCGCGCACACGCCACCCGCACACAGCGCCGCCTTCAGCCCCGCCCCACCGCCCGGAACCCGCGCAGGCGCAGGCTGTTGGTCACCACGAACACCGACGACAGCGCCATGGCCGCCGCGGCGACGAGCGGGTTCAGCAGCGCGGCCATCGCGAGCGGGATCGCCGCGACGTTGTACGCGAACGCCCAGAACAGGTTGCCCTTGATGACGCCCAGGGTCCGCCGCGCGAGGCGCACTGCATCGGCAACGACGATCGGATCGCCCGAGACGACGGTGATGTCGGATGCCGCGATCGCCGCGTCCGTGCCGCCGCCCATCGCGATCCCGAGGTCGGCGGCTGCGAGAGCCGCGGCGTCGTTGACACCGTCGCCCACCATCGCGACGACCCGGCCCTCGCCCTGCAGACGGCGGATCGTGTCGAGCTTGCCCGCCGGTGTCACGCCGGCCTCGACGCGGGAGATCCCGACCTCGGCGGCGACCCGCTCCGCCGACGACGCGGTATCGCCGGTCAGCAGGATCGGCTCGAGCCTGAGCTCGCGGAACCGGGCGATCGCTGCCGCGCTCGAGTCCTTCACGGTGTCGGCGACGACGATCGCTCCGAGGTACACACCGTCGCGCGCGAGCGCCACGACCGTCCCTTCGGGCAGATCGGCGGGCACGGCAACGGCCCACTGCTCGGCGAGCCACGACGGCCGGCCGGCGACGACCGCCGCCCCCTCGACGACACCCTGGACACCGAATCCGGCGTGCGACTGGAACGACTCGACGCGCCCCGTCGGCGCTGCGGCGACGATAGCGCGGGCGACGGGGTGCTCCGACCCGGACTCGACGGATGCCGCGATCGCGAGAAGCTCCTCCCGGGACACCTCCGCAGGCAGCACCTCGGTCACGCTCATGCGTCCGGTCGTGACGGTGCCGGTCTTGTCGAGCACGATCGTGTCGACGGTGCGGGTCTGCTCGAGCACCTGAGGTCCTCGGATCAGGATGCCGAGCTGCGACCCGCGCCCGGTTCCCACCAGCAGGGCGGTCGGGGTCGCGAGCCCGAGCGCGCACGGGCAGGCGATGATGAGCGTCGCGACCGCAGCGGTGAAGGCGAGCTCCCACGGCGCACCGGCGATCGCCCAGCCGACGAGGGCGGCGAGCGCGAGCACGATCACGACGGGCACGAAGACGGCCGAGACCCGGTCGGCGAGGCGCTGCACCTCGGCCTTGCCGGTCTGCGCCTCCTCCATGAGCCGCCGCATCCGGGCCAGCTCGGTATCGGCGCCGACGCGGGTGATCTGCACCTCGAGGCGTCCGCCGACGTTGATCGTCGCGCCGACGACACGGGAACCTTCGGCGACCTCGACGGGCATCGACTCACCCGTGAGCATGCTCGCGTCGACGCTGCTCATCCCCGCGGTGACGAGTCCGTCCGACGGGATCTTCTCGCCGGGGCGGACGACGACCGTGTCGCCGACGACGAGCTGCGCGACCGGCACGCGGGTCTCGACGCCGTTCTGCAGCTTTGCGGCATCCGTGGCCCCGAGTTCGAGCAGCGCGCGCAGCGCCTCGGACGACGCCCGCTTCGCGCGAGCCTCGATGTAGCGCCCCGTGAGGATGAAGACCGTGACGAGCGCGGCGACCTCGAGGTAGATCTCGTGCCCGCCCGCCTGCGGCGCACCGACGAGCGTGAAGGTCATGGTCATGCCGGGCATGCCCGCACCGCCGAAGAACAGGGCGTACAGCGACCAGCCGAACGACGCGATGACGCCGAGGCTGATGAGGGTGTCCATCGTCGCCGCGCCGTGGCGCAGGTTGACGGCGGCCGCCCGGTGGAACGGCCACGCGCCCCAGACCGCGACGGGAGCGGCGAGGGTCAGCGCGAGCCACTGCCAGTTCTCGAACTGCAGCGGCGGGATCATCGACATCAGCGCGACCGGCAACGAGAGGGCGGCGCTGATCAGCAGCCGCTGGCGGAGCGGCCTCGTCTCGTCATCCGCCTCCGTCGTCTCGGGCTCGGGTGCCGGCACCGCCGCCGCGTACCCGGCGGCCTCGACCGTCGCGATGAGCTGCGCGGTGTCGACGCCCTCGGCACGCACGCGCGCCTTCTCGGTGGCGTAGTTGACGGATGCCTCGACCCCGGGGAGCTTGTTGAGTTTGCGCTCGATCCGGGTGGCGCACGAGGCGCACGTCATCCCCGAGATGTCGAGCTCGACGTCGGTGCTCACGCGGACACCCGGGAGTATCCGGCCTCCTCGATGGCGGCGGTCAGGGCGTCGTCGTCGAGGGGGGTCGCGCTGTGCACGGTGACGTGCGAGGTGCCGCCGGCGACGAGGTCGACGAACACGGCCTCGACACCGTCGATCTCGGAAAGCTCCTCGCGGACGCTCGCGACGCAGTGCGCGCAGGTCATGCCGGTGACGAGCAGTTCTTCGGTGACGGCGGATGCCGGTGCGGCGGGCGCCCCGGATGCGGAGACGTCGGTGAGGCCGAGCTGAATGCGGTCGGTCATGTCGTTTCCTCCAGTGTTCAGGAGCGGACGAGACGCGCGATCGCGTCGTTCGCCTCGCGGATCTTGACGGCGGCGACCTGGCCGCCTTCGGCACTCGCCTCGGCGACGCAGTGGTTGAGGTGGTCGGACAGCAGCGAGAGCGCGACGGTCTCGAGCGCCTTCGTCGCGGCGGAGACCTGCGTGAGGATGTCGATGCAGTACTTGTCCTCGTCGACCATGCGCGCGATGCCGCGCACCTGGCCTTCGACCCGGCGCAGTCGCTTCTGCAGGTCATCCTTGTTCGCGTCGTACCCGTTCATGGCAGATACGGTACCCCCCTAGGGTATACGCGTCAAGCGGTCGCGATCAGACTTCCTCGACCTCGCCGGAGACGAGCGTCAGGTGCTCCCGGGCCGAGGCCTCTGCATCGGCACCGCGCCCGTCGCGGATCGCCTGAGCCGTCGCGAGGTGGGCTTCGAGGGTGCCGACCCGCGGCATCCCGGGCGTCAGCCCTCGCACCGATCGGCCGCGCAGGATCTCGGCGATGGGGTCGCCGAGCTTCTCGAACAGGGCGTTACCCGAAGCCTTGAGAAGGAGCCGGTGGTAGGCGATGTCGGCGTCGAGGTACTCGCCCGAGTCGCCGAGACCTTGATTCCCGAGGTCGCTGAGCAGCGTCGCCCACCGCACGAGTTCGTCGCGCTCGGCATCCCCCGCCCGTTCCGCGGCCAGGCGGGCGGCGACGGGTTCGACGGCAACGCGGAGGTCGGTCAGTTCGATCAGCACGTCGCGCCGTCGGGGGCTGTCGAGCGACCACTCGATGATGTCCGCGTTCAAGATGTCCCACTCCGCCTGAGGCCGGACGACGAGCCCGACACGGCGACGCGAGGTGAGCAGCCCGTGCGCCTCGAGGACCCGGACCGCTTCGCGCACGACCGTCCGCGACGCGGCGAACGCCTCCTCGAGGCCGGCGAGGGTCAGCCCGGTCCCGGGCGGCAGCTCGCCGCCGACGATCCGTCGGCCGAGGGTCTCGACGATGTGAGCGTGGGATGCGGTGGTGGCAGGCGTGGGCATCGGTGTCCTTCGTAGCGGTGCTCACGCTACCGCGAAAAGTACGATCATTCGCTTGCGAAAGGTAGTACTTATGTGACACCGTGGGCTCGCCGTCGGGAAAGGCCCCGGCGTCGGGACGATTCACTGGAGAACACCCATGGACGAGTGGACGCAAACACTCGGAGCGCTACCGCTCCTTCTGATCGCGGCCGGAGCGGTCGGCCTGATCCTGCTGCTCATCATCAAGGTCCGCATGCACGCGTTCATCGTGCTCGTGCTGGTCTCGCTGCTGACCGCGTTGGCCACCGGCATCCCGGTCGGCAGCATAGGCAAGGTCCTGATCGACAGCTTCAGCTCGACCGTCGGCACGGTCGCGCTTCTCGTCGGCTTCGGAGCGATGCTCGGCGCGCTCATCGAGAGCTCGGGTGGCGCCCGCGTGCTGGCCGAGAAGATGGTCTCGATCTTCGGCGAGAAGCGCGCCGCCATCGCGCTGAGCGTCGCCTCGCTCCTCATGGGCTTCCCGATGTTCTTCGACGCCGGCCTCGTCGTCATGCTGCCCATCATCTTCGCCGTGGCGCGTCGCATCGGCGGCAAGCACATGCTGCTCTACGGCATCTCGGCCGCCGCCGCGTTCTCGGTCATGCACGTGTTCGTGCCGCCGCACCCCGGCCCCATCACAGCGAGCGAGACCTTCGGGGCGAACCTCGGCCTCGTCCTGCTCATCGGTCTCGTCGTCGCGATCCCCACCTGGTACCTCAGCGGGTACCTCTGGGCGCGCTTCATAGACCGCCGCATCCCGCTCGCCATCCCCCGTCTGTTCGGCGAGGACGTCGAACCCACGAACCCGCCCAAGGCCGGCACCGTCATCGGCGTCATCGCGATCCCGCTGGTCTTGATCCTCCTCAACACCGGCTCTGCGGCGCTCGTCTCGTCGGGAGCCGTCGACGGCACCGCCGTCTGGGTGCAGGCGCTCGGCCTCATCGGCACGAGCCAGGTCGCCCTGCTGATCGCCGTCCTCGTCGCCCTGTTCGTCCTCGGCACCCGCCGCGGTGTCGGCGGCAGCGCGCTCGACAAGATCGTCGAGTCCTCGCTCGGACCGATCTGCTCGGTCGTCCTCATCACCGGTGCCGGCGGCATGTTCGGCGGCGTCCTGCGCGCCTCGGGAATCGGCGACGCGCTCTCGGACTCGCTCGCCTCGATCGGTGTGCCGGTCATCTTCGCCGCCTACCTGATCGCGCTCCTGCTCCGCGTGGCGCAGGGGTCGGCGACCGTCGCCCTCGTGACGGCCGCGGGGCTCGTCGCGCCCGCCGTTCTGTCGGGTGGATTCAATGCCCTGCAGGTCGCATGTATCGTCCTCGCCACCGCGGCAGGCTCCGTCTTCGCCGGTCACGTCAACGACTCCGGCTTCTGGCTCGTCGGTCGCCTCATGGGCATGGACGTCAAGACGACGCTCAAGACCTGGACCGTCCAGCAGGCCCTCGAGTCCGTCGTCGGATTCCTCATCGTGCTCGGAATCTTCGGCTTGGTGTCCCTTGTCTGACGCCTTCGACCTCAGCGGCCGCCTGGCCCTCGTGACGGGATCGTCGCGGGGGCTCGGCCAGAGCCTCGCCGTGGGCCTCGCCGAGGCCGGCGCCCGCGTCATCGTCCACGGCCGCGACGCAGAGGCGGTGGAGTGCAGCGCCGACGCGATCGCAGAGCGCACCGGCATCCGTCCCGAGACGACCCTGTTCGACGTGACGGATGCCGAGGCTGTCGAGGCCGCGATCGGTGTGCTCACCTCGCGGCTCGGGACCCCCGACATCCTCGTCAACAACGCGGGGATCCAGCGGCGGGCGCCCTTCGCGGAGTTCCCCGTCGCGGATTGGGACGCCGTGATCTCCAGCAACCTGTCGAGCGCCTTCTACGTGTCGCGTTTCGTGGCCCCCGGCATGATCGCGCGCGGCTCGGGCAAAATCATCAACATCGCCTCGGTCCAGTCGCTGCTCGGGCGTCAGACCATCGCCCCGTACGCCGCGAGCAAGGGCGGTATCGCCCAGCTCAGTCGTGGGATGGCCGCCGACCTGGCTCGCCACGGCATCCAGGTCAACACGCTCTCGCCCGGCTACTTCGCCACCGAGATGAACGCGGCGCTCGTCGCCGACGCGGACTTCTCGGACTGGGTCGCGAAGCGCACCCCGGCCGGCCGCTGGGGTGACGTCGCGGAGCTCCGCGGACCGCTCGTGTTCCTCGCCTCGGCGGCGAGCGACTTCGTGAACGGCCAGAACCTGTTCGTCGACGGCGGCATGACCGCGGTCGTCTGATCCGAGGAGAGACACACATGGACGCAGTCGTCATCGGCGGCAAGCTCGACCTCACCGTCGCGGACCATCCCGTCCCCGAGCCGGGCGCGGGGCAGGTCCGAATCCGGGTGGGGTACGTCGGAATCTGCGGATCCGACCTGCACTACTACTCCGAGGGCGCCAACGGCGCGTTCGTCGTCACCGAGCCCCTCATCCCCGGGCACGAGCTGTCGGGCTGGGTCGACCTCGACCCGTCCGGGCTGCTGTCCGCGGGGACGCCCGTGACGGTGCACCCCGCGCGGTTCGGCCCCGAGGGGTCGGCGCCCGTCGAGCCGCACCTGCGCCCCGGCGGCAGCTACCTCGGCAGTGCCGCGACGACTCCGCACACGCAGGGCGCGATGAGCGAGTACCTGGTGGTGGATGCCGGCATGATCCGGACCCTGCCCGCCGACCTGCCCGTGCGCCGCGCCGTCCTCGCCGAGCCCCTGGCCGTCGCCATTCACGGCGCGGGCCGAGCCGGCTCCCTCGCCGGTGCGCGCGTGCTCGTCTGCGGTGCGGGTCCGATCGGCTTGCTCGCCGTCGTCGCTGCACAGGAGGGGGGAGCGGCGAGCGTCGAGATCACCGACCTGCTGCCCGAGCCGCTCGAGCGGGCACGCGCGCTCGGTGTCGACGGCGTCTGGCGGGTGGGTGAGGACGAGGTCCCCTCCGACGTCTACGACGTGGTCCTCGAGTGCTCGGGAGCCGCACCCGCCGTGTCGTCGGCGATCGCCGCCGTCCGCCGCCGCGGAACCGTTGTCCAGATCGGGATGCTGCCGAACCAGCCGGTGGGCGTGAATATCGCCCCGCTCATCTCCAAAGAGGCGACGCTCACCGGTGCCTTCCGCTTCCTCGACGAGATCGACGAGGCGATCGAGGTCCTGCGGCGTCGTCCCGAGATCGAGGCCGTCATCACCCACGAGTTCCGCCCCGACGCGGCCGTCGAGGCGTTCGAGACCGCACGGCGCTCCGCCGAGAGCAGCAAGGTCGTCGTCGCGATGAACTCTGCGAAGGTGGAATCGTGAGCACTGCACCGCGCGTCGTCGTCATGGGTCCGAGCGGATCGGGCAAGACCGCCGTCGGAGCCGCTCTCGCCGTCGACCTCGGCGTGGATTTCGTCGACGCCGACGATCTGCACCCGCAGGCCAACGTCGAGAAGATGGAGGCGGGCCATCCCCTCGACGACGAGGATCGAGCGCCCTGGCTCGACATCGTCGGGCAGACCCTCGCCGAGGCGCCCGGTCTCGTCGTCGCCTGCTCCGCGCTGGCCCGTCGCTACCGCGAGCGGATCAGAGCCGCCGCGCCCGACGTGCGCTTCGTCGAGCTGGTCGTCTCGCCCGAGGAGCTGGACCGCCGGATGCGGTCGCGTCAGCACTTCATGCCGCCGGCGCTCCTCGCCTCGCAGCTCGCGACCCTCGAGCACCTCGGCGACGACGAGCCCGGGGTCGCCGTCGAGAACGTCGGCCGCATCCTCGACGTCGCCCGCCGCGCGCGCATCGCGCTCGACGAGCCGGCCGGCTGAGGCGAGCGGAACGCAACCCCTCGTCCGGAACACGTGGTCACCCGCAGGATGACCACGTGACCACCACCGTTCTCGTCGCCGGCGCAACCGGCGACCTCGGCAGCCGCATCTCCCGCGAGCTCCTCCACCACGACGTCCGGCTCCGGGTCCTGACCCGTCCGGGCAGCTCGACCGCGGCCGAGCGCTTCGGCACCGACGCGCGGGTCGCGATCGTGACCGCCGACTACGCGGACCACGACGCGCTCGTGACCGCGGCATCCGGTGCCGACGTCGTCGTCTCGGCGGTCAGCGGCCTCCGCCCCGTGATCATCGACGCGCAGCGCGCGCTTCTCGCCGCGGCCGTCGCGGCCGGCGTGCCCCGCTTCGTGCCGTCGGACTACTCCGCCGACTACCGTCGGCTCACCCCGGGGACGAACCGCAACCTTGAGCTACGACGCGAGTTCGCGGCCGACCTCGACGCGGCGCCGATCCAGGCGACGTCGGTACTGAACGGCATGTTCACCGAGCTGCTCGCCGGTGAGGCGCCGATGATCCTCCGCGACCGCAAGCGCGTGCTGTTCTGGTCGTCGGCCGACCAGGGGCTCGACGTGACGACGAAGGACGACACCGCCCGGACCGTCGCGCTGGTCGCCCTCGACGCCGATGCCCCGCGTGTAGTCGAGGTCGCCGGCGACCGGATCACCGCCCGCCAGGTGGCGGAACTCGCGACCGAGCTCAGCGGCGACACGTTCAGGCTGCAGTGGGCGGGCACGACGGGGACACTGTCGGCCATGGCCGCAGTGGGGCGACGCCTCTCGCGCAACCCCGGTGAGACGTTCCCCGCCTGGCAGGGCATGCAGTACTTCGTGAGCATGTTCAGTGGCGAGGCCGCGCTGCGCCACGTCGACAACGACCGCTATGGGCGTCAGTCCTGGACGACGGCCCGCGAGGTCCTCGCCCCCTGGCTGGCCGGCCCGCGCGCCTGATCCGCACCCCCGCGCAAGAGCGGTCGAAGATTCGTCGTCGCCGCATACAATCGCGGAACACGGTCGTCCGCGCCGTCACCACTCGAGGAGTCCCGCCATCGACCATCAGCCCGCTCCGGCTCCTCGCGTCTCGGCGTGGTCGACCCTCGGCCGTCTGGTCCACATCTCGCGCCCGGTCCTCTGGATCAACACGATCGGCACCGGCGTGCTCGGCATGTGGCTCACGGGGCAGCTGCTGGATGCCGCGGCGATCCCGCTTCTCGTGTGGCTCACGCTGCCGTTCAACCTCCTGATCTACGGCGTGAACGACATCTTCGACCAGGAGACCGACGCGCTGAACGCGCGGAAGGGCTCGATCGAGGGCGCGCGGATCGAGCCGCGCGAGGTGCGGCTGATCGTGTGGGCGGTCGCGATCACGAACGTGCCGTTCCTCGTCTGGTTCGTCATCGCCTACCCGCCCGCGGCCGTCCTGCTGATCCTCGTCTACACGCTCGTCTTCGTCTTCTACTCGGCGCCGCCGCTGCGGTTCAAGCAGCGCCCGTTCCTCGACTCGCTCAGCAACGCCGCCTACGGCCTGCCCCTGCTGATCGTCCCGGTCGCACTCGGCGAGCCGCCGCTGTGGCCCGCCGTCATCGGCCTCCTCGTCTGGAGCGTCGCGAAGCACGCCTACGACGCGGTGCAGGACATCGACGAGGACCGCGAGGCCGGCATCCGCACGACCGCTGTTCTGCTGGGCCCCCGCGGGACGGCGGTGTGGAGCGGATGCTGGTGGATGGCCTCCACCGTCCTGTTCGCGCTCGTGAGCATCCCCGTCGCAGCGGCCAACCTCGCGATCGCGGGCGTCCTCGTCGTGTGGATGCTGGTGCGCCCCACCCCCGCGACGGGGCGTCGCCTGTACCCCGTGTCGATCGCGTTCCCCTATGTCGCCGGGTCGGTCGCGAGCGGACTGCAGCTGACGAAGATGTTCTTCGAGGTGTACGGATGAGCCGCATCGTCGTCATCGGCGCAGGGCTCGGGGGGCTGGCGGCATCCGCTCTGCTGGCCCGTGCCGGACACGACGTGACCCTGCTCGAGCGGGCCGCGACGGTCGGCGGGAAAAGTCGGCGGCTCGAGGTCGACGGCGAGCGCATCGACTCCGGCCCCTCGCTCGTGACGTTCCCCGGCGTGTGGCAGGAGCTGTGCGCCCGCCTCGGCACGGACCCCGGCGCCCTCGAGCTGGAGCGGCTGCCCGAGGTCGGCCGCTACTACTACGACGGCGAGGAGGTCACCCTCCCCGTGCCGCCCGAGCACCGCTGGTACCCCGCGTGGAAGCGGTTCAGCGACGAGCACGCGCCCCTCGCCGACGACGTGACTGCACTCCTCGTCGCCGATCCGCTCGACCGGCGCTCGCTCCCGGCGCTCCGGCGACTGCTCGCCGTGTACGGACCGCGGCTGAGCACGCGCGCGTACCTCGACAGCCTGAGGTGGATGCCCGACGGACTCCGCGAGATCATCGCGATCCACACGCTGAACGCCGGGGTTCCGCCTGAGCGGACGCCCGCGCTCTACGCGAGCATGCCGGCCGTGATGGCGGCGTCCGGCGTATGGGTCCCCCGCGGCGGCGTGTACGAGATCCCGCTCGCGCTGGAGCGCATGGCGGATGCCGCGGGTGTCGACATCCGCACGGGTGAGACCGTGACCCGCATCGAGCGCGGACGGGTCACAACTGCGGGCGGGTCGTTCGAGGCAGACATCGTCGTGAGCGCGCTCGACGCGGACCGGGTGGATGCCCTCCTCGGGCGGCGGCGCACCCCGGGCGCCCTGTCGTGCTCGGCGGTCGCGATCTACGGCTCGCTCCGCGAACCGCTCCCCGACCGGATCGCCGCGCACAGCGTCATCCTGCCGTCCAAGCCGGATGCCCTGCACCGCAGCCTCGCCGCGGGCGACGAGCCCGCCGACACGATGGCGTTCGTCAACCTCTACCGCGCCGGCCAGGTGTACCCGAACGACCGCAGCACGCTCGCCGTCCTGCTGACCGCGCCAGCCGACGGGTCGGGGTACAGCCTCGAGCACCGGTTCGTGCGTCGCGAGGTCGAACGGATCTCCCGCACGATGGGGCTCGACGGCCTCCTCACCGACGCGATGACGGATGCCGCGGTCCTCGACCCGGCCTACTTCGGCACGTTCGGCGAGCGCCACGGCGCCCTTTACGGCGCCGCGCGTCCGCTGTGGATGAGCGGGCCGTTCCACCGGCCTGCGCACCACGATCTCCGGCGGCCGTGGCTGTGGCGCGTCGGCGCCTCCGTGCACCCCGGCGGCGGCATCCCGGCCGTGCTCGGCGGGGCGATGATGGTGACCGAGAAGCTGCTCAGGAGGCATCCCGCATGACGACGACCCTGCTCGAGGATTTCCTCTCCGGCGAGACGGACCGCGTGCTCCACGCCACGTGGCAGGTGCTCGGCAGTCGTGACCCCGACCTCGTGGACCCGCTCGTGCCGCACATCGCCCGCATCCGACAGGCCACCCAGAAGCTCGATCTCGGCGGGTTGATCCGGCCCAATTCGGCGAACGTCGAGTTCGCCCTCGCGAAGCTCGAGCACCGGGCCAACAGGTCGTGCTGGTGCGAGGACTACCCGGGTCCCGAGCACCGCGACCCGCGCAAGGAAGAGGAGGCGGGCAACATCCGCATCCTCTCGACGAGCGAACCCGGCTGGTCGATGACCTACGAATGCGAGTGCGCGATCTGCGGGCGCATCTACGACGTCGAGCAGGGCGACTACCACGTCATGTGGTGGCGTTGGCGCCCGCGCGGAGTCAAGCGCGCGAAGTAGCCGGGTTCCGCACGTACTCCTCGATCGCGACGCCCGAGGCGAACTCGCGCACGCGCGTCCGCGTGAAGGGGTACTCCGCAGGGGCGGCCTCACCGAACAAGCGGATGCCGGAACCCAGAGCCACCGGGTGGCGCTTCAGAACGAGCCGGTCGATCTCGGGCAGCAACGCCCCGGCGAGTTCCCCGCCACCGCACAGCCAGATGTCCGCGCCGTCCTCCTGCTTGAGGGAACGGACGGTCGCCACCGGATCGCCCGTCAGGGTGACCGCCGGGTCGACCTCGCGCTCCCGACGGCTGGCGACGACCTGCCTGAGGTGCGGGTACGGACTCGTGATCCCGGCATCCAGTGCGGGAATCAGGGTGTTCCACCCCATGATCACCGTGTCGAACGTCGTGTTCGCGGACTGGATGCCGACCGCCCGCTGCACGTGCCCGGGCAGCGCGTCGGCGTACTCGCCGAAGATGACGGCGTTGTGGTCGCCCTCGACGAGGAAGGCGTCGTACCCGCCGTTCGCGTCGGCGATGCAGCCGTCGATGCTGACGGCGACGTAGTAGACGAGGTCTCTCATCGATGTCCTCTCCGCAAGGTCGGGCTGCTCAGTCCATCCCGACGGCCATGTCGGTGAAGCGCGAGAAGTGCCCCTGGAACGCGACGACGACTGTGTCGGTCGGGCCGTTACGGTGCTTCGCGACGATCAGATCCGCCTCGCCGGCGCGGGGGCTGTCCTTCTCGTAGGCGGCCTCACGGTGCAGCAGGATGACGATGTCGGCATCCTGCTCGATCGAGCCCGACTCACGCAGGTCGCTGATGGCGGGCTTCTTGTCGGCGCGCTGCTCGGCACCACGGTTCAGCTGCGACAGGGCGATGACGGGGACCTGCAGCTCCTTCGCCAGCAGCTTCAGCGCACGCGAGAACTCCGAGACCTCCTGCTGGCGCGACTCGACGCGCTTGCCGCTCGTCATGAGCTGCAGGTAGTCGATGACGACCATCTCGAGCCCGACGCGCTGCTTGAGCTTGCGGCACTTCGCGCGGATCTCGACGAGCGTCATGTTCGGGCTGTCGTCGATGTACAGAGGCGCGTCGTTGATGCGACCGCGGGTCGAGGCGATCGTGGTCCAGTCGCGGCTGTCGAGCATGCCCTTGCGCATGCTCTGCAGCGGCACGGCACCCTCGGCGCTCATGAGTCGCATGGCGATCTCACTGCGTCCCATTTCGAGCGAGAAGAAGACGGTCGGGCGGTTGTGCTTGATGGCGGCCGCGCGGGCGAAGTCGAGCGCGAGGGTCGACTTACCCATGGCGGGACGGGCGGCGACGACGACCATCTGTCCGCCGTGCAGGCCGTTGGTGAGCTGGTCGAGGGCAGCGAACCCGGTCGGGATGCCGGTCATCTGACCGTCGCGTCCGCGGGCGGCTTCGATCTCCTCGACGGCGGCGTCGACGGCGACCTGCAGGGGAACGTAGTCCTCGGACTGTTCCTGCCCGGTCACGGAGTAGATCTCGGCCTGCGCGTTGTTGACGAGGTCGAGGGCCTCGCCCTGGCCGTTGTAGCCCATCTGGACGATGCGGGTGCCGGCCTCGACGAGGCGACGCAGCAGCGCTCGTTCGCGGACGATCGAGGCGTAGTACGCGGCGTTCGCCGCGGTGGGGACGATCGACGTGAGCGAGTGCAGGTAATCGGCGCCACCGGCGCGCTGCAGATCACCGGTCTTGATCAGCTCGTCCGTAACCGCGACCACGTCGGTCGGCTCGCCGTGCGAGTACAGCGAGAGAACGGCTTCGAAGATCAACTCGTGCTTGGGAACGTAGAAGTCGGTTCCGCGGAGCGCCTCGATGACGTCGGCGACGGCGTCTCCCGAGAGGAGCATTCCGCCGAGGGTGCTCTGCTCGGCGAGCATGTCGTGCGGCGGGGTGCGTTCCGGACCGCGGGATCCGCCGATTCGGTCGTCAGACAGATCCGCGATCGACATACACGCCCCTCTTCCGGGCCCGCTGGAAGGCCCTCGGACACGCTATGGAGGGGCTCGGACACACGCAAACCGGCCTGTGGATAACTGTGTGGAGAATCTGCGCGAAACGCCGCTCACCCTGTGCAGAGAGCCTGTGGACAACGAGTGGAATCTGGTGAATCCGTTCAGTTCGAATGCCTTCTGACCTGGCTTTTCCTTTCCCACAGTCTGTGGATAGACAACCGACCTCAAGTGCGGGTTGAAGGTTCAGGGTTATCCCCACTCATGTGCAGAATCGGGGATTTGTCAAATGAGAAAGTCGGACCGTTTCCGAGGTCTCTCGCCGCCTCGGAAAGTGGCTCGAAGTGCTCTTGTCAAATTCATAGGAAGTCGGTACCGTGTGTGGTCCAGGCACCCCGCAGAACGCGGCCGTAACGGCGCGCGTTCCGATGAGACATCGTGGAGGTGACCTGTGCTCACAACGCAACGCGCGTTCGTCCGACTCGGTCTCCTCGCTGCGATCGGGTTCGGCCTCGCCTTGCTCTGGGTGGCCTTTGCAGCTGTCCTGAACGCATCGCACGCCCGCGCCGCTGATCGCGAAGACGATGGATTGCTCAGCGGGGTGACCGAGGTCGTCGGACGGACCGTTGCACCGGTGACCGACAAGATCGTGAAGCCCGTTACCGAAAAGCTCGTCACGCCTGCGGCCGAGAAGGCGGTCGCGCCGGTCATCGAGAAGGTCGTCACGCCCGTCGCCGACAAGGTCGTGAAGCCGGTAGCCGAGAAGGCGGTGAAGCCCGTCACGGACGAGGTCGTCACCCCCGTGACCGACAAGGTCGTGAAGCCCGTTGTCGACACGGCGGTGAAGCCCGTCACCGATACCGTCCTTCCCCCCGTCGTCACCGTCGTGACGCCCATCACGGACAGTGTCGTCGTTCCTGTCGTGGATGCCGTCCGCCCAGTCATCGAGCCGATTGTGAACGCGATCGACCCGATGATCGAGACTGTGCTCCCCCCGGTCGTGGACGCCATCGACCCCGTGACGGAGCCCATCACACCCGGCCTCGGGGTCATTCCCGTCTACCCTCTGCCGGTGTCGTCGGCGTCGCCCGATGCCAACGCTTCAGCGACCGGCACGACATCCGCCGCGACCGCTGTCGGTGCGCTTTCGAGGCCAGCTTCCGCAGCACGGGTGAGCCCCGCCGCTCTGACAACGCGTGACGCCTTCCAGGCGACCGTAGCGGCTCGTTCCGCCGACGTATCGTCGGCCGTTGCCGGGCTCGCGGCATCCCCCACGCCTGACACCGCCCCGCCCGCGCCCGCAGCGCCCCTGGCGGGAACCGGTTCTCTGACGTCCGCTTCCTCCGGAGGGGCTGCCGGGCTGTTCGCCCTGCTTCCGTTCGGCTTCCCCGTTGCGCACCGTGCCTGGGCGCGTCGGGGACGGCCGCACGACGAGCACGGCCTGCCCGCACCGTTCTTCGACACCGACGTCTCTCCTGACTGACGGGGATCGCGCCGCGCATCCGCGGCACGCCACCGCACGTCCCACGTGACGGCGCCATCGCGCCATCCCCAGTCATGTTTCAAGGAGAGAGAAATGAACACCATGTTGTCGCGTGCCCTCCTGGGTACGCTCGTCGCCGGAGGCATCACGCTCTTCGGCGCAGCAGCCGCGCAGGCCGCAGAATCCACGACGTCCGGAGAGGACGGGCTGCTCTCGGGCACCCAGGCGCTCCTGAACGTCGACGTCCCCGTCACCATCGGCGACACGGCTGTGTCGGTGATCGGCGACTCGTCCAGCAGCTCGAAGGGCGTGGACTCGTCTCCGGCACCTCGCGAGACTGCGTCGGGGTCCACCGACGGATCGAATGGGACGGCATCGGGATCGCAAGCGATCATCGACGTGTCCGTCCCCGTCACGGTGAATGATGTCGCAGTGTCGGTCATCGGCGACAGCTCGACCGAGAGCGCGGATCCGGCACCTGCTGCGCCCGCAGAGCCGGCCGCCCCCGTTGAGGAGCCTGCAACGTCGACGACGGACGGTTCGGACGGCGTCGCTTCCGGCACCCAGGTCGTCGCCCCCGTAACCGTCCCGGTCGCCGTGACGGACACCGCCGTCTCGGTCATCGGCGACAGCACGACGGAGAACACGGATGCCGCGGCCCCGGCCGCACCGGCATCCCCCGCTCCGTCGGCCACCACCGACGGCACGGACGGCATCGGATCCGGCACCCAGGTCGTCGCACCGATCTCGGTCCCCGTGACCGTCGGTGACCTGGCCGTCTCCGTCATCGGGGACAGCACGAGCGAGAGCACGTCGGGATCGGCGACGCCTGCCACGGGTGACACCTCCTCGGCGCCCACCACGGGCGGCTCTGACGGCATCGGCTCCGGCACCCAGGTCGTCGCACCGATCTCGGTCCCCGTGACCGTCGGCGACCTGGCCGTCTCCGTCATCGGGGACAGCACGAGCGAGAGCACGTCGGGATCGGCGACGCCTACCACGGGTGACACCTCCTCGGCGCCCACCACGGGCGGCACGGACGGCATCGGATCCGGCACCCAGGTCGTCGCACCGATCACACTCCCGGTGACCGTTGACGACACGGCCGTCTCCGTCATCGGCGACAGCACGAGCGTCGGCAGCGGAGCGGGAACCGCGCCCAGCACCGGGACGATCGGCACACCGATCACTTCGGGTGAGAACGGGATCGGCGGAGGAACGCAGGTTCTGCTGCCCATCGGCATCCCGATCACCGTCGGCGACACCGCCGTCTCGATCATCGGCGACAGCACGGTGACCGACCCGGGCACTGGTCCTGGCACCGGTCCAATGGACCCGACGGACCCGGTGGACCCGGTGGACCCGGTGGACCCGGTCGACCCGACGGACCCGACGAACCCCGTGGACCCGACGAACCCGGGCACGGTTCCGGGTGACACCCCGGGTCTGGGAACGGATGACCAGATCCCCGCGGCTCCCGGCGCAGCGATGACCCCGCAGGCCACCGCCTCCGAGATGCCCCGGGCCCTGGCTCAGGCGGGCGGCGTGTCCGTGACGTGGCTGCCTTTGGCCGCCGCGGCGATGATCCTCGCAGGGGCTCCGCTCGCCCTGCGTCGTCGCATCGCCTGACGCAACTGAATGGGGCGGATGCCGCGGCTCGACCGCCGGCATCCGCCCCACAGGCGTGCGCTGATGCAAGAGATCGCGCACGACACACCGCAGCTCGAGCGCGAAACGCGGCGTGTCGCCCCGAATCCCATGCATCCGCTGACACGGCGGCAGCAGCCCGAAGGGGCGGATGCCGCGGCTCGAGCACCGGCATCCGCTCCTCAGGCGTGTGCGGATGCAAGAGATCGGGCACGACACCCCGCCAACAGGGCTCGAGACACGGCGTGTCGGCCGCAATCTCTTGCATCCGCGAACGCCACACGCCTGCTCACACCCCTAAACGCCGGATGCCGCGGTCCCGACCCGAAGAGAGGGAACCGCGGCATCCGAACCGCGCGCCAGGATTACTTGGCGGCGACCACCTGCAGGGTGATCGCGGCGGTGAGGTCGTCACGCAGGCGAACGGTCGCCTCGTGCTGTCCCACGGCCTTGATCGGCGAGGTGATGTGGATCTTGCGCTTGTCGAGGTCACCGAGACCGGCGGCCTTGACGGCGTCGGCCACGTCGGCCGGCTTGACCGAACCGAACAGACGGCCTTCCGCGCCGGCCTTGACGGTCAGCTTGACCGTGTTCGACTCGAGCGTGTTCTTGAGCGCCACAGCCTCTTCGTGGTCGTGGATCGCACGGGCGTCGCGGGCAGCGCGGATCGACGCCACCTGCTTCTCGCCACCGCGAGTCCAGGCCACAGCGAAGCCCTGGGGGATGAGGTAGTTGCGGGCGTACCCGTTCTTGACCTCGATGACGTCACCGGCGCTACCAAGCCCGGCGACCTCGTTCGTGAGAATCAGCTTTGCCATGTCGGTACTCCTTACCGGCCAGCGCCGGCGTAGGGCAGGAGCGCCATTTCACGGGCGTTCTTGATCGCCTTGGCGATCAGACGCTGCTCCTGCACCGAGACTCCGGTGATACGACGGGCGCGGATCTTCCCACGCTCCGAGATGAACTTGCGAAGCGTCGCGACGTCCTTGTAGTCGATGACGCCGACGCGGATCGCCTTCGCGGGAGCGGCGTTCTTCGCGCCCTTCCGCGGCTTGCGGCGGTCGCCGGTTGCCTTTCCAGCCATGTGTCTTCCTTAAGAGAGGTGGATGCCGCGGCCCGCGGCATCCGGAATTCGAATCAGAACGGGGTGTCGTCGCCGTAGCTCGTCCCGGGCGCGCTCCAGGCGTCAGGGGCCGAAGACCCGGGCGTGGCCCAGGGCTCGTCCTGCTGCACCTGCGGACGCGACTGCTGCTGACCGCCGCCGAAGTTGCCGCCGCCACCGCCGCCGCCGCCTGAGGCGGCCCGGGTGACCTGGGCAGTGGCGTAGCGGAGCGAGGGGCCGATCTCGTCGACCTCCAGCTCGATCGCCGTGCGGTTGTTGCCTTCGCGGTCCTGGTAGGAGCGCTGCTTCAGGCGGCCGGTCGCGACGACCCGCATGCCCTTGGTGAGCGAGCCTGCGACGTGCTCAGCGAACTCGCGCCAGACCGACGCGCGCATGAACAGCGCTTCGCCGTCCTTCCACTCGTTGGCTTGACGGTCGAAGCTGCGCGGCGTCGATGCGATCGTGAAGTTCGCGACGGGCAGGCCGTTCTGCGTGTACCGCAGCTCGGGGTCTGCCGTGAGGTTTCCCACGACCGTGATGATGGTCTCGCCGGCCATGAGCCTCAGGCCTTCGCAGCCTTGCGGGCGGCCTTGGCCTCAGCGCGCTCCTTCTCGGCGGCGACCTGAGCGATCGCCTCCTCGGCGCGGAGGACCTTGGTACGCATGATCTGCTCGTTCAGCTTGAGCTGACGGTCGAGCTCCTGCGTGGCCTCGCTCGTGGCGGTGAAGTTGACGACGGCGTAGATGCCCTCGTTCTTCTTCTGGATCTCGTAGGCGAGACGGCGCTTGCCCCAGACGTCGACGTTCTCGATCGAGCCACCGTCTGCGGTGATGACCTTCAAGAACCCGTCGAGCTTGGGAGCGACCTGGCGCTCGTCGATCTCGGGGTCGAGGATCACCATGAGTTCGTACTGGTGGATGTGCGTCACTAACCCACCTCCTTCGGACTAGAACGGATGCCGGGCGTTTCCCGGCATCAGGAGGGTTGATGCACGTGTCCGGTGATTCCGCGCATGAGCGCAGACGGACAACCACAACAGTCTAGCGGATGCCGGGCGCGACCACCGCCGCCGCGATTCGGCGCCCCGCCTCGGCCGCCGCGGCGGCCAGCTCCGGTGGCCCGAGGATCTCGAACGGCACGTCGAACCGCAGTGCCCAGGCGAGCACCCCCGCCCACGACCACGACCCGACCCTCACGACGCAGGTGCCGTCGGGGCGCTCGGCGAGCTCGGCGTCACCGAGCCACGGAGCGACCCGCCGTGCGGGCAGCGGCAGGGCGATCTCGCCCGTCACCGGCCATCGGTCCGCCGTCTCGGATCCTTTGAACCGCGCCGCGAGGTACGTCCGCGCATCGCCCGTCGGGATTTCCCGAGGCTCGAACGGGACCCCGCCGCCCTGGCGGGGCCGCAGCCGGTCGAGCCGGAGGATGCGCCAGTCCGCGGCATCCCGGTCCCACGCGACGACGTACCAGCGCCCGTCCCGCGCGACGACGGCGTGCGGCTCCGCGTGCCGGGCCGGGCGATCGGCGTCGTCGCCGTGGTCGAACCTCAGCGTCCGGTGCTCGCGCGTCGCGACGCTGACCGCTTCGAGCGCGGCGGTCGCGACCTGCTCGGCCGGCGCCCCAGCCTCGAACCGGATCCCGTCGATGCGGTGACGCAGGTGCGACGGCATGACCTGCCGCATCGTGGCGAGGGCTCGGGCCGCGGCATCCGTGATGTCGACGCCGGATGCCGACTGCAGCGCGACGGCGATGGCCACCGCCTGCTCGTCGTCGAAGAGGAGGGGCGGCAGCTCCTCGCCGGGGCTCAGCCGGTACCCGCCGTACGGCCCCTTCGCCGCCGTGATCGCGTAGCCGAGCTCGCGCAGCCGGTCGACGTCCCGGCGCACCGTCCGGACGGTCACGCCGAGCCGGTCGGCGAGTTCCTGGCCGCCCCAGTCGCGGCGCGACTGCAGGACGGACAGCAGATCCAGCATCCGGTGCGACGGTGACGACATTCCTCCATCCTGCTCGAGAAGCGGACAGAAACGGTCCTCTATGCCGCGAAGAGTGGATGCCGGCAGACAGCCACCGACCGAAGGACGATCATGACCCTCTCCACCACCACGCACCTCAACTTCCACGGCGACGCCCGCGACGCGCTCGAGTTCTACGGCCGTGTGTTCGACGGCACCGTCTCGGTGACGACGTACGCGCAGCTCGGGATGCCCGCCGAGGCGCCCGGCGCCGAGAAGGTCGTGTTCGGCATCCTCGTCGCGGCCGACGGCTTCCGGCTCATGGCGTACGACGTCCCGGGCGAGACGCGGGGCGCCGAGTCCGTGCCCGGGTCGACCCGTCGCGAGAACGGCGCCACGGTCACCGATCGCGCCTTCTTCGTCTCGCTGCAGGGCGACACGCTCGACGAGGTCGCCGCGCGCTGGGAGTCCCTCGCCGACGGGGCGACGGTCGTCGAGCCGCTCGCGGCGTCGCCGTGGAGCGCCGGCTTCGGCATGCTCACCGACCGCTTCGGCGTGACGTGGGTCGTCGACGTGCGCGCAGCCCAGGCCTGACACACCACCGGCACCCGACGCCACCCCGCGCGCAGGATCTCTCGCGGGGTGGCGTCTTCGGTACCGTGGCCGCATGGAGTGGACCGGGGATGTCTCTGCAGGCGACTGGCTGCGCGGACGGCTCGACGATCCTCCCCGCTGCACGATCCACGACGTCGCCCCGCGCGCGTTCGAGGCTTATGTCCGCATCCTGCACCCCGCCCACCTCGAACGCATCCCGAACGAGCGGATGCCGTCGTTCGACGCCGTCGCCGCCATGACCGACTCGGGACGCGAGTCGCTGTTCTCGCGCATCGAGGAGCGCCCCCTGACGTGGCGCGAGGCGGCCGGGATCTTCGGAACGGAGTTCTCCCCGCTCGCGGACTGGGAGCACCTGACCCGTTCCACGGAGACGCCCGGAGTGCTGGTCACCCCGGAGGGCGACTGGGTGAACCCGCCTCTCGAGGGCGAGCTCCATCCTTCCCAGGTGGCCGAGATCGCCACGGTCCTGGCCGCGCACACAGCGACGCCGGATGACGGTGTCGTCGCGCTGTGGGACGGGCACCCCGGCCTGCTCGGCGGCATGAGGGTGCGCTCATCGCGCACCGTGTACCAGGCGGGCGATCCCTCCGACGCGAACCTGCACCGGCACAACGAGATGCTCGGACGCAGCGCGAAGGACCTGTGGAGCGCGGTGACCGGCAAGCGCACCTGGCACGACGGCATCCTCTCCCGCGAGATCTCGGAGGGCCCGCGGCTCGAGCTGCCCGGCCGCGCCCACGTGCTCTTCCGCGGCGGCGTCTCGGAACTCGCCGACCCCGGCTGGACGGATGCCGCGCCGTGGCGTGGCGAGGACGCCGACGACATCCTCAGCCCGAGCCTCGTCTGGCCCGACGACCGCGCCTGGGTGCTCGTGAGCGATCCCGATCTGGACTCCACATTCGTCGGCGGGAGCGCCGCCCTCGCAGCCGCCCTGGTGGCGCGTGCGGGTCTCGACGCGGTCGAGGTCCCCGCCGATGCCGTCCTCGACGGACACGGAGTGACCCGATGAGCACCCCCGGTTTCGACGCCCGCCCCCTGACCGACCCCGTCGACGGGGCCACCGCGCGGGCATACCGCAAGCAGCTCCTCGCGACGGGTCGCGCTCCCAAGACCGCCGGCTGGGCCGCGGGATGCCTTGTCGTCGGGGTGGTGGGAGTCTTCGGTCTCGTCGTCGTCAACCTGATCTTCCGGCTCGTGTTCGCCCCGTTCTTCGAGGGCTCAGCTCCGAACGGTGTCGGCTCGATCGCGATCATCCTCGTCGTCGCACTCATCGCGGCCGGTCTGACCGCCCTCATCGTGAGGGCGTATCGGAACGGCGGCGTGCGCTGGTATCGCCTCGACCACTTCGCCCGGGCGAACGGGATGACCTGGTTCCCCCAGGCATCCGATCCGCCCCTTCCGGGCATGATCTTCTCGCTCGGGAGCTCCCGCACGGCGACCGACATCCTCCGTGGCGAGCAGCCCCGCATGGTCGAGTTCGCCAACTACCGGTACACGACGGGGTCCGGCAAGAACCGGACCACCCACCGGTGGGGCTACGTCGCGATCCGCCTCCACACGCCACTGCCCCACATCGTGCTGGATGCCGAGGGCAACAACACCTTCCTCGGCACGAACCTGCCGCAGTCCTTCGACCGGCACCAGCGCCTGAGTCTCGAGGGCGACTTCGACAGGTACTTCTCGCTCTACTGCCCGCAGGGCTACGAGCAGGACGCGCTCTACCTGTTCACGCCCGACATCATGGCGCGGTTCATCGACAACGCCGCCCAGCTCGACATCGAGATCGTCGACGACTGGATGTTCCTCTACGGCAAGCGGGATTTCTCGACCCTCGACCCGCGGACGTGGGGATGGCTGTTCTCGGTCGTCGGCGCGCTGATGGACAAGCTCGCGCAGTGGGAGCGGTGGCGCGACGACCGTCTCGCGATGCCCGCGGCCGGGGCACCGGCATCCGCCCCTCTCAGCGGGGAGCCGGGCGCCGCCCTGCCGTTCACGCCGCCCGTCGAAGCGCTGCGTCCTCCGCCCGGTGTCGCCCCGGGCGGCCGCCGGCTGAAGAGGGCCGTCCCGTGGGCGACCATCCTCATCGGCGGGGGGATCCTCGTCGTGTGGATCGGCCTGCAGAGCGGTGTGATGAACGCGTTCTTCAGTCGATGACGGTGGCCAGGACCGACCGGCGCGGACGGACGACCGGGTCCTGATAGCGCGCCGGGGTGACCGTGATGTCGCTGCCGTCGTCGGACCATGACTCTGCTCCGCGGTGCCCGAGCATCGTGCGGGCGGAGAGAATCCCCCGCACGAGCGGCGCCCCGACGGCGAGCGCGATCGATCCGAGAACCGAGCGATCCTCGGCGCCGAGCACGGCCTTGCGCTGCCAGGCGTCGTGGAGTGCGCCCCCTCGTGCCGCCGGGACGTACCTCGGGACGAGGACACCGCGCCGGCGCTGATCGACGAGGCGCTCGACGTCCGACCACCAGGTCGATTCGCTCGGATCGTGGAAGTAGTTGTCAGCGAGCCACCCCGGATGGGGGTGCCGGAACCGACGCGCGATGACGTCGTCGGCCTCACCCTGCACACCGCTGCCGACGAAGACCGTGTTGAGGTGCGTCTTCGAGACGCCGAAGGTGGTGAGCGCGATGACCGGAACGCCCATGGCCATGGCCTCGATCGCCGCCGTGGAACTGATCGTCACGAGCCCCTCGGCCGTCTCGAGGGCGCGCGACATCGGCTCGTGCGAGAGCACGAGGTTATCGGGCCGGTCGCGGAGCAGGTCGGTGAGTCCGGTGCGCTCGAAGTGCGTCTCGGCCTCGCCGAGCTCGGGCCGGGAGCGCAGTTTGACCACCACGCGCCGCGTGGGGTCGGCGAGCGCGGCCGACCGCAGGATCCCGGCGAGCCGGCTGCGTTCCGCCGGCTCGTGGGGCACGATCGCCTGCGCGGCGAACACGAGGTCCGTACCGCCGCCCGCCCCGCGGGTCGGCCGGGCGAATGGCAGGGTCGCGAGACTCGGACGCATGTCGAGGCCGAGGCGATCCGCCAGTTGGGCGAAGGCGCGTTGTTCGCGTCGCGAGTGGACCACCATGAGGTCGCTGTAGCGGCGGTAGAGCGCCGCTCCGCGCTGCGCGGGGATCGACATGCCCGGAAGTCCCGAGACGACGACCGGTCGAGGGGTGACCCGGTCGATCTGCCGCATGATCAGTCGCACGAACGGGCCGCGCCCGCCGACCACGACGACGTCGGGTCGATCCGCCGACAGCCACCCGGCCAGGGCGTCGTACGCGAGACGTGTGACCGCTTCGGGACGGATGCCGGTGCCCGCCAGAGCCGCATGCTCCTGTGCGACGCTCACCACGAGGGGCGTCTGCACGAGCACCAGGTGGGGGTCGACGTCCGGCGCGGAGTCGATGAGCGCCGCCGACCACTTGACGAAGGAATCCGCGTCGGCGATCGCGACGACGCGCAGGCCCGGTGACCGGTCGGTGCTCATGGTCATGCCGGGACGCGGCGCAGCTTCGCCATGGGCGCCAGTTCGCCGTCGTAGATGCGCTTGACGCCGTCGCCGAGGGCCGTCTCGATGACCCGGATGTCGCGGACGAGATGCGTGAGACCGTTGGGCTCGAGCGATGCGGCGTGGTCGGAGCCCCACATCGTGCGGTCGAGCGTGATGTGACGTTCCACCGCGACGGCGCCGATCGCGACGGCGGCGAGGGAGATCTGCAAGCCGCGTTCGTGTCCGGAGTAGCCGACGGGGACCCCCGCGTACCGGTCGCGGAGCGAGGCGATCATCTTGATGTTCGCCTCTTCGGGCTCCATCGGATAGGTCGACGTGGCGTGCATGAGCACGGTGCGGTCGGTGCCGAGCACCTCGAGAGCACGGTCGATCTGGTTGATGGTCGACATCCCGGTCGAGAGGATGACCGGCTTGCCCGTGGCCCGCAGGGCCTCGAGCAGCTCGAGGTCGGTGAGGCTCGCGGAGGCCACCTTGTGCGCCACGACGCCGAGGTCCTCGAGGAAGTCGACGCTCGGCACGTCCCACGGCGACGCGAACCAGTCGAGCCCTCGTATGGTCGCGTGGTCGCCGATCTCGATGTACTGGTCGCGGTCGAACTCGACCCGGTGACGGTACTCGAAGTACGTCATGGTGCCCCACGGCGTCTCGCGGAGGACGTCGCGCATGTGCGCCGGAGTGGCGATCTCGGGTGTGCGCTTCTGGAACTTCACCGCGTTCGCACCGGCATCCGCAGCGACGTCGATGAGCCGCTTGGCGAGAGCGACGTCGCCGTTGTGGTTCAGGCCGATCTCGGCGATGACGTACACGGGGTGCCCGCCGCCCAGTACGTGGCTTCCGATGGTCACCGTCATGACGGATCCTTTCGTCGATGCTGACCCTCAGCGTGGTTCGCGACGGTGACGGGGGGATGAACCCCGTGTGGCGGGCACCGGGCGGCTGGCTGTCGGGTGTGTGCGGTCAGTGCGCCGCGAGGATGCGGTCGGCGAGCTCCCGAACCGCGCCGTGACCGCCGCGGCGGCCCAGCACGATGCGGGCAGCCGCCATGACCGCGGGGTGCGCGTCGGCCACCGCGACCGGCCATCCGACGAGGGCCATCGCCGCCAGGTCGTTCACGTCGTTGCCGAGATACGCGGTCTCCGCCAGATCGACATCCCGGTCCCGCGCCCACCCGCGCAGAACGGATGCCTTGTCCTCGACGCCGTGGATCACCTCGACGCGCAGCTTCTCGGCGCGCGCCCGGACCACGGGGTTCTGCTCCGTGGAGAGGATCAGCACGGGCACACCCGCACGACGCAGCAGCGCGACGCCCATGCCGTCGGAGCGGCTCACGCGCACGTGCTCGGTGCCGGCGGCATCCACCCATGCGCTGTCGTCGGTGTGCACGCCGTCGAAGTCGGTCACGAGCGCGGTGGCCGCCACCGCCTCGGGCGTATCGACGAGGGGGGCGAGCGCCTGCGCGGTTCGCAGCTGAGCCGGATCGTCGATCTCGATGGAGGTCGCCTCGGGCACCGTCACGATCTCGGTGCGTCCGAAGAAGCGATGGCGCGCCCGGCGGAACCCTGCGGTCGTGAAGACGTAGAACGCGCCGGTCTCGACGAAGTGGGGCTCGCGGTCCTGTCTGCGGGGTCGCTGCGCGGCGTCGTGACCGATGGCGGCGGCGGCACCGTCGGCATCCCGCTCCCACACGAACTCGTAGCTCTCGCGCGCCGAGAACACGCTGTCGGCTCTTCCGTCACGGACGGCGGTGACCGCCTCGGCGAGCGGACCTGCGGGGAGGAAGGGACTCGTCGCCTGCAGGAACGCGGTCACGCGGGGAGCGATGCCGTCGGCGGCGAGCACGTCGAGCGCGTGCAGGAGCGCGCTCTCGGAGCTGGCCGAGTCCCCCGAGAGATCCGCGGGGCGGTCGACGACGCGCGCGCCCGCGGCACGGGCTGCGGAGGCGATGGCGTCGTCGTCGGTCGAGACGACGACGAGGTCGATGACACCGGTGGCCCGCGCCGCGCGCACCGCCCGGGCGACGAGGGGGATGCCGCCGACCCGGGCGACGTTCTTGCCCGGGACCCCTTTCGACCCGCCGCGGGCGGGGATGACGGCGACCGTCTCGACCATGCTCACTCTCCTCGCAGGGCGCGCCACGCCCGTGCACTGCGGCGCCGGGCGCCGCGCAGGATCAGTTCCACCTCGGCGACCCGACTCGCGCCTCCGCGGGATCCGAACGCACGGGCGAAGAACCCCGGACGCCGTCCGCCGGGGATTCCCAGCGAACTGAGCCGGGCGCGAGGGATGTACCGGTCCCGCTCCTGAGGGGATGCCGCGGCGAGGAACTCCTCGGCCCTCGCGCGCAGCGGCGCGGCGTTCTCCGGCTGCATGGCGTAGCCGACCGCGTCGACGAGGTGCTGCAGACTCTCGCCCCGATACGGCGACTCGGGCCGTGTGAGCGCATCGATGATGGTCACGGGGATGCGGTTGCCGTTCTCGAACGGGGTGAGTCGGTGGAGGAGCACCTCGGTGCCGACGGAGGCGATGGGCAATCCCGTCAGCGCGTGCAGGGTCGGCAGCGCGGTGGAGAACCCCGCGACGGCGCCGACGAACGGAGCGCGCAGCGCGAGGACTTCGGCGGGTGCGTCGCCGCGGAACGCCCGGAACGCCACACCGCGCTCCGCGGCGTGGTCGGCCAGGTCGTCGATGAGGGCGGGGGCAGCCGACGGGTGCGGTTTGAAGACGATGGTCTCCGGCTCCCAGGCGAGTGCGCGGTCGATCATGTCGCGCTGCATCCGCCGTTCCTCGTCGGCCGAGACGAGCTTCAGGGCCGAGAGGTATTGGCCGAGCACGAGCGCGGGGCGCGGCACGTCGGCGAGCTCGTCGATCGCCGGGTCGAGAGTCGCCCGGGCCACGTCGTCCACGACGGCGCGGAACGAGGCGATGCCGACGGGGGCTCGCGTCGTGCCGGCGAACAGCAGCGGCTCGACGCCGGGGACGGTGTCGGCGTAGACGACGCCCGTCACGCGTCGCGCGACCGCGGGCGGCCACCGGTCGCGCAACGGTGAGTACGTCATCAGGCCGTCGCCGATGATCGACACCGGTGCTCCCGGGAAGACGTCGATGAACACCCGCGACGGCGCGACCTGCGGACTCTGCAGGTAGAGCTCGACGCGGTCTCCGTCGATCCGCCATGCCTGCCGCAGCAGACGCTCGAGCACGGCCGCCTCCGCGACGGTCACCTGCCAGTGCGACGGGCGCTCCGGGGCGAGCAGCGCATTGAGGTCGATGACGAGATCGAACCGGTCGCGGAGAGTCGCGAGATGGGCGGCGTCGACGATGCCCTCGCCGACCTCGGGGATGATCGCCGCGTTCACCGCGACGAGGATGCGGGCCTCGCCCGCTGCCGGGATGGCACCGGCATCCATCCCTGCGACGGCCGTCATCAGCCCGTACGCGGAGTTCACGACGAAGATCTGCGTCATGCGGCGCGGACCTCGCGAACGAGGCGGGCGAGGATGCGACGACGCCGGTCCGACAGGCGCTGCAGTGCCGAGTCGATCTGGTCCGGCGGGATGGCACGCAGCAGATCCCGGATGCCGCTGCGCAAGGCCGTGCGCTCCGAGGTCGCCATCGCTCGAGCGCGGAAGAGGTGGTACGCGCACACCGACATGGTCGTCGTCGCGATCTTGGGGAGGAACCGCTCCGCGTCGTGGTCGTCCTGCACGACGCGGATCGCTTCGGCGAAAGCGGGTAAGAAGTCGAGCTGTCGGCGATCGAGGATCTGCGTGAGCGAGGTGGTCACGCCGCGGCGGTAAAGGATCGCCGGGGCGTCGACGATCGCGAAGGTGCTCGCCTGCAGGTGGAGCCGCCAGATCCAGGGCCGATCTTCGGCGGTGAAGAGGCCCGGCTCGAAGTGCGCGAGCCCCTCGTCGAGGACGCGCCGGTGGAACATGCCCGCCCAGGCATAGGGGTAGTCGACCATCGTGGTCTCGTCCGCCGGCAGGATGGCGTCTCGCGGGGCGAGCACGCGCTCCCGCCACGCGAACGGGGCGCGCATGAGTCGGCGGCGACCGTCGGTGTCGGTCACGTGATCGGTGCGGACGAAGTCGCATTCCAGCCGGCGCATCGAGGCGACGAGGCTCTCGAGGCGGTCCGGGTGCATCCAATCGTCGCCGTCGACGAAGCAGAAGAACTCCGTGTCCACTTTCTCGAGTCCCTGGTTGCGCGCGGCGGCGAGACCGACCGAGTGAGCGTTCGAGAGGATCTCGACGTGGGGCATGTCGCGGGCGAAGTGCTGCACCTGCACTCGGGTATCGTCCGTCGAACCGTCGTCGATGACGACGAGCCGTAGCCGATCCGAGTTCTGGAACTGGCGGGCCAGCGTTGTGACGGTCGTCCCGATGTAGGGCCCGGCATCCTTCGCCGGCAGGATGACGGTCACGATCGGCGAGGACACGCGTCGATACAAACAAGGGGGCGTGTCCGGAAGGTGACCCCCGGGTGAACGGTCCCGGTCGGCGTGCGGTTCTAGCACACGGCTTCATTCCGGTCCACTGTCTCAACGGTCCGCGAGGGCTCGGCTATCGTGGTCGATCGTCGGGGGGCGCTTCGTCCTGGTGCGTGTCCCCGCTCTTCGCACACCAAGGAGACTTCACATGTCGCGCAAGACCACCCTGTCGACGGGCTTCGCCGTCGCCACGATCGCCCTCTTCGCCCTGACCGGCTGCGGTTCGGCCGAGTCCGGCACCACCACGAACCCGGCGCCGGTCAGCTCCGCCCCCGCCGAGCAGTCGCCCTCCGCCGAGGCCGAGGCGCCCGCGGGCGACCAGAGCGCTGCCGACGCCTGCAAGATCCTGCAGACCGAGCTGAGCGAACTCAACACCGAGGTCAACGGCGCCAGCGGCGAGCTCTCGTCCGCCGTGCAGTCGGGTGACACGTCAGGTGCCCGCGACATGTTCACGAAGATCGGCACCCGCATCGACGAGATCTCGGGCGAGATCACGAACCCCGAGGTCTCCGAGGCCTACCAGGCGTATGCATCGGCCTGGGACGAGTTCGAGAAGGTCTTCGTCAAGGTCAGCGACGCCGTCGACGCGAAGGACAACGACGCGCTTCAGGCGGCAGCCAACGAGCTGACCGGCGGCATCACGGGCTTCACCGACGCCTCGAAGAAGATCAGCGAAGCCTGCAGCTGATCCTCACCGCACACAGCCGGAACGCCCCTCGTCCCTCGGACGGGGGGCGTTATCGCGTGCGGGGCGTTCTCGGATGCAATGCGTTCGCGCGTGAGAGGCGTTCGCGGATGCAATAGTTCGCGCCCGATACGCCGCACATCCGGCCCGCGGCGCGGCGCGTCGCCCCGGATCCCTTGCATCCGCATACGCGCGTGACGTCCGCGGCGGCGCCGGACCGCGTCATCATGGGGACATGGCATCAGCGAAGAGCGTCACCGGTACCGTCGTCCATCGGCTCACGCGGTGGGGTGCGGCATCCGTCCTCGTCGGGAGCGCGCTCGCCCTGCCGCGACGCACCCGGGCGTTCGGCCTGCAGACGCTGATGTGGGGCGCGATCGACGTAGGCCTCGCCGTGTTCACCCGCCGGCGGCCGGAGGTTCCGAAGAAGCGGATGCTGCGCCGCATCCTCCTCGTCAACGCCGCCCTCGACGTGGGTTACGTCGCCACCGGTGCGCACCTCGCGGTGCGGACGCCGACGCTCGGTGGTCGCCTGAGCGCCGCTGAGGCACGCGGGCACGGCCTCGCCGTCATCATCCAGGGAGCCGCGCTCTTCGTCATCGACCTGACTGCGGCTCGGCGCCTCCGGCGCTGAGATCGATCCACGTCGCCCCGACGCCCTCGTCCCGGGGGTCCCGACTCCAGCCTACGAGTGGCCCGCTTGCGCTCAGCCGTAGGCTGTGTAAAGGTTGCTTCACGTAAAGGTCACTTGACACAAGGGGATGCCGTGAGCCACGCGACGCAGGATCAGGACCGCACCCGGTGGGGACGCCTCCGCGGCGGCAGCCGCATCCCGGCGATGACGATCGCGACCCCGGTCGGCCTCGTCCTCGCTGTGGCTGTCGGCGTCATCGCCGCGGCGATGTGGGATGCCCCCACCCCGCCCGTCGTGGTGGGCATCGGCTTCACGGTCGTGACGCTCCCCGCCCTCGTCGCCCTGGCCTGGGTGTTCCTGGTCGACCGCAGCACCCTGCGCGGCGCCCTCGACCGCCCCGAGGAGTCCGTCGAAGGCGCCTGGTACAACCGCGCTGCGCAGGGTGCTTTCTCGGACATCCTGCTCATCGTCGGGCTCTGCACGGCGTTCCTCGCCATCACCGGCATCCGGATCGACGTGCTGATCGCCCTCATCGGGGTCCTGCTCGTCGCGATGGGCAGCTTCGGCATCCGCTACCTCGTCGCGCGGCGCCGGGGCTGAGGGTGGAGAACACGCTGCCCGCGCTGCGACAGGATCGCGGCTGGTCGCAGCAGCGCCTCGCCGACGAGCTCGGTGTCTCGCGTCAAACGATCATCTCGATCGAACGCGGCCGGTTCGACCCGAGTCTGCCGCTCGCGTTCCGCATCGCGCACCTGTTCGAGACGTCGATCGAGGACGTGTTCGTCCCCGACGCGACCGAGTGACTCAGCCGCGCGCGGCCCACCAATCGCGCAGACGCTGCTCCGCGACCTCGGGCTCGATGACGCCCTCGTCGAGGCGGATGTCGAGCAGGAACCGGTACGCCTCGCCGACCTCGCGACCGGGACGGATGCCGAGGACCTCCTGGATCCGGTTGCCGTCGAGCGCCGGGCGCATCGCCTCGAGCTGCTCCTGCTCGGCGAGCTGCGCGATCCGCGTCTCGATGTCGTCGTAGGCCGAGCGGAGGCGCCCCGCCTTGCGCTTGTTCCGGGTCGTGACGTCGGCGCGCGTCAGGATGTGCAGCCGCTCGAGCTGCTCGCCCGCGTCGCGGACGTAGCGGCGGACGGCCGAATCGGTCCACGCGCCCTCGGCGTACCCGAAGAAGCGCAGGTGCTGCTCGATGAGCTGACACACGGCATCCGTCGTCGCGCCGTCGAACTTGAGCGACTGCAGGCGCTTGCGCGCCATGCGGGCGCCCTTGACGTCGTGGTGGTGGAAGCTGACCGCACCGCCGGGCTCGAGCTTGCGGGTCGCCGGCTTGCCGATGTCGTGCAACAGTGCCGCGAGGCGCAGCGTCACATCGGGCGCCTGGCCCGAATGCCGCTGCTGCTCGAGGTCGATCGCCTGCGCGAGCACGGTGAGCGAATGCTCGTAGACGTCCTTGTGGTGGTGGTGCTCGTCGACCTCGAGCCGCAGCGCCGGGACCTCGGGCAGGAACAGCTCCATGAGGCCGGTGTCGACGAGCAGACGGATGCCGCGGTCCGGCGCGTCGGTCGCGAGAAGCTTCACCAGCTCGCCCTGCACGCGTTCCGGGCTCACGATCGACAGGCTCGGCGCGAGGCGGGTCATCGCTTCGAGGGTGGCCGGGTGGACGTCCATGCCGAGCTGGCTCGCGAAGCGGGCGGCGCGCAGCATGCGGAGCGGGTCGTCGCCGAAGCTGACGTCGGGGTCGGTGGGCGTGCGCAACGTCTGGCCGACGAGATCCTCGACGCCGCCCGTGGGGTCCACGAGCGAAGGGCCGGGGATCCGCAGCGCCATCGCGTTGACCGTGAAATCGCGCCTGACCAGGTCCTGCTCGAGGGCATCACCGAACTCGACCGTGGGCTTGCGGGTCGTGCCGTCGTAGCTGTCGGCCCGGTAGGTCGTGATCTCGACCTGCTCGCCGCGGACCTTCGCACCGATCGTGCCGAAGGCGCGGCCGATGTCCCAGGTCGCCGTCGCGAGGGGTTTCACGATGCGCAGGATGTCGTCGGGTCGCGCGTTCGTCGTGTAATCGAGGTCGTTCACCCGACGGCCGAGCAGCGCGTCGCGGACGGGTCCGCCGACGATCGCGAGCTCGTACCCGGCATCCGCGAACGCACGGGCGAGCGCGGCCGACACGGGAGCGTCGGCGAGCGCGCCCAGGCGCGCGAGACCCTCGGCCATGTTCAGCATGCCTACGAGCCTACCGAGCGGCGCCTAGAGCTCCGGCGGGCGCACGCCCCCGGTCACCCCAGCCGCAGGAACCCGGTGAACACGAGCTCGCGCACGCGCGGCAGCAGGTCGGCGCGGAGCGCGGCGGCATCCACCTCGAGCAGGTCGGCGATGGCGTCGATGAGCACGCCGAGCGGCAGATCGCCGTCGGACGCCCCCACGAGCGCCGCAAGCGCCGGGTCGACGTTCAGCACGCGGCCGAAACCGCCGCCCTGGTGCAGCTCGATGACCGACGGCTCCTCCGCGCCCGGGCGGTGGTGACGGGCCTCGGTGACGTCCGAGCCGACGATCACGGTCGTCTCGGCGAGCGCGTCGTCGTCGAGCAGTCCGAGCCGGTCCCACGCGGCGAGCGCCTCGCCGAGGTGCGTCCCGAGGGCGCTCCCCACCGGCTGGGTGACCCGTTCGTAGCGGGCGAGGGGCGGCATCCCGATCGGCGTCCGCCGCAGCAGCAGATACCCGAACCCGACCGAGGTCACGCCGCGCTCGGCGAAGTCGGCGAGCCACGCGTCGATGAGGCGCGCGTAGTCGGCGCTGCCGGGGGTCGTGCCGCCGTCGCGCACCCAGAGTTCCGCGTAGGCGAGCGGGTCGAGGCGCTCCCGTTCCACGATCCACGCGTCGAGCGGGTGAGCGGATGCCGCGACCCACGCCCGCACGCGGTCGAGGCCGTCGGCATCCTCCCGGTATTCCCAGTTGCCGAGCAGTTGCGCCGTCCCGCCGGGGGCGAGGACGTCGCCCACGCCCGACACGAACGCCGCGACGAGGTCGTCGCCCGCGAAGCCGGCGTCCCGGTACTCGTACTCGGGCACCCCGGCGACGCGCGGCGTGATGACGAAGGGCGGGTTCGAGACGACACGGTCGAACTCCTCGCCGGCGACCGGGTCGAACAGGCTGCCGTGGCGCACCTCGACCCCGTCGACGTCGTTCAGGGCCGCGTTGAGCAGGGTGAATCGCAGCGCGCGCTCCGAGACGTCCGTCGCGACGACGCGGGGCGCGCTCCGGCGGGCGCGAAGGGCCTGGATGCCGCATCCCGTCCCGAGATCGAGGACGCGCTGCGCGGGCGTGTCGAGCTGCAGTCCGGCGAGTGTGAGCGACGCACCGCCCACCCCCAGGACGTGTCCCGTCGGCAGGGCGCCGCCGAGCGCCGCCTCATCGAGGTCGCTCACGATCCACCACTGGCCGGAACCCGCGGCATCCGCGTAGTCCTGCGGACGCAGCAGCGCCGTCGGGGTGACGGCCTCACCGTCGGTGCGGACGAGGCCCAGCCGCTCGAGGGCCGCCGCCCGCGCTGTGGGGAGCGCGGCGTCGACGTCGGCGACGGATGCCGGGTCCCCCAGGAACAGCAGCCGGCTCAGCACCGCCAGCGCGTCGGTGCGGTCGGACAGCGCCCGGCGGGCGGGAGCGAGCAGCCCGCGGCCGATCGCATCGTCGGCGAGAGTTCCCCATGCCGCCCGCACCGCGTCGGCCGTGTAACCCGCCGCGGCGAGGTCCGCGCGGAGCGCGACGATCGAAGAGGGGTCGGGATGCCGGGAGTCGCTCACCCGTCCATTCAACCGGCCCTCGCGCCCAATCAGGGGCTCCGCAGGGCGGTGACCCTAGAATCGCTCCCGATGGTGCGGTCATGGATCGCACAGGAATCGACCTCTTCATGACCTTCATCTCGCCTGTTCCGGGCCGACGTCCGCCGCGCCGATCCCGTTGGCTCCGCGCGGCGACCGCAGCGACCGCCGCCCTCGCGTTGAGCGCCCCCGCGCCGCTCGCCTTCGCCGCCGTCGAGGACTCCGGCGAGGAGCAGCCGCCGACCGCGGTGCTCGCGCCGACGAACAACGGCATCCTCCCGGCATCCGGTTCCCTCACCCTGACCGTCACAGCCGACAATCCGGGCACCGATGCCCTCACCGCGGGCGACGCGACCTTCGAGCTCGGAACCCGGCCGCTGACCACCGGTGGCGCCCTCAGCTCCTGGCTCGACAGCGGCGCCGCGGCGGTCCCCTTCGACGAGGTCGGCGAGACTTCTGTGCCCGAGATCGCAGCGGAGCAATCGGCATCCGAGTCGGTCTCCGTCGACACCGACGACGAGATCTTCGACGACAAGGATCCCGGGGTCTACCCCGCGCGCGTCGTCTACCGCACCGGCGACGAGACCGTCCGGGCCCGGACCGTCGTCGTCGTCCCGCGCACCGGCGAACCGGCGACGCAGGTCGGCGTCGTCGTCCCGATCACCGCCGGCCCGCAGTCGAGCGGGTCTCTGAGCGCGGACACGCTCAGAGCGCTGACCGCGGACGACGGCGATCTGCGCGGCCAGCTGAACGCGGTCGCCGGCACCGATGCGATCCTCGCGATCGACCCGGCGATCACCGCATCGATCCGCGCGCTCGGCTCCGCCGCTCCCGCCGACGCCGTCTCGTGGCTCGACGAGCTGATGTCGCTGCCCAACGACCGGTTCGCCCTGCAATACGGCGACGCCGATCTCGCCGCGCAGGTCGGCGCCGGCGCGACCGCGCCGACCCAGCTGGCCTCGTACGCGGCGTATCTCGATGCCGCGAACTTCGCCGCCGCCGGGGCTGCCGCGGGAGGCGCGACTCCGGAACCGACGCCGACGCCCGGTGCGGTCACGGTCCCGACGCTCGACGAGCTGCTCGACGTCGGCGCGGACCGCGACGCGGTCTTCTGGCCGGCGACGGGCACGGCCGGTGCCGAGACGGCGACGGTCCTCGGCGCCCTCACCGGGACGACCGACACGCCGGTGACCCTGCTTCCGAGTTCCGTCGTCCGCACGGATGCCGCGGCTCACGCCAGCGCCGACGGCGCTGACCTCCTCGTCTACGACCGGGACCTGTCGGCCCTCCTCGAGCAGGCGTCGACCTCGGCCGACGACACCGCGCGCGACAACGCCCTCGCCGAGTACACGGCGCGAGCGACGCTCAGCAGCCCCGCCGGCCCTCTGCTGGTCACGGTGGACCGCGCGAACGGCCGCTCCGAATCCGAACTCCGCGACGCGATCCAGGCCGCGACGGCATTGCCCGGGTGGACGACGACCGACCTCGGCGGCCTGCTCGCCGACAGGCCCGCCACCGTCCGGCTCACCTCTATCGCCCCCGACGAGGACCGCATCGCGATGATCGACGAGTTCCGCGACGCCCAGCCCGGTCTCCGCCTGATCGCCGGTGTGCTGGAGGACCCCGACCTGCTCGCCTCGTCCGAACGCGCGACCGAGCTGCAGCTCCTCGGCAACGCGTGGCTCGACGATCGCGAAGGATGGGATGCCGCGGTCCAGGCGCAACGCGACCGCATCGACACCTGGACCGATGGGGTGGCGCTCGTCCTCGGCGGTCCGATCACTCTCGCGGGCTCGTCCGCTCCGCTCGTGTTCACGGTGCGCAACGACCTGCCGTGGCCGGCGCGCGTGAATCTCCTCGCGACGCCCGGTGACGCGCGCCTCGTGATCGAGTCCACGACCGAGGTGAGCATCGGAGCGCAGCAGACCAGCCGTGTCGCCGTCCCCGTCTCAGCACTCGTCGGCAGCGGGGAGTCGTCCGTCGGCCTGCAGCTGCGGACACCCGCCGGTCTCGACATCGGTCCACGTGAAACCGTCCAGGTCTCGGTGCGTGCGGAGTGGGAATCGGTCGCCGTCGTCGTCCTCACCGTCCTCGTCAGCGTCCTCCTCGTCTTCGGCGTCGTCCGCACGATCCGGCGTCGTCGACGGATGCCGGTGGACGCCTGATGGCCGGCCTCGGCCGCGCGAGCGCCACCGTCGCCGCCGGGACCATGGCGTCCCGGCTGACTGGTCTGATCCGCAACATCGTTCTCGCTGCGGCGCTCCCCGTCGTCGCCGGCGGTGCCGCGGATGCGTTCGCGGTCGCCAACGCGCTCCCCAACACGGTGTTCAACCTGATCTCGTCGGGCCTGCTCGCGGGCGTCATCGTGCCTCAGATCGTGAAGGCGGTCCGCACGCATGACGACCGGGGCGATGCCTTCGTCTCCAAGCTCCTGACGCTCGGGATGGTCGTCATGACCGTCGTCACGGTCATCGCGGTGATCGCCGCCCCCGTGCTGATCCTTCTCTACGGCGGCAGGTTCGCACCTGAGAAGCAGGCGTTGACGCTCGCCCTGGCCTACTGGTGCATCCCGCAGGTGCTCTTCTACGGTCTCTACGCGCTCGTCGGCGAGATCCTGAACGCGAACCGCGTCTTCGGTCCGTACGCGTGGTCCCCGATCGTGAACAACGTCGTCTCGATCCTCGGCTTCGGTGCGTTCATCTGGATGTTCGGCCCGCACACCGAGGTCACCGGCTGGACGCCCGGCATGGTCGCGGTGCTCGGCGGAACCGCCACGGCCGGGATCGTCCTGCAAGCCGTCATCCTGCTGTTCTTCTGGCGTCGCGCCGGTCTGCGTGTCCGACCCGACTTCCGGTGGCGCGGCCTCGGACTCGGCGACATCGGTCGCCTCGCCGGCTGGACCTTCCTGATGGTCGTCGTCGGCCAGATCGCGGGCGTCTTCCAGGTCAACATCGTCGGCGCGGCGTCCGGCACGGGCGCTGCGAATGCGAGCCTGCAGTTCGCGTGGCTGCTGTTCATGCTGCCGTTCTCGGTCATCGTGCTGTCCCTGGGGACGCCGTACTACACACGTCTCAGCGAACACGTCGCGGAGGGTCGCACCGACCAGGTGACCCAGGATCTCGCGTCGCTGACCCGCACCGTCGGGATCTTCATGGTCGGCGTCCTCGCGGCCATCGTCGCGGCGATCGTGCCGTTGTCGCGGATCTTCACCGACAGTCCTGACAACGCCGTCGCCTTCGCCGCCGTCCTCGGCGCCTACCTCGTCGCACTGCTCCCCCTGTCGTTCCAATTCGGCCTGCAGCGCACCTTCTACGCCTTGAAGGACACCCGCACCCCGTTCGTCTACACCCTCGTGCAGGCGGTCCTCGTCGTCGCGTCCGCGCTGATCGCCAGCGCTCTCGTCGGTGCCGACCTGCTTCCGCTCGCCTGGCTGGCCGTCGCGATCGCGCTCGGGCAGTCCGTGGCGAACATCGTCCAGTTCTCCCTTGCCATCACGCTTCTCCGGCGCAAGATCGGTCCGCTCGGCCTGAGCGGCGCCGCCCGCGCCGTCATACGGTTCGCACTCGCGGCGATTCCTGCGGCGGCGGCCGGCGTCGGCGTCTTCCTCTGGGCCGGCGGTGTCCCGGGGTGGACCACCACGAACGGGCTCACGGGCTTCCTCGGCGCCGCCCTCATCGGCGGTGTCACCCTGGCTGTGTACGCCGCCATCCTCGCCGCGTTCCGCACTCCCGAGCTCGCCACGGCCGGCCGTGCGCTCCGCCGCTTCCTGCCCGGCCGCTGACACGAACGCGCGTCCCCAGGCGACGTGGAATGCCACGCGGCTAGCATTGGTTGGACGTGTCGGGGCGAGGAATTTCGCCCCGATGGAGAAGGGATTCATCGTGCGCAAGGTCATCATCATCGGCTCGGGCCCCGCGGGGTACACCGCGGCCATCTACGCAGCCCGCGCGAACCTGTCGCCGCTCGTGGTGGCGAGTTCGGTCGAGGCCGGCGGTGAGCTGATGAACACCACCGAGGTCGAGAACTTCCCCGGGTTCCCCGAGGGCGTCATGGGTCCCGACCTCATGGCCAAGATGCAGGAGCAGGCCGAGAAGTTCGGCGCCGAGGTCGTCTACGACGACGTCGTCTCGCTGGACGTCTCGGGCGACACCAAGACGGTCACGCTCGGCCGAGGCGAGACCCACGAGGCCGAGGCGATCGTCTTCGCCACCGGCTCCGCTCCCCGCAAGATCGGCATCGAGGGCGAGACCCGCCTCTCGGGTCGCGGCGTCTCCTACTGCGCGACGTGCGACGGCTTCTTCTTCCGCGAGAAGGTCATCGCCGTCGTCGGCGGCGGCGACTCGGCGATGGAAGAGGCGACGTTCCTCACCAAGTTCGCGTCGAAGGTGTATGTCATCCACCGCCGTGACGAGCTCCGCGCCTCCAAAATCATGCAGGACCGGGCCAAGGCGAACGAGAAGATCGAATTCGTCTGGAACAGCGAGGTCATCGACGTGCTGGGTGAGGATGCCGTGACCGGCGTCCGCCTCCGCGACACCGTCGACGGGTCCGAGCGCGACCTGGCCCTGGACGGCGTGTTCGTCGCCATCGGCTACGACCCGCGGACCCACCTCGTGCACAACGTCCTCGACCTCACCGAGCACGGAACGGTCTGGGTCGACGGTCGCACCTCGAAGACCTCGGTCGCCGGTGTCTTCGCTGCCGGCGACGTCATCGACCCGACCTACCGCCAGGCGGTCACCGCCGCCGGCAGCGGCACGGTCGCCGCCCTCGACCTCGAGCACTACCTCGCCGCGCGCGGCGACGCGGGGGCACCGGCCGAGGATGCCGCCGTCATCGACGACCGTCCCGACGCCGAGGCCGACGCCGCCTGACCGCGGAACAATTCCGGCATCCGCCGCGTTTTCACACCTGACACGATCGTGTCGACCCCAAAGGAGACAGACATATGACCGCCAAGGCAACGAGCGAGAGCACCTGGCAGCAGGACGTCATCGACGCCGAAGGCCCCGTTCTGGTGGACTTCTGGGCCGAGTGGTGCGGACCCTGTCGCATGGTCGGGCCCATCCTCGACGAGATCCAGACCGAGAACCCCGAGAAGATCACGGTTCTGAAGCTCAACGTCGACGAGAACCCGCAGCTCGCCATGCAGTACCAGATCACGTCGATCCCGGCGATGAAGGTCTTCAACAAGGGTGAGGTCGAGAAGACGATCATCGGTGCGAAGCCGAAGTTCGCCCTTCAGCAGGACCTCGCCGACTACATCGGCTGAGACCTCCGCTTCACGAAGGACCCGCGCGACCCCGGTCGCCGGGTCCTTCGTCGTTTCCGGCTCCGTGGCCGCGAAGGCGCCGCACCAGCCGCGTCCAGAGGGACGGCCGAGTGGGATGGGTCTGATCCCAGACCGCGCGTCGGATGCTGGTGCGCTCGATGTGCTGTGAGCCGGGCAGATCGTCGACGGTGATCCTCCCCCGCAGGAGCTGCACCGTCTGTCGCGGCAGGCTCAGGGTCGCGACGACGGCGTCGAGCAGAGCATCGTCATTCGGGTGATCCCGCAACGCGTCGAGCGCCGCGGCATCCGTCCCCCACTCGGCCAGTGCCGCCTGCGGATCCCGCGGCCCGCGGAGCGTGCTCGACGAGAGGTCGGCGCGAGCCAGCACCCGCTGCACGTCGGCGATCACATCCGTTCCCGTCAGGACACCCTGCCAATCCGCCCGCCACGAGACAGTGAGATCCGGGATGCCGCGCATCGCCCAGCGTCCTTCCGGTGGCTCGTCGTCGAGCGCGATCCGGCTGTAGACCTCGACGATGAGCGCCCCACCCTCCAGGGACAGCCTCACGACGGGGCGCTGCGCGGGCGGCCAGTCCATGTGCGCATCGCCGTGCGTCTGCACCAGGTGCATGTCCCGTGCCGGCACAACGCTGAGCGAGCACTCGAGCTGCGCCGCGAGCCCCCGTCGCCGCTCCGGATCGATCGGCACGATGCCACCCACGACGAGGATGCGAGAGGGCGTCGCCACCGACGGTGCGACGCGCGAGGAGTCGCCCGATCCCGGTCGGCGAGCGGATGCCGCCAGCACCAACGAGCCTCGTTCGAGCCGCAGATCGGCTTGCCACTCCTCCGCGAGTGCGGCGACGATCGGCGACGGATCTGCAGGCACGAGTCGCCCTCCGTCATCCGTGGTGATGAGCCGGCCCCCGGCATCCACGGCGACACGGACGAGGATCCGACCGTCCTCCGGTGCGGTGACCGCGGGCACGCCGCGTGCGGAGAGGGATGTCGCGATGCGCTCGTGTGTCAGATCCCGCCCTCCGCGGACATCGAGATCGGCGATCAGAATCGATCTGGACACGTCCCGACCGTAGCGCGCTCGGGTGAACGTGAATGTTTCACGTGGAACATTCAGGAGGCGCGGATGGACACGTTCCAGGTTCGGTGCGGCTCGCTGCCGAGAAGGCGCCACACCGCGGCGCTCAGAGCCGGGTAGTCGAGTGCGATCTGACGCAGAACGCGGTAGTTGCGAGCCTCGGTCGGGCGCTGCCTGCCGTCGGCAGCGATGTTCTCGGCACGAAGGGTCAGCACGACGAGCTCGTCAACAGTCGGGAGGTCCTCCATGAAGGCCCAGGGATCTTCCCCGTCGCGGACGCGTTCCTCGACCAGGACCGAGAGTTCATCCGATGCCTCCGCACGCAGGACCTCGAGACTGGCCCGTCGAGGGAGATTGGGACGATCACTCACTCTCCAAGCCTACGCTCGCACCCTGTGCCCAGGGCCCGAGGCACTCACGATCAGGACGTGCCGAACTCGGTTTCGCCGAGCTCACCGAGAATTCGATTCAGATCCTGGATCGTGGCGAAATCGATCGTGATCTGGCCTTTCCGTGCCGTCAGTGCGATCTTCACCTTCGTGTTGAGCCGGTCCCCCAGCCGCTCGGCGACGTCGTCGAGGTGGGCACGGCGCGTCCCCGCCTTCGGAAGTGGCCGGACGCGGTTCCCGATGGTCTTCGCGGCAGCCTCGGCAGCGCGCACCGACAGGTCCTCGTTCACGATCTTGTCGGCGAGCCGCTGCATCGTGTCGACGTCATCGACCGAGAGGATCGCGCGAGCGTGGCCGGCGCTCAGCACTCCCGCCGCCACCCGCTGCTGCACCGGGACGGGCAGGCGCAGGAGACGGATCGTGTTGCTGATCTGCGGACGCGACCGGCCGATGCGCGTCGCGAGCTCCTCCTGGGTGATCCCGAAGTCCTCGAGGAGCTGCTGATACGCCGACGCCTCTTCGAGCGGGTTCAGCTGTGACCGGTGGAGGTTCTCGAGCAGCGCGTCGCGCAGGAGGTTCTCGTCCTCGGTCTCGCGCAGCACGGCGGGAATCGCCGTGAGGCCTGCCTCCCGAGCCGCACGGGTACGACGCTCACCCATGATGAGCTCGTACTCTCCGTCCTCGTTGCGTCGAACCACGACCGGCTGCAGGACGCCGAACTCACGAACGCTGTGCACGAGCTCGGCAAGATCATCCGCATCGAAGTTCGTGCGCGGCTGGCGGGGGTTCGGAACGATGGCGTTCGGATCGACCTCGATGAGCCGGGTCCCGGGAACGGCGACCAGATCCGCGTCGGCCTCTGTAGCGGCATCCGACTGCTGCTCGGATCCGTCGCTCTTCGACTCCGGCAAGGATGCACCCGGGAAGAACACGTCCACGGGACGCGCTTCCGAGGAGTCCTGGGTGGGAATGAGGGCGCCGATGCCTCGGCCCAGTCCGGTTCGCTTGGCCATCAGCCGGCTCCTTCTTCTGTTGTCTGCTCGTTACCGCGGCGCGCGATCTCTACCGCGGCTTCGCGATAGGCGACGGCGCCGGCGGATTGTGCGTCGTAGGCGATGACCGTCTGTCCGAAGCTCGGGGCCTCGGAGACGCGGACCGATCGCGGGATGACTGTCTTCAAGACCCGTTCCGGGAAGTGTTCGCGCACCTCGTCTGCCACCTGCTGCGCGAGACGGGTGCGGCCGTCGTACATCGTCAACAGGATCGTCGACAGGTGCAGCGCGGGGTTGAGGTGCTTCTGGATCATCGAGACACTGCCGAGCAACTGGCTGAGGCCCTCGAGCGCGTAGTACTCGCACTGGATCGGGATCAGGACCTCGGTCGCGGCTGTGAAGGCGTTGATGGTGAGGAGTCCGAGTGACGGAGGGCAGTCGATGAAGACGAAGTCGACATGGTTCTCACTCAGATACGTGTCCAGGGCCGTTCGCAGGCGATGCTCGCGGGCGACCTTGGAGACCAACTCGATCTCAGCGCCCGCCAAGTTGATGGTCGAGGGGGCGCACAGCAGATTCGGGGATTCCGGGCTGGTCTGGATGACATCCGCGAGCGGCTCATCGTCGATGATCACGTCGTAGATGCTGGCCACGTCAGCGCTGTGAGGGATCCCGAGGGCCGTCGACGCATTTCCCTGCGGATCCAGATCGATCACCAGCACACGGGCACCGACCGATGCGAGGCCAGCGGCCAGATTCACGGTCGTCGTGGTCTTACCCACGCCGCCCTTCTGGTTCGACACGGTGAGCACGCGCGTCGTGCCGTCGAACTCGACCTCGATCGCCGCCAATGCCTTCCGGCGCGACGTCAGATTCGCCAACTCGCGGGCGATCGGACTGTCGTCGAAAGAGAAGGGTGCGGGAGAGGTGGTGTTCTCCGAATCCGGCACCTGGTACTCCTGTCGTGTCGAGGACTATTCCACTGTAGTCGAGGCCTCCCCCGTCAGTGGATGAGCCTATGTTTCACGTGAAACGTGCGTGGCGCGTGTTTCACGTGAAACATCGACCGTGCTATCTGTGCGGCACTGTTTCACGTGAAACATCACTTGCGTCAGCGCACGGTAGCGCGGATCACCCGAGTCGGCTCCTCGACGAGGCCGTCACCGATGGGCTCGACGCGGACATCCGACAACCGAAACTTGCGGATGATCTTCTCTGCTGCCGTTATCTCGTTCGCCGCGTTCGCGCCCTTGAGCAGAATCAATTCCCCGCCGTTCCGAACGAGCGGCGCGGTGATCGGGATGAGCGTGCGGAATGCACTGACCGCACGCGCCGTGACCGCGTCCAGGACGGGACCTTCCACCCAGTCCTCGCCGCGCGCCCGGACGATCTCGACGTTATCGAGCTCCAGCGCGTCGGCCTGCTCAGTCAACCAGGCGATGCGCCGCTCCATCGGCTCGATGAGCACCCAGCGCACGTCGGGCCGCGCGATCGCGAGGACGAGGCCGGGCAGACCCGCGCCGGATCCGATGTCGCCGACGCGAGATCCTGCGGTGAACAACGGAGCCGCGACGCCGCTGTTCAAAATGTGGCGCGTCCAGATGCGGGGGAGTTCCAGCGGACCGATGAGCCCGCGTTCCTCGCCCTGCGCGATCAGTGCTGCGGTGAACCGACGCGCGAGATCAACCCGATCGCCGAAGACGGATGCCGCGGCATCCGGTTCAGCCTCGGGTGTTTCACGTGAAACATCACCCACGGCGGAGAACCGTGTGGCGGTCCGCACCTTCGCCGTAGGACTCGGACACCAGGCCGTGTTCTGCGGCGATGTCGTGCACGAGCTTCCGCTCGTAGCTGGACATCGGCGGGAGGGATGCCTGCGAGGCACCGTCGTCGAGGCGCTCGAGGGCTCGCTCCACGAGCTTCTGCAGCTGGCCTCGACGGGCGTCACGGGATCCACCGACGTCCAGGATCAGACGCGAGAAGCGTCCCGTCTTCGTCTGCACAGCGATCCGGGTAAGTTCCTGTAGCGCCTGCACCGTGTCGGGATCGGCCAGCAGCGACAGCGCACCGGCCTGCTCGTTCTCGACCGAGACGTACGCGCGACCCGCACGCACGTCGAGCGTCAGGTCGCCATCGATGTCGGCGATGTCGAGGATCCCCTCGACGAAGTCGGCCGCGATGTCGCCTTCCTGCTCGAGCTCGTCGACGGTGGGCGCGGGGCGAGAGCCGGCGGTGTTGTCAGTCGTGGTCATCGTGAATCCTTCAGTCCTCGTCAGGACGAGCTGTCCTGCTTGCCCTTCTGAGCCTGCTTCTTGGCGCGGTTCTTGCCCACCGGCTGCTGACGCTTCGGCGCGGCCGCCTTCGCACGCTCCGCCTCTTCGAGCAGACGCTGCTGCTCGGCCTCGTACTTTGCCATCGGGATGACCTTGCCGGTGGCGTCGAGCGCCTTGCCCTTCTTCGCGAGACGCTCTTCGCGCGCCTTTGCGGCCTCAGAGCCGGGGGTCGGCAGGTTCCGGATGACGATGAACTGCTGGACCATGGTCCAGATGTTCGACGTGAACCAGTACATGACCACGCCGAGGGGGAAGAACACACCCGAGAAGATGAAGGCGAGGGGGAGGACGTAGAGCATGATGCGCTGCATCTGGTACGCCTGGCCGGTCTTGGCCTCGGGGGACAGGTTCTTCGAGATGATCTGCAGCTGCGTGAAGAACTGCGACAGGATCATCAGGATGACGAGGATCACGAGGATCACGACCGTTGCGGTCTGATTCGTGTTGATCGCGTCGATCATGTTGACGTGCAGCGGCGCGACACCGAAGAGCTCAGCGTTGTAGAACTCGCGCGTCAGCGTGGCATTGAGAAGGCCGGTGCCACCGACGCCCCACTCCGCGTGCCGTTTGACCTCGCTGAGCGTGTAGAACATGCCGAGGAGGATCGGCATCTGCACCAGAAGCGGAAGACAACTCGACAGCGGCGTCGTGCCGTGCTTCTTGTACATCGCCATGGTCTCGCGGCTCATGGCCTCGCGAGAGAGCTGGTCGCGCTTGCCGCGGTAGCGCTCCTGGATCTTGCGCATCTCGGGCGCGAGCTCCATCATCTTGCGCTGGCTCTTGATCTGCCGCACGAACAGCGGGATCAGCGCGGCACGCACCACGATGACGAGACCGATGATGGACAAAACCCAGGTCAGACCGGCATCCGGCTGCAAACCGATGGATGTGAAGATCCAGTGCCAGAAGACGAGGATCGCCTCGACGACGAACTTGAACGGCCACAGGATGACGCTGAAGAAGTCCGTGCCACCCGGTTTCGGGGTCGTCGGGTTCGGAAGCGGCGGCAGGGTCGCCGCGGCGGCGAAGAGATCCACCAAGGATCAGTCCTTTCTGCGGGGCACGACGAAGCCGTGCGAAGTCAGGTCGTGCCGGAAATGCGTGTGGGCGGGGACATCGTCGATGCCGCCCGCTGCCCACGGGTGGCATCGTGCGAGGCGGGCGGCTGCGAGTGCCGACCCTTTGATCACGCCGTGCTGCTGCACCGCGCCGAGCGCATAGGCCGAACACGAGGGATAGTACTTGCAGACGTCGCCGTACGTCTGGGAGATGGTGGCGCGGTATCCGTGCAGGAGACCGATCACCGCGTTGCGGGGGAGAAGGACGAGGGATGCCGGCAGTGCTGCGGCATCCACCACCGCTTCTCCTCGCGTGTACGAGGGGAGAGGTGCGGAGCTCACGCGGCGGCCTTCCGTTCGAGGCATCGCACGACCTCGGTGCGCAGCGCCGCGTAGTCGGCGGATGCCGCAGACGGCAGCACGCGGATCACCACGTCGGCCCCGGGACGGACGCCGTCGAGGGCTTCCGCGCAGATCGCCTTCAAGCGTCGCCTCACGGTATTGCGCACGACAGCGCCCCCCACGCGCTTGCTCACGATGAAGCCGAAGCGTGGGGGGCGCTGCTCAGAAGTGCTGACCACATGGGTCACGGTGTGCGCTGCCGCACAGCGAGAACCTCCGCGGACGACGGAACGGTAGTCCGCCCCGCGGGTGATGCGATTCCCGCGCGCCAGCACCGTGTGGCGTCAGGCCGAGAGCTCGGTGCGCCCCTTGGAGCGACGAGCCGAAAGGATGGCGCGGCCGGCGCGGGTGCGCATGCGGGCGCGGAAGCCGTGCTTCTTGGCGCGGCGGCGGTTGTTGGGCTGGAACGTGCGCTTGCTCATGAAGATCACTCCGGAAAGGCGGGGTCACCCGAACGCTCGAGACCGGGGACACAGGTACATGGGGGACCCACGCCGAAAAGGCGCAAGTCAACCGACCTAGGATACGTCGAGATTCCTGAGATCCCAAACTCGTCACACCGACCGGCCATTATCCACCGGTGGTCGAACGCCGCTGGCGACGACACGCGGGCCGGTTCTACAGTGGGTTTTGCCTTGCGCTGCCCAGATGTATAGCGTGATCCGGACACTTATCCACAGGTTGTGCACAGTCCCGTACACACCATTGTCCACACCCCAGGAGGGTCATGTCCGAGCACGAACTTCCAGATGTCCCCGTCTGGACCGCTGTGCTCGACGTCCTCGCTCACGACGACCGCGTCACTCCGCAGCTGCACGGGTTCGTGAACCTCGCCGTCGCACAAGGCGTCATGAGCGGCACCCTGTATCTCGACGTTCCCAATGACCTGACCGCCGGGCAGTTCAACAAGCGCCTGCGCGGCCCGATCATGGAGGCCCTCGCGCAGGTCGATGCCGAGCCGGCCGCCAGCACGTTCCGCGTCGTGGTGAACCCCGAACTCGGCGACACCCACCTCACCGCGCCCGTCCCCGTGCAGTCCGCCCTCGCACCGACGCCCACGGCCCCGATCCGCCCGAACGCCGAGGACTACAGCGAGCAGGCGGCACCGGCATCCCGCAACGACACCCGACTGAACCCGAAGTACACCTTCGACAACTTCGTCATCGGTCAGTCCAACCGCTTCGCACACGCCGCGGCCGTCGCCGTCGCGGAAGCTCCGGCCAAGGCGTACAACCCGCTGTTCATCTACGGCGACTCCGGCCTCGGCAAGACCCACCTCCTGCACGCGATCGGCGATTACGCGATCAACCTCTACACGGGCATCAAAGTGCGGTACGTGTCGAGCGAGGAATTCACGAACGACTTCATCAACTCGATCGTCAACAACCGGGCGTCGGCGTTTCAGGCGCGCTACCGCGACGTCGACATCCTGCTGATCGACGACATCCAGTTCCTCCAGGGTCGCGCCGAGACCCAGGAGGCCTTCTTCCACACCTTCAATCAGCTGCACGACCACGACAAGCAGGTCGTGATCACGAGCGATGTCCCGCCCCGGCACCTCACCGGCTTCGAGGACCGGATGCGGAGCCGCTTCGAGTGGGGCCTCATCACCGATGTGCAGGCCCCCGACCTCGAGACCCGTATCGCTATCCTGCGCAAGAAGGCCCAGTCGGAGCGACTCCAGGTGCCGGACGAGGTCCTCGAATACATCGCCACCAAGGTCTCGAGCAACATCCGGGAGCTCGAGGGCGCGCTCATCCGCGTCTCGGCTTTCGCGAGCCTCAACCGGTCGAACCTCGACATCTCGCTCGCGCAGACCGTGCTCCGCGACATCGTGGACCAGGACGACGCCAACGTCATCTCGCCGACCGACATCATCTCCGCGACGGCCCAGTACTTCCGCCTCACGGTCGACGACCTCTACGGATCGAGCCGGTCGCAGTCGGTCGCGACCGCTCGACAGATCGCGATGTACCTGTGCCGAGAGCGGACGAGTCTGTCCCTGCCGAAGATCGGTCAGCTCTTCGGTAACCGCGATCACACGACGGTCATGTACGCCTACAAGAAGATCAGCGAACTCATGAAGGAGCGTCGCTCGATCTACAACCAGGTGTCGGAGATCACGTCGCAGCTGGGTCGCTCCGGCCGCTGACGGACGCACACGCCCGAGCGTCCGGGCGTACTTGACACGCTCCCGGACTCACCCCCACAATGCGGTTTCCCACAGTGTGGAAAGCCTGTGGATAACTGTGCGGCGACGGCCCTCAGATGTGAACGAACGGCGGCAACCTGTGGATGACGGTCTCAACACGACGTCGTCGACGCCCCCGTTGTCCCGCGAGTTTCCGCAGCCCGTGCACAAGTTACACAGATGTGGTTCCGGCTCGACGACTGGGATCCACCGACTTATCCACAGTTTCCACAACTGTTAACAAGAAGACAGAGAACTATCTGATGAGAACCCGGTCCGATCACACCGAGGGGTGAGATCCGGCTCCGCTCGATCCGCGCAGAGACGCTTCCGGACCGGCTCGACATGGGCACTAGCATGAGAGGGCCCATCTCGCCGTCAAGGGAGCATCCGTGAAGTTCCACGTCAACCGCGACGTATTCAGCGAAGCCGTGTCGTTCGTGGTGAAGCTGCTCCCGCAGCGGAACCCCCAGCCGATCCTCGCCGGCGTGCTCATCGAAGCGACCGACGACGGTCTGTCGCTGGCCGCATTCGACTACGAGGCATCCGCTCGCACCCGCATCGACGCGACCGTCGACGAACCGGGCACGATCCTCGTGCACGGCCGGCTCCTCTCCGAGATCGCCAGCCGGCTGCCGAACGCTCCCATCCAGATCACGCAGGACGCCGACGGCGAGATCCTTCTGACCTGTGGGTCTGCGCGCTTCACCCTCGCCGCCATGCCGGTCGCCGAGTACCCGGCGATCCCCGAAGTCTCGGGGGATTCGGGCCTCGTCCCGGGCGACGACTTCTCGACGGCCATCGCGCAGGTCGCGTTCGCGGCATCCCGTGACGACGTCACCCCCGTGCTCACCGGCGTCCAGCTCGAGGTCACCGGGAACGAGCTCAGCCTCGTCGCCACGGACCGCTACCGGGTCGCTCTCCGTGAGATCAACTTCGACAGCGGCGCCGTCGCCCGCGAAGAGGCGACCACGGCGCTGGTTCCCGCTCGCACCCTGACCGAGGTCGGCAAGACGTTCGCCCACGCCGGCGATATCCAGGTGTCGTTCTCGGGATCGGGTGACCGCGAGATCATCGCGTTCACCGCGGGCAACAAGACCGTCACGTCGCTGCTCATCAAGGGCAACTTCCCCCCGGTCCGGCGCCTCTTCCCGGCGCAGACCGAGCACTACGCCGTCGTCAACACCGCTGAGCTCGCCGAAGCGGTCCGCCGCGTGTCGCTCGTGCTCGACCGTTCCGCGCCGCTGCGGTTCACGTTCTCGGACGAGGGCGTGTCGATGGATGCCGCGGGCACCGAGCAGGCTCGCGCGACCGAATCGGTCGACGCGACGCTCGCTGGCGACGAGGTCACGCTGGGTCTGAACCCGCAGTACTTGGTCGAGGCACTCGGCGCGGTCAAGAGCGAGTTCACTCGTGTGACGTTCACTTCGAGCGAGAATGCGAACAAGCTCAGCCCGGTTCTCATCACGCCGCAGACCTCGGGCACGCCCGAGAGCTTCAAGTACCTGCTGCAGCCGAATCTCCTGCTGCGCTGACCCCGTCGTCCGTCCACCTCGAGGCGTGTCGGTGCCTCGAAGGAGGGTGATCTGGTGATCGTGGAGCATCTGAGTCTCGTCGACTTCCGCAACTACGCGTCGGCCGATGTGAGTCTCGTCGCCGGTCCGAACGTCTTCGTCGGCCGGAACGGTCAGGGGAAGACGAATCTCGCCGAGGCGATCGGCTACTTCGCAACGCTCGGCTCGCACCGCGTCTCACAGGACGCGCCGATGGTCCGTTACGGAGCGGATGCCGCCTTCGTCCGCGCGCGACTCGGTTACGGCGACCGGCGCATCCAGCTCGAGGCGCAGCTCAACCGGTCGGGGTCGAACAAGGCGCGGGTCAACGGCTCGCCGGTACGGACCTCGGAACTCCCGCGTTACGCACAGGTGGTGCTCTTCGCGCCGGAGGACCTGCAGATCGTCCGCGGCGATCCGTCGTCGCGCCGGCGGTTCGCCGATCAGCTGCTCGTGCAGCGCTCCCCCCGCATGACCGGCGTGCTGGCCGACTACGACCGCGTGCTCAAGCAGCGCACCGCCCTGCTGAAATCGGCGCGGGCCCGGAGCCTCAAAGCCGAGCAGCTCACGACCCTCGACGTCTGGGACGACAAGCTCGTCTCGCTCGGGACCGAGATCATCCTGGCGCGGCTCCGTCTGGCGGAGGATCTCGCGCAGCCGATGCGCGACGCCTACGAGGCGATCGCCGGCGCCGACCACGACCCGCAGCTCGAATGGATGCTGACCGTGGCGGGTGCCGACCCCGAGGACGACGGCGCTGCCGTGACGCAGACGGGTTCGGCGATCGGAGCGGACGCGATCGCGGCATCCTTCCGCGCCGGTCTCGCCGCGAAACGCGCGCAGGAACTCGAGCGCGGTGTGACCCTCGTCGGGCCGCACCGGGATGATCTGCTCCTCCGGCTCCGCGGGCTCCCCGTGAAGGGATACGCGTCGCACGGCGAGTCGTGGTCGACCGCGCTGTCGCTGCGATTGTCGTCGGCGCAGCTCCTGCGCGACCAGTTGCGACTCGGTGACCCGATCGTCATCCTCGACGACGTCTTCGCCGAACTCGACGCCGATCGTCGGACACGTCTGGCGGGGGTCGTCGCGGACTTCGAACAGGTCATCGTCACCGCCGCCGTTGAGGGTGACGTCCCCGAGGCGCTCCGCGTCCGGACCGTCCGGGTCGAGGCGGGCACGATCGTGACGGATGCCGATGTCTGACGCCGACGGCATCCCCGAGACGGTCTCCACCTACCTGCGACTGCGCGGTCTCGAGCCCTCGGCGGCCAAGAAGCGTCGCAAGCGGCGGCGGAACGACGACGACGAGAACCAGCCGTTCACGTCGGGGCGCGACCCGAAGGGGATGGGCGATCTGCTCGCCGACCTGACTCGTCAGTCGGGGTGGGACGTGCAACTCGCGAAGGAAGACCTCGTTCTCAAGTGGGCCGAGGTCGCCGGCGAGGAGACGGCGCGTCACGCCGATCCCGTCGCGCTGAGTGACGGTGTGCTCACCGTCCAGTGCGATTCGACCGCGTGGGCGAAGAACCTGCACCTCATGCGCGCGACGATCGTGACGGAGCTCATCCGACGGTTCCCCGAAGCCGGCGTCGAATCGGTCCGTTTCGTGGGCCCGGACGTCCCCTCATGGAAATGGGGCCCCAGAGCCGTTCCAGGGCGGGGCCCTCGCGATACCTACGGGTGAGGCACGTCCCGCACCCTCCGAGAAGCTTTCACGCGCTCACAGCGCCGTTCAGCCGCTCATAGCGCCCCCTTTCCGATAGACTGGGAGGAAGGCCTGAACGATGGATGTGGAGCGCACGAAACCGATGACGTCAGAAACCCCCGACACCGTTCCCGAAGACCCCGAAACTCCCGCCGAGCCCCGGATTCCCGCCGAATACGGCGCCTCTGAGATCCAGGTCCTGGAGGGTCTCGAAGCGGTTCGCAAGCGGCCCGGCATGTACATCGGTTCCACCGGTGAGCGCGGCCTCCACCACCTCGTGTACGAGATCGTCGACAACTCCGTCGACGAGGCTCTCGCGGGGTACTGCGACACGATCCACGTGACGATCCTCGAGGACGGCGGACTCCGCGTGGTCGACAACGGTCGCGGCATCCCCGTCGACCCGCATTCGTCCGACCCCAGCAAGTCGACCGTCGAGGTCGTTCTCACGGTGCTCCACGCCGGCGGCAAGTTCGGCGGCGGCGGCTACGCCGTGTCGGGTGGTCTCCACGGCGTCGGCTCGTCGGTGGTCAACGCGCTGTCGACGCGCTTCGAGGTCGAGATCGCACGTCAGGGACACGTGTGGCGTCAGACCTTCTCCGACGGCGGCAAGCCGCAGGCACCGCTTGCCAAGGGCGAGGAGAGCGACAAGACCGGGACGACCATCACGTTCTGGCCCGACGGGTCGATCTTCGAGACGACCGAGTTCGACTACAACACGCTGCGCACCCGGTTCCAGCAGACGGCGTTCCTCAACAAGGGGCTGCGCATCACCCTGACCGACGAGCGGCCCGAGGCGATCGACGTCGTGGATCTCCCCGAGGGCGGGTCGGAGACGGCCCAGCGCCACGACGACTTCCTCTACGAGCGCGGCCTCGTCGACTACGTCGAGTACCTCAACAAGGTCCGCAAGGCCGAGGTCATCAACGAGGAGATCATCGAGATCGAGTCCGAGGACACGGTCCGTCACATCTCGCTCGAGCTCGCGATGCAGTGGACCTCGGGCTACACCGAGAACGTCTTCACCTTCGCGAACACGATCAACACCCACGAGGGCGGCACCCACGAAGAGGGCTTCCGCGCGGCGATGACGATGTACATCAACCGCTACGCGAAGGAGAAAGGCCTCCTGAAGGACAAGGACGAGAACCTCGCGGGCGAGGACATCCGCGAGGGCCTCACCGCCGTCATCTCGGTGAAGCTGTCCGAACCGCAGTTCGAGGGTCAGACGAAGACCAAGCTCGGCAACACCGAGGCGAAGGCCTTCGTCCAGAAGGTCGTCGGCGACCAGCTCATGGACTGGCTCGACCGCAACCCGCAGCAGGCCAAGCTCATCATCACGAAGGCCATCGAGGCCGCGACTGCACGCATGGCCGCGCGCAAGGCGCGCGAGACCGCCCGTCGCAAGAGCGTCTTCGAGTCGGCATCCATGCCCGAGAAGCTCAAGGACTGCACGAGCAAGGACCCGTCGATCAGCGAGATCTTCCTCGTGGAGGGCGACTCCGCCGGTGGGTCGGCCGTCTCCGGTCGTGACCCGGAGCGGCAGGCGATCCTGTCGCTGCGCGGCAAGATCCTCAACGTCGAGAAGGCGCGGCTCGACCGGGCGCTCGGAAACGCCGAGATCCAGGCGATGATCCAGGCGTTCGGCGCCGGCATCGGACCGGACTTCGACATCGAGAAGGCCCGGTACCACAAGGTCGTCCTGATGGCGGATGCCGACGTCGACGGCCAGCACATCACGACGCTCCTGCTGACACTGCTGTTCCGCTACATGCGCGGGCTCGTCGAGGCCGGTTACGTGTACCTCGCGCAGCCGCCGCTCTACCGCCTCAAGTGGTCGAACGCTCCGCACGAGTACGTGTACAGCGACGCCGAGCGCGACGCGCTGCTGCGCGAGGGCGCATCCGCGGGCCGCCGCATCCCGAAGGACAACGGTGTGCAGCGCTACAAGGGTCTGGGCGAGATGAACGCCAAGGAGCTGTGGGAGACGACGATGGACCCCGAGACGCGCACGCTGCGTCAGGTGACCATCGACGACGCCGCCGCGGCCGACGAGATCTTCTCCGTGCTGATGGGCGAGGACGTCGAGGCGCGGCGCGGGTTCATCCAGCGCAACGCCAAGGACGTGCGGTTCCTGGACATCTGAGTCCACCGCATCCGCCCCGGCATTCCGACGACGACGAACGAAGACTGAGAGAACATGGCTGACGAAGAGCGTCCCGACCCGAACGCCGGCTACCAGCACGGCAACATCGACCAGGTCGACCTCCAGGTCGAGATGCAACGGAGCTACCTCGACTACGCGATGAGCGTGATCGTGGGTCGCGCGCTGCCGCGCGTCGAGGACGGCCTCAAGCCCGTCCACCGCCGTGTCATCTACGGCATGTACGACGGCGGATACCGTCCCGACAAGAGCTACTCGAAGTGCGCTCGCGTCGTCGGCGAGGTCATGGGCCAGTACCACCCGCACGGTGACAGCGCGATCTACGACGCCCTCGTCCGCCTCGTGCAGCCGTGGTCGCTCCGATACCCGCTCGCTGACGGGCAGGGCAACTTCGGCTCCCCCGGCAACATGGGCGCCGCCGCCCCCCGGTACACCGAGACGAAGATGGCGCAGCTCGCGCTCGAGATGGTCCGTGACATCGACGAGGACACCGTCGACTTCGAGGACAACTACGACGGTCGGACCCGTGAGCCGGTCGTCCTCCCCTCGCGTTTCCCGAACCTCCTGGTCAACGGCTCGGTCGGCATCGCCGTCGGTATGGCCACGAACATCCCACCGCACAACCTCCGCGAGGTGGCCGACGGTGTCATGTGGGCGCTGCAGAATCCGGATGCCTCCCGCGAAGAGCTCCTCGATGCGCTGATCGAACGCATCCCCGGGCCCGACTTCCCCACCGGTGCGCAGATCCTCGGCACAAAGGGCATCCGCGAGGCGTACCGCACCGGCCGCGGCTCGATCACGATGCGTGCCGTCGTGAACGTCGAGGAGATCCAGAACCGCACCTGCCTGGTGATCACGGAGCTCCCGTACCAGGTCAACCCCGACAACGTCGCCGCGAAGATCACGGCTCTCGTGCGCGAGGGCAAGCTCAGCGGCATCGCCGACATCCGCGACGAGACGAGTGACCGCACGGGTCAGCGACTCGTCATCGTGTTGAAGCGCGATGCCGTCGCGAAGGTCGTCCTCAACAACCTGTACAAGCACACGCAGCTGCAGGAGAACTTCGGCGCGAACATGCTCGCGATCGTCGACGGCGTGCCCCGCACGCTGCCGATCGACGGCTTCATCAGCTACTGGCTGACGCACCAGTTCGAGGTCATCGTCCGCCGCACCCGGTACCGGTTGCGCGAGGCCGAGAAGCGCATGCACATCCTGCGCGGCTACCTCAAGGCGCTCGACGCGCTCGACGAGGTCATCGCGCTCATCCGCCGCTCCCCCACGGTCGACGAGGCACGCGAAGGTCTGAAGTCGCTCCTCGACGTCGACGACGCGCAGGCCGATGCGATCCTCACGATGCAGCTGCGACGCCTCGCGGCTCTCGAGCGCCAGAAGATCGTCGACGAGGCGACCGAGCTCGAGCTCAAGATCGCCGACCTCAACGACATCCTCGCCTCGCGCGACCGGCAGAGCACGATCATCGGCGACGAACTCGGCGAGATCGTGGCGAAGTTCGGCGACGAGCGTCGCACGCATATCCTGCACGGGTACGACGGCGACATGTCGATGGAGGACCTGATCCCCGAAGAGGAGATCGTGGTCACCGTCACGCGCAACGGGTACGTCAAGCGCACGCGCAGCGATAACTACCGCTCGCAGCACCGTGGCGGCAAGGGCGTCAAGGGCGCGCAGCTGCGCGCCGACGACGTCGTCGAGCACTTCTTCGTCTCGACGACCCACCACTGGCTCCTGTTCTTCACGACCAAGGGCCGCGTCTACCGCGCGAAGGGCTACGAGCTTCCCGAGGGCGGGCGCGATGCAAAGGGTCAGCACGTCGCGAATCTCTTGGCGCTGCAGCCCGGTGAGGACGTCGCGCAGATCCTCGACATCCGCGACTACGCCACCGCCGAATACCTCGTCCTCGCCACGCGCGACGGCAAGATCAAGAAGACGGCTCTCACCGAGTACGACACCAACCGCCAGGGCGGGATCATCGCGATCCGCCTGCGCGGTCAGGAAGAGGAGAACGGCGACGAGCTCGTCAGCGCGATGCTCGTCGACTCGACCGACGACCTGCTGCTCGTGTCGCGGCTCGGCATGTCGCTGCGCTTCACGGCGAGCGATGAGTCCCTGCGTCCGATGGGGCGGTCGACCGAGGGTGTGAAGGGCATGTCCTTCCGCGACGGCGACAGCCTGCTCTCGGCATCCGTCGTCCGTGACGAAGGATTCGTCTTCGTCGTCACCGAGGGCGGGTATGCCAAGCGCACGGCGGTCGATCAGTACCGCGTGCAGGGCCGTGGCGGTCTGGGCATCAAGGTCGCCAAGCTGCACGACGATCGCGGCGAACTCGCCGGCGGTCTGATCGTCAGTGCGGACGACGAAGTCCTCGTGGTTCTTGCCAGCGGCAAGGTGGTACGCTCGGCCGTTGCCGAGGTGCCTGCCAAGGGCCGCGACACGATGGGCGTGGTCTTCGCCCGGCCCGACGACGACGACCGGATCCTCGCCATCGCCCGAAACGGCGAACGAGGACTGGCCGAAGCCGCAGCCGATCCTGAAGCCGCCTCGGCTCCTGAGACCACCGAAGAGAGTGACGCATGAGCTCTGTTGCCGACAAACTCGCCAAGAAGTCATCGAGCCGGACGACCGCCAAGCAGGTCCGCCTCCGTCTCGTCTACGTCGACTTCTGGTCGGCTGTGAAGCTGTCGTTCCTGGCCGCGGTCGCCCTGGCGATCGTCACGGTCGTCTCGACGCTGCTGATCTACCTCGTGATCAGCTCGACGAACCTGATCGGTCAGGTCGACGCGTTGCTCGGTGCGGTCAACGGTGAGAACTCGTTCACGCTCGGTTCCGTGATCAACCTGCCCCAGGTGATGGCGTTCGCTGCTGTCGTCGCCATCCTCAACCTGATCGTCGTGACCGTGCTGGGCGCGGTCATGGCCGGCATCTACAACCTCATGGTCAAGGTCACCGGAGGCCTGCTCGTCGGCTTCACCTCGAACTGAGTCGGATGCCGCGGCATCCCGTCATACGACGGAGGTGCCCAGCAGCAGACCCAGCGCCCATGTGACGGCGAGGGCGAGTGCCCCGCCGACCACCAGGCGGGTGACGGCGCGACGCTTGCCGGCGCCGCCCAGGCGGGCCGAGATCGTCCCCGTCAGCGCGAGGGCGACGAGTACAGCGGCGAAGGTGGTCGGAACGCGCCATTCGGCGGGCGGCAGCAGGATCGCCAAGAACGGCAGTAGGGCGCCGAGCGTGAACGCGATCGCCGACGAGAGAGCGGCCTGCCACGGGCTCGTGAGTTCGTCCGGGTCGATGCCGAGCTCGATGTCGAGGTGAGCACCCAGCGCGTCGTGGGCGGTGAGCTCCTCGGCCACCTTGCGCGCCGTCTCTTCGGACAGCCCCTTCTCGCGGTACAGCTCCGTCAGCTCTGCGAGCTCCTGCTCCGGCATCTCGGCGAGCTCGCGCTTCTCCTTCTCGATCAGCGCGCGTTCCGTGTCGCGCTGACTGCTCACCGACACGTACTCGCCGAGCGCCATCGAGATCGCCCCGCCGACTAGCGCGGCGGAGGAGGCCGTGATGATCGGCCCGAGGTCCGTCGTCGCGCCGGCGACGCCGACCGCGACAGCGGCGACGGAGACGATGCCGTCGTTCGCTCCGAGGACTCCGGCGCGCAGCCAGTTCAGTCGCTGTCCGAGGCCGGCGCCCTGTGGCTCGGCGTGCATGGTCGTGCTCATGAGCCCAGTGAACCAGAACGGCGGCATGCGACGGGCCCGCGGGTCGCGCGGATTCGTCAAACAGTGCCATCGTCGGGTAAAGTCTTGGAGGTTGCAGGCGTGAGCCGGCAACGACGGGGCTATAGCTCAGGCGGTTAGAGCGCTTCACTGATAATGAAGAGGTCCCAGGTTCAAGTCCTGGTAGCCCCACCGTCACCGCACCGGGGGCCTTAGCTCAGTTGGTAGAGCGCCTGCTTTGCAAGCAGGATGTCAGGAGTTCGAATCTCCTAGGCTCCACAGTCAGAAAGCCGGAATCCCCACGGATCCCGGCTTTCTTCCATTCGCGCCTGAGGCGGGGATCCCGTGTCCCAGCAGTCGCCTGTCACCACGTCCTGGACCGCCCATCCTCTAGGGTGAACGCGTGGACATCCGCGTTGCTGCCTACGCCGTCATCGTCGAAGACGACCGCATCCTGCTCGCCCATTGGAACAGCCCCACGCGACCCGCGTGGACGATGCCCGGCGGAGGGCTGGATCCCGGTGAGGATCCGATGGATGCCGCGGTCCGGGAGGTCCTCGAGGAGACGGGGTTTCACGTGGAACTCGACGGGATCCTCGGCACCGACTCCCAGGTGATCGCCGAGAAGGACCGGTTCCACGGCAGTGGACCTATCCAGGCCCTCCGCATCGTCTACCGAGCCCGCGTCGTCGGTGGCGAGCTCCGGAACGAGGAGGAGGGCTCGACGGATGAGGCCGCCTGGTTCCCCGTGAGGGAGGTCGCGACGCTCACCCGGGTCGGGTTGGTCGACACGGCGATGCGGATGGCGGGGCTCATCGCCTGACCCGCGTCAGGCGCGTCGTTCGCCGATGGGCTGCGAGATGTCCGCGACGACGGCATCGTAGGAGCGAATGAGTTCGTCGGCGGCGACGAACAGGCTGAAGCCGTGCGCGCCGGCTCCCATAGCGATCTGCTTGCCGACGATGCTCGCGTCGGCGTAGACCGGCCAGGCGGTCGTGCTGCCGATCGGCGTGATCGTTCCCCGTTCGTAGCCGGTCGCAGCGAGCGCCAGCTCGGGCTCCGGGAGACGCAGCTTGTTCACGCCCACGACGGCTCGGAGCTTCGGCCACGAGATCGCCCGGTCACCGGGGATGAGGGCGAACAGATAAGTGTCGTCACTGCGTTTGACGACGAGGGTCTTCACGATGTCGGATGCCGTGAGCCCGAGGAGCTCCGCGGCCTCTTCGAGACTCCCCGCCGCCGGACGCGCGACGAACTGCACCGACAAAGACCGGGAGCGCGCCGCTTCAGCGACGCGCTCCGACGGTACGGGCGTGGATTCAGGCATCCGGCGCGCGCAGCGGGTCGTCCGCCACCCACAGCTCGTCGTCTGCGCGAAGCGTCTGCCATGCGGCGTAGAGCACACCGGCCGTCGCGGCGACGCCGAAGATGATGGCGAGGACTCCACCGGCGCCGAGCCCCTTCTTCTTCTGCGGAACCGACAGCTTCTTGGTGGCCTTCTTGCCCGCCTTGGCGGCGTTCTTGCGGAACGAGTCGGCGTCGAAGCCGCCGAGGCCCTTGCCCTTCGACAGGCGGTGGCGCTGGTCGTTGGCGACGTCCCACACCGAGAGGGCGGTTCCCACGACGGCACCGGCAGCCGGAACGACGGCGCCGTTGAGCACCTTGCGTCCCGTCTCGACGCCGCGGTCGACGTAGGGAGCGGCGTATCGCTCGTAGGAGTGCTTGGCGGCAGGAACGACGTGGTCGTGGTTGTACTTGCCGAGCTGGCGACCCGCCTCACGGGCGACGTCACCGGCCTGACCGACGAGCACCTGCTGCGACTCCCACAGGTTCGCTGCCTGCTTCTGCAGCTTGCGGAGTTCCTTCTTGGTCTTGCGGTTGAGGCTCACGGGGCCCTCCCTTTTCGGGGTTCATCCGGGGACGTAGTGGGTCCATACTGCCAGACGCATTCAGGCGGCGCGGGGGGTTGCAAGTGAGAGGATGATGAGTATGCCGATTCACTCCGCTGTCGCAACACTGCACACCACCCACGGCGACATCGTCGTCAACCTGTTCGGCGATCAGGCGCCGCGCACCGTCAAGAACTTCACGGGTCTGGCCGACGGATCCCAGGCCTGGACGCACCCCGCCACGGGCAAGCCCGGCGAGGGTCCCCTCTACACCGACGTCATCTTCCACCGCATCATCCCCGGCTTCATGATCCAGGGCGGCGACCCGCTCGGCCAGGGCATCGGCGGCCCGGGCTACAACTTCGACGACGAGATCAGCCCCGAGCTGACCTTCGGCAAGCCCTACCTGCTCGCCATGGCGAACGCGGGCCTGCGCCGCAACGCGATCACCGGCAAGGCCGAGGGCACCAACGGCTCGCAGTTCTTCATCACGACCGACCCGACTCCGTGGCTCAACGGCAAGCACACGATCTTCGGCGAGGTCGCCGACGACGCGTCGCGCGCCGTCGTGGACAAGATCAGCGCCGTCCCGACCGGTGCGCAGGACCGTCCGGTCGAGCCCGTCGTCATCTCCTCGATCGACATCGCCGAGGCCTGATCCCTTCGTGACCTCCGCCGACCCCCGGACCAATCCGGACAACTTCTGCTACCGGCATCCTGACCGTCAGAGCTTCGTGCTCTGCCAGCGATGCCTGCGCACCATCTGCCCCGAGTGCCAGACGCCGCTTCCTGTCGGCGTCATCTGCCCGGAGTGCTTGGCGGAGCAGCAGAAGGGGGCGCGGTCGGCGGAGGTGAAGCGGATGCCGGGGCGCTTCGCGCGCAAGATGCGCAGCGACCGCCCTGTCGTCACCTACGCGATCATGATCTTCACGCTCGCGATGTACCTCGTGCAGCTGATCCCCGTCGTCGGCGGCGTGGTCACGAACGCGCTCGCGTTCGCGCCCGCGTACGCGGTTCCCGGGAGCGCTGCGCCGTTCGAACCGTGGCGCATGCTGACGGTCGCCTTCGTGCACTCGACGCCACTCCCCTTCCACGTGGCCCTGAACATGCTGGCCCTGTGGGCGCTCGGCCGCAGCCTCGAACCGCTGCTCGGCAAGGTGCGCTTCATCGCGCTCTATGTGCTGAGCGCGATCGGCGGCTCGGCCCTGGTCGCTCTGATCGCACCGGGATCCGCGGTCGTCGGCGCCTCGGGAGCGGTCTGGGGCCTCCTCACGGCGATGCTCATCATCGGCCGCCACGTCGGCGCGAACATCCTGCCCATCGCGATCCTGCTCGGGATCAACCTGGTGTTCTCGTTCGTAGGGTCCGGCGTCTCGTGGCAATCCCACATCGGTGGCGGGCTCGTGGGCCTGCTCATCGGATTCATCTTCTCGCGGACGCGCGCGCAGAAGCGCCAGCCGCTGCAGGCAGCGCTGCTCGTCGCGGTGGGCGTCGGCCTGGTCGCGGTGACCGCGACAGTTCCCGCCCTGCTGTATCTCTGAGTTATCCACAGATTCATCCCCAGGCTGGGGATGAATCACACCGGTGTAATTCCTGTCGGTGGATGCCCGGGTTCAGCGCCAGCGCGTGGTCATCAGGAACCCGATGAACGCGATGCTGAAACCGATCGCGAGGTTCCACGGACCGATCTGCGGGATCGGGAAAGCCTGGCCGCTCAGGTAGAAGACGATGATCCAGACGAGTCCGATCAGCATCAGCCCGATCATGATCGGCTTGAACCAGACCGGGTTGGGGGCGGCCTCGCCCTCGGGCTGGACCAGTCGGTCCTCGTCCTTGTCTCCACGTGCCATGGCGAGAAGTCTACCTGCCAGCCCCGATTCAGCCTTCGCTGGCTAAACTCCGATCGTGACCGACTCCTCGCCCACGGAGCACCAGACCCGACGCGCGCGTCGATCCCGCCCACGACCCCGCGCCACCGTCGCGAGCGTCCTGGGTGAGATCCTGCTCACCCTGGGCGTCGTGGTGCTCCTCTACGTCTCCTGGCACACCTGGATCGGCGACGCGATCGTGCAGAGCGAGCAGCACGCCGCGGCTCAGGCGCTGGCCGATCAGTGGGCGACCGAGGCGGAGGAGACCCCCGAGGCGTCTCCCGCCCCGAGCCCCACGCAGCAACCCGATTCCGCGGAAGAAGCGATTCCCGTCCTCGGCGACCAGAAGCACGCCGAGGTGTTCGGGATCATGAAGGTCCCGCGTTTCGGTAAGGACTGGCAGTTCAAGATCGCCTCGGGCGTGACCCGCCCCGACATCATGGACCGCGGCGAGATCGGCCACTATCCCGACACCGCCATGCCGGGTGCCGTCGGCAACACGGCGTACGCGGCTCACCGCTGGACCTCGGGTGCCCCCTTCGACCCGATCGACAAGCTGGTGGTCGGCGACGCGATCGTCATCCAGACCAAAGCCGGGTGGTACACCTACCGGTTCCGCTCGTTCGAGTACGTCCAGCCCAGTCAGGTCCAGGTGCTCCTGCCGGTCCCGAACCAGGAAGGCGTCGCCGCCAACGGCCGTTACCTGACACTGACGAGCTGTGCCCCGAAACTGAATTCCCTGGAGCGCATCATCGCCTACGCCGTGTTCGACGAGTTCACTCCCGCAGCCGACGGTCCGCCGGCCTCGTTGACCGGAGGGGTGGGCGCCTGATGTACGCCGCGCTGTGGCGAGCACTGCCCGGCCCCTGGTGGGTGCGGGTGTTCATCCTGCTCGTGCTGGCTGCGATCATCCTGTACCTGCTGTACTTCTACGTCTTCCCGTGGGTCTTCCAGACCGTGTGGCCGAGCGAGGAGTCCACCGTCGGCGGCGGCGGGTGACCACCGGCATCCGGGTTCTCGTCGTCGACAATCACGACAGCTTCGTCCACACCCTCATCGGCTACCTCGCGGAGCTGGGAGCTCGGGTGGACATGGTCGAGGCGGATGCCGCCGGTGCCGTCGCGCGCGTGGACGCGGCCGACGGCGTCCTGATCTCCCCGGGTCCCGGGACGCCCGAGGATGCGGGGGCGTCGATCGGGATCGTGCGACGCTGCGCGGACACCCGGACGCCGCTTCTCGGCGTGTGTCTCGGACATCAGGCCATCGCGGTCGCTTTCGGCGGCGTGGTCTCGCACGCCCCCGACCTCATGCACGGACGCACCTCCCGCGTGACGCACGACGGGGTCGGTGTGCTCGCGGGGATGCCGCAGCCGTTCACGGCCACCCGGTATCACTCGCTCGCCGTCCGCGAGGATTCGCTCTCCGCCGAGGTCCGCGTGACGGCGCGGACCGAATCGGGCACCGTGATGGGTCTGGCCCACCGCTCGCTGCCGATCGAAGGGGTGCAGTTCCACCCCGAGAGCGTGCTGACCGAGGCCGGCTACCTCCTGCTCGGGACGTGGCTCGAAGGCATCGGCGTCGCAGGGGCGGCGCAGCGGGGTGCCCGACTGTCGCCGCATCGGACCGTCGGCTGAACCGCGGTCAGCCGCTGCAGGTCGTGAGCGTGATCTCGGACCCGACGGGGACCTCACCGATCGCGGACTGGACCTTCACCATGCGAGGATCGGTCGCGGGGCAGGAGGGGTCCTCCTGCACGATCGGGTTGAGGCCGTACTGCTCCGACTTCAGGATCTCGACCGCCTTGTCGACGGTGTAGTTGAGGGCGAAGTCCTCGACCGTGACGGTTCCCGTCGCGACGACGAGGTCGACGGCGGTGCCCTTCGGGATCTCGTCGCCCGGAGCCACCGACGCACCGTCGACCGAGCCGCTGATGACGACGTCGGCGGCGAGCTGGGGGTCGTTCCGTCGGGTGATGGAGCCGAGGGTGAGCCCGGCCTGTTCGAGAGAGGTCGTGACCTCGGGCACCGTGAGGTTCGCGAGGGTCGGAAGGGCGGACTTCTCGACGCCCTTCGACACGTAGACCGTCACCTGGTCGCCGGGCGCGACCGTCGTCCCCGCGAGGGGGTCGGTCCTGATGACGGCACCTTCGGGAACATCGGCGCTCGTCTCCGGGACCTGCTGGGCCTCGAGCTTGGCGTTGCCGATCACCTGGTCGGCGCGGTCCCACGTCATGGTCACGACGTCGGGTACGACGAGCGCGTTGGGGGTGACCGTCCCCTCATCGGGTCGGATGCTGTTGACCCAGATGAAGACCGACACGAGGAGGACGGCCAGCATCGCGATGCCGGCCCAGACCCACGCGGCGGGAGGACCGGCCTGGGTCCGACGCATGGTGTCGTCGCTCGTGAGCTGCCGGAGCGAGCGCGCGGTCTCGGCGGCCTGCTTCGGGTCGGGACCGTAGAGCTCGTTGCTGAGCGATTCGACCCGCCGCTTGCTGGGCACCTTGCGACCCGTCGCGGCGGCGAGGGCGTCGCGGAACGCGACCGCCGTCTGGGGCCGCTGGAACGGATCCTTTGCCAGCGCCCGAAGGACGAGGGCGTCCAGGGAACGCGGGACGGTCTCGACGACCTCGGAGGGTGGGATCGGGGCTTCCGAGACGTGCTGGTACGCGACGGCGATGGGGTTCTCGCCGCGGAAGGGCGGCTGGCCCGTGAGGAGCTCGTACAGGACGATGCCGGCCGAGTAGATGTCGGCGCGCGCGTCGACCGGGTCGCCCTTGGCCATCTCGGGCGAGAAGTACGACGCGGTGCCGATGATGGCGGTCGTCTCGGCCACGGTCGAGGAGGAATCCGACACCGCGCGCGCGATGCCGAAGTCCATGACCTTCACCTGACCGGCATCGGTCACCATGACGTTGCCCGGTTTGATGTCCCGGTGGACGACACCGGCGCGGTGGGAGTACTCGAGCGCTTCGAGGATGCCGTCGGTATACCGCAGTGCGTCTTCGAGCGGCACCGGTCCCTCGCTGATGATGTCCTTCAGCAGGTGGCCGGTGACGAGCTCCATGACGATGTACGGCTCGGGGTGCGGGCGGCCCGCGGCATCCGTCCGGGTCTCTTCACCGGCGTCGTAGACGCGGACGATCGCGGGGTGCGACATGCGCGAGGCCGACTGCGCCTCGAGGCGGAACCGGGTGCGGAACGCACCGTCGGCAGCGAGGTCGGGCTCGAGGATCTTGATCGCGACGGGTCGCCCGAGGGTCAGATCCTGCCCGCGGTACACCGAAGCCATGCCACCCCGGCCGATGAGGTCATCGACGCGGTAGCGGCCCGACAGCACACGTGATGTAACGGACACTTCACTCCCCGGAATGGAACCCGGACAGCCTATCCGACCGCGTTCGAAAGCCTGCTGAAAGCCCTCGCGATCAGCCCTGGCCCTCGTCGGACCCACCGTCGGCCGGCGGCGGGGTCTGCTCCTGCGCCGGAACGATGGATGCCGCTGCCTCCGCCGAGTCCCCTGAGACGCGCTCGGTGTTGTCGCCGTTGCAGGTCACCGTGTAGGTGACCGAAAGAGCCTGGCTGCCGTTGTCGTCGACGACGACCTCCTGCGGCCGATCCCCGATCGCGAAGCTCGCCGTGGATTCGCCGTTCTGGTTGAAGATGCCGCCTGAGACCGTCATCGTGTAGCTCGTCGCCTGGGGGGCGCCGGCGGGGCAGGTGTAGCTGTCCCACATGATGCGGACCGTCGAACCGGCGGTGACCGTGCCGTCTGCGTTGCCGCCCTGGATGCTCGGCGCCGCGGGAGTCTCCATCTGCGCCGCGTCGGTGTAGCGCAGCAGCGTGATCTGGTCCGAGGTGTTGACGTTGCCCGTCGGGTTCACGCGGTACACCTGACCGACCTGGCCGTCGGTGGGGGCGGGGTCGCCGTCCTCGCACTTCACGTTGGTGAAGTCGTTGTCGTTCAGAATGCGCGTCGCCTCGTCGCACGACTTTCCCTCGAGGCCGAGGGAGGCGGGATTGGGCGCCGCGGTCGTAGGGGGTGGTGACGAGGGAGGCGGGGACGAGGCCGGCGGGGAGGACGAGCTCGGCGGCGGGCTGGACGGCCCGGGATCCGCTGTGTCGTCCTTCGGCCCGAAGAGCGCGATGAGTGTGCCGATGAGCACGACCGCGAGCAACGCGATGAGGGCCACGAGAGGCCACGTCCACGGGCTGCGCTTCTTCTTGGGTTTCTCCTCGGACGCGGCCTGCTCGGTAGCGAGTGCGGCCGTGCCGGTTCCGACGCCCGCTCCGGCCGCGGCGGCACCCGCCGACGGCAGCAGGCGGGTCGTGGCATCCGAACCCGTGTTCGAGGTCAGCAGCTGGGTGAAAGCGTCCGTCGAGGCGGCTCCCGCGATGGCCGGGACGATCGCCGCTGCGCCGGCGACGTCGCCGCGGCGCAGGGCGCCGGCGGCACGCGCGACGGCGGAGGTCGACGCGGGACGCTCCTCGGGCTTCTTCGCGATCATGCTCATCACGAAGCGCTGGACCGGCTCCGACACCGTGTCGGGGAGCGGGGGCGGGGTGTCGTTGATCTGAGCCATGGCGATGGCGACCTGCGACTCGCCCGTGAACGGACGGCGTCCCGCCAGCAGCTCGTACGCGACGATGCCGAGCGAGTAGATGTCGGTGGCGGGGGATGCTGCGTGCCCCGATGCCTGCTCGGGCGAGAGGTACTGGACCGTACCCATGACCTGACCGGTTGCCGTCAGCGGCACCTGGTCGGCGATACGGGCGATGCCGAAGTCGGTGATCTTGACGCGGCCGTCGGGGGTGATCAGCAGGTTGCCGGGCTTGATGTCTCGGTGGACGAGGCCTGCGGCGTGGGCCGCCTGGAGGGCCGAGGCGGTCTGGGCGACGATGTCGAGCGTCTTGTCCGTCGACAGGGCGCCTTCGCGCTCGAGGATCGTCGACAGGGCCTCGCCCGGGACGAGCTCCATGACGAGGAAGGCGGAGCCGTTCTCCTCGCCGTAGTCGAAGACGCTGGCGATGCCCTCGTGGTTGACGAGAGCGGCGTGCCGGGCTTCGGCGCGGAAGCGCTCCAGGAAGCCGGGATCGCCCATGTACTCGTCTTTGAGGATCTTGATCGCGACGGTACGCCCGATGACGTGGTCGGTGGCTTCCCAGACCTCGCCCATGCCGCCGATGGCGATCCGGGAGTCCAGTTCGTACCGTCCGCCGAAGCTCACACCTTGCGTCGGTCTCATTCGCTCAGCACCGCCTCAATCACTTTCTTCGCGATCGGGGCCGCGATCCCGTTGCTCGTGCCGTTCTGGCCGAGCCCACCACCGTTCTCCACCATCACCGTGACGACCACCTTCGGGTCTTCAGCGGGCGCGAACCCGGTGAACCACAGCGTGTACGGGTCCCCCGGATTGTGCTCCGCCGTTCCGGTCTTCCCGGCGACGTCGACGCCGTCTATTCTCGCACCCGACGCCGCGCCGTTTTGGACATTGGCGGTCATCAGCTCGGTCATGGTCTTCGCCACTTCCGGGCTCACGGCGCGACCGAACTCGGTGTCTGCCGGTTCGTCCTGCACGGTGAGGTCGGGAGCGACGACGCGGTCCACCATGCGGGGATTCATGACCACGCCGTCGTTGGCGATACCGGCCGCGACCATCGCCATCTGGAGCGGGGTGGCGCGGACGTCGGTCTGCCCGATACCGCTCAGCGCGGTCTGGGGCTCGTTGAAGCCCTCGGGGTAGCTCGAGGCGGCGACGTTGAGCGGGATCTCGAAGGCCGAGTTGAAGCCGAACTTCTGTGCTTCTTCGCGGATCGCGTCGGTGCCGAGTTCGAGCGCGAGTTCGGCCATCGGGATGTTGCAGCTCAGCCGCAGCGCCGTTGCCAGGGTCGTCTTCTCACCGGGGCCGCAGGTGCCGCGGTCGAAGTTGTGCAGGATGCTGTTGGTCCCGGGGAGCCGGAACGTCGCCGGGTTGTCGAACTCCGAGTCGGGCGTGTACTTGCCCGACGACAGCGCCGCCGACGCGACGACGAGCTTGAACGTCGATCCGGGAGGCTCGGTCTCGCGGGTCACGCGGTTCGTCAGCGGCCGCAGCGGGTCGGCCTCGAGCTTCTGGTCGGCCGCATTGACGGCGGAGCTGTTGTGCGACGCGAGCAGGTTCGTGTCGAAGCTGGGGCTCGTGGCCATGGCCAGGATGCGGCCGGTGTCGGGCTCCATCGCGACGACGGCTCCCTCGAGGCCGTCGAGCGCGTCGTAGGCGACCTTCTGGACCTTCGGGTCGAGCGAGAGGAGCACGTTCGACCCGCGCGGCGGCTGTCCGCTCACGATCTGGTCGAAGCGGGTGAGGAACTGCCGGCTGCCGGTTCCGGCGAGGGCGGCGTTCATCGCGTACTCCAGCCCCGTGGAGGAGCGCAGGACGGGGTTGATGAACCCGGTCACGGGCGCCCACATCTCGGCATCCGGGTACGTGCGGATCCAGCTGTATACGTCGTCGCTCGGGTTGGACGACGCGATCGCGGTACTGCCGGCGAAGATCGTCCCGCGCTGCACCTCGTACGAGTCGTACAGGGTGCGACGGTTGTTGGGGTTCTCGTTCAGCTGCCCGGCGAGAGCGACCTGGATGACGCTCGTGGCCGCGAAGAGGCTGAGGAACATGAGGAGCACGACGACGCTCAGTCGGCGTAGTTGCTTGGTCATCCGATCACCACCCGGGGCCTGGAGCGAACCGCGTCGGAGATGCGAAGCAGGATCGCGATGATGAGGAAGTTCGCGATGAGCGACGATCCGCCCGCCGCGAGGAACGGCATCGTGAGACCCGTGAGCGGGATGACGCGGGTCACGCCGCCGACCATGATGAACACCTGCAGGGCCAGGGTGAACGACAGGCCCGTCGCGAGGAGCTTGCCGAAGTCGTCCTGACCGGCGATGCCGATGCGGATGCCGCGGCTCACGAACACCATGTAGAGCGCGAGGATCGCGAACACACCGACGAGACCCAGCTCTTCGCCGAGGCTCGGCAGGATGTAGTCGTTGTGCGCCAGCGGCGTCAGGTCGGGGCGCCCCAGACCCCAGCCGGTGCCGATGAGCCCGCCGTGGGCGAGACCGAAGATCCCCGACACGAGCTGGAAGCTGCTGCCGTTGATGTAGTCCGGGTTGAACGCGTCGAGCCAGTTCGAGAAGCGCAGTCCGACGTAGGGCAGGACTCGCGAGGCGACGAGAGCGCCGGCGGCGGCCATGAGGACTCCGAGGATCGCCCAGCTGGCCTTGCCCGTCGCGACGTAGAGCATCGCGATGAACATGCCGAAGATGAGGATGCCGGTGCCCAGGTCGCGCTGGAGCACGATGATCCCGAGCGAGACACCCCAGACGATCAGCAGCGGGCCGAGCTGACGGGCCTTCGGCCACGTGATGCCGAGGAACTTCGTGCCGACCGAGCTGAGCGCTTCGCGGGTGCGGACGAGGTATCCCGCGAAGAAGACCGCGAGGCAGATCTTCGCGAGCTCACCGGGCTGGAACGAGAAGACGCCGCCGATGGACACCCAGACATCTGCGCCGGCCTTGATGCCGAGGCCCGGCACGAACGGCAGGAGGAGCAGCAGGATGCCGGTCAGCCCGAACACGTACGTGTAGCGGAAGAGGACGCGGTAGTTGCGGAGGAAGACCACGATGAGGATCGCCCCCGCGATCGCGATGGCGGCCCACACCAGCTGGCGGAAGCCCAGCGAACCCCAGCCGAGACGCCCCTCGGCGATGTCGAGCCGGTAGATCATCGCGACGCCGAGACCGGTCAGCAGGGTCGCGATGGGCAGGACGAACGGATCCGCGTCCCGTGCCCAGATGCGGGTCACGATGTGGAGGGCGAGCGCCAGACCGGCGAGCCCGCCGCAGTACGAGAGGAACGTCGGGTCGATCTCGCCGCGGGTGCCCAGCTGGACGAGCATGACCGCGACCGTCGTCACGGCGACCGCGAACACGAGGAGTCCGAGCTCGCGGTTGCGCTGCGTCGCCGGCATCCGCAGTTTGCGCAGTGCCTTGATGACCGTCGTGTCGGTCTCTACCGAGGCTGTCATGGGGTCCCCTGGCGGAGGTTGTCGACGATCGCCTGCGCGTCGGCGAGCGATCGGGCGGAGATGGTCTGTTCCACCGACTGCCGCTGATAGGCGGGGAGGTCGGCGAGGAGGATGTCGGTGTCCTCGAACGGCGTCGACAGCGAGATCGGACCGATGTCCTGTTGGATGCCGCGATAGATCACGACGCTGTCGTCGTCGGCGCCGATGAAGTAGCGGGTCTGCGTCCAGGCGTATCCGGCGAACACACCGGCTGCGATGACCGCCACGATCGCGATGAACCCGACGAACCACCAGACGCGCCGGCGGCGTCCCCGGCGACGGTCCTCCTCGATGAGCTCCTCGAGGTACTCGGCTGCCGGTTCGAAGTGGCTCGGCTCGTTCGCCGCCTGGCGTCCGGTCTGGAACCAGCCTGTGCGCGCCGGCCGGGCGACGGGGATCTCGATGCCCTTGGGTGTGGCGGCGGAGCCGACGACGGTCGCCGTCCCGCTGTACATCGGATGCCGGCCCCCCACGTCGACGAGGACGATCGTGACGTTGTCGGGGGCCCCGGCATCCAGCGCCAGCTTCAGGAGCATGTCAGCGGTGCGGCCGGGAGCGAGATCCTGGCGCAGCACCTTCGCGGTCTGCGCATCGTCCACGACGCCGCACAGACCGTCGGAGCAGATCAGCCAGCGGTCGCCCGGCTGGGTCTGCATGATGAACGCGTCGACCTCGGGGTCGGTGCCCATGTCGCCGAGCACGCGCATGAGGACGGAACGGCGCGGGTGGTAGCGAGCCTCTTCGGGTGTGATCCGACCCGAGTCGACGAGCCGCTGGACGAAGGTGTGGTCCGTCGTGATCTGGGTGAAGGCCCCGTCGCGGAACAGGTAGACGCGTGAGTCGCCGATGTGGGCGATGACGGCGTAGTCGTCGACCATGAGGACGGCGCTGACCGTCGTTCCCATGCCGGCGAGCTCGGGACGTTCGGCGACGGTGTCGACGAGGACGTGCGCGGCATCCACGATCGCCTCACGGAGCTCCCGCTCCGCCTCGGCCGGGGTCGGGAACCCGTGGTCGAGGCCCTCCAGGTGGTGGACGGCGATGCTCGACGCGATGTCGCCGCCGGCGTGGCCGCCCATGCCGTCCGCGACCACGAACAGGTTCGAGCCCGAGAAGCCCGAGTCCTGGTTGTTGGAGCGGACCTTCCCGGTATGGGAGATGGCGGCGCTCGACCCCTCGAAGACCATCGGTGCGGGCCGTTACTTCCGCAGCTCGAACGTCGTGGCGCCGACCTTGATGGGGGCGCCGACGATCACGGGGACGGGAGAGGCGACGCGCTCGCCGTCGTGCCAGGTGCCGTTGGTGGAGTCGAGGTCCTGCACCATCCACTGCTCGCCCCACAGCACGAGCCGCGCGTGGTGGCTCGAGGTGTAGTCGTCGCGGATGACGAGGCCCGATTCGCTGGAGCGACCGATCGTGAGGGGTTCGTCGCCGAGCGGCAGTTCGAGCCCGGCCTTCGGTCCGCTGGTGATGACAATGCGCGAGGCCGTGTTCTTCGTGGCCTTCTGCGGACCGCTCGGGGCGGCCGGCCGGGTCGCGATCGGCGAGACGATCGAGGTCTCGGCATTCGCCGGAGCGGTCGCCACTGGTCCGGGCGCGGCGGCGACAGGCTCGGGCATCTTCCGCACCTTGACCCCGAAGAGGTCGGCGCGCAGCGAATAGACCACCGCGAAGACGAAGAACCACAGCAGGATCAAGAACCCGATCTGCAGCAGCAGGAGTGTCAGTTCGCTCATGCCTGGCCTCCGATGTCGAACATGCGCGTCGCCGGATCCTGCGGCCGCGGGGGGATGCGGCGGGATGCCTGCGCGACGACGCGGAACGTGATCCGCGTGCGCCCGATCGTGACGACCGAGTCCGGCTCGAGGGCCGCCTCCGCGACCTTCACACCGTTGAGCTGTGTGCCGTTGGTCGAGCCGAGGTCGCGAACCATGGCGCGGCGGCCGTCCCACAGGATCTCGACGTGCCGGCGGCTGGTGCCGGCGTCGGAGATCGTGATGTCGGCATCCGTCCCGCGTCCGATGACGGTGCGGCTCGCGGTGAGGCGGTGCTGCTGGCCGTCGATCTCGACGACGCCGTGCCACGACACGTCCTCGGCGCCGGCCGAGTGCGAGTCGACCCGGACGGTGCCGGTCGTGAGGGACTCGTCGGGGTTGATCGAGAGCGAGACCGGACCGGCGAAGCTGTACTGCTGCGCCTTGGCATGGCCTTCGACGAGCTGAACGAGCTCGTCGTGGAGCGCGCGGCCCAGTGCGCCCATGCGCTCGTGGTCTGCCGGAGCGAGCCGGACGACGAGGGTATTCGGAACGAGGATGCGGTCGCGCGAGACCACGGCGGCCTTCGCGTCGAGTTCGGCACGCAGTGCGGAGGCGATCTCGACAGGCTGCACACCGCTGCGGAAGGTCTTCGCGAACGCGCCGTTCACGGCGCGCTCGATTCCCTTCTCGAAGCTGTCAAGTAGTCCCACGGGGCTCCTCAGGCAGTCTGGACCGGTGCTCACATGCTAGTTGTCGACCCTGGCAGGGTCTGGGGAACACAGCAGCGGCCGTTTCTCCGGCGGGCTCGCGCCATGATATCCTCGGAAAGTTGATCCCGTGGCGACACGGGTTCGCGCGAGTGGCGGAATAGGCAGACGCGCTGGCTTCAGGTGCCAGTGCCCGAAAGGGCGTGGGGGTTCAACTCCCCCCTCGCGCACAGACAGTGCGACACGAAGCCGGTCGGTGGTGAGAACCCCGACCGGCTTCGTCGTTTCTGCGCGGAGGGTCATTCGGATCGCGGAAGGCGCCGGTGACGATGAGTACCGCCATACCTCGCGCGAGACGGGATCTGGACCGTCACCTCCCCGTACAGCGCTGCGAAAGGCAACCGTTCAAATGCGTTGTTCGACTGCATGTCCCCCAAACGACCGACTTGTCGGCCAGACCGGGTGCTCCTACTCTTCGTGAGCGGCCAGCGCGCATGTTCGTCATCTTTCTCGGATGTCGGCGCGGATCCAGGTCGCTGAATCCAGGGGGAAAAATGAACTCAGTATTGGGGCGGATGAGACACGCCTTCGTCGCGATGGGCGGCGTGGGCATACTCGCCTTCGCGGCCGCCGCTGTGATGCCGGCTCCATCTGAGGATGAAGTCATCGTTGCTGAGGGCACGATTGTCACGGCACCGCGAAGTGACGTTCCTGAGACAGCGGACGTCTTTGCATGGCCGTCCAACGAGGCTCTCGCAGACTTCGAGGTTGGAGATCAATTCAATTTGGAGCCGATTGGTTCCGCTGAAGTGGACGGCGATGGCAACTTCGCTCTCGCTGTCGATTCGATGAATGTCCTCGACCGGATGGCGTCAGACCAAGGAGAGGTCAACCTCTTCGTCAGTGCCGACAACGGGGAGACCACCTTCGAGAAGTCCTTCTCGGTGAACGTGGATGAAATCGAGAGCGCTTCCGTCGACTCTGTCGTTGACCTCGGTGACGTCGCCGCTACCGGTGAAGCGGAAGATGCGGGCGCTGCAGACCCGATGGCATCATCGGATGCATTCATCGAGAAGGCCTGTACCTCGACGAAGATCACCAACCTTGGCAACAAGTGGGTGCCGGTTGGCGGACTGTTCTCGTCCAACACGGGTGCGAAGGTCGATTATGTCTACGAGTCCGGCCAGTCGAGCTCGCTTGGAGCGGCTGTTTCCCAGAAAGCCTCGAACGCTGGCTTCTCTGCCTCGGGCACGACCTCGATCAGCTCGACGGCATCGGTCAACTTCCCGGCGATGTCGGGAACCGGCAACAAACTCGCTAAGACGCAGTTCCGATACGGCAACTACAAGACAAAATGCACCTTCGTTACGGGTGGGGTGCCCTTCACATCAGTCAGCTACAAAGTCCGGGCGGACATGTGGGTCGGAGGTTCGTCATTCACGTCGGTCAGCGCTCCCAAGGCGACTTACTGCGTTAGCTATAACAAGGGGGCATCCTTCACCAAGTCGCGCGATACTCAGGTCACGTGGACAGGATCTGTTGAGATCTACGGAGTAGGGCTGAGCGCTCAGACAGGCTGGAGCAACAACGGCAAGATCGCCGTGAGCTTCCCGAACAAGGCGGGCAAGGTCTGCGGCTCGGGGAACTACGCCACTCAGTCGAACGCCTATCAGATCGTGGCGAAGTCTTGAGCGGTGTGGGGGCACGGTCGGCGGCAGTCGCGGGGGTAGCTGTGTTTCTCACTGTCGCGCTCATCGGCTGTGCCCCCACACCGGAAACTGACGGCCCACTCGTTGGTCCTCGGGTCGAGGCGGGAATGGCCAATGTCTGCGTGCCCGCATCCGCGGGCGCGGAAGCATTCTTCGGCGAGGTCCTGAGCAACATGGGCTCAACGGCTATAACGGTCGGCAACATACAGAGCGAAGAAAGCGACGCGCAGTCCATCCGTTACCTCCTCGACCCTGCCGGACCTGCGCTGGGGCAAGTGATCGGGGCGAGCGGGTATCCCGCAGCTGATCCCGTCGGCGACGAGAACGAGATCTTCGCACGGGCCGAGAAAGCTGACGGCGCATCTATCGCGCCTGGATCCGCGGCGACCCTGTTGATCGTGGTGTCCCCGGCGAAAGATGCTGAGAGTACGGATATTTCGAGAGTGAAGGTGTCGTACGAGGCCGATGGTCGAAGTTTCCAAGAGGAAATCCTGGTCGATTACAGAGTCGCAAACCGCGGTTCGTGTTAGTTCGGTGGTGGTGGCGGTCGCAGCAGCGATTGCGCTAGCGGGTTGCGCCACAGAAGAAACGGATACCGACATGCCGCAAGCGGCGTACGTAGCTCTCATCAATCCCAGCGCAGATGATTCTCGTCTCTGGGAGAACGCCTTCTGCGGCGGCGCGCTGCTCAGCGAGACGCTGGTCGTCACCGCGACGCATTGTCTCGACAAGAACACATTGCCTGACGTGGTGATCGGACGAGCCGACCTTTGCTCCTCCGGAGATACAGGTCTTCGGCGAGCAAGCGTGAGGAGGGTTGATGGCTCGGGCGACGCCTCTGAAGCAACCCTTCTCGAGTTGGACAGGTCGGTTTCGTTGGAAGCGGTCCCGCTCGGACACCCGATACCGGATGCGGGGACGGCTATCGCCACGGGCTGGGGTCGGATACGTGAAGCTGAGGCGAGGCCTTGTGAGGCTAAAGAGATCGCACTCGTCGAGGACCGTGACCGGTGTGAGTCCATAATCACTTCGGCGGAGGCGTCGGGGATACGTCCTGGTTCGTCGACCTGCATGGTCCCGGTGGACGTGGACAACACGTGCGTTGGCGACAGTGGGAGCGGCATCTTTTCGCAGCAACAGAACGGATTCCGGCTTACGGGCATCACGCTCGGCGGTACTGGATGCGGAGCCGACGATCCCGGACTGTATCTCGACACAAACGCCTTGAAGTCGATTCTCGAGCAAGCAAAGCCGTGAGAGGCGCCTGTCCTAACCTCACCGCCTAGGTTTGAGGCGACTGTCTGGACCCAGGCGCGCCCGCGGGCGCAGCGGGCGCGACACGAACGCTGGCGGCGGAAATGAGGCAGATCAGCTACGTCAGGGCGGGAAGTCGCACATGAGCCCGAGATCTGTAGGGGTGAGAATTCTGCCGGCACTGTCGATGGTGGCCGTCGTGACCCTCGTCCTCACGGGGTGCGTCGCGTCCCAACTTCATCGACAGGTGACCGAAGAGGCGGAAGACAGTGTGGAGGCTCTGATGGGCTTCGTGCTGACGCAGGCGAGGGACACCTTCGCGGGTCTCGAGCCAGGCGGCACCTTGTCATCTCCGCACGTCGCAGCAGTGTTCGGAAATGACCTGACGAAGTCAGACCTCGACGAAGGTGACACCCCCCGGCTGCGCGACACCAATTCGGCGGTCTACTCGGCCGAGACATCGGACGGTTACACGACCTACGGGGTGTTCTTCGGAGGATATGGCTCTGCTTCTTTCGGGCAGGGATCGGACAGCGCGGCAGCTCACGGCTGTGGACTGCTCGCCTTCAAAGCGGGGACGCGAACCGTTCTCCTGTCCGACGAGGCGTGTCCCTCGGCTCTTCAGAGCTGGGCGTCTGTCGATTCGTTCGAGGTGTCGCTCTCCGAGGTAGCGAAGAACCTCGACGTCTACGTCGAAACCGAGTCGCCCAATTGATCGCTCATCGCCGCCGTGCTGCGTCGAATCTCGAGGTAGATCTCCCGCACGCTGGCTGAGGTTCCGATCTCGGCGCGACGGGCCCACTCATCGAAGGCGAGCCGGACGATGAGGAAGACGATCCCGATCGCGGCGCGGGCGGTGAGGGCGTCGGCATCCGACCCCGCGGCTTCCGTCGCAGTCGCCGTCAGAGCATCCACCTGGTCTGCCTCGGTGCGCAGCGCGAGGGCGAGAAGCGTCGGCTCCTGACCGACGAGCCGCCTGACCCGGAGGGCACGGTCATGCTCTTCGGGACGGGAGTCGAACCAGGCGATCTGAGCCAGCCAGGTGTTCTCGAGAGCGCGCAACAGCGGGTCCCCGCCGACCACGGCGGCGCTCACCGCTTGCAGCATCGACTCGGACTCCTCCGTCGGCTGCAGGACGGCCGCCTCCTTCGTCGGGAAGTAGCGGAAGAAAGTGCGGGGCGATGTGCCGGCGAGCTCGGCGATGTCATCGACGGTGGTACCGGTCACGCCGTGCTTCTCGAACAGCTCGATTGCGGCATCCGACAACTCGCGCTGGGTCTCGCGGCGACGCCGCTCGCGCAGTCCCTCCGCGGGCCGCTCCGTGGCGGGCCCGTCGGTAGGGGAATACCCGTTCATGACCTCATTGTTGCACTGATCGTCAAATATGCGCTGACCGCCAATATGGCAGTCACTGTCATATATCATCGACACGATACCGACCGCGCGACATCGAAGGCACCCCATGACACTCAGTGACTCCCGCCCCGGCACAGCGCCTGCCCCGACCGTCGCCGCGCCCCCCGCAAGGACCGGACCGGTCATCGCGCTCCTCGTCGTCGCGGCCTTCGTCGTCATTCTCAACGAGACGATCATGGGCGTCGCGTTGCCGAGCCTGATGGTCGACCTCGACATCACGGCGGCCACCGCGCAGTGGCTGACGACAGGCTTCCTCCTCACGATGGCCGTCGTCATCCCCCTGACCGGAACGCTTCTTGCGCGCTTCACCGTTCGCCAGGTGTTCTTCACCGCGATGACGCTGTTCGCGATCGGCACGCTCATCGCGGCACTGGCACCGGGATTCGGGATGCTGCTGGTCGGCCGCATCGTCCAGGCGTCGGGTACCGCGATCATGATGCCGTTGCTGTTCACCACGGTGCTGAACGTCGTGCCGGCGACGCACCGCGGGCGGATGATGGGGGTCATCAGCATCGTGATCGCGGTCGCGCCGGCGATCGGCCCCACGGTCTCGGGCCTCATCCTCTCGGCGCTGGACTGGCGCTGGATGTTCTGGCTGGTCCTGCCGATCGCGCTCGTCGCCATCGCCCTCGGCGCGCTCTGGGTGCGCAACGTGACCGAGACGAGGGACGCGCGTTTCGACGTCCTCTCCGTCGTCTTGTCGGCCCTGGGCTTCGGCGGCCTCATCTTCGGCCTCAGTTCCATCGGCGAGTCGGCGTCGGGCCACGCCCCGGTTCCCGTGTGGATCCCGCTCGTCGTGGGCGCGGCATCCCTCATCGCTTTCGTCGTCCGTCAGCTGGTGCTGCAGAGGACGGATGCCGCTCTCCTCGACCTGCGGACCTTCCGGTCGCGCTCGTTCAGCCTCGCCGTCGTCCTGGTGATCGTGGTCATGTCGGCGCTGTTCGGGTCGCTGATCCTGCTCCCCATCTACCTGCAGCAGGTCCTCGCGCTCGACACCCTGACCGTCGGACTCATGCTCCTTCCCGGCGGTGTGCTGATGGGCATCATCGCTCCCGTCGTCGGATCGCTCTTCGACCGCTTCGGACCGCGGCCGCTGGTCCTTCCGGGCATGGTCGTCGCGGCGGCGGCCCTGTGGGGCATGACGACTTTCGGTGAAGGCACGTCGGTCGCCTGGATCATCGCGGTGCACATGGCTCTGAACCTCGGGCTCGGCTTCGTCTTCACGCCGTTGCTCACATCGGCGCTGGGGTCTCTTCCGCAGCGGCTGTATTCGCACGGCAGCGCGACGGTCAGCACGCTGCAGCAGGTCGCCGGTGCGGCCGGCACAGCTCTGTTCATCACGCTCATGTCGGTCGGGGGCGCTGCTGCGGCGGCATCCGGGGCCGATGCGATCGGCGCGGTCGCGTCCGGCGTGCACACCGCCTTCTTCGTCGGTGCGGCGGTCGCCTCGGTGGCCGTTGTGCTGGCGGCCTTCGTGCGGAAGCCGGTCGGCGAGTCGGAGGCACAGGTCCCCGTGCACTGAGGCGTCTCCCGGGGTTCGCTCGCACGCGGGCCCCTGGGGTGCCAGCCCTCCGCGCGTAGGCTCGTCAGGTGAGTGCATCGCGTGGCCGGATCTGGACCGGGGTCATCCGCGTCGCACCGTACGACCGCGATCACACGGTCGCGATCCGCGCGGCGATCAGCGTGGGTGTCCCCCTCCTCGTCCTCTGGACGATGGGCCGGCTCGATCTCAGCATCTACGCGAGTTTCGGAGCCTTCGCGTCGCTCTACGGGCGCACCGACCGGACCGGCGATCGGGTCAGGATGCAGGCGGCCGCCGGCGCCGTCCTCGTCACCGCGATGCTCATCGGCACGGCGACCTCGGTCGCCGGCCTGACGGCGCCGTGGGCGATCGTCGTGGTGTCGGCCGTCGCCTCGCTCGTCACACTGCTCGCGTATTCGGCGCAATGGCACCCGCCGGGCGCGCTGTTCATCGTGTTCGCCGCGGGAGCCACGGCATCCGTCCCCGCTGATGCCACCCGACTGATGGACGTCCTCGCCGTCGGCCTCGCGGCGGTGGTCTTCTCGATCCTCATCACAATCGTGTACGAGGCCGTTTCGGCCCGGGGCATCCCGCGCCTGACACGGACGAAGAACCGCATTGCCGTCGGTGCCGTGGCCGCGGAGATGGCCATCACGGTCGCGGTCGCGACGCTCCTCGGTGGAATCGCCGGGCTCCTCCTGCTCGACTCGCACTGGTACTGGGCGATGGTCGGTTCCGTCGCGGCGGTCAGCGGGCCGCACGTGAAGGCGCGCATCATCCGCGGCCTGCAGCGTCTCATCGGAACGGGTCTCGGAGTGCTGGTGGCCGCAGCCATCCTCGCCCTGGGGGTGCCGCCGCTGGGCGTGATCCTGATCGCCGTCGCCCTCCAAGCGGCCGCCGAACTGTTCGTCGGCCGCAACTATGCGATCGCGATGGTGTTCATCACGCCGCTGGCGCTCCTGATGGTGCAGCTCGCCGCACCGACCACCGTCGGAGTCCTGCTGAGCGATCGTCTGTGGGAGACGCTCGTCGGCATCGTCGCAGGGACCGCCGTCGCCGTGGTCTCCGCACTCGTCCGTCGGACTCGCTGACGCCCCTCGGGCGGTTGGCCCATGAGCTCGCCGTCGTCGGGGCTCTCGTCCAGCCGGCTCAGCTGGGGCCAGCGGCCTCGGCTCCGTCGGTCCATGTCAGCCACCCGCCGTCGAGGTTGCGGACGTCGTGACCGAGCTGCTGCAGGATGCGGCTGGCCGTGTGGCCCCGCTGGCCCACCTTGCAGTGGACGATGAGCGGCGCATCGGGGAGCTCGCCATGGCGCTCACGGAGCTCGTCGAGGGGGAGCAGGATCGACCCGGGGATCGACCCCGCCTCGTGCTCGCCCGTCGTGCGCACATCGACGACCACGGCGCCGGCTGCGCGGGCGGCATCCACCTCATGCCACTGGATCGTACGGTCGGCACCGGTCGCCAGGTTCTCGGCCACGTACCCCGCCATGTTGATCGCGTCCTTCGCCGAACCGTATTGCGGCGCGTAGGCGAGTTCCAACTGAGTGAGAGCGGATGCCGTGAGCCCTGCCGTCATCGAGACGGCCAGGACGTCGAGCCGCTTGTCGACGCCTGACCGCCCCACGAGCTGCGCTCCGAGGATCAGGTCGGTGTCGGGATCGATCAACAGCTTCATGGCCATCTGCTCGGCGCCCGGGTAGTAGGCCGCATGAGAGAAGGGGTGCGTGTGCACGATGCGGTGCGGCCGGCCCGCCGCGACGAGTCGGCGTTCGCTCCAGCCGACGAGACCGACAGTGAGGCCGAGGACTCCGACGATCGTCGTTCCCAGTGCCGGGGTCGCGGCGACGGTCGCCGCACCGGCGATGTCGTCGGCCGCCGCGCGACCGTGCCGGTTCGCGAGCCCGGCCATGGTGACGAGGGTCGCGGTGCCGTCCAGGTGGTCGGTCTTCTCGACGGCGTCGCCGACGGCCCACACGCTGGGGACGTTGGTGCGATGCCGGTCGTCGACGGCGATTCCGCCCGTCGGGCCGAGGGCGATCCCTGCGGCACTCGCGATCTGCACGTCGGGACGAACGCCGCGAGCGTCGATTACCAGGTCCGCGGACACCTCGGTTCCGTCGGAGAGGGTGGCGACGCCGGCACCGATTCCCGACACGGTCACGCCGGTGCGCAGATCCACTCCGGCATCGCCGAGTGCGCGGTGGACGGGCGAGACCATCTCGGAGTCGAGGGGGCTCAGTACCTGATGGCCCCGCTGCACGAGGGTCACCCGTGCGCCGCGGGCGACGAGGTTCTCGACCGCCTCGATCCCGATGAACCCGCCTCCCGCGACGACGGCTCGCGGTGAGGCGGTCTCGGTGAGGACGGCGGTGATCGCGTCGACGTCCTCGACGCTCCGGAGGGTGACGACCGGCATGCCCTCACCCGGGATCGGATCGGCCGTCGTCGCGCCCATGGCGAGGACGAGGTCGTCGAACGGCTCGATCCGCTCATCGCCGGTCTCGAGGTCGCGGACCTTGACGGTCTTCGCCGCCGGGTCGATCGCGACGACCTCGTGGCGGACGTGGACCTGCAGCGCGAAGCGTGAGGCGAGGGATGCCGGTGTCTGCAGCAGCAGCGAGGACCGGTCCTCGATCACGCCGCCGACGTAATAGGGGAGTCCGCAGTTCGCGAAGGACACGTGGTGGCCTCGCTCGAAGACGACGATCTCGCGGTCCTCGTCGAGTCGACGCAGGCGGGTCGCCGCGGACATACCCGCGGCGACGCCACCGATGATGATGGTGCGCATGGTCACCAGAATACCCCCGGGGGTATCACGAAGTGTCGTCCGTCACTCATTTCAGCCCTCCCCGGGTGTCCGGCGGGCAACGTTTGTGTCACCTTCGGACGCAGGGGGTGACTGTACAGGTCCCGACGGCTAGGTTGGGGAAGGACCGGCGGACGTGTCGTCGGCATCAATCAGTAAGGCAGTTCATGAGCGTCAGCGGTACCGTCAAGTGGTTCAACTCGGAGAAGGGCTTCGGGTTCATCGCTCCCGATGAGGGCGGCGCCGACGTCTTCGCCCACTACTCGGCCATCGAATCGTCGGGCTACCGCTCGCTGGAAGAGAACCAGCGAGTTGAGTTCGACATCGCACAGGGCCCCAAGGGTCTTCAGGCGGAGAACATCCGTCCCCTCTGAGGTTTCACACCTCGTCAGTGAGGAGCAGGCGGCGGAGTTCGACCATCGAGTCGACCGCCGCCTGCGCTCCTTCTGACTCGTGGGGCCAGCTGAAGCCCCATCGCACGAAGATGACGGGGACGCCGTTCGCGGCGCCGCCGTCGACGTCGTGATGACGGTCGCCGATGAGGATCGGTCGACTCGTGTCGGCCCCCGTCGCGCGCAGACGGCGTAGCGCCTCTGCGACGATGTCGGCCTTCGTGGCGAGCGTCTTCTCGTCCGGCGTCGCGCCCGCCATCGCCTGCATGTGCTCGGACAGGCCGAAGTGCTCCATGAGCGCGACGACCTGGACCTCGGGCTTCGAGCTCGCCGTCGCCTGCGGGATGCCCGCTGCCGCGATGTCCGCGATCAGCTCCCCGACCCCCGGGTAGAGCTCCACGTTCGCGGTGTAGCCGTCGGCCTTGCCGAGAGCCCGGTAGTACGTGACGGCTTCGGTGGCCTGCTCCGGTGTCATCCCGACGTTCTTCTGGAACGAGTCGTACATGGGCGGACCGATCCAGTGGACCAGCTCTGCCCGCGTCGGCGCGGGGTGCCCGAAGTGGGTGAGGCAGCGATCGAGGCGGCTGAGGATGCCGACGGAGGCGTCGACGATCGTGCCGTCCACGTCCCAGAGGATGCAGGACCAGGGGGAGCGCGTCGTCATGCGACCAGCCTACGGGGACGGATGCCGCGGGTAGGCTCGTCGCCGTGCGTCTCGTCATCGCCCGCTGCTCCGTCGACTACACCGGTCGCCTGAACACGCATCTGCCCCCCGCCACCCGCCTCATCATGGTCAAGGCGGACGGCACAGTCGCCTTCCACCGCGACATCCAGCATCAGCCGCTGAACTGGATGAGCCCGCCGTGCACCCTCACGGTCATCGAGCCCGGCGAGGACGACATCGACGTCGTCGAGAAGTGGCGCGTCACCCACGCCAAGACGGGCGACGAGCTGACGATCCGCATCTACGAGGTGCTCCACGACTCGTCGCACGAGCTCGGCGTGGATCCGGGTCTCGTGAAGGACGGCGTCGAGGCCGACCTGCAGCGGCTGCTCGCCGAGCAGGTGGGCGTGATCGGCGAGAACCTCACGCTCGTGCGACGCGAGTTCCCGACCGCCATCGGACCGGTCGACCTTCTGCTGCGCAACCCCGAAGGCGGCACGATCGCCGTCGAGGTGAAGCGCCGCGGTGACATCGACGGCGTCGAACAGCTGACGCGCTATCTCGAGCTGCTCGGGCGCGACCCGCACCTCGCTCCCGTGACGGGGGTGTTCGCGGCTCAGGAGATCAAGCCTCAGGCGAAGGTGCTGGCGACCGATCGCGGCATCCGCTGCGTCACGTTGGACTACGACGAGATGAAGGGCATCGAGTCGGGAGCGCCTCGCCTGTTCTGACGCCCCGCCTCAGTGGCTGGTGCCGCGGGTTCCCGGCAGGGGTTTGGCGGCGCCGGAGGCGAAGCCCGATGCCGCGACGAGGGCCGCGACGATGAACAGGGTGTTCAGCAGGCCGATGTGCGTGCTGATGAGGCCGAGGACGGGCGGTCCGCACAGGAACGCGACGTAGCCGATCGTCGCCGCCGCGCTCACCCGGGCCGCCGCGCGGGCCGGGTCGTCGGCCGCCGCCGACATCCCGAGGGGGAACCCGAGCGAGGCACCCATGCCCCACAGCGCCGCTCCGACGAAGACGAGCGGCAGGTTCGGCGCCAGGATGAACAGCAGGATGCCGACCACGGCCGTCGCAGCGAGGACCCGCAGCGTCGCGACACGGCCGAAGCGGTCGACGAGCGGGCCGCCGAAGACGCGCACGACGGTCATCGCGATCGAGAAGACGGTGAGGGCGGCCGCGCCGAGCGCCGGGCCGCCGCGGTGGTCCTCGCTGACGCCGAGGGCCAGCCAGTCGTTGGCGCCACCCTCCGCGAACGCCATGCCGAGCATGACGATGCCGAGCACGTACGTGCGCGGCTCGCGCCAGGCGGACAGCGCGGTCGAGAGTCGGTCCCGCCAGCCGCTCGGCGCATCGTCCGTCGAGCCGAACGCGCGGTGCGGCACGTAGGCGAAGGCGATGAACGCGAGCACCACGATGGAGATCGCGACGACGGCGGTGTGCGGGAAGACATCGATCCGTCGGCTCGCGGCGAGAGCCCCGATGCCGGCGCCGATCACGGTGCCCAGACTGAAGAAGGCGTGGAACAGCGGCAGGATCGTCTTCTCCACCTCGACCTCGATGGCCGCCCCGTCGACGTTCATCAGGACGTCGAGGGTGCCGTTCCCGAAACCGAACAGCGTGAGCCCGATGAGGACGAGGGGGAGCGAGGGCACGACGTCGGTGCCGATCCCGATGAGGAAGAGGCCCGCGGAAAGGACGATCATCACGCCGAGCATGCCGAGCCGCGTCCCGAGTCGCGCCGCGATCAGCGACGCGAGTGAGAGGCCCACGATCGACGCGGCACCCATGCCGAGCAGCAGGAGTCCGATGGTGGCGTTGTCGATACCGAGCGCCGCCTTGATCGACGGCACCCGCGATGCCCACGTCGCGATGCTCAGACCGCTCGCGGTGAAGATCGCGAACACGGCGAGGCGCCAGGTCCACAGGCGCGCGGAGGTGAGCTCGAGGGTCATGTCGGTACTCTAGCGGGATCCTCGAATCGATTCGACTGCCGGAAACCTACGGCTACGATCGAGGCATGAGCAGCCGCCGAGCGACGATCTCCGACGTCGCGCGCGAAGCCGGAGTCTCGGCCTCGACGGCATCCGTCGTCTTCAGCGGCAAGGTCGCGGTCTCCGACGCCACCCGCGCGAAGGTGATGCGCGCCGCCGATGCCCTCGGATACACCGGTCCCGACCCGCGAGCGGCGTCGTTGCGGACCGGCCGAGCCGGCGTCGTGGCGGTGCTCTTCCGCGAGCGGCTCGGCATCGCGTTCCGCGACCCCGTCACCACCGAGATGATGGACGGGCTCACCGACGCCCTCAGCCCGATCGGCGCCGGCATCCTCCTGCTCACCGACGAGGGGCCGGCGGAATCCGGTCCCACCCTGACGACCGCACCCCTGGACGCGGCGATCCTGCTCGGCTGCAACGAGATCCTGCAGTCGTCGGTCGACGTGCTCCGCGGTCGCGGCATCCCCGTCGTCGTGATCGAGGGCGATGCCGGAGCCGACGTCCCCCGCGTGCTCCTCGACAACGTCGAGGCCCAGCGGACGGCCGCCGAGCACCTGCGTTCCCTCGGTCACGAGGACGTGGCGCTGGTGACGCTGGCGAAGGATGCCGCGCGCCCCCGAGGCTTCATCGACGATCCCGCGCAGATCACCGTCGACGTCACGCGCGATCGACTGCTCGGCGCCCGGGAGATCTTCCCCGATGCTCCCGCGTACGCGGTCCGCGAGAGCTCGATCGACGAAGGGCTCGCCGCGGGCCGTGTGCTGCTCTCGGGTCGCCGGCCGACGGCGATCATCGCGCAGAGCGACCTGCTGGCGGCAGGGGTGATCCGTGCCGCCGAGGAAGCCGGGCTGCGGGTTCCGGAGGACCTGAGCGTGACGGGCTTCGACGGTGTCGCGGTGGACGGCCTTGCCCCCTATGCGCTCACGACGCTCGCGCAGGATGCGGGTGCGAAGGGCCGTGCAGCGGGCGAAGCGGTCGCCGCGATGCTCGAGGGGCGGGAGCCGGCATCCCTCACCCTCACCTGCACATTCCGACGAGGGAACACGACCGCGCCAGTACCGGGGTGACCTGGGAGCCGGCCGGGCGCCGCCTATCCCCCAGCCGGTAGACTGGACATCTCGACCCCCGCGATTGCACAAGGAGGCCAGGTTGCTGATCCTCCTCGCGGCGTTCGCCCTCGTACCGCTCCTACTGCCGGCCCTCGTCGCCCGGTTCGGCTCCCGCACCTTCCTCGTCGCGGCTCTCGTCCCGATCGCCGCGTTCGTGCACACGGCGCTGCAGGCCCCGCGTGTGCTGAACGGTGATATCCCGTTCGAGACATACGCCTGGATCCCCGATCTCAAGGTCCAGCTGTCGATGCGGATGGACGTGCTCGGCTGGGTCATGGCGCTCATCGTCACCGGCGTCGGCGCGCTCGTCATGCTCTATTGCCGCTGGTACTTCGCCGGCAAGCGCGAGGGCCTCGCGACGTTCTCGGCGGTCCTCCTCGCCTTCGCGGGTGCGATGTACGGGCTCGTGCTGACCGACGACATCGTCGTGCTCATCATGCTGTGGGAGGTCACGAGCGTCCTCTCGTACCTGCTCATCGGTTTCTACCACCGCCGCGGCGCGAGCCGACGCGCCGCTCTGCAGGCCCTGCTCGTGACGACGCTCGGCGGGCTCGTCATGCTTATCGGCGTCGTCATGCTCGTCGTCCTCTACGGCACGACGAGCATCACCACGATGATCGAGACCGGGCCCGTCTTCCAGGGCGGCGAGGCCGTCGCCCTGAATGCCGCGATCGTCATGCTCCTCGTGGGGGCCCTCAGCAAGTCGGCCATCTTCCCGTTCCACTTCTGGCTCCCCGGCGCGATGGCCGCGCCGACGCCGGTCAGCGCCTACCTGCACGCCGCCGCCATGGTGAAGGCCGGCATCTACCTGATCGCCCGCTTCGCGCCCGCCTTCGCGGACACCGACCCATGGCGACCCATCGTCATCGGCCTCGGGATCTTCACGATGCTCCTCGGTGGATTCCAGGCGATGCGCGAGTCGGACCTCAAGCGCATCCTCGCCTTCGGCACCGTCAGTCAGCTCGGCATGCTCACGGTCGTCCTCGGCTACGGCGAACGGAACAGCGCCCTCGCCGGCCTGGCGCTCCTCGTCGGACACGCCCTCTTCAAGTCGGCGCTGTTCCTCATCGTCGGCGTCATCGACCGTCAGCTGAGCACCCGTGACATCGGCGAGCTCTCAGGGGTGGGGCGTCAAGCGCCGACGCTCGCGACGTTCTCGATCATCGCGATCGCCTCGATGGCCGGCGTCGCCCCCACGGTCGGATTCGTCGCGAAGGAGGCGGCCCTCACCTCGTTCCTCGAGGGCGGCGCCTCCGCGACGGCCCTCATCCCCCTGATCGGGATCCTCGGCGGTTCCGCTCTGACGGCGGCGTACGGCATCCGTTTCGTGTGGGGCGCCTTCTGGACGAAGAAGGATGCCGCCGGTGCGCCGCGTGAGCGCACGGAGTGGCCCGACCCGCCGATCGGCTTCCTCGTGGCGCCGGTCGTCCTCAGCGGGCTGACCATGGTCGCCGGCGTCACCGCGCCGCTGCTGGACTCGGGTCTCGCGGGCTACGCCGACAGCATCCCGCTCGAGGAGGGCGGCAAGGAATACCACCTCGCGCTCTGGCACGGGTGGGAGCCCGCGCTCTTCCTCTCGCTCGGCTCGATCGCCCTCGGCGCGCTGCTGTTCTGGATCACGCAGCGCCGCCCGCTCAAGGCCCGCATGCTGCCGTTCACGGCGAACGACGTCTACAACCTGTCGCTGCGCGGCGTCGCGAAGGTCTCGGTCTGGACGACGTCGCTCACCCAGCGCGGCTCGCTGCCGTTCTACGTCGGGACGATCTTCGTCGTCTTCATCGCCGCCGAGGCGACGGCCCTGCTGGCCTCGACCGAGTGGCGCATCGCCGTCGACGCCTGGCAGAGCCCGGCGCAGCTGCTCGCCGCTCCCGTCATGATCCTGGCCGGCATCGTCGCGATCCGCGCACGCAAGCGCTACACGGGAGTCGTGCTCGTCTCGGTCACGGGTCTCGGCATGGTGCTCCTGTTCGCGACCAGCGGCGCCCCCGACCTCGCCCTCACGCAGATCCTCGTCGAGACGGTCACCCTCATCGCGTTCGCGCTGGTGCTCCGCCGCATCCCGGCTCGCCTGGGCGACCACAACGCGTCGGTGCTCCCCGTCGTCCGCGCCGTCATCGGCATCGGGGTCGGCATCACGATGGCGGCCGTCGCCCTCATCGCGACGGGTGCCCGCGTGGCCGACCCGGTCTCGGGTCCGTTCCCCGACCTCGCCTACGAGATCGGGCACGGCAAAAACGTCGTCAACGTGACACTCGTGGACCTGCGCGGGTGGGACACGATGGGCGAGCTCTCGGTCCTCATCCTCGCGGCGACAGGCGTGGCATCCCTCGTCTTCGTCACCAATCGCTCCGACAGCCGCGTCCTGCCCTCTCTCCCGACGAGCTCCGGACGCAGCCGCCGTCCCCTCGTCGAGACGGCCGACGGACCGCGCCCCCGCTCGACGGCGCCGGGCTCGACCCGCCAGGCGTGGCTCGTGGGCGGACTGAAGGTGAAGCCCGAGAACAGATCGCTCCTGCTCGAAGTGATCGTGCGCGTCCTCTTCCACTCGATCATCGTCGTGTCGGTGTACCTGCTGTTCGCCGGCCACAACCTGCCCGGCGGCGGATTCGCCGGCGGCCTGGTCGCCGGTATGGCACTCGTCATGCGCTACGTCGCCGGCGGACGGTGGGAGCTGGGTGCGGCCGCGCCGACGGATGCCGGCCGACTCCTCGGCGCGGGCATGGTGCTCGCCCTGTCGTGTGCGATCGTGCCGCTGTTCTTCGGTGCCGCGCCCCTCACGAGCACGTACTGGGAGGCGGAGATCCCCCTACTCGGCGAGGTCGAGTTCGTGACCTCGACGATCTTCGACGTCGGCGTGTACCTCGTCGTGATCGGACTCGTCCTCGACGTGCTCCGTTCGCTCGGCGCCGAGGTCGACCGGCAGACGCAGACACAGCGGGAGCGGGTGAGCGCATGACCGTCTCGCTCGTCCTCGTGATCATCATGGGTGTGCTCTTCGCCGCCGGCGTCTACGCGATGCTGGAGCGCAGCCTCACGCGCGTGCTCATCGGCTTCCTGCTGCTCGGCAACGCCGCGAACCTCTTCCTCCTGATCGTCATGGGTGCTCCCGGCGTCGCGCCCTTCTTCGGCAGCGACGGCGAGGGTGAGGAGTTCAGCGATCCGCTGCCGCAGGCCCTGTCGCTGACGGCCATCGTCATCACATTCGCGATCTCGTCGTTCCTGCTCGCGCTCATCTACCGCTCCTGGCAGCTGGGACAGGCCGACACGGTCGCCGACGACGAGGCCGACCGCGAGGTGCGCGAGCGGGGTGCGCGCGACGAAGAGACGATGGACGACGAGATCACCGACGAGGACGACGACGCCACGACCGACTTCATCGGGACGGAGACCTCCCCCATCGTGATCCTCCACGCGCAGGACATCGCCGAACTGCGCGACGACGCCCCCACCGACAAGCCGGGAGGGCACCGATGACCGCCCTCGTCCCCTTGCTCGTCACGCTGCCGCTCCTCGGGGCGGGCATCGCGCTGATCTTCGGGCGTCGGCGTCGGGTGCAGGTCGGGGTCTCGATCGTCACCCTCACCGTCGCCGCGGTCATCGCCGCCGTGCTGCTGTACTACGTGGATGTCAGCGGGATACCGCTGGCCGTGTCGGTCGGCGGGTGGCCGATCCCGTTCGGCATCGTCTTGTACGTCGACCGGCTGGCCGCGCTCCTCGTGCTCGTCTCCAGCATCGTGCTGCTCGCCGTCCTCCTCTTCTCCGTCGGGCAGGGTGCAGCCGACGGCGACGAGGAGACACCGGTCTCGATCTTCCACCCGTCGTATCTGATCCTCGCCGCCGGCATCTTCAACGCGTTCATCGCGGGCGACCTGTTCAACCTCTACGTCGGGTTCGAGATCCTGCTCGTGGCGTCGTACGTGCTCATCACGCTGGGGTCCACCGAGTCCCGCATCCGCACCGGCGTCGTCTACATCGTCGTCTCGCTGGTCTCGTCGATCCTCTTCCTCGCCGCCATCGCGGCGATCTACGGCGCCCTCGGCACCGTCAACATGGCGCAGCTCGCCGACCGGATGGGGGAGCTCCCCGACGAGGTGCAGCTTGTGCTGCATCTGATGCTGTTGCTCGCCTTCAGCATCAAGGCCGCGGTCTTCCCGCTGTCGTTCTGGCTGCCGGACTCGTACCCGACCGCCCCGGCTCCGGTCACCGCGGTGTTCGCGGGATTGCTGACCAAGGTCGGCGTCTACGCGATGATCCGCACCGAGACGCAGATCTTCCGCGACAACGACGTCAACCAGCTGCTCCTGATCGTCGCGCTCGCCACCATGATCGTCGGCATCCTCGGTGCCGTCGCCCAGGCCGAGCTCAAGCGCATCCTGTCGTTCACGCTCGTGAGCCACATCGGATACATGGTGTTCGGGCTCGCGATCGCGACGCCCGCGTCGCTGGGCGCCACGATCTACTACATGGTCCACCACATCGTGGTGCAGACGACGCTCTTCCTGGCGGTCGGGCTCGTCGAGCGCCGCGCGGGATCGACCTCGATCCTCAAGGTGAAGGGACTCATGCGCGCGGCGCCGCTGCTGGCCGTGCTCTACTTCATCCCGGCCATCAATCTCGGCGGACTGCCCCCCTTCTCGGGGTTCATCGGCAAGTACGCGCTCTTCGATGCGGCCGCCGCCGTCGGTACGCCGATCATGTACGCGCTGATCGTCGCCGGCATCCTGACGTCGCTCCTCACCCTGTACGCCCTCATGCGCGCCTGGAACCTCTCGTTCTGGCGCGAGGAGGAGGACGCGAACGAGGAGTCCGGCGTCATCGACCGCATCTCGTACCTCGACGACGCCCCCGCCGCTGGCGTCCAGACGGAACGCCGCGTCATCCCGCGCATCATGACCGCCTCGACGACGGGCATGGTCGCCGTGACGGTCGCACTGACCGTCTTCGCCGGTCCGCTCTACCACCTGTGCGCGAGCATGGGAGCGTCGCTCCTGAACCCCGTGAGCCTCACCCAGTTGCAGGAGGAGGTGAACGGTGGGAACTGACATCCAGCGGAGCGCGCTGACCGGCATCTGGCGGCAGTTGCCGTTCTTCCTGTGGCTCGTCGCGCTCTGGATGCTGCTGTGGGGTCAGTTCACGGTGCTCGCCTTCCTCACCGGCGTCGTGGTCGCCGTCTTCGTGACGAGCGTCTTCCGCCTGCCCCCCGTCGAACTGTCGGGACGACTCAACCCCTGGTGGCTGGTCGTCTTCACGCTCCAGTTCCTCGGCGCCGTCGTGAAGGGCTCGCTCGTCGTCGCGTGGCAGGTCGTGCGGCCAGGACGTCAGCCCGGCGTCTCGGTCGTCGCCGTGCCGCTCGTTACCGACGACGACCTGATCATGGCGCACGTGGGGGTCACGGCATCCCTCATCCCGGGATCCCTCGTCCTCGAGACCGATCGCGACCGCCGCATCCTCTACCTGCACGTCCTCGGAGCGTCGACGGATGCCGAGGTGGAGCAGCAGCGCCGGATGGTGCAGCGCTGGGAGGCGCGACTCGTGCGGGCGGTCGGCTCGCGGGCTCAGCTCGACGCCGTCCGCGCATCGCAGGCCGGTGCCGCGGACGTCCGCACGCGCGTGAAGGAGGAGAGCTCGTGACCACCGTCCTCATCGTCCTCATCTGCGCCGTCTTCGGCGTCGCCGCCCTCATGACCGTCTGGCGCATCATCATCGGTCCGTCGATCCTCGACCGCGCCGTCGCCTCCGACGTGCTCCTGACGCTCCTCATCTGCGCGCTGGGCGCCGAGATGGCCATCAACCATCACACCCGCACCCTGCCGGTGCTGCTGATCGTCGCCGCCGTCGGCGTCTTCGGATCGGTCTCGATCGCCCGCTTCGTGGCGCGACGCGACTCGGAGGTCGACCGATGACCGAGATCCTCCACGTCGTGGCGCTGCTGCTGATCCTCGTCGGCGCGCTCCTGTGCCTCACGGCCGCCATCGGGCTGATGCGGTTCCGGGACGTCCCCACACGTCTCCACGCCGCCACGAAGCCTCAGGTGCTGGGACTGCTGCTGATCGCCATCGCGATCGGCCTCGAGCTGCAGTCCTGGGCGGTCGTGGCCTTCCTCGTCCCCGTCCTGCTCATTCAGTTCGCGACCGCGCCGCTCTCGGCGCACATGGTCGGCCGGCAGGCCTACCGCAACGGCACGATCGATCGCCGGAACCTCCACGTCGACGAACTCGCCGAGGCGAAGGAGACCCCGCCCGCCGCGGGCGGCTGACTCAGCCGATCAGGCTCGGCTGCAGGTCCCGCATCGTCCGGCGGAACGTCATCCGCGTGACGCCCGCGACCGCGACCACCAGCGCGCCGACCAGCCAGGTCGCGAGGACCGCGGCATCCGTCCAGGCGCGTCCGGCCACCCCGCCGTACATGACCTGGCGCATCGCGTCGACGACGTACCCCATCGGCAGGACGTGGTGCAGTGCGGCGAGGGGTGCCGGCAGGGTCTGCCACGGGAACGTGCCGCCCGCGGTGACGAGCTGCAGCACCATGAGCACGAGTCCGACGAACTGCCCCACCGATCCCAGCCAGACGTTGAGGGCGAGGATGATCGCCGCGAACGTCGCCGATGCGAGCAGCAGGATGCCGAGGGTCGGCAGCGGATGCGTGAACGAGAAGCCCAGGGCGATCGAGAGCACGCCGAACAGCGACACCATCTGCACCGCGCCGAGGGCGGCCGGCGTGAGCCACCCCGCGAGGGTGACGCGGACGGGGGAGCGGAGCGCCGTGACCGCGCGCTTCGAGATCGGCTTGACGATGAGGAACAGGGCGTAGATGCCGATCCAGCCGGCGAGGGCGGCGAAGAACGGCGCGAGGCCCGCGCCGTAGTTCTGCGCCTGGGTGACGGAGGCCTCGGAGATGCCGACCGGATCCGAGAGGGTGGACGCCTGCGCCTTGCGCGTGTCGGCGCTGTCGTCGGGGAGCTGCTGCGCACCGTTCTGCAGGCCGTCGCGGAGCTTCGTGGCGCCGTCGTCGAGGGTGTGGATGCCGGAGGCCAGGGTGTGGGATCCCTCGTCGAGCTTGTGCGCACCGGCGTCGGCGCTCGCGACTCCGTCGGCGAGGGTGTGGGCGCCGGTCGCGGCCGTGGCCGCCCCCGACGCGAGTTTGGCGCTGCCGTCGGCGACCTGCGCGGCGCCGTCGTCGAGGGTGTCGATCTGCGCGACGGCCTGCTGCACGCGCGCGTCGAGGTCGGCGACGCGGGTGCCGATCGGGTCGACGACGTCGAGCACCTGTGCGATCTGGGTGGCGTCGAGTCCCTGCTCCTGCAGCCGTGCCGTCAGGTCGTCACGGAGCGATGGGACGGCGGACGCGGCCCGGTCTGCGGCGGAGCCGACGCGGTCGGCGATGCTGCGGAGCTTCGCCGTGCCGTCCGAGACCTGCTCTGCGCCCGAGGTCAGGGACTGTAGTCCGTCGGACAGCGTGTCGACGCCCGATGCCAGTGAATCGGCACCGGTCCGGAGCTTCGTCGTCCCGTCCGCGAGGGTGGCGGCGCCGTCGGCGAGCGTGTCCGCTCCGTCGCCGGCGCTCGCGAGTCCGTCGGCCAGCTGACCGGCCCCGTCGGCCGCATCGAGGAGCTTCACCCGCACGGTGTTGAGCGCGTCGAGCATCGTGAGCCCGGCTTCGCGGACCACCTTCTCCGTGACCGTCGTGCGGATCCGCGAGACCGCCTGACTGCCGATCGTCGAGGCGAGGTAGTTGTTGGCGTCGTTGGTGGTGAGGTCGATCTCGGCCTGCCGAGGGTCCTTCGACGAGATGGACGCGACGGATGAGGTGAAGTCGGCGGGGAGCGTGACGGCGAAGTCGAACGAGCCGTCATCGAGGCCGCGTCGGGCGCCGGCGGCATCCACTTCGTGCCAGTCGAAACTGCCGTCCTCGAGCAGCGAGTCGGCGACCTCGTCGCCCAGGTTGCGGTCGGCGCCGTTGAGGGTGGCCCCTTCGTCCTGCACGACGAGGGCGACGGGCACCTCCGACAGATTGCCGTACGGGTCCTGGTTCGCCCACAGATACAGGCCGCCGTAGAGGACCGGCACGAGGATCAGCGCGATGAGCGCGATGACCCGCATGCGGGTCGAGGTGAGGCGGCGCAGCTCGGCCGCGAACAGAGCGGGGATCTTCACGAGAGGATGCCTTCGGTCGAAGAGTCGGTGAGGGCACGGCGCCGGGAGCGCAGCGCCGAGGTGGCCCGGACGCGGGGCCGACCGACACGGCTGTGGCGGGCGGGGGGCTCAGCCTCGAGGGCCGTGGCGGCGGCCGTACCGGCGATGACGAGGACGGCGAAGCCGCGTGCGGCGAAATCCTCGGCGATGCGCTGCCAGTGCCGGGGATCGCCTCCGTGACGGTCGGGCGAGACGAGGACGAGCGCCTCGATGCCGCGTCGGAGGACGGCGAGTTCGAGCAGCATCCGGATGCGGTCGTCGGCGTCGAGCTGCCCGATGGGTGTGCGGGCGAGTGTGCGCCAGCCGTGCTCGTCGAGCCAGCGGCGGGCCGACAGCGGATCGGCGCGGCGCCCGGCGAACATGAGCTCTTCTTCGACCACGCCGACGACGGCGACGTCGGGTGCCGGGTCGTTGACGTCCGGAGCGTCGACGAGGGCGACGACCTTCCGCATCCGGCGGGGGCTGCGGCGGCCGTCGATCGTGACGGTGCCGGTGTCGGAGCGCATGCGTCCGCTGGCGATGAGACCGAGCACCGACGGGCGCTGTTCGGTCTCGGCGGTGGTGAGGGTGACGCGACCCGACGCGAACGTGGCGTCGGTCGCGGGAAGGATGCCGCCGGCGCGACCCTTCGAGACGTCGTCGAGCACGATCTTCACGCGCGGGCTCCTTCGAGCACCTCGTCGGCCTCCTGCCAGCCGAGCCCGGCGACGCCCAGGATCGCCCGAACGGCGACCGACGCGGCTTCGGGCCGCGCGGTGTCGAGCCGGGTGATGACGGTGCGCGCGGCTTCTTCGATGAGCCGGGCGACCGTCGCGGCGGGCATGTCGGTGCGGATCGTCCCCTCGTCGCGGCCCCGGGTCACGATCGCGAGGACCCGCCGTCGCACCGGAGTGAGCACGGCGGCCGTCTCCTCGATGTGCGAGTCGTCGAGAGCCACGGTTGCGGCGAACTGCACGTCGGCCGCGCCGTCCCACAGCGCGAGGGCGAGCCGGGCGAGGGCGACGGGCGCGGGACCGCTGTCGTCGACGTCCCCGGCCAGCGCGTTGAAGCGCTCGGCGCCGCCCAGGATCATGGCGCGCAGCAGCGTGTCTCGGTCGTCGAAGTGCCCGTAGAGCGCGCGACGGCTGAGTCCGGCGGCGCGCGCGATGGCGTCGATCGGAGCGTGGGGGTCTCGGGCGATGGTGGCCGCTGCCGCCGCGAGGATGTCCGCGCGGTTCGCCGCGGCATCCTTTCTCGGACGACGCGGCGATGCAGTCGTGGTCACGCCACGATCATACGAAGTTGCACAATCGTGTGCAACTTAATTCAGCGAGCTCTCAGTCGGCGCCGAAGTCGAAGGATGCCGAGTCCCCGGCCTCGTCGATCGCACCCGCCAGCTCGTCGACCTCTCCGGAGTTGCCGGTGATGGCGTCGGCGCCGCCCTGCTCGAGCTCGCCGACCAGGTCGGCGGTCGCGCCGCCGATCATGCCGAGCGACACGAAGTGCTCGAGGCGGGCGCGCGAGTCGGCGATGTCGAGGTTGCGCATCGTCAGCTGACCGATGCGGTCGGTCGGGCCGAAGGCGGCGTCGCCGACGCGCTCCATCGAGAGCTTCTCGGGGGAGTACGACAGGTTGCGGCTCTCGGTGTTCAGGATCGTGTAGTCCTCGCCGCGGCGCAGGCGCAGGGTCACGGTGCCGCTGATCGCGGACCCCACCCAGCGCTGGATCGACTCGCGCAGCATGAACGACTGCGGCTCGAGCCAGCGTCCCTCGTACATGAGGCGGCCGAGGCGTCGGCCCTGCTCGTGGTAGGTCGCGAGCGTGTCCTCATTCAGGATGCCGTTGACCAGGCGCTCGTAGGCGATGAACAGCAGCGCCATGCCCGGTGCCTCGTAGATGCCGCGGGACTTCGCCTCGATGATGCGGTTCTCGATCTGGTCGCTCATGCCGAGGCCGTGGCGCCCGCCGATCTCGTTCGCGGCCATGACCAGGGCGACGGCATCCGAGTACTCGACTCCGTTGATCGCGACGGGGCGACCCGCCTCGAAGGTGACCGACACGTCTTCGGTCTCGATCTCGACGGCCGGGTCCCAGAACCGGACGCCCATGATGGGCTCGACGATCTCGAGCGAGACGTCGAGGTGTTCGAGGGTCTTGGCCTCGTGGGTCGCGCCCCAGATGTTCGCGTCGGTGGAGTAGGCCTTCTCGACCGAGTCGCGGTACGGGAAGCCGTGTGCGACGAGCCATTCGCTCATCTCGGTGCGGCCGCCGAGTTCGGTGACGAAGTCGGCATCCAGCCACGGCTTGTAGATGCGCAGAGCGGGGTTCGCCAGCAGGCCGTAGCGGTAGAACCGCTCGATGTCGTTGCCCTTGTAGGTGGAGCCGTCGCCCCAGATGTCGACGCCGTCCTCCTTCATGGCGCGGACGAGCATCGTGCCCGTGACGGCACGGCCGATCGGCGTCGTGTTGAAGTAGGTGCGTCCGCCCGAGCGGATGTGGAACGCACCGCACGAGAGGGCGACGAGGCCCTCCTCGACCATCATCGGCTTGCAGTCGATGAGGCGGGATCCCTCAGCGCCGTATTGCAGTGCGCGGCCGGGGATCGAGGCGATGTCGTCCTCGTCGTACTGGCCGAGGTCACCGGTGTAGGTGAAGGGGACGGCGCCCTTGTCGCGCATCCAGGCGACAGCGACCGAGGTGTCGAGACCCCCCGAGAAGGCGATGCCGACGCGCTCGCCGACGGGCAGGGACTGAAGGACCTTCGACATGGTCCCCATCCTATCGAGGGGGCGGTCCGGCCCCCTGCGCGGTTACGCGCGGGCGGTGCGGCGGAGATCCGGGCGACACGCGGGGGAACGGATGCCGGCCCGCGGCGTGTCGGCGAGGATCTCCGCTCGGCGGCTCGGTGCGCCGTATGTGAATGCTCACATCGCGCGGGCCGTGTCTCTTCGCGCCCCGCGAGGTGGCACCCCACCCGCCCGCCGCGTTACGGAAATGTTACCGCTCACAATCTAGCGCCGCGCGAAATGTGAAGGCTAACATTCGAGCAACCGGAAGCCATGGCGGCCCGGAACACCGGCGGTGAGCCGGACCCGAACAAGGAGGTTTTGGGATGAAGAAGACTGCTTTCGCAGCAGCGGCCATGCTGGGGGCACTGGCACTCGTCGTCACCGGATGCGCGGGCAACGGCGCACCCGGCGCGGGCGGCAACGGTGGCGGCGGCGACCTGATCACGGTCGGGTTCGCACAGACCGGCTCCGAGTCCGGGTGGCGCGCAGCCAACACCGAGTCGATGAAGGAGGCGTTCTCGGAGGAGAACGGGTTCAAGCTGACGTTCAACGCGGCCGACAACAAGCAGGAGGCGCAGATCTCCGCGGTCCGCAACTTCATCAACCAGGGCGTCGACGCGATCGTCATCGCGCCGATCACGGTCGACGGCTGGGACGACGTCCTGAAGGAAGCGAAGGATGCCGGCATCCCGGTCATCCTCGAGGACCGCACCGTCTCGGCCAGTGACGACCTCTACGCCTCGTGGGTCGGCCTCGACTTCGAGCAGGAGGGTCGCACCGCCGGCGAGTGGGTCAAGGAGAACTTCGACGGCAAGGGCGCTAACCTCGTCGTCCTCGAGGGGACCACGGGTTCGTCGGCAGCGCTCGACCGCGCCACGGGCTTCAACGAAGCCATCGAGGGCAGCGACGTGAACGTGCTCGACTCGCAGACGGGTGACTTCACCCGTGACGGCGGCAAGAAGGTCATGGAGGGCTACCTCCAGAAGTACGGCAAGGACATCAACGTCCTCTTCGCGCACAACGACGACATGGGCCTGGGTGCGCTCGACGCCATCAAGGCCGCGGGTCTGACCCCTGGCAAGGACATCCAGATCGTCACGATCGACGCGGTGAAGGACGGCATGACCGCCCTCGCCAACGGCGAGTTCAACTTCATCGTCGAGTGCAACCCGCTCCTGGGTGAGAAGGCCGCCGAGCTCGTCAAGTCCGTGGTCGACGGCAAGTCGGTCGAGAAGCGCACGATCGTCGAGGACCAGTCGTTCACGCAGGAGCAGGCCGCCGAGGTCCTCGACTCCCGCCCCTACTGATCGACCCCTCACGATCCCTCGGATCACCGAACCACCGCCGGGGACCGGATTCCGGTCCCCGGCGGTCATCACGGAAAGGCGCGCCTCATGGTCGATGTCGCAGCCACGCCGGAGTCCCCGGCCACCGTTCCGCAGCACGACGAGGTCGTGCGGATGCGGGACGTCACCATCCGGTTCCCCGGCGTGCTCGCCCTGGACCGGGTCGATCTGACGCTCCGCGCCGGTGAGGTCCACACCCTCATGGGAGAGAACGGCGCCGGCAAGTCGACGCTCATCAAGGCGCTCACGGGCGTCTACGCCATCAACGGCGGGACGATCGAGGTGACCGGCGAGCAGCGGGTCTTCCGCTCGACCGCCGACGCAGAGGCATCCGGGATCTCCACGGTGTATCAGGAGGTCAACCTCTGCACGAACCTGTCGGTCGGCGAGAACGTCATGCTCGGCCGCGAGGTGCGCCGGGCGGGCTTCATCGACTGGCGCGCCACCCACCGCGAGGCGACCCGGTACCTCGCCGCCCTCGGACTCGACATCGATCCGCGGTCCGCCCTGTCGTCGCACTCCATCGCGGTGCAGCAGCTCGTCGCCATCAGCCGCGCGACGGTCGCCGACGCCCGCGTGCTCGTCCTCGACGAGCCGACGTCGAGCCTCGACCGCAGCGAAGTCGAGCAGCTCTTCGCGGTCGTGCGCGGCCTGCGCGACCGCGGCGTCGCCATCCTCTTCGTCACGCACTTCCTCGATCAGGTCTACGAGATCTCCGATCGCCTGACGGTCCTGCGCAACGGTCAGCTGGTGGGGGAGTACCTGCCGGCCGAGCTGCCGCGAGGCGAACTCATCGCCAAGATGATCGGCCGCCAGCTCGACGAGCTCGAGGCGCTGTCCCGCGCGTCCGAGCGGGAGATCGACCGCAGCGCGACGCCGGTGCTCCGGGTCGCCGGCCTCGGCCGCAAGAACGTCATCGAACCCGTCGACATGGAGGTCTACGAGGGCGAGGTCGTCGGCATCGCCGGCCTGCTCGGCTCGGGCCGCAGCGAACTGGTCCGCCTCGTCTACGGCGCCGACCGCGCCGACGCGGGTACGCACGAAGTGCGGGGGGATGCCGCGCGCATCACCAACCCGCGGAACGCGATCGACAAGCGCATCGCCTTCTCGAGCGAGGACCGTCGCGCCGAAGGCATCATCGCCGACCTCACCGTGGCCGAGAACATCGTCCTCGGCATCCAGGCCAAGCGCGGCGCGATGCGCCCCATCGGTCGCGCCGAGCGGGACGCCATCGTCTCGGAGTACATCTCGGCACTCGGCGTCCGCCCCGCCGACCCGAACGCGCTCGTCCGCAACCTCTCGGGCGGCAACCAGCAGAAGGTCCTGCTCGCGCGGTGGCTCGCCACGGCGCCGCAGCTGATCATCCTCGACGAGCCCACGCGCGGCATCGACGTCGGCGCGAAGGCCGACATCCAGCGCAAGGTCGCCGAGCTCGCGGCCGAGGGCCTCTCGGTCGTCTTCATCTCCTCCGAGCTCGAGGAGGTGGTCCGCATCGCCCAGCGCATCGTCGTGCTGCGCGACCGTTCTAAGATCGGCGAACTGGACGCCGCCGACGTGACGGTCGACGATCTGGTCGCCCTCATCGCGCAAGAGTCCGGCGAGACGACGTCGTCTCGCCTCAACCCGGAGACAGCGGCATGAACCCGACCCTGAAGCGCTTCCTGGCGCACCGCCTCGTCTGGCCGATCGCGGCACTGCTCGTGCTCGTGATCGTCAACACGATCGCGCGACCCTCCTTCATCTCGATCACGGTGCAGAACGGTCAGCTGTACGGCCCGCTGATCGACATCCTGCGCAACAGCGCGCCGCTCATGCTCGTGGCGCTGGGCATGACCCTCGTCATCGCGACGCGCGGCATCGACCTCTCGGTCGGCGCGATCATGGCGGTCTCGGGTGCCGTCGCGCTCACCTACATCTCGGCCTCGCCCGCTCCCGAGGACCTGTCGACCGTGCTCGTCGCGATCGCGCTCGCCGTCTTCGTGGCGTTGCTGCTCGGGGTGTGGAACGGCTTCCTCGTCGCGGTCGTCGGCGTCCAGCCGATCATCGCGACCCTCGTCCTCATGCTCGCCGGTCGCGGCGTGGCCCTCCTCATCACGGGCGGCTTCATCACGACCATCACGAGCGCGCCCTACCGCTTCATGGCGCAGGGCTACCTCGTGGGCCTGCCGTTCGCCTTCTACGTCTCGGTCATCGCGATCGTCATCGTCGCGGTGCTGCAGCGCCGGACCGCCCTCGGCGTCCTCACCGAGGCCGTCGGCATCAACCCCGAGGCCAGTCGCCTCGCGGGTGTCCGCTCGCGCGGCATCATCTGGGGCGCGTACGCGGCGAGCGGTCTGCTGGCAGGCTTCGCCGGCATCCTCTATTCGTCGAACATCATGGCGGCGGACGCCAATGCGGCCGGCCTCTACATCGAGCTCGACGCGATCCTCGCCGTCGTCCTCGGCGGCACGAGCCTCATGGGCGGCAAGTTCACTATCGCCGGCACCGTCGTCGGCGTCTTCACGATCCAGACCCTCAAGTCGACGATCACCTTCCTCGGGGTGCCACCGGCGGTGAGCCCCCTGTTCCTCGCGATCGTCGTGGTGATCGTGGTTCTCGTGCAGTCGCCGCGGACGCGGTCGCTGTTCGCGAAGGGGGTCGATGCCGTCCGAGGCGGCGGCCGTCGCACCGTGGAGGTGGCCTCGTGAGCGCCGTCACCGCGGACCTCGGCCGCACCGGCGGGTTCGCCGACACGATCCAGCGCTTCCGCAGCCGGCACGCCTCATGGGTGCCCGTGTTCGCCGCCGTCGTCATCCTCATCGCGATGCTCATCGGGGCGCAGGCCTACTTCGGCAACTTCGTCACCCCGCGCGTGCTGTCGGCGCTCCTGCTCGACAACGCGTACCTGCTGATCCTCGCGGTCGGCATGACCTTCGTCATCCTCACCGGCGGCATCGACCTGTCGGTGGGTGCGGTCATGGCGTTCACCGGGATGCTGGGTGCCAGCATGCTGAGCCAGGGGATGCCGGTGGCCCTCGTCATCCCGGTCATGCTGGTCCTCGGAGCGCTGATGGGCCTGTTCGTCGGAGTGCTGGTGCAGTACTTCGGGGTGCAGCCGTTCATCGCCTCGCTCGCGGCGATGTTCGCGGCCCGCGGCCTCGCGTTCATGGTGAGCCTCTCGTCGATCCGCGTCGAGGAGCCGGCGATCCTGTGGCTGCAGTCGACGCGCATGCAGGGTGGCCCGGGCAGCTTCTACATCACGCCGACCGGCATCCTCGCGCTCGTCGTGGTGGTCGTCGGCATCCTGATCCTGCAGTTCACGCGGTTCGGCCGGACGATCTACGCGATCGGCGGCAACGAGCAGTCGGCGCGCCTGATGGGTCTGCCGGTCGTGCGGACGAAGCTCCTGGCCTATGTCATCAGCGGGGTGTGCGCGGGACTCGCGGGCGTCGTCTTCACGGCGTACACCGGGGCGTCGTACCCGCTGAACGGCATCGGGACCGAGCTCGACACGATCGCCGCGGTGGTGATCGGCGGCACGCTGCTCACGGGCGGCAGCGGGTTCGTCCTCGGCTCGATGATCGGCGTGTTCGTCTACGGCACCATCAAGACGGCGATCTCGTTCCTCGGCGTCGACCAGTCCTGGACGCGCATCACGATCGGCGCGCTGCTGCTCGTCTTCGTCGTCGTGCAGCGTCTGCTGGTCGCGCGGACCGCGCGAACGACCCGGTGAACCTCGGGGGAGGCTCACCGCGGGCATGATGGTCCGTATGGATGCGCGCGAAGCAGCGGTCGCGCCGGTCGTGGACGTGACCGGCGCGACCGTCCGCTTCGGCGCCGAGACCGTGCTCGACGCGGTCGACTTCCGGCTGCTGCCGGGCGAGGTCCACTCACTCATGGGCGAGAACGGCGCCGGCAAGTCGACGCTCATCAAGGCGATCACGGGTGCGCTCCGACCGGAAGCCGGGACGATCCGCGTCGGCGGAGAGCCGGTGCACTTCGCCTCGCCGGCCGATGCCCTCGCCGCCGGGATCAGCGCGGTCTACCAGGAGATCGACCTGCTCCCGAACCTGTCGGTCGGCGAGAACGTGCTCCTGGGCCGCGAGAGCCGCCGCTTCGGAGCGATCGACTGGTGCGAGACCCACCGCCGGGCGGCCGAGATCCTCGAGGGACTCGGGCTCGACATCGACCCGCGCACTCGGCTGTCGCAGCATTCGCTCGCCGTGCAGCAGCTCGTCGCGATCGCGCGCGCGATCTCGGTCGACGCGCGCGTCGTCGTGCTCGACGAGCCGACCTCGAGCCTCGATCTCGACGAGGTCGCTGAGCTCTTCCGCGTGATCCGCGAACTCACCTCGCGCGGCGTCGCGGTGCTGTTCGTCTCGCACTTCCTCGACCAGGTCTACGAGATCTGCGATCGCATCACGGTCCTGCGCGGCGGTCGCCTGATCGGCGAGTACGTGCCGGCGGAGCTCCTGCGCATCGACCTCGTCGAGAAGATGCTCGGCCGCGGCGCCGACGAGATGGACGTCCACCAGAGGGAGGATGCCGCGGCATCCGTCCCGATCGCGCTCGCCGGACGCGGGCTCGCCTCGGGGACGGGCCTCTCCGAGGCGACCCTGTCGATCGGCGAGGGCGAGGTCGTCGGACTCGCGGGGCTGCTCGGCTCGGGGCGGAGCGAACTCGCGCGTGCGCTCACGGGTGTGGACCGACCGGATGCCGGTGAGCTCGAGGTCCGGGGGACGCCCGCCGTGCTGGCGACGCCGCGGCGCGCGATCGGTCGTGGCATCGTCTACTCGTCGGAGAACCGCCGCACCGAGGGCATCATCGGCGAGCTGAGCGTGCAGGACAACATCACGCTCGCGCTGCAGGCCGATCGCGGCATCCTGCACCGACTTAGCAACGCGCGCCGTCGGGAGCTCGCGATGAGTTGGATCGAGGCGCTCGACATCCGCCCCGCCGACCCGGATCGGCCCGCGGGCACCCTGTCGGGCGGCAACCAGCAGAAGGTGCTGCTCGCCCGCCTGCTCGCGCTGTCGCCGCGGGTGCTGGTGCTCGACGAGCCCACCCGCGGCATCGACGTCGGCGCGAAGGTCGAGATCCAGCGGCTCGTCGCAGACCTCGCCGACAACGGCCTCTCGGTGCTGTTCATCTCGGCCGAGCTCGAAGAGGTGCTGCGGGTCTCGAACCGGATCGCCATCATGCGCAGCGGACGCCTCGTCGACACGATCCCGGCCGATTCGCTCACGGTCGATTCGCTGCTGGCGCTCGTCGCCCGGCCCGAGGACGAGTCGTGAGCGACGAGCGCGGCGCGAAGTCCGCGAACATCTTCGACGTCGCGCGCCTGGCGGGCGTCTCGCACCAGACCGTGTCGCGCGTGCTCAACGATCTGCCGAACGTCCGTCCCGCCACCCGTGCTCGCGTCGAACAGGCGATGGCGCAGCTGCGCTACAGCCCGTCGCCGGCCGCCCGTGCGCTCGTCACCAAGCGCACGCGGACGATCGGGCTGATCACGCCGGGCACGGCGGACTTCGGGCCGACGTCGATCGCGATGCACTTCAACGTCGCGGCGCGCGTCGAGCGGTACTCGGTCGACTCGGTGACCGCTGCGGACACGGATGCCGCCAGCATCCGCGCCGTCGTCGAAGGCCTCCTCCGCCAACGGGTCGATGCGATCGTGATCGTCGTGACCGACCTCGGCGTGCTCGAGGTCGTCCGCGGGCTCGACCTCGGCGTGCCGATGGTCGCCGCCGCCGCCACGCAGCGGCGGAACCGTCAGCTCGTGTCGATCGACCAGTACCGCGGCGCGCGCTCCGCCGTGCGGCATCTCGCGGAGCTGGGGCACCGCCGTATCCTCCACGTCGCCGGCCCCGCCCGGAATCCCGATGCCGTCGAGCGCATCCGCGGGTGGCGCGATGAGCTCGGGGCGCACCGGCTCGCGGTCGTCGATCCGTTCCACGGCGACTGGACGGCGGCCAGCGGAGCCGATATCGGCCGCAGCCTCGACCTCACGTCAGGCGACGCGGTGTTCGCGGGCAACGACCATATGGCGATCGGCCTGCTGTCGGCCCTGCGCGCCCGCGGTCTGCGCGTTCCGGACGACGTGGCCGTCGTCGGGTTCGACGACGTGCCCGAGGCCGCCTACCTGTCGCCGCCGCTCACCACGGTGCGGCAGGACTTCCGCGCGCTCGGCGAGCTGATGATGCAGAAGGTCCTCCTCGCGGTCGAGGAACCCGACGCCCTCACCGAGGACACACCGCTTCCCACGCACCTGATCGTGCGCGAGTCCTCCGTCGCCGTCAGGCCGTGACCGGGACGCGCGCCGACCGCGTGCGCAGGCGCCCCACCCAGACGACGAGCGCGCCGATGACCACGAAGGCGATCGCGATCCCGACGATGTAGGCGCCGACACCGCCCCAGCCGGCCACGCCGTTCGGGTCGAGGAACGGATACGGGTACCAGAACGCCACACCGTCCGTCGGATCGATCACGAGAGGTCCGCGGACGAGGGTGTATCCGATCCAGAGGATCGGGACCGCGAGGATCGCGAGGACCGCGCGCCAGGGGAGGGCTCTGCGGGTCGGTGCGACGAAGAGGTCGAGCAGCAGGAACAGCGGCGCGACGACGTGCACGATCTCGTTCGCCCAGGCGACGTGGTCGTCGGATGTCGGGTAGCCCCGGAGCAGCAGGTTGTAGACGACGCCGGTGATGAAGAGGTACGTCGTCGCCGCGGCGAGGCCGAGCGCGACGCCGGCCGGTTCGCGCTCCTCGTGAGACGGCCGCATCCAGAACCAGATGACCGCAGCGAGCAGTGCCAGCACTCCGACGATGTTGGAGAGGATCGTGAAGAAGCTGAAGAAGTTCGCGATCGTCGTCGTGACGTCGCGATCGTTCGCGATCGCGGTCCGGACCGTCGTCACGAACTGCGTCACGACGGCGGACATCATGAGAGCGGCCGCGATCAGCCGGAGGACCGACCACACTGTCGGCCACGTTCGGGTACGCATGACCGAACCCTAGCGCGCCGCGAGCCGTGTCAGGCAGCGCCTTCCCGTGGGTGCGTTTCGCTTCCCCATCGGGCACCCGCGCGGAAGATCCCGACCCCGACGACGCCGACCGCGACGGCGACCGCGAGCCCCAGCATCCCGGTCGCGACGTCCCACATCGTGAGGCGGATCAGGCAGATGATCGTCCAGACACCCGCGACGCCGGCGGCGAAGCGGGCGACGGTGCGAGCGCGCACGATCGACGCCAGGAGGGCGAGCACCCAGACGGCACCCGCCAGGAGGCCGGTGAACTCCGCGGTGAGGACCCGGGTCCAGATCGCGTCCGACGGGCTGCCGGGCGGCACCTCGAAGGCGAGGTGGAGGAAGAGGAGGATGCCGGTGGTCACCGCCGCCGTCGCGCCTGCTGCGACGCGGGCGCGCACCGGGGCCAGCAGGGCGAGCAGCGCGACGACCGTGAGTGTCACCGTCACGATCGCGCGCGGACCGGCCAGCGGATCGATCTGCGCGTAGACGAGCGCTCCGACGCCGGCGGCGGACGCGGCCGCGAGCGCGATGCGCGCCGCCCGTGCGGCGTCGCAGAGGATCAGGACGAACGCGATCGCCCACAGGCCCGCGCCGATGAGTCCCGGACTCGCCTGCAGGTCGGGGTTCTGGCCCTCGGGGGGAAGGCGCCAGTCCATGCGCACTTCGAACCCGCTGAAGACGGCGAACATCACGGCGAGGGCGACGCCGGTGGCCGCGGACACCGTGGCCAGTACCTCGCGGGCGGGCCGCGGCATCCACCCCAGGACACGGACCGCGAGGCCGCTCCGCATCAGCGCGATGCGTTCGCCGCGGGAGGGTTCGTCCCGCCCCCGCGCCTCGGCTTCGTCGAGCAGCGTGCCGAGCATCGCTTCGCCGTGCCGGGCGCGCCAGGACGGCGGGTAGGCGCGAAGCGCGCGGCGCCAGGGGGTGTCGTCGATCGTGGTCACAGGGCACCCCCGAACGCGGGTCGGAGCGAGAGCCGGCGTCGGGCTTCAGCGACGGTCACCTCGCGTCGCGCGACTTCTTCGGCGAGCAGGTCGACGCCGTCGGGGGTCAGCTCCACGTAGCGGCGAACCCGACCCTGCACCCGCTCCTCGCGGGCGATGCGGATCGTGCCCTCCTTCTCGAGGCGATCGAGGGCGGCGTACAGGGTCGCCACCTTGAGGCGCACGTGTCCGCATGAGACGCGGTCGACCTCCTCGATCAAGGCATAACCGTGCTTGGGGCCGTCGGCGAGAGCCGTCAGCATGAGGAACGTGGGTTCCCGCATCTCCTGGATCATGGGGCGACCATACTCTGACAGGCAGAGTATGCGCCAGTGCGCCTTCGACCCCTGTCACCCCGCCCGATAGGATGGGGTGTAACCGTCCGATAAACGGGGGAGAGCCCATGCCAGGCATCGTGATCGTCGGAGTTCAATGGGGAGACGAGGGCAAGGGCAAAGCCACCGACCTCCTGGGTGAGCGCACCGACTGGGTCGTCAAGTTCAACGGCGGCAACAACGCCGGCCACACCGTGGTGATCGGCGACGAGAAGTACGCCCTGCACTTGCTGCCCAGCGGCATCCTGTCGCCGGGTGTCAACGCCGTCATCGGCAACGGCGTCGTCATCGACCTCGAGGTGCTGTTCGCCGAGCTCGGCGCCCTTCAGGCCCGCGGCGTCGACGTCTCGCGCCTGAAGGTCAGCGCCAATGCGCACATCATCACGCAGTACCACCGCACCCTCGACAAGGTGACCGAGCGCTTCCTCGGTAAGCGGATGATCGGCACCACGGGTCGCGGCATCGGCCCGACCTACGCCGACAAGATCAACCGCACCGGCATCCGCGTGCAGGACCTCTTCGACGAGAACATCCTGCGCCAGAAGGTCGAAGGCGCCCTCGATCAGAAGAACCACCTGCTGGTGAAGATCTTCAACCGCCGCGCCATCACCGTCGACGAGGTCGTCGACGACCTGCTCTCGTACGCGAAGCGCCTGCGTCCGATGGTCACCGATACCGGACTGCTGCTGAGCGATGCCCTGGATGCCGGCGACGTCGTCGTCTTCGAGGGCGGCCAGGCCACGATGCTCGACATCGACCACGGCACCTACCCGTTCGTCACGTCGTCGTCCGCGACGGCGGGCGGCGCCGCGACCGGATCGGGAGTCGGACCGAACCGTCTCGACCGGATCGTCGGCATCGTGAAGGCCTACACGACACGCGTCGGCTCGGGACCTTTCCCGACCGAGCTGTTCGACGAGAACGGCGACTTCCTGCGCTCGCGAGGCTTCGAGTTCGGCACGACGACCGGCCGGCCGCGCCGCGTCGGCTGGTACGACGCCCCGATCACGCGCTACGCGACGCGGATCAACGGCATCACCGACCTCGTGCTCACCAAGCTCGACATCCTCACCGGCCTCACCGAGATCCCCGTCTGCGTCGCCTACGACGTCGACGGACAGCGGTTCGACGAGGTGCCGGTCAACCAGACCGACTTCCACCACGCGACGCCGATCCTCGAGAACTTCCCCGGCTGGGACGAGGACATCTCCACCGCTCGTACGTTCGAGGACCTGCCGCAGACCGCGCAGGACTACGTGCTCGCGCTCGAGAGGATAAGCGGCACCCGCATCTCGGTGATCGGCGTCGGCCCCGCGCGCGACGCGGTCATCGTGCGCCACGACCTGCTCGACTGACCCGTGCGGTTCCTGCTCGGCGGGTACTCCGCCGACATGGGCGGGTCGGCAACGGGCATCGGACTGCTGGATGCCGGTGGCCCCGACTCGCCGCTCGCAAGCGGTCCGCTCGGTGTCGGCCGTGACGTCGTCGCGGCCGAATCGCCGTCGTGGGTCGCGCGGCATCCGTCTCTCGACGTCGTCTACGCAGTGCTCGAGGGGCGCGGCAGCGTGCGCGCGTACCGTCGGACCGGTGACACCACGTTCGTGCCGCTCGGCGCGGAGGTCGCCGTCGGCGAGAGCCCGTGCCACGTGCTCGCGCTCGAGGACGCGCTGATCGTGTCGTGCTACGGCGACGGCGGCGTCGTCCGGGTCGCGCTGGACGGCGACGGGCGCCCCGGCGCCGCGCGGCGCTGGGCGGCCGTCGCCGAGGGAGCCCCGGCATCCGATCTCGCCTCGGCGGCGCGCGCCCTGCGCGCCGTCGTCGGCGACGAGTACGCGGACTTCGTTCCCCACGCCGACGACGACGAGTCCGAGGTCGTGGCTCCGACGCGTCCCTCGCACGCCCACCAGGCGGCATCCCTCCCCGGCGGCTTCATCGCGACGACCGACACCGGCCTCGACCTCGTACGGTTCTGGCGCGGCGGTCGTGAGATCCAGCGGCTCGAGGTGCCGGCGGGAACGGGGCCCCGCCACCTGCGTGCCCACCCGAGCGGACATCTCTACGTCGTGACCGAGCACTCCGGGGAGGTCTTCGCCCTGGCCGCCGACGCCTCGGGCACGTGGCGGCTCGTCGGCGGTGCGCAGCTGGGCGCGTACCCGGGGGATGCCGGGGCCGAGCTCGCGATGTCGCGCGACGGCATCTTCCTCTATGCCGGCCTGCGGGGGAGCGACACCCTCGCGACGGTGAGAGTGCGCGGCGGAGGCGAGACGCTTCAGCCGGTCGCGCTCGCCGAATCCGGCACCGTCTGGCCCCGACACCACGTCGTCGCCCGCGACACCGTGCTCGTCGCAGGTCAGCAGGCCGACGAGATCGTCTCGCTCGCGATCGACGAGCGGACGGGGGTCCCGGGCCGTGTGCGGCACCGGACGATAGCACCGTCACCGACGGCGCTCCTAGCCTTCCCGGCCTGATCCGGCGGCCCGGTAACGTGTCGGACCGGAGGGGTTCATGAGCGCGGGTGGGCGGACGAGGGCGGCCCGGTCCAGGGGGCCGAGCCTCGAGGGGTTCACCGTGCTGATCACCACCGTCGGCCTGATGATCGCAGGGCTGATCGCTCTCGGATACGCCGATGCCGGCGATTTCGAGGCCGGTCCGATCGGTCGCGCCGGTGGCGAGTACGCGCTGTCGCCGTGGACGAACCCCGACCCTGTCGTCGCGGAGGAGCCCGAGGCCGACACGTACCGAGGTCCGGACGGCGCGGTGATCCGGCTGAGCGGTCTCGACGTCGACACGCCGATCGTCCTCACCCCCGCCGAGGGCACCCGCCTCAACGCCGTCTGGGTCACGGGCGCCGACGGCCGCATCGTCACGGAGGGCGAGGGTGGTGAGCCGCCGCGCTTCTCGACGCTCTGGGACGGAAAGATCGTCGTCCTCGTCGAGCAGCCCGATGTCGAGCTGTGGATCGACGGCTCTCGTGACGAGACCTGGGAGGCGTCGCTGCGCTTCGATCGGGGTCTGCGCGCCGACGACGTCCTGACGAGCTCGCAGACCCTCATGTTCACCCACGACGGCGGTGCGACCACGGCGCGCGTGAGCGCTCGCGGAGGCGACAACCTGTCGATCCAAGCCGTCACAGCGCACGGCAGCGAATCCCGGCTCTTCGCGGATTCGCCCTTCGACCGCTCCATCGCGTGGCGGGACGCCCCCCTCGTCCTGTTCTACATCGAGTCCTGGCACGACACCTCGTGGCGGATCGAGTTTCCGACCGACGCCGCATCCACGCCGACGCCGACGGAGACGCCATGACGGCGGCGGATGCCCGGATCCGGCGGTTCTCGACGATCACCTTCATCGCGGGGTCGGTTGTCGCGGTCGTCGTGGCGTTCATCGTCGTGCCGTTCGTGGGCATCAACCCCGCGACGGGAGATCTGCTGCTGACCGACCCGAACGAGTACGAGTACCGTCCGTGGTCGGACCCCGCAGCGCGGGAGGTCCGCCTCGACGGCGACACGCTGATCGGGACGGCGGGCAGCGGGTACCTCGATCTCCCGGCGGGCGACGACGTCTGGGTCATCGGGCCGCTCACCCAGGGCCAGCAGGACTACGTCAACGTCCATCAACAGACCGACGTCGACGTCAGCGCCACCGAGGACCGGCCGACGTACATCGGGCTCGTGACCGGGTCGCGGTCGCTCACCTTCGTGCCCGGCGATCACGCGAGTCGTCTCTGGTTCGCCCCTCGGTTGACGGATTGGCGGGCGACGGTCACTCGGAAGACGACGACGCCCATCGAAGGCCGGACGGTGACGGGCGAGGGACCCGCCCTCCTCGTCTACGACGGCGAGGCCCTGAGCGGACGCTTCGTCTACCGGGGCGATGGCTTCTTCGGAGTCGAAGCCCTCTACCCCGGCGAGGCCGCCACCGACGTCGCGCAGGGATTCGACGACGTCGACACGAGATCGTCTTGGCCGCCGAGCGATCGGGTCGTCTTCCGCGTCGACTCCGACGACGGATCGGGGACGTGGACGATCCGACTCGACGAACCCGCATCCGACTGACCATGACCTCCACACGAAAGGGAACCGACGTGACCTTCGACGCCACGCTGGACGCGGCCTTCAAGGCCCGCCTGCCGCTGCTGTACCTCGAGACCGCCGAGGAGGTCCGGGCGGTGTCCGCGATCACGGATGCCGCGCACGCCCAGCGCAACCGTCGCCGCGTGTGGACGTGGACGTCCGCCCTGGGACTCATCGATCCGGACGGCAAGAGCGTGTCCAACACGACGAATCCGGCACGGGCGCTGCAGCACGCGGCGGGAGTGAGTGACCCGAGCGTCTTCATCTTCTGCGACCTGCACGCGTACTTCGGCAGCGAGCACCGTCCCGGTGACCCGGCGATCGTGCGGACGGTGCGCGAGACGGCGCTCGAGTTCCGTCACGGCGACGTGTCGCGCACGCTCGTCATCACGGCGCCGGTGCGGGTGATCCCGCCCGAGCTCGACGAGCTCACCCACCTGTTCGACTTCCCCCTGCCGACCGCGGCGGAGATCCGCGAGCTGCTCGACACGATGATCACCAACAACGCCGGCGAGATCCGCGACGACGCGGACGACGCGGCGCGCGAGGCGCTCGTCCAGGCCGCCCTCGGTCTGACGATGGCCGAAGCCGAGAACGCGTTCGCGCAGGCGATGGTCAACGACGGCACCCTCACCGGCGACGACATCCGCGTGGTCCTCCATGAGAAGCGCCAGGTGGTGCGCAAGTCCGGTGTGCTCGAGTTCATCACGGGTGACCTCGACCTCGACGACGTCGGCGGCCTCACCAACCTCAAGCGCTGGCTCGAGCGCCGCAACGGGTCGTGGCTGCCCAGCGCCCACGAATACGGGCTGCCCTCCCCTAAGGGCGTGCTGATCACGGGCGTGCCCGGCTGCGGCAAGTCGATGACCGCGAAAGCGACGGCCGCGTCCTGGGGTCTTCCCCTCCTGCGACTGGACATCGGCCGCATCTTCTCGGGGCTCGTCGGGTCGAGCGAGCAGAACCTGCGAACGGCCATCGCGACCGCCGAGGCCGTCGCCCCCTGCATCCTCTGGGTCGACGAGATCGAGAAGGGCTTCTCGAACACCACGGGGCAGGGCGACTCGGGAACCACGGCGCGCGTGTTCGGCACGTTCCTCACCTGGATGCAGGAGAAGAAGCACCCCGTCTTCGTCGTCGCGACCGCCAACAACATCGACGCCCTGCCGCCGGAGTTCATGCGCAAGGGGCGTTTCGACGAGATCTTCTTCGTCGACCTGCCGACGACCGTCGAGCGCGAGGCCATCTGGACGCTGCAGCTCGCGGCCCACGCCTCCGAGGCGAACGGTCTCGCCGACGTCGCCGCCGATCCCGTCGCCGTGGCGGCCCTCGTCACCGCGAGCGAGAACCACTCGGGCGCCGAGATCGAGCAAGCCGTGGTCGCCGCCCTCTACGAGGGGTTCAGCGGGCGCAAGACGATCACGACGGATGTCGTCACGCGGGTCGTCGAGACGATGATCCCCCTCGCGGTCACGCAGGCCGAGGAGGTCCAGCGGATCCGCGCGTGGGCCGCCCAGCGCGCGGTCGGCGCGACGGGGACGGAGGACTTCGACGCCCTCGACGCCGTCGGCATCGCACCCGAGAGCCACGGGCCCCTCTCGTCGCGCCGCGGCGGACGTACCGTGGACTACTGATCGTCGGGTGAGGAACGGGAGTGGACATGAAGAAGCTCGTGGTGCAGCTGCGGCCCGACGGATCCGTCGCCGCCGAGACCTTCGGCATGACCGGGGCGGAATGCCTCGACTACATCGAGCAGCTCGAAGCGCTGCTGGAAGCGGAGACGACCTCGTCGCAGTTCACCGAGGACTACACGCGCACCGGAGCGACGGCATCCGACTCGCTCCTGCAGGAGGATCGGGACCGGTGATCGGCACCCAGTCGGTCGGCGTCGGCGGGGAGGGGAGCCTCCTCGGGACGACGCCGCCCGCGCGCGGCGGCGCAGCGCTGCGGTGGTCCCGCTTCGTGAAGGCCACTACGGCTGAAGGCCCGGGGCTGCGGGCGGCGGTCTGGGTGCAGGGGTGTGCGGTCCGCTGCCCCGGATGCTTCAACCCGCACATGTGGGCTGAGCGGGGTGCGCTGCTCGATGATCCCGCTGCGCTCGCGGACCGCTGGGTCGCCGAGGCGCAGGCGGCCGGCGCCGAGGGCGTGACGCTGCTGGGCGGGGAACCGTTCGACCAGGCTGGTGCGCTCGCCGTCGTGGCCGAGGCATTCCGCGGAGCCGAACTCGGCGTCATGGCCTTCTCGGGGTACACGCTCGACCGGCTGGAGACGTGGTCGGCGGAGCGCGACGACATCTCGCGTCTGCTCGCGGCGACGGATCTGCTGTGCGACGGTCCGTACCTCCGGGACCTCCCCGATACGCGCCGACCGTGGATCGGTTCGCGGAATCAGTCGATCCGCGCACTCACCCCGCGGTACGCGGCCGACGTCGCGCGCATCGCGCGCGAAGGGGGACGGGACTCGCTCGAGGTGCGCATTGCGGCGGACGGTGCGGTCTCCGTCAACGGCTGGGCGACGGATGCCGCGCTCGCCGAACTCTTGGACGATCTGGGCGTGCGCGGGGACCGCGCCGCATCCGTGGGAAAGGGAACCATCCGATGAGCATCTCGTTGATCCTCCTGCCCGCCGCGCTCGCCGCCGCGGCGGCCGTCGGCGGGACCGGCGCGCTCGGCGCGATCGCGATGAATTCCGGCGCGAAGTCGGACCCCCGGGGCGAGTCGGCGGCCGTGCCGATCGCAGTGCAGACTCGCATGAAGGACCCGGACCTGCTCGCGGCGGCGCTCGCCGACCTCGGTGCGACGGACGTGGCGATCGCCGACGGCGTCCTGACCGCGACCGTCGACGGCATCGACGTCGTCATGTCGCGCACCGAGGACGGGGTCTGGGGCGCTCACCTTTCGCGCCTCGACGGTCACGAGGTGACCGAGGCCGAGGCGACCTCCCTCATGACGCAGCTGGATGCCGCCTACGCCCGCCACGTGCAGCGCGCCGTCGCCGAGCGCATCCGCTCGCGCGCCGATCAGGCCGGCTTCGAGCTCGTCTCCGAGACGCGGGACGACGACGACACGGTCACGATGGTCCTGAACGTGCGGGACTACGCGTGACGACGCCGTCCCGCGGGGACGTCCCGACCTGGGGCTGGCTGATCGGCACCAGTTCGTGGCTCCTCCTCCCTTTCATCGGGCCGGCGGTCGCATGGCTCGGCTTCCTCGTCGTCGCGACGGCGTCGCGCAGGCGTGCGGCATGGGTGATCGGCGTGGCCAGCGGTGCACTCGCACTGACGGTCCTATTCGAGCTGTGGGGACCGTTCACGGGCATCGTGAATGCGGTGTGTCACCTCGGGGGCATCGTCGGTGCGCTCATGATCAACCCCGGCTGGTTGCGGACCCGCTGGGAGCGTCGCTCCGCGGGCGGGCGCGCGTCGCAGCCCGCGCGGTCGGCCGCATCCACGCGGTCGACGTCGTCGCGCAGCAGCACCCGACGGAAGCGCTCCGCGGCGAAGGTCGCGCCGCTGCCGGAGTCGGTCCGGCTGGCGGACGCCGTCGGCGCCACCTCCTCGGACCTGCTCCAGGCGCCCGCACCGGCGGAACCGGCTGAGACCGTCGACGTGCAGTCGGCGACCGCGGACGAGCTCGCCGACCTGCCGGGGCTGAGCCGGACCAAGGCGCGGCGGGCCGTGAAGGTGCGCACCAAGAACGGCGGCTTCGTCTCGGTCGAGGACTTCGGCGAGGCGGCGGGCTTGCAGCCGCACGAGATCGTCCGGTTGCGCTCGGCGGCCACCTGCTCGCCGCGGCCGCGGGGCGAGCGCCGCTTCGGGCGACGTGTGGATCTCTGAGGGATCTCCCGACCACGGCGTTTCCCACGTTGCAACCGGCGTGGGTCGACGCCAGGATCGTGGCATGGCCGCCTCCTCGCTCGAGCCGCTCGACCCGGCATCTCTTCCGCCCCGCGTCGACGTGAGCGACAACTCGGCGGCGCTCGCCGCTGTCCGCGCCGTCGTCGACGCCGGCCCATTCGACGCGACGTGGGAATCGTTGCGCGCATACGAGGCGCCGCTCTGGTACCGCGATGCGAAGTTCGGCATCTTCATCCACTGGGGCATCCCCTCGGTCCCGGCGCAGGGGGAGTGGTACTCGCGGACGATGTACCTCGAGGCCGATCGGGCGTTCGAACACCACCGCGCGACCTACGGGCCGCACGATCGCTTCGGGTACAAGGACTTCATCCCCTCGTTCACGATGGACCGCTTCGATCCCGCCGAGTGGGCGGAGGTGTTCCGTCGCGCGGGCGCCCAGTTCGTCGTGCCGGTCGCCGAGCACCACGACGGCTTCGCGATGTACGACACCGCCCGCTCCCGCTGGAGCGCAGCGCAGATGGGGCCGCGACGCGACGTGTTCGGCGAGCTGATGACGGCGGTCGACGACGCGTGGATGGTGCGAGGTGCCTCGTCGCACCGGGCGGAGCACTGGTTCTTCATGAACGGCGGGATGCGGTTCGACTCCGACGTCCGCGATGCCCGCTTCTCGGACTTCTATGGTCCTGCCCAGCGCGAGGAGACGGCGCCGAACGAGCAGTTCCTCGAGGACTGGTTGCTGCGCACCGTCGAGATCATCGACCGGTACCGGCCGCAAGTGCTGTGGTTCGACTGGTGGCTCGAACAGCCCGCCTTCGAGCCCTACATCCGCCTGCTCGCGGCGTACTACTACAACCGCGCCGCGGAGTGGGGCCGCGGCGTCGTCATCAACTACAAGTGGACAGCCTTCGCCGAAGAGAGCGCGGTCTACGACATCGAGCGCGGGGCGATGCCCGGCATCCGTCCCGACGTGTGGCAGAACGACAGTTCGGTCGGCAAGACGTCGTGGGGCTGGATCGAGGACCACGACTACAAGAGCCTCGACGATCTGGTGGGTGAGCTCGTCGACGTCGTCGCGAAGAACGGCAACCTGCTGCTCAACATCGGACCGAAGGCCGACGGCACGATCGCGCCCGCCGAGCGCGAGCTGCTCGAGGGGATCGGCGACTGGCTCACGGTAAACGGAGAGGCGATCTTCGGGTCGCGGCCGTGGCTCATCCCCGGAGAGGGGCCGACGGAGGTCGTCGCGGGGTCGATGATCGACGACGCGTTCGCGCCGTACACGTCGGAGGACGTGCGTTTCACGACCCGGACCGACGTCACCGGCGACTACGTGTACGCGACCGTGCTCCGCTGGCCCGAGGACGGCGTCGCGTCGATCCGCTCGTGGGGACGCTCGAGCGGTCTGCTGGGACGCCGCATCGCGGAGCTCACGGTGCTCGGCGCGGGTTCGGCCGAATGGACCCAGGATGCCGACGCCCTCCGTATCACCCTGCCCGAGACCCCGCCGTCCGCCGTCGGCGTCGTCGTGAAGCTCTGGCTCGAACCCGTGCACGAGCCGTCGCGCAAGGACTTCCTGCACGGCTGACCATCATCGACCGCGGTACTCTCGTCGCCGGAGGAATCATGACCGACCCGAACGTCCAGCTGCAGACCCTGCGATCCAGCATCGACAACATCGACGCCGCCCTCGTCTTCATGCTCGCCGAGCGATTCCGCTGCACGAAGCAGGTCGGCGTCCTCAAGGCGGAGCACGGGATGCCGGCATCCGATCCCTCCCGCGAGGAGCAGCAGACCGCGCGGCTGCGCCGTCTCGCCGAAGAGGCGGACCTCGATCCCGAGTTCGCCGAGAAGTGGTTCAACTTCGTGGTGGCCGAGGTCATCCGTCACCACACGGAAGCGGCTGAGGAGCGCTGATCGGCGCCTCCCCAGCGTCCGCGGATGCAATAGTTCAGCCGCGACACGCCGGTGACGGGGCGGATGCCGCGGCGCGCCGCGCGGCAGCTATTGCATCCGTGAACGCTGCACTCGCAGCCAGCGGAAGCCGTGCGGCGCGAGCTCGAGGCCGTCAGTCAGGTCCACGGCGGCATCCGTGACGACGTCGGTCGCCGCAGACTCGAACCCCGACAGCGTGACCGCATCGATCGTCACCGGTTCGTCCCCGACGTTCGCCAGTACGAGCACCGCGCCGGTCGTCCCGATGCGCTGATACCCCACGACCGACGGATGCGGCGTGTGGAACGGCGTCAGCGGGTTGCCCGCCAACTCCGGAGTGCGCTGACGGGCCGCGATGAGCGCGGTGAGTCGCGTATGGATGCGGCCCGCCACGGTCGACGGATCCTGTCGCGCCGAGAACGCCTCGGCGTCCGCCTCAGGACGATGCACCCAGCGGCTGTCCCCGGCGTGCGCGGGGTCGTCGCGGTACGTGTAGTCGTTCAGCTGACCGAGCTCGTCACCCAGGTAGAGGAGCGGGATGCCGCCGGTCGAGAGCGCGAGCGCATGCGCGAGGATGACGCGGTCCTCTCCGCCGGGATCGCCCGCTTCCACGCCGGCCAGCGACGCGGTCGTCCCGGTCACGCGGGCGTCGCCGGTCTTCGGGTTCTCCTGGAACGGCGCGCCGCGCGAGAAGGTCCCGGGGAAGCGGCCGACGTAGAAGTCGTTGAGGAACCGGCGGTGGGGGTAGCCGTCGATGCCGAGGGTCGCGGCATCCTCATCGGCGAAGGTCCAGCCGATGTCGTCATGGCTGCGCACGTAGTTCACCCACGCGGTGCCGGCGGGGAGGGCGTGCCGCTCGTCGAGCGCTTTCTGCAGGAGGCGTCCGTCGCGGGTCGCCAGCGCCTCCCAGCCGAGAGCCATCTGCAGCGGGTTGTAGGAGAGCTGGCATTCGCCGGGTGAGATGTAGGTGATGACCTCGTCGGGGTGGACGATGGCCTCGGACTTGAAGAGGACCGACGGCGCACCGAGCGAGAGCACCTGGCTGAACGCCTGCAGCAGCAGATGGGCCTCAGGGAGCGATTCGCAGGTGGTGCCGAGCCGCTTCCAGATGAACGCGACGGCGTCCATCCGGAGCACCTCGACGCCTTGGTTCGCGAGAAACAGCATCTCGCCCGCCATCGCGCGGAAGACCGCCGGATTGGCATAGTTCAGGTCCCACTGGAAGTGATAGAACGTCGCCCAGATCCAGCGTCCATCGGGCAGCTGCACGAACGCGCCGGGATGATCGTCGGGGAAGATCTCGCGGACCGTCTGCTCGTAGAGATCGGGCATCGTCCGGTCGGGGAAGATCAGGTAGAAGTCCTCGTACCCGGGGACGCCGGCGACGGCCTTACGCGCCCACTCGTGCTCGTTGCTCGTGTGATTGAAGATGAAGTCCACGACGAGCGAGATGCCCGCCTCGCGCAGATCCGCCGACAGGGCGGCGAGGTCGTCCATCGTGCCGAGGCGGTCGTCGACGGCACGGTAGCTCGACACCGCGTAGCCGCCGTCGTTGTTCCCCTCAGGGGAATCGAACAGCGGCATCAGGTGCAGGTAGGTGAGGCCCAGCTCCTGGAAGTAGGGGATGCGATTCCGGATGCCGCTGAATGACCCCGCGTACCGGTCGACGTAACAGACGCCGCCGAGCATCTTCTCCGACAGGAACCAGTCCGGGTCGGCGAGGCGCTTGCGGTCGAGGGCCTTCAGATCGGCGGGGCGGTCGCGCCAACTCCCGGCGGCAGCGGCGATGACCTCGGCGAGGGCTTCCCGCCCGTCCTCGCGCTCGCCGTAGAGCTGCAGGAACAAGCCGTGCAGGATGGGGAACACGTCGTCGAAGCGAGCCCGGAACTCGGGATCGAGCCGTCCCGCCGCGGCTTCGGCGGCAGTGACGGCGGTATCCCTGTCCTGCTGCGTACCCGGTGTCAGACGTGCCATCGTGCTCCCCACCGCGCTGTCGAGTGGATCGCATCGTATCGCGGCCGGGGACCGCGCCATGCGATCCCCGGCCGCGGCCGTCGTGAGGCGTCGTCGTCAGGCGATGGCCCGCCGCAGACTGCCGTACGAGATCGCGGCCAACGCCGCGATGACGAGGACGAACGCGCCCGTCAGAGCGATCGGGGTCAGCGACCCGAACCAGGCGAAGACCGGCCCCCAGGCATCCGCTCGACCGATGATCCACAGGATCACGATGAACACCAGCGCCAGCGCGATCAGCAGGACGGTCAGAACGAGGTTGCCCCACCGCTTGTAGACGTTCGCGAAGAAGAACCCCACGGCGAAGAACAGCATCGCGACGACGGCGAAGAACAGTCCCGCGACGAGAGGGCCCTGCGACCAGATCCAGGTCAGGCGGAACATGTACGCGTTCATGCCCCAGCCGCGCGTGAGCGATTCGATCAGTCCGCCGATCACGAAGAGCACGGCCAGACCGACCGAGGTCAACGCGGCCGTCAGCAGAGTGCCGAGGTAGAACTCGCGCCGCGTGACGCTCATCGCCTGCGCGAACGGGAAGCTCAGCGTGAGCGCCTGGATGCCGACCGCCAGGAAATACCAGAGGGGAGCCTGCGCTCCGCCGCCGAACATGGTCGTCGATTCGACGTTGCCCGCGAGGAGCCAGAAGATGGCCAGGCTGATGGCGACCGTGCCGCCCAGGACGATCAACGGCACCCAGATGAAGGTGGAGCGGTTGACCAACTGCATGCGCACGACGTTGAGTGTGCGGTTCATCGGAGTGCTCCTTCGTCTGTCTTGGCGGCGTTCTGCGTCTGCCGCACGATGAGCTGCTGCAGCGAGACCGGCAGGACGTCGAGGCCGGCCAGGGCGAGCTCGCTGCGGTCCTCGGCGCTCAGCGCGCCGATCACGGTGGCGCTGGTGATCCGTCCGAGGCTCTCGCGGTGGATGACCTCGCGAGTGGCGACGAACTCCTCGACGACGGCGGTGTCGCCGACGATCGTCGAGGCGCGACCACGGACCGACTCGGTGTCCTCGTCCATGATGATCCGACCGCCGTCGATGACGATGACCTTCTCGAGGAGGTTCGCGACCTCGTCGATGAGGTGGCTCGACAGGATGATCGTGCGGGGATGCTCGGCGTAGTCCTCGAGGAGGCGGTCGTAGAAGATCTGGCGCGCGACGGCATCCAGCCCCAGGTACGGCTCGTCGAAGAAGGTGACCTCGGCGCGGCCCGCGATCCCGATGATCACTCCGACGGCCGAGAGCTGACCGCGTGAGAGCTTCTTGATGCGGGTCTTCATCGGCAGGCGGAATTCGCGGATGAGCTCATCGGCGACGGTCTGGTTCCAGTTCGGATAGAACAGCCGCGCGATGCGGAAGGCGTGCGTCGGCGTCGCGTCGTCGGGGTATTTCTGGCTCTCGCGCACGAAGCACATGCGACTGAGGACGGCGGCGTTCTCGTAGGGCGCCTCGCCGAAGACGCGGACGTCGCCCGAGGTGGCGAAGTTCTGTGCCGTGAGGATCGACATGACGGTCGTCTTACCGGCGCCGTTGCGGCCCAGCAGGCCGTAGATGGCGTCGCGTTCGATCGTGAACGAGACGTCGTCGACGGCGATCGTGTCGCGGTAACGCTTGGTGAGGTTCTTCACCTCGATGACGGCGGTCATCGTGACGTTCCTTTCGTGGTGGTGGTCTGGGCACGCTCTGCCAGGAGGCGGGCGAGGTCGTCGGGTCCGAGGCCGAGCTTGCGGGCCTCGTCGAGGAGCGGGTCGAGGTAGCGGTCGGCGAAGGCCGATCGCCGTTCGGTCAGCAGCAGCTCGCGCGCGCCGTCGGCGACGAACATGCCGATGCCGCGGCGCTTCACGAGGACGCCTTTATCGGTGAGCATCGCGATTCCCTTCGCCGCGGTGGCCGGATTGATGCGGTGGAAGGCCGCCAGCTCGTTCGTCGACGGTGCCTGTTCCTGCTCGGACAGGGTGCCGTCGATGATCGAGTCTTCGACGCTCTCCGCGATCTGCAGGAAGAGCGGGCGTCCTTCGTCGACCATTCCGACTCCGCGTTCTCGTTAGTGGGTTAGTTACATGAGTAGGTAACCACTGAACCTGACGAGTGTCAACAGCCAGGAACGACGGATCCCGCGACCCCCCCAAGGGCCGCGGGATCCGATCAGCGGGCGGTCAGGCCCGGAGGGACGCGCCGAGGCGCCGCACGACCTGTTCGAGGATCGGCCGGGGAGTCGCGAAGATCAGGCGGGCGAAGCCGGTCCCGGCGACGCCGCACATCGTCCCCTCGGTGAGGACGACCGACGACTCGCGGGCGAAGAATTCGGCGGGACGATCGCCGATGCCGGTGGCGCGGAAGTCGATCCAGCCGACGTAGGTGCCCTCGGGCTTCGGCATCCAGGCGTCGGGGATCTCCTCGCCAAGCAGGTCGAGCAGGGTGTCGCGATTGTGCTCGAGGTACGGCACCAGATCGGCCAGCCATGGGTCCCCGTCGCGGTACGCGACCGTGTTCGCGATCGCGCCGAGGTTGCTCGTGCCGTGGCCGGCGAAGGGGCCGAGCCGTTCCCACGTCTCGCGGTCCCGGTCGCTCGTCAGCACGAGCTGGGCGCATTTGAGACCGGGCAGGTTCCAGGCCTTCGAGGCGCTCATCGCGGTGATGCTGTGCTGCGCGGCGGCGGGAGAGACCGTGGCGTAGGGGGTGTGGGTGAAGCCGCCGTAGACCAGGGGCGCCCAGATCTCGTCGGAGAAGACCCGCCCGCCGTTGCGCTCCACGACCTCGGAGATCGCGACCAGCTCGTGCCGCGAGAACACCCGGCCGACCGGGTTGTACGGGTTGCAGAGCAGCAGGAGGTTACCGCCGTCGTCGAAGGCCCGCTGCAGGGCGTCGAGATCGAACTCGTACCGACCGTCGCGGACGGCGAGCGGCACCTCGACCACCTCACGTCCGCGCATTGGAGGCACGAACAGGAACGGCATGTACGACGGCGTCGGGACGATGATCTTCGAGCCCGGCGCGGAGCAGTGCTCCATGGCGAGCTCGAGTCCCATGATCACGTCGGGGATCGGCTGGACGTCGGATGCCGCGACCCCCCAGCCGTACCTGCGCGCCACGAACTCGGCGGCCGCCTCCGAGAGATCGGCGCTGATCCCGCGAGGCATGTATCCGAAAGACCCGGCATCCACCGCGCGGTGCAGCGCCGCCGTGATCGTCGGGTCGATCCCGAAGTCCATCTCGGCGACGAACGCACCGAGCGTTCCGTCCTCGGCCGACCATTTGGTGGCACCCGTCGACCGCAGGTGGTCGATCGTCGTGGCGTCGATGCGGCGGGCGAACTCGCTCATGCGTGGTGCTCCTCATTCCTGGCGGACCTTCCCACTCTGCACCCCCGAGGCCCGGTGGGGCTCCTTCCGACCGCCGCGCGCGCGGAATACCGTCGCATTTCGACATGGTCAAGAGGGTGGCTCGATTTGATCCATGTCAACCGACTTCGTTACCGTCGAAGGCGGGCCCAGCGCCCTCGACGACCAGTCCGCGGCCGTTCGAACCGACTTCCTGAGGAGCCGGCGACGAGCGCTCGTATGGTCGGCGGTCTGGGCGACGATCCCGATGTTCGTCGCCGAAGCTCTGCACTCGAGTGACGTTTCGCTCGTGCGGATGCCGGTGATCGCCACCCGGACGCTACCGATGCGGACGCGTGCGCGCCCGCCGAGGGAAGCACGTGACAACTGCCGCTGTCGAAGCGAAGAATCTGTTCAAAGTCTTCGGACGCAACCCCGGCCAGGCGGTCAAGCGCCTGAAGGCCGGGGAACCCCGGGACCAGGTCCGCGACGCGGGGACCGCCGCCGTCATCGACGCGAGCTTCCGCGTCGAGCGGGGCGAGATCTTCGTGATCATGGGTCTGTCCGGCTCGGGGAAGTCCACGATCATCCGCATGCTGAACGGTCTGCACGACGCATCCGGCGGAGAGGTGCTCGTGCACGGCGAGCCGATCACCGGCATCCCGGCCTCGAAACTGCGCGGCATCCGTCGCGAGCGGATCGCGATGGTGTTCCAGCACTTCGCGCTCCTGCCGCACCGCACGGTCGCCGCCAACGTGGCCTATCCGCTCGAGCTGCAGGGCGTCGGCAAGGCCGAGCGCCTCGCGAAGGCCGAGGAGATCCTCGGACTCGTCGGCCTCGAGGGCTGGGGCGACAAGCTGCCGTCGGCGCTCTCGGGCGGCATGCAGCAGCGCGTCGGGATCGCCCGCGCGCTCGCCGCCGACACCGACATCCTGCTGATGGACGAGGCGTTCAGCGCCCTCGACCCGCTTATCCGACGCGAGATGCAGGAGCAGCTGCTCGACCTGCAGCAGAAGCTGCAGAAGACGATCATCTTCATCACGCACGACCTCAACGAGGCGATGTTCCTCGGCGACCGGATCGCGGTCATGCGCGATGGCCGCATCGTGCAGATCGGCACCCCCGAGGACATCCTCACCGACCCCGCCAACGACTACGTCGAGCAGTTCGTGCAGGACGTCGACCGCGCCCGCGTCCTCACGGCGGCGAACGTCATGGAACGACCCGGCTCGGTGTCGGTGACCGTCGCGGCGGGGCCCCGCACGGCGCTGCGCACCATGCGCGACGCCCGCATGGCCGCCGTCTACGTGACCGACCGCAGCCGCAAGCTCCTCGGCATGATCAGCGACCGCGACGCCCTCAAGCTCGTCCGCCGTGGCGAGACGACGATCTCGTCGCTCCTGCGCCCCGTGCCGCAGGCGGTCGGCCGCGACGACGTCCTCATGGACCTCTTCGTCCCCGCCGCCGAGTCGCCGCTGCCGCTGGCGGTGACGGATGCCGAGGGCCGCCTCGTCGGCGTCATCCCCCGCATCACGCTGCTCACCGCGCTCGGACCCTCCACCACTGAGACAACGGAGATCCCGGTGATCCTCGACCCGGTGCCGGGCTCCGTGATCGACGAAGCACTCGCCGGAGGCGCGGTCGACGGCCCCGCCGCCGAGAAGGAGGAGGTGCGCTGATGGATGGTTTCCGCATTCCGATCGGTGAATGGGCTGACGCCGGCGTCGACTGGATCCGCGACACCCTCGGCTGGCTGCTGTCGGGCGTCTCGGCCGTCGTGGGCTGGTTGGTCGACGCGCTCGCGAACGCGCTGCTGTCGTTGCCGATCGTCGCCGTCATCATCGTCTTCGCCGCTCTCGCGTGGTTGCTGCGCTCGTGGCGCTTCGCCATCGGCACCGTCGTCGGCTTCGTCCTGATCCTCGGCGTCGGCCAGTGGGTGACCTCGATGCAGACCCTCGCGCTCGTCCTCGTGGCGGCCATCATCGCGGTCGTGATCGCCGTGCCGCTCGGCATCGCCGCAGCTCGGAACGACACGTTCAGCGCGATCCTCCGCCCCGTGCTCGACCTCATGCAGAGCATGCCGGCGTTCGTCTACCTGATCCCCGCCATCGTCTTCTTCAGCATCGGCGTCGTGCCGGGCGTTGTCGCGACGGTGATCTTCGCGCTGCCCCCGGGTGTGCGCCTCACCGAGCTCGGCATCCGCGGTGTGGACAGCGAGACGGTCGAAGCCGGCCACGCCTTCGGCGCCACGCCCGGCCAGATCCTCCGCGGCGTGCAGCTGCCGCTCGCCATGCCGAGCATCATGGCCGGTGTCAACCAGCTGATCATGCTCGCCCTGTCGATGGCGGTCATCGCCGGCATCGCCGGTGCCGACGGCCTCGGCAAGGAGATCGTCCAGGCGATGTCCACGGTCGACATCGCCAAGGGCGTCGAGGCGGGCCTCAGCGTCGTCATCCTCGCCGTCTACCTCGACCGCCTCACGGGAGCGCTCGGTGCGCTGAAGAACCAGCGCGGATCGCTCCTCGGCGCGATCGCGCGTCGCCGAGCGCCGAAGGACGCGCGCGTCGCGGCCCCAGCACCCGCCCCTACCCAGGAGCCGGTGGGCGTCTGACCCTCACACGTGCGGCCTCGCGCCGCACGGTCCGGTTGCACCCGGACCTGCACGATACGGAACCAGCAATCACATACGGAAGGCACTCATGAACAAGCGAAACCTGACCGGAATCCTCGCGATCGGGGCTGCGGCATCCCTCGCCCTCGCCGGCTGCGCCACCGGCAACCAGGCCGCGGGCGGTTCGCAGGAGGGCGGCGAGGACAGCCTCGGCACGATCACGCTCGGTTACCTCCCCTCGTGGACCGACGGGCTCAGCACCGCCTACCTGCTCGAGGACCAGCTCCAGAAGGCCGGCTACACGGTCAAGATGCAGGAGCTCACCGAGGCAGGGCCGCTCTACGCCGGTCTCGCGCAGGGTGATGTCGACATCTACCCGTCGGCCTGGCCCGAGCTCACCCACAAGTCCTACATGGACAAGTACGGCGACAAGATCGACGACCTCGGTGCGTACTACGAGGGCGCGAAGCTGACGATCGCGGTGCCCGACTACGTCGACATCGACTCGATCGACGACCTGAAGGCGAACGCCGACCGCTTCGGCGGGAAGATCTACGGCATCGAGCCGGGCGCGGGTCTGACGAAGCAGACGCAGGAGTCGATGCTCCCCGGGTACGGCCTCGAGGACACCTACGAGCTCGTGACCTCGTCGACCGCGGCGATGCTCACCGAGCTCGACAGCGCCGAGGCGGCGCAGCGCGACATCGTGGTGACCTCGTGGCGTCCGTTCTGGGCAAACGACCGGTACAACCTCAAGGATCTCGAGGACCCGAAGGGCGCGATGGGCGAGGCCGAGGCCCTTCACTTCCTCGCGACCGACGGCTTCAAGGAGGAGTACCCCGAGGCGGCTGAGCTCATCGCCGGCATCACGCTGGACGACGAGCAGTACGCGAGCCTTGAGGACACCGTCGTCAACAAATACGGCGAGGGCAAGTACGCCGAGGCCATCGACGAGTGGCTGACCGAGAACCCCGACGCCTACGACACGATCGTCACCGACTGATCGGTCGGTGACGTCAGGGGGATCCGGCTCCGGCCGGGTCCCCTTCGTCTTTGCGGCGCTCGGTGTTCGGGCGTTCGGTGATCGGCTGGGCGACCTTCTTCTCGAGCACCTCGACCGCCTCGTCCGACAGGGCGATGAGCCCGTCGATCTCCTCGCGGACGCGCTGGTAGGCGAGGTGACGCTCGGCGGGGGTCGCGGCGTCGTCGGTGGCGACGGCGAGCATGCGGGATGCCGTCGCGAGCCGTTTGCGCTCGGCATCCGTCAGTCCCGAGTCACGGGTGCGACGGGCTTCGCGCTCGGCGAGGTCGAAGGCGACCTCGAAGTCGGTGACGGCCCGGCGATACTCGGTGACCTGCTCGGCGGTGGGCTTGGAGCCGTCGGCGGGGCGGGCGCGGTCGGCGATCTTCTTGGCGCGGAGGAATCCGGCGGTGAGCGGGTCGCGGCCGTTGCTCATCGACGGGAACGCGATGAGCTTCGCGACGTCGAGCTCGTAGTCGAGCCAGCGGTGGGTGACCTCGTCGTGGACGGCGCGGAGGTCGTCGGCCTGGTCGGCGAGGGACTGCGACGGGGCTTCGACCTCGGCCGCCGCAGCGGAGCCGATGCTGCGCTTCGCGGCGGCGCGGGCGGCGGTGAGCTCCGCCTTCGCCTTCATGATCTCGAGACGGTGCTTGTGGCGGCGCTTCGAAGCCGCGGCGAAGGACCCGCTCGCGGCGGAAGCGAGCCCGAAGAGCGGGAACACGAGCCACCAGTAGTTGCCCGCGAAGGCCCAGAATCCGTCCACTCGCTACACCTTACGGGCGCGGCTGGTCGCGGTCACGACCGTCGCGCCGGGAGCGGTAGGCGTCGAGAGCGGACGCCGCACCCTCCGCCGCGCGCGCGATGCCGTCGACCGATCGGGCGATCGCCTCGGACGCGATGACGCTCCACAGCGGAGCCGCCGCGTCGGTCGGCGCGTCGTGAGGGCGGTGCCCCGCGAGACGCCAGGCCTCCTGCTCGGCGATGCCGAAAGCGCGACCGGCGTCGTCGACCGCGGAGCGGTACGCCGTGAACTGCTCGGGGGTGAGAGGAGCGGTGGGGGATGCCGGGCGGTGCTCGCGGGCGATGCCCTCGAGTCGCAGGAACTCGGCCGTCGCGGGGACGCGCACATCGCTCAGCGCGGGGAACGCGAGGCGGCGGGCGGCATCCGTCTCGTACTCCATCCATCGCGCCGCGATCGCATCGTGGGCGGCCATGAGACGCGCGAGGGGGAGGTGCTTCGGATCCGTGCCGCGGGCGGGCACGGCGGCGCGTTCGGCGCTGACGCGGGCGCGGGCGACGCGGATGGTCGCCGACGCGGCGGCCTTGGCGCGCTGCGCGGTCTCGAGCGCCCGACGCGCCGCGCGCACGTCGTCGGGGCGGGCGCGGCCGACGGCGCGTTCCGCGTCGATGCGGCTGAGCTCGGCCTGCGCGACGCGTGCTGCGGCGCGTGCGCCGATCGCCTCGGTGCGCGCCTGCTGCAGCTCATGCTGCGCGGCGGTGAGGGCGAGCCGACGGGCACGGGTCGTCCGGCCGCGGCGCACGCCGACGAAACCGACCGCGCCGGCTCCTGCAGCGGCGGGGGCGACCCACCAGAACTCCGCCAGCGCGGCTCCGATCCCCACGATCCAGAGCTGCATGCCGCCATGCTATCCGCGACCGGTGGACGCGCTCCCAGGGATCGACCGTTCTGGATGTCGCTCCCGCTCGCTACGCTCTGCGGCATGGGCACATGGAGTGAAGAACCGTTCGGCAACGACACCGCGGCGGACTGGGCGTGGGAGCTCGACGAGGCAGATTCGTGGGACGTCATCACCGACGTGCTCCAGGACTACCTCGGCGAAGAGGAGACGGACTCGGGCCTCGACGAGGTCGCGGTCGCCGCAGCGGCGGTCGTCGCTCACGGCGCGGGCCTGGCGGTGTCCGAGGAGGAGGACACCGAGTCGGTGGAAGGGTTCCTCGGCCGGGTGGGAGCACCTCCCGCATCCGTGGTGTCCGCCGCTCGCGCCGCACTCGACAAGGTCGGCGGGCAGTCCGAGCTCGCGGAGCTGTGGGCCGACGCGGACGGCCTGGACGACTGGCGGGCGACGCTCGCCCGGCTGCGGGGAGCGCTCCCCGCCTGACGCGCGTCAGCGCACGCGGAGTGCACCCGAGAAGCGGGTGACGACACCGGGATGCCGGGCGGGCATCGCGAGCACGGAGTCGGGTGCGCGGTCCGCGAGACCCGGAAACCCGGCATCCGCCAGCAGACCGTCGTCGAGGCGATCGACCTCGGCGCGGACCAGCGGCCACGGCTCGTGCTCGTTCGCCGCCCAGATCGTGCGGCCGAGGTGTCGCTCGTGGAAGCCCCAGCGCGCCGTGAGGAAGCGGCTCAGCTCGTCGTCGACGACCTCGTTCCCGGGTGTGACGCGGATGCGGGTGCGCACCCGATCTCCGAATCCCGGATGCCGTCGCGAGGCGTACTCGATCGCCTCGCCGTCCGTCCGCATCGCGGCTTTCGCCCAGCGGTAGGGCAGGCCGAACGCGGCGCGGGCACCGAGGACCGGCAGCAGGTGCTCGGCTTCGAGGGTCTGGAAGACGACGCCGCGGCGACCGTCGGCATCCTTCGCATACGTTCGGACGTTGACCTCGACGAACCGGCCGACGAAGGGGACCGGGGGCAGCGGCAGGAAGCGGAACTCGCTGAGCACGAACGGGATCAGCCCGACCCACGCCGACCCGTCGAAGAGGTCGGGCTCGGTCCCCGGCGGCAGGTGCGGGGCGACCAGCGACGGGTCGACGCGCCAGTGCAGGAAGCAGGCGCCGCTCCAGCGTTGCTCCAGCACCGCGCGACCCGGCAGGGCAGGCGCGGTGGCTTCCATGGCGCGGATCAGCCGAACAGCAGCGTGAGGACGGTCGCGCCGCCGCCCACGAGCACCATCGCGATGATCACCGTCCAGGCGACCACCTTCGTGCGGGCGCGCTTGCGTCCGACGAAGTCGGCGTATTCCGGATCGTCGCTCACGCGGGGACCTCGTCGACGATCGCACCGAACGCGGCGGGGAGGGTCGCCTTCGAGACGCGGCGCAGCTCGCCGACCGGGAGCGTGAAGACACCCTGGATCTCGAGGGCCGCCTGCTCGCCCTCGGGTGCGTCATCGGTGACACCGATGCGGAGCACGGGATAGCCGCGTCCCTCGCAGAGGCCGCGGAACTTCACGTCCTCCTCGCGCGGCACCGACACGATGACGCGGCCGGTCGACTCGCTGAAGAGGGCAGTCGCGGCATCCACACCGTCGCGCTCCATGATCTCGCGCAGCCACACGCGGGCACCGACCCCGAACCGGGTCGTCGCCTCGGCGAGAGCCTGAGCGAGGCCGCCGGCCGACAGGTCGTGCGCGCTCGAGACGAGCATCTCGTCGCGCGCGGCCTGCAGCAGACCCGCCAGGGTCTTCTCGCCGGCGAGGTCGACCTTGGGCGGGCGACCGCCGAGGTGGTCGTGGATCGTGTCGGCCCAGGCCGAGCCGTCGAGCTCGGTGGAGGTCGTGCCGAGCAGGTAGATGTTCTCGCCGGCATCCTGCCAGCCGCTGGGGATGCGGCGCGACACGTCGTCCATGATGCCGAGCACGCCCACGACGGGTGTCGGGAAGATGGGCTGGTCGCCGGTCTGGTTGTAGAAGCTGACGTTTCCGCCGGTGACCGGCACGCCGAGCTCGAAGCACGCGTCGGCGAGACCGTCGACGGTCTGCCCGAACTGCCACATGACCTCGGGGTTCTCGGGGCTGCCGAAGTTGAGGCAGTCGGTGACGGCGGTGGGCTCGGCACCCGTGACGGCGACGTTGCGGTACGCCTCAGCGAGGGCGAGCTGCGCACCCGCGTACGGGTCGAGCTGGCAGTAGCGGCCGTTGCAGTCGGTCGCGATCGCGAAGCCGAGACCCGACGCCTCGTCGACGCGGATCATGCCGGCGTCGTCGGGGAAGCTGAGGGCCGTGTTGCCCATGACGTAGTAGTCGTACTGGTTGGTGACCCACGACGTGTCGGCGAGGTTCGGGCTGCCGAGGAGCTTCAGGAACTGCTCGCGCAGCACCTCCGGGTCATCGCTCCGCTCGAGGGTGGCAGCGGAGTCCTCACGGAGCGCGTCGATCCAGGTCGGGTAGGCGACGGGGCGCTCGTAGACGGGGCCGTCGACCGCGACGGTGGAGGGGTCGACGTCGACGATCTGCTCGCCGTGCCAGAAGATCTGCAGGCGGCCGTCACCGGTGACCTCGCCGAGGACACTCGTCTCGACATCCCACTTCTGCACGACCGCGAGGAACGCGTCGAGCTTCTCGGGCGCGACGATCGCCATCATGCGCTCCTGGCTCTCGCTCATGAGGATCTCCTCGGGCGTGAGCGACGGGTCGCGCAGCAGCACCTTCTCGAGGTCGACCTTCATGCCCGATCCGCCGTTGGCGGCGAGCTCGCTCGTCGCGCACGAGATGCCGGCGGCGCCGAGGTCCTGGATCGCCTCGACGAGCTCGCCCTGGTAGAGCTCGAGGCAGCACTCGATGAGCACCTTCTCGGCGAACGGGTCGCCGACCTGCACGGCGGGACGCTTGGTGGGGCCGCCGTCCGCGAACGTGTCGGATGCCAGGATCGAGGCGCCGCCGATGCCGTCGCCACCCGTGCGGGCGCCGAAGAGGACGACCTTGTTGCCGGCGCCGGTGGCGTTGGCGAGCTTGATGTCCTCGTGGCGGAGGACGCCGACCGCGAGCGCGTTCACGAGCGGGTTGCCCTGGTAGACCTTGTCGAAGACGGTCTCGCCGCCGATGTTCGGCAGGCCCAGGCAGTTGGCGTAGAAGCTGATGCCGCTGACGACGCCGTGCACGACGCGGGCGGTGTCGGGGTCGTCGATGTCGCCGAAGCGCAGCTGGTCCATGACCGCGACCGGGCGGGCGCCCATCGAGATGATGTCGCGGACGATGCCGCCGACGCCGGTCGCGGCGCCCTGGAACGGCTCGATGTAGCTCGGGTGGTTGTGGGACTCGACCTTGAAGGTGACCGCCCAGCCCTCGCCGACATCGACGACGCCGGCGTTCTGGCCCATGCCGACCATGAGCCGTTCCTTCATCTCTTCCGAGACCTTGTCGCCGAAGCGGCGCAGGTAAATCTTCGAGGACTTGTAGGAGCAGTGCTCGCTCCACATGACGGAGTACATCGCCAGCTCGCCGGAGGTGGGGCGGCGACCGAGGATCTCGCGGATCTTGTCGTACTCGTCGGGCTTCAGGCCGAGGGCGCCGTACGGCTGCTCCCGCTCCGGCGTGGCGATGGCGTTCTCGACGGTGTCTGCGACTGGGGTGCTCACGCGGCTGGGCTCCAAGACTCGGGATGCCGGGGGACGCCCCCATCCTATCGGCGGCGTCGTGTACGGATGGGTCCGGTGCCGGTACGCTGACGCCGTCAGTTCGACGCGCACTCCTGGGGGAACACATGTCGACACGTACGCGTCGAGCGCGCCTCATCGCGACGGCCGGTGCGGGGGTCATCCTCCTCGTGGCGACGCCGATGCTTGCGGGTTGCGCCGAGGTGATGCTCGCGGTCGCGCGCGAGGTCGTGCGAGCGGAGAGCGGGCCGGCCCTCCCGCCGGAGGACGACGATCAGGCGTCGCATCTTCAGGTCGCTCTGGATGCGCTCGAGGTGGGCGACTGTTACGACGTGCCGGAAGCGGACGAGTCGACTCCCGAGTGGAGCTCGGCGGTCTATCCGGCCTCGTGCGATGAGCCGCACATGTACGAGCTGTTCGCGGACATCGACCTGCCGGAGTCGCGGTTCCCTGCGGATCGGTTCCCCGCTGGGGAGTACCCCGGTGACGATGAGGTGTGGGCGGCTTCGGACGAGGCCTGTTTCGCGGCCTTCGAGGACTACGTCGCGGAGGCGTACGAAGTCTCGCCGTTCGAGTTCTGGTACTACACGCCCACCGAGCAGTCGTGGAAACGTGATGACCGGCGAGTCCTCTGCGTTCTGGGCGTCCCGGAGGAGACGGTCACCGGCAGCGCGGAGGGCAGTGGGGCGGAGTCCTCCTAGTTGATGCTCCGATACGCTGAACCGCCGCTATCGCTTTCTGGTCCTGGGGGATCCATGTCTGTTCGTCGTTCGGGTGCCGCCGTCGCCCTGCTCGTTGCCGTTGTGATGTTGTCGGGGTGTGCCACGTCGCTTAGTGCGCTGCTCGGTGGTGCGTCCCGGGATGAGACGGGGCAGATCGATGCCGGCGGCGACCTCGATGTGTTCACGATCGCACCGGGTGACTGCTTCTTCGACGACGCTCTCGCGGGGCTGGCGGTGGACGAGCAGAGTGAGACGAGCAGTGTCGCGGCGGTGCCGTGCGCAGAGGAGCACACGTTCGAGGCGTACCACGAGTTCACGTTGCCCGAGGGTGAGTATCCGGGTGCGGAGGTCGTCGAGGAGAAGGCTTACGCCGAGTGCGAGGCGGCATTCGCTGAGTTCATCGGGGTGCCCTACGAGGAGTCCGTGTACGAGTACTCGTTCTACTCGCCGTCCTCGGACACCTGGCAGTACCAGGATGACCGCCTCGTGTCGTGCGTGGTGAGCACGGCGGAGTACGACCGGCTCACCGGTTCGCTGAAGGGCGCCGGCGAGTAGTCCTAATCACTCCTCGGTGCCGTCCGGGTCGGAATCGATGACGCCGATGCCGACCGCGTGGTGGCTGGGTTCCTCGCCTTGCGGCTGAGGTGCCTTCGGCTCCTCGCCGGGCTCCTTCGCGACGCTGGGCTCCTCGAGTTCCTCGGTGTCGGGCATCTCTTCGGGATCGGCGTGCTCGGTGCCGTCGTTGTCAGCCATGGGGGCTCCTTCCGTTGCGTCTCACTCTGGAGGTCGGATGCCGGTGCCGCGACGGTCTTGACGGTCGCCGGGTCGGTGGGTAGGCCTACGCTGACCGGATGGATCCGATCGAACGGCTGCGCGCGCGGGAGCGGGAGCTGACGGACCAGTTGGCCCGTCTCGATGCCGACGACGCCGCGCTGCGGGTCGACAGAGCCGACGCGACCGCGGACGACGAGCACGACCCCGAGGGGTCGACTCTGTCAGGGGAGTGGCAGCGGGTGGCCGCGCTGCGCGCGTCGACGCGGGATGAACTGGCGCAGGTCGCAACAGCGCTGGCGCGAGTGGATGCCGGGACCTACGGTGTGTGCGAACGCTGCGGCCGTCCCATCCCCGAGGCGCGGCTGGAGGTTCGGCCGCAGGCGACGATGTGCGTCGCGTGCGCGTCGCTCGGCTGAGCCACCATGGTGAGCTGCGGCGAACCTTGCGCGAGCGCGAGCGTCTGCGTGAACGTGCGCAAGCACGTGCGAGCGTCTGCGATTGCGGATGGGTGCGTTCGTGCGCGCCTGTTGCTTGTGAGCGCCGTCTGTCAGAACGGAGCCGGGTCTCCAGGGTGTGCTGCGGCAGGGCTGAAGGCGACGGCCGGGGTGGGTGCGTCTTCGCGGTAGGTCCTGCCGAGGGGTGAGGTCCATTCGAGGACTCCACCCTTGAGTTGTCGGACCCGCCAGGCGGTGAACTGCTTCATCGAATGGTGCCGTTGGCACAGGTGAGCAAGGTTCGTGAGTTCTGTCTTGCCGCCGAGCGCGTGGTCGTGGGTGTGGTCGACCTCACACCGGATGGCCGCGACGCGGCATCCGGGGAACCGGCAGTGCTGGTCGCGGGCTTGCAGGAACCGTCTCATCCCGGACGGCACGCGGTACGAATCGGTCGACACGGTGACCCCGGTGGTGGGGTCGTGGAACAGGCGCTCCCAGATGTGCGTCGCCCCGGCCAGCGCCCGCGCGGTCGCGGGGTCGATCGGGGAGCGACCGGCGAGGTCGCACGGCCCGTCGTCCGCACCGGTAAAGGTTGCGGCGGGGACGAGTACCTGTACTCGTGCGCGGATCGCGCCGAGGGGGCCGGCGGTGGTGTCACGGGTGTCGTCGAGCGCGGGTGTGCCGGCAAGCAGCAGGTCAGCGAACACGTCCGCCCGGACCTGGTCCGTCGATCGGGCGTCGGTCGCGATGACTTCCGAGCCGGCCGACCGTTCGTCGCGGGTATCGATGATCGCGCGTGCCTGCTGAGTGAGCCGGTCATGGATCCCCTCCGCGATCACCGTCGGCAACGTCGCGATCAGGTCGCTCATCCCGTCCCGCCCGGGCACGAGTCGCACGCACCGACCGGCGGCTGCCTCTTCGTGCCGCTCCGCGAAGGACCGCGGGTGCATCCGGTGCGCCAGGATCTCCAACTCGCCCCGCACCCGGTTCGGGGTGTCACCTTCGCACCGTTCGATCGCGATGGTCTCGAACTCCGCCCACATCTCCGCAGGCAGGTTGACTCCGGCGTCGACGATCGCGCTCACGTGCCCGCGGACGATCCGGCCCGCTTCCCACGCGGCCACCGCCGCCGGGAACCCTTCGATCGTCACCCGGGCTGCACCGATGCGTCGTTGCACCGTCCGGTCGGTCATCCGCATCGTCCCGGCGACCTCGGCCGAGATGGAGCGCAGGGCCATGTCGTGCAGGAGGACATTCGCGTCCGAGTGAACGCCCTGCGCCCCGGCCAACCGCCCCGCTGCCGCAAGCGCGCGAAGCTCCGCGATCTGCCCGGCAGCGACGACACGTCCGGCTTCTTCGACGTCCGCGACGATGCCTGCGATGGCGGCGAGATACGCCTCACCATCGGGGGTTTCCATCGCTTTCGCCACACCTGCACTCTCGCACCAACCTCCGACATTGCGACCCCGAAAATCGCCGAAGCCACACGCTATGAACCGCCTTGAATATGAGAAACCTCTCACCGGCCCAGTCCCCCTCCGTCGCCGCGCGCGGAACCCCTAGTGGCCGCCGATGCGCTTCGGTCCGCTCTGACCGCATCCCGATCCCGCGGATATCAATACCCAGGGGGGTATCATCGATGCCGGCGCGACGAGAGGGTGACGACATGAGTGACGCAGCGGCGATCAACGACCCGGCGACGAACGACCCCGAAGCCAAGCGCAAGGTCGTCAATCGTCTCAAGCGCGCCCAAGGGCAGCTCGCCGCCGTGATCTCCGCGGTCGAAGAGGATGCCTCGTGTCGCGATGTCGTGCATCAGCTCTCCGCCGTGTCGAAGGCGCTCGACCGGGCCGGGTTCCTCGTCATCTCGACGGCACTGCGAGAGTGCCTCACTGATCCCGATGGGGACATGGCGCCCGAAGAGCTCGAAAAGCTGTTCCTTTCGCTCGCGTGACCGCCCGGGGTTGGCAGAAGAAGACCTCTTGACGCCCGGCATCCGCTGATCTAACGTACAACCAAATGGTTGCACAAACGGAGCTCAGCGATGATCGGATCGACCGCGTCTTTCACGCCCTGGCGGCGGCGACGCGGCGCGACATCCTGCGTCGCACGCTCGAGCGCGAGCAGTCCGTCTCCACGCTCGCCGCGGACTACGACATGTCGTTCGCGGCCGTCCAGAAGCACATCGCCGTGCTCGAGGTGGCCGAGCTCGTCGTCAAGCGCGCGGAGGGCCGCGAGCGCCTCGTGCGAGCGGACCCCGACATGATCGCCCGCGCCCGGGCGCTGCTCGGACAGTACGAAGACCTCTGGCGCTCCCGCGTCGATCGGCTCGACGCCCTTCTCGCCGAGCCCGAGAACTGACCCATCCCACGAAGGAGTGAGACATGCCCGTCACCGACATCACCACCGACACCGACAACCTCACGATGACGCTCACGGCTGACGTCGACGCCCCCGTCGACCGCCTGTGGCGTGCGTTCACGCAGCCGCGCCAGCTCGAGCGGTTCTGGGGCCCTCCCGGCTGGCCGGCCACGTTCACCGCCTTCGACTTCACCGTCGGCGGTCACGCCCACTACGCGATGACCAGCCCCCAGGGTGAGAAGTCCCGCGGCACATGGGAGTTCCTCGCCATCGACGAGGGTCGCAGCTTCGAGGTGCTCGACGCGTTCGCCGACGAGAACGGCGAGCCGATGTCGGGCTTCCCCTCCATGCGCATGCGCTTCTCCTTCGACCAAACCGCCACCGGCTCCCGGCTCTCGAACATCACGTACTTCACCTCGGTCGAGGCGCTCGAGCAGGTCGTCGCGATGGGCGCCGTCGAAGGATCGCGCATGGCGATGAACCAGCTCGACACGGTCCTCCACGACCTGCGCGACTGGTTCCAGGGCGAGGGCACGAACGTCGAACTGCTCGACGACACCCACGTCCGCATCACGCGCTTGGTCGACGGTCCGCGCGACCTGGTGTGGCGGGCGCACAATGACCCCGACCTGATGAGGAAGTGGATGCTGGGCCCCGACGGGTGGTCGATGGTCGAATGCGTCGTCGGCGAGCACTACCGGAACGTCTGGGAGGAGGACGGCAAGCCCGAGAGCCGCTTCGGCTTCGAGGGCGAGACGCTGCTCCTCGACGAACCGCGCCGCTCGGTCAGCACCGAGAGGATGATCGGCATGGAGGGTCCGTCGACGACGAACGACCTGCAGTTCTACGAGGAGGACGGTGCGACCCTGCTGACGCTCCTCATCGAGTACCCCGATCGCGAGACGCGCGACATGATCCTCGCCACCGGCATGGCGGACGGCATGGAAGCGTCCTACGCTCGGCTCGAGCGCGAGGTGCTGCAGGCGGCGTGACGCCTGGCCGAAGCGACGTCCTCGCCCGCCGGCTCAGGCCCGGGCGAGGGCGTCCTCGAGCGCGACCCACGCGAGCATCGCGCACTTGACGCGAGCCGAGAACTTCGAGACCCCCGACAGCGCTGCGGCGTCGGCGAACGTCTCCTCGTCGAGAGGGATCGCTCCGCGTGAGCGCAGCGCCTCGCGGAACCCGTCGATGAGCTTCACGGCGTCCTCGCGCGGCATCCCTGTCTCGCCGCCGTCCTCCTCGATCAGGGCCGCGAGCATCGATGCGGACGCCTGCGAGATCGAGCAGCCCGAGCCCTCCCACGACAGGTCGACGATGCGCTCGCCGGCGTCGTCGACGCGCACGCGGAGGGTGATGTCGTCGCCGCACATCGGGTTGTGCTGGTGCGAGCTCGCCGTGCGGCCCTCTTCGGGCGACAGGCCCTGCCCGTGCGGGTGCTTCGAGTGGTCCAGGATCAGCTCCTGGTACAGCGAGTCGAGACCGTTCATTCGTTCACTCCGAAATAAGACCGGATGCCGCTGACGGCATCGACCAGGGCATCGATGTCGGCGTCGGTGTTGTACAGGGCGGCGGATGCGCGGACGGATGCCGTCACGCCGAACCGGCGGTGCAGGGGAGCTGCGCAGTGGTGTCCGACGCGGACGGCGATGCCCTGCGCGTCGAGGAACTGGCCGGCATCGTGCGCGTGCACGCCGTCGACGACGAAGCTCCAGAGGCCGACGCGCTCCGCGCCCTCGGCGTCGCCGAGCAGACGGATGCCGGGGATGTCGACGAGTCCCTCGCGCATGCGCGCAGCGAGGCGGGCCTCGTGTGCGTGCACGGCGGACATGCCGGCATCCTCCAGGTACGACACGGCGGCTGCGAGGCCGATCGCGGGTCCGATCGGCTGCGTGCCCGCCTCGAAGCGCTGCGGCGGCGGCAGATAGCCGGCCTCGTCGAGCGTCACGGTGGTGATCATCGACCCGCCCGTGAGGAACGGCGGCATGGCCTCGAGGATCTCGCTCCGTCCGTAGAGACCGCCGACCCCGTACGGACCGAGCATCTTGTGCCCGCTGAAGACGGCGAGGTCGACGCCCATCGCGGGCAGGTCGAGCCGCATGTGCGGTGCCGACTGACAGGCGTCGAGAACCGTCAGCGCGCCGACCTTCTGCCCGAGCGCGACGATCTCGGCGACCGGATTCACGATCCCGAGGACGTTCGACACGTGCGAGAACGCGACGATCCGGGTGCGCTCGCCGATGATCTGCGCCGCGGCATCCATGTCGAGCCGGCCGTCGTCCTGCACAGGGATGTGCCGCAGCACGGCCCCGGTGCGCGCGGCGAGCTCCTGCCACGGAATGAGGTTCGCGTGGTGCTCGGTCTCGGTCGCGACGATCTCGTCGCCGGGCTGCAGCGCCAGGCGAGCGGATGCCGGCGCCCCCCGACCGAGCGTCGCGTTGCCGATCGAGTAGGCCACCAGGTTGAGGCCCTGGGTTGCGCCGCTCGTCCAGACGAGCTGCTCCTCGCGCGCGCCGACGAAGCGCGCGACGGTGGCGCGGGCATCCTCGAACAGATCCGTCGCCTCGGCGGCGAGGGTGTGGGCGCCGCGGTGGACGGCCGCGTTGCTGCGGGTGAGGAAGTCGTACTCGGCCTGCAGCACCTGCCGGGGCTTCTGGCTCGTCGCTCCGGAGTCGAGGTAGACGAGCGGGTGCCCGTTGACCTCTTGCTGGAGGATCGGGAAGTCCTCGCGCAGCCGGGCAGCGTCGAGCGTGGCCGACTCGGACAGGGCGGGAGAAGTCACCCCTCTAGGCTACGCCGGTGCGCGGTGGCACGGCCCGGGGCGTCAGTTCTCGGAATGCTCGACCAGACCGTAATGGCGCTGGTCGATGCGGCCGCCGCGGTCGTCGCCGGGCAGCGGGCGGGAGCGCCGCCCGTAGACGATCTCGGACGAGTCGAGCAGCCAGGGGACGAGCGTCACGGTCACGCCGTGGACCATCATGAGCTGCTGCGCGATCCGGCGGGCGCGGCGGTTGTGGAGCGGGGTCTCCCACCAGTGGCCCACGATGTACTGCGGCAGGTAGACGGTCACGACGGAGGGCCCGTGCTTCTCTCGGTACTTCTCGATGAAGCCGATCAGAGGCGAGCCGTAGTGGCGGTAGGGCGAATCGACCACGACCAGGGGCACCGGCATCCGGTGGTACTCCCAATCCGCCTTCAACTCGGCGATGTCGTCGGTCGTGACCGCGACGTGAACGGCGAGGGTCTTCTCGTGCTTGGCGGCGAGGGCGTAGTCGATGGCCTTGGCGACGGGCTTCTGCAGCTTGCCGACGAGGATGATCGCGAGGTCGCCCGATGCGCCGAACTTCACGGTGTCGTCCATCTCGATCTCGTGCTCGACGTCGCGGTAGTACCGGTTCACGCCGATCATGAGGAACGCGAGGACAGGCATGGCCAGGAACACCAGCCAGGCGCCGTGCGTGAACTTCGTGATCGTCACGATGACGAGGACTGCGACGGTGAACGCCGCCCCGACGGTGTTGATGGCGAGGCCCGACAGGGCCGCCCGCCGCGCGGCCGAGTTTCCCTTGAGGAGTCGCAGCTCGCGACGCCAGTGCCGGACCATGCCGATCTGGCCGAGCGAGAACGACACGAAGACGCCGATGATGTAGAGCTGGATGAGGGTGGTCAGATTCGCTTGGAAGACCACGAGGATCGCGATCGCCGCACCGCCGAGGATCAGCATCCCGTTCGAGAAGACGAGGCGGTCGCCGCGCGAGTTCAGCGCCTTGGGTGCGTAGCTGTCGCGGGCGAGCACCGACCCGAGCAGCGGGAACCCGTTGAACGCCGTGTTGGCGGCGAGCAGCAGGACGCAGGCGGTAGCGGCCTGGATGATGAAGAAGAACACCGAGTCGCCGCCGAAGGTGGCCGCCGCGACCTGCGCCATGAGGCTCGGCTGGGGCCCGGCCGCGCAGTCGAAGCCGATCAGCGCGCACGGGTTCTCGGCGTAGTGGACGCCGGCGACGAGCGCGAGCGCGGTGAGCCCCGCGAACAGGACGATCGCGATGCCGCCCATGAGCACGAGGGTCGTCTGCGCGTTCTTGACTTTGGGGTTGCGGAATGCGGGCACGCCGTTGCTGACCGCCTCGACGCCGGTCAGGGCGGAGCAGCCGCTCGAGAAGGCGCGCAGCAGCAGCAGGATGAACGCGACCTGCGAGAGGGCCTCGGGTTCGACCGTGTACGCCGCGCTGGAGGCGACAGGCGCGTCGCCGATCGCCCAGCGGAAGAGGCCGGTTCCGATCATCAGCGCGACGGAGCCGATGAAGACGTACGTGGGGATCGCGAACGCCTGCGACGCCTCGCGCACGCCGCGCAGGTTCACGATCACCAGGAGGATCACGAAGCCCACCGCGAGCTCCACGCGCCATGCGTCGAGGAAGGGGAGCGCCGAGATGATGTTGTCGACGCCGGAGGACACCGACACGGCGACGGTCAGGACGTAGTCGACGAGCAGTGCCGACCCGACCACGACGCCGGCCTTCTCGCCGAGGTTCGTGCGGGCGACCTCGTAGTCGCCGCCGCCCGAGGGGTACGCCTTGATGAGCTGGCGGTAGCTGAGGACGACGACGACGAGCAGCACGACGACGGCGGCGGCGACGGGCGGCGCGAACGCCATAAACGCCGTCCCGCCGATGAGCAGGATCATCAGGAGTTCCTGCGGCGCGTAGGCCACCGATGACAGCGCATCCGACGCGAAAATCGGCAGGGCGCGCTTCTTCGGAAGCAGCTGCCCATCGAGCTTCTCGGTGTCGAGGGGTTCGCCGATCAGCATGCGCTTCACGGCGGGAGAGGGGACCGCGTTCGGGTCGCGGCTGTCACTGGTCACGGCGGGCGACATTACGCCTCCCGCGAACCCGCCGCAACGCGGGAGGGTCACGGACTATTCCCTAGACTCGCCGGGTGAGCGGACAAGTCTTCCCGGGGGTCGTCGCGATCCTGTTCGGGGCGGTCGCCGGGCTCGTCCTCTTCGTCCCCGTCGTCGCCGTCAGCTACCGTCGCCGTGGACGTCTCAGTCTCGGCCGCGTGGCGTTCTGGGCGGCATCCCTCGTCTACTTCCTGGCCATCTGGAGCTACACGCTCCTTCCTCTGCCCGTCTCGGACGACTACCGCTGCTCGGGGGCGGTGCTCTCGTTCGCGCCAACCATCGACGACGTCGCGGCAGCCTTTGCCGACGGGTCGCCGCTGACCGACATCCGACTCCTCCAGGTCGCCTTCAACGTCCTCCTCTTCCTCCCCCTCGGGTTCCTGATTCGGGTCGTGGGGCGTCGGGGCGTCGTCATCGCCACTCTCGTCGGGTTCCTCCTGTCCCTGCTCATCGAGACCACCCAGCTGACCGGGGTGTGGGGATTGTTCCCGTGCGGGTACCGGCTGTTCGACGTGGGTGACCTGCTCACCAACACCCTGGGAGCCGTCGTCGGGTCGATCGTCGCCCTCCTCGTCCCGGCGCGGCTGCGCGGCGTCGAGAGGGCAGCGGATGCCGGTGAGCCCCGCCCGGTCACGCGCGGGCGCCGCCTGCTCGGGGCCGTCTGCGACCTGCTCGGCACGGCCATCCTCGGAGGTGCCGCGGGGACCACGATTCAGCTCTTCCTGCAGTTCGCGCTGCGCCGTGAGGACCTGGTCGCCGACGGGGTCATCGCCGACATCGCCTCGGGATGGGTGCCGATCGCCGTCTGGACCGTCGTCCTCCTCGCGACGGGCCGCACCGTCGGCGACCTGTGCGTCGAGCTGCGTTATGAAGGCGGCCGCCTTCCGGAGCCGGGCGCACGGGCGCTCCGCTTCCTCGGCGGGATCGGCGGCTACCTCCTGCTCAGCGAGCTGGGGGCGGCCCTCGGCATCCTCCCGGTCGTCTTCGTGCTGGTGTGGGCGGTTCTCTTCTTCGCCACCCCCGCCGGGCGCGGGCTACCGGGCGTCATCAGCGGACGACGACTGGTCGATGCGCGCACGACGGCGCCGACCGGTCACTGACCGCGGGCGCGGAACGTGTAGGTGATCGAGGCCACCTTCTGGCCGGACTCGTCGGACTCGACGAAGGCGCTGAATTCGCGCGACCCGTTGCTGTAGAACTTTCCGCGGCCCTCGCCGTAGGTGAGGCGCACGCGGCCGTTCGTGAGCGTGAACTCGTCGAAGGGTCCCTTGCTGCGAGCCTGGTCGAGGCTGTCGCCGACGGCCACGCCGAACTCGTTCGTGACCTGCACGTCCTGGGGGAGCCCCGAGGTCAGCGCGACCCACGTCGGTGCGGGGACCTCGCCCCGGGAGCGGCCGCCGTCGCCGAGGAAGACGTCGTACAGGCGGAACCCCGGCCAGACGTAGATGTCGTACGCCCAGTTCTCGGCGTCGCCGTTGACGAACTCCTCCTTCGGTGCGGTGCCGAAAGCCGTGGTCAGCGCGGCGATCACCGGACCCGAGTCATCGGCCCAGGTGTGGTCGACCGTGCCGTCGGCCGTCTTCACGGTGAAACCGGACCCGTTCACTTCGATGGTGGATGCCGCAGCGGGCGGCTCCTCCTCCACGGGCTCCGACGGCTCGGGGTCCTGCGACGGCGAGGGAGCCGGCTGCGGTGCGGCCTGCGAGGTCGACGGTGCCGGCGGCGCCGCCGTCGTCGGTTCGGTCGCCCGAAGCAGATAGACGCTGACGACCACGATGACGGCGACCAGGAGCACGCCGGCGACCGCGCCGAGGATCATCGGGACGCGGTTCGGGTTCGCGGGCCGCTCGGGCTTCTCGTGCTCTTGCGGGTCGAGGGGGGCGAAGGGCAGCCAGTCGTCGTTGCTCATGTGAGGAACTCCCGCGCCGCGACGGTCAGGGCGTCGACGCCGCGCTCGATGGTCGGGTGCAGGACAGGGGCGAAGAACGGGGAGTGGTTCGTCGGGATGTCACGCGAGATCGTACCGGCAGCAGCGGCATCCGCGTACTGCTGCGGGTCGACGCCGCCCCAGAACCAGTAGACGAGCGGAACGCCGGCCTCCCGGGCGAACCACGAGACGTCCTCGCTGCCGGTGAACATGCCGGGATCCACGACCGTGCCCTCGCCGAACGCGCGGTCCATCGCTGCGGTCAGGCGGGCGGTCGAGTCGACGTCGTTGATGGTGGGCGGCAGGGTGTGGAGCGTCGTGATCGTGGGTTCCTGCTCCGCACCGGATGCCGCGGCCTCGGCGCGGACGACGCGCTCGACGCGTTCGAGGATGTCGGCCCGTGCCTCGTCGTTCGGGTAGCGCAGGCTCAGCTCTAGGGTCGCCTCGGCCGGGATGATGTTGTTCTTCAGGCCGGCGTGGATGGAGCCGACGGTGACGACGGCCATTTCGCGCGGGTCGACCTCGCGCGACACGACGGTCTGCAGGCGCATGACCGTCGCCGCCGCCATGACGATCGGGTCGATCGTCGCGTGGGGACGCGAGCCGTGACCGCCGCGGCCGTGCATCGTGACGGTGATGCCGTCGGATGCCGCCATCTGGGTGCCCGGGCGCACGCCGATCATCCCGGCGGGAAGCGGAGTCAGGTGCTGGCCGAGGACGATGTCGGGCTTCGGGTACCGGTCGAAGACGCCGTCGGCGATCATCGCCTGTGCACCTGCGCCGTACTCCTCGGCGGGCTGGAACACGGCGACGACGGTGCCCGACCACTCGTCACGGGTCGCCTGCAGCTTCTCGAGCGCGCCCAGCAGGGCGGTCACGTGCATGTCGTGGCCGCAGGCGTGCATGACCGGGACGTCCTGGCCGGAAGGGTCGACGCCGCGCGCGGTGCTCGCGTAGGAGAGGCCGGTCTGCTCGGGGACCGGGAGGCCGTCCATGTCGGCGCGGAGCCAGATCACGGGTCCGTCGCCGTTGCGGATCGCGGTGACGACGCCGGTGCGGCCGACGCCCTCCTCGTAGTCGAGGTCGAGCGATGCGAGCTCGCGCGTGATGACTCCGGCCGTCCGGGTCTCCTGGAACGACAGTTCCGGGTGTCGGTGCAGGTCGGTGTAGATCGCTTCGAGGTCGAGAGGCATGACGTCGAGCCTACGGGGACGGGGCCGCCGCTACCTCAGTGAGTCCTCCACGGGAGCCGCCGTCGAGGTCCGCTCGACGAGCTGGAACGCGAGTTCACCGAGCTCCTGCCGCCCCTCGAGCGCGGCGAGGACGGCATCAGCGGCACGCTCGCCCTGTTCGTGCGGGAACTGCGCGATCGTCGTCAGGCCGAAGAAGCCGCCCATCTCGTGCCCGTCGACGCCGATCACCGAGAGATCCCTCGGCACGTCGAGTCCTCGGTCCCTCGCCGCGAACATGGCGCCGAAGGCGATCTCGTCGGATGCCGCGAAGATCGCCGTCGGCGCAGCCGCACCGTCCAACAGTGCGAGTGCGGCGCGATGTCCGCCCTCGATCGTGAAGTCCGCCGCGGCGAAGGGGGCGTCCGGGATGCCGGCATCCGCCATCGCCGAGGTGAAACCGTGCCGGCGCAACGACGGGATGTCGAGGCCCGGGTCCCCCGCGTAGCCCGCGCCGATGTGCGCGATGCGCCGGTGGCCGAGGCTCAGCAGGTGCTCGGTCGCGGCACGGGCCACGGCCAGCTCGTCCACGCGGAGCGCGGGCAGCCGGGGGGTGGTGGCGCCAAGGCCGACGACGGGCAGATCGAGCGCGAGGAGCCGGTCGACCTCGTCGTCGGCGAGGGCCACTGAGAGGACGACGATCCCGTCGACCCGGCCGCGCCGCAGCGACACGTCCAGCACGCCGTCCCGCTGGGACCGCTCGGCGCTCATGCTGTACAGCGTCATGTCGTAGCCCTGCGGTGCGAGGCGGCTCGCGATGCCGTCGAGCACGTTCGCGAAGAACCACCGGTCGAGCAGCGGGACGACGACACCGATGTTCGCGGCACGCCCCGTGGCCAGAGCGGATGCCGCAGCCGAGACCACGTAGCCGAGGTCGGCCGCGGCCGCACGCACGCGGGCGCGGGTCGCATCCGAGATGCGCCCGCGCCCGCTGAGCGCGCGTGAGACGGTCGCCGCCGAGACGCCTGCGGCGCGGGCGACGTCGTCGATGCCGGTCACGTCAGTCCGCGGCGATCCACACCGTGGTGTCGGCCGGCAGCTCGCGCCCCTCGAACGCGTCGCTCTCGACCAGCAGCGTCCCCTTCGGAAGCGCGACCGGGGTCGTGCCCACGTTCGCGATCACCGTGATGTCGCCGTTGCGGAAGGCGATGACGTCCGCGCCGTAGGCGTCCAGCCACTTGAGCGCGCCCGACCCGAGGTCGTGCGCGCGGCGGGTCGCCAGCAGTGTGCGGTACAGCCAGAGGGTCGAGTCCGGCTGGTCCTCCTGCACGTCGCGGGCGAGCGCCGTCCACTCCGCGGGCTGCGGCAGCCAGCTCTCGCCCGTCGCGCTGAAGCCGAACGCGCCCTGATCGGCGGTCCAGGGCAGCGGGACGCGGCATCCGTCACGGCCGTAGCGCTCGCCGTTCGTGCGGAACCAGGTCGGGTCCTCGCGAACGTCGTCGGGCAGCTCCATCGCCTCGGGGAGTCCGAGTTCCTCGCCCTGGTACAGGTACGACGAGCCGGGGAGGGCGAGCATGAGCGCGGTCGCCGCGCGGGCGCGACGAAGTCCCGCGGCGGGATCGGGCTTGCCGGGCGTCTCGGGCCCGACGCCGTGCCCCTGGGGGTGACCGGGCATCGCGAGGCGGGTCGCGTGGCGGATGACGTCGTGGTTCGAGAGAACCCACGTGGCCGGAGCGCCGACGGCGGGGAAGGCGCGCAGGGACTCGCTGATGATCTCGCGCAGCTGCGCGGCATCCCACTCGCTCATCGCGTAGGGGAAGTTGAAGGCCTGGTGCATCTCGTCGGAGCGCACCCACTTGGCGGTCTCGTCGACCGTCGGCAGCCACGCCTCGGCGCAGAGCGCCCGGTCGCCCTCGTACTCGTCGAGCACCCGGTGCCACTCGCGCCACACCTGGTGGACACCCTCCTGGCCCCAGTACGGCACGGGCTCGGCGCCGCCCATCGAGTCGGCCTCGGCCGGCGGGGTGTAGTCGGGCAGACCGTCGGCCTTGATCAGGCCGTGCGCCACGTCCACGCGGAAGCCGTCGACGCCGCGGTCGAGCCAGAAGCGCAGGGTGGCCTCGAACTCGGCGCGCACCTCGGGGTTGGTCCAGTCGAAGTCGGGCTGCGACGTGTCGAACAGGTGCAGGTACCACTGACCGTCGGCAATCCGCGTCCAGGCCGGGCCGCCGAAGACGGATTCCCAGTTGTTGGGGGGAAGTTCGCCGTTCTCGCCCTTGCCGTCGCGGAACATGTAGCGCGCGCGCTCGGGGCTGCCGGGAGCGGCGGCGAGGGCCTGCTGGAACCAGACGTGCTTGTCGGAGGAGTGGTTCGGGACGAGGTCGATGATGACCCGGATGCCGCGGGCGTGAGCGCCCTCGAGCATGTCGTCGAAGTCGCCGAGGGTGCCGAACAGCGGGTCGACGTCACGGTAGTCGGCGACGTCGTAGCCGGCATCCTTCTGGGGAGAGGTGAAGAAGGGGCTCAGCCACACGGCATCGACGCCAAGCGACGCGAGGTCGTCGAGGTGCGACGTGATGCCGGGCAGGTCGCCGATGCCGTCGCCCGAGGCGTCCGCGAAGGAGCGGGGGTAGATCTGGTAGATCACGGCGGTGCGCCACCACTCGGCGCCGGGCCGGCTCTCGCCGATCGGAGCCAGCGTCGAGGTGACGGTCGGGGAGGGGGTCGGAGTCATGCGCGCCAGCCTAGCGCAAGCGCTTGCGCACGCGGTATCAGGCAGGGCGGGTACCCTCGACCCAGTGAATCCCGACGCACTCGCCCGAGCCGAAGCGCTCATCGCGACGATCCCCGACTTCCCCGAACCCGGCATCCTCTTCCGCGACATCTCGCCGCTGCTGGCCGACCCGGCCGGGCTCCGCACGATCGCGATGGCCATGGCCGAGCCGTTCATCGGCTCGTTCGACGTCGTCGCCGGCGTCGAGGCGCGCGGCTTCCTGCTCGCCGGCGCGATCGCGATCGCCTCGGGTACCGGTCTCGCCCCGATCCGCAAGGCGGGCAAGCTTCCGCGTCCCGCCGGCTCGGTGAGCTACGACCTCGAGTACGGCAGCGCGACGATCGAGATGTCGGGCGACCTGTCCTCCGGCGCGCGGGTTCTGCTCGTCGACGACGTCCTCGCCACGGGTGGCACGCTCCGCGCCGGGCAGCAGCTGCTCGAGCAGCTCGGCTACAGCCTCGCCGGCACGTCGGTGCTGATGGAGCTCACCGCACTCGGGGGCCGCTCCGTCTGCGGCCCCGTGCACAGCGTGTTCACCGTCTGATCAGGTCCGGATCACGACGTTCTCGGGCTCCTCGCCCGCGAGCAGATGCCCGATCTGGCGACGCAGCAGCCGCACGATCCGCGGGTGCATCGCGTCGGTCGCCCCGCCGACGTGCGGCGCGATGACGACGCCGTCGAGTGACCACAACGGGTGGTCCGCGGGAAGCGGTTCGGGGTCGGTGACGTCGAGCGCCGCTCGGATGCCGCGGCCCCGGACGTGGGCGACGAGGGCGTCCGTGTCGATCAGCGACCCGCGCCCCACGTTGACGACGAGGGCACCTTCGGGCAGGGCGGCGAGGAACGCGTCGTCGATGATGTGCCGCGTCTGGTCGCCGCCGGGGAGCGAGGTGACGACGATGTCGACGCCGGGGAGGAGGTCCGGCAGCTCGTCGACGCTGTGGACGTGGATGCCGTCCTCGTCCCGCGCGCGGGAGGCGACCGGTACCAGGTCGACCTCGAAGGGGGCGAGGCGTGCGGCGATCGCCTTGCCGACGCCGCCGTAGCCGAGCACCAGGATGCGGCGGTCGGCGAGACCGGTGGCCTGGAACGGCGCCCAGTCGCCCTTCTCCTGCGCGCGGACGAACCGGTCGATGCCGCGCTGCGCCGTGAGCGCCAGGGCGACGGCGAGTTCCGCGGTGGCCGCCTCGTGCACGGTCGTGGCGTTCGCGAACACCGTGCCGGCGGGCACGCGGTCCTCGATGCCCTCGTAGCCGATCGCCTGACCCTGCACGAGTCCGACCTCCACGCCCTCGAGCCGGGCGAGGGGGTCCGGCCCGGACATGTAGGGCGGGACGACGATGTCGATACGGGGGCGGGGGGAGGCGGCATCCATCTTCCAGACGAAGACGTCGGCCCCGTCGATGTCGGAGAGGTCCTCGGCGAGGCGGGCAGAGGGGACGCTGACGCTGATCGAAGCCATGCGTCCGAGGCTATCGCCAGGCCCGGGGCCTCGGCCCGTGCCCGGACCAGGGCACCTAGGCTGGTTCGATGCCGGAAAACCCCCGCGGCGACGCCGATGCCTTCGTCCGTGTGCGCGGGGCGCACGAGAACAACTTGCGGAGCGTCGATGTCGACGTCCCACGCGACGCGATCGTCGCCTTCACGGGCGTGTCGGGCTCGGGCAAGTCCTCGTTGGCTTTCGGGACGATCTTCACCGAGGCGCAGCGCCGCTACCTCGAGTCGGTCGCGCCCTACGCGCGGCGACTGATCCAGCAGGGTCACGACCCGCATGTGGAGTCGATCACGGGCCTGCCGCCCGCCGTCGCCCTGCAGCAGCGGCGAGGTGCGCCGAGTTCGCGCTCCAGCGTGGGCACCGTCACAACGCTGTCGAACTCCCTGCGCATGCTGTTCTCGCGGGCGGGCACGTTCCCGACCGGATTCACGACGCGCCTGGACTCCGACGCGTTCTCGCCGAATACGGCCGCGGGCGCCTGCCCCGAATGTCACGGCGTCGGCGTCGCGCACACCGTGACCGAGGACACGCTCGTGCCCGACCCATCGTTGAGCATCCGCGACGGCGCGATTGCGGCATGGCCGGGGGCGTGGCAGGCGAAGAACCTCCGCGACATCACGATCGCCCTCGGATACGACGTCGATCGCCCGTGGCGCGAACTCGACCAGGCCGACCGCGACTGGCTCCTGTTCACCGACGAGCAGCCCGTCGTGCAGATCACGCCGCAGCGCGACCGTGTCGCCAAGCCCTACAACGGCAGGTTCTGGAGCGCGAAGAAGTTCGTCTTCCACACCCTTGCCGACTCGCAGAGCGCGTCGATGCGGAACCGGGTACTCGCCTTCGTCCGCACCGGCGTCTGCCCGCTCTGCGGCGGCACGGGCCTGCGCCGCGAGGCGCTCGCGGTCACGTTCGCCGGGCACTCGATCGCCGAGCTGAACGCCCTGCCGATCCGCGAGCTCGCCGAGGTCCTGCGTCCGACGACGCAGATCCGGGATGCCGCCCCCGCTCTCCCGACCACCGCGTCCGGTGAGCGCACCGATGTCGCCGTCGCCATCACGACCGACCTCGTCGCCCGCATCCAGGTGCTGCTCGACCTCGGTCTCGGGTACCTCGGCCTCGGGCGCGTCACCACGACCCTCTCGCCCGGCGAGATGCAGCGCCTCCGGCTGGCGACCCAGCTGCGCTCCGGCCTGTTCGGGGTCGTCTACGTTCTCGACGAGCCGTCGGCCGGCCTCCATCCCGACGACGCGGCACCGCTGCTCGACGTCCTCGAGCAGCTCCGCGCCTCGGGCAACTCGGTCTTCGTCGTCGAGCACAACATGGACGTCGTCCGCCGCGCGGACTGGATCGTCGACGTCGGTCCCGGCGCGGGTGAGGCCGGCGGTGCCGTCCTCTACTCGGGCGAGGTCGAGGGGTTGGCTGACGTCGCCGAGTCGGCGACGCGTCCGTTCCTGTTCCCCGGCGACGGCGCATCGGTGCGACGGGAGCGCCGCGAGGCGACCGGCATCCTCTCGCTCGAGGGCGTCTCGCTGCACAACCTGGACGGGCTCGACGTCGCGTTCCCCCTCGGCGTCTTCACGGCGGTCACGGGCGTCTCGGGCTCGGGCAAGTCCACGCTCGTCAGCCGCGTCCTGCGCGAGGTCGTCGATCGTCATCTGCGGGGCGGGTCGGTCGACGAGGCGGATGCCGACGGCCGAGGCGATGCCGACGAGCCGTCCGAGCGCATCGCCGAGGCGACGCTGCCGGCGGCGTCCATCGACACGCTGCGGGTCGGCGCCGTCACCGGCCTGGAGGCCGTCGACCGCCTGGTCCGCGTCGATCAGAAGCCGATCGGTCGCACCCCGCGGTCGAACCTCGCGACCTACACCGGACTGTTCGACGCCGTCCGCGCGGTCTTCGCGGGCACCGAGCTCGCGCGCGAACGCGGGTACACACCCGGCCGGTTCTCGTTCAACGTCGCGGGCGGCCGCTGCGAGACGTGCCTGGGAGAGGGTTACGTCACCGTCGAGCTCCTCTTCCTGCCCGGCAGCTACGGCCGGTGCCCGACCTGCCACGGTGCGCGCTACAACCCCGAGACGCTTGAGGTCACCTACGACGGCAAGACCGTCGCCGACGTCCTCGCGATGACCGTGGACGAGGCGGCGACGTTCCTCGCGGGGGTGCCCGCGGCATCCCGGAGCCTCCGCACCCTGCAGGACGTCGGTCTCGGCTACCTCCGCCTCGGCCAGCCGGCGACCGAGCTCTCGGGCGGCGAGGCGCAGCGGATCAAGCTCGCGACCGAGCTGCAGCGGGCGCGGCGCGGCCACACGCTGTACCTCCTCGACGAGCCGACGACCGGCCTGCACCCCGCCGACGTCCGGCGGCTGTTGGCGCAGCTGAACGCCCTCGTCGACGCCGGCGACACCGTCGTCGTGGTCGAGCACGACATGGACGTCGTCGCGGCGGCCGACTGGGTCATCGACCTCGGTCCGTCGGGTGGAGACGCCGGCGGTCGCATCGTCGCCGAAGGGACGCCGGAAGCCGTCGCGGCAGAACCCGACAGTCGGACGGCACCGCACCTCGCCCGCAGGCTGGGCGGCTGAGCCGGGTCAGGCCGCGGCTTGCACGACGGCCGAGACGGCTGCCGTGAAGAACCGCAGCCCGTCGACGCCCGACCGCATCGCTGCGGCGGTGTCGGGCCCGAAGCCGGGCTCGATCGCGTGCTCCGGGTGCGGCATGAGCCCGACGACATTGCCCTGCTCGTTCGTGAGCCCCGCGATGTCGTCGATCGACCCGTTCGGGTTGACGCCCGCGTAGCGGAACGCCACCAGGTTCTCGCCCTGGATACGCGCGAGAGTCTCGTCGGAGGCGATGTAACCGCCGTCCGCGTTCTTCAGCGGGATGACGATCTCCTGGCCGCGGCGGAACTCGTTCGTCCACGCGGTGTCGGCGTTCTCGACCACGAGGCGCTGGTCGCGGCGGATGAACTGCTGGTGCGCGTTGCGGATCAGGCCGCCCGGCAGCAGGTGGGCCTCGACGAGCATCTGGAATCCGTTGCAGATGCCGAGGATCGGCATCCCTTTGGCCGCGGCATCCTTCACCTCGGACATGATCGGCGCGAGCGCGGCGATCGCGCCTGCGCGCAGATAGTCGCCGTAGCTGAAGCCGCCCGGCAGGACGAGGGCGTCGACGCCCTCGAGGTCGTGCGAGCCGTGCCAGAGGGCGACGGGCTCGGCGCCGGCGAGGCGGACGGCGCGGCGGGCGTCGCCGTCGTCGAGCGAGCCGGGGAAGGTGATGACCCCGACGCGGACGGTCACTCGACGACCTCGATGCCGACGACGTCCTCGATCACGGAGTTCGAGAGGATCTCCTCGGCGATCGTGCGGACTGCGGCGAGGGTCTGCTCGTCGGCCGTCTCGACGGTGAGCTCGAAGCGCTTGCCGATCCGGACGTCGCCGAATCCGGCGTGGCCGAGGCGCTGCAGCGCTCCGGCGACGGCCTTCCCCTGCGGGTCCAGGAGCTCGGCCTTGGGCATGACGTCGACGACGATGGTGGGCATCAGAAAGCTCCGGGATGTCGCGGGCAGGGGTGCGCGACCAGTCTAGAGCCCGACGTGCCCGCGCACCGTCCGCGGGGCACGGCGCTCGTGACCAAACCGTGATCGCTGTCATGGGAGCGCTCCCTTGACAGTCGTGAGAGCGATCCCATAACGTCGTCATCACTCGATGAGAGCGCTCCCATGTGGAGACCCTTGCACCTTGCTCTCGCCACACCACAAAGGAGTGTTCTGTGAACGCACGCGCCCTGCGCCGCGTCGGCCTGATCGCCGGCGTCGCCGCCACCTCCGCTCTCGTCCTCGCCGGCTGCGCCGGCGGCGGCGACCAGGGCGGCACCGGAGCGGAAGGCGAGAAGGTCACACTGACCATCGCCACCTTCAACAACTTCGGCTACACCGACGAGTTCCTCCAGAAGTACGAGGACGAGAACCCGAACGTCACGATCGTCCACAACAAGGCGGCCGAGTCGGGTGACGCCCGCAAGAACTTCTTCCAGAAGCTCGGCAAGGGCGGTCTCGCCGACATCGAGGCCGTCGAGGTCGACTGGCTCAGCGAGGCCATGCAGTACTCCGATCTGCTCGCCCCCGTCCCCGACGACCTCAAGGGCCGTTGGCTGGACTGGAAGGAGAAGGCCGCGACGGACCCCGAGGGGAACCTCATCGGCTACGGCACCGACATCGGCCCGCAGGCGATCTGCTACCGGTCGGACCTCTTCGAGGCCGCCGGCCTGCCGTCGGAGCCCGCCGAGGTCGAGGCGCTGTTCGACGGCGACTGGAGCAACTACTTCGACGTGGCGGACCAGTACCGCGAGGCGTCCGGCAAGGCCATGATCGACTCGGCCAACTCGGTGCTGCAGGGCATCGTCAACCAGATCGAGTACACCTACGACAAGCCGGACGGCTCCGTCATCGCGACCTCGAACCCCGAGATCGCCGACGCCTACAAGAGCGTCGTCGAGCGCGCCGTGCCGAACTCGGCCTACTCCGCGCAGTGGGGCGACGACTGGATCGCGTCTTTCCAGGGCGACGACTTCGCGACGGTCCTCTGCCCCGGCTGGATGCAGGGCATCATCTCCGGCTACGCGCCCGACCAGAAGAACTGGAAGATCGCGAACACCTTCCCGGGCGGTGGCGGCAACTGGGGCGGCTCGTACCTGACCATTCCTGCCAACGGCAAGAACGTGAAGGAAGCGCAGAAGCTCGCCGACTGGCTGTCCGCTCCTGAGCAGCAGGTCGAGGCGTTCGTCAACGTCGGCGCGTTCCCCAGCCAGGTCGACGCGTACGAGAACGCCGACCTGACGGGTTACGTCAACGACTACTACAACGGCGCGAAGACCGGCGAGATCGGCGCGGACCGCGCAGAGGCCGTCACGGTCCTCCCGTTCAAGAGCGCGGACTACTTCAAGTACCACGACGCGCTCCAGAACGCCGTGAACCGCGTCTTCGACAAGTCCGAGTCCGAGGATGCCGCGTGGAAGACCTGGGTCTCCGAGGTCGAGGCCTTCTGATCCACTCCTGACGGGGATGCCGGCCGCGCTCTGCGACGGCCGGCATCCCTTTCCATCGCTCGACCACCACGGAGACGACTCGTGACCACCACCGACATCCGCCCACAGACCCCCGTGGACGAGCGGCCCACCGCCGGGGACCGTCCGATCCGTGTGCTCTCCTTCCGTCAGCGGCTCAGCCGCTGGGACGTGAAGGTCTCGCCCTATCTCTACATCTCGCCCTTCTTCATCCTGTTCGCGATCGTCGGCCTGTTCCCTATCGGGTTCACCGCGGTGATCTCGTTCCAGGAGTGGGATCTCATCCGCGACTCCGGCACCTTCGTCGGATTCGACCAGTACGCCTGGATCCTGAACGACCCGAAGTTCTGGGTCGCCCTCCGCAACACTTTCAGCATCTTCCTGCTCTCGACGGTCCCGCAGCTGCTCCTGGCGCTGTTCATCGCCGCGATGCTGGACCGCAACATCCGCGCCAAGACGTTCTGGCGCATGAGCGTGCTGCTTCCCTTCGTCATGGCTCCCGTCGCTGTGGCGCTGATCTTCAGCAACATGTTCGGCGACGTCCATGGTCTCGTGAACAACGCGCTCACGAGCATCGGGCTCGAGCCCATCGCTTGGCACAAGGACCCGTTCTGGAGCCACGTCGCGATCTCGACCATGGTGAACTTCCGCTGGACCGGGTACAACGCCCTGATCCTTCTCGCCGCCATGCAGGCCGTTCCCCGCGAGTACTACGAGGCGGCGACCGTCGACGGAGCCGGCGCGTTCCGCCAGTTCGTCAGCATCACCCTGCCGTCGCTGCGGCCGACCCTCATCTTCGTCATCATCACCTCGACGATCGGCGGACTGCAGATCTTCGACGAGCCACGCATGTTCGACAACACCGGCGAGGGCGGACCCGCCCAGCAGTGGCTGACGATCACCCTGTACCTCTACAACATCGGCTGGGGCGAGTTCAATTTCGGCCGCGCCGCCGCCCTCGCGTGGATCCTCTTCATCATCATCGTGGTGATCGGTCTCGCGAACCTCCTCATCACCCGCCGCCTCGTCCGCGACGAGGGCGGCCGCGGCGTGAAAGCGCCGCGACGCGCACGGAAGGATGCCGCACGATGACCACCGTCAGCGAGCCGCCCCTGGCCATCGTCGAAGAGAACATCCCGAACGCCGCCCGACGTCGTCGCGGCGAGCGGACCACCCGCATCCGCGGCGTGCGCGCCGGCTTCTGGGTCTACGTCGGACTCGGCGTCGTCGCCGTCTCGGCGATCTTCCCCTACTACTGGTCGTTCCTCATCGGTTCGGGCGATCAGTTCACGATCAACGACCCGAACATGTCGTGGATCCCCGGCGCCAACTTCGTGACCAACGCCCTCTCGGTCATGAACGATCCGGCCGTCAACTTCTGGCTGGCCCTGTGGAACTCGGTCTTCAGTTCGACGCTGATCGCGGCGTCGGTCGTCGTCTTCTCGACGCTCGCCGGCTGGGCGTTCGCGAAGCTGCGCTTCCGCGGGAGCAAGTTCCTGCTGGCCTTCGTCGTCGCCACCATGGCCGTCCCGATGCAGCTCGGCGTCGTCCCGCTGTACATCCTGTTCGCCGACATGGGGTGGACCGGCACGATCGGCGCCATCATCGTCCCGGCCCTGACGAGCGCGTTCGGGGTGTTCTGGATGACGCAGTACATCGGCCAGACGGTGCCCGACGAGCTCATCGAGGCGGCACGCGTCGACGGAGCCAGTCAGATCCGCACGTTCTGGACCGTCGGTGTGACGGCCGCGCGTCCCGCCGCCGCGATGCTGTTCCTCTTCACCTTCGTGGGCGCGTGGAACCAGTTCTTCTGGCCGTTCATCGTGCTCGACCGCGAGAGCCCGACCCTGCCGGTCGCCCTCTCGCTGCTGCAGGCGAACTACTTCGTCGACTACTCCAAGGTGCTTGCGGGCGTGCTCCTCGCGACCGTGCCCCTCATCCTGCTGTTCGTCTTCGCCGGCAAGCAGCTCGTCAGCGGCATCATGGCCGGCGCGGTCAAGGGCTGACGGCCTCACCGTGAACGTCCTTTCGCAGGAGTACTCTGCCCCCGTGTCCGCACCCGCCCTTCGCCCGTTCCCGACCGGCTTCCTCTTCGGCGCCGCGACCGCCGCCTACCAGATCGAGGGAGCCGCCTTCGAAGACGGTCGCACCGCATCGATCTGGGACGCGTTCAGCCGTGTGCCCGGCGCGGTGATCAACGCCGACAACGGTGACGTCGCCTGCGATCACTACCACCGCTACCGCGGTGACGTCGCTCTCATGAAGGAGCTCGGCCTCGACACGTACCGGTTCTCGACGTCGTGGTCGCGCGTTCGCCCCGACGGGGGAGCGGTCAATCCGAAGGGCGTCGACTTCTACGAGCGTCTCGTCGACGAGCTCCTGGCCGCCGGCATCCGTCCCTGGCTCACGCTCTACCACTGGGACCTGCCGCAGGCGCTCGAGGAGCGCGGCGGGTGGACGGCGCGCGAGGCGAGCGAGCGGTTCGCCGAGTACGCGCTGACGGTGCACGACGCCCTCGGGGATCGCGTCACCGACTGGACCACCCTGAACGAGCCGTGGTGCTCGTCGTTCCTCAGTTACACGGGTGGGATCCACGCCCCCGGCCGGTTCAGCATCGGTGACGGGATGCTGGCGTCCCACCACCTGCTGCGCGGACACGGTCTCGTCGTCGACGAATTGCGCCGCCGCGACCCCGCGCTGAACCTCGGGATCACGCTGAACCTCACGGTCGCCGAGGCCGCCGATCCGGCCAAGCCCGACGACGTCGACGCCGCGCGTCGCATCGACGGGCAGTTCAACCGGTGGTTCCTCGATCCGATCTTCCGTGGGAGCTACCCCGCCGACATCGTCGAGGACATCCGCGCCGTCGATGCCGACGAGGTGGCCCGCTTCGAGGCGGCGGTCCTCCCCGGCGACCTCGACACCATCTCGCAGCGGCTGGATGTGCTGGGCGTGAACTACTACCACGGCGAGTTCGTCGGCGGCACGGCCCCGGCCGACCCGCCCCTTCCGGGCGATGCCCCGACCGACCGCGTCGTGGGGTCGCCATGGCCGGCGGGCGACGGCATCCACTGGTACGAGCGCGGACTGCCGCGTACGGCGATGCACTGGGAGGTGCAGCCGGCAGGGCTGACGACACTGCTCGAGCGGGTGTGGGACGAGTACGCGAAGGATGCCGGTACCGCGTTGTTCGTGACAGAGAACGGGGCCGCCTACGACGACGAGACCGTCGTCGAGGGCGGCGAGACCCGGGTGCACGACGCGGACCGGGTCGAGTTCCTCCGGGGTCATCTCGGGGCGATCCTGGATGCCGCTGACGCAGGTGTGGACGTGCGCGGGTACTTCTACTGGTCGCTCATGGACAACTTCGAGTGGGCCTGGGGGTACGACAAGCGCTTCGGGCTCATCCGCGTCGACTACGACACCCAGGAACGGACGTTCAAGGACAGCGCGCTGGAGTATCGTCGGGTCATCGCCGACCGAGCGATCGACTGATTGCACTTCCCGAGGTGACCGTGTCCGAAACCCTTCACTCGCCGGTGACGAGCGGCCCCTCGGTGACGATTCCTGCGCCCGGAACGCTCGCGTCGCCGGTCACGATCGAAGAGGTCGCCGCCGCGGCGGGGGTGTCCCGCTCCACCGTCTCGCGCGTCGTGAACGGGTCGACCGCCGTCAGTCCTGCCGCGCTCGCCGCCGTCCGCCGGGCGATCGACGAGCTCAACTACGTGCCCAATCGTGCGGCGCGGTCGCTGGCCAGCCGGGCGACGATGGCGATCGCCCTCGTCGTTCCCGAGGACACGACCCGCTTCTTCGGCGACCCGTTCTTCGCGGCGATCGTCAGCGGCATCAACACGCGGGTCTCGAAGTCGGACTACGTGCTCAACCTGATCATCGCGAGCGACGATCCGGACGACAAGGCGACGGCGTACCTCCGCAGCGGTGCCGTCGACGGGGCGATCATCGTCTCGCACCACACGAGCGACGCTTTCATCGACCGCATCGCCGCCGCGATGCCCGTCGTCTACGGCGGCCGTCCCGTCCGGGAGCGAGAACGGGACTATTACGTCGACGTCGACAACGTCGAAGGCGGCCGCCTCGCGACGCAGCATCTGATCGACCAGGGTCGCACGCGGCTGGCGACGATCACCGGCCCGACGACGATGCCCGGTGGCATCGACCGTCTGACGGGGTTCCTCGAAGCGCTGGATGCCGCGGGCCTGGCACCCGTCGCGGTCGAGGACGGCGACTTCACCGCCGCAGCCGGCGCCGCGGCCGTCCGGCGGATCCTCGAATCCGGCGCGGAATTCGACGGTCTCTTCGCGGCGAGCGACCTCATGGCGCGGGGAACCCTCGTCGAGCTGGCTCGTGCGGGACTCCGCGTCCCCGAGGACGTCGCGATCGTCGGGTACGACGACTCGCCGGTGGCCACGTCGGTCTCGCCGACGCTCACCACCGTGCGGCAGCCCTCGCTGCAGCAGGGCGAGGTCATGGCCGATGTCCTGCTGACGCTCCTGGCCGGCGGATTCCCGCCCCACGAGACGCTGCTCGACACGCAGCTGGTCGTGCGCGAATCCGCCTGAGGCCTACAGCGCCACGCCGGCGTGGAGGGTGTTGCGCCACGGGTCGGTGAACGAGACCGTCCGACCGTCGTCGGCGACCTGCACGCCGTGATGGCTCAGGCGTTCACCGAGCTCGCCGAGCGCGTCCTGATCGGGCAGGGTGAGGTCGACCCGGCCGAGCCCGAGGGCCGGCGTGCGCGGTCCCGCACCGCGCGAGTTCCACACGTTCATCGCCATGTGGTGGTGGTAGCCGCCCGCGCTCACGAAAAGGGCGGACCCGCCGAGTTCCGCCGTCACATCGAAGCCGAGCGCGTCGACGTAGAACGCTCGGGCGGTCCGCACGTCGCCCACGGAGAGGTGGACGTGACCGACGGATGCCGCATCGTCGGCGCTCGCGCCCTGGGCCGCGGCATCCGTCAGATGCTCACGGAGGAACGCGTTCGGGTCGAGGTACAGGGTGTCCATCTCGACCTGGCCGTGGGTCCAAGACCACTCGGTGCGCTCGCGGTCCCAGTAGAGCTCGATGCCGTTGCCCTCGGGGTCGGTGGCGTAGAACGCCTGGCTCACGAGGTGGTCGGCGCTGCCGGTGAACGACTGCGGAGCGTGCTGCGCGAGCGAGAACAGCGCGGCGGCCAGCGCCGCCTGGGATTCGAAGAGGATCGCGGTGTGGAACAGGCCCGCGGCGCCGGCCGGGGCGTGCCGGAGCGACGGCTCGTGGCGGAGGATGACGATCGGACGTCGGGCGCGGCCCAGTGTGACGGTGTCGCCCGCCGCGTCGAGCACTGTCAGCGTGACGACGTCGCGGTAGTACCGCGTCATCCCGTCGAGGTCGCCGACGAGCAGGGTGACGGCCCCCATCGCGGTGGTGGGGGCGAGCCGGTCGAGCGCGGACGTATTCATGTGAATATGGAACGCGTCGGCACCCGAGGTTGTTCCCGTCAGTCCGGGTCGCCGCCGAGCTGACCGATCGGGACGATGGGACCGCCGTCATCCGCTCCCGTCTTGCGAGCCCGGGCGATCGCGTTGCCGGCGTGGTAGATCACGAGGGCGGCGACGGTGCCGAGCACGATGCCGCCGAACTGCAGCTGACCGAGGTCCATCGTGAAGTTCGCGATCGCGATGACGAAGGCGACGGCGACCGTGTACTGGTTGACGGGCCGCGAGAAGTCCACCTGGTTGTCGACCCAGATCTTGATGCCGATGACCCCGATGAGACCGTAGAGCGCGGTCGTGACGCCGCCGATGACGCCGCTCGGGATCGTGAAGAGCACGGCGCCGACGACGGGCGAGAACGAGAGCAGCACGGCGATGATGCCGGCCACCCAGTACGCCGCCGTCGAGTAGATGCGGGTCGCCGCCATGACGCCGATGTTCTCGCCGTAGGTGGTCGTGCCCGAGCCGCCGAACGCACCGGCGAGGGTCGTCGCGAGACCGTCGGCGAGGAGGGCGCGGCCGGTGCGCTTGTTGACCGTGGGGTCCCCGGTCATCGTCGCGACACCGCGCACGTGGCCGACGTTCTCGGCCACGAGGACGAGCACGACGGGCAGGAACATCGGCAGGAGTCCCCAGGCCACCGGATCCCCGAAGGACGGCAGGTGGAAGGTCGGCAGACCGACCCACTGGTTGCTCTCGATGAGTGCGGTCACGCCCGAGAAGTCGACCTTGCCCATGATCAGTGCGGCGATGTAGCCGACGACGACGCCGAGGAAGATCGACACGCGTCCGAGGATGCCGCGGAAGAGCACCGCGAACAGGATGCACGCGACGAGGGTGATCGTCGCGAGCACGGCGTCGGTCTGGAAGTTGTTCCACGCGGCCGGCGCCAGGTTGAGGCCGATGAGGGCGACGATCGCGCCCGAGACGACCGGCGGCATGAGCTTCTCGAGCCAGCGCGTTCCCGTCGCCTGAACGAGGAAGCCGATGCCGGCGAGCAGGATGCCGGCGACGAACACGCCGACGAGCGCCTGACCGATCTGCTCGGGGCTGTCGAGCGGCTTGCCCTGGCCCGGGCCGAAGGCGGTGATCGGCGCGATGAACGCGAACGACGAGCCGAGGTAGCTGGGCAGCTTGTTGCGCGTGAGGATCAGGAACAGGAGCGTCCCGAGTCCCGAGAACAGCAGCGTCGTGCTGACGGGGAAGCCCGTCAGCAGCGGCACGAGGAACGTCGCGCCGAACATGGCCACGACGTGCTGCGCGCCGATCGCGATCGTGCTGCCCCAGCCGAGACGCTCGCTCGGGGTGACGACGGCTCCGGGGGCGACGCGGCGTCCGTCGCCGTGAAGGGTCCAGATGGGCATGCGCGTGCTCCTCAGATGGTGGGGGATGCCTGGGGTCAGGCTACCTGGGAGCGGGCTGTGCGCGCGGGAGCGACGCCGTCAGGACGTGAGGCGCTCGAGGAGCTCGCGGTACTTCGCGGCCGTCTGCGCGACGACGTCGGCGGGGACGGTGGGAGGCGTGCCCTGCTGGGCCCAGTTCGCCGCCAGCCAGTCGCGGACGATCTGCTTGTCGAAGCTCGCCATGCGTTCGGCCGGCGTCGAGCCGGTGCGCCAGGTCTCGGCATCCCAGTACCGTGACGAGTCGCTCGTCAGGACCTCGTCGGCGAGGGTCAGGACGCCGTCGGCGTCGTAACCGAACTCGAACTTCGTGTCGGCGAGGATCAGCCCCTTCGCCTCGGCGAGGGCGGCAGCCCGGCGGTAGATCTCGAGCGACGCGTCGCGCAGCGCGGCCGCGCGGGCCTCGCCGACGAGCTCGACACTGCGCTCGAACGAGATGTTCTCGTCGTGCTCGCCGAGCGGTGCCTTGTAGGCAGGTGTGTAGATCGGCTCGGGCAGGCGATCGCCGTTGTGCAGGCCCGACGGGAGCGGGATGCCGCAGACCGTGCCGTCGGCCTGATACTCGGCCCAGCCCGACCCGGTGAGATAGCCGCGGACGACGCACTCGATCGGCTGCATGTCGAGCTCGCGGACCACCATGGCGCGGCCGTCGACCTCGGCGGGCGGTTCGGCGCCCTCGATCAGGTGGTTCGGGATCGGCCGGCCGCCGTCGGCACCGGCGAGCTGCGCGAACCACCACAGGCTCAGGCGGGTGAGGAGCTCGCCCTTACCCGGGATGCCGGGGTCGAGCACGTGGTCGAACGCGCTGACGCGGTCGCTGGCGACCACCAGCATCCGTCCGTCCGTCCCGTCGGCGGGGCGGTGCAGGTCCCGGACCTTGCCCGAGTACACGTGGGTCCATCCGGGCAGGGCAGTCGCGGCATCCGTCACCCGGCCATTATCGCGGGCGGCGCGGGCCCATGCGTACCCTGTCGTCATGCGCCGCCCGCTCCTCGCCCTGACCGCCCTCGCGCTGTCGCTCGGTCTGAGCGGCTGTGTCTCGACGACCGGGGTCGATGACGCGGTGCCCTCGCCAGTCCCGTCCGTATCCGTCGTCGAGCCGTCGTCGTCGCCCTCTCCGTCGCCCTCCCCGTCCCCACCGGTGGAGGAGCCTGCCGATCCGTCCTACCGGGTTCCCGACGAGAGCCCGCTCGAAGCGACCCGCCTCGTGTTCGACGGCGATGCGGTCGGCGTCGAACCCCGGACCGCCCTGAACGTGGCGGCAAGCGCTGTGCGGGAGCAGGAGTACACCCTCGACTTCGACTGCATCCCCCGAGACGCGACCATCACCCTGTCGCTGAGTCCCGCGGCCGGCGAAGACGATCCGCCGGTGACGATCAAGGGACCCATCACCGTGACACAGGGATGCGGTGCCCCGGGTCGTGTGACGGGGATCACGGTCAGCCGGATGGTGGGAATCCAGATCACGGCGATCACCGACGGCGTCGATCACGCGTGGGCCGTCCTCCGAGCCACCGACGCCGCCGGATGATCCGGGGAAGAGGCGTATAGTCCACATGGACTAATCGGCGGAGGGAGCCCCATGGCAGATGCCGTCTCGCGGCTCACCCCCACCGCGATCATGCTCCTCGCGCTCCTGCGCGAGGACGACATGCACACCTACGAGATGGTGCGCCTGCTGCGCGAGCGCCGGGCGGATCGCATGATCGCACTGACGCACGGCACGATCTACCACACGGTCGCTCGCCTCGAACGGCAGGGCCACATCGTCGAGGTCGGCAGCGATCGCGCCGGCAACCGACCCGAGCGCACGACCTACGCGCTGACGGATGCCGGGGCCACCGCGCTCCTCATCTGGATCCGTCGCGAGCTGGTCTCGATCGACGACCCCGAGCGGTTCCGCATCGCCCTCACCGAGGCGCACAACCTCGATCGGGCCGAGGTGATCACGCTGCTGACGCAGCGACGCGAGCTGCTCGCGGCATCCCTCGACGCGCACCGGAGCGCCCGCGAGACCGCCATCGCGCACGGGTCGCACCCGCAGTTCCTCATCGAGGTCCACCGGCAGGCTGCTCTGCTGGCCGCCGACATCGCCTGGCTCGACGACGCGGTCGAGTTCATCCGGCGTCCCGACACCGTCTGGGGTGTCGTCGACATCCCCGTCACCGACCGCTATCTGGCACAGAGAGAATCCGCACGCGCATGAGCGAGAGCACGACCACCGTCCGCACCCCCGGTGCGGCCCCCGCCCCGACGAATCCGTGGCCCGCGCTGTGGGCGCTCGTCCTCGGGTTCTTCATGATCCTCGTCGACACCACGATCGTCTCGGTGGCGAACCCCGCCATCAAGGCGGCGCTGGACCCCACCACCAGCAACCTCGACAACGTCGTGTGGGTCACGTCCGCCTACCTCCTGACGTACGCCGTCCCGCTGTTGGTCACGGGCCGCCTCGGCGACCGGTTCGGGCCGAAGAACATCTACCTCATCGGGCTCGCGATCTTCACGCTCGCCTCGCTGGCGTGCGGACTGTCGGGCTCGCTCGAGATGCTGATCATCGCGCGCGCCGCCCAGGGCCTCGGCGCCGCCCTCATGACGCCGCAGACGATGGCGGTCATCACCCGCACGTTCCCCGCCGAGCGGCGCGGAGCGGCCATGGGCCTCTGGGGTGCGACCGCCGGTGTCGCCACCCTCGTCGGTCCGCTCGCGGGCGGCCTGCTCGTCGACGGCTTCGGCTGGGAGTGGATCTTCTTCGTCAACATCCCCGTCGGGATCATCGCCTTCGTCCTCGCCGTGCGCCTCGTTCCGCAGCTCGAGACGCACCCGCACCGTTTCGACCTGCTCGGCGTCGTCCTCAGCGCGGTCGCCCTGTTCCTCATCGTCTTCGGCCTGCAGGAGGGTCAGCACTTTGAGTGGGCGCCCTGGGTGTGGGTCATGATCGTCGCCGGTGTCGCCGTCCTGGCGGTCTTCGTCTGGACGCAGGCGCGCACCAAGAGCGAACCCCTCGTGCCGCTCGCGCTGTTCCGCGACCGGAACTTCGCGATCTCGAACCTCGCGATCGCCGCCGTCGGCTTCACCGTGACGAGCATGGCGTTGCCGATGGCGTTCTTCACGCAGCTCGCGCGCGGACTCACCCCGACCGAGTCGGCACTGCTGCTCATCCCGATGGCCGTCCTGTCGGGGGTCCTCGCGCCCTTCGCCGGACGCATTCTCGACCGGGTAGACCCCCGGGTGCTGCTCGTTCCCGGACTGTCGCTCATGGTCGTCGGTCTCGTCGGCTACGTGCTGCTGATGAACACCGAGGCTCCGATCCTCCTGCTCCTCATCCCGTCCGCGATCATCGGTGTCGCGAACGCCGGGATGTGGGGACCGCTGGCCACCACAGCGACCCGCAACCTGCCGCCGCAGCAGGCGGGTGCCGGCTCGGGCATCTACAACACGACGCGAACGATCGGTTCGGTCATCGGGTCCGCCGCGATCGCCGCCGTCATGCAGGCGCGCCTCGAGGCGAATCTGCCCGGTGCGGGCGATGCAGCCAGTGGCGACTTCGGTGGAGGTGGCGGGATGCCGCCCGCCGTCGCCGAGGGATTCTCGACCGCCATGGGGCAGGCCACGCTGCTGCCGGCCGCCGTCATCGCGCTGGGTGTCGTGCTGGTGCTGTTCCTGCGCCGCCCCGCGCACCTCGCGAAGCGCTAGGGGTCACTGCGAAGCGCTGAGGTCACTGCGAAGAGCTGAAGGTCACTCCGACGCGCTGAGCGCGATGTCGCGGCGGTAGTGCGCCCCCTCGAGCGAGATCTGCTCGAGGGCGGCGTACGCCCGGCCGCGGGCGTCGGCGAGGTCCGTGCCGAGGGCCACGACGTTCAGCACGCGGCCACCGGTCGCGACGAGTCCGCCGTCGCCGTTCTTCGTCGCCGCGTGGGCGAGGTGGACGCCGTCGACGGATGCCGCGGCATCCGTTCCCGTGAGGGGGCGACCCGTGAGCGGCTGCTCGGGGTATCCCTCGCTGGCCAGGACGACGGTGACGGCCGCCTCGGCGGAGAACTCCGGTGCGGGCTCGGACTCGAGCGTGCCGCTCGCAGCGGCGAGCAGCAGTCGTGACAGCGGGCTCGTCAACCGGGGGAGGACGACCTGGGTCTCGGGGTCGCCGAAGCGCGCGTTGAACTCGATGACCTTCACGCCCGCGTCGGTCAGGATCAGCCCGGCATAGAGCAGTCCGATGAACGGGGTGCCCTCGGCATCCAGCTGTCGGATGACAGGCTCCGCGACCTCGGCGGTGACCTGCGCGACGAACGCCTCTTCGCTGCCGAAGCGATCCGCGAGCCAGGGGAGGGGCGAGTACGCGCCCATGCCGCCCGTGTTGGGCCCCTCGTCGCCGTCGAGCGCGCGCTTGAAGTCCTGGGCGGGGCTGAGCGCGCGGACGGTGTCGCCGTCGCTCAAGAAGAAGAGCGAGACCTCGGGGCCGGCGAGGAACTCCTCGACCAGCACGGGGCCGCTCGGCAGGTAGGTGGCGGCATGGGCGAGGGCTGCCTCGCGGTCGGACGTGACAATGACGCCCTTGCCGGCCGCGAGCCCGTCGGCCTTCACGACGTAGGGCGTGCCGAACTCGTCGATCGCGGCGGCGACCTCGTCGCGGGTCTGCGCGCGCGCCGCGCGGCCGGTCGGGACGCCCGCGGCATCCATGATCCGCTTCGCGAACGCCTTCGACCCCTCCATCTGCGCCGCGGCCTTGCCCGGTCCGAAGACGGGGATGCCGCGCTCGCGCAGCGCATCGGCGACGCCCGCGACCAACGGCGCTTCGGGGCCGATCACGACGAGGTCGATGTGCTGCTCGTTCGCGAAGGCGGTGACGGCGGCGGGGTCGTTCTGGTCGAGGTCCGCGACGAGGGTCGCGTCGGCGGCGATGCCGGCGTTGCCGGGGGCCGCGAAGATCTCGTGCCCGGCGCCTTCGGCGACCAGAGCGAGGATGATGGCGTGCTCGCGCGCGCCCGAGCCGAGGACCAGGATCTTCACCCCGCCAGACTACCGATCGCCGCGCGCGCGTTACGGTGGCATCCATGGCCCGCACGATCAGCACCGGAGACGGGCGCGACGCGCTCGCCGCCGTCGCCGCCGGCGGCGGGGCGCGCACCGACCTCGCCACCGCCGTCCGCTATCTGCTGCAGCTGCTCGTCGAGAAGGCGCCCGGCAACTCCGTCGAGGTCCGCGTCCCGCCCTTCGGCGCCGTGCAGGTGGTCGAGGGTCCGCGTCACACGCGCGGCACCCCGCCGAACGTGATCGAGACGGATGCCGCGACCTGGATCGCGCTCGCCACCGGACAGGCCGCCTGGGCCGACGCCGTCACGGCCGGCACCGTCCGTGCGTCGGGCGTGCGGGCCAACCTCGACGGGCTCCTCCCGCTCCGCCCGTGATCACGCTGTGGGGAACTCCACGGCCATCTCGCCGCGGGATGGGAGACTGACGCCGTGGCAAAGCTCGAGGGGAAGGGTCGTTCCGGTCGCGTGCGCAGGCATCTGCGTTGGGCGGTGCCGCTGATCCTCGGCGTGCTCGCCTACGTCGTGTTCATCTCGTGGGCTGCGGCGATCAGCTCGACGGTCGATTCGGACGACCCCGCGGATGCGGGTGCATCTCTCACCATGCTCCTCGTGGTGGGTCTCGCATTCCTGCTTCCCTTCATCGCTCTCGTGTTCGTCATCGTCGGCGCAGTGAGGGCGTTGGCCGAGTGGAGACGCGATCGGCGTCATGCGACCGGCCGATACAACCGAGCCGAGCTTGCAGACCGTGCCCAACAGGAGCACTTCGGACGCGCCTGGGAGGCGACCGCCCAGCTGCGAGCGACGCTGGCCGCCCACCAGGTGCCGCCACAGATCCGGGTGTGGGACGTCGTTCCTCGTCCGAACGAAGCCTTCTTCCTCGACACGACGGCGACGTATGCGCGCTTCTACGGTCAGAACGTCTCCTATTCCCAGTCCGGCGGGTTCTTCTTCGGCCACCCGCTGTTCGTCGCGGCTGGCCTCGCGGTCACGGCGGCTGGAAATGCTGCTCGACGCTCTGCAGCGGAGGCCGCCGCCGCCGTGCAGTGGCGCGAGCACCAGACCGTGCGACTAATCGTGTCGAACCAGAGACTGATCTGTCTGGCCAACGGACAGTGGTTGAGTTTCGACTACGGCGCCATGACGGCCGTGTATCCCGAGGTTCAGCAATGGTCACTCGTGTGCCAGTTCGACTCGGCGGAGCCGCTCATGCTGCACGGGCCGGGTGTTCCGGCAGCGGCGGTCATCACCGTGCTCATGACCTACGGCCCCGACGCCGTCGCGGAGCACCCGAGCCTCGCGCCGTTGGGTCGCTGACCACCGCCGACCGCCTCTGGCGTGCGTGCTCCCGCCCGCCGGTACGATCGCCTGCGGAGAGGAACCGCATGCAGGCACGACACCTCGGGGTGAACGCGCGTTCGACGATCCTCGTGATCGCCCTGGCGGCGGCCCTCCTCCCCGCCACCGCGCTCCCCGCGCAGGCCGCACCTCGCACGTGCACCGTGTCCGAGGCGAAGGTCGTGTGGGCTGCCGGTGCCTCCGATGTGCAGGCGAGCGGTTCCGTCACCGCCGATGACAGCACCCTCACCTTCGAGGAGGGCAAGGGCGTGCTCGAGCCGGTCGCCCCGGCCGGCAGCGCGAGCTTCGACGGCTCGCTCGTCTACATGAATACGGCAGGCGTGAAGACGACCCTCTCGGCGCCGACCCTCGTCCTCGACGGCGAGACGGGATCGCTCCTCTTCGACGTGCAACCCGAAGGCGCCGACCAGATGCCACAGGCTCCGTTGGCGACGATCGATCTGCGAGCCGCCGCGGTCTCCGAGGCGGGGGACACCGTCAACCTCGACGGCGTCGCCGCGACGACCGAGCCGACCGCCGAGGGCCGCGAGGTCCTGTGGTCAGGCGCGGCCGGCACGCTCGACCTGACCGTCATCGCGACGTGCACCACCGCCGAGCCCGCCGCAGTGCCGGTCGATGGCGAAGCGGATGCCGGGGGCACCGGCATCCTGGTTCCCGTCATCGTCGTGGGGGTCGCGGCGCTCCTCGCGACGCTTCTGGCGGTCGGATCGGTGCAGCGGCGCAAGCGCAACAGCGCTCGCGCGGCCCAGCCGGAGATGGTCGACGACCCGCGTCCGTGAGGCGGGGGTGGACAATGGACTCATGGCCGAGCATTCCGAAACGAACGTCGAGTCCGCGCAGCTGCGGCGCACTCCTCGGTTCGCCGCGTTCTTCGCAGCGGGCGCGGCGCTCGGCATCGTCGTCGCGCTCATCCTGACCTACGCGTTCGGTGACGGTCAGATCAGTGAGAGCACGGGCGCGACCTACTCGCAGAGCCAGGTCTTCGGCTTCCTGCTGCTCGGCTGCGTCCCGGCGGGCGTAGCGCTCGGCGGGCTCGTCGCCCTCATCTTCGACCGCGTACTGGGGCGGCGGAGCACCACCGTGCGCATCGAGCGGGAACGCGTCGAAGAGTCCGACTGATCAGGCGAGTTCGGCGATGATCGGCTGAATCGCCGGGTCGAACGCCGCCACGTCACCGCGCAGTCCGTCGGTGACCGCGATCGTGAGCGAGCCGATCCACCACACACCCCGCTGCGTCAGCGGGAGCACCTGCACGTTGAGCTCGAATGAATGCGCTCGACGTCCGACGCGCCGCTCGTGTTCGGCGATCGCGCTCGCGTAGGCGCGGTAGCTGCTGGCCGAGCCCGACCGGGCCTGCGCGGCGTAGCGGTCGCTCGCCCAGTTCGCGTAGGCGACGGCGTCGGCCGCCAGCGGCGCCATGGCCGCCCGCAGCTCGTCGAACCCCTCGACGGGCAGGACGGCGAGGGTCTCGAAACCGTCGACCAGATCGAGCGGGACAGGAGAGGGGTGCGCTTGCGGCTCGACCGCCATCGCCCAGTACGCCAACCACTGCCGCTGCAGGACGGCGGCGGCGTCATCGTCGACGGGCTGCGCGGCGGGGGCACCCCGCAGGTGGGGAAGCTCCTCGGGAGCACGGATGCCGAGCGCCTGGCGCACGTACAGCGCGACGAGCACCGTCGTGCTCGCGTCCTCCCGTACGACCCACTCGGGCCGCTCAGCCCCACTCATGGCGACATCCTATGGCGCCCCTGTGGTCGGCGTCCCGTGGCGACGATGGCGGATCGCCCGGTCCGGTGGCCGGTAGGCTGTGCGGGTGGCCTCGACTCCCACCGATCCCTATTCCGCTGCCGGCGTCGACACCGCGGCGGGGGACCTCGCCGTCGAGTTGATGAAATCGGCCGTCCGTCGCACCCAGGGCCCTGAGGTCCTCGGCGGCGTGGGCGGCTTCGCCGGACTCTTCGACGCATCCGCCCTGCTCGGCTACACCAAGCCGCTGCTCGCGACCTCGACCGACGGCGTCGGCACGAAGGTCGCCATCGCGCAGGCGATCGACAAGCACGACACGATCGGCCAGGACCTGGTCGGCATGGTCGTCGACGACATCGTCGTGGTGGGTGCGAAGCCCCTCTTCATGACGGACTACATCGCGACGGGCAAGGTCTTCCCCGAGCGCATCGCCGACATCGTGCGCGGCATCGCCGACGGCTGCTCGGCCACGGGGACCGCACTCGTGGGCGGCGAGACCGCCGAGCACCCCGGGCTCCTCGGCATCAACGATTACGACGTCGCGGGCGCGGCGACGGGTGTCGTCGAAGCGAATGCCGTCCTCGGCGCCGACCGCGTGCGGTCGGGTGACGTCGTCCTGGCGCTCGCCTCGAGCGGTCCGCACTCCAACGGCTACTCGCTCATCCGGCACATCATCGCGAACGCGGGCATCGGCTACGGCGACAACGCCGCGGACTTCGGCCGCACGTGGGGCGAGGAGCTCCTCGAGCCCACCCGCCTCTACACGTCGCCGCTGCTGCGCGCGATCGACGCGCACCCGGGCGCGGTCCACTCCCTGAGCCACGTCACCGGCGGCGGCATCGCGGCGAACCTCGCGCGCGTGCTGCCCGTGGGCACCTGGGTCGACGTCGACCGCTCCACGTGGTCGCCACCGCCCGTGTTCCGCGTGCTCGCCGACATCGGCGGGCTGTCGCTCGAGCAGACCGAGGGCACCTGGAACCTCGGCATCGGCTTCCTCGCGGTCGTCTCGCCCGAGACCGCCGAGGCCGCGGCATCCACCCTCTCGGCCGAGGGCATCCACACCTGGCAGGTCGGGACGGTGTCGGATGCGGCGCTGCCGGCCGGTGACTACGAGCAGGGCGCGAAGGGCGTCGACGGCGGCGCGGTCCGCCTCGTCGGCTCCTACGCAGAAACGGACTGAGCTACACCTATGTGCGGAATCGTCGGCGTCGTCGCTCAGGGGCCCGCCAACCAAGAGGTCTACGACGCCCTGCTGCTGCTGCAGCACCGCGGTCAGGACTCGACCGGCATCGCGACGGCCGAGTCGAGCGGCATCTTCCACATCGCGAAGAACCGCGGCATGGTGCGCGAGGCGTTCCGTACCCGCGACATGCGCTCGCTCCTCGGCACGATCGGCCTCGGCCACGTCCGCTACGCCACGAAGGGCACCGCCTCGAACGAAGAGGAGGCTCAGCCGTTCTACGTCAACGCCCCGTACGGCATCGTCCTCGTCCACAACGGCAACCTGACGAACACGCGCGAGCTGACCGAGGAGCTCTTCCGCACCGATCGCCGCCACCTCAACACGAGCTCCGACACCGAGCTGCTCGTCAATGTGCTCGCGAACGAACTGCAGGCGGTCATCTCAGGACTCGAGCTCGATCACGAGCAGATCTTCGAGGCCGTCACCCGCGTCCACCAGCGCGTCGAGGGCTCGTACGCCGCGATCGCCTTGATCGCCGGGTACGGACTCCTCGCCTTCCGTGATCCCTTCGGCATCCGTCCCCTGATCCTCGGCACCCGCAAGGCCGAGAACGGCCGGTACGAGTGGACCGTCGCGTCGGAGTCGCTCGTCCTCGAGAACGGCGGCTTCGAGGTCGTCCGCGACGTCGAGCCGGGCGAGGCCGTGTTCATCGACCTCGAGGGCAACCTCTTCACACAGCAGGTCGCGCCGAGCCCGAAGCTCGTGCCGTGCTCGTTCGAGTACGTCTACCTCGCGCGTCCCGACTCGGTCATGAACGGCATCTCGGTCTACGAGGCCCGTCTGCGGATGGGCGAGCGTCTCGCCGACACGATCGCGAAGTACACCCCCGAGGGCTCGATCGACGTCGTCATGCCGATCCCGGACTCCTCGCGTCCCGCCGCGATGCAGGTCGCCCGCAAGCTCGGCATCGAGTACCGCGAGGGCTTCTACAAGAACCGCTACATCGGCCGGACGTTCATCATGCCGGGCCAGGCGATCCGCAAGAAGAGCGTGCGCCAGAAGCTCAACGCGATGTCGACCGAGTTCAAGGGCAAGAACGTCCTGCTCATCGACGACTCGATCGTCCGCGGGACCACGTCGCGCGAGATCATCCAGATGGCCCGGGATGCCGGGGCCACCTCGGTGACGTTCGCGTCGGCCGCGCCCCCCATCCGCTTCCCACACGTCTACGGCATCAACATGCCGTCGCGTCACGAGCTCGTCGCGTACAACCGGACGATCCCCGAGATCGCTGAGGAGCTCGGCTGCGACTATCTCGTCTACCAGGAGATCGACGATCTGAAGGCGGCGATCCTCGAGGGCGCTCCCGACGTCGAGGATCTCGACATGAGCTGCTTCGACGGTCGGTACGTCACCGGCACGGTCAGCGACGAGTACCTCGCCTGGGTCGAGGGGACCCAGGAGTCCTGAGCGGCCTAGGCTGAATCGGTGACGACACCTGACCCCCTCGCCGTGCGACGGGGCCGGATCCTCGCCGTCGTCGGCATCGTCCTCCTCGCGTTCTCACTGCGATCGGCGGTCGCGTCGCTGTCGCCGCTGTTCGATGCGATCGGCGAGGACTTCGATCTCCCTGCTGCCGTGCTGGGACTCATCGGCACGGTGCCGCCGCTGTGCTTCGCGGTGTTCGGTCTGCTCGCCGCCGGCTTCGAACGCCGGTTCGGCCTCGAGCGCACGACCCTCGTCGCCCTCGGTGCCGTGGGGCTCGGACTCGTCGCCCGCGCCGCCGCCCTCGATGCGTACGGCCTGCTGTTCGGGTCCGCGCTGATCTTCGCGGGTGTCGGTGTCGGCAACGTCCTCGTCCCGGCGCTGGTGAAGAAGTATTTCGCCGAGCGCATCGGCCTGCTCACGACCGTCTACACGACGACCATGGCCGTCTCGACGTTCCTGCCCCCGCTGATAGCGGTGCCCATCGCCGACGCCGCCGGCTGGCGTACGTCGCTCGGAGTGTGGGCGGTGTTCGCGGTGGCGGGACTGATCCCCTGGATCGTGCTCGCCGTCCGTTCCCGCCGCGCCGCCGCGGCCGACGTGGACCTCGAAGCTCCCAGCACCCGCGTCTTCGGGCGGATGTGGCGGCTGCCCACCGCGTGGGCGCTCGCCATCACGTTCTTCGCCTCGAGCGCCGTCGCCTACACGTCGTTCGCCTGGCTGCCGAAGATCCTCGTCGACACAGCGGGTGTCACGCCCCAGGTCGCCGGGGTCCTGCTCTCGCTGTTCGCCCTCATCGGGCTGCCGGCGTCGCTCGTGGTGCCCGCGCTCGTCGCGCGCCGCGGTGTCGTACTACCGCTGTTCGTCGTGGCCTCGGCGTCGGGTGTGCTCGGAGCGGGCGGGCTGCTCGTGGCCCCGGCATCCGCTCCCTGGCTCTGGGTGGCGCTCCTCGGAACGCTCCCGCTGCTGTTCCCGCTCGTGCTGACCTCGGTCGGACTCCGCACGCGGACGCACGACGCGACGGCCGCCCTCAGCGCATTCGCTCAGAGCGTCGGTTACGGCGTGACGATGTTCATGCCGATCGGGGTCGGCATCCTGCACGATGCCACCGACTCATGGACGGCGCCGCTCGTGATCCTCATCGGGATCTCGCTCCTGGCACTTCCCGCCGGCGTCGTGATCGCACGACGGAAGACGGTCGAGCAGGAATGGGAACAGCGCCACGGATCGTGGTGAGCGTGAAGGAGGAGGTCAGGCCTTCTCGAGCGACGGCGACGGAGATTCGGACTCGTCGTCCTCGTCATCCTCGTCGGCGTACTGATCGGCCCACTTGTCCTCGTACTGCTCGTCACCGGGCGCGCCGAGCTCACGCTCGAGCGCGTTGATGTTCAAGCTGTAGGTGTCGTACTTCAGCTCACGGGCGATCTTGGTGTTCTTCGCCTTTTGACGGCCACGCCCCATGCGTAACCCCCTCATTTCACGAGTGCGGGCTTGGTCCGGCAGCCCGACGCAGTCACAGTCCGGCAGAGGCCGGGAAGAGTAGCATTCAGGGTACCACGGAGCGTTCCCGCCGCCCTCGCGGGCGGGGATCCAGGAAAGGTGATCCGCCATGCCCGATGCCGAGTCGCAGCCCACGGTCCGTCGTCCTCACCGTCCGGTGATCGCCGGGATCGTGCCCGGTCAGTCGTCCCGTGTGCTTCGAGAAGCGGCGCAGTACGCCCGGATGCACGGTGCGGCGCTCCTCGTCGCTCATGTCGACGTGACGCGGTTCGTGTCCTACGAGGATCCCGACGGTTACGTGCACACCGCGCCGATCAACCTCGACGCGATCCCCAGTGAGGCGCTCGAGACGCAACTCCGCGACGAGGCGACGCGTGCGCTGGACGGAGTGGACATCGCCTGGCAGCTCGAGATGCTCGCGGGGGATCCCGCGCTCGCGATGAAGGATCTGGCCGAGCGCACCGACGCGAGGCTGATCGTCGTGGGAACCCGCAAGCGCGGCATCGGCGAATCGATCCGCGAGTTCTTCACCGGGTCCGTCGCCGCGCGCCTGGCCCACCGGCAACCGCGACCGATCCTCGTCGTGCCCATCGGCGAACCGGCGCGCGACGACGAGGATCCGTGGCGTGAGAAGCAGAGCTGGCCCGAGGAGCTCTGGCCCGACGGCTGATCAGCCCCGCGTCGCGCGTCGCACGGCCTCGGCCGCCTCGTCGAGCGCGCCCTTCAGGTCGTCGATGACGGATGCCGCCAGGTCGCCGCCCCGCGCGACGTGGCTGCGAAGGTCCGCACGGAGCTCGGCTCGGAACTCCGCCAGCAGCTCGTCGGCCCGCCGCACCTGCTCGCGAGCGGATGCGCGCGGGTCGGGTGTCGGGGACGGCGACGGACGTGCGGAGGGCTGGGAGGCCGCGGCGAGGTCGGCCTGCAGGCTCCGCATCGCCTCTCGGACGCCCGCGCGCACTTCGTCGGCGATGAGTCGGACGCTGTCGGCGAGCCCGGCCTCGATCCCGGCGAGGTCACCCGAGCGCGACGACACTTCGGCACGACCGGCATCCGTGATCTCGTAGACGGTCTTGCGCCCGTCGACGGTCTTGGTGACGAGTCCTTCTTCTTCGAGCTTGGACAGGCGCGGGTAGATGGTGCCGGCACTCGGCGTGTAGGTGCCGCCGGTGCGGTCCGACAGCGCCTGCATGAGGTCGTAGCCGTGGCGGGGTGCCTCGTCGAGGAGGCTCAGCAGGTAGATGCGCAGATCGCCGTGGGAGAAGACGGGGGGCATGTCAGATCTCCTCGCGGATCGGAGCCTCGTCGGCGATGGCAGCGCTGGTGCGCCGGACGACGGTGACGTCGCCCGAGACGGTGTTGGCGCGGACCTCGGCGAACGAGCCGCTGAGTTCGCCGACCGTGCCCGAGTAGTTCGAGCCGATCCCGCTCTGCGAGCGGTCGATCCCGTCGACGTTGAGCTTTCCGCTCACGGTGCGGAGGGTGTACTTCGCCGCCACCGACTCGTCGAGGCGCAGTGTGGCCGCGCCGCTGACGGTGTTGAACGACACGTTCTGCGTCGGCCCGCTCGAGTCGATGAGGACGGCGCCGCTGACCGTGTCGGCGAAGGCGGTGCGGATCGTGCCCGCGGCGGTGATGGCCCCCGACACGGCGTTGGCGTTCAGGGTGCCGGTGAGTCCGCGCATCTGCACGTCGCCCGAGACGGAGTTCGCCGTCACATCGCCCGTGAGCCCGTCCACGATGATGTCGCCCGAGACGGTGTTGAGCTTCGCGTCGGCGGTGAGGCCTGCGACGAGCGCGCTCGCGCTGACGACGCCGAGTGTCAGGGCGATGTCGCGGGGAACGGCGATGCTGATCTCGGCCTGCGGACCGCCGCTCCCGAAGTTGCGGAACGAGGTCAGGAAGTTGTCCCACCGCAGCTGCGCATGGTCGATCTCGATCGCGCCGTTCTGAGCCTCGATGCGCAGTTCCTTCTGGGTCACGGAGTGCACTTCGATGCGGACGCCGGGCTCATCGTGGGCGACGACGTCGATCTGTCCGCCGACGAGTCCCACTTTGAGTCGACGGATGCCGTCGAGGTCGATGACGCGGGTCTCCCCGGGCTGCACGAGCCACTTCTCGAGAGTCATTGTTGTCTCCTGCGGGTCAGCGCGAATCAAGATATATCGCGTTGGACAGAGGGTAACACGATATATCTCGAGTGTCGAGACTATGGCGGCGCGACCGCATCGCTGTCGTCAGAAAGGTGCTCCGCCACCACGTCGGCGGGTGACCGGATGCCGCACATGATGAGGCCCCCTCGACCGTGGACGGGAGGGGGCCTCGTGCGCTCTTGGGGGAGAGCGCCGCTGACACGCCTGGGGGAGCGCGTCAGACGATCATGTGTTCTTGCGCAGTACTCGCAGCAAGAAGGCGATCAGAGCGATGACACCGACGATGATGGCGACCCACAGCAGGAACTGGAGGCCTTCCGTGATGCCGCCCACGATCGCCAGCACGATGGCGATCACGATGATGATGATGAGTGCGAGGTTCATTGGAGGCTCCCTCTGATTGTCTCCGTTGTCCGCCGGAGCGGGGGTGACGCGGGTGTGCGTCCAGTCATTGCTATCAGCGTTCTCTCAGGTGACGACAGGCCTTGACAGGTCGGCCATGCGGTGACATAACGTGGCCGCACGCGGGCGATCCTTGTCCGTGATCGACACGTGAGGCGGACGCACCATGCCGGCAGGACGCGGCTCGAACAGCCTGAAAGACCCCGAACTGTACGAGGAGCTTCGCGCCGACGGAGCGTCGAAGGAGAAGGCCGCGCGCATCTCCAACGCTGCCGCGCGCGACGGTCGGAAGGCGGTCGGCAAGCGCGGTGGCCAGGCCGGCGACTACGAGGACTGGACCGTGGCCGACCTCCGCGCGAGGGCGAAGGAGCTCGGGCTCAGCGGGTACTCGCGCGCCCGCAAGGCGGAGCTCATCGACATGCTCCGATCGCACTGACGTGCCACGACTCAAGCGCGTCCGGCCGGGCGTCGATCTGGGATACCGCCGGCTGCGTTCCGGCACCGGCTTCCGCTACGTGGATGCCGACGGTGCACCGCTCCCGAAGGCGGAGGCCGACCGCGTGCGCGCCCTCGTGCTGCCGCCGGCATGGCAGGACGTGTGGATCTGCGCCGACGCGAACGGCCATGTCCAGGCGACCGGCGTCGATGAGGCGGGGCGGGTGCAGTACCGGTACCACCCGCAGTGGACCGCCGGCCGCGACAAAGGCAAGTACGCCCGAGCGCTGCAGCTCGCCGAGGCCCTGCCACGGGCCCGCGGGCGGGTCACCACATCGCTTCGCCGGGAGGACATCGACCAGGAGCGCGTCCTCGCCGCGGCCTTCCGGCTCCTCGACCTCGCCGCCCCGCGCGTGGGCGCGGAGCGGTACCTCGTCAAGCACGGCAGCCGCGGACTCACGACGCTGCTCCGTCGCGACGCGGTCGTCGACGGCACCGTTGTCGCGCTGCGGTTCCCCGGCAAGAGCGGTCAGCGGCAGGAGATGGAAGTCGACGACGTGGATCTGGCCGCAGCGGTCGAGCTGCTCGTCGGAGGGCGCCCCAGTTCGCCCCTCCTGGCCTACCTGCGCGGGCGTCGTCGCGTCGCGCTCAGCCCGCGGGACGTGAACCTCTACGTCCGGTCGATGACCGGCGGAACCTTCACGGCCAAGGACTTCCGCACTCTCCGTGGCACCATCACTGCAGCGGAGGCGCTCGCTCAGATCGGCCCGGCGACGAAGAAGAGCGACCTCAAACGTGCCGAGGTGCTGGCGGTGAAGGTCACCGCCGAAGCACTCGGCAACACCCCCACGGTCGCGAGGAGTTCGTACATCGACCCGAGGGTCTTCGACCGGTATCGGCGAGGCCTGATCCTCGACACCACGGTGTCGCCCGAATCCGCCATCCGAACGCTCATCCTCGCCTGACGCCGGTTCCCAGCCTCGGGGGCTGACGCGCGTGAAATACTGGCGCGCGTCCCCGCACCGCCCCCTGCATCGTGGAAACAGGCCCCCGTTGTCTCACCTCGCCGTCCTGAGCCTCAAGAACCGTGCGCTCATCGCCCTCATCACGATCGTCGCGGCGATCTTCGGAGGCCTCGCGCTCACGAGCCTCAAGCAGGAGCTGATCCCGCCGATCCAGCTGCCGCAGCTGTCGATCCTGACGACCTACCCGGGAGCCTCTCCCGACGTCGTGAACAACGACGTGTCGACTCCGATCGAACAGGCCATCCAGGCCGTTCCCGACCTCGAGTCGACGACGTCGACGAGCACGACGAACGCGTCGATCGTCCAGGCATCCTTCGCCTACGGCACCGACCTCGCGACGGCGGAGCAGAAGATCCTCCAGGCCATCAACCGCCTCGACTCACTGCCCGACGACCTCGACACCAACGTTCTCGCCTTCTCGACCGACGACCTGCCGGTCATCTCGATCGCCGTGACCGGCTACAGCGACGAGACCGCCGTGCAGGACCGACTCGAGAACGCTGTGATCCCCGACATCGAGGACCTCGACGGCGTCGCCGCCGCACAGATCGTCGGTGGTCGCACCTCGCGCGTCACGATCACCCCCGATCAGGAGAAGCTCGCACAGGCCGGCTACACCCAGACGGCGCTCACCGACGCCCTCGACCAGAACGGCAAGCTCTTCCCCGGCGGCACCGTCTCGGAGGGCGACCAGACCCTCACGGTGCAGACGGGAACGAAGCTCGACTCCGTCGACGGCATCTCGGATCTCCCGCTCGTCCCGACCGACGCCGACCAGATCGCCGCGGGAGATGTCACGATCGGCGACGTCGCGAAGGTCGTCCTCGACACAGACCCCGTGACGTCGATCTCGCGCGTCGACGGCACGCCGGCGCTCACCGTGTCGATCACGAAGCTTCCCGCAGCCAACACCGTCGACGTCTCGCACCTCGTCCGCGACTCGCTGTCCACGATCACGGACGACCTCGGCAACGGCGCGACCGTCACGGTGGTCTTCGACCAGGCGCCGTACATCGAGCAGTCGATCGAGGCGCTCGCCCAGGAGGGACTGCTCGGCCTCGCGTTCGCCGTCGTCGTCATCCTCATCTTCCTGCTGTCGGTGCGCTCGACGCTCGTCACCGCCATCTCGATCCCGACGAGCGTGCTCATCACGTTCATCGGCATCCAGGCGTTCGGCTACTCGCTCAACATCCTGACGCTCGGCGCGCTGACGATCGCGATCGGACGCGTCGTCGACGACTCCATCGTCGTCATCGAGAACATCAAGCGGCACTACGTCGGCGACGCCGACAAGCTGGCCTCGATCCGCCTGGCGGTCCGGGAGGTGGCGTCGGCGATCACGGCATCCACCCTCACGACCGTCGCCGTCTTCCTGCCCATCGCCTTCGTCGGCGACCTCACGGGCGAGCTGTTCCGTCCGTTCGCGCTGACCGTGACGATCGCGATGCTCGCCTCGCTCTTCGTCGCGCTGACGATCGTGCCCGTGCTGGCGTACTGGTTCCTGCGGCCGGGCAAGCCGGTTCTGGATGCCGCGGGCCGGGCCATCGACCCCGAAAACCCCGCCGCCCCGCCGACCCGCCTGCAGAAGTCGTACCTCCCTGTGCTCCGCTGGACGCTTCGGCACTCGGTCGTCACGATCCTCCTCGCCGTCCTCGTGCTGGGGGGAACGATCCTGGCGGTGCCGCTCATGAAGGTCAACTTCCTGGGCGACTCGGGTCAGAACACCTTCACCGTCCGCCAGGACATCGGCGCGACCGCGAGCCTCGACGCGCAGGACGCCGCGGCGAAGCGCGTCGAAGAGGTCCTCCTCGACGTGGACGGCGTCGACACCGTGCAGACCTCGATCGGCTCCACCGGTTCCGCGCTCCGCGACGCCTTCTCGGGCGGCGGAACGGGCATCACCTACTCGATCACGACCGACCCCGACGCCGACCAGGAGCAGATCCGCACCGACGTGCAGAAGGCCGTCGCCGATGTGGAGGATGCCGGTGAGATCACCGTCGCAGCCGCCCAGGGCGGCTTCGGGTCGACCGACGTCGAGGTCGACATCACGGCGCCCGATGCCGGTGTCCTCCGCGACGCCACCGACAAGGTCGTCGCGGCCCTGAAGGACGCCGACGGCGTCGACCAGGTCGACTCAAACCTGTCGGCATCCCTCCCCTTCGTCTCGGTCGCCGTCGACCGCGACGAGGCTGCGAAGCTGGGACTGTCGGAGGTCGCGGTCGGCGGTCTCGTCGCGAACACGATGCAGCCGCGCCAGATCGGCACCGTCGAGATCGACGACTCGACGCTGACCGTCTACCTCAAGGCCGCCGAGATCCCCGACACCATCGAGAAGCTCCGCGGACTAGAGATCGCGAGCGCGTCGGGACTCATCCGCCTCGACGAGGTCGCGACGGTCGAGCAGTCCGAGGGGCCCTCGTCCATCACGAGTGAGCGCGGCCAGCGTACGGCGACCGTCACCGTCACCCCCGCGAGCGACGACCTGAACGCGGCGGGCGCCGCCGTGACCGCGGCGCTCGCAGGCGCCGACCTCCCGCAGGGAGCGGACGCGGAGGTCGGCGGCGTCGTGACGCAGCAGCAGGATGCCTTCGCGCAGCTGGGTCTCGCGATCCTCGCCGCCATCCTGATCGTCTACATCGTGATGGTCGCGACCTTCAAGTCGCTGCGTCAGCCGATCCTGCTGCTGATCTCGGTGCCCTTCGCGGCGACCGGCGCGATCCTGCTGCAGATCGTCTCGGGTGTGCCCCTGGGTGTCGCGTCTCTCATCGGCGTGCTGATGCTCGTCGGCATCGTCGTGACGAACGCGATCGTCCTCATCGACCTCGTCAACCAGTACCGCGAGAAGGGTCTGCCGACCCCCGAGGCTGTGCTCGCCGGTGGCGCTCGCCGTCTGCGGCCCATCCTCATGACGGCCCTGGCGACGATCTTCGCCCTCACGCCGATGGCGCTCGGGATCACGGGGCACGGCGGTTTCATCTCGCAGCCGCTCGCGATCGTCGTCATCGGAGGTCTCGTGTCGTCGACCATCCTGACGCTGCTGGTCCTCCCCGCCCTCTACAACCTCGTCGAGGGTGCCAAGGAGCGTCGTGCCGCCAGGCGGGGCGACGTCGTACCGGCTGTCGCCGGCGCGTCGACGGGAAGCCAGGCTCCGCTGACGCGGCGCGCGCGGCGGGATGCGGCATCCGTCGCCGTCACGGGTGCTGCGGCCGTCGACACGGCGCTCGTCATCGAGGAGGCTCCGGACATCGAGATCCCGGTGGACGAGCCCGCCGTCGTCGAGGAGCCTGTCGCCGAAGACTCAGGCGCGGAGGAGCCGCGGCGCGAGGAGTGAGGGTCAGTCGGCCTTGGTGAGGTCGACGCCCCACTCGAGCGTCCACGTCTCGCCGGGCGCGAGTCGGCGCAGGCTCCGCCCGGAGTTGAATGCGTCGGCCGGCGCCGTCATCGGCTCGATCGCGACCGCGAGGTCGTGCCCGGGGAACCGATCGGTCGTGAACACCTGCACGTACTCGAACCCTTCGCCCGCCCACACCGTCAGGCGCCGGGAATCGGGTGCGACGAGGTGAGCCTCGATGCGACCGCCCCGGCGGGGGAGCCCGGCGAACGCGACGTCGAGCGACAGGTCACCGACGCGGCGCGGTGAGCTCAGGTCGTGCGCCGCGTCGACCGGCTCCTCGGCGATGGGGATGTTCTGCTCGTCGAGGCGGAACCACGTCCGCGCCTCGAGCTGCAGCGACAGGTCGGCCGTGTCGACGTCCGAGACGCGGAAGTAGGGATGGGTTCCGACCGCGACGGGCGCGTCGCCGGCTCCGACGTTCGTGATCGCGTGGGTGACGTGCAGGCCGGGCTCCTCGAGCGCGTAGGTCACCCGGTTCTCGAGGTGGTACGGATACCCGGACTGCGGGAACACGTCCGCGCGCAGGGTGAGGGCGGCATCCGTCTGCTCCTCGGCTCGGTAGGGCGCGAACCGCAGCAGCCCGTGCGACGCGTTGCCGAACTTCGGCTCGGTGATCGCGAGCTGGCGGAGCTCGCCGTCGTCCTCCCAGCGGCCGTCGCGGATGCGGTTCGGCCACGGCACCAGGACGATCCCGGATGCCGCGGGTGTCGGCACGTCGTCGGGGTAGTCCGGGACGAGGTCGACTCCGCCGACGCGCAGCGCGCGGAGCGCGGCACCGACCTCGGTGATCTCGGCGGAGACGTCGGCGGCGTGGAGGCTGAAGCGGGTTCCGGTGGGGTCGGCGGCCATGCGGCCAGCGTATCCGCGCGGCCGCTTCACAGGTGAGGCGGGTATCGTGGAGCAGTCGGCGGAGGACACCGCGCTGTGCGCGGGCATCCTGTGTAGTCCTCGGGGCCGATCTCGAAACCCGATCCGCGGTTTCGGAACCAGTAACTGGAATGGCCCCCGGCCGACGGAAGTCCGGGTCTCACCGTGCGTGCGCGCACGGCGCTGTTTCGTGCGAGAACTGAGAAAGCACACGCATGCCCAAGAACAAGAAGCCGGCCGGCGGCCGCGCGCAGAACTTCGAACCCCGCTACGGCAAGAAGACCTCGTACCAGGACGCCAAGCGTCGCCCGGGTCAGGCCTCCGCCGGCACCGCCGGCAGCAAGAGCCCCAAGCACCGCGGCTTCCGCGCCGCCGAGGAATCGGCACCCGCGAAGGGCCGCTGGACCGAGCAGGACCGCGCCGGCCGGGCCGAGGCCCGCGGCATCCGCTCGAACGCCCGCGGCGACCGCGGCTTCGACGACCGTCCGCGTCGCGATGACCGGGGCGACCGTCCCCGCTTCGACCGGAACGAGCGTCCGGCCCGGTCGTTCGATGACCGTCCGCGTCGGGATGACCGGGGCGAGCGTCCCCGGTTCGACCGGAGCGCGAGCAGCAACTCCTCAGATTCGGCGCGGCGCCCTGCCCGCGGGACCGATCCGCGCCGTTCGGGCGCGGATGTGAGGAGTTACGACCGGAACGCCCGTCCGGCCCGTTCGTTCGACGACCGTCCGCGTCGGGATGACCGGGGCGACCGTCCCCGGTTCGACCGGAACGACCGTCCGGTGCGTTCGTTCGATGACCGTCCGCGTCGGGATGACCGGGGCGACCGTCCCCGGTTCGACCGGAACGACCGTCCGACTCGCTCGTTCGACGACCGTCCGGCCCGCTCCTTCGACGACCGTCCGCGTCGGGATGACCGGGGCGACCGTCCCCGCTTCGACCGGAACGACCGTCCTGCCCGCTCGTTCGATGACCGTCCCCGTCGAGACGAGCGCGCGAACCGGTCGGACTGGCGCGCGGCCGAGAAGGCGAAGGCGCACCAGGAGCACGTCGACGTCGTGCATGAGCGTCTGCAGGCCGAAGCAGTGGATGCCGCATCCGTCGAGCAGGCGTCGTTCGCCGACCTCGGGCTCGGCCAGAACATCGTGCGCACCCTCGAAGGCCTCGGCGCCACGAGCCCGTTCGCGATCCAGGCGGCCACCGTCCGTCCGATCCTTGAGGGCCGTGACGTCCTCGCCCGCGGCCGCACCGGCTCGGGCAAGACGATCGCCTTCGGCGCCCCGCTCGTCGAGCGCGTGCTGCGCGGTCAGGCCGGCAAGCGCCGCGCGTGGGGTCGCTCGCCGCAGGCCCTGATCCTCGCGCCGACGCGCGAGCTCGCCCTGCAGATCGACCGCACCGTGCAGGAGCTCGCGCAGAGCGTGGGCCTGTTCACGACGCAGGTCTACGGCGGCGTCCCACAGGGCCGTCAGGTCGGCGCGCTCAAGAAGGGCGTCGACATCGTCATCGGCACCCCGGGCCGCATCGAAGACCTCGAGAAGCAGGGCAAGCTCGACCTGTCCGAGGTCGGGATCGTCGTGCTCGACGAGGCCGACCACATGAGCGAGCTGGGCTTCCTCGAGCCGATGCAGCGGATCCTCCGCCTCGTGCAGGACGATGCGCAGAAGCTGCTCTTCTCGGCCACGCTCGACCGTGAGGTCGCTGCGCTCGTCGACGAGTTCCTCGTGGACCCGGCCGTCTACGAGGTCGCCGGCGAGACGCAGGAGACCAGCACGATCGACCACCGCGTGCTCGTGATCGACCACCGCGACAAGGCCGAGATCCTGACCTCGCTCGTCGACCGCGACGGCAAGACGCTCGTCTTCACGCGGACCCGTGCGTACTCCGAGATGCTCGTGGAGCAGTTCGAGGATGCCGGGATCGCCGCCGTCGCCCTCCACGGCGACCTCAACCAGGCCAAGCGCACCCGCAACCTGCAGCGCCTGACCGACGGCAAGGTGAACGTGCTCGTCGCGACCGACGTTGCGGCGCGCGGCATCCACGTCGACGACATCGACCTGGTCGTCCAGGCCGACGCTCCCGACGAGTACAAGACGTACACGCACCGCTCGGGCCGCACCGGTCGCGCGGGCCGCGCGGGCACGGTCGTCACGCTGATCACGCGTCAGCGTCGTCGGCGCATGACCGAGATGCTCGAGCGCGCCGAGATCGACGCGCCCTTCGACGAGGCGCGCGCCGGCGACGACGTGCTCGAGGAGATCACGGGTCGCCAGGCCGCGAACGTCGACGCCTGAGGGTTCTCACTAGGGTGGGCGGATGCCGGTTGTCATCCGCCCCCTCGGTGATCCCGACGTCGAGCAGGTCGTGTCGCTGTGGCACTCGGTCGGTCTGACGCGTCCCTGGAACGATCCGCACCGCGACATCGCACGTGCGCGGGCGGTCTGGCCCGACCTCCTGCTCGTCGCGGCCGACAGCGATCGCGTCGTCGGCTCGGTCATGGCCGGCTACGACGGCCACCGGGGTTGGCTGTACTACCTCGCGACCGACCCGGACCGCCGTGTCGAGGGCATCGGAAGGATGCTGGTCGCCGAGGCGGAGCGCCGACTCGAGGCGCTCGGCTGCCCGAAGGTGATGCTCATGGTCCGCGAGGGAAACGACGCCGTCGCGGAGTTCTACGACGCCCTCGGCTACGCCCGCGACGCGACCTCGGTTCTCGGCAAGCGCCTGATCCCCGACGGGTGAGTCAGAACAGTATCGCGGATGCCTGTTCCCGGGTCGCGGTCTTCATGACCGGCCCCGTGGTCCGCACCGGACCCATCCCGCGCGGCGGGACGTCTTCTTCCTCGAGTCGGCCGTGCAGGCCGTGGCGCCGTAGCAGCGGGCGCACGCGCGCCGACAGCCACGAGCGGTAGCCGTTCGGCGCCGACACGGCGGCGCCCGGGTACAGGCCGCGGTAGGCCGGCACGAGGTCGGGACACTCCCGCTCGAGCCATTGCCAGAACCACTCCTTCGCGCCCGGCCGGAGGTGCAGGGCGCCGAACACGACCCGACGCGCACCGGATGCCGCGATCCGCGCGATCGCGTCGTCGAGCACGTCGACCCCGTCGGTCAGGTGCGGCACGATCGGCATGAGGAACACGGTCACCGAGAATCCGGCGTCCGTCGCGGCCTTCACGGTGTCGAGCCGTGCCTGGAACGACGGAGCCCCCGGCTCGAGGAGTTGGCGCAGCGGTTCGTGGGGGATCGCGATCGACATGGCGATATGGATCGGGACGTGGGTCGCGGCATCCGTCAGCAGCGGCAGGTCGCGGCGCAGCAGCGTGCCCTTCGTCAGGATCGAGAACGGTGTGCCGCTCGAGGTCAGGGCGTCAATGACACCGGGCATCAGTTTGTAGCGCCCCTCTGCGCGCTGGTACGGATCGGTGTTGGTCCCGAGGGCGACGGGTTCGTGTCGCCACGACGGCTTGGCGAGTTCGCGCGCGAGCACCTCCGCGACGTTCACCTTGACGACGATCTGCGAATCGAAATCGGCACCTGCGTCGAGGTCGAGATACGTGTGCGTCTGACGAGCGAAGCAATAAGCACATGCATGTTGGCAACCTCGATACGGGTTCACCGTCCACGAGAACGGCATCGCCGACCCGCTCGGCACATGGTTCAGGGCCGACTTCGCGACCACCTCGTGGAAGGTCATGCCAGCGAACTCCGGGGTGGTGACCGATCGGACGAGGCCACCCATCGACTCGAGGCCGGGCAGGGCCGCGTCGTCGACCGTCGAGATGTCCTGTCCCTGCCATCGCATTCACTCATTCGAACACGCGTACGATTCTGCGTCAACGACACACGCGGGAGACTCGAACACCACGGATACCGGCGACCTCCTGGAAGACTGGCCCGGTGTCCGAGTCGAGGAGCGCCGTCCGGCGAAGAGCGCTCCGTCGTCGACGACAGCGCCGGGCCCTCGTCCTCCTGACGCTCGCGACGGCCGTCGTGGTCACTCTCGTCATCGTGCTGTCGCGTGCGTTCGCACCCGACGAGGCCGTCGCGGAACCGGCATCCGATCCTGCAGCTGTCGCGCCGTCCTCGGCGGCTTCCCCCGTCACCGAACCCACGGTCGAACCCGTCGACGAGCCCACGCCGATCTGCGAGACGGATGCCGTGACCACCGCGCTCGCGACCGGCTCCGACGGCGACGTGATCGCCGCCTTCGGAGGAGCCGAGCCCTTCCGCGCCGCCGTCGCCGACGGCTCGGCACCCTGCATCGATCTGCACGAGGCGGGGCGCGTCTGGGTGGTCGCGAACAAGCGGCATCCGTTGAACCCGATCGACCACTGGCCGACGCCTCAAGCCAGACCGAAGGAGCTGCGGATCGTCGCGGGCGGATGGCTGCTCGACCAGACGGCCGCAGCGCTCGACGAGCTCGCGACCGACCTCACCGCGGCGGGTGCCGGGAAGATCGGCGTCAGCAGCGGGTTCCGCCCCTACGACAACCAGGTCGAGACGTACAACCGCCACGTCGCGAACCGCGGGAAAGAGGCGGCCGACTTGCGCAGCGCCCGCCCGGGACACAGCGAGCACCAGACGGGACTCGCCGTCGACGTGGTCGCGTGCGACGCCGGGTGCGGCGACCACGACGGCTTCGGCGGGACGCCGCAGTCGGACTGGATCGTCGAGAACGCGTGGCGCTACGGCTTCATCGTCCGCTACGAAGAGGGTCACACCGGCACGACCGGGTATTCGGCCGAACCCTGGCATCTGCGCTTCATCGGTCGAGAACTCGCCGCCGCCTATGCGGACGGCGGGTTCCGGACGCTCGAGGAGTTCTTCGGCCTCGAGCCCGCTCCCGACTACGACTGACGGCGCGGCACTCAGTCGCGCTCACCCTGGCATTCAATCCCATCACGCGCGTACAGTGGACAGTGGCGACGCCGCCCACGAGCGCAGCGTCGCGCTGACATGAAGGGGGCCGCGCATGGAGCGGAACATCTACGAAGAGGACCACGAAGCGTTCCGCGACGTCGTCAAGGAGTTCGTCAAGCGGTACGTCACGAACGAGAAGCGCGAACAGTGGGATGCCGCCGGCGAGATCGACCGCGCGACGATGCTCGCGGCGGGCGAGGCGGGCGTCATCGGCTTGAGCGTCCCCGAGGAGTTCGGCGGCGCGGGCATGCTGCAGGACTACCGCTTTCGCACGGTCGTGAACGAGGAGATCATCCGTGCTGGAGCGGGCTCGCTCGCCGGCGCCTTCGGCATCCAGGACGACCTTGCCGTGCCGTACCTCGTCCACATGGGCACCCAGGAGCAGAAGGAGACCTGGCTGCCGCGCATGGCGACCGGTGAGGTCATCGGCGCCCTCGCGATGACCGAGCCGGGTGCCGGCTCCGACCTCCGCGGCATCTCGACCACCGCGAAGAAGACCGACGGCGGCTACATCGTCAACGGCGCGAAGACGTTCATCTCGTCGGGCGCCACCGCCGACATCTTCGTCGTGTTCGTGAAGACGGGCGAGGGCAACCGGCCCGACGCCTTCTCGCTGCTGCTGCTCGAGGCCGACATGGCGGGCTTCGATCACGGCAAGAAGCTCCACAAGATGGGCTTCCACGGCCACGACACCGCGGAACTCAGCTTCACCGACGTCTTCGTCCCCGACGCGAACCTCATCGGCGGTGAGGAGGGCAAGGGCTTCGTCCAGCTGATGATGAATCTGCCCCTCGAGCGCCTGTCGATCGGTGTCGCGGGCGCGGCCGCCGCGCAGGCCGGCGTCGAATGGACGATCGCCTACACGAAGGATCGTGAGGCGTTCGGCCAGCGGATCATCGACTTCCAGAACACGCGCTTCGCGATGGCCGACCTCGTCACGACGGTCGACGTCATGTGGGCCTACATCGACCGCGCGATCGCGCTGTACGGCGAGGGCAAGCTCTCGGCAGAGGATGCCGCCCAGGTCAAGTTCTGGGCCACCGAGCGCGAGTGGGAGGTGCTCGACGCCTGCGTCCAGCTGCACGGCGGCTACGGCTACATCATGGAGTACCCGATCGCCCGGGCCTTCCTCGATGCTCGCGTCCACCGCATCTACGGCGGCACGAACGAGATCATGCGCGACATCGTGTCGCGCCGGATCGCCGGCAAGCGCTGACCTGAGCGACCCGAGGTCCCGATCGGACCGGAGCGACGTCTCCCGGCCCGATCGGGACCTCGGTCGCGTCAGGCCTCGGACGGAACGGGATGCGGCTGCTCCCGCATGCCCCACGGCGAGCCGTAGCCCTCGGGCTTCGGTGCGGCGAGCAGGTCGAGGAACGGCTTCGCGTCGAACGCCTCGGGGCCGAGCACGCCCGTGCCCGACCACATGCCGCGGGCGAGCAGCTCGAGCGCGATGACGGGGTTGATCGCGGTCTGCCAGACGACGGCCTGCGAGTTGTCCTCCCGCATCGTCTCCTCGTTGTCCGCCACGTGGTACAGGTACGTCGAGCGCGGCTGGCCGTCCTTGCCGGTGCCCGTCACCCAGACGCCCGCGCAGGTCTTGCCGCTCATCTTGTCGCCGATGGTGGCGGGGTCGGGGAGGGCCGCCGCGACGACGTCGCGCGGCGAGACCTGCACGCCCTTCACCGTCAGCGGGTCGGTCCTGTCGAGGCCGAGCTTGTTGAGCACCCGCAGCACCTCGATGAATTCGTCGCCGAGGCCGTACTTGAACGTGACCCGCTTCGCCTTCGTCCACCGCGGCATGAGGAGTACCTCCTCGTGCTCGACGTTGACGCACTCGACCGGGCCGATGCCTTCGGGGAAGTCGAACACTTCGGGCTCGCTGAACGGCTCGGTGACGTACCAGCCCTTCCCCTCCTCGTAGATCACGGGCGGGTTCAAGCACTCCTCGATCGTCGTCCAGATCGAGAACGACGGCGCGAAGTCGTAGCCGGCGACGACGAGGTTGGCGCCGTCGCGGACCCCCAGCTCGTCGATCTCGTCAAACAGCTCGTCCTCCGCGTAGCGGGCGAACACGTCCGACAGGCCCGGCTCGACGCCGATGCCGACGAGCGCCAGGCGCCCGGCATCCGTCCACTCCTGCTCCTTCGCGAACTGCGCGTCGCCGAGCTTCACGCCCACCTCCTCATAAGGGCGGTCCGGATGCCGCTGCGACAGGCTCATGGCCATGTCGAGGTACGTCGCCCCGGCCGCGAACGCGCCGTCGAAGATCGGCATGACGAACCGGGGGTCGACGGCGTTCAGCACGTGGGTGGCGGAGTGCTCGCGGATGAGGGATGCCACGGACTCGGCTTTCGAGGCATCCACCTGCGCGGCGGCGAAACGCTCGTCGCCGAGCTCGTCCACGAGCGCCTGCGGGCGGGCCGGGTCGTAATCGGCGATGACGACGGTCTCGAAGAAGTCGCGGCGGCGGAGGATGCGGGCGGCAGCACTGCCGACACCGCCCGCGCCGATGATGAGGATGCGCATGCGGAGGGTTCCTTTCGGGCGGTCAGATGCCGCCGTCGATCGAACGGGGGAGCGAGCTGGTGTCGTCGGGGACGAGGACGGGGGTGTCGCGGTTGAGGCTCTCGCCGCGGAAGAAGCGCTTGGCCCGGGGGAAGAAGAACCAGACGACCATGAGGACCACGCCCAGCGCGAGCGCCCCGATGCCGACGACGAACGTCGAGCCGATGCCGAGCAGCGTGCCGTAGTAGCTGTAGTCCGGAGCGAGCATGTCGATCGCCGACTGGACGAACGCGTAGGTGAGCAGGAGGGCGCCGATGAGCGGGAAGAGCCCCTTGAAGAAGAAGTCGCGCGCGGAGCGGAACAGGTCCGCGCGGAAGTACCAGACGCACGCGTACCCGGTGAGGGCGTAGTAGAACGCGATCGCGAGGCCGAGCGAGAGGATCGTGTCCTGCAGGATCGCATCGCTGATGGTCGTCATGACGACGTAGTAGACGATCGCCACGACGCCCATGACGAGCGTCGAGAACGACGGGGTCCGGTAATCGGGGTGGACGTCCTTGAACTTGGCGGGGAGCGCCCGGTAGACGCCCATCGCGAGGGTTCCGCGCGCCGTCGGGAGGATCGTCGTCTGCGTCGACGACACCGCCGAGATGAGCACGGCGACCACGAGCAGCCAGCCCCACGGCCCGAGCAGCCCGTCGCGGATGCCGAGGAAGAAGTCGTCGGCGTTCTCAGGATTGCCGAGCCCCCCACCCTCCTCGCCGAGGCCCGCGTACATCATCGCGGCGATCGTCACCGAGACGTAGGTGACGAGCAGGAGCACGCAGGTCAGCAGCGCCGCCAAGCCCGGGATGCGCTTGGGGTCCTTCGTCTCCTCGTTGAGGGCGAGGCAGGTGTCCCAGCCCCAGTAGATGAAGATCGCGAGCAGGATCGCCTCGACGAACCCGCCCCAGTCGCCGAACGCGAACGGGTTGAGCCATTCCCAGCTGAAGGGCGTCGCGTCCGGTGCGCCCCCCGTGAAGAACTGCGTGAGGGCGGCGATCACGAAGATGATGAGGGCGAGGTACTGGATGCCGAGCAGCACGTTCTGGATGCGCTCGCCGATCTCGACGCCGCGCCACGAGATCCAGGTCATCGCCGCGATGAAGGCGACGGCCACCAGGATGATCCGCCAGTCGTTCTGCTCCTCGAACTCCTGCCCGAGGAGAGCCCAGAAGTAGACCGAACCGACCTGAGCGAGGTTGGCGAGCACGATCATTCCGGCGATCGCGACGCCCCAGCCGCCCATCCACCCCACCCACGGTCCGAACGCCTTCGTCGCCCACGTGAACGCCGTCCCGCAGTCGGGGACGGCGTTGTTGAGCTCGCGGTAGGCGAAGGCGATGAGCAGCATCGGGATGAACGCGATGACGAATGCGATCGGCGCCTGCCCACCGACGGCGAGGACGACGTAGCCGAGCGTTGCGACGAGCGAATACACCGGCGCCGTCGAGGCGAGCCCGATCACGGTGGAACCCCACAGGCCGAGGGTTCCTGAGGCCAATCCCTTGCCGTCTTGCCGGGTCAGGTGGACGGGTGTCGTGGTCACGCGGGCCTCCTCAGAAACGCGAGCCGCTCCCGCGATCGGGTGCGGCCTGCGGCATCGGGAGCGTCGGCCCTGCGGGAAAGTTGCCTCACAGTAGCACCGCAGTTCCTCGCGGCACGAGACCCGATCTCACGCGGTCCGAGGAACCCGTCGCCGCGCCAGACGTGCCACCCCCGCCGCGCGCAACCGATCGGCGAGGAGGATGCCGGCCCACGTCCCCACGAGGCAGCTGACCGCGCAGAGTGCGATGAACAGCGCGACGAGCGGAGGGCTCATCGACCACAGGTCGAACGACTGTGCGGCGAGGATCGGATACGCGATGCCGACGGCCGCGCCGCCGGCGTAGTGGAGCCACGTCGACCAGCGGCGGTACAGGGTCACGAGGAAGGGCAGCTCGGGGAACAGCGACCAGAACACCGTGGTCGCGACCGCGGAGATCGTCCAGAACGGGGCGAGGACGAGACCCGAGATGACGCCGACGAGAAGCCCCGCGAACGGTCGGCCGAGCAGGCGCAGGGCGATGACGGCGGGCATGACCCAGAGTCCGGCGATCGCGACGCTCGCGAACGGGATCGTGGCGAACAGGCCCAGCGACACCCACCATCCGACCGCGAGCACGATCCCCGAGGCGACGCCGATCGCGGCGCAGGTGAGCAGGTACGCGGTGGTGATCTTCCCCATGTCAGTGTCCCGTCGTCGAGCGCCAGTATCCGATGAAGCTGATCGCCGCCTTGTCGACCCCGTGAGCGACGAGGTGACGACGGGCGGAGGTCGGCAGGTGCTGCTCGCCGACGATGAAGTAGTGCGTGCCCGACATGGGAGCGAGCCGCTCGAGCTCGGCGAGAGCGCTGGTGCCGGGCGCGGCATCCGCCTCCCGCACCAGCCAGCGGACCTCGACCCCGGCCGGGGCGTCGATCGGCAGGACGTCCGCCGCGGTCGGGGCCTCGACGAGCGCGACGCCGGTCGCGGATGCCGGTAGCGAGGCGCAGATGCCGGCCACCGCCGGCGCGCCCGTCTCGTCGGCGACGAGCACGACGCGCTCCACCCCGCGCGCCGGGTTGAAACCGAGGCCCTCGTCGATGATCACGACGCTCTCGCCGGGCTGCGCGCGTTCGGCCCATCCCGAAGCCGGACCTGCGGCATCCCCGTCGCCGTGCAGGACGAAGTCGACGTCGATCTCGGCGCCGCGGTCGGCGGATGCCGCGCGGTACGCCCGCACGGTGTAGTTGCGCATCACGGGGCGGACGCCCTCGGGGATGCGCAGGAACCGGAGGTACCCCAGCAGCCCGTTCGCCTTGGCGGGGATCCGATCGAGCCCTTCCTCGCCGCCGATGGGCAGGAACAGGCGGAACCACTGGTCGTACCCGCGGAAGGTGAATCGGTCGATCTCGCCGCCGCCGAGGGTCACGCGCATCCAGTGCGGAGCGATCCTTTCGGTCCGCACGACGGTGAGGTGCAGGAGCTCCTGCACCTCGGGTTTCACGAGTGCGCTGGCGCGGGCCATCGCCATCCTTTCGTCACAGGGTCCAGGGGAAGAGGGCGATGAGCGCGGTCGCCGAGGCGATCCAGAAGACGGCGGTGAAGACGGTGTCACGCCGCCGCCAGGGCAGCAGATGCCGCTCGGTGCGGTCGGGGTGCGCGCCGAAGGCGCGGGCGTCCATCGCGAGCGCCACACGCTCGGCGTGACGGATCGCACCGGCCAGCAGCGGCACGATGTAGCCCCACCAGCGGGCGATCGCCGCGACCGGACCTCGGCCGACGTGGGCTCCGCGCACCCGGTGGGCCTGGCGGATGACCTCGAGCTCGTAGCCGAAGCGCGGCACGAACCGGAAGGCGGCGAGGGCGGTGTAGCCGATGCGGTACGGCACGCGCAGCTGCTGCACGAGCGCGCGGACGAGGTCGGAGCCCGTCGTGGTGAGCCCGGCGATGAAGCCCAGGGCGAGGATCGCGGCGAGCCGCAGGCCCGTCGCCAGTCCGACCTCGATCGCGCCGAGGTAGAGCGTCCAGTCGCCGACCGAGAGGATCGGCACTGCCTGGTCTACCCGTTCCGGGTCGGCCCACAGCGACAGTGCCAAGCCGATGACAGCCGCGCCGACGGGGACCGCGACGAACAGCAGCAGCGCGACGCGTCCGGTGAGCCGTGCACCCGAGAGCACGAGGACGTACGCCGATCCGAGGAAGACGGCCGGGGTGGCGAGGTCGCGCGTGAAGATGAGCAGCAGCATCGCCGGCAGCGGACCGGCGAGCTTGGCCAGCGGGCTCAGCCGCTCCAGCCACCGGCCCGCGGGTGCCGCGACGGCGTAGGGGTCGATCGCGGCGGTCATCCGGCCGCCGCCTCGAGGTCGGCTAGACGCGTGATCCCCCTGAGGGACGGATGCCGCGTCACGCCGCGCAGGGCCGTCGTGAGCGGCGGGGGGCGCAGCCCCGATCGGCGCAGCAGCGCCTCGTCGGCGAACACGTCCGGCGTGGGGGCGTCGGCGACGATGTGTCCGCCGTTGACGACGACCGTGCGGGTCGCGTACTCCGCGACGAGCTGCATGTCGTGGGTGACGACGAGGATCGTCGTGCCGTCCTGGTTCAGATCGCGGAGCAGGCGAAGCAGTTCGTCGGCGCGCGCGCGATCCTGTCCGAACGTCGGTTCGTCGAGCGCGAGGATCGGCGCACCGCCGACGAGGGCCGTCCCCACGGACAGTCGGCGCTTCTGCCCGCCCGAGAGCAGGAACGGGTGGACGTCCGCCTTGTCCTCGAGGCCGAAACGCGTCAGAACCTCCATCGTCCGCTCGCGGACCTCATCGGCGGAGAGATGACGGCCGCGCAGGCCGTGGGCGAGCTCGTCGAAGACGGTGTGCGCGATGAACTGGTGCTCGGGATTCTGGAAGACGAATCCGATGCGCCGCGAGAGGTCGCGGAGCGGGGTGCGCGCGGCGTCCGCTCCCGCCACGCGCACGGTGCCTCGTGGCGGCGGGACGACCCCCGCGATCGCCTGCAACAGGCTGGTCTTCCCCGCCCCGTTGGCGCCGACGACGGCGACGAATTCGCCTGCCGCGACCGTCAGGTCGACGTCGTGGAGCACCTCGCGCCGGCCGCGGCGGAGGGTAAGCCCGCGCACCTCGACCGCCGGGTGTGCCGGATGCAGGTCCAGCGACGGGCCCGATGCCCGTTCGGCCGCCTCCCGTGCGTCTGCGCCTGCACAGGGCACGGGGGCGTCGACCTCCTCGAGGGCCTCGCGGAGCTCGGCGGCGGTCAGCGGCATCCGCTCGATCCGCCATCCGGCGCGGCGCAGGATCAGGGCGGCCAGCGTCGACACGGGCAGCCACACGCCCAACGCGTGGAGTTCCTCGGCGCGCTCGCGGAGGATCTCGTCGACCGCACCGTCCGCGACCGTCCGGCCCGCGGCGTCGAGGACGACGACCCGGTGGGCGAGTCCCACGGCGGCGTCGAGGTTGTGCTCGACGAGGAGGATTGATCGGCCCTCGGCGACCACGGCGGCGAGAGCGTCGTAGACGTCCTCGATGCCGGCCGGGTCGAGGTTGGCGGTGGGTTCATCGAGGACGAGCAGATCGGGGCCGAGGGCGAGCGCGCTCGCGATGGCGAGGCGCTGCTTTCCTCCGCCCGACAGGCGGTCGGGGTTCTCGTGACGCCTCTCCCACAGCCCCATCACCCGGAGCGCGTCCTCGGTGCGCGACAGCACGTCCTCGACCGGCAGCCGCAGGTTCTCGGGGCCGAAGGCGACGTCGTCGAGCAGCGAGCCGGTGATGAGCTGCGCGTCCGGGTCCTGGAAGACCATTCCCACGCGCGAGGCGAGCGTCGCCACGGGTGTCGTCGTCGCGTCGAGGCCGGCGACCGACACCGTGCCAGTGAGCTCGGCCGGCACGGCTTGGGGAATCAGCCCGTTCAGGGCGAGGGCGAGGGTGGACTTCCCCGATCCGCTCGGTCCGAGCAGGAGCACGACTTCGCCCGGTGCGACGTCGAACGAGACGGATGCCGGTGATGCCGAACTCGCCCCCTCGTGCACGATCGCGAGATCCTGGACGTGCAGGAGCACAGGCGGGGCGCCCGGGGCGAGCGGGGCTTCGGCGGCGCCGGAGTCGGCAGAGGTCACGAGAGTCCAAACCAGGAGGGGTGACTCCTAGGTTAGCCTGCCCTTACCTGCTCCTGAGGGGCTGTCGCGCGACACCCGCGTGGCGCAGGCTCGAGCCCACGCCGAGGCCCGCGGCGGTCCACGCGACCGGCCCGAGGATCGAGAACACGAAGTAGGCGACCTGCGCCCAGGTGGGGAGGATCGTGAGGTCGGCGGCGAAGGCGACCGCCACGGCGACCACGACCCCGATGGCGACGGCCGAGACGTAGAAGCGCCAGCGGCCCCAGGCGCGGTAGCGGGTAAGGGCGGCGACGCCCTCCTGGATCGCGCCGAACAGGAGCGCCGTGCCGACGAAGCGCCACATCCACGCCGGGTTCACGGCGCTCGCGACGAGCGCGGCGAGGACGTGCGTCGTCAGGGCGACCAGCGGCATCCGGAAGACCTGCTGCGCGATGATGCCCGGCAGGACGTGGGAACCGAGGACGAGGCCGTACGCGTAGGGAGCCGCCGCGATCACGAACGGCGTGAGGATGCCGGCGACCCCGCCGAGCAGGCCCGTCGCCACCCCGAGCGCGGCGCACACCAGCAGCACGCGCGTCGAGAGCAGGGTCCGGGTCACGGATCCAAGGCTATCCGCGAGCGCAGAGCCACCGGGCCGTGCAAAACCGCGGAACGACGGCGATCGTGGCTCAGAGCCGCCGGCGGCGTTTCGTGAGGCGGACGGTGGGCAGCGGTGGAGCCGGGATGCGCTCGTCGCCGTGGGTGACGACGTGCCCGAAGCGCGGGGAGTCCGCCTCCCACTCCTCGCGTGCCGCGACGATCTCCTCGTGGCTGCGTCCGACGAAGTTCCACCACATGACGATGTCGCTCTCGAAGGGCTCGCCGCCCAGCACGAAGACCGTGACATCGGTCGGCGCCTCGACCTCGATGACCTCCCGCGCGAGGCCGAGGTAGAGCAGATCGTGGTCGCCGAGCTCGACCGAATCCTCGTCGGCGGCGTGGACGAGGGGTGCGCCATCGACGCCCACGAGGGCGTGCTCCCACGCCGGGTTCAGCGGGATCCGCACGCGGGCCCCTGCGGGGAGGAAGACCTCCGCTCCGACGATCGGCGTGTACATCGTCGCGGGTGAGTGGATGCCGGCGAGCTCGCCGACCACGACGACCGCCGCCGCGCCATCGCCCAGGTCCACGACGGGCAGGTCGGTGTGCCGCTCGAAGTCGGGCCCGCCGTGGCGGCGCGACTCGGGCAGCGCGACCCAGAGCTGGAGGGCGTCGGTGACGGTGGGCTCGTCGCCCATCGAGTACTCGGAGTGGGCGATGCCCGCGCCGCTGGTCATGATGTTCAGCTGCCCGCGCTTGATGACGACGTCCGAGCCGATCGTGTCGCGGTGGCGGGTCTCGCCGGCGAACGGCCACGTGACCGTCTGCAGCCCGATGTGCGGGTGGGGTTCGACGCGCATCGTCGTCACCTGCGGTCCGAACCGGTCGAGAAAGCACCAGGCGCCGACCATCGGCAGCTCGCGCTGCGGGAGGGCGCGGTGCACCTGCATCCCGCGGACGCCGCCGAGCGGCACCTCGCGTGCGGTCAGCAGCAGCGCCCTCGGGCCGTCACAGGATGCCGGGGCGTCGACGGTCTCGGTCGGGTCGGCGTCGAGGCGGGTCATCCTTCACTCCGCGTCGGGAGAGGCGACCGTGAGGCCGGGGACGTCGTGCTCCGCGAGGTAGCCCGCGACGAACGGGCACTGAGGGACGACCTCGTCGCCACGGCGGGCGAGGTCGGCGAGCGCGTCGGCGACGAGGGTCGAGCCGAGGCCCTGGCCCTTGTAGGCGGGGTCGATCTTGGTGTGGGGCATCACGGTGCGACCCGCGTCGTCGACGGTGAAGAGGGTGTAGCCGGCCACCGCCCCGTCGACGTGGATCTCGTAGCGGTTCTTCTCGTCGTTGCGCGTGACTGTCGGTGCGGCGTCGTGTGCCACGGGGACTCCCTCTGTCGTGTGGGTCAACCGTAAGCGTCTCGCGCACCTCGCCGCCAGGACTGGACAGTCGGGAACCCCGCCGTTCGTCGCGCCGGTGACGCCGCTCGTCGCAGCACCCCACGAGCGAGCCGGAGGCGGCGGCATCCGTCTTCTTACTCTGACGTGTACGCAAAGACGCGCCCGAAGGAGTCGCCCATGTCTGCACCGTCGCGCCGTGGCAAGGCCGCCACGCTCGATCCCGATCCCTCCCTTCCCCCCGTCGCCCTCACCGAGGAGCAGAAGACCAAGGACGGCCGCTGGACGCCGCTGAAGATCGTCGTCTGGGCGCTCATCGCCCTCGCGGGCGGCCTCGGCTGGACGATGCTCGCCATCGTCCGCGGTGAGACCGTCAACGCGATCTGGTTCGTGTTCGCCGCGGTCGCGACCTACCTGATCGGCTACCGGTTCTACTCGAAGGTCATCGAGAAGCACCTGCTGCGCCCCGACGACGGTCGGGCCACCCCGGCCGAGGTCAAGCAGGACGGCAAGGACTACGTCCCCACCGACCGCCGCGTCCTCTACGGCCACCATTTCGCCGCCATCGCCGGCGCGGGTCCCCTCGTCGGTCCCGTGCTCGCGGCGCAGATGGGCTTCCTCCCCGGCACCATCTGGATCATCGTCGGCGTCGTGCTCGCCGGTGCTGTCCAGGACTACACGGTGCTCTTCTTCTCGATGCGCCGCGGCGGCCGCACGATCGGCCAGATGGCTCGCCAGGAGCTCGGCAAGATCGGCGGCACCGCCGCGATCGTCGCGTCGCTGCTGATCATGCTGATCATCGTCGCGATCCTCGCCCTCGTCGTCGTCAACGCGCTCGGCGAGAGCCCCTGGGGCGTCTTCTCGGTGTCGATGACCATCCCGATCGCCCTCTTCATGGGCATGTACCTGCGGTACCTCCGCCCCGGCAAGGTCACCGAGGTCTCGATCATCGGCTTCGTCCTGCTCATCGGCGCGATCGTCGCCGGCGGCTGGGTCGCCGAGACCGCATGGGGCCAGGAGTTCCTGCACCTCGACCGCAGCGTCATCGCCTGGGGCATCATCATCTACGGCTTCATCGCCGCCGTCCTCCCCGTCTGGCTGCTGCTCGCCCCCCGCGACTACCTGTCGACGTTCATGAAGATCGGCGTCATCGTCATGCTCGCGGGCGCCATCGTCCTCGTCCGCCCCGAGATCACCGTCCCGGCGGTCACCGACTTCGCCCTCGAGGGCACCGGGCCGGTGTTCGCGGGGCCGCTCTTCCCCTTCCTGTTCGTGACGATCGCGTGCGGTGCTCTCTCGGGCTTCCACGCGCTCATCTCCTCGGGCACGACCCCGAAGCTCGTCGAGAAGGAGCGCCAGACGCGCTTCATCGGCTACGGCGGCATGATCATGGAGTCCTTCGTCGCGATCATGGCCCTCGTCGCCGCGATCTCGATCGACCAGGGCATCTACTACGCGATGAACGCGTCGGCGGCGTCGACCATGGGCACGGTGGAAGGTGCCGTCGCCTTCGTGAACTCACTCGGCATCACCGGGGTGAACCTCACGCCCGAGATGCTCACGAGCACGGCGGCGGCGGTCGGCGAGGAGTCGATCGTCTCGCGCACCGGTGGTGCGCCGACGCTCGCGCTCGGTCTCGCGCACATCATGCAGCAGGCCCTCGGCGGTCCCGCGATGATGGCGTTCTGGTACCACTTCGCGATCATGTTCGAGGCGCTGTTCATCCTCACGGCGGTGGATGCCGGAACCCGCGTCGCGCGTTTCATGCTGCAGGACTCGATCGGCCACTGGGTTCCCAAGTTCCGCGACGTGTCGTGGCGGCCCGGCGTCTGGATCACGACGGCGATCATGGTCGCCGGCTGGGGAGCGATCCTCATCCTCGGCGTCACCGACCCGCTCGGCGGCATCAACACGTTCTTCCCGCTGTTCGGCATCGCCAACCAGCTGCTCGCCGCGATCGCGCTAGCCGTGGTGCTCGCGATCATCGCGAAGCGGGGTCCGTCGTTCGTGCGGTGGCTGTGGATCGTGGCCCTGCCGCTCGCATTCGCAGCCGTCGTCACGATCACCGCGTCGGCGTACAAGATCTTCTCGCCGAACCCGGCGATCGGATACTGGTCGAACCACTTCCGCTACCGCGACGCGCTCGCCGCCGGCGACACGACGCTCGGCGAGCCGGCGGTCATGGAGGCCGTCATCCGCAACACCTTCGTGCAGGGCACCCTGTCGATCGTGTTCGTCGTTCTCGCCATCATCGTGATCATCGCCTCGGTGATCGTCACGATCGCCGCGATCCGGCGCGGCGGCGGCGAGAACCACGAGGACGAGCCGGTGCCCTCGCGCCGCTTCGCCCCCGCCGGACTCATCGGCACCGCCTCCGAGCGCGAGCTCGAGAAGCAGTGGGAGCCGATCCTCGCCGACGAGCGCGCAGCGAACAGGCACTGACATGAGTACACGGACGGATGCCGCGGTCTCGCCGATGCGGGCGATGCTCGACCTCGTGCTGCGGACGGGCCGCGGCATCCGCTGGTACATGACGACCCTCATGGGCGACACGGCCTACGCGACGTACGTCGCGCATCAGCGCCGGGTGCACCCCGACGAGGAGCCCATGTCCGAGCGGCAGTTCTGGCGTCAGAAGATGGACGACCAGGACCGGAACCCGGGCGCCCGCTGCTGCTGACGCCCGCGATCTAGGCTCGTCGCATGACCGATGCCGTCGTCCTCGCCGCTCTGCTCGGCGTGGTCGGCGGCATCGTGCTCTCCGCCCTGCTGATGCTCGCCCGCCGCTACGCGCGCGGGGCGGGAGCGCTCGGCAGCGAGGCCGAGGAGGCCACTTACCGCGCCCTCCATCAGGCGAGCCTCGCGGCACCCTACCTGCGTGGCGGCCTCGCGACCCCCGACGTCGCGCGCGCGGCCCGCCACCTGCGCGCCGTGCTCGGCAGCGCGGCGGTCGTGCTGGTGGTCGGCGACGTGATCGTCGCGCGCGACGGCCAGTCCGAGGGATTGGATGCCGCGGCCCGCCGCATCGCGGCGCAGGTCGCCGAGACCGGCAAGCGCCGCGTCTTCCCCCGCGCCGAGGGCGGGGACGGGCTCGAGGCCGTCGGCGCACCGATCCGCGTGGACGGTGCCGTCGCGGGTGTGCTCGTCGCCTTCGCCGCGCCCGTCCGGGCCGCTCTCGTCCGCGCGGCGGGGGAAGTCGCCGAGTGGTGCGCCGCGCAGGCGACGCTCGGGGAGTTGGATGCCTCGCGCGCCGCGCTCGCCGAAGCCGACCTGCGCGCGCTCCGGCAGCAGATCTCGCCGCACTTCATCTACAACGCGCTGACCGCGATCGCCTCGTTCATCACGACCGATCCGCCGCGCGCACGCGAGCTGGTGCTGGAGTTCGCCGACTTCACGCGCTACTCGTTCCGACGCCAGGGCGAGTTCACGACGCTCGCGGAGGAGCTCCGCAGCATCCACTCCTACCTCGAACTCGAGCGGGCGCGCTTCGGCGACCGCCTCACCGTGACGCTGCGGATCTCGCCCGAGACGCTGGCCACCGTCATCCCGTTCCTGTCGGTGCAGCCGCTCGTCGAGAACGCCGTGCGGCACGGGCTCGAGCCGGGGGAGGGCGGCGGGACGATCCTCATCGCGTCGGAGGATGCCGCCACCCACACCGAGATCACGGTCGAAGACGACGGTGCGGGCATGGACCCCGCCGAGTTGCACGCGCTCCTGACGCGCACCGGCGATGCGGCCAACGTGGGCCTGCGGAACGTCGACACGCGGCTGCGGCAGCTCTACGGCGCAGAGGGCGGGCTCGTGGTCGAGACGAACACGGGCGCCGGTACCCTGGTGCGGATGCGCGTGCCGAAGTCGCAACCGCATCACGATTCGGCAGGGCTGAGGTGACCGCCATGATCGACGTCCTCGTCGCCGACGACGAGAAGCCGGCGCTCGACGAGCTCGCCTTCCTGCTGCGCGCGGACGAGCGGATCGGCGAGGTGATCACGGCATCATCGGGTGCCGAGGCGCTGCGGCTGCTCACCGAGCGTACGGTCGCCGCCGCCTTCCTCGACATCCACATGCCGGGGCTGTCGGGCCTCGACCTGGCCGCCGCCCTGGGAGCGCTGGCGCAGCCGCCGGCGATCGTGTTCGTCACCGCGGACGACGCGCACGCGGTCGACGCGTTCGAGTTGCGGGCCCTCGATTACCTGCTCAAGCCGGTCCGCGCGGATCGCCTGCGCCGCGCCGTCGACCGCATCGTCGTGACAGAGCCGTCGGCGGACGGCGACGAGGTCCTGCCCGTCACGGTCGGATCGACCGTCCGCTTCGTCCACCGTCGCGACGTCCGCTGGGTGCGGGCGGAGGGTGACTACACGCGTCTGCAGACCGACAGCGACGCGGGGCACCTCGTGCGGATCCCGATCTCCGAGCTCGAGACGCGGTGGGCGGATGCCGGTTTCGTCCGGATCCATCGCTCGTTCCTCGTGCGGGCGGCATCCGTCACCGAAGTCCGCCTCTCGGGTGCCGAACCCGCCGTGTGGGTCGGGGACACCGCGCTCCCCGTCAGCCGCCGGTTCGTCCCGCTCGTGCGCGAAGCGCTGATCGGGCGGGGCGGCCCGTGAGCGCGGTGCCGCGGTGAGCGCGGACCGCGTTCGCGTCTCGGCGGGCGCCGGCAAGCCCGGCGCACCCACGCGCGGCATCGCCCTGCCGGGGGCGCCCGTCGACGACGTCGAGGCGGCCTATGCGCGCGCCCTGCGGCGGTCGCAGCTGCGGCTCGCGCTCGGCACGCTCTTCGGCTTCGTCGTCGTGGTGCTCGTCCTCTACGGTGCCCTCACACTGATCCCCGAGCTGGACGAGATCGTGTGGTTCAGCGTGCCGTTGTCGTGGCTGCTGCACGCGTTCGGGTTCTACCCCGCCATCGCAGGGTTCGCGGTCCTCTACGTCCGCGGCGCGGGCCGCAACGAACGGCGCTACCGCGCGCTCCGCGAGGAGGACGAGCGGTGAACGCCGTCCTCGACCTCGTGGCGGTCGCGCTCGTCGTCGGCGCGACGACCCTCATCGGGGTCTACGGGCTGAGGGTCTCGCGGACCACCGGCGACTTCTTCGTGGCATCCCGCACCGTCAGGCCGGTCTGGAACGCCTCGGCGATCAGCGGGGAGTACCTCTCGGCGGGCACCTTCCTCGGACTGTCGGGACTCGTGCTGCTGAGCGGATCCGAGGGCTTCTGGTTTCCCATCGGCTACGCCGCCGGGTACCTGCTCGTCCTGCTGTTCGTCGCGGCGCCCCTGCGCCGCAGCGGCGCGTACACGATCCCCGACTTCATCGAGGCGCGGCTGGATTCGCGACGCGCGCGTCGGGTGACGAGCGTCGCGTGCCTCCTGATCGGCTGGCTGTACATCGTGCCGCAGCTGCACGGCGCGGGGATCACGCTGCAGGTCGTCGCCGACATCCCGCCGTGGGTCGGCGCCGTGCTCGTGGCGGTGCTGGTCGCGGCGGCGGCCGCAGCCGGCGGGATGCGGGCGATCACCTACGTGCAGGCGTTCCAGTACTGGCTGAAGCTCACCGCCCTGCTCGTGCCCGCCGTGCTGATCGCCTTCGCGGTCGGAGGGGGAGCGAGAGAGATCGATCCGCTCGTCGTCTTCCCCGCGGAGGCGGGGCCTTCGGGGCTCGACGCCTACGCGGCGGGGTCGCTGCTGCTGGCGCTCCTGCTCGGCACGATGGGACTGCCGCACGTGCTCGTGCGGTTCTACACGAGCCCGACCGGCGGTTCGGCGCGGCGGACGACGGTCCTCGTCATCGTCATGGTGAGCGTTTTCTACGCCGTCTCGAGCGTCATCGGTCTGCTCGCGCGGATCGTGGCGCCCGATCTCGCCCGACCGGGCGTCGCCGACACCGTCGCGCTCGTCCTTCCCGCACGGGTCTTCCCCGGGTTCGTCGGGGAACTGCTCACCGCCCTCGTGGTCGCGGGCGCCTTCGCCGCCTTCCTCGCGACGTCGGCGGGGCTCACCGTCTCGCTCGCCGGTGTCATCAGCCAGGACGTGTTCAGCGGGTCCGTCCGCTCGTTCCGGCTGTCCGCCGTGCTCGTCGCCCTCGTCCCGCTCGCCATCGCCCTGCTGACGCAGCCCGCGGGACTCGTGGCCTCGGTCGGCGCCGTGTTCGTGTTCGCGGCATCCGCTCTGTCCCCCGTCCTGCTGCTCGCGATCTGGTGGGACCGGCTGACTGCCCGAGGCGCCATCGCGGGGATGGCCACGGGCGCCGTCGCGTGCGGGCTCGCTCTACTCGTGCACAGCGCCGTCGGCGGGATCGGCGTCGCCGCTCCGCTGCTGGCGCAGCCCGCCGCGTGGACCATTCCGCTCGCGACCGCCGTCACGGTCGTCGTCTCGCTCACCGATCGCGCCGGCGCTCCCGTGCGCGCGGGCGCCTACCTCGCGAGGCTGCACACGCCGGGGCGCAGCTGAGGCGCGCGGTTTGACCGTTCGGTATTCAGTCTCGGGTGGCGACCCGTGACGGGGAGACCCGCGGAAGCCCGGGGCGTCGCGTCCTCATGAGTTGCCGACGAGACTGAATACGGAACGCCGAGCCCGGCCCACGCCGGCCGGAGCAGGCGCAGAATGTCGGTGTGCGTCGGTCGTGGAGATGGTCCGCTCTCGTCACGGTGATGGCCGCGTCGCTCCTCGCGGGGTGTGCCGCCTCGCCGACAGCGTCTCCTGCGCCGCCCGCCTCGTCGCCGACCGACTCAGCGTCGCCGGTGGCGTCACCCTCGGCATCCGCTCCCCCCGCATCGCCCTCCGCGCCACCTTCTTCCACCCTTGATCCGGTCGACGCGCTCTCGCTGGAGGAGCGGGTCGGTCAGCTCTTCATGGTCGGAACCCCCGCGACCGCCGCATCGCCGACGACCCTCGCCGCCGTCCGCGACCGGCACGCCGGCGGCATCTTCCTGAGCGGTCGGTCGACGGGCGGGGTGGCGGCCACAGCGGGCGTCGTGTCGCGCTTCACGTCGCTCGCCGAGCGCGACCTGCCGCTCTGGGTCGCGACCGATCAGGAGGGCGGCGAGGTCCAGGTGCTGCAGGGAAGGGGGTTCGAGGCGATGCCCTACGGCATCCGTCAGGCGGACCTGCCGTCGGATCAGCTGCAGGAGAAGGCCGAGGCGTGGGGGCGTGAACTCGTCGAGGCGGGAGTGAACATGGACCTCGCCCCGGTCGCCGACATCGTCACGAGCAAGGCGACCCGCTTCGACAATCCGCCGATCGGCGGGTACGGCCGGCAGTACGGCTACGACGCGTCCACCGTGGCCGATAAGGCGGGCGCCTTCGCCGAGGGGATGCGGGATGCCGGTATCCTTCCCACGTTCAAGCACTTCCCGGGCCTCGGGCACGTGCCCGCGAACACCGACACCACGGCCGACGTCGTCGACACGACGGTGACTCCGGACGGTCCGGACGTCGGCGTCTACCGACCGCTCACCGAGGCGGGGCCGAGCGCGGTGATGGTGTCGTCGGCGATCTACGACCGGATCGACGGATCCGCCCCGGCCGTGTTCTCTCCGAAGGTCGTCGGACTCCTGCGGAGCGAGGTCGGCTTCGACGGTGTGGTCTTCTCGGACGACCTCTCCGCCGCCGCCGCCGTCTCTGCCTGGTCGCCCGCCGACCGCGCCGTGCAGGCGATCTCCGCCGGCGTCGACGTGGTGCTCGTCTCGGCGGATCCGTCGGTCTTCCCGGCGATGTACGACGCGGTGCTCGCGAAGGCGACCGCGGACCCGCAATTCGCCGCACAGGTCGACGCCGCGGCGGCGCGCGTGCTGGCTGCGAAGGCGGATATGCCCTGACGTGTGCCGAGTGCAGGCTGAGCCGCGCGTTCGCACCCGTTCGGGGCAGTCGGTCTCGATCAGACCTGCACTGGGCACATCCTCCCGCCCGGTGGGGCAGACTCGAGGGATGACCTCGACGCTCCGGGACCGCATTCCGGTGGGGTCGACCCCCGACGCCGTCTACGAGGGCTTCCTCGAGTGGACCCTCGAGCGCGGCATCGAGCTCTACCCGGCGCAGGACGAGGCGATCATCGAGCTCGCATCCGGGTCGCACGTGATCCTCGCGACGCCGACCGGCACGGGCAAGTCGCTCGTCGCGGTCGCGGCACACGCGGCATCCCTCGCCCGCGGCGGCCGCACGTATTACACGGCTCCGATCAAAGCCCTCGTCAGCGAGAAGTTCTTCGCCCTCGTCGACATCTTCGGACCGGATGCCGTGGGCATGGTCACGGGCGATTCGTCGGTGAATCCCGACGCGCCGATCATCTGCTGCACCGCCGAGATCTTGGCGAACGTCGCGCTGCGCCTCGGCCCCGAGGCGGAGGTCGACCAGGTCGTGATGGACGAGTTCCATTACTACGGCGACCCCGACCGCGGGTGGGCGTGGCAGGTGCCGCTGCTGCTCCTCCCGGGAGCGCAGTTCCTGCTGATGTCGGCGACGCTCGGCGACGTCTCGGCGATCACGAGCGACCTCGAGCGACGCACGGGTCGGCCGGTGGCGCACGTCGCAGGCGCCGAGCGGCCGGTGCCGCTCGACTTCTCCTACGCCCGCCGCCCGGTCCATGAGGTGCTCGAGGGGCTGCTCGAGAACGGCGAGGCCCCGGTCTACATCGTCCACTTCTCACAGGCGGCGGCGCTCGAGCGGGCGCAGGCGCTGTCGAGCGTCAAGGTCACGACGCGCGAGCAGCGCGATGCGATCGCCGAGGCCATCGGCGGCTTCCGCTTCACGACGGGGTTCGGCAAGACGCTGTCCCGTCTCGTCCGTGCGGGCATCGGCGTGCACCATGCCGGGATGCTGCCGCGCTACCGCCGGCTCGTCGAGACGCTCGCGCAGCGCGGCCTGCTCCGCGTCATCTGCGGCACCGACACCCTCGGCGTCGGCATCAACGTCCCCATCCGCACGGTGCTGATCACGGCGCTGTCGAAGTACGACGGCACGAAGATGCGCCAGCTGTCGGCGCGCGAGTTCCACCAGATCGCCGGGCGCGCGGGGCGTGCGGGTTTCGACACGCACGGCAGCGTCGTCGTGATGGCGCCCGAGTGGGAGATCGAGAACGCCGTCGCACTCGCGAAGGCGGGGGACGATGCCGCCAAGCGCAAGAAGATCGTCCGCAAGAAGGCGCCGACCGGCGTCGTGAACTGGGGCGAGGGCTCGTTCGAGCGCCTCGTCGCCGCCGAGCCCGAGCCGCTGTCGCCGCAGCTGAAGCTGACCGCGGCGATGCTCATCAACGTCATCGGTCGCGGCGGCGACGTCTTCGCGAACGTCCGCTCGCTCGTCTTCGACAACCACGAACCGAGGGCGCGGCAGTACGAGCTCGCCCGCCGGGCGATCGCGCTGTTCCGGACCCTCGTGGCGGCGGACATCGTGGAGGCCGATGCTGACGGCATCCGTCTCACCGTCGATCTGCAGCCGAACTTCGCCCTGAACCAGCCGCTGTCGCCGTTCGCGCTCGCCGCGATCGAGTTGCTGTCCCCGGACGACAGCGAGACCGGCAGCGGTCACTACGCGCTCGACGTGGTGAGCGTGATCGAGTCGACGCTCGACGATCCGCGCGCGATCCTGTCGCAGCAGGAGTTCAAGGCGCGGGGCGAGGCGGTCGCGGCGATGAAGCGCGACGGCATCGAGTACGACGAGCGGATGGAGCTGCTCGAGGCGGTGACGTGGCCGAAGCCGCTCGCGGACCTCCTGGCGCAGGCGTACGAGACGTTCGCGTCGAGCCAGCCGTGGGTGCGCGACTTCGAGCTGTCGCCGAAGTCGGTCGTCCGCGACATGTTCGAGCGGGCGATGTCGTTCGGCGAGTTCGTGTCGTTCTACCAACTGGGGCGGAGCGAGGGGCTGGTGCTGCGGTACCTGTCCGACGCGTACCGCGCGATCCGGCAGACGGTGCCGGCCGAGGCGCGCACCGACGACCTGCTCGATCTGATCGAGTGGCTCGGCGAGCTGGTGCGCCAGGTCGATTCGAGTCTCGTCGACGAGTGGAATGCGCTGGTGAACCCGGCGGACGATCCCGAGGCTCCCGTCGTGCCGCCGGCGCCGCCGTCGATCATCGCGAATCGGCGCGCGTTCGTCGTGCTGGTGCGCAACGAGATGTTCCGGCGGGTGCAGCTCGCCGCTCTGCAGAACGACGACGCGCTGGTCGAGTTGGATCCGGATGCCGGTTGGCCCGACGTCCTCGACCGGTACTTCGACGATCACGACGAGATCCTCACGGGCGGGGCTGCCCGCAGTCCCGCGCTGTGCGCCATCGACGAGTCGTCGGCGTCCGAGGGTGTCTGGCGTGTGGAGCAGATCATCGACGATCCGGCGGGCGACCACGATTGGCGGATCCGCGCGGAGGTCGACCTGGAGGCATCCGTCGACGAGGGCGCCGCGGTCGTGCGGGTGACCGAGGTCGTGCGGCTCTAGGCCCCGCTCCCTCCGGATGTGCGCGGACTCGCGCGCATCGTCTCGATCGCGCCATAATCGCGACGGGGCGATTCCGCGCGATCGAGGGGACATCATGCGCGTACTGAAGAAGGTCATGAACCGGCTGCGCGCATCGGTGCGTGGGCACCACGGCGTCAAGGTTCAGCCCGGTGTCACGATGAGAGGACGGGGAACCTATGACCTGCATCGGGGAGCGACCATCCGCAGGCGCGCGCGGATCCACGTCGGCTCCGGTGCTCGGCTCACGGTCATGCGCGGAGCGGCCGTCGGCGCGCGAAACACGATCAACGTCGAGACCGGCCTCACGCTGCACGAAGGTGCCGAGCTCTCCTGGGACGTCGAGATCATGGACACGGACTTCCACGACATCGAGTTCGAGGACGGACGTCGCCACGTGCGCTCCGCCCCCATCAGCATCGGCCGACACGTGCTCGTCGGAGCCCGCGCCGTCATCCTGAAGGGCGTCACGATCGGGGACGGTGCGATCGTCGCCGCCGGCGCGGTCGTGACCCGTGACGTCGAGCCGGGAGCGATCGTCGCGGGGAACCCCGCCCGGCCGGTGGGCCGCGCGGCGTCGTGGCGTTGATATCTAGTCCGGCGGTCGCCGTCGTGCGGCTCTAGGCCCTGCGGGTCCAGTCGTCGCCGGCGCGCGTGTAGACGACGCGGGTGTGCCGACGGTCGGGGGAACCCTGCCAGAACTCGATGCGCTCCGGGATGAGGCGCCAGAGCACCCAGTCGGACGGCGCCGCGTCGCTGGAGGCGGGGCGCGCCCCGAAATCGGCTGCGCTCTCCTCGGGTGTCGCCTCGCGCACGGTGCCGCGGACGCGGACGGCGCGCATGACGGGCTGCCACCAGAAGTTGAGCGCCGCCGCGGGGTTCTCGGCGAGCTGCGCGCCCTTCGCCGAGGATCGCAGGCCGGCGAACTGCCAGCCGTCGGCGTCGACGCCCTTCAGGATGAGGGTCCGCGCGTCCGGGCGACCATCGGCATCCGCTGTCGCGAGGGTCGTTGCACGGGGTTCGGGGACGCCGGCGTCGGCGGCGGCGCGGATCCAGGTGTCGAAGAGCTCGTGAGGATCGGCGGGGAGGTCCGAGAGGTCGAGCGGCGGTGCGGTTCCGGTGAGGGAGGGTTGGTCGCGGAGCCAGCGGGTGAGCTCGTTCATGTCTTCATCCTGCGCCCTCGTGGGTGTCGGCAGGTCCGGGCAGACTGGGCGGATGACGACGTACCTGGCGTTTCTGCGGGCGATCAATCTCGGCGCGAAGCGGGTGTTCCCTAAGGAGGACATCCGCCGTGTCGTCGAGGAGGCGGGGTTCGAGGCAGTCGAGACGCACATCAACACGGGGAACGTGCGGTTCGAGTCGCGGATGCGCTCGCGTGAGCGGATCGAGCAGACGTTGGAGCAGGCGTTCGCCGCCGACCGGTGTTTCGAGGTCCCGACGATCGTGTACTCCGCCGCGGAGTTCCGCGAGGTCGCTCGGCACGCTCGCGAGCTGGCCGAGGCGAACCCGGGGCTCGCCCGGCACTACGTCTACCTGCTGAAGGACGAGCCCGCGGCGTCGCAGATCACCGACATCGAGGCGCGCGCCGATGAGCGCGGCCGGATGGTGGTGCGGGGGCGCGCGACGCACGCGCTGCTACAGCCCGGGTATCAGGACGGCGCGGTCGACCCACTCGGCGCGGCGAAGCTCCTCGGTGTGGCGACGAACCGGAACGCGAACGTCATCGGCGCGCTCGCCGAGAAGTGGTGCGCGGCGTGAGTGCGGCGATCCGCGAACCGCAGCCGGCGGATGTCGGGGCGGTCGCGGCGCTGCATGTCGCCGCCTGGCGTGAGACGTACGGGCATCTCCTGCCGGAGGAGTACTTCACCGACGAGGTGGCGGAACGTCGGCGGCGCATGTGGACTCAGATCCTCTCCGACCCGCGTCCGGAGCACGTCGTCCGGGTAGCCGAGCTGGACGGCGAGTTGATCGGTTTCGCGATGTCCGGTGGGTCGGATGCCGGTGGTCGCCAGCTGTACATGCTCTACGTCCTGGCGGCGCATCACGGGACGGGGGCGGGGCAGGCACTGTTCGACGCGGTGCTCGCCGACGGGCCCGCGTCGTTGTGGGTGGCGCGGGAGAATCCGCGTGCGATCGCGTTCTACCGGCGCAACGGCTTCGCGTTCGACGGTGCGGAGCAGTCCGACCCGGCGACGCCCGGCATCGTCGAAGCGCGGATGGTGCGGTGATGCGCGAGGTGGAGGCTGTGCTGTCGACACTGAATGAGGCGGACCCGTACGGGCTGCACCTCTCGTCGACGTGATCGGGATCGCCGAGGTCACCGCGCTCGTCGCACGGATGAACAGCCTCGCTCTGTCCTAGAACGGTGGTGGGTCGGTGGTGAACTGCGGGATGCGTCGTTCGGGCTGGACGAGGTAGACCCGGCCTGCGGGTGAGGTCCATTCGAGCGTCCCGCCAGGTTTCGCTCTGACCTGCCAGTCGGTGTGGTGTTTGAGGGTGTGGTGACCGCGGCAGAGGGGTGCGAGGTTGCTGGCGTCGGTGTGTCCGCCGTGATGCCAGTCGACGGTGTGGTCGATGTCGCACCGATCCGCCGGGATCCCGCACCCGGGTGCCATGCACCGGGCGGCCCGCCATGTGACGAGGCGGCGGAGGTCGGCGGGCGGCCGGTAGTGCTCTCGCCCGACGGACAGGACGACCCCGGTGTCGGGGTGGGTGAGGACCCGCATCCACCCGGATGCCGCCCCGCACAACTCCCGCGCGCGGCCGAGCGGGATAGGCCCGACGCCGCCGACCTGCGCGGCAGAGCCGTCACCGGTCAGGAGCGTGAGAGCGGGCACGGTGACCGCGACGGTCGGGCGGATCCCGCGCACGATGTCGGGAAGAGACGCGGTCTCCCCGTCGATCAGCAGGTCTCCGAACACGTCGGCGCGTTTCTGGTCGAGGGACCGTTCGTCGTCGAGGGTTTTCGCGATCGCGGTGAGCCGCCCGTGGATCGCGTGCGCTTCGACCGCGGGAAGGTGCGCGGTGAGCCACGCCATCCCGTCCACGCCGGGTTCGACGCGCACGTGCCGGTGGGCGACGGCATCCGCATACCGTTCCGCGATGGTCGCTTCACGCTCCCGGTCGACGATCCGTTTCACTGCGCGGCGGAACGGCCCGGTCGGCATCTCCTCCGCGAGCGTCAGCACCTCGCCGATCAGCTCGTCACGCGCGACGTCGAGCTCATCGAGGCCGTCGACGATGATCGTCGCGTGCGTCTCGGTGATCCCGGCTCGGCTCATCGCCTCCCACACCGCCGGGTGCCGCTTCACCAACGCCCGCCCGACCCCCATGAGCCGTCCCGCGGCGTGCTCGGTGATCCGCAACGCCGACGCGACTTCGAGCCGTACCGACCGTTCCACCAGCACCGACGCACCCTCATCCCGCGTCGCGGCGCGGATCGCGTCATCCCACAACTCGACGATGCTGGCATACCGCTGCGCCGCGTGAACCGTCGCCATATCGGCGCACATCACGACCCAGTCCAGGGTCGTCGGAATCCCCTCGGGGACCTCCTCGAGATACGGGGACGGGCTGGACATAGTCCCAGACTAGAAGGGGGTTCCGACATCGCTTCTGGCACGTCGGGACCCTCGGCATCCACCCCTCTCCGGTCACAGAGGACCGCGCAGCGCGGCACGGTGCGAGCGGCGGGCGCAGTCGTTCCCCCCCGGCATCCGTTACCGTGACGTCGTGCGCCGCAGATTACGGCTGGAAAAGAGGGGATCCCGACATGACGAAACCCGTATCCGTCCGGCCGTATCGCGAGTCGGATGCCGAAGGTTGGCTCGTCTGCCGCACTCTGAGCTTCCTGCGCACCGCGTACTACGACGACGTGAAGCAGACGCGACCAGAACTCTCCGCCGGTGCGATCGAGCTCGTCGCCGCGGCAGGTGACGGCGAGATCGTCGGCATCCTGGACATCGTGGTCGACGACGTCGAGGCCACGATCGACACCGTCGCGGTGCTCCCCGGCTGGCAGCATGACGGCGTCGCCACGGAGCTCCTTGACCAGGGGATTCGCGGGCTTGACGCCAGAGGGGTCCGAACTCTGGATGCCTGGACCCGGGAGGATGTCGCGGCGAACGCCTGGTACCGCCGGAACGGATTCTCCGAGACCACCCGTTACCTCCACGTCTACCTCGGCGCCGGCGATGATCCGGCAGGGTTCCGAACGCCCGATGGCCTGAGCAGCCCGGTGACGGCCTTCGTGCACGGTCGCATCGAGGATGAAGTCGAGCTCCGCGCCCGCTACGCCCGCGTCCACGTCTGCCGTCGGTACGTCCGCGAGCTCACGCCCCGCTGAACTCCTCCGAAAGCTCCCGCCACCACGCGACCTCGCGAGCCAACTGTCCGGTCTCGGTGAACGTCCGCACCTGGTGCGTCTCCGCGAGGGCCCGAGCGAGCTCCGAACGCTCCGCCGGCGTGAAACCCAGCGACTGCCAGAACGCACCCGACCGGCGGCTGAACAGCCACGCCGTCGTCGCGCCCTCCGCAGCGGCGTGTTCGAGTGCGAAACCGGCCATTTCGGTGCCGCGACCCCGCGTGCGCGACGAGGCCGCGACGGCGACGCTCCGGATCAGCGCGTGCCGTCCGTCGCCGCTCAGCTCGTAGCCCGTGCTCGCGACGATGCGGCCCGACGCGTCGCGCTCGACCCAGAGACGCACCGTGGGCGCGTCCAGCCCCGTCACGGTCAGGTCGACCTCGCGCAGGAACGCCTCGATCTCGCCGGCATCCGCCGCCGTGCACCTGATCAGTTCCATGTCCGCTCCTCCTCCCCATCCTTGCAACCTCGTGGACCCTCTCCACACCCGCAGACCGTGTCGGATGCCGCGGCTAGGGTTGACCGGGTGAGTGACGGCGGATGGCAGAACGACCCCTACGCCGATCTCGTGTGGGATCCCGACGACGTTCCGCCGCCGGACGACTTCGACTCACCGCCGCCGCCCGACCCGCGGTACGACGACTACGCCGCGTCCGTCGCCCGCGCCACGCGCGCCGAGCCCGCGCGCACCCAGCCCACCCGGCCCGCGGCCCCGCAGCAGCGCACCGCCGCACCGCCGGCATCCGTCCTCCGTCTCGAGCGGCGCGACCACGTCGGCGACGATCCGGTCAAGGTGCTCACCGAGGTCTTCGGCTACACGGCGTTCCGTGGCGATCAGGGTGACATCGTCTCGCACGTCATCGCGGGCGGCGATGCGGTCGTCCTCATGCCGACCGGCGGCGGCAAGTCGATCACCTACCAGGTGCCGGCCCTCGTGCGTCCCGGCACGGGCCTCGTCGTCAGCCCTCTCATCGCGCTCATGCACGACCAGGTCGACGCGCTCATCGCCAACGGCGTCCGTGCGGCGTTCCTGAACTCCACGCAGACCCCGGCCGAGCGCGCGGGCGTCGAGCAGGCGCTCCTCGACGGTGAACTCGACCTGCTCTACGTCGCGCCCGAGCGGCTGTCGGTCCCCGCGACGACGGCCCTCCTGCAGCGCGCGCAGCTCAGCGTCATCGCGATCGACGAGGCGCACTGCGTGTCGCAGTGGGGTCATGACTTCCGCCCCGACTACCTCGCGCTCGGCGACCTCGCTGAGCGGTTCCCCGGGGTCCCGCGCATGGCGCTCACCGCGACCGCGACGCGCGCCACGCACACCGAGCTCACCGAACGCCTCCACCTGCCCGACGCGCGACACTTCGTCGCGAGCTTCGACCGGCCGAACATCCAGTACCGCATCGAGCCCAAGGTCGACATGCGTCGCCAGCTCGTGCAGTTCGTGCGCACGCAGCCCGAAGGTGCCGCCGGCATCGTCTACGCACTGAGCCGCAAGTCCGTCGAGCAGACGGCCGAGTACCTGCGCACGCAGGGCGTCGACGCCCTCGCGTATCACGCGGGGTTGGATGCCTCCATCCGCGCCCGGCACCAGTCCCGGTTCCTGCGCGAAGACGGCGTCGTCATGGTCGCCACGATCGCGTTCGGCATGGGCATCGATAAGCCCGACGTCCGCTTCGTCGCGCACATCGACCTGCCGAAGTCCGTCGAGGGCTACTACCAGGAGACCGGCCGCGCCGGCCGCGACGGCGAGCCCGCGGTCGCATGGATGGCCTACGGCCTCGGCGACGTCGTCCAGCAGCGCCGCCTCATCGACCAGTCGCCCGGCGACCGCACCTACAAGATGCGCATGGGCCAGCACCTCGACGCGATGCTCGCCCTGTGCGAGACGGTCTCGTGCCGCCGACAGAACCTGCTCGGATACTTCGGACAGTCGTCGGATGCCTGTGGCAACTGCGACACCTGCCTCACCCAGCCCGACACCTGGGACGGCCTCGTCGCGGCGCAGAAGCTCCTCTCGACGATCGTGCGCCTGCAGCGCGAGCGCAATCAGGCCTTCGGCGCCGGGCACCTCATCGACATCCTCCGCGGCGGCTCGACCGAGCGGATCCGCCAGCAGGGGCACGACAAGCTCTCGACCTACGGCATCGGGAACGACCTGTCCGAGCAGGACTGGCGCTCGGTCGTGAGGCAGCTCCTGGCCCGCGGCATCCTGGTCGCCCAGGGGGAGTACGGCGTCCTGGCGGTCGGCGACGCGGGCATGCCCGTCCTCCGCGGCGAGGAAGCAGTGCCGCTGCGGCGCGACGTCCTCGGCCGCACCGGCGGCGGATCGACCCGCGCGAAGAAGCAGTCGGCCGCCGACGCGCTGCCCGAGGGCGACCGCGACCTCTTCGAGGCGCTCCGCGCGTGGCGTGCCGAGCAGGCGAAAGAGCAGGGCGTCCCGGCCTACATCGTCTTCGGCGACGCGACCCTGCGCGCCCTCGCTGAGCACCGCCCGACGTCGGTCGCCGACCTCGACGGCATCACCGGCATTGGGGCGAAGAAGCGCGAGGCCTACGGTGAGGCCGTCGTCGCCGTCATCGCGAAAGCCTGAGTCGGATCAGTCCTCGCGCAGCGCCCGCGTCATGCGCGTGAGCACGTCGAACGCCTGAGCGCGCTCCGGCGCAGACAACTCGGCCAGCATCCGATCCTCCACCGTCTTGACCACGGCGCTCGCCTGCTCCCGACGCCGCAGCCCGGCGTCCGTCAGGGTGACCGGCAGCACGCGGCCCTCCGCAGCGGTCGCCGGCCGAGTCACGAGGCCCTCCCGCTCCAGGGTCTGCAGCAGGACGTTCATGCTCTGCCGTGTCACGAAAGCGCCCCGGGCGAGATCCGAGTTCGACGACCCGGGCCGCTGCGCGAGGATCTCGAGGCACGAGTACGCGGTCACGGTCAGCTCGAGCGGACGGAGCGCATCCTCCATCGCGACCCGCAGCGCGGTCGCCGCTTCCTTCAGGAGATAGCCGAGCGACGTCGGGAGATCGATCTCATCGGAGTGGACCATGTCAGTATTCTGACATACACTTGAATGTGTCAGATAACTGACACAAGAAAGGATGCCTCATGCCCGCCATCGGACCCGACTTCATCTCCCTGCAGGTCAGCGACCTCGACGCCTCGCAGCGCTTCTACGAGCGCTACCTCGGCCTCGTCCGCTCGCCCGCGGGGCCCCCGCACGCCGTCGTGTTCGACACCGCGCCGATCGCGTTCGCGCTGCGCGACATCGTGCCCGGCACCGACCTCGACTCCGCGGAATACCCCGGAATGGGCGCCGCGATCTGGCTGCGCGCGACCGACGTCCAGGACAGCCACGACGCGCTCGCCGCGGACGGCCACGAGATCGTCGCGGCGCCCATCGACGGCCCGTTCGGACGGACGTTCACCTTCGCCGACCCGGACGGCTACCGGATCACCCTGCACGATAAGGCCTGAGCCCCGTCAGCTCCACACGTCGCGGGCGACCCGCACGTCAGCCCCCGTCCGAGCCGACTCGCCGATCGCGAGACCGAGCAGGTGGTCCTGGCAGGCGTCGGCCAGCGGATACGGTTCCGCGCCGTCACCGCGGGCCCACCGCCCGGTGAGCTCGAGCGACGACGCAACCGCGATGTCATCCTCCGACAGCCGCGTTCCGACCCAGGGATTCCGGTAGACGATCCGTCCCTCGAAGGCAGCCGACACCACGTCGTTGCCTTCGAGGTTCAGGTCGACACCCGTGCGCCGGTAGGTGATCGGCGAGGTGAGCACCTCGGCGCCCTCGAAGCGGCGCACGGTGTCGTCGGTGAGTTCCCCGTGCGAGCCGCGGATGACGATCCGGCGCGACAGGATCGGGTTCCACCACTGGTTGTCGACGAAGTCGTACAGGCCCATCCGCCCGTCGCCGAAGTCGAGCGTCGCGATCGTCGTCGTCCGTTCCTTCGGCGCGACGTCGTCCGACCATCCGGCCGGCGTCAACGGATCGACGAGCGGCGCGGTGAAGGTTCGGGCCGACACGGTCGCCTCCGTCATGCCGGCATCCAGGAACGTCCGGATCATCGACGTCGCGTGGTACAGATGCGTCGACGAGACCTGCACCCCGCCGACGGTGCCGAGTGCGCCCGATCGAACCACCTCGAGGCGGGCGGCGTGCCCCGGCATGAGCATGTACTGCTCGGCGACCTGCACCAGCCGGCTGGCGCCGACGTCGTGCCACAGCTTCCGCAGGCCGTCCGCGTCGGGGGCGGGCGGCGTCTCGGCGAGCACGCGCACGCCGCGCTCCACGAGCTCGGTGATCACCCCCGGCATCGCGGGCCACGTCACCGACGCGATCACGAAGTCCGGCCGGGCGGCCAGCAGGTCGTCGAGCGAGCGGTGGATCGGCACGTTCCAGCCGGCGACCCGTGCCGCCGAGGCGTCGGACCGGGCGAGCACGCCGACGGCCTGCAGTCGCTCCGGTGCCGCCGAGGCGATGCGCAGGAAGAACTCCGAGCGCCAGCCCGTGCCGATGATCGCGAATCGTGCCGGCTCTGCCATGGGACCCCTTCGTCGTGACGCTCCGAAGCGGGGCGCCCCCGGCATCCTTCAGGCCTGCCGCACCGCCGTCAACCCCCGATCACTCGCCGGCGCCGAGCTTTCCGCTGAGCCTGCCGTGGAACGCGGATGCCGTGTCGTTCAACCCGACGATCGTCACCGTCGTGCCCATGCGCTCGTACTTGTTCACGATGGCGTCGAGGGCGGCGACGGTCGAGGCATCCCACACGTGCGAACGGGACATGTCGATCACGACGTTCGCCGGGTCGTCCGGGTACGAGAACTGTGTCGTCAGGTCGTTGCTGGAAGCGAAGAACAACTCGCCGTCGACCGCATAGTGAGCGGTGGATGCCGCGGCATCCACGGTTCGCGTGACGGTCACGAAATGCGCGACACGGCGGGCGAACATGATCATCGCGGCGATCACACCCAGGACGACGCCGATCGCGAGGTTGTGGGTCCAGACCGTGGCGACGACTGTGATGAGCATGACGGCGGTCTCGCTCTTGGGCATGCGGCGGAGCGTGGCCGGGTGGATGCTGTGCCAGTCGAACGTGCCGACGCAGACCATGATCATGACCGCGACGAGGGCGGCCATCGGGATGATCGCGACGACGTCGCCGAGCGCCAGCACGAGGATGAGCAGGAACACGCCGGCGAGAAAGGTCGAGATGCGGGTGCGCGCACCCGAGACCTTCACGTTGATCATCGTCTGACCGATCATCGCGCAGCCGCCCATGCCGCCGAAGGCGCCCGACAGGATGTTCGCGGCGCCCTGACCGAGCGATTCGCGGGTCTTCGAGGAGGGCGTGTCGGTGATGTCGTCGACGAGCTTGGCCGTCATGAGTGACTCGAGGAGTCCCACGACAGCCATCGCGAGGGCGAACGGGCCGATGATCTGCAGCGTCTCGAGGGTCAGCGGCACGTTCGGGATGAAGAGGGACGGCAGGCTCTCGGGAAGTTCACCCTGGTCGCCGACGGTAGGGACGTTCCACGCGAAGACGACGACGACCGCGGTCAGCAGCACGATCGTGGCGAGGGGAGCGGGCACGGCTTTGGTGAGCCGCGGCATCGCATAGAGGATGACGAGGCCTGCGGCGAGCAACGGCCAGACGAGCCAGGGGATGCCGTCGCCGAACAGCTGCGGCAGCTGGGCGAGGAAGATCAGGATCGCGAGCGCGTTGACGAAGCCGACCATGACGCTCCGGGGGATGAAGCGCATGAGCTTCGCGACGCCCACGAGTCCGAGAACGATCTGGATCACCCCGCCGAGGAGGACGGTCGCGATGAAGTAGTCCATCCCGTACTCCCGGACCACAGGCGCGATGACGAGGGCGACGGCGCCGGTGGCCGCCGTGATCATCGCGGGGCGCCCGCCGAGGAAGGCGATCGCGACGGCCATGATGAACGACGAGAAGAGCCCGACCCGGGGGTCGACGCCCGCGATGATCGAGAACGCGATCGCCTCGGGGATGAGGGCGAGCGCGACCACGAGACCGGCGAGGACCTCCCGGGTCAGCAGGCGCGGGCTGCGGAGCGCCTGCAGCACTGTCGGCTCGATGCGCGGGCGCACGGGAGTGGTGGCGATCATGATGACTCCGTCGGGGGAGGGGTGCGCACAGACCCGTTGGCGGCGCGGAAGAATGGGGGCGCGCAGATGGCGCACGACCAAACCTAACGTAACGTGAGGTTTGCTGTCCACCCGAGGGGAACCGCATGACCGACGACACGATGCGCATCGGCGAGGTCGCCGAGCGGACCGAGCTCTCGTTCCGCACCCTCCGCCACTACGACGAGATCGGCCTCGTCACCCCGTCCGCGCGCACCGACGGCGGCTTCCGGCTCTATACCGAGGGTGACGTCGCCCGCATCCTGCTCATCCGTCGCATGAAGCCGCTCGGGTTCACCCTCGACGAGATGCGCGAACTCCTCGAGGTCGTCGACGCGATGGCTGAGGATGCCGAGGACCCGCAGAGCCGTGCCCGCCTCGACGGCGTCCGCGCCGAGGCTGCGGCTCGGCGCGAGAAGCTCCGCCGTCAGGTCGAGATGGCCGACGAGTTCCTCGACCAGCTCGAACGCATCTGACGGTCTCAGACCGCCGTGACCTCCACGACGACGGCCTGCTGCGGGTTCTGCACGGGCGGACGCAGGCCGACGACGGCGAGCTGACGCCCGGTCATCACGGTGTCGTGGTGCGCCCACTCGAGCGGCGACTGAGCGGGGGTCTCAACGATCCCACCCGGCGTGACGAGCTGCACGCGATAGGTCCGGTCGGCGTCGAGTCCGGGAAGACGCACGCGGCCGGTCGGCGAGGAGATGAGCGTCTGCGTCTGCGTGATCGTGAAGAAGGCGGATGCCGCGTCCTCCGCGACGACGCCGCGGACGTCGAGCCCCGGGTCGGCCACGTCCGCGTTGACCAGGCGGCCCGTCGCGACGAGGGGGCGCACCCGTTTGGCGAGGGCGACCCACGCGCCCACAGTCGCGGCATCCGTCTCTGACAGCGTCGTGACGTCCCACTCGATGCCGAAGTGGCCGAACAGGGCGACGGCGCCGCTCATCGTGAGTGACACGGTGCGGCCGGTGGAGTGGACGTGCGGTGTGGTGAGGTGCATACCCATCATCTCGGGCGGCACGACGAGGGCGGTGTAGCGCTGGTTCTCGAGGCGCTCGACGGGGTCGAGGCAGTCGCTGGTCCAGATGCGGTCGGTGCGGTCGAGGATGCCGAGGTCGACGCGCGCGCCGCCCGAGGCGCAGCTCTCGATCTCGAGGCCCGGGTGGGCGGCTTTGAGCTCGTCGATGAGGCGGTAGACGGCGAGGGTCTGCGCGTGCACCTTCGCAGCGCCGCCGGGGCCGGCGGCGGCGTCGACGAGGTCACGATTGTGATCCCACTTGATGTACGCGATCGGGTACGCGGCGAGGATGTCCGAGATGACCTGGCGGATGTATGCGTAGGCCTCGGGGTGCGCGAGGTTCAGCACCTGCTGCTGACGCGCGGACGGCGGCAGGTCGGTGCGGCCGCGGAGGATCCAGTCGGGGTGCGACCGGGCGAGGTCGCTGTCGGGGTTGACCATCTCGGGCTCGAACCAGAGCCCGAACTCCATCCCCTTCGCGACGACGTGGTCGGCGATCGGGTGCAGGCCGCCCGGCCACACGGTGTCGTCGACGTACCAGTCGCCGAGGCCCGCGGTGTCATCGCGGCGGTGGCGGAACCAGCCGTCGTCGAGCACGTACCGCTCCACACCGATCTCTGCCGCCGCATCGGCGAGGGCGATGAGCTTGGGCAGGCGGTGGTCGAAGTAGACCGCCTCCCACGTGTTCAGGGTGATCGGCCGGGGCCGCGTCGGATGCTGCGGCCGTGCCCGCCACTCCTCGTGGAACCGCACGGCGAGCTCGTCGAGCCCGTCACCCCAGGAGCCCAGCAGCTCGGGCGAGGAGATCTCCTCGCCCTGCGCGAGACGGATCTCGCCGGGCAGGTACAGCTCGCCCGCCCCGAGGAACGACTCGCCCGTCGGCGTCCGCTCCGCGAAGATCCGGGAATTCCCGCTCCAGGCGAGGTGGGCGCCGTGCACCGTGCCGCGCTCGAACCCGAAGCCCGGCGTTCCCGCGGCCAGCAGCAGGGTGAAGTCGGCGCCCGGGCGGCCGCGGCGCGACTCCCGCACGTGCGTGCCGAAGGTCAGTTCGTGGCGCTGCGCGGAGCGCTCGCGCAGGTGCCGTCCGGTCGTGTCGAGGATCTCGGTCGCGTCCCACGGCAGCGGCAACGTCGTGTGGAGGGCCTGCACCGTGTACACGCCCGCACCGTCGTTGCGCACCGTCGTCCGCGCCCGCACGAGACCGGATGCCGTGACCCGCAGCTCGTAGCGCGCCGACAGCTGCATCTCACTGTCCGTGAAGTACAGCTCGAGGGTGTCCTCCGTCGCCCGCAGGTCGGTCAGCGCGAAGAGGGCACCGACGCCTTCTCCGTCGCGGTGGCCCTCGAGGGTCGGTGTTCCTGCCCAGCCGGATGCCGCGGTGGCGACGATGCCGAGTCGCACCGTACGGTCGAGGCCGCCCGAGACGCGCTGCAGGCGCGAGGCCGTGGCGAGCGAGACGAGCGTGTCGTGCGGTGCATCGCCGAGATCCGCGCCCCAGTGGACGATGGCCGGGGCGGTGTCGGGCTGCAGGTCGACGACGACGCTGGTGCCGCCGGAACGGAGGTGGACGACGCTCGCGTCGGAGGGGAGAACGGGCATCCCCCAAGTCTGTCAGTCACGCTCCGTGAACGTGCACGCACCGGACGCCGTTCCGGTCCGAGCGAGCTGCCTTCGCGCCGCCCGTGTAGGCGCCGTACAACCCGCCCGGACCACGTCCGCGACGCCTCTTGTCGCGACCGCACAACCAACTTGGTGTCGTGTTGGAGGACTTCTACCGTGATTGTCGAACTTCCCTGTCCCGTCGCCGCACCCGGCGTCCTCAGAAAGGCCAGTGATGACCGACACCGTCGTCCGCTCCTCCACTCCCGCCGCCGACAAGCGCACCCCCGCCGGCGGCGCTCCGACCGCGCCGCACACCGCCGACGAAGCGCACGAAGCCCGCCTCGACATCGACGCCGTCGGCGCGATGCTCCGAGGCACGTGGGGCGAGACCCGCCTCACCGTCCGCGAACTCATCAAGGACCCCGCCTACTGGCGCATCGACGGCCAGAGCGTCGCCGAGCACCGCGAGCGGGTCATGGACCAGGTGCGCCTCCTCGCGAAGAACGGCGGCTCGACCCGTGCGCTCCCGAAGGAGTACGGCGGTGAGGAGGACAACGGCGCCAACCTCGCGGGCTTCGAGGAGCTCGTCCTCGCCGACCCCAGCATGCAGATCAAGTCCGGTGTGCAGTGGGGGCTCTTCGGCTCGGCCGTGCTCCAGCTCGGCACGAAGGAGCACCACGACCGCTGGATCCCCGACATCCGCGACGCGAAGCTCCCCGGCGCTTTCGCCATGACCGAGATCGGGCACGGATCGGATGTCGCCGCCATCGGCACGACCGCGACGTACGACCCCGATACCGAAGAGTTCGTCATCAACACCCCGTTCCGCGCGGCGTGGAAGGACTACCTCGGCAACGCGGCCGTCCACGGACAGGCCGCGACCGTCTTCGCGCAGCTGATCACCAACGGCGTGAACCACGGTGTGCACTGCTTCTTCGTGCCGATCCGCACGGCCGACGGCGAGCTGCTCCCGGGGGTGCAGAGCGAGGACGACGGCGTCAAGGGCGGGCTCAACGGCATCGACAACGGTCGTCTCGCCTTCGACAACGTCCGGGTGCCGCGCACGAACCTGCTCAACCGCTACGGCGACGTCGCGGCCGACGGCACCTACTCGAGCCCCATCGAGAGCACCGGTCGCCGCTTCTTCACGATGCTCGGCGCCCTCGTGCAGGGCCGCGTCTCGCTCGACGGGGCGGCGACGATCGCCTCGTCCCTCGCCCTGTACATCTCGCTGACGTACGGCAATGAGCGTCGTCAGTTCGACTCGGGCGCGGGCAGCGATGAGGTCGTGCTGCTCGACTACGGCAAGCACCAGCGGCGCCTCCTGCCCCTCCTCGCTCAGAACTACGCCCAGTACTTCGCGCACGACGAGCTGCTCCGCACCTTCGACGGCGTCTTCGGCGGCAAGGCCGACACCCCCGCCGAGCGCGAGAACCTCGAGACCCTCGCGGCCGCGCTCAAGCCGCTCAGCACGTGGAACGCGCTGAACACGATCCAGGAGGCCCGCGAGGCCTGCGGCGGATCGGGCTTCATGGCCGAGAACCGCCTCGTCGGTCTCCGCTCCGACCTCGACGTCTACGTCACCTTCGAGGGTGACAACAACGTCCTCCTGCAGCTCGTCGGCAAGCGTCTGCTCGCCGACTTCGCCAAGCAGTTCAAGGGAGCGGATGCCGCGGCCCTCGCGAAGTTTGCCGTCGGTCAGACGGCGGGCAAGGTCTTCCACGGTGCGGGCCTCCGCAGCCTCGGTCAGACCGTCGCCGATTTCGGATCGACGGCGCGCTCGGTGGAACTCGGCCTGCGGGCCGAGCAGCAGCACGAACTGCTGGCCGGACGCGTCGAGCAGATGGTCGCCGACATCGCCGGCGCGCTGCGCCCGGCATCCAAGCTCCCGGCCGACCAGGCCGCTGCGCTGTTCAACCAGCACCAGGCCGAGCTCATCGAGGCGGCACGGGCGCACGGTGAGCTGCTGCAGTGGGAGGCGTTCTCGGATGCGGTGAAGGGGACCGAGAACGAGAGCACCCGTCAGGTCCTCACGTGGCTGCGCGACCTCTTCGGTCTGCACTTGATCGAGAAGCACCTCGCGTGGCACCTCATCAACGGGCGTCTTTCGACGCAGCGCGGCGCGGCGGTGTCGAAGTACATCGACCGGCTGTGCGCGCGTCTGCGTCCCCATGCGCAGGACCTCGTCGATGCGTTCGGCTTCGCCCCCGAGCACGTCCGCGCCCCCATCGCGTCGGGCGTCGAGCGGCAGCGACAGGACGAGGCGCGCGCCCACTACGCCGACCTCGCCGCGCGCGGCGAGGCGCCCATCCCGGAGAAGTCGCTCACGGCGAAGTGAGCGTCGGGGGCCGTCGGTAGCCTGAGCGCGTGGATATGCGTCTCGGGCCCGACGGCCTCCTTCGTTGCGGCTGGGTCGGCGACGACGCCGAGTACCGCCGGTATCACGACGAGGAGTGGGGTCGGCCCCTGCACGGCGATCGGGCCCTCTTCGAGAAGATGAGCCTCGAGGGGTTCCAGGCGGGGCTCTCGTGGATCACGATCCTCCGCAAACGACCCCGCTTCCGCGAGGTGTTCGCCGGCTTCGAGCCCGAGACCGTGGCCGCCTTCGACGAGTCCGACGTCGAGCGGCTCATGGGCGATGCCGGCATCATCCGCAACCGGGCGAAGATCCTCGCCACCATCGGCAACGCGAGACTCGTCACCGACATGGCCCCGGGCGAGCTCGACGCATTCATGTGGTCGTTCGCCCCGACATCCCATCGTCGGCCGGCCTCGTTCGCGGAGGTGCCGGCGACGACGACGGAGTCGGATGCGATGTCGAAGGCGCTCCGCAAGCGGGGATTCCGATTCGTCGGCTCCACGACGATGTACGCGCTCATGCAGTCCTCGGGGATGGTCGACGATCACGTCGCCGGATGCCATCGCGCAGAGTCTTCTTCATCAGGGTCGCCCTTGTCCGAGGGGTCCGGTTCCCGGGAACATGTGGAGACGGCGGCGGAAGGGTGAACATGGCGGGGTACGAGATCACCGAAATCGGCGGGCTGGACCGGTGGCGCGACCACTTCGGCGGGTTCGTCCCGGCACGCTCGCGCGACGGTCGGCGCGTCGTCGACCACGAACTCGCGATGCAGTACATCGGGCTGACCGCCAACGCGCTCGAACCGGGCGAGGAGGCCGGCTACTGGCACTCCCACTCGCAGGTCGAGGAGCTCTACGTCTTCCTCGAGGGGCGCGGCCAGATGGGGTTGGATGACGACCTCGTCGACGTGGGGCCCGGCTCGGTCGTCCGCGTCGGACAGGGAGTGTGGCGGACGTGGCGCGCCCACCCCGACAGCCCCGGTCAGCTCCGCTGGCTGTGCATCCGCGCCGGCGGCGAGGAGCTCCCCGAGGTGCCGTCTGATTCGACGCGCGACGAGCGGCCGATGCCGTGGTCGACGCCGGAGGGGTGAGTCGTGGCATCCGACAGTCACGTCGCTGACGCGCACGACGTCATCCGCGTCATCGGCGCGCGGGAGAACAACCTGAAGGACGTCGACGTCGAGATCCCCAAGCGACGCCTGACCGTGTTCACCGGCGTGAGCGGGTCGGGCAAGTCGTCGCTCGTGTTCGGGACGATCGCCGTCGAATCGCAGCGTCTCATCAACGAGACGTACCCGACGTTCGTGCAACAGTTCATGGCTCAGCTGAGCCGTCCCGACGTCGACGGACTCGAGAACATCAGTCCCGCGATCATCGTCGACCAGGAGCGGATGGGAGCCAACGCGCGGTCGACGGTCGGTACCGTGACCGACGCGTATGCGATGCTCCGCCTGCTCTTCAGCAGGCTCGGCCAGCCGCACATCGGATCACCGCAGGCGTTCTCGTTCAACATCCCGTCCGCTCCGGGTGCCGACACCGTCACCGGTGGCATGTGTCCGCGCTGCGAGGGGCTCGGCGAGGTGAGCGACGTCGACCTCGACGAGCTGTTCGACAGCTCGAAGTCCCTCTCCGAAGGAGCGATCACCGTTCCCGGCTACAACGTGGACGGGTGGATGGTGCGGATCTTCACCGAGTCCGGGTTCCTGGATGCCGCGAAGCCGGTCTCCGCCTATTCGGCGGAGGAACGCGCGGACTTCCTTTACAAGGAGCCCACGAAGGTGAAGCTCCAGAACATGAACATGACCTACGAGGGTCTCGTTCCGAAGATCACGAAGTCGTTCCTTCAGAAGGACCGTGAAGCGCTGCAGCCGCACATCCGCGCGTTCGTCGACCGTGCCGTGAAGTTCCTGCCGTGCCCGGAGTGCGGCGGCAGCCGCCTGAACGAGGGCGCGCGCTCCTCGAAAATCGGCGGCGTCGACATCGCCCAGGTCTCGGCGATGCAGATCACCGACCTCTCGGCCTGGCTCGACACCGTCGAGCCGACCTCCATCGGTCCGCTGCTCTCGTCGCTCAAGCGGGTCATCGCCTCGTTCATCGACATCGGCCTCGGCTACCTCTCACTCGATCGCTCCTCCGGCACCCTCTCGGGCGGCGAGGCGCAGCGCACGAAGATGATCCGACACCTCGGCTCGGCGCTGACGGACGTCACCTACGTCTTCGACGAGCCGACGGCGGGACTCCATCCCCACGACATCCAGCGCATGAACGAGCTGCTCCTGTTGCTGCGCGACAAGGGCAACACGGTCCTCGTCGTCGAGCACAAGCCCGAGGTCATCGCGATCGCCGACCACGTCGTCGATCTGGGACCCCAGGCGGGTTCTCGCGGCGGTCGGATCATGTACGAGGGAGATGTCGCGGGTCTCCGCGCCTCCGACACCCTGACCGGGCGGCACCTCGACCACCGCGCCGCGCTGAAGACGAGCACGCGCACCGCGACCGGCTCGCTACCGGTCCGGGGTGCGACGCAGCACAACCTCACCGGCGTCGACGTCGACATCCCGCTCGGGGTGCTGACGGTCGTCACGGGCGTCGCGGGTTCGGGCAAGTCGTCGCTCATCCACGGGAACGTCCCCGCCTTCGACGATGTCGTGGTCGTCGACCAGTCGCCGATCAAGGGATCGCGCCGCTCGAGCCCCGCCACCTACACGGGGGTGCTCGACGGCATCCGCTCTGCGTTCGCCAAGGCCAACGGCGTCAAGCCGTCGCTGTTCAGCGCGAACTCCGAGGGGGCGTGTCCCGCCTGCAAGGGGCTCGGCGTCATCATCACGAACCTCGGCTACACGCAGAGCGTCGAGACGCGCTGCGAAGTGTGCGACGGGTCGGGGTTCAGCGACGCCGTCCTGGAGTACACGCTCGACGGCAGAAACATCGCCGAGGTCCTCGCGATGTCCGCCGAGGAAGCCCACGGGGTCACGACCGGACCGGCGAAGACGACCCTCGCCCGGATGATCGACGTGGGTCTCGGGTACATCACCCTCGGGCAGGCGCTGAACACCCTGTCGGGCGGCGAGCGACAGCGCCTGAAGCTCGCGATCGCCATGGCGAAGAAGGGTGCGGTCTACGTCCTCGACGAGCCGACCACGGGTCTGCACCTCGCCGACGTCGACAATCTGCTCGCCCTGCTCGACCGATTGGTGGATGCCGGCAACTCCGTCATCGTCATCGAGCACCATCAGGCGGTCATGGCCCACGCGGACCACCTCATCGACCTCGGGCCCGGCGCGGGACGGGACGGCGGGCGCATCGTCTTCGAGGGGACGCCGGCGGACCTGGTGAAGACGCGGTCGACGCTGACGGGCGAACACCTGGCCCGGTACGTCGGGGCCGTCTGACGCGGCTCAGCCCCATCGGACGAAGAAGCATAGATGGGGAGAAGTCCCCACGTCACGCGCTCGCCCTCGATTCGTCACTCATTTATCCTTAATGGCGTCCACACCTCGACGCACGCGGCCTGTCCTGCCGAGTGTCGTCGACGCTGCACGCATGTCTGCCTGGGGGAGTCAGAGCGCTCATGATGTCATTCGGCTGGTTGCGATCCCGCCCCAAGACGTTCGCGTCGATCAGTGCGGTGACCGCGGCCGTCGTGGCTGTCAGCGTCCTCGCGCTCACCTACGAGGGTGAGCCGACGACCGAGGTCGACCTCAACGACGGCGGCGTGTGGCTGACCAAGCAGACGAGCCTGCTCGTCGGGCACTTCAACAACGAGTCGCGCATCCTCGACGGCGGTCTCCGCACGCTGTCGGCCGATTACGACATCCAGCAGGCCGGTAACCGCGTCCTCGTCACGGACCAGACCGAGAACACGGCGACGGCGATCGACCCCGCGCGGGTCGTCCTCTCCGACAGTGCCGACCTCGCATCCGGTGCGAAGACCGTCCTCGGCGGACCGACGGTCGCGACGGTCGACGGTGACGGCGGGCTCCGCGCGGCACCTTTCACGTCCATCGCCGCAGTCGGCAAGGAATCGGGCGACCCGATCGCGAAGCTCGGCAAGGGTGCTGTCGTCACCGTCAGCACCGCGGGCATCGTGTACGCCGTCTCTCCCGAGACGGGCAAGCTCTTCGCCTACGCGCCCGGCGCGGACGGCAGCTTCGTGCAGACGGCGGAGCGCGACCTCGAGGGGATCGACAAGGGCGACGAGCTCGCGATCAGCGCGGTCGGCGGCGTGAGTGTCGTCCTCGACCGGACCACGTCGGTGCTCTACTCGAGCGACGGCCTGCAGACGGAGGTCCCGAAAGAGGCGGTGCTCCAGCAGCCGTCCAACGTGACCGACTCCGTCACGCTCGCCACCCCGACGCAGCTGGTGCGTGTCCCGCTCGGCGGCGGGGATGTCGTCGTGAAGGATGCCGAAGGCGGCGGGGGCAACCCGGCCCAGCCCGTCTATGTCGCCGGCTGCGCCTACGGCGCGTGGTCCGGAACGGGCGCATTCATCCGTGACTGCGACGGCGAGGAGAACGACCTCACCAAGACGATCAAGGGCGTCGACGGCAAGAGCGACCTCCGCTTCCGTGTGAACCGCGACGTGGTCGTGCTGAACGACGTCTTCGGCGGCGGCGCGTGGATGGCCAGCGACGCGCTGCAGCAGGTGGACAACTGGGAGGACATCACTCCTCCCGAGGGCGAGGGCGAAGAGGAGGAGGAGACGACCGAGGAGACGATCCAGACGACTCTCCCCGAGCGGAGCGAGCAGAACACGCCGCCCGTGGCCGAGGACGACCGCTACGGCGTTCGTCCGGGCCGCACCACGGTGCTCCCGGTCCTCGAGAACGACCTCGACGCAGACGGCGACGTGCTCGTCGCCAAGGTCGTCACACCGCCGTCGACCGGCAAGGTCATCCCCATCTACAACGGCACCGCCCTCCAGATCGCGATGCCCGAGGACGCGACCGGGACGACGAATTTCACCTACGAGGTCTCGGACGGCCGCGGGGGCAAGGACAGCGCCCGGGTCTCGCTGACGGTGAAGCCGCTCTCCGAGAACTCCCCGCCGGTGCAGAAGCGCAAGACGGCCATCACCGTCGAGACGAACGGCGTCGTGTCGTACAACGTCCTCAGCGACTGGGTCGACCCGGACGGCGACGACATCTTCCTCCAGTCGGTCAGCCCCGACGGCGGCGACGAGGCCGAGTTCACCCCGGACGGTCAGATCACGTACCGGGCGATCGGCGGTACCCAGGGCCGCAAGGACGTCCCGATCTCCGTCTCGGACGGGAGCGACAGCACTGCTGGAGTGGCGCGGTTCGACATCCGTCCTCTCGGCACGACGCTGCCGGTCACGAACGCCGACCACGTCGTGACGCGTCCGGATCGTCCCGTCACGGTGCGCCCGTTGACGAACGACACGAGCACGGGCAGCGAGCAGCTGCGCCTGACCCGCGTGGACGACGTCGAAGGGGGGACGGTCGGCCGCGACTACCCCGACAAGTCGTTCACGTTCCGGTCGTCGAAGGTCGGCACGTACTACGCGACCTACCTCGCATCGGCGGGCCCCAACTCCGCTCCGGGCATCGTCCGCATCGACGTCCTCCCTGAAGAGGATGCCGACGTCGCCCCCATCGCGGTGCGCGACGTCGCACTCCTGCCCGCCGGCGGAGACGTGCTCGTCAATGTGCTCGGCAACGACACGGATCCGCAGGGCGGCATCCTGGTCGTCCAGTCGGTCTCGGTCGACGAGGATGCCGGTGTCGCCGCCGCCGTCCTGGGTCACGAGACCGTGCGCGTCAGCGACCAGGCGTCGCTCGATAAGCAGGTCCGGTTGACCTACACGATCTCCAACGGGGAGCAGTCCGCTCAGGGCGAGATCATCGTCATCCCGGTGCCCGCACCCGAGAAGCTCCGGCCGCCGATCGCCGTCGACGACGAGGTCGTCGTGCGCGCCGGCGACGTCGTGACCATCCCGGTGATGGACAACGACTACAGCCCCAACAACAGCGAGATCCACGTCTCGCCGGACCTCGTCCCCCCGCTCATCGACGAAGCCGACGGCGATCTGTTCGTCTCGGAGGACACGCTGCGCTTCCGCGCCGGGCCCGAAGCGAAGACGGTCAACGCGACCTACGAGGTCGTCGACGAGACCGGTCAACGGGATGCCGGTTACGTCACCATCCGCATCCTGCCCCGCGACGACAAGGCGAACGCCGCTCCGCGTCCGCGTGACGTGACCGTCCGGACCCTCAGCAATTCGGCCGTGACCGTGCCCATCGACCTCAACGGGATCGACGCGGACGGTGACTCGGTCGAGCTCGTGGGGCTCGCGTCGGCGCCGCAGAAGGGACAGGTCTCGGCGATCGAGGCGGATTCCTTCACCTACACGGCGTTCGAGGACTCCGTCGGTGTCGATCGATTCCAGTACCGGGTGCGCGACGCGCTCGGCAAGGAGGCGACCGCGACCGTCGAGGTCGGCATCGCCCCGTCTCCCACCACCAACCAGGCCCCGTACGCGGTGCGCGACTCGATCACCATGCGTCCGGGGCGGACGGTGGCCGTCGACGTGCTGAAGAACGACTCCGACCCCGACGGCGACAAGTTCGGCTTCGCCGAGAACGCCGTCGAGGCTGCGGACGTCCCGGGTCTGAGCGCGAAGGTGTCGGGACAGCAGCTCCTGATCACGGCCCCCGACGAGCCGATGCAGACGAGTGTGCTCTACACGATCGCCGACGAGCGCGGCCTCAGCGCGACGACGTCCGTGCAGGTCACGGTCGATCCCGACGTGCCCCTCGCCCGCCCCATCGCGCGGGACGACCGCGTCCTGCCGGAGCAGGTGCAGGAGGACGGCAGTGCGGTCGTCGACGTGCTCGCGAACGACGACGACCCCGACGGCACGCGTTCCGCGCTGAAGGTGTCGCTCGGCACCGGCGGTGAGGCGGCCCGCGTCGGGTCCGGCGGTCAGGTCAGTCTCGACATCACCGACGAGCGTCAGCTGATCACCTACTTCGTCACCGACGAGGATGACCAGGTCGCCGCGGCCTTCATCCACGTCCCGTCGTTCCAGGACCTGCCCCCGACCCTGATCTCGACGGAGCCCGTCACGGTCAAGAGCGGTGAGACGATCGAGCTTCCGCTGTCCGAGTACGTCCGTGCGTCCGGCGGTGGGAACGTCGTGATCACCGAGGCGGAGAAGGTGGCTGCCGCGCACAGCAACGGTGCGAACCTCGTCAAGGACGAGTCAACGCTGACCTACACCTCGGCGGAGCGCTACTTCGGGTCGGACGCTCTGACCTTCGAGGTCACCGACGGCAACGGTCCCGACGACCCCGAGGGCCGCAAGTCCACCCTCTCCATCCCGATCACGGTGCTCCCGCCCGACAACGTCCCGCCGACCATGACCGGCGCGTCGATCTCGGTGGCGCCGGGTGAGGATCCGACGACGCTCGGCCTGCGAGAGCTGGCCTCCGACCCCGACCCGGGCGACATGGACAAGCTGCAGTTCTCGCTCGCGTCCGAGGCCCCCGGCGGCATCGACGCCTCGATCGACGGGCAGACCCTGCGGGTGTCCGCCCAGGCGGACGTCAAGAAGGGCACCCGCTTCTCACTGACGGTGCGCGCCACCGACGGCCAGACGGAACCCGTCGATGCGAACATCCAGGTGACGGTCACCGCCTCCACGCGCGAGCTCCCGTCGGTGAACGACGACGTCGTGGCCCAGGCCGATCAGGGCGAAACCGTGTCGATCGACGTGCTGAAGAACGACGTCAATCCGTTCCCCGAGAAGCCCCTCGAGATCGTGAACACGCAGATCGAGACGGGCGCGGTGACCTCCGTCGACGTGTCGGGCGGCTCCGTCAGCGTGACCACGGACAAGGACTTCGTCGGCAACGTGGTCGTCCGATACACCGTGCAGGATGCGACGGGCGACGCTGATCGTCGTGTCGACGGCCGCATCCGCATCACGGTCCAGGGGCGTCCCGATGCGCCCGGCAAGCCCACCGTGACGACGGTCGAGAGTCGGACGGTGGTCCTCAGCTGGACGCCGCCGGTCGACAACGGTCGACCGATCGAGAAGTACACCGTGACGTCGACGTCCGGTGGGTACACCCGCGACTGCCCGTCGACGACGTGCACCCTGGACGGGCTCACGAACAACGTCGAGTACAACTTCGTGGTGACGGCGACCAACAGCGTCGGCGAGTCCGAGCCCTCGGTGCCGTCCGAGACCGCCCGGCCCGACGTGCGCCCGGACCAGCCCGCACCGCCGACTCTGAAATTCGGCGACCGCAGCCTCGACGTCAGCTGGACGGTGCCCCGCACGGAGGGCTCGCCGGTCGAGAGCTACACGCTCGAGATCTCGCCCGCGCCGCCGTCCGGCGTCGCGCAGCGGACCGGCGTCACGACGACCCGTACGACGTGGGACGGTCTTCAGAACGGCGTCGAATACCAGGTCCGCGTTCGCGCCCACAACCGCGCACCGGAGCCGTCCGACTTCTCGCAGTGGTCCGCGGGTGAGATCCCCGCGGCCCCACCGGCGACAGCCGGTGCGCCCACGGTGGCGCGCATGGAGCCGGTCGGCAACCGCGCGCAGATGCGCGTCTCCTGGAACCAGCCCGCCGAGAACGGTGACGCGATCTCGGGGTACGAGCTCCGCGTCATCCGCGGCGGCAGCGTCGTCGACACCCTCTCGGTCTCGGCGGGACAGACGAGCCAAGCAGTCGTCGTGGACACATCGGAGACGAATTACACCTACAGCGTCCGAGCCCGGAACAAGGCGGGGTGGGCGGAGTGGAGTGCGCCGTCCGCGCCGCGCCGTGCCTTCACGCCGCCGGGAGCGCCGTCGGGCGTCACCGCCACCGAGGGGGACAACCAGGTCGGTGTCCGCTGGCAGGCCGGTGCGTCCAACGGTGCGAGCGCCAGCGAGATCCAGTACCAGTACAGCGTCAACGGCGGCGGCTGGCGTGCCGACTGGGCCGGCGGTGGGGGTTCGGGCACGTCGGGCACGATCGGCAACGGCGTGGTCCCCAACAACGGGGCCTACACGGTGCAGATCCGTGCCGTGGCGACCGCTGACGGCACGACCTACGAGGGTGCGGCGTCGGCGGCATCCAACCAGGTCCGTCCCTTCGGTCAGATCGGGAACCCGTCCGCCAGCGCCAACCGCGTCGGGGACGGCCAGACGATCCGGATGAGCTGGTCCTCGCCCGCCCCCAACGGGCGGCCGGTCACGACAGAGATCCGCACAGGAGACGGGCGCGGCTGGCGCACGGTCGGCGCGTCGGGCACCGAGGACTATCCGGTCGGCTACAGCGTGACGCGGACCATCGAGGTGCGCACCAGCGCCGCGGGCAGCAACACGACGACGGCACAGGCGAGTGCGAGGACCGTCGATGCGCCGCCGCCGCCGCAACCGCGGGTGTGGGTCACTCAGGGATCCGCCGACGGGAACTGCGTCAACGGATGCCGCCGCTACAACGTCCACTGGGAGAACCTCGACATCGGAACGCGCACCGTCACGTGCGTGAGTGATAACGACGGTCCCTTCTCGAGCTACGGACGGATCAACTTCAACGGCTCGGGCAGCCAGGAACTGACCTGCCACGTGGGGCGCGACGGTCAGAACGTCTGGGTCGATATCCAAGGCTGGGGCGGCTCCGTCGACACCGAGAAAACCTTCTGGCCACGGCCGTGAACACCTTCGAGAGCAAGGACTGAACGAATGAGCATGACCCCTGAACAGGCGGCCTGGTTCCGCGACACGTTCACGCGCCTCGTCGACAACGTCGACCAGGCTCTGATGGGCAAGCGCGAGGTGGTCGGCCTCGTGCTGGCCGCGATGCTCGCCGAGGGCCACGTCCTCCTCGAGGACGCTCCGGGCACGGGAAAGACGAGCCTCGCGAAGGCGCTTGCCGCGAGCGTGCAGGGCACGTCCACCCGCATCCAGTTCACGCCCGACCTGCTGCCCTCCGACGTGACCGGTGTCACGATCTACGACCAGCAGAACCACAAGTTCGAGTTCCACAAGGGACCCGTTTTCTCGTCGATCGTCCTCGCCGACGAGATCAACCGTGCCTCGCCGAAGACGCAGTCGGCCCTCCTCGAGGTCATGGAGGAGTCGCGGGTCACCGTCGACGGCGTGCCGCACGAGGTGGGCCGCCCGTTCCTCGTCATCGCGACGCAGAACCCGATCGAGCAGGCCGGTACCTACAAGCTGCCCGAGGCCCAGCTCGACCGCTTCATGATCAAGACGTCGATCGGCTACCCCTCGCTCGCCGTCGCCGAGCGCATCCTGGCAGGCGACGTCGAGCGCAACTCGTCCGGCAAGCTGAGCCCCGTCATCACGACGAAGGCCGTCGCCGACATGGCGGACCTCGCGGCGACCGTCCACGTCGACCCCGCCGTCGCACGCTACGCGGCGCAGCTGGTCGAAGCGACGCGCGAGTCGGATGCCACAAAGCTCGGCGTCTCGGTGCGTGGCGCGATCTCGATGATGCGCATCGCGCGCGTGGTCGCGGCATCCCAGGGTCGTCACTACGTCATCCCCGATGACGTCAAGGCGCTCGCCGCGCCGGTGTGGACCCACCGCCTCGTCCTCGACCCCGAGGCCGAGTTCTCGGGCACGACGTCGGAGTCCGTCATCGAGCGCGCTCTCACGCAGGTCGAGGCGCCTCTCGCGAGGGCGTCGGCCTGATGACGATGACGCCGGAGACGGTCGCCGCGCCGGACGCGCCCGGCCCCTCCGGCGCGCCCGCAGACGCCGTCGAGGATGCTCCCGCCCTCTCTGCGCGTCAGGCGACGCGCAGAGAGAAGTTCCGAGAGGATGCCGCGGTCTGGGCGCGCCGCGCCGGCGCGCGGATCGCCGTCGTCGCCGGCGTCATCCAGGTCACCGGCTGGGTGGTCATCGCCGTGGCGATCGTCCTGTGGATCGCTGCGCTCACGCTCGGGTGGCAGGAGGCGTTCGTCGCGGCCATCGTGGCGACCGTCCTCGCCCTCCTGTGCGTGGGCTTCCTGTTCGGTCGGACGGCGTACGACGTGGACCTCGACCTCACGCGCACCCGCGTCGTGGTGGGGGAGCGGGCCGTCGGTGCGCTGAAGCTGGCGAACCGCACCTCCCGCGCCCTGCTTCCCTCCGAGATCGTCCTGCCGGTCGGGTCCGGGCGGGGGGTGTTCCAGGTGCCCCGTCTGCAGGCGGGCGAGGAGCACGAGGAGCTGTTCGCGATCCCCACGACCCACCGGGCGGTCCTCTCCGTCGGGCCCGTCAGCGTGCTGCGCGGCGACCCGCTGGGCCTGTTCGAGCGCACCCACGACCGGCGCCAGGCCGTCGACCTGTTCGTGCACCCGCGCACGCTCCCGCTCGAGGGACTCTCGCTCGGTCTGATGCGCGACCTCGAGGGGCTGCCCGACCAGCACCTGGCCCGCGACGACGTGTCGTTCCACGCGCTCCGCGACTATCAGCCGGGCGATGACCTCCGACACGTCCACTGGAAGTCCACGGCGCGCACCGGCACCCTCATGGTCCGCGAGTACGAGCAGACGCGCCGGTCGCACTTCGTCGTCGCGCTGTCGACTCATCCCGGCGAGTACCGGGATGCCGACGAGTTCGAGACGGCGATCTCGGTCACCGGGTCGGTGGGACTCCGGGCGCTCCGCGATTCGCGCTCCCTCGACGTCCGCACGTCCGAGGGCAAGATCCGGGCCGAGACGGGCCGTCGCTTCCTCGACTCGCTCTCGGCCCTCGAGACGACGAAGCCCCGCGACGGCGGGATCGTCGCGCTCGCCGGCATCCTGGCCGCTCATTCGCCGGATGCCGCCGTCGCCGTCCTCATCTGCGGGTCCACGGTCGACGCGGGTCAGATCCGGTTGGCGTGCTCCCGCGTACCGTTCGGAGTGCGCACCATCGCGGTCATCGCGGACAGCCGCCTCGAATCCCCCGCGCTGCGTCGCGTGGGCGACGCCGACGTCGTCGCTCTCGGGCACCTCGACCAGCTCCCGAACGCCCTCCGCAAGGTACTCTCGTGAACCGTCTCGCCTTCCTGATGCTGCCGGGCATGACCTGGCGCCGTGTCGTCGCGGATGTCGGCGCCGTGATCCTCCTCCTGACGGTGGGCATCATCGGCTTCGCCGCCACCTTCGACGGCGCGACGTACCTGGTCGCGGCGATCGGTGCGCTCCTGCTGGGTCTCGTGCTCGCGTGGGTCGGGGCGCGCTGGCGCTGGGGGGTCCTCACCCTCACGGGTGCGACGATCGCGGTGTACTTCCTCTTCGGCGGCGCGCTCGCCCTGCCTCACACGACGTTCCTCGGAGTCATCCCGACGCTCGAGACCTGGCGCCAGCTCGCGGTCGGCGTCGTGACGTCGTGGAAGGACCTGCTCACCACGGTCCCGCCGGTGGACCCGGGCGACGGGCACCTGATCGTGCCGTTCCTCCTGACGCTCGTCGCGTCGGTGTTGGCGGCATCGCTGGCGCTCCGACTGCGGCGTGCGGCGTGGGCGCTGATCCCCGCCTCCCTCTACATCGCGGGTGAGATCCTCCTCGGCACGGCTCAGACCGTCGCTCCGATCGTGCAGGGCGTGATCTTCGCCGTCGTCGCCGTCGTCTGGCTCGCGCTGCGCACGATGTGGAGCCCCGAGCGCACCGCTGTCGAAGCGGCGACGCCGGGAGCGGATGCCTCGCGCGCCGCACGACTGCGTCGCCTCATCTCGGGTGGCGTCGTCCTCGCTCTGGCCACCGGCGCGGGCGCCGCGGTGGCGGCGACCGCCGCACCCCCCACGCAGCGGTACATCCTGCGGGACTTCGTCGTCCCGCCCTTCGATATCCACGACTACGCGAGCCCGCTGCAGGCCTGGCGCAAATACGTCCGCGACTACACGACCGATCCGCTGTTCACCGTCACCGGGCTTCCGGAGGACGGCCGCGTTCGCCTCGCGACGATGGACTCCTACGACGGCATCGTCTACAACGTCGCCGAGGACGGCGCGGGTTCGTCGAGCGCGTTCACCTCCATCCGCTCCAACATGTCGCCGCAGGCGGAGGGGACCGAGACGAAGGTGCGCGTCGACATCGAGAACCTCTCCGGTGTCTGGCTGCCGACGGTCGGTTCCGCTCGCGAGTTCGATTTCGTCGGGACGCGCGCGACCGACCTCCGTCGTGGTGCGCACTTCAACGACGGCACCGGGACGGCCGTGACCACCTCGGGCGTCCGATCGGGTGACGCGTACACGATCGACACGATCGTTCCCCCGGTCGTCAAGGATGAGCAGCTCTCGGAGACCCCCTTCGCGTCGCTGAAGATGCCCAAGCAGGCCGGCATCCCGCAGGCGCTCAGCGAGATCGCCTCGGACGCCACAGAGGATGCCGAGACGCCGATCGACCGGGCGCGGGCGCTCGAGACCTATCTCCAGACCGACGGCTACTTCAGCCACGGTCTCGCGAGCGACGTCTACTCGCCCTCCGGTCACGGTGCGGCGCGCATCTCGATGCTCGTCTCGAACGAGCAGATGATCGGCGACGACGAGCAGTACGCCGTCGCCATGGCCCTCATGGCGACGCAGCTCGGCATGCCGGCGCGCGTCGTCATGGGCTGGCACCCCGACCAGGACGAGAAGGATGCCGGTGGCGTCTTCACCGCGACCGGCGAGAACGTCCACGCGTGGGTGGAGATCGCGTTCGAGGGTGTCGGCTGGGTGCCGTTCGACCCGACCCCCGACGAAGACAACGAGCCGAGCCAGCAGAACACCAAGCCGCGAGCGAACCCCAAGCCGCAGGTGCTGCAGCCGCCGCCGCCCGCTCAGGAGCCCGCGGAGCTTCCGCCGGCACTGGCCGAGGAGCGCGATCAGGACGAGCAGCCCGACTCCGGTCTCGGGTGGCTGGGGCCCGTGCTGCTGTGGACGGCGGCCGGTCTGGGCGGCATCCTCCTGCTCCTGTCGCCCTTCCTCGTGATCGGTGGGATCAAAGCCGCGCGGCGTACGCGCCGCCTGCACGCGGAGCGCACTGCGGATCGCGTGTCGGGCGGGTGGGACGAACTCGTCGACCGCGCCGTCGACTACCGCATCAGCGTCCCGCCGGGGTCCACGCGAGCCGAGAGCGCGGTCGTCGTCGGCGAGTCGTTCGACGGTGCCCGCGTCGCGACCCTCGCGCAGCAGGCCGACGCCGACGTCTACGGTCCCGGCGATCCCAGCCCCGAGGACGTCGACGCGTTCTGGCGCGAGGTCGACGAGATCGTCGCAGGCATGGCCGGCGGAGCGACGTTCTGGCAGCGCCTGCGAGCGCGGCTGAGTCTTCGATCGCTGCGACGCGACCGGACGAATCTGTGGTCGGGTCTTTCGACGATGGTCCGGGCGCGACGACGATGACCGAGCGTCACCCGGCGACGATGCTCCACCGCATCCTCGCCGTCGTCATCGATTCCGTGATCGCGGGAGTCGTCGTTGCGCTCGTCTCGGGTGTGGTCGTGACCGCGTCGGTCCTCACGGGTAGCGCCGTGCCGGTTCTCGTCCTGGTCCCTGCGGTCATCGTCGCCGCGATCGTCTGGTTCCTGATCCACACGGCGCTCCAGGGTCGACGCGGATCGCTCGGCATGAGGTTCATGGGTCTCGCGCTCGCGCACTCTGCGGACGACGCCGCCCTCGGTTTCGGACGTGCACTCGGGCGCAACCTGATCTGGGGGCTGACCGGCAGCGTCCTCGTCGGGCTGTTCTCGCCCCTGTTCGACCCCTCGCGGTGGCGACGCGGGTGGCACGACATCGCGTCCGGTGCCGTCGTGGTCGACGTCAGCCGCGTCGAACGGCCCGACCGGGTGCAGGCGGCGCCGGCCTCCCCTTCGGCCGCCGACCTCGCCCCTGCCCCCGCCCCTGCCCTGGCACTGTCGCCGGAGCCTGTGCTCGCGGCGGCGCCCGCCCCGGTCGTCGCTCCCGCACCCGCGGCGCCCGTGCTGCAGGGTGCTGCCCTGCCGGCACCCGCGTGGGCCCCGGCATCCCCTCCGGCGAACCGGCGCATCCCTCGGACGCTGCCGGTCGACGTCATCTCGACCGTTCCCGGGGTTCCCCACCGCGACGGGAAGCCCGATGCGGTGGAGCACGCGGCTCCGCCGGTCATCGCGATCCTCCGCTGGGATGACGGCACCCGCCACAACGTCTACGAGCCGAGCCTGTTCGGCCGCGGCCCCGGACAGCAGGAGGGACGTCGCAGCGTCGCCGTGCGCGATGAGACGCTCTCGATGTCCAAGACCCACTTCGAGGTGGGTGTCGACGCCACGGGAACGTGGATCGTCGACCGGCACTCCCTCAACGGCGTCGTGATCGTCCGCGGCGGTCAGCCGCAGCGGCTCGCGCCCGGAGAACCCGCGCGCATCTGGTCGGGCGACGTCCTCGAACTCGGCGACCGGAGCTTGACGGTGGAGAGCGCCCGATGATCGCGATCGACGTGGAGATCGGTGCGGCGACGCATCCGGGCCTGCGACGACGCGTCAACGAGGACTCGCATCTGGCGGAGTACCCGCTGTTCCTCGTCGCCGACGGCATGGGCGGTCACGATGCGGGAGCAGCAGCGAGCTCCGCCGTCGTCACCGAGTTCCGCGCCCTCGTCGGCCGCGACTCCGTCGGCATCGAGGAGATGCGGGACGCCCTCGCCCGGGCACGTGCCGCCGTACTCCGGATCAGCCATGAGGGGCGTGCGGCCGGCACGACCCTCACCGGCGTCGCGGTCACCGAGGTCGGCGGGCACGGCTACTGGCTCACGATCAACGTGGGCGATTCGCGCACCTACCGGTACGCGGAGAGTGAGCTCGAGCAGATCAGCGTCGATCATTCCGTCGTCCAGGAACTCATCGACGCGGGCGAGCTGACCGGCGAAGCGGCAGGCCGCGATTCGCGGCGCAACGAGATCACCCGCGCGATCGGCGCCGGCAGCGGCGGTGAGGCCGACTTCTGGCTCGTCGCGGCCGAACCGGGAGACCGCATGCTCATCTGCTCGGACGGGCTGTCGGGCGAGGTTCCCGAAGAGCGCATCAGCGGCATCCTGCGAGATGTGAGCGACCCCGGCGAAGCGGCGACCCGCCTCGTTCACGAGGCGATGCTCCACGGCGGTCGCGACAACATCACGGCTGTCGTGGTCGATGCCGTCCGCGTGTCAGGGCAGGATGATGATGCGTACGACACGTCGCCCGCGGGCCGCGTGTCGCACGCCGACGAGGACACACGGCCGCGTGCAGCGGCAGGAGGAGACGCCTGATGCGCTCTGTGCGATACCGGCCTGACGGCAACGCCGAGGCGTGGCGTGCTGCCGTGACCGGATCCGCGCTCGCCGTGCTGCCGCCGGCGGTCACCCCGCACGCGGTCGAGGGCGTCTGGCGTCGCCTGGACGGCGGGGGCATCGGTGCCGTCCTCGAGTCCCTGACCGGCGCGTTCGGGACGTCGCTCGCGGCGATCCCGCCCTTCGGTCTCGCCGTCGCCGAGGGCGATGGCGTCCGGGTCGCCGTCCGAGGTCCGGTCACGCTCGTCGTCGAGACCGCGGACGGCATCGACGCGATCTCGGGCGACGGCGTCGCCACCTGGACCGAACGGTTCCTCGCCGGGGTCGTGCGCGTGAGCGTCGACCTCGGGACGGGGACGGATGCCGACATGCTGCCGATCGAATCGGGAGTCGTCCCTGCGGCCGAGGTCGTCTTCGACCTGGCTGGCGGCGATGCTCCGACGCCCGCCGTCGCCGTCGCACGGGCTGTGTCTGCCCCGGCCGCGGCGCCCGCGCCCGAGCCCGAGGTAGAGCCGGAGCCCGAGGTAGAGCCGGAGCCGGCCGTCGAGCCTGCGCCCGCTGCGGACCCTGCGCCGGCTGCGGAGCCGGAGCCCGCGGCGGAGGCGGAATCCCCGAGCGATCTCGGCGAGACCATCGCCTCACCCCGGAGCCGTGCGAAGGAACCCACCCCTGAGCCCGCGACCCCCGGCCTCGTCACCGGTGTGCCGCCCCTGCACACCCTCGGCGGATCGCCGGTGTCCACTCCGGGCGGGGCCGCGCCCCACAGCATGGCGACCTCCTCCGAGACCGTCTCCGGCATCGACGACGACCCCGAGCTCGGCGCGACGGTCGCGAGCCCACGCACCGCGGCCAAGGGAACGACGCCGGTGCCCGCTCTCCCGCCCTTCGTGCCGCCTGTGCCGCCGCTGCCGCCGGACGTGGCGGGCGGCGCGCAGTTGGGCGATCACGACGGCGCCACGGTGTCGGTCGCCGAGGCCCGCGCGATGCGCGCGGCATCCACGTCCTACGACTCGATCGAGGACGTCCCGCCGCGCAGCCCCTCCCGCGGACGCATCCGCCTCGCCGACGGGCGGGTCGTCGAGCTGGAGCGCACGGTCATCATCGGACGCCGTCCCCGCTCCACCCGGCCGGCCGAGAACGACCTGCCCACGCTGGTCGCCGTCGACGGGCCGCAGCACGACATCTCGCGCAACCACGTCGAGATCCGCGCCGAGGGCGAGCACGTGCTCGCCGTCGATCTCGCGAGCACCAACGGCACCGTGCTCCTCCGCGGCGGTCACGACCCCGTCCGACTCCACCCCAACGAGCCGACCATGGTGATCGACGCCGACGTGCTCGATCTCGGTGACGGCGTCACCCTCACCTTCGAGGACCTTCCGTGAGCTCCAAGCGCGCCCCTGCGCCGCCGCCCCAACTGCCCGGCTTCTCGTACGTCCAGGTCCTCGGGTCGGGGGGCTTCGCCGACGTCTACCTATACGAGCAGGCGCTGCCGCGGCGCCGGGTCGCGGTCAAGGTCCTCCTCGCCGACAAGATGACCAGCGGCGTCGCCGAGCAGTTCCAGGCCGAGGCCAACGTCATGGCGATGCTGTCGACGCATCCCGCCATCGTCACGATCTACCAGGCCGGTGTGTCGGACGACGGTCGCTCCTACCTGGTCATGGAGTACTGCTCCAAGCCGAATCTGCAGGTGCGTGCCCGGTCGGCGCCCATCTCCGTCGCGGAGTCGCTGCGTGTCGGCATCCAGGTCGCCGCAGCCGTCGAGACGGCGCACCGTGCCGGCATCCTCCACCGCGACATCAAGCCGGCGAACATCCTCGTCACGGAGTACAACCGTCCCGCGCTCACCGACTTCGGCATCGCGACGACGGCGGAGGCCACCGATCCGTCAGCCGGGATGTCGATCCCGTGGTCCCCGCCGGAGTCGTTCGCCGACAGCCCCGACTTCACCGTGCAGTCCGATGTCTGGGCTCTGGGCGCGACCGTCTACAACCTGCTCGCGGGTCGGTCGCCGTTCGAGGTGCCCGGAGGGCGCAACGGCGGCGCGGACCTGATCCGCCGCATCGAGTCGGAGCCGCTCGCGCGCCTCGAGCGCGCGGATGTGCCGGCGTCCCTGTTCCAGGTGCTCGAACGCTCCATGTCGAAGCGGCCGGGCGACAGGTACGAATCCGCCGTCGCCTTCGCGCGCGATCTGCAGAAGGTGCAGATCGAGCTGGCTCACTCCGTCACCCCGATCGACATCCTCGACGACGCTCCGCCCATCGAGGACGAGGAGGAGGACGGCGAACTCACCCGCGTCCGCGGCATCGTCAGCATCGATCCGCACACGTCGCCCGCCGCGGGGCCCACGTGGGAGCGTTCTGCTCTCGCCGGCGGGCTCGGCACGGGGGTGGATGCCACGGCTCGCCGGGACACATCGGGCTGGGCACCCGTCGACACGGGCACGAACACCGGCTCCGATGCGACCATGCTGCGCCCGCCGACGGCCATCCCGCCGTCGGCCCCGGTGACCACCGCGGCGGACGAGGGCACGATCGTGCGGGGGCCCCGGCGCATCCCCGCTGCCACGGCGCCGACGTCGCCTCTTCCGCCGTCCGCGACGACCGGTGCCCCGCAGACGACATCTCCGCAGGACACGGCACCGCAGGACACGGCACCGCCGACGGCTGCTCCGGCCCCGTCCCGCAGAGGTCTGTGGATCGGGCTGATCGCCGCCGCTGTCGTCGCCATCGTCGTGGTGGGAGCCGTCGTCGTCGCGTCCCTCCTGACGCCCCCGGTCGACGAGGCGGCACCCGAGACCTCGCCCTCGGCGGCGCCGATCCCGCAGGATCCCGTGTCGGAGTTCATCGCGCCGCCGACCGAGGGCGAGAGTTCCGTGTCGGGCGACAAGGCGACGTTCCGCTGGATCAATCCCGATCCGCAGGAGGGCGACACCTACCTGTGGCAGCAGGTCCGTCTCGACGGTGGCGAGGCGACCGCGGCGAACGTGCGGGAGACGAGCGTCACCGTCTCGCTGGGCACGGACACGCAGCTCTGCATCGACGTCAGCGTGCGCCGTGAGGACGGCTCGACGAGCGACCCGCTCCGCATCTGCGCGACGTCCTGAGCGATCGGCTCAGCTCCGGTCGAGCACCTTCACGATGACCGACCGACGGCGCAGCTCCGCGACCGTCCGGGTCTCCTCGTGCGCGTCGCGGCCGAGCGCCTTGACGTCGGTGACGACGAGCACGTCCCCGGCTCCCAGGCGCCCGAACAGGCGCGTGAGCCGTTCCTCCCATGTCTCCCCGATGTCAGGGGCGGGATGCCGGAACCCTTCGATCGGCACGCCGAACTGCGCGAGCGCCTCGCGCTGCGCGACGACGCTCGGCATGTCGGGTCGCGAGACGACGAGACCCACCAGCCGCGAGCCGGCCGGGAGGGCGAGCCACCACTCCGGGCTGGGGTGCAGCGCGGCGAAGCCGGGGGCATCCGTCGTCGGATCATCGGGGATCGCGATGAGGCGCGATTCCGCGTAATCCCCGGGTGCCGGTTCGTCCGCGCGTGCGTCCACTGTGATCTCCTCCGCGAGCGACGACGCGATCAGCGCCGCCGCACTCCATTGTGTCCGATGGCCCCATTGTGTCCGATCGCGCGGGCCCGCGGGGGGCGCGAGTACGGTTCAGGGCGTGGACGCAACCCGTGTCGTCCGAGGCGGCGGCGGGAGTAGCGTCCGGGCATGACCTTCAACCCGAACGCGGATGTGCGGGGCAAGAGCGCGACCCGCCGCGGTGGCCGCGGCCCGATGATCGCCGGTGGCGCCGGAGTCGGGGTGATCGGCATCGCCGTGCTGCTCTTCTCGCTCTTCACCGGGCAGGACCTCAGCGGGCTTCTCGGGGGCGCGCCGGGCGGCGGCGGTTCCGAGCCGGGGACGGCGTTGACGAACTGCCAGACCGGCAGCGATGCGAACAACGACGACGCGTGCCGGCTCGACGCCGGAGAAGAGGTCATCAACTCCTACTGGGAGGGCGAGTTCGGCGGCGACTACCGGGCTCCGAGCCTCGTGATCGTCGATCAGCAGGCGCAGACGCCGTGCGGAACGGCATCCAATCAGACGGGTCCGTTCTACTGCCCGACCGACGAAACCGTGTACATCGACCCCACGTTCTGGTCGATCCTGCGGGGCCAGTTGGGCGCCGAGGGCGGCGACTTCGCGCAGCTCTACGTGCTCGCGCACGAGTACGGCCACCACGTGCAGCACCTGACGGGTGTCTTCGAGGACCACCCGCGCGACGGGACGGGTGAGGACAGCAACGCCGTCCGGACCGAGCTGCAGGCCGACTGCTTCGCCGGAGCCTGGGCCGCAGAGGCTCCGAAGCAGACGGATGCCGCCGGGCAGCCCTACCTGCTCGAGCCGACGCGGGCACAGATCGACGATGCGCTCTCCGCCGCGGCGGCCGTCGGGGACGACCACATCCAGGAGCAGTCGGGACGCGTGAACCCCGAGAGCTGGACCCACGGCTCGAGCGAGCAGCGACAGCGCTGGTTCATGGCCGGCTACGAGGGCGGCCACGCGGCGTGCGACACGTTCGCCGTGTCGGGTGCGGAGCTCTGAGAGCCTCGCCCAGGAGGCGACTGATAGGCTGAACGGGTTGCGGCGCCTTCCCTGGTGCCCCTCGCGTCGTAGAACGCATCATCCGCTGCCGATCCACCGATCGTCGCTGGCGACTCCTTCTCACGGCGAACCCGTCTGCGCATCCGCACTCGGGACACCGATCCGGGCGAACACGCCCGAGTTAGTTCTCTCATGACTGAACCCACGTTCGGCACGCTCGGCGTGCCCGCTCCCCTCGTCACCGCGCTCGCCGCGGACGGCAAGACCACCCCGTTCCCGATCCAGATCGACACGCTCCCCGACACGCTCGCCGGTCGCGACGTGCTCGGCCGCGGCCGCACCGGCTCGGGCAAGACCCTCGCCTTCTCGATCCCCATGGTCGCCCGCCTCGGACAGGGCCTGGCCGGCGGCACCCGCCGTCGCGGCCGCATCCTGGGCCTCGTCCTCGCGCCGACCCGCGAACTCGCGACCCAGATCGACCGCACCCTCGCACCGCTCGCCGCCGCGTACGGCATGAAGACCGCGACGGTCTTCGGCGGCGTGAACCAGAACCGTCAGGTCGAGGCGATCCGCGCCGGTGCCGACATCGTCGTGGCCTGCCCCGGCCGCCTCGAGGACCTCATGCAGCAGAAGCTCGTGAGCCTCGACGCCGTCGAGATCACCGTCATCGATGAGGCCGACCACATGGCCGACCTCGGCTTCCTGCCCGGTGTCACCCGCATCCTGAACGCGACCCCGCAGGGCGCGCAGCGCATGCTGTTCAGCGCGACGCTGGACAACGGCGTCGACAAGCTCGTGAACCGCTTCCTGCAGAACGAGGTGCTGCACTCGGTCGACGAGGCGCACTCGCCCGTCGCCGCGATGACGCACCACGTCTTCCACGTTCCCGGCTCCGACGAGAAGAAGGAGCTCGTGCGCTTCCTCGCCTCGGGCACCGGTCGCCGGATCCTGTTCCTGCGCACCAAGCACGCCGCGAAGAAGCTCGCGAAGCAGCTGACCTCGCAGGGCATCCCGTCGGTCGACCTGCACGGCAACCTCTCGCAGCCGCAGCGTGACCGCAACCTCGCCGCGTTCTCGGACGGTACCGCCCGGGTTCTCGTCGCGACCGACGTCGCCGCCCGCGGTGTGCACGTCGACAACGTCGAACTCGTCGTCCACGTCGACCCGCCCATGGAGCACAAGGCGTACCTGCACCGCTCGGGCCGCACCGCCCGCGCCGGCGCCGAGGGAGCCGTCGTCACCGTCGTGCTCCCGGAGCAGCGTCGCGACGTCGACTCGCTGCTGCGCAAGGCGTCGATCTCCGTCACGCCCGAGACCGTGACCGCGGCATCCGCCTCGGTCGTCGAGCTCGTCGGCCAGATCGCCCCGCACGTGACCCCGGTGCCCGAGCAGCCGCACACCCGCGGCGGGGGCCAGAGCCAGGGCGCGAACGCGCAGCGCAAGCGCGCCGCCCGCGAGGGGCAGGGCGGCGGACGCGGCCAGGGCGGCGGACGCGGTCGCGGTCAGGGCCGCACCTCCGATGCCACGCGCCGTACCGCAGACGCCCCGCGTCGTGACGGCCAGCCCGCTCGCGCGGCCGGCCAGCCCGCGTCGCACGGCGCGCCCAAGGCCGCTCCGGCCGGCGGCGCCCGGCGCACCGGCCGCCGCGCCAGCGGTGGCGGTTCGCTCACCGTCGGCTCGGTCGTCCGCCAGAACGGTGCCGGCCGCCGCAGCGGTCGCTGACCCGCAACAACATCCAGGTCGAGAGCCGCACCCCGTCCACAGGGGTGCGGCTCTCGCCGTCCGTCCCGCACGACGGTGGGCGGGACAGGTCTCGAAAAGTCGGGGCTCAGTCGGCGGCATCCATCAGCGGGTCGATGACGGACCCGGTCACGGTGACCATCCGCCCGGTGATCGAGGCGATGCGGAAGACGGTTGCCTGCGGCGGGGTCGAGGCATCGAGGGGGAGGATGACGACCTCCACCCGATAGTCGCCGATGGTGAGGATGCCGTGGCCCGGCGCATCGGCGAGGACGACATAGGTCCGCGCCCGGGCGCGCGCCCCGTCCTGCTCGGTCGCGACGGACGCTCTCGGATCGCGGGAGCGGGGGAAGATGCTCCGCAGCGGGGGAGGATCGAGTCCGTTGGTCGGTCCGCCCATGACCCGCAGGGGATAGAGGGCGAGGACCTGGCCGACGAAGAGCTCGATGACGTCGTCGGCACCCTCGGATCGCGCGCCGTCGTCGCGCGCCGCGGTCACGCCGACTCGGAACGCAGCTCGCGGTCGTACAGCGTCTCGGCCGAGGCGACCTCGAGCGCACGACGCAACTGGGTGCTCGAGGTGTGCGCTGTGTAGGGGAAGTACACGACCTCGACCCCGACCTCGGCGAACTCGCGTTCGAGGCGGTTGCCCTTCTCGGTGCCGCGCCAGTCGTCGCCCTTGAAGAAGTGCGTGAAACCGACCTCGCGCCACACGGCCAGCTTGTCGGGCACGCGTTCGATGTGGACGTGATCCACGAAGCGGATGCCGCGCACGATGTCGGCTCGCTCCGCCGTCGGGATGAACGGGTCGACGCCCTTCACCTCGTGCAGCATCTCGTCGCTGACCACACCGGCGACGAGCATGTCGCAGTGCTCCCTCGCGTGGCGAAGGATGTTCAGATGTCCCACGTGGAACAGGTCGAACGCCCCCGCGGCGTAACCGATACGCACAGTCATAGCGAGCTCCCCAGCCAGCTAGATCGAGCCCCAACTCGAATCAGGCCCCCAAAGCCCGATTCCTGGACACTACACCACGACGCGCCCGGGCGTCACGACGAGCTGCGGGGGCGGTACTCGAGGTAGCGGAACCCGGCGCCGCCGGCGGCCATACCGATCCCGCGCGCCGCGAGTCTCGCACCGCGTGCCTGGTGCACCGTCGAACGCGTGACGAGGCCCAGGACCCACCGGGCGGCACCGGCCAGCGCGCGCGCCAGCCCGACGGCCAGCCAGCGGGCGCGGCGTCGGAGAGTGCGTACGGCGCCGTAGGTGAGCCCGATGTCGCTGCGGGCGGTCGTCGTGCCGACGCGGAACGCGCGCCGGAGGACCCAGGACGGGGTCGCCCGGTCCGCCGGTACGTGATCGGTCACCACGGCACGCGGCGCGGCCGCGATCCGCACGCCGGCTCGGGTGAGGGCGGACGTGAAGTGGATGTCCTCGCCACCGGAGCGTCCGAAGTCCTCGTCGAAGCGGATGCCCGTGGTGCGGAGCGCGGACACGTCGATCAGGAGATTGTTGGTCGGGGCCGCCGGCATCCGCTCTCCGTCCGCGAATCGGACACGACGGAAGAACCCGCCCGCCACGATCCACTCGTCGGGCGGGACGTCGAACTCCGACTCGACGCGGCCCGAGACCAGATCCGCCGTCCCCGCAGCCCACGGCGATATCAGGGCCTGCAGCCATCCGGGGGCGGGGACCTCGTCGTCGTCGATGAAGACGAGGGCGTCGACGCCTCTGGAGATCGCTTCGTCCAGCGCGGTGTTCCGGACCGCGGCGAGACCGGGACGCGGCTCGAGCCGGTAGTGCACTGATGCTGCGTGAGCCGGTCCTGCGGCGCTTCCTTCCGGATCGTTGTCGATCACGATGACGTCCGCACTCAGGGGCGCGACGTCCTCGCGCTGGCCGGCGAGGGTGACCAGCAGCCGGGCGAGCCGGTCGGGCCGGCGGTACGAGGGGACGGCGATCAGGATCCGCTTCGATGCGCTCACGCGTCGCCCCGCCGCGACCGGATGGCCCCGATGTACGCCTCGCGGTGGCGGGCGCCGACGAGCGACCATCCGCGGTCGTCCAGATCCGGGACGGTCGCAGGAATGGCGCTCGTCGCTTCGGCGAACGCCGACAGGGCGTCGGCCGTGAGGTCGCCGTCGAACATCGTCACCCACCCGTCGCCGACCTCGAGGGCCAGCGCCTCGTTCACCTCGTTGCGGGGCACGAGGACGGGGCGATCGAGCGAGAGCGCCGCGAGCGCCGTGCCGGAGTTGTGCATGAACCGATACGGCAGCACGATCCCCGATGCGGACATGACGGCGCGGGCGAAGTCCTCCTCCGACAGGTAGCGCAGGTCGACGGAGACGCGGTCGTCAGGTGAGGCGAGCTCCCGGATCTCCGCGGCGAGCTCCGGCGTCGAGGGATTCCCCGAGACCCGGAGCGTCCAGTCCCCGAGACGGGAGGCGGTCTCGCGGAAACGCTCGATGAGCGCTTCGACGCCCTTGTAACGGCGCACGAGACCGACGAAACCGAGCGAGCGCGGTGCCGCCGGAACGGCCTCGACGCGGGCGAACCAGTCGCGGTAGTGGCCGTGCGGGATGACGGCCGACGGGATGCCGGGGCGCGCCGGCGTGGAGTCGTTCAGACGGATGTGGAAGTCGGCTCGACGGTCGATCCACCGCAACAGGAACCGTTCCCACCGCGAGTCCACGTCGGGGAGTTCGACGTTGTGGAGCGTCCGGACGATCGCGACGCGGGTGAGACGCAGTCGCGCGACGAGCACGGTGCCGAACAGCCGACGGGCGACGCGCTTGGCCGGGGTCGCTCCACCGAAAAGCGTCTCCGGCCAGTGGAGATGCAGGACGTCGTACCGGCCGAGCAACGCGGTCCGGCGGTCGAAGCGCAGGTGCTCGAGTCCGGGTTCGGAGTCCAGCGCGGCATCCAGCATGTGGACGTAAGGATTGGACGTGGGTCGCGGCGCCCCGAAGGATTGCATCACGCGCAGGCGGTCACCGGTCGGCATAGCGGACAGTCTGGCAGGTCGGCGGATCCCCTCCGCTCTGCGTGCTCGCCCTTCCGCCACGGGCGTCCGGGCGGGGCGGAGCCGGCGGACGCGCGAGACAACACCGGATTTGCGCGGCATACTGTCCATGGGGATGGGCGCTTCCGGTGCCCGCGAATGTCGAGCTACTGGGGGTGGCGCGAATGACTTCGCTCGTAGGGGACACGAGCTCGAGGGCTGCGTGGCTACGCGTCGCCGCTCGGATCGCGACGGTGCCCGGTGCCGTGTCCCGCACCGTCCGTCCGCCCTCTGGGGTCGCCGATCCGGACCATGTCGCGGTGCCCCTCCGCCGCCCACGCGTACGACGCTTGCGAGGAGCAACCCGATGACGACCACAGATCCCATCGCACCGAATCTCGCCGAGACGATGGCGAGACTGCGCGGAGCTCAAAAGGGCCACGCGCGCGGAGCGCCCGCGTACTCCGTGTACGTCAACCGTCGCATCGGACGGTTGTTCGCCGCCGTCGCGTACCGGCTCGGTCTCACGCCCAACCGGGTCACCCTCGTGAGCGCCGCCCACACCTTCGTCGGCGTCGCCCTCATCGCGACGGTGCCGCCGTCCTGGTGGTCCGGCATCCTCATCGCGGTGCTGCTCGTAGCGGGCTACGCGTGGGATTCCGCCGACGGTCAGGTCGCCCGGCTCCGCGGCGGCGGCTCGGTCGCGGGTGAGTGGCTGGACCACTTCGTGGATGCCCTCAAGATCGCGAGTCTGCACCTCGCCGTCCTGGTCGGGCTCTACCGGTTCGGGGACCTCGGCGAGTTCGCCCTTCTCGTTCCGATCGGCTACTCCGTCGTCGCGACCGTGACGTTCTTCGGGATGATCCTCAACGACCTCCTGAAGGGCGCACGCGGTGTGGCATCGACCCACGCGCGGGCCGGCGGCACGTTCGGGCGGTCGATGATCCTCCTGCCGACCGACTTCGGGGTGCTCTGCCTCGCCTTCCTCCTGTGGGGGGTGTCGCCGCTGTTCCTGGTGGTCTACGGCGCACTGTTCGCCGTCAACGCGCTCTTCCTGGGCGCGGCGTCCGTGAAGTGGTTCCGCGAGATGCGCCGTGTCGGCTGACGACGCGAGGTGGGCCGTCGTCGTCGTGAACTACGGCTCGAGCGCGCTCCTCGAGGCCAATCTCGCCGTTACGGTCGCGGAGGCGGAGCCCGACATCGTCGTCGTCGTGGACAATCCAACGACCGGTCGCGAGCGGGAGCACATACGCGACCTCTCCAGACGGGAACGCTGGCTTCTCATCGAGCCCGACGTCAACACCGGGTTCGGCGGCGGCGTCAACCTCGGCGTGGCCGCAGCCCTCGAAGCGGGAGCGACGGGGCTGCTGTTGCTCAACCCGGACGCCCGGATGGGCGGGGACGCCGTCCGCACGCTCCGTAGCGCGACCGCGGGTTCGCCGCTCGCGCTGTGCGCGCCACGGATCATGACACCCGGAGGGTCGGTCTGGTTCGCGGGCGCGGACGTCTCCCTTGTCGACGGTCGCACCCGCAGTCATGCCAAGCGTGCCCAGTATCCCGGCGAGGAGATCTGGGAGTGGCTGACCGGCGCATGCCTGTGGTTCACGGCGGCGCTCTGGCACGCGACAGGCGGCTTCGACGAGGACTACTTCCTGTACTGGGAGGACGTGGACTTCTCGCGCAGGGTCGTGGCCGCGGGCGGGACCCTCCGGCTGGTGGCCGACTCCGTCGCCGTCCATGACGAGGGGGCGACGCACCGATCGAATCGACAGACCAGCCGCAGCAAGTCCGAGACGTACTACTACTTCAACATCCGGAATCGCATGCTCTTCGCCGTTCGCTTCCTCGATGAAGAAGGGATCCGTCGCTGGCGCGCCGGCGTCACGGCATCCGCTCGTGAAGTGATCCTCCGTGGCGGGCGCGCACAGCTGCTCCGGTCGTCAGCGCCATGGCGGGCTTACCTGCGCGGGGTGCGCGACGCCCGCCGGATCGCGGATGAAGGCTTGAGACTCGGCGGCAGCGGTGTCGGGGCCGCCGTCAGGGGCTAGTATCTGTGCGAATCGTGCGGCGCGTCCATTGGGGAGGACGGCACGGTCACGGGGGAGGACGACATCACGATGAAGGACGACGAAGCATTCGCGCGCGATCGCGATGAATTCGAGCGGCTGCTCGGCGAGGAGCCGCGGCGCGCGCCCCGCAAGGCGATGATCGCAGTGGCGGTCGCCGCAGCGGTTGTGATCGGGGGCGGCATCGCGCTCGCGGTCGGTCTGAGCGGCGGTGGGGTGTCCGCGGCGCCGGGTGGTGTCGGTTCGAGCGCCTCGCCCGGGACCGGCGAGCCCTCGTCGAGTCCCGCGCCGAGCGGGACGGCGACGGGGGAGACGCCCGACGGGTCGACGGCGACGCCCGGAACCGGCTCCGACGAATCGGATGATCCTTCCGCGCCGGCGCCCAATGCCCGCGAGACACTTCCGCCGGTCGATCTCGCGGCACCCGTCGCCGTGGACGGAGGTCCGACGGTGTCGGTGCGCCGCATCGAGAGCGTCACAGGAGAAGCCGTCCTTCCCGGCGAGGTGAGCGGCCCAGCGGTCCGCGTCACCGTCGAGGTGAAGAACGGATCCACGAAGGCCATTGATCTCACCACCGCAGCTGTCACGTTGTTCGCCGGCTCCTCGAATCTGCAAGCCAGTCCGGTCACGAAGCCAGCCGGCAAGGCCTTCCCGTCCGAGGTCGAGCCGGGGGAGATGGCCGAAGGCGCCTTCGTCTTCGAACTGCCCGAGGGGCAGCGCGCGGACGTTCGCATCGAGGTCGATCTGTCCGTTTCGGACCCGCTGATCGCCTTCGAAGGCGACATCGACTGACCGGCTGAGGGTCGATTCTCGGAACAGCTCGCGCTGAGCACACGTTATGGCGTATGTTGTGCGAGAAATCCTTTGGGGGGATTTCTGGGGACCCGTCGGCACAGCGCGCTCTGCGTGCATGCGGACGCGTATATAGGGGATGCAAATCGTGGGGACGATTTCTGCGGGCCGTGCGGCCTTTTCTATGATGATCGCGACTGTCGTCGCGGCCGGACTCACGTTCGGAGTGGTGCCGACAGCGGCGATCGCAGCGGATCCGCCGCCAGCCGCTGCGCCATCGGAGCTCCCCGAGACGGTGACGGCCGACGCGCTTCCCACCGTGCAGATCGACGGCGGCGTGGTGTGGTCCCAGGTCATCGTGGGCAACACGGTTTACGCCGCCGGGCAGTTCTCGAACGCGCGGCCGGCGGGCGCGGCACCGGGGACCAATCTCTCGGCGCGCGGCAACATCCTCGCCTACAACCTGACCACGGGCGCGCTGATCACCTCGTTCGCTCCGACCTTCAACAATCGGATCAACGAGCTCGCTGCGTCCCCGGACGGTACGAAGCTCTACGTCACGGGCTCCTTCAGCCAGGTCAACGGTCAGAACCGGCAGCGCTTCGCCGTCCTCGACATCCCCAGCGGCAACCTCCTCGCGGGGACCGTCGGGTTGAACAACATCGGCAAGGCGATCTCCGCGACCGCTGAAGGCGTCTTCGTCGGCGGTTACTTCACCTCTGTCGCAGGCCAGCCTCGACAGCGCATCGTGAAGCTGAATTCCGCGGGCACGGCTGTGCAGCCCTTCACCGTGCCGGTCGACAACGGTCAGGTGCAGAGCATTGCCGTGAACCCGGCCGGCGATCGCGTCGCCATCTCAGGAAACTTCACGTCCGTCGGCGGCGGCGACAAGCCCGGCTTCGGGCTGTATCTGGCCGACGCGTCGAGCGGTACAGCTCTCCCACTCCCCGCGAACACACAGGTACGCAACGCGGGAGAGACTGCGGGCTTCATGAGCCTCGCCACTGATGGCACGAAGTTCTACGGAGCGGGTTGGCACTTCGGCGGCACCGGGAACGTGGAGGGCACCTTCGCCGTGAACTGGGCAGACGGAGCGATCGCCTGGATCGAGGACTGCCACGGTGATACATACGACATCGCGATCGTCAACGACATCGCCTACTCCGCAAGCCACAAGCACTACTGCGGTAACAGCGGCGGCTTCCCGCAGACCGACCCGTGGAGCTTCTATCACTCCACTGCATGGACCACCGATGCCCGCGGGACGAACACGCGTGACATCTACGGCTATCCAGACCACCCGGGAACACCGCGACCCGAGTTGTTGAACTGGTTCCCCCAGACCACACCGGGCAACTTCACCGGTACGGGGCAGGCCGTCTGGACCGTCACAGGTAATTCGGACTACGTCATCTACGGTGGTGAGTTCCCGGTAGTGAACGGCACCCGGCAGCAGGGTCTCGTGCGGTACGGCACGCGAGCGCTCGCGCCGAACAAGCAAGGTCCTCGATTCTCGGGTGACGCCTGGAGCTTCTCTGCGAAGTCCTTCTCCGCGGGAGAGGTTCGCGTGAGGTACCAAACCAATTGGGATCGTGACGACACCACCCTGACCTACCGCGTCTACCGCGATTCCGAAGCTTCCGCGCCGATCTCGGAGAAGACGATCTCGACGGTGTTCTGGAAGCCGCAGTCGGAGACCCTCACCGATGTCGACCTGCAGCCGGGTAGTTCGCATAGATACCGTGTTGTCGCGACCGATCCATACGGCAATGTCGCGAAGTCGAGCTGGATTACCGTGACGGTCTCGAACGCTGTCCTCGGCGATTACGCGAACGAGGTATTCACGGATGAGGCCGAGCACTTCTGGCGCCTTTCCGACCCGGATTCCACGAGCTCCAGTGACTGGGCGGGGACATTCGACCTGGCGATCACCGGCACGGTGGAGTCCGCTGCGGGTGCCATCACGTCCGACCCCGACACGGCCAAGACCTTCACGAACGGGGCGTTCGGAGCAACGACCGACTCCATCGAGGGCCCTGGCACGTTCACGGTCGAGAGCTGGGTGAAGACCACCTCCACGGCCGGCGGCAAGATCATCGGCTTCGGCAACAGTCCGAGTGGGAACTCGAACAGCTACGACCGACACGTGTACATGGACAACGACGGCCGTATCTGGTTCGGTGTCCACCCCGGCGGGGTCCGGACGGTCAACTCCGGCGCCGGTTACAACGACGGCCAGTGGCACCACATCGTGGCGAGCTTGAGTGCCGACGGAATGAAGCTCTACCTCGACGGCAGGCGGGTCGCGCAGCGCGCGGACACGACGTCGGGGCAGTCCTACAACGGATACTGGCGTGTAGGAGGCGACAACATCGGCGGATGGCCCAACCAGCCCTCCTCCTCGCACCTCACCGGCACCATCGACGATGTCGCCGTGTACGGTCAGGCGCTCACACTGGCCGAGGTGCAGTCTCACTACCGCAAGTCGGGTCGGACGCTGGACGTTCCCGACGCTCCGGCGGACGCGTACGGCGCCGTCGTGTACAACTCCGAACCGGATCTCTACTGGCGTTACAGTGAGAAGTCGGGAACGAGTGTCGCGGACAGCAGCATCTCGGGGTACGCCGGCGCCATCGCCGGTACCGTGGCGCGCGACGTACCCGGGGCCCTTTCGGGGACGTCGGACCCGGGCATCGCTCTCTCGGGCTGGTCCAACGTGTATTCCGTGGCGCAGTTCGGGTCGCCGGGCGCGTTCACGGCCGAGACGTGGTTCAAGACGACCTCCACGCAGGGCGGCAAGATCATCGGCTTCGGTGACGCACAGGGGGGCACGTCGTCGAACTACGATCGACACGTCTACATGCAGGACAACGGACAGCTCGTGTTCGGGACCTGGACCGGGCAGGCGAACACGATCACGTCGCCGAACGCCTACAACAACGGTCAGTGGCATCACATGGTAGCCACGCAGGGATCCGCCGGTATGGCGATGTATGTCGACGGTGTCCAGGTCGGGACGAACCCGCAGACGCAGGCGCAGGGGTACAACGGCTTCTGGCGCGTCGGTGGTGACACCACATGGGGTTCGTCGTCGCCGTTCCTCACGGGCAGCTACGACGAGACCGCGATCTACGGTCGCGCACTCACGGCAGCCGAGGTGTCGCAGCACCACGCCGTCGGCTCCACGGGCCAGACGCCGAACCTGCCTCCAACGGCGCAGTTCACCTATTCGCTCGACCACCTCGCCGCGTCCTTCCAGGGATCGAGGTCATCGGATCCCGACGGGACGATCGCGTCGTACGCGTGGGACTTCGGCGACGGCGACACGTCGACGGACGTCAACCCCTCGCACCGCTACCGTGCGGGTGGGGACTACACGGTCACGCTCAAGGTGACCGACGACGACGGCGCCACGAACTCCGTGCAGGTGCCCATCACGGTCATCGCCAACGAGCCCCCGAACGCACGGGCGGCATGGAGCGCCGTCGGTCTCGATGCGACGTTCTCCTCCTCCGGTTCAACGGACAGCGACGGGTCGATCGCCGCATTCGCGTGGGACTTCGGAGACGGACGCACCGACACGGCACCGTCACCGAGCCACACGTACGCCGAGGCCGGCTCGTACTCCGTCACGCTGACGGTCACGGACGACGACGGCGCAACAGCGAAGACCACGCTCGATGTGGTCGTCGCGGCACCGGTCAACGCGGCGCCGACGGCTGACTTCACCTCGACGGTGTCCGATCTTTCGGTTTCCGTCACCGGTGCGGCCTCCACGGACACCGACGGCACGATCGCCTCGTACTCCTGGGCATTCGGCGACGGCGGAACCGCCACCGGCGTGACGGCGTCGCACGAGTACAAGGACGCCGGCGAGTACACGATCACCCTCACGGTGACCGATGACGACGGCGCGACCGGCTCGAAGACCGCAACGGTGACGGTGAAAGCCCCGTCCGTGGCCAAGCCCTTGTTCCTCGACGAGTTCTCGCGGACAGCGGGGTCGGGCTGGGGGACCGCCGATGTCGGGGGCGCCTGGTCGCTGCGCTCGGTCGCGAGCCGGTACTCGGTGGCGAACGGAAGCGGGAACCTGATCCTCCCGAAGGGGACCACCGTGTACGCCGACGCGACGTCGGTGAACACCGACCGAGTCCGCGTCGACGCAACCTTCTCCGTCGACAAGCTCGCCGAGGGCACGTACGTCGCCGTCACCGGACGTCAGGTCGGCGCGGACAGCTACGTGCTCCGAGTGAGGATCAGCGCGGACGGGACCGGTCGTTTGTATGTGCTGCGCAACGGTTCGACGGCGATCGGTTCATCGTTCCTGCTGCCGTTCACAATCCAGGCCGGGCAGAAGTACCACGCCATGTTCGACGTCATCGGAACGTCGCCGACGTCACTCAAGGCGAAGGTGTGGCCCGCCACGGGGGCTGAGCCGAGCTGGCAGCGTGAAGTCACCGACGCGACGGCTGCGTTGCAGGCGCCCGGTCGGATCGGGGTCTTCGGATTCCTTCCCGCTGCGGTGACGAACGACCCTGTGACCGTCTCCTTCGACCGCATCGTCGCCACCGATCCGGATGCCGGAGTGCCCCCGACGGTCAACTCCGCACCGACGGCGGCGTTCACGCACACGAAGGACGGCCTCAAGGTCGACGTCGACGGTGCGGGATCATCGGACTCCGACGGTTCCATCGCGTCGTACGCGTGGCAGTTCGGGGACCCGGCCGGAAGCGTCGGCACCGGAGCCAAGGCGTCGCACACCTACGCGGCGGCGGGGACCTACACCGTCCGGCTGACCGTCACCGATGACGACGGCGCGACGGGGACGGTCACCCATGAGGTGACGGTCGCCGCGCCCGCCGCCAACGTGGCGCCGACAGCGGCGTTCACGCGGACGTCGGCAGGTCTGACGGTCGCGGTCGACGGCAAGACGTCGAACGACACCGATGGCACGATCGCGTCGTACGCCTGGCAGTTCGGTGATGCCGACGCGGGCACCGCGACAGGCGCCACGGCCTCGTACACCTATCGCGTGGCCGGGACCTACACGATCAGCCTCACCGTCACCGACGACGACGGCGCGACGGACACGAAGACGCAGCAGGTGACGGTCACGGCGCCCGCGCCGGGTGTCCTCTTCGCCGACGCTTTCGGTCGCTCGACGACCGCCGGTTGGGGGATGTCGGACAGCGGGGCAGCGTGGACGACCCGCGGTGCTGCGACCCGATTCTCGGTCGCCGACGGAGTGGGCAAGTTCTCCGTCGGTGCCGGGACGTCGCTCTTCGCCGACACGCCTGTCATCGACAGCACGTCCACGACGATGAGCGGTTCGTTCACTGTCGACAAGGTCAACGAAGGCATGTACGTCGGTGTCATCGCTCGCCGAGTGGGGACCACCCAGTGGCTCGTTCGGGCTCGGATCGCGGCGGACGGCACCGTCAAGCTCAACGTCCTCCGCGGTGACAGCACGTCGGTCGGCGCGGCGGTGTCTCCGACGGGACTCACGGTCGCTGCAGGACAGACGTACCGATTCGAGATCGACACCAAGACGACGACGACGACCGCGATCGCTGCGAAGTTCTGGAAGTCCGGCGACGCCGAGCCGACAGCGTGGCAGATCGAGCGGACCGACGCGACCGCCGCGCTGCAGGGGGCGGGATCGGCGGGGCTGTACGGCTACCTTCCGAGTGCGACGGTGAACGCGCTTGTCGCGCTGACGTTCGATGACCTTGAGATCGTGGCAGCGCCGTGACCGTAGGAGGCGTGCGGAGCGAGTGAACTCGATCGCTCGGGACCTGCGCGTCGTCCAGCTCTACGAGGTGGTGAGGAGCGCGCATCTGGAGCGGGCCGCGGCCGTCGAGCCGCGGCCCGTCATCCTGTACCGCCGCAACAGGTACGACTTCGACCCGTCGCTCGTCGAGGCGTCCAACGCGCAGCGTCGGGGGCTGTGGCGGTCGATCGTCTACGCACTGTCCACGGACGTCGACATCGTCGAAGTGAACGAGCCGCTCTCCGGCGATTCATCGTTGCCGAGTGTGTTGTTCATCGCCGCGGCACGGTTCCGAGCCGCACTCCGACGCCGCCCGCGCCCCCTGGCCGTCTCCTACGCCATCGAGAACTTCGATCCCGACGTGCTGTTACGGAATCTTCCGCCGAAGGCGAGGATCCGCCACCGACTGCGTCACCTTGCCACACCCATCTTGTGGCGATCGTTGGACCGGATCGTGTACGGCACAGCCGGCGCGCGAGCCGTGTACGGAAAGGTCTTCGGTGAGACGGTCCGCCGACCCGTCAGCACGCTGATCGAGGCTCTCCCTGCGCCGGCAGGGGGAACGGATGCCGCACGTGATCCGATCATCCTGTTCCTCGGCGACTTGTCGGAGCGAAAAGGGTTCCTCGACGTCGTCGCCGCGTGGCCCGGGGTGAGGTCGGCGGTGCCGCATGCCCGTCTGCTGATCGTCGGGCGCGGTGCGGGCTCCGAAGAGGCAGCGGCTCTCGCGGCATCCGATGAGATGGTCACCACCGTCATCGACCCCCCTCGCGCAAACATCGCTCAGTTGCTCGGCGAGGCGAAGGTCCTGGCCCTCCCGTCGCGTCGTCGACCGCTGTGGCGGGAGCAGGTGGGGCTGCCGATCGTCGAGGGACTGGCGGCCGGGTGCCTCGTCGTGACGACCACCGAGACCGGTATCGCGGATTGGCTCTCGTGCCATGGTCACTGGGTGATCCCTGAACCGGAGGCTTCGGCCGCCCTCGGGGCGGCGCTCATCGAGGCGGTCGGCAGTTCGCGCGACCCGGCCGATGTGCGTTCGGATCTGCCCCGCGTCGATGGGCGGCAGGCGGCGCACGAATGGATGCACCGGGTCGGCGACCCTACCGGGATCGGATGACGTCGGCTATTCGCCCGGCGAGATGCGCGGTGGTGAAATCCGCTTCGACGTGGGCGCGTGCAGCGTTCCCGGCGGCGGACGCCGACGCCGGGTCGTCGAGCAGAGCCATGGTTTCGCGAGCGAGCCCGTCGGCGTCGCCGACATCGACCATGCGCACGGCCGAGGTGCCTCCGAAATAGTCGTTCATTCCCGGCGTGCGCGTGATCACCAGCGGACGCCCTGTGGCGAGGGCCTCGAGGCCGACCGTCATGCCCGACACGTGCAGGTTCGGACGGGTCGCGATGGTGACCACGGAAGCACGCGCGTAGAGGTCGCGCAGCTCGGCGTGCGTGAGATACGGGATGACCGTCACGCCGTCAGGGGGGTCGATGCTGGTCTTGCTCTGCACCACGATCTCCACACCGGGACGGGCGCGTCGCAATGCCGCCATCGCGCGGAGCAAGGTCTCCGGATCTCTATCGCGGTCTCCGCCGACGCTCACGATGAGCGGGCGCGTGGGGTACGCCACGTGCCGGAAGAAGTCATGGTCCACTCCGAAACGGACGTAGTGGACCGGCGGCGCCCCGGAGCCGAGGAAGTCGGTGAGGGGGGCGGTCTGAGCATCCGAGAGGACCCACAGTCCATCCATCCGCCTCATGGAGCGTCGCATTCCTCGGAACGGTGATTCTCCTCGTCGTGCGACGCTGTCGGTGAGCCAGACGACCCCCGAATAGCGCGCGCTCAGCGAGTCGGTGGTCGACAGGAGGGCTCCCGCGTTCTCGTCCCATGTGACTCCCACGGGACCCCCGCGCCGCCGCCCGGGGGGAAGAGGGCCTTCACCCGTCGGGCGGCGCGGCCCGCTGATGACACGTCCGGGAGGTTCCGTGCCGTGACGCCGGCCAGGAGGTCCTCGAGTCGATTCAGCCCGTACGGCCACCGATCCGGGGCCGCGCCGACCGCGTGGCGCTCGCGCCATGCGGACAGGTCGCGGCTCGCGGGATAGAAGACGATGACGCCCGCACCGCCCCCCATAGCCACGATCACATCGTATGCGTCGCGTGTGACGCGTGGCTACGGAGGGGGATCATCGATCGAGTGGAGCGGTGAATGCGCCGGCGCGCTTGGTGCCTGCGGTGACCCCGAGGGCCGAGGCGATGTCCGACGGCAATCCGCCGAGCGACGCGCGCGGGGAGGCGAGCACATCGCTGCGCAACCCGAGCGACGAGGTGAGGATCGGGTTACCGGTCCACAGCGCGGAGCTCTTGTCGTTGCCCGTGAAAGCCGCCACCTCCGAGAGGGTCTTCAGGCTCTTCGTCCCCGAGGATCCGTTCGCCCAGCAGGCCAGGTTCGCCGGCGTCGACGAGTCGCGCCGGTAGTACAGGTTGTTCTCCATCCAGGCGCCGACGCCGGCGCCGGCGAGTCGCCGCTCGGTGTCCTGAGCGAGCACCGGGCAGGAGCCCGACGCGGTGCTGAAGGAGATCACGTTGTTCCGTACGACGACGTCATCCAGAACCCACGGGGCGACGGACTTCAGAGCCGTGTTGGTCTGCCGGCGCTCATCCTGCCAGAACAGGATGGCTCGCCCGCCGGCGTCGATGGTGTTGTTCCAGATCCGGACGTCACCGCTGTTCATCACGTGGATGTCGGCACCGTTCCGCGAGAACACATTGTCCGCGACGATCGCCTGCTGGCTGAGTTCGAGCTGAACACCGGCGGTCCTGTTGTCGGCCACGGTGTTGCTCGTCACCTCGACGTCCCGCGAGTTGATATCGAACCACACGCCGGCGCTGTCGTTGTCGTCGACGATGTTCCCGTCGATACGGACGTCGTTCGAGTCGGTGATCTTCACCCCGCCCGAGACGGGGGCGGGTTTGAAGCTCTGCGTGTTGTTCCCCCTGATGATCGAGTCGGTCAGGGCGAGGTTCGCCACCTTGTTGACGCCGAGACCGAGCAAGCCGTTGTCCTGGAGCGTGACCCGGTGGAACTTCTTGACGTCGTTCCAGGCGAAGACTCCGACCGTGGCGTTGTTCCGCACGACCATGTTCTCGAGGGTGATGTCGTCGACCTCCGCAGTGACCGTACCCATCATCGAGAGGGTCGTCGCGTATCGTTCGACTCCGAACCCGCGCAGTGTGGTGTGCTTGCCCTGGATCTTGAAGGCGCGCGTGAGTGTGCTGGCCTCCACCCGTTTGCCCGACGGGTCGGAGCCGACCAGCAGTCGCTTCCCGCCTTCGTCCACGTAGAACGTGCCGGCTGTCACCGCGCTCGCCGAGCCGACCTGGGTGAGGGGCTTGTCGTTGATCCACACCTGATCGGGGTACCCGGCGAGCGGGTTCGCTCCGTCGACGAACCGGCGGGTCTCATCCATGCCCGCCGTGAACGACACGGTGTGGTCGAATCTGTGCGTCCAGCCGGTCTTCACCCACACGTTGCCCGACTTCACCCAGCCGGTCACCGGTGAACTGCCGTCGAACCACACTGCTTCGCCGGGGTAGGCCTGGATCGTCAGCGCCTTGTTGTAGCCGACGTAGACGTATTCGCGGTACGTGCCGCCCCGGAGGACGATCGTCGATCCGGACGGCGCCTTCGAGACTGCATAGGCGGCACTTCCATAGGGATCGCCCGCGGTGCCGGAGCCTGTCTGCGTTCCCTTCGGGGCGACGAAGATCGCGCGTGCCGGAACGGGGTACGTCGTCGTGCCGACGGGAGCGCTGCCCACAGCCTTGTCGCCGCCCGAGGGCGGTGTAGGTGCCGGCGCCGGCGAGGTGGACGCCGGGTCCGAGACTCCGACGTCGTCGAGACGCACGGTCGAGGACGGCGAGCTCCCCGACAAGTAGGACGCGATGGCCGGGTAACCCGCGCGGGAGATGCGCTGTGCGCTGGTGTCGTCGTAGACCGCCTGCCACGCGGGCTTGGTCGATCCTTGAGTCCAGATGCGAGCGCGCAGCTGGACCGGCGACGAACCGGTCACGGAGAACTCCACGTTGACGCGCGTTCCGGCCGCAAGGCTCGCGATCGGCTTCATCGAACGCAGCACGGCCTCTCGGCCGGATCCGCCGTCGAACCGGCTGAGCCAGAGGTTGACGCCCGTCTTTCCGAACCCGACCCGGGCCTGATAGGAGAACTTGCCGTCGGATCGGAGTGCCAGCGAGACGGTCGAACCGTTTCCCGTCGTCGTCGGCTTCTCCGGCCAGACGGTGGCTCCCAGGACAGCGTCGGTGAGCGAGGTCGAGCGGATCGCCTGCTCCGTGGACGCGCCGGGCGTCAGGGCGATCACGGCTGCTCCGTCGCGGACGCTCGTCGATCGCGGAGACGAGGCGGTCCACGCATCACCGGAGGTCGACGTGCCCCACCCTTCCGCCACGGTGCGGCTGAAGGTGTCCTGGACGTGCGTGGCGGCGGTCGCCGCGGGTGCGGTCGCGGCAGATCCCGCCGCGATGAGTGCGAGAGCCACAGCGGTGGCGGCAGCCCGGACGCGGAATCGGGCGCGCGTGAGGGCAGGAGGATGTGTCATATCAGCGGGTCGCCTTCGGGTGGGGGTGGCGCGGATGAATGCTCATCAGAACACGGGGCGTGCTCTCAGCCGCGTGCCATGAGACACTTTTCATCTGTGCAGGGGTGCACGGCATTCTGCGGACGGGGCTTGGTCCGCGCTGATGATGGGGGGTCATCGTGTGGGGTTCGCTGTGGCGATCGGCGCCGCCGTCGCACGACGGTCGGATCGAATGGGTGGATGCCGGCAAAGGGCTGGCGATCGCGCTGGTCGTCCTGTTCCACTCGGCGCGCTGGTTCGCTGGAGTGGCGGGCGATGTCTCAGGCTGGTTGTGGATCAACGACCTTCTCGCCACGATGCGGATGCCCTTGTTCTTCACCTTGGCCGGGCTGTTCGCCGCCAAATGGGCGACGGTGCCGCTCGCGCAGCTCTGGAACGCCAAGCTCAGCCTCTTCGTGTGGGTCTTCCTCCTCTGGGAATTGCTCGGCCTCGGCCCCTACCTGATCGGTCAGGCGGCGCACGGCATCGAGATCAATCCGCGGAGAGAGATCTTCGACACCGCGGTATCTCCACTCATCCCTCGTTTCGAGCTCTGGTTCATCTGGGCGCTGGCCCTGTTCTTCCTTCTCAACAGGGCGCTGCGGGCCGTGCCGGCGGCCGTCACGCTGCCCACAGCCGCCCTCGTGTCCGTCATCGGGTTCACCGGCATCCTCCCGCTCCCGTCGCCGAGTTGGACGGGCGTCTGCAAGTACTACGTGTTCTTCCTCATCGGGATGACGTGGCGGCGCGCGTTGTTCGCCTACGCGGCGCGCAGCGGATGGGTTCTGCGCAGCCTGGTCGTTGTCGCGTGGGCCGCGGCGGCGTGGGCCGTCACGGTGTTCGACCTGAGTCGGATCCCCGGGGTGTACCCCGCTCTGGCGTGCGTGGGCGTGCTCGCGGGCATCGCCATCAGCCAGGTCCTGCAGCGGTCCGCCTGGATCGTGGGCCTGGGATCCCGGACGCTGCCGGTCTACCTCGCGCACACGCCCATCGTCATCCTGCTCGCCGCCGCTGTCGCGCTGGTCGCGGACCACACCGTGGTTCGAACGGCGGCCCCGGTGCTGCCGGCGGTTGCGGCACTCGCCGCGATCGGCCTCTCGCTGGGCCTGCACCGGGTCTCGCGACGAACGTTCCTCAGGTTCCTCTTCGATCCGCCGCCGCAGCTCCTTGTGGCGCACCCTGCCGGACCGACGAGCGCTGCGCGATGAGGGCCGACACGGGCACCGCCAACACGACGAGTGCCAGCGGGAGCGTCTTCATCGCCGATACCGCAGGGCTGAACGCGAGATCCCACACCAGGCGTGTTGATAGGTAGACCGCGAGCACGGTGCACGCACCTTCGCGCAGCGCGCGTTCGAGTCCCATGCCCGCGATGACTGCGACGACCACGCACGCTGCGAGCCCGGGGAGTCCGAACCACAGCCAGAAGTCCCCCACCATCGAGTGGACTTCGATGCCACCGCCGAACATGAACCTGTCGACGTAGTTGTTGTGGGGGTCGTACCCGATCGCCGCCATGGAGGACTTCGCTGCCGTGACGTCGGTGGGCGACGCGACGATGCCCGATCCCATCCCCCACGGGTTCAAGCGGATGAGGGCTTCGGATGCGGCGATCTCGGGGCGGCCGCCGAGCAGGAGCGAGCCGGACGTGCTGATCTGCGCCTGGGTCCGATCCTTGGTCGCCTCGCCGAAGAAGCCCTCCAGGATCGCCGCCTGCGCGACGAAGAAGACGGCGATGCCGAAGAGGACGACTCCGACGACGTTGCCCGCGCGACGACGCGCAGACCCCGCAACCCGACCGATCCGTTGCCAGATGAGGACGACGGCCGCCAGAAGCAGCATGGCGGTGTTCGAGCGCGCGTCATTCACCACGCCGACCGCTGCCAGGAGGACGACGACGACGAGTTGCGGCATCAACCGGTCGCCCCGCGCGGCGATGGCCATGAGGAGGATCGTGAGCGGGATCGAGAAGGTGAACCGCCAGCTCGCGGTGGCGTCGATCTCCCCCAGGATGCCGAGGGTCATGCCCACCCCGTACGCGATCGACACCGCCGACAGTCCGATGACGGTCCGAGCCCAGAGGAGCGCTCCGACGGCGCCGAGCAGACCCAGTGCCAGAGCGCTGCGTTCGACCAGGCTCGAGGGGAGTGCGAGGTGATCCGTCGACATCCACCATGTGAGCAGCACGCCCGCGACTGTGGCAGCGACCAGGAGGGCGGCCAGCGCGACGAACAGTCGAGCCCGCCGCAGCAGAGGCAGCCAGAGCGGGACGAGCAGCAATCCGACGAGGCCGCCCACGGGGGCGTTGAAGGGGAGCGCGAGGCGGAGTCCGACGATGACGCAGAGGAGGATCGCGAAGACGGGTTCGGCCGTCCACTTGCGGGTGAGGATGTCCGCGCCGCCGGCCGCGGCCGTACGCGGGGTCATGGCCGCGGCTTCGATCTCCCGCCCCGCCGATCACTCCTGCGCCAGCGCCACGGCTGCGGCATGGAGGAATCGTTGTCGTGGTACGGGCTCGAGTCGACGCGCTTGACCGCGTTGAGGACGACGCCGAGGATCCTCGTCCGGGTCGACTCGAGCTCGTCCAGCGTCCGTCGGAGCGCGTGCCGCTTGGTGAACCGGTAGCGCGCGACCACGAGGATGCCGTCCACGACCGGAGCCAGCCACAGCGGGTCACTGACGGCCAAGACCGGCGGGCTGTCGATCACGACGACGTCGAACCGCTTGCGCGCGTCGACGACCAGGTCTCGCAGGTGGTCCGAAGTGAGTAGCTGTCCCGGGTTCGGGGGGATCGTCCCGCTCGGGAGGACGCTGAGGTTGCGTGTGCCCCAATGCTGGATCGCGTCGGCGAAGCCGATGTCGCCCACGAGGATGGTCGTGACGCCGACGCCGCCCTCCAGTCCGGTCATCTTCGCGATCGACCCACGTCGCAGGTCGGCGTCGATGAGGAGGACCCGCTGACCCTGTTCGGCGAGGATCAGGGCGGTCGACAGGGCGACCGAGGACTTGCCCTCGTTGGATGTCGCCGAGGTGATGAGGATCACGCTCGTGTCACCGTCGACGTTGGCGAACCGTAGCCCGGCGGCGACACCGCGGATCGACTCGGCGGCCAGGCCGGTCTCCGCCCGCCGCACGGCGTCGGGGAGGGTGGCTCCATGACCGACGCTGGTGACTTCGCCGAGGACCGGAGTCTCGGTGAGGGCGGCGATGTCCTCGCGGGACTGCAGTCGCGTTGCGAGCAGTCGTCGCAGCCAGGCGTAGACCATGCCGATGATCAGCCCGACGAGCGCGCCCACGACGATCAGCAGCCGTGTGTTCGGCGCGACGGGATTGCGGGACTCGGTGGCCGGGCTGATGGTCTCGATGCGCACGGCAGGACCGGATGTGCTCGTCTGGGGCGACAAGCCCTCGACTGCCTCGGAGAGTTCTTCGGCGATCGCATTCGCGATGGTCGCCGTTCCGGTCGAAGACCCGCCGCTCACGGAGATGTTGAGCACCGCCGAGTCCAGCGGCGTCTCCACGACGACCTGGCCGGCGAGCGCGCGCGGCGTGATCGTGAGGCCGAGGCGGTCGATCACTGGCTCGAGGACCACGGGTGATGTCGCGACCAGCGCGTAGGTGCTCACGAGGCTTTGGACGTAGCTGGAGCCCTGCACGAGTTCGGCTGTGCTGTCACCGCGAGTCGGCAGGACGACGACGGATGCCTGGGCCCGGTACACTTTCGGTTGCGTCTGCGCGTAACCGTACGCGACCGCTGCGCCGAGAAGCACGAGCGCGACGATGGCGAACCATTGTTTGCGCAGGGCCAGGAAGTAGTCGTTGAGGCTCACCGACGGAGCCCCGGCTCTGTTGGAACCGCGTTCATTGCACGTTCGTCGTCGATCACGATGACAGATCCCCCCCACAGCACCCGAGGTGCCCCCCAACGGCCCTGGCGGATGCTCTTGTTTCCCGCATTCTATGCCGTAACGCGTGCGCTCGGTGCCGGGGATGAGTGAATCGGCTCGGTGACCGGTATCCTCTGAACGGGGACACGCAGACTGGGGGAGTCGTATGCGAACGAGCGGTTTTGGGATCAGGCGGGCGGGGCGTCGGGCAGCCGAAGCCCTGGATGGTGTCTATGCGCGAAGCTTCCGAGCCATCCGTACCGGACCGCGCCGGTCGGTCGGCGTCGTCGGGATCTACCGCGAAGCCGAGCCGATCCGTTCGGCCATCGATCAGCTCAGGGCCTCGCGTCACGACCTGACCGTCAACGTGGGCGCGATGGGTGACATCCCCGCCGGCATGGCGTCGGAGACGGGAGCCGACCACCTCACGGCCGGGAAGTTCCAGAACCTCAACGTCCTCGTGCGGGATCTTCCGGCGGTGGACTGGCTGGTGATCATCGACGACGACGTCGTCCTCCCCGCCGGTTTCCTCGACCTGGCGATCGAGGTGTGCGAGAGGCTCGATTTCGCCCTCGCTCAGCCGGCTCAGACGCGGTTCAGCAACGCGAACTGGATCGTCGCCAAGCGGCGGCTGCTGAGCGTCGCCCGGAGGACGCGTTTCGTCGAGATCGGGCCCGTCACCCTCATCCGTGCGGATGCGGCGGAACTGCTCCTGCCTTTCCCGGCCGACCTCCGATGGGGCTGGGGCCTGGATTTCCAGTGGGCGCACCTCATGGAGCACGCCGGTCTGCGCATGGGCGTCATCGACGCGGCGGCCGTCGTGCACGCGAGCCGCAAGGTCGCCAGCACGTACTCCTGGGATGCAGCGCAGGAAGAGGGGCGCGAGTACCTCCGCGGAGTGGATCATCTGCCGAACGACGTCGCGATGAGCCGTGGATTGCGTACCTACCGCGTCCTGCCTCGGCGCCGAGGTGCGTCCGCCCGCCTCGACCCGGAGCGCACGGCACGCTCGACATGACGGCGGACGGCTGCGCGGTACGACTCGGGTGCGTGCCGCCGCAGGGCCTCTGCGCGGCTGTCTTCGACGTCGGCGCGCACGGCCGACCATGATTCGGTGAGCGCCTGCAGCTGTTCCGAGATGGCCGCGGGCTCATCGACCGGAACCATGCGCGCGGTCGTGTAGCTGTCGGCCGCCTCGCGAAGTCCGCTGGTGTCGGCTACGACCACGGGCCGCAGCCCGAGGACGGCTTCGACGGCGGTGTTGCCGAACGGCTCGTCGATGCGTGACGGCACCACCACGACGTCCGTGTCCGCGACGAAGCTCCACACATCCGGCTGGAATCCGGCGAACGTCACCGACATGTGCTCCGGTGCGTTGTCAGCCTGCAGTCGCAACTGGTCGCCGAACCATTCGTATCCCGGGAAGGTGTCGCCCACGAGCGTGACGTCGACGGGCAGGCCGTCGCGGGCCAGCAGCGCGGCGGCGGAGAGCACGAGATCCGGGCCTTTCCGGGGTGACAGCCGTCCCATGTAGAGCACGCGCAGTGCGCCGTCCGGGTCGGCTCGAAGCGGTCGCGGGCTCGCGGGCCCGACGACTCCGTTGAGCACGACTTCAGCCCGCGATGCGAGGTTTGGGAGGACGTGTCGGATGGTCGCCTGGCTGAAGCGACTGTTCACCAGGACCTCGTCCGACAGGAGGTGCGGGATGTACAGGAGTCGGTTCAGCAGGGCGCTCCCCGATGCTTCCGCCTCATGCACGTGACTGATCACGGGGGTGCGTCGCAATCGCGCGATGAGGGGCCAGAGGGGAATGGTGATGGTGCTCACGTACACCGCGTCCGGGTGGACCCGGCTCAAGATGCGCCAGGCCGAACCGAGTCCACGGAACGTCTCCCCGATGAGACGCATCCACCCCGAGGGCCGCAGCAGCGCCTTCCGCAGTACGAGACCGGGCGCGATGACGACTTCCGCGCCGAGGGAACGGATCTCGTCGATGAGCGGACCGTTCGTGGGGATCGCGACGACGACCCGCGCGCCGCCGTCGATCAGCCCGGCGACGGATTCGCGGAACATCCGGTCTGATCCGAACAGTTCGGCGCCCGGGTGCGCAGCGAGGACCGTCCTGGGCGCGGTCACAGCACACCGGCCATCTCGAGCACGGACTCGAAAGCCTTGGTCGCCGCAGCCGCGTTCGGTGCGTGGTCGTGATCGGAGCGCTTCCCTCTGCGCGCGCGAACGGTGTCGGCGAGGTCCTCGTCGCTGACCTCCTCGACCTGGGGAGGGGTGGGGCAGGCAGAGAACGCTTCGGCTGTCTTCGGCACGCCCGGGGTCAGCACGGGCGTACCGAACGATCCGGCGACGATCGCGACGTGCATGCTCGTCGTGAACACGACCCCTGCGGATGCGAGGACGCACACGATCTCGTCCGCCTCCAGTCCGATGAGAGCCAGAGTCCCCGTCCGCTCAGCCGCGGCTGCGAGCGCGCGGTCCTCGCCTGAATGAGCACCGAGCGACAGGACGGCGATCGGCAACCCCGTCAAGGAGCGGAGCGCGGCCTCGACGCGGGCCTCCGGCCAGCCGTGGAATGCTGCCGCATGGAACACGACGAGCGGTTCGTCGACGCCGAGCCGCCTCCATACGATCTGACGACCGCGCTCTACGGATCGGGTCTGATCGGAGAGGGCCGGATGGGCGAAGACCATGTCGGGGGCGCGGACGATGCGTTCGGGGCTCACCCCGGCGGCCTCGAACTGACGGGCGGCGTGGGTCGTCCGTACCCAGACGCCCTTCAGGCGGCTCACCGCGGCGCGAGCCCGAGGGTCGTGCGCCATTCGGCGAGCGCCGACGGACACCAGCACGGTCGGCGCACCGGGCACCCAGTCCGCCTCGGGGAGCCAGACGCCCGGCCCGTTGAGGAAGTGCCTCCGGGCGAACAGCTCCGCCCGGAGGCGAAGCAGACGACCGTGGCGCTGGGCCTCCGGGATCGCCATGTGATCGAGGGCGACCGTGGTCGTGTCGAAACGGACGAGGTCCCCGCCGCCGACGAGCACAGCGGCCACCTTCGTCCGCCGGATCTCTCGGAGCGGCCGGATCGGCTCCCCGGCGAGGGTGGCGCCGGGGAGAGGCGCGAAGTGGGTGACATCAGCCTCGAGCCCGATCCGGCGCAGAAGATGGCTGGTGACGCCCGGATACAACCGATCGCCCCAGTTCGACACGGAGTAGTCGCCGACCTGCGCGAGCTTCACGGTCGTCGCGTGCGCCGACCGTTCTGTCACCACGTCACTGATGGTGTGCTCCTGACTCGGGGGCCTCGTCGGCGAGTGCAGCGCGGCGTGAGCGATGCCGGACGAAGAGGACGTTGGGGATGAGCTGGCACGCGACAACGGCGACGATCGAGCCGACGAGCGGGCCGGGAGCGCCCAGGCTCGGGGTGAGGCCGATCGTGAGCCCCAGGTTCACGGGCAGCAGCACGATCGCGCATGCGGCCTGGAAGGTGAGCCCGCGCGCATCGGTGAGCGCCATGCCGTAGGGCTGCTTGACCGCCTGGATGATGATGAAGACGCCACCGGCCACGAGGATGGGCCAGCCGAGTTCGATCCGGCCGCCCGACGCGAGGTCGGCGAGCCATCCCGCGAACACGAAGATCAGGGTGCCGCCGATGAGCGCGAGCGCCGCGAACATGCCCGCCATGGCGTGCGGAGAGAACGGCGTCGAGGTGCCCGCTGCCCGCGCGCGTGCGAAGACGGGCCACAGAGACATGCCCGCCGTGGCGAGGACCCCGAGCGCGGGCGTGAACATCTGCATCGCGAGGCTGTACTCGGTCAGGTCGTCGAGAGAGCCCAGATGGCTGAGAACGAGCCGGTCGGAGGACATGGCGATTGGGAGGGCGATCATCTGGACGAGCATCGGCCACGCGACATTGAAGACGCGCTCTCCGCGTACCCGAGGGTTGAGGCTCTCCCGAAGTGCGACGCCGATCGTGGGCGAGATGCGCCGCACGGCGATGACGAAGGCGATGGCGCTGATCAGGAAGGTGCTCGCGTACGACGCGACGGCGATGTACCCGCCGCCGGCGCCGGCCGAGATCGTCAGCCAGAGCACGACGAGCACGATCGGCGTCTGCAGCGCGCCGAGGAGGACCACGAGCGTGTTCAGACCGAGCGCGATCAGGATGCGCTGCCCGAAGGAGATGAGCAGGTTGAGCGCGAAGATCGCCAGACAGAGCGTCGCAGCGAGAGCACCTGATGCGAGGCTCAACCCCTCGCCGAGCAGCGTGTCCCAGTAGCCGAGAGCATAGATCGCCACCGCGACGGTGAGCAGGACGATCGCGCAACACGCAAGGAGGCGCATGCAGGAGATCAGGACACCGCGGAGCCCCGGGTCGGTCCGGGGGTCGCGCGCGGCGGAAGCCGCGTTGAGGATCGCCGCCGACAGTCCGAGGTCCGTGAACGGCAGGAGCGCTGCGATGCCGACGAGGAGCGTGTACTGGGCGTACGACGCCTCACCGTAGTTGTCGAGGATGAGCCGGGTGACGATGATGCCGAGGAACGCGCTCACCGGCATGACCATGAGCCGCGCGACCGCGCTGCCGCCGACCGATGCCAGCATCCCACGGCGGGTGGCGAGCCGCCGTTCGACGCCCGCGTCGACGTCCCCCGCGACATCGTCGATCGCGGGGGACTCGGAGGTCCGGATCGTGCCGGGTGCCGTCATTCGCCGCTCCGGGCCGCGCTCGCGCGCCGCCGAGCCCGTCGCCCGAGCTGGTGCATGGACTGCCGCCGAGCGAGGCGCCCGGCCAGATCCTCATAGGCGGTCGCCACGTCGTCCCAGCGGAAGGCCGTCGCGGCGCGGTCGCGGCCGTGCAGGCCGAGCGTGCCCGCAAGGGCTGCGTCGCGGTCGAGCGCCTCGACCCCGCGCGTCAGCTCGGCGGCATCCGCGAAGAACAGTCCGTGCTCGTCGAGGGTCTCGTGGTTGAAGCCCACGTCGTAGGCGAGGGTCGCCGTGCCGGCGCCCATCGCCCGCAGGAGCGAGGGATTCGTGCCGCCGACGGAGTGTCCGTGGACGTATGAGAGCGCGTGGAAGTAGAGGGCGTCGAGCAGGTCCTGGTCGTACACCCCACCGAGGAAGCGGATGCGAGGGTCATCTCCCGCGGCGGCTCGAATCCGCTCCGTGTACTCGGCGGCGTACGGTGCCGAGCCGACGACGACCAGCGGCTTCGTGGCCGAGCTGGCGCGGTACCCCTCGACGATCTCGAGCACGTGATTCTCGGGTTCGAACCGCGCGACGACCAGGTGGTATCCGTGGGGTGCGAGGTCGAAGGCACGGATGCCGTCGGCCGGGGCGCTCTCCAGGATCGGCGCGCCGTACCGGATGAGCTCGGTCGGGACGCCGAACTCCCGGTCGTAGTATTCCCCGATGCCGGGGGCGTCTGCGATGAGCGCGTCGGCGGTCCGCACGCCGAACTCCTCCGCCCAGCGGTAGTAGGCCTTGCCGCGCCGGCCCCACTTCGACCGTTTCCACTCGAGACCGTCCATGTGGAGGGCGGTCGGGATGCCGCGGGCACGCAGCACCGGCAGGAACGGCGAGTTGGCCGCGTTGAACACGAAGGCGGCGTCGGGTCGGCGACGGAGCACCGCATGGACCGCCGACAGCCCGGTGTGGCTCAGGGTTTCGAGCTGCTTCACCGGGACCGCGGGCAGGTGGACGATCTTCATGCCGAGGTACTCGCGCTCGCGGCTCTCGGAGCCGCGCGTGTAGACCGTGATCTCGTGGCCGCGCTCGACGAGCCGGCGCCCGATCTCCTCGACCGCCGTCTCGAAACCGCCGTAGCAGGCCGGGACGCCCCGGGTGCCGATCATCGCGATGTGGAGCGTCCGGGTCGCGCGGCCGTGCGATCCGGCACGAAATCCCTCGGTCGTGACGATGCTCCGCGGTGAATCGATGACCATCAGTACGCCCCCTGCGGTGTGATCATGACCTTCGCCGTCCGCCACATGAGGACGAGATCGGTCATGACGGTCCAGTTCTCGACGTAGCGGAGGTCCAGACGGACGCTCTCCTCCCAGGAGAGGTCGCTGCGCCCGCCCACCTGCCACGGTCCGGTGATGCCCGGCTTGATGTAGAGCCGACGGAAGACGGTGCCGTCGTATGCGGTCACCTCTGCCGGCAGCGGCGGACGCGGGCCCACCACGCTCATGTCGCCGCGCAGCACGTTCCAGAACTGCGGCACCTCGTCGAGCGAGAATTTGCGCAGGACCTGACCGACTCGCGTGACCCTGGGGTCGCGCTTCAGCTTGAACAGCGGGCCCGAGCCCTCGTTCTGCTCGAGGAGCGCGGCGAGCTGTGCCTCGGCATCTACTCTCATTGTGCGGAATTTGAGCATCGCGAACTCGTGGCCGTCGCGGCCGACGCGGGACTGACGGAAGAACACCGGCCCGCCATCGTTCGTCTTGATGGCGAGGGCGATGGCCAGCGCGACCGGCGCGAAGGCGAGCAGGGCGGCGGACGATACCAGGATGTCCAGCGCCCGCTTGACGTAATAGGACGCACCCTCAAAGGTCGGGATCTTGACGTGAATGAGGGGCATGCCCTCGACCGGACGCAGCGACATGCGCGGTCCGGCTACATCTGCGAGACGGCTCGAGATGACCAGCTCGGCTGCGGTGCCCTCGAGCGACCAGGAGAGTCGCTTGACGTACGTCGGATCGCCAGCGGGCTGGCTGGCGACGACGATCGTGTCGCTGCCATAGATCTCCGCTGCGCGGAGCACTGCATCCTCGCCGTGCAGGACGGGGTAGTCCACGCCGTCGACCCGCACGCACTCATTCGAGTCCTCGAGGAGCGCAACGCCGACCACGAGATACCCGAGCTGTCCGGCGGGGCCGAGGGTGCGGATCGCGTACTCGACATCGTCCCGCGAGCCCACGACAACGGTGCGTGAAGCGAAGCGACCGTCGGCGCGCTGCGCGATGAGCCACCGCCGCCACGCCCAGCGTGACATCAGGAGGGCAAGGGTGCCGAGGGGGAGTGCTGTGAAGAGCTGGGCGCGAATGCCGTCCCACTCGAACACCACGAACAGGATGGCGAGCAGTCCGAACGCGAGCCCGGTGGCATGGGCGACGCGGGCGTACTCGGCCGCGCCAGAACCGATGACGCTTGCGGACCGCGTGTTGAAGAGGAGGAGCGCCGCGAGCCAGAGAGTCCCGGTTGCGACGGCGATGGCCGCGGCGCTGTAGGGGACGCCACCCGTGGTTTCGGTGGACGTCACCGGCAGGGATGCCGCAGTCGCGAAGGCGCACGCCAGTGCGACGATGGCCGTGTCGCTGGTCCGCAGACGGACGCGGAAGCGGCGCTCCCACTGCTGCCGGCTGACCAGCGCAGCGGATGCGCGAGGCGCGGCACCGGCCAGGTCGCGTACCGCGGTCAGCGGCCCGAGCCCCGACAAGGTGAAAGAGGGCGACAGGCCCTCGACTGCGCTCACCGAGCGCCCCCACAGACGATGGACAGCCGCCGCATCATGCCCCCAAGCACTGTGCGTTCTGCACCCGCCCCCAAGGCGGATACATGTTTCCCCGAATGGAGCGTCGCGATCCCCCAAAGATCTCCGCACGACCCCCCGGCCGCGCGATCCGCTCGAGGGCAACTGTAGCGCCCGCCGGGTCGTCGTGCGAGCACACGACGTTAACTCGATGTAAACCGGCGTTCATCTCGACGGATGCCGGGTTCGGCCACCCGTCGCCTGATCGCTGGGCCGCGTGGTCGCGTCAGGCGCCGAAGGCGCGGAGCGACGTCGCGACGAGGGGGCGGATGCGGCCGCCGATCCGGAACCGGGCGAAGCCCTCCGACACGGCGCGTCCGGTGCGCGAGGTGACGAACCACGGCGGTTTCGGCAGCACCGAGAACCGGCCGCCCGTCAGGGAGCGCGGAAAGGGGCGGAACGGCCCGCGCACGACGGTGCGCTCGACGCCGTCGAGCAGCAGTGCGTTGTGGACGATCCCGATGCCGCTCGGCGCGTCGTCCACCGTGCCGCCGGGGAACGCGCCCCACGTGGCGGTCGGTGTGAGGAATCCGAAGGCGGTCCACGCGTTGACCGCGACCGTGCCGTATCGCAGGCGTGCGAGGGATGCCTCGAACCCGGCACCCAGCTCGCGCAGGGTGACCGGGTCGACGAGGACGTTGGCGCCGAGCGTGCCGGTCAGCCGCTCGTTCGCGTGGTCGATGGCGGCGTCGACGAAGGCCGAACCGGTGCCGGGCAGGTCGATGATCCCGAGCACGGGCGCGAAGTACTCCGTCGACTCGATCTCTCCGCCGCCCGCGGCGATCGCCCGCGTCCCTCCCGCGAACCATTCGGCGCCGGGATAGGCCTCGCGCACGTGCTCCAATCGAGCAGTTGCGTTCGGGTACCAGACCGGGCGCTTCGGCGTCCGCGCGAAGGCGCGGCGCAGTTCGCGCTCGAAGTCCTCGCGCTGATCCCAATCGCGGCTGAGCAGGACGACCTGCCCGGCGATGCAGTTGTGCCCGCTGTTGTGCAGCCGCATCGTGGCGACGTGCTCGGCCTGGAACCTCAGGTCGGCCTTCGACCACCGCCCCGGCACCACGATGATCGGCGACACCCCGCCGAGCTCCGCGGTGATCGGCACACGCAACCGGTCTTCACCCGACCCGACGATGGCGCGGAAGGTTGTCTCGGACCCCGTGATGTGCACGTGGTCGACCTCGCGGTGACGCGTCAGGTACCCACCGACATCGCCGCCTCCGCTTGCGACCGCGGCGAAGCCGGCCTCGATGAGGGGCGCGAACGCCCTCTCGAACACCGGGACGAGGGCGTCCTGCGTCGGGTTCACCTTCAGCAGTGCGACGCGCCCCTCGGCGAGCAGCTCGTACAGGACGTCGAGGAACGGGATCGAGGTCACGTTCCCCGCGCCGAGGACGAGCCCCACCCCGGTGCTGCGGAGCGGATGCCTCGAGCCGAGGCCCGCGGCATCCCGAGCCTCATGCGACGTGATCCCCGGCTGCAACCAGACCTCGGTCGTGTAGCCCGAGAGGAGGATCCGGTCCGAGAACCGCAGGGGCGAGGTGTGGACGACGGTGCGGCCGCCGGGGGCGGTGCCGGTGCGGATGCCACCGAGCGGACTGCGGCCCCGGGCGAGGGCGTCGAGCGTGTCGGCGTACGCGTCGAGGGCGACGATCGCCGCGTAGGGACCGGCCAGCCACTCCTCTCCGGCGAGCGGATGCCGTGCGCTCAGTCCCTTGCTCGCCGCGGCGATCCGCGCCCAGTCGTCGGCGGCATCGGCGACCGCGACACGGACGCGCCGGAGCAGATCACGCCGGTCTGCGGCCGCGAGCGCAGTCCACTCGGCCGCGCCCGCGCGGAGCCGCGTGAGGGCGGCATCGAGCGGGGCGCGGGTCTCGGGCGAGAGCTCCTGCGGCGTGGCCGGTGACGTCGTCGTCATCGTCGCTGGGCGATGGGCGATGGGCGAGGGGCGATGGGCTCAGATGAGCGACAGCTCGCGGAGCTTCGCCGCGACGTCGTCGTTGCTGGGCTCCACGTGGTGGCTCGCGTCGGGGTAGACGACGACGGGGATGTTGGTGCGCCCGGAGATCTCACGGGCGACGTCGGCGGCGTCGGGCTCGGCTTCGAGATCGATGTAGCGGTAGTCGACTCCGAGGCTGTCGAGCTGCGCCTTCGTGCGGCGGCAGTCGCGGCACCAGTCGGCGCCGAACATCGTGATCTGAGCGGACGTGTCGGTCATCACTCCAGGGTACGCCCGCCCGCTGCGGCGGGCGCGGATTCCTGGGTCGCGACGGCCCGTCCCGGCCGCCGCGGCGCATAGACCACGAGGGCGTGGAAGACGAAGCGCAGCACGAACGCCGCGATGAGGGTGAGCGCGGCCGCGAGGACGGCCGGGATGTGGGCGCCTTCGACGAGGACCGACAGGACCGGGATGCGGATGATCGCTTCGAGCCCGTTGAAGGTGAACGACTTCACGAACCGGGTGAGCATGCGCCCGGATTCGGAGCGCATGTCGGCGAAGACCAGGTACTCCAGCAGCAGGAAGTTCGTGACGATCGTGATGACGCTCGCGATGATCGCGGCGGGAACGTAGTCCATCCCCAACCGGATCAGGCCCCACATGATGACGAGGTTGGCGATGGCGCCGAACCCGCCGACGAGGGCGAAGGCAGACATCCGGCCGAAGCGCAGCATCGCGAGCTGCGTCAGGAAGCGCACGCCCTGGGTGAAGGTCGCCTTGGACGTCCCGGCATGACGCGAGGCGAAGTCGAAGGGCACCTCGTCGACGCGCAGCTGGCGTCGGGCGAGGACCTCGAGCAGGATCTTGAAGCCGCGGGGTCGGAGTGCCTCCACGTCGACGGCCTGGGTGTCGACGAGGAAGAAGCCGGTCATCGGGTCGGAGCAGTTGGCCAGCTTGCGGGGGAACATCGCCTTGGTCAGCGCGGTCGACGCGCGCGACACGGCGGTGCGGGTCGCGTCGGCGAGGCCTTTCGAGGTCCCGCCCGACGCGTAGCGCGACGCGATGACGACGTCCACGTCGCCCCGATCGGCGCGTTCGATCAATCGCGGGATGTCCTCGGGCGGATGCTGCAGGTCGCCGTCCATGACGAGGCACCACCGCGAGCCGGCGGCCTGGAACCCCGCGACGACCGCGCCGCCGAGGCCCGCGACGGGGTCCTCGCGATGGATCAGTCGCACCGGGAAGCCGGCGTGCGGCGCGGCGGCGGCGATGATCTCGGGGGTGTCGTCGGTCGAGTCGTCGACGAAGACGACCTCGAACACGCGTCCCTCGAGGGCGTCGCCGATGCGCCGCAACAGCTCGTCGACGTTCGGACCCTCGTTGAAGGTCGGAACGATGATCGACAGATCCATGGCGGGGCTCGCGATGCTCGGCGGCGGGCACGGGGGACGTCTCAGCCTAGCCGGGCGGGCGCGAGGTGAACTGAGGATGTCCCCGGCGAACGTTCTGGGTCCGCTGACGACGGCCGACCGGCGTCTGGTAGACAGAAGGGATGGTCTGGGGGGATGCCGGGGCGCCGCGTGGACGCCGGGTTCTGAGGGGCGCCGTGCTCACTGCGGCGGCCGCCGCGATGCTGACGGGATGCGCCACGACCTCCGTCGAGGTCTCGGGTGGTGTGCCTCCGACCGAGGACGCCGTTGTCGCGGCACCGGCACCGGTACCCACCCCCTCACCCTCGTCAGAGCCCTCGGTCGTGCTGGGCGAGGAGGTGCTCTCGGGCGCCGGTCCACGCACGGAGGAGCGACTCGACCTCTCCGTCCCGTCGGGGACGCAGTCGGTCCACATCGATCTGACGTGCGACCCCGGTGAGCGCTTCACCGCCGAGCTCGGCGACGCCATGATGCTCGGGCAGGCGATGCTCTCCGGAGCCTGCGAGGACGCGCGCACCCTCGCCTGGCCGTGGACGGAGAGCTCCTCGCACCTCGCCCTCTGGGTCGAGCCGAACGTGGAGTGGACGGCATCCGTCACGTACTCGAGCGAGACGTTCGAGCAGGATGCTGCGCTCACGCAGGAGTGCGAGGCGTTCTCCGGCGTCATCAGCCAGGTGCAGAACGCCGACGACGGCTTCGGGTTCTACGCCGCGTTCGGCGCGGACGAGTGGGAGCGCCGGATGGACGCGGCGACGGGCGACGCCGTGACGCTCGCAGCCTCCTCGACGACGACGCTCGCCCCTCACCTCGAGGCGATGCACTCGGTGCTGGCCGGGCGCTCGCCGCTTCCCGGAGGCATGAGCGAGGTGCAGGAGTACTGGCGGGCGCATCAGCCGATCTCCGACATCTGCGCGTGGAACCACAGTGAGGTCTACGTCACTGCCGAATTCGGCGGCTGAGCAGGGCCTTGTCCGCCCGGATGCCGCGGCGATAACCTGGCCGCATCCGGCGAGGGGAGCGCGAGATGAGCACGCAGCAATCGGCACGGACGGTGGTCGGCGCCATCCGCGGGGCACTGCTGATCGGCGGCGTACTGGCCGTCGTGGTCGGCATCCTGATCCTGCTCTGGCCCGGTAAGACCGCGATGGTCGTCGCCGGGATCATCGCGGCGTGGGCGGTGATCGCCGGCGTCGTGAACATCGCCCTCGGAGTCCTGTCACGGTCCGCCGGAGCCTGGTCGCGCGTCGGGCACATCGTGCTCGGACTGATCTTCCTGATCGCGGGCATCGTCGCGTTCTCGAACCTCGGACTCGCCGCCGGGACGCTGGCGACGTTCGTGGGCGCGCTCGTCGGCATCCTGTGGATCGTCGAAGGGGTCGTTTCGCTGACGACCCTCGGCGGCACGCGATCGCGCGGGTGGACCATCGCCTTCGCGGTGCTGAGCATCGTCGCGGGCGTCCTCATCCTGTTCGCGCCGGTCTGGGGTGCGCTGGTCCTCTGGGTGTGGCTGGGGATCTCCCTCATCCTCCTGGGAGCGATCCAGATCGTCCGCGCGACCCGACTGCGCACCCGCTGACCGGGCGGCTGGGCGCTCAGCCCACGGAGTCGCGCCACGAGTGCTGCGGCCGATAGCCGAGCACGCGCTGCGCCTTCGCGGTCGAGAACAGCGAGTCGTTCACTCCGAGGTCGCCGCGGAGCTCGACTCCGGGGAACACCTCCGCGACCAGCTCGTCGTTCGGGCGGCTCATGACGGTGTCCGCCGCCGCGATGAGGAAGTGGTCGAAGCCGGGGCCGGCGACCTCGAGCGCGCGTTCGATGGCCTGCGATCCGTCGCGGGCGTCGATGTAGCTCCACAGGTTCCACTTGCGCTGCCGCGCGTCGGCGTCGAAAGAGGGGAACTCCACGTAGTCCTCGGGCCACATGACGTTCGAGAAACGGAGGGCGGTGATGGATGCCTCGGGGTACCACCGGGTCAGCTCGATCGCCATCTGCTCCTCGAGGTGCTTCACGAGGGAGTAGACCGATTCGGGACGGGCCGGGTAGTCCTCGTCGACCGGGATGTAGGGCGGCGGTGTCTCGAACGGCAGTCCCTGCACTGTCTCGCTCGAGGCGTACACGATCTTCGTGATCCCGAGGCGGAGCGCGGCCCAGAACACGTTGAACGTGGTCGTGATGTTGTTGTGGAAGGTCGCGACGTCGGGGCGGATGCCGGGGGCCGGGATCGCGGCGAGGTGGACGAGGGCGTCGATGCCGTCGTGCTGATCGCCGACTCCCGTGAGCGCGTCGACGACCTGTCCGTGGTCGGTGAGGTCGATCTGCACGAAACCCGGACCGCGGGTGCCGTGCTGGTCGAAGCCGATCACCTCGTGACCCGCGGCGGTCAGCTCGCGGACGACGACGGACCCGAGTTTTCCGGACGAACCGGTGACGGCGATGCGCATCCCGTCAGCATGGCACGCGTGCCAGGCAGCGAGGGCCGTCACCACCCGTGGGTGTTGAGCCATTCCCGACGACGGGATGCCTCGGCATCCGTCTCGTCCTCGTCCGAGGTCGCGTGCTCGGCGAGCAGGCCGCCCTCGAGCGGGACGAAGCGATGGCAGACGGGGCACAGGGCACAGCCGTGCGGCCACCCGTCCGCGAGCGTGGCGGCGGAAGAGCCCGGCTCGCCGGACCCGGGACAGCGGGAGGGGTCGGCAGCGGCATCCGTCCACATGATCGTGCGGTGGCGGTGCAGACCGGGGTGGTCGAGGGGGCGCGTGCAGCGGCGACCGGCGCTGCGACTGCGGCAGAAGCGGACGACGTCGCTCATCAGTTGATGATCTCGCCGCCGGACTCCTCGATCGCGGCGATGCGGCGCTTCCAGTCCGCGAGTGCCTCGGGGGCCAGGCGCGGCCACCCGGTCTCCTCGGCGACGACGCGGAGCGGGTCGGCGCTGCGGTACGACCGGGTGGGGTTGCCGGGGAATTTCCTGTCGGTCACGTTCGGGTCGTCCTCGAATGGACCGGTCGGCTCGACGCGGTACACGCGCGGCTCGCCGTCGCCGGCGGCGAGCTCGGCCGCGAGGCCGGCGGGGTCGCGGAGCGCCGTGAAGTAGATGTGGTTCATCACGATCGACGGCCGGTAGTTCGAGGTGCGTCCCGCGGTCAGCAGATCGCCGATCTGCAGATCGGCCTTCGTGCCGTGGAAGAAGGGTCCGCTCTCGTTCGCTGCGCTCACCGCGCCAGGCTAACGCGCAGACTCAGGCGTCGGAACGGGGCATCGGCGCGAGGCGCGTGAGCTGCGTGATGTGCCGTGGCTCGAGCTCGGCGATCGAGGCGACGCCGAGCAGCTTCATCGTGCGCTCGATCTCGCTGCGGAGGATCTCGATCGTCTTGTCGACGCCCGCACGCCCGCCGGCCATGAGGCCGTAGAGGTACGCGCGGCCGATGAGGGTGAACTTCGCGCCGAGCGCCATCGCGGCGACGATGTCGGCGCCGTTCATGATGCCGGTGTCGACCATGATCGTCGCGTCCTTGCCGACCTCGCGCACCACAGTGGGCAGGAGGTGGAAGGGGATCGGAGCCCGATCGAGCTGACGCCCGCCGTGGTTCGACAGGATGATGCCGTCGACGCCGTGGTCGATGAGGCGCTTCGAGTCCTCGACGTTCTGGACGCCCTTGATGACGATCTTGCCGGGCCAGATCTCGCGGATGACCTTCAGGTCCTCGTAGCTGATCGTCGGGTCCATCGCGGCGTTCAGCAGATCGCCGACGGTGCCGCCGGTGGCCGACAGCGACGCGAACTCGAGCTTCGGGGTGGTGAGGAAGTCGATCCACCACCAGGGGCGGGGGATCGCGTTGACGATCGTGCCGAGGGTCAGCTGCGGCGGGATCGAGAACCCGTTGCGCTTGTCGCGCAGGCGCGCACCGGCGACGGGGGTGTCGACGGTGAACTGCAGGGTGTCGAACCCGGCCTCCGCGGCGCGCTTCGCGAGGGCGTACGAGATCTCGCGGTCGCGCATCACGTACAGCTGGAACCAGTTGCGCCCGTGCGGGTTCGCCGCTTTCACGCCCTCGATCGACGTCGTGCCGAGGGTCGAGAGGGTGAACGGGATGCCGGCGGTCCCCGCCGCACCCGCGCCGGCGACCTCGCCCTCGGTCTGCATGAGCCGGGTGAAGCCGGTCGGTGCGATGCCGAAGGGGAGCGCCGACGGGCCGCCGAGGATCTCGACGGAGGTGTCGACGTCGGCGGCGGGTCGGAGCACGTCGGGGTGGAACTCGACGTCCTCGAAGGCCTGACGGGCGCGCGCGAGCGAGGTCTCGCCTTCCGCAGCGCCGTCGGTGTAGTCGAACGCGGCCTTCGGGGTGCGGCGCTTCGCGATCTTCCGCAGGTCGGAGATCGTGTACGCGGCATCCAGCCGTCGCTTCGTGCCGTTCAGCTCGGGCTTCTTGAACTGCATGAGCTCGAGCAGCTCGACCGGCTTCGGGAATTGACGCTGCACCATGGCAACCATCCTCCTCTGGAGTGATCCGACGCGGGCCGGGATTAACGCAGGAAAGCGGCGGCGACGCCGGAGTCGACGGGGATGTGGAGTCCCGTCGTGCGCGAGAGTTCGGGGCCGGTCAGCACGTAGACCGCGTCGGCGACGTTCTCGGGGACGACCTCGCGCTTGAGGATCGTGCGGTTCGCGTAGAACTGTCCGAGGTCCTTCTCCTCGACGCCGTAGGTCGCGGCGCGGTTGGCGCCCCAGCCCGCGGCGAAGATGCCCGACCCGCGGACGACGCCGTCGGGGTTGATGCCGTTGACGCGCACGCCGTGCTCGCCGAGCTCCACGGCCAGCAGGCGCACCTGGTGGGCCTGGTCGGCCTTCGTTGCGGAGTACGCGATGTTGTTCGGGCCCGCGAAGACGGAGTTCTTCGACGAGATGTAGATGACGTCGCCGCCCATCTTCTGCTCGATGAGCGCCTTCGCCGCAGCCTTCGCGACGAGGAACGAGCCCTTCGCCATGACGTCGTGCTGCAGGTCCCAGTCCTTCTCGGTGGTCTCCAGCAGCGGCTTCGACAGCGACAGGCCCGCGTTGTTCACGACGAGGTCGATGCCGCCGAACGCGAGGACGGTCGCGTCGATCGCCGCCTGCACCCCCTCGGCATCCGCCACGTTCGCGGCGACGCCGATCGCGACGTCCGTGCCGCCGAGCTCTGCGGCTGCGGCCTGCGCCTTCTCGAGGTCGAGGTCGGCGACGACGACGCACGCGCCCTCGGCGGCGAGCCGCGTGGCGATGGCCTTGCCGATACCGGATGCCGCCCCCGTGACGAACGCGATGCGCCCCTGATGGGTCTTGGGCTTCGGCATCCGCTGCAGCTTCGCCTCTTCGAGCGCCCAGTACTCGATGCGGAACTTCTCGGCGTCGGAGATGGGGGAGTAGGTCGAGAGGGCCTCGGCGCCGCGCATGACGTTGATGGCGTTGACATAGAACTCGCCGGCGACGCGGGCGGTCTGCTTGTTCGCGCCGTAGCTGAACATGCCGACGCCCGGGACGAGCACGATGAGCGGGTCGGCGCCTCGGATCGCGGGCGAGTCGGCCGTCGCGTGCGCGTCGTAGTACGCCTGGTAATCGGCTCGGTAGGCCTCGTGCAGGTCGCGAAGGCGTGCGATCGAGTCCTCGACGGACGCGGATGCCGGCAGGTCGAGGATGAGCGGCTTGACCTTCGTGCGCAAGAAGTGGTCGGGGCAGCTCGTGCCGAGTTCCGCGAGCGCCGGAGCCTTCTCGGCGGCGAGGAAGTCGAGGACGACGTCGCTGTCGGTGTAGTGACCGACCATCGGCTTGTCGGCCGAGGCGAGGCCGCGGATGGTGGGCGCGAGGGCTGCGGCCTTCGCGCGGCGCTCAGCCTCGGGCAGTGCGTCGAAGCCCGCGCGGATCTCGCCGAAAGGCTGCGCCGCACCGTGTGCGTCGATGTAGGCCTGGGCGGTCTCGATGATCCAGAGGCTGTTGCGCTCGGACTCCTCGGAGGTGTCGCCCCAGGCGGTGATGCCGTGTCCGCCGAGGATGCAGCCGATCGCGTCGGGGTTCTCCGCCTTGATCGCCGCGATGTCGAGGCCGAGCTGGAAGCCGGGGCGCCGCCACGGGACCCAGGCCACCTTCTCGCCGAAGATCTCGGCGGTCAGCTTCTCGCCGTCGGCGGCAGTCGCGATCGCGATGCCGGCGTCGGGGTGCAGGTGGTCGACGTGGGCGGCATCCACCAGTCCGTGCATGGCGGTGTCGATCGAGGGAGCCGCGCCGCCCTTGCCGTGCAGGCAGTAGTCGAAGGCCGCGACCATCTCGTCCTCGCGCTCGACGCCCGGGTAGACGTCGACGAGCGCGCGCATGCGGTCGAGGCGGAGGACGGCGAGGCCCTGGGGCTTCAGCGTGCCGAGGTCGCCGCCCGAGCCCTTGACCCAGAGGAGCTCGACCGGCTCACCGGTGACGGGGTCGGTGTCGGTGCCCTTCGCGGACGTGTTGCCGCCCGCGTAGTTGGTGACCTTAGGGTCGGATCCGAGGCGGTTGCTGCGCGCGATGAGTTCGGCGGCGGCCGTGGGGGTGGGGGACATCGACTCTCCTGCGAGGCTCAGATGTGAAAGATCTTGTGAAACCTTTCACAATCTAACAGGCTCAGCGGATCTCGACCAGCCCCCGGAAGGCCGAGAGCCGTTCGTCGGCCGGGTCGAGCTCGGTCACGAGGAGGTCGACGTCGGTCCAGGAGAGGGCCCGCGCGACGGCGAGTCGTTCGAGCTTCGAGGAGTCCGCGAGCACGACGGTCTCGTCTGCATGTGTCGAGAGGACGCGCTTCACCTCGGCTTCTTCGAGGGTCGTCTCGCTCGTGCCGAATGACGGATCGAGGGCGGCAGCGCTCGTGAAGAAGCGGTCGTAGTGGAAGCGGCTCGCACTCTCGCATGCCTGCGCACCGACGAAGCTGCCGGTGCGCGGTTCCAGGCGACCGCCGAGGAGGATCGCGTCGACGCCGGGTCGCCCCTGTGCTGCGCGGAGGTTGTCGTACGAGTTTGTGACGACGAGCAGTTCGTCGCTGTCGTCGAGGGTGGAGATGAGCGCGCCGACCGTGGACGAGGCATCCATCGCCGCGGCACCGCCGTGGGGGAGCAGGTCGTGGGCTTTCCGCGCGATCTCGGCCTTGGCGCCGCCGCGCGCGGCGATCCGGGCGGTGAAGTCCTGCGGCACGATGGCGGCGACCGCGCCGCCCCGGACCCGGCGCGCGAGACCGTCGCGGACGAGGTCGTCGAGATCGCGCCGCACGGTCATCGCCGAGACGCCGAGCGCCTCGGCTGCCGGCTCGAGGCGGACGCTGCCGGACTCGGCGAGCATCTCGATGAGAAGCGACCGCCGTTCGGCGCTGAGCAACTGCGGCATGCGATCAGGGTAACGGTGTGCCGCGGCGACCTTAGGCTCGTTTCGTGAGCGAGCGTCCGGCGGTCATGTGCCCCACCTGCGGCGATCCGCTGCGCTTCGAGATCCTCGACGACGAGCGGTTCACCGTCGCGTGGTCGTGCCTCAATTGCGGACTCGTGCGCGTGACGGAGCCGCGCTGATGGGTCGGTGAGGATCGCTCAGCGCGCTGAAGGACTGTAGTCGGGTGTCGGGGCGGGGCCGCGTCCGGTGCAAACCGAGGCGACTAAAAAAGACAAGCGGAGGCACGAGACGCGGAGACGCATACGCTCCGAACGGATGGCTAGGCTTCGAGCATGTCCATGGACGCTAACGAGGTCGCCGCCGACGGTGACGCCACGACTCTTGGTGAGACGCTGGCGCTCAAGAACCTGCAATTCAAGTCGCTCACATTGCGAAACTTTCTGTCGTATCGGGATGCCACCATCGAACTAGGTGACTTCGTGGCTCTTGTTGGTCCGAACAGCAGTGGCAAGTCGAACGCGGTGGCCGCAATCAAGTTGCTTCGAGACATTCCCACTCACGGCCTGCCCAACGCGGTGCGGCGCAGAGGTGGGTACGACCAGCTGCGTCACCGCAGCGAGGGCCGGCCATACGAGCCCTCCTTGCGGCTTGAATTCCAGTTCGGCTCTGCTGAGGTGTCTCACTACGAACTCAAGCTTGGTTCGGTGGCGGGCAAGCGGTACGAGGTAAAGAGAGAGTCCGCTCACGTCTATTTCGGTCGAGAAGAATGGGGCTTCGAGAGCGACGGGACTCGGGTCGAAGTGCATAGCCCGGAGGAAGAGCGACCGGTCCCAGTCGCCCCCGGGCAAAGCGCACTGAGCACAGGAAGTCTCACCGCATTCCTCGTTCAGAGGGTGCTTCAGAGCCTGCAGGCTGTTGAGATCAACCCCTCGAGTGTTGCTGATCTTCAGGAGCCATCCTCGACGAGGCAGTTCGAGCCCGACGGGTCGAACGTAACAAGCGTATTCGAGAGCCTCACTGCGGCCCGCCGGACCGAACTCGTTGACCAGCTCGCCGCGATTGTTCCTGGCATTGCTCGGATCGAGCTAAGAAATCTGGCGGACCGACAAACCCTCGCGTTCTACCAAGCGACTGAGTCTAAAGATCGGATGTTCCTAGCGAAGCAGATGTCGGATGGGACACTGCGCAGTTTCGGCATCTTGCTGGCGATGCTTCAGCCAGCGTCGCCGTCGCTCATCGTCATCGAGGAGCCCGAGATTGCCATCCACGTTGGAGCCATGACAACGCTTGTAGACATCCTGCAGCAGCAGGCGAATGTGTCTCAGGTGTTAATCACGACTCACAGTGCGGACATCGTGAATGCGCTCCCCATTGAGGATCTTCGTGTCGTCTGGACAGAGAACGGTGAGTCTCGTCTTGCTCCGGTGTCAGATCACACTCGAGATGTGGTGCGGCGGGGTCTCATGACGCCGGGCGAGTTGTTGCGCGCCGATTCCCTGGACCCGGCGCTATGACGGTCCCAGCGGGGAAACCGCACATAGCACTAGTTGTAGAAGGCCCCGGAGATGTCCGAGCGGTTCCGATGCTGCTTAGGGCTCACCGCGCGCGAAGTGACGATTATGTCGATGTGATTGGCAAACCGGTTCCTTTCAATGGCAAGGGGAACGCCACTGCCGAAGGCGGGATAGAGGGGTATGTCGCCACCGCAGCACGCCCGGGCGCTGTGGGTGTGATCGTTGTGCTGGACGCAGACGATGAGCTGGTCTGTCAGGAAGGGCCAGAGCTTCTCGCTCGCGCGGAGAAGGAAGTCGGTGTGCCGGTGGTCATTGCTATCGCGGAACGTGACTACGAGGACTGGCTCTATGCGTCTGCCGAAACTCTCGGCTTTGATCCAGAACTCGAATATCAGCCGAATCGAAGGGGTAAGTCAGCCATTCCTAGCGCCCTGCTGCCCCAGAAGTATGTGAAACCTACACATCAACCTCGCATGACTGCCCGCATGGACGTCGGTCTGGCGGAGTTGCGCAGTCCTAGCCTCGCCCGATTGCTCCAGAAGTTTGACCACCTTCGGTCACTAATCCCCTGATGTCTTAGGCGAGGAGGCTCTGTTCGCCTGCTCGCAATCTTGGCGCGCCTCATCAGTTACGGTCCGGTGCGCATCAGCTCGGCCGTTCCGCGATGATCGCCCCGACGGGTCGTGTTCCGCGCTCGGCACGGCGGTGGACGGCGACGACGTCGAAGCCCGCAGACTCGAGGATCCGCTGCAGGTCGCGGGTCTTCCAGCGGTAGGCACGCACGACGGCGTGGTCGAACGCCTCCGTCTCGTCCGCGTCGAAACAGCCCAGCAGGAGCGACCCACCCGGACGCAGCACGCGCGCGAACTCGGTGAGCGGAACCGCGATCGCCGCGGGCTCGTGGTGGATCGTCGAGAACCAGGCGAGGATGCCGCCGATCGCGGCATCCGGTTCGTCGATCGCCTCGATGCTCTCGACGTCGAACCGGACGCCCGGGTGGGTCGCGCGGGCGTGGCCGATGAACTCGGGCACAAGGTCGATCCCGCGGATGTCGGCGCCCCGCTCCGCGAGGTGCTGCGTCCAATGGCCCGGCCCGCAGCCGGCGTCGATGAGGCGACCGGATGCCGCGGCTCCCCACGCCTCGATGAGGTGGCGATCCGCGTCGTGCATCGCGCCCACGGATCCGAGCGCTTCCGCATACTCCGCGGCCCGATGCGCGTACGCTGCGGTCGTGCGGGTCATCCTGCGAGGCTATCGACCGCGTCGGACCTGTGTCAGGATGCGGCGGTATGAGCACCGGCCCGGACTGGACGATCCGCATCCCCGGCTCCGAGGCCGACCAGCTCACCGAGCATCAACGGGCACTTCTGGACCAGGTGGAGGCGGAACTGCCCGCGTCTCGCGGTGGCGCGTATGACGTCTCGGCGGTCGAAGCTCGCGTCGCGCCGGTCGTCCGCGAGCTTTTCAGATCCGGGCTGACGGCCGAGCAGATAGCCGACAACAGCCGGCTCCGCCCGGCGTTCGTCACGCGGATCACCGGCAGGGGCGCGTGAGACGATCCCGGAGTGAAGATCACCCAGGTCCGTAACGCCACCCTGCTGCTGGACGTCGGCGGCATCCGCGTCCTCCTTGATCCCCTGCTGGGGGCGAAGGGCTCGCAGCCCGGCTTCGCCAGTGAACGACGCAACCCGCTGATCGATCTCGTGGTCCCGCTCGCGGACCTGCTGGACCCGGACATCGTGGTGGTGACGCACACGCATTCCGACCATTGGGATGCCGCGGCCGCCGCGCTTCTGCCGCGTGAGATTCCCGTCCTCGTCCAGCACGCCGAGGACGCCGCGGTGATCAGTGGCGCCGGTTTCACGCAGGTGATCGTCCTCGAGGAGCCGGCGACGCTGGGCGGCGTGACCTTCACGCGCACGGGCGGGCAGCACGGCTCCGACGCGACGCTCGCCGCGGCCCCGCGACTCGGTGAGGTCATGGGTGTGGTCATCGAGCATCCCGCGGAGCCGACCCTCTACGTCGCCGGCGACACCGTCTACCACCCGGCCGTCGAGGCGGCGCTCGCCGCGCACCAGCCGGAGGTCGTCGTCCTGAACACGGGCGAAGCCGTGCTCCCCGGACTCGACCCGATCCTGATGGGGGCCGAGGACGTCGTGCGCGTGCACAGTTTCGCGCCCGATGCCCGCGTCGTCGCCGTCCACATGGAGGCACTGGATCACTGCAACGTGACCCGCGCCGACGTGCGCGCGGTCGCGGAAGCGCAGGGGATCACCGCGGCCGTCCACGTCCCCGAGGACGGGCAGACGCTGACGTTCTGACGACCCGGCCCACGCTCGGGTTCCGGCCGCGCCTGCGGGTCGCGCCCGCCAGGGTGACCGGCGCGGGATACGTTCGATCCGACGGGCTGTTCCAGCCTGATCCCGTCGATGCCCGACTGTCCCACCCGACGACGCTCCGGCTCTTGCCGCTGGCCACGGACCAATGGCCAGTTCGCTCAGTACTCGCGCGCTTTTCGTGCGGTCTTTCCCCGCTCGAAGGAGCAGCAACCATGCCCTCGTCGACCCCGCCCCGCGCGGCCACGCAGACCATGACCGCGAAGGCGGGGCGTCACAGGAAGCTCTGGTGGACGGCCCTCGTCCTGTCGCTGATCGTCGCGATCATCGTGATCTCGCCGATCATCTGCACCCTCGCCGTCGCCGTCGCGATCACCGCAGGAGTCTCCCTCGGGAAGAAGACCCCGACGTTCCTGCGATTCACGTCGCCGGCCACCGCCACGCGTGCGCTGATCATCTCCGTCGTCGTCGCGCTGCTGTCGGCAGGGATGGCGAACCTCGTCCTGCCGCGGGCCGACACGACGGTGGACGAGGCGCCCGTCGCCTTCGCACCGGCATCCCCGGCTGCCGACGATGTGGTCGCGGTCGACGAGGATCAGCAGGCATCGCCGACACCGACCGAGACCGTCACGCCCGAGACCGCCGAGGCGGGCACCGCGCTCGCCGCTCTCGCGACCCTCGAGGTGAAGGGACGCGCGCCGAAGACCGGCTACGACCGCGATGAGTTCGGGCAGCGCTGGAAGGACATCGACCGCAACGGATGCGGGCAGCGCGACGACGTCCTCGCCCGCGACCTCGTCGGCGCGCAGAAGGACGGTCGGTGCGTCGTGACCTCCGGCATCCTCGACGATCCGTTCACGGGTGAGCGCATTGCGTTCGAGCGTGGCGAGGACACCTCGTCGCTCGTGCAGATCGACCACGTCGTGCCCTTGTCGGATGCCTGGCAGAAGGGTGCGCAGCAGCTCACCGCGCACCAGCGCGAGACCCTCGGGAACGACCCGCTCAACCTTCTCGCCGTCGACGGCGCTGCGAACGCGCAGAAGAGCGACAGCGACGCCGCGACGTGGCTGCCGAAGAACACGGAGTTCCGTTGCTCGTACGTCGCACGGCAGGTCTCGGTGAAGGTCGCGTACGAGCTGTGGGTCACGCAGGCTGAGCGCGACGCGATCGAGCGCATCCTGATGGGGTGCCCGGCGGAGCGACTGTTGACGTCGGACTACGCCGCGGACGCAATGGCGATCTCGGCCGAGCCCGCGGCGAAGCCCAGCCCGAGCGTGGCGCCGGCGCCGAAGCCGCAGCCGACGCGGGAGTCGAAGCCCGCGCCCGCGCCGCCGGCGGATGTGTACTACAAGAACTGCACCGCGGCCCGCGAAGCGGGAGCAGCTCCCGTGCACGTCGGCGACCCCGGCTATGCGAAGCACCTCGACCGGGACGGCGACGGCGTCGGCTGCGAGTAGCGGCGGTCGACAGGCGGGCCGGGGGCGGACACACTGGTCGCATGGATCCCCTGACGAGCGCCGTGCTCTTCATCGCCGTGTTCGCCGCCGGCTCGTACGTCCTCTACTGGGTCATCCGCAAGGCTGTCGCGCACGGCGTCCAGGAGGCGCGTCAGTCCGCGGAGAGCCAGCGGGTCGACGCGGGCTGAGCGGACGGGGCTCGTCGCGCGGAAAAGACGAAACCCCCGCGAATAGAAGCTTCGCGAGGGTTCCTAGAACCGTTGTAACGACGGTCCGTGTGGCTCCGACGGGCGTCGATCCCGTGACCTCACGATTTTCAGTCGTGCGCTCTACCAACTGAGCTACAGAGCCGCATGGCATCAGAAGTGCCATGTCCTAGACGAAAGGCCCGTGAATTCAACAGAAGCTGAAGACAAGGGCCTGTCGCTCGGAGCGACCCTGACGGGACTTGAACCCGCGACCTCCGCCGTGACAGGGCGGCACGCTAACCAACTGCGCTACAGGGCCATGCTTATTAAATTGTGGGAGTGACCCCAACGGGATTCGAACCCGTGCTACCGCCGTGAAAGGGCGGCGTCCTAGGCCGCTAAACGATGGGGCCGAGCGACCCCGGGGGGATCACGCTTACCGAGGGTCAAGCATATGCGATCCCCGGCGAATGTGCGAATCGAGGGCGCGCCGACCTCTTCGAGCGCCGAATCGGGGGCAGTATGACGGTGCCCGCCGCAACCTCCCTGTGACGAATGTGACCAGTGTTGCTACTGTGATGGGCGGATCAGCACGCCGTCTGGCCGAGGGAAGGGTGTGTGCAGTGACCGACCTGCCCGAAGCGACCGGAGCCGACTGCGGCTGCGCGCCCACCGCCGACGAGGCGCGTTCGTTCTCGTCGCGCATCAGCCGTCGCAACGTGCTGGGGCTCGGAGCACTCGGTGTGGCCGCGGCATCCACTGGCATCGGGTTCGCCCTCCCCGCCTTCGCCGCCACGTCGTACCCCAGCTGGGACGACGTCGAGAAAGCCCGCAAGAACGAGTCCGCCAAGGGCTCCGAGATCACCCGCATCCAGAACCTCATCTCGTCGCTCGAGAACGACGTCGTCGCCAAACAGGCCGAGGCCGAGCGACTCGGCGTCGAGTATCAGGACGCCCTCATCGCCTACGAGGACGCGGCCGCGCTCGCGGATCAGCGCCAGGCGCAGGCCGACGCCGAAGAGGAGCGGGCGAAGGAAGCCGCGTCGAAGCTCGGCGTGCTCGCGGCGCAGCAGTATCGCTCCGGCAAGGGCGACGCGACCCTCGACCTCTTCTTCTCCGACTCTTCCGCGACCGCCGACGACCTGCTGGGCCGCCTCGGCACGATGGACCGCCTCGTCGAGGCGAACCGCGACGTCTACGCCGCCGCCATCGGTGCCCGCGACAGTGCGAAGAACCTCGCCGCGCAGGCGCAGGTCGCCCGCGACGAACGCGACAAGCGCAAGGCCGAGGCCGAGCAGAAGATGCAGGCCGCGCAGGATGCCGCCGAAGCCGCCCAGGCCGCCCTCGCCGCCCAGAACGAGCACCGCGAGGTGCTCGAGGCTCAGCTCCAGGCGCTGCAGGACACGACCGCGAAGACGGTCGCCGGCTACAAGGCTGGTGTCGAGGCGGAACGCAAGCGCCGCGAGGAGGCGGCCCGCAAGGCCCGTGCCGAGGCCCTTCGTCGGGCGAAGATCGAAGAGGCGCGCCGCCTCGCCGAAGAGAAGCGTCGACGCGAAGAAGAGGCCAAGAACAACAGCGGCGGCGGTTCGTCCGGTGGCGGTGGCGGCGGTGGCGGTGGCAGCACCGGTGGCACTGTCCAGCCCTCCGGTTGGGTGCGTCCCGCGCACGGCTACATCAGCTCTTGGTACGGCGTTCGCGGCAGCATCTGCACGCCGAGCGGGTGCACGGCCAGCGGGCACCGCGGCATCGACTTCGCCAGCTCGTGTGGGTCGCCCATCTACGCGGCTGCCTCCGGCACCGTCGTCTTCGCCGGCTACAGCGGCGACTGGGGCAACTTCGTCAAGGTCCGTCACAGCGACGGCACCGTCACCGGCTACGCGCACATCATCGACGGCGGCTACGCGGTGGGCTACGGCGACTACGTCCGCGCCGGTCAGACCATCGCCTACATCGGCAGCACCGGCGCATCGACCGGCTGCCACCTGCACTTCGAGGTCTACCGCGGCGGCATCCGCGTCGACCCGGCGCCGTTCCTGCGCGCCCGCGGCATCAGCGTCTGACGCTCCGGGTCCCGAAACGACGAAGGTCGGATGCCGTGCGGCATCCGACCTTCTCGTTGTAAGCCTCAGAGGCTGTTGGGCGCTTCGCCCTCACCCTGCGTGCGGGTCTCGCCCTCGTGCTCGTCGAAGCGCGTGAAGGCCTCGGACACGAGGCGCTCGGCCTCGGCGGCGCCCGCCCACTCGTCGACCTTGACCCACTTGCCGGGCTCGAGGTCCTTGTAGCGCTCGAAGAAGTGGCCGATCTCACCCTTGGTCCACTCGTCGATGTCGTCGACGTCCTGGATGTGCGCCCAGCGCGGGTCCTTCGCGAGAACCGCGACGACCTTGTCGTCGCCGCCGGCCTCGTCGCTCATCTTCAGGACGGCGACGGGGCGGACCTTGGCGAGCACACCGGGGTAGATCTCGCGGTCGAGGAGAACCAGCACGTCGAGCGGGTCGCCGTCCTCGCCGAGCGTGTTCTCGAAGAAGCCGTAGTTCGCGGGGTACCCCATGGGGGTGAACAGAACGCGGTCGAGGAAGACGCGGCCTGTGCCGTGGTCGACCTCGTACTTCACGCGGCTACCGCGCGGGATCTCGATGACGGCGTCGTACGCGCCCATGCCTGTGCTCCTTTGAAAGTCCGGTGGGATGCGGGCATAAGCCTACTTGCGCGGCTGCGCGTGCCGAACTCAGTCTCCGCGGTTGCCGCACGCCCACGGCGACCCGAAACCACGCGGCAACCGCCGCCCCGGTGTGCGGCGCAGACTGAATACGGATCTCGCGGCCGGATAGCGTTGCTCTGTGCCGTCCCTGCATCCCGCCGTCGCCGAGGTCCGCCGTGCCGTCCGCACCGCACTGACGGGCCTGCCGCAGGGCGCCGTCGTCATCGTCGGGCTCTCGGGCGGCGCCGACTCGCTCGCGCTCGCGGCGGCGGTCGGCTTCGAGGCGCCGAAGCTCGGCCTGCGGGCGGCATCGCTCACCGTCGACCACGGCCTGCAGCCGGGCTCCGCCGAGGTCGCCTCGGCCGCGGGACGCGCCGCCGCGACGCTCGGCCTCGATCCGCTCATCGTCCGGGTTCAGGTCGGGACCGAGGGAGGACCCGAAGCTGCCGCGCGCGATGCGCGGTACAGCGTGCTGCGGGATGCCGCGCACGACGTGCGTGCCGCAGCGGTCCTCCTCGGGCACACGCTGGACGACCAGGCCGAGACGGTGCTCCTGGGCCTGGCGCGCGGATCCGGTGCCGGCAGCCTGCAGGGGATGGCGGCGGCATCCGATCTCGATGGCGTCCCCCTGCTGCGTCCCCTGCTCGAGGTGCGGCGCGCGACCACCCGGGACGCGTGCGCGGCGCAGGGACTCGAGCCCTGGGACGACCCGCACAACAGCGACCCGAAGTACGCGAGGGTGCGTGTCCGCGAGACCGTGCTGCCGATGCTCGAGACCGAGCTCGGCCCTGGGATCGCCGAGGCGCTCGTCCGCACGGCGGCGCAGTTGCGCGAGGACGCCGAGGCGTTCGACGAGATGATCGACGAGACCATCGAGGACATCGTCGAGCACGCCGAGGCGGGCATCGCCGTCTCGGTCGCCGCGCTCGCCGCCAACCCGCCCGCGCTCCGCCACCGCATCATCCGTCACGTCGTCGCGAGCGAATTCCACGTCTCGCTCACCCGCACGCAGACCCTCGAGGTGGCGCGCCTGGTGACGGACTGGGCGGGGCAGGGGCCGATCGACCTGCCCGGATGCCGCGCCCGCCGCGCGGGCGCCACGATCGAGTTCACGGACGCCGGATCCGGTCTTTAGACTTCTGCAATGCGCGCAGCCGAGATCGCCGACCAGCTCACCGATGTCCTCGTCACCGAGGAGGAGATCCAGGCCAAGCTGGAAGAGCTCGCCCGGCGCGTCGAAGCGGACTACGAGGGCAAGGATCTGCTGCTCGTCGGCGTGCTGAAGGGCGCGGTCATGGTGATGGCCGACTTCGCCCGGTCGCTGAAGCGCCCCATGGAGATGGACTGGATGGCCGTGTCGTCCTACGGCGCCGGCACCAAGTCGAGCGGTGTCGTGCAGATCCGGAAGGACCTCGACACCGACATCTCGGGCAAGCACGTCCTGATCGTCGAGGACATCATCGACTCCGGCCTGACGCTGAGCTGGCTGCTCGAGAACTTCGCGTCGCGCGGCGCGGCCTCGATCGAGGTGCTCGCACTGCTGCGCAAGCCCGAGGCCGCGAAGGTCGAGATCGACTGCCGCTACGTCGGCTTCGACATCCCGGTCGAGTTCGTCGTCGGCTACGGCCTGGACTTCGCGGAGAAGTACCGGAACCTCCGGGACGTCGCGGTCCTCGCACCCCACGTCTACTCCTGAATCCGCGCGGTACGCCCAAAACGAACGCACAGACCCCGCATAGCGCCGCGGGGGTAGCCTGAACGCACCATGAACGTCAAGAAGCTCTCCCGCAACCCGTTCGTCTACGTGGTTCTCATCGGCGTGCTCTTGATCATCGGCATGACGCTGATCTCGAACCTCACCGGTGCCAAGAGCATCACGACGCAGCAGGGCCTCTCGCTCCTCGACGGTTCGACGGTGAGCAAGGCCGTCATCACCGACGGCGACAACCGCGTCGACCTCACGCTGAACGAGGCGTTCGAGGGTTCGACGAACGTGCAGTTCTACTACGTCACGGAGCGTGCCGACACGGTCGTCCAGGCCGTGAACTCGGCCGCGCCGAAGGACGGCTACAACGACGTCGTGCCGCAGGGCAACTGGTTCGGCAGCCTCATCTCGATCCTCCTCCCCATCCTCATCCTCGGTCTGCTGTTCTGGTGGCTGCTCTCCAGCGCCCAAGGCGGCGGCAGCAAGGTCATGCAGTTCGGCAAGTCCCGCGCGAAGCTCGTGACGAAGGAGACCCCGACGGTCACCTTCGCCGACGTGGCCGGCTCCGACGAGGCCATCGAAGAGATGCAGGAGATCAAGGACTTCCTGAAGGACCCCGCCAAGTTCCAGGCCGTGGGCGCCCGCATCCCGAAGGGCGTGCTGCTGTACGGCCCTCCTGGAACAGGCAAGACCCTGCTCGCGCGCGCCGTCGCCGGCGAGGCGGGCGTGCCGTTCTACTCGATCTCGGGTTCGGACTTCGTCGAGATGTTCGTGGGTGTCGGTGCGAGCCGTGTCCGCGATCTCTTCAAGGAAGCCAAGGAGAACGCCCCGGCCATCATCTTCATCGATGAGATCGACGCCGTCGGTCGCCACCGTGGCGCCGGCATGGGCGGCGGTCACGACGAGCGCGAGCAGACGCTCAACCAGATGCTCGTCGAGATGGACGGCTTCGACCCGAAGGTGTCGGTGCTCGTCATCGCCGCGACCAACCGTCCCGACATCCTCGACCCCGCGCTCCTGCGCCCGGGCCGCTTCGACCGGCAGATCGGCGTCGACGCACCCGACCTCAAGGGCCGTCAGCGCATCCTCGAGGTGCACGGCCGCGGCAAGCCGCTCTCACCGTCGGTCGACCTCGCCGTCATCGCGCGCAAGACGCCCGGCTTCACCGGTGCCGACCTCGCCAACGTCCTGAATGAGGCCGCGCTCCTGACGGCCCGCTCGAATGCGCAGCTCATCGACATGCGCGCCCTCGACGAGGCGATCGACCGCGTCATCGCCGGTCCGCAGCGTCGCACGCGCGTCATGAAGGACAAGGAGAAGCTGATCACGGCGTACCACGAGGGCGGTCACGCCCTCGCCGCCGCAGCGATGAATCACACCGACCCCGTCACGAAGGTCACGATCCTTCCCCGCGGCAAGGCGCTCGGCTACACGATGGTGCTGCCGCTCGACGACAAGTACTCCGTCACCCGCAACGAGCTGCAGGACCAGCTGACGTATGCAATGGGCGGACGCGTCGCCGAGGAGATCGTCTTCCACGACCCGACCACGGGCGCCTCGAACGACATCGAGAAGGCCACCGGCATCGCGCGCAAGATGGTCACTGAGTACGGCATGACCACCGACGTGGGTCCCGTGAAGCTCGGCTCATCGTCGGGCGAGGTCTTCATGGGCCGCGACATGGGTCACGGCCGCGACTTCAGCGAGCGGATCGCGGAGCGGGTCGACGCGCAGGTCCGCGGACTGATCGAGCAGGCGCACAACGAGGCCTACGAGGTGCTGAACGCCAACCGCGAGATCCTCGACCGCCTCGCGCTGGCCCTCCTCGAGAAGGAGACGCTCGACCACATCGAGCTCGCCGAGATCTTCACCGATATCAAACGCCTCCCGCCGCGCCCGCAGTGGCTCTCGAGCAGCGAGCGCCCCGTCTCGACGCTTCCGCCCGTCGAGGTTCCGCGTCGCGCCGACGTCCCGGTCGCGGCGAACGCCGAGGCTGAGCAGACGGCTCCCGAGACCTCGCCGGCGCGCCACGCGACCGGACAGGCTCGACCCGCGACGGCCTGAGGCGGCGCGCATGGCGGTCGACCGCGAGCGCGTCTCCGAGCTGGTGCGGGAACTGCTCGTCGCCATCGGTGAGGACCCGGAACGTCCCGGCCTGAAGCTGACTCCGCAGCGCGTCGCCGACGCGTACGCGGAGTTCTTCGCTGGTGTGGGAGAGGATGCCGCGGAGCCGCTCGCGCACACCATCTCGGTCAGTCGCGGGCCGGCCCCCGACACGCTCCCGTCGGGTGCGGTCATGCTGCGCGACATCCGATTCCGCTCCGTGTGCGAGCACCACCTCCTCCCGTTCGCGGGGCACGCGCACGTCGCGTACCTCCCCGGCGAGCAGGTGGTCGGACTCGGCGCCCTGCCGAAGGTGATCGACATCCTGGCGGCCCGCCCGCAGGTGCAGGAGCGCCTGGGCGAGCAGATCGCCGATGCGATCGCCGGATCGATCGACACCCGCGGCGTCCTCGTCGTGCTCGACGCCGTGCACGAGTGCGTCACGATGCGCGGGGGACGGCAGCCCTCGGCATCCACCGTCACCGTCGCCGCCCGGGGCCGGTTCACGGAGCCGGCCGAGCGCGCGGAGGCGATCGCCCTGCTGACGGGCGGCCGGACGTGACCCTCGTCATGGGGGTCGTGAACGTCACGCCGGACTCCTTCAGCGACGGCGGACGATACGCGTCGCACGATGCGGCGATCGCGCACGGCCGTGCTCTCGTCGCCGACGGCGCCGACCTGCTCGACGTCGGCGGGGAGTCGACTCGGCCCGGCGCGGTGCGCGTGGCGCAGACCGACGAGCAGAGCCGCATCCTGCCCGTGATCGAAGCGCTCGCCGCCGAGGGCGCGGCGATCAGCGTCGACACGATGAACGCCGGCACGGCGGTCGCCGCCGTTGCGGCGGGAGCGCGCGTCGTGAACGACGTCTCGGGCGGCCTCGCCGACCCCGACATGCTCGCGGCCGTGGCCGGCACCGACGCGGACATCGTCCTGCAGCACTGGCGCGGCCACTCCGCCGACATGTACCGGACCGCCGTCTACGACGACATCGTCGCGGAGGTGATCGGAGAGCTCGGTGAGCGCGTCGCCGCGGCGCGGGCCGTCGGCATCCCGGATCGCCGCATCGTGATCGACCCGGGCTTCGGCTTCGGGAAGACGCCCGAACAGAACTGGCAGGTCGTCCGAGGCCTCCACCGGCTCGTCGGCGGCGGACACCGGGTGCTCGTCGGCACGAGCCGCAAACGGATGCTGGCGGTCGCCGCGTCGAGCGCGGGCATCGACCTCACCGGCGAGGTCGACCTCGATCTCGCCACGGCGGTCACGAGCGTTCTCGCCGCCCAGGCGGGGGTCTGGGCGGTCCGCGTGCACGAGGTCGCCGCGACGCGTCTCGCCCTCGCGGTGCGGACGGCGTGGGAGGGTGAAGGATGATGACCGACGAGATCGCGATCACCGGCATCCGCGCCACCGGGTACCACGGCGTGTACGAGCACGAGCGCCGCGACGGGCAGGAGTTCGTCGCCGACCTGGTCCTGTCGCTCTCGTTGGCCCGTGCCGCCGCGACCGACGACGTGGCCGACACCGTCCACTACGGGGAGGTCTCCGAGCGGGTCGCTGCGATCCTCGCGGGCGATCCCGTCGACCTCATCGAGACCGTCGCCGAGCGCATCGCGACGGCCGTGCTGTCGGGCTGGTCCCTGGTCGACGCCGTCGCGGTCACGGTGCACAAGCCGTCCGCGCCGATCCCCGTCCCCTTCGGCGACGTCGCCGTGACGGTCCGGAGGTCCCGCGCATGAGCCGCCGCCTGGCCGAAGGGATGCCGCCGAAGGAGCCGCGCGCGGCAGGACCCGCCCATCGCGCGGTGGTCGCCCTCGGCGCGAATCTCGGCAACCGCGGCGCGACCATCGACGAGGCGATCGCGGACCTCGGCCGGTTGCCGCTGACGTCCCTCGTCGCCGCCGCCGACCCGATCGAGTCCGTCGCGATCACCCTCGGGGGACCGGATGCCGACGCCCCCCGCTACCTGAACACGGTGGCCCTCATCGACACGAGACTGGCCCCGACCCTCCTGCTCGGCTACCTGCACGCGATCGAGGGACGCCACGGGCGGGAGCGCCGCGAACGGTGGGGGAGCCGGACCCTCGACCTCGATCTCATCGCCTACGGCGACGTGCGTTCCGATGATCCGGCGCTCGTGCTGCCGCATCCCCGCGCCGCGGAGCGCGACTTCGTGCTGGACCCGTGGCTGAGCATCGACCCGGATGCGGTGCTGCCCGGCGTCGGGAAGGTCGCCGACCTGCGCGCAGCACTGCCCGGAGGCGCCGCATGACCCGCACGAAACCGCTCCTCCTCGCGGCCGTCGCCGTCGTCGCGGGTATCGCCGGCTACTTCGTCGATCAGATTCTCACCGGCATGGGGCAGCCGAGCTTCACTCCGTCGCCGCTGCTCCCGATCCTGCTCGTCGCGCTGGGCGCCGCGGTGGTCATCGCCGCCATCCCCGTGCGTCGCGCGACGGTCGGGGCGGCGGCTCCGGTGGATCCGTTCCGCGCCCTCCGCATCGCCATGATGGCGAAGGCGTCGAGCATCGTCGGCGCTCTCGTCGCCGGGTTCGCCGGCGGACTTCTCGTCTTCGTTCTCACACGACCGGTGTCGCCCTCGTTAGGCTCGACGGGTGCGGTGGTCGCCGCGCTGGGGGGCGGGCTGCTCCTCGTCGGCGCCGCCCTCGTCGCCGAACACCTGTGCACCATCCGGAAGGACGATGATGACGACCAGCCCGGACCCGAGGAACCCGGCTACGGGCTCTCCCACTCCGACTGACGAGACCTTCACCTCGATCCTCGAACCCCGAGGTGCCTCGCGGCTGCCGCTGGGCGACGGTGAGTGGCGCCAGCTGTCGCGAAAGTACGTGATCGGCCAGATCGTCGGCTACCTCGTGCTGATGGTGCTGGCGGCAGCGGCCGTCCTCACCCTGTGGCTCATGTTCGAGGCGACCTGGCCCTTCATTCCGGGCGCCATCATGTTCGCGGTCGCGCTCGTCGCCCTGATCGTCACACCGCGTCAGGCGCGGTCGATCGGCTACCAGCTGCGCGAGGACGATCTGGTCTTCCGCCGCGGCATCCTCTGGCAGCGGATGGTGTCCGTCCCGTACGGCCGCCTCCAGCTCGTGGACATCACCCACGGCCCGCTCGATCGGATGCTGGGGATCGCCCAGCTGAAGCTCGTGACCGCCGCGGCATCCACCGGCGTCACGATCCCCGGGCTGCCGCAGGGTGACGCGGAGCAGCTGCGCGACACGCTCATCGAGGTGGCTGAGACCCGACGGACCGGTCTGTGAGCGATCTCGACCCGCAGTCCGCGCCGGCGGAGCACGCCTCCGCACCACCGCCCGCCGCGGTTCACTCCGACATGAGCGACGGCGAGTGGCACCGGATGCATCCGCTGTCGCCGCTCCTGCGCGGCGGACTGACGCTCATCGTCATCATCGGCATCCTGGTCGCGAACCTCCGCGACCGCATCATCGCCTTCTTCCTGCCCGAGAACTTCCGGTGGGACGAGGAGGATCCGGTGGACTTCGTCCTGGAGAACGGCATCGCGATCCAGGCGATCGTCGTCGTCGTGGTCGGGCTCGTCGTCCTCCTGGCGATCTTCTGGACGGCGTGGCGTTTCCACACCTTCCGGATCACGGGCGACGAGGTCGAGGTGCGCAGCGGCGTGCTGTTTCGCACGCACCGGCGGGCGCCGCTGGACCGCGTGCAGGGCGTGAACCTCACCCGCCCGGCGCTCGCGCGCCTCGTCGGGCTCGCGAAGCTCGAGGTCGTCGGCGCGGGCCTCGACGCGAACGTCAAGCTCGAGTACCTGTCGACCCGCAATGCCGAGACCGTGCGCGGTGACATCCTGCGACTCGCGTCGGGACATCGCGCGAAGGATGCCGCGGCACGCCCCGCCGCCGCGAACGGGCGCCTGAGCTCGCGGGTGAGCGCCGGCCTCAGCGAGATCGTCGACGGCGTCAACGATGACGGCACCGAACCCGAATCGATCGTGCGGGTGCCGATGTCGCGCCTCATCCTTGCCGGGCTGCTGTCGGGGTCGACGATCTGGTTCGTGGCGATCGTGGTCGCCGTGATCGTCGGGCTCGTGCTGCAGCCCGTCTGGATCATCCCCGCCCTCGGTGCGTCCATCCCGGCCGCGATCGGTTTCGGCACCTACGCGATCCGCCAGTTCATCAAGACCGTCCGGTACTCGATCGCGCCGTCGTCGGCCGGCGTGCGCATCACGTTCGGCCTCCTCACGACGGTCACCGAGACCCTCCCGCCGGGTCGCGTCCACGCCGTGGACGTCCGGCAGCCGCTGCTGTGGCGGTGGGGCGGCTGGTACCGGATCCGCGTCAACAAGCTCTCGGGGCGCTCGGCGAGCGATGCGTCAGCCGCGCAGATGGGCGATGTGCTGCCCATCGGGACGCAGGCCGACGTCGAGCGCGTCCTGCGCCTGCTCTTGCCGTCGATCCCGATCGACGCCGCGCTGCTCGACGCGGGACTGCACGGGCCGCGCGACCGGGACGGATACCTCACATCCCCGGCTCGGGCGCGCGTCATCGATCCCCTCACCTGGCGGCGCAACGGCATCCTCGTGCTGCCGCAGGCGGTGCTCATGCGCACGGGGCGCCTCTGGCCGAAGCTCACGATCCTGCCGCTCGCGCGGTTGCAGTCTGTGCGCATCTCGCAGGGTCCGCTCGCGCGCCGCTTGGGCCTGGCCGCGCTCACGGGTCACACCGTGATGGGACCCGTCGCGGGGACGATCGAGTCGCTCGATCACGAGCAGGCCTACGCCCAATGGAACGCGATCACGGCCGCTGCGGTGGCCGAGGCATCCGCGGAGGGTGCGTCGTCGACCGAGGAGGTCGAGCGGAACGCGGTGGAGGTGGAGTGGCCGGATGCCGCGCCCGTCGCTCCGTCGCTCACCCCGCCCGCGTCGCCTGCGGTTCCGCCCGCGCCGTCGGCGGAGGAGCGGTGACCCGCGAGGGGCGTCTCGGTGTCGGTGTCATCGGCGCCGGCCGGGTCGGTCCCGTCGTCGCGGCTGCGCTCGCCGGTGCGGGGCATGCCCTGACCGGGATCACCTCGGGTTCCGACGACGATCGTGTCGAGGCGATCCTCCCCGATGTGCCGCGCGTCAGCGCCGAGGAGGTCGTCCGTCGCAGTGAGCTCGTGGTCCTCGCCGTGCCGCATGACGAGCTGGCGGGGTTGGTGTCCGGTCTCGCCGAACTCGGCGCGTGGCAGGTGGGACAGATCGTGATGCACACGGATGCCGCGCACGGCATACAGGTGCTCGCCCCTGCCGCGGCGCGCGGGGCGATCCCCGTCGCCATCCATCCCGCGATCGCCTTCACGGGCACCTCCACGGATCTGCGCGCCCTCAAGGACGCGTGTGCGGCAGTGACGGCACCGGCCGCCGTCCTCCCGATCGCGCAGGCGCTCGCCGTCGAGATGGGATGCGAGCCCGTCGTGGTCGCGGACGTCGATCGCGCCGCGTACGGCGAGGCGATCTCGACGGCGACGGCCTTCTCGTCGTCGATCGTCCAGCAGGCAGCCGACCTGCTGCGGGATGCCGGCGTCGAGGACCCGTCCCGGTACCTGTCGGCGCTCGTCCACACGACGATCGACCGTGCGCTGAGTGCTGCCGCGCCGGCACTCGGCGACGGGCCGCCGCTGCCGTGAGCGACGTCGAGCTCGCCCGCATCCCCGCGGGCAGCGTCGAACTCCACGACGCGCGTCGCCGTCGGCGCTGGACCGTCGCGCTCGAGCCGTTCGAGATCGGTGTCTACCCCGTCACCCAGGAACAGCTCTCCGAGGTGATCGGGGTCGCGGCATCCCACCCCCGCCGTCCCGCGGTCGAGGTGAGCTGGCTTCGGGCGGTGCGGTTCTGCAACGCGCTGTCGGAGTGGGAGGGGCTCGATCCCGCCTACGCCGTCGACGGCGAAGAGGTGCGGTGGCACGTCGACAGCGACGGCTTCCGCCTGCCGACCGAGGCGGAGTGGGAGTACGCGTGCCGCGCCGGGTCGACAGGCCCGCACTACGGCCTGCTTGCCGAGGTCGCGTGGACCGCCGGTGACGGCGTGACCTCGCCGCAGCCGGTCGGCGGCAAGCTCCCGAACCTGAACGGCCTGTTCGACACGCTCGGCAACGTCTGGGAGTGGTGCTGGGACTTCCTCGACACCGAGCGCTACGACGACTACCGCGTGTTCCGCGGCGGCGGCTTCGCGGACGACGCCTGGAGCGTCCGCGCCGGCACCCGCCGCGGGGGAGGGCCGCGCATGACGCACGACGACGTCGGGTTCCGCATCGCGCGGGGCGGCTTCGACGCTGAGGCTGCCGCGCAGGGGTGGTCGGCCGCGTTCGACGCCGAGCGTGCCGCAGGCGGCGATCCCCGCCCGCCCGGCTGGACTCCGCGCCGCTGAGCCCCGGCATCCGCCGCGGGTGTTCGCGGATGCAATAGATCGTGCGTGACACCCTGGGGTGGGATGCCGCTGGGCGGCGTGTCGGGGTGGATCTCTTGCATCCGCTGACGCGTCGCTCGCGGGAACCGCCCGGGAGCCCGTCGATAGACTGAAGGGTCGAATCCCCGAGGAGCCCCCGAACATGACCGACGCGTCCGCGCCCACGCCCGCTGAGACGACCGAAGAGGACGTCATCGAGCAGAAGGCGGTCCGTCTCGCGAAGCGGGAACGGCTGTTGAGTGAACGAACGGATGCCGCGGGTGGCGCCTACCCCGTGTCCGTACCCGTCACCGACACGATCTCGGCCCTGCGCGAGCGTTTCGCGTCGCTCGAGGCGGGCGACGAGACCGGCGAGACCGCGTCGGTCGCCGGTCGGATCGTGTTCAGCCGCAACACCGGCAAGCTCTGCTTCGCCGCCCTCCAGTCCGGCGACGGCAGCCGCATCCAGGCGATGGTCTCGCTCGCCGAAGTCGGCGACGAGTCGCTGCAGGCGTGGAAGGAACTCGTCGACCTCGGCGACCACGTCTCGGTCACCGGCCAGGTCATCTCGAGCCGCCGCGGCGAGCTGTCGATCATGGTCACTGACTGGACGATCGCCGCGAAGGCGCTGCTGCCCCTCCCGAACCTCCACTCCGAGCTGAGCGAGGAGAGCCGCGTGCGCTCGCGCTTCCTCGATCTGATCGTCCGCGACACCGCCCGCGAGACCGTCGTCGCCCGCGCGAAGGTCAACGCGTCGCTGCGCCGCACGTTCGACACGCACGGCTTCCTCGAGGTCGAGACGCCCATGCTGCAGGTGCAGCACGGCGGCGCTGCGGCGCGCCCGTTCATCACTCACTCGAACGCCTTCGATACCGAGCTGTACCTCCGCATCGCGCCGGAGCTCTTCCTCAAGCGCGCCGTCGTGGGCGGCATCGACCGCGTCTACGAGATCAACCGCAACTTCCGCAACGAGGGCGCCGACTCCACGCACAGTCCCGAGTTCGCGATGCTCGAGGCGTACCAGTCCTACAGCGACTACAACGGCATCGCCGACCTGACGCAGGAACTCATCCAGAACGCCGCGATCGCGGTCGCCGGGTCGACGACGGTCACGTGGGCCGACGGCACCGAGTACGACCTCGGCGGCCAGTGGGACCGCATCTCGATGTACGAATCGCTGTCGGATGCCGCCGGTCGCCGCATCACGCCCGAGACCTCGTTCGAGGAGCTCCAGACCCTCGCGACGGAGTCGGGCGTCGAGGTCCCCGAGAAGATCGCGACCCACGGCAAGCTCGTCGAGGAGCTCTGGGAGCACTTCGTGAAGGGCGGCCTCGAGCGTCCGACGTTCGTCATGGACTTCCCGCTCGACACCTCGCCGCTCGTGCGCGAGCACCGCAGCATCCCCGGCGTCGTCGAGAAGTGGGACCTCTACGTTCGCGGCTTCGAGCTGGCGACCGGGTACTCCGAGCTCGTCGACCCCGTCATCCAGCGCGAGCGCTTCGTCGAGCAGGCGAAGCTCGCCGCGCGCGGCGACGACGAGGCGATGCGCGTCGATGAGGAGTTCCTGCGGGCCCTCGAGCACGGCATGCCGCCCACCGGCGGCATGGGCATGGGCATCGACCGCCTGCTGATGGCGATCACCGGCCTCGGCATCCGCGAGACGATCCTCTTCCCGCTCGTCAAGTGACCGCGGGCGCGGGCGCACGACGATGCGTCCTTGCCAGCGGAACCGTCTCGGCGATCCGAGCCGACAGCGCGTCGACCTCCGCGGGACGGAACCGGAGCGCGCGGAAGGTGCGCGGCATCCCGGCGTAGAAGCACACGTCGGCGAAGAGCGGATGCCCCGCGAACCGGCTCGTGCCCACGATGTGCACGGCCGCGGCCGACAGCACCGTCTGCCGTTGCACGACGTGGCTCACGATGAGGACGACCCGGTCGGAACCGGCGTCGACTCGCAGGCGTGAACAGAGGACGACCGTAACGGGCCAGGAGATCGCGAAGACGACCGCGCCGGTCGCGAGGACGAGCAGCGGCGGCCACCCCAGCTCCGCGGCGACCCAGCCGGCGAGGACGGCGGCAGCGATCAGCGCGGCGAGCAGAACGATACCCGTGCCGGTGGCTCGGGTGCCTCGGTGGCCCGTGAGCAACCGCGTCGACGGGTCCTCGTCGAACGCCTCGTGCAGCAGGCGCTCCACGACCCGGCGGGGAAGCGACGGGAGGAGGAGGTTCGTGCCGAGCTGTGCGGCCGAGTCCGTCGTCAGAAGTGACAGTCGGACGCGTCCGAGCAGCGTCTCGACGATGTTGCGCTGCAGCACGACGCCGATCGTCGTCGCCTGCGAGACGCTCCGGGTATGGGTGGAGAACAGGCCGTAGGAGATCACGATCCGGTCGCCCGGCATCCGTCGCACCTCGAACGAGGCGTAGCGCACCACCGTCAGCACGAGGCCGAGCGCGACGATGCCGACGGCGATCACCACCGCCCAGACGATCGGCGGGAGCGGCAGCCACCGGGCGAGCGCTGCATCGGCGCCGAACATCCCCAACGTCTCGGACACCCCCAACGCCGCGCCGCCGCCGATGAGGGCGAACTGGCCGTAGACGACGCTTGCGAGCAACAGGTGCGTCAGCCGCACCCGGTAGAGCAGGATGCCGGGCGCCTCCCGCGTCTGCGTGGGCGACGCCTCGGCGGCCGAGACAGCCACGGTCGTCCCGAGCGTGTGCCCGGCGCGCGCCGTCACCTCGCGATGGAGGTCCTCGTCGGCCGCCCACAGGTGGACTTTGGTCCGCTCGTCGCCGGCTTGGGACAGGGTGAGGACGCGCAGGTCCCACCGGGCGAAGGCCCAGGACTGCCTGCTGTCGACCGTTCCGACGTCGGCCCAGGCGAGGGACTGCTGGCGTCGCGTGAACGCACCGGTCGTCACCACCAGGTGCTCCGGGGTGAGCGCCACCCGGGTGAAGGTCCACCGCCAGAACGGTTCGCACACGAGCACGGCGATCAGGGGGGCGAGCGCCAGCCACGCCCAGGCGCCGGGCCAGACGGCGGGTCCGAAGAGATAGACGGTGCCGGCGATCAAGCTGCCGACGAGTTTCGGAGAGGACTCCAGGTAGGACGCGGGCAGGTAGCGCAGCGGAAGACGCCGGGGGGCCGCGTCGGCCGGGACGGTCACCGCGCCGGCTCCGCCTGCGCGCGCAGCACGGTCGCGCGGATGCGCTCGGCCGCGAGCGGCTCGAGTGGGCCGAGGCCCTCGACCTCGGAGATGCAGGTGAACCGCACGCTCACGGCGTCGAAGGCGCGCAGCAGCGGCCCCTGCACGACCTCGACGTTCAGGATCTGGGCCGTCGCGATGACCGTGGTCCGCCGCCAGAGCCAGCCGCGCGTGATGTAGACGTAGTCGGGCGTCACGGTGTAGCTCGTGTTCTCGACCTGCTTGCGATTGAGCCAGGGCAGTTCGATCAGCAGGGAGACGACGGCGAGGAAGCCGACGATCACCCAGAGGGCCGTGCGCCACGCGGCGTCCGGGAGGAAGGCGACGGCGACGGCGAGCACCGTCGTGACGAGGACCGTGGTCGCACCCTCGCGCACGTTGAGGTAGGTCAGTGCGCGGGGTGCCAGCGCCAGTTCACCGGGGGTGCCGTGCGCCGGCGGGTATCCCGAGGGTGGGGTGCTCGTGTGCACGGTCATGGTCCCGATACTCCCGCACCGATTGCCCCGGCGGACATCCGTCCTGTGTGGATTCTCGGGAGATCGAAACCCCGGCGCGCGTAAACTGGTCGCGCTTCATCTCGATCCGATTCGAAGCACCCCTGGCTGGCGTCTTGACCGAGACGCCAGCCAGACCCCTTTTCGGAGGGGGCGCCGGTCATTGCACGTCGGCCCGCTGATTGCGGGCGAATCCGATGGCGAGCGGGACGACCAGCCACAGCAGTCCGGCGGTCAGCGCCGGACCGATCCCGCCCGTCCCGCTGCCGGCGTCGGTGATGGCCGTCAGCCGGAACCACGATCCGATGCCGTGCGGGATGAGCATGAGCAGCGGGTCGATCACGAATCCCTGCACGAGCGAGAACACGATGGCGATCGCGACGCGCTGCGTCGCCGCGCCGTACGCGACGCCCGACACGGTGCCGACGGCGGCGCTCCAGAGCAAGACCGCGATGCTCTCGGCATCCGCGTTCCACACGATGGTCGCGCTGGCGGCGAAGGCCAGGCCCGCGGTGAACACGACGGCCAGGACGGCGGCGACGGCGACGAGAACGGTGCACACGACGACCGCGGTCAGCGCCTTGGCGAGGAAGACGATGTGTCGGCGGGGCTCGAGGGCGAACGTCGTCAGCACGTCTCGCGACTGCCAGTCGGCGGCCATGATGAAGATCGCCAGGATGGGGACGAACACGGTGACGGCCGCCCCCATGCCCAGCAGCGCGCCGGAGATGCTCACCGATTCCGCGTCGACGAGCAGCGCGATCACGGCGACACCGACGCCGACGACGACCCAGAGCGCCGCGGTGAGGCCCAACGCCCAGCGCGTCCCCCGTGTCGTCCGGACGTTCCGCAGTTCGGCCCGCAGGCTGCGGCCGAAGCGGCCGGACGCCTGCGGGGGATTGTCAGCGAGGATCAAAGACGTCACCTTCCACTCGGTACTGGCCGCGCGTCAGTCGACGGTAGAGGTCGCTGATCGACTCCCGGTCCTCGGCGAGTTCGTCGAGCACGATGCTGTCGGCGATGCAGATCTCGCTGAGGGAGCGGGGGTCGATGCCCACCGAGAAGCGCCCGTCCTCGGGACGCACGCTGAACGGGATGCCGCGGGTCGTGAGCGCGCGCCGGAGCAGGTCGGGGTTCACGGCGATCGCTGTCGCATTCTTGTCGGCGGTGAGGTCGCCGACCTCGCCGGAATAGCGGATGGCGCCCTCGCTGAGGACGACGATGCGGTCGGCGAAGGTCTGGAGTTCTTGCAGGAGATGTGTCGAGACGAGGACGCAGCCGCCCGTCGTATGGGCGTGATGGACCAGAGTCGATCGCAGCCAGTCGCCGGTCTCGATGTCGAGACCGTTCATGGGCTCGTCGAGGATGAGATGTCGAGGCCGACCGACGAGCGCGACGGCGAGGGCGACCCGCTGCTTCATCCCGAGGGAGAGCGCGCCGAAGCGTCGACGTGCGGCAGAGGCCAGGCCGAGCGTGGCGATGAGTTCGCCGACCCGCTCGCGCGGTGAGCCGGTCAGGATGGCGGCCGTCGCGAGGGTGTCCTCGACGCTGCGCCCGGGGTGGTGGGCGCCCGGGTCGAGTAGCGCTCCGACGGTGCGGCCGGGCTGTGCGAGATCGCGGAAGATGATGCCGTCGAACGTGGTCGATCCGGCGTCGGCGATCGTCAATCCGAGCATGGCGCGCATCGCGGTGGACTTGCCGGAGCCGTTCGGGCCCAGCAGGCCGGTGACGGTCCCGGAGGGGATGTCGAAGGAGACGTCGTCGAGGACACGCTTCGCGCCGTACGCCTTCGAGACGCCACTCACGCGGATGCCGGTGTCGGGATGCTGCGGCACGGGTCTTCTCTCCTTCGATGTCGGAGGGGCGGTGTCCCGATGGGACGGCACGCACGTGGTGCCGTCCCATCAGGGCATCTCTCAGCCGATGCCGAGAATTCGCAGGATGTAGTCGACGATCGTCGCGAACGAGATGCCCGCGTTGATCCACTCGAGCACGCGACGCCAGTTGTTGCGTGCCCACGCGGTGATGCGACCGACCTGGCCGGCGACGGCACGGCCCCAGCGGCCGATGTTCGCGATGACCCACGCGATGAACCTCAGAACTGCCCCCATGATGTTTCCTCTCGATCCGTTGATTGTTGTCAGTGACGCTGCGTTCGTGACCGCGATCGCAGCGCCGGGAGTGACGCTACCCAGGCCTCGTGCCACTGTTCTTGAGTCGAAAGGCCCCAAGGGCGGCGCGGGGGACGCAATCGGCATCCGCCTTTAGACGCAACTGATCCACGGTGTGTGCCGTCCCCGGACGGAAAGCGCTCGGGCGGCGTATCAGGCCGCGCGGACCGCAGCTAGGCTCCGAGGCGTTCCCACCCACATCGACGCGCGGCAGAGACTCGGATCCCGTTCGTCCGCGACCTAAGGAAACCCATGGCTGACAAGAAGCGGACCGCCGCCGACGGTGCGGCATTCGCCGCCCTGTTCATCGTCGCGCTGGCGGTCAACATCTGCCTGGCGGTCTTCACCGACGTCGAGGTGATCCTGCGGTGGGGGATCACCGCCGTGGCCGGCATCGCCGCCGCGGCGACGGCCTACGCGATCGTGTCGCGCCGGAGCCGTTCGCGCGGCTAGGAGCTGCCCCGCGTTCAGGGGAGTCTGATGACGCCGGTGGTCGCCGCGTAGAGAAGGACCTGCACCCGGTCGCGCACGCCCCACTTCGTCATGATCCGGCGCAGATGGGATTTGACGGTCGCTTCGGACAAGAAGAGGTCGCGTCCGATCTCGGCGTTCGACATCCCTTTCGCGAGCAGCTCGAGGACGTCGAGCTCTCGGCGTGAGACCTGTTCTGCAGGAGTCAGGGTGACCGTGGGTTGCCCCGCGGCCGGCGTGCCGATCCGGCGGACGAGGTCGCGTCCCGCGACCGACGACAAGACGAACCCGCCATGGTGCGCGCTGCGGATGGCGGCCGTGATGTGCTCCGGCTCGGAGTCCTTCACGAGGAAGCCGACGGCGCCGACCCGGAGAGCGCTCGCCACGGTCTCGTCGGACCCGTAGGTCGTGATCGCGATGGTCCGCGCCGACGGGAGGTCGACGGCCAGTTGCTCGATCGCGCGGATACCGTCCCCTCCCGGCATCCGGATGTCCATCAGGATCACGTCGGGCTTCAGCTCGAGGCTCAGGCGGACCGCGCTCGGACCGTCGCTCGCCTCTCCCACGACCGTCATCCCCGGTTCCGCGTTCAGGAAGACCTGGAGCGCCCGCCGAACGAGAGCTTCATCGTCGGCGATGAGAACTCGGATGGGGTCCATGCGATCAGCATAGGCGGGGGTTTTGCGTCTTGCGGTCACGCGATTGCGTCTTGAGGACGAGCGCAATCGGCGGCTCCACCCGTCAGGATGAGCCCAGGGCGTGCCGGGAGATCAATCCGGCACGAAATCGAGATGGGGAGAGAAAGAATGTACCGATGGATCCCGTTCGCGAATCAGCCGGCGTACCTGTGGACGCATCTGTGCCGGGTGCTCGGCATCTGCCGATAGCCGGCCTGCGCGGCGCGGGCAGAGCAGCCCGCGCCGTGCACCGCGAGCTCTGGGAGTACGTCCTCCCCCCGACCATCGCCCGCATCACCATCGTGCTGCTCCCCCTTCTGGCGGGGGTCGAGGCGGTCTGGGCGCACCTGACATCCGGAGGTCCCTTCTCCTGGATCGCCGTAGCCGCCCCCCTGCTGACGAACAGTGCGATCATCGCGATGGCCTGGCGACCCGCGTGGGGAGCCGGTGTGCTCGTGCTCGCCGGATTCGTCGCCGTCGCGGCGGGGCAGAGCGGCGAATATCTCACCGCGGTCGCGATGAGCGTCGGGGTGGTTTTCTTCTGTTGCAGTGCGACACTGTCGACGGCGTACGGGATCTCCGCCGTTGCGTGGGTCGCGGCGATCGCCACCATGCCGCCCGGCCTCGAGGTCGGCGGCGTCGTCGCCGTGTTCGTCATCGGGTTGCTGTCGGCCACAGTGGGGCGTGGTTTGCGCAAGGTCATGCGCCGCAACGTCGTGCTCGCCTCCCAGGTCGATGCCCACGAGGCCCAGCTCGACGCGGCCCTGCTGGCGGAGCGCACCCGCATCGCCGATGAACTCCACGACGTCATCGCGCACGAGATCTCCATCACCGTCATGCATGCTCGCGTCCTGGAACGCACGGACGACCCCGAGACGCGGGCGGGTTCGCAGCGCGCGATCGTCTCGGCGTCTGCTCAGGCGTTGACCGACACCCGCCGCGTGCTGCAACTGATCCATGGCCGTACCGGCGGCGACGGTGTCACGGATGCCGGCGCCCCCGGCATCCGTCGGGAGATCGACTCCCTCGCCAAGAAGCTCCGCGACCTCGGCCATGAGGTGCGCACGGAGGTCACCGGCGACTCTGCGCTCGCCGGCATCATCGACACGACGCTCACCCGCGCCGCACGCGAGGCTGTCACGAACATCGTGAAGCACGGTGCCCCGGCCATGGTGATCGATCTGTCCCTGGTGCTCACCCCGCACACCGTGGTGCTGTCCGTCATCAACGATCCTCACCGGCCCGCGTCCGACCCGCGCCCCGGCCCCGCCTTCGGACTCGCGCGGCTTCGCGAGCGCGTGGAGGTGCTGAGCGGGACGTTCGCCGCGGGCCCGGATGACGGCCGGTGGCGCGTCCGGGTGGAGTTGCCGACGCGCTGAATCCGGCGTCGCGTGCGGCGGCGCGAATGTCAAGGTCTTGCTTTTTCGGCGCCTGAACCGGTTTAGTAGGACCGGTTCGCCACGAAGGAGTGACCGATGCCCCATGAGACCCGTCCCACGATCGCGGATGTCGCGCGCGTGGCGGGCGTCAGCAAGGGTCTCGTCTCGTTCGCCCTGAACGGCCGTCCGGGCGTCGCTGCCGACACGCGACAGCGCATCATGGACGTCGCCGCCGAACTCGGCTGGACGCCGAGCCTGAGCGCCCGGTCCCTCAGCGTCGGCCGGGCCTTCGCGTGCGGGCTGGTCATCGGCCGGAGCCCCGACGTCATCGCCGCAGACCCTTTCTTCCCGTCCTTCATCGCCGGGCTCGAGGACGAGTTCTCCGTCACGGGACAGGCGCTCGTCCTCGCCGTCGCGAATCCAGGTCGTCAGGAGGCCGACACCTATCGGGCGCTCGCCTCGGATCGCCGGGTGGACGGCGTCATCCTCACCGACATCCGCGTCGCGGATCCGCGCATCGCCCTCCTCGCCGGGCTCTCGATCCCCGCCGTCACCCTCGGTGTCCCCGACGTCGATTCGCCCTTCGCCTCGGTCTCGTCGGACGACGGCGCCGGCATCCGTCTCGCCGTCGAGCACCTCGCCGGCCTGGGCCACCGCCGCGTCGCCCATGTCGCGGGACCCTCGGGCATGCTCCACGCCCAGCACCGCCGCGACGCATTCCTGGATGCCGCGGATGCCGCGGGCCTCGACATCACCGTCGTGGAGACCGACTTCAGCGCCGCCGACGGTGCGCGGGCCACGGCATCCCTTCTGGAAGAGGCGGCGCCGCCGACGGGGGTCATCTACGCGAACGACAGCATGGCGGTCGCCGGCATGGGCGTCGCCCACCGGCGCGGGCTGCGGGTGCCGGGCGATCTCTCGATCACCGGTTTCGACGACACCGAGATCGGCCGCTGGGTGCACCCGGCCCTCACGAGCGTCGCCACCGACGCGCGCGGCTGGGGCGTCACCGCCGCGCGCACCCTGCTCGCCGCGATCGCCGGCGACCCGCCCGCGCACATCGACCTCCCCGATCCCACCCTCGCCGTCCGGGGTTCGACGGCACCTCCACGGCCGCGCGGCGCGCGTCCGACGACAGCAAGAGAGCACAAGTAACCGAACGAAGGAGTAGGACATGCAACGACGCATCCTCATCACGGCAGCCGGCGCAGCCGGTGTGCTCGCCCTCACCGCGTGCGGCGGCGGAGGCGGAGGTGGCGGCGGCGACCTCGAGAGCCGCGGCGACATCACCATCTGGTACTCCAACAACGAGGCCGAGATCGGCTGGGGCAAGAAAATGGTCGAGGCGTGGAACGCGGATCACCCCGACGAGCAGGTCAAGGCCCAGGAGATCCCCGCCGGAGCCTCGAGCGAAGAGGTCATCGGCGCGGCGATCACGGCGGGCAACGCTCCCTGTCTCGTCTTCAACACCTCTCCGGCAGCGGTGCCCGGCTTCCAGCGCCAGGGCGGCCTCGTCAATCTCTCCGAGTTCGAGGACGGCGACGACTACATCACGGCCAGGAGCGGCGAGCTCGCCGACCAGTACCGCTCCGACGACGGCGACTTCTACCAGCTGCCGTGGAAGTCGAATCCCGTGATGATCTTCTACAACAAGGCGCTCTTCGAGAAGGCCGGGCTCGATCCCGAGAACCCGAAGCTGTCCACCTACGACGAGTTCCTCGAGACCGCCCGGACACTCAAGGAGAAGGGCGTGTCCGAGTACGCGATCAACCCCGCTCCCACGAGCGAGTTCTTCCAGTCCTGGTTCGACTTCTACCCGCTGTACGCGGCGCAGACCGGCGGTACGCAGTTGCTCGAGGACGGAAAGGCCACGTTCGACGACGACAACGGTAAGGCCGTCGCCGACTTCTGGCGCACCCTCTACGAGGAGCAACTGGCCGGCAATGAGCAGTACCAGGGCGACGCCTTCGCCGACGGATACGCCGCCATGGCGATCGTCGGTCCCTGGGCGATCAGCGTGTACGGCGACTCCATCGACTGGGGCGCCGTCCCCGTTCCGACGCAGAGCGGGACCGCGGCCGGTGACACCTGGACGTTCAGCGATGCGAAGAACGTCGGCATGTTCACCGCGTGCAAGAGCAAGGGCACGGCGTGGGATGTGCTCAAGTTCGCCACGAGCGAGGAGCAGGACGGCGCTTGGCTCGAGGCGACCGGCCAGATGCCGCTGCGTCAGGACCTGACGGGCACGTACCCGGACTACTTCGCCGACAACCCCGCCTACGAGCAATTCGGCGACCAGGCCGCACGCACGGTCGAGGTCCCGAACGTCATCGGGTCGGTGGAGATCTGGCAGGCCTTCCGCGACGGCTACTCGAAGTCGGTCATCTTCGGCGAGACGCCGGTCGATCAGTTCCTCTCCGACACGGCGGCAGAGGTCGACAAGCTGGCGTCGGCGGGCTGAGATGACCGCCGTCGTCCCGGGTCGCGCCGGGTCCGATCCCGGCGCGACCCGCGGTGCCACCCCCGAGAAGGACGGTAAGGATGCCGCGCCTCGCCGCGGCATCCTCCACCGCCTCTTCGGCGCGCAGCCGCACGGTCTGCTCTTCTCAGCGCCGTACATCGTCTTCGTCCTGGTGGTCTTCGCCTACCCGGTGGTGTTCGCCGTCTGGATGTCGTTCCAGGACTACTTCTTCGCCGCCCCCGGCGCCGTGGTCGACCGGCCGTTCGTCGGCTTCGACAACTACGTCACGGCGCTCAGCGACCCCGAGGTCTGGCGCTCGTTCGGCAACGTCGGCATCTTCCTGATCATCAACGTGCCGCTCACGGTCGTGCTGTCGATCCTGCTGGCCACGGCCCTCGACCGCGTCACGAAGGCGCGGACCTTCTTCCGGGTGAGCTACTACGTGCCGTACGTCACGGCATCCGTCGCGGTCGTCGCGGTGTGGCTGTTCCTCTTCGCCCGCGGCGGCCTCGTCAACAACGTGCTCGGTCCGCTCGCCCCTGAGCCGTCGTGGCTCGTGAACTCGGCGCTCGCGATGCCGACCATCGCGTTCTTCGTGACGTGGAAGGGCCTCGGGTTCTACATCCTGCTCTATCTCGCGGCGTTGCAGAACGTGCCCCGCGAGCTGTACGAGTCGGTGTCGATGGACGGCGGCGGGCGGCTGCGGCAGTTCTTCGCGGTGACCGTGCCCAGCGTGCGGCCGGCGACGCTGCTCGTCGTCCTGCTCGCCACGATCACGGGCGCGAACCTGTTCACCGAGCCGTACCTGCTGACCGGCGGGGGCGGTCCGAACGGCGCCTCGACCTCGCCGGTGCTGCTCATGTACCAGCGCGGCATCGAGCAGCAGAATCCGGATGTCGCCGCGGCGATCGGCGTCGTGCTCATCGTGTTCGTCCTGGTCATCGCTGCCGTGCAGCGCAAGCTCGTGGGGGGTGAGGAGCGATGAAACGCGCGCTCGGTTCGAAGATTGCGATGTACACGGCGCTGTCGATCGGTGCGCTGGCGTTCCTGTTCCCGTTCTTCTACATGATCGTCGGGTCGCTGCAGACGAACGTCGATCCGTCGCCGGCGGGGGCGTTCCCGAACCCGGCGAATCTGACGCTCGACAACTACGCCGCCATCAACGGGCGCATCGACCTGCTGCAGGGGCTCGCCAACTCGGGCATCTTCACCGGCGGGGTGATCCTCGGCACGGTCGTCTTCGGCGTCCTGGCCGGATATGCCCTGGCGATCCTCCGCTGGCGGGGGCGGGGCGCGACGTTCGCCCTGGCCCTCCTCGTGCAGGTCGTGCCGTTCCAGCTGCTCATGATCCCGCTCTACGTCATGATCGCCCGGGACTACGGCCTGGCCGACAGCTACCTCGGCATGATCCTGCCGTTCTTCATCAACTCGACGGCGGTGGTCATCTTCCGGCAGTACTTCCTGCAGCTGCCGAAGGAACTGTTCGACGCGGCTCGCATCGACGGCTCGAACGAGTTCCGGCTGCTGTGGAGCGTGGCGCTGCCCCTCGTCCGTCCGGCCCTGCTGACGGTCGTGCTGCTGACGTTCATCGGTCCGTGGAACGAGTTCCTGTGGCCGTTCCTCATCACGAAGGATGCCGAGATGCAACCGCTCGCGGTGTCTCTCGCCAACTTCATCTCGAACGTCGCGGCATCCACTGCGAACCCGTTCGGGGCGATGATGGCCGGCGCCGTCGTGCTGGCCGCCCCCGCCGTGGCGCTGTTCCTCGTGTTCCAGCGCTACTTCACGTCCAACGACCTCGGATCCGGAGTGAAAGGTTGACCATGACCACCGAGACCCACGTGCCCTACCGACTCACCCGCATGGGGGTCGTGATGACCCCCGCCCAGGGCGATCCGAACGAGGTCGAGGGGGTGCTGAACCCCGGCTCCGGCCGCGGCCCCGACGGGGAGCTGTACCTGCTGCCGCGGCTCGTCGCCGACGGGAACGTGTCGCGCGTGGGCCTGGCCCGGGTCGTCGTGGAGGACGGCGTGCCGACGGCGGTCGAGCGCGAGGGCGTGGTCCTCGAACCCGACCGCGGGTGGGAGCGCGGGGTCGGCAACGCCGGCGTCGAAGACCCCCGGGTGACCTGGATCGAGACGCTCGGACTGCACGTCATGACCTACGTCGCCTACGGACCCCTCGGCCCTCGCACGGCGATCGCGGTGTCGAGCGACCTTCGCGAGTGGCGACGGCTCGGGCCGGCGCTGTTCCGGTACCAGGACGACCTCGACATGGACCTGAACCTGTTCCACAACAAGGACACCGTGTTCTTCCCCGAGCCGGTCACCGCACCCGACGGGCGGGAGGCGCTCGCCGTTCTCCATCGCCCCATGTGGGACCTCGGCGAGACCAAGGCAGGCCAGGGCGTCCGCGTCCCCGCGGGCGTCGAGGACGAGCGGCAGTCGATCTGGATCAGCTACGTCCCGCTCGCCGCCGTGCGGGAGGACCTGTCGGCGCTCGCCCTGTGGGAGCAGCACCGCTTCGTCGCGGGGCCGGAGTTCCCCTTCGAGGAGCTGAAGATCGGCGGCGGTCCGCCGCCCCGCCGCATCCCCGAGGGCTGGCTCGTCCTGCATCACGGTGTGACCGGCGTCCTTCAGAGCGCGTTCGCGCAGCAGCAGAAGGTGAACTACGCGGCAGGTGCCATCATCCTCGACGGCGACGACCCCTCGAAGGTCGTCGCCCGCACTCCGGAGCCGCTGCTGGCCCCGGAGACAGAGGACGAACGGAGCGGAATCGTTCCGAACGTCGTCTTCCCGACTGCGATCGAAGAGGTCGACGGTCGCCTGTTCGTGTTCTACGGCATGGCCGACTCGAAGATCGGCGTCGCCCTGTTGGAACGCACCGACTGATCGCGTGCTGAGTGCAGGTTCAGCCGCCCTCCGGGCGCCCTGACGGCATCCGAATCGGCTCTGAACCTGCACTCGGCACCGCACCCGAAAGGAACGACCCTCATGTCCACCTCCGCACAACGTCGTGCGCGCACCGTCGGACTCGCCGCGCTGGCCACGCTCGCGCTCGCCGTCCCGCTCGGCGTCACCACCGCCGTCGCGGCGCCCGCCGAACCCGAGATCACCAACCTGGCGCACCTCGACTTCCTCCTCGACGAGGCGACCCCGCCGCAGGACGTCGACGGGCACAGCACCTACCGCCAGGCCGAGGAGCCGGCTCTCGTCATGCCGTGGACGTACGCGGACGCGCGTGACGGGGGGACCTTCGAACGAGTCGGCGGCGGACCCCTCGACCCCGAGACCGGGTACTGGGGGCAGGGCGCCTACAACGCCGACGACATCACCCGCGCCGCGGTCGTCTACATCCGCCACTTCGAGCAGACCGGTGACGACGACAGCCGCGACAAGGCCTACGAGTTGCTGCGGTCGGTCGCGTACTTCCAGACGACCGACGGGCAGGATGCCGGCAACGTCGTCCTGTGGATGCAGCCCGACGGCACCTTCAACCCATCCCCCGAGCCGGTCGAGCTGCCGGATCCGTCCGACAGCGGTCCGAGTTACTGGCTCGCGCGGACGCTCTGGGCCCTCGGCGAGGGGTACGCCGCATTCAAGGACGAGGATCCCGCTTTCGCCGCCTTCCTCGACGATCGGTTCGACCTCTCGCTGGGTGGGCTGAACCGCCAGGTTCTGTCGACGTACGGCAGGTGGACCGTCTCGGACGGCAAGCGCGTCCCGACGTGGCTCATCACGAACGGGGCGGATGCCTCGGCTGAGGCTGTGCTGGGTCTGGCGGCACGTGTCGAAGCGGGTCCCGACCGACCGGCCGCGAAGGCGCTGCGTCAGCTCGCCACGGGCATCGCCGCGATGTCCGACGGCTCAGTCCGGGAGTGGCCGTACGATGCTGTACTGCCGTGGGCGGAGTCCCCGGCGATCTGGCACGCCTGGGGTTCGCAGATGCCGGCGGCGCTGGCCGCGGCATCCGTCGTGCTCGAGGACCGGTCGCTCGCTCGCCCTGCGATCGCGGATGCATCCACGTTCACGCCGACCCTCCTCACCGCCGGTGGACCCGACAACGGGTGGAACCCGAGCCCCGTCGACAAGGTGCAGATCGCCTACGGCGCGGACTCGCGTGTGCAGTCTCTGCTCGGCGTCGCGGAGGCGACCGGGTCGGACGGCTTCGAGGGTCTCGCCGCGATGCAGGCAGCCTGGTTCTTCGGCGCCAACCATGCGGGGCAGCGGATGTACGACCCCGCAACGGGCGTCACGTACGACGGCCTGCAGCCCGACGGCACCGTCAACCGCAACAGCGGCGCGGAGTCCACGATCCACGGACTCCTCACGGCCCTCGCGCTCGATGCGAATCCGGACGTCAAGCGGCAGGCCGTCGCCCTGACCGAGGTCACGGACCGCGAGGGACTCTCGTGGATCGAAGCCGAGGACGCCGTGAGCACGACGGGCGAGATCTCGACGCCGGAGTCGTGGACGGGTGAGTCCAGCTGGTCGGGTGACAAGCTGACGCTGTCCCGGGGCGAGACCGCGGTCTTCGACGTCGGGACGGCGGCCTCCGATCGGTGGGTCGAGCCGGTGGTGTGGTCGGCGGTCGGAGAACGCACGTCGTCGTCTTGGACGGGCGACCGCGCCCGACTGGGGACGCTGCAGCTGACCGGTCCGCGACAGGGGATCTCGCCGACGCCGGGGGCGATGCATCCGCACACCCTGCAGAAGGCGGTGCCTCGATCGAGCGAGGAGCTCCGAGTCCAGTCGACGCGGGGTGACCTGCAGCTCGACGGCATCCTCGTCCGGCCGTTCGTCTCGCGCCTCGTCCTCGAAGGCGACGGCGGTGCCCGCACCGAACTCGTCCACGCGGCGGCGCGCTCGCCGCAGAAAGTCAGGGTGGGTGCCGGAGACCTCGCGGTCTACGACGACCGTGGACGCGAGGTGCGGGCGAAGAAGGACCGCTTCGGTGCGGTCACCCTGCCTGCCGGCGGCTTCGCGATCGTCGAACGGTGACGATCCGACCGGGTCGCGGTGGATGCCGCGGCCCGGTCAGCGCCGGAACGCCCACTCGGGAAGGTGCGCGTGCGCGACGAAGGATCGCACGATCTCGGCGAGGCCGTGCTCCGGCTCGATCTGCAGGGCGGCCTCCGCGTAGCGGTCGGCGTGCGTCGATCGACCGAGCGACCACGCGAGCCAGGCCGCGGTGGCGAGACTCCCCGCGCGGTGGGATTCGGGCGTGCTCGACGCCACCCGGCGCACGAGCGCGAGCGCAGCCTCGAGTCGGCGCGGGTCGGGGCGCTCTCCCTCGCCCCACATCACCGACGCGAGGTCGGCGGGATAGTCCTCCCCGTCTTCCCAGCGCCGCTGCGCCTCGAGCGCCGAGTCGCCGCCGGGACGATCGGTCGCCCACTGCACGAGGCCCACATCCCGGAGCGACGGGCGAGCCAGGCACCAGGCGAGGATCGCCGTGCGCATCGGATCGAGGTTCGCGGGGTCCCAGCCCAGGCATCCCTCGTACAGTCCGGGGAGGTCATCGAGCGCGCACCCCGCCTCGAGCGCCGCCGGGTCGATGCGTTCTGACGATCCGTCGACGACCGGGATGCCGCACAGCACCGCGAGAGCGGATTCGAGCGATCGCAGGGCGGCTTCGACGCCCGCCGTCAGGGGAGTGTCGGCGGGCGGCAACGCCGCCCCCTCATGCTGATCACCGTCGAGGCGGGGGAGATGGCGCTCGAGTTCGACGAGCGGGCGTCCGCCGGGCGGCATCCGCTCGTCGTAGTGCGATCCCCACCCCGTCCCCGCCACCGTCAGGATGTCGACGACCTCGAGCCCGCACGCGTGGGCGGATCGTTCCAGCGCGAGCGCCAGGTCCGCACCGGGCAGCTCCGCCCGGGCGGATGCGGCGGTGAAGACGACGCCGGCGAGCCCGTCGGCTCCCGCCACGCGGCAGACCATGCCGATCACGGTGGAGGCGACCGCGTCGAGGGCGGCGTCGGACGGCGGAAGGTCGATCCGGAGAGCTCCGAGGCTTCGCCCTCGGGTCATGGGGACCACGACGAGACTCTCGGTCGGCGTGAATCCCAGCAGGCGGGGGACGAGGGCGAGGAAGTGCGCGGAATCCGCGGCGGTGACGATGGTGGACATCGCCTCACCCTCGCCGCGTGGTCCCCGCCTCGGGCGTGAGGTCGTTCGTCTGGGGAGAGGCGGCGCGGAGGGGCACCGGTGCAGAATGCTCCGCGCGCGGAACGTGCCGGGCCGCGCGGTGTCTCGCGCCGATTACGATGGATGCATGGGTGAGATCTGGACAGCGGTCATCTGGGGGCTGATCCCCACGATCGTCGTCGCCGGGCTCTTCGCCTTCGTGATCCGCAGCATCCTGCGCATGGACCGCACCGAACGCAAGCTCTACGCGCGGGTCGAGGCGGAGGAGCGCCGCAAGCGCGGGCTGCCGCCCCGCGACGAAACCGCCGGTCGACCCGCCAAAGGATAGGCTGACCCCACACTCTCTGGGGGAACTGTGATCAGCATCAGCGTCGACTGGACGTGGACGTGGTGGATCGTCCTCGTCCTCGCGTTCGACATCTCGGTGCGCATCATCGCGGTGTTCATCATCCCGCGGAACCGTCGCCCGACGGCGGCGATGGCGTGGCTCCTGGCGATCTACTTCATCCCGATCATCGGCATCCTGCTGTTCCTCCTCATCGGGAACCCGCGCCTCCCGCGCAAACGCCGCAAGGAGCAGGAGTCGATCAACGAAGCCTTCCGAGAGGCGAGCGAAGGGCTCGACTTCGGAACCCTCCGCCCCGATGCGCCGGAGTGGTTCGAACAGCTCGTGGGGCTCAACCGCAAGCTCGGTGCGCTCCCGATGGCCGGCGACAACGGCGCGCAGATCATCTCGGACTACCAGGGCAGCCTCGACACGATGGCGGCCGAGATCGACCGAGCCACCCGATACGTCCACGTCGAGTTCTACATCCTGCAGTCCGACGGGGCGACCGACGGGTTCTTCGCCGCGCTCGAACGCGCGACGGCGCGCGGGGTGGCGGTCCGCGTCCTGCTCGACCACTGGGCGAACCGGTGGAAGCCGAACTATCACGCGACGATCTCGCGCCTGCAGCGCATGGGAGCCGAGTGGCACCTCATGCTGCCGGTGCAGCCGCTGAAGGGCAAGTACCAGCGGCCCGACCTCCGCAACCACCGCAAGCTCGTCGTGATCGACGGGGCCGTCGGATTCGTCGGGTCGCAGAACGTCACCGACCGCAGCTACAACCTGAAGACCAACCTGCGTCGCGGGCTGCAATGGGTGGACCTCATGGTCCGCGTCGACGGCCCGGTCGTGGCATCCCTCTCCGCCGTGTTCGTCTCGGATTGGTATGGCGAGACGGGCGAGGTGTTCGCCGTCGAGTCCGACTTCCTGACGGATGCCGGGACGGGCGACCTCGACTGCCAGATCGTCCCGAGTGGGCCCGGGTTCGAATACGAGAACAACCTCAAGCTCTTCCTCAGCCTCATCTTCGGCGCGAAGAAGAAGATCGTCATGGTCAGCCCGTACTTCGTCCCCGACGAGGGGCTGCTGCTCGCGATCCAGACCGCCTGCCACCGCGGCGTCGAGGTCGAGCTCTTCGTCTCCGAAGAGGGCGACCAGGCGATGGTGTACCACGCGCAGCGCAGCTACTACGAGCAGCTGCTCGCGACGGGCGTGAAGATCTGGATGTACAAGAGGCCGTACATCCTGCACTCCAAGTCGATGTCGATCGACGACGAGGTCGCCGTCGTCGGCTCCAGCAACATGGACATGCGGTCCTTCGGCCTCAACCTCGAGGTGACGATGCTCGTCCGGGGCGCCGAGTTCGTCGAGCAGCTCCGCACCGTCGAGGACCAGTACCGCGGCATGTCGCGGGAGCTGACGCTGGAGGAGTGGGAGCAGCGCCCCATCCGCTCGGTCCTCCTCGACAACCTCGCCAGGCTCACGTCCGCCCTGCAGTGAGACGATCCGGCGGCGCGTGACACTCAGAAGGTGTCCACGCCTCGGAAGGAGATCCTCATGCGCGCCCGTCTTCTGATCGCGCTCGCCGGCTGCGCTCTCGCCGGTCTCGCGCTGGCCGGCTGTGCGACGCCCGCGCCGGGTGGTGCGGATCCCGGGGGCTCGGTCGCCGATGCGCCCGCGTGGCCCGTCGGCGCGGGATGGCTCGACGGCGGACGGACGATCGCTCTCGTCACGTGGGGGAGCTCATCGTGCCTTCCGACGGTCGACGAGGTGAGCGTCGACGGCGGGACGGTCGTCATCTCGTTGCGCGAACCGGAGCCCGGTCCCTGCACGGACGACCTGGTCGCGCGGCCGCTCGAGATCGCGTCGCCGGCGGGAATCGATCCGGTCGACGGCGCTCCGCTACGAGTGTCCCTGGGGGAGTCGCGTGCCGATGTCGATCTCGCCGCGTACGACGGTGGCTCAGCCGAGGAGTTCTCGCCGGAGGCGGCCTGGGTCGGTGACCGAACGATCGCGCTCCGCACGTGGGGGTCGTCGTCGTGCCCGCCCGTCGTCGCGGACACGCGGGTGGAGTCACCGGCATCCGTCGTCGTCGGCTTCGCGGTGCCGGATGCGGACCGCGTGTGCACGATGGACATGGCGCCGCAGCTGACGGTGATCCAGCTCGATCCCAACGCCGTCGTGGACCGCGGCGCGACGCTGAGCTTCGGCATGCCTGGCGGCGGCGAGACGGTGCCGATTCGCTGACTCGCACTCCGGGGACGCGAGATGCCGCGTCCGCGCGGGCGGAGCGGCAGGGCACGTCCCCGGAACGGAAGCCTGTCCGGTTGCGGGGACGCCGGCTGCCGCCTCGCGCGGTCCTCAGCGACGTTCCGCGTCCCCGGAACTCGTCCTCCCCACGACAGCGTGCGGGCGGTCTTTCCCCGATTGGGCCGAGGCGATTCCGCAGGCTGCGATGCCCCGCGACTCTGGGCCGATGAGACCGAGACCACTGCCGTCGAGTCTGGGCCCCGTGTTCTCCGTGGCAGCGGCGAAGGATGCCGGTGTCTCCCCTCGTCGGCTGAGGTCCCGCGACCTCGACCGGCCGTTCCGCGGGGTGCGCAGCCGCTTCGGATCGGCGGCGGCGGACGACGTCGACGCGCACCTGCGAGCCGTCCTTGCGTACGCCGCCACCATGCCCGAGGCGCAGTTCTTCAGTCATGTCACAGCGGCGGTCCTGTGGGGTCTGCCCCTTCCACAGGTCGTGCTCCGCGCGGCGATGCCCGATGTCGCCGTACTCGGCCCGGGCCGCACACCCCGCGGCGGGAGCGTCCGGGGACACCGCCTCGTTCATGCCTCGACACGAGTGTGCCGCCACCCGCGGTGGGGAGTGCAGGTGCTCGCCCCGGCGAGCACCTGGGCGACACTCGGCGCGGTGCTACCCGACGTGCGCGACCTGGTCGCGGCGGGTGACGCCGTCGTGCGGACCCCCATGTTCCGTGGGGATCCGTCCGCATTGGCGACGATCGACGACCTCGCGGCGTCCATCTCAGGCGGACGGCGGATCGGGATGGAGCGGCTGCGTCTCGCGCTTCCGCTCGTGCGAGAACGGTCGGCATCCCGCCCCGAGACCTGGTGCCGTCTCGCGTTGATCGACGGAGGACTTCCGGAGCCTGATCTCAACTGGAACCTCGTCGTCGGTGGACGCGTGGTCGCGTGTCTCGACCTCGCGTATCCGCGGCAGCGGGTCGCGATCGAGTACGAGGGCGGTCACCACGCCGTCGATCCGCGGCAGTGGGCGCGGGACATCGAGCGGCACGAGGCGCTCGCCGCCGCCGGGTGGGTCGTCATCCGGGTGACGAAAGAGCACCTGTTCAGGGAGGCAGAGGGCGTCGTCGCGCGGGTTCGTCGGGCGCTCGCGCGGTGAGGTGCTCCGGGGACGCGACCGGTCGCGTGTGCGTGCCCGAGGCGACACGATGCGTCCCGGGAGTGAGGTGTCGTCGGTTCCAGGGACGCGACATGCCGGAGGCGGGTCGCGTGGACGACGCATCGCGCCCCCGGAACCGAGGCGGCATCAGTCTGCGCGGACGAGCAGGTCGCCGACTTCGCAGTCGAGCGCGCGGCAGATGGCGGACAGTGTCGAATAGCGGATCGCGCGGGCGCGGTCGTTCTTGAGGATCGACAGGTTCACGACCGAGACGCCGACGATTTCGGACAGCCGGGTCAGCGTCATTCCGCGGGCCGCGAGCAGCTCGTCCAGGCGACAGTGGATGCCGGTGAGCTCGTCGTCTTCGGCGGGACTCACACGAGCCCCTCGGTGTCGCGCTGCAGCCGCTCACCCTGTGCGAAGGCGCCGGCCATGACCGCGGCGGCGACCGCGGCGAGCAGGAGTGGCAGCAGGGGCAACAGATCGAGCAGCGACAGCGTCTCGAACCGGATGCCGAGCGATTGCAGCGCGTGCTGTCGCCCCATGCCGTCGACGATCGGCCATGCGAACACGGCGACGGTGAGGGTGCCGGCGATCACGGTCAGCGCGCGCGTCGCGCCGCCCGTGAACACGCGTCCCCGGCGCACCGCGAAAGCCACGCGCATGAGCGCTGCGGCGACGATGATCGCCGCGACGGTGGCGAGCACGACCGCGCCGATCATCCAGACTCGGCCTCCCATGCCGAGGTCGGGCGCGCGGACGACCACGGCGTCGATCGTCGCGCCGGACGCGAGTCCGAGCGAGGTGGATGCCGCATCCCCTCGGACTGTCACGTCGGGGCCGTCGGGCCCGAGGATCTCGGCGATCCGGAACGCCGCGACGGCCAGGGCCGCGACCGAGGCGGCGACGCCGTAGACGATCAGATCGAGCGCGCCCGAGTTCTGGGTCGTGGCGGCCATCAGACGAGCCCCTTCACGTCCCGCTGCAGACGCGAGCCGTAGCGAAGTATCGCGGCGAGCACAGCGAAGGCGAGCCCCACCGCGATCGGCCAGATGGGGAACGAGATGAGGACGTTGGCGGAGGGCAGCCAGGCGTCGAAGACGTTGTCGATACCCGGGAAATCACCCTCCCATCCGCCGCCCTTCGCGCCGAAGAGCTGCGTCGACGCCATGCTTCCCGCGATGTCCCCCATGACCTGCGCCGCGACGCCACCGAGCGCGACGACCGTCCCCGTGGTGACCGCCATCTTGGCGACGACCGGGGCGAACGTAGCGCCGGACAGGAGGCGCGAACAGGTGACCGCGACGAAGAGTGCGACGAAGCCGGGGATCACCCAGGTGATCGCTTGACTCAACGCCCAGAGGACGCGCGAAGTCGCGTCAAGACCATCGACCGTGAGGGTGACCTCGGTGAACCCGCCGGACACTCGCCGCACGGTGTCCGAATCGAGCTGCACCGTGTCGGGCAGCTGCGGCCAGAACTCGCGGATCGGCATCGTGATGGCGACACCCGGAGCGAGCAGTGCGGTGAGGAGGGCGATCAATGCCCCGATCACGGCGACTCCGGCCCAGATGATCGCGATGACCCGCGTGAGGCGGACCAGGGTCGTCGGGTCCTGACCGGCTCGCTGCTTCTTGGCTGTCGCCAGCGCGAACGCGAGGATCGTCCCCACGATCAGGATGACGACGAGCACCGCCCCGATGATCAGCATCCACCGTGCCATGTCACACCAACCCTTCGGTCTCGCGCTGCAGTCGCGCGCCCTGTCGGAAGATCACGCTCAGCGCCGCGAGCCCTAGCCCGACGCCCAGCGGCCAGAGGGGTGGCGCGATGGCGAAAGTCCGCCCAGCGGTCACTGCGGTATCCGTTCCCGCGGCCGGGAGCACCTCCTGCGCGACGAGGGCGGCCCCGATGTCCGTCAGGAGCGGGCCGAGCGTCCCTGCGATGAGTACGACGATCGCGCTGCCGAGCAGCCACCGGGATGTCCTGGTCGCGAACGCGGGTCCCGCTATCGCGCGCTGGCTCAGTACTGCGATCACAAAGCCCGGGACGCCGGCCACGAGCAGCGAGAGGACATCCCCCGCGACGAGGAGGGTGCGCAACCCACCACTCAGTCCGGTGATCGTGGCACGGGCGGAGTCCGTCGCCGCGTGGCACAGCTCGGCGGCGCCAACGGACGCCTCCCCGCTCGTCTGACACGGCAGGCTCGTCGGCCATGCCTGTGAGATGGGCATCGCGGCGATGTCGTACGGCGCGGTGGTGAAACCGCGGATGATCAGGAGCCCGGCGCCGAGCAGCACGATCGCGACCCATACGCGAGCCATCGCCGCTATGACGTCGAGCAGAACCGACGGTGACTTCCGTCGCCGCGCGTCCCAGACCATCAGAGCCACAATCGCTGCGATCACCGCGAGCCCCACACCGCCCCACAGCAGCACGGTCGGCAGATCCGTCCCTGAAACCATTCCCGCCCCCATAACGACATTCGTTGTTATCGAGAAACGTTATGCCCAGGGATGCCGCGCCCGCAAGCCCCGGCATCCCGTATGCCCACGGCGAACACGGGCATACCGGCATCCCGCCGTCGTTAGCCTCTACGTAAGACGCCGCCAGTGCGTCGAGTGGAGGTGGAGACGATGTTCGAGAGATTCACAGACCGTGCACGTCGTGTGGTGGTGCTCGCCCAAGAAGAGGCGAAGATGCTGAACCACAATTACATCGGCACGGAGCACATCCTCCTCGGCCTGATCCACGAGGGCGAAGGCGTCGCCGCCAAGGCCCTCGAGAGCCTGGGCATCTCGCTCGACGCCGTGCGCGAGCAGGTCCAGGACATCATCGGGCAGGGGCAGCAGCAGCCGACGGGACACATCCCGTTCACGCCGCGTGCCAAGAAGGTGCTCGAGCTGTCGCTGCGCGAAGCGCTGCAGCTGGGCCACAACTACATCGGCACCGAGCACATCCTGCTCGGTCTCATCCGCGAGGGTGAGGGTGTCGCCGCGCAGGTTCTCGTCAAGCTCGGCGCCGACCTGAACAAGGTGCGCCAGCAGGTCATCCAGCTGCTCAGCGGCTACCAGGGCAAGGAGCCCGCCGGCGTCTCCGCCGGTGCCGGCGAGCAGGCCCAGGCCACGGCGCAGGGCGGTTCCGCCGTCCTCGACCAGTTCGGCCGCAACCTGACGCAGGCCGCGCGCGACAACAAGCTCGACCCCGTCATCGGGCGCGAGAAGGAGATCGAGCGCGTGATGCAGATCCTGTCGCGCCGCTCGAAGAACAACCCGGTCCTCATCGGTGAGCCCGGCGTCGGCAAGACGGCCGTCGTCGAGGGTCTCGCGCAGGCGATCGTCAAGGGTGAGGTGCCCGAGACGCTCAAGGACAAGCAGGTCTACTCACTCGACCTCGGTTCGCTCATCGCAGGGTCCCGCTACCGCGGTGATTTCGAGGAGCGCCTGAAGAAGGTCACCAAGGAGATCCGCACGCGCGGCGACATCATCGTCTTCATCGACGAGATCCACACCCTCGTGGGTGCGGGTGCCGCCGAGGGCGCGATCGACGCCGCCAGCATCCTGAAGCCGCTGCTCGCCCGCGGTGAGCTGCAGACGATCGGTGCGACGACGCTCGACGAGTACCGCAAGCACTTCGAGAAGGATGCCGCGCTGGAGCGCCGCTTCCAGCCGATCCAGGTGGCGGAGCCGAGCCTGCCCCACGCGATCAACATCCTGAAGGGTCTGCGCGACCGCTACGAGGCACACCACAAGGTGCAGATCACCGACGGCGCCATCGTCGCTGCGGCGAACCTCTCCGACCGGTACGTCTCGGACCGCTTCCTGCCCGACAAGGCCATCGACCTGATCGACGAGGCCGGCGCCCGCCTGCGCCTGTCGATCCTCTCGAGCCCGCCGGAGCTGCGCGAGTTCGACGACAAGATCGCCAAGGTCCGCGAGGACAAGGAAGCCGCCAGCGAGGAGCAGGACTTCGAGAGGGCCGCCGCCCTGCGCGACGAGGAGAAGTCGCTCCTGGCCGAGCGCCTCCGCCTCGAGAAGCAGTGGCGCTCGGGTGACGTCGCGTCGCACGCGGTCGTCGACGAGGGGCTGATCGCCGAGGTGCTGGCTCAGGCCACCGGCATCCCGGTCTTCAAGCTCACCGAGGAGGAGACCAGCCGTCTCGTCTTCATGGAGAAGGCCCTGCACCAGCGCGTCATCGGTCAGGAGGAGGCCATCGCGGCCCTCTCGCGTACGATCCGCCGTCAGCGTGCCGGCCTCAAGGACCCGAACCGCCCGTCGGGCTCGTTCATCTTCGCCGGACCCACGGGTGTCGGTAAGACCGAGCTCGCCAAGGCGCTTGCCGAGTTCCTCTTCGACGACGAGGGTGCGCTGATCTCGCTCGACATGTCGGAGTTCGGTGAGAAGCACACGGTCTCGCGACTGTTCGGTGCCCCTCCCGGATTCGTCGGGTTCGAAGAGGGCGGCCAGCTCACCGAGAAGGTGCGCCGCAAGCCGTTCTCCGTGGTCCTGTTCGACGAGATCGAGAAGGCTCACCCCGACATCTTCAACTCGCTGCTGCAGATCCTCGAAGAGGGTCGCCTGACCGATGGTCAGGGCCGCGTGGTCGACTTCAAGAACACCGTGATCATCATGACGACGAACCTCGGTTCGTCGGCGATCGCCGGTGGCCCGGTCGGCTTCCAGGTCGAGGGCAACTCGCAGACGACCTATGAGCGGATGAAGGGCAAGGTCGACGAGGAGCTGAAGCGCCACTTCAAGCCGGAGTTCCTCAACCGCGTCGATGACGTCATCGTCTTCCCGCAGCTGAACAAGGAAGAGCTGCGCCAGATCGTGACGCTGTTCACCAAGCGCCTCAGCGAGCGTCTGCTCGACCGTGACATGACGGTCGCGCTGACGGATGCCGCCAAGGACCGCCTCATCGAGATCGGTTTCGACCCGACCCTCGGTGCCCGGCCCCTGCGCCGCGCCATGCAGCGCGAGGTCGAGGATCAGCTCTCCGAGCGGATCCTCCGGGGCGAGCTGAACGCCGGCGACCACGTCGCGGTCGACGTCGAGAACAACGCCTTCGTCTTCGAGACCACGCGCCAGGAAGGCCGCGAAGCGGTCGGTGTGGGTGCCGCGGGCGAGATCACCGCGAGCCCGGACATCATCGCCGGGTCGTAAGCGACCAGAGCGACAGGGGTCGGATGCCGAGAGGTGTCCGGCCCCTTCGTCGTTCAGGTGTGGCGCACCAGGAAGACGTCGACCTCGTCCTCGCTGTCGAGCGTGAAGCCGTGACGCTCGTACAAGCGGCGCGCAGGGCTGCCCTGCAGGACGTTGAGGCGCCACGGGGCCGGGTGGAGCTCCGCGAGCGTCGCCCGCAGGATCTCCGTGCCGACGCCGTGCCCCTGCGCACGCTCGGCGAGGTAGAAGTGTTCGAGCCAGGTGCCGTCGGAGGCCGGGCGAACGGCGATCGACCCGGCATCCGTTCCGTCGACGACGATCACGCGAGTGAGGGCCGGATCGAAGGCGTCGAGGAACCGCTGCCGCACGCGATGCTCGTCGTACCGGCCGAGGCGCTCGAGGTCCGGGCGCATGACCACGGTTCGCAGCTCGGCGATCCACGTCGCGTCGGCGGGCGTCGAGGGGCGGAGGGTCCAGCGCATCCGTCCATTCAACCCGGTGGCCGCGTCGTCGGATGCAATGGATGCCGGGTGACGCGCGGCATCCGTGGTTCGATCGTCGGCGTGTCGGGCGCGATCTCTTGCATCCGCGGACAGGCGAGGATGGTCGGGTGACCCTCTTCATCCGCCCTGCCCATCTCGACGGCGGCGATCGCGGGCCGGTCGCGGCGATGCTGGCCGATTACCACGCGCAGACCGAGGGTGAGAAGGTCGCGCACGGGGTCACCCCGCCCGGCGAGCTGCCCGAGCGGTACGCGGCCGAGGTGCGCGACCCTGCGGCATCCTTCGCCGGTGCTGACGTCATCGTCGCGGCTCGCGACGGCGAGACGATCGGCACGGCGGTGCTGCGCCGCGCGGGCGCCGATCTCGAGCTCAAGCGACTCTGGGTCGCACCCGCAGGGCGCCGGTCGGGTGCCGGATCCGCCCTCATGGCGGATGCCGCGGCCCGCGGCCGCGCCGCCGGTGCGACGGGCCTGCGGCTGTCCGTGTGGGACTGGCGTGCGGATGCGCTCGCCCTGTACGCGCGGCAGGGTTTCGTCGAGGTGCCGTCGTGGGAATCGCGCCAGCGACTCGTGTGCCTCCGTCTTCCGCTCTGAGCGGCCGTCGAAGGATGCAAGGGATGCCGGGCGACACCCGGCATCCGTCGTCCGATCATCGGGGTGTCGCGCGTGAACTATTGCATCCGCGGACAGGCGAGGATGGGGCCATGCTCATCGTCATGGCAGGGTTGCCCGCGTCGGGCAAGAGCGCGCTGGCCGTGCGCATCGCCGCCGAACTGCGATGCGCGATCCTGTCGGTCGATCCCATCGAGGCCGCGCTGTGGCGCGCGGGGATCGGCAGAGACCAGCCGACCGGGCTGGCTGCCTACGTCGTGGCCGAGGATCTCGCGCGCGAGCAGCTCCGCATCGGTGCCGACGTCATCGTCGACGCCGTCAACGACGCCGAGCTCGCGCGGCAGCAGTGGCGATCGCTCGCCGCCGAACAGAAGATCGGCGTCGCGTTCATCGAGGTGGTGTGCACCGACGAGGACGAGCATCGACGACGCCTCGAAACTCGGCGACGGCCGCTGGCGGGATTCGCGGAGCCCACCTGGGACGAGGTCCGCGCGCGATCCGTCGGCTTCGACGGCTGGACCGATGCGCGGCTGACGATCGACTCGATGTTGTCCCTCGACGAGAACCTGCGGCTCACGCTCGAGCATCTGCGTCAGGTTCCGGCGGGCTGAGAGGCGTCGACGGATGCAAGGGATGCCGGGCGACACGCGGCATCCGTGGTGCGGTCGTCGGCGTGTCGGGCGTGAACTATCGCACCCGCGATCGGGGGGCGAACGTGCGAACGGACCGGGCGCGCCCTCCGCAGCGCCCGGCCCGTCCGGGTCTCTCAGGAGCGACGGTCGCCGAAGACGTCCTTCTCCATCGCGTCGTAGCCCTCGCGCTGCGGGTCTCCGTGCAGGCCGCCGGAGAGCGCGTACTCCTCCTCGGGAGAGAGGATGAGGCGCTTGCGGCCGTAGACAGCGAAGCCGATGAAGATCACGACGTAGACGATGATGATCGCGACGATCGCGAGCAGATACGACGGGTTGAACAGCAGGCCGACGAAGACGATCGCGGCGATGATGCCGGCCGAGTAGGCGCCGAACAGACCCCACGGGCTCTTGTACGGACGCGCCGCGTTCGGGAACTTCTTGCGCAAGATGATGAACGACACCATCTGCAGGAAGTAGGCGAGCACCGCGCCCCACACGGCGATGTTCAGCACGATCGCACCGGCGGGGCTCGTGTCGCCACCCGCCGCCTGCAGGATCACCAGCGCGATGAAGCCGAGAACGGCACCGAACGTCAGTGCGACCCACGGGGTCTGACGCTTGCCGGTCAGCGACAGCCAGCGCGGGTAGTAGCCCGCACGGGACAGTGAGTACATGTTGCGCCCGTAGGCGAACATGATGCCCATCAGCGAGGCGAACAGGCCGATGAGGGCCAGCAGCGAGAGGATCGCGGCGGCCTGATCGGGCAAGAACGCCTGGAATCCTTCGAGCAGCGGTTCGGTCGACGGCGCGGTGGCCTCGGCGCCGAGCACACCGGTGTTGAGGAACAGCACGATGAGACCCGTCACGATGAGCGTGCCGCGGGCCCAGAGGCCGGCGCGGGGGATGTCGCGGGCGGGGTTGTGCGACTCCTCGGCCGCCAGCGGGAGCTCCTCGATGCCGAGGAAGAACCACATCGCGAACGGCAGTGCCAGAAGGACCGCGCCGATGCCGTGCGGCAGGAACTCCGAGGCGCCGAACGCCGCAGGATCGGGGGCGATATTCCAGAGCGAGTTCCAGTCGAACGCACCCGAGACGAGGGCCATGACGCCGAAGACGACGATGATGCCGATCGAGATGATCGAGACGACGATCGCGAAGCCGAAGGACACGGCGGCGCCTGCCGCGTTGAGGGCGATGAAGAGAGCGTAGAGGATGACCCACCACAGCCAGGGCGGCAGGCTGACCCCGGTGAGCAGCGACAGCGCTTTGTCGGCGTACTGGCCCGAGAAGTACACGACCACCGCGGTCGTCGCGACGTACTCGATCGTCTCGGCGAGGCCCGTCGCGAGCCCTCCCCAGGGCCCCAGCGCCGAGCGCGAGAACGAGTAGGCGCCGCCGGTATGGGGCATGGCCGCGGCCATCTCCCCGATCGAGAAAGTGAGCCCGTAGTACATGAGCACGAGCACGGCGAAGGCGATCAGCATGCCGCCGAACCCGGCGAAGCCGATGCCGAAGTTCCACCCCGAGAAGTCGCCCGAGATGACGGCGGCGACAGCGAGACCCCAGAGCCCCCAGACTCCGGCGGAGCGCTTCAGGGTTCGTTTCTCGAAGTAGCCCTTCTCCGCTCGGGCGTAGCGGACACCGCCGGTCGCGGGGGGAGTGGTGCTCGGATTCGTCATGAGACCTCCTGGCTGCGGGTCGGCGCGCAGCGCGCCGGTCGGGTCGGCGCGCTGGCTCACGCCTTGCGGAAGAGTGTGGCGTCTATTGGTATGCCGTGTCTACCTTTGGCATGTAGCGTTCTCGTTACAGGCCCACGACGATCCCGCACAGAGCACGACGGAAGGACGACCGATGCCCGGAAATCTGACGGTGGACGAGCTCGCCGACGCGATCGCGAAGGACGAGATCGACACGGTGATCGTCGCCTTCCCCGACGCCCAGGGGCGCCTCGTCGGCAAACGCGTCGCCGGTCGGTTCTGGCTCGACGAGGTCGCCGGCCACGGCGCCGAGGTGTGCGACTATCTGCTCTCGGTCGACGTCGACGTGAACACGATCGACGGCTACGCGATGTCGGGCTGGGACAAGGGCTACGGCGACCTCGTGCTGCGTCCCGACATGGCCACGCTCCGCCGCATCCCGTGGCAGCCGGCGACCGCGCTCGTCATGGCCGACCTCGAGTACGTGCGCGGCGGCGCCGTGATCCAGTCGCCCCGCGGCATCCTCAACGCGCAACGTCAGCGCCTCGCCGACCGCGGCCTCGTCGCCTACTCGGGCACGGAACTCGAGTTCATCGTCTTCGACGACTCGTTCCGGGATGCCTGGGCGAAGCGCTACGTCGGGCTGCAGGCATCCACCGACTACAACGTCGACTACAACCTGCTCGCCACCACCCGCCTCGAGCCGCTGCTGCGGGACATCCGCCGCGGCATGGAAGGCGCGGGTCTCTACTGCGAGGGCGTCAAGGGCGAGTGCCACGACGGGCAGCAGGAGATCGCGTTCCGGTTCGCCGAGGTGCTCGAGACCGCCGACCAGCACACGATCTACAAGAACGGCGCGAAGGAGATCGCCGACGCGCACGGTAAGTCGCTGACGTTCATGGCGAAGTTCGACCAGCGCGAGGGCAACAGCTGCCACATCCACCTGTCGGTCCGCGGCGAGGACGGCGAGGCGGTCATGTCGGGCGACGGCGAGCACGGGTTCAGCCCGCTCATGGAGCACTGGATCGCCGGCATCCTCGCCACCCTCCGCGAGTTCACGCTGCTCTACGCGCCGACGATCAACTCGTACAAGCGCTTCGCGAAGGGCTCGTTCGCTCCCACCGGCATCGCGTGGGGCGTCGACAATCGCACGTGCGCGCTCCGCGTCGTCGGCAAGGGCTCGTCGCTGCGCGTCGAGAACCGAGTGCCGGGCGGCGACGTGAACCCCTACCTCGCGATCTCGGCGATCATCGCGGGCGGCCTGCACGGCATCGAGAACGAGCTCGAGCTGCCCGCGCCGCTCACCGGCAACGCCTACGACTCCGACGTCCAGCACCTGCCGACGACCCTCCGCGAGGCGGCGGATCTCTTCGAGCAGTCCGAGATCGCCCGGGCGGCCTTCGGCGACGATGTCGTGGCCCACTACCTGCACCAGGCGCGCGTCGAGGTCCTCGCCTTCGACGCCGCCGTAACCGACTGGGAGCGCATCCGTGGCTTCGAACGTCTCTGATCCCGCGGGCGGGCGCCGCCCCGTCATCGGACTCACCACCTACCTCGAGCGCGCGGTGCAGGGGGTGTGGGACGTCCGCGCGAGCTTCCTGCCGCAGCAGTACTTCGACGCCGTGACCGCGTCGGGCGGCGTGGCCGTCCTCCTGCCCCCGCAGCCGTCGGCGAAGGCGGCGGCCGAGGTCGTGCTCGACGGACTCGACGGGCTGGTCCTCACCGGCGGGCTCGACGTGCAACCCGAGCTGTACGGCGAGGAGCGGCATCCGCTCACCGATCCTGCCCGCGCCGACCGCGACGAGTGGGAGCTCGCCCTGCTCGCCGGCGCGCGTGAGCGCGGCATGCCCGTGTTCGGCATCTGCCGAGGACTGCAGCTGATCAACGTCGCCTACGGCGGCACGCTGCACCAGCACCTGCCCGAGGCCCTCGGCACCGAGCGCTACAAGATCGGCGGCGGCGTGTTCGCCGAGAACACCGTCGAGGTGGATGCCGAGACGACGCTCGCGGGCCTCATCGGCGCCGGTCCGTACGGCGTGCACAGCTACCACCACCAGGGCGTCGACCGCCTCGGCGAGGGGCTGGTCGTGACCGCGCGCACCGACGACGGCCTCGTGCAGGCGTTCGAGACGCCGGGCGACGACTACCTCGTGGCGGTGCAGTGGCACCCCGAGGAGAACTCCGCCGACCGCCGCCTGTTCCTGGGGTTGGTCGCCGCGGCCGACGCGTACGCCGTCGCGCACCGGGGGGTCACCGCGTGAGCGCCTTCACCGTCCTGAACCCCGCCACCGGCGCTGCCGTCCGTGACGTCGCACTCACTTCGGTCGATGAGACGGATGCCGCGATCGCCCGCGCCGTCCGCGCGCAGCGCGCGTGGGCCGAGCTCGCCCCCGTCGCCCGCGCCGACGCCCTGCGGGACTTCGCACGCGTCGTCGAGGACCACGTCGAGGAGCTCGCCCAGCTCGAGGTGCTCGAGGCGGGGCATCCCATCTCGTCCGCCCGGTGGGAGGCCTCGCACGTCGCCCAGGTGCTCAACTACTACGCCGGCGCGCCGGAACGACTGATCGGCAGCCAGATCCCGGTCGCCGGCGGACTCGACGTGACCTACCACGAGCCATACGGCGTCGTCGGGATCATCGTGCCGTGGAACTTCCCCATGACGATCGCGGCATGGGGGTTCGCGCCCGCGCTCGCCGCCGGCAACGCCGTCGTGCTGAAGCCCGCTGAGATGACCCCGCTGACTGCGATGCGCCTCGGCGACCTGGCACTCGAGGCGGGGCTCCCTGACGGCGTCTTCACCGTCATCCCGGGCGCCGGTCCCGTCGTCGGCGAGCGGTTCGTGACGCATCCCGACGTGCGCAAGGTCGTCTTCACCGGATCGACGCGCGTCGGAACCGAGGTCGCCGCGGGCTGCGCGCGCGAGCTCAAGCCCGTGACGCTCGAGCTCGGCGGAAAGAGCGCCAACATCGTGTTCGCCGACGCCGACCTCGAGGCGGCCGCCGCGGCCGTTCCCGGCTCGGTCTTCGACAACGCCGGGCAGGACTGCTGCGCGCGCAGCCGGCTGCTCGTCGAGCGCTCGGTGTTCGACCGGTTCCTCGAGCTCGTCGAGCCCGCCGTCGCCGCGTGGCGCGTCGGCGACCCGAACGACGAGTCGACCGAGATGGGCCCGCTCATCTCCGCCGCACAGCGCGATCGTGTCGCCGGGTATGTCGACGGGGCAGACGTCGCGTTCCGCGGGTCCGCGCCCGACGGCGACGGGTTCTGGTTCGCGCCGACGGTCGTGCTCGCCGGCCGCGGCGACCGCATCGCGACCGAGGAGGTCTTCGGGCCCGTCGTCGCGGTGCTGCCGTTCGACGACGAAGCCGACGCGATCTCACTCGCGAACGACACCGTCTACGGCCTCGCGGGGTCGATCTGGACGCGCGACCTGGGCCGCGGCATCCGGGTCTCGCGAGGCGTGCAGAGCGGGGTGCTGTCGGTCAACTCGCACTCGTCGGTCCGCTACACGACCCCGTTCGGCGGAATGAAGGCCTCGGGCCTCGGCCGCGAACTCGGGCCCGACGCCGCCGAGCACTTCACCCAGACCAAGAACGTCTTCTACGCCACCTCCTGACCCGGAAGGACCTCCCGAATGGACCTCACCCAGCGCCTGCGCGACCGCGTCGCCATCATCACCGGCGGTGCCAGCGGCATCGGTCTCGCGACCGCGCGGCGGTTCGCCGCCGAGGGGGCCCGCGTCGTCATCGCCGACCTCGACCCCGTGACCGGCCAGAAGGCCGCCGACGAGGTGGGCGGCGTCTTCCGCCAGGTGAACGTCGCAGACCAGGCATCCGTCGACGCGCTCTTCGACGGGGTCGCAGCCGACCTCGGCTCGGTCGACATCGCGTTCAACAACGCCGGCATCTCGCCCGCCGATGACGACTCGATCGAGACGACCGAGCTGCCCGCGTGGGACAAGGTGCAGGACGTCAACCTCAAGAGCGTCTACCTCTGCTCGCGCGCGGCGCTGCGTCACATGGTGCCGGCGGGCAAGGGCTCGATCATCAACACGGCGTCGTTCGTCGCGCTGCTGGGCTCGGCGACGTCGCAGATCTCGTACACCGCGTCGAAGGGCGGCGTGCTCGCGATGACCCGCGAGCTCGGCGTGCAGTTCGCCCGCCAGGGCATCCGCGTCAACGCGCTCTGCCCGGGGCCGGTGAACACGCCCCTGCTGCAGGAGCTGTTCGCGAAGGACCCCGAGCGTGCCCAGCGCCGCCTGGTGCACGTGCCGATGGGCCGCTTCGCCGAACCCGAGGAGATGGCGGCCGCCGTCGCGTTCCTCGCCTCAGACGACTCCTCGTTCATCACGGCGAATGCGTTCGTCGTCGACGGCGGCATCACCAACGCCTACGTGACGCCGCTGTGACCCGCGCCGCGTCGTCGCCCGATCTCGGCCGCACCGTCTACCGGCCGGTGCGCGGCGGCAACGCGCTCGAAGACACCGTTGCGCGGCTCGTGCAGACCGTGCGGCTCGGTGTGGTCGCGCCGGGGGAGTCCCTCCCTTCCGAGCGCGACCTCGCCGAGCGGTACGGCGTCAGCCGCGACACGGTCCGGCAGGCGATCGGCGAGCTCGCCGACGCCGGGTACGTCGAGCGGCGGCGCGGCCGGTACGGCGGCACGTTCGTCGCCGATCCGCTGCCGGTGCCCGCGGGGCCGGTCGACGCGGCGGAGCTCGAGGACATCCTGGGCCTGCGCCGCGTGCTCGAGGCGGGGGCCGCGCGCGCCGCGGCCTCTCATGAGTTGTCGGATGCCGCCCGCTCCGCACTCGAGGAACGCCACCGCGCGACCGTCGGAGCCGCAGAGGGGGAGTACCGCCGGCTCGACTCGCTGCTGCACCTGGCGATCGCGGAGGCCAGCGGCATCCCGTCGCTGCTCCCCCTGGTCGTCGAGAACCGGGCCCGCGTCAACGCCTGGCTCGACACGTTCCCGCTGCTGCCGCGCAACATCGAGCACTCCGACGCGCAGCACGAGCGGATCGTCGCGGCGATCCTGGCGGGCAACCCGGATGCCGCCGAGGCCGCTGTGCTCGAACACCTCGCCGGGTCGGAGGCGCTGCTGCGTGGGTTCCTGGGCTGAGCGCGCGCCGACTGGTGTCGTCCGGGCGAATCTGGTGTGCTGAGCGGTGATGGTGCGGCCCGTGGTGATGCAGCGGCCTACAGTGATCCGGCGACCTGGCGCCGAGGCGGCCGGATGGGGTGCGGCGCTCGCGCTCGCGCTGATCGCCGTGGCCGTGGTCGCGTCGACGAGCTCGTGGCTGCTGTATCGCGACGGAGACTCGGTCGTCGTCGCACTGATGGCGGATTCGCTGCGGCGCGGCGAGCCGCAGGACTGGGCACTGTCGCCCGTGCTCTTCCTGCCCGAGACCGCGGTCTACGCCGCGCTGTCCTCGCTCGGGCTCGGCACGACCGGAACCCTCACCCTCAACGCCGTCGTCAACCTGCTCGCCGTGTACGGCGGCATCCGCCTGGTCGCCGGGGGCTTCCGGCCCGGCGCGCGGCCCGTGGCCGGGAGCGTCCTCGCGTTCGCGGCGTTCGTCGCGCTGATCGTCCTCGAAGTGCCCGACGGGATGCCGGGGTTCCACCTCGCGCTTCTGACCGCGACGACGACTTACTATTCGGCGACGGTCGTTGGCACTCTGGTCGTCGTGGGCCTGCTCCGGCGCGCGCTCGACGGGGCGCCGCCGGTGCGGACCGTGCCGGTGACCGTACTGGTCGTGGCCGTCTCGACGCTGACGAACCCGCTGTTCGTCGTGTGGTGCGTTCTGCCGGTCGTCGGGGTGGTCGGCATCCTGATCCCGCGGCGTCGGATCGACTCACATCTCGCGTTCGTCCTGCTCCTCTCGACCACAGGTGCGGCGGCCGTCGGGTACCTGCTGCGCGCTCCGTTCGCGGACACCATCGTCGCGGCCGGGGGCAACTACCTGCGCCCGGATCGAGCCGGTGCAGCGATCGCCCACCTCGCCGAGGTGAGCGGAGCGACGGTGTCGCGGTGGAACGGCGCGCTCTGGTTCGCGGCCGGCCTCGCACTCGTCGTCGCGTGCATCGTCATCGGGCTGCGGGCGTGGCGCCGGCGCGATGCCGTCGTGGCCGCGGTCTGCGGGATCGCCGTGGTGGCACCGATCGCGGCGACGGCTCTGGTGATCGTCGCCGGGACCGATGCCGACCGGTATCTGCAGCCGTGGGTGTTCCTGCCCATCCTCGTGCTCGCCGTCGCGCCGCCCGCCGTCTCAGTGCCGCGCGCGGTGGGCGGGGCGCTGGCGGGCGCGCTCGCCATCGGAGCGGTCGCCGCCGTGCCGGTCACGGTGGCCGTCGCCGGCCGCGAGGAGGCGGACCTCGTGTGCGTGACCCGATGGGTGGACCAGTCCGGTCGGACCGGGGCCGGGCAGTTCTGGACCGTCCGCGCCCCGAAGCTGGCGCTCGCCGACCCATCGCAGCTCATCCAGGTCGACAACACGCTGCGCCCCTACGACTGGCTCGTCAACCGTGCGGAGCGTCGCGGGCCGGTCACCTTCCTGGTGCAGGATGCCGCCTCCGTCCCGTTCGTGCTCCCCGTCGGCGCGGAGACCCCGGACCGGGTGGCCTGCGGCCGCTACACGATCCTCGACTTCGGCTCGCGCGTGCTGCCGCTGGGCGAACCGCGGAACTGACCGCGCGTCAGCGGATGCAAGGGATGCCGGGCGACGCGCGGCATCCACTCGACTGACGACGGCGTGTCGCGACCGAACTATTGCGTCCGCGTGCGGCGACGCGCGATCACGGGCACGGCGACGCCGATGAGCACGACGGCGAGGAGGGCGGGGAAGGTCCACGCCATGGTGACGTAGGCGGCGTCCAGCGCGGGGGAGGACGCGATGCCCGCGTCGGCTCCGGGCACTCGGTCGACGAGAACCGTCGCGGTCACCGTCGATGCCGCGAGAGCGATGCTCAGAGCCAACGCGGCCGCTCCCGTCACCACGATCCAAGCCACGAGCCGGCGGCGTCCGCTCCCCATGACTGCAGGCTAGGGCACGACCGGCCCCTGTCAACGGATGCAAGGGATGCCGGGCGACGCGCGGCATCCGCTCGCCTGGCGACGGCGTGTCGCGGCCGAACTATTGCATCCGCGTGCGGTTCGCGAACGCACCCGCGCGCTGCACCCTCTCGTCGGCGGACGGGGGCACCCAGCCCTCCGCCAGCCCGGCGAGCACGACGCTCGAGAACGACACCTCTCCGGCGGCGACCCGCTCGGCGACCTCGTACGTCAGATCCATCTCGGCCGCGACCTCGTCCACGGTCGCGCCGTTCGCGAGGGCTTCGTCGATCGCGGCATCCGCGGCGCGAATCGCCTCGACCAGAGCGGATGCCGCGGCGAACGCACCGACCCGTGCGGCTCGCAGTTCGGGGTGGTCCATGCCCGAAACCTAGTCGAGCGGAGCGACATCCACCTGCACGCGCAGGGTCGAGGTCTTCGCCTCGGTGAAGATGATGCCCGTCACCGGTGCGACGTCGCCGTAGTCCCGCCCCCACGCGACGGTCACGTAGCGATCGTTCGCCCACTGGTTGTTCGTCGGGTCGATCGCGAGCCACTGGTCGGTGCCCGGCAGCCAGACGGCGAGCCAGGCGTGCGAGGCATCGGCGCCGAAGACGCGCTCCTTGCCGGGCGGCGGCTGCGTCGCGAGGTATCCCGAGACGTAGCGGGCGGCGATGCCGTGCCCGCGCAGGCAGGCGAGGGCGACGTGCGCGAAGTCCTGGCAGACGCCCGCCCGCTTCGACATCGCATCGCCCACCGTGCTCGTGACGGTCGTCGCGGTCTTGTCGTAGTCGAAATCCCGGAAGATCCGCTGCATCAGATCCGTCGCCGCCTCACCGATCGGCCGTCCCGGCGTGAGCGATTCGGCGCCGTAGGCGACGGCCGCCTCGTCGTGCGCGACCCGGGCCGACTCGAGCGCGTACTCCGTGGCGTCGACGGCACCGGGCAGTTCGGGATGCCGCAGCGGCCGCGCGAGCTCCCACGGCTGCGCGAGCGCCTCGGCGTCGTAGTCGGGCACCGCGACCGTCACTACGCTCGAGGCTTCGATCGTCAGCGCCTCGTGCGGGTCGGTCACGTGGAAGTAGGTCGACGAGTTGCCGAACCAGTCGGTGCGGGGCGACACGTCTCCAGGGAGCGGCTCCACCGTCACCTCGGAGTCGGCGATCCGTTGCCACGGAAGCTCGCGCGGGCGCAGGTGGAACTGCCCGATGCTGTCCTGCACGGCGTCGCTGTAGGTGTAGGCCGTGCGGTGCCACACGCGGTAGCGGGTCATGCGCGGGCACCCATCAGTTCGACGAGCGACAGCTCGGTCATCGACACGGGCGGCGGGCCGGCCTCGAAGTGCAGGTCGCCGATCGCGTCGGAGAGCTGCTCGAGCTGGCTGCGCACCCCCTCGAGACCGTCGACGAGCCGCTCGCGGCGACCGCCGACGACGGCGGTCATCTCGAGCACCTCCACCTCGCCGAGCTCGGTCTCGAGTTGGTCGAGCAGACGCTCGGCCCGCGAGGAACCCGTCGAGGCGGGCATCGCGGCGAGGTGCTCGCGCAGCGTCTGCAGCGAGAACGCGAGCGAACGCGGATTGCCCCGGTCGAGCAGCAGAAGCTCCGCGACGTCCGCCGCGCGCATCGCTCCGCGGTAGCGGCGGCGGTGCGTCACGACGCTCTCAGCCGACAGCAGCAGCGACTCCAGCACTTCGCGGTCGGTGCGCGGGCTGCGGCTGACCGACAGCGCAGACGACAGCAACGTGGTCAACTGCAGGCCGCGCTCGAGGTAGCGACCCGCCTCCATCATGTGCCAGCCGGGGTCGCGGATCATGTTCGCCGTCACGCCGTACAACGACAGCATCGAGGCGAGCATGCGCCCGGCCGACTCGGCCGTCCGGTGTGCGTGCGACGAGGTGCGCAGCGCTCGCACCGCGCGTTCGATGTTCGAGAACACGCGCCACGTGTCGCCCGAGAGCTGGTCGCGGACACCTTCCATCGCGTCGCGCAGCCGCGCGATCGAGTGCGCCGCCGAGCCGGGACGGGCGGCATCCAGCAGCAGCGACCGGAACTCCGCCTCGGGGTCGCTCGCCCGCGTTCCGGCGAGCGTGTGCAGCGCCGCGAGCAGGACCCGCACGCTGTCGCTCGCGCGTGCGGCGCTGTGCGCACCGGGCTGGTCGAGCGCGGCCTGCGTGGCGATCACGAGACGCAGCAGATCCTCGGCGCGCTCGGCGTACCGGCCCGTCCAGTAGAGATCAGACAGTGCGCGCGGTGCGAGCGTCGGGTCGCTGCGGGTCGACGGAAGAGATGCGACGTCCGCGATCCCCTGGTCGGGCTCCGCCTCGTCCGACTTGAGCACCCACACATCCTTCGTGCGCGGGGCCGCGTCGGGCGCGGTGCGGACGGTGGCGAGACCGCCGACGAGCGGCCGATAGGTCGACCCGAAGCGGATCGCGAACCCCCGCAGGGTGACCGGTAGAGCGGATGCCGCGCCCCCGGCATCCCACACCGGAACCTGCGAGAGGGGCAGCTGCTCGACGGCGGCGTAGCGGTGCGGCTCGCGGTCGAGGCGCGCGAGGACCGCCGGGTCTGCGGGAGCGAGGCGGCGGCGCGGATCGTCGACGAGACCGACGGCGAGCGTCGGATCGCCGGCGGTGAGACGCGGAAGGACCTCGGCGCGCGCGTCGGCATCACCCAGCCACCAGGCGGGCACCGAGGGGAGGCGCAGCTGCTCGCCGAGGAGGCGCTCGCAGACGGCCGGGAGGTAGGGGAGCAGGGCAGGATTCTCGAGCACACCCGCGCCGAGTCCGTTGACGACCCGCACACGTCCGCGACGGACGGCTTCGGCGAGGCCCGCGATGCCGAGGCGCGACCCGGAGCGGAGTTCGAGGGGGTCGCACCACTCGGCATCCACTCGGCGGAGGATCACGTCGACGCGTTCCCGCGGCGCGCGCTGCGGCCAGCCGGCGGGTTTCATCCACACCGCGCCGTCGCGCACGACGAGGTCGCTGCCCTGCACGAGGGGGAAGCCGAGCGCGTTGGCGATGAACGCCTGATCGAACGCCGTCTCGGACAGCGGCCCGGGGGAGAGGACGACGATCCGCGGGCTGCTCGTGTCGTCGGGAGCGGCGGCGATGAGCGCCGCGCGGAGAGCCGCGAAGTAGGGGTCCATGCGGTGCAGGGCGCCCTCGTCGAGGAGGTCGGGCAGCACCTGCGAGATGACGCGTCGGTTCTCGGCCGCGTAGCCCAGCCCCGACGGGGCCTGCACGCGGTCGGCGAGCACGCGCCACTCGCCCGCCGCATCCCGACCCAGGTCGGTCGCAGACAGCAGCAGGTCGGGCGGCGGGCTCTCCCCGCCCCGTCGAGCCATCGCGCGCACGAATCCGGCATGGCCGAGGATGACCGCTGCGGGGACGATGCGCTCGCGGATCACCACCTGCGGTCCATAGAGGTCCGCCAGGAGTGCGTTCAGGAGTTCGGCGCGTTGGGCCAGACCGACGTCGAGACGCCCCCATCCCGCGGCATCCAGGACGAACGGCATCGGATCGAGTTGCCACGGCTGCAAGTCGTCGCCGGCGCGCGCGTACGAGACGCCGTCGTCGGCGAGGAACCGCGAGATCTCCCCGTCGACGCGGTCCAGCTCGTCGCGGGTCAGCCCGAGGGCGAGCGAGGCGAGACCCTGCCAGGCGGGACGCAGCGCACCGTCGGCGTCGACGACCTCGTCGTAGCGCGGCGTCGCCGAGGCGAACGGCAGCGTCGGCTGCGACACGGCCGCGGCGTAGTCTCGGAGCACACTCACGAGGTCCCTCCCTGCGTCCAGCGTAGGGCCCACGGGCCCCCTCGCTCCGCGCGTCGAAGCGGTGCGCGGCGAATACAGTGGGACGCATGATGGGACCGGACGAGACCTACATCGTGCGCCCCGCGCGGACCTCCGACGTCCCCCGCATCCAGCAGCTCCTGGAGCCGTGGGTGCAGCGGCGCATCCTCCTCGGCAAAGAGCGCGTCACCCTGTACGAGACCGTGCAGGAGTTCGTCGTCGCCGAAGCCGGTGACCGGCTCGTCGGGTGCGGTGCCCTCCACGTGATGTGGGAGGACCTCGGTGAGATCCGCACCCTCATCGTCGCCGACGACTGGCTGCACCGGGGAGTGGGCGGCGCCGTCGTCGACCTCCTCGAAGACAACGCCCGCGCGCTCGGGCTCAGCAGGCTGTTCTGCCTCACCTTCGAAGTCCCGTTCTTCTCCCGCCGCGGGTTCTCGGAGATCGGCGAGCAGGTCGTCGCCCCCGACGTCTACTCCCAGCTCCTCCGCAGCCCCGATGAGGGCGTCGCGGAGTTCCTGGACCTGGCGCACGTGAAGCCCAACACCCTGGGCAACACCCGCATGCTCAAGCAGTTGTAGGCGCGCCGGGCGGGCGTCCGCGAACCCCGCGCATACCCTGGACGCGTGAGCAGCCACACCCCCCGCCGCCGGCCGACCCCGGCCGTGTACCGCCGCCGACGGCTGGCCGTGCTGCTGCTCGCGGTCCTCATCGTCGGAGGCATCGTCGCGCTCGTCGTGTGGCAGCCGTGGCGTGGGATGACGGATGCCGCCTCCTCGCCCGCCGGGGATGCCCCGGCGTCCGCCGGTCCCGCACCGACTCCCGACGGATCCGTTCCGCCGACGCCCTCGGGCGCGCCGAGTCCGCGGGTCACGAGCTCCGCCGACGGCGACGGTGACGGATCCGGCGACAGCGGCGACCAGAAGCCGACCGACGTGCCGGCGTGCACGACGGGCGATGTGACGGTGACCGCCGGCGTCGACAAGGGCTCCTACGGAACGGGCGAGTTGCCCAAGCTCTCCATCACGCTCGTCAACGACACGGACCAGCCCTGCCTCATCAACGTCGGAACGGCCGCGCAGGCGTTCGAGATCACGAGCGGGTCGGACACGTGGTGGCGTTCCACCGACTGTCAGACGGAGCCGAGCGATCAGGTCGTCCAGCTGGATGCCGGGAAAACGGTCGCGAGCGCGAGTCCGATCGTCTGGGATCGCACCCGGTCCTCGGTCGACACGTGCGACGGTGACCGGCAGAAGGCGCTGCCCGGCTGGTACAACCTCTCGGTCAGCATCGGCGGAATCGGCTCGGCGGAGCCGGCGTCGTTCACGCTCCGGTGACTTACCTCCCGCACCGGGTTCTCTGAGAACATTCTCATCTGCGATCGCCCGTGCGGGGTGTTCCGCGGCGACCCTCGACGCGTACCCTGGGGGTCAGCTCCCGGCGGCACCCCTCCGTTGTCCCCAGCAACGGAGTCCTGCTCCCCCCAGAGGCAGGATTTCGGATCCCCCGGTTGCCGGTGAGCGATGGGCCCTCTCGACTTCTCCAGTCCCCAATGGGGAGTTCGAGGGGGCCCCCTTACGTTCGGGCGCTCGACGCGTTGATCTGCCGCATCCACTTAGGCTGAGGGGATGGCTGGAAAGAAGCGCGAGAAGAAGCCGCTGGAGTTCCGGAACACGGCTCTCGCCGATGCTCTTCAGACCCAGGACATGGCTGCCCTGGCGTTCGCTCTGCGGCACGGTCCGACGGTCGTGCCGCTCCTGCGTCCGGGTGCGCGGGACGACCCCCGGGACTCGGGCGAGGTGTGGACGTACCGCGACCCCGCCACTGGGGACGTCGCCCTGTTGCTCTTCAGCGACGCGGCCAACAAGCCCGCGACGCTGCCGCCGGGTGTCGGACTGCAGTCTCCCGCCTGGCTGCGCGCCTTCCTCGGCACGTACGGCGAAGAGATCACGACGGTGTTCTTCGACATCGCCGGCCCGCACCCCATGCAGGCCGCGCCGGCGGACCTCATCGCCGCACTCGACGCCTGACCCGCTCAGAAGTCGGGTCGGTCGTCCGGCCGGGGAGCGTGGTGGCGCGATCGCTGGGCGAGGGCATCCCGCAGGGTGCCGGCGCCCGCGTCTATGACCGCCTTGTATCCCAGTCGCGCCGCCTCGGACCGCCGCTGATCGTGCTGGGTGACCCGGCGGATCTCGCCCGACAGGCTCAGTTCGCCGATGGCCGCGAGCTTCGCGGGGTTCGGCCGTTCGGCCGCCGCACTCGCGATCGCGAGGGCGATGGCGAGGTCTGCGGCCGGCTCGGTGAGGCGCACCCCGCCGACCGTCGAGACGTAGACGTCCTGGTCCGACAGCTTGATGCCGGCGCGCTTCTCGAGCACGGCGAGGACCATCGCGACACGGGCGCCGTCGACGCCGCTCACGATCCGTCGCGGATTCGGCGCCGAGGTGTGGAGGGTGAGCGCCTGCACCTCCACGGGCAGTGCCCGCCGGCCCTCGAGCGCGACGGTCACGCACGTGCCGGGCTCGCTGGGACGGTTGCTGAGGAAGAGCGCGCTCGGATCGGGCACTTCGGCGATGCCGTCGCCGGCCATGTCGAAGCATCCCACCTCGTCGGTCGCCCCGAACCGGTTCTTGAGCGCCCGCACGAAGCGCAGCGACGTCTGCCGGTCGCCTTCGAAGTGGCAGACGACGTCGACGAGGTGTTCGAGGATCCGCGGCCCCGCGACCTGGCCGTCCTTCGTGACGTGCCCGACGATCACGACGGGCAGGTCCCGTTCCTTCGCGACGCGGATGAGGGTGGATGCCACCTCCCGCACCTGACTCGGCTGTCCCGCCGCCCCGTCGATGAGCCCTGACGAGACGGTCTGCACCGAGTCGACGATGAGCAGGTCGGGCCGCACGTCGTCGATGTGCCCGAGGGTCGCGGCGAGGTCGGTCTCGCTGGCGAGGTAGAGCTCGTCGTGCAGCGCTCCGGTGCGTTCGGCGCGCAGCCGCACCTGGCTGAGGGACTCCTCCGCGCTGACGTAGAGGACGCGCCGCCCGGCGCGCGCGCTCTGGGCCGCGACCTCGAGGAGGAGGGTCGACTTGCCGACCCCCGGCTCGCCCGAGAGCAGGATCGCCGCACCGGGGACGATGCCGCCGCCCAGGACGCGGTCGAACTCGCCGACTCCGCTCGAGCGTCGCGGCGTCTCGCGGGTGTCGATCTCGGTGATGCGACGCGCGCTCCGCGTCGGCGCGATCGGGGTGACGGATGCCGTGATCCCCGTCTGCGTGGCGGCCTCGACGACCGTGCCCCACTGCTGGCATTCGCCGCAGCGGCCGACCCACTTCGCGGTCGTCCAGCCACACTCGGTGCAGCGGAAGGCCGCGGTCGGTGCGGGTCGTCGTGAAGCCATGCGTTCAGGCTAATCGCGGCATCCGACATCACCGCCGTCGTGCGGTGGGCGGGCTCAGCGCAGCGAGGCGGCGACCGTCTTCAGAGCGTCGGCGGAACGGTGGAAGAGTGCGAGCTCGTCGTCCGAGAACGACGTCTCGAGGATCGGCCGGGCGCCCGCGCTGCTGACGACGGACGGCACCGAGAGCGCGACGCCGTCGACGCCCTGGAAGTCGCTCAGCACGGTCGACACGGGCATGACCGCGTGCTGATCGCCGAGGATCGCCTCGACGATGCGGGCGCTCGACAGGCCGATCGCGTAGTTCGTCGCGCCCTTGCCGCGGATCACCGTGTAGGCGGCATCCCGCACATCGACCGCGATGCGGTCGAGCTCCTCCACCGTGAAGGGCGGCTGCCCGTCGAGCGGCTGCCAGTCGAGGATCGGGACGGTGCCGATCGTCGCGCGCGACCAGTGCGGGAACTCGGTGTCGCCGTGCTCGCCGACGATGTAGGCGTGGACGCTCGAGGTCGACACCCCCGCGCGCTGCGCGAGCTTCCAGCGCAGGCGGGACGTGTCGAGCACGGTGCCGGACGCGAAGATCCGCTCGGGCGGGAGCCCGGTGACCTCCTGCCCGATGACGGTGAGCACGTCGCACGGGTTCGTGACGATGACGTAGACGGCGTTGGGTGCGACCTCGAGGAGCTCGGGCAGCATCCGCTTGAGGATGCCGGCGTTCACCCCGGCGAGCTCGGTGCGGGTCTGCCCGGGGTTCTGCTTGGCCCCCGCGGTGATGACGACGACGTGGGAACCCGCGGCGACCGAGACGTCCGACCCGCCGGAGATGTCGCTCGATCCGGTGAATTGCGCCCCATGGGCGAGGTCGAGGACCTCCGCCTCGACCTTCTCGGCAGCGATGTCGTACAGGGCGACGTGGCGTGCCGATCCGCGGATGAGGGCGGCGTAGGCGACGCTCGATCCGACGGCGCCCGCGCCGACGACGGTCAGTTTCGAGTTCTCGATGACGCTCATACCGCCAGTGTGGCAGTGGACGGATGCCGAATGCCCGGATCCAGCCGTGCAAATCAGATGGGCTGAGTGTCGGCGGCGGCGGGCCGGCGGATGCCGAGGAACGAAACGACCCCGCCCAACACCATGAGGACCGCCGTGACGATCGCAGCCCGGTGGAAGCCGTCGAGGTCGAGCGCGCCGCCGATGATGACCGCGAGGATCGCGATGACGACGAGCCCGGCGATCCGCGAGACGGCGTTGTTGGTCGCCGAGGCGATGCCCGAACGCTCGCCGCCGATCGCGCCGAGGATCGTCGATGTCAGGGGGGACACGGTGACGCCGAGCCCCAGACCGAAGACGACGAGACCCGGCAGGACCTGCGTCCAGTAGTCGAAGTCCTCGCGGACGGCGAGCAGCATCAGCGCGCCGACCGCCATGACGAGCGGGCCGACCGTCATGAACAGGCGTGGGCCGAACCGGTTCACCCACCCGCCCACGACCGAACTGAGCGCGATCAGAGCCACGGTCGTCGGCAGGCTCGCGAGCCCGGCGAAGGTCGCGCTCAGCCCCGCGCCCTGCTGCAGGTACACGCCGACGACGAAGCCGTTGAGCGAGAGCGCGGCGTAGATGAAGAAGGTGGCGAGGTTGCCGGTCCAGAAGTTCCGGACGCGGAAGATCCCCAGCGGCAGGATTGGCGAGCGCACCGTGCGCTGACGAAGCAGGAACGCCGTGAACAGGAGGATGCCGGCGGCCAGCGGCATCCAGATCGCCGGATGCCCCCACCCCAGGTTCGGCTGTTCGATGAGCGCGAAGACGATGCCGCCGAGGCCCAGGGTGCACAGGGCCGCGCTCACGAGGTCGATGTGCGCGTCGTCGCGGCGGTGGTCGACGTGGCCGAGGCGGGACAGGAGGACGAACGTCACGGCGATCGGGAGGATGTTGACGAGGAACGCGAACCGCCACGACAGCAAGTCGACGAACAGGCCGCCGATGAGGGGTCCGGCGAGGTTGGCGGCCGTCGTCCACGCGGTCCATTGGCCGATCGCGCGCGCCTGCGCGGGGCCGTTCAGCAGCGACGTGATGAGGGCGAGCGAGCTAGGGACGAGGAACGCGCCCGCGGCGCCCTGCAGCGCCCGGGCGATGATCAGCACGACCGGGTCGGGTGCGAGACCGACGCCGATCGACGCGATCCCGAAGCCGATCAGCCCGATCCGGAGGACGAGCACGCGACCGAACGCGTCGCTCACCGACCCCGCGAACAGGATGAGGGAGCTTAGGGTGAGGAGGTAGGCATCCACCGCCCATTGCTGCGTCGACAGGCCGCCGCCCAGCTCATCGCGGATGGCGGGGAGGGCCACGTTGACCACGGTCCCGTCGAGGAACGCGACAGCCGAGGCGAGCGCCGCGATCGCGACGATCAGCCCGAACCGGGGGGATGTCGTCGGAGCGCTCACAGCCTCACGTTACGCCCGGGGCCGGGCCGATCGGGAGGTCGAGCCGACGGGAACAGCTGTCATTCCGGGAGTGGAACGACAGATCGCGTCGGGTCGAGGTCGGCGAGGGGAGCTGCGGGGAGGGCGATCCAGCCTTCCCGGCGGGCGCGGACGAGTGCTGCGGGCGGGACGGGGTGCGTCGCGCGCAGCGCGTGTGCGCGGGCGATGAGCGCGGCGACGACGGCGTCGAACGCGTCGTCGGATGCTTCCATCAGCGCACGCTGGTCGGGGGAGACGGTGAGCCAAGGGGCTGCGGCGAGAAGGTTCGCCGTCGCCGCACGGCGGGCCGCGGCATCCGTCTTGTATCCGGACACGGCGACGCCCCAGAGGCGGAGGGATGCCGCCGGGTAGACCTCGACGAGTCGTCCCGTCGCGCCGGACCGATCGACGACGTCGCCGGTGTCGGCGAACGCGGCGAGCAGGTCGGCGCACCGCATGGCGGTGAGTCCCAGTCGATCGGTCGAGACGCTGAGCGGGAGACGTCCCGTGATCCGGTGGGTGGCGCGGTCGGTCTCGCGGTAGGCGAGCCGGCGGCGTCCCTCGATGCCGCGCAGGTCCGGATCGGGTGCCTCGCCCCGTGCGTTCGCCGCGACGTAGGCGATGAAGTCGTCCGGCCAGCCGAACGCGCAGTCGATTCCGACTCGGGCTGAGCCCTGCGCGAGCCCGACGATGTCGCCGTCCGTGTTGCCGAGGCGGAGCGTCGTGAGTTCGGAGCTGCCGGCGCGCCAGTCGACGACCGCGACCGCCGTGCGCGCCGGCTGCGCCGCGAGGTCGACTCCGGTGGTGATCACACCGCGACGCTACCCTTCCGACCGTTCGGCGAGAGGTCGCAGATGGTCGCCGTGCCAGGCGGAAAGCGGCCATCTGAGACGGCTCGGCGAACCACGATGAGGCTCGGTTCGCGGCATCCGCTCTCGTGTCGTAAGCTGGACGACGGTGACGTGTCCGAGCGGCCGAAGGTGCAACTCTCGAAAAGTTGTGTAGGGTAACCCCCTACCGTGGGTTCAAATCCCACCGTCACCGCCATGAAAACCCCTGCTGATGCGGGGGTTTTCGCTTTACGCGGGCGTTCCCGGACGTCCCTCTCGACCCGACGCGAACTGCATCCAGCCGCAGCAGACGAGCGCAGTTCGCGTCGGCTCGACGCGCGTCAGCCGAGCAGCTCGCTCAGCAACGTCTCGACGCGATCGCGGATGTCGTCGCGGATGCGGCGGACGTCGTCGATGCCCCGACCCGCCGGGTCATCGAGCTCCCAGTCCTCGTAGCGCTTGCCGGGGAAGATCGGGCAGGCGTCGCCGCAACCCATCGTGATCACGACGTCCGACTCGCGGACCGCATCTACGGTCAGCAGCTTCGGGGTGTTCGCGGCGATGTCGATGCCTTCTTCCGCCATCGCGTCGATCGCGACCGGGTTGATCCGGTCCTTCGGCTCCGAGCCGGCCGACAACACCTCGATGCGGTCGCCGGCGAGGTGCTGCAGGTAGCCGGCGGCCATCTGCGAGCGGCCCGCGTTGTGGACGCAGACGAAGAGGACGGTGGGGGTGGCGGTCATGGGGTGTCGTGTCCGTTTCGAGTCGATCGGCGTTCGAGGAGGAGGGTGTCGCGCCAGTGTCCCGCATGGGGGCCCAGCGTCGAGCGCGCGATGCGCTCCCGCCGCCCGACGATCCGGAAGCCGGCGCTTTCGTGCAGCCGCAGGCTCACCTGGTTCTCGGGGAAGACGCTCGACTGAATCGTCCAGTAGCCGGCCGCTTCCGCGGCGTCGATGAAGGCGTCGAGCAGCGCGCGTCCCACACCCCGGCCCGTATCGGCGGGGTCTACGTAGACGGAGTGCTCGATGACGCCCCGGTATACGTGGCGGGCGGACACGCGGGATGCCGCGACCCATCCGACGACGCGGTCGTCGGCGTCAACGGCGACGAGGCGCGCGTCCGGCACCTTGCCCGCATCGAACGCTTCCCAGGTCGGCGTGGACGTCTCGAACGTCGCCTCGCCCTCGGCGATGCCGGCGGCGAGGATGCGTTCCACATCGGGCCAGTCGAGGCCCACCATCGGGCGTGTCCGTGTCATCAGCAGCATCCCCCGGCATCCGTCGAGCAGACCCCGGTCGCCGGCAGCGCGAGCTCGACCTGCGTCGCAGAGCGCATGTCTCCGTCGATCCACGCCGCGACCGAGCGCACCTGCTCGTATCCCGTCGCCAGCAGGAAGGTCGGTGCGCGGCCGTAGGACTTCATGCCGACGATGAAGAAGCCGTGTTCGGGATGCCGCAGCTCGTCGAACCCGTGCGGTTCGACGGTGCCGCAGGAGTGCACGTTGGGGTCGATGAGCGGCGCGAGTCGCACCGGTGCCTCGACGATGTCATCGAGGCCGAGCCGAATCTCGCGCAGCATCGACAGGTCGGGCCGGAAGCCGGTGGCGGCGACCACGAGGTCGGTGTCGTGGACGGATGCCGCGCCCCGCCGCATCCCGATCAATCTCACACCGCGCGCCCGGGGCTCCACCGTCGCGATCTCGAACGCGTCGATCTTCTCGACGATGCCGCGGCGTACAAGCGCGTCCAGCCGTGACCCGAGCGCGGCCCGGTCGCCGAGATCGTCGTCCGCGGACGACGAGACCCGGACCGCGGAGTCGTTGCGGATCAGCCAGGTGATGCGGGTACCCGGTTCGGACTCGGCGAGCGTTGCGAGCGCGAGGAGCGTGTTCGCGGCGGAGTGTCCGGCGCCCACCACCGTCGTATGCCGCCCCGCGAAGCGCGCCCGGTCGATGCCGAGGACATCGGGGAGGGGGTGGACGAGCCGGTCGCCGAGATCGGGCGCGCCCAGCGGATCGAGGCCCGTCGAGCCCAGCGGATTGGGGGAGTCGAACGTTCCCGAGGCGTCGATGACGGCGCGTGCCGTGAGGTCGACGACCCCGTCGGCCGTGGCGTAGCGGACGAGGAACGGCGTCGTTTCGCGGCCGGTGCTGCGGGTGCGATCCATGCCCTCGCGCGCGACGGCGAGGACCCGAGACCCGTAGCGGATGCGGGAGCGCAGTGCGTCGAGCGCGGCGAGCGGAGCGACGTAGGCGTCGATCAGCTCGCGCCCGGTCGGTGCGGCATCCGCGTCGGGCTCGGTCCACCCCGAGGCCTCGAGCAGTCGGCGCGATGCGGGATCGACGAGATGCCGCCACGGCGAGAAGAGGCGGATGTGGCCCCACCGGCGGACGGCGGCCGCAGGTTCGTCGCCGCTTTCGAGGACGACCACGTCGATGCCGCGCTCGACGAGGTTGGCCGCCGCGGCGAGTCCGATGGGCCCGGCACCGATGACGACGACGGGGAGGGCGTCGATTCGGGGCGCGGTGGCGGCGCGGGGCGTCAGGTCGAGCAGCGTCATCCGGTCCTCCGATATCCATGGATGTCGATGGAAAGTATGCTCGTATCTATCGATGGCTGTCAATATCGATTAGCATCGATGCATGGAGACGATGCTTCCCGTGATCTCGAGCGGTCCGATCGACGCGGCGGCATGCTGCGCGCCGCTCGTGAAGGAGCCGATCAGCCAGACCGAGGCGGAGCGCCTGGCCGCGACGATGAAGGCCCTCGCCGATCCCGCGCGCTTGCGGCTGCTGTCGATCGTCGCGTCGTCGGCCGATCAGGAGGCCTGCGTCTGCGACCTGATCGAGCCGATCGGCCTCTCGCAACCGACCGTGTCGCATCACCTCAAGGTGCTGACCGAAGCCGGCTTCCTCTCTCGCTCCAAGCGCGGGACGTGGGCCTACTACCGGCTACAGCCCGACGCGCTCACCGGCGTCGCGGACTTCCTCACCGTCTGATCCCCGCCCCACGCCGCCCACCCGACGCGAACTGCGCTCATTCCCGCCCCGAACGCGCACTTCGCGTCGGCTCGCTTCGCCGACCCGCCGCCCTAGAGTGAATCGGATGCCACGACGGGGGAGGCGACGATGCTCGTGACGGTGACCTATGCGCCGACGGACGGTCAGGATGCGACCGCGCTCGGATTCCTCGTGCACAAACACCCGGCCAAGGTGCAGACGTTCTCGGCACCCGTCGGCGACATCCACGTCTTCTACCCCGAAGCGACTCCCGAGCGGTGCACCGTCGCGGTAATGCTCGAGGTGGATCCGATCGCACTCGTCCGCAACAAGCGGTTCCGAGGGGATGCCGGGGCTCTCGGCCATTACGTCAACGACCGCCCGTACGTCGCCTCGAGCATGCTCGCCGTCGCGATCGGGACCGTCTTCCGCACCGCGATGACCGGTCGCAGCGATTCGTACCCCGAGCTGGCGGCATCCGCTCTGCCGCTCCGGATCGAGGTTCCGGTGGTCTCGGCCCGGGGTGATGAGGATCTCGTGCGCCGATTGTTCGAGCCGTGCGGGTGGACGGTCGAGCAGACCCGCATCGCGCTCGATGACGAGCACCCGGAGTGGGGCGACTCGCGCTACAGCTCCGTCGTCCTGACCGGCGAGGTCCGGCTCGCCGAGGCGCTTCGCCAGCTCTATGTGCTGCTCCCCGTCCTCGACGACGCGAAGCACTACTGGGTCGGCGACGACGAGATCGGCAAGCTCGAACGGGCCGGCGAGGGGTGGCTCGCAGACCACCCCGAGCGCGACCTCATCACGCGGCGCTACCTCGTGCACCAGCGTGCGCTGCTGGACGATCCCGCTCCGGCGGACCGTCCGACACCGCTGCGCCAGCACCGCGCCGAGGCCGTCCTCGCCGCGCTCGCCGAGGTCGGCGCACACCGCGTCGTCGACATGGGCTGCGGCCCCGGAGCGCTCCTCGCCCGCTTCGTGAAGGACCGTTCCTTCACGAAGATCATCGGCGTCGACGTGTCGGCCCGGTCGCTCGAACAGGCCGCACGGATGCTGCGGCTCGCCGAGGCATCCGATGCCGAGCGCGAGCGCATCGACCTGCTCCACGGCTCGGTCGTCTACCGCGACGAGCGGCTGCGGGGGTTCGACGCGATGGTGCTCATGGAGGTCGTCGAGCACGTCGACCCGTCGCGGCTCGGCGCCCTCGAAGACGCCGTCTTCGCCTCGGCCGCGCCCGGCTCTGTCGTCGTCACGACCCCCAACGCCGACTACGACGTCCTCTATCCCGACCTGCCCGCGGACGCGTTCCGCCACGACGACCACCGCTTCGAGTGGACGCGCGACGAGTTCCGCGCGTGGGCCGAGGGGGTCGCCGCCCGTCACGGCTACACCGTCTCGTTCCGATCCGTCGGTGAGGTGGATGCCGACCGCGGCGCCCCCACGCAGCTCGCCCTGTTCCGGAAGGAGGCCGAGGCATGACCGTCCTCGACATCCCCGCCCTCTCGCTCGTGGTCCTCGTCGGGGCGTCCGGATCGGGCAAGTCGACTTTCGCGCGGGAGCACTTCGGCCCGTACGAGACGCTCTCGAGCGATGCCTTCCGCGGGCTCGTCGGCAACGACGAGTCCGACCAGTCCGTGACCGCCGCCGCCTTCGACGCGCTGCAGTACGTCGCCGGCAAGCGTCTCGACGCAGGCCTGCTCACCGTCGTCGACGCGACGAGCGTGCAGCCCGAGGCGAGGCGCAAGCTCGTCGAGCTCGCGAAGGCCCACGACGTGCTCCCCGTCGCGATCGTCTTCGACGTGCCCGAGCCGGTCTCGGTCGAACGCAACGCCGCGCGCACCGACCGTCACATCCCCGCGGGCGTCGTGAAGCGGCAGAACGACCAGCTGCGCCGCGGTCTCCGCCACCTCGGGCGCGAGGGCTTCCGCAAGGTGCACGTGCTCCGGAGCCCTGAGGACGTCGCCGATGCCACGATCGAACGCACCCGCCTCCTCAACGACCGCACCGATGAACGCGGCCCGTTCGATGTCATCGGCGATGTGCACGGATGCCGCAGCGAGCTCGAGACCCTCCTCGGCCGGCTCGGCTACGAGCTCGTGCGAGACGAGCAGGGACGGGCGGTCGACGCGCGGCATCCCGAACAGCGTCGCGTCGTGTTCGTCGGCGACCTCGTCGACCGCGGGCCCGACGTCGTCGGCGTGCTGCGCCTCGCGATGGGGATGGTCGCCTCGGGGAGCGCCCTCGCCGTCCCGGGAAACCACGAGGCCAAGCTCGTCCGCGCGCTCCGCGGCGCGAAGGTGACCATCTCGCATGGACTCGAAGAGACGCTCGCGCAGTTGGCGGGCGAGAGTGCGGAGTTCCGCGAGCAGGTCGAAGCGTTCTGCTACGACCTCGTGTCGCACCTGATCCTCGACGAGGGGCGGCTCGTCGTGGCGCACGCCGGGCTCAAGGAGCAGTACCACGGTCGCGCGTCCGGACGTGTGCGCGCCTTCGCCCTGTACGGCGAGACGACGGGCGAGACCGATGAGTACGGGCTGCCCGTGCGGCATCCGTGGGCCCAGGACTACCGCGGCAAGGCCGTCGTCCTCTACGGGCACACGCCGGTGCCGACGGTCGAGTGGGTGAACAACACCGCGTGCCTTGACACCGGGTGCGTCTTCGGCGGCGCGCTCTCGGCGATGCGCTACCCGGAGCGCGAGGTCGTCTCGGTGCCGGCGGAGCAGGTCTGGTACGAGCCGATCCGTCCTCTCGTGCCCGCGGCGCCCGTACGCGCCCCCGGTGTGCTCGACCTCGCCGACGTGCAGGGCAAGCTCATCGTCCAGACGAGCCTGCACGGCCGCGTCGGCATCCAGGAGGAGCAGTCCGCCGGCGGTCTCGAGACGATCAGCCGCTGGGCGACCGACCCGCGGTGGCTCATCCACCTGCCGCCCACGATGTCGCCGCCGAACACGTCGGCACGGGAGGGCTACCTCGAGCACCCCGACGAGGCCTTCGCGACGTACCGCGCGAACGGGGTGACTGACCTCATGGCCGAGGAGAAGCACATGGGCTCGCGCGCGCTCGTGCTCGTCTCGCGCGACCCGGCGCGGTTCTCGGCGCCCGAGGGATGGCGCGGCGCGATCCACACGCGAACCGGTCGCCCCTTCTTCACGCCCGACGTCGAGGCCGACATCCTCGGCCGTCTCGATGCGGCGATCGAGCGCGCCGGTCTGTGGGACGAGCTCGGCGCGTCGTGGGTCCTCCTCGACGCCGAGATCCTGCCCTGGTCGCTCAAGGCCGGCGACCTCATCCGGGACCTCTACGCCTCGGTGGCCGCTGCGGCAGAGACCGCGACGGATGCCGCCGGTGCGGTGCTCGCCCGGGCCGCGGCATCCGGGATCGACGTCAGCGACCTCGCCTCACGGAACCGGGCACGCGCCGAGGGTGCGCGCGGATTCCGCGCGGCCTACCGCCGGTACGTCGGCGACGAGTCCGAAGCCCGCATCGCGCCGTTCCAGGTGCTGGCCGCGGGCGAGGAGACGTTCGAGACGCGCGACCACGGGTGGCACCTCGGGATCGCCGACCGGCTCGTCGAGGCCGCGCCCGACCTCGTGGCGCCGACGCGGCGGCGACGGATCGACCTCGGGGAGGAGGCATCCGTCACTGCGGCCGTCGACTGGTGGGAGGAGCTGACCGGCGCGGGCGGGGAGGGCATGGTCGTGAAGCCGTTCGCCAACCTCACGCGCACCGAGAAGGGGCTCGTGCAGCCGGGCATCAAGGTGCGCGGGCGCGAATACCTGCGGATCATCTACGGCCCGGACTACACCGAGCCCGCGAACCTCTCGCGCCTGCGGGACCGCAACGTCGGACACAAGCGTTCACTCGCCGCGCGCGAGTACGCCCTCGGGATCGAGTCGCTGCATCGCTTCACCGCCGGCGAGCCACTCTGGCGCGTGCACGAGGCGGTGTTCGGCGTGCTCGCCCTGGAGTCCGACCCGATCGACCCGCGCCTGTAACGACTTGACGACGTCGAGCCGTCGCAGATGGTCGCGTCTCGACCGGGTAGGCGACCATCTGCGACGCTTCGGCGCACGAACGAGCGGGATGCCGGGCGCCGGCATCCCATAACGGTTCGAGAATCTGCGCACCACCCCTTCCGGCCGACCGGCGCGACTTCGTAGCGTGGACTCCATGGCGCGTGACGACGACCGACCCGAGGATCTCTACACCGGACCCATCGACCTGGCGGCGCTCGCCGCGGCCGAGGACGGCGATCTCGAGATGCCCGAGATCAGCTACGACGAGCAGCGCTACCCCGCCCGTCCCCGTCGCCTGCGCCCGCGCGACAACCTGCGCGGCAGCAGCGTTCGCCGCATCCGGACCGACCCGCGCACCGCGAACGGGACGAACCCGTCGTACGTCGAGTGGCTGGTACGGCAGTCGATGCTGAAGGATGCCGACGTGCTCGCGCGTCAGCTGTCGGGCCAGCCGACGATGTGGCGGAACGCCTATGCGCGCCCCGACGCGCGTCGCGCGATCGCGACCAGTGACGTCTGGTTCACCGCCTATCCGATCTCGCTCATCACGCGGCCGGGGCAATCGTTCCTCTCGGCGCTCGGCGACGAGGAGCTGTGGTCGGTGTTCGAGCGGATCGGCATCACCGCCGTCCACACCGGCCCCGTTAAGCGAGCCGGCGGCATCGAGGGCTGGGGCGAGACCCCCAGTGTTGACGGGCACTTCGACCGCATCAGTACGGCGATCGATGCGACCTTCGGCACGGAGGACGAGTTCCGTGCCCTGTGCGACGTCGCCGACACGCACGGCGGCAGCATCATCGACGACATCGTGCCCGGCCACACCGGCAAGGGCGCGGACTTCCGCCTCGCCGAGATGGGCTTCAAGGACTACCCCGGGATCTACCACATGGTCGCGATCCCGCCCGAGGACTGGCACCTGCTGCCCGACGTCCCCGAGGGCTACGACAGCGTCAACCTCGACCCTACGACCGAGCACACGCTCGCCGAGCACGGCTACATCATCGGCGCCCTGCAGCGCGTCATCTTCTACACGCCAGGCGTGAAGGAGACGAACTGGAGCGCGACGGCGCCCTCGATCGGCCCCGACGGCGTGACCCGACGCTGGGTGTACCTGCACTACTTCAAGCAGGGCCAGCCCTCGATCAACTGGCTCGACCCGACCTTCGCGGGCATGCGACTGGTCATCGGTGACGCGCTGCACTCCCTGGGCGAGCTCGGCACGAGCGCGCTGCGCCTCGACGCCAACGGCTTCCTCGGCGTGGAGAAGAGCGCCGAGGGTCTGCCGGCGTGGTCCGAGGGTCATCCACTCTCGCACGCCGCGAACCACATCATCGCGGGCATGGTCCGCAAGGTCGGCGGGTTCACCTTCCAGGAGCTGAACCTCACGATGGAGGACATCCGCGACACCGGTGCCGTCGGCGCCGACCTGTCGTACGACTTCATCGGTCGCCCCGGCTACCACCACGCCCTCGCCACGGGGCAGACCGAGTTCCTGCGCCTGGCTCTCACGTCGTCGCTCGCGCTCGGGGTCGCCCCGGTGCAGCTGGTGCACGGACTGCAGAACCATGACGAGCTCACCTACGAGCTCGTGCACTGGGCGACCCGCCACGCCGACGAGGAGTACGCCTTCCGCGGCGACACGATCACGGGCGCCGACCTCGCCGAGGTCGTCCGCGCGGAGCTGACCGAGAAGCTGGTGGATGCCGGTGACTACAACCGCGTCTTCACGCAGAACGGCATCGCCTGCACGACGACGTCGCTCATCGCGGCGACCCGCGGCATCCCGACCCTCGACGACATCACCGAGGCGGAGGTGCCCGCCATCCGCGACGCGCACCTACTGCTCTCGGCCTACAACGCCTGGCAGCCCGGAGTCTTCGCCCTGTCGGGCTGGGACCTCGTCGGCATGCTGACGCTCCCCGGCGACGAGGTGGCCGACCTGATCCGTGTCGGTGACACGCGCTGGATCGAGCGCGGCGCGCACGACCTGCTCGACGTCGACCCCGACGCGACCCGATCGACGTCCGGCATGCCCCGCGGCCGCGCGCTGTACGGTCCGCTCCCCGCTCAGCTCGAGGACCCCGAATCGTTCGCCTCGAAGTTGTCGGCGATCCTCGACCTGCGCCGCGAGTACGGCATCGCGACTGCGACGGCCGTCGACATCCCCGAGGTCGCGCACGCGGGCATGCTCGTGCTCGTTCACCGTCTCGACGAGGGGATGCCGGACGCCGACGCGCCTCTGCAGGTGACCGTCCTGAACTTCTCGCCCGAGCCGATCGAGGGCACGGTGCGCTCCGAGCACCTGACCCCGCAGAGCGACGTCTTCGACGCGGCGCAGGGGGAGGTCATCGGCCGGGTCGACGATCTGCAGAGCTTCTCGGTGTCGCTGCCCGCCTACGGTGCGCGGTTCCTCGTCCTGCAGCCGCAGATCGAGGAGGACTGACGCGGCGCTGCGCAAGCCCCCGCGCGATGTCGGGGACCCTGCGTAGCGTCATGTCATGACTGATCAGAGCAGCTTCCCCGAGAACGACCCTGCCGACGAGCCCGAGATGCTCGGCGGACCGAGCGGCGACACTGCGGTGAAGGACCCCGACGAGTGGGTCACCGGCGACGAGCCGATGACAGGCGCGCAACGCAGCTACCTCGACACCCTGGCGCGCGAGGCGGGGGAGGAGATACCCGCGAACCTGACGAAGGCCGAGGCCTCCGAGCACATCGATCGCCTGCAGCAGGCGACCGGCCGCGGCGCCTCGAACTGACCGCGCAGACGCCGCGCTCGCCCGATCAGGCGAGTGCGGCGTCGATCCCGGCCAGCGGCACGGGCAGCCAGTCCGGACGGTTCCGCGCCTCGTAGATCGATTCGTAGACCGCCTTGTCGAGTACGAGTGCTCGCAGCAGTGCAGGGTCCAGCTCGATCGCTCCTGGGGCCGCGTCATACGCCGACAGGAACGCCTCACGGCACGACGCCGCCCAGGCCGCGGCATCCGGACCCGCTCCCACGGCGCCCGCATAGTCGAACGAGCGCAGCATGCCGGCCACGTCACGCGGCGGCAGGTCGGGGATCGCACGCTCCGCCATCGGGCGGAGCGGCTCGCCCTCGAAGTCGACGATGCGCCAGCCGCCGTTCGGCACGGCGAGCACCTGACCCAGGTGCAGGTCGCCGTGGATCCGCTGCAACCGCGGCCACGGGCGCTCGAGCGCCTCGGCGTAGACAGCGTCGATGGCCGCGAGCCGGTCGGCGACGGCGGGAACCTCGGCCGACGCGATCGCCAACCGGCGACGCCATGCGCGGCCGACGGCCTCGAGCTGCTCGGGCGAGGCGTCGACCGACTCGAGCGCGTCGCCGAGTGCGCCGTGCACGCCGGCGACCGCGACCCCCAGGTCGCGCGCCGCGTCGGTGAAGTCGCGTCCCTCGCGAGCAGCGTCGAGCGCGATCGCCCAGCCGTCGCGGACGCCGGGCAGGAACTCCTGCGCGAACCCGAGGGTGCCCTGGGCGGTGCCGGTCTCGCGGCCGACGTCAGGCCACTCGGCATCCGCACTGCCGAAGAACTTCGGCACGTAGGGAGACCCCGCGTCACTGAGGACGCGCTGGACGGTCACGTCCGGGTTCTCGCCGTGGTGCAGGGTGCGGAACAGCTTGAGGATGATCGTGGGCGACCCGTCGACCTCGTACACGATCGAGGTGTTCGACTGCTCGCCGGTCAGCACCCGCGAGCCGGTGACGCGGCTCGTATCGACGCCCATCTGCGCGAGAAGGCCGACCGTGAAGCCGGGATGCCGCGTCGCGTCGATCAGCCGGTGCCCATCCTCGGTCGTGGTGACGACCTCCTCGTCCGGCGCGTCGGCAGCCTCGGCGAGGGGCACGTTGTAAAGCGTGGGAAGCGCTCCGGCGTCATCCATGAGGAGGTAGCTCGTGGCGCCACCGGGCGCCGGCTGCGCATCGAGGATGCGGAACCGCGGATCGTGACTCTTGCCCGCGTACCAGCGCTGTCGCGCCACCCAGGCGCTGAGGTCGTCGTCGAATCGCACACGATCACTGTGGCGCGGCGAAGCGGGATCGCGGAAGGGGTGGACGGCGATTCGTGCGGGCGGTAGGAGCGCGCGAGTCAGACCACGGGGAGCCGGACCGTGAACGCGGTCCGGCCGGGTTCGCTCTGCACATCGATCGTGCCGTCGTGGGCCGACACGATGGCCTGGGCGATCGAGAGCCCGAGGCCGGTACTCCCGGCATCCCGATTGCGAGACACGTCGGCCCGCGCGAACCGTTCGAACAGCCGTTCGCGGATCTCCGGTGCGATGCCCGGACCGTCGTCGGCCACCTCGATCACGGCGGAGTCGCCCTCGCGGCGGAGCGTGAGCGTGACGGTTGTCCCCGGCGGCGTGTGCGTGCGGGCGTTCCGCGTCAGATTGGCGACGACCTGGCGCAGCCGGTTGTCGTCGCCGGCGACCTCGACCGCGTCGTGCTCGCGCAGATCGAGGAGCCAGGTGTGTGCCGGGTCCGTCGCGTGCGCATCGCTGACCGCATCGATGGCGAGCATGGTCAGATCGACCGAGTCGCGTCTCAGCTGCTGACCGGCGTCGAGCCGTGCGAGCAGGAGCAGATCCTCGACGAGGTCGGCCATCCGGGTCGACTCCGACGCGATGCGGTCGAAAGCCCTCTCCTGGGTCGGCGTCATGGGCGCGTTCTCGCCGAGGGACAGCTGCGCGTATCCGCGGATCGAGGCGAGCGGCGTCCGCAGCTCGTGACTCGCGTCGGCGATGAAGCGTCGCAGCTGGTCCTCGCTGTGCTGGCGGGACGACAACGCCGCCTCGATGTGCGCGAGCAGGACGTTGAGGGAGTGACCGACGCGCCCGACCTCGGTCGTCGGGTCGGTGTCGGGCTCGGGTACCCGTTCGGGGATCTCGACGTCGCCGATGGCGAGGGGGCGCGCGGCGACCCGATCCGCGACGACCGCGACCCGCTCCAGCGGGCGCAGCGAACGCCGGACGAACAGTGACAGCCCGATGAGGACGAGTGCCAGGGCCGTTCCCGCGACGCTGACGAGGATGACCGTCAGAGCCGACGTGGTCGCCGTCACCTCCTCGACGGACATCCCGGCGACGACCTTCTCCCCGTTCTGCTCCCGGGCGGCGAGGCGGAACTCGCCGATCCCGCCGCCGAGGTCCACCGTGACGGGGGTGCGCGCCGACAGGTCGGCACCTCTGATCGCGTCGAGCTGATCCGCGTCGAGGGAACGTTCCTCCCCGTCATCGCCGGTGTAGCTCGAGACGACCGTGTCGTCGTCGCGGAACAGGACGAACAGCGACCCGATCCGCGGTGCGGGACGATCGCCGCGGTCTTCGGTGGACGACGTCGGGGAGGGGGAGGGGGCGCCGCCCATCCCGCTGTCGAGCCGACCGAATTGCAGCGACTCGACGACCTGGGCGTCCAGGCGGTCGTACACGAAGGTGCGGAGCGCGAGGGAGGTGGCGAGTCCTGTGACCACCAGGGTCAGCGCGACGAGCAGGCCCGTTCCGATGACGAGAGTCCGGCGAAGCGTCCACCCGCGCGGATCGAACCGTCGGGTTCGCACGGACGCGGTCATCGCGCCGACTTGATCGTGTACCCGACGCCGCGCACCGTGTGGATCAGCGGTTCGCCGAGCGTGTCGATCTTCTTGCGCAGGTAGGAGATGTAGATCTCGACCACACTCGACGTCCCGCCGAAGTCGTAGCTCCAGACCTGGTCGAGGATCTGTGCGCGGGTGAGCACCCGCCGTTGGTTCTGCATCAGATAGCGCAAGAGGTCGAACTCCTTCGCGGTGAGGGCGATCGCCGTGCCGCCTCGGGCGACCTCGTACGTCTCTTCGTCGAGCGTCAGGTCGCCCACGCGCAGGAGGGAGTCGGCGGCCGCGGCTGCCGCGACGTGACGACGGGCCATCCCCCGGAGCCGGACGACGACCTCCTCGAGGTTGAAGGGCTTGGTGAGGTAGTCGTCCCCACCGGCGCTGATGCCGGCGATGCGGTCCTCGACGGCGTCCTTCGCGGTCAGGAAGAGGACGGGCACGTCGTTTCCCGCCGTCCGAAGGCGCTTCAGGACCTCCATGCCGTCGATCCCCGGCATCATGATGTCGAGCACGAGGAGGTCGGGTGCGAACTCCCGGACGAGGTTGAGTGCCTCCTGCCCGTTGGCCGCGGTACGGGCGTCCCAGCCCTCGTTCTGCAGGGCCATCCGCAGCAGATCGCTGAGGTTCGCCTCGTCCTCGACGACGAGCACGCGGACGGGGGAGCCGTCGACGCGGGTGAGCGGCGTGGGCCGGGGAGCGTTCATGGGTTCAGCTTTCCTGGTTCGGGAGGGGAATGCGACCGTGCGACGGCCGAGGAGATGGCCGTCGCACGGTCGGGGATCAGGAGCGGCCGCCGCCACCGCCCGGATGGGCGCCGCCGGGGCCGCCGCCCATCCCGCCGGCGATGGCCTCGCCCGCGGTGGCGGTGACGGATTCGCCTCCGACGGTCACGGTGTAGGCGCCGTCCCCTGCGACGTCGGACGAGGAGAACACGACCGTCTCGAACTGCTTGGCGGCCGCCGTGGATGCGATGACGGTGCCGTCGGCATCCGTGATCTCGATCTCATCGCCCGCCGCCCCGCTGATCGTCGCGGCGACCCACGCCTGCGCCGACGCGGCATCGGGGGATTCGGCCATGCCCGAGCTCCCGACGGCCAGGAGGGTGCCGCCGGTGACCTCGAAGCCGCCGTTGCTGTCGAGCGCGCCGTTGCCCTGCATGGTCGGACCCCAGACGACGATGTCGCCGCCGGTCACGGTGACCGAGCCGTTCGAGTCGATGCCGTCGCCGCCGGCGTCGACCGTGAGCGTGCCACCCGAGATCGTGATGGTCTCGCCCGTGTCGGACATGCCCCCACCGCCCGGGCCGCCGCCCGCGCCGCCTTCCGTGGCGGAGTCGGTTGCGGAATCGCCGCTGCCGTTGAGTCCGTCGTCGGATGCCGTCACGGCGACCTCTCCGCCGCTAATGGTGATGTCGGTGGCCTCGAGGCCCTCGGACGATTCCGCGATGGTCAGGCTGCCCGCGGCGATCTCCAATGCGGCGTCGGCGTGTGCTCCGTCGTCGCCGGAGGAGACCGTCGTCACGCCGCCGACGATCCCGATCGAGCCGTTGGAGTGAAGGCCGTCGTCGGTGGCGGTGACATCGACCGTTCCGTCGCCGATCGAGACGACCACTCCTGCGCTGATGCCTTTGGCCCCGGCATCCGCCGCACCCTCCGCTCGGAGGGTGACGGTCCCGCCCGTGATGACGGCATCGGTGGCCGCCGCGATCCCGTCGTCACCGCTGGTCGCCGAGACGGTACCGCCCGAGATCCACACGTAACCGCGGGTGGCGTCCTCGTCGTCGTCGCTCTTGAGAGCGTCGCCTCTCGCGGCGAGGTCGAGGGTGCCGCCCGAGATCACGAGCGCGTCCTTCCCGCGGAGTGCGTCGTCGGCGGCATCCACCGTGATCGTGCCCGAGGTGATCGCGAGGTCGTCCGTGCTCGTGATGCCGTCGTTGCCGTTCCCGGTGACGGCCAGCGAACCGGTGCCCGTCACCGTGAGGTCGGCGTCGGCGTAGATCGCCGCGTTGGCCTCGGCGGCATTGTCGTACGAGGATGCGTCCGACACGCTGTTCCGGCTTCCCTCCGCGAGGGAGAGGACGACGTCGTCGGCCGTCGTCACAGAGATCGCGGCCCCGTCGGCGTTGGTGATGTCGACGCCGTCGAGGATCAGGACGACCTGCGCGTCCTCGGGGGCGGCGACGACGACCGACCCGGTGAGGTCCCCGCTCAGGCGGTAGACGCCCGCGGCGGTGAGGGTGACGGTGTTGCCGCTCGCATCCACGCCGTCTGCGGATGTCGTCGCGGATGAGCCCGTCAGCGTGATGTCCACGGCGTCGTCCGCCGACCAGTCGTCGTCGGCGACGACGGTGGCCTCCTGGTTCGCGGCGAGCACCGCGGCAGGGTCGAGGTCGGAGTCGACGGCCGCTTCGACGGCGGTCGTCGTGCCGCTACCGGTCGTCGACGTGGTGGCGCTCCCTGACGTGGTGACCCCGGTGACGGCGCAGCCGGTCAGCAGGAGTCCGGCGAGGGCCAGGGGCAGGGTCGGAAGGATCAGGCGGCGGCGCATGGCAGCTCCTCGGGGTGAGAGATGGTGGTGGACGGTTCGGAGAAGGCTCCGCGCAGGAGCCGGCCCCAGCGGTTGCGGGGCAGGTCGGGGCTCAGCGCGGCGAGACCTGTGGCGTACTTGCTGACCGAGACGGGTCGATGTCCCGCGCGCCAGAGCAGTCGGTCGAGAGACGATGCCGACGACGGTGACTTCGTCTCGAGGATGGCGAGACCGGGGAGCGCGAAACCGGCACCGTCCGGGCGTTCCCATCGGAGGTCGGTGTCGATCGTCGCCCGGGACGACCCGTCGGGCGCGAGCAGCGTCGCCCGGGAGTACCGGGTCGTGAGGGTGGCGTCCAGCTCGTCGACGCGACGGGTGTCGACACCGATCGCGGCGAAGGCAGCGGCCACGTCCTCCTTCGCGCGTCGGGTCAGCACGGCGCGCCGGGTGATGTCGTACTCGGATCGGTCCTTCACCGTCGTCCCGCGCGCGCCCCGGGTCTTGATCTCGAGGTAGGCGGCGTCCGTGTCGACGTAGGTGCGGGTGCGCAGTTTGAAGCGGCGGCGTCGGGGGTGCGCGGCCATGTGGAAGCTCAGGAGGTCCGGCGTGTCGAAGTAGACCGATTCGTACGCGAATCTGCGCGCGCCGGCGATCTCGAGGATGCGGGTGCCGTCGTCGATCCCCCCGAGGAGGTGGGCGAGCGCGGTCTGCGGGATGACGTACTTGCGGTCCACGCGTGCCAGCAGGGCGGCGTCCGCGATCATCTCGTCGAGGCCGACCGCGCCGAATCGGGCGAAATTGTCGGCGGGGGCGTTCATCGGATGACCTCGGCAGCGACGCGGGCCTCCGTGCTGATCCGGAAGCGCACGTCCACGAGCGTCGTGTCGTTCACGAAGTCGAGCTCTTGCACCGTGAGCGAGGTGATCTCGCCGCCGACGCGCTGCCCGACGACGGCGCGAAGGGTGGCCTCGTCGGACTCGGCGCGGTCGAGCCGGACGATCTGGTGGCGGCTGCGCGAGAGGACGCGTGGGTGATCGGCCGCCCACAGGACGCCGAGGATCAGGGCGATGAGCGCGGCGACGGGCCGGATGTCGGTGGTCGGCAGGCCCGCCATGAGGCCCATCGCGAGGGCGGCGAAGTAGTACGCCACTTCGCGCTGCGAGATCTCGGACGACCGGAGCCGGATGATCGACAGCACGCCGAACAGACCGAGGCCGAGGCCGAGCGCGACCTCCGCCGTTCCCAGCACGCTCGCGACGGCCATCACGCCGACGTTGACGCCGAGGAAGGCGACCACGAGGTCCCGCCGCCGGTGGCGCCGGTAGTAGAGGCCGAGGCTCAGGACGAGGGCGGCGGCGAGGTCGATCGCGATGAGCAGGATCGAGGGGATGGTCATGGGTTCCTCCGGGGATCTGTGGTGACGATCTCCATCCGAGTCGGGATACCTTCACCGTTCATAAGAGACGCATTGACGGCCGATTCGAGCGGTGGCCGCTGCGGGTTACGGGCGAAGACGACGCCGCGCTGGATCAGGTATCCCAGAACGAACAGCGCGGTTTCGGTGGCAACCTTGGCGGGCACGATCCCCATGCCGAGCGCCGTGAGGGCGCTCATCCACGCGATGTTCGTGGCGAGGAGGGCGGCGGCGAGGGCGGCGTATCGCATGGCCTCGCGCACGAGCGGCCCACGACCCTCGCGTCGGAAGACCACCCGGCGGTTGAGGGCGAAGTTCATGCTCGCGCTGACGATGCGGGACGCGACGATCGAGGGGACGAGAGCACCGGTCGCGGCGTGGAGGATGAGCAGAAGGACGGCGTCGAGAGCGAACGAGAGCAGCGAGGACGCCGCGAACAGGAGGAGCGGCATCCCGATCCTGAGCGTGTCGACGACAGGGCGGAAGTGGCTCGAAGCGTTACCGGCGACGTAGACGGTCTCGATGGGGACCTCGACCGTCGACCACCCGTCCCGACGGCACCGGAGGAGGACGTTCTGCTCGTACTCGAAGCGATCCCCCCGCTGCTGGAGCAGCCAGGGCAGCATGACGGCGGGGATGCCGCGCAGTCCCGTCTGCGTGTCGGAGAGGGACCAGCCGGCGCTCGCGCGGAACGCGGCGCGTGCGGCTCGATTGCCGACGCGGCTGCGGAGGGGATTGCCGGGACGGTCGACGTCTCGGCATCCGAGCACCATCACCGGGTCGCCGCGGTCCACCGCCGCGACGGTCGCGTCGCCGACGCGCAGGATGTCGCACGCCGTGTGCTGCCCGTCGGCGTCGGCGGTGACCACGACACGGCCGGGGAACGCGTGCATCGCGTGGGTGACCCCTGTCCGCAGTGCCGCGCCCTTCCCGCGGTTGCGGACGTGGCCGAGGACGGTCGCCCCGAGGATGGATGCCTCGGCGAAGACGACGTCGTACGCCGGCCCGCTGCCGTCGTCCACCAGGACGACCGGTGTGCCGGGTGCAGCAGCCGCGAGATCGCGGAGGAGGTCGAGCAAGGCGGCGCCCGGCTCGTAGGCGGGGATGAGGACGATCACGGCTCACTCCCCGATGTAGAGGATGTCGCTGGTGCCGCGTTCGCCGCCGTTCGAGGGCTGGTTCACGACCTCGCCGTCGAAGTACATCGTCGACGAACCGCCGCCGTCGAGGTTGTACGCCGTCTCGGCGCCCAGCCCGGCCATGATGTCGGCGAGCTCGGTCAGGGTCGCGCCGCGGCTGTACCCCTCTGCGCGGCCGTCGACGACGACGAAGACGAGATGGTTCTCGTCGATGACGCCGACGGCGGTGCGGGGCTGCTCACCCTGGATCGAGTGGTTGCCGACGTTGGTGTCGACCTCGACGTCCTCGATGCCGTCGACCGCGGCTCCGTCCTCGACGATCGCCGGACCGAAGCTGAGGGTGTTCCAGACGCCGTCGGCCAGCAGCTCGTCGGCGTTCGTGGTGGTCTCGTCGTACACCCGGACCGTGCCGTCGCTGTAGAAGGCGAGGCCTGTCCGAGCGGGGGAGTCGCGGTAGACGACGCCGTTGCGGATGACGATCCCCGAGTCGCGGAACCCGTAGTAGTCGCCGTTGATCGCGAAGACGGCGTCGTTGTCTTCGGCGATACCGCTGGTCGTCTCGGTGATGTTCTCGCCGAACTGGTCCTTCGCGAAGGCGGATCGCAGCCGCGTCGCATCTGCCAGGACGACGTCCGCGACGAAGTACGTGAGGGTGTCATCGCCCGAGCCGGTCACGACTTCCGAGACGGTGACGCTCGTCTCGCCGTCGGAGTAGGTATCGCCCTCGACCGTTCCCGTGGCGGACGCGGACTCGGTGGTCGGGGTGGTGGTCGAGTTCTTGGCCTCGTAGGCCGAGACGTCCGAGATCTCGACGTGCTCGATGAGGAAGCGATCCGCGGCCCACGCCGTCGCGCCGCCGACGGCGAGCGCGAGGGCGAGGCCGCCGGAAAGGAAGGCGGTGCGGAGGCGGCGGGGTCTGGTGGTGTGCGGCATCCTTCAGGGATACGGAGCCGGCATCGGGCGGACGTTGACCGTTCCTGAGAACGGCATTAACGGGCATCGGAGCCGGGCGCCTGCCATGATCGGGCTATGGGGGAGACGATGGTCGTGACACGACCGGACGCGGGTCGGTCGATCGGGCGGCGCCGGTGGATGCTGATCGCCGTGCTCGCGGTCGGGGCGATCGCCGTGGTGGTCGCCGGGTGGCAGATCGCCGCATGGACGGCGCTCGGCGCGGTGCGGATCGTCTACGACGCGCGGCCGGTCGTATGCGAAGGCGCCGAGGTGGGCCTCCAGCCGTCGGGCGCGTCGGGCGAGGTCACGGGTGACAACGGCTTCGCGTGGGACGAGACGTTCTACTCGTCGGTTCTGTGGGTCGAGCCCGGGATGACCTGCGCGATCCGGTTCTTCGTCGTCAACGACGGCTGGAGCGAGGTCGATGCCCAGGCCGTCGCCCTCCCGGGGATGCAGGAGGAGCACGTCTCCCTCGTCCGGCCGACGATGGTCAACCCGAACGGACAGACGAGGCTCGCCGACACCGACGATGAGGCGGTCTTCGCCATCGAGGGCATGCCCGTCCCCGCCGGGGAACAGCAGGCGTTCACGGTCATCCTCGAAGCGAACGCAGCGGATGCCGATGGGTACACCGACTGCTCCGGCTTCATGCCGACCCCGCCTGAGGTGAACGTCTCCGGGCTGGGCGTGCAGAGGACCGTCTCGTCGCCCGAAGACTCCGGGATCTGGTTCTATGCCGGCCCCCGCGAGGAGTGCGACTGAGGCCGGTTACCACACGGCATCCGTGGACGCACACCCCTGGGCAGAGGCCGTCCGCCGCTGCGAGCGTCGACGCATGTCGACCATCGATGAGCCCTCGACCGCCGTCCCCTCGACCCGCGCCGAGCGCGCCGCGGATCCGACGCTCGGCGTCGTCTCGCGCCCTGCCTGGCGCGACGACTCGGCGTCGCTCCTGACCCGCGGCTACCGGTTCGGCGAGCGCATCTGGAGCCGCGCTCCGCGGGGGGCGCGCTCTGCGCCTCTGCGTCTGCTGTTCTCCGATGCGCTGCTCGTCCGGGGCGCCGAGGGAGTGGCGGCGTTCTACGACGACGAGCGCGTGGCACGGCACGGCGCGATGCCGCCGTTCATCCAGGAGACCCTCTTCGGGCACGACTCGGTGCACAGCCTCGACGGCGAGGAGCATCGGCACCGCAAGGCCACGTTCGTCTCGGCGTTGTACGAGGACGAGCAGGTCGCCCGGCTGCGGCCGCACCTCGAGCGGGAGTGGCGGCACGAAGTCGACGCCTGGATCGCCGGGGGTGAACAGTCGGCGTACGACGCGGCGGTCGGTGCTCTCGGGCGCGCGATCATGCGCTGGGCGGGGATGCCGGGCACCGGCGACGCCAAGACGAGATGGGCTCGCCGGCAGGCGCAGATCGTCGACGGGTTCGGGGTGCCGTACTCGCCCGAGTACCTGCTGGCGTTCGCGAACCGGCGCTGGTCCGACCGTCACGCCGAGCGGCTGATCCGGGCGGTGCGCGCGGGTCGCCTCGACGCGCAGGCCGGCACGGCCCTGAACGCCTGGGCATGGCACCGCGATCGCGACGGTCAGCTGCTGCCCGCGCGCCTGGCGGGCATCGAGCTGCAGAACAGCTTCCGGCCGATGATCGCCGTTGCGCGGTTCACGGCCTTCGCGGCGAAGCGCCTGCAGGAGCACCCGGAATGGCGCGAGCGGATCGCAGCCGAGGTCGCCGATCGCGGATCGCTCGTCGACGGTCCCCTCGCGACCGCCTTCGCGCAGGAGATCCGCCGCACGTCGCCGTTCGTCCCGATGCTCCCCGCGTTCGCGACGCAGGAGATCGAGGTCGACGGCCGCACGGTCCGCGCCGGCGGGCGGATCGTGCTCGACATCCTCGGGACCGACACCGACGAGCGCTCCTGGAACCGGGCGGACGAGTTCGATCCCGAGCGCTTCGTCGGCGCAGACGACTACGAGGCGATCGCCGCCTTCGTGCCGCACGGCGGCGCCGACGTCGCGACCGGGCACCGCTGCCCGGGCGAGAAGCTCGCGATCGCCGGGCTCGCGGCATCCATCAGTGCGATGAGCGACCCGCGGCTGGCGATCCTTCCCGCGGGCCTCGACGTGAACGAGCGCCGGATGCCGACCAAGCCCCGCTCCGGCGGTCGCGTCCGCGCGGCCGGGTCGCCGGAGGGCGGCGCACGCTGCCCCTTCCACCGCGCCTGAGGCCGAATCCGCGCGTCCGGATCATGTCCTCTCGCCGAGGTCACACGTCCCGCGCGCCCGCAGCGTGTGGTGTCGGCGAGAGGACATGATGTCGACGCGACCGGGCGTGGATGCCACAGCCCGGCGCGCGGCGCAAGGGGGTCCGCGCGGGAAGGCGGCGCCCGCAGGGTGGCGTCCGACCGATTCTCGGCATCGCGTCCTGCATCCTGCTGCTCACCCAGCAGTCCGGGACCGTCTGGCTGTTCGGTGCGGGCCTGCTCGTCGTCGGCGTCGCCCTGTTCTTCGCGACCCGGTGGCTGCGGTCGCGGGCGGGGGAGCCGGTTCAGGGCGTCATCCGGCGCGGCTGACGCCCCGAACCCGGTTCACCGACCGGTGGGCGGGAGCTTCGCGACGCCGTGGCGGGCGGGCTCGTCCGGTTCCGCTGCCGTCGCGGGAGATGCCGCCGACTCGCCGTGCGGGGAATCGGTGCCGGGGTAGGACGGCTCCTCGATCTCGATCGCGCGGTCGCGGTCCTCCTTCTTGGGCAGGTGGTCCAGGGGCTGTCGGATGTCATCGGATTCGCTCATGCCCCCACGCTCCGACTCCGGCGGAGCTCGCGGCAGGGGCTTGCGAGCACAGGGGGAGTGTGGTGGTCCGGGTCGCGTAGCGTGAAGCGGTGACCGTCGGCATCCATCTGTCCCCGCTCGCCGAGATCCCGGCGACGACCCTCTACCGGATCCTGTGGCTGCGGGTCGGCGTGTTCGTCGTCGAGCAGGAGGCTGCCTACCCGGAGCTCGATGGTCGCGACATCGAGTCCGGCGCCCTCCTCGCGTGGGCGGAGGAGGACGGCGAGGTCCTCGGGACGCTCCGTCTGCTGGACGAGGGCACGCGGTGGCGGATCGGACGCGTGGTCACGAGCGCCGCCGCTCGCGGCCGAGGTGTCGGCGCCGACCTCATGCGCCTCGCGATCGAACATGCGATCGCCCGGGACGCCTCGCGTCCATTCGTCCTCGACGCGCAGGAGCACCTGGCCGATTGGTACGGCCGCTTCGGGTTCGTCGTGAGCGGTGCGTCCTACGTCGAGGACCGCATTCCGCACGTGCCGATGACCCGTTCCGCAGACGCCGCAGTGTAGGAGACGGATGCCGGGGGCGCGACCCCCATCTCGGTGACGCGAACGACCCGCACCATCGTCAGATGCTCGAACTGCACTACTCCGATGGTTACGTCGTGACGACGGACGCGATCGCGGATGCGGTGATGCGGTACGCGAAGAGCCTCGCGGAGCAGAAGGCCTCTGACCTCATCACCGTCCCCATCTCGACCACCGAAGGCGCGGCGACCTCGTCGATGCTCATCGGCCCCGCGAGCCAGCTCTACACGACGCCGCACACGGGGTTCGCGGTCCGTCTGGACGACGAGTCGGCCGTCATGGATCTGCTCAGTCGCAACGACCGACTCGTCCACCCGCCGGCGTCTGTGGGCGAGTACCCCTACGAGGAGGACGACCCCTGGTTCGAGGAGTCGTTCTGACGCGCGCACGGCGGTGGTCGATCGGCTGATGCGCGGGGCCGGGGTCCGGGCGTAGCCTCGCGCTGTGCGCCCCCTCCGCTACTCCATCAACGTCACCCTCGACGGCTGCGTCGACCACCTCGCCGGCATCCCCGATCCGCAGACGCACGCGCACGCCGCGGAGCAGATCGCGCGAGCCGACGCCCTTCTGTTCGGCCGCACCGTCTACCGGATGATGGAGGATGCCTGGCGTCCACCGGCATCCGACGGGCGCCCGGCGTGGATGCAGCCGTTCGCGCAGACCATCGACGCCGCGAAGAAGTACGTCGTCTCGTCGACGCTGGGCTCGGTGGACTGGAACGCCGAGCTGATCACCGGAAACCTGCGCGCAGAGGTCGAGTCGCTCAAGGCGATGCCGGGGGACGGGCTGTACACGGCGGGCGTCACTCTCGCGACGACGCTCGCGGGCTGGAAGCTCATCGACGAGTACACGTTCGTGGTCCATCCTCGCCTCGCTGGCCACGGTCCTCGCTTGTTCGAGGGCCTGCGGGATCCGCTGGATCTGGAGCTCGTCGATCGCGTCTCGTTCGCCTCCGGCGTGACCGCGGAGACCTACGTGCCGAAGCGCTGACGTTCCTCCCCGGCTTCACAGGGGCAGGCGCTCCGCATCGGTGTACGGGCTGAACCTGCGGACGTAGGCCCGCTGCACGATGCGGTCGACAGCAGTGAGGTTCGTCGCACGCCCCGCCGGCCGATCGATCGGCATCCCCAGGTCGGCCAGCGCCCTCCGGGCGTCGGGCGTCCACCGTACGGTCTTGGCGATCGTCAGCGCGCGATCGGCGAGCGCGTACCGGTCCGTGCTCTTGGCGAGCAGCCACGCGTGCCACACCTGCAGCGGCCGACTGTCCCGGACGGTTCCCGCCGCGACATCGCCGGCGAGCCACATCTCGATCACCGAATCGATCGTCCTGAGCCTGGCGAGCAACGGGATCAGAAGCGTTTCGACGTCCAGGACGAGGGGGTCCTGGGCAGCCTCGTCCGTGTCGAGATACCGGCGGCGGGATGCACCGGGCAGGTCGCTCAGACCGAAGGTGGCGGGGTGAGGGGCGTCGTAGTTGGGCTCGCCGTCCCGAAGTATCAGGGAGCCCACGGCCAGCTCGTGCTCGTGGGTGTCCCCCTGTGCCGTGCCGAGGTGGACCCACCATCGGAGCTCAGACGTGTCCAGAATCCACTCGTCGCCGCGGCGCTCGAAACCGGCCGGTCGAAGCACGCGCGTCAGCTCCCGGGTGCGCTGGCTCCGGGGCCATCTCTTCGCCCCCGTGTCTGTCATGAGCGAAGGATACGACCTGCGGTGCTCGGCGGGTCATCCCGTTGCGAAGATCGAGGATCACCTATGAACGGATGCCGTCGGCACGCCGCCAGCCGGCGGCATCCCTCACCACCGCACCGCCGCGCTCGAAGGCCTCGAGCCACCCGGTCATCGGCCACTCGTCCCAGCGCCGGTGGAACAGGGCGCCGTTGCGGAGGATGTCGTCGACGTGCTGCCACGGGGGTGATGACGTCGGGTGGTACTGGTGGTAGGCGTGCGCTCCGCCCGTCCAGACGAGGGGGATCCCATGCGATCGCATCCGGAACGCGAAATCGGTGTCCTCGCCGCCGTACCCCTCGTAGGCCTCATCGAATCCGCCGATGCGCCGCCAGGTCTCGGGCGTGAGGGCGAAGGAGAGCGACCAGAACAGTGCGTACTCCGCGGGAGTGGCGACCCTTTCCGCACCCTCGGCGGGCATCGGCCGAGCGGCGTGCGGAGAGGTGTGGACCACCAGGTCAGCGGGGTCGGATGCCGTGACCCCCTCGGCGAGGTAGGTGACCGGTCCGCACAGGACGGCGCCGGAGTGGCGCTCGGCTGCCTCGCGGTACCGGCGCAGCAGGTCGGGCCCCGGGATGCAGTCCGCATCGAGGAAGACGAGCAGCTCGGCGCCCTCGGCAGCAGCGGCGCCCGCGTTGCGCCCGGCGGCCAGTCGCAGTCCCTCGGGGCCCGGGGGCACCCGGATGACCGTCTCGGCGTCCAGCTCCGGCGGGTCGTCGTCGCCGATCCAGACGACGATGCGGCGGACGTCACGCGCGCCCGCCAGTGCGCGCAGCTGCGCGCGCAGGTGGTCGACGCGCGGCCGGGAGCACATGCTCACGACAGCGGCGTTCACCGGTCGCCTCGCACGGTGTCGACGATGGCCGTGGCCGCACGCTGCGGCGCACCGACGACCTCCCACCGCTCCCATTCCGGCCGGGCGGTCGACGCACGCTCGACGAGGTCCTGCCACCCCGCGGCGTCGGGCCATTCGTCCGAAACCTGGGCGAGGCCGGCGCGTCGGAGGGCGCGTCCGGTTTCACGCTGCTCGTCGAACGGGCGATCCTGGGGGACGACGATCGCGGGAGCGTGTGCGGCGGCGAGGTCGGCGACGGCGTTCTGGCCGGCGTACGAGACGACGACCGCGGCGGAGGTCAGCGCTTCCCAAGGATCGTCGGCCCAGTCGCTGCCCCCGAGGATTCGCCACGGCCGACCCGTCGCCTTCTCGGCATCCCGGATCGCCGCCGGGCCCACGGCGGATCCGCCGGCGCCGGTGAGCAGGACGACCTGGTCGCTGCGCCCGCCCCCCGGAGGGCGGCCCGAGAAGCGGCTGATGCCGCCCGTGTGCACGACCTTGTCGCCGAGCGCCCCGAGGTGCGGGGGCGACAGGATGCCGCGCGCCCACGGTGCCAGGACGGTGTCGGCTGCCGCGAAGCCGAGCAGGTGAGGGCGGTCGACGCGGTTGCCCGGCTGCGTCACCACGACGGTGCGGAGCCCCAGCAGGCGGGCGAGGAGCGTCACCTCGACGGACGTGTCGACGACCATGCCGTCCCACCGCCGCGCGGTTGCCGCAGCGGCGATGACCGAGAGTCGAGAGCGGTGACCGACGTGTCCGATGGGTGCCCAGTGCAGCAGCCCGTCCACGGTCGGGTCGACGGGATTGCCGCCGTCGTCGTCGCGCTCCAGGACGGTCCAGGTCCATCCCGAGGGCAGGCCGGGAGGAGCAGGGAGGCTGCTGAGGCAGTCGACCGCGGCATCCAGGTACGGGGCGATCGCGAGCAGGCGGGTGAGGTGCCCGCGGCCGTGGTGGTGGACGTACCACCCGAGTCGGGGCGCGCCGTCGCTCACGCGGCGCTCTCCGTCGCGAGCAGTCGCGCGAAGCTCGCCTCGAGGGCGTCGATGCGCAGGTCGAGCGAGAAGCGGCGCTCGGCGGTCTCGCGGACGACCGCGCGGAACGCGGCATCCCTCCCGCTCGGCAGCATCGCCGCCGCGCGCTCCGTCATCGCGTCGACGTCGTCCGCGGCGACCAGCTGCATGCCCATCGTCGCCGCAGCGATCTCGGGGACGCCACCCACGGCGAAGCCGACGACGGGCGTTCCGCACATGAGCGCCTCGGGGCCGACGAGCCCGAACGGCTCGGCCCACGCCGGCGTCGCCAGGGCGAGGCCGCTGCGTCCCACGAGGTCCGCGAGCGGCGCAGGAGCGAGCTCTCCCGCGTACTCGACTCCGCGGCCGAGACGCGGGAACACGACATCGCGGGCGTACTCCTCGTCGCCGATCCGACCCGCGATCATCAGGCGCCGCCCGAGACGCCGAGCCACCTCCACCGCGACGTGCGGAGCCTTCTCGGGCACGATCCGGCCGAACCAGACCAGGTCGTCGCCGCCGGGGCCCAATGGCCACGCGCGCGGGTCGACGCCGTTGGGCAGAAGCGTCGAGGGGACACCGGCGGCATCCCACTGCGTCTTCGTGTGCGTGCTCACCGACAGGAACTGCGAGCCGGCACCGTCGGCAGCGGCGTGCGCGGCGACCGCGAGCGCGTCGACCGGCGTGTGCAGGGTCGTCACCATGGGTACGCCGAGCTGCGACGCCCGCTGCAGCGGCAGGGCGTCGAGGCAGTGGTTCGAGATCACGTCGTACCGCCCGGGGTGCGCCGCGATCCGGTCGAGGGCGCGACCGAGCGCCGGCGCGCTCTCGCGGTGGTAGCTCTCGGGCCAGGTCTTGTCGGTGGGCCGCGCGCCCTCGGGCCACACGACGGGCGGCAGGCGGAACACGCCCGCGTCGGAGAGGAAATCCGACCCCTCCGGTGCGATGAACGTGACCTCGTGGCCGCGACGGCGGAGGGCGTCGACCTCGGCCCAGACGGCGGATTCGAGACCCCCGGCGTGCGGGCGGCGGATGGGGAAGCGCAGCGGTGCGATGACGACGATGCGGAGCGGGCGGGCGCTCACGCGGTGCGGCTTTCGAGCAACGAGAGATACAGCTCCGCATGACGCTGGGCGATCGCGGCATCCATCACGGAGCGCACACCACGGCGCTGATCGACCAGCGCATCCCGCGCGGGACCCGCCGGGCGTGACGCCGGAGCGGTCCACAGCGCGGCCACTGCGCCGGCGAGCTCCGTCGCGTCGCCCGGCGAGAACGACGCGACCGTACCGTCGTCGTGCTGCTCGGCGAAGAACCCCACCCTCGGGGCGGCGACGGGGACACCGAGGTCCCAGCACAGCTCGAGCCATCCCGAGTGCGTGCCGTGCCGGTAGGGCAGGACGCAGGTGTCCAGTCGCGCCAACGCCGCGAAGAGCCCGGCGTCGTCGAGTCGCTCGTGCTCGACGAGGTCGAGGGCGTCGGATGCCGCGCACAGCGCACGCACCTCGGCTGCGGCATCCGCGTCGCGTACCCGCTGGTGCAGTCGGACCTCGCCGCGGACGTCGTGCCCCGCGTCGCGGAGCGCGGTGAGTGCCGCGTCGAGCGTCCGCACGGTGCCCGGTCCGTCGACGCTGGGCCGGAGGTCCTTCAGGTGGACGCCGACGACGCGCCCCGCGCCGACGGCCGGTTCGATGGTCGCGTCGCGGGGGAGGACCGACGGATGCGGGATGACGGTGACGTGCCGACCCCACCGTTCGCGCACGGCGCGGGCTGCGCCGACCGTGAGCGTCGTGACGGCGTCGGCGCCCGCCATGATCTCGTCGAGCTGCGCCAGGTAGGCGGAGCTGTCGCCCAGTTGCGGGTGCTCGAGGTCGTGGAGCGTGAACACGACGGGCCACCCGACGGCGTGGGCCGCGTCGAGGCATGCGGTCAGGTGCCCGGGCGGGAAGGACTCCGTGCCGAAGTGGATGTGGAGGAGGGATGCCTCGTCGGCGTAGGCGCGGATCCAGGCGGGATCGAGCGCTGCCGGCGGCCACCAGACCGCGGGGTCCGAGCCGGGCGCGATCGGGTCGTCGAGCACCGCCACGCGAGGATCCGCGGTGGCCTGCTGCACGTACGGATGACCCGCAGGGACGGAGACGATCGTCACCGCGGCGGTGGATCCCGCTCCCGTCGGCGGGTCGATGCGCATCGTCGTATCCACGTGGCTCCTTCCGGCGCCATCGCGCCGAGCAGAGGGAAACGCGCCGACCAGTGTGGAATGGGTGCGCCTGAACGCCCCGACCGTACGCAATGAAGCGGCAGCGGAGAGGGGGGCTTGACCTCACCCTCACGGGCGGATAACCATGCCAGGTGATCTCTGCGCCTCCCGTCCTGCTCGTCCTCGGTCCGGAGGGGCACGGGGTCACCCGGTACGGGGACGACGTCGCCGCTGCGGTGACGGCTGTGCACCCCGACGTGACGGTCGTCCGAGTCGCCGATGTGCCGTCCGGGGACCTCGCTCTCGACGGCCTCGACGCGGGGGCACGCGTCCATCTGCACGCGACGGACCGCCTGTTCGGCTCCCGGCCGGAGGATGCCGCCGACGTCGTCGAGCGGTGGGCCGGTCGCTGCCGCCTCACGATGACGCTCCACGACGTTCCGCAGCCCTCCGACGGCACCATGTTCGACCGACGCCGTGCTGCCTATGCGCGCATGATCGCCGCGGCGGATCGGGTCGTCGTCAACAGTCGTCACGAGCAGCACCTGATGGACGAGTACCTCCCCGGCTCCGCCCAGGCGCACGCGATCGCCCTGGGGGCGCGCACCGGCATCCCTCCCGTCGGAGACGACACCGGAGCCAGCGACCTCCGCGTCCTCATCGCCGGTTTCATCTACCCCGGCAAGGGACACCGCCCCGCGGTGATCGCTGCGGCCCGCGCAGCCGAGGTGCTGCGGGCGCGCGGTGACGGACCGGAGGTCGTCGCCGTTCGCGCGATCGGCGCACCGTCACGCGGGCACGAGGCCGACGTCGAGCAGTTGCGGGAGGAGGCCGCCGCCCTGGGCGTCGACGTCGAGGTGACCGGTTTCCTGAGCGACGACGTCTTCGCCCGCGAACTCGCCGCCCCCGGTATCCCGCTCGCCGCCCACGAACACGTGTCGGCCTCGCGGTCCATGCTCGACTGGGTCGAAGCCGGGCGGCGCCCGCTCGTCGTCGACTCCCGGTACGCGGCGGAGATGGACGGGCTGCGACCGGGGACGCTCGCGCGATACCGCGCCGACGACCTCGCCGATCGACTCGTCGAGGCGTGGCGCGATCCGGCATCCACTCGGCTGGCGGCGGGTGCCTCCCTGGCGCCGACACTCGACGACGTGGCCGCCGCGTACCTCCGCTGGTGGGCGGCGTGATGACGGGGGGCATCGCACTGCCGGGCAACCGCTGGGATCTTCTCGACGGGCGCACGCCCGATGTCGCCCCGTCGGTCTCCGTCGTCGTGGCCCACTACGAGCAGCCCGAACAGCTCGCGAGGTGCCTCGCGGGCCTCGCCGGGCAGGATCACCCCGTGGACCGCCTCGAAGTGATCGTCGCCGATGACGGGTCGACCGTCGCACCGGACGTTCCCGAGGGGGTTCGTCTCGTCCGCCACGCTGACGAAGGGTTCCGGCTCGCGGCGGTCCGGAACCTCGGCGCGGCTCACGCGACCGGCGACGTGCTCGTCTTCCTCGATGCCGACACCGTTCCCGAGCCCGGTTTCGTCCGCGAGCTGACGCGGATGCCGGGGCTCGCCCCCGACGTCGTCACGGTCGGGCGGCGGCGCCACGCCGACCTCACCGGGGTGGCGCCGGTCGCAGACGTCCGTTCCGTCGTGACGGGGCGCGAACTGCCCGAGCCCGCCTGGCTCGCCGAGGCCTACGACCGCTCCCGCAACCTCCTGGACGCCGACGACCGGAGCTACCGGCACACGATCGGTGCGGTGCTCGCCTGCGGTCGCGTCGTCTTCGACGCGACCGGCGGCTTCGACGAGTCGTTCCGCTCCTACGGCGGCGAGGACTGGGAGTGGACGTACCGGGCGTGGCTGAGCGGAGCGCTTCTCGCTCACGTCCCCGAGGCGGTCGCCTGGCACGACGGACCGGATGCCGGGGCCCGAGACGACCACGATCGTGCGACCCGGAATGCAGAGGCGATCCTGCTTGCGGGCCTCATCCCGGTCCCCCGGACCCGCCCGCGCGGGCTGCCCTCGTCGCACGTCGACATCGCGGTGACCGCACCACCTGGAGCGTCCGAGGGCGCTGCGTTCGTGAGCGTCGACTCCGTCGTCGCGGCCGTCCCCGGATCGGAGTGGGTGGATGCCGCCGCCCTCATCGACGCCCGGGGGCGCCTCGACCGCGTGCGGCTGCACATCGAGATCGTCCGGCAGGTCCGCGTGGATCGCCGACTCGACGACCTCCTCGAGCGCATCGCGCGCGACGGGATCGGCACCGTCAGCATCCTCGGCGAGGACGACGGTGTGCTCCTGCGCATCCGCTCGTCGCGCGCGTCCGCGCGAGAGGGGCGCTGGGGTCGGGAAGACCTGTTCCCGCACGTGTCGGAACGCGTCGAGGGGGTCCGGCTCCTGGCCGGCGAGCCCGATGTCGCCGCGTACCTCGGCGGGTGGGGCTGACACCGCGGGCGAGCCCATATCGGCCGCGGGACGGGCCTTCCCCATCCGTGTGACGAATCGTGTTGTGCGCAGCGCCCGGGTCTGGTTTCATATCGACGGGGACACCGGTCGTGCCCGCCTGGGGAGGCGTGCACACCGGCGACGAATGGGATCGTCGCCGGCGCCGGTCTAACGCACGCACCTCTTGCTCGGGGTGTTCGCGACCGGGGAAGAGCAATGGGGACAGTGGGGACAGCCGTCGCACGAGCGGCGAGCCGCGAGCGCACCGATGCGCCGATCGTTCTCGTACCCACCTGCGCGCCGATCGTTCTCGTGCCCATCCGATCCGCGCAGGGCTCCGAACACCACCTATCGGCGGCTGGCGATGCGACTCGCGCGCCGGCGCATGACTTCGTGGCGGGGGCCCGAATCCCCGCGACGACAAGACTCCGAGACGGCACCGGTGACGGCGCTGTCCGGTCGGCGGCGTGAGCCGCGAGGGGGCGCTCTTGGGGAGCGTGCACGACTTGGGGAAATGTGGGGGGACACACGTGAGCAGGAAACTGAACATCGCCGTCATCGGCGCGGGGTACTGGGGGCCTCAATTGGCGCGCAATCTGCGCGCCAGTCGGGAGTGGAATCTCGCGGCCATCTGCGACGTCGACATCGATCGTGCGCGTCGGGTGGCTGATGCGGTGGGAGGGGCCCCGGTCACGTCAGAGGTCAGGTCGGTGCTCGCGGATCCGCTCGTCGATGCGATAGCCATCGCCACACCTGCCGCCACGCACCACGAGATCGCCATGGCGGCTCTCGACGCGGGGAAGCACGTCATGGTCGAGAAGCCCCTGGCCGACACGCAGAAACGCGGCGCCGAGATGGTGCGCCGGGCATCCGAATGCAGCCTCGTGCTGATGACCGACCACACCCAGTGCTACACACCGGCCGTGATGAAGATGCGCGAGCTGATCGCCGGCGGTGCGCTCGGCGACATCCTCTTCATCGACAGTGTGCGCATCAACTTCGGCCTCACACAGCCCGACGTCGACGTGTTCTGGGATCTCGCGCCTCACGAGCTGTCGATCATGGACTTCATCCTGCCTGGCGGCCTGCAGGCGACCTCGGTGGCAGCGCACGGATCCGATCCGACGAACACCGGCAAATCGTGCATCGGCCATCTTTCGATGCCCCTCGACGGGGGCGCGATGGCGCACGTGCACGTCAACTGGCTGAGTCCCACCCGCACCCGTCGGATGGTGATCGGCGGGACGCGCCACACGCTCGTCTGGGACGACCTCGATCCGGAACAGCGTCTCAGCGTCTACGACCCGGGGGTCGACGTCTCGTCGATCTCGCGTGCGACCGCGCGCGACCGTCGTGCCGCCGACACATTCCGCCTCGGAGGCATCCGCGCACAGGCTGTCGAGGAGCGGGAAGCCCTCGGTGCCGTGGTCTCGGAATTCGCCTCGGCGATCCGTGAGAAGCGCGCGCCGCGCACGAGCGGGGCGGCGGGCTTGCGGGTCCTGTCGATCCTGGATGCGGCGGCGGGGAGCCTGGCTGCGTACGGTGTGCCGCAGCCCCTGCGGCTTGCGCGCCGCTCGGCCGGGGTCGCGGCATGACGACGAGCCGCGCGACCGGTATCCCGGTCGCCGGTCGAGCTGCAGGCACGGGCCTCGTGCGGGATGACGATCGTGGCTGAGTCGATCATCGAGGTCATGGTTCCCTGCCTCGGTCCGGAGGAGGCCGAGGCGGTCGCTCGCGTCGTCGCCGGAGGATGGATCGCAGAGGGGCTGACGGTCGCCCGCTTCGAGGAGGAGTTCGCCGGTGTCATGAGGGCGCCCTATGCCGTGGCCGTCGCCAGCGGGAGTGCTGCGCTGCAGCTGGCGCTGATCGTGGCGGGCGTGCGACCCGGCGACGACGTCGTCGTTCCGTCTTTGGCCTTCATTGCCACGGCGAACGCCGTGCGGCACGTCGGTGCGACGCCCGTCTTCGCCGATGTCGATCCGCACACCGGCACCGTCACGGGGGTGACCATCGAGAGCGTTCTCACTCCGGTCACGACGGCGGTCGTCGTCGTCGATCATGCGGGAATCCCCGTCGATCTGGAGGACATCCGCGATGTGACGGATCCGCTCGGGATCATCGTGATCGAGGACGCCGCGCGCGCCGCGGGATCGACCTATCGCGCGCGGCCGGTGGGAGCCACGGCCGAGGTCACGGCCTGGTCGTTCAGCGACCGTTCCCTCCTCACCACCGGGGAGGGCGGCATGCTCACGACGAGCCACGCGCGGTGGGCCACGCGAGCGAGGCGTCTGCGCGGGCACGCGAAGCACGCTGCCGCGCAGGATGGCGCCGATGTCCTGCTCCCGCCGGCTGAGGAGTACGTCGAAGTGGGCTGGGATTGCCGGATGACCGATCTGCAGGCCGCGGTGGGTCTCGTGCAGCTCATGAGGCTTCCCGCGATCCTTCGCCGGCGACGCGAGATCGCCGATCGTTATCGCCGGGAGCTGCAGGGCGTCCCCGGCCTCCGTCTCGTCGCCGATCCTGCGTGGGGCACCGGCAACGACCTCGACCTCTGGGTCGAGGTCGAGCGGGTCTATCCGATCGAGCGCGACCAGCTGCTCGCGGCGCTCCACGACGCAGGGGTGTTCGCGCGCCGCGGCACGCCGGCCGCGCACCGGCAGGCGCCGTACCGTTCACTCACTCCGCCTGAGGGCTTGCCCGGGACCGACCGATTGACGGACGGCACGCTCGTCCTCCCGGTTCACCATGCGCTCACGGATGCGGAGCAGGGTCGCGTCATCGCGGTCCTGACCGGGACCCGGCGTGCGGTTGCGACGGCGGCGGAGATCGTCCGCTGAGCACCTGCGTTCTCCGCTGACGAGCGGATGGCCCTGTCGCGCGACTGTGCGCGTAGGGATCCGCTCAGGCGGGCGCCGGATGGGTCTTCAACGACCCATCAGGCGGGCACGGACGGACGGGGGGAGGTCCGGCCGTGCCCGCGTGCGGGTGACGGATCATGCATCGTGATGAGCCGAGGATCGGCGGTCGGCCAGAGAGGCCTGCGGTTCCTCGATGAGGACCCGCGCCGCTGATCGCTTCGGCTCGAGCATGAGCCGCCACATCTTGTCGAGTCCGGCTCGTCCGACCCACCGGGGGACGCGCACGACTCGACCTGTCAGAAAATCCATCACCGTGTCGGCAGCCAGCAGCACGCGTGCGCCCGTGGCTTCGCCGAACGTCTCGATCCACGGCTCCTGCGAGGCACGAGCGACGCAGACGATCACGAGGTCGGTGTCGGTGTGCCGCAGCTGCTCCGCGATCTCCGCGGACGCGCCTGGAGACGACACCTGTTCAGGCGTCGGCGTCCAGTGGCCGATAAGTGCGACACCGGGCCAGCCGGCCATCACACGCCGGTGGAGTGTCTCGCGCATGTCGGGAGTTCCACCCACGACCGCGACGCGCCAGCGCTGGGCGCTCGCGCGGTCCAGGACGCCGCCGATCAGATCGCTGCCGTGCCACCGCGGCCGATCCGCTCCCGCTGCTCGCCGCGCGCGCGACATCATCGGCCCGTCGTCGACGAGGGTCAAGTGCCGGATGCCCCTGGCAGGAGGTGCGGTCGGATAATGGTCGAGCGTCGCCGGGACCACGGCGAGCGGCGAGAGACGATGATCATGGATCGTGGCGGCGATGAGGTCGCACGCGTCCGATGCATCGGTGAGGTGTGCATCAGTCCGTGTCGGTGAAGTCACTGTGCGCATGGCCATCAGACCGCTCGCCGCGTTCGCTGCACGGACAGGCGTGGGTCGCAGAGCTGTCCTGCGTCGAGTGCGCGACGGAGCCGGCGCGCACTCGTGTTCCGTTCTGTCCCCATGAACGATCATCCCCCCAAATAACGACCAGGCCCCTGACCTGTGCCCCGATGCGGATCCGATCCGCCGTCCCCTTTTACTGACGCCGGTCCCCATCGGCGTCTGCGCGGTGAGCCGACCCTCTCGGTCACCGCACTCTCTCCCCCTGGTCGCTCAGCGACCGCCCGCGCGGCGCCCCTGACGTCGCGCGGTATGTGGGCTCTTCGTACGTGTTCGTTGCGCGAACGAAGACGTACGAAGAGCCCAGGCAGACATGGTTACGGCCCCCAAGCTCGCGCCACTTCCTCTGCTCCGCCATGTGCCGTTTCGACTCCCCAAAGCCTCGACGGCGGCGATATCGGAACGCTACAGCCGAGTCGGGCGTCCACCAATAGGGGGACAAACCTAATCTGCTTGTCCCCCAATTGGGGGACAGCTAGGGGGTCCGATTAGGGGTTCCTGGAGAAACACGGGAGGCCCATTCGACGGATCGGGGATAACGTGGCGCCTGTACATCGAGTGCGCCTGCCTGAGGCGTGATCTCGAAATGCCTTTGGGGAGGCTGACATGTGGGGGAACATCTGGCGTGCCGCGATCGCGGTCGCTGTCATCGCAGGAGCCGGCTCGACGTCGGCGTACGCCGCGGACGGATCGTACGTCCCGAGCAGCCCGCCCGAGGACGGGCTCGCCGGCTCTGTCGTGCAGGCGCTGTGCGTGGATGAGGCGCCGACGATCGGTTACTCGATCGTCCGCGTCGCTGCGACGGCGTCCGCGGGCGGCTTGTCGACCGGCCCTGTCACGATGTCGACCGCTCTGGCTGCGCTGTCGACGGCCCGGAGCGCCGTCGCGACGGCGGCGACGTCGTCACCGACCGCCGAGCTCGTGATCAGGGGAGACGGACAGGAGATCGCCGTTCCGCTGCGAGTGGATGCCTCGGGTGAAGGCTCCGGCAGCATCCTCTGGCCCGGCGTCGAGGTTGCGGGCGACGGCACCGTCGAGGCTCTGCCGGGATGGGTGCGGTCCGGTGACGGGTGGGAGCCGCGCAACGATGCCGCGGCCTGGACTACCGGAGACGTGACCGCCCAGTTGCGGGTTGGGGACGAGAGTATCGACGTCCCACTCGCCTACCCGGGATACTCCGACGACTGTGCGACGCCCGTCGGCGTCGCCTCGGGCGGCGTCTCCGGCGGGCTGCCTCAGACGGGCGGCCAGTGGCCCGTCGCTGCTGCCGTCGGGGGGACCGCCGCGGTCGTCGCGGGTGCCGTCCTCGTCTCGCGTCGCCGCCGCCGGGCCGAATCGTGAGAAGGCGCCGTCGACTCGTCCTGGTCGCCGGCGCCCTCCTCCTCATCGGAACCGCGGCCGCGGCCGTGCACGTCGGTCGGTCGGCCTGGGATCTCGCAGAGGCGCTCGATGTCGCGGGCGATGATGCCGCCGTCGCGGCCGAGGCCGTCGGCTCGGGTGACATCGAGGGCGCGAAAGCTGCGGCGGACCGGCTCGTCGACGGGATCTCGCACGAAATCCCGGACGACGCGGTGTGGTTCGCCGCAGAGGCCCTTCCGGGTATCGGGCCGAACCTCTCCGCCGCACGCCGAGCCGCCACCGCGGTCGTCGACGTCGCAGACGGCGTCGCCCCCTCCGTGCTCGATACGGCGCGCGATCTCGAGGGAGCCGACGCCGAGGCCGCGGTCCGCGTCCTGCGACACGCGGCTCCCTCCCTCGCCCGTGCGGCGGCGTCGCGCGACCACGTCGCTGACGACCTCGCCGATATCGATCGGAACGCCCTCGTGCCGCAGCTGGCAAGCGGCGTCGGCCGTGTCGTCGACGCTGTCGCTGCACTCCAGCCGCTGACGGACGGTGCCTCGCAGGCGGCGGACCTGGTGCCCGCGATCCTCGGTGCCGAGGGGGATCGCCGCATCCTGGTCATCCTCCAGAACACCGCAGAGCTGCGAACCGGCGGCGGGATCACGGGCACCTTCCTCGAACTCCGGGCACGCGACGGGGTTCTCACGCTCGGGGCTCAGCGCGACTCGTCGCAGTTCTCGCCGGTTGCGTCCCCTCTGACGAGGGTGTCCGCCGCGGAGGTGCGCTCTCTCGGTGACGGCATCGGCCGCTACGTGCAGAACGCGTCGATGACCTCCGACTTCCGGGTGACGGCCGAGCTCGCCTCGGCGTGGTGGCAGAAGGCAGGCGAGGCCGCACCGGACGTCGTGGTCTCGATGGACCCCGTCGTCCTCTCGGCGATCCTCGGAGCCATCGGCCCGGTCGAGACACCCGCCGGCGTCCTGGATCAGAAGAACGTCATCGACCGCCTCCTCGTCGAGCCGTACCGCACGCTCGACCAGGATGCGCAAGGGCGTTTGTTCTCGGATGCCGCGGCTGCCGTCTTCACTGCTCTCACCGAACGGGCCCGCCCCGCCGCAATGATCCCCGGGCTCGTGGAAGCGGTCGACGAGGGACGGATCTCGGTGTGGAGCCGGCATTCCGAGGAGCAGATGATCCTCGCCGGCAGCGCTCTGGCCGGTCCGCTCGCGAGGCAGGGTGCCGCCGGCCCGAACGCCTTCGCAGCGTATTTCAACGATGCGACAGGCGGAAAGCTCACCCCGTACCTGACGGTCGGACTCGCGACGCGCTCGGGGGTGTGTCGAGCCGACGGTCTCCGCGAGGTCGAGGTGGAGGTCTCCCTCGCCAACTCGCTGACGAAGCGGGATGCCGCGATCTTGCCGGTCAGCGTCACCGGGGGCGGATTCTACGGTGTCGCCGCCGGTCACATCTCGCCGACACTGACGGTCGTCACACCGCCGGGGTGGTACGCGGGTGGGGTGTCGCTCGACGGCGCACCGTCGGCATCCGTGGACGCCGACGACGGCGGCCGCATCCTCGTCACCCGGCGCGTCGACGTCGAACCCGGGGGCTCGCACGTCCTGACTTTCCGGTTCATCGCCGGCCCGGACGTCGCGCCCGACGAGGCAGCACCTGAGCTCCTCCACACCCCGCTGCTGAAGCGGGTCGAGGTCGCGTCGTCGGCGATCGGGTGTCCCGCAGCGTGAGGTGAGGCCACTCACCTCAAGATTTCTAGGATCTGTATCCGGAAAGAGCGAGCTTTCCTTTAGCATTGGAGGGCCATCCCCCTACGGCTGCCAGGCCGTTCCCCAAACGGTCTCGACGCGCATTGTCCCCAAACGTGTTCGTCTCTGGCGTCCCGGATGGCTTCGCGGACCCCCTCACGCCGCAGTCCCCACTGAACTGGCCCGAGGGGGTCCGCCCCTTCGTGGCCGTCCTTCAGCGTCCCGCGGTGCTGTCCGCGCCGCCTTCTTCGGTGCCGACGATCGCCTGGAGTTTGGCGATCAGGTCTGTGCGGGATGTCGCACCGAGGCGGCGGCGGATGCGCGCGATGTGGTGCTCGGCCGTTCGCGGCGAGATGAAGATGGCCTCGCCGATCTCGGCATAGGTCATGCCGCTGAGGACGAGGGCGGCGACCTCGCGCTCGCGCGCGCTCAGGAGCCCGCTGTCCCCGAGCGCGATATCGTCGCTCGTCGTCCCCGGGGCCGCGTTCGGGTGCAACGTCCGCGCGAACGCGGCGAGCCGAGTACCTGTGCGGCGATCGCGGGAGCGTTCCGACAAAGCGATCGCGAGTCGCGCACCCTCCCACCCGAGGCCCATCTCGGCCAGGCGGGACGCCACATCTTCGACGCGTTCCGCGGCGCCCTCGTCGACCCGGTTCCGAGACCATTCGGTGGCGGCCGCCGACAGGGCCCCCGCCAGTCGCGACTCGCGCGCGACGGTGGCGAGGGCCCGCACCGTCTGCGCCTGGCTGTGCGAGTCTCGCGCGAGCAGTGCGCGCTGGAAGGACGACCAGGTCAGCGGAACCGACCACATCAGCGGGTTACCGAGGCCGTGAAGGATGCCGTTCAGGGCGTCGAGCGCGGGCGCGACGCGCTCGGAGTCATCGAACACCGGGGCTGTCTCGATGAACTCCCGCAGAGGGTGGAGGAGGAAGAGGTCCGGCTCGACGTGACGGACATCGTCTCGCACCCGTATCCACAGTGCGCGAAGCTCGTCGATCGAACCGTAGCGGCGCACATGGGCGAGCATGACGGCATCCCGGATGAGGATCTCGCGGCTGCTGAGCGGCAGGAACGACGCGTCGACGTCGGCCAGGCGGGCGACAGACTCCTCCGGATGCTGCCGGTGCACCGCGACCCAGGCGGCCCAGAGAAGGAGCCTCGAGCGCGCCCAGGGGCCGCCGTGGTCGTCCATCAACGCGTCACCGAGAAGGTTCGCGGCGGTCTGCAGTTCCCCGAGGTTGATCGCCCCGATCGCGGCGATCACTGCCGGCAGTTCGGGCACCGGGCCGTCCTCCGCCGAGTCCCCGTAGGTCTCGCTGGCGCGCACGAGCTCGTCGAAAGCGCCGCCGGCCGGCCAGGTGAGCGACCCCGCCAGACCCCGCATCAATTTGGCGTGCGCCACCCTCAGCGTCGTCGGGACGCCCCCGGTTCCGGCGTTCAGGCGTTCGACCGCGGTGAGCAGGGGAGTCGGGTCGCCTGTGCCGAACGAGGCCACGGCGCCCTGCGCGTGCAGAAGGAAGTCGTCACCGGGCTGTGCGCGGTAGGTCATCGCGCTGGCGCGGAGGAATCCGCGCGCACTCCAGGCGGAGCCGAGGATGCGCAGCGCTTCGCTGTGATCGTCGCCTGTCGCCGACAGCGCCACCTCGTCGACCAAGGAGGCAGCCTCGTCGATGTCGCCTCGGTCCCATGCCATGCGCGCCTTCCGGAGCGCGATGCGGTTCGGGTCCGCCCCTGCTGCCAGTGCGGCATCGTAGAGTTCGGTGGCCCGATTCAGGTCGTGGGTGGCGGCCTGGTCTGCGTGAGCCTGGAGGACCCGAGCGAGGCGGGCGTCGACGTGGTGGCCGAGTGATGATGCCACCTCGGCGTCGAGAGAGGGAATCGCCGACGTGTCCATCGCCTCGATCAGCTGGGCGACGGGCGTCGTCCGGGTGACGGTCGTGCGGACGATCGGCACCGGTCGACCTCCCCGCAACAGGAGTCCTTCTGCGTGCCCGATGGCGAGCGCCGTGGCGACGGCCGCGTCGGTCGCGGCCGGCAGGTCTTCGTCACCGCCGAGGCTTGCGCGGCGGACGACGGCGGCGACCGATGGTTCGAGTGTGTCGATCCGCAACGCGATCACCTCTCCGACGGCACGGGTGACGCGGTCGTGCGAGGGATCGCTGCAGTAGCCGTCACCGTGCGCGGCCAGTGCCTGCTGCACGAGCCACGTCACGGATGCCGCCATTCGGACGATCGCTCCGATGCACCCCTTGTCGATCGACCGGCCGGCACGCTCGACGGCGCGGACGACATCCTCGGCGTCGACCTGCCCCACCGCCAAGGCCGGTCGGGACTGCTCGATGCGGCGGATGAGGGCCGTCAGCGCCGGATTCCACGGCCACGGTCGGCAGCCGACGACGAGTCCTGCGCCCGGGTCGTCGAGATGCCGGTCGAGGACGCGGATCTGGTCATCGGTCAGAAGGTGCGCATCGTCCACGAAGAGGGTGTCCTTGACGTGGGAGACCCGCAGGGCGATCTCGTCGAGGAGGGGGCTCTTACCGGAGCCCGCGGCGCCGACCACCACCAACCGGGGAGGACGTGTCTCGGCGCTCAGCTCTTCTTCGACGTGGGTCAACGCGAGTTGAGGCCACAGCAGAAGCGAAGGGGGGAGGTCGGCGGACATCGCTGCGAGTGCCATCGCGTTCCCCTTCCTCTGGACGGGACGAGCGGCCGTCCGGCGCGACGTTTCGGCGTCCAGCCGGCTGACCCCTCTGCTCCGACGCGCCTGCGTCGCACCGTCCCCTCGACGCCCGTGTCGAGGTTCGGGTCCGACCCGGGGTTTCCCGCCCGCGGCGAGATTCTCGGAAATGTACCACCGCCCAGGGTCTGCGCGGGACCAGATGTGAAACCGGTGGATTGTGTGGTAGCAGATTTCTTGCGCGGAGTGCTGCGGCGCCGTGCGAAGGTCAGGCTCACCTAACCGAACTTTCGCGATCTGACCGGGGAGAAAGACGGAACTTAGGCTGTCCGAACCGCGGGGGTCGGCGCGTACTCTCGAGGCACGACCCCTGAAGGAGGCTCCCATGAGCATGACTCTCGACGACCTGCCTCGCGTGTCCGAGTGCAACGCCCTCGGATGTTCGTACAACGACCACTCCCACTGTCACGCCGCCGCCGTCACCATCGGTGGCGCTCCCGGCGACGCCGAGTGCGCGACGTTCATCCCGCTCGGCACGAAGGGCGGCCTCGACAAGGTCGTCAGCCACGTCGGCGCGTGCCAGCGGTCGGAGTGCGTCTTCAACTCGTCGCTCGAATGCACCGCGACCGCGGTGCGCGTCGGACCGGGAGCGGAGTCGGCGGACTGCCTCACGTACCAGGCCGCCTGACACCCGCCGTCGCGCGCACATACTTCGCCCTCCAAGCGGCGGCAGGTGCGCTCTGGTGGGTCGCCGTCTTCACGGTGCCCGTCGTTCGAGAGGCGACGCTCGCGACGATCGACCCCGTCGCGATGGCCCTGTGGGACGTGCCTCTGTTCGTCGTCGCATCGGCGATCGCAGCGACAGGACAGCGGATCGCCGTGATCGTTGCGACGGCGTGGACCGTCCTCGTCACGGCGTTCCTCGGTATCTTCGCGCTCGTGACGATGACCGCGGGGTGGGGAGCCGTTCTCATGACGGCGGCATCGGCGGCATCCGTCCTTGCCTGCCTCGTGATCCTGCATGGTTCTGCGCCCACGCACTGGCTCATGGTCGGGCCCTTCCGCATCCGTCCCGCGACTGCCGGTCTGCCGACGAGGCGCCATGTGAGCGAGACGGCAGGGCAGATCGTCGTGTTCTGGGGGCTTGCGCTCGGGGTCGTTCCGGCGTTGCTGGTCTGGGTCGAGACGCGGTGGATGCTGCACGTCCCGGTTCCCGCCGGGGTTCGCATCGGCGGGGCCGTCCTGTTCGTCGCCGCCAGCGCGGTGGGGCTGTGGTCCGGTGCCGTCATGTCCACGCACGGGGACGGCACTCCGCTTCCGATCGCGACGGCGCGACGACTGGTGATCCGTGGCCCCTACCGGTTCGTCCGAAATCCGATGGCGGTCGTGGGGATCACGCAGGGCATCGCTGTCGGAGTGATGCTCTCGTCGTGGATCGTCGTGATCTATGCGGTGTGCGGATCAGTGGTCTGGAACGGCGCGATCCGCCCGCTCGAGGAGCGCGATCTCGAGGCGCGATTCGGCGATGAGTTCCGCCGCTACCGGGATCAGGTGCGGTGCTGGATGCCGCGCCTGACGCCCGTCCCTCTCGATCAACCCGTCGCTTCGCCGGTGGGCGCGTCGGCCGAGTAGACCTCGACGACGCCGTCGCCGAGCACGAACTGCAGGCGGGTGCCGTCCGGGAATCGCTCGCGGAGCTCGGCCGGCGTCTCGTCCGACACGATGACGCTCGCCGCCGGAGCGAACGGCTCGGCAGCGCAGCTGGTGTACCACGCACCGGACCAGCCGTCGTCGGGGGATGCGCTCCAGGCCTCATCCGGGAGGACCTGGATGCACTGCGCCTTGTCCCCGAACCCGGTGTCGTACTGAGCCACGATGGGGGTCATTCCGGCGAGGGCCGCGTAGATGCGCCCGTCCGAGGGGGGAGCGCTGAGCACTTCCGGCCAGCCGCGCTCGGGGTCGAGCGCGAGTGTCGTCACATGGGTGATGGCGGCGCCGGACGTGGTCGGCGCGCCCGCACCGCTCACCCGTGCACTGGCGGCTGCGGTGATGCCCACCGCGACGGTGGCGACCATCGCGAGCGATCCGGCCCACGCGATACCCGTCAGGAGCCGGCGCTTCCGTAAGGCCCCGGACGGGGGCGCGGCACTGCGCTGCGCGGCTCGTGCGGTGGCGGCGACCGCGGCGGGTACCGTCGGGGCCGGCGGCAGCTGGGTCGGCGCCGACGGGCTCACCGTCGCAGTGCGCGTCGGCGCAGGAACCTGGTCGACGATCGGGGGGCGGCGCTGCTCGGCACGAGCCCGAGATTCCAGCTCGTTCAGACGCCGTCGCGCAACGGGGTCGTCGCCGAGGCCACCACCGGGTCCGTATGCCCTCGCCTGCAGTTCGCGCAGTTCGGCCCGCAGGTCGCCGTCCATCAGAGACCGAGCGATCCGGATTCGACGGTGCCGGCCACCGCTTCGACTTCGGCGAGGGACTTGGTCTGCAGGAACGTGCAGAGGATCGACACCATCGCGAGCTCGCTCGAGAGCTCGAGCGTGCGCCCGGGGTTCAGCTTGAGGTCGACGTCGCGCGCTTCGAACGTGATGCCCCAGTGAATGGAGCCCAGCGGCTCGGGCTGGATGTAGGTGAGGGTCATCGAGTCCAGCAGGTTCAGAGAGATGAGCCCGGTGTCGAGGCCATCGGCACCGTCCTGCGGGATGACCTTCACGCGATCACTGATCGAGTAACCCAGCGCGGCGAACTCCTCGAGCCACTGCTCGAGCATCTCCTTGCTGTGGAAGGGCATGACACGACTCCCTGACTGAGTGCATCGGATGGGGTGCGACCATTATGACCCGTGCGTCTGGGTGCGGCATCCCCCGCCTAGGCTCGGAGGATGGCCATCGGATCCACGATGCACACATTCACCGTGCAGCTCGCCGACGTCGATCGCGGCGTGTACGAGGAGCTTTCCCTGCGTCTCGCGCGACACGCATCCGAGACGGCCGCGAACGTCCTCCTGCGGGTGCTCGCGTACGCCCTGGAATACGAGGAGGGGATCGCCTTCAGCGAGGGGATCTCGGCCACGGACGAGCCCGCCGTCCTCGTGCGCGACGCGACGGGTCGGCTCACCGCGTGGATCGAGGTGGGTGCCCCGGATGCCGCGCGTCTCCACGCCGGCAGCAAGGCGGCCGAACGGGTGGCCGTGTACACGCAGCGGGAGCCGAACCGGCTCGCACAGGCGTGGGCGGGTAAGACGATCCATCGCGCGGCCGACATCCCGGTGTTCAGCTTCGACCGCGACTTCGTCGAGGATGCGGCATCCGCTCTCGAGCGACGCAACGCGATCACGGTGTCCGTCACCGAGCGTGAGCTGTACCTGGACGTCAACGGGCGGTCGTCGTCCTCGCCGATCGCGGAGCAGCGGGTCGGCTGACGCGACCCGCGGGAGCTGTCAACCCCGTCGGGTGAGGCTCCGTCCCGTTCGTAGGGTGCCGATGGAGGTTCCCATGTCACGTCGCGTGCGGGCGGCTGCGGCCGCATCCCTCATCGTCGGACTCGCTCTGGCCGGTTGCGGGGTCCGCCCCGCCGATGCCGACAGCACCCTCGAACGCATCGCGGAGGGCGGTGTCCTGCGGGTGGGCGTGACCGAGAATCCACCCTGGACCGAGCTCGGCGATCAGCCGTCGGGCACGGAGATCGCCCTGGTCGAGGAGTACGCGGCCGGGCACGGCGCCGATGTCCGCTGGCGGGCCGGGACCGAGGAGGTCCTCATCGACGCCCTCCACGCGGGCGAGCTCGACATCGTCGTGGGCGGACTCACCGACACCACTCCCTGGGTCGACAAGGCCGCTGTCACCGACGTGTACCGCGAGGTGACGAGTGCGTCGGGCGAGACCGAGAAGCACGTGATGCTCACCCGCGCCGGGGAGAACGGATTCCTCATGGATCTCGAGGTCTTCTTGCGTGAGGAGGGTCGGCGATGACGCGCACCGCCTTGCAGCAGGGACTCGACGACGCCGGTCGGAAGGCGCTCCGCCGAGCCGTGCGGATGGAGTGGGCGACGATCGCCTTCCTCGCCGTCACCATCCCGGTCGTCGGCATCGTCACCGGCAGCTCGCAGGCGATGCGCGCCGCGTGGATCGAGGACATGCTCTCGCTCGCCCCGCCGATCGCCTTCCTCGTCGCCGCGCGCGTGATGTCCCGCATGGCTAACCCGCGCTACCCCTACGGGTACTTCCGGTCGGTCGGCGTCGCGCACCTCGTGGCGGGAGTTGCACTGCTCACCATGGGCGCGTTCCTCCTGATCGAGTCCGCGTCGACCCTCATCCGCGGGGAGCGTCCTCCGATCGGCTCGGTCGAGATCTTCGGACAGTCGGTGTGGCTCGGCTGGTTCATGATGGCCGTCATGGCGGCGACGATCCCGCTCCCCATCTGGTTCGGCCGCGTGAAGATGCGGCTGGCGCGCCAGCTGCACAACAAGGTCCTCTACGCCGATGCCGACATGAACAAGGCCGACTGGATGACGGCGGTCGGCTCGATCGTCGGTGTCGGCGGCATCGGGCTGGGACTTTGGTGGGCGGATGCCGCGGCTGCGATCTTCATCTCGGGCAGCATCCTGTGGGACGGGGTGAAGAACACGAAGGACTCGATCACCGACCTGATGGACACCCGTGCCACGACCTTCGACGACGCGGAGCCGCATCCCGACATCGACCAGATCCACGATCACCTGTCGTCGCTCGGATGGGTGGACGAGGTTCGCACCCGCACCCGAGACCAGGGCCAGTTCTTCCACGTCGAAGCGTTCGTCAGGCCGCGCAAGGGGCGGATGCCGCGCCTGTCCCAGCTCGAGCGGGCGAGCGCCGAGTGCCGTGAGCTGGACTGGAAAATGCACGACGTCGTCATCGTCCCGGTGCGGGAGTTCCCCGAGACGGCGTCCGCACGATCGGGCGAGAGTTAGGCCCGAGCCTGGACAGCCCCTGGCAGTCGCGTGGGCATCGCCGATGCATGCCCCGACGGCGATGCATTGCACCGTAGCGTGGCCCCCAGTGATCGGCATCCGCTGCTCGCTCGTCTCTCCGCCGCAGCGGACACCCGACCTCGAGCAGGTGCCCCCATCGCTTCATCCGTCGCCGAGTCGCGTCTCGGTCCCGTCCGTCAGACGTACTCCGGAACAACGCAGTTCCCCCCGATGGCGAAGGCGTTCACCGACGTCTCGCGCATCGTCCGCGAGACGGGACTGCTGCAGCGCACGTCCGTCTTCTACCTCATGGTCGGCATCGCTCTGACCCTCGCCTTCGGCGGTGCGGTCACCGGCTTCATCCTGCTCGGCGACAGCTGGTTCCAGCTACTCATCGCGGGGGCGCTCGGCATCATCTTCACGCAGGCCGCCTTCCTCGCCCACGAGGCGGCGCACCGTCAGATCCTGAGCTCCGGTCCTGCCAACGACCGCCTGGCACGCATCCTCGCGGCCGGCGTCGTCGGCATCAGCTACGCCTGGTGGACCGGTAAGCACACGCGTCACCACGCGAATCCGAACCGCGTCGGCAAGGATCCCGACATCGAGATCGACACGATCTCGTTCCTCGAGACGGATGCCGCATCGGCTCGCGGCCTGCGACGCGAGATCACGAAGCGTCAGGGCTGGTTGTTCTTCCCCCTCCTGACCCTCGAGGGTCTCAATCTGCACTACCTCGGCCTGAAGTACCTCTTCACCGAGAAGGACGTGAAGGCGCGCTGGCTCGAGATCGGCATGATCGTCGTCCGCCTCGCCGTGGTCCTCGTCCCGGTCTTCCTGCTCCTGCCTCTCGGCATGGCGTTCGCCTTCGTCGGTGTGCAGCTCGCCGTCTTCGGTGTGTACATGGGTGCGTCCTTCGCCCCGAACCACAAGGGGATGCCGGTCATCGCCCCCGACGCGAAGCTCGACTTCTTCAGCAAGCAGGTGCGCACCTCCCGCAACATCCGCGGCGGCTGGTGGGCGACCTGGCTCATGGGCGGACTGAACTACCAGGTGGAGCACCACCTGTTCCCGAACATGCCCCGTCCGCACCTGTCGAAGGCGCGCGAGATCGTGCGCGAGCACTGCGCGACGCTCGGCGTCCCGTACACCGAGACGAGCCTCGGGCGGTCGTACGCCATCGTCATCGACTACCTGAACCGCGTGGGCCTCGCCGCGCGCGACCCGTTCGACTGCCCGGTGACCGCGACTATGCGCCGCGGCTGACCGACCGGGATCAGCCCGGGAGTGCGCCGAGGAAGGGTTCGGGATCGAGCGTCTTCCTCGGCGCGTCGTCGATTCTGGCGCGCAGCTCGGCGTCGACGCTGCCGACGTAGAGCCACCCCATGAGCAGTTCGTGGTCGGCGAGGCCGTGCAGCGCGCGGACCTCGGGCGAGTTCACGACCAGACCGGTCCGCCACATGACGCCCCACCCGGCCCGCCAGAGCGCGAGCTCGAGCAGATGCGCGGCGCCGGCGGCGGTCGCATGCTGCTCCCAGACGGGAACGGCCGGGTGATTCCTCGGGCTCGCGACGACGGCGATCAGCAGGTCCGCGCGGAACGGCTTCCCGTTGCGTTCGCCGGGCTCGCGCTCCGTTCCCGCAGCGGCGTCCAGCGCATCGCCCAGGCGAGCGCGGTCGTCACCGCGCAGGGTGAGCAGGCGCCAGGGCCGGAGCGCTTTGTGGTCTGCCACCGGCGTGACCGCCGCGAGCAGCTCGCGCAGTTCGTCATCGGTCGGGGCCCCCGGGCCCACCTTTGCGAGCGATCGTCGCATCGCCATCGCCTGGAGGACCGGATCGTCGAACGTCGCCATCCCTCCATCCTCGTCGCTTCCGAGGCGGGTGTCGCCGAGGCGGAGTAGCGTCCCGGTCATGACCTGGCCCGCGCATCACCTGTCCCGCACGATCGAGTCTCCGCCTCGCGACGTGATCGCCTTCGCGGGTGATCCTGCGAACCTGCCGCGCTGGGCTGCGGGATTGAGCAGCGGCATCCGGAACGAGGGCGGTCGCTGGCTCGCGGAATCGCCGATGGGCGACATCGAGGTGTCGTTCCCGGGGCCGGTCGAAGCGGGGGTGCTCGATCACGATGTGGCGCTCCCCGACGGGACGGTCGTGCACAATCCGCTGCGCGTGCTGCGCAACGACGCCGGCAGCGAGGTGGTCTTCACGCTCTTCCGTCGCGACGGCGTCACGGACGCGGAGTTCGCCGAGGATGCCGCCGCGATCGAGGCGGACCTCGAGGTCCTGCGCGCCATCCTGGAGGGCTGACCGGCTCTTCCCGCGGCGCAGCGGCGGTGTTATCGTTCGTCTGAGTTATCAACTGGTAACTGACCTGCTCTCCCGGAGGTGCGGTCGACGATGACAGCCCCCACGACGTATCCCGATCTGGTCGCCGAGCTCGAACGCCGTCGCGCCGATGCGGCACGCGGCGGGCCCGAGCGCGCGCGTGAGCGGCACACCACCCGCGGCAAGCTCCTCGCCCGCGATCGCATCGACACCCTGCTCGACGTCGGCAGTCCCTTCCTCGAGGTGGGGGCGCTCGCCGGGCTCGACCTGTACGAGGACGACTGCCCCGCCGGCGGGGTGGTCGCGGGCGTCGGCCTGATCCACGGCCGGCACGTCATGGTCGTCGCCAACGACGCGACGGTGAAGGGCGGCACGTATTACCCGATCACCGTCAAGAAGCACCTCCGGGCGCAGGAGATCGCCGCCGAGAATCGGCTCCCGTGCGTGTACCTCGTCGACTCGGGCGGTGCGTTCCTGCCGATGCAGGACGAGGTCTTCCCCGACCGCGACCACTTCGGGCGCATCTTCTACAACCAGGCACGGATGTCGCGGGACGGCATCCCGCAGATCGCTGCCGTCCTCGGGTCGTCCACGGCCGGCGGGGCGTACGTCCCGGCGATGAGCGACGAGACGGTCATCGTCAGGAACCAGGGCACGATCTTCCTCGGCGGACCGCCGCTCGTGAAGGCGGCGACGGGCGAGGTCGTCTCGGCCGAGGACCTCGGCGGCGGCGACCTGCACACGAAGGTCTCGGGAGTCACCGACCATCTCGCCGAGACCGACCAGCACGCGCTGCAGATCGTCCGCGACATCATCGCGACGCTCCCGGCGCTGGTGCCGCTGCGCGAGAATCCGGCGCCGGTCACCCCGCCCGCATCCGACCCGGCGACCCTCGTCGACGTCGTGCCCGTCGAGCTCACGACGCCGTACGACGCCCGCGAGATTATCGACCGGGTCGTCGACGGCGGCACGTGGCACGAGTTCAAACGTGACTACGGCGATACCCTCGTGACGGGGTTCGCGCGCCTGCACGGGCACCGCGTCGGCGTCGTCGCGAACAACGGCGTGCTGTTCGGGGAGTCGGCCCTCAAAGGTGCGCACTTCATCGAGCTGTGCGACCAGCGCCGCATCCCGCTGCTGTTCCTGCAGAACATCACCGGGTTCATGGTCGGGCGTGAATACGAGTCGGCAGGCATCGCGAAGCACGGCGCGAAGATGGTCAACGCCGTCGCGTGCGCGTCGGTGCCCAAGCTCACCGTCGTCGTCGGCGGGTCGTTCGGCGCCGGCACCTATTCGATGTGCGGGCGCGCGTATTCGCCGCGGTTCCTGTGGCTGTGGCCCGGGGCGCGGGTGTCGGTGATGGGCGGTCCGCAGGCGGCATCCGTCCTCTCGACCGTCCGCCGCGAGCAGATCGAGGCACGCGGCGAGGAGTGGTCGGCGGACGACGAAGCGGCGTTCCAGGCGCCCATCCGTGCGCAGTACGAGGAGCAGGGGAGCCCGTACTACTCGACGGCACGCCTCTGGGACGACGGCATCCTGGCCCCCGCCGAGACCCGCGACGCCCTCGGGCTCGCCCTCGACGTCTGCCTGCGGGCCCCCTTCGACGCGCCGGGCTACGGCGTCTTCCGGATGTGATGCGCATGTTCTCCACCGTCCTGGTCGCGAACCGCGGCGAGATCGCGTGCCGCGTCATCCGCACGCTGCGGGAGCTCGGCATCCGCTCGGTCGCCGTCTACAGCGACGCGGATGCCGGTGCCCGACACGTCGCGCTCGCCGACGAGGCCGTGCGCCTCGGGCCCGCGCCTGCCGCGCAGAGCTACCTCGACATCGACGCGGTGATCGCCGCGGCCCGCGCTACCGGTGCGGAGGCGATCCACCCCGGCTACGGGTTCCTCTCCGAGAACACCGCCTTCGCCGCGGCGTGCGAGGGTGCCGGCATCGTCTTCATCGGACCGAGCGCCGACGCCATCCGCACGATGGGCGACAAGATCGCCGCGAAGCACGCCGTCGAGGCGCGCGGGGTCCCGACCGTGCCGGGCGTCGCGCGCGCCGGCATGACCGACGACGACCTCATCGCCGCGGCCCCCGGGGTCGGGTATCCCCTCCTCATCAAGCCGTCCGCAGGGGGCGGGGGCAAGGGCATGCACGTCGTGACGGATGCCGCGGACCTCCCCGCCGCGCTCGCCGCCGCGCGCCGCGAGGCCGTGGCGAGCTTCGGCGACGACACGCTCTTCCTCGAACGCTACGTCGACACCCCGCGGCACATCGAGGTGCAGGTGCTCGCCGACGCGCACGGCACCGTCGTGCACCTCGGCGAGCGGGAGTGCTCGCTGCAGCGCCGCCACCAGAAGGTCATCGAGGAGGCGCCGTCGCCGCTCCTCGACGAGGCGACCCGCGCCCGGATCGGGCAGGCGGCGTGCGAGACGGCGCGGAGTGTCGACTACCGCGGCGCAGGGACGGTCGAGTTCATCGTCGCGGCAGACCGCCCCGACGAGTTCTTCTTCATGGAGATGAACACCCGACTGCAGGTCGAGCACCCCGTGACCGAGGAGGTCACCGGCGTCGACCTCGTCGCGGCGCAGCTGCGGATCGCGGCGGGGGAGCCGCTCGGGTTCGGGCAGGACGACGTGGTGCTCACCGGCCACAGCATCGAGGCACGCGTCTACGCCGAGGACCCGGCCGCCGGCTTCCTGCCGACGGGCGGGCACGTCGTGGCCGTGCGGCATCCGGCGGGGCCCGGCATCCGGGTCGACAGCGCCCTCGCCGACGGACTCGACGTCTCGGTCGACTACGACCCCATGCTCGCGAAGGTCATCGCGACCGGCGCCACCCGCGACGAGGCGCGGCGCCGGCTCGTCGCGGCGCTCGGCGACACGGCCGTACTCGGCTTCGAGACCAACGTGCCGTTCCTGCGGGCGCTGCTCGAGCTGCCCGCGGTCGCGGCCGGTGACCTCGACACCGGGCTCATCGCGCGTGAGCTCGACGGGCTCGTCGCCGCGACCGACGAGGCGGGTGTCTTCACCGAGGCGGCGCTGCTGATGGATGCCGCGGTGCCGCGCACGGGCGATCCGTGGCGTCGCGCCGACGGCTGGCGTCTGGGTCCGCCCGCGCCGCGACGGTACCGGCTCGCGTCCGGGGGCGAGGAGCGGACCGTGGAGCTGATCGGCGACGGGGTGATCGTCGACGATGCGGCGGTCCCGGCATCCGTCCGTCCCATCGGCGACCGGGTCGTCGTGCGGATCGGGGACGGGAGCGTTTCGCTCGTCGCTGTCGTCGACGGAGAGGTTGTGTGGCTTGCGACGGGCGGACGCGCGCACGAGGTGCGGCGCGTGCGGCTCGACCATCGACGCGACGCGGACGCGTCGGCTGTGCCCGAACTCGTCTCGCCCATGCCCGGCGTCGTCGTGGTGACCTCCGTCGCCGACGGGGCCGAGGTCGCTGCGGGCGATGCGGTGGTGGTCGTCGAAGCGATGAAGATGGAACATGTGGTGAGAGCCGAGGTCGCCGGAACCGTGGCGCTTCGCGTCGCGACCGGTGACAGCGTGGGTCGCGGGCAGACCCTGGCCGTCGTGACCCCGACCCCGGAGGAGGACGCATGAGCGAGGAGACCCCGCGGCGCATCGTGCAGCGCGGACTGTACTTCGACGAGCTCGAGGAGGGCGCCGTCTACGTGCACAGCCCGGGTCGCACCGTGACCGAGGCCGACAACGTGCTGTTCACGACGCTCACGATGAACACGCAGTCGCTGCACCTGGATGCCGCCTGGTCGGAGCAGACCGAGTTCGGCGAGCGACTGGTCAACAGCATGCTCACCCTGTCGACCCTCGTCGGGCTGTCGGTCGCGCAGCTCACGCAGGGGACGATCGTCGCGAACCTCGGGTTCTCGGAGGTCAGCTTTCCCGCGCCCGTCCGCCACGGCGACACGCTCTACGCCGAGACCGTCGTCGCCTCGAAGCGCGAATCGCGCACGCGGCCGGGCCAGGGCGTCGTCGAGTTCGTGCACACGATGCGGAACCAGCACGACCAGGTCGTCGCGACCGCGCGCCGCTCGACGCTCATGCGGATGTCGCCGGGAACGCCGGCATGAGCCTCGGTCCCGCGCTGCTGTTCTGTCCGGCCGACCGGCCCGAGCGGTACGCGAAGGCGCTCGCCGCCGCCGATGCCGTGATCCTCGACCTCGAGGACGCCGTCGCGCCTGCCGATAAAGCGGGCGCCCGCGAGGCGCTCGTCGCTGCCGAGGTCGACATCGAACGCGTGATCGTGCGGGTGAACCCGGCATCCACTCCGGAGCTGGAACGCGACCTCGAGGCGCTCCGCGGCACGCGGTTCGCCACGCTGATGCTCGCGAAGGCGGAGGAGTCCGGCCAGATCGACGCCCTCGAGGGATGCCGGGTGCTGGCGCTGTGCGAGACGCCGCGGGGCGTTGAGAACGCGGGCGAGCTGGCGCGGCATCCGCTCGTCGACGGGCTCATGTGGGGCGCCGAGGACCTCGTCGCCGGGATCGGCGGGCGCTCGAGCCGCGCCGACGACGGCCGGTATCGCGACGTCGCACGCTACGCCCGCTCGCGCGTGCTCATCGCCGCGGCCGCGGCCGGGATCGACGCGATCGACGCGGTTCACCTCGACATCGCCGACACCGCCGGTCTCGAGGACGAGGCGAGGGATGCCGCGGCATCCGGATTCGCGGCGACCGCCTGCATCCATCCGTCCCAGGTGGAGGTGATCCGGCGCGCGTACTCGGCGACGCCCGACGAGCTCGAGTGGGCCGAGGCCGTGCTCGACGAGGCGACCCGGCAGCCCGGGGTGTTCCGGTTCCGGGGGCGGATGATCGACGAGCCGGTGCTGCGACAGGCCCGGCGGGTGCTGTCGCGATGACCACGTGGCGGGCGACGCAGAAGGCGAACCGCCGAGCGGAGCTGATGGCCTCGGCGGCGCGGCTCTTCGCCGAACGCGGGTTCGCCGCCGTGTCGACCGCCGACCTCGGCGACGCTGTCGGGATGAGCGGCCCCGCTCTGTACCGGCACTTCGCGAGCAAGGAGGCGCTGCTGTGCGACCTGCTGCTCGACGCGAGCGAACGGCTGCTCGAAGGAGGGCGAGCGCTGACGGCGGCCGGCGGGGAGCCGGGCGCGGTGTTCGACGCGCTCATCGCCTTCCACCTCGACTTCGCCACGAGCGACGCCGACGTCATCCGCGTGCAGGACCGCGAACTCGCCAACCTGCCCGCCGAGGTGAATCAGCGGGTGCGGAGGCTGCAGCGCGAGTACGTCCAGGAGTGGGACCGGCCGCTCGCCGCGCTCCGGCCGGACCTCGACGACGCCGAGCGCGAGACCCGGCTGCTCGCCGCGTTCGGGCTGTTGAACTCGACCCCGCACTCGGCCGCGCCCAGCGGTGAGCGGGCGGGCGGCATCCTCGCGGGCATGGCCCGGCGTGCGCTGTTGGGCGACTGACGCGGCGGCGCTTCGCGAGGAGATGACGGTTGCCGAGGAGGTTTCCGGCCCATTCCGTCCTCGGAAAGCCGCATCTCCTCGGCAACGCGCGATGACAGGATGAGGGGATGCCGCACACCATCGTCCTCACCGGTGCCGGATCGGGTATCGGGCAGCTCCTCGCCCAGCGTCTGACCGAGCGCGGCGACCGCCTCGTCCTCGTCGCGCGCGACGCCTCGCGGGCCGAGGACCTCGTCGCCGAGCACCCCGGCGCCGGCTCGATCGTCGCCGACCTCGCGCGGCCCGGATCGCTCGCCGCGGCGGTCGCGGCATCCGACCTTCCCGACGAGGTCGACGCGATCGTGCACGCGGCGGGCATCGTCGACCTCGGGCACGTCGCCGACCTGCCGGTGCAGTCGTGGCAGGACCAGCTCGCCGTCAACCTCGTCGCGCCGGCGGAGCTGACGCGACTGTTGCTGCCGCGGGTGCGCGCCGCGCGCGGTCAGGTGCTGTTCGTGAACTCCGGCGCAGGGCTCACCGCCCACCCGCAGTGGGCCGCCTACGCCGCGTCGAAGCACGGGCTCAAGGCCCTCGCCGACGCGTTGCGCGGCGAGGAGGCCGCCCACGGCGTGCGCGTGACCACCGTCTACCCCGGTCGCACCGCGACGCCGATGCAGGCGCAGGTGCACGCGCAGGAAGGCAAGGACTACGACGCGGATGCCTGGATCCAGCCGGCATCCGTCGTCACCGCCGTCCTCACCGCCCTCGACCTGCCGCGCGACGCCGTCATCACCGACCTGTCGGTCAAGCCCGGCCCGCGCTGACGATGCTCCGGGCGGCGACCGTCGAGGATGCCGCGGCGATCGCCGCGATCCACGCCGCCGCGCGCGCCGCGTACTACGGCGAGCACCTCGACCCGGCGGACGCGGCGCGCGACCGCGAGCCGATGTGGCGGCGGCTCGTCGCCGAGGACGGGCGGGTCACCGTCGTCGCCGCGGACGAGGGGCCGACGGGGTTCCTGCACGTGCGGCTCGGGGAGACCGTCGAGCTGGTGAGCCTGTACGTCCGGCCGGAGCTGTTCGGTCGGGGCATCGGGTCGGCCCTGCACGAGCGGTTCGACGAGGTCCGCGGCGGTCGTCCGGCGGAGCTCGAGGTGTGGGACGGCAACGCGCGAGCGAAGGCCTTCTACGCCGCGCGCGGCTGGCGGGTGACGGACCGCACGCGCGACGGCATCGCCGGCATCCCGTTCGTCACCTGGCGCCTCGGCGACTGACGCAGTCGGTGAGTGTCGCCGGGATGTGGCCCGGCCCACGTTCCGTATTCAGTCTCGAAGGCGCGGCACGGATCTCTCGACACTGCGAATGCGCGAGTTCGCGCACCTGCATCATCGCTCGAGACTGGTTACGGAACGTGTTCTGCCCTGCACAGCAACCGCGCGCCGGTCAGACTGCCTGCGGGTTCGCCAGCACGCCCTCGAACACGGCCTCGGCGGCGCCGATGAGGAGACGGTGCTCGGCCAGGGCGGCGGGCAGGATCTGCAGATCCTCGCCGCACGCGGGCATCGCCTGCGCGCGCACGGCCTGAAGCAGCGCCCCGACGTCGAGGTCCGCGAGCACCGCGAGGAACCCGCCCAGCACGATGGCCGACGGGTTCAGGACGTTGACCGCGTTCGCGAGAGCGGTGGCGAGGATGCGGCGCTGCCGGTCGACCTCTCCCGCGACCGACGGGGTGTCGGCGTGAGCCGCAAGGGCGTCGGCGAGCTCACGGTCGTCGCCGCGGGCCAGTCCCACGACCGACAGCAGGCGCGCGCGGCTGACCTCGTCCTCGAGGACGCCGTCGCGGGCGCGGCGGTCGGCGAGGGTCGCGATGCCGGGCCGGTTCTGCCCGAACTCCCCGGCGTAGCCGCCGGCGCCGGCCACCGGCATCCCGTTCACGATGATCCCGCCGCCGATGCCGCTCGCGCCGCCGTTGAGGTACACCGCGTGGTCGATGCCGCGGGCCGCCCCGAACAGATGCTCGGCGATGGTGCCGAGCGTCGCATCGTTGCCGAGGACGACGGGGATGCCGGTGGCCGCCGCGACGAGGTCCCGGAGCGGCACGTCGACCCAGCCCAGGTGGGGTGCGTCGCGGACGAGGCCGTCCTCGATGCGGACGAGCCCCGGGACCGCGAGGCCGACGCCCAGGATGCGGGAGCCCGCGAGCTCGGCGGAGCGCCACGCGGAGATCTGCTCGGCGATCAGCTCCGCGGTCCGTTCGGGGGTGAGGAGGTGGTCCTGCGGCAGGACGACGACGGCGCGGATGTCGCGGTCGAGGCCGACGGCGGCGATCTCGAGCGCATCGACCTCGGGGTTCACGGCGATAGCGACGACGGCGGGGTCGACGGCGACGACGGGAGAGGGGCGTCCCACGCGGTGCGAGGGGTCGGGAGCGCGTTCGGCGACGAGGCCGAAGGATGCGAGCGTGCCGACGAGGTCGGCGACGGTCGAGCGGTTGAGTCCGGTCGACTCGGTGAGGGCGGCGCGCGACTGCGGGCCCTCGCGGTGCACGATGCGGAGGATGCTGGCCAGGTTCGCTCGCCGCACGGATTCGACGGTTCGCCCCTGATCGGTCACGGACCCCACCATAGCCACCGGGAGGGGTTTGTCGTGGCGGCGCGCCTGGTATACGTTGCTGGCAACAACATTTTGTCCGGCTCGCGAAGGAGCGTCATGGTCACCCCCACCCCCGCAGACAAGTTCAGCTTCGGCCTGTGGACCGTCGGCTACAACGGCACCGACCCGTTCGGCGGCTCCACCCGTCACCCGCTCGACGTCGTCCACGCGGTCGAGAAGCTCGCCGAGCTCGGCGCGTACGGTCTCACCTTCCACGACGACGATCTGTTCGCCTTCGGGTCGAGCGACGCCGATCGTCAGCGCGAGATCGACCGCCTGAAGGACGCGCTCGAGGCGACCGGCATGATCATCCCGATGGTCACGACCAACCTCTTCAGCGCCCCCGTCTTCAAGGACGGCGGCTTCACCGCGAACGACCGCGACGTGCGGCGGTTCGCCCTGCGCAAGGTCTTCCGCCAGCTCGACCTCGGTGCCGAGCTCGGCGCCAAGACCTTCGTCATGTGGGGCGGCCGCGAGGGCGCCGAGTACGACTCCGCCAAGGACGTCCGCCAGGCGCTCGAGCGCTACCGCGAGGCCGTCAACCTGCTCGGCGATTACGTCACCGACAAGGGCTACGACATCCGCTTCGCGATCGAGCCGAAGCCGAACGAGCCCCGCGGCGACATCCTGCTGCCGACGCTCGGCCACGCGATCGCGTTCATCGACTCGCTCGAGCGCTCGGAGCTGTTCGGCGTGAACCCCGAGGTCGGCCACGAGCAGATGGCGGGCCTCAACTTCACCGCCGGCATCGCCCAGGCGCTGTACCACGGCAAGCTCTTCCACATCGATCTCAACGGCCAGCGCGGCATCAAGTACGACCAGGACCTCGTGTTCGGTCACGGCGACCTGCACAACGCGTTCTCGCTCGTCGACCTGCTCGAGAACGGCGGTCCCGGCGGCGTCCCGGCGTACGACGGCCCGCGTCACTTCGACTACAAGCCGAGCCGCACCGAGGACGAGACCGGCGTCTGGGAATCCGCCGCCGCGAACATGCGCACCTACCTCCTCCTCAAGGAGCGCGCGCAGGCGTTCCGCGCCGACCCCGAGGTGCAGGAGGCGCTCGCCGCGGCAAAGGTCGACGACCTCTCCACCCCGACGCTGAACCCCGGCGAGAGCTACGACGACTTCCTCGCCGACCGCTCCGCGTACGAGGACTTCGACCCGAGCGTCTACCTCGGCGGCAAGGGCGCCGGGTTCGTCCGCCTGCAGCAGCTGGCGACCGAGCACCTGCTGGGCGCGCGCTGACGTGACGCTCGTCATGGGCGTCGACTCCTCGACGCAGTCCTGCAAGGTCGTCATCGTCGAGGCCGCGACCGGAGCGATCGTCCGCTCCGGTCGCGCGTCGCACCCCGACGGCACGTCGGTCGATCCCGAGGCCTGGTGGTCGGCCCTGCAGGGCGCGATCACGGATGCCGGGGGTCTCGACGACGTCGAGGCGTGGTCGATCGGGGGCCAGCAGCACGGCATGGTCGCGCTCGACGCCTCGGGCGCCGTGGTGCGCGACGCGCTGCTGTGGAACGACACGCGGTCGGGGCCGGCGGCATCCGATCTCACGATCGAGTTCGGCGCCGAGGAACTCGCGCAGCGCACGGGACTCGTTCCGGTCGCGTCGTTCACGATCACCAAGCTGCGGTGGCTGCGGGACGCGGAGCCCGGCAACGCCGCCCGGGTCGCCGCGGTCGCGCTGCCGCACGACTGGCTGACGTGGCGGCTGCGCGGATTCGGGCCGGAGCGCCCGGACCTCGACGAGCTCGTCACCGACCGCTCCGACGCGTCGGGCACCGGCTACTGGGACCCCGCGTCGGGCGAGTACGACCGCGAGCTGCTCGCGGCTGCCCTCGGCCACGACGCGATCCTGCCGCGCGTACTCGGCCCCCTCGAGTGGGTGACGGATGCCGCCGGTCGCCGCGTGGGGCCCGGTGCGGGCGACAACGCGGGGGCCGCCCTCGGGGTCGGCGCGACGGCGGGCGACGTCGTCGTGTCGATCGGCACGTCGGGCACGGTCTTCGCCGTCAGCGACACCCGGACGATCGATCCGACCGGCACGGCCGCGGGATTCGCGGACGCGACGGGACGGTTCCTGCCGCTCGTCGCGACCCTGAACGCCGCCCGCGTCCTGGATGCAACCGCACGCCTGCTCGGCGTCGACCACGACGGTCTCACCGAGCTCGCCGCGGCGGCCGAACCCGGCGCCGGCGGCGTCGTGCTCGTGCCGTGGTTCGAGGGGGAGCGCACGCCCAACCTGCCTACCGCGCGCGCCTCGATCGACGGGCTCTCGCTGGTCAACACGACGCGGGAGAACCTCGCCCGCGCCGCGATCGAGGGCATGCTCGCGGGTCTCGCGACCGGCCTCGACGCGATCCGGGGTCTCGGGGTCACCGCCGAGCGCGTGCTGCTCGTCGGCGGTGCGGCGCGGAACGCGGCGGTCGCCGCGGTCGCCGCGCAGGTGTTCGACGTGCCCGTGGCGGTCCCCGCTCCCGGGGAGTACGTCGCGCAGGGCGCGGCGCGTCAGGCGGCGGCGGTGCTGGCCGGTGCGTGGCCGGCTTGGGCCGTCGCGATGGACCGGGAGGCGGCATCCGACCCCCGCCCGGAGGTTCGCGAGCGCTACGACACGGTCGCCGCACGGCGAGCTGAGGAGGCCCGATGACCCGTCGCGCGCTCATCGTCCGCGGCGGGTGGGACGGACACCACCCGATCGCCGCGACGGACATGTTCGTCCCGTTCCTCGAGCAGAACGGCTTCGAGGTCGCCATCGAGGAGTCGAACGACGTCTACGCCGACGCCGAGCGGATGTCGGAGGTCGACCTCATCGTGCAGGCGGTGACCATGTCGTCGATCTCGGACGATGCCCTCCGCGGTCTGCGAGCGGCGGTCGAGGCGGGGGCGGGACTGGCCGGGTGGCACGGCGGCATCGCGGATTCGTACCGGAACAGCTCCGACTACCTGCAGCTCGTCGGGGGTCAATTCGCGACCCATCCCGGGCGCCACCCCGAGGACAGACCGGGAGACGAGCGCGACAACTACCTCGACTACACGGTCCAGATCACGGGTCTTGGGCGCGACCACGAGATCACGGCCGGCATCGAGGACTTCACGCTGCACACCGAGCAGTACTGGGTGCTCCACGACGACCTCATCGACGTCCTCGCGACCACGACGCACCCCACGCAGGAGTACCACCCGTGGCACCGGCCGATCGTGAGTCCCGCGGTCTGGACCCGGCTGTGGGGCGAGGGGCGCGTCTTCGTCGCGACGCCGGGCCATACACCCGAGGTCCTCGCCGATCCGAACATCCGCACCATCGTCGAAAGGGGACTGCTGTGGGCAGCCCGCACGCCGTAGGGATCGTCGGTCTCGGCGTCATCTCGAGTCAGTACCTCGACCTGTTCGCGCAGAGCTCGTCGATCCGGGTCGCCGCGGTCGCCGACCTGCGGCCCGATCGCACGGCGGAGGTCGCCGCCGGCATCCCCGGCGCGCGAGCGCTGACGGTCGACGAACTCATGGCCGACCCCGAGGTGCAGACCGTCGTCAACCTCACCGTGCCCGCCGCGCACGCGCAGGTCGCGCACGCCGCGATCGCCGCAGGAAAATCGGTCCACGGCGAGAAGCCGCTCGCGCTGAGCGTCGCAGAAGGGCAGGCGGTGATGGATGCCGCGACCGCTGCCGGCGTGCACGTCTCGGCCGCGCCCGACACGGTGCTCGGCACCGGCATCCAGACCGCCCGTCGCCTCATCGACGACGGGGCGATCGGGCGGCCGGTCGCGGCCAGCGCGACGTGGGTGTCGCCGGGTCACGAGCTGTGGCATCCCGCTCCCGGTTTCTACTACGCACCCGGCGGGGGACCGCTGTTCGACATGGGGCCGTACTACCTGACGAGCCTCGTCCACCTGTTGGGACCGGTCGTCGCCGTCACCGGGGCCGCCCGCCGGGCCCGCGCCGAGCGCACCATCGCGACGGGACCGCGTGCCGGCGAGCGGATCCAGGTCGAGGTCGACACGCACGTGAGCGGGCTGCTCGAGCACGCGGGCGGGGCGGTGTCGACCGTCGTCACGAGCTTCGACGCCGTGAGGACCGCGGCCCCGCCGATCGAGGTGCACGGCGAGCGGGGCTCGCTGTCGGTGCCCGATCCGAACATGTTCGACGGCGAGGTCCGCCTCGCGGCGCTCGGCGAGGACGACTGGCGGCCGGTTCCGGCCTCGGCAGGCTACGAGAGTTCCGGCCGGGGGATCGGTCTGATCGACGCGGTCTCGTCCGGAGGAGCCGGCCGAGCCGGCGGCGCGGTCGCGCTCCATGTCCTCGACGTCATGGAGAGCCTCCTGCGCTCCTCCGCCGAGGGGCGACGTCTCGAGATCGGCACGACGGTGGAGCGGCCGTCCCTGGTCCCGCTCACCGCTGCTGCGGACTGGACGCGCCTCGGCGACTGATCCGCCCTGCCCTCGCGAACGCCGCCCCGCCGACAGGCCGGGGCGGCGTTCGCGTGTGACCGGAACGGATGTTTGACGGGTCCGCCCCCGCGCGTTATCTTCATATCGAAGCGGTTCGACGCCCGTCGCGGAAGCGCTTCGATCACGAAGGAGTGAGATGACCCGGCACACGCGTGAGCGCCTCGAACGGCGCGGCCGATGACACAGCAAGCGATCGTCACCGAGGTCGCGGCCACCACGATCGAAGAGAAGACGCCTCCGCGCGCGGAACGCCGGGTCTCCAAGAACCGCCGCTCGTTCCGGATGTTCCTGTGCATCGTCCCGTTCCTGGTGCTCGTCTTCCTCTTCTCCTACTTCCCGCTCTACGGCTGGATCTACTCGCTGTACGACTACCGCCCGGCGCTCGGGCTCGCCGGCAGCGACTTCGTCGGGCTGCAGTGGTTCCAGCTCCTCGTGAGCTCGCCGACGCAGGTCGCGCAGGTCGGGCAGGTCCTCGCCAACACGCTGGCGATCAGCTTCCTCGGCATCGCCACCTCGGTCCTGCCGCTGGCGTTCGCGATCTTCCTCAACGAGATCCGGGCGCCCTGGTTCCGCAACGCCGTCCAGACGCTGACGACCCTCCCGAACTTCATCTCGTGGGTGCTCGTCTACATGATCGCCTTCTCGCTCTTCTCGAGCTCGGGGCTCGTCAACGGCGTGCTGAGCGATGCGGGCCTCATCACGACGCCGGTGAAGTTCCTCGACACCGATCAGAACGTCTGGCTCACGATGACCCTGTGGTCGGTCTGGAAGGGGCTCGGCTGGGGCGCGATCATCTACCTCGCGGCGATCGCCGGCATCGACCAGTCACTGTACGAGTCGGCCGAGATCGACGGCGCGGGGCGCTTCCAGAAGATGTGGTACATCACGGTGCCGCAGCTCATGCCGACCTACCTCGTGCTCCTGCTCCTGTCGATCGCGAACCTGCTCAACAACGGCATGGAGCAGTACTTCGTCTTCCAGAACGCCTTCAACAAGGAGTACATCCAGGTCCTCGACCTGTACGTCTACAACATCGGCATGACGGGGAACAACCTGTCCATGGCGACGGCGATCGGCATGCTCAAGAGCCTCATCTCCGTCATCCTCCTGTTCACCGTCAACGGCATCGCCAAGCGCGTCCGCGGCGAATCCATCGTCTGAGGCAGGAGCCCGCACATGGTCACCACGACTCCCACCCGCCGCCGCGCCGTGCGGCGCGACGCCGATCTGTCAGGCCGCGTCGTCTTCACGATCGTCAACTACTCGGTGTTCCTGGCGCTCGCCTTCGTCTGCGCCTACCCGTTCTACTACCTGATCATCAACTCGATCAGCTCGAACGACCTCGCCGCGCTCGGCCAGGTCCGGTGGCTGCCCACCGGCATCCACCTCTCCAACTACGAGCAGGTCTTCCAGCTCGGCGGGCTCACGCAGGCCGCGATCGTCTCGGTCGGCCGCACGGTCCTCGGCACGGTCGCAGCCGTCCTCGCCTCGGCCTTCCTCGGGTTCATGTTCACCCAGAGTCGGATGTGGGGGCGCCGGTTCTGGTACCGCTTCGTCATCATCACGATGTACTTCAGCGCAGGCCTCATCCCGGTGTTCATCATCATCCGGAACCTCGGGCTGACGAACAACTTCTGGGTCTACGTGCTGCCGTTCGTCGTGCAGCCGTTCTTCATCATCCTCGTGAAGACCTACGTCGAGGCGATGCCCAGCGAACTGCAGGAAGCCGCCGAGATGGACGGCGCGAACATCCTGCAGATCTTCTTCCGGGTGTACCTGCCCAACATGACGCCGATCCTCGCGACCGTGGCCATCTTCTCGGCCGTCGCGCAGTGGAACAGCTTCCAGGACACCCTCATCTACATCACCGATCAGAGCCTCTACACCCTGCAGTACCTGCTCTACATGTTCATCAACCAGGCCAACAGCCTGGCTCAGGCCATGCAGAACGGCGGCAACATCAGCTCGATCGTCGACGCGGCCACGAGTCAGACGCCGACCTCGATCCGGATGACGATCTCGGTCATCGTCATCCTGCCCATCATCTTCGTCTACCCGCTGTTCCAGCGCTTCTTCGTCAAGGGCATCATGCTCGGCGCGGTCAAGGGCTGAACCCGACCATCACGATCACACCACCGAGAGGAAAGCAATGAAGCTATCACGCAAGGCCATCGGCGCCGTCGCCGCTCTGGCGACGGTCGGGCTGCTGAGCGCCTGCACCGGCCCGGCCCCCACCGAGAAACGCGAGGAGATCACCGCGTTCCCGACCTCGTGGGACGAGCCCATCACGATCGACGTCTTCGACGGCCTCGCCAACTACATGGGGATGCAGGAGGGGTGGTTCGGCGACCTCGTCGAGAAGAAGTTCAACATGAAGCTGAACATCATCGCCCCCAACGTCGCCGGCGGCGGTGACACCCTCTTCAACACGCGCGTCACAGCGGGCGATCTCGGCGACCTCATCATCACCGACAAGGGTCAGCGCCTCGAGGAGCTCCGCGAGGGCGGTCTGCTCCTCGATTCGGCGAGCTTCTACCCGGCCATGAAGAACGTCGGCCGCTTCGACGCCGCCGTCGACAAGATCAACGAGGGCGCCGACGGCACGTACGCCTTCCCGTCGCAGGTCTCCTCCCTGAAGCCCACCGAGCCCTCCGAGGGCCTGGACCCGACCTTCGGCCCGTACCTGCGCTGGGACCTCTACAAAGAGGCCGGCTACCCCGAGATCGGCACGCTCGAGGACCTCCTCCCGGTGCTGAAGAAGATGCAGGATGCCGAGCCCACCGCCCCCAACGGGCAGAAGACCTACGCGGTCTCGCTGTTCAAGGACTGGGACGGCAACATGCTGAACAACGCCAAGCAGCCCACCACCTACTTCGGCTTCGACGAGGTCGGCTTCGCGCTCGCCAAGGGTGACGGCTCCGAGTTCGAGGGCATCCTCGACGAGGACGGGCAGTACGTCCGCGCGCTGCGCTTCTTCCACGAGGCGAACGAGCTCGGCATCCTCGACCCCGACTCGACGACGCAGAACTACGACACCCTGTGGAACAAGTACCAGAACGGGCAGGTGCTCTTCTCGTTCTGGCCGTGGCTCGGACAGGCCGCGTACAACACCGACAAGAACGTCGACGAGGGCCGGGGCTTCATGATGGCCCCGATGGACGACATGACCGTCTTCTCGTACGGCGCCGAGGCGTACGGCGGCAAGCAGGTGTTCGCGATCGGCGCCAAGGCCGAGGACCCCGAGCGCATCGCGGCGTTCGTCGACTGGCTCTTCTCGCCCGAGGGCGCGCTCGCCAACAACAGCCAGACGCAGGGCGCCGCCGGCCCCGAGGGTCTGACGTGGGAGCTCAACGCCGACAAGGAGCCCGCGCTCACCGAGCTCGGTCACAAGATCTTCTTCGAGGGTGACGGCGAGGTTCCGGCCGAGTGGGGTGGCGGCAGCTACATCGACGGCGCATCGCAGCTGAACATCAGCGCCGTGCTGCCGATCGACACCGATCCGAACACCGGCTTCCCGTACAGCTACAAGATGTGGCCGAGCTACCAGGCGGAGACGAGCAACCCGCTCACCGACGACTGGACCGCGAAGATGGGCGCTCCGACGACGATGGACTACCTCCGGGACAACGACCAGCTCATGGTCGGCGCCGGCGCGAGCTTCACCGCACCGACCGACTCCTCCGAGATCGAGACGCTCCGCAACCAGGTCAAGGCGACCATCGTCCAGACCTCGTGGCAGATGGTCTTCGCGGAGAGCGATGCGCAGTTCGACTCGCTGCTGGCCTCGATGCAGGAGACCGCGAAGGGCCTGGGCTACGACAAGGTCCTCGAGGTCGACATGGCCAACGCCGAATCGCAGGATGCCGCCCGCAAGGCGGTCGCGGCGGAGTTCGGCGACTGAGCGCAGCCCCGCACGTAGGAAGGGCCCCGTCGGTGATCCGGCGGGGCCCTTCCCGTTGCGTCTCAGGCGACGGTGCCGGAGCGGCGGCGGTAGATGCTCCGGAAGAGGAAGGCGCAACCGTAGGCCCCGACCGAGAAGCCGATCGTCGCGACCAGGAACATCGTGGGTGGGAAGACGATAACGAGGCACACGACCGTCACGGGGATCACGAGGAGCGCGAGAGTGCGCAGCGGTTCCGCAGCGGGTAGGAGCAGGGCGTTCTTCAGCGTCTGCCGGAACGGTGCCCGGTAAGCGGCGACGAGCCCCATCGCGTGGATGAAGGCCGCGACGGCGTAGGCGGCTCCGGCGAAGGCGAGGGCGGCGAGACCCGTGAGAAGCGGCTCGGGCGCCGACAGCCAGAACACGCCGCTGAACGCGAGCGCGACGCTCGCCGTCAGCAGGATGAGGCTGAGTCCGGTCGCGGGCAGGAAGTTCCGCGCCAGGGCGGGGAGGAAGTCGCGCAGCGGCCGACCCCCCTCCTCGTCGGCGTAGCGTCGCGTGACCTCCAGGAGCGCACTCGTCGATGCTCCGATCGTCACGATCGGTACGCAGCACAGGAGGAAGAGGATGTTGAGGGCGACGAACTCGAGGAACGACGACAGACCTTGGACGGCGCGATTCTCGGGGTCGATCTTCATGTCTCAGACCGTCGCCCGTTCCGTCGGTGCGAGCGCGAATCGAGGCGCGAGGAGCTCAGGGCCGAGCGGCCGCTCGCCGCGGATCGCGGCGAGGAGGGTGCGGGCGCCGGCCGCGCCGAGCTCTTCGGCGGGGAGATCGATGACGTCCGAGACCCCCGGCACGTGCAGCGCCAGTTCGGCGGGGCTCAGGGCGACGATCTCGACGAGTCCGGCGGAGGCGGAACCCATGAGCCGCGCCGCGACGAACGGCAGCGCCGCCTCGTTGTGCACGAACAACGCCGTCGTCTCCGGAGACTCCGCGAGCACGGCGTCGACGACCTCGGTCGCACCGGGCCCCGCGGGGCAGGGGAGGACGGTCGCCGTGAGCCCCACCTCGCGGCTGCGGGCGAGGAACCCGCGTGTCAGGCGGTCCGAGTACGACGTGTGCCGCGCCTGCACCTGCGGCGGAGCGCCGAGGAGGGTGACGGTGCGGTGGCCGCGTTCAGCGAGACGCTCGGCAGCGAGGCGGCCGGCGGCCTCGAAGTCGAAATCGACGCAGATGAGCTGGTCGGCTGCGTCGGGAAGGCCGATGAGGACGCTCGGGATGCTGAGGTCGGCGAGCGAACCGACGCGCGGATCGCTCGTCTCGACGTCGAGGATCAGCACACCGTCGACCATGCCCGCCCGTGCGGCGCGTTCGACTCCGGCGGCGTCGTCGCTCGTGAGCAGCAAAATGTCGTGGTGGTGCAGACGCGCCTCTTTGAGGGCTCCCGCGACGACCTGCATGACGACGTGGACGTCGACGCCGGCGCGGATGGGCGCTTGGAGCCCCAAGATGCTCGTCGACCGTGACGCGAGCGAACGGGCGCTGGCCTGCGGGCTGTAGGAGAGGTCGGCCATCGCCTGCTCGACGCGGTCGCGCGTCTCCTGCGAGATGGTGCGTTTGCCGCTCATCACGTAGGACACCGTCGAGATCGAGACCCCCGCGGCCTGAGCCACGTCGGCGATCGTGGTCATGGACCCTCCTTCTCCAGCGATGTCGACCTCGACACCGCGGATGGATCGAGCGTATCGGCTGGTCTGACGCCTCGAACGCTGCCCTGCCGACCGATGGACACGGTCGTGATCGCTAGTATAGGTTGAGATCGTTGAAGCGCTTCGACACTGTCGTCCACATTCGCTGAAAGGCCCGTCCGGTCATGACCTCTGCCTCCCCCTCGGCCTTCGCATCCCTGTCGGCCGAGCGCGGCATCCTCTTCGGCGGGGACTACAACCCCGAGCAGTGGTCGCCCGAGGTCTGGCGTGAGGACGTCGCCCTCATGCAGCGCGCCGGCGTGAACCTCGTCACCGTCGGCGTCTTCAGCTGGGCGGAACTCGAACCGACCCCCGGGGCGCGGGAGTTCGCCTGGCTCGACGAGGTCCTGGACCTGCTCCACGCCGGCGGGATCGCCGTCGACCTCGCGACGCCGACGGCCTCGCCGCCGCCGTGGCTCGGGGTCCGGCATCCCGAAACGCTTCCCGTCGACCGTGACGGCGTGCGACTGATCGCCGGCTCGCGCAACCAGTTCTCCCCGTCGTCGCGGGTGTACCGCGAGGCGGCTCGCGCGATCACGGCGGACCTCGCGTCGCGCTACGCGAACCACCCGGCCGTCCGGATGTGGCATGTCGGCAACGAGTACGGGCAGATCGACCACGGCGACGAGGCGGCGCGGGCCTTCCGCGAATGGCTGCTGCGCCGGTACGGCTCGATCGACGAGATCAATCGGGCGTGGGGCACCGCGTTCTGGGCGCAGCGCTATGCGGACGTCGCCGAGATCCTGCCGCCGCGCCGCGCGCCGTACCTCATCAACCCGACGCAGTCGCTCGACTTCCGCCGGTTCACCTCCGACGAGCTCCGCGACTGCTACCGCGAGCTCCGCGACACCATCCGTGACGCCGGGGCCACGCAGCCGATCACGACCAACTTCATGGGTGCGTTCGCGCACGTCGACTACTGGTCGTGGGCGGACGACGTCGACGTCGTGAGCGACGATCAGTACCCCGATCCCGCCGACCCCGACAGCCCGCTCGACATGGCCTTCGTGCAGGACCTCATGCGCGGTCTCGGCGACGGTCGGCCGTGGGTGCTGATGGAACAGGCGATCAGCGCCGTCCAGTGGCGTCCGCACAACCTCCCGAAGACGCCCGCGCGGGCGCGCCTCGACACGCTGCAGGCGGTCGCGCGCGGTGCCGACGGCATCTGCTTCTTCCAGTGGCGACAGTCCACGGCCGGGGCCGAGCGCTTCCACTCCGCGATGCTGCCCCACGCCGGCGCCGACACGGAGGTCTTCGAGGGTGTCTGCCGCCAGGGGCGCGAGCTCGAGCGACTTCGGCCCGTGGTGGGCGGCCGCGTCGCCGCGCGCACCGCGGTGCTCTTCGACTGGCCGTCGTGGTGGGCCTCGGACGAACCTGCGCGTCCGACGGCCCGCTTCGACGGTCTCGATCAGATGCGTCGGTGGTACCGCCCGTTGTGGCGGCGCGGCATCCCCGTCGACGTCGTCCGATTCGGTGCCGACCTCAGCGCCTACGACGTCGTGCTCCTGCCGCACGGGTACGTCCTTCGCCCCGACGACGCGGCCCGCCTGACCGAGGCCGCAGCCCGCGGCGCCCAGGTGGTGGTCGGCCCCTTCAGCGGCGTCGCGGACGAGCGCGGGCACATCCTCACGGGCCGCTCGCCCGTGCTCCTGCGCGAGATGCTCGGCGTCAGCGGCGAGGAGTGGGCCGGGCTCCCCGACGAGGGCGTCGCCGTCGCCTCTGCGGACGGGCGGTGGGCGGCATCCGTCGCTCACACCCTCGGCGAGAAGCTGCGCACCGACGATGCCGACGTCCTGGCGAGTTTCGCCTCGGGAGATCTCGCGGGGCGCCCCGTCGTCACCCGGAACGGGTCGGCCTGGTACGTGGGCGCCGTGCTGGCCGACGACCTGCTCGACGCGATCGTCGCCGAGGTCCTGGACGCCGCGGGTGTCGCCGGCGCGCTCGCCGACCCGCCCGACGGGGTCGAGGCCGTCCGCCGAGGCGACGCGCTCTTCCTGCTGAACCGCGGCGCAAGCGACGCGACGATCCCGCTCCCTGGAGCCTGGATCGACCTGCTGACTGATGACGAGATCGACGACCACGTGACGATTCCCCCGGGGGACGCGCGAGTCGTGACAGAAAGGCGAAGGACATGAAGTTCACCGACGGCTACTGGCTCATGCGGCCGGGAGTGACCGGCCTCTACGCGAGCGCCGTGGACGACGTGCGCGTCGACACCGACGCGGGCACCCTGACCGTCTTCGCGCCGACCGCCGTCATCCGCCACCGCGGCGACACGCTCAACCGGCCGATGATCACGACGACGTTCTCCGCTCCTGCGCCGGGGGTCATCAAGGTGCGGGTGCAGCGGCATGCCGGCGGGCGTCACCGCGGTCCCGACTTCGCGGTGACCGGGGAGGACGGGTACACGCCGGCCGTGACGGCCGACGAGGCCGAGGGCGTGCTGGATGCCGGTGACCTCCGCGTCCGCGTGTCGCGCGACGGCGCCTGGCGGGTCGCGTTCGAACAGGGCGACCGCGTGCTCACGACGTCGCTGCCGCGGTCGATCGGCCACATGACGGGACCCGACGGGACCTGGGTGCACCAGCAGCTGTCGATCGAACCGGGGGAGCGCGTCTACGGGTTCGGAGAGCGCTTCGGTGCATTCACGAAGAACGGCCAGTCGATCGACACGTGGAACGCGGACGGCGGCACCTCGAGCGAGCAGGCGTACAAATCGGTGCCGTTCTACCTGACGAGCCGCGGTTACGGCGTCTTCGTCGACAGCCCCGACGCGGTGTCGTTCGAGGTCGGGTCCGAGATCAACTCGCGCGTGCAGTTCTCGGTGCCCGGTGAGACCCTCGACTACTACGTCATCGCCGGCCCCGAGCCGAAGGACGTGCTGCGTCGCTACACGGCGCTCACCGGGCGTCCCGCCCGCGTGCCGGCGTGGTCGTTCGGCCTCTGGCTGACGACGTCCTTCACGGCCGCCTACGACGAGGCGAGCGTCACCGAGTTCGTCGACGGGATGGCCGAGCGCGACCTGCCGCTGTCGGTGTTCCACTTCGACTGCTTCTGGATGCGGGAGTTCCAGTGGACCGACTTCACGTGGGACCCGCGCATGTTCCCCGACCCCGACGGACAGCTCGCGCGGCTCCGCGAACGCGGCCTGCACGTCTCGCTGTGGATCAATCCCTACATCGCGCAGCGCTCCGCGATCTTCGCCGAGGCCGCGGAGCGCGGCTACCTGCTGAAGACGACCGACGGCGGGGTCTGGCAGTGGGACATGTGGCAGGCCGGCATGGCGATCGTCGACTTCACGAATCCCGAGGCGGCCGACTGGTACGCCGAGCATCTGCGCCGCCTCGTGCGGCAGGGCGCGGACAGCTTCAAGACCGACTTCGGTGAGCGCATCCCGACGGAGGGCGTCGTGTGGCACGACGGCTCCGACCCGGAGCGGATGCACAACTACTACCCGCAGCTCTACAACGAGATCGTCTTCCGGGTGCTCGAGGAGGAGCGCGGCGTCGGCGAGGCGGTCCTCTACGCCCGCTCGGCGACCGCGGGTGGCCAGCAGTTCCCGGTGCACTGGGGCGGCGACAACGACTCGACGCTCCTGTCGATGGCAGAGACCCTCCGCGGCGGCCTGTCGCTCGCGATGAGCGGGTTCGGATACTGGAGCCACGACATCGGCGGCTTCGAGGGGACACCGGATGCCGGTGTCTTCAAGCGCTGGCTCGCGTTCGGTCTGCTCTCCTCGCACTCCCGCCTGCACGGCTCGGGCACGGTGCGGGTGCCGTGGGCGTTCGACGACGAGGCGGTCGAGGTGACGCGCCGGTTCACGCGGCTGAAGCTGCGCCTCATGCCGTACCTGGCCCGGATCGCGGAGGAAGCCCACACCGCCGGCATCCCGATGATGCGCCCGCTCGTGCTCGAGTTCCCCGGTGACCGGTCGACGCACGACGCCGACGTCCAGTACATGCTGGGCGACTCCCTTCTGGTCGCCCCCGTGTTCGCCGAGGACGGCAGCGTCGAGTACTACCTGCCCGAAGGGCGGTGGACGTCGCTCCTGACCGGCGACGTGGTGGACGGCCGCACGTGGCAGTCCGAGCGGCACGGCTACGAGTCGGTTCCCCTGCGCGTGCGTCCCGGCACGGTGCTGCCGTGGGGAGCGCGGGAGGACCGGCCGGACTACGACTGGGCCGACGGGGTGACGCTCCGCTGTTTCGAGCTGCCCGACGGGTACGACGGGGAGACGGTCGTCCCCGGTCACGACGGTGCGGCGGCGACGGTGTTCCGCGTGCGCCGCGAGGGTGGCCGGATCGTCGCGGAGTCGGCGGACGCGCGCGCACCGTGGAGCCTGCAGGTCGGCGACCGGACGGCGTCGGTCGTCGGCGCCGGGACGGTCTCGTTGGAGGTCGCCGGATGACGATCGACGCGTTCCGCCGGATCGACCTGTCGCTCACCGAGCGCTCGCGCGACCTGCTCGAGCGGCTCTCGCGGGACGAGCGCGTCGCGATGCTCCACCAGGCCATGCCGGCGGTGGAGCGCCTCGGCATCCGCCCGTTCCACACCGGATGCGAGGCGCTGCACGGTCTCGCGTGGGTGGGCGTCGCGACGGTCTTCCCGCAGCCGGTGGGGCTCGCCGCGACGTGGGACCCCGAGTTCGTGACTCGAGTCGGCGAGCTCGTCGCGACCGAGGTCCGGGCCAAGCGCGCCTCGGGGGCGGACGTCGACCTCAACGTGTGGGCGCCCGTCGTCAACACGCTCCGGCATCCCGCCTGGGGGCGCAATGAAGAGGGGTACTCCGAGGACCCGCACTACACGGGTCAGCTCGGCGCGGCGTACAGCCGCGGGCTTCGCGGCGACCACCCGCGCGTCTGGAAGACGGTGCCCTCGCTCAAGCACTTCCTCGCCTACAGCAACGAGACCGACCGGTCGGCGACGTCGTCCGAGATGTCGCCGCGCACGCTCCATGAGGAGGAGCTTCCGGCGTTCCGCCCGGCGATCGAGCAGAAGGTCGCAGGCAGCATGATGCTCGCCTACAACCGCGTGAACGGCGTGCCGGCGCACACGCAGCCCGAGCTGGTGGCCGAGGCCCGCAGCTGGAGCGACGAGTCGATCGCGGTCGTGTCGGATGCCGGTGCCCCGAGCTTCCTCGTCTCGATCCAGCGCGCGCAGCCCGACAAGGTCCACGGCGCCGCGGCTCTCGTGCGGAGCGGGATGGACTCGTTCACCGACGACGGCCCCGACCCGATCCCGAGTCTCGAGGCCGTCCGCGGCGCGCTCGCACAGGGTCTGCTGACGGACGATGACGTGGATGCCGCGGTCCTGCGACTCCTCGAGATGCGCATCCGCACCGGTGAATTCGACGGCGAGGACGACCCGTACGCGGCGATCGGCCCGGACGAGATCGACACGCCCGCCGCGCGCGAGCTCGCGCGCGAGGCGGTCGCCCGTCAGGTCGTGCTGCTGCGGAACGACGCCGGCATCCTGCCGCTGGCGGACCCCTCCCGGGTCGCGGTGATCGGTCCGCTCGCCGACGTCGTCCTCACCGACTGGTACTCCGGCACGACGCCCTACGCGGTCGGCATCGCCCAGGGCGTACGCGACCGCTACCCGGGGGCCGCCGTCGAGGTCGTGACGGGCGCCGACACCGTCGCGCTCCGGGCCGCGTCGGGCTATGTCGCGGCGGCGCCGGACGGGGTCGTCGACGCCGTTGCGACCGACCGCACCGATGCGAGCCTGTTCGACGTCACGGACTGGGGCGACGGCATCCTGACCCTCCGCTCTCACGCGAGCGGACGCCTGCTCACCGGTGGTGCCTGGCCCATGCGGGCCGACGCCGAGCGGGTGGGCGGCTGGGTCGTGCAGGAGAGCTTCCGCCGGCACGTGCACGAGGACGGGTCGTGGTCGCTCCTGCACCTCGGGTCGGGCCGGTGGGTGCGCGTCGTCCGCGACGTGGGTCTGCTCGTGGCCGAGGGGGTCACCCTCGACGACGCCACGCGCTTCGAGGTCGAGACGGTCCGCCGCGGGCTGGACGAGGTGACGCGCGCCGCCGCGGCGGCCGACGTCGTCCTCGTCGCCGTGGGCAACGACCCGCACCTGTCCGGCCGCGAGACCGCCGACCGTCCTCACCTGCTGCTGCCGGCCGCGGCGACGGACCTGTGGCAGGCGGCGCGCTCCGCCAACCCGCGGTCCGTGCTGACGATCGTCTCGAGCTTCCCGTACGTCCTCGCGGATGCCGCCGACGCGGCGACCGTCGTCTGGTCGAGTCACGCGGGGCAGGAGCTCGGCCACGGCCTGCTCGACGTCCTGAGTGGCGACCGCGAACCCTCAGGGCGCCTCGCGCAGTCGTGGCCGGCGCACCCGGATCAGGCGGGCGACCTCTTCGACTACGACACCCAGCGCCAGCAGGCGACCTACCGCCACCAGCCCGCCCCGTACGCCTTCGCGTTCGGGCACGGGCTCGGCTACGGCGACGTCGTCTACGAGGCCGTCGAGGCGGATGCCGGAACGGTGACGGCGCCCGCGCCCACCCTGCGGCATCCCGCCCTCGACCCTCGGGACGACGAGCAGGTCATCACCGCGCGCGTCCGGCTCGAGAACCGGTCGGAGCGTGCGGTCGAGGAGCTCGTGCAGGTCTACTCCGTCGCGCCGGAGCTGCCGATCGCGGCGCCGCGCCGGCTGCTGCTCGGGTACACCCGCGTGCGGGTCGAGCCGGGCGAGACGCGGACGGCGGAGGTGCGCTTCACGGTCGAGCGCCTCGCCGTGTGGGACGGCGAGGCGCTGCGGGTGCAACCGGGGGACTACCGCCTCGCGGCGGGCCCGTCCGCCGACGCCCTCGACGTGAGCGCGATCCTCACCGTCACGGACTGACGAGCTCGGCGTCGGCAGCGACGCGCACCGGGACGATCCGGGCGTCGTCGGGCGTGACGACGTGCTCGCCGGTCACCTCGACGGCGGCGACGCTCTCGCGGTCCTCGCACGACGAGCCGACCCAGAGGTCGATCCGTCCCGCCTCGACGATGCGGCGGCCGTCGCGCCCCGTGAACGCGAAACGCGCCGTCGGCAGCGCGAACACGACGCGTGCGCTCTCACCCGCTTCGAGCTCGACGCGGTGATAGGCCATCAGCTGCGCGACGGGGCGCGTGAGGCTCGCGACCGGGTCATGCGCGTAGAGCTGGACGACATCGGCACCCGCACGCTCGCCAGTGTTGCGGACGACGACCGAGACCTCGAGGGTGTCGCCGGCGGCGACCGACGCGGGCGCCTGCAGGTCCTCGTGCACGAACGTCGTGTAGCTCAGCCCGTGCCCGAACGGGCGCACCGGGGTCGGGTCGGCGCTCGTCACATCGATCGGTCCCCCCAGCCGCGGGTGCAGATAGCTGTAGGGCTGGGCGCCCGCCGACCGCGGCAGGGTCACGGGGAGTCGGCCCGACGGCGACAGGCGTCCCGAGACGATTCCCGCGATCGGATCCGCGCCCTCCTCGCCGGGGAAGAACGACTGCAGCGCGGCGGCGACGGGGCGCTCGCCGTCGAGGGCCCACCCGATCGCGTACGGGCGGCCCGACAGGATCACGAGCACGACGGGGGTGCCGGTCGCGACGACGCGTTCGACGAGCTGCCGTTGCACGCCGGGCAGTTCGAGGTCGTCGACATCGTTGCCCTCGCCGACGGTCCCGCGGCCGAACAGGCCGGCGCGGTCGCCGACGACGACGACGGCGATCTCCGCCGCCGCTGCGGCGTCGACCGCGTCGCCGATGGCTGACTCGTCGCCGTCCTCGACGCCGCAGCCGCGTGCGTAGGCGATCTCGGCGTCGGGGTACTCGGCGACGAACGCGTCGCGGACGGTCGGGAGGTCGATCCCGTGCGGCGTCCCCGGATGGTGGGCGAGCACGTGGTTGACGAACGAGTAGCACCCCATCAGCGCCTCCGATGAGTCGGCGTTCGGTCCGATGAGGGCGATACGACGGGCGGATGCCGCCGGCAGCGTCCCGTCGTTGCTCACGAGCACGACCGACTCGGCCGCGAGCCTGCGCGCGAGGTCGCGGTGACGCGGCCCGTCGAGGTCGACCTCGACCGGCGGGGTTTCGAACGTCTCGTCGAGCAGGCCGAGGCGCTCCTTCTGCGCCAGGACGCGGAGCACAGCGGCGTCCAGCAGCGCGGCATCCATCTCACCCGAGCGGATGCGCTCGAGCATCGGGGCGGCGAACGCGTCGCCCGTCGGCAGCTCGACGTCGATGCCGGCGCGCAGGGCCAGCTCCGCCGCCTCACCGAGGTCCGCGGCGACCCCTTGGGTGGTCTGCAGGAAGGCGACCGAGAAGTAATCCGACACGACCGGGCCCGCGAAGCCGAGCCGGCCGCGCAGCACCTCGTCGAGGTAGTGCGCGCTCGCCGCGACGGGTTCGCCGTCGATCTCGGCGTACGAATTCATGACGGATGCCGCGCCGCCGTCGCGGATCGCCATCTCGAACGGCGGCAGCAGCACGTCGGCGACCTCGCGGGGGCCGGCGTGCACGGGCGCGTGGTTGCGCGCCGCCTGCGATCCGGAGTACCCGACGAAGTGCTTCAGCGTCGCATCGACCCCCGCCGACTGGACCCCCTGCACGTACGCCGTCCCGACGGTTCCGACGAGGTACGGGTCTTCGCCTATGCACTCGTCGACGCGCCCCCAGCGGGGGTCGCGGATGACGTCGAGCACGGGCGCGAGCCCCTGGTGGATGCCCAGCTCGCGCATCGAATCGCCGATCGCGGCGCCCATCTCGGCGACCAGCTCCGGATCGAACGACGCGCCCCACGCGAGCGGGGTCGGATACGTCGCCGCCTTCCACGCGGCGAGGCCCGTGAGGCACTCCTCGTGGACGATCGCCGGGATCCCGAGCCGGGTCTCGGCGCGCAGGCGTCGCTGCTCCGCCCAGAGCCACGCGGCGCGCTCGAGGGGGTCGACGGGACGCGTGCCGTAGACACGGGTGAGATGGCCGAGGCCGTGAGCCGTGGCATCCGCGTACTTCGTCGTCGTCACCATCTCGTCGGCCAGGGGAGCGACCACCTCGCCGCCCTGGTCCACCCAGTAGCCGACGAGCTGCGCGGCCTTCTCTTCGAGGGTCATCTGCGCGAGCAGATCGTGTACGCGGGCCGAAGCCTGCGGGTGGAGGTCGGTCATGTCAGCCCTTCACGGCTCCGGTGAGACCGCCGACGATGCGCCGCTCGAACAGGCTGAAGAACAGCAGCGCGGGGAGCATCGAGAGCGAGGTGAACGCGAGCACGCGCGCCGTGTCGACGGAGTACTGCGACGAGAAGGCCTGCACCCCCAGCGGGAGGGTGAACTGCGACTCGTTGTTGAGGATGAACAGGGGCAGCAGGTACGCGTTCCAGCTGCCGATGAAAGCGAGGATGCCGACGGTGATGACACCGGGTACGGCCAGCGGCAGCACCATCCGCCAGAAGAATCCGAGGCGGCTGCAGCCGTCGATGGAGGCCGCTTCCTGGATCTCGTCGGGGATCGCCCGCAGGAACGGGACGAGGATGATGATCGTCGTCGGCAGGGCGAACGCGATCTGCGGGAGGATGATGCCCGGCAGGGTGTTCATGAGTCCGAGCGAGCGGATCACGATGTAGAGCGGCGTGATCGCGACCGTGATGGGGAACATGAGGCCCGACGCGAACAGCGCGTAGAGGAACCCGCGCCCGCGGAAGCTGTAGCGGGCGATCACGTAGCTCGCGGCGATGCCGAGGGCGACGGCCCCGATCGTGGTCGCGAGGGCGACGAAGGTCGAGTTGCCGACCTGCCCCCAGAACTGGCCGCTCGTGATGACGCCGACGTAGTTCTCGACGTTCCACGGGTCGGGGAACCCGGCCGGGTCGACCGTGATCGCGGAGTTCGAGCGGAACCCGCCGATGATGATGTAGATCACCGGGCCGAGCATGAGCGCGATGACCGCGAGCGCGACGAAGTAGACGACGGGGGAACCCCAGGGCAGCTTCTCCCGCGGCGCACGGCGCGGACGGACGTCGGCGGGTGGCGCCGTGACGAGGGTCATGGTGGCGCTCACTGCACGCCCCTCTCTGTGATGGCCCCCGCGGTGTCGCGGCGGAGCACGGAGCGCTGATAGATCAGCGCGACGATGAGCGAGATGACGAAGATGACGACGGCGACCGCGTTGCCGTAGCCGAAGTTGCCGGCGTTGCGGCCGGTCACGACCATGTAGATCGCCATCGTGTTGGTGCCGGCGACCGACGAGACGTACTGGCCCCAGATGATGTAGACGAGGTCGAACAGCTGCAGGGCGCCGATGATCGACAGGAACGCCCAGATGCGCAGCGTGGGTGCGAGCAGGGGGAGTGCGATCCGTCGCTGGATCTGCCAGTACGACGCGCCGTCGATGGCGGCCGCCTCGTAGAGCTCCTCGGGGATCCCCTGGAGTCCCGCGAGGAAGAGGATGACGGCGAAGCCGACGTACTTCCAGGTGAGGATCGCCATGAGCGTCCAGATCGCGATCGACGGGTCGGCGAGCCAGTCCTGCGTGAGCCCGCCGAGGCCGAGCTTCTCGAGCACGCCGTTCGCGGCGCCGTTCGTCGACAGCAGCAGGCTGAACCCGGTGCCGACGACGACCTCGGCGATGACGTAGGGCACGAAGATGAGGACGCGGATGACGGACTGTCCCCGCATCTTGCGGTTGAGGAGCAGTGCCAGCAGGATCGCGATCGGCCCCTGCAGGACGAGCGACATGACGACGATGAAGGCGTTGTGCAGCAGCGCGCTCTGGAAGTTCGGGTCGCTGAAGATCGTGATGTAGTTCTTCAGCCCGACGAAGTCGGTGGCGGGCCCGAAACCGGACCACCGGAAGAAGCCGTAGTAGGCGGCCATCAGGACCGGCAGGATCACGAACCCGACGAAGAACACGACGGCGGGTCCGGCGAGGAGGAGGACCTCCAGCCGCCCCGACCAGCCGAGGCCCCGCCGGCGGCGGGACCGCGGCCGAGCCGGGGGCGACGAGTCGCCGCCCCCGGCGTGCGCCGCGAGAGCAGGGGTGTCCGAGACGGACATCTCGCGAACGGTCATTTCAGCCCTGCGCGCCGGCGGCGTTGACGGCGGCGATGAACTTCTGCGGGTCGCTGCCCCCGGCGAGCATGTCGACGACGGCGACGTTCAGCGCGTTGCCGACGTTCTGGCCGAGGACGGTGTCGAGCCACTGCGAGACGAACGGGGCGCTGTTGTACGCCTCGAGGATCTGCTGCAGGTAGGGCTCGGTCACGGCCTCCTGCGCGACGGAGTTCACCGGCGGCGACTGGAACGCCTCGTAGTACTTCGTCTGCTGCTCGGATCCGGCGATGAAGTTCAGGAAGTCGGCGCACTCCTTGGGTGCCTGCGCGGCGCACGAGTAGCCGTCGACGCCACCCATCATCGAACCGGGCTCGCCGTCACCGCCCGAGATCTCGGGGAACGGGAACCAGGCGAGGTCGGGGAGGGGCTTCTCGTCGGGCGTCAGCGAGGCGATCACGCCCGGGTCCCACGCGCCCATGAGCTCCATCGCCGCCTTGCGGTTGGCGACGAGGCCCGCCGAGCTGCCGGCGCCCTGCTGTGCGGCGGTGGTGAGGAAGCCGTCGTTGAAGGGCTCGATCGCGGCGAAGTCCGTGAGGTCCTCGGCGGCGCGCGTCCAGCACTCGTCGCTGAAGTCCTTCGAGTCGCCGGTCTCTTCGATCACCTTCGGGCTGCACTCGCGGATGGCGAAGAAGTAGTACCAGTGCGCGGCGGGCCAGGCGTCCTTGGCGCCCAGCGCGATCGGCGCGATGCCCGTGCCCTTGAGGGCCTCGACGTCGCTCTTCAGGTCGTCGATCGTCGCGGGGGTCTCGGAGATGCCTGCCGCGTCGAAGGCGTCCTGGCTGTAGAAGAAGCCGCCCGGGAGGACCGACAGCGGCATCGCCCAGACCTTGTCCTGGTAGGTCTCGGCGGCGAAGGAGCCCTCGGAGATCTCACCGCGGATGTCGTCGGAGATGAGGTCCGTCAGGTCCATCAGCTGGCCCGCGTTCGCCATCGCGGTCATCTTGCCGCCGCCGCGCTGCAGGAAGATGTCGGGCGGGTCGCCCGCATTGAGGGCGGTCTGCAGCTTGCCGTCCATGTCCTCGTTCTGGACGGACTGCATGGTGATCGTGACGCCCTCGTTCTCCTTCTCGAAGGCGGCGATCGCGTCCTTCCAGAACTGCTGACCGGGGCCGGTCGTCGAGTTCTGCCACAGCGTCATCTCGACGGTACCGTCGCCGCTGCCGCCGCCGTTATCGCCCGAACAGGCGCTGAGCGCGAGGGTCGCTGCGGCTGCCGCCGCGAGCCCCGCCATGATCCTTCTGGTCCTCATGTGATCACCGATCTCCTCATTGAGTGCACGCTCGTTCGTCGAGGTGCAGGTGGTCCCGGCGGTGCGTGCCGGGGGTTCGGTCCCCAGTGTCGGAATTGTTGTCGCCGGCGTCAAACGTTTTCGAAAATGTTTTCCATGGCGCTACGCTTCGACGCATGCGAAGCCGCGCCACGATCCATGACGTCGCCGCCGCGGCGGGCGTCTCGGTGGCGACCGTGTCGAAAGCCGTCAACGGTCGGTACGGCGTCGCCCCAGCCACGGTGCAGCGCGTGCTCACCGCCGTCGAAGAACTCGGCTACGAGTCGAGCCTCGTCGCGAGCAGCATGCGGGCGCGTCAGACCGGAGTCGTCGGCGTCCTCGTCGCCGACTTCGAGCCCTTCTCCGCCGAGGTCCTCAAGGGGGTGGGTGCGGCCCTGCGCGACTCGCGGCTCGACCTGCTCGCCTACAGCGGGTCGCGGGCGGTCTCGAGCGACGGATGGGAGCGGCGCTCGCTCAGCCGGCTCAGCGGCACCCTCGTCGACGGGGTCATCATGGTGACGCCCACCGTCGTGAACGTCACGGCCGAGGTTCCCGTGGTCGCGATCGATCCGCACACGGGACCGGCGGATCTCCCCACCGTCGAGTCCGACAGCTTCGCCGGCGCCCGGCACGCGGTCGCCTACCTCGTCTCGCTCGGGCACCGGCGCATCGGCTTCGTCGCGGGGCGTCCCGATCTGCGGTCGTCGATGCTGCGCGAGGGCGGCTACCGGCGGGCGCTCGAGGATGCCCGCATCCCGTTCGATCCGGGTCTCGTCGGTGTCGGACGCTATGTCGAGGACATCTCCCGCGAGGCGGCGACGCGGTTGTTGCGACGACCCGATCGGCCCACCGCGGTGTTCGCGGCAAACGACGTCTCGGCGCTCACGGTGATCCGCGTCGCGCACGAGCACGGACTGTCGGTGCCGGACGACCTCTCGGTCGTGGGTTTCGACGACGTTCCGGATGCCTCGCAGGCGGTGCCCGCGCTGACGACCGTTCGCCAGCCGATGCAGCGCCTCGGCGCCGAAGCGGTCACGATGCTGCTGGAGCTCATGGGCGGGGGTGCGCCCGCCGCCACCCACCTGCGACTGCCCACGGCGCTCGTGCCGCGGGCGACGACCGCGCCGCCTCCGACGGATTGAGGAATCTCTCCCAGCACGCTCTGGGTGGTTCCCGATACGGTCGGCTCATGTCCACTCCGCTCGAAGAGCAGCAGATCACGGTCTCCGCGTCCTCCCTCCGCAGCATGCGCGACGAGTTCCAGCGTTTCCTCATGGAATACCGGTTCGGGCTGCAGGAGATCGAGACGAAGATCTCGATCCTCCGCGAGGAGTTCCACGAGATGCACGACTACAACCCGATCGAGCACGTCTCGAGCCGCGTGAAGTCGCCCGACAGCCTCGTCGAGAAGATCCAGCGTCGCGGCATCGATCCCGATTTCGATTCCGTTCGAGCGCACATCACCGACATCGCCGGCATCCGCATCACCTGCAGTTTCGTGAACGACGTGTACCGCCTGTTCGACCTGTTGAGCGCGCAGGACGACATCACCGTGCGCGAGGTCGAGGACTACATCGCGACCCCCAAGGGCAACGGCTACAAGAGTCTGCACGCGATCCTCGAGGTTCCGGTCTACCTCTCGACCGGGCGCGTGGACGTGCCGGTCGAGGTGCAGTTCCGCACGATCGCGATGGACTTCTGGGCGAGCCTGGAGCACAAGATCTACTACAAGTACGAGCGTCAGGTCCCCGACAATCTGCTCGGACAGCTGAAGGACGCCGCCGACGCCGCCGCCGAGCTCGACGCCCGGATGACCCGCCTGCACCAGCAGATCCGCGGCGCCGGAGCGGTCTCGCCGACGCACCTCGTCTGACGGTGGCATCCGTCACCGGCCTGCTGCAGGCGGCACGCGAGCGCCTGGCAGGCTCGCCGCGCGAGCGGTTGGGGGAGTGGGCGGCGAACCGTCGCATCCTGGGCATCGGGCGGGCGCCCCGGATCGTGCCCGTGACAGAGGCCTGGCACGTCGGGGCTCTGCTGATCGGGGACGGGCGCGTGTTCGCGACCGGTGAGGTGCTCCGCGCGCGGCACGACGCGATCCGCGGCTACACCGCCGAGGCGCAGCGGGCGCGGTCGGAACGGGCTGCCGCGGCCGCCCGGGGCGGGTTCGGCGAGGGCGAGGTGCTGCACCTCGGCTGGACCGAGATGGATGCCGACGCCGTCGACCGCGGCGAGAGCTCGGGCATCCTCTCGCTCGTGAACGGCGTGCCGCACATCGCGTGGAGCCACACCGGCCCGCCGCGACCCCTCGCGGACTACCTCGACGACATGCTGTCCCTGCGCTGACCTGTCAAGGGCCCGTGGCCGGAAACACCCCGTGGATAGTGTGGCCTTCCACCTATCTCAGGAGTACGCATGCAGGTATGGCCCGGTTCCGCTTACCCCCTGGGAGCGACCTTCGACGGCAATGGGACGAACTTCGCCCTGTTCAGCGAGTGTGCTGAGAAAGTCGAGCTCTGCCTGTTCGACGAGAACGGCGAGGAGACCCGCGTCGAACTCATCGACGTCGACGCGTTCGTCTGGCACGCCTACCTGCCGTCGGTGCAGCCGGGGCAGCGCTACGGCTACCGCGTGCACGGTCCGTACGACCCCGAGAACGGTCAGCGGTTCAACCCGAACAAGCTGCTCCTCGACCCCTACGCGAAGGCCGTCGACGGTCAGATCGAGTGGGACCAGTCCGTCTTCAGCTACACGTTCGGCGATCCCGATTCGACGAACGACGACGACTCGGCCGCGGCCATGATGAAGGGCGTCGTCGTGAACCCGTACTTCGACTGGCAGGGCGACCGCCAGCCGAAGACGCCGTACGCCGAGAGCGTCATCTACGAGGCCCACGTCAAGGGCCTCACGATGACCCACCCCGACATCCCCGAGGACATCCGCGGCACGTACAGCGCGATCGCGCACCCGGTCGTCATCGAGCACCTCAAGAAGATCGGCGTCACGGCGCTCGAGCTCATGCCGGTGCACCAGTTCGTCAACGACTCGACCCTCCAGGAGAAGGACCTCTCCAACTACTGGGGCTACAACACGATCGCGTTCTTCGCGCCGCAGAACACCTACTCCTCGGCCGGCGGCGTGGGGCAGCAGGTGCAGGAGTTCAAGGCGATGGTGCGCGCGCTCCACGCGGCGGGCATCGAGGTCATCCTCGACGTCGTGTACAACCACACCGCGGAGGGCAACCACATGGGCCCGACGCTCTCGATGCGCGGCATCGACAACATCGCCTACTACCGGCTCGAAGACGACGACAAGCGGTACTACACGGACTACACCGGGACGGGCAACAGCCTCAACGTCGGCAACCCGCACACGCTGCAGCTCATCATGGATTCGCTGCGGTACTGGGTGCTCGAGATGCACGTCGACGGGTTCCGCTTCGACCTCGCCTCGACCCTCGCCCGCGAGTTCTACGACGTCGACCGGCTGTCGGCGTTCTTCGAGCTCGTGCAGCAGGACCCGATCGTCAGCCAGGTCAAGCTGATCGCCGAGCCGTGGGACATCGGCCCCGGCGGCTACCAGGTCGGCAACTTCCCGCCGCAGTGGACCGAATGGAACGGCAAGTACCGCGACACCGTCCGCGACTTCTGGCGCGGCGAGCCGTCGACGCTCGGCGAGTTCGCGCTCCGCCTCACGGGCTCTGCGGACCTGTACGAGCAGGATGGGCGGTGGCCGGTGGCATCCATCAACTTCGTCACGGCGCACGACGGCTTCACCCTGCGCGACCTCGTCTCGTACAACGAGAAGCACAACGAGGCCAACGGCGAGGACAACAACGACGGCGAATCGCACAACCGCTCGTACAACCATGGCGTCGAGGGCCCCACGGACGACCCCGACATCCTGCGGGTGCGGGCACGGCAGCAGCGCAACTTCCTCGCGACGATGCTGCTCAGCCAGGGCGTGCCGATGATCTCGCACGGCGACGAGCTCGGCCGCACGCAGAACGGCAACAACAACGGGTACGCGCAGGACAACGAGCTGACCTGGATCGACTGGACCTCGATCGACCAGCCGCTCATCGAGTTCACCTCGGTGCTCGCGCGGCTGCGTCGTGACCACCCCACGTTCCGGCGTCGCCGGTTCTTCGACGGGCGCCCGGTGCGCCGCGAAGAGGGGGCGCCGCTCCCCGACATCGCGTGGATCCGTCCCGACGGCTCGGAGATGCAGCCCGAGGACTGGGACTCCGGCTTCGGCCGCGCGGTCGGCGTGTTCCTCAACGGCGACGGCATCCGCGAGCGCGACCGCCGCGGCGAGGAGATCCACGACCGTCACTTCTTCGTCTTCTTCAACGCGGGTGACGAGACGATCGACTTCACGGTGCCGACCGCGTCGGCGAGCCCGAAGTGGGAGATCATCGTCGACACCGCCGGCGGCGCGGCGAACGCACCGATCGTCGACCCGGGCGGCACGGTGTCCGTCGGCGGCCGCGCGCTCGTCGTCCTCCGTGACCACGAGGAGGAGACCGTCGAACCCGACCCGTCGGTCGCCGCGTCTCTCGCGGCCCTTACGGGGACGATCGACATCATCCCGGCGCAGGCGCCCCAGACGGAGCTGCCCCACTGATGATCGACGCGCACAAGACGCCGCGCTCGACCTACCGGCTGCAGATCCGGGCCGGATTCGACCTGGATGCCGCGGCCGAGCTCACCGACTACCTGCGGGAGCTCGGCGTGGACTGGGCATACCTGTCGCCGATCCTGGCCGCGACGAGCGGGTCGGACCACGGCTACGACGTCGTCGACCCGACGATCGTCGACCCCGAGCGCGGCGGCACCGAAGGGCTGTCGCGGTTCGCCGCCGCGGCGAGTGCGGCGGGGCTCGGCATCCTGATCGACATCGTGCCGAACCATCAGGGCGTGTCGGATCCCCGGCAGAACCCGTGGTGGTGGGACGTCCTGCGTCAGGGACAGGCATCGCCCCACGCGGCCGCCTTCGACGTCAACTGGAACCTGGGCGGGCGGCTGCGGCTGCCGATCCTCGGGTCGGAGCTCGATGCCGCCGTCGAGGCGGGCGAGATCACAGTCGACGCCGACGCGGGCGTCGTGCGGTACTTCGACCACGAGTTCCCGCTCGCGGACGGCACCGGTGAGGGCGACGTGCGCGACGTCCTCGCGGCGCAGCACTACGAGCTGCTGTTCTGGCGTCGCGGCGACGCCGAGCTCAACTACCGTCGCTTCTTCGCCGTGACGACGCTTGCGGGCGTCCGCGTCGAGGACCCGGCCGTGTTCGATGCGAGCCACGCCGAGATCGTGCGCTGGATCGACGAGGGTCTCGCCGATGGGCTGCGGGTCGATCATCCGGACGGTCTCGCCGACCCGGGCGGGTACCTCGACCTGTTGGCGGATGCCACGGGTGGCGCCTACGTGCTGGTGGAGAAGATCCTCGAGCACGGCGAGGAGCTGCCGTCGTGGTGGGCGACCGAGGGAACGACCGGGTACGACGCGATGGCGGTCCTCGACCGCGTGCTCGTCGATCCGGACGGCGAGGCGGGTCTCACGGCGCTCGACACGCAGCTGCGCGAGGGCGACGCCGCCGACTACGCCGACATGATGCACGAGGCCAAGCTCGTGTGGGCGACCGCCGGCCTGCACGCCGAGGTGCTGCGGCTCGCGGCCCTCGTGCCGGCCGGTGAGCGGAACGGTGCGTCCGACGAGCAGTGGCTCGACGCGCTCGCCGAGCTGCTCGCGGCGTTCCCGGTGTACCGCGCCTACCTTCCCGCAGGTGTCGAGGAGGTCGATGAGGCGGTCGCGCTGGCGTCCTCGCGCCGTCCCGAGCTGGTCGAGGCGTTCGAGACGATCGCGGCACGCCTGTCGGCTGGCCCTGAAAGCGAGTTCACGCGACGGTTCATGCAATCGACCGGTCCCGTCATGGCGAAGGGCGTCGAGGACACGACGTTCTACCGCTGGACCCGGCTCGGCACGCTCACCGAGGTGGGCGGCGACCCGACGGAGTTCGCGGTCGACGTCGACGGGTTCCATGCGGCATCCGCTCATCGTCAGGCCTCGTGGCCGGCGGCGATGACGTCGCTGTCGACGCACGACACGAAGCGCAGCGAGGACGTCCGGACGCGCCTGTCGGTGCTGGCCGAGATGCCGGAGCGGTGGACCGAGGTCCTCGGCGAGCTCCGCACGGTCGCCTCGACCGGCGACGGACCGTTCGACAACCTGCTGTGGCAGGCGATCGTCGGTGCGTGGCCCGCGTCGCGTGAGCGTCTGCACGCGTACGCCGAGAAGGCGTCGCGTGAGGCGGGGAACAGCACGACGTGGTCGGATCCCGATGAGGCGTTCGAGGAGAAGATGCACGACCTCGTCGATGCCGCATTCGGCGACGCGAGGGCGATCGTCGAGGGCTTCGTCGATGAGATCACGCCGCTCGGCCGGTCGAACTCGCTGTCGCTGAAGCTGTTGCAGCTCGCGGGCCCGGGCGTCCCGGACGTCTACCAGGGCACCGAGCTGTGGGACCACTCGCTGGTCGACCCCGACAACCGCCGTGAGGTCGATTTCGCCGAGCGACGGCGCCTGCTCGCACGGCTCGACGAGGGGTGGATGCCGCCGGTCGACGCGTCGGGCGCCGCGAAGCTGCTCGTCGTGTCGCGTGCCCTGCGCCTGAAGCGCGACCACCCCGAGCTGTTCACGCGGTACACGCCGATGACGGTCGTGGGAGAGGCCGCGGACCACGCGGTCGCCTTCGACCGCGGCGGTGCGGTCGCGGTGGCGACGCGGTTGCCCGCCGGGCTCGCCGCCCGCGGCGGCTGGGGTGAGACCGAGGTGCTGACGCACGCGGGCCCCACGGTCGACGTGCTCACCGGTCGCCGTTTCGACGGCGGGCGTCTTCGGCTCGCCGATCTGCTGGACACCTATCCCGTCGCGCTGCTCGCGCCGGCGGATGTCATCGAGGGGAACGCATCGTGATCGAGGTCTGGGCTCCACGGGTCGAACGGGTGCGGCTGCGCCGTCCCGGTGCGGACGACGTGGCGCTGACCGCCGCCGGTGACGGCTGGTGGCGCGCCGACGTCGAGCTGGCGGACGGCGACGAGTACGGTTTCGTGCTGGGTGACGGGGATGACCTTCGTCCCGACCCGCGGTCGCGGCGGCAGCCGCGAGGCGTGCACGAGGCGTCGGCGTGGTTCGATCCGGCATCCTTCGCATGGACGGATGAGGCGTGGACCGGGCGTCAGCTCGCCGGCGGGCTGATCTACGAGCTGCACCTCGGGACGTTCACTCCCGAGGGGACGCTGGATGCCGCGATCGCCCGGTTCGACCACCTGATCGACATCGGCGTGACGCACATCGAACTGCTCCCGGTGAACGCCTTCAACGGCACCCACAACTGGGGCTACGACGGGGTGCTCTGGTACGCGGTGCAGGAGACGTACGGCGGTCCGGCGGCGTACCAGCGCTTCGTTGATGCCGCGCACGCCGCCGGCCTCGCAGTGATCCAGGACGTGGTCTACAACCACCTCGGGCCGAGTGGGAACTACCTGCCCGAGTACGGTCCGTACCTGCGCGACGGGTCGCGGAACACGTGGGGCGACAGCCTCAACCTCGACGAGGCGGCCGTGCGGTCGTTCATCGTCGAGAACGCGCTGATGTGGATGCGGGACTTCCACGTCGACGGCCTGCGGCTGGATGCCGTACACGCGTTGCACGAGTCGGGGAAGCAGCCGGTGCACATCCTGCAGGAGATCGCGGAGCGGACCGACGCGCTGAGCGCACACGTCGGGCGGCCGTTGACGCTCATCGCCGAGAGCGACTTGAACGACCCGGTGATGTTCCTGCCGCGCGAGTCCGGCGGATACGGGCTGACGGCGCAATGGTCGGATGACTGGCATCACGCCGTTCACGTCGCGCTGACCGGTGAGGCGGTGGGCTACTACGAGGACTTCGCCGATCCCGAGGCGCTGCCGAAGGTGTGGACGGAGGGCTTCTTCCACAACGGCACGTACTCGTCGTTCCGCGAGCGGGATCACGGCAAGCCCGTTCCCGACGAGGCGGCATCCTGGCGTCTGGTGACGTACGCGCAGGATCACGATCAGATCGGCAACCGCGCGGCGGGCGACCGTCTAACGGCGACGTTGTCGACGGATCGGCTGGCGGTCGCGGCGGTGCTGACGCTGACCGCGCCGGGGACGCCGATGCTGTTCATGGGTGAGGAGTGGGGCGCGTCGACGCCGTGGCAGTTCTTCACCTCGCACCCCGAGCCGGAGCTCGCCGAGGCGACGGCGAAGGGTCGGATCGAGGAGTTCGTGAAGATGGGCTGGGACGAGAGCATCGTGCCGCACCCCAACGACCCCGCGACGTTCGAGCGGTCGAAGCTCGACTGGTCGGAGGTGTCGCAGGGCGATCACGCGCGGCTGCTGGATCTGTATCGACGTCTGGCGGAGCTGCGTCGCTCGCACCCTGAGCTGACCGACCCCGGTCCCGGTGGCCGGGATGCCGAGGTGCAGTCGACCCCGACGGGTCCGCGGTACGTGCTGCGCCGCGGCGCGGCGAGGGTGCTCGTGAACCTGTCGTCCGAGCCGTGGGAGGTGGCCGGCGGCGACGTCTGGATCGCGTCCGTCGAGCCGACGTCGGCAGGCGACCGGGTGGTCGTGGCGCCGGAGTCCGCGGTGGTCGTCGGGGCGTAATCCGCGCGGGGGACGGTAAGGCGTTCGTCACTCGGGCTTGGTGATCGCCGGCATCGCGCGTGCGTGCTGACGGGGCGCGTGTGGTGACGGTGTGCATCGCGTCGGGGGCGTGACGCGAGCTCGGGTGGCGCGATGTCCTCGGGCGGCGCGCCGTCCTCGGGTGGCGCGCTCGTGTGTTCGCGCCCTCTCAGAACGGTGCAGGGTCTCCGGGAGTAACGGTGGCAGGGGTGAAGGCGACGGCCGGGGTGGGTGCGTCTTCGCGGTAGGTCCTGCCGAGGGGTGAGGTCCATTCGAGGACACCACCCGGGAGTTGTCGCACCCGCCAGGCGGTGAACTGCTTCATCGAATGATGCCGTTGACACAGGTGAGCGAGATTGCTCAACTCTGTCTTGCCGCCGAGGGCGTGGTCGTGGGTGTGGTCGATTTCGCACCGGATGGCCGCGACGCGGCATCCGGGGAACCGGCAGTGCTGGTCTCGGGCTTGTAGGAACCGTCGCATCCCCGACGGGACCCGGTACGAATCGGTCGCGACGGTGACGCCGGTCGTCGGGTCGTGGAAGAGGCGCTCCCAGATGTGTGTCGCTCCGGCGAGTGTGCGCGCGGTGGCGGGGTCGATGGGGGAGCGGCCTGCGAGATCGCAGGGCACATCGTTCCCGCCGGTCAACGTCACTGCGGGAACCAAGACCTGCACCCTCGCGCGGATCGCCCCGAGCGGTCCGGCGCTCGTGTCTCGGGTGTCATCCAACGCCGGGGTACCGGCGAGAAGCAGGTCGGCGAACACGTCCGCACGGACCTGATCGGTCGAGCGGGCGTCAGTCGCAACCGCATCGGAGTCGGCCGGGCGCTCGTCCCGCGTGTCGATGATCGCCCGTGCTTGCTGTGTGAGCCTGTCGTGGATCCCTTCCGCGATCACCGTCGGAAGGGTTGCGATGAGATCGCTCATCCCGTCCCGCCCCGGCACCAGTCGCACGCACCGGCCGGCGGCTGCCTCTTCATGCCGTTCCGCGAAGGATCGTGGGTGCATCCGGTGCGCGAGGATCTCGAGCTCACCCCGGACTCGGTTCGGCGTCTCCCCTTCGCAGCGTTCGATCGCGATCGCCTCGAACTGAGCCCACATCTCGCCGGGCAAGTTCAATCCGGCGTCGACGATCGCTTTCACATGGCCTCGGACGATCCGCCCGGACTCCCACGCAGCCACCGCAGCGGGGAATCCTTCGATGATCGTTCGCGCTTCCCCGATCCGACGCTGAACGGCCCGATCGGTGAGTCGCATGGCCCCGGCGACCTCGGCAGAGATCGACCGCAACATCATGTCGTGCACCTGGACTCTCGCGTTCCGAGGCGCGCCCTGCTCGTCCGCCAAACGGCCTGCGGCGGCCAGCACGCGAAGCTCCGTGATCTGCCCGGCGGCGATCTGGCGGCCTACGTCTTCGACGTCCGCGACGATCCCAGCGATGGCGGCGAGATACGCCTCACCATCGGGGGTTTCCATCGCTTCCGTCATACCTGCACTCTCGCACCAACCACCGACATTCAGACCCCGATAACCACCGAAAACACCCGTTGCGAACCAGACAAAAAATGAGAAACCTCTCATCGGGGTTATGGCCCGACGCCCGACGCCCGACGGCCACCACGTCACGCCCCGCCTGCCCCACACCCGCCGCCCACCCCATCCCCTCAAGCCCCCGCTCGAGGCCTGTCAAGAGGTCGCTGCCTCACGCTCCCGGAACGTACCGTGACGTCATGATGAGCTCCACCGCATCCCGTTCGTCGGACCTCACCCGCCAGGTCGTCGTGATCTCGGCGGTGACGTTCATGTTGATCGCCGCGCTGTTCGGAGCCGGTGTCCTCGGTGGGACCCCCGTGCAGGACCTGCAGGGCGGCGCGCTCTCCGCCACCTCGACGGTGCTCGCTCCCGCGGCCCAGGCGTTCTCGATCTGGAGCGTCATCTACCTCTTCATGATCGCGTACACGATCTGGCAGGCGCTCCCCTCGCAGCGCGCCAGCGACCGTCAGCGCAAGGTCGGCTACCCGATCGCCCTCACCGCGGTCCTGAACGGGCTGTGGTTGCTGGCCGCCCAGTACACGACGCTCCTCGTCACCGTCGTGACGATCGTCGCGCTGCTCGTCGCGCTCGGCTGGACCATCCGCATCCTCGTCTTCAACCCGCCGCGATCGTTCGCCGAGACGTTCTTCACCGATATCACCGTCGGCCTCCACCTGGGTTGGGTCACCCTCGCCACCGTCGCGAACACGACGGCCTGGCTCACCGCCGAGGTCGCCCCGAGGTCGTGGGGCGACGCCGCCACCGGGTGGGGCATCGCCGTCATCGTCGTGGTGGTCCTGATCGCCGCCGCGAGCGCCATTCGCACCGGCGGGCGCCTCGCCCCGGCCCTCGCCTCTGCGTGGGGACTCCTGTGGATCGGCATCGGCCGCTTCGCGACCGAGCCCGAGTCCACCCCGATCGCCATCGCGGCGTGGATCGCCGCAGCGATCGTCGTCGTCGTCCCGCTCGTCCTCTGGGCACGCGGCCGCCGCGGCGAACTCGCTCTCGCGCGCAGCTGAGCGGTCAGAAGATCTCGGCGAATCGTCGCAGCAACCGCTGCGGTTCATCGAGATCCGCGGCCAGCACGCGCGCGGCGACGGTGTCGTACGCGTCGGCGTCGAAGTAGCCGTGGTTGCGGTAGATCGTCATGCGCTCCGCGAAGGCGATCCCGGTCGGCTCGGGGTGGAACTGCGTCGCGTACAGCCGCTCACCGAACCGGTATGCCTGCACGGGGCAGTCGTCGTTCGTCGCCAGGAGCACCGCGCCTTCGGGCAGGCGTTCGATGGCTTCCTTGTGCGCCGTCAACGCCGTGAACTCCGCCTTCAGCCCGCCGAACAGCGGATCCTCCCGACCCGCATCGGTGAGACGGATGCCGGTGGGCCCCGTCCCCTCCGGATACTCCCGTGTCACCTCGCCGCCGAGGGCGCGTGAGGCGACACCGATGCCGAAGCACGTGAACAGCGCGGTGGTCCGCCCCGCTGCCGCGGCCTGCGCGACGGCTCTGAGTCCTGTCTCGATCCGCACCTGCTCCGCTGGCTTGGAGTCATCGGCATCCGTCGTGTTGAACGGGCTGCCGCCGACCACGAAGCCGCGCCAGCGCTCGAACGCATCGGCGGGGAGGTCGTCGTCGACGAGGTTCCACCGCTCGAGGCCGCTCTCGCCGACCCCCATCGCTTCGTGGAACGACGCGTACTCGCCGTCCGCGGCATCCACCTGCGGGCGAACGCACAGGTAGACGAGCGGGGCCATTCCTCGAGTCTAAATGCCCGGTCCGAGGCCGAACGCCGTGCGTCAGCGCGACGAGTTCGACGTGCGACCGCGCACGATCCCCACGAACGTGTCGACCAGGTCGCTTGCACCCTGGGCGCGCCAGGCGAGCGCGACGGCCGAGGCCGGCGCATCCGCGAGTGGACGGAACGCCACGTCCTTGCGGTGATGCAGTCGCGCGAGCGACATGGGGACGAGCACGATCCCGACGCCTGCGGCGACGGTCTCGATCGCTTCGCCGGTGGTCGCCGGCGCCGCGAACTGTGGTGCGTCGGTCCCTGAGACCTCGAACGACAGCACGTCGTCGAGAGGCACGATCCGCACCTCGCCGCGGAGGTCGTCGGCGGTCAACTCGTCCGCAGCGGTCAGGTGGGAGTCCGCGGCGCACACCACGACCGTTGTCTCTTCGTACAGGGGGATGACGTTGAGGCCGTCGCGGTCGATCGGCAGGCGGACGATCGCGGCGTCCACGTCGTCATCGGTCAAGGCTGACCGCTGGTCCACTACCGAGAGGGTGACGAGCTCGAGGGGATTCTGCGGCATCCGCGTCTTCCAGATGTCGATCCACTTGCCCGGCGTCGCCCCCGGGATCGCGCCGAGGCGGAAGGGGCCGGACGGCGGCGCGGGCGTCGGCGGCGCCGGTGCGGGCTTCCGCTTCTGGGGCGGCTTCGAGCCGCCGGAGCGGGCTTTCGCCGGCGACGGACGACCACCCTTGCGCTGGGGTCCGCCTCGTGTCGCCATGCCTGTCAGCGTAGCCGCGCGCCGCGGGATGCCCCGGGATGCCGCGGCTCAGCAGGCACCCCACCGTCCGGCACCGTCGGCTCGAGCGGCCGCCTCGCTCTCGGCGAGGCGATCGGCGTATCGGGTGTTGGGCGGGATGCGGAGGGTCTCGGCATGTCCCTCGGCGACGAGGAGGTCGTTGACGAACGTGCCGCCCTCGGTCCACACGTAGCGCAGATCGCGCTCGAATCGGTCGAGGTCCTCGCGGTCCGCGAGCATCCAGAGTCGGGCTCCCTCGGGAGCGAGCTCGCGCAGCCGGGCGGTCGCGGCATCCGCCCCGCATTCCGGCTGGGGGCGCGCTTCAGGGGCGTCGATGCCGATCAGGCGGACCCGCGCTCCGTCCGCGGTCACGAGCGTGTCTCCGTCGACGACGCGCTCGACGGAGACGACGACGGCACCCGCCGGGATCCCGTCCCCGGGCGCTTCGCGCAGAGCGGATGCCGCCACCCAGATCCCTGCGAGCAGAAGCGCCCCGACGAACCCCGCGACGACGGCACGGGTCGAGCGACGGGGCGTGGTCATGCGCCGAGGCTAGCCCCGACCACAGACGAAGGCCCGACTCCCTGAGGGGAATCGGGCCGTGATGAGTCTGCGAGAGGAGCGGGTCAGGCCGCCAGGCGCAGTCCGCGTCGGTCGGTGGCGACGCGTTCACCGTCGGGGATGCTCTCGTCGTCGCCGATCAGCGATTCGCTGGCGACGCGCGCTCCCGCGCCGACGAAGCAGCGGACGCCGATCTTCGCGCCCGCACCGATAGCCGCTCCGGGGCCGATGTGCGCGTGCGGGGCGATCTCGGCGTTCGGGCCGATGACGGCATCCGGTTCGATCCACACGCCGCGGCCGATTCGGGCCCCCGCCGCGATCTGCGCCCCGGGTTCGACGTAGGTGCCTGCTTCGACGATCGCGCTCGGGTGCACCTTGGCGCCGTTCGCGATCAAGCCACGCCCGTTGGCGTGCTTGCGGTAGCGCAGCGTCTCGCCTCGGTCGTTCTCGATGTCGATGTAGTTCTTGCCCACGGGTCCTCCTTGACGGATACAACGTCCCACAAGGCATTTCATTCCCGAATCCCGCCCCAAATCACGGGGTTGACCGCGGCTGGGTAACCTGATTCGGTGACAGCCTCCGCAGATCCGATCGACTCCGCCGCGCCCGAGACCGGGCCGTCGCTCGTCTTCGATCAGAAGGCCGCGCCGCACAGCTGGCTGGATGACGTCGTCGGACTCGCGACGGGGACGTTCACCGTCTCGCTCGGCCTGTTCCTGCTGCACCTCAGCACGGCCGTCACCGGCGGCACGGCGGGCCTGTCGCTGCTGCTGAACTACGCCCTCGAGTGGCCTTTCTGGGCGCTGTTCGCGGTCGTGAACCTGCCGTTCGGCGTGCTCGCCGTCTGGAAGCGCGGGTGGAACTTCGCGCTGCGCACCATGGTGTGCATCGGTGCGGTGTCGGGCTTCTCCGTCGTCATCGAGCATTTCTTCCTCGTCGAACGGATCGATCCGATCTTCGGCACCGTCGCCGGCAACCTCCTCGCCGGCATCGGCCTGCTCATCGTCTTCCGACACGGCGCGAGCCTCGGCGGCATCAACGTCGTAGCCCTCGTCATCCAGGATGCGACCGGCATCCGCGTGGGGTGGACCATGATGGTCTTCGATGTCCTCGTCATCCTTCTCGCCCTCCTCGTCGTTCCGTGGCCGAACGTCCTCCTCAGCGCTGCCGGGGCCGTCGTGCTGAACCTCGTCCTCGCACTGAACCACCGGCCGGGCCGGTACATCGGCCACTGATGATGGTCGACATCGGCGGTGTACGCCTCTCGGGACGCATGATCTGCGCCACGAAGGACGAAGCGGATGCCGTGCGTCGCCACCTCGACGCGCACATCGCTCGCACCCGCGCGGAACCGGGGTGTCTGCTGTTCGAGATCACGCCGCTCGGCGGCGGCCGCGCCTGGTCGGTCGAGGAGCTCTTCACCGACGTGCACGCGTTCCGGGAGCATCAGCGACGCGCGGCCGAAAGCGAATGGGGTCGCGCGACGGCGGGCATCGAGCGTCGCTACCGCATCGAGGGTCTTCCGCCCGAGGAGTGAGGCGTCAGCCGCTCACGGCTGGCAGACGGGGCACCAGAACACGATCCGCTCGCTCGTCGCGCGGGCGCCCAGCTCCGACCCTTGGATGAGCGTGCCGCACCTCCGGCATGGCTTGCCGCCGCGACCGTAGACCCACGTCTGCTTCCCGGGGCGATTGTCACCGGTGAACGTGCGCCCCTGCCGATCCCGGTTCGCGCGGATCATCCGCACCCCCGTCTCGATGAGACCAGCGACGTCGACGTCCTTCGCGAGCGCGGTGGGGCGGATGCCGCGCACGAACAGCAGCTCGTTGGCGTACTCGTTGCCGAACCCGGCGACGTTCCGCTGGTCGAGCAGCGCGACATGGATCGCGCGCTCGTCCGCCGCGACGTTGGCCACGGCCTTCGCCGCATCCCAGTCGGCGGCGAGCGGATCGGGTCCGAGGTGGCCGACGACGCGGTCCTCGTCGGCAGTGGGGAGGACCTCGACCATCGCGAGTTCGAAGCCGACGGCATCCGCGGGTCTCGTCCCGACGATCGCGCGGGCCTGGAACGCGGGCGCGCGCCACTTCTGCCCGGGCCGGTAGACGTGCCAGCGGCCCTCCATCTTGAGGTGGGAGTGCAGGGTCTGCGCCCCGATGCGCATCAGGAGGTGCTTGCCACGCGGCACGACTTCGCGCACGGTCTCGCCGCGCAGGTCGACCGTGGCGCTCCGCGGCACACGCACCTCGAAACGCGTCACTTCGTGGCCTGCGAGCGCCTCGTGCAGCTTCCGCGCGGCACGGAAGACGGTGTCACCCTCGGGCATACGTCGCCTCCGGCTCAGGCACCCGGACCTCACGCATCCGGAGCTCAGGCATCCGGAGCTCAGGCACGCTGCGGCTCCCGTGCGCCGCGCCGCAGGGTGAGACCCTTGGGCGACTCGACGAAACCGGCGTCGCGGAGGGCGCGGCCGGCGGCGGTCGTGTAGACGAACGCGCCGCTCACCTGCTCGATCGTGAGGGTGTCGAGTCCGTGGGCCCGCGAGGTCTCGACGAGGCTCCGGGCGGCCGCGACGAGCACGTCCTCGTCGTCGGTGAACGCGAGGGCGGTGCGCCCGCCCCGCTCGAGGTACAGCACGAGCGTGCCGTCGACGAGCACGACGAGTCCGCCGGCCTTGCGGCCCGGGCGGTGGTTCACGCCTTCGATCGACGGCCAGTTCAGCGCCGCGCCGTAGGGGTTCGCGGGGTCGGTGGCGGCGAGCGTCCGCGCGGTGAGCGGAGCAGGCTCGGGCACGGATGCGAACTCGCGGAGCCGGTCGACCGTCGCCGAGGTGGCGAACTGGGCGGCGCCGAGCTTCTCGACGAAGTAGCCGCGCCGGCAGTGCCCGGCATCCTCGAATCCCGCCAGGATCCGGTACACCTGCGCGAAGCCGCCGGGCACGCCCTCGGCCTGTACCGAACCGCGCGTCACGACGCCGTAGCGCTCGAGGAGCATGCCCGCCGTCGCGGTCGCCCGGAGGGTCGCGTCGTCGTCGGGAATGGGCAGGAGCGACCAGCGGCCGCCGACCATCGCGGGGCGCTGCGGTGCGGGCCGTGCGGCGGCCGCGATCGGCGTGCCGCGGAACATCCGGGTGCGGGGCGTCCGCCGCGTCACCCGGTGCGCCTGCGATCCCCCGGCGAGGAGTCCCCGGACAGGGGCGAAGGTGTCGTTCGTGACGCGTCCCGACCAGGTCAGGTTCCAGAGCGCATCGATGACGGATTGCTCGTTCGGCGCCTCGACCATGCCGGCCAGCTGCCCCGCGAAGTACGCGCCGCCGGCGCCGAGCGCGTCGAGGATCGACTGCTCGAACGGTGTCGGCTCGTCCTCGGGCGTGGGGAGCGTGAGGGTGGCGACGTCTGCGGGGTGCAGCGCGATCCACCCGTCGCGCCCGGGCAACGAGCCGTGTCCCGACCACAGCACCTCGCCCGTCGCGGTCAGCTCGTCGAGCAGAGCGGGGGAGTAGTTCCGCACCCGCGACGGCAGGATGAGCGACTCCCATGCGCTCGCGGGGAGCGGCACGCCGACCAGTTGCTCGACGACGGCGAGCACCCCGTCGACGCCTTCGAGCGGACGCGTCAGGTGCTGCCAGACGGGTAGGAATCGTCCCAGCGCCTGCGGTTCGACGGGCTCGACGCTTCCGCGGATCGCGGCGAGCGAGCGCATCCGGATACGGCGCAGCACCTCGCTGTCGCACCATTCGAGGTCGTCCGAGTGCGCGGCGTCTGCGGGCAGGAAGAACCCGCTCGCGAGCCGGCCTTGCGCTTCGAGTCGCTGCAGCGTCTGACGCGCGACGGCACCGCCCACGCCGAGGCGGGCGGCGACGTCGGACGTCCGGAACGGCCCGTGGGTGCGTGCGTAGCGGGCGACGAGGTCCGCAAGCGGGTCGGCGACCGGCTCGAGGAACGCCGTCGGGATGCCGACGGGCAGGGCCGCGCCGAGCGCATCGCGCAGACGGCCCGCGTCCTCGATCCCGGCGATGCGGGCCGCGCCGCCGAAGGTGACCCGGATCGCGCGGCGGGTCTCGACGAGCTCGTCGAGGAGCGCGGCGGCATCCGCGTCGGTCGCAGCGGGTGCGGGCGCGTCGGGGTCCGTCGCGGCGCCTTCGAGACGTTCGGCGACCTCGGCGACTGACAGGGGCCCGAGCAGACGGAGCAGGTCGGCGACGCCTTCGACGCCGCGCACACGGCGCGTCGGGTCGAGGCGCTGGAGCTCACGTTCGTACTGCTCGATGACGCCCGGGTCGAGCAGCTCGCGCATCTCGATCTTGCCCAGCAGTTCGCTCAGCAGGGCCGGGTCGACCGACAGCGCCGCAGCCCGGCGCTCGGCGAGGGGTGAGTCGCCCTCGTACATGAACGCCCCGACATATCCGAACAGCAGGTCGCGGGCGTACGGCGACGGGGAGTTGGTCGTGGTCTCGACGAGACGGATGCGGCGTTCCGCGATGCTCCGCGCGATGCGCAGCAGGGCAGGCAGATCGTAGACGTCCTGCAGCACCTCGCGGAGCGTCTCGAGGATGATCGGGAAGGTGGGGTGCTCCTTGGCGACCTCCAGCAGCTGCGCGGACCGCTGCCGCTGCTGCCACAGCGGCGACCGCTTGTTCGGGTTCAGCCGCGGCAGCAGCAGCGCGCGTGCGGCGCACTCGCGGAACCGCGAGGCGAACAGCGCGGACCCGCCGACCTCCGAGGTGACGAGCTGCTCGAGCTCGTCCGCGTCGAACACGAAGAGCTCGGCACCCGGCGGCTCGGCATCCGTGTCCGGGACCCGCGCGATGATCCCGTCGTCGCTCGCGACGGCTGCTCCTTCGACGCCGAGGCGTTCGCGGATCCGCGCGTTGACGGCCAGCGCCCACGGTGCGTGCACGTGCATGCCGTACGGGGAATGCAGGATGACGCGCCAGTCGCCGACCTCGTCGCGCGAACGCTCGACAGTCAGCGACTTGTCGGTCGGCAGGCTGCCGGTCGCTTCGCGCTGTTCGCCGATGTAGGCGAGCAGGTTGCCGATGGCGTTGTCGTCGAGGCCGGACTCCCGGAGCCGTTCGGTGGCCTTCTCGGGCTTGGAGGTCGACAGTTCGCGGGAGAACTTGCCGAGTGCCTCGCCGAGCTCGGCCGGGCGCCCGAGCCCGTCGCCGTGCCAGAACGGGAGCTTGCCCGGCTGCCCGTAAGCGGGGAGGACGTTGACGCGGTCGTGGGTGATCTCGACGATCCGCCAGCTGGTGGTGCCGAGGGTGAACACGTCGCCGACGCGCGACTCGTAAACCATCTCCTCGTCGAGCTCGCCGACGCGGGCGTTGCGAGCCTCGCCCGAGATGAAGACGCCGAACAGTCCCCGGTCGGGAATCGTGCCGCCGCTGGTGACCGCGATGCGCTGCGCACCGGGCCGACCGGTGATGGTCCCGGCATCCCGATCCCAGACGACGCGCGGCCGCAGCTCGGCGAAGGCGTCCGACGGATAGCGGCCCGCGAGCAGGTCGAGCGTCGCCTCGTACGCGGACCGCGGCAGGGAGCGGAACGGCGCCGATCGCTTGATCGTCTCGAACCAGCCCTCGACGTCGAGCACGGCCACGGCGGAGGCCGCGATCGTGTGCTGCGCGAGGATGTCGAGCGGATTCTGCGGCACTGAGATCGCCTCGATCTGGCCCGCCAGCATCCGCTCGGTCACGACGGCCGTGTGCAGGACGTCGCCCCGGTGCTTGGGGAACAGGGCCGCGCGACTCACCTCGCCGACCTGGTGACCGGCGCGGCCGACGCGCTGCAGACCGGATGCCGCCGAGGGCGGGGCCTCGACCTGGATCACGAGGTCGACGGCACCCATGTCGATGCCGAGCTCGAGGCTGCTCGTCGCGACGACGCAGCGCAGCGCCCCGGATTTCAGCTCGTCCTCGACCTGCGCGCGCTGCTCCTTCGACACCGAGCCGTGGTGCGCCTTCGCGAGGATCGCCTCGACGCCGGCGGATGCGCCCGCCTGCGCCATCATCGCTGCGGGAACGGTCTGGTCCGGCACGTCGATGCCGACCCGTTCGGCGTAGATCTCGTTGAGCCGTCCCGTCAGGCGCTCGGCGAGGCGACGCGAGTTCGAGAAGACGATCGTGGACCGGTGGGCGAGGATGCGGTCGACGATCGCCTCTTCGACGTGCGGCCAGACCGACCCGGTCATCTCCGACGACTGGGGCGGCGTGTACCAGTTGCCGCCGTCGCCATCGTCGTCGTCGGCATCGACCGCGACAGGCTCCTCCTCGTCCGGCGCGCCGGGTGGCGGAGGCGGGTTCGTGAGGTCGTCGATCGGCACGACGACGGAGAGGTCGAACGCCTTCGTCGCCTTCGGCGCCACTATGTCGACGGGAGCCGCGCCGCCCAGGAAACGGGCGACCTCGTCGATCGGCCGGACCGTCGCCGACAGACCGATCCGCTGCGCGGGGGTGTCGAGCAGGGCGTCGAGGCGCTCGAGACTCACGGCGAGGTGCGCACCGCGCTTGGTCGCGGCAACGGCGTGGACCTCGTCGACGATGACGGTGTGGATGCCGCGGAGCGTCTCTGCTGCCTGCGAGGTCAGCATCAGGTACAGCGACTCCGGCGTCGTGATGAGGATGTCAGGAGGATCGGCGAGCAGGCGTCGCCGGTCGGCGGAGGGCGTGTCGCCGGAGCGGACCCCCACAGTCACATCGGGCGCCGGCATCCCGAGCCTGCGGGCGGACTGCCCGATGCCCACCAGCGGGGAGCGGAGGTTGCGCTCGACGTCGACGCCGAGGGCCTTGAGCGGTGAGACGTAGAGGACGCGCGTGCGGGGAGGCGTGGCATCCGACCGCTTCTTCTTGCCGCGCGCGGGCTTCTCGCCCTCGGTCGTCGGCTTCTCGGCGACGCGGTCGCGGAAGATGCGGTCGAGTGCCCAGAGGAACGCCGAGAGCGTCTTGCCGGAACCGGTCGGGGCGACCACCAGCGCGTGCTTGCCGGCCGAGATCGCCTGCCACGCACCGGCCTGCGCCGCCGTGGGCGCGTGGAAGGCGCTGCGGAACCAGTCCTGCGTCGCAGGGCTGAACCGCTCGAGGACGTCCGCCATGCTCCCATCATCGCGCGGACCACCGACATCGGGCCGGGGCTTGCGCCCCGGCCCGTCGGTCAGACCTCCGTCATCCGTCCGTCGCGGAGTTCGAGCGTGAGTCCCGCCCCGATCCGCGCGAGGAACGCGTCGTCGTGGCTCACCACGAGCACCGCGCCCCGGTAGGCCGAGAGGGCCTCGACGAGCTGGTCGACCGTGTCGAGGTCGAGGTTGTTCGTCGGCTCGTCGAGTACCAGCAGGTGCGGCGGCGGGTCGGCGAGCAGCAGGCGGGCGAGCGCCACGCGGAACCGCTCGCCGCCCGAGAGCGCCGAGACGGGGCGGTGCACCGTGTCGCCGCGGATGAGGAACCTCGCCAGCCGGTTCCGCAGCTCGACGTCGCCCACTCCGGGTGCCGCCGCCCGGATGTTCGCCAGCACCGCGGCATCCTCCTCGAGGCCGTCCACCCGCTGCGACAGGTAGCCGATGCGGTCGGTGTGCGCCTCGGCGCGGACCGTTCTCCGGAAAAATGCCGCGTCCGCATCCGTTCGAGGCGGGCCCGAACCCTTCTGACCGGAGAACGGCTGAGAGGTCGCTGCCGCCGCGCGTTCCGTATTCAGTCTCGGTGTCCCCGCGACGGCCCCGATCCCTGCCGTCTCGGAGGCGGCCGCCGATGCCGAGACCCGGGAGACTGAATACGGAACAGCCCCGCCGTACGCCGACGCGACGAGCCGCTCGAGCAGCGTCGTCTTGCCGGCGCCGTTCGGTCCGATCAGTGCCACCCGCTCGGGCCCCTGGATGATCCAGGTGCGCTCGGCGTCGCCGATCGTCGCGATCCGGCGGCCGGTGCCGACCTCCGGATCGGGCAGATCGATGCGGACCGTGTCGTCGTCTCGCACGCGCCGTCCGGCGGTGTCGACGGCGGCGCGCGCGGCATCCACCTTCGCGTTCGCTTCGACGCGCAGCTTGCCCGCCGTCACCTGCGCGGAGCGCTTCATGGCGCCCAGCACGATCTTCGGCGCCGCTTTCTGCGCAGCAAGCTTCTTGCCGTGCGCGTTCCGCATGGCGATCGCCGATTCGACCTGCCGGCGGTCCCGCTTCTCGCGCCGCAGCACCTGTCGCGCCGCCGTCTCGGCCTGTGCGGCGGCGGCCTGCTCCGTCTCGAGCCAGGACCGCCATGCGGAGTACGGGCCGCCGAAGACCGACAGCTCGGAGCCGTACAGTTCCGCCGTGTCGTCGAGCTCGTCGAGCAGCGCGATGTCGTGGCTCACCACGATAAGCGTGCCGCGCCACATCCGCACGAGCTCGCGCACACGGCGACGCGCGTCGCGGTCGAGGTTGTTCGTCGGCTCGTCGAGCAGGGCGATCTCGGCGCCGCGCAGGCGGACGCCGATGAGCGCCGCGAGCACCGCCTCACCGCCCGAGAGCTCGCCGACGCGGCGATCGAGAGCTCCATCCGGCAGGCCGACCTCGGCGAGCGCCGCCGTCGCTCGCGCCTCGACGTCCCAGTCGTCGCCGACCGTGTCGAAGTGGCGCTCGTCGACGTCGCCGCGTTCGATCGCGCGCACCGCGTCGAGGACGGGCCAGATGCCGAGCACGTCTGCGACGCGCCGCGACACGTCGAGCGTGAGCTGCTGGGGCAGCAGGTCGACCCGTCCCGCCGTCGTGATCGATCCGGATGCCGGTTCGAGAGTCCCGGCGATGAGTTTCAGCAGCGTGGACTTGCCGGACCCGTTCCGGCCGACGAGGCCGGTGCGACCGCCGCTGAAGGCTCCGGTGACGTCGCTCAGCGCGACGGTGCCGTCGGGCCAGGCGAAGGTGAGGCGGTCGAGGGTGACCGCAGAGAGAGAAGTGGTGGGCATGTGCGCCTCCCTGTTCGGGGTGCGCGGACGCCGGCGTCGACGAACCGGCCCGCAGCGCTCGGTGCGGCCGGGCAGCACGGTGTGCTGCGGTCGAAGGGGACGGTCCGCGCCGGTCGGTGAATCGATCACCGGGCGGACCGTCGCATCGTCCTCGGGGAGGGTCGACGGGTCAGCGCGGGATCACAGCGCGATCGCGTCGACAGCCTTCAACGGCTCTTCCTCACACTCGGGACAGGACGCCGACCATGGTAGCGACGATGCCGAGCAGATGCCAGGGCGTCAGCCGCGCAGGCGCGTCAGCTGCTTCTCGAGGAACACGCGGACGTCGCCGAGCTCCTCGGCCGAGACGCTGTGCGCGAGGTTCGGATAGACGCGCCCGCTCAGATCGGTGTGGCTCGGCAGCCACTGCGCCGTGTGGTCGACGAAGCGCGGCGGGATCACCTCGTCGCGTGCGCCGCGGCCCCAGAACACCGGCGGGCGCACCTCGGCCAGCTCGGCATCCCCGTCCGCAGGTTCGGGGAAGGCGTAGCCGGCGAGGCTCACCGCGAACGCGGCGGCCTGCGGTCGCATCCGCAGCATCTGCAGGGCGATGACGCCGCCCTGCGAGAAGCCGAGAAGACCCACGGATGCCGCCTCCCCCCGCACCTCGTCGACCCACTCCCAGACGGCGGAGGTCGACGCGATGACCTCGCCGTGGTCGCGACTCTCGACGCCGTCGATCGTGAACCAGGAGTACCCGGGCATCGGGAAGCGCGGCGCGAGGGGCGCGCGGACGGCGGCCACGACGAACTCCTCCGGAAGGTCCGGCACCAGGCTGAACAGGTCCGCTTCGTTCGACCCGTAGCCGTGGAGCAGCACCAGCAGCGGACGGTCGCTACGTTCGTCGGCGGATGCGGACCACAGGACGGCGTCGGGATCGAGCGGGGAGGCGGCCACCATGCGTACATCCTGCCCCAGCCCTCCGACACGGGCGAGGGACACGGGCGAGGCACACGGGCGAGGCGACCGCGGGCGGGGCACCGCGGCATCCGCTCGGGTATACATGAGGCATGGCCGTCCGCACCCCCGACCCCGACCCGAACGAGCAGGGCGACGAGGGCGCCTCGCGCGATCCGCTCCGCGGCCTGGGGTCGTCGATGGGGCGTCCGGGCTCCGCGGGCAACCCGGCGTGGCTGAGCGACGTCGAGCTCGCCGAGGCGCGCCGCCGCCTGCCGATGCTGTACGTCGAGGCCGTGCCGGTGCGTCTGGACGGCATGGGCGCGGTGACCGACGTCGGCATCCTGCTGCGCGCGACGCCGATGGGCGAGATCTCCCGCACGATCGTGTCAGGGCGCGTCCGTTACGGCGAGACCGTGCGCGACGCGCTGTTCCGTCACCTCGAGAACGACCTCGGGCCGATGGCCTTCCCGCTGCTGCCGCCGCAGCCCGCCCCGTTCACGGTCGCCGAGTACTTCCCGATCCCCGGCGTGAGCGCGTTCCACGACGACCGTCAGCACGCCGTCTCGCTCGCGTTCGTCGTGCCCGTGACCGGCACGTGCGAGCCACGCCAGGACGCCCTCGAAGTCACCTGGATGTCGCCCGAGGAGGCCTCGTCCGACGCCCTCGCCGCCGAGATGGAGGGCGGCCGCTCCACCCTCGTCCGGCAGGCACTCGCCTCGGTCGGCGCCCTGCGCTGACTCGCCCCGCGCGACCCGCGCCGCGGCGCCCCCGTCAGCCGCGCGTGAGGCGCGACAGCGCCGCGACGAACGCGTCGACGTCGGATTCCGTGGTGTCGAAGGAGCACATCCAGCGCACCTCGTTCTTCGAGGCATCCCAATCGTAGAAGCGGAACGACTCGCGCAGGCGGTCGGCGACGCCGTCGGGCAGGGTCGCGAAGATGCCGTTCGCCTGCGTCGGCTGGCTGAAGCGCACACCCGAGATCGACCCGTCCGCCAGGCCCGCCTCGACCGCTGCGCGGAGTCGTGCCGCCATCGCATTCGCGTGGCGCGCGTTCCGCAGGTAGAGGTCGTCCTCGTAGAGGGCGATCAGCTGCGCCGAGACGAAGCGCATCTTCGACGAGAGCTGCATGTTGAGCTTGCGCAGGTAGGGGAGCCCCTGGGATGCCGCGGGGTCGAGCACCACGATGGCTTCGGCCGCGAGCGCGCCGTTCTTCGTCCCGCCGGCGCTCACGACGTCGACGCCCGCATCGAGGGTGAAGGAGCGGATCGGCAGGTCGAGGGCCGCGGCCGCGTTCGACAGGCGTGCGCCGTCGAGGTGCAGGTGCATGCCGCGGGCGTGCGCGTGGTCGGCGAGGGCCCGGATCTCGTCGGGCGTGTAGAGGGTGCCGAGCTCGGTGGACTGCGTGATCGAGACGACGAGAGGCTGCGCGCGGTGCTCGTCACCCCACCCCCAGGCCTCCCTGTCGACGAGCTCGGGGGTGAGCTTGCCGTCGTCGGTCGGCACGTTGAGGATCTTGATGCCCGCGACCTTCTCGGGAGCGCCGCCCTCGTCGACGTTGATGTGAGCGGTGGATGCCGCGACCACAGCGCCCCAGCGGGGGAGCATCGACTGCAGGCCGGTGACGTTCGCACCGGTCCCGTTGAAGACGGGGAACGCCTGCGCGTCCTCGCCGAAGTGGCGCGCGAAGACCTCCTGCAGGCGTGCGGTGTACACGTCTTCGCCGTAGGCGACCTGGTGGCCGTCGTTGGCGGCGGCGATGGCCGCGATGACCTCCGGGTGGACCCCGGAGTAGTTGTCGCTGGCGAAGGAACGGATCGTCGGGTCGTGGAGCGTCGTCACCCCCTAAGCCTAGGTCTCACGCCGATGGCCTTCCCCGTGTCGGAACCCGGCGATACCCTCGCCGCATGAGTGAAGCGACACCGTCGTCGCGCACCGTTCCTCCGGGCGGGATGCGCACCTTCCTGCACGTCCTGGTGAACACGGCCGTCGCGAACGTCACGACGAGTTTCCTGTGGTTCGCCCTCACCTTCTGGGTGTATCTCGAGACTAAATCCGTCCTGGCCACGGGAGTCATCGGCGGCGCTTACATGCTGCTGCTGGCGATCTTCGGCATGGTCTTCGGCACGCTCGTCGACCGCTTCCGCAAGCACGCCGTCATGGTGTTCTCCGGGGTCTTCACGCTCGCGGCCTTCCTCGCGGCCGGTGCGATCTACGTGTCCCAGCCGGAGTCCGCGATCCTCGACCTCGGCGGACCGTGGTTCTGGCTGTTCTCCGGCATCATCCTGACCGGCGCCGTCGTCGAGAACCTGCGCAACATCGCCCTGTCGACGACGGTCACCCTCCTCGTGCCGACCGAGCGTCACGCGAACGCGAACGGCCTCGTCGGTACGGTGCAGGGCATCGCCTTCATCGTGACGAGCGCACTCTCGGGTCTCGCGATCGGACTCGTCGGCATGGGCTGGACCCTCGCCGTCGCGATCGCCTTCACCGCCGTGCCGCTCGTCCACCTGCTCTTCGTGCGGATCCACGAAGACGCGCCGAGGCCCGATCCGGGGTCGAAGATCCTCGACATCCGCGGAGCGGCGGCGGCCATCCGGGCGGTGCCGGGCCTGTTCGCCCTCATCCTCTTCTCCACCTTCAACAACCTCATCGGCGGCCTCTACATGGCGTTGATGGACCCGTACGGTCTGGAACTGTTCGACGTGAAGATGTGGGGCGTCGTCCTCGCAGTGACGGCGACGGGGTTCCTCATCGGCGGCGGCATCGTCGCGGCCAAGGGTCTGGGCAAGAACCCCATCCGCACGCTGTTGCTCGCGGTCGCCGTCATGGGTCTGCTCGGCGCGGTCTTCACGCTGCGGGAGTGGTGGTGGCTCTACGCGGTCGGGATCTGGGCGTACATGACCCTTGTGCCGGTGATCGAGTCGGCAGAGCAGACCGTCATCCAGAAGGTCGTCCCGTTCGAACGCCAGGGCCGCGTCTTCGGAGCGGCCACCGCGCTCGAAGTGTCGACCGGTCCGATCACCTCGTTCGCCATCGCGCCGATTGCGGAATTCTGGATCATCCCGTATCTCCGCACCGACGAGGGTGAGCGGACGTGGTCGTGGCTGCTCGGCGAGGGCGAGATGCGCGGGATCGCGCTGATCTTCCTCATCGGCGGACTCATCATGGTCGCCGCGGCGCTCGCCGCGTTCCTCACGCGGTCGTACCGGACGCTCTCGGCCGAGTACCGCGACGCCCCCGAGACGGCAGAAGCGGATGCCGCGGCCCCGGCCACCGGCATCCCTTCGTCGTCGCGCGAAGCGGCAGGAGGTGTCGCCGCCGACTGACGTCAGGGGCGGAACGGCTTCGGCGCCCGAGTCTCCCCAGAGCTCGGACGCCGAAGCGGCTCCCGAACGCCTCAGGCGTCGGAAGCGCGGATGCCGGCGACGCCAGCGATCACGGGACGCATCTTCTTCTCGAGGGCCTCGAAGAACATCGACAGCGGGAACTCGTCGTTGAGAACCGCGTCGGTGTACCCCTTGGGCGGACCGGCGAGGATCTCGTCGGACAGCCCGCGGGCCCACTGCGACGCCGGGTGCGGCGTAACGGTCTGGCGGACGAGGTCGTACGCGGCGAGCCAGTGCGCGACCTTGGGACGGTCGATCGACTCCCAGTAGAGACGGTCGATCGCGTCACTCAGCGCGATGACGGCGTCGGCGACACGGTCCCACTCGAACGCGAGCGAGGTGTCGGTCCAGTGCAGCACGCCGCGCTGGTGCAGCCAGGCGAACAGCAGCTGGCCGCCGAGCCCGTCGTAGTTGCGGACGCGCGTGCCGGTGATCGCGAAGCGGAAGATGCGGTCGAAGATGACCGCGTACTGCACGAGGCCGGCGTGCTCGAGCATCTCGCCTTCGGCATCCGTCAGCTGTGCCTTCGCCGACAGGTCCTTCTCGATCGCGACGCATTCGCGGAACGCGGTGAGGTCGCAGCGGAGCTCCTCCAGCGAATAGAGGAAGAACGGCATCCGCTGCTTGATCATGAACGGGTCGAACGGCAGGTCGCCGCGCATGTGGGTGCGGTCGTGGATGAGGTCCCACATGACGAACGTCTTCTCGGCCAAGCGCTGGTCGTCGAGCAGACGGGCGGCCGCTTCGGGCAGATCGAGACGGGTGATGTCGGATGCCGCGCGCACGACGCGACGGTAGCGCGCGGCCTCGCGGTCCTGGAAGATCGCACCCCACGTGAAGGTCGGCACCTCGCGCATGGCGACCGTCTCAGGGAAGAGGACGGCCGAGTTCGTGTCGTACCCGGGCGTGAAATCGAGCAGGCGGAACGACACGAACAGCCGGTTCGTGTACGTCTGCTCGAGCTCTGCGATGAACTCCGGCCAGATCGTCTCGACGAGGATGGCCTCGACCTTGCGGTCGCGGGTGCCGTTCTGCGTGTACATCGGGAACACGACGAGGTGCCGGAGTCCGTCGACGCGGTTCTCCTGCGGCTGGAAGGCCATGAGCGAGTCGAGGAAGTCCGGGATGCCGAACCCCTCCGAGACCCACCGGTCGAAGTCCGCCACGCTCGCCTCGAGATAGGCGGCGTCGTGCGAAAAAGCGGGGGAGAGCGCGCGGATGCCGGCCGTGATCGCCTCGACGTGCGCACGGGCAGCGTCGTGGTCGGCGGGTTCGGGCACCGAGCCGTCGGTGGTCTGCAGGTCCTGCAGGGCGGTCGCGGCATCCCGCAGCAGCGCCCAGGCGTCAGAGGTCACGGCCATGCGGGCGTCTTCGACGACCTCGGGCATTCCGATGATCGTCGAAGTGGTGACGGTGCTCATGGTGGACCTCCTATCGGTTCTTGATGATTTCCCGGCGCTTCACGGGAACATTTCCTGTGTTTTCAGCGTAGGGCCGTAAGGATCTCGTGTGCAACCTGGCTGCGGTAGCGTCGGACCGTGCCCGCAGACGAGACCGACCCCGCCGACTCCGCGATCATCGCTGCGCTCTCGAGCAACGCACGGGCGACGCTCGCGGAGCTCTCGACCGTCGCGGGGCTGTCGGTGTCGGCGACGCAGGCGCGCGTCCGACGGCTCGAGGCGAGGGGGCTGATCGCCGGCTACCGTGCTGTCATCGATCCCGAGGTCGCGGGCAAGCCGCTCGCGGCGTTCGTCGAGATCACCCCGCTCGACCCGGGCCAGCCCGACAACGCCCCCGAACTCATCGCGCACCTCGACGAGATCGAGGCGTGCCACTCCATCGCGGGCGACGCGGCCTACATGCTGTTCGTGCGCGTCGCGACGCCGCGCGATCTCGAACGGCTGATCCGCGACATCCGTTCCGCCGCGTCGGTCAACACCCGCACGACGGTCGTGCTGCAGACCTTCTTCGAACACCGCCCGATCTCGCCCGCCTGACGCCCGCGCGCTGTCAAGAGGAGGCGGGACCGGCTCGCCCTGCCTAGCGTGGAGGCATGAGCGACACCCCCATCGGCCGCGAGGTCCTCGTCGTCGCCAACAGTCGATCCGGCGCCTCGCTGGGACGGCCCGACCGGGTTCCCGACGTGCGCCGGCGGATGCCGGGGGCCACCATCCGCGAACTCGCCGAGAGCGAGACTCTCGATGACGTCGTGGCCGCGGCCATGGCGGAGGAGGACGCGCCCCGGGTTCTCGCGATCCTCGGCGGCGACGGGTCGGTCTCGCGGGCGGCGCACCTCGCGCGCCGCCACGACCTGACGCTCCTCGTCCTCCCGAACGGCACCTTCAACCACTTCGCCCGGTCGGTCGGCATCCCCGATGTCGATGCCGGACTCGACGCCTATGCGGCGGCCAACATCCGCCCCGTCGCGGTCGCCGAGGTCTCGGTGGACGACGCCGATCCGATCACGGTGCTGAACGCCGTCTCGCTCGGGGCGTACCCCGAGTTCCTCGCCGAGCGCGAGCGTCGCACCAGCCTCGGCAAATGGTGGGGCGGCGCCGTCGCCGCCTGGCGGGAGATGCACGACGCGCACGCGGTCGACATCGCCCGCGGCGGCAAACGCGCCTCGGTCTGGTCGGTGTTCGCCGGTGTCGGACCCAACGACCCCGATCGCATCGCGACGATGCAGCGTGCGACGCTCGACGAGCCCGTCATCGACGTCCGCGTGCACCACGCTCGCGGCACGCGGGCCCGCGCCATCGCGTCGCTCGCCTTCGGCGAGAAGACCGTCACGATCCTGCGCGCACTCCGCGTGATGCCCCCGGCATCCGACATCGAACGCATCCTCGACGAGGACTTCGAGATCGAGGTCCGTGCCGGCAGCGCCCCCGACATCTGGGTCCACGACGGCGAGCTCGAAGAGGTGGGGCAGGACGGCTTCCGCCTGCGGGTGCGCGCGGTGCCGGACGGACTCCGGGTCTACCTGCCCGCCGGGTGAGACGGGGATACATCCCGAGACGGATGCCTCGCCCCGCCCCGACCGCGTAGCGTTCAAGGGTGTTCCGCTCGCTCCGCCCGTACCAGGTCGCCGTCGACGCGTCCGTCGCGGTGCTGTTCGCGCTGGTGTCGCTTCCGTACGAGCTGGGCACGTCGACCAGCTCGTCGTATGACATCGGCGGATGGGGAGCGATCCCGGTCGTCCTGCTCCTCTCCGGCGCACTCGGACTCCGCCGGTTCTCGCCCGGTCTTGCGCTCGCCGTCGCCTGGGGCGGCGCGATCGTGCAGATGGGGCTCGGACGCGGTCCCGGGTTCGCCGACATCGCGATCTTCGCGGTGCTCTTCGCGACCGCCGCCTACGGTACGAGGCTGGTCTTCTGGCTCGGTCTCGCCTCGGTCGTCGTCGGCTCGGGCACCATCACGATCTACCTGTTCCGATGGGCGTTCCTCGGGAGCGGGTCGCTCTCCGACGTCCCGACGCTGATCTTCGTCCTGCTGGCGGCGCTGTTCGCACTCGGTCTCTCGTGGACCGCCGGCGCCCTCGTCCGCACCGCGATGCGCGCCCGCGCCAACCGCGCCGCGCAGTCGCGCGCCGAGGAGCAGACGGTCGCCGAGCAGGAACGCACCCGCATCGCCCGCGACATGCACGACATCGTCGCGCACTCGCTCGCGGTCATCATCGCCCAGTCGGATGGCGCGCGGTACGCCGCGGCATCCGATCCCGACGCCCAGGCCGAGGCGCTCGGCACCATCTCGTCCACGGCGCGCTCCGCCCTCTCGGACGTGCGCCTGCTCCTCACCCAGCTCCGCCACTCGCAGGCCGAGGGGCCGCAGCCGACGCTCGCCGACCTCGAGCAGCTCTACGCCCAGGTGCGCGCGGCGGGCGTCGAACTGCGCGTGGACGTCGACCCGGCGCCGCGCGGCGAGGTCGCGGCATCCGTGCAGCTGTCGGTCTACCGCATCCTGCAGGAAGCCCTCACGAACGCGCTCCGCCACGGCGCCGCCACCGGCGTCGACGTCTCGCTCGCGTGGCACCCGGATCGTGTCGAGCTGCGCGTCCGCAACGAGGTCGCCCCCCTTCCCGATGGAGCGGAGCGGCGCACCGGCGGCCACGGTCTGATCGGCATGCGCGAGCGCGCGCAACTGATCGGCGGTCGATTGGATGCCGCGGCCGCAGACGGCGTCTTCACCGTCGAGGCCTCGCTGCCGACCGGATCCGCGTCCGAGAACCCCGATCCCCTCGAGAGGAGCGCTCGATGAGCGTCATCCGCGTCGTCCTCGTCGACGACCAGGCCCTGTTCCGTGCCGGCATCCGGATGGTCGTCGCCTCGCAGCCCGACCTCGAGGTCGTCGGCGAGGCCTCCGACGGCGCGCAGGCGATCGAGGTCGTCCGCCAGACGCGCCCCGACGTCGTCCTCATGGACATCCGGATGCCGGTGATGGACGGGCTCGCCGCGACCGAGGCCCTGCTCGCCGACGCCGATCCGCCCAAGGTGGTCATGCTGACGACCTTCGACCTCGACGAGGCCGCGGCCCGGGCCATCCAGCGCGGGGCGAGCGGGTTCCTCCTGAAGGACGCCGATCCCGAGTTCCTCCTCGCCGCCATCCGCACGGTGCACGCGGGCTCGTCGGTCATCGCGGCCGCCGCCACGCGGGAGCTCTTCGCGCAGCTGAACGAACCCGTCCGGGCCGTCCCGCCGGCGTTCGGTGAGCTGACCGACCGCGAGCGCGAGATCTTCGCGCTCGCCGCTCGGGGCCTCTCGAACGCCGAGATCGCCGCGCGGGAGTTCCTCTCGGAGGCGACGGTCAAGACGCACGTCTCGCGCATCCTCGCGAAGCTGTCGCTCCGCGACCGCGTGCAGCTGGTCGTCTTCGCCTTCGAGCACGGCCTCGCCTGATCGGCGCAGACGGGATCATCCTCCCGATGTAGGAGGTCGCGACGAGCGACCGACGCCGCGCACCGGGGCCTCTCCGTAGCGTCGGAGACATGCAGATCACGACCACCGAGATGGGCCTCGCCGCCCGCGTCCAGAACCTCACGAAGACCTACGGCGGCGGCGAGAACGCCGTCCGCGCGCTCGACGACGTCACCGTCGGCATCCGCCGTGGCGAGTTCACCGCCATCATGGGCCCGTCGGGCTCGGGCAAGTCGACGCTCATGCACATCATGGCCGGCCTCGACGCGCCCGTCTCCGGCTCGGTCTGGATCGGCGACACCGAGATCACCGGGCTCTCCGACGTCGAGCTCACGATCCTCCGCCGCCGACGGGTCGGCTTCGTCTTCCAGTCCTTCAACCTCGTCCCGACCCTCGACGCGATCGGCAACGTCACGCTGCCGTTCGACCTCGACGGACGCCGGCCCACCTCGCAGGAGAAGGCGCGCATCGACGGACTCGTCGCGACCCTCGGCCTCGGCCCGCGCCTCGGACACCGCCCGCACCAGCTCTCCGGCGGCCAGCAGCAGCGCGTCGCGATAGCGCGCGCCCTCGCGACCGCCCCCGACCTCGTCTTCGCCGACGAGCCCACCGGAAACCTCGACTCCCGGTCGGGCCGCGAGGTGCTCTCGCTGCTCGCCGCCGCCAGCCGCGAGCACGGTCAGTCGATCGCCATGGTCACCCACGACCCCGTGGCAGCCTCGTACGCCGACCGCGTCCTGTTCCTCGGTGACGGGCGCATCGTCGCCGACAAGCCCCGTCAGACCGCCGAGCAGATCTCCGCTCACATGCTCAGCACGGAGGTGACCGCATGACCGCGATCGCCCCGTCCGCGGTGAACACGATCGTCCCCGAAGCCCCGCGGGCGTCCCGCTTCGCCTGGCTGCGAGAGCGTGGCATGGGGGCGACCGTCCTCGTCTCGGCCATCTCGACGGCGTTCGGCGTCGTGCTCCTCTCGGCGACCGGCTACCTCGCCGTCGTGCTCGGGTCGAACCCGGAGTACGGCTCGTCCGGCACGATGGTGGTCGTGCTGGCGCTGCTCAGCGGCATCCTGCTCGCCGTCGCGGTCTACGTCGCCGCGATCGTGACCGCCAACACATTCTCGACGATCATCGCCGGGCGCACCCGCCGCATCGCCCTCATGCGCCTCATCGGCGCGACGGCGCGCTCGCAGCGCAGCGAGGTTGCGACCCAGGGACTCGTCGTGGGGGCCATGGGCGCGGTCCTCGGTCTCGTGGTGACGACGGCCGGAGTGGTCGTCGCCGTCCCCGTCCTGAATCGAGCGCTCGGGGTCACCTCGGAGTGGTCGCCGGTGCAGCCCGTGCTGCTTCTGCCGGCGATCGCCGTCGCACTCACGACCTGGATCGCCGCGTGGTCGGGGTCTCGCCGCGTGCTCGCGGTGACACCGCTCGAGGCGCTGGGCGGCTCGGTCGAGCGTTCGCGTGAGGAGATCGCCGCCAAGCGCGGACGTAGGACGGGCGCGGTGGTCCTCGGCGCAATCGGTGTCGTGCTCCTGGTCGGCGGACTCCTGCTCGGCATGCTGAGCCCGATCGGCGTGCTCGTCGCGTTCTTCGGCGGGCTCTTCTCCTTCACTGCGGTCTCGATCAGCGCCGTCTCGATCATGCCGCCGCTCCTGAAGGCCACCGGGCGTCTGTTCGGGAAGTCCGTGACCGCGCGCCTGGCCGCGGAGAACGCGGTCCGCTATCCGGAGCGATCGAGCCGCATGGCGATCGGTGTGGTCATGGGCGTCGCGCTCGTCGTGATGTTCGCCGTCGCCGCCGAGTCCGCGAAGTCCCTCGTGGCGGCATCGGCGGGCGGTGAGCCGGATGCGAGCTTCAACGAGATGATGGACGTGTTCTCGACGGTCATGATGTGCCTCGTCGCCGTCAGCGCCGTGATCGCCGCCGTCGGTCTCGTCAACCTCCTCACGATCGGCATCGTGCAGCGCAAAAGGGAGCTCGGTCTCCTGCGCGCGCTGGGGCTCACCTCCGCGCAGATCCGTCGGATGGTGCTCATCGAAGCGGCGCACGTCACCGTCACGGCGCTGCTGTTCGGCCTGACGCTCGGCGTCCTGTACGGCTGGGTCGCGGCGCAGTCGCTGCTCGGATCCGTCGCCATGCCGCCGCTGTGGATGTCGCCGACCTTCGTCGCCCCCGCGATCCCGCTGCTCCCCGTCGCGATCGTCATCGTGGCGACCGCGGCGCTCACCCTCGGGGCCGCGGTCGCTCCGACGCGGATCGCGACGCGCACGGCGCCCGTCGAAGCGCTCGCCGAGTGATCGGTGCCGCTCCTCCCCGCCACGGGTGCGGGGAGGAGCGGCCTCCGTCCGTCAGTCGGCCTCGGCAGCCGGCGGGTCGTACGACCAGGTGGGCGCCAGTGCGCGCAGGCGCATGCCGCGGTACTGCCACGCCGCCCACAGAACGGGCCACAGCGGGACTGCCGCGGCGCCGCCGATCGTGAGCCGGTCGCGCCACAACGTCTTCGTCGGGTCGCCCGGCAGGGCGCTGACCGCCATCTGGTGGTCCCAGACGTCGAGGGCTGCGAGAGCGCCGGTGAGCGGGATGCCGCTGTCGCGGAAGATCCGCACCGGACCGTTCGTGTCCTCGGTGTACCGGTCGCTCGCGTGGATGAGCTGCTGGCCGGCGGGGATCACTCCGAGGGCGCGGATCTCGACCGGCACGTCGGTCCCGGGCTCGAACGAGGTCGGGAGCTCGCCGGCCATCGGCGCCATGTCGAGCAGGGGGCCGTAGAGCTCGGTGACGGCGCGAGGCGAGTGGAGGGCCCGCCAGGCGGCATCCGCGGTGCAGTCGAGCTCGAGCTTCAGGAGGATCCGCATCGGACCACTCTCGCATTCCTCTCCGGCACTCGATACGTTGGGAGCGCTCCCACTCCCTCGACGTCATCGTCGACCCTCCGGAAAGACCGCTATGCCCCTCGAACCCGCCATCGAATCCGGCGACCGCTCGCACACCCTCGCCCCCGTCGAATCGGTCGCGCAGATCTCCTCGATGCTGCTCGACACCGACCCCACCCTCGACCCGGCTCTGGCCGAGGCGGCGCGGGTCGCGGCCACCGAGGGCGTCGTCCTCCTCACCAACGACGGGACCCTGCCGCTCGGTGAGCGTGCGGTCGCCGTGTTCGGACGCGTGCAGATCGACTGGTTCGCCGTGGGCTACGGCTCCGGCGGCGACGTGAAGGTGCCCTACATCTGGAACCTCCTCGCCGGTCTCCGCGACGCGGGCGTCCGGGTCGACGACGAGCTCGCGACGCGGTACTCGACCTGGTCGGCGGCGAACCGCCCCGCCTTCGCCGCCACCTGGGGCGAGTGGCCGCACCACTTCCCCGAGATGGCCGTCGCCGACGCCGATGTCGCAGCCGCGGCATCCCGCGCCGATACCGCCGTCGTCGCGATCGGACGCGCCGCGGGCGAGGCGCGCGACAGCATCCTCGAACCCGGCAGCTACTACCTCACGGCCGACGAGCGAACTCTCCTCGACTCGGTCACCTCGCACTTCGCCCACACGGTCGTCGTCGTCGACGCCGGCAACGTCATGGACCTCTCGTGGGTCGTCGATTACGGCGACCGGATCGGCGCGGTGCTCTTCGCCTGGCAGGGCGGAATGGAGGGAGCGCGCGCTGTCGCGGGCGTGCTGGCGGGCGAGCAGACCCCGAGCGGCAAGCTCACCGACACGATCGCCCTCACCTACGAGGACTATCCGAGCGCGCCGAACTTCGGTCACCTCGACGTCAACGTCTACGCCGAGGACGTCTTCGTCGGCTACCGCTACTTCGAGACCTTCGCGCCCGACCGGGTGCTCTTCCCCTTCGGCCACGGACTCTCGTACACGACGTTCGCGCTGGCGACCGAGGCGACGACGGATGCCGAGACGGTCCGACTCGACGTCACCGTGACCAACACCGGCGACCGTCCGGGCAAGGAGGTCGTGCAGGTCTACACCGGCGCGCCCGACGGCGCCCTCGGCAAGCCGGCGCGTCACCTCGCCGCGTTCGGCAAGACCGGCCTGCTCTCCCCGGGCGCGAGCGAGACGATCCGCCTGGAGGTGCGCCTCGTCGATCTCGCCTCGTACGACGACGGCGGTGCGACGGGCACGCGGAGCGCCTGGGTCCTGGAAGCGGGCGCGTACCCCGTGTTCGTCGGGACGGACGTCCGCTCGGCGTCGCACCTCGCCGCGTTCGAGGTGCCCGAGACACGCGTCGTGCGCACCGCGACCGAGGTCGCCGCCCCCGTCCACGCGTTCGAGCGACTCACGGTGGGCCGCGCGGACGACGGCTCGGCCGTCGTCGCCCACGAGAGCGTCCCCACGCGAACCGTCTCGCGCGCCGAGCGCGTCCTCGGTGCGCTGCCGGCCGAGATTCCGCAGACAGGGGACCGGGGCATCGACCTGGCCGACGTCACTCGCGGCGCGGCATCCCTCGGTGACTTCGTCGCCCAGCTCACCGACGAGGAACTCTCGCTCCTCGCCCGCGGCGACGTCACGATGGACAGCCCGCTGGGCGCGCCCGGCAACGCGGGGGTGCTCGGCGGGGTCTCGGAGTCGCTCCGCACGAAGGGCGTGTCGCCCGTCACCACGACGGACGGACCGAGCGGCATCCGCCTGTCGGCGTACGCGTCGCTGCTCCCCTCGGGGACGGCGCTCGCGTCGACGTGGAACACCGCCCTCATCGAGGAGCTCGCCGCGCTCCACGGCGAGGAGATGCTCCGGAAGGGTTCCGACGTCCTGCTGAGCCCCGGCATGAACATCCACCGCGACCCCCTGTGCGGGCGGAACTTCGAGTACTTCAGCGAGGACCCGGTCGTGACCGGACGGATCGCCGCGGCGGTCGTGCGGGGGGTGCAGCGCACGGGCCTGTCGGCGTGCCCCAAGCACTTCGCCGCGAACAACCAGGAGACCAACCGCACCCGCAACGACTCGCGCGTCTCGGAGCGGGCGCTCCGCGAGATCTACCTGCGCGGTTTCGAGATCTGCGTCCGCGAGGCCGCACCTCGCGCGATCATGACGTCGTACAACCAGATCAACGGCGTGTGGGCGCACTACCATCACGACCTCGCCACGGTCGTCCTCCGCGAGGAGTGGGGCTACGAGGGCGTCGTCATCACCGACTGGTGGATCGAGAACGCCGTCGACCCCGACTTCCCCGCCCTCGAGGACAACGCCTACCGCGTCCGTGCGCAGGTCGACGTCCTCATGCCCGGCGGTGTGAAACGGGATGCCGCGCCCCAAGCGCAGGCCGACACGACGATCCTCGACTCCCTCGCCCGTGAGGGCGGGATCACGCGGGGTGAACTCCAGCGGACGGCCCGGAACGTCCTCGGGCTCGTCATCTCGCTGAAGCCGGTCGTCGACGCTCGTACGCTGGAGGGATGACCGCGAGCCCCTTCGATCAGTCCCGCTACCAGCTGCGCTTCGACTGGGGGCGAGAGGGGCTGACCCGTCTCGCGCCCGCGGATGTGGTCGTGGTCGTCGATGTCCTGCGGTTCTCGTCGACGGTGTCGGCGCGGATCGCGGGCGGCGAGACGGTGCCGCACGACGAGGCCGCCCACGCCGTGTCGCGCAACGGGGCGGCCGTCGCGTCTGCCGCAGCAGAGACGGGCGCGACCGTCTTCCTCGGGAGCCTCCGCAACGCGACCGCCGTCGCTCAGGCGGTCCTCGCCGAGCAGAACCGCCGCGCGGCGCGGACGAGCGTGAGCATCGTCGCCGCGGGCGAGCTGAACGGACCGGCGGATGCCGCGGTCCTGCGCTTCTCCGTCGAGGATCAGCTCGGCGCCGGCGCGGTGTTCGCCGCGCTCGAGACGATCGGTCTGGATCACTCGTCGCCGGAGGCCGCCGCGGCATCCGAGGCGTTCCGGGGTCTCCGGTCGGCGGTCCGCCACCTGCTCACCGCCAGCGGCTCCGGCCAGGAACTGCTCGACGCCGGTCGCCGCGACGAGGTGCTCGCCGCCGCCGTCCACGACGCGGACGAGACGGTCCCCGTCCTCCGTGACGGCGTGTGGCGGGCCTACGAGGCGGTCAGCGCGGCGTGAGGGCCTCGCGCCGGGTCGCAGCGGTGATCTCGCGGCGCCGCCAAGTGATCAGGTAGCGCTCGTCGAACGTCGGTGCGCAGCGCGCACACGACGTCGCCCGCGTCGCCTTGCGGTGGCGGTGTGCGACGTGTCCGGCCGGGCACACGCCGACCCAGGGAGCGAGCTCGGTCGCCGTCTCGCCGCGATGGGTGACGCCGCCGGTGTATCCGAGTGAGCGCGCGATGCGCTTCCATTCCGCGCCGTGCCCGGCGGCTGCGCCCGCGATCGCGTGGGCGATCTCGTGCAGGATCGTCTGGCGGTTGGTCTCGGCGTCGTAGCGCGCGGCTAGGTATCGCGAGAGGGTGATGCGCTTGCGCAGGTAATCGCACGCGCCGGCGCGCCGTTTGGCGTTGTCGAAGGCGAAGCTCCACGAGTCGTCGAGCAGCTGCCGCAGCAGCGTCTCGGCCTCGCGGCGCACGTCGATGAGGTCGCTCATGCCAGCACGATAGGACGGAGGTACGACACTCGGGCCGAAGGTCTCAGCCGGCGACCGTCGTGCTGTTGCGGCGACGGTCGACGGCGTCGATGGCGAGCAGCGTCGACTCGAGCTGATCCTCGGGAGCGCCCGCCTCCTGCCGCAGGAACAGCGCCTTCTTGAAGTCGGCGCGCGCCGCGGCGTCGTCGCCCGCATCGAAGTGGACCTTGCCGCGGTGCTGGCATCCGAAGGCGGCGACAGCCGACCAGCCCTGGCCCTCCGCCTCCTCGACGCAGGTGTTGAGCTCGTGGATCGCCGCGGCATACGCACCGCGGAACTGCTGCACGGTCGCGTGCAGCATCCGGGCGCGCAGCAGGTCCTTGCGTGTGCCGGCCATGCGGGCGACGCGCACCGACTCCTCCGAGACGACGAGCGCGTCGTCGAGGCGCCCGAGGACCTTCAGCAGCCACACCTTCTCGAGCATCGCGGCGAGGCTCCGCTGCTCGCCGAGGTCGACGAGGCGGGCCTGGCATTCGTCGAGGTCGACGATCTCTCGGAGAGTCTCCGGGTCGTATCCCTTGATGAAGCCCACAGCTGTTCCTTCCGACCCTGCAACGTGTCTCTCCAGTGTCGCCGCGGCTCGCCCGGAATGCGCTGAGGGCGCGCCGCGCGTCGTGGCCTCAGCGGTCGAAGACGGATGCCGCGGGTTTCGGGGACGGGGTGGAGTCGGCATCCGTCATGATCCGCGCATCGCGCGCGAACGCGTCGAGTTCGGCGCCGTGGGCGACCTTCGCGGGATGCGGTCCCGCCGCCATCAGACGCGGCAGCCACTCCATCGGCAGCTCCGAGGGTGACGCCGCGATGACGATGTTCCCGAAGCGTCCGCTCTTGAGCGTCCGCACCTCGGCCAGGACGACGACGTGCTCGAGGACGGAGCGGACGGTCGCGACCTGCCGGCGGGCGAACGCGAGCCCGCTGCCGTCGGCGATGTTGACGAGCAGGATGCCGGTCGGCGCGAGCAGCCCCGCGAGGATCCGGTAGTACTCGACGCTGGTGATGTGAGCGGGCGTCTGCGCGCCGGCGAACACGTCCGAGACGACGAGGTCCACCTGGCCGACGATGCCGGGAGGGAGGCGTGCCGCGACGTCGCGGGCATCGCCGATCCGCACGCGCAGCTGGCCCGTGCGCGGCAGGGGGAGGTGCTCCCGCACGAGGTCGACGAGCGCCTGCTCGAGCTCGATGACCTGCTGCCGCGACCCCGGTCGGGTGTGCTCGACGTACCGGGGGAGGGTCATGGCGCCCGCGCCGAGATGCACAGCGGTGAGGGGTTCTCCCGGCATCCCCATCTGATCGATCACGGCGCCCATGCGGGCGACGTACTCGAAGTGGAGGTGCGACGGATCGTCGAGATCGACGTGCGACTGGGGGGTGGTCTCGACGACCAGTTCCCAGCCGCCGGCGAACCGGCCCGGGATGATGCACGCCTGCCTCCCGTCGGACAGTCTGGCGACAGGCGGGTCGAGGGGGGCGCGGGAGCGGGCCATCCGACTACGGTAGCCCGCAGGAAGAAACACGATCGAGATACAGCTGTAACCGCTTACCGGCAGTGTGGACGGTAGCGTCAGCCGCATCCCTTCGGCAGCGCCGCCTCCTGGCGCGCCGCCGACGAGCCCCATCGGAAGGTGCACAGCAATGCTCCCCATTTCCCGGAAGCGGGTGGTCGCGGGCGCCGCGGCCCTCGTCATCGGTGCGCTCGCGCTCAGCGCGTGCGCCAGTCAGCGAGGCGGCGACGACAACGCGGAAGGACCCGCGGACGTCGACGGCACGTTCGTCTTCGCGGCGTCGTCCGACCCCGCCAGCCTCGACCCCGCCTTCGCCCAGGACGGCGAGACGTTCCGCGTCTCGCGCCAGATCTTCGAAGGCCTCGTGGGCACCGAGCCCGGCACGGCCGACCCCGCCCCGCTCCTCGCCGAGTCGTGGGAGACGTCGGACGACGCGCTGAGCTACACGTTCGCCCTCAAGAAGGACGTGACGTTCCACGACGGCACCCCGTTCAACGCCGAGGCCGTCTGCGTCAACTTCGACCGTTGGTACAACTGGGAGGGCCTGGCCGCCAGCGAGGCGCTCGGCTACTACTACAACAAGCTCTTCAAGGGCTACGCCTCGAGCCCCGACTCGGCCGTGTACGACTCGTGCACGCCCGATGGTGACTCGTCCGTCACCATCGCCCTCAAGAAGCCCTTCGCCGGCTTCGTCGCCGCACTGTCGCTGCCGGCCTTCGGGATGCAGTCGCCGACCGCGCTCGAGGAGTACAAGGCCGACGAGGTGGGCGGCACCGCCGAGGCTCCGACCCTCAGCGAGTACGCCACCGGCCACCCGGTGGGCACCGGCCCCTACAAGTTCGACGAGTGGTCCCGCGGCGAGCAGGTCACCCTGAGCTCGTACGCCGACTACTGGGGCGACAAGGGCCAGATCGACAAGATCATCTTCCGCACGATCGACGACCCCACCGCGCGCCGCCAGGCTCTCGAGTCCGGCTCGATCGACGGCTACGACCTCGTGGGTCCCGCCGACACCGGCGCGCTCGAGGATGCCGGCTTCACGATGGTGTCCCGCCCGCCCTTCACGATCCTGTACCTCGCTTTCAACCAGGCGGTCGCGGAACTCCAGGACCCGAAGGTCCGCGAGGCGCTCTCGTACGCGGTCGACAAGGACGCCCTGATCTCGCAGGTCCTCCCCGAGGGCACCGAGAAGGCGACGCAGTTCATGCCGCCGAGCGTCAACGGCTGGAACGCCGACGTCACGACCTACGGCTACGACCCCGAGAAGGCCAAGTCGCTCCTCGCCGAGGCCGGCTACACCGAGGCCAACCCGCTGAAGCTGACCTTCAACTACCCGGTCAACGTCTCGCGCCCCTACATGCCGGACCCCGAGCAGATCTTCACCGTGCTGTCGTCGCAGCTGAAGGACGTCGGAGTCGAGGCCACGCCGAAGTCGAACGAGTGGGGCGAGTACCTCGACCTCATCACGGGCGGCACGGACCACGGCATCCATCTGCTGGGCTGGACCGGTGACTACAACGACACCGACAACTTCCTCGGTGTGTTCTTCGGCCAGAAGTCGGCGGAGTGGGGCTTCGACAACCCCGAGCTCTTCCAGGACCTCACCGACGCCCGCGGCATCGCGGATCTCGACGAGCAGACGGAGCTCTACTCGGAGATCAACGAGGAGGTCGCGAAGTTCATCCCCGGCGTTCCGCTGGCCCACCCGGCTCCCACGCTGGCCTTCGACTCCCGTGTCGAGAGCTACCCGGCGAGCCCCGTGAACGATGAGGTGTTCAACCAGATCGTCCTCACGAAGTAAGCCGATCGAGGCAGCTTCTGCTGCCTGACCGGTGCGGGGCGGGATGACCTCCCGCCCCGCACCGACCTCCACGAAAGCGACACCCGTGCTGCGAACCATCGGCAATAGGCTCCTGCTGCTGATCCCCACCCTCCTCGGCCTGAGCATCCTGCTCTTCTGGTGGGTCCGAACCCTTCCCGGCGGTCCCGCCCAGGCGCTCCTGGGCGAGAAGGCCACCCCCGAAGCCGTCGCTCGGATCAACGAGCTCTACGGCTTCAACCGTCCTCTGATCGAGCAGTACTTCACTTGGATCGGGCGACTGCTGTCGGGCGACTTCGGCACCTCGCTGCGCACGAGCCAGCCGGTGCTCGACGAGTTCCTCCGCCGGTTCCCGGCGACCATCGAGCTCTCGGTCGCGGCGCTGATCATCGCCGTCGGCGTCGGCGTGCCGCTCGGCTATTGGGCCGCGCGTCGCCACGGCAAGGCCGCCGACAGCACCGCCGTCGTCTTCAGCCTGCTGGGGATCGTCGTGCCGGTGTTCTTCCTGGCCTTCATCCTGAAGTACGTGTTCGCGGTCCAGCTCGGCTGGCTCCCGTCGGACGGACGTCAGGACCCCCGCATCGAGGCCACCCACTACACGAACTTCTATGTGCTCGACGGGCTGATCACCGGCGAATTCGACGCCGCGTGGGACGCGATCCTGCACCTGATCCTGCCGGCGATCGCCCTCGGCACGATCCCCCTCGCGATCATCGTGCGCATCACCCGGGCATCCGTCCTCGAAGTGCAGAACGCCGACTACGTCCGCACGGGCAAGGCCAAGGGCGTTCCGGGTGCGCTGCTGCGCAACCGATTCATCCTGCGGAACGCCATGCTCCCCGTCATCACCACGATCGGTCTGCAGGCGGGCCTGCTGCTGTCGGGCGCGATCCTCACCGAGACCGTGTTCGCGTTCCCCGGTATCGGGTCGTTCCTCTCCAGCGCGATCTTCAACCGCGACTTCGCCGTGCTGCAGGGCTTCATCATCTTCATCGCGATCGTCTACGCGCTCATCAACCTGCTCGTCGACGTCTCGTACAGCCTGATCGACCCGAGAGTGAGGGTCTCATGAGCACCGTCCTTCCCCCCGCCGCAGGCGGCAGCGCCGCCGACGACTCGACCGTCGCCGTCCTCACCGCGGGCACCGGCGGCGCCCCGCGCGGCGGTTTCTGGCACGACGTCTTCCGCCGGCTCCGGCGCAGCCCCACCGCATGGGTCGGCCTCGCCATCGTGCTGCTGTTCGTGGCGGTCGCCCTCCTCGCCCCGCTGCTCGCCCCGTACCCCGAGACGGCGCTGCCCGGGGCGCGCGAGATCACCCCGACGTACATCCCCGGGCCCGGTGAGATCGCCGCGTTCCCGCTCGGCCTCGACCGCTTCGGCGGCGACGCGGTGTCGAAGCTCATCTGGGGGGCCCAGGCATCCCTTCTCATCGGTGTCGTCTCGACGGCGTACGGGCTCATCGGCGGGATGCTGCTGGGCCTCATCGCGGGAACGTTCGGCGGCTGGGTCGACAACGTCATCATGCGCCTCGTCGACATCCTGCTGTCGGTGCCGAGCCTGCTGCTCGCGGTCTCGATCGCGGCCATCCTCGGCCAGAACCAGAACTCGGTGATGATCGCCATCGGTGTTGCGCAGGTGCCGATCTTCGCGCGCTTGCTCCGCGCCTCGATGCTGCAGCAGCGATCGGCCGACTACGTCCTGTCGGCGCAGACCCTCGGCCTCGGTCGCGGGCGCATCACGATGACCCACGTCCTGCCGAACGCGGTGGGCCCCGTCATCGTGCAGGGCACCCTGTCGCTCGCGACGGCCGTCATCGACGCGGCGGCGCTGTCGTTCCTCGGCCTCGGCGGCGGCCGCCCCGAGACGGCGGAGTGGGGGCGCATGCTGACCTACGCGCAGGCCGAGCTCGCCATCGCGCCGTGGCTCGCGTTCCTGCCCGGCATCTGCATCGCCATCACCGCGCTCGGCTTCACGCTGTTCGGTGAGGCGCTGCGCGAGGCCATGGACCCGCGGACGCGCGGGCGCTGACCTCGGCCGGTACCGCTGCGGCTGGTACCGCTGCGGCTGGTACCGCTGCGGCTGGTACCGCTGCGCGATCCCGGCGGGTCGGACAACAGGGCCCCTTCCCCGACTGTCCGGCCCACCGGGATCGCTGCGCTGGAATGACGGGTGCTGGCATGACGGGTGCAAGGGGTGCCGTACTCAGTCCCTGCATCGAACGAGGCGGACGCACCCTGCGTCGTCCCGGGCCTCCGACGGTGGCTCCGGCGCCGCGCAGACTGAATACCGAACACCGACCCGGCGCCCGACCCGGCGCAGAGAGGGGTCAGACGGCGATGTCGAGCTCGTTGCCGGGGATCGAGGAGAGCAGGTTGCGCGTGTACGGGTCGCGCGGGTTCGTGAAGATCTCCTCGCTCGAGGCCGCCTCGACGAGCGCGCCGTCCTTCATAACGCAGACGTAGTCGCTGATGAGGCGGACGACGGCGAGGTCGTGCGAGATGAAGAGGTAGCTGAGGCCGTACTCGGTCTGCAGGTCGCGCAGCAGCGTCAGGATCTGGTCCTGCACGAGCACGTCGAGCGCCGAGACCGGCTCGTCGCACACGATGAGCTCCGGCGACAGGGCGAGCGCGCGCGCGATCGCGACGCGCTGGCGCTGGCCGCCCGAGAGCTCCGACGGGTAGCGGCGCAGCATCGACGCGGGCAGGGCGACGTCGTCGAGCAGCTTCCGCACGCGCGCGGCGCGGTCCTTCGCCGACCCGCGGTTGTAGAAGTCGAGCGGCTCCTGCACGATCCGCTCGATCGTGAACATCGGGTTCAGCGACGAGTACGGGTCCTGGAAGATCGGCTGCACCTTCTGACGGAACTCGCGCAGCTGTCGTCCCTTGAGGGATGCCACATCCGTGCCGTCGTAGCGGATGACGCCCTCCGTAGGGTCCACGACCTTCAGCAGCATCCGCGCCGTCGTCGTCTTGCCGGAGCCCGACTCGCCGACGATCGCGACGGTCTCTCCGCGCGGGATCGAGAACGACACGTCCTTGACGGCGGCGAAGTCCTCCTTCTGGCCACGGACGTTGTAGAGCTTGGTGAGCCCCTCGACCTCGACGATGTTGTCGACCGGCTTCGGCGCGGCATCCGGAGTCGGAACGGTGAACGCCTCGGGCCGCAACCTCGCGACCGCGACCGACGGCGCCGCCTGCACGAGGGACTGGGTGTAGGGATGCTGCGGGTCCTCGAGGATCTGCCCAGCGGGGCCCTGCTCGACGATGCGGCCCCGGTGCATGACGACGACGCGCGCGGCGCGCTCGGCGGCCAGTCCCAGGTCGTGCGTGATGAGCAGGACGGAGGTGCCGAGCTCGGTGGTCATGCGGCCGAGCTGGTCGAGGATCGTCTTCTGCACCGTCACGTCGAGCGCGCTCGTGGGCTCGTCGGCGATGAGCAGACGGGGGTTGCAGGCGAGGCCGATGGCGATGAGCGCGCGCTGGCGCATGCCGCCCGAGAACTCGTGCGGGTACTGCTTCGCGCGGTCCTCGGCGTTCGGCAGGCCCGCAGCGGCGAGGGTCTCCACGACCTTGCGGTCGACGTCCTTCTTCGTCGCGAGACCGTGGGCCAGCAGGGTCTCGGCGACCTGCGTGCCGATCTTCGACGTCGGGTTGAGGTTCGACATCGGGTCCTGCGGGACGAGGCCGATCTGTGCGCCGCGGATGCCGCGCATCGTCGACTCGGAGGCGCCGACCAGCTCCTGCCCGTCGAGGCAAATGCTGCCCTCCGCGACCCGTCCGTTGCCGGCGAGCAGGCCGATCACGGCCATCGCGGTCGTCGACTTGCCCGATCCCGACTCGCCGACGATCGCGACCGTCTCACCGGCGGCGAGGTCGAGGTCGACGCCCTCGACCGCCCGCACGGAACCGTCGATCGTCTGGAACTCGACGGCGAGGTCGCGGACCTGCAGGAGGGGCGCGCCGGGGGCGGGGGAGGTCTCGAAGGGCATTCCCCCATCCTGCCCTCCGCCCGCCGCCTGCGCACGGGTGGATCGCCCGGCTTTACCCAGCCGTAACGACCCGGGGTGTCTCAGCCGTCTCGGCGGGCGCCCTCGGAGGGCCGGACCGTGAAGACATGCGGCTCGGTGTGGCCCGCGGCGGCGAAGGCCGCGAGCACCGCTTCGCGCACCGCAGGTACGGCTTCGCGCTCGATGAGAGCGATCGCCGAGCCGCCGAAGCCGCCGCCGGTCATGCGGGCGCCGATCGCGCCGTTCTCACGGGCCGTCTCGACGGCGAGGTCGAGCTCGGGCACCGAGATCTCGAAATCGTCGCGCATCGAGGCGTGCGAGGCGTAGAGCAGGTCGCCGATCGCGCGCGGGCCCTGTTCGCGGAGCGTACGGACGGTGTCGAGCACGCGCTGGTTCTCGGTGACGACGTGGCGTACGCGGCGGTAGGTCTGCTCGTCGACGAGTTCCTCGACGCGGGGCAGCTGATCCACGCTCACGTCGCGGAGTGCGGGCACGTTCATGGCCTCGGCGCCCCGCTCGCACGCGGCACGGCGCTCGCCGTAGCCGCCGGTCGAGTGGGCGTGGGCGACACGGGTGTCGATCACCATGAGCTCGAGGCCCGCCGCGTCGAAGCCGAGTTCGACCACCTGGGCGTCGAGGCTCCGGCAGTCGAGGAAGGTCCCGGCATCCGTCGCACCGAGCATCGACGCCATCTGGTCCATGATCCCGGTCGGGGCACCGACGGCCTCGTTCTCGGCTCGGCGGCCGGCCTGGGCGAGCGCGACGCGGTCGAGGCCGAGGCCCCACACGTCGTTCAGCGCCGACCCGGTCGCGCCCTCGATCGCCGCCGACGACGAGAGTCCGGCGCCGACGGGGACGTCCGAGGCGAAGGCGAGGTCGACGCCGGTGACGGATGCGGCATCCGTCCCGGTCGACTGGAGGAGCGCCCACGCGACGCCCAGCGGGTAGCGCGCCCACTCGACGACCTCGTCGCGACGCTCGGGGAAGAGCGCGTCGAGGTCGGCGAGGGCGACCTCGACCGGCGCGGTGTCGAAGGTCGACACGACCCGGATGCGGCCGTCCGATCGGCGGCCGAGGGCGACGTGCGTGCGGTGCGGCGTCGCGAACGGGAAGACGAAGCCGTCGTTGTAGTCGGTGTGCTCGCCGATCAGGTTCACGCGGCCGGGAGCCGACCAGAGTCCGACCGGCTCGGATCCGGTGAGGGTGGCGAAGAGGCTCTGGGCCTCGGCGGAAGCGGTCACAGCGTGACTCCTTCGATGGCGGTGCGGAGGCGCGCGGCGGCGTCCTCCGGGGGGACGTCGCCGATCCAGGCGCCCATGGCGGCCTCGGATCCGGCGAGGAACTTGAGCTTGTCGGCGGCGCGGCGCGGGCTCGTGAGCTGCAGGCTCAGGCGCACCGTCTCGCGGCCGACGTGGACCGGCGCCTGGTGCCAGGCTGCGATGTACGGCGTCTCGGACTCGTAGAGCGCGTCGACGCCGCGGAGCAGACGCAGGTAGAGCGGGGCGAGCTCGTCCTTCTCCTCGTCGGTCAGGCCCGCGAAGTCGGCGACGTGGCGATGCGGGAGCATGTGGATCTCGATCGGCCAGCGCGCGGCGAATGGCACGAACGCGGTCCAGTGCTCGCCGCGCAGCAGGACGCGGGGGCCGGCCTGCTCGAACTCGAGGATGCGCTGGAACAGATCGGGGGCGGTGCGGTCGATCGAGTCGAGCAGACGGGTCGTCCGCGGCGTGACGTACGGGTACGCGTAGATCTGGCCGTGCGGGTGCTGGAGGGTCACGCCGATCGCCTCGCCGCGGTTCTCGAACGGGAACACCTGCTCGATGCCGGGGAGTGCCGACAGGGCCGCGGTGCGGTCGGCCCACGCTTCGATGACGGTGCGGGCACGCGTCACGGTCTGCGTGCCGAACGAGCCGGTGCGCTCGGGCGAGAAGCAGACGACCTCGGTGCGGCCGACGCTCGTGCGGGTGCGACCGAGGCCGAGGTGCGCGAGGTCGTCGAGTCCGCGCGGCGGGTCGATGCCGGCGGGGACGTCGTCCGTGGCCTCGGCCAGGGCGGGACCGAACGAGGGCGACTTGTTCTCGAAGACGGCGACGTCGTAGATCGAGGGGATCTCGGAGGGGTTGGTCGCGGTCTGCGGTGCGAGCGGGTCGAGTTCGGCAGGGGGTAGGAAGGCGCGGTTCTGGCGGTTCGCGGCGATCGAGACCCAGTCGCCCGTCAGGACGTCCTGGCGCATGGTGGCGGTCTCGGGCCGCGCGCCGAGGTCGCGGGCATCGACGGCGCGGTCGGCAGCGAGCGTCGTCCCCGGGTCGTCGAAGTAGATCAGCTCGCGGCCGTCGGCCAGGCGCGACGCGCGCTTGACGACGCCGGCGCCGAGGGCGGCGGTCTCAGCGGGGGTGGGCTCGAACTCCGTCGTGTTCACGTCAACACGGTAACCGACGCGCTATGTTATCGTCAACATCACGCGGTTCTGAGGAGTGCTGTCCGTCGCCGCGGGGGAGGATGCCGTGCAGCGACGCGTCTCGATGGCCGACGTGGCCGCGGCCGCGGGCGTCTCCGGTCAGACCGTCTCACGCGTCGTCAACGGCAGCCCGCGCGTCGACCCCGACACCAGGGCGCGCATCGAGACCGCGATGGCCGAGCTCGGCTACCGGCCCCACCGGGCCGCCCGGGCCCTGCGGACCGGACGCTCCGGCACGATCGGCGTCATCGTCGCCACGCTGTCGACGGTCGGCAATTCCCGGATGCTCGAGGCCGTGGCATCCGCCGCCGCGCAGCGCGAGCTCGCCGTGACCCTCATCGCCCTCGCCGACCGCGCCGACGTCGCCGCCGCCTTCGACCGGCTGCACGACCTCGGTGTCGACGGCGCGATCGTCCTCAACGAGGCGACCGCGATCGCCGAGGGCGTCGCGCCGCCGGCCGGTCTCGCCCTCGTGGCCGTCGACTCGCCCGGGGGCGCATTCGCGACCGTCCAGTCCGACCACGCCGGCGGTGCTGAAGCGGCCACGCGTCGGTTGCGGGATGCCGGGCGTCGCGCGGTCGCGCACGTCGCCGGTCCCGCCGGGTCGTACGCCGCGGCCGAGCGCGAGCGCGGATGGCGGGTGGCGCACGACGGGGCGCCCGCGCCGGAGCCCGTTCGAGGGGACTGGGGCGCGGCATCCGGTTACGCGGTCGGCGTCGCCCTCGCGGCCGACGCCGACGTGGACGCCGTGTTCGCCGCGAACGACCAGATGGCGCTCGGCGTGCTGCGTGCACTCGCCGAGGCCGGTCGCGACGACGTCGCCGTCATCGGCTTCGATGATGTGGCGGATGCCGCCGACTACCGCCCGCCGCTCACCACCGTCCGCCAGGATTTCGCCGCGCTCGGCGAGGCGGCCGTCGCGGCCCTCGCGGCGACGCTCGACGGCGCGCCCGCGACGCGGACCGTCGTCCCGACCATCCTCATCGCCCGCGCGTCGGGCTGACGCGCCGCCCCCCCCCGAACGACCGACCCCACCCCCCTGCCCGCGCGGCGCGCAGGGGGGTGGGGTCGAGACGAGGGGGCGGGATCAGCCGGCGCTGCGGCGGGCCTCCCAGCCGCTCTGCACCATCTCGTCGAGGGTGTACCGCATCTTCCAGTCGAGGTCGCGGGCGGCGAGCTCGCCGGTCGCAACGATCCGGTCGGGATCGCCGGCGCGGCGCGGGCCCACCTCGGGGGTGAACTCGACGCCGGTGACGCGGGCGACGGCATCCATGATCTCGCGGACCGACAGGCCGTTCTGCGAACCCAGGTTGTACGCCGGCTCGACCGGCTCGCCCGCACGCAGACGTTGAGCGGCGACGGCGTGCGCGGCGGCGATGTCCGACACGTGCACGTAGTCGCGGACGTTCGTGCCGTCGGGGGTGTTGTAGTCGTCGCCGTTGATGCGCGGCGTCTTGCCGTCGATCAGCATCTCGAACACGATCGGGAACAGGTTGTGCGGGCTCTTGTCCCACACCGACGCATCGCCCGAGCCGACGACGTTGAAGTACCGGAGCGAGGTGTGGCGCAGGGGCGCATCGGATGCCGCCGTCGCGACGCCCTGCGCAGCGAGCAGCCATTCGCCGATGAGCTTCGACTCGCCGTAGGGCGACGCGGGGCGCTTCGGCAGGTCCTCGGTCACGAGCGGCACGTCGGGAGTCCCGTAGACGGCGGCGCTGGAGGAGAAGACGATGTTGGAGACACCGGCATCCGCCATCGCGGCGAGGACCATTCGCGTCCCCTCGACGTTCTGCTCGTACGTGTGGAGGGGGCGCTGGACCGAGACTCCCGCGTACTTGAACCCGGCGACGTGGATGACGCCCTCGGCGCCGTGCTCGCGCAGGGTGTTCGCGACGAGCTCCTGGTCGAGGATCGTGCCCTGGACGAAGGGCACCCCCTCGGGGACGAACGAGGCGTCCCCGCTCGATAGATCGTCGAGGACGACCGGGTCGAGACCCGCCTCGGCGAGAGCGCGGACGATGTGCGCGCCGATGTACCCGGCGCCTCCGGTGACGAGCCAACTCATGATCCCGAGCCTACTGGCGCGGGACCGGCGGCCCGGACGTCAGGAACCCAGCGCTGCGAGCCTCAGGAACCCAGCGCTGCGAGCCTCAGGAACCCAGCGCCGCGAGCTTCAGGAACCCAGCGCCGCCGCGACGACCTTGCGGGCCTCCTCCTGCACCTGCGCGAGGTGCTCGGGCCCCTTGAGGCTCTCGGCGTACAGCTTGTAGACGTCCTCGGTGCCCGAGGGGCGCGCCGCGAACCAGGCGAACTCCGTCTGCACCTTGAGGCCGCCGATCGCGGCCCCGTTGCCGGGCGCGTGCGACAGCTTGGCGGTGACCGGGTCGCCGGCGAGCTCGCTCGCCGTGACGGCGTCGCCCGACAGCTTCGAGAGGGCTGCCTTCTGCTCGGGAGAGGCGGGTGCGTCGGCGCGCTGGTAGGCGGATGCGCCGAACTCGGCCTCGAGCTCGGCGTAGCGCTGCGACGGGGTCTTGCCCGTGACCGCGAGGATCTCGGCGGCGAGCAGGCAGAGGAGGATGCCGTCCTTGTCGGTAGTCCAGACCGTGCCGTCCTTGCGGAGGAACGACGCGCCGGCGGACTCCTCGCCGCCGAAGGCGACGGAGCCGTCGAGGAGCCCCGGGACGAACCACTTGAAGCCGACGGGGACCTCGAGGAGGGTCCGGCCGAGCGAGGCGGCGACCCGGTCGATGATCATCGACGAGACGAGGGTCTTGCCGATCGCGGCATCCTGCGGCCACCCCTCGCGGTGCGCGTACAGATAGTCGATCGCGACGGCGAGGAAGTGGTTCGGGTTCATGAGACCCGCGTCGGGCGTGACGATGCCGTGGCGGTCGGCATCGGCGTCGTTGCCCGTCAGGATGTCGTACTCGTCACGGCGCGCGACGAGCGCGGCCATCGCCGAGGGCGAGGAGGGATCCATGCGGATCTTCTCGTCCCAGTCGAGCGTCATGAACTTCCACGTCGGGTCGACCTCGGGGTTCACGACCGTGAGGTCGAGGCCGTAGCGCTCGCCGATGAGGGCCCAGTACTCGACCGAGGCGCCGCCGAGCGGGTCGGCGCCGATCCGCACGCCCGCGCGGGCGATCGCCTCGACGTCGATGATCGACGCGAGGTCGGCGACGTAGCCCTCGCGGAAGTCGTACTCGCCGAGCGTGGTGTCGTCGATGTCCGCGTGGCGGACCCGTTTGACGCCCTCGAGGCCCGACTCGATGAGCTCGTTCGCACGGTCGGCGATCCAGCCGGTGGCGTCGGTGTCGGCCGGGCCGCCGTGCGGCGGGTTGTACTTGAAGCCGCCGTCGCGCGGCGGGTTGTGCGACGGGGTGACGACGATGCCGTCGGCACGGCCGGCATCCGCCTCGTCTCGACCCTTGTTGTACGTGAGGATCGCGTGGCTGAGGGCCGGCGTCGGCACCCACGAGTCGCGGCTGTCGACGCGGACGTCGACGCCGTTCGCGACGAGGACCTCGATCGCGGTGTGCTCCGCCGGAAGCGAGAGGCCGTGCGTGTCGCGCCCGAGGAAGAGGGGACCCGAGATGCCCTGCGCCGCGCGGTAGTCGACGATCGCCTGCGTCGTGGCGAGGATGTGGACCTCGTTGAAGCTCCGCGAGAGCGAAGACCCGCGGTGGCCGCTCGTGCCGAACGCGACCCGCTGAGCGGGAACCGCCGGGTCGGGGGAGAGGTCGTAGTACGCGCTGATCAGCGCGTCGACATCGATCAGGTCAGAGGATTCGGCGGGCTGTCCTGCGCGGCTCATCCGCCCAGTCTGCCAGGGAAGTCGGACGGGAGCGCCTGCGTGTCGCGGATCCGCATCGGTTGTTCAGGCAGGCAGCCGGCGCGCATCTGCCGGCCTCGCATCCGTCACCGACCGGGCGGACGCGAGGCCGGCGGAGGGTCACGCCGCGCCGAGCCAGTTCCGGATCGAGGACACGACCTCATCGAGGTGGGATTCGAGGAGGAAATGACCTCCGTCGACGAGCTCCACGCGAACGTCTCGGACGTCGTTCGCGAATGCCACGGCGCCTGCCGGTGCGAAGATCTCGTCGTTGCGGCCCCAGATGGCGAGAACCGGGACGCCGGAGGAGCGGAGCCATTCGTGGACGGCCGGGTACAGCTCGCGGTTGGTGATGTAGTCACGGAAGAGATCGAGCTGGATGTCTTCCTGACCCGGCCGGGCGAGCAGGGCGATGTCGTGCTCCCAGGCGTCCGGGTCGATCCTCGAGGGGTCGGGGACGCCGTGGCTGTACTGCCACTCGACGACCTCGCGGGAGATCGCCGGGCGCAGGGCGTCGCGCGTCTCGGGGGAGCGCTGGATGCCATCGGCCCACGACGGCTCCCAGAACTCCGCCACGAAGCCCTCCTCGTAGGCGTTGCCGTTCTGCGAGATGACGCCGACGACCGCATCCGGGTTCGCGAGCGCGAGGCGCCAGCCGATCGGAGCTCCGTAGTCGTGCACGTACATCGTGTAACGGTCGACGCCCACCTCTTCGAGGAAGCGCTGCGTCGTCTGAGCGAGCGCGTCGAAGGTGTAGGCGAACTCGTCTGCGGACGGCGCGGCGGAGCGCCCGAACCCGATGTGGTCCGGCGCGATGACCCGGAATCGATCGGCGAGGCGGGGGATGAGGTGACGGAACATGTGCGAGCTGGACGGGTACCCGTGCAGGAGCAGCAGAACCGGTGCATCGGCGGGACCGGCCTCGCGGTAGAAGACGTCGAGTCCGTCGACGGACGTGGTGCGGTGGTAAACGGCGACCATGAGCTAACCCTTTCAATCAGTTATACTGGTTAGACCGACGCTAGCACGGACAATGGTCGAGGGATCGACGGAAGGGGCGGGTGATGGAGCGGGACGAGGAACTCCTCCTGGCGGTGCTCAACAGCGAGCCGGTGATCGACGGCCTCGTATCGGATCACCTCGACGGCGACCCGGGTGAGCGCTTCGCGCACCGGTGGGGCGGCACCGGCTCCGACGCTGAGCGAGAAGGGCTCCGACGTGTGCGTGAGGCCCTGCGCGCCGCCATCCGCGAATCGAGCGCCGATCCCCTGTCGGCCGTGAGCGACATCGTCTCGACGGCCGTCAAGGTGCCTCAGGTGACATCGGAAGGGCTTTCCTGGCGTCTGGAGGCTCCCGCCGACTTCGTGCTCTCCATGGAGACCATCGCGGCGTGGTCGAGTGTCCTGACCCGTCATCCCGGCCGGCTCCGGCCATGCGCGAACGCCGAGTGCAACCTGTTCCTGATCGACCGCAGCCGCCCCGGCACCGCCAAATGGTGCTCCATGGCAGCGTGCGGAAACCGCATGAAAGCCCGCGCGTACGCGGACCGTGCTCGGAGCCAGGACGGCCGACGCACCGATTGAGCGCGAGTGCGAGCGAGGACCGCTTGTTCAGGCGGGCAGCCGCCCGGCATCCGTCGCCATCGACTCCGTGCGTGCGGTGAGCGCGTCGAGGACCGTCCGCAGGGCGGGGGAGTCCGACATCGTGCGGCGGTGGATCGCCGACACCTCGCGGATGGACTCCGGCGACACGGTGGGGATCGCGACGAGGTCCGGGCCCAGGGGAGGCCGGCCGAGCCGGGGCACCAGGGCGACGGCGATGCCGGCGCGGGCGATCTCGAGGTGGTTCTCGAACTCCATCGACTCGTGCACGATGCGGGGAGCGCCGCCGACGCCGTCGAACAGCCGCCGGAGCCACTGCCGGCAGATGGTCGAGTCGAAGGTTGCGACCCACGGCTCGCCGCCGATCTCGTCCGGACGCAGCTCGGAGCGGCCTGCCAGCGGGTGATCGCGGTGAAGGATCACGTCGGCGACATCCGTGAACAGCGGGGTCTCGACGAGGTGGTCGGGGATCGAAAGGGCGACGTTCCCCCAGCGGTGCACGATGCCGAGGTCCCGCTGACCGGACGCCACGAGGGCGACCGTCTCCCAGGGCTCGCTTTCGCGCAGGGGTGCCCGCAGGTCCGGATGCCGCCGGCCGAGGTCCGCGATGAGGGGCACCATGACCCCGCGGACGACCGTCGAGAACGCGCCGATGCGGATCTCCCCGCTGACGCGGTCGGGCTCGCCGCTCCCGTGCAGATCGGCGCGGACGCGTTCGAGGTCTGCGAGGATCGGCGTGGCAGACACCACGAGGCGCGTCGCGGACTCCGTGAGCACGACACCGCGGCCGACCCGTTCCAGCAGGGTGACGCCGGTGTCGCGCTCGAGGCGCTTGATCTGCTGCGACACCGCCGACGGCGTGAAGCCCAGGGAAGTCGCGGCGGACGCGACGCTCCCCTCCGTGGCGACGGCGCGAAGGGAGACGACGGCCTCGAGATCGATCATGAAGCGATGCTACCGATTCAGGGCACGAAATGATCGCTTGTCCTTCACGGATGCCGCGGGCTGAATGGGTCACGTGACCCGCCGTGACATGCTCCTCGCCGCCCTCGTCGCCTCGCTGTGGGGACTGAACTTCGTCGTCATCGACTGGGGGATGAGCGGCATCCCGCCCCTGCTCTTCGCGGCGATCCGGTTCGCCGTCGTCGCGCTCGCCGTTCTCGTCGTGCCGAGGCCTCAGACCGGGTGGCGCGTGATCGTCGGAGTCGGCCTGTTCATGAGCCTCGGGCAGTTCGCCCTGCTCTACACCTCGCTCGCGCTCGGGCTGAGCCCGGGCCTCGCGGCGCTCCTCATGCAGGCGCAGGCGGTGTTCACGATCGTGATCGCGGCGATCGCACTGCGCGAGCGGCCCTCCGCGATGCAGATCGCCGGTGTGGGGCTGGGGGTCGTAGGCCTCGCGATCGTCGCGACCTTCCGCGGCGGGGATGCCCCCGTCCTGGCCGTCTGCCTCGCACTCGCCGCCGCGCTGTCGTGGGCGGTCGGCAATGTGATCTCGCGTCGCGCGGGCGTCGTCACCGGCATCGGCCGGGGCGGGACGCTGTCGCTGACGGTGTGGTCGTCGCTCGTGGTCCCCGTGCCCGCGCTCGCGCTGTCTTTCGTGATCGACGGTCCCGCCGCGATCGGCGCAGGGCTCGCCGCCATCGGTCCGCAGGCCGTGATCTCCACGCTCTACACGGCGGGGCTCTGCACGCTGTTCGCCTACGCCGTCTTCAACGGACTGCTCGGCCGAAACCCGTCGGCGGCGGTCGTGCCGTGGATCCTGCTCGCACCCGTTGTCGCGATGGCCTCTGCCGCGCTGCTGCGCGGCGAGGCCCCGAGCGTCGGGGAGGTGGTCGGCGGGGCGGTGCTCGTCGCGGGCGTGCTGGTCAGCGGCATCCGCCGTCGTCAGCGGGTGTCGCCGGCGGTCGAGCTCATGGGGGTGCCCACTAGGCTGTCCGCGTGACATCCGAGCCCCCGGCTTCCCCCACCCGTCGCACGTACAGCTTCCTCGGCCCCGCAGGCACCTTCACCGAGGCCGCCCTTGCGCAGGTGCCCGAAGCGCGCGACCAGAACTGGCGACCCGTCCGCAACGTCGGCGAGGCCCTCGCCGACGTGATCGAGGGCCGATCGGATGCCGCCATGATCGCGATCGAGAACTCCGTCGACGGCGGCGTCTCGACCACGCAGGACGCGCTCGCCACCGTTCCGGGTCTGCGGATCGTGGGGGAGTACCTCGTTCCGGTCGAGTTCGTGCTGGTCGCGAGACCCGGCGTCCGCCTCGAAGACGTCTCGGTCATCGCCGCGCACCCCGTCGCCTACGCGCAGTGCCTCACGTGGTTGACCAGCGCGCTGCCGGAGCACTCGCACATCCCGGCGACCAGCAACGTCGCGGCGGCCGTCGGTATCGTCGATGGCACGATCACCGCGGATGCCGCGATCGCGCCGCCCGGCATCCTCTCGCTCCACGACCTCGAGCTCCTCGCCGAGAAGATCGGCGACAACGCGCACGCCGTGACGCGCTTCGTGCTCGTGAGCCGTACTGCGCCGCCGCCCGCACCCACCGGGGCCGACAAGACGTCGCTCATCGTCGAGCTCCCCGAGGATCACCCGGGTGCCCTGCTCGAACTCCTCGAGCAATTCGCCACCCGCGGGATCAACCTCTCGCTGCTGGCCTCGCGCCCGATCGGCGACGAGCTCGGTCGCTACCGGTTCGTCATCGACGCAGATGGGCACATCGAGGACGAGCGCATGGCCGATGCCCTCCTGGGCCTGCGCCGTTTCTCGCCGCGCGTCCTCTACCTCGGGTCGTACCCGCGCGCCGACCGCGCGATCGTCCGCTACCCGGAGCGGTACTCCGACGAGGTGTTCGTCGAGGCGCGCGACTGGCTGCGAGGTCTCGTCTCGGGCGAGCCCGAGGCCTGAGCCGGTCCGCAACTCCTCAAAGACCCGCGCCCGCTGCTCGCGGAACCGGTTGCGTCCGTTTTTCGGGCTCGATTTCGAGGAGTTACCGTCGTGGGCGGCCCGCGGCCCGCGACGACTGCGTCAGGCGGCGAGGAGCTCCAGCGTGCGGATCCGCGACGGCGCGGCATCCATCGGCTCCGCCTCGGTCGCACCGGCGACGGGCGAGACCATGACCTCGTCGACGCCGTGACGAGCCGCGAAGTCGGCGAGGCGCGTGCGGACCTCCGGCCCGGTCCCGACGAACCAGCGCGACATCATCGCGTCGAAGACGGGGGCGGCGAGGGAATCGGATGCCTCTGCGGCGGCTGCCTGCTCGACAGTCTCGAGGGCCGTCAGCGGCTTGCCGCCGCGCAGTCGCGCCATCATGCGGGCCTGCGGGAGGGCCGCGGCGCGGGCCTGCTCGTCGGTGTCTGCGACGACCGCGTTGGCCGTGACGAAGGTCCGGGGTGCTGCGAGCGTCTCGGACGGCTGGAACTGTCCGCGATACAGGTCGAGGGCGCGCTCGAGACCGTCGCCCGAGAAGTGGTTGGCGAAGACGTACGGCAGGCCCATGCCGGCGGCGAGCTGGGCGGAGTAGTCGCTCGATCCGAGCAGCCACACCTCGGGCGCGCTCGTCGAGGCGGGTGTGGCGGTCACGGTGTAGGTGCCGCCCGAGGTGAACCGCAGCGTCGCGCCCTCCGCCGACACCAGCGAGCGGATGTCGGTGACGTGGTTCGGGAAGCGCTCCACGTCGCTCGTGGTCCCCGACTGGCGCAGCAGCTGCGTGATGACGGGGTCCGACCCGGGCGCGCGCCCGATGCCGAGGTCGATGCGTCCCGGCGCGAGGGCCTCGAGCGCCGCGAACTGCTCGGCGACGACGAGGGGGGAGTGGTTGCGGAGCATGACGCCGCCGGAGCCGACCCGGATGCGGCGGGTCCGCGAGGCGGTCGCGGCGATGAGAACCGGGGGTGTCGTCGAGGCGACGGCAGGCATGTTGTGGTGTTCCGCGAACCAGTAGCGCTGGTAGCCGAGGTCGTCTGCGCGCTGTGCGAGGGCGATCGAGGCGGCGATCGCCTGGCTGCTGGTCTGCCCCGTGCGGACGGGGACGAGGTCGAGAACGGAAAGGGCCGGGGTCGCGGTGCTCATAACGAACACTGCAACCCCGGCCGCCGGCGGCGCATTCCGCGCCGCCTCCGATTCAGCGGGCGATGCGCACGGCGCCGGAGGTCCGGCTCACCGTGTCGTAGCCGCTGAGGCTGCCCGTGATGCGCACCGACAGGCGGTCACCTCGGTCGCCCCGGGCGACCGAGTACGACGCCTTGGTCGCGCCCGCGATCGCCTTGCCGTTGTTCAGCCACTGGTACGACAGCCGCGTTCCCTCGGTCCACGTGCCGGCCCGGGCGGTCAGCGTCTTGCCGACCTTCGCCGAGCCGGTGACGGTCGGCGTCGACGCGCGCAGGGTGCCCTTCGTGACCTTCGCCGTCGCAGCCGAGGTCTTCGCCGCGGTCGTGTACCCGGACTGGGTGCCGGTCACGCGCACCGAGATGCGGGCTCCGGCGTCGGCGGCCGTCAGCCGGTGCGTCGCGGTGACCGCGCCGCGGATCGGCGAGCCGTCGCGCACCCACTGGTATGCGAACGCCGTGCCCTTCGTCCACGTGCCGGGCTTCGCCGTCAGCGTCGCGCCGACCTTCGCCGAGCCCGACACCGTCGGCGTGCCGACGGTCAGAGCGGCGGGCGCCACCGTGACCGTGCGGTCGACGCGCGCGCGGTTGCCCGCGGCATCCTTCACGACGTAGCGAAGCGTGTACGTGCCGAGCTTCTTCGTGTCGACCGTGCCGCGGACCGACAGCTCGGCGGTGAGGTCGCCGTCGACAGCGTCGCGCGCGGTCACGCCGGCGAGAGCGTCGAAGGTCGATCCGAAGCTGACGGTGGTGGATGCCGGGACGCTGATCTCGGGCTTCACGAAGTCCTCGCGCAGGCCCGCCTCGCGGAAGTGCGTCGAGTGAATGCCGAACGAGTCCTTCAGATGCGGCATCCAGCACGCGTCGTTGTGACGGCCCTCGGGGTAGACGGCCCAGGTGTGGGGCACGCCCTTGTCGGTGAGGATCGTGTTCATCGAGCGAGCGGCGTCATCGAAGCGGTACTCGTCGAACTCGCACGCGTCGAAGTAGAGGTCGAACTTCTTCAGCTGCTTCGCCGTCATGTCGCCGGCCTGCTTGAGTGGCGTGGGCAGGGCTGAGCCGGAGTAGCTCAGCGAGCCGATGTGCGAGGCGATGGAGGAGAACATGCCGGGGTTCGAGAGTCCCAGCGACCAGGCGCCGAACCCGCCCATCGACACGCCCGTCAGTGCGCGGAAGTCGCGGCCCTCGAGGGTGCGGTACTCCTTGTCGACGAGGGGCACCATCTCGGTGAGGAACATGCTGCGCCACGGCGTGCCGCCGTTCGGCTGGTCGGAGTACCAGAGCGATTCGCCGTCGGGCATGATGACGATCGACTCGGCGAGGCCCTGCTTCCAGAGGCCGTCGAGGACGTCGTCGATGTCGCGCGGCTCCCACTCGCGGCTGCCGCCGTTGATGCCGTGCAGCAGGTAGACGACCGGGTACTCGCGGTTCGGCTCGCTGAGGTAGGACGGGGGCAGGTAGGTCGCGAACTCGCGCGGCTGTCCCTCGAGCTCGGAGTCGACCGTCTCGCGGAAGAACCGGGAGTCGTTGCCGGTCTCGCGGAGCGTGGTCCCGTCGATGTGGAGGAACTGCTGCGATGCGGGCTGGAACGTGTAGGGCTCGCCGTCGCGCGTGCCGGTGATCGTCCGGTTCGTGTCGACGATGAGCGCGCCGTTCTCGCCGGTGACGACCTCGACCTCGCTGTCGGTGAGGGTGAGGGTTCCCGATTCCTTCATCCAGTCGCGGAGTTCGCGTGCGCGGCGGTCCTTCGACCGGCCGTCGTGAAAGTAGGTCTTGTCGAGAGTCTTCAGGTACGCGTCGACATCGCCCGCGGCGAGGGCCTTCCGCTGAGCGTCGAGGACGCCCGCGACGGCGGCCGACTGCGCGGCCGAGGCGCGGGCACCGGTGATGCCGTAGACGTTCGCGCGGACGGCATCCTTCGAATAGATCCCGACGGGACCCTCGTACCAGCCGCCGCCGCCGTTCATGTCGTAGAGGCGGACCGCGAGAGTGTTCTCGCCGCCGAAGTTCGGCGCGTCGGCGGGGACGGGGTAGAGCCGCTTCTCGAACCACTGGCTGCTCGCGGCCGGCGGCATCGTGCCGGAGCCGCCGATCCGCGTGCCGTTGAGGTAGGCCTCGTCGACATCGTCGAGGAAGCCGAGCGAGGCGACGAGGTTCGTGCCGGCGGCGTCCGAGGGCAGGGTGAAGGTCAGGCGGTACCAGCCGAACCCGTCGTAGTCGTCGAAGGGTGTGCCGTCGCCGGGGACGGTGATGTCCTGCCAGGACGAGTCGTCGAACTCCGGCGAGGCGTAGGACGGGTCGTCGCCCTTCGCGAACTTCCAGGTGCCCGCGAGGTCGAGCGACACACTGGAGCCCGTCGACGTCGTCGAGCTGGCGGCGGGGGAGATCGGCGGGGTCGCGGGAGCGGCCAGGGCGGGGGTGCCGATGCAGAGCGACGTCGCGACGGCTGCCGCGGCGGTGATGGCGGCCAGACGGCGCCGTCGAGGGACGTGAGAATTCACGGACTCCTACTTCCTTGTGGGATGCCGGGCGTCGCTGCCCGGTGTGACTGTGCACGTTCACGGAGGCGGCGATGGACCCGCTGTGAACGTGCACACAGAGTGGCATTGCAATATCCGCGATGTCAACGCACAGCGCCTGACGTGCGCATATGTGCACGCGTCAGGCGTCAGGCCGTCGTGCGTCAGGCGGAGTCGCGCCAGACGACGGGGCATTCGAGCACGCGTCCGCTCGTGCCGGGGTCCTCGCCGCGGAGCTGGCGAAGCACGGACTCCGCCGCTGCCCGCCCGAGCTCGCCGGCCGGCTGGTGGACGGTGGAGAGGGGCGGATCGCACCGGAGGGCCCAGGAGCTGTCGTCGAATCCGACGATGCCGACGTCCTCCGGCACGACCCGGCCGGCTGCCTGCAGGACGTCCATCGCCCCGGCGGCGACGGCGTCGCTCGACGCGAACACGCCGTCGATGTCGGGCGCACGTTCGAGCAGCGCGCGCATGCCCTCCTGCCCGTCGGAGTAGGAGTACAGGGGCACCCGCTCGACGAGCTGCGGGTCGAATCTGTTGCCGAGGGCGTCGACGAAGCCGGCGAGACGGTCCGAGCCCGAGTCGCGGTCGAGCGCGGACGCGATCATCCCGATGCGGCGACGTCCCGTGGCGGCGAGGCGGTTCGTGATCTCGCGCGCAGCCCCGCGGTTGTCGATCGCGACGTATGCGGCATCGCCGATGTCGCGGGGGTGGCCGACGAAGGCGGCGGGCAGGCCGAGGTCCGCGACCGCGCGGGTGATCGGGTCGCCCACGCGCGCCGAGACGATGATGACGCCGTCGATCAGACCGCCACTCAGGTACCGGGCGAGGCGTTCGATGTCGCGGGTGGTGTCGGCGATCATGAACGACAGCTGGTAGTCCGCCTCGGACAGCGCCGCATTCGCGCCGAGGAGGATCGAGCCGATGTTCGGATCCTCGACGAAGAGCGAGTGGGGCTCGTGGACGATCAGACCGATGGCTTGCGAGCTCTGCATGACGAGGCTGCGCGCGGCACGGTTCGGAACGAAGCCCACCTTCGCGATCGCGGCCTCGATGGCCTCGCGCGCCTCGTCCGAGACGTAGGGCTGGCCGTTCAGCACGCGGCTCACCGTGCCGCGCGAGACCCCGGCTTCGTTGGCCACATCCTTGACGGTCGCGCGACGGCGCCGGCCGATGACATCCGTGCGGTCGTTGCTCACGCGCTCATCGTATGTGCACGCACACACGCTCGGTGTGCCCGCGGGTGAGCGAGTCGCAGGTCCGGGGGTGCCGGTTTTCCCGCTGATTGGCGGCAAAGCAGGACGCGGGCGTGCCCGTGTTGACATCGGGGATTCGCTCTGTCTACTCTGTACACGTTCACAGAGCCTCAACGCGGAGGAACACCGCTTGATCCTGTGCACGTTCACAGGATTCAAGAGGAGAACATGTCGGTCCCCGCCCGCCCCTTCGCGCACGACGGCATCGCGTTCGGTTGTGATTACAACCCCGAACAGTGGACGCCCGACGTCTGGGATGAGGACATCGCCCTCATGCGCGAAGCCGGAGTCGATCTGGTCGCGATCAACATCTTCGGCTGGGCGCACATCGAGCCCCGCGCCGGTCAGTACGACTTCGCCCGCCTCGACGACGTCATCGGTCGGCTGCACGCCGCCGGCATCCGCATCAACCTCGGCACCGGCACCGCCTCCACCCCCGCCTGGCTGACGACCGCCCACCCCGAGATCCTCCCCGTGGTCGAGGACGGCACGCGCAGGTACCCCGGCGGACGGCAGGCCTGGTGCCCGAGCTCCCCCGTCTACCGCGAGGCCGCCCTCGCGCTCGTGGACGCCGTCGCCGCCCGCTACGGCTCGCACCCCGCGATCGCGCTCTGGCACGTGTCGAACGAGCTGGGCTGCCACAACGCGCTCTGCCACTGCGACGAGAGCGCCGCTGCGTTCCGCGTCTGGCTCCAGGCCCGTTACGGCACCGTCGAGGCCGTGAACCGCGCGTGGGGCACCGCGTTCTGGAGCCAGACCTACTACGAGTGGGACGAGATCCTCACGCCGAAGGCGACGCTGTCCAGCCGGAACCCGGGGCAGATGCTCGACTACCACCGCTTCAGCAGCGACGCCCTGCTCGCGCACTACCGCGCCGAGGCGGAGGCCATCCGCGCCCACAGCGAGGTCGCGATCACGACGAACTTCATGGTGACCGCCCACATCGAGAACCTCGATTACTGGTCCTGGGCGGGCGAGATGGACGTCATCGCGAACGACCACTACCTCGACCACCGCCTCGGCGACCCGCGGTCCGAACTCGCGTTCGCCGCGGACCTCTCGCGCGGTCTCGCGCAGGGGTCCCCGTGGATCCTCATGGAGCACTCGACCGGCGCCGTCAACTGGCAGCCGCTCAACAAGCCCAAGGCCGCCGGTGAGATGATCCGCAACTCGCTGACCCACGTCGCGCGCGGCGCCGACGGCGTCTGCTTCTTCCAGTGGCGCGCCTCGGTGCAGGGGAGCGAGAAGTTCCACTCCGCGATGCTTCCCCACGCCGGCACCGACTCCGCCGTGTGGCGCGAGGTCGTCGAGCTCGGCGGGATCGTCGACCGCCTCGGCGAGGTCGCGGGCTCCCGCGTCGAGTCCGACGTCGCGTTCCTCTTCTCGTGGGAGTCCTGGTGGGCGACCCAGAGCGAGACCCGCCCGAGTCAGGCGTTCGGCTACCTCGAGCAGGTGCACGCCTCGTACCGTGCCCTGCACGCGAACGGCCTCACCGTCGACGTCGTGGCCCCCGGCGCGGACCTCTCCGGCTACCGCATGGTCGTCGTCCCGGGCCTCCACCTCATGACCGGAGCGGATGCCGCGGTCCTGACCGCGTGGATCGCCGCCGGCGGCACCGCACTCGTCACCTTCTCGACCGCCATCGTCGACGAGAACGACCGGGTCTACACCGGCGGCTACGCCGGTCCGCTCCGCGAGGCCCTCGGTCTGCACATCGAGGAGTTCGCTCCGGTCGCCCCCGAGGTGTCGCTGACCCTGAGCGACGGATCCTCCGCACGGCTGTGGTCCGAGCGGTCGCGCACCACCACGGCTGAGGCCCAGGCATCCTTCACCGACGGCCCCGCCGCGGGGATGCCGGCGCTCACCCGCAACGCCTGGGGCGAGGGTGCCGCGTGGTACCTCGCGACCGTTCCCAGCGACGCCGACTACCGTGACCTGGTCGCGCGTCTCGCCGACGAGGCCGGAGTCGCTCCGGCCGCCGTCGTCGAGCCCCGTTCGCGCGACCTCGAGATCGTCCGCCGACGCGGGGAGCTCGCGTCCTATCTCTTCGTGATCAACCACGGCGAGACCGATGTCCACGTCGACTCCGACGGTGTGGACCTCGTGACCGGCACGCCCGTCGCCGGTCGCGCCACCGTGCCCGCCGGCGCGGTGCGCATCATCAGAGAGGAGGCGGCAGCATGACCGCCACGGAAGTCCTCGTGACGCGTTCGTCGGCCAAGCCGACGCGCGCGAAGCGGATCCCGCGGGCCAAGACCCCGCACAAGGGGGCGATCGCGGTCTTCCTGGGACCGTTCGGCATCCTCTTCGCCCTCTTCTATCTGCTGCCGATCGGCTATGCCATCTGGCAGTCGCTGCTGGTCGTCCAGCGCGATGGGCTGTACGGCGAGCCCACCGAGGTGTTCGGCGGACTGACGCAGTACATCCAGGTGTTCCAGAACGCGCCGTTCTGGGAGTCCGTCGGTCGGGTGCTGCTGTTCGGCGTCGTGCAGGTGCCGGTCATGCTGGGCCTCGCGCTGCTGTTCGCGCTGCTGCTGGACTCGCCGGTCCTCAAGGGCAAGCGGTTCTTCCGTCTCGCCTTCTTCGCGCCCTACGCCGTTCCCGGTGTCATCGCGGCGATCATGTGGGGCTTCCTGTACTCGCCGAACCTGTCGCCGTTCACGGGCCTGACGAACTCGGTCGACTTCCTCTCGCCCGAGATGGTCCTCTGGTCGATCGCCAACGTCGTGACGTGGGTCTTCGTGGGCTACAACATGCTCATCATCTACTCGGCCCTCCTCGCGATCCCCGCCGAGGTCTACGAGGCCGCGCGCCTCGACGGTGCCGGGCAGATCCGCATCGCCTGGTCGATCAAGATCCCGATGGTGGCCCCCGCCATCATCCTCACCGCGGTGTTCTCGATCATCGGAACGCTGCAGCTGCTGGCCGAGCCGCAGGTCTTCCGCTCGTTCAGCACGGCGGTCTCGTCCACGTTCACGCCGAACATGACGATCTACGCGACCAGCTCGGTGCCGAACCCGTACCTCGCGGCGGCCTTCTCGGTCGTGCTGGCGCTCGCCACCTGCGTCCTGTCGTTCGCGTTCTTGAAGCTCACCCAGCGGAAGGCCGAGCAATGAGCCTCCTCACCCGTACCAACGGCGCCCTGGCGACCGACCTCCCGAAGACCCGCGGTCCGCGGGAGTCGATCCTCTCGCGCGGCGCAGCCCTGCTCATCATGGGGATCTTCACGCTGTACTTCCTCGTGCCGATCTGGTGGCTGTTCATCGCCTCCTCGAAGGACCGTGGTCAGCTGCTGACGACCAACCCCCTGTGGTTCGCCGACTGGAACCTGTTCGCCAACATCGGCGACCTCATCTCCTACAACAACGGGATCTACTTCCGCTGGCTGCTCAACAGCCTGGGGTACGCGGGTCTCGGCGCTCTGCTGGCGACCGTGTTCGCCGGCATGGCGGGCTACGCCCTCGGCAAGTACCGGTTCCGTGGCCGTGAGGCGTTCTTCAACATCGTCCTCGGTGGCGTGCTCGTCCCGGCGACCGCGCTCGCACTGCCCCTGTTCCTGCTGTTCAGCCAGGTGAACCTGACCAACACGTTCTGGGCGGTCCTCCTGCCGAGCATCGTGAGTCCCTTCGGCGTCTACCTCGCGCGCATCTACGCGTCGTCGTCGGTGCCCGACGAGCTCATCGAGGCCGCGCGCCTCGACGGTTCGGGTGAGGTCAGAACGTTCTTCACGGTCTCGACGCGGCTCATGGCCCCGGCTCTCGTGACGGTGTTCCTCTTCCAGTTCGTGTCCATCTGGAACAACTTCTTCCTGCCGCTGATCATGCTCCGCAGCCAGGACCTGTTCCCGGTCACTTACGGGCTCTACACGTGGAACACGCAGCTCAACCAGATCCCCGAGCTGCGCACCTACGTCCTGGTCGGCGCCTTCCTGTCGATCGTGCCGCTCATCATCGCCTTCCTCTTGCTTCAGCGCTTCTGGCGCAACGGACTCGGCACCGGTTCCGTGAAGTGAGCTCCTGCCGCGGGCGGACCCCTCGGCATCCCTGCAGTACCAGTACCTGTCACCCGATCAACGATCAGATTGGAAATCCCATGCAGCACAGCAAGAAGGCAGTCGTCGCCGGCGTCGCACTGCTCACCGCGTTCACCCTCGCCGGCTGCGCCGGCGGCAACGGCGGCGGCAGCGGCGACGGGGCAGCAGACCCCGCCGCGTGCGCCCCCTCCGACGGCAAGGTGACCCTCGACTTCACGTCGTGGATCCCGGGCATCGAGGACGCCGCCAAGATGTGGAACGACGAGAACCCCGACATCCAGGTCAAGGTCCAGACGGGCCCCAACGGCAACTCCGGCACGTACGCGAGCTTCTTCAGCCAGCTCGAGGCCGGCAACGCCCCCGACCTCGGCCAGATCGAGTACGACGCGCTGTCGAGCTTCCGCGTGCAGGACGGTCTCGAGGACCTGTCCGCGTGCGAGGACGTCGTCGCCGCGAAGGACGAGTTCATCCCGTGGACCTGGAACCAGGTCACCCTCGGCTCCGACGGCGTCTACGGCATCCCGCAGGACTCGGGCCCCATGGCGCTGTTCTACCGCTCGGACCTGTTCGAGCAGAACAACATCGCCGTTCCGACGACGTGGGACGAGTACAAGGAAGCCGCCAAGGAGGTCCGCAAGACCGGTGGCTACATCACCAACTTCTCGACCGCCGACATCAACCAGTTCGCAGGCCTCGTCTGGCAGACCGGTGGCGACTGGTTCGCCAACGACGGCCAGGAGTGGAAGGTCAACCTGACGGGCGACGAGTCCAAGAAGGTCGCCGACTACTGGCAGGACCTGATCGACGAGGACCTCGTCTCCACCTACCCGGCCTGGACCGAGGAGTGGAACAACGCCTACAACTCGGGCAAGGTCTGGAGCTGGAACTCGGCCGTGTGGGGCGCCAACTCCATCTCGTCCGGTGCTCCTGACACCTCCGGCAAGTGGTCGGTCGCTCCCTCCCCGCAGTGGGCTGCAGGCGAGAAGGCCTCGGGCAACTGGGGCGGTTCGTCGGTCGCCGTCTTCAAGGGCACCGAGCACCCGTACGAGGCCGCGAAGTTCGCGCTGTGGCTGAACACGTCCGAAGAGGCGCTCACGGCTCTCAACAAGTCGGCGAACATCTACCCCGCCACCACCGAGGGTCTCAAGCTCCCCTCGCTGCAGGAGGGTGTGGAGTTCTACGGCGGACAGAAGATCTACGACGTCTTCGCCCAGGCTGCCTCCGAGGTCAACCCCGACTTCGTGTGGGGCCCGACCATGACGCAGACGTACGCCGACGTGTCGGACGGCTTCCAGAAGGCCGCCAGCGGCCAGGGAACGCTGCTCGAGGCGCTCGAGTCCGCGCAGACCAAGACGGTCGACGCTCTCAAGGCGCAGTCCATCCCCGTCTCCGAGTGACCACTCGCTGACACCCGTCATTCACTGACACCACGCATCCGCGCCGCGGGTCGGGCCTTCGGGCTCCGATCCGCGGCGCGGTCGCGTGTGCAGTGTCACGCCTGACGTGAGGCCTGCTTGACCTTCTCGTAGGCGGCGAGCGCGTTCTGCCGCGTCGCCTTCAGGTCGACCATCGGCATGGGCGGCTGCCCGTCGGCATCCGTGTACTCCGGTGCCCACTGCCCGATGTACTCGCGGCGCTTGTCGAACTTGTCGGCCTGCAACTCGGGGTTGAAGACGCGGAAGTAGGGAGCCGCGTCTGCGCCGGAGCCCGCCACCCATTGCCAGTTGAAGGTGTTGCTCGCTCCGTCGGCATCGACCAGGCAGTCCCAGAACCATTCCTCGCCGCGGCGCCAGTCGATCATCAGGTTCTTGATGAGGAAGGATGCCGTGATCATCCGCACCCGGTTGTGCATGTACCCGGTCTCCCAGAGCTCCCGCATCCCGGCGTCGACCATCGCGTAGCCGGTCCGCCCCTTCTGCCACGCCTGCAGCGCCGTCGGCTTGAGCCGCGGCCACGGGAATGCGTCGAATTCGGGGCGGAGGTTCTTCGTCGCGAGATCAGGGAAGTGGTACAGCGTGTGCCAGGCGAACTCCCGCCATCCGATCTCGGATAGGAAGGCCGAGGCTCCCGGCGTCTCGACGGCGGCGTGCCACACCGTGTGGGGGCTGAGCTCGCCCCAGCGCAGCCGCGGCGACAACAGGGAGGTCGCGCCGGCGGACGGCCGGTCGCGGGCATCGTCGTAGTGCCCGAGGTCCTCCTCGAGGAACTCCTTCAGCCGCCGCTGGGCCGCAGGCTCGCCCGGCTCCCACGTGTCGCGGAGGCCCTGCGCCCAGTCCGGCTTCGTCGGCAGCAGCTCCCAGTCGTCGAGGTCGTCCGAGGCCGGGTACCGCGACGGCCCCGGTACCTCGCGGGGCTCGGGCAGCGGAGCGCGGGGCGCCGGCTGCGCGAGGCAGGCGCGCCAGAACGGGCTGTAGACGGAGAAGTGCTTCCCGGCTCCGGTCGCGATCGTCCACGGTTCGAAGAGGAGGGATGCCGCGAACGACGCGACCTCGACGTCGCCCTCCCGCAGATCGGACTTGAGCGCCGCGTCGACCTCCCGCTCGGGGCCGCCGTACCGGCGGTTCCAGAACACGGCGCCCGCGTCGGCATCCGCCGCCACCTCGCGGATGACGCGGTGGGCGGGGCCGCGGCGCAGGATCAGCCGCGAGCCGCGGTCGGCGAGCCGCTCGGCGAGGGAGGCGAGCGAATGATGCAGCCACCAGCGAGCCGCGCCGCCGAGGGGACGGATGCCGTCGCTCTCCTCATCGAGCACGTACACCCCGATCACCGGCTCGCCGCGATCGAGCGCGGCGCGGAGGGCGGGATGGTCGGCGAGGCGGAGGTCGTCGCGGAACCAGACGATCGAAGGGGACGGCATCCCCTCATCCTGACCGTCGCGGCTCCGCGATTCCGCCCCTTGCAATCCGACGCCGGATCGCTCAGCGGGTCGGGTCAGACGGCCTCGACCGAGTGCCCGCGGGGGATCGCGAGGGTGAGGCCGCCGGCGACGACGCGCACCGCGATGCGCGTCGCCTCGCCGAACTCGTCGCCGTCGAGCTGCACGGGGTGCGCCTTTTCGGCGGCGAGGTCGATGCCCTTGCCGCGCGAGTAGCGGACGGAGTTGTCGGCGGTGCGCACCGCGAGGATCTTGCGGCCGGCGCGGAACTTGCGCAGCACGCTGTTGTCCCACGCGAGGCGGCGCCAGACCAGCAGCCAGCCGAAGGCCGAGCGCGGCTGCAGGATGGCGACGTCGAGTTCGCCGTCGGTGATGGATGCCTCGGGGATGAGTTCGAGCCCCGCTTGCAGCGAGCCGCAGTTGGCGAACAGGACGCTCTGCACGTCGGCACGGTGGATGCGATGACCGGGCACCTGGTAGACGACGGGGAACGGCTTGGCCTGCGCGATCGAGCGTGCCGCACCGTCGACGTAGGCGACCCAGCCGACCTTCTTCTTGAGGTCGCTGTTGGTGTTGGCGATCATCGCGGCGTCGAGGCCCATACCGCCCATGACGACGAATGCGTGCTCCGCCGTCTCGCCGTCGGGCCGCCGCAGCTGTGCGAGACCCACGTCGATCGCGAGGGTGTCGCCGTCGAAGGTCGCCGCGATCATCGCGGCCGGGTCGGCGAGGGGGAGCTGCAGGTTGCGGGCGAGGAGGTTTCCGGTGCCGCTCGGGACGATCGTGAGAGGAACGCTCGAGCCGGTCATCGCCTCGCTGACGGCCCGGACCGTGCCGTCGCCGCCGGCGACGAGCACGGCGTTGACACCTTCCGCCAGCGCCTGGCGTGCGACGTCGTCGCCGAGGTCGTCGACCGTCGTCTCGTAGAAGAGCGGCTCGGACCAGCCGGCATCCTTCGCCGCACGGGCCACCCGCTCGCGCAGCTCGTCGCCGTCGACCTTGATCGGGTTGTAGACGAGGGCCGCTTTGGGGCTCGGCCGGCCCTCCACATCGGGCATCGGCTCCGGCGACCCGCTGCGGTCGACGCGGCGTGCCTCTCCGGTCTCGCCGTCCTGCGTGTCGGGGGAGACGTCATCGGGCTCGCGGATCGCCCCGTCGGGTTCGGCTGCGGTGGCCGGATCGTGCGCGTCGTCGGAGCGGTGCGTCGTGCCGGGGTCGGTCGCCATGCGTACAGGATAGGGCTCGGCATCCGCCTCTCGGAGACCCTTGCGCTCGCGTCCCTTCCGCACCAGGGCGGGGGCGGGGAGGCCGCGACTAGACTCGATGGGTGATCGATCTCGCCCTTCTCCGTGACGACCCCGCCCTCGTGAAGCGTTCGCAGGAGGCTCGCGGCGAGTCGCCCGACACGGTCGACGAGGCACTGGCCGCCGACCGCGAGCGTCGCACCGCGATCACCGCCTTCGAGGAGCTCCGCGCCGAGCAGAACGCGCACGGCAAGCGCGTCGCGAAGGCCCCGAAGGACGAGAAGGCCGCGCTGGTCGCCGAGGCGAAGGACCTGAGCGAGCGCGTCAAGGCCGCGCAGCAGGCGGTGACCGTCGCGGAGGATGCCGCATCCGCCGCACTCGCGCGCATCGAGAACATCGTCATCGACGGCGTTCCGGCCGGGGGCGAGGACGACTTCGTCACCCTCCGCACGCACGGTGAGCCCGTCTCCTTCGACTTCGAGCCGCGCGACCACCTCGCCCTCGGCGAGATGCTCGGCGCGATCGACATGGAGCGCGGCGCGAAGGTCTCGGGCGCCCGGTTCACCTTCCTCACCGGCATCGGGGCGCGCCTCGAGCTGGCCCTCATGAACCTCGGCATGCAGCGCGCTCTCGAGGCGGGCTTCATCCCGATGATCCCGCCGACCCTGGTGCGCGCCGAGGTCATGCGAGGCACGGGCTTCCTCGGCCAGCACGCCGACGAGGTCTACCACCTCGATGACGACGACCTGTATCTCGTGGGCACGAGCGAGGTGCCGCTGGCCGGCTACCACATGGACGAGATCCTCGACCTCGAGCGCGGCGCCAAGCGGTACGCGGGCTGGTCGACCTGCTACCGCCGCGAAGCCGGGTCGTACGGCAAGGACACCCGCGGCATCATCCGTCTGCACCAGTTCAACAAGCTCGAGATGTTCGTCTACACGACGCCCGCCGACGCCGAGGCCGAGCACCTGCGTCTCGTCGAGATGCAGGAGCGGATGCTGCAGGATCTCGGCCTCTCATACCGTGTGATCGACGTCGCCGCGGGCGACCTGGGATCATCGGCCGCGCGCAAGTACGACGTCGAGGCGTGGGTCCCGACGCAGGGCGCGTACCGCGAGCTCACCTCGACGTCGAACTGCACGACGTACCAGGCGCGCCGTCTCGACATCCGCCACCGGCCCGAGGGCGGCCGCACGGCTCCCGTCGCGACGCTGAACGGCACGCTCGCGACGACCCGCTGGATCGTGGCCCTGCTCGAGACGCACCAACGCGAAGACGGCTCGGTCGTCATCCCCGAGGTCCTCCGCCCCTACCTGGGCGGCCTCGAGGTGGCGGAGCCGATCGCGTGAGCCTCTCCCCGGACGAGACGGCCGAGGTTGTCGAGGAGATCGCGACGGATGCCGCCGCGCCACCGCGCGAGCGACTGCTCATCGCGCTCGACGTCGACGGCACGATCCTCCTCGAGGACGAGACCTACAGCCCCGGCGTCGTCGACGCGATCGCGGACGCGCAGCGCGCCGGTCACGAGGTCATGCTCGCGACCGGTCGATCGTGGGAGAGCACGGGGCGCATACTCGAACACCTCGCGATCACTCCCGAGTACGTCGTCTGCTCCAACGGAGCGGTGATCCTCAAGCGCACCGGGCCGGTGGAGTCGCCCGTCTACGAGCGGTTCCACACCGAGCAGTTCGACGCGACCGAGGTGCTCACCCTCCTGCGCGACCACCTGCCGACGGCGCGCTACATGGTGGAACTCCCGAGCGGTCGCCGCCTCTTCACCCACCACATGGACGACTGGAGTCTCGCGAAGGCCGACCGCGTGAGCTTCGAAGAGCTGTCGGCGCAGCCCGTCTCGCGCGTCGTCGTCGTGTCGGAGCAGAACACCGACGAGGACTTCGTCGACCTGGTCGCCCGCATCGGCCTCAACAAGGTGTCGTACGCCGTCGGCTGGTCGGCCTGGCTCGACATCGCCCCGCAGGGCGTCGACAAAGCGACCGGCCTCGAACTCGTCCGCGGCTGGCTCGGCGTCGAGCCGCAGAGCGTCGTCGTCATCGGCGACGGTCGCAACGACATCGGCATGTTCCGATGGGCGCGCGCCCACGGCGGACGCGCGATCGCCATGGGCCAGGGCCCCGACGAGGTGCTCTCGGAGGCGTCGGAGCTCACGGCATCCGTCACCGAAGGTGGCGTCACGGCGGTGCTGAAGGCCCTCTGACCGGCTCGTTCAGGGCTCGCCCAGGCGATCCCGTAAGAATGGATGGGTTCTGGGGTCGGCTAGACTCGGCCTGTTCGACCGGTGCCACTCGGTGCGGTCGGGAGGGTTGTCCGAGCGGCCGAAGGATCCGGTCTTGAAAACCGGTGGGCAGCAATGTCCCGTGGGTTCGAATCCCACACCCTCCGCACTGTCCGAAAGGTGATCCGTGAGCGCAAGGCACGACGCGAAGGCGACGAAGTTCCGCCGTCAGCCCGTAGCCCGTCACGGAGCGCTGAGGTCTCCGCATCCGCTCCGTCAGGTCTTCACGATCCTGGCTGCGGTCGTCGCCGTCGTGCTCGTGAGCACCGCGGCGATCGGCGGATTCTACGTGTGGGATGCCGCGCGCAGCCTCAGCGACAACGGCGTCTCGATCGGGGACGAGGACAAGCCCCTCCCGCCGCACATCGGCGAGATCGAGGGCGGCGTCAACATGCTGATCGCCGGCACAGACTCGTGCGAAGGGCAGGACCTCAAGCTCTTCCCGCGGTGCGCGGACGACGAAGGGGGCGAGCGCAACGACGTCACGATGCTCGTGCACATCAGCGACGCGCCCCGCCGCGTGACGGTGGTGTCGTTCCCGCGCGACATGATCGTGCCCATCCCCTCGTGCACGAACCCCGATGGCGGGTCGTACTCGGCCATGAGCGCGCAGATGATCAACAACTCTTACGCGTACGGCGGACTCGGCTGCACGGTCGCCACCGTTGAGGCACTGACCGGGGTCGACATCCAGTTCGCCGGTGCCATCCGTTGGACCGGAGTCATCAACATGTCCGATGCGATCGGCGGCGTCGATGTCTGCCTCAGCGCCGACATCAACGACCGTCACACGGGGCTGCACCTGAAGAAGGGCGAGCAGAACCTCGTCGGTGCCCAGGCTCTGCAGTTCCTCCGCATCCGTCACGGCATCGGCGACGGGTCGGACCTCGGACGCATCTCCAACCAGCAGCAGTTCATGAGCTCCCTCGTGCGCAAGCTGCAGTCGGGCGCGGTCCTCTCGGACTACCCCGCACTGCTCAACCTTGCGAACACCGCCGTCCGCCAGGTCAACGAGAAGCAGCTGGTCCTCAGCGAGTCGCTCGCCAACCCGCAGCGGATGGCCCAGATCGCGATGGCCGTCGCCGACGTGCCGTACAAGGACATCGTCTTCGTGCAGTACCCGACGGTCTACGCCCCCGGTGGCGAGCGCGTCCTGCCGGTCACATCGGCGGCGGATGTCCTGTTCACGGCCCTGTCCGAGAACAAGCCGATCCGCATCACGGGCTCCGCCAGCGGCGGGAACGGCGTCGAGGTCGTCGGCGAGGCCGACGAGCCCGGCGGCGCGAAGCCGACGGAGACGCCGGAGGCCACCGGCACGCCGACCGGCGAGGCCACCCCCGACAAGACCGATGCGCCCGACGACGGCGAGGAGGCCGGCACCGTCGAGCTCCCGAGCCAGATCACGGGCCAGTCGGCGAACGAGGTCACCTGCACCGTCGCTCAGCAGTGACCGACGGTTCGGATCAGCGTCCTGTAACCGTTATGCTTGCGTGGTGCGTTCGCGCCGTTCGCGGTCGGATGCCTGGAGACGTCGCATAGTCAGGCCTAGTGCACCACCCTGCTAAGGTGGAGTCCCCTTACGGGGACCGAGGGTTCAAATCCCTCCGTCTCCGCCACGAGAAAAGCCCCGGCTCGCCGGGGCTTTTCGCTTCTTCGGGGTGGATAACGCGGCGTCAACCGGTGGCGGCGTCGTCCTGATCGGGCTCGGGAACGATCCGCAGCCCGCCCGGCGAGTTCGCCGTCGACATGAGCGCGTCGATCCATGCCGGGTTGAGCGGCCCGATCGCGCGCGAGTGGTAGCGGATGTCCCAGCTCGTCGACACTCCGACCCAGCGCGAGACCCGCCCGCTGCCGAGGCTGGGGTCCACGGTCCAGGTAAGGATGAACGGCTCGCGCCGCCGGAGTTTCGTCACCATCACGACCTCGAGATGACCGAGGAGACGGTCATCGAGAGTGACCGTTTCGCTGCCGAAGGCCAAGCGTCCCATTCCACCAAGCTTACGGCGTAAGCAGACAAAAGAGTGCGAGTCGGGGGAGGATTGGAGCGGAGGCTCCCATGAGCAGTCAGTCTGATCGATCGACCGGGTCGAGGTTGAGTCGCGCCGCGATCATCGACGCCGCTCTGAGCCTCGTGGACCGCAAAGGGGCTGCAGGGCTCTCCATGCGCGCTCTGGGCAACGAGCTGGGCGTCGAGGCGATGTCGCTCTACCGTCACGTGCACGGCAAAGAAGACCTCCTCGAGGGCGTCGTGGATGAGTTGACGGCGGAGCTGGTCGTCGTCATGGAGCGCGAGGCCCGGGCGCACTGGCAGACCTTCCTGCAGAACGTCGCCCACGCGGTTCGAGACATAGCCGTCGAGCATCCTCAGGCCTTCCCGCTGATCGCGACGAGGCATCCCGCAGCTCCCTGGCTCCGGCCACCGCTGCGAAGCATCGAGGCCGTCGACATCTTCCTCCGCGTGCTCTTGGCGCAGGGCTTCAGCGATGAGCAGGCCGTCGGCGCCTACCGGGGATTCAGCAGCTTCCTCATCGGTCAGCTGCTGCTCGAAGCGGCCGTCCGCGGCGCCGACGTCGGTGGAACCATTGCGGGGCAAGGGGAGACCGGGCCGGTCCCCACCGGCGAGGCGCAGACGTCCTCGCTGGACGATGCCCCTGAAGTGCGGCGACTCCGTCCCCTGCTGAGCGAGGACCACAGCAAGCAGGAGTTCGACACCGCCCTCGAAATCCTGCTCGACCGGCTCGAGGTCGATCTCTCCCTGTAGCGGTCGCAGCGCGCGCACGCGCGTCTACCACGATCCGGGGCCACGTTTCGACCTTTGCCGTGCGTGCGCGTCAAGGAAGGTAACGGCCGGTCACGGAGCGTCTCGCAACTCGTCGTCGAGGGTGCGCCGGGCTAGGAATGTCGCAGTCACAGCGAATATCCACGCCCGACGCACCACGAGGAGACCACCCCATGTCCGACCAGAATCAGACCCCGCAGAGCGACCTTCGCGCCGCCGTCGCGGGTGACAAGAAGCGCACGCGCATCGGCCTGACCGTGGCCATCGCGATCGTCGCGGTCGCCGCGATCGTCGGCGGAGCCGCGCTCTTGATTCCCGCGCTCCGCCCCGCCGATGCCGCCGCGTCCGGCGGTGACGCCCCCGCGAAGCCGATCAGCGTCAAGATCGCCGTGTCGGAGGACAGCCCGTTCCAAGACGCCGTCAAGGAGGTCGCCGCCGAGAAGGGCCTCAACATCGAGTGGGTCAACGTCGAGGACTGGGTGCTGCCGAACACCGAGCTCGCCGCCGGCACGGTCGACGCCAACGCCTTCCAGCACATCCTGTACCTCAGCGCCTTCAACACCGAGAACGGCGCGGACCTCACCCCCGTCTTCTCGACGCTCATCACGCAGTGGGGGATCTTCTCCGCGACGGCCACATCCCTCGACGACATCGCCGACGGTGCGAAGATCGCCATCCCCGACGACCCCTCCAACGGCGGCCGCGCGCTGAACATCCTCGAAGCCGCGGGTCTCATCACCCTCTCGGCAGACAAGGGCGACTTCCCGGCGGTCGAGGACATCACCGACAACCCGAAGAAGCTGCAGTTCGCGGAGATCCCGGCGACGTCGATCGCTCAGCAGTTCACCGACCCGAGCCTGGCTGCGGTCGTCGTCGGCACGTCGTACTTCGACCCGAGCCAGAACATCGGCTCCGACGACGCGCTCTTCCTCGACAAGGCGCTCTCGGAGCAGAACCTGCCTTACGTCAACGTCATCGCGACCCGCGAGGACAACAAGGACAACCCCGCGTGGAAGATCCTCAAGGACGTCTACGCCGATGAGCGCGTCGCGGCCGCCAACGAGAAGGAGAACCAGGGGTCCGTGGTTCTCGTCGACGTGCCGGTCGAGCAGCTCCGGACCAAGCTCGCCGACCTCGAGAAGCAGGCCGCGAAGAACTGACCGCGGCCACTCGCGACTGCACCAGGCTCGAGATGAGGAACCCATGAGCACCGCCATCGCCTTCGAGAACGTCTCCAAGTCCTTCAGGTCGAAGGGCCGCACGGTCGACGCCCTCCGCGACGTCAGCCTGACGGTCGAGAAGGGGGAGATCTTCGGAATCGTCGGCTTCTCGGGCGCCGGCAAGTCGACGCTGCTGCGCACCGTCAATGCGCTGGAGCGGCCGACGAGCGGCCGGGTGGTCGTCGACGGTCGCGAGATCTCGGCCCTGCAGGGTCGTGCGCTGTACGCGGCGCGGCAGCGGATCGGCATGGTGTTCCAGCAGTTCAATCTGCTCGAGTCGCGGAACGTCTACAAGAACATCGCGTACCCCCTGCGGCTCGCGGGTCTGTCCGAGGCGGAGACTCTCGATCGCGTCGAGGAGCTGCTGCGGTTCGTCGGTCTCACCGACAAGGCCCTCGCGTATCCGTCGCAGCTGTCGGGTGGCCAGAAGCAACGCGTGGGCATCGCTCGCGCGCTGGCCACCCGGCCCGACGTCCTGATCTCGGACGAGGCGACGAGCGCCCTCGATCCGCAGACGACCGGCGAGGTCCTGGCCCTCCTCCGGCGGGTGAACGAGGAGTACGGCGTGACCATCCTGCTCGTCACCCACGAGATCGACGTGGTCCGCGAGCTCGCTCACAAGGTCGCGGTCATGGAGGACGGTGCGGTCGTCGAGCACGGCAGCATCTACGACGTCTTCTCGTCGCCGCAGCATCCCACCACTCGGCGATTCGTGTCGTCGGTGCTTCATCACATCCCGTCGGCGGATGCCCTCGCGAAGATCCGCGCCGTCCATCGCGGCCGCCTCGTCCAACTGCACGTCGAGGACCGCGACACCAATCACCCGTTCCTCTCGCAGGTCGCCCGCGAGCACGACGTCGACGTCAACGTCGTCTTCGGCGGCGTCGACGAGCTGCAGGGGCGGCTGTTCGGCAGTCTGACGGTGGAACTCCTCGGAACGGGTGCCGCAGTGGATGCCGCCATCGAGGGTCTCCGCCAGACGACGACCGTCTCGGAGCTGCCGGCCACGGGCGCCCGGACGATCGAGAAGGAGGCCGTCCATGCGTGACTTCGACCCGGATGCGTTCTTCCCCCGGTTCTGGAACGCCGTCGGCGAGACCGGACTCATGGTGGTCGTCGCCTTCGCGGGAGCCGCCGTCATCGGGGTGCTCCTCGGCCTCCTGCTCTACGCGAGCCGGCCTGGAAATCTGCTGCAGAACCGCGTGGTCTTCTCGGTCCTGAACCTCATCATCAACGTGGTCCGTCCGATCCCGTTCCTGATCGTGGCGATCGCGCTGATCCCGTTCACGCGGTTCCTCTTCGGCACGGGGCTCGGCCCCCTGCCCCAGACGATCCCGCTCATCATCGTCGCGTGCGTCGCCATCGCCCGTGTCTCGGAATCCAACCTCGTCGCTGTGAGCCCGGGGTCGATCGAGGCGGGTGCCGCGATGGGCGCGAGCCCGGCGCGGGTGCTGTTCACGATCGTCGTGCCCGAGGCCCTCGGCCCGCTCACCCTGGGGCTCACCTACATCCTCGTCGCGCTCGTCGACGCGACCGCGGTCGCGGGTGTGCTCGGCGGCGGTGGGCTCGGGTCGCTGGCCATGAACTACGGGTACCAGCGCTTCGACTGGATCTCGGTCGGCATCGTCGTCCTCGCCCTCATCGTCCTCGTGCAGCTCGCGCAGCTGCTGGGGAACACCGTCGCCCGGAAGGTGATGCACCGGTGACCGGGCGCTTCGACGAGTTCCTCGCCCGCATCGCGCCCGATGCGCCGCAGCGTGAGCGCGAGCGGCGCCTGCTGACCGCGGAACTCGCCGAGCTGCGCGATATCGGCTTCGGCACGTGGCGGGTGCCGGCGGCATCCGGGGGCTCGCCGATCACGCTGCAGGAGCAGTTCGCCCGTCTCATCCGGCTGTCGGCGGCGGATGCCAGCCTCGGCCATGTCTGGCGCGGTCACCTCGCGTTCGCCGAGTCGCTCCGGTTGCAGCCGATCGAGCAGGGACAGCCGTGGTTCGAGCGGATCCTCGCGGGGGACTTCGTGGGCAACGCGCAGTCCGAGCGCCGCGACACGGCGCACCTCGAGACCCGGATCGACCGCACCGGCGGCGAGCCGTTGCTGTCGGGGACGAAGTACTACACGACCGGCAGCATCTACGCGGACTGGATCCACCTCGCCGCCCTCGACGGCGACGAGCGGGTCGCGGTCACGGTGTCGGCCCACCACCCGGGGGTCCGGTCCACGGACGACTGGGACGGATTCGGCCAGCTGCTCACGGGAAGCGGCACGACGGTGTTCGACCGGGCGCCGGTGGGGGAGGACGGCATCCTCGTGTCGCCCGCCGAGGGCGCCGACGTGCGCGGGCATCACCTGGGGGCGATCCTCCAGCTCACCCTGCTCGCGGTGATCGCCGGCATCGCGCAGCGCGCCCTCGACGACACCGTCGACTTCGTCACCCCGCGGCGGCGGACCTTCGGATTCGCGGGCGAGACGCTTCCTCGCGAGGACCCGCTCGTGCAGCTGGTCGTGGGCGAGCTCGACGTCGTGGCGGCGACGACGCGACGGCTGGTGCTGTCGGTCGCCGCCGACCTGGGTGCGGCATCCGATCGTCGGGCGACCGCGGCCGAGATGCGTGAGATCCAGTTCGAGGTCTTCCGTCTGCAGGAGCTCGTGCCCCGCCTCGTCCTCGACGCGACGACGCGCCTGTTCGAGGTCGGCGGGGCGTCGGCGGTCGGGACGGGACGCGCACTCGACCGGCACTGGCGCAACGTCCGCACGATCGCCTCGCACAACCCGGTGATCCAGCGCACGCGTGCGCTCGGCCAGGTCGCTCTGACCGGGACGCTGCCGGAGTGGCAGGCACCGGGCGCCGAGCCCGCACGGCCGGCTGAGGCTGCGCTCGCATGACCCGCATCACCGACGCCGTGGCACGTTTCGCGCCCGTCTTCGACGAGGTGGGGCGGGATGCCGTCGCCCGAGAACTCGCGCGGAGACTGCCGCACGAGGAGGTCGCGCTGCTCCGGCGCGCGGGGTTCACCCGGGTCACGGTGCCCGAGGAGTTCGGCGGAGGCGGTGAGCCGCCGTCGGTGCTGTTCGCCCTCCTCGCCGAGCTGGGCCGTCGCGATCCGAATCTCGCGCAGCTGCTGCGCTCGCACTTCTCGTTCGTCGACCGGACGGTGCTCGCGACGCCGTCCGCCGAGCGATCCCGCAGGCTCACCCTCGTCGCGGACGGCGCCATCATCGGCAACGCGACCCACGAGCGCTCGGGGGCGAAGGTCGGCTCGCTGTCCACGACGGTGACCGCTTCGGGCGACGGGCTCCGCCTGGACGGCACGAAGTACTACAGCACCGGGACACTCTTCGCCGATCTCGTGTCGGTCGCCGCGCAGGACGACGAGGGCGCCCTCGTCGCTGCGCTCGTCCCGGCGACGGCCGAGGGCGTCGACGTCATCGACGACTGGCGCGGCTTCGGCCAGCGACTGACCGGCAGCGGGACGACCGTCTTCCGCTCGGTCGTCATCGACGAGGATGCCGTCGCCCGCCGGGTCGTCGCCGGTCCGTCGCACGGCGGGGCGTTCGTCCAGCTGGTCCTACTGGCGGCCGCCGCGGGCATCGGGCGGGCGATCGTCGACGACGCCGTGGCGTTCGTCCAGAAACGCACCCGCACCTACAGTCATGCGTCGGCGGCGTCGGCCCGCGAGGATCCGCTCGTGCAGGAGATCGTCGGTCGACTGTCGGCGCTGTCGTTCACGGCGGATGCCGCACTCACCGCCGCCGTCGCAGGACTCGACGAGTCGGTCGCGGCGCAATCGGCCGGTGTCTCGGGAGAGGCGCTCCGCGAGGTGATCGCCCCCGTCGAGACGGCGACCGCCCGCGCGCAACTCGTCGTCCTCCCGGCCGTGCTCGAGGCGGCTACTCTGCTCTTCGAGGTCGGCGGGGCGAGCGCCGTCGACACCGACCTCGCGCTGGACCGGCACTGGCGGAACGCCCGAACCCTGGCATCCCACAACCCGCTCGCCTTCAAGGCGCGCGCTCTCGGCGACCTGCTGCTCAACGACACCCCCGTGCCCGGGTGGTGGAGCACAGGCGAAGCCTGACTCCGCAGAGAACCCCGACGTCTCCAGAAAGGACCCGCATGGCGGAGCGCAAAAAGCTCATCCTCAATCTCTTCGAGATGAACACGGTCAGCCACATCACGCACGGGCTGTGGTCGCTGCCGGGCAACAACCGGCACCGGATCAACGACATCTCGTATTGGATCGAGCTCGCGCAGATCCTCGAGCACGGCGGATTCGACGGTGTCTTCCTCGCCGACGTGGTCGGTGCCTACGACGTCTTCCGGGGCGGCCCCGAGACCGCGATCCGTGAAGGGTTGCAGATCCCCTCGAACGACCCGCTCCTCGTCATCCCGGCGATGGCCGCCGTCACCGAGCGATTGGGCTTCGGCGTCACGTTCTCGACGAGCTACGAGCCGCCGTTCTCGTTCGCCCGCCGCATGTCGACCCTCGACCACCTCACCCGTGGCCGGGTGGGCTGGAACATCGTGACCTCGTACCTGCCGAACGCGGCCCGCAACTTCGGGCTGGCCGACGAGATCCCGCACGATCGCCGTTACGCGATCGCCGACGAGTTCCTCGACGTCGTCTACAAGCTGTGGGAGGGCTCCTGGGATGACGGCGCCGTCATCGCGGATGCCGCGACCCGAACGTACACGGACCCGTCGAAGGTCCGGTACATCGACCACTCCGGGGAGAACTTCCGCGTCGCGGGTCCTCATCTGAGCCAGCCCTCGCCGCAGCGCACTCCCGTCCTCTACCAAGCGACCGGGTCGCCCGCCGGCATCGAGTTCGCCGGTCGCCACGCGGAGCTCGTCTTCACCGGCGGGCGCTCGACGGCGGACTTCATCCGCAACGTCGAGCAGATGCGCGCGGCGGCCGCACGCCACGGGCGCGGCCAGGGCGACCTCCGCTTCATCGTGCAGGCGGGTGTCGTCGTCGGTCGCACCGAGGAGGAGGCGGCCGACAAGTGGCGGACGTACCGCGAGAACACGAGCGTCGACGGCATCCTCGCCCACGCCGGGTTCCCGTTCGACCCGACCGCGTTCTCCCGAGAGACACTCGTCACCGACGCCCTGGCGCAGGTGGGCGTCGCCGCAGGCTCCGTGCCGACCGCCGGACCCGACACGACGATCGGACAGCTTCTGGACGGGATAGCCACGGGACGCGAGGGCCGCTTCTTCGTCGCGGGCACACCGACGGTCGTCGCCGACGAGATCGAGCGGTGGCTCGACGAGGACGGCATCGACGGCATCAACCTCCGGCAGTACCACTCCTTCGACACCGCTCGAGACTTCGCGGAACTCGTCGTGCCCGAGCTGCGGCGACGCGGCCGGTTGCTGGAAGGTGGCCCGACGCTGCGGGAGCGTCTGTTCGAGCGCGGACCGCTGCTGCCCGAAAACCACATCGCCACGCGCTACCGAGGCGGAGCGAACCTCGACACCCCGGTGGCACCCCTGTTCGGCTGAAGGGCCGGGAGCGGGCCCCGCGTCGTTCGATCGTGCTCCGGCACGTCCCGCCCTGGCGCTTCGCGCGTGGTCTGAGAGGATGGCGCCATGATCATCGCCGGGTTGGTGTTCGCGGCGCTCGGCGCCGCCATCCACGTCTACATCTTCTTCCTCGAGTCGATCGCCTGGACCGGGCCCGCCGCGCGGCGCACCTTCGGGACGACGGACGCGACGGTCGACGTCACGAAGCCGCTCGCCTTCAACCAGGGCTTCTACAACCTGTTCCTCGCGATCGCGGTCTTCCTCGGCATCGTGTTCGTCGCCACCGGGTCGACGGCCATCGGCGCCACCCTCGTGTTCGTCGGGGCGGGCTCGATGGTCGCGGCGGGGCTCGTACTGCTCCTCTCGGATCGCTCGAAGGCGCGCGCGGCGCTCATCCAGCTGAGCGCGCCCCTGGTCGGAGTGGTCCTGCTCGCCATCGGGCTGGCCGTCTGACGTGAACCTCGCTGTCGTCGGCGCGGGAAAGATCGTCGCCGAGTTCCTCCCGCACGCCTCCGGCGTCCCCGGGCTGACCGTGGCGGCGATCGTCGGTCGCGAGTCCAGCCGTGCCAACCTCGACGACGTGGCGTCGACCCACGGCATCCCCCTCGTCTTCACCGATCTCGACGGATGCCTCGCCGACGCCCGTGTCGACACGGTGTGGGTCGCGCTGCCGAACGCCCTGCACGCGGACGTCGCCCGTCGTGCCCTGCTCGCAGGCAAGAACGTGATCTGCGAGAAGCCGTTCGTGCTCCGGCTCGAGGAGCTCGCGGAACTCCGCGCTCTCGCCGCGGAGCGTGACCTCATCCTCGTCGAAGCGATCAGCAACCAGTACCTCGCGAACGTCGAGTGGATGCGCGAGAACCTGCCCCGCCTCGGTGAGCTGCGGCTCGTGCAGTGCGAGTACTCGCAGTACTCCTCGCGCTACGACGCGTTCCGCACCGGGACGATCGCACCGGCCTTCGATCCGGCGGCGGGCGGCGGTGCACTGATGGACCTCGGCATCTACACGCTGCACCTCGTGGTCGGACTCCTCGGCGCCCCCGCGACGGTGGCGTACACGCCGCGGATGGAACGCGGCGTCGACACCTCGGGCGTGACGGTCCTCGGCTACGGCGATCTGACGGCCGTGTGCGTGGCCGCCAAGGATTCGCCCGGACCCTCGCGGACCAAGATCCAGGGCACCGAGGGCACGATGGTCTTCGACGGGCCGCCCAACGAGGTGCCGGCCGTCGAGCTGCAGCTGCGGGACGGAACGCACGAGCGCATCGCGCTCGACGACGATCCGCACCGGATGGTGGCGGAGTTCCGGTCGTTCGTCCGGATGATCGCCGAGCACGACATCGCCGAGCGGGACCGTCGCCTGGATCACAGTGCCGCCGTGCTCGACGTCGCCGTCCGTGCGCTCGATTCGGCCGGCATCCGCCTCGGCTGAGCTTCGCGAGCGCGACGGCACGATCCTCGCTACGCTGGCGGACAACTGTCGCAGTCGATCTCCTCGGCTGACTTCGGGCTGGGGAGCCGGACAATGCACAGATCTTGGGGACGCACGGTGGCGCACGCGCCGGCCGACGAGGCGAACGCGACGCGCGTCGCACGAGTCGAATGGGTGGATGCCGCCAAGGCGATCGCCATCATCATGGTGGTGTTCCTGCACACCGTCTTCAACCATGCCGGCAGCGGCGCTACCGGTCATTGGGGACCGTTCGTCGGCCTGCTCGACGCCTTCCGCTTGCCGCTGTTCTTCTTCACGGCGGGTCTGTTCGCCGGTAAGGTCCTCCGCCGACCGCTCGCAGTGCTGTTGCGCGAGCGCATCTCGCACCTGACCTGGATCTACGTCATCTGGTCGATCGTCGCGGTCATCGCCGTCCTGTATCTGCCGCTCACCGGCGCAACCGACCGGCCGCCGGCGCTCGCCCTGCTCCTGATCCCCGTCCTGCCCACCCCTGCCACATGGTTCATCTGGGCGCTGATCGTGCATTTCGTCGTGGCGTGGTTCGCCGTCCGCCTTCCGCCGGCGATCGGCCTCGGCGGCGCGACGGTCGTCAGTCTCGTCTTCGCCTCGGGCCTGCCGACCACGGGGACGCTGGAGATCGACAAGACGCTGTACCACCTCGTCTTCTTCCTGCTGGCGGTGCAGATCTCGGCCTGGGTCCGGCCGGCCGTGGCCTCCACCGGGATCTGGTGGGCGGTCGCGGCCGTCGTCGGCTTCGGCGCCGGGGCGGCTGTCGTGGCGAAGTTCTCCCTGCTCGACATCGTCGGTGTGCGGCTCGTCCTGGGGCTGCTGGCGGTCGCGGCCGGGTGCCTGGTCGCGCGTCAGATCTCCACGCTCCGAGGCTTCGCGTGGGTGTCCGCGCTCGGGCGCAACACCCTGCCCGTCTACCTGCTGCACTGGTACGTCCTGCTGCTCGTCTACGCCGTCGTCAACACGGTGTTCCCTCGCGACGCCGGTGTCTTCACCGACGTGCTCGCTCCGGTGATGACGGCCCTCACGATCGCCGGATGCCTTCTCGTGCACCGCCTGACGCGGGCCGTTCCGGGGCTGTACGCGCGGCCGGCGTGGCTCGTGCGCGCGCTGCGCCCATCGCCGCCGGTGTGAGGATCCCGTGAGGAGTGCCGCCGCGGGCGTATGGATTCCGTGAGCGCAGCGGGAGGGGATGTCGCCGAGGTGTTCCATCAGGGATGCGCCCCACCGGCGTGCCGGCCCGATCAGGGCCCGCGTCCCTCGAAATCGGAGCCTCCCTCGTGCTCGACATCGTCTACGTCCTGGGCGTGCTCGCCCTGTTCGTGATCATCGGTCTGTTCGCCAAGGCGGTGGACCGGCTGTGAGCGTCTTCGACATCGTCGCCGCCGTCCTCGGCGTCGCCGGCCTCGTCTACCTCTTCGTCGCTCTCGTGAAGCCGGAGAAGTTCTGATGGCGTGGCTCCCCGCTGTCCTCATGCTCGCGACGCTGGCGCTCATCCTCGCCGTCGCGTACCGCCCCGTGGGCGACTACATGGCCTGGGTCTACACGTCGTCGAAGGATGCTCGCGCAGAACGCGGCCTGTACCGGCTGATCGGCGTCGACCCGGCATCCGCTCAGACGTGGCAGGCCTACGCACGCAGCGTCCTCGCGTTCTCGCTCGTCGGTGTCCTGACGGTCTACCTGCTGCAGCGCATCCAGCAGTGGCTGCCGTGGTCGCTGGGCCTTCCCGCGCCGAGCGAGGCGCTGTCCTTCAACACGGCCGTCTCGTTCGTGACGAACACGAACTGGCAGTCGTACTCGCCCGAGCTGACCCTCGGATATACGGTGCAGTTCGCGGCGCTCGCGGTCCAGAACTTCGTATCGGCGGCCGTCGGCCTGGCCGTCGCGATCGCCCTCGTGCGGGGCCTCGCGTATCGCCGCAGCGGCACGATCGGCAACTTCTGGGTCGATCTGACGCGCGGCACGGTCCGCCTGCTTCTGCCGCTGTCGGTCATCGCCGCGGTCGTGCTCCTCGCGGGCGGCGTCGTCCAGAACCTGAACGGCTTCACCGACGTCACCACCGTGAGCGGTGCCGCCCAGAGCATCCCCGGCGGTCCGGTCGCATCGCAGGAGGCGATCAAGCTCCTCGGCACCAACGGCGGCGGCTTCTTCAACGCGAACTCGGCGCACCCGTTCGAGAACCCGACGGGCTGGACGAACCTGTTCGAGATCGTCCTCATGCTGATCATCCCGTTCTCGCTGCCGCGGACTTTCGGCACGATGCTGGGCGACAGGCGTCAGGGTTACGCGATCCTCGGCGCGATGGGCGTCCTCTTCCTCGCCTCGACGGCGATCCTCACGGCGTTCGAGCTGGCGGGGCGCGGCACCGCGCCCGCGCTCGCCGGTGCCGCCCTCGAGGGCAAAGATGTGCGGTTCGGGATCATCGGGTCGACCATCTTCGGCTCGACGAGCACCCTCACCTCCACCGGTGCCGTCAACTCGATGCACGACTCCTTCACGGCGCTCGGCGGCATGATGCCGATGCTCAACATGATGCTCGGCGAGCTCGCCCCCGGCGGTGTCGGATCGGGCCTCTACGGCATGCTCGTCATGGCGGTCCTCGCGGTCTTCATCGCGGGACTCCTCGTCGGCCGCACGCCGGAGTACCTGGGCAAGAAGATCGGTCCGCGCGAGATCAAGCTCGCCAGCATCTACATCCTCGTCACCCCGATCCTGGTCCTCGTCGGCACGGCCCTGAGCTTCGCGATCCCCGCGGTCCGCGAGGACGTCACGACGACCTCGATCTGGAACCCCGGCATCCACGGATTCAGCGAGGTGCTCTATGCCTTCACCTCCGCCGCGAACAACAACGGATCGGCGTTCGCGGGCCTCACCGCGAACACCCCGTGGCTGAACACGGCGCTCGGTGTCGCGATGCTGCTCGGCCGGTTCCTGCCGATCGTGCTCGTCCTCGCCCTCGCCGGATCGTTCGCGGCGCAGGACAAGGTGCCGGCCACGGCGGGCACGCTCCCGACGCACCGTCCGCTGTTCGTCGGCCTGCTCATCGGCGTGATCGTCATCGTGACCGCCCTCACCTACTTCCCCGTACTCGCGCTGGGTCCCCTGGCAGAAGGACTGATCTGACATGTTCACCCCCACTCTCCAACCCGTCGCCCCGGCTCCGGCTCCCCGCCGCGGCATCGACGGCGCCGCGATCGCGGCCGCCCTTCCGGGTGCGCTGCGCAAGCTCGACCCGCGCGCCCAGTGGCGCAACCCCGTGATGTTCATCGTCTGGGTCGGTGCCGTGCTGACAACCGTCCTCGCGATCGCGGAACCCTTCCTGGGCGGCCCCGGCGACTCCGGCGGCAGCCCGGTTCCCGCACCATTCACGGCGGTGATCGCCGTCTGGCTGTGGCTGACGGTCGTCTTCGCGAACGTGGCCGAGTCCGTCGCCGAGGGTCGTGGCAAGGCGCAGGCAGAGACACTCCGCAAGACCCGCACGAGCACGGTCGCCCATCGCGTGTCCGGCTACGACGAGCAGGCAGATGCCGCGGCCGACCGCGTCGCGATCGACGACGTCTCGTCGGCGGATCTTACCCTCGGCGACGTGGTCGTCGTCGCGGCCGGCGATCTCATCCCCGGTGACGGCGACGTGGTCCACGGCATCGCCTCGGTGGACGAGTCCGCGATCACGGGAGAGTCGGCCCCCGTCATCCGCGAATCCGGCGGTGACCGCAGCGCCGTCACGGGCGGTACCCGGGTGCTCTCGGACCGCATCGTCGTTCGCATCACGTCGAAGCCCGGCGAGACCTTCGTCGACCGGATGATCGCGCTCGTCGAGGGTGCCGCACGCCAGAAGACGCCGAACGAGATCGCGCTGAACATCCTGCTGGCGAGCCTGTCGATCATCTTCGTGGTCGTCGCGCTCATTCTGAACCCGGTCGCCTCGTACGCGGCGGCACCGGTCAGTATCCCCGTCCTCGTAGCGCTCCTCGTGTGCCTCATCCCGACGACGATCGGCGCGCTCCTGTCGGCGATCGGCATCGCCGGCATGGACCGGCTCGTGCAGCGGAACGTGCTGGCCATGTCGGGGCGAGCGGTCGAGGCGGCGGGAGACGTGACCACCCTGCTCCTCGACAAGACGGGCACGATCACCTACGGCAACCGCCAGGCGTCCGAGTTCGTCCCGCTGGCCGGGATGGCGCAGGCCGAGCTCACCCGGGCGGCGGCGTTGTCGTCCCTTGCCGACCCGACACCCGAGGGCAGCTCGATCGTCGATCTGGCCACCCGCCGCGGCATCGACGTGACCGGCCAGACCCAGGGCGTCATAGTCCCGTTCACGGCGCAGACCCGCATGAGCGGTCTCGACCTGCCGGACGGCTCATCGATCCGCAAGGGCGCCGGCTCCGCGATCATCGGCTGGCTCGAGCACGGTGGCACGCCGTTGCCCGACGGCATCCGGGAAGATCTGACCGCACGCACCGAGGAGATCTCGCAGTCGGGCGGAACCCCGCTGGTGGTGGCGACGAAGGATGCCGCCGGTGCCGGGCGCGTGCTCGGCGTCGTGCACCTGAAGGACGTCGTCAAGGACGGGCTCAGCGAGCGCTTCGCCGAGCTCCGCTCCATGGGCATCCGGACGGTCATGATCACGGGCGACAACCCGTTGACCGCCGCGGCGATCGCGAAGGAGGCCGGTGTCGACGACTTCCTCGCCGAGGCGACCCCCGAGGACAAGCTCGCCTACATCCGCACCGAGCAGGAGGGCGGCAACCTCGTCGCGATGACCGGTGACGGCACGAACGACGCGCCCGCGCTCGCGCAGGCGGACGTGGGCGTCGCGATGAACTCGGGCACATCGGCCGCGAAGGAGGCCGGCAACATGGTCGACCTCGACTCCGACCCGACCAAGCTCATCGACATCGTCCGCATCGGCAAGCAGCTGCTCATCACGCGCGGCGCTCTCACGACGTTCTCGATCGCGAACGACATCGCCAAGTACTTCGCCATCATCCCGGCGATGTTCATGGGTGTCTTCCCCCAGCTCGGGGCGCTCAACATCATGGGCCTGCACTCACCGGCATCCGCGGTGCTGTCGGCGATCATCTTCAACGCGCTCATCATCGTCGTCCTCATCCCGCTCGCCCTCCGCGGCGTGCGCTACCGGGCGGGCGGCGCCTCGTCGATCCTCGGTCGCAACCTCGCCGTCTACGGTCTCGGCGGTGTCGTCGCCCCCTTCCTCGGCATCTGGCTGATCGACCTCCTCGTCCGCCTCATCCCCGGCTTCTGAACCAAGGACATCCCGTCATGAACAGCTCCTCCCGCGCCACCGGGCGCACCGTCATCGTCGCCGTCCGCGCCATGGCCGTCCTGACCGTGGTCCTCGGCGTGGGCTACACGGCGCTCATCACCCTCGTCGGACAGGTCGCCCTGCCCGGACAGGCGAACGGCTCCCTCCTGCGAAGCGCCTCGGGGGAGGTCGTCGGCTCGTCGCTGATCGGTCAGTCGTTCACGGATGCCGACGGTGCCGCGCTCCCGCGGTACTTCCAGTCGCGGCCCTCCGCGGCCGGTGACGGCTACGACGCCGGGGCGTCATCGGGCTCGAACCTGGGTCCCGAGAACGCAGACCTCGTCGCCGCGATCCGGGAGCGCAGGGAGGCCGTCGCCGCGCGCGAGGGCGTCGCCGAGTCCGCCGTTCCCGCCGACGCGGTGACCGCCTCGGCATCCGGACTCGACCCCGACATCAGCCCCGCGTACGCTTCGATCCAGGTCGAGCGCGTCGCCGCGGCCCGGAAGCTCCCGGCGTCGGAGGTTCGCGGACTCGTCGCGGAGCACACCCGGGGACCCGATCTCGGGTACCTCGGCGACCCGACCGTGAACGTCGTGGAGCTCAATCTCGCCCTCGACCGGCTAGGAGGCTGACAGTGGGTGGACGGGGGCGCTTGCGCGTGCTGCTGGGCGCCGCCCCCGGTGTCGGGAAGACCTACGCGATGCTCGAAGAGGGCAGGCGCCTCGCGGGGGAGGGAACCGACGTCGTCATCGCGGTCGTCGAGACCCACGGTCGCGCGGCCACGGCGCGCATGACGGACGGGCTCGAGCAGGTTCCCCGACGCGAGGTTACCCACCGCGGCGTCACACTGACCGAGGTGGACCTCGCCGCGGTGATCGCGCGGCATCCGGATGTCGCCCTCGTCGACGAGCTCGCTCACACCAACGCCCCTGGGTCGGCGAACGAGAAGCGCTGGGAGGACGTTCGGCAGCTGCTGGATGCCGGCATCTCGGTCATCTCGACCGTCAACATCCAGCACATCGAATCGCTCAACGACGTGGTCGAGCAGATCACCGGAGCCCCGCAGCGCGAGACGGTCCCTGACGAGGTCCTCCGCGCGGCCGATCAGGTGGAGGTGGTGGACCTCGCCCCGCAGGCCCTCCGGGATCGGCTGGCGGGAGGCCTCGTCTACCCGGCGGAGCGGGTGGATGCCGCCCTCTCCAACTACTTCCGCCTCGGCAACCTCACAGCCCTTCGCGAACTCGCCCTCCTGTGGCTCGCCGACGAGGTGGATCAGGCGCTCACGTCCTACCGCGCCGAGCACGGCATCGACAGCCGGTGGGAGGCGCGCGAGCGGGTGGTCGTCACCCTCACGGGTGGCCCCGAAGGCGAGACGCTGCTGCGCCGCGGCGCCCGCATCGCGGCGAGATCGGCGGGCGGTCAGCTGATCGCCGTGCACGTCACGAGCAACGACGGGCTGCGCAGCGCCGACCCGGGCGCCCTCGCCGAGCAGCGCGCCCTCGTCGAGAAGCTGGGCGGCACTTTCCACCAGGTCGTGGGGGACGACGTGCCCACCGCCCTCGTCGAGTTCGCGCGATCGGTCAATGCGACGCAACTCGTCCTCGGAGTGAGCCGCCGCAGCCGTCTCGCGGCCCTCGTCACCGGCCCGGGCATCGGCGCGACCGTCATCCGCGAATCCGGCGACATCGACGTCCACATCGTCACCCACTCCGCCGCGGGCGGGCGGTTCGCGCTGCCACGGCTCGGTGGCGCCCTGTCGATGCGTCGACGGATCGCGGGCTTCGCGCTCGCGTTCCTCGGGGGGCCGCTGCTGACGTGGCTTCTGGTCGCCTTCCGATCGACCGAGTCGATCACGAGCGACGTCCTCAGCTATCAGCTGCTCGTCGTCGTGGTCGCCCTCATCGGTGGATTGTGGCCGGCTCTGTGGGCTGCGGTCCTCAGCGGTGTGACCCTCAACTTCTTCTTCGTCGAGCCCCTCTACACGGTGCAGGTCAAATCCCCGCGCGAAGTGCTCGCCCTCGCGCTCTACGTGATCACCGGCATCCTCGTGAGCGTCGTCGTCGACCGCGCCGCCCGGACGACGCGGGTCGCGCGACGCGCAGCGGCCGAGGCGGAACTCCTGCAGACGGTCGCCGGCAGCGTCCTCCGCGGCGGGGGCGCGATCGAGGCGCTCGTCGAGTGGACCCGAGAGGCGTTCCGGCTGGCCGGCGTCCGGCTGGTCTCGGGCGAGACGACGCTCGCATCGAGCGGAGAGCCGTTGCGCGACGGGCGGCACACCGCGATGCCGGTCGGTGACCGAGCGGTGCTCGAGCTGCACGGGCACGACCTGCCGTCGTCCGAGCGCCGCATCCTCGCCGCGATCGTCTCGCAGCTCGATGCCGCGCTGCAACGCCAGGACCTCGCCGAGGTCGCGAGCGGACTCGCGCCCCTCGAGGCGTCCGACCGGGTGCGGAGCGCACTGCTGTCCGCCCTCAGTCACGACCTGCGCCGCCCCCTCGCGGCCGCGACCGCCGCCGTCGGCGGCCTGCGCAGCGGCACGTACAGCGACCGAGACCGCGACGAGCTTCTGCAGACCGCCGACGAATCCCTCGGCACGCTCGCGTCGCTCGTCACGGACCTCCTCGACGTCAGCCGCCTGCAGGCGGGCGCGCTCGCCGTCTCGCTCCTCGCGATCGATCCGGCCGACGCGATCCTCCCCGCGCTCGAGGAGTTGGATGCGGGACCCGCGTCCGTCGACATCCATCTCGAACCGGATGCCGCCGTCCTCGCCGACCCCGTGCTCCTGCAGCGCGTCGTGGTGAACCTCCTCGCGAACGCCCTGCGGCACTCGCCCGAGGGGCGCAAGGTCCGCGTCGCGACGAGCAGCTTCGGCCGGGCCGTCGAGATCCGGATCATCGACCACGGCCCGGGCATTCCCGCCGAGCGGCGCGACGACGTCTTCGTTCCCTTCCAGCGTCTCGGCGACACCGACAACAGCACCGGGCTCGGGCTCGGTCTCGCTCTCTCGAAGGGGTTCGTGGAGGGGATGGGCGGTACGCTCACCCCCGAGGACACCCCGGGAGGGGGACTGACGATGGTGGTCTCGTTGCCGGTCGCCGATGAGGAGGAGCACGCGTGAGGATCCTCATCGCGGATGACGACCCGCAGATCGTCCGGGCCTTGCGCATCACCCTCGCCGCGCGCGGCTACGAGGTGTTCACGGCAGCCGACGGCGCGCAGGCGATCTCGGCCGCAGTGGATCACCACCCCGACATCTTCCTGCTCGATCTCGGGATGCCGCAGCTCGACGGTATCGAGGTGATCCACGCGATCCGCGGCTGGTCCGAGGCGCCGATCCTCGTCGTGTCGGGGCGTACCGGAGCCGCCGACAAGGTCGACGCGCTCGACGCCGGTGCCGACGACTACGTCACGAAGCCCTTCTCGATCGATGAGCTCCTGGCGCGCATCCGCGCGCTCACCCGTCGGGCGCCGCAGCAGGAGCCCGACCCCGTCACCGAGTTCGGTGCCATCTCGGTCGACCTCGCCGCGCGCAGCGTCACGAAGACGACGGGCGATCACACCGAGCGCGTCCGACTGACCCCGACGGAATGGCAGCTGCTCGAGATCCTGCTGCGCAACCCCGGCAAGCTCGTCACCCGGCAGACGATCCTCACGTCCATCTGGGGGAGCGAGCACGTGAGCGACACCGGATACCTCCGGCTGTACGTGTCGCAGCTGCGTCGCAAACTCGAGGAGGATCCGACGCAGCCGCGGCACATCCTCACCGAGGCGGGCATGGGTTACCGCTTCGAGCTGGGGGCTTCGATCCGGGACTGACACGTCCCCTCCGCACGCGCAACCCCCTCCCTCCTCCGGACTCCTCCGGCCAGGCTCGCCCGGAACCTGAGGAGGATCGATGAAGGCGATGACCTATCGCGGACCGTACAAGATCCGCGTCGACCGCAAGCCCGACCCCGTGATCGCGCACCCGAACGACGCCATCGTGCGCGTCGAGCTGGCGTCGATCTGCGGTTCCGACCTGCACCTGTATCACGGCATGATGCCCGACACGCGTGTCGGGCACACCTTCGGGCACGAGTTCATCGGGTGGGTCGAGGAGGTCGGGTCGTCGGTGCAGAACCTCAAGCCCGGTGACCGCGTCATGGTCCCCTTCAACATCTACTGCGGCTCCTGCTTCTTCTGCGCCCGGGGCCTGTACTCGAACTGCCACAACGTCAATGCCAACGCGACCGCGATCGGCGGGATCTACGGGTACTCCCACTCGACCGGCGGGTTCGACGGCGGCCAGGCCGAGCTCGTGCGCGTGCCGTTCGCCGACGTCGGGCCGCAGGTCATCCCCGACGACATCGCCTCGGAGGACGCTCTGCTGCTCACCGACGCGTTCTCGACGGGCTACTTCGGATCGCAGCTCGCCGACATCGTCGAGGGGGACACCGTCGTCGTGCTGGGCGCGGGCCCCGTCGGTCTCGCTGCCGCTCGCTCGAGCTGGCTGATGGGGGCCGGGCGCGTCATCGTCGTCGACCACCTCGACTACCGCCTGCAGAAGGCGCGCGAATTCGCGTTCGCCGAGACGGTGCACTTCGGCGAGGTCGACGACATCGTGCTGACGCTGAAGAAGATGACCGACGGGCTCGGCGCCGACGCGGTCATCGAGGCCGTCGGCGCGGAGGCTGACGGGCACGTCCTGCAGCACGTCACCGCCGCGAAGCTCAAGCTCCAGGGCGGTTCGCCCGTCGCGCTCAACTGGGCGATCGACGCGGTCCGCAAGGGCGGCACCGTCTCGGTCATGGGCGCCTACGGTCCGCTGTTCAGCGCGATCAAGTTCGGCGATGCGATGAACAAGGGGCTCACGATCCGCGCCAACCAGGCGCCGGTGAAGCGGCAGTGGCCGCGGCTGCTCGACCACATCCGTGCGGGCCACATCGCCCCGCGCGACCTCATCACCCATCGCTTCGACCTCGACGACATCGCCGAGGGCTACCACGTGTTCTCGTCGAAACTCGACGGCATCGTCAAGCCCGTCGTCACGTTCGGCGCCTGAGCGGCACCCGAGGAGGAACCATGCCGTACACCGCAGACAAGCCCGGCCAGACCCCCGATCCCGACGAGCTCCGTCGCCGCATCCCCGGGTGGGGCGCGGACCTCGATCCGGCGGACCGCCCCGCGTTCCCGCGCGAGCAGCCGGGGATCGAGACGGGCGCGCACTGGGACATCCCCGAGCAGCAGCCGGAGGGCGCGGGGCGCGAGCGCTCGATCGAGCACCGACGCCTCACGCCGGTCTTCGGCACCGCGCAGCCGCTCCACGGTCTCTCGGGCGCCATCCGACGCATCGCGTACGCGCGCTACAGCGAGGGGCAGACCCCGCACTGGATGCTGCTGATCCTCGGTGACCGCGTCGAGTCGGCCGGCGCGCACGTGAAATCACTGTTCTCGCGGCATCCCGACGACCCGATCACCCAGTCCGGGGTGTTCGGTGAACGCGGGAGGCGCCCGATCGCGTCGCGGTTCGGCCGACGCCGCGTCGACATGAAGCACGCCTGGCTGGATCCGATCCTCGTTCTGGCGCCGTGGGTCGTGGCCGCCGTCGTCGTGTTCCGGATCGCCCGCGCGGCTCTCGTCCCGGCATCCCGCCGCTGACCGCGCCGCCCCCGACACGCCCGGGACGACATCGGGACCGGTGTGCGAGCGGGTCCGGGGTTGTGCCCGGCGGTTCGAGCGAGGAACGTGGCTCTTCAACGGAGGAGCGCTGCCCCGCGGATCCGCAGCACCGCCCACGCGATGTGTTCGCGGTCGGTAGAGGGCTTCTCGGCCGGAGGGCCGCCCCATGGGCCGATTCAATTACAGCAGCCAGGTGAAGACCGAAGTCGAGGACAGGGCGCTGGCGCACCTGCAGGTCGTCATCGGCAACAAGCTCCGCCGCGGCGAATCCTTCTTCTTCACATGGCGTGATGACGTGAGCGTCGGCGACGGACGACGATCCGTCTGGATCCATCCGTCCGCCGACCTCGACTTCAAGTACTACGGCTCGCGCGCGCCGGCCATGAATCGAACGTGGCTCGAGAAGCTGGCGTACGCCGCGAACTCGACGGGCGGGCTGTTCATCATGTCCGAACCCGCGGACGACGTGTCCACGGGCTCCGTGGAGACCCTCTGAGGCGTCACCTCGAGGGTGCCTTCGGTCATGTGCGATGCGCGCCGACGGAGGCGGGTTAGCGTTGATCCGGCATCGAATCGGGGAGGCGCACATGGCGGCACGCCGCACGCGTTCCGCGACGCGCGCCGCGAGGCGACGAACCGCGGCGCTCGCCGTCGGGATCGGCGTCGCACCGGCCACGATCGTCATCCTCCTCGCCGCCTGTCTACCCCCGGTGACGACGCCGTCCGAGCCGCAGGGAACCCCGCTACCGCCGGTGTCCTCGCGGTGGGCCGACGCCCCGCCGCCGGCGGTCGCCGTCGCAGGAGCGGACCCGTCGCGTGCGCCCGCCGTCGACCTCGTCGACGGCGCCTGGGCGTCGCGGGTCTCGGATGCCACCGGCATCCCGCGTCGCGCCGTCATCGCCTACGCGGCAGCCGATCTCACCGTCGCGCACGAGCAGCCCTCGTGCGCCATCGCCTGGAACACTCTCGCCGGGATCGGGTGGGTGGAGTCCCGGCACGGCTCCTACGGCGGCGCGCGACTGGGCGACGACGGCCTCGTGTCACCGCGCATCCTCGGGCCCCGCCTGACCGGCGACGGGGTCGCGGCCATCGAAGACAGCGACGGCGGTGACCTCGACGGCGACGACCGGTGGGATCGCGCGGTCGGCCCGCTGCAGTTCATTCCCGAGACCTGGCGGCGATGGGGCGCGGACGGCGACGCCGACGGCACCCGGGATCCGAGCCAGATCGACGACGCCGCGCTCGCGGCGGCTCGCTATCTCTGCCGCCAGGGGCCGCTGGTGACCGAGACCGCCTGGCGGGATGCCGTGTTCACGTATAACCCGCTGACCCGTTACATCGACGACGTCGCGACCCGCGCCAACCAGTACGCCCAGAGCGTCGCTATCAGCTGACACGACGAAGGCCGCACCCGGGGGAGGTGCGGCCTTCAGAGTCGCGGTCGGTTCAGTCGTCCGTGCGGTTCAGTGCCCTGCTCGAGTCCGCGGAGTCGGGGTCGACGCCTGGCTCCACCTGCTCGATCGGGACGGCCTCATCGTCTGCCGCAGCCTGCGACACCGCTTCGATCGGGTCCTCGTCGGGCAGGTCGCCGCTGGGGATGGGGGCCTCCGAGTCGGGAACGGCCTGGTGATCGGTCATGAGTTCTCCTCTCGTTCCGGCGAACCTACGTCGCCGGCCGGACCGGTCCGAGCCCCTTGCAAAGGTGAGGCCCCGGCGATAAGCCCGATCGCCGGGGCCTGTCATAAGCGTGGGAGAGGATCGGTGACCCGAACACCTCACGTCTCGACCGTTCGCCTACTTACCTTGCGATTATCACCGTACGTGCGCGAAGGAATCGCCGCGGGGGTATTGACTGCTAGAGTCGCCGTCTGCTAGTCGATTCGCCGCGGCTAACTCTGCTCCCGCGCGGTGTCAAGCCCCTCAGATCCCGCGCTCAGTGGGGAGATGGTGAGGGTCATACACGCCCCGCCCTGCAGTGGTCATCGTCGATCGCTGCTCGCGTCACCTCGGAGGTGCATCATGAGCGCGGACCCCGTCCCACACTTGACGTTGGAGTCGCTGTCTCCCACGACCTGGCGACTCTGCGACACGCGCGTCGCCCGTTCCGACGCCGCGAGCGTGCTCGCCTACGTCGAAGAATCCGAGCGCGGCGGCTACGACGTCACATGGGTCCACGGCGGTGCCGGAACCGCGTGGTTCCGTGGGATGGACGAGTTGCTGGTCGGCGCCGCCCAACACCTCGCCGCCTGTGCCTCGCGGCGCCGTAAGCCGAAGCCGATCGCTCATCGGCCGCCCCTCGCGGCCTTGTGAGGCAGCCCTAAGCCCGAGCCCCGTGGCCTGTCAAGAAGGTGACACGCGGCCGGAGAGGCCGGAAGCTGGATGCCGGAAATCCGACGGAAGTCGAAAGGACGCGATGACCCGCATCGACATCTCCTACGGCGGCCAGTGGTACAGCGTCGGCGACCGGACCCTCGAGGACGTGCATCGCGAGATCCAGGACGGCGCTCGCGATGGCCAGCACTGGCTCGCCGTCAACGACGGTGAAGGAAGCGCCAGCCCGGCGTACCTGTTCATCACCCCTGGTGTGCCCATCGCCGTCATCCCCGTGCCGGAACCTCGCGAGACCCCCGTACAGGGACACGTCGCTGCGTTCGAGGACACGGAGCACGAGGGCGTCGCGCCGCTGTGGAACGGTCCGACCATCCATCCCGACCGGCCTCGCCTCCACTGAGGCATATCCACCCCTCCGGCACCGGTCAAGGGGATGACCGCTGCGCGCGCCTGCGCGCACACTGGCGTCATGAGTGATCCACAGGATGCCGGTCGTCCCGGCGAAGCGGTCCAGTCCGAGCCCGCCATGTCGCAGAATCCCGCGGATGCCACGCAGAAGCTCGACGGCATCGTGGTCCAGACGCGCGCGGACCTCGCCGGCCAGGACGGGCTCGATGGCGCGAGCGTGCTCGCGCAGCGGTTGAAGGACGCGGGGATCGACCTCTCCGACGACGAGATGGCCGCCGCCGTCGCCCGCGTCCAGGCCTGATTCAGACTCCGAATTATCACCGGTGCAGGGGTCGCGCAACCCGCTGACGACCCCCGTGCCGCCGATCTAGCGTGGAACCACCACGTTCCGCGACAGAAGGGTGTGTCCCATGACGACCACGCAGACGAAGCCCGCCACCCGCAACAAGCGCCGCCCCGCCAAGTCGGGAGCGCAGCTGACCGACGAGCAGAACGCCGAGCGCGGCTTCACCGCCTCGAAGAAGCTGAGCGACAACCTGCAGGCGGTCCTCGTCGACCTCCTCGAACTGGCGATCCAGGGCAAGCAGGCCCACTGGAACGTCGTCGGCAAGAACTTCCGCGACACGCATCTCCAGCTCGACGAGATCATCGACGCGGCGCGCGAGTTCAGCGACACGGTCGCCGAGCGGATGCGGGCGCTCCACGCCGTGCCCGACGGTCGCAGCGACACGGTCGCCGAGACGACCACGCTGCCCGAGTTCCCCCACGGCGAAGTGCTGACCGCTGAGGTCATCGATTTGGTCACCGAACGCCTCGAGGCCGTCATCGGCACGTGCCGCGAGGTTCACGACGAGGTCGACGACGAGGACCCCACGAGCGCGGACATCCTGCACAGCATCCTCGAGAGCCTCGAGCAGTTCGCATGGATGATCAGCGCGGAGAACCGCACCCCCCGGTGACCCCGGGGCAGCGCGCCAGCGACTGAACGGCGGTGACGGCTGAGGCCGTCACCGCCGTCATTCCGCTGTCGTGCGCTTCGCGTCGTCCTCGAACATGCGCGCGGTGAGCTGGATGCCCCCGGAAGAGCTGGCGGATGCCGCGAGTTCCTCTATCCATTCGCGGTCGAGCGTCGGGGGTTCTGCCTCGTCGAAGACGAACCGGAGTGGGATCGCGGGGTGCAGCCAGATGGTGGTGCGCCCGGCCGGTGAGTCGTCCGGGTGCGACCAGGAGACCGTGAAACTCTCCGCACGGCGAAGCTTGGTCGCGATCACGACCTTCAGATGAGCGAGCGCTCGGTCGTCGATGCGGATGGGCATCGCCGAGCCGCCGTAGTAGATCAAGCCCATGGGGACACCATAATGGGAGGGCGTCGTCTCGAGCCCGAGATGACAAGACGAGGAGCCGCTGTGGGCAAGTTCATCTATGAGGATTCCATCAAGGTGGACTTCGAAGACCGCACGCTGGCGCATCTGCAGCAGGTGATCGGCAACAAGCTCCGTCGCGGAGAGTCGTTCCACTTCACGTGGCGCGACGACAAGAGCATCGGCGAAGGCCGCACCTCGGTGTGGCTCCACCCGCACGCATCGCTTGTTTTCAAGTACTACGGCAGCCGGCAGTCGCGCATCAACCGCGCGTGGTCGGAGGCCCTCATGTACGCCGCGAACTCGCCCGCCGGCCTCCACCTGGTTCCGGAGCCCGCGGACGCGGGAGAGGCGGACGCCGGCGCCTGAGGCCCGGCATCCACTCGCAGAAAGAACATGCCGCCCCATCGACACCGTGGGGGGCGGTGGATGGGGCGGCACGAGTCGTGGGCCGAGGCGGGGTTCACACCAGCAGCGGCGGAGTACCGAATCGCTCGGTGAAGTCCGCGGCGAGCGCGTCCTCGTAGGCGTCGGCCTCGTCGATGAGGTCGGGGTGGCTCATGCCGCTGCGACCGGACGGCGGGACTCGGGTCGTGCGGCGGAGATCTCGGGGATGTCGAGATCGGCGTCGAGGACGAGTCCGCCGTTGGAGGTCGCCTGATCGGCCATCTCGCGCAGCGTCGCCGGGTTCAGAGCGATCGCTGCCGACTGCTCGTATACGAAGCGCAGCGGGATCGCGGGCTGGAACCACAGCGTGGTGCGGCCCTCGCCGTCCTCGCCGGTTCCCTTCCAGGAGACGACGAAGCTCTCACTCCGGCGCAGCTTGGTCGTCGCGATGGCAGCGAGGTGGGCGAGGATGCGGTCGGGCATGACGATGGGGGATTCGACGTTCCCGTAGTAGAGGCTTCCCATGACGTTCTCCTGGTGTGGGTGCGGGTGAGTGGGGGTCAGTGGCCGACGGCCCGTGCCGTCGTGCGGTGCGGGCGCTGTCGCGTGAGCGCATCGAGGATGCGCGCCCGCAGATCCGTGCGCGGCTCGGCGATGAGGGCGACGCCGATCGCCGCGAAGGGCGCTGGGATGGGGTGTGCGGGTGTGGGTGTCATCGATCCGTTCCTGAATTACTAGCTAAACAATACATCTAGTAGATTTCACAAGTCATGTCTATCATTGATTTCAACAAGGACACGAACTGTCACAGACTTAGACATGTAAGGTGGTGAAGCCGATGGAGGTGCTCGACTTGTTCAGCTCCGTGGACGTCAGTGAGGAGACCGCGACGTGGCACGAAGTGGAGAAGGGCTTCTGGGTCGGCAACACCCATGGACGGTTCGTAGGAACCGTAGAGAAGAGCCGCTCCGGTTGGATCGCCCGAGATCACGCCAGGCGTCTCGTGGGAACGTATCCGGATGCGGCCGAGGCTCGGGCGGCAGTCGGATGATGTCGAAGAATCTTCACGAGCCGAGGAGTTGACATGCCTCAGTCCATCGTTCGGCACGAGCACACCCACCTCTACGCCGCTGAGCCTCGATCCGAGGCAGGCCGGCAACTGAGCAGTGCGATCCTCGAGCTCCGTCACGCCGAACAGGTGCAGGCGGATCGTTCGCAGCGCATCTCCGGTCTCGGTGGCATCGATCTGACCGCACTCCGTTACCTGGTGCAGGCCCGCCGCGAAGAGCGTGAGATCAGCCCGAAAGACCTCATCGTGATGCTCGGCACCTCGAGCGCGACGGTGACCAACGTGATCGAGCGTCTCGTCGGTAAGGGTTACGTCCTGCGCGAGCAGCACCCCACCGACCGCCGCGCTCACTATCTTCTGCCGACCGAATCCGCGAACGATCTCGTCGACGAGGTGTACGGCGCCCACCACGCGGCGGTCGTATCCGTGATCGACAGCCTCGACGAGAAGGACGCGGCGACCACCGCAGAGACGATCCGCCGGATCGCCGCAGCCCTAGAGGAGCTCGCCCGCCGGTCCTGAGGCCTGCGGTGACGCCTGCTCAGATGGCGGTGTCAGGTCCTAGTCGGTGCCACGTCCGGTTGTGGTAGACGAGCGGCGCCGACGACTCGCGCGAGATGTTCGCCTGGACGGCGTGTGCAGCGATGACGGTGGAACCGCCGGCATCCATCCGATCGATGACGGCGCACCGCACCCATGCGCGGACCCCGTTGTACACCGGCTCGCCCGTCACGAGGCGTGACCAGGGGAGCTCGGCGAAGCGGTCGATCCCGCTCGTGGCGCCCACCTCGGCGACCCGGAGGTCGTCCATGTCGAGGAGATGGACGACGACGGTCTCGGCTGCGGCCAGGACGGGCGCGGCAGACGACTGGGCGGACACCGAGAAGATGAGAAGGGGCGGGTCGGCACTGATGGACGACACCGACGTCGCGGTGAGTGCGACGGGACCGTCCCCAGCGTCGGCGGTGATGACCGCGACGCCACCCGGGTGGCCGCGGAACACGGCTTTGAACTCGTCGGGGGACAGCGACTCCGAGAACCCGGAGACGGCCCGGTCATCCGGCGCGGCGTGTGCGGGGGAAGTCATACGACGAACCTACGTTCGCGCAGCGGCGGCGAGGGTCATGTGTCCGAACCTTTCCTTCTGTTGCGGCAGATGACGACCGCCGCGGATGCCGGGCGTCCGCTATTCTGGTCGGGTGCTGACTCTTCGCTGTTGTCGTCGCTGACCGCCGGTTCCCCGGCGACATCCGCGACCCCACACAGCGACCGCACCTCTGCGAGTGCGGCATCCCGTCAGGAAGAACTACGTGCGTTACGCCAGCTCCATCGCCGATCTCGTCGGCAACACCCCGCTCGTCCGCTTGAATGCGGTCACCGAAGGCATCGCCGCCACGGTGCTCGCGAAGGTCGAGTACTTCAACCCCGGCAGCTCCGCGAAGGACCGCATCGCGCGGAACATCATCGATGCTGCGGAGCGCGACGGCCACCTCAAGCCCGGTGGCACGATCGTCGAGCCGACGAGCGGCAACACCGGCGTCGGCCTCGCCCTCATCGCTCAGCAGCGCGGCTACCGGATGATCTTCGTCGTCCCCGACAAGTTCGCCGGCGAGAAGGTCGCCGTGCTCAAGGCATACGGCGCCGAGGTCGTCATGACGGCCACGAGCGTGCCGCCCGAGCACCCCGACTCCTACTACAGCGTGTCGGATCGACTCGCGGCATCCATTCCCGGTGCGTTCAAGCCCAATCAGTTCGCCAACCACAATGGGCCGCGCGGTCACTACGAGACGACCGGCCCCGAGATCTGGCGCGACACCGACGGCACGGTGACCCACTTCGTCGCCGGCGTCGGTACGGGCGGCACCATCAGCGGCACGGGACGGTTCCTCAAAGAGGCCTCGTCCGGACAGGTCACCGTCGTGGGAGCCGACCCGGAGGGGTCGATCTACTCGGGCGGCGACGTCCACGGCTATCTCGTCGAGGGCGTCGGCGAGGACTTCATGCCCGCGACCTTCGACCCGACGGTCGTCGACGCGTACGAGCGGGTGGGAGACGCCGAGGCGTTCGCGATGACGCGTCGGTTGGCACGCGAGGAGGGACTGCTCGTCGGCGGATCCTCGGGCATGGCGGTCGTGGCGGCCCTGCGCGTCGCCCGCGACCTGCCCGCCGATGCCGTCCTGGTCGTGATCCTGCCCGACCACGGTCGCGGCTACCTCAGCAAGATCTACGACGACGACTGGATGACCGACCACGGCTTCTCCGTCGCCACCGAATCCGAGACCACCGGGAGCCTCGCATGAGTGCACAGTCCTCCGCTCGCGGCTTCGCGAGCCTCGCCGTCCACGCAGGTCAAGAGCCCGACGAGGCCACCGGCGCCGTCATTCCCCCCGTCCACTTCTCGACGACCTACGCCCAGGACGGCATCGGCGGCCTTCGCGGCGGGTACGAGTACGGCCGCAGCGGCAACCCGACCCGCACGGCGCTGCAGACCCAGCTCGCGGCGATCGAAGGCGGCGCGCACGCTCTGTCGTTCGCCTCTGGCCTCGCGGCCGAGGACGCCCTGCTGCGCGCCGTGCTGCGTCCGGGGGACGAGGTGCTTCTCGGGAACGACGTGTACGGCGGCACCTTCCGCCTGATCTCGCGGGTCCTCAGCGACTGGGGCGTGACGCTCCGCGTCGTCGACATGAGCGACCTCGACGCCGTCCGCTCCGCGGTCGCCGAGAAGACGCCGCGCATCCTCTGGGTCGAGACGCCGTCCAACCCGCTGCTGCGCATCACCGACATCGACGGCCTCGCCGAGGTCGGCCACTCCGCCGGCGCGCTCGTCGTCGTCGACAACACCTTCGCGACGCCCGCGCTGCAGCGCCCCCTCTCGTTCGGGGCCGACGTCGTCGTGCACTCGACCACGAAGTACCTCGGCGGCCACTCCGACGTGGTCGGTGGCGCCCTCGTGCTGAACGACGACGCGCTCGCCGAGAAGATCGGCTTCCTCCAGTTCGCCGTCGGTGCCGTGTCGGGCCCGCTCGACGCATGGCTCACGACGCGCGGCATCAAGACGCTCGCGGTGCGCATGCAGCGCCACAGCGAGAACGGTCTGGCCGTGGCATCCTTCCTCGAAGGACACGACCGGGTCGCGCAGGTCTACTACCCGGGCCTCGCCTCGCACCCCGGGCACGAGCTCGCCGCACGCCAGATGTCGGGCTTCGGCGGAATCGTGTCGCTCGCCCTCGAGTCGGGCGAGGCGGCGCGTCGCTTCGCCGAGTCGCTGCGGCTGTTCACGCTGGCCGAGTCGCTCGGCGGCGTCGAGTCGCTCGTGAACTACCCCGACGCGATGACGCACGCCTCGGTGCGCGGCACCGAGGCGGCCGTGCCGGTCGAGGTCGTTCGGTTGTCGGTCGGCATCGAGGACATCGACGACCTGCTCGCCGACATCGCGCAGGCGCTCGAGGCCTGACGGCCGCGGCGCCACGGCGCTGCGCGTGCCGAGTGCAGGGAGAACGGTGCCATCGGGTCCCATCCGGCATCCGAAGCGCTGCTGAACCTGCATTCGGTCCGCGGCGCGGGCGATAGCGTGGCCGGATGACACACGCACGTTGGGCCATCCTCGGTGCCGGAGCGATCAGCGGCGACTTCGCCCACGCGCTCCCCGACTCGGAGCTCGGACGCCTCCACGCGGTCGGTGCGCGCGACGTCGCGCGGGCGGAGGAGTTCGCCGCGGCCCACGGGGCTGCCGTCGTCGGCACCTACGACGAGATCCTCGACCGCGACGACATCGACGCGGTCTACATCGGCACGGTCCACACGACGCACACCGAGCTCGTCCACCGGGCGCTCGCCGCCGGCAAGGCCGTCCTCTGCGAGAAGCCGCTCGGCGTCTCGCCGGAGGAGACGGATGCCGCAGTCCGCGCCGCGCACGAGGCGGGACTCCCTCTCGTCGAGGCGTTCAAGTACCGCTTCGGCCCGTTCGCCGACCGGCTGCGGGAGATCGTCGGCGGCGGCGCGCTCGGCGACCTCGTCGAGATCGAGTCGTCGCTCGGCTTCGCCGCCGGCTCCCAGACGGGGCGGCTGTTCGACCCCGCGACGGCGGGAGGGGCGATCCTCGACGTCGGCTGCTACCCGCTGTCGCTCGTCGTCGGAGTCGCGGCCTGGACAGGACGCGACCTCGCGGGGCTGACGGTGCAGGCGGCGGCGGGCACGATCGGCGAGACCGGCGTAGACGTGAGCGCGGCGGCATCCGTCGATCTGGGCGGTGCGTCGGCGAACATCCGCACGGCGATCGTGCACGACCTGCCGCGTCTGACGCGCATCGTCGGGCGCGACGCGACCATCGAGATCCCGAATGTGTGGGGGAGCCGCACCGACAGCACCGAGGCGGCGACCCTCATCCGGACCGACGGCACGCGCGAGGAGATCGAGGTGCCGACGGTGCAGCCGATGGCGGCCGAGGCGGACGCGACGATCCGCGCGCTCCGCGAGGGACGCGCCGAGGCGCCGGAGGTCCCGTGGGATGAGACCCGTACGATCGCGCGCCTGCTCGCCGAGTGGCGCTCGGCGATCGGCTGAGCCCTACCGCCGCCGCCAGCGCCGACGCTTCGTCTGGGGTGCGGCGGGAGGATCGGATGCCGCGGCCCGCGCCGCGCGCCGTTCCCGCCACGCCGCGACCTCGGCGTCGGGGTCGCGCGTCGGGGTGACGACGGGCGGTCCGCCCTGCAGCTGCCGGCGCGCCTCGACGACGCGGCGCGAGAAGTCGGCGGTGTACTCGCGGACGTCCTCCTCGCGGTGGAGGGCGTCGACGCGGTCCTCGAACTCGGCGTGCTCGATGCGCAGGCGGAGGGCGGGCGGACCGAGTCCGCTGAGCTGCTCGGTCTGGATCTTGCGCTTGATCCACCAATCCGGGTCGTGCGAGCCGCCGAGTCCCTCGAGGGGCTTGCCCGCTCCCGGCAGGTCGTCGAACTCGCCGCGGCGGATCGCCTGCTGGATCGCGGTCTCGACGTACATCGCGCGTTCCGTGCCGGTCGGGGTGCCCGCGTGGCGCTCGGGTTCGGCGGGTTGCTCCTCGCCGTTGTCCTGCGCCGCTTTCTCGACGCGGTAGCGCGCTGCGGTCAGGCGGGGGTCGTCGTCGGCTCGTTCGACCATTCCTCCAGCGTAGGACGAGACGGTGTTGCGGCGGCGTTGCCCGGTATGCATATACTCAGAAAACACATACTCGGTATGCAGCAAGGAGTTCCGATGTCGGTACGACAGAGCCTGCTGGCGATCCTGGATCAGGGTCCCTGCTACGGCTACCAGCTGCGCGCGGAGTTCGACCGCCGCACCGGGTCCACCTGGCCCCTCAACGTGGGTCAGATCTACAACACGCTCGACCGGCTCGAGCGCGACGGCCTCGTCGAGAAGGGTGACGTCGACGAGCAGGGTCACGTGTACTGGCAGATCACGGATGCCGGATCCGCTGAGGTGCAGGCCTGGCTCGACGCTCCCGTCGAGCGTGCCCAGGGAACGCGCGACGAGCTCGCCATCAAGCTCGCCGTCGCCGCGACCCTGCCGGGCGTCGACCTGGGCGCCGTCATCCAGCGACAGCGCTCCGCGTCGCTGCGCCAACTCCAGGAGCTCAACCGGGCCAAATACGCCGGGGCCAACCCGGATGGCCCCGAAGAGCTCGCCTGGTCACTCGTCGTGGACTCGATGATCTTCGCCGCCGAGGCCGAAGCACGATGGCTCGACCACACCGAGCAGCGGCTCGCGCGGCATCCGCATCGTACGATGGGGCTCGAGCTGTCCACAGAGACTCCCAAACGGGGGAGGCCCGCCAAATCCGAGGCGAGCAACACCGAGGCGGTCGTCGGATGAGCGCCGCCGTTCTGCAGCTGGTGGGGGTCACGCAGCAGTACGGCGAGGGCGAGACGAGCGTCTCAGCACTGTCGGGCGTCGATCTGACGGTCGACAAGGGTGAGCTCGTCGCGATCATGGGAGCGTCCGGTTCGGGCAAATCCACGCTCCTGTCGATCGCGGGCGGGTTGCAGAAGCCCACCAGCGGCGAAGTCGTCGTCGAGGGGACCTACCTCTCGACGGCGACACGTCGCGATCTCGCGCAGCTCCGGCGGCGCTCCCTGGGATTCGTCTTCCAGGACTTCAATCTCATCCCGACCCTCACGGCCGTCGAGAACGTGACGCTGCCCCTGGAGCTCGACGGCTTCCGAGCCCGGGTGGCGCGCCGTGCGGGTCGGGATGCCCTCGCCTCGGTCGGTCTCGAGGACAAGCTCGACGCGTACCCAGACGACCTGTCGGGCGGGCAGCAACAGCGCGTCGCGATCGCGCGCGCCGTGGTCGGCGGGCGCCGGCTGATCCTCGCCGACGAACCGACGGGCGCGCTCGACTCGGTGACCGGTGAGGCGGTCATGAAGATGATCCGGCACCGCGTCGACCAGGGGGCCGCCGGCATCCTCGTCACACACGAACCACGCCACGCCGCCTGGGCGGACCGCATCGTGTTCCTCCGCGACGGCCGCATCGTCGACGAGTCCCAGCGCCGCGGCGCCGACGCGCTCTTGTCGGACGCGCGATGACCGCGGTGCAGGACCGGCCCCGAGCGGATGCCGGGGCGCGGCGTCGCGCCGAACGACCGAAGCCGTCGCGCACGGCGCGTCTGCGGGTGTCTGCGCGCATCGCGCGGCGTCAGGTGCGCCGCGCGTGGGTGTCGTCGCTGCTGATCATGTCGCTCATCGCCCTGCCGATCGCCGGCATGGCGGGGGTGGCCGTGATGGTGTCGAGCACGTTCTCCACCCCTGCGGAGCGGGTGAACGTCGAACTCGGGCGCATGTCTGCGTGGGTCGAGCCGCTCTGGGCGGCCGATGCCGGCTTCTGGCAGGACCCGGAAGACCCTTACGAGTACGGCAACGAGTCGCAGTGGGGCGGGTCCGACGGGTCAACGGAACCCGATCCGGCTGCCGACCCGGCGCCCGTGCTCGCTCCGGGCACGGAGACCGTGCCGGTGTCGTTCGGGGAAGAGCGCATCGAGACAATCGACGGCGTCGCCCGTGCCCGTGCCGTCGCGGGCGATGTCACGGACGAGCGGTTCGAGGGCGCGTACACGCTGATCGACGGGCGGGCACCGACGAGCGACGGCGAGGTCCTGGTGACCCCCGCCGTGCTCGAGCGTGCGGGACTCACCATCGGCGGGACCTTGTCGCTCAGGGACGGCGAGCAGTTCACCGTCACGGGGACCTTCGACGAAGCCACCGCGAGTGACGCCGATCCCGTGCTCGCCTTCTTCGACGCGGACAGGTACAGCCCGATCCGTTCGTTCCTGCCGGATGCCGACATCGACAGGGATCTGCTGAGCGCGCTGAACGCGGCCGGCTTCGGCGTCTACGCGCGAGAGTTCGTCCTGAACCCGCCACCGTTCGATCAGCCGTTCGACGACTACTCCATCCCGACCTCCGCAGAGCTCGCTCAGCAGCGCGAGCTCGCCCTCGCGGCGGGCATCGGCGGAGGTGGCTTGGCGGCGGGCTACATGGTCGTCATGCTCGCCGGTGCGGCCTTCGCCGTCAGCGCGCGCCGCCAGCAACGCGCTCTCGCGATCGCGGCGAGCGTCGGTGCCGAGCCCCGCGACCTGCGCCGCATCGTGCTGTTCCAGGGGGCGGTCCTCGGTCTCATCGCGGGCGGTGCGGGCCTCGCGGTGGGTGTGGGTGGCTCGGCGATCCTCATGCCGCTCCTGGCCAACGGATCAGCGACGGCGTTCTGGGGGTTCCACGTGCCCTGGCTGCTCCTGGTGGGGGTGCTGGTGTTCGCCGTCCTCGTCGGTTCGGCGTCGGCGTGGATGCCGGCGCGGACGGTAGGCAGATCCGACACGATCTCCGCGCTGCGGGGGGCGCGTCGCCCGATGAAGGTGACGGTCGCGCGACCGCTGTGGGGATCCCTGCTGATCCTCGTCGGCATCGCGGTCACCATCGTCTCGGGCGTCGCTGCGGGCGCTATCACGATCAGCGACACCATTCCGGGGGACTCGCCGCTGCGATGGATCCCCATCGTGGGAATCGTCGGCGGGCCGATCCTCGCCCAGGTCGGCATCCTCGTGTCAGGTAGGTGGCTGCTGTGGCTCGCCTCACGCCTGCTCTCCCGCGTCGGGCTCGCTGCACGGCTGGCCTCGCGGGATGCCGTCGCCAACGGCGCGCGGACCGTCCCGGCGTTCGCCGCAATAGGTGCCACGGTGTTCGTCGGCGTGTTCGCTGTGTCGATGGGGATGATGTCGGCCGAGCAGTCGGCGCGGAACTACGGCTACAGCGCCCCCGTCGGGACCGTCGTCGCGGACATCTCGTCGATGGAAAAGCCCTTCCTGGGGTCGGCGGACGCGCAGGGCGCGGCGGAGGCCGTCGACCGGCTCTTCTCATCCTCGGGAGCGACGGCGATCGGTGTCGTGAGCGGGGAGCAACCCGTCTACCTCGCCATGTCCGCCGACGACTTCCCGGTCGACCAAGAGCACGTGATGCTCATCGCTCCGGAGCGGTCTCTCGTGTCTACGGACGAGGAGGCTTCTCGAGAGTTCTTCTACTCCGGTAATGCGACCGACAACCTGTCGGTCGTGGCCCCGGACGATCTCGAGGTCGCGATGGGGATTACCCTCAGCGAGGAGGAGCTCGCCGCCTACGCTGCTGGCGCCGTTGTCGTTGCTGAAGGCCGTTACGTCACGGATGGGGAGGTCGAGGTCGGCGCCTGGAGCGCCCGCGATGCCTACGAAGGCGCACTTCCCAGCAACGTCTGGGCGGATGAAGCGGGGGTCGACCCGAGGTGGGAGCGGACGGCGCCGGCGATCACCGTTGCAGCACCGCACCAGAACGTCGTCGCCGCCATCGCGCCCGCGACGGCGGCGGAGTGGGGGGTCGCGGCCGTGCCTCTCCGCGTGCTCGCCCTCTTCCCCGAGGGAGCGGACATGAACTCTCAGGACCGGCTGAATGCCCTCTCGGGGAGTCTCGACACCGACGAGTATCAGGTCTCACTCTGGCGGGAGACAGGCCCCTCGAGCCCTGCCGTCTGGCTCGTGCCCCTGCTTGCGGCCGTTGCCGTCCTCGTCCTCGGCGCGAGCGCCGTCGCCCTCGGTCTCGCGCGCTTCGAACGGCGCCCCGACGACGCGACGCTCGCCGCGGTCGGCGGAACGCCGGGGCTCCGTCGTCGCATCGGACTGTGGCAGGGCCTCGTGATAGCGGGGTTCGGCACGTTCGCGGGGGCGGCGGCGGGCATTCTTCCGCCCGTCGGGTTCTGGCTGCAATCGCAGACCGGGTACGAGCCGCTCAGCCTCGCCGACATCCCGTGGTGGCTGCTGGGGGCTCTCGCCGCCGCGCTGCCGCTGGGGATCGCAGCAGTCAACTGGCTCGTGCCGCCGCGGGAGCCGGAGCTCACGCGACGCAACGTGATCGCGTGAGCCGGGGCGACCCGCTCAGCGCATCGTGTCGAGAATCCCGACGAGGTCCTCGAACGTCGTGCGGGGGTTCAGGATCGCGAAGCGGGCGTTGGTGCGGCCCGCGTGGCTCGACGGCGTGACGAACGCGTGCTGGTCGTCGAGCAGGCGGTTCGACCAGGCGGTGTAGTCGTCCTTCGACCAGCCGCGCCGTTCGAAGACGACGACGCTCAGCTGCGGACGTCGCACGAGCTCGAACTCGTTGCGCGACTCGATCTCGGCGGCGATGCGCTCGGCGAGCGTGATCGACGACGTGATCGCCTCGCGGTAGACCTCGGCGCCGTACGTCGCGAGCGAGAACCACAGCGGCAGACCACGGGCTCGGCGCGTCAGGTGCGCGGCGAAGTCCGACGGGCTCCAGTCGCTCGTCTCCGTGAGGGTGTCGAGGTACTCGGCGTGCTGCGTGTGCGCGCGGCGGCCGAGCTCCGGATCGCGGTAGAGCAGTGCGCACGCGTCGAACGGCGCGAACAGCCACTTGTGCGGGTCGACGATGAGTGAGTCCGCGTGTTCCAGCCCCGCGAAGTAGGGCCGCGCCTCGGGAGAGAGGGCGGCCGCGAGCCCGTAGGCGCCGTCGACGTGCAGCCACACGCCGAACTCCCGGGTCGCCCCGGCGACCGAGGCGATGTCGTCGACGATCCCGAAGTTCGTCGACCCGGCCGTCGCGACGACGGCGAACACGCTGTCGCCGTGCTCCTCGAGCGCCGCACGCACGGCGTCGCCGCGCAGCACGCCGCCGGCGTCCGGCGCGACCGGGACGACCTCGACGTCCATGACGCGGGCCGCCGAGGCGATCGAGGAGTGCGCCTCGGCGGAGCAGACGACGCGCCAGCGGTCGGGACGGATGCCGCGCTCCCGGGCGGTCTCCCGCGCGGCGACGAGTGCCGACAGGTTGCCGAGCGTCCCGCCCTGCACGAACACGCCACCGGCGGTCGCGGGCAGGCCGAACTCGTTCGCCAGCCAGCGGAGCACCTCGTTCTCGGCGTGGACGGCGCCCGCGCCTTCGAGCCAGGATCCGCCGTAGAGCGCGCTCGCTGAGACGACGAGGTCGAACGCGGCGGCGGCCTTCGACGGCGCGCTGGGGATGAACGACAGGTAGCGCGGGTCGTCGGTCGTGATGCAGGCCGGGGCGAGCACGTGCTCGAAGACCCCGAGGGCCTTGCGCGCACCGATGCCCTGCTCGCTGATCGTCACCCCGGCAAGGCGAGCGAGCTCAGCCGGGGGCAGCGGCTTGTCGAGCGGGTTTTCGTCGGTGAGCAGTCGCTGGCGGGAGTAGTCGAGGACGAGGTCGACGATCTGACGGGTCTCGTCGGTCACGTCGTGCATGCGGGCGGGCTGGGTCATCGGTTCTCCGAGGTGCTGCGGGGGAGCGGGGGTGTGCGCGGGGGTGCGGTCCGGCGGGTGCCCAGACGTTCGAAGGCTACGCCGAGGCGCAGCAGGGCGGAATCGTCGTAGGCGCGCCCGGCGATGGTGAGGCCCACCGGCATCCGGGTGTCGGTCATCGTGCCCATCGGGACGGTGACGGTCGGGATGCCGAGGTGCCGGATCGCGAGGTTGCCGTTCGCGATCCACACCCCGTTGCGCCATCCGAGGTCGGCGGAGGCCGGGTTCACGTCCATGTCGGCGGCGCCCACGTCGGCGACGGCGGGGAACACCACGGCGTCCAGGCAGGCGGCATCCATCCACTCCTCGAGATCGGAGCGGCGGACGTCTTCGAGGGCGCGGAGGCCGTCGGCCAGTTCGGGCATGTCTGCGAGGGTTGCGCCGGGGTGGGCGCGCACCCAGTCGGGGTACTCGGCGATGTCGTCGTCGAACCCGGTGTAGCGGTCGGTGAGGGCGCCGGGCGGAGACGGGAAGATCGTCGCGCCGTCGACGCCTGCGAGGCTCGAAAGCGCCGGGTCGCCGTTCGCGTCGAGGAAGTCCTCCCACGCCCACGCCGACAGGTCGACGATCTCGCGGTGCAGGTACCCCTCGGGCAGGCGATCGCGGATCGTCGATGCGCCGGCGCGGTCGCCCTCGTAGTTGCTCACGACGGGGAAGTCGACCTCGATGACGGTCGCGCCGGCAGCCTCGAGGTCGGCACGCGCCGCGCGCCAGAGCTCCAGGACCGACGCCCGGGTCTCGATGCGTCCGCCGGTCGGGCCCCCGATGCCGGTGCCGGTGCCGGCATCCGGATCGGCGTTCACGTACATGCGGGGAATGCCGATCCGCACTCCCGCGAGCGTCGCGCCCTTCGCGAGCGCCGGGTACGACGGGGGTCGCACAGTCGACGCGGCGGGGAGTCCGACCCACGGCTGCACGCGCCAGAAGTCCCCGCGCGTCTCGGTGTCGTCGGCGACGATGACGTCGAGCACCTCGAGCAGGTCGGCCATCGTGCGGGCGTGCGGGACGACGACGTCCATCGTCGGGACGAGCGGCCAGTTGCCGCGCACCGAGATGACGCCGCGCGAGGGCGTGTAGGCGCAGAGCGCGTTGTTCGACGCCGGCCCGCGTCCCGACGACCAGGTCTCCTCGCCGAGGCCGAACGCGGCGAAGCTCGCGGCCGTCGCGGTGCCCGAGCCGTTCGACGAGCCGCTGGCGAACGGCGCGGTCAGCCAGTCCGCGTTGTACGGGCTCTCAGCGCGGCCGTAGACGCCGCGCTGCATGCCGCCATTGGCCATCGGCGGCATGTTCGTGAGCCCGAGGCAGATCGCCCCGCCGGCGCGCAGCCGCTCGATCGTGAACGCGTCGCGCTGCGCGACGAGGTCGGCGAAGGCGGGGGAGCCGGCCGCGGCGGTCAGCCCCCGCGCGAGGTAGCTGTCCTTCGCCGTGTACGGGATGCCGTCGAGCGGCCCGAGGGTCTCGCCGCTCGCGCGACGCCCGTCGGATGCCGCGGCCTCGGCGCGCGCGTCGGGGTTTCGCACCACGACGGCGTTCAGCGCGGTCCCGGTGTCGGGCCCGTCGTACGCGTCGATGCGGGCGAGGTAGGCGTCGACGAGGTCGACTGCGGTCGTCTCGCCCGACTCCAGCTCCGCCCGCAACTCGGCGATCGTCGCCTCGACGACGTCGATCACCGGGTCACCGCCGGCTGCTGCTGCGTGATGCAGTGGATGCCGCCGCCGCGATCGAACAGCGGACGGGCGTCGACCGTGACGACCTCGCGCCCCGGGTAGGCCTCCGCGAGGATCGCCCGCGCCTGCGCATCGGCGTGCTCCTCGCCGAACCCGCAGGCGATGACGCCGCCGTTCACCACGAGGTGGTTGACGTAGCTCCAGTCCACGGGGCCGTGGGCGTCGGTCAGGGTCTCGGGGGCCGGGAGGGCGACGATCTCGAAGCGGCGGCCGGCGGCATCCGTCTGATCCTCGAGCTCTGCGCGCAGCTGCGCGGTGACGGCGTGGTCGGGGTGCGACGCGTCGCGCTGGTCGTGGAGCAGGATGCGGCCGGGCGAGGGGATCGTCGCGACGATATCGACGTGCCCGTTGGTGCCGAGGTCGTCGTAGTCGCGGGTGAGGCCGCGGCTGAGCCACACGGCGCGCGTCGCGCCGATCGTGCGGGCCATCTCGGCCTCGATGCGGGCGCGGTCGGCGGTGGGGTTGCGGCGCGGGTCGAGCTGCACGGTCTCGGTGAGCAGCACCGTGCCCTCGCCGTCGACGTGGATGCCGCCGCCCTCGTTCACGATGTCGGACGAGATCAGCTCGGCCCCGACCTCGCCGGCGATGAGCCGTGCGTGAGCCGCCGACTTCTGCCATTCGGCCCAGTCGGGTGCTCCCCAGCCGTTGAAGATCCAGTCGACGGCGCCGAGGACGCCGGGGCGCTCGTCATCGACGACGAAGGTGGGGCCGTGGTCCCGCATCCAGAACTCGTCGACGGGGGCCTCGACGATGGTCACGTCGCCCGGGAGCATGCGCCGCGCGCGGGTGAGTTCGGTCGGGTCGACGACCATCGTCACCGGCTCGAACCGCGCCACCGCGGCGGCGACGGCCGTCCAGGTGGCGTAGCCCTCGTCGCGGGCGGCGGCGGTGTCGCCGAGGGTGAAGCCCTCTCGGGGGAAGGCCATCCAGGTGCGCTCGTGAGCTGCGGTCTCGCTCGGCATCCGCCAGGCCATGGTGCCTCCCTCGGGTGTCGGGTAGCTTATTGATCGTTTGATCAACAAGGGGGAGGCTACCGAGGAGATGACCGAGACGTCAACCGTCCGCCGGGCGCGGAAGACCCCCGCCGAGCGGCGCGAGGAGATCGCCCTCGCCGCCCGCGAGATCGCGCTCGCCGACGGTCTCGACGCCGTCACGCTGCGCGCCGTCGCCGCCCGCGTCGGTGTGGCGCCCGGGCTGGTCGCGCACCACGCCGACGGCATGGACGCGCTCGTCGCCGAGGCCTTCGGCGCCGTCGTCGCCGAGGAGCTGCGCGCGGTGCGGGCCGCGATGCGGGTGACGGATGCCGCGTCGACGCGCCTCGGCATCCTGCTCGACACCGTCTTCGGTGACGAGCCGAACGAGGTCACACTTGTGTGGGTGCAGGGATGGGCGCTCGGCACCCGCAACGAGGAGCTCGCCGTGCGGGTCCGCGCCGAGATGGACGCGTGGCAGCGCGCGCTCGCCGCCGAGATCGATCGCGGTCGCGAGCGCGGCGAGTTCGGCGCCGTCGACGCCGACGCGATCGCCTGGCACCTGCTCGCGATCATCGACGGCCTCGGTGCGCAAGGTCTCGTCCGCTGGCGCGCGGATCCGTCGCGCACCGACCTCACCCGCCGCGCGCTCGCCGCGCTCCTGGGCGTCACGCCCGACGCGCTGCGCCCCTGACCCGACGCCGAGCCGTCGCAGATGGTCGCCCCATCTCTCGCGACGCGACCATCTGCGACGCCTCGAGCCGACGCGAACGGCGGTCATCCGTGAGGAATGGATGCCGCTTGCGTCGGGCCGCGGGGTGCCTCATAAGAAACGTTCAGGATGCCGCTCGTCGCCCGGAAACACGCGGGAGACACGAGCCGATCACCCTCCGATCGGCGGCTCCGGCGGCATCCGTTCCAATCCGATCTCGGGGGGTGTCCGGACAACTCATCGTGCGAAAGCCGCACTGAAGGAAGGAAAACACCCCATGCGTACCAACCTGAAGCGGACCATCGTCCTCGGCTCGACCGGCCTCGCGGCCGTCGCCCTCACCGCGGGATTCGCCCTTCCGGCGAACGCCGCGCAGAGCGAGGACACCACCACGACCACCACGGCGGCGGAGGGCTTCACTGACTTCCTCAACGCCAACAACGACCTCGCGGCGTCGGTCTCGTCGCTCCTCGACAGCCAGCTGCTGGGCGACGTCTCCACCGGTGACCTCTCCGTCGGCGACATCGGCTCCGGCAACGACGCCCCCATCGGGTCGGGCAACAGCGTCGACGCGCCCATCGGCTCGGGCAACGAGACCTCGGTCGACGCCCCCGTCGGCTCGGGCAACGAGGTCGGCAACGGCAACGACGTCGGCTCGGGTAACGACACGAACGTCTCGCCGAACACGGACGTCGCGCCCCAGACCGACGTCTCGTCGAAGACCGGTGACCTCGTGAAGGACATCACGAGCGACGTCGACAACACGGTCGGCGACGTCTCTTCGAGCGTGAACGACCTCGTCGACGGCGTTCTGGGCAACTGATCGCCCGCATGCGGTGATCCCGCACCCCTGACACATGCCGGGGCCCCTCTTCGGGGTCCCGGCATCGTCGTGTTCGGCGCCGTCGAGAGGTCGCGGATGGTCACCCCGCCTGGCGCTGGGCGACCATCTGCGACCCCTCGAGGGGGGTGGGAGGCCGCGCACCCGCCGCAGCGCCCCCGCCGCAGCCCGTCCGTCGTACAGTCGGGGGCATGACGCGTGCGCGACTGATCACCCCCGCAGAGCTCGACGACCTGATCCGGGATGCCGCTCCGCTGACGGTCCTCGACGTCCGGTGGCGTCTCGACCGACCCGATGGCCGCAGCGATTACGAGGCGGGTCACGTCCCAACGGCGGTGTACGTGAGCCTCGACGACGAACTGGCCGCCCATGGAGCACCGGAGGACGGGAGGCATCCGCTGCCCGAGATCGCCGACCTGCAGACCGCGGCACGCCGCTGGGGAATCGACCGCGGCGACACCGTCGTCGTCTACGACGACTGGCAGACGTTCGGTGCCGCCCGTGCCTGGTGGGTGCTGGCGGATGCCGGCGTCTCCGACGTCCGCGTCCTCGACGGCGGCCTGCAGGCCTGGCGCGACGCCGGACTGCCGCTCGAATCCGGACCCGTGCACGCCGCCCGCGGCGACGTCGCCCTCACCCCCGGACACCTGACCCGCCTCGACATCGACGAGGCGGCGGAGCTGCCGGCCACCGGCATCCTGTTCGACGTCCGCGCACCTGAGCGATACCGGGGCGACGTCGAACCGATGGACCCGCGCGCCGGTCACATCCCGGGCGCGGTGAACGCGCCGACCGGCGGGAACGTCGACGACCGCGGACGGTTCCGCTCCCCGGATGAGCTGCGTGCGCGGTACGAGGCGCTCGGGGTCACGGGCGACACGACCGTCGGCGTGAGCTGCGGCTCGGGGGTGTCGGCCGCGCAGGCGGCGTTCGCGCTGAGCCTCGCCGGCATCGACGCGGCGCTGTACGGCGGTTCGTGGAGCCAATGGTCGAACCACCCCGACCGCCCCGTCGCGACCGGCGATCAGCCCTGACCGAGCACTGCCGCAGCCGCCCGCTCGCCTGACACGAGCGCGCCCGCGATCGACGGCGTCTCGCGGTGATCCCCCGCGACGATCACGCGCTCCGACAGTCTCACCGGGGACTCGCGCCGCATCGGCGGCGCGAGTGCGGGCAGCGCGTGCGGGATATCGTCGCGTCGAAGCAGCTCCCACGACGCGGCCTCGCCGCCCCACATCCGCGCGAGCTGCCGGCGCACGGCCGCCTCGTCGGCGGCATCCCGCAGCAGGCAGCTCGCCGCCACGAGGTGCCGCCCCGCGGGCGCGTAGCCCGGAGCGGTGCGCGACATCACGACGCTGTTCACAATCGGCCCGGAGCGCTCGCCGTCGACCGTGAGCAGAGCGGATGCCGGTGCCTCCGCCCCCGTTCCGAACCACCACGTCTGCAGCCCGCGCATCGGCGGTGCCGGTTCGCCCGTCAGCCGCGACAGGTGCTCGCCGCCCACCGCGACGATCACCTCGCGCGCCGATACGACGCCGTCGAGCTCGACCCGGTCGCCACGCACCGTCACTCCGTCGACCGGATGCGACAGCCGGATCTCCGCCCCGGCCGCGCGGGCGAGCTCGGCGAGCCGTCGCGGCAGCACGGCGACGCCGGCCGCCGGAACGCCCGGCCGCCCGAGTGCGAACAATCGCGCGATCAGGGTTGCATAGGCCGCCGAGGTCGCGGCGCCGTCGTCGGCGAGCACTCCGGTCAGGAACGGCGCGAGGACCGACTGTCGCAGGGGACCGTTCAGCCCGGCGCGGTCCCACGCCTCGTGAAGGGTTGCATCGGGTCCGTCGGAGACGGATGCCGGTCGCACGAGCGCGGGCAGCAGCCACCGCACCGCGCCTGCGACGTCCGCCGGCGCCACGAGACCCGACAGGGCGCCCGCGATCGTGGCGGGCAGCATCCCGGGGTGCCGCAGGGGGTGGGCGAGGACGTCCGACCGGGCGCCGCGCACGACGCGCACCCCGACCGGGAACGAACGCAGATCGAGATCCGCGGGATCGACCGCGCGGGCGAGCGCGTCGTACCCGGGGTTGATCACCTGGAACCCGCGGTCGAGCAGGAACCCGTCGACCAGATCGGTGCGCTGCCGGCCCCCGACGTCGTCCTGCGCCTCGAGCACGACGACGTCGCGTCCGGCACGGGTGAGCAGGGTCGCGGCGCGAAGCCCGGCGAGCCCCGCACCGACGATCGCGACATCGTGGACAGCGGTCATGGCGACAGACTCGCACAGCCCGCCGGCGCGGCATCCGTAGTTGAATCGGAGGATGCGAGCTGCTTACATGTACGGCCCCGGCGACGTTCGCGTGGTCGACGCCCCCGAACCCCGGATCGAACAGCCCACCGACGCCGTGCTCCGCACCGTCGTGGCGTGCGTGTGCGGCAGCGACCTGCATCCGTACCACTCCATGCAGCCGAGCGACGCGGGCCGGTCGATGGGGCACGAGATGATCGGCGTCGTCGAAGAGGTCGGCGCGGACGTCCGCACCGTGACGCCGGGCGATGTCGTCATCGTGCCGTTCGTCTTCTCGTGCGGGGAGTGCGAGTTCTGCCGAGCGGGTCTGCAGACGTCGTGCGTGAAGGCGGGGACCACGAAGCCCACGGGCGCTGGCGGCGCGCAGGCCGAACGGCGCCGCGCCCCCTTCGCCGACGGCACGCTGTACCGCGTGGATGTCGCCGAGGACGATGAGCGGATGCCGGGGCTCCTCACCCTGAGCGACGTGTACGGCACCGGCTGGCACGCCGCGGTGACCGGCGGCGCCGCACCGGGCAAGGACGTGGTGGTCATCGGTGACGGCGCGGTGGGCCTGCTCGCCGTCCTGTCGGCGCGACAGCTCGGCGCTGAGCGCATCATCCTCATGGGGCGCCACGAGGCGCGCACTGACCTCGGCCGCCGCTACGGCGCGACGGACGTCGTCGCGGAGCGGGGCGAGGAGGGCATCGCCGCCGTCCGCGACCTCACCGGCGGGTTCGGCGCGCACGTCGTCATCGACGCCGTCGGCCACCTCCCGGCCTACGAGCAGGCCCTCGGTGCGGTCCGCCCGGGCGGCACGATGTCGCGCGTCGGCGCTCCGCAGTACACCGACGCTCCGCTCCAGCGGAAGCAGTTCGAGAAGAACGTCACCGTCACCGGCGGCGTGGCTCCGGTGCGCGCGTACATCGACCGTCTCCTGCCGGGCGTGCTCGACGGTACAGTCGACCCCGGGGCCGTCTTCGATCGCGAGCTGGGCCTCGGCGAGGCCGCCGACGGCTACCGCCTGATGGATGACCGCGCCGCCCTGAAAGTGATGCTCCGCCCGTGACCTCAGCCCCCGCCCCGCTCTCGGGCGTCCAGTTCTCGCTGCGCTCCGGCGCCTACGACGCCGTCGTCGCCTCGGTCGGGGCGACGCTCCGCGAGCTGCGCCACGACGGCCGCGATCTCGTGGTCCCGTTCGAGGCCGACCAGGTGCGGCCCGACTTCCGAGGTGCGACCCTCGCGCCCTGGCCGAACCGCATCGTCGACGGCACCTACACGTTCGGCGGCGAGGAGTTCGTCACCGCCCTGACCGAGCCGAACCGCTCGCACGCCCTCCACGGGCTCGTCGCCTGGCTCGAGTTCGCCGAGGTCGAGCGCTCCGATGACAGCGTGACGCTCGCCGCGGTCATCGAGCCCCAGGCCGGCTACCCGTGGCGGGTGCGCGTCGAAACGACGTTCGCGCTCGCCGCCGACGGCCTCACCCAGACCGTCCGGGCGCGCAACCTCGGCACGAAGCCCGCGCCCTTCGGCACCGGCCCGCACCCCTACGTGGTGGCCGGCCCCGCGCCGCTGGACGAGTGGACGCTCGCGCTGCCCGCGGCATCCGTCCTCGAGGTGACACCCGACCGTCTCAGCCCCGTCGCCGTGCACGCGGTCACCGACTACGAGCCGGACCGCTTCGACCGTCGTGCGCCGCGCGTCCTCGGCGACGTCGAGCTCGACCACGCCTTCACCGGGATCGAGGCGGATGCCGACGGCACCGCCACGGTCCGCGTCACCGACCCGTCGGGCGTCGGCGTCGCGGTCACCTGGGGGCCCGAGTGCCCGTGGGTGCAGGTGCACACCGCAGACAAGCCTGCCGGAGCAGCCCATCCGGGCCACCGGAAGGGCCTCGCCGTCGAGCCGATGACGTGCGCGCCCGACGCGTTCAACGCGAGCGCCTACGACTACGACGCGGGACTGCTCGTGCTGGCGCCCGGCGCGACGTTCGCGGCATCCTGGCGCATCTCCGCCCTCTGATAGCGGTCGTCCCTAGGATGGCGGCATGACGCCGACGTCCTCCTCCCTGCCCCGGTCCACTCCGTCAGAGCAGGGGGTGGATGCCGCCGGCGTCGACCGCCTGATCGATGCGATCGGGCAGACCGACACCGAGATGCACAGCCTTATGGTCGTGCGCCACGGACACGTCATCGCCGAGGGGTGGTGGGCGCCGTTCGCGCCCGACCTGAAGCATCTCGTTTACTCGCTGTCGAAGACGTTCACCTCGGCCGCGGCGGGCCTGGCGATCTCGGAGGGGCGTTTCGGGCTCGACGACGTGATGGTCGATCACTTCCGCGAGCTCGTCCCCGACGACCTCGACGAGAGGTACCGCCGCTACCTCGTGCGGCACGCCCTCTCGATGTCGAGCGGCCATGAGGGCGAGGCCCTCGACCGCGCCGCTGCCGCCTCACGTGAGGTGGGCGGCGACCTGCTGGGCGGTTTCTTCCGCGTCGCACCCGACCGTGAACCGGGGAGCGTGTTCGCCTACAACCAGCCCACGATCTACGGCGTCGGCCGACTCGTCGCGAAGACGACCGGCGGCACGATCCTCGACTACCTGCGCCCGCGTCTGCTCGAGCCCCTCGGCATCCATGAGGCGCAGTGGATGATGCTGGGCGAGGTCGAGATGGGCTTCAGCGGCATCCACGTCTTCACCGAGTCGCTCGCCAAGACCGGTCAGCTCATGCTCGACAAGGGGCGCTGGCAGGGCGAGCAGATCCTCGGCCCCGAGTGGGTCGCGACCGCCACCTCGACGCAGATGCAGAACGACACGGCCCATCGCGGTCCGGGAGCACCCGACCCGATCGACTGGCAGCAGGGGTACGGCTTTCAGTACTGGATGAATCGGCACGGGTTCCGCGGTGACGGAGCGTACGGGCAGTTCATCATCGTGTGGCCCGAAGAGGATGCCGTCATCATCACGACGGCCGAGACGATCGACATGCAGACCCTTCTGAGCCTCATCACCGCGCACCTGCGCCCCGCGATGGCCGGGCCCGGAACGACCGACGCGGATGCCGCGCTCGCCGAGCGGCTGTCGTCGCTGGCGCTCCCCGTGCCCGACGACAGCGGTGCCGGGTTCGCGGGCACCTTCGACGTGGATGCGACCGCCTACCCGCCCGGACCCTTCACGAGCGGCGGCCCCGTACCGGGTGCAGAGCGGGTCGAGGTCGTCGAGACCGGTGACGGCTGGACCATCCGCTTTGTCGGTGGCGGAGTCGACGTCGAGCTGCCGGTCGGCCGCGGCGACTGGGCCGCGGGGGAGTGGCCGGCTCCGGCCGGCGGCCTCGACGCGGTGCCGTTCCGTTCCGTCGCCGGCGTGGACGCCGACGGCGCGTGGCACGCGCGGCTGCGCATGATCCAGACGCCGCACACGCTGCACGTCGACATCGCCCCGACGGGCATGGCATCGCTCGCCTGGCGGTTCCCGCCGCTGCGCGGCGACGGGCCCGCAGGGCACGCACTGCGGTCGCTGGACTGACCGGCATCCGGATACCCCTTGCTCGGTAGACTGGGAGGCGAGGGGTGAGCGTGACGGACAATGAGCGGGTCAAGACCCGAGACGTCGTCGCCGAGGGGCTCTACATCGCGTCCGCGGCGACACGTTTGGCGTTGAAGAACCGCATCCTGGTCGACATCCTCGTCGAGGGCGACGACTTCGATTCGGATCGCTTTCTGGGTGATGCCCGCGACATCCTGGTCTCGCTCGCCGAAGAGGCCGAAGCGGATGCCGCCCGCACCGAGCGCGAGCGCAAAGCGGCGCGCACCCGCTACTCGGACTCGAGCGGCACGCACGATTACCGCAGCCGCGACGTCCGCAACCTGCGGCGCCGGCGCAAGCAGTCCCTGCACGTCGCGAAGGAGCTGCGCGCTCGTGCGGATGACGAGGACGAGCTGCGCAAGCTCATCGCCGACGCCCGTGATGCCGCCTGGGCCGAGGTCTCGAAGAACATCGATCGCTCGTTGCGCATCTCGGCGGCGCGCCCCGACCTCGACGCCGACTACGACCGGATGCGGGTGGCCCGCATGCAGGCCCTGCGCCTCGTCGACCTGCCGAAGCTCCGTGCCCACCGCCGGAGCGTGGCGAAGCAGCAGGCGCTCCGCGACGGCGGCGTCGAACCCGAGCCGATCCTCGAGTCCGATCCCGCCGGGATCGACCCGGGCGAGCTGGAGTAGCGGCTCGATTTCGGATTGGGGCCCGACGTGACGTATGCTGTTCCTCGGCCCGGAAACAGGCCATGCGCCCGTAGCTCAATGGATAGAGCATCTGACTACGGATCAGAAGGTTAGGGGTTCGAGTCCCTTCGGGCGCACACTGTGTTGAGACAGTCTGAGAAAAGCTCCGCTTCGGCGGGGCTTTTCTTGTTCTCCGGGTTGCTCCGGCGTTCTGGGTCGGCCTTGGTAGTAGATGCGCGGCTTTCGTCTCAACCGCTCGTCTGCCGAAAACTGATCAGTGCGAATAAGAGCTCCGGAACGTGCGCGCATTGGACCGACGCCGGGTGGAGCGCGTTGGGCGTGCCGCAATCGCGCGATCGCCTGGGCGGGCTACTCGAGACGAACATCAGGCCTCTGCGAAGGCTTCGACCAGCACAACGACCTCATGACGACCGGTTGAGGGCTTTCGTGCAAAAATCGGGCAATGCCCAAGAGTCGCAAGCGCAAGCTCAATCGGGATTCGACCGATGTGACTGAATTGCTCGACGCTGCCCCCGTTGATAGGCGGGCTGCCGTTCGGCTCGGCACCTTCAACCTCAATGGTGACTTCTTCACTCCCGAGGGCGTGCTCCTGCGGCGAGCGAAAGCCGAAGTAACTCCAAGCAAAGCAACCTCGCTTGTCCTCCTCGGTGCCCGCGTCGCATTTGAAGGATGCGGCTGCGGAGGAGGAGGCGGTTGTACCCCGTCGTGGCCCGATCGCTCGGATGCCGCGAAGGCTGCTGCCGCCGGCAAGCCGCAATTCACCGGCAAGTACGGGTCGCCGACATGGATCGATGTATGGAATGGCGGCGATCAGACCGTCGTCTTCCTTCACGGCGACGTACGCTGGGGAACCCTCACCGGATAGGCCGAGATAGCCCGCTGCGCGACCGTTGAGAGACTGCTGAGCGACCTAGTGCCCTCCTAAGCCCTCGAGGCAGCCACCGTCCATGATGGGGCCGCCGACATCAACGCTGACGCCGTCCGGTCCGACCGCCCCAAAGAGGCACGCGGTGAACTCGTGGCTCGTGGGGGAACTGACGGACACTCCGAAACCTACGTTCCCCGAATCTCCGAGAGTCGCAATGGATTGGGCGGAGAACCCTTCGTCAAGAAAGACCTGTTGGACTGACTCCGCGGTGACTGTGCCGGAGTTCCGCAGGTCAGTCAGGCCGCGCGTGACCGATTCGACGTACGAATCTCCCGCGGTTTGGGCGTCAGTCGAGATCGCGACGCGATCACGCCAGCGCTGGTTGTCGGCCATGTTCTGCTCGGGGTCGTAGACGACACAACCCTCGGGCGGCGGCTCCCCATTGGGGTTCTCGGCGACCGCGCACTCCGAGTGTCGAGGGGAAGGGACTGCGCCTGGCGCAGGCAGATGAGAGGCGCAACCGGGCAACGCGATCACGGTGAACACCATCAAAGCGGTGAAAGCGGTGAGCGCTCGCCGGTCATTTGTTGACATCACGTGGCCCCTCTCGGTCGTACACGGCCTCCTGCTTCACGCTCATGATCTCTCGTTCTCCACCCGCCAGCCGAGCAGCCAGCGGGTGAGCCGCCGGATAACCTCCGGCGCAAGCGGCGACCCGTAAGCCTCGGCGTCGTGGCCGAGCGCGCTGTAGGCGGCGCGGCATCCGTCGTTCTCGTGCGTCCAAGCGATCGGGTGCGCGACCCCGTCGGCGTCGTCGTGCACGAGCAGGACGTCGGCCGCGGGGGAGACCCGCAGTGCCGTGTACGCCTCGTCGACGGTGTCGAGGGCGGCGAGATCCGCCACGGATGCCGAGACGGGCCGCACGCGCAGCGGTCCGCGCTCGGGGTGGAAGGTCACGTCGCGCACCCAGCGTCCGCCGAGGCGCGCCTCCCACGCCGCGTACTCCGGCAGCAGGGTCGCCGCGACGTGCAGGACGAGAAGCGGCCCGCGGTACCCCGCGACAATTTTGGCGAGGCGCGCGTCCAGAGGATGGGGCGCGGTGCCGCCGCCGGCGTTGATCACGAGCAGGTCCGCAGCGTCGATTCGCGCGTCGAGGTCGTCGAGCGTGTCGACGACCGCGACGTCACCCTCCTCGCGGAGCACCTCCGCCACGATCGCACTCGTTTCGGCGAACGGATGCCACGGGTCGGCGTAATCCGCACCGCCCGAGAAGACAACGACGCGCGTCATTCAGATCCCGCCGGTGAACAGGCTCACCAGGCCCGCCGCGCCGAAGACGAACAGCACCACGGACACGACGCCCTTCCACGCGGCATCCTTCCTCAGGTGTCGGAGGGTGTCGGCGACAGTGAAGCAGGCGAAGGCGACGGCCCACGCCAGCGCGAACAGGCGTGACCCGAGATGAGCGATGAACGGCGCGGCCGGTGCCCAGAAGATCACGGCCGCAAAGGTCGCAACCAGCGTGATGACGATCAGCGCTCCGAAAACGAACATCGCGGTACCGCCCCGCGCATCCCACGCTTCGGCGGGCGTGCGTCGCACTCTGCCGGCCGCGAGATCCGCGACGAAGCCGTCCGGCAGCGGCTGGCTGTCATCGAGGAGGCTGAGGCGCCGGACGCGCGCCTCGTCGGCTCCCTGAGCGATCGCCCAGCGCAGGTAGGCGGACACCTCGTCGGGGTCCGCGTCGGGCGTGGCGACGGAGTATCGGCCGGCTTGCTCGCGCGCTCCGCTGGCGCGGTAGAGCGACACCAGCGCGGTTCTCAGGTCCGCGTCGTGAGGGTCGCGCTCAAGGGCGGATCGCAGCGGCCGAGCTGCACGGCGGATGCCGACGGTCGCCGCCTGCTCGTGTGCGTCGGCCATTGCGGCATCTGTCGTCCCCATGTCCTCAGTATGGCGATGGCGTTCGTTCACCTTCGGTTAAGTTGTGCACAACTCAATTGCGTGCAACCATATTGGTATGCGAGCGATCGACCAGATGGTGTGCTTCGGGGTGTACTCGGCCAGCCACGCCTTCGGGCAGGCGTATCGGCGCGTGCTCGCGCCGTGGAAGCTGACGTATCCGCAGTACCTCGTCATCGTCGCTCTCGGCGACAAGGAGCCCCGGTCGGTCAAGGAACTGGGCGCAGAGCTTCTCCTCGACTCGGGCACCCTGTCACCGCTCATCCGGCGCCTCGAGGCGCGCGGCATCGTCTCCCGTTCGCGCAGCCCTCACGACGACCGTGTCGTGGAGGTCTCGCTGACGGACGATGGCCGTGCGCTCCGCTCGGAGCTGTCCGTTGTCGGCGCGGAGATCGCGCGCTGCACCGGACTCGACGAGGAGAAAGCGCGGATGCTGCTCGACGTGGTCCACGACCTGAACCGCGTCATGCGTACCACCGACGAGGCAATCGCCTCCTGACCCGAAGGACATCATGGAAGCTCTCTACACCGCAGAAGCACTCGCAACCGGAGGCGGCCGCAACGGACACGTCCGCACCGTCGACGGTCTCGTCGACACCGACGTCCGCGTTCCCAAGGAGATGGGCGGCGCCGGTGGTGCCCCGAACCCCGAGGTGTTCTTCGCCGCCGGCTACGCCGCCTGCTTCCACAGCGCCCTGCAGTCCGTCGCCCGCGCCCAGAAGGTGGCCCTCGAGGACACCAGCGTCGGCTCGCGCGTCAGCATCGGCTCGAACGGCGAGGGCGGCTTCGGCCTCGCCGTGCAGCTCGAGGTCGTCATCCCGAACCTCCCGCACGACCAGGCGCAGGCACTCGCCGACGCCGCACACCAGGTGTGCCCCTACTCGAACGCCACGCGCGGCAACATCGAGGTCACCGTCACGGTCGTCGAGGACTGACCTCCGCCGGACTCAGGCGACAGGGCTCACGCGCAGCCAGCGGAATCCGCAAGCGGGCAGCGTGAGCCCTTCGTCGATTCCGATCTCGACACCCTCGACCAGGTCGAGCGCCGCGGGCGCGAAACCCGACAGCGTCACCGCGGGGACGTGCGCGGGCTCTGCGGCGACGTTCGCGAGCACCAGCACGACCGACCCGTCCCCGGGACGCTGATACCCGATGACGGATGCCGAGGGTACGCCGAAGCCGATCAGATGCGTTCCGTCGAACTCGGGCGTCGTGTGCCGGACGGCGATGAGCTTCGTGAGGTCGCGGTGGATGCGGCCGGCCGAGGTGGCGGCATCCGTCCGCTGCGCGTAGCGATCACGCGGCTTCTGACCGCGGTGCGTCCACCGCGAGTCGTCGCGACGCTCCGGATCGTCGCGGAACGTCGGGTCGTTCAGCTGCCCGACCTCATCGCCAAGCCACAGCACGGGAAGACCCGGCACGCTCAATGCGAGCGCGTGCGCGAGGATCACGCGGGCTTCGCCGAGCGGGTCGCCGGCCTCGACCCCGGCGAGCGACGCGGTCGTCCCTGCCACTCCGTCCGCCGTCGGCAGGCCGCGGCCGAACGAGGAGCCGTCCGTGTAGCGCGCGGTGAGCTCGGCGGCATCCGTCCGCCACACCACCGCGTCCGCATCCCGCACCGCGGCGACGTCGAGACTGCCGTCGCGTGCCTCGAGCGCGCGTTGCAGGGGCGCGGCGTCGCCCGTGGCGAGCGCCTGCCAGAGCGGAGCGGAACCGGGGGATGCCGGGAGCACATCGACCCCCGGCGCACCGATCGCCAGCACGGCGGCGACGACGTCCACCGCGTCGCGATGCGGGAGGAGGAAGACCTCGACACCGCGCCCGGCGAGGAAGAGGAGATCGTCGACCAGGCTTGCGAGATCGTCGCGCGCGGGGACGTCGACCGCGAGCGAGATCCCTGAAAGCCGAAGCCGGCCCGCCAGGTCGGAGAGGCGATCGATCGATCCGAGACCGGGGTCGCAGCGACGGAGGTCGATCGTGCCGTCCTCGCGGCGGGCGAACGGCGACTGCACGTGCAGAACGCTCACGCCGAGCTCGCGGAGCGCGGGGATCTCGTCGCCGAGCCCGGCCAGGTTCCCGGCGTACCGGTCGGCATAGCAGGCCGCGCCGAAGGCGAACCGCGAGCTGGTGCGCACGGCATTCGCGGCGCGCTGCTCGCCGTGCACCTTGAGGTCGAGCGAGCGCCCGTTCGCCGCGACGACCGCCGCCGTCACGAGGTCGACGAGGTCCGCGGTCGACCCGCGTCGGGACAGCGCTGCCCGCAGCGCGGGGAGGTGCTGACGGATCCGCTCGGCCGCGGCATCGTCGACCCGCGTGCGCTCGGCGACGGTCGACAGCGTCGCCGCGAGGTCATCCTCGACGGCCCCGATGGTACTCATGCGGTGGACCTCCCGCCCCCAGCGTAGAGGGCGGGCGTGCGGGCCTCAGTCGGCGCGCGCCACCGTGCGGTCGAGGAATGCGTGGATCGTCGCGTGCAGTGCGGCGGTCGACGCCGCGTCGATGGCCCCGGAGTGTCCGCCCTCGATGGGCTCGAGGTAGTGCACCTCGGCATCCGTCTCGTCCGCCAACCGCGCCGCCATCTTGCGCGCCTGCACGGGACCGACCCGGTCGTCGCTCGCGGCCGCGTAGATGAGGGATGCCGGATACCGCCGCCCGGGCTCGATGAGGTGATACGGCGAGAACGTCTTCACGAACTCCCAGTCGGCGGGATCATCGGGGTCGCCGTACTCCGCGATCCAACTGGCACCCGCCGACAGCCGTGTGTACCGCCGCATGTCGAGAAGAGGCACGCCGCAGACGATCGCGCCGAAGTCATCGGGGTACTGCGTCAGCATGTTGCCGACGAGCAGGCCGCCGTTGCTGCGGCCGTGGCAGGCGATGCGGTCGGGCGTCGAGACGCCGCGCGCGACGAGGTCGCGGGCGACAGCGGCGAAGTCCTCATAGGCGCGGTGGCGGTTCTCGCGCAGGGCGGCGAGGTGCCACTCCGGTCCGAACTCGCCGCCGCCGCGGATGTTCGCGACGACGTAGACGCGTCCCGCCTCGAGCCAGGCGGGGCCGACGATCGTCGGGTACTCGGGGGTCAGGGCGTGCTCGAATCCGCCGTAGCCGTTCATGAGGACGGGGAGGGCGCCGGAGCGCTCGCGGGGACCGACCTCGAAGTACGGCACACGCGTACCATCGGCCGACGTCGCCCAGTGCTGCTCGGCGACGAGTCCGGAGGCATCGAAAGTGGCGCGGCTGCGATCGACGACGCGCGGCTCCGCACCCGGCTCGAGAACGAGGAGCGTCGGGGGAGTGAGGAAGCCGCGAGCGACCACCCACAGCTCGTCGTCCTCGTCGTCGTCGGCGGTGGCGATGTTCGCGCTGAAGAGGTCGGCGTCGCCGAGGCCCAGGTCGAGGTCGACACCGACGAGCGTCTCAGGGTCGAGTGACACGAGCCGGCTCTGCACGCGATCGAGGATCGTCAGGACGAGGCGCGTGCGGGTCCAGGTCCAGGACTCGAGCACCGCCGTGTCGTTCGGGGCGAAGGCGACGCGCAGGTCCGACCCGTCGCCTTCCGTGACGGTCTCCAGCGGTCCGATGAGGAGGGTGCCCGACGGATGCGTCGTGTCGCCGATGCGCCACGGGGTCGTGGTCCGGACAGTGACGAGGTCGCCGTGCACATCCACGTTCGCATCCTGCGGCACGGCGATGAGCCTCGGCTCGCCGCCGTCCCACACCCACGCTTCGGAGTGGAAGAAGTCGTGCGCGATGACCACGATCGGCGTCGCCGTGCCGCCCGTGCTATCGACGTGCGCGAACACGCCGACGTCCGAGGCGACCCCCGTCACGATGGGCGGCGCGTCTGCGAGGGACTCACCCCGTCGCCAGGCGCGCGCGCTGATCGGATACCCGGAGTCGGTTACGCCGCCTCCGTGCAGGGCGGTGGCGACGAGCAGGGTGTCGCGATCGACCCACGCGATCATCGTCTTCTCGGCGTCCAGGGTGAACGGGGTGTCGTCGACGAAGCGACCCGCGTCGAGGTCGAACTCGCGCACGACGGTGGCGTCGCCGCCGTCCGGGCTCAGCCGCACGAGCGCACGTCCGGTGCCGGCGGGACCGTGAACCGCCCCGGCGAACGCCCAGGCGACACCCTCCTCCCGGCCGAGCGCATCGACGTCGAGCAGCACCTCCCACGTCGGCTCACCCGCCGCGAAGGCCGTGCGAGATGTCCGTCGCCACAGACCGCGAGGGTTCGCGGCATCCCGCCACAGGTCGTACATGAGATCGCCGTGGCGGCTCGGGACGACGAGTCGATCGGGGTCCTGCAGGATGCCGGTCAGGCGGCGCTCGAGCTCGTTGCGGGTGTCGCTCGAAAAGGCCGCCTCGGTCTCGGCGGTCCGTTCGGCTGCCCAAGCGCGGGCCTCGGGCCCGTCGATCTCCTCCAGCCAGAGGAACGGGTCGGCGGGCTCGGGGGCGGTCTCGGAGGCGCTCATGTCGCCAGCCTACGGCCGTCGCCGCCGGGGGCGTTCGCCGTCCGAGAACCGTTGGCACTCGGTGGGGCAGAGTGCTAATCTGAACCTACTTGAGCCGCTATGGCTCAACTTTGAGACAACAACATCGAAGGAGAGAATCATGGCAACCTACGACCCGTTCCGTGACCTCGACCGCATCGCGTCGACCCTCTTCGACACGCGCCGCGGCCCGCGACGGATGCCGATGGACCTGTACCGCGACGGCGACCACTACGTCCTGAATGCCGACCTGCCGGGCATCGACCCGGGCTCGGTCGACATCGACGTCGACGGCCAGCTGCTCACCATCCGCGCCGAGCGCACGGTGGGCGCTGCCGACGGGGTGAAGTGGATCACGCGCGAGCGCGAGACCGCGAGCTTCCTGCGCCAGTTGAACCTCGGCCAGGGCATCGACACCGACGCCATCACCGCGACCTACAACAACGGCGTCCTGACGGTCACCATCCCGGTGAGCGAGAAGGCCAAGCCGCGCAAGGTCGAGGTCGTCGCCGAAGGGTCGGCCCCGACCATCGCGGCCCACGAGAGCGAGCCGCAGCCGATCGACCAGTGATCGGCGGAGCGCTCCCGCTCTGACGAATCGCCCCGCATCCCGTGTCGGATGCGGGGCGATTCGTCTACGGTCACACTCCGCGCAGACGCGCCGTCAGCTTCTCGAGCTGGGCGAGTTCGTCGTCGGTGAGCACCGACATCCGCTCGGCGATCGTGCGGCCGTGAGCAGTGGCCATGCGGCGGAACGTCGCCGCGCCCTTCTCCGTGGCGCGGAGGATCGCGCCGCGACCGTCTTGAGGGTCCGGGCATTTGGCGACGAGACCCCGAGCGACCATCCGATCCACGAGGCGGGACACGCTGGGCTGGCTGATCAGCATGTTCGCGGTGACGTCGCGAAGTCGCGCCGTGTGCTCGTCGCATCGGGTCACGGTGAGGAGGACGTCGTACTCCGCGCTGGAGAGGTCGTCGTCATCGAAGTCCTGGGAGATCTCGGCCAAAACCTCGTGCTGCGCGCGGAAGAGGCTCTCCCATGCCGCGATGGCGAGGCGTCGATCGGTCATGGCGTCCACTGTATCGTCGCGTGCCCGCACGACGAGCGCGGTTCGTCGCTTCGTGGTCACCCGGACGTCACGCGCCGTTCCCGTGTGCAGGAAAGCATTCTGGCTCACCCGATGGAAGCGAGGCGCGCCCGTGAGCGTGATGAGACAGACAAGACGACGAGGCACTCGTGCCGGGATGGCGATGGGTGGACTCGGCGTCCTCGTCGCCTGCACCCTGACCGCCGGACCCGCGTTCGCGGCCGCCGGCTTCACCGAGCAACAGAAGACGGCGACCTACGCGTCGGACGCCGCCGCGTCGACCGGTGACGCGAAGGCGCCCAGCGCCGACAACTGGTCGGTCCGCATGATGGATGTCTTCGACGGCCTCCGCACCGACCGCGGCCCGGGCGGCAACACGGCCGTCATGGACTACAACGACGCGCTGACGAGCGAGATCAACCGGACCGCATCCGATGCCCAGGTGCAGCGGGCCATCGTCGACCAGTACGACGACATGTCCGTCAGCATGGGCGACGCCTTCGGTGAGAACCTCGGCGCGATCTACGCCGACGCGGTGGCAGCCGGCGAGCTTCCCAAGCTCACATGGTTGCTCAGCAAGGCAGGCGGCAAGCTCGGCTCGACGTCATCGAGCAATCCGCCGAAGAACTTCTTCGACTACGACCGGCCCTACCTCCGCCTCGACAAGACGAAGGACCTCGTCTATCGAGACAAGGAGGGCGGCGACGCGTGGGGTTCCACGAGCGGCTCGTTCCCGTCGGGTCACACATCGCAGGCGTACTGGCAGGGCACGGCGCTCGCCGAGATGCTGCCCGAGCTCGCGCCGCAGATCCTGGCCCGCACGGCCGAGGCCGGAAACAACCGCATCGTGATGGGGGCGCACTACCCGCTCGACGTCATCAGCGGCCGGATGATGGGCCAGAAGATCATCGCGCTCCGTCTCGCCGACCCCGCGATGCGGTCGTTGGTGGGCGAAGCCGCCGACGAGCTGCGCGGCGTCCTCGAGCGCGGCTGCGGTGACACCCTCGCGAACTGCATCGAGAAGGACGTCCCGTACCTGTCGACCGACAAGGCGCTCGCCTACTACCAGGAGCACCTGGGCTACGGATTCCCGGCCACCGGTCCGAAGGGGGTTCCCGTCGTGGTGCCCGATGGTGCGGAGGAGCTGCTCGTCTCGGCTCACCCGGAGTTGACGCCGGAACAGCGCCGTCAGGTGCTCGCGCTGACCGCGATCGACTCGGGCAACCCGCTCGACGTCGGTGAGCAGGAGAGCTGGCAGCGGATGAACCTCGCCGCCGCGATGGCGGCCGAGGTGACCGTGCGCGCCGACGGTTCCGTCGTGATCGGCAAGGGTGGCAGCGAGCCCACTCCGGATCCTGAGCCGACGCCCGACCCCGAGCCGACCCCGGACCCCGAGCCGACGCCGGACCCCGAGCCCACGCCGGCTCCGCAGCCGACCCCTGCTCCGGAGCCCACTCCGCCCGCAACCGGCGGCGCACCGAGCGCGCCCGCCGCGAACGGTGACGACCTGCCCGCCGCGGCGGAGGGGGAGATCGAGGCATCCGTCCGCGGTAATCGGATCGTCGTCTCCGGACTCACGGCGGAGCAGACGTACTACGGCTTCATCTACTCGACTCCGACAGCCCTCGGACAGGCGACGGCGGATGCCGCGGGTTCCGCGACCTTCGCCCTGCCGAGCGGCCTCGAGGCGGGGACGCATCGCGTCGCCGTGGTCGATGCAGCCGGAGACCTCGTCGGCTGGGCTGCGGTCACGATCGATCGCGGCGGGCCCGCCGCGATCGGCGATGAGGAGTTGGCCGCGGCCGGCGGTCAGAGTGCTCCGTTGTGGATCGCGGGAAGCGTCGGAACGGCTCTGCTCGCCCTCGGCGTCGTCCTGACGATGCGACGTCGCCGGAGCGGCATCGTCTGACTTGTCACGCAGTAAGGGCCGGCTGGAGAGGCATCCAGCCGGCCCTTGTCCCTTTGCACCAAGAGTGTCCTGCAATCACATGTCGGTAGCTGCCACAGCAAAACAACTACCTGGCAATGACTGTATAACGACGAGATAACGGTGGCAAGGGATTCCTGTTATCAATCTGTGATGAGCGAGCTCGGTGTGCGCTGTTGCCCGATGGCCCACACGTACGGCACCGGGGTTCCGTTGATCGCCCAGTCGCCGACGATGCGCTGTTTGAAGATGACCGGGTTGTGGGATGACACGGCGCGAGCGTTTCGCCAGAACCGATCGAGGCGCTTCGTCTCGGAGACGGCGGACGCGCTCAGCGCATTGAGGACCGTGCTCGTCGCCTCGAGGGAAAGGGGCGTGAGGACGATCTGCCCCTCGGCCGACTCGAGCTCGGCGCGCTGATTCGCCCGTTCCTCGGCGTCGGCGTCGCCCGCGAAGCGTGCGAGGTAGGCGGCCTGGGCGGATTCCGCGGTCCGCACGGCGACGGCCCGCGCCGCGAACCCCTGAGCGGTTGCGACCCCGACGGTCTGCTGCACGAGCGGATCCTGAGCCCAGGTGCCGGCGGAGCCGTGGCTGAAGACGCGGGTGCGGCTGCGCGCGTGCGCCGCGACCTCTCGGGCGGCGGCCTCGACGATGCCCGCCTGCGTGGCGAGATGGACGAGCTGGTAGAAGGCCGTCTGGTAGCGGAAGCGTTCGGAGAAGACCGTGATGTCCTCGGGCTCGACACGAGCGTCGTCGATGATCGTCGTGCCGCTGCCGGTCGTGCGCTGCCCGAAGCCGTCCCAGTCGTCGTGCACGATCACGCCGGGTTGATCGGCGCGCACGATCGCGATCACGGGGACGCCCTCGTACTCGGCGTACACGTCGAGCCAATCGGCGAAGATGCTGCCGGTGCTGTAGAACTTCGTGCCGTTGACGACGAGGTCGTCGCCTCTGCGCGTGACCTTCGTGTTCACCTCGCCCACCGCGACCTCGCCGATCTCAGTCCACGCGTTCCCGGCGATCTCGCCCGAGACGAATCTCGTGAACCAGACCGACTGGTCCGCGACGGCGTGCTGGTTGAGGCGGTCCTCGACGTACGCGAAGTGGCCGCGCAGGGCCTGCGGGATGTTGGAGTCGGCGGCCGCGAGTTCGGTGAGCAGTTCGATCAGCTGAGGGAGGGATGCCCCGGCTCCGCCGTATTTGCGCGGTACCCGCACGGCGCCGAAACCGGCGTCGGTGAGCAGCCGGATCTCCTCGCGCGGCAGGCGACGCTCGTTCTCGCGCTCCACCGCCGTCGTCGCGATCTGGGCGAACAGCGGTCGGAACCGCTCCGCGAGTGCGTCGTAGTCCGTGCCGAGCGAAAGCTCGTCCTGCAGTGCGGGGTCCGGGTGCCGCGTCATGTCGTCGCCTCTCGTCGGTGGATCGTGCGGGTTGCCCCCTTTGGTAGTCGCTCGCTCCGCGCGAGCGGTGTTTATGACGCGAACTGAGCGCGTCACCCGTCATGCATGGACACTTGGCGTCACGGCGGGACACACGCGGTCACATCGATTGACACCGCGCCGGGTACGGGCGGAAGGTTCCCGGGAACCCATCCGATTCCGGCGCTCGCCGCGTCGCCACCCACCGGAGAATCCATGACCGAGCAGACGTCCCCGTTCGACCCGGCCTCGACGCACGAGCCGCTGAAGTTCGCCTACTGGGTGCCCAACGTGAGCGGTGGACTCGTGGTCTCGAACATCGAGCAGCGCACATCCTGGGACTACGACTACAACGTGAAGCTCGCTCAGACCGCGGAGCGCGTCGGGTTCGAGTACGCCCTCAGCCAGGTGCGCTACCTGTCGAGCTACGGTGCCGCGCAGCAGCACGAGTCGACCTCGATCAGCCTCGCCCTGCTGCTCGCGACCGAGAAGCTGAAGGTCATCGCGGCTGTCCACCCGGGGCTCTGGGAGCCGGCGGTGCTCGCGAAGTTCATTCTCACCGCCGACCAGTTCTCGAAGGGCCGCGCGGCCGTCAACGTCGTCTCGGGCTGGTTCAAGGACGAATACACGAAGCTCGGCCTGCCCTGGCTCGAGCACGACGAGCGCTACCGTCGCTCCGCGGAGTTCATCGAGGTGCTGCGGAAGCTCTGGACCGAGGAGAACGTGCAGTTCCACGGCGACTTCTACCGCGTGAACGACTTCACGCTGCGCCCCGGGCCGTACCCGGTGCCCGGCAGGCCGCATCCGGACATCTTCCAGGGCGGCAACTCGACGGCCGCGCGGTTCAACGGCGGTGCGCACGCCGACTGGTACTTCTCCAACGGCAAAGACTTCGACGGCTTCACCGAGCAGTACGACGACGTCACGCGCGTCGCCGCCGAGCATGGCCGGACGGTGCGGTTCGGACTCAACGGGTTCGCGATCGTCCGCGACACCGAGGCCGAGGCCCGCGAGCAGCTGCGCGAGATCATCGCTCAGGCCGATCCGGCCTCGGTCGAGGGCTTCCGCAGGTCCGTGCAGCAGGCCGGGGCATCCACCGCGGACCGCAAGGGCATGTGGGCCGACTCCACGTTCGAGGACCTCGTGCAGTACAACGACGGGTTCCGCACGCAGCTGTTCGGCCCTCCCGAGCAGGTCGCCGAGCGCATCATCGCCTACAAGAAGCGCGGCGTGGATCTCTTCCTGCTCGGGTTCCTGCACTTCCAGGAGGAGCTCGAGGCGTTCGGCGAGAAGGTCATCCCGATCGTCCGCGAGCTCGAAGCCGACCTCGCCCGCACGGGCGATCCGATCGGCGTCGCCCGCTGACCGAGGAGGGGGCCGACCTGATGTCGACCCCCTCCGGCACCGCTCACCTCGCGGTCACGCCGGGTACACCTGCACGACGGACGGCCGCGGCGCGTTCGGGATGTCGCCGCGTCGCGTCGAACCGTAGTCGGGGAACAGCGACGTCGGCGCCGCGACGGTGCCGTTCTCACCGGGATGCTGCACCGCGACGAACACGAGCTTCTCGCGCGCGTGGATCACCGGCCCGCATGTCTCGGCCTCGCGGGGAACGGCGAGGAACTGCTGCACGCGTCCGCGCTCGCGACCCGCGAGCGGCACCCGGAACAGGCCGTCGTTGAACCCGATCGTGCTGGGCGCTCCGTCGGTCGAGATCCACAGGTTGCCGTCCTCGTCGAACGCGAGGTTGTCGGGGCAGGAGATCGGCGACACCTTGTCCTTCGGGTAGCCCGCGAAGTAGGTGCTCGGATCCGACGGGTTGCCGCACTGCAGCAGGATGCTCCAGCCGAAGGATGTTCCCGCCTGCCCGCGGCGCTCGGTCATCTCGAGCACGTGGCCGAACCGGTTGCCCGTGCGGGGGTTCGCCTCATCCACCATCGACGTCTTGCCGCGGTCGGAGTTGTTGGTCAGGGCGACGTAGATCTTGCCGGTGCGCAGGCTCGGCTGCACGTCCTCGGGGCGGTCCATCTTCGTCGCACCCATCTTGTCGGCGGCGAGCCGGGTGTAGACGAGGACCTCCTCGGTCGTCATGCCCGGGACGACGCTCCGGCCGTGGCGGGTGAGCGCGATCCACTCGCCGGAGCCGTCGAAGGCGCCGTCGGCGGGGAGCTTCCCCGAGCCGTCGATCTGCGAAGCGGGGGAGTCGCCGCGGAAGCGCGCGACGTACAGGTCGCCCTCCGAGAGCAGCGTCATGTTCTTCTTGCGCGACGAACTGATGCGGTTCTTCGAGACGAACTTGTAGAGGTAGTCGTTGCGCTCATCGTCACCCATGTAGGCGACGACGCGACGGTCCTCGGCGACGATGACGTTCGCGCCCTCGTGCTTGAAGCGGCCCATCGCGGTGTGCTTCTTCGGCGTCGAGGTGGGGTCCTCGGGGTCGATCTCGACGATGTAGCCGAAGCGGTTGGGCTCGTTGACGTATCCCGGGTCGAAGGAGTTGAACCGGGGGTCGTACGCCTCCCACCCGGTCGAGGTCGTCCGCGAGGCGCTCGCCTGGTAGCGCTTCTGCCCGGCGGTGTCGGCAGCCCACGCGAAGTAGCCGTTGAAGTTCTCCTCGCCCGAGAGGATCGTGCCCCACGGCGTGGTGCCGCCCGCGCAGTTGCCGAGCGTTCCCTTGACCCATCGGCCCTCGGGGTCTGCGGCCGTCTTCACGAGATCCGATCCTGCGGCGGGCCCGGTCAGCTCGAACAGCGTCTCGACGGTGATCCGTCGGTTGCGTCGCCCGTCGACCACGTAGCGCCACGGTGCGCCGCGCCGGCGTCGCTTGATCTCGACGACCGACATGCCCTGGGCGGCCTTGTAGACCTCGCCGCGGCGGCGGAGCTCGGCGGCATCCGTCGACGGCGGGAACATGATGTTCGGATTCACGTACTCGTGGTTGTTCACGAGCACGCCCGTCTTGCCGCTGCGGTCGGCGAGGATGTCGAGGTAGTCGCTGTTGTAGCCGAACTGGCGCTCCTGCGCGGCGCGGCTCTGCCCCTCCAGCGAGAACGTCGGCGCGTCCGAGAACAGGGGGTCGCCCCAGCGGATGATCGGCGACCACGTGTAGCCCTTCGGGACCGTGAGCGCGTCGACGGATGCCGGGACGGGAGCGATCGGCTGGAACGGCAGGCTGTTGTGACCCCAGCCCCACGTCGACTCGACGGGTCCCCCGGGCAGAGCCGAGGCGGTCGTCGGGCTCGAGAGGCCGAAGGCGTCGGTGGCGACGACGACCGCGCTCGCGGCAGCGGCGCCGATCAGCATGCGGCGCGAGAGCGCGACCTCGGCGATGCTGCGGAACGTCGGGTTGTCCGAGCCGTTGCACTCGGGGCCGAGGCACGCGTTCGCGCACTTGAACTGACAGGTCACGGCGGAGCGCTTGCCGACGGCGTGCGCCGCGAGGGGGAGTGTCGTGCGGGTGGTGGGGGGTTCCACAGTGGTCACAGGAGGGTCCTCTCGTGCAGGTCCGTTCCAGGATCCGTCGGTGTTCCTGCGGCTGAGTGAATCACCGGTGAACACCGGGTGACGGTCGCGCGGATGCCACGACGAAGTCATGCCTGCCTCGTTCCGGACCCTCCCGAAACTGCGCCGAGGCGACCGCGTCGCCGTGCTGTCACCATCGTTCGCAGCCCCTGGCTTCGCGCCCGCGGTGCATGAGCAGGCGCTCCGGCGCATCCACGACGAGCTGGGACTCGAGCCGGTCGAGTTTCCGACGACGCGGATGCTGGGTGCCGACGCGCACGTCCGTGCGGCGGATGTCGAGGCGGCGTTCGCCGCATCGGATGTCCGCGCGGTGTTCGCCAGCATCGGCGGCGACGACCAGATCGCCGTCGTGCCGCACGTCGACCTCGCCGGCGCGCTCGCCGACCCGAAGCCCTTCGTCGGCTACAGCGACAACACGCACCTGCTGAACGCGCTCTGGCAGGCGGGCGTCCCCGGCTTCTACGGCGGGTCAACGCAGGTGCATATCGGCGCCGGGCCCGGCATCGACGGCATACACCTGCAGTCGCTGCGCGCCGCGCTGTTCGACGGCGGCGAGCTCGAGCTGACCGAACCGGGTGAATCCGAGGACATCGGCATCGACTGGCTCGACCCGCGGGCGCTGACCTCGTTCGGCGATCGTGTCCCGACCGAGCCGTGGTCGTGGTCCGGACCGGCGCGGGTCGTAGAGGGTCGCACGTGGGGCGGGTGCCTCGACGTGCTCGACGAGATCGGCCTGGCGGGACGGATGCCGGAGCTCGAGGACCTGCGCGGCGGCATCCTCCTGCTGGAGACGAGTGAGGAACTGCCCTCGCCCCGCCTCGTCTCGCGCTGGGTCCGCGCGCTGGGGGAGCGAGGCGTTCTCGCTGCGGTCGCGGGTGTCGTCGTCGCGCGGCCTCCGGTGAGCACGTTCGGCGACGAACCGGATGCCGAGACCCGCCGCGCGCGCCGCGAGGCGCAGCGCGAGGTGGTCACCGGGCTGGTCGCCCGGTACAACCCCGACGCCGTCGTCTGCGTCGGCGTGCCGTTCGGCCACACCCGTCCGCAGTGGGTCGTCCCGTACGGCGGGACGATGCGCCTCGACGGCGTCGAGCGGCGCGTGTTCGCGTCGTACGACTGAGCCTGGGTCAGCCCGAGGCGACGGCGAACAAGCCGGCGATCCCCACCGCGTAGAGCACGAGAACCGTCAGCGAATCGACGCCCATCCCCAGCACTCGCCGCGACGGGCGGAAGATGAGCCCGACCACGTAGACCAGGGTCAGCAGGGCGGCGAGGGCCGTGAGGTAGATGTCGGTCGCGCCCGCGCGCGGCAGGACGGCCTGTCCCGAGATGACCGTCGCGACGAGGAAGAGCACCGGCAGGAAGGCGTTGCCCCCTAAGATGTCGCTCACCGCGAGGTTGTCGTCGCCCTGGCGGATCGCCTGGAGACCGGTCGAGATCTCGGGGAGCGAGGTCGCGAGGGCGAGGAACGTGGCGCCGAACAGGACGCCCGAGAGCCCGATGTCCGCGGCGATGGCGTCGCCGGCGCGCTCGAGGACGACACCGGCGCCGAGCGTCGCTGCGGCGGCCATCAGGAAGATCATGACGACGAGCCACGTCGGGCGGCTCTTGTGGGGGTGCTGCGGCTTCGAGCGGCGATGCCCGGGAGTGTGCGGTGAGACGCCGTCGGCGGTTCCGCTGCCGCTCCAGGGCAGGTGGCGGCCGGCGCGCTGCACGAGCATCAGTCCCGCGATCCAGAGCGCGGTGATGAGGACGACGTCCGGCGTGAGGCGCAGGGCCACGAGCCCTTCCGGCAGCTGACTGCCGGCGACGACGGCCGCGAGCACGGCCACCACGACGAGCCCTTCGAGCACCAGGACGAGGGATGCCGCCCGGTAGGTCAACGGCTTCACCCCGCGGCCCCGGCGGCCGAACGCATCGAGCACGACGAGGACGACGGTCTGCAGCGCGATGCCGCCGAGGATGTTGCCGACGGCCACCCCGAGGTTGCCCGCGGCGGCGGCGCTGACCGTGATGGCGATCTCGGGAAGGTTCGTGGCAACGGCGAGGATGATCAGCCCGCCGAAGGCGCTGCCGATGTGCCAGCGTGCGTCGAGCACGTCGGTGGTCTTGGAGAGCTGGATGCCGGCGATCCAGACGACGGCGGCGGCTCCGACGAAGATGACGACGACCAGCAAGAACGGAAGCGAGTTCACCGCACCAGTGCACACCCGGAGACGGCCGTCGCGTTACCGGTTGACGGCGCCGCCAGGGTGTTTCCTACGACGGCTGGTCGACGACCAGCGCGTACTCGGTGCCCGACCGGGTGCGCTCGACCAGCTCGTGATCGACCAGGTACCGCCGGAGCACCGCGACGTCGTCGGTGAGCGCTGCGAGCCGCTCGTTGATCCCGCGTTCGTCCAGGATCTCGCCCGGGGCGAGGATGCGGGCGGCGAGGAGCGTCAGCAGTTCGCGGCGTTCGTCCGGATTCGACGGGTACCCGATCAGACGTCCCTCGCGCGAGAGGTAGCGGGCGATCCCCGTCGGCCTCGGCGCGGAAGGTGCGGCGGCCAGGGCGCGGGCGAACGCCCCGCCGTCCGCCCGCAGATCGGCCGTGAGGAGCCCGGCACGCTGCAGTGTCTCGACCACGTGGCGCTGACGCGACGGCGACAGCCCTCCGAGGGCGTCGTCGGCACTGGCGCCGAGCGTCAGCCGCGCGAACGCCTCGCGGACGCGGTCGTTCGCGAGTGCGGCCACGAGCGGACGCCACTGGTCATCGCCGGATCGGTCCATGCCTGCACGCTATCTCGCGGCAGGGAGTCTCAGCATCGCGACCGGCCGCGCTCCCGGCACGCCCTCGATCGGGCTGAGCTCCTCGAACCCGAGGCGACGGTAGAGTCGCCGATTGTCGGGCGTGGACGACTCGAGGTACGCGGCCTGGCGCGTCGTGTCGAGGGTGTCGAGCTGCGCCGACAGCAGCGCCTTGCCGACGCCTCTGCCGCGGGCCGCGGCGCTCACGCCGATCTCGGCGAGGTACCAGTGCGGCGCGCGGGGGCGGTGGCGCGCGAGGCGCGAGAGCAGGGCGAGGGCCCGCGGCATCCCGAGCCAGCCGAGCGCCCGCGCGAAGCGGGGGAGCTCCGACGCCTGCCGAGCGAGCGCCCCCCGCTCGGCGTGCGGACCCTCCCATGCGGCGACGCCGAGGATCGTGCCGTCGGCATCCCGCGCGAGGTCGACCGTTCCCGTCGGGTACGGCCCACTGGCGAGCAGGCCGTGGAAGAGGTCGGTGAGCCGCTCATGCCGACGACGGCTGCCCGGAACGACGGCGGACATGACGGGGTCCTGCGCGAACGCCTCAGCGAGGATCGTGGCGGCGGGAGCGAGGTCGGTGGCGCGGGCGGGGGTCACGCTGATCATGAGATCTCCTCAATTGGTCCGAGTGGATCAAAATAGTATGGATGCCACCACGCGCCGCACGCTCGGAGATCACTGTGAACGACCCGTCACCTCGCCGGACCTACCTCGACGTCGACGATCGTCGTCGCCAGCTGCTCGATTCCGCGGTCGAGGTGATGGTGCACGACGGGGTCGCCGCGCTGTCGCTCCGCAGCGTCGCGCAGCGAGCAGGCGTCGCCCATCGCGTCGTGAGCTACGCCTTCGGGTCGAAGGCCGATCTCGTGACGGCCCTGCTGCAGCGGGAATCGGAACTCCTGACCCGCAGGCTCTGGGCCGAGCCGCTCGCCCCGGCCCCTCTCCCTGATGCCGTCGCTGCCGCGCTCCACACCTTCGTCGCCGAGCTGCGGCGCGACCGCGTGCGTCACGAGCGGCTCGCCGAGCTCACCGCGACGGCGCGCTCGTCCGAGGCGCTCGCCGGTGCTGCGCGTGCCGAGACCGAGGCGGTGCGCGGCGAGGTCGAGCGACTCGTCAACGCGTGGGTCGCGTCCCGTTCGGCCCACCTGACCACGCCGACGGCGACGCTCGTGGCCGTCGTGCACGCGGCGGCCGAGGGGCTTGCTGCGTGGTGGCTCGCGACCGGCGACGACGACCACGTCGATGACGTCATCCGGGTGTTCTCCGCGGGGCTCGCCGGATTCGAACGCGCGTAGCGGACGCACAGGAGACCCATCGAGAAATCGCCCTACGCTGGCGGGACACCGAGGAGGACACACGACGATGACTTCGACACCGCCGGCATCCGATCTGCAGGACCGCCCCTGGCTGGCCGCCTACGCACCCGGCGTCCCGACCGACATCGACCCCGTCGACGAGACGCTCGTCGATCTGCTCGAGCACTCGGTCGCGCGCTACGGATCGAAGGTCGCCACAGAGTTCTTCGGCGCCGAGACCACCTACGCCGAACTCGGCGAGCAGGTCTCGCGTGCGGCGAACGCGCTGCGCAAGCTCGGCGTCGCCGCAGGGGACCGGGTCGCGCTCGTCCTCCCCAACTGCCCGCAGCACATCGTCGCGTTCTACGCCGCGCTCCGGATCGGCGCGATCGTCGTCGAGCACAACCCCACCTACACGGCCCGCGAGCTGCGGCACCAGTTCGAAGTGCACGAGGCGGTCGTCGCGATCGTGTGGGACAAGATCGCCGACATGGTCGCCGAGTTCCCGAGCGACGTCGCCCCCGCCGCGATCGTCGCCGTCGACATGACCGACGCCCTGCCGTGGGCGATGCGCACCGCCCTGCGCCTGCCCGTGCCGGCGCTGCGGGAGCGGCGCGAGGCGATGACCGCGAAGCCGACCGCGCGCGGCATCATCCGGTGGTCGCAGTTCACGAACACGCGCCGCCTCCCCCGTAAGTACGCGCGTCCCGTCCTCGACGACACGGCGCTCCTGCAGCTGACGAGCGGGACGACCGGGATGCCGAAGGCCGCCGTCCTCTCGCACCGAAACCTCCGCTCGAACGCTGAGCAGGGGCGCGCGTGGGTGCCGGGGCTGACCGAGGGGGCAGAGACGTTCTACGCCGTCCTGCCGATGTTCCACGCCTACGGGCTGACCCTCTGCCTGACCTTCGCGGTGTCGATCGGGGCGCGGATCGTGCTGTTCCCCAAGTTCGACGTCGACCTCGTCGTCGGGGCGCTGAAGAAATCGCCGCCGACATTCCTGCCCGGCGTCCCGCCGATCTACGACGCCCTGTCGCGCGCGAGCACCCGCAAGGGCGTCGACCTCTCCAGCATCCGCTTCGCGATCTCGGGCGCCATGAGCCTGCCGGTCCCCACCGTGACGCGGTGGGAGGAGGTCACGGGCGGCCTGCTCGTCGAGGGCTACGGCATGACCGAGACCTCGCCCGTCGCCCTCGGCAACCCGATCGGCCCGACGCGGCGCCCGGGTACCGTTGGCGTGCCGTTCCCGAGCACCGACATCCGGGTGGTCGACCCCGACGACCCCACCGTCGACCGGCCGGCCGGCGAGGCGGGCGAGCTGCTCATCCGCGGCCCGCAGGTGTTCCAGGGGTACTGGCTCCGCCCCGAGGAGACCGCCGCGGTCCTCCTCGACGGCGGATGGCTGCGCACCGGCGACATCGTCACCGTCTCGAAGGACGGCTTCGTCACGGTCGTCGACCGCGTCAAGGAGCTCATCATCACGGGCGGCTTCAACGTGAGCCCGAGCGAGGTCGAGCAGGTTCTGACCCTGCACCCCGACGTCGAATCCGCCGCGGTCGTGGGAGTTCCGCGACCGGCCGGCGGCGAGGACGTGGTCGCGGCAGTCGTGATGAAGCCGGGAACGGCGTTCGAGGCATCCGCTCTCAAGGACTTCGCACGGTCGCACCTCGCGTCGTACAAGGTGCCCCGCAAGGTCGTGCAGCTCGACGATCTGCCGCGCTCGCAGATCGGCAAGGTGCTGCGACGCCAGGTGCGGGAGCAGCTGACCGCGCGCTGATCTGTCAAGGGTCGTCGCGCCGCACGGTGTCGACTGGCAGGGTGGATGCCGCAACCCACCCCGTCGAAGGAGACTCATGTCGCAGCGCACTCTCGGACCGTTCACCGTCTCGGCCATCGGACTCGGCGCGATGCCGGTGTCGATGAACAGCAACGGACTGCCCTCGCACGACGACGCCGTCGCGACGGTGCGCGCGGCGCTCGACGCGGGCGTGACGCTCATCGACACGGCCGACATCTACGCTCCCAGCTGGGACGAGATGGGCCACAACGAGCGGATCGTCGCCGACGCGCTCGCCGGCTGGGACGGCGACCGGTCGTCGATCGTCGTCGCCACGAAGGGCGGCATCACGCGGACGGCCGAGAAGGACTTCGGCCGCGACGGATCGCTCGAGTACCTGCGCAGCGCCGTTCAGAAGTCTCTCGCCAACCTGCAGGTCGACGTCATCGACCTGTACCAGTACCACCGTCCCGACCGCTGGATGGTCTACGGCGACATCATGCAGAACCTCAAGACGCTGCAGGACGAGGGCCTCGTCCGCTCGGTCGGCATCTCGAACGCGAGCGTCGAAGAGATCCAGATCGCTCAGGAGGTCCTCGGCGAGGGGAACCTGACGAGCGTGCAGAACGAGTTCTCGCCGCGGCATCCCGGCAGTTACGGCGAACTGACGTACTGCGCTGAGCACGGCATCGCCTTCCTGCCGTGGAGCCCGCTCGGCGGCATCGGCGGCGCCGGCTCGATCGGCGAGCGGTTCAGTGCGTTCGCCGAGATCGGCCAGGCGCACGGCGTCAGCCCGCAGCAGGTCGTCCTCGCGTGGGAGCTGTCGCTCGGCGAGACCGTCATCCCCATCCCCGGGGCGAGCCGGCCGGCATCCATCACCGACTCGTTCCAGGCCCGGAACCTCGAGCTCTCGGCCGACGAGCTCGCTCGCTGCTCGGCCGCCGTCGGCATCGAGGTCTGAGGCCCCCTCGACCCTGGGGCCCGGTCGCTGTGCCCGGTGCAGGTTGATCGTGCGGAGTGGCGGCCGTTGCGGCCCGAACCTGCCGTTGAACCTGCACTCGGCACGTCAGCCGGCCTTGAGCAGGTGCTCTCGCTCGACGATCTCGAGCGAGAGCACCTTGTAGCCCTCGCTGTCGAAGAACACCCGCATGCGGTCGTCGTCGATCGAGACGACGGTGCCGGCTCCCCATTCGCGGTGCGACACCTTCTCGTCGATCTCGAATCCCGCGTCCGAAGCGGATGCCTCGGTCCGAACCGCGTCGGCTGCTCCCGCCGCGCAGGTGTCGCAGTTGCCGCAAGGCTCATCGAGGTCCTGCCCGAAGTAGCCGAGCAGCACCTGGCGTCGGCAGCGCCGTGTCTCGGCGTACTCGCGCATCGTCTCGATGCGGGAGCGCTCGATCCGCTCGCGCTCCTCGACCCGCTCGAGTGCCGCCTTCACAGCGGCACGCTCGTCGAGGTTCCGCCGCAGCGACACCCCGGACTTCGACGCGCGCGCCGATCCGGTGTCGATCAGCAGCGTGAGGAGTCCCGTCACGCGGCGCGGTGACAGTCCGGATTCCTTCGCGAGCGCGGACTTCAGGCGCGCCCGCGTCGACATCGCCCGCATGAGGGTGCGGAGCTCGGCGGCATCCGGATTCTTCGTCGCGAAGTAGCGGCGCAGGGCGAGGTCCTCCGCGCGGTAGTGCAGGGTGCCGTGGGCCTCCTCGCCGTCGCGGCCCGCGCGGCCGAGCTCCTGGAAGTAGGCGTCGATCGACTCGGGCACGTCGGCGTGGATGACGAAGCGCACGTTCTCCTTGTCGATCCCCATGCCGAACGCACTCGTCGCAACGACGACGTCGAGCTCGTCGCAGAGGAACTGCCGGTGCACCTCCGCCCGCTCCTTCGACGGGAGACCGGCGTGGTACGCCCGCGCCCGCTTGCCGCGCTCGGTCAGGTCGTCGGCGTACTGCTCCGCCGAGCGGCGGGTCGACGTGTACAGCAGCCCCGGCACGGGAAGTGAGGCGACCTCGTCGACCACGGCGGCGCGCTTCTCGCGGTCGTCGCCGTGGCGGCGCACGCCGAGGCGGATCGACGGACGATCGACGTCGCCGATGTGGATGGACGGGTCGTCGAGTCCGAGGCGGGCCGCGATCTCCTCGCGGACAGGGGTGGATGCCGTCGCGGTCAGCGCGAGGATCGGTGGCCGCCCGAGGCGCTCGGCGACCTCGCCGAGACCCAGGTAATCGGGACGGAAGTCGTGCCCCCACGAGGCGATGCAGTGCGCCTCGTCGACGGCCAGCAGGGCGATGTCGAGTTTCGCGAGTTCGCCGACGACCTCGTCGTTCGCCAGCTGCTCGGGAGCGAGCAGCACGTAGGTCGCCTCGCCCTCGCGTAGGCGACGCCACGCTTCGTCTCGGGCCTTCTCGCCTCGCCCGGAGTTCAGCGCCACGGCCTTCGGCGCGTCGGGGGCGTGCTCGAGACCGGCGAGCTGGTCCTCCTGCAGCGCGATCAGCGGAGACACCACGACGGTCACGCCCGGCCGCAGGGCCGCGGTCACCTGGTACACGGCGGACTTGCCCGATCCCGTCGCCCAGACGACGAGCACGTCGCGCCCACCGGCTGCCGCCTCGATCGCGTCGAGCTGCGCCGGTCGCAGGTGCGTCAGGCCGAACCGCTCGGCGGCGACGCGCTCGACCTCGGCGCGATCGGGGGCGGACGATGCAGGGGTGGAGCGGCGTGGCATCCCTCCACGGTCGTCGAGGAAACGGCATCCGCGGACACCCTTGACACGCCCGTAGTATTCAGATGCCGGTCGCGGGGTTCGGCACGTCATCCTGGGGGACGCATGCGGTTTCGGTTTCGGTTCGTCGGCGCGCTGATCGCCGTCGTGGCGCTCGTGTTCACCGGTCTCCCCGCACAGGCCGCCGAGGTTGCACCGACGCGTATCACCGGGGTGCTCACCGACGTTGACGGCGACGTGGTCCGGAACGTGACCGTCCGGTTCGAGAACGTCGACACCGGGCGCGTGTCGGACACGTCTCCTGACGTCGACGGGAGGTTCGGCAGCACTCTGCCCGCGGGCGATTATCGGGTGTCCGCGTTCTCGCATCACGATCCGGCGCGCGAGGCCTACAACGCCCGGTGGTACCCGGGCGTGGGGACCGCGGGAGAGGCTCAGATCGTCTCTCTCACGGAGGGCCGCACGATCGATACGTCGTGGCAGCTCGGAGCCGTCGGCCCGGGGGTCACAGGAATCGTGACCGATGCGCTGACGGGACAGCCGGTCGTGGGGGCGAGCGTCTCGCTGGACGGGCCTGTTCGTCCATGGGAGACCACGAACCGTGACGGCCGCTACCGGTTCTCGTTGCTGCCGCCCGGAGAGTACGACGTCAGGGTCGACTCTCCCTCTGACGGCGATTACGTCGTCGCGACCGCGTCGCTCACCGTGTCGCAAGGTTTCACGACGTGGTCCGTGTCCGTCGAGCCGACGGGCATGCTGAGTGTGGCGACGGGCCGATACTCCTCGGTACGGGCCGATCTGATCCCCGTGGGCGGGGTGCGCGAGATCCACGCACCCACCGGCAGCAACGTCATCAACGCCGAGGACCTCCCGCCAGGCGACTATCACCTGCGCATCAGACCTGAGCGCGGCATGCACAATTTCGTCGAGACCTGGTGGCCCGCCGGCGAAACGCGGGCGGATGCCGGGGTCATCACGATCCGTTCTCGGCAGACGACCGAGATCACGGCCGACCTCGTTCGGGGTGGCGTCGTGGAGGGCAGGGTCGTATCCGCAGGAACGAGCGCACCCGTTGCGGGAGCCTACGTCACGGCATACACGAGCGCGGGTGTCGAAGCGGGATGGGCGCAGGCGGACAAGGAGGGGCGGTATCGGATCGTCGCTCTGCGGTCGGGTGAGTACCGGATCACGTCGTCGGGCAATGGCCACTCACAGCTGTCGACGACCGCGCGGGTTCAGCTCGGCGAAACAACGCCGTTGGACATCGGCCTATCCCCGCGTGGCGCGCTGTCCGTGACCGTCAGCTCCACACAGATGATCGTCGGTCGGACGGTGTCGCTCTACGACGGGGACCTGAAACTCGTCGCCAAGCGACAGCTCAGTGAGCGTGGACAGTCCGAGACGGTGGCGTTCGACGACCTCGACGCCGGCGAGTACTTCTTGGGCGCGGACGGAAGCAGCGACATCCTGGGCGGCTGGTACGACGGCGCATCGACCAGCGCGGGAGCACGGACCGTGACCGTCGTGCCCGGAGAGGTCTCGAAGGTCGACTACCGGCTCAGTGTGGCGACGGCGGCGAACAGCGGAAGCATCTCCGTCGCCGCTGTCGGACCGCGGGGCGAACCGGTGACAGGCTCGGCCGTCTGGCTGTACGACGCGGACGGTGTGGTTCGCGGTCGCGATCTTCTGCAGGTCGACCCGGTCACGTTCCCCGCCCTGCCGCCCGGCGACTATCGCCTGCGCTTCGCGGACAGCACGTCGGAACATCGTTACCGCTACACGACGACCTGGTGGGGCGGCAGCGACCTCGCGGATGCCACCCTCATCCATGTCGACGCCGGGAAGACGACGGCTGTCAGGCCGACGCTTGCGCGCACGCTCCCGTCGGAGTCGGCGACGATCGTCGGCACCCTCTCTTCGAAGCTGCCTGAATTGTTCGAGGGCGCGCGAGTCATCGCGTGGGCGGAGACCAGGAACTCCGTCGCACGGGCCGGCACCGGCATCGTCGATGCCAAGGGACGTTTCCAGATAGTCGGCCTGCTCCCGGGCCGGTACCACCTGCAGATGGACGATCATCCCCGCTGGACGGACGGTGTGGCCCCCGTGTGGCTGGCTTCGGAGGGTGACTGGAGGACCTCGCGCGTGTTCACCCTCGCCGAGGGGCAGACCGTCCGGGTCGACGAGAAGATGCCGGACGAGACGGATCAGCTGAACCACGCGACCCTGCGTGGAATCGTCCGGGAGGGCGGCACGCCCGTTCCGGGGGCCGTTGTGACCGTGCGGGGTCGCACGGAGACCGTGACGGTGCGCACGGATTCATACGGACGGTTCGAGGCGTGGCTCGAGGGCGGGCACACGACGACGGTCGAGATCGCCGCCCGAACCACGACGGTGAAGTACTCGACACAAGTGACCGGTATGAACCGCCGGATCGCGACGCTGGACGTAGCCCTCACGCGAGTGCTCGCGACGCCGGCACCGACCCTTTCCGCGGCGCCGGCCGTCGGTCGCTCCGTGACCGCGAGGACCACCGGCTGGACGTCCGGGACCACGGTCACGTATCAATGGCGCCGGAACGGGAAACCGATCGCGTCGGCCACGAAGTCGTCCTACACACCGGTCGCAGCCGACCGTGGTGCGAAGCTGACCGTCACGGTGACCGGGAAGAAGGCGGGCTACGCCACTGCGTCCCGCACGAGCGCGGCGAAGGCGGTCGGTTACGGCACCCTGACCTCGTCGACCCCGCGGATCACCGGGGCGACCGCTCGCGGCAAGACGTTGACCGTCCAGCCCGGCGCCTGGACGCGTGGGACGTCGCTCACGTACCAGTGGTATGCCGACGGTGTTCGGATCAAGGGCGCGACTCGCTCGTCGCTGACGCTCACCTCCGGCCTCGTCGGGGACAAGATCTCGGTGAAGGTGACGGGCAGCAAGAGCGGGTACGCCACGCATTCGCGGTCCAGCGCGGCCACTGCTCGCGTGCGTCGATAGCCCACCGCCTGGCAGGATCCCGCCGCTCCCTGACCGTCGAGGGGAGCTCCGCGTGTCAGGCTCGATGCGTGCAGATCCCGCCGCGACACCTCGCCCTCGACCGTGCTGCGCTTGTCGTCATCGATGTGCAGCGCGGGTTCGACGACACGGTCTACTGGGGCGAGCGCGACAACCCCGCCTGCGAGTCGAACATCGCCGCGCTCTTGGTCCGCTGGCGCGAGCGGCAGTGGCCGGTCGTGTTCGTCCGGCACGACTCGACGTCGCCGGTGTCGCCGCTGCGACCGGGCCAGGTGGGCAACGACCTCAAGCCCGAGGTCACCGGCATCCCGGATCTGCTCGTCACGAAGAGCGTGAACTCGTCGTTCCACGGCACGCCTGACCTCGACGCGTGGCTGCGCGCGAATGACATAAGGCAGATCGTCGTCGCCGGTATCTCGACGAACCACTGCTGCGAGACGACCGCCCGCGTGGGCGGCAACCTCGGCTACGACGTGTACTTCGCCCTCGACGCGACCCACTCGTTCGACCGGACGGCGCCGGACGGCACCGTCATCCCCGCGGCGACCCTCGCAGCGATCACGGCGACGAACCTCGACGGCGAGTTCGCGACCGTCGTCTCCACCTCCGACCTGTTCCGTTGAACGCGCCCTGTCGCCGCGGCGGGGTCCGCGGTTAGCGTGGACGGATGCCGCAGAACCCCTTCGCCTCGCTCGAGGACTACATCGCCCTGCCCCGCATCGACGCCGTCGCGCTCTCGCCCGACGGCACCCGCGCCGTCCTGACGGTCGCGACCCTGAACAAGGACAAGACCGGGTACGACCGTGCGTTGTGGGAGGTCCCGGCGACCGGCGGCGGCACGCCCCGTCGTCTGACCCGCTCGGCGAAGGGCGAGCAGGGCGCCGCGTTCACGGCGGACGGCGACCTGCTGTTCGTCAGCGCCCGCCCCGACGCGGAGGGCGACGGCGAGGACGAGGCGGCGCAGCTCTGGCTGCTGCCGGCGAACGGCGGCGACGCGCGCGCCATCACACGCCTGGCCGGGGGAGTGTCGGGCATCGCGGCCGTCGCGGACGCGGCATCCGTCGCCGTCCTCGCTGCCGACCTGCTGCCCTCGGCCGACTCCTTCGAGGCGGACGCGAAACTGCGCGCCGAACGCAAGGAGCGCAAGCTGTCGGCGATCCTGCACACGACCTACCCCGTCCGCTACTGGGACCACGACCTCGGACCCGCCGAGCCGCACCTGCTCTCGCTCGACCTCGGCGCGCTCGCCGACACCATCGGGTCGCTCGCCGCCTCGGACACGGCGGAGGACGAACCGGATGCCACGACCCCCTACCCCGCGTCGCTTCCGCGCCCGCGCGACCTGACTCCGGCGCCCGGCCGCACGGCCGATACCGCCGGCGCGGCGCTCACCCCCGACGGCCGCACCCTCATCGCCGCGATGCGCTTGCCGCAGGGCCGCGCGGAGCGGTTCGCGATCGTCTCGATCGACGTCGCCTCGGGCGCGCGCACGACGCTATTCGAGGAGCGGTCGACGTACTTCGAGTCGCCCGCGATCAGCCACGACGGCCGGTCGATCGCGTGCGGCCGGGCGGCGTTCTCGGACCCCACCGGTCCCGCCGATCAGGAGCTCTGGGTCGCCGGGATCGACGGCTCCGAGCCGCGCCGGCTCGCGGAGGGCTGGGACCGCTGGCCGACGAGCATCGCTTTCGCGCACGACGATACCGCGCTCATCGTCACCGCCGACCAGGACGGGCGCGGCCCGGTGTTCCGCGTGCCGCTCGACGGCGGGGCGCCCGTGCAGTTGACGACCGACGACCACGCGTACTCGAACGTGTCCGTCGACCGCGCGACCGGTGCGCTCGTGGCGCTGCGTTCGTCGTGGATGGTGCCGCCGCACCCGGTCCGCATCGACCCGGACGGCACCGTGACCGCGCTGGCGACCCCGGCTCTGCTGCCGACACCGGCCGGCACGATGACCGAGGTCGAGACGACGGCCGAGGACGGTGCGCGGGTGCGCGGCTGGCTGCTCCTGCCGGAGGGGACGGATGCGGCATCCCCCGCTCCGCTGCTGCTCTGGATCCACGGCGGACCGCTGAACAGCTGGAACGCGTGGAGCTGGCGCTGGAGCCCGCAGCTCGCGCTCGCCCGCGGCTACGCCGTGCTGCTGCCCGACCCGGCGCTGTCGACCGGCTACGGCCTGGAGTTCATCGCCCGAGGGTGGAACAGCTGGGGCGAGAAGCCGTACACCGACCTCATGTCGATCACCGACGTGGTCGTCGCGCGCGCGGACATCGACGAGACCAAGACGGCCGCGATGGGCGGCTCGTTCGGCGGGTACATGGCCAATTGGGTTGCCGGGCACACCGACCGCTTCCGCGCGATCGTGACGCACGCGAGCCTGTGGGCGCTCGACCAGTTCGCCGGCACGACCGACAGTTCGTCGTACTGGCAGGAGATCTTCACACCCGAGGCGATGGTGGAGAACTCACCGCACCGCTTCGTGACGGACATCTCGACCCCGATGCTCGTGATCCACGGCGATCGCGACTATCGGGTGCCGATCGGTGAGAGCCTGCGCCTGTGGTCGGAGCTCAACGAGCACTTCGGTGAGGACGACGGCACGACTGTGCACCGGTTCCTGTACTTCCCCGACGAGAACCACTGGGTGCTGAAGCCCCAGCACGCGGTCGTCTGGTACGAGACGGTCTTCGGCTTCCTCGGTGAGCACGTGCACGGCGAGCCCGCGCCGAGGGTCGCCGGGCTCGGCTGAGGACCCGTTCCGGGGACGCGATCAGTCGCGACGGATGCCGCGTCGCGGCATCCCGCGTCCCCGGAACCGACCCAGCCTCAGCGCGCGGCGACCGTGACCCGCCCGAGCGTCGGCACGAGGACGGGCGTCGCGGTCTTGTACGCCTCGTAGTCGGCGTCGCCGCCCCAGCGTTTGTCGGCCTTCTTCTCGAGGAGCGGGATGCCGCTGACCCGGGTCAGCAGCAGGATCACGAACACGGGCGAGAGCAGACCGATCCACTGCCAGCCGTCGAAGACGGGGGCGGCGACGATCGCGACGCCGACCCAGGCGAGGATCTCGCCGAAGTAGTTGGGGTGGCGCGAGCGGGACCAGAGGCCCGTGCGGATGAAGCGGCCCTTGTTGGCGGGGTCGGCCTTGAAGGCGTTCTTCTGCAGGTCGGCGACGACCTCGAAGAGCATGCCGATGATCCAGAGCGCGATGCCGACGCCGGCGAACACGTCGAACGAGACGCGGTCGGCGGGTTCGGTCGCGATCGCGATCCACGCCGCGGCCGCGGTGATGCTGACCCAGAGGCCCTGCATGATCCAGACGCGCAGGAACGACAGCGGGTTGACCTTGATGTCGTCGAAGCGGTCGTCGCTGCCGGAGCGGTGGATGCGGATGAAGAGGAACGAGCCGAGGCGGACGGCCCAGATGATCACCATCGCCGCGAGGGCGAGCGAGCGGGCGTCGGGCGACGGGGAGAGCAGCACCACGCCGAGCGTGACGAGGATGAAGGTCGCGCTGCCGGTGGCGTCGAAGAAGCGCTCGGTGCGGGCGATCGCCGACGGGATGTAGACCAGCACCTGTGCGGCGAACGCGGCGGCGACGGCGAGGGCGAACACGGGGAAGCCGCCGACGGTGGCGCCTCCCTGGCTGCCCGCGAGCGCGACGAGCGCGCCGATGATGAGCCCGACGATGACGGTGATGAGGGCGGAACGGTTCTGCGAAGACATGGGGGCCTTTCGAGGCGGGAAGTCAGCGGTACAGGGCGGCGACGACGTCGGAGCCGCGCTCGAGGAGCACGCGGCGCTTGATCTTGAGCGTCGGCGTGATGATGGTCGTGTCGGCGAGATCGGCGGCGATGAGCGTGAAGCGGCGCACCTGCTCGCTGCGTGAGACGAGCGCGTTGGCCGCGTCGATGCTCCGCTGGATCCGCGCGCGCAGGCCCTCGTCGGGGATCTCGCGCAGCTGGCCGGTGGCTGGCGCGTCGCCCTGACGAGCGACCTCCTCGGGATCGAGGACGATCAGCGCGGTCAGGTACGACCGCCCCTCGCCAACCATGACGGCATGCGAGACGAGCGGGTCCGCCTCGACGGCGAACTCCCACGGGGCGGGGACGACGGTCTTGCCGGTCGAGGTGACGATGACGTCCTTCGATCGCCCCTCGATGATCAGTCGTCCCTCGGCATCGAAGCGGCCGAGGTCACCGGTGCGGAAGAAGCCGTCGACGAACGCGTCGGCATCGTGCGCGGGGTCGCGATATCCGCGGAACACGCCGATCCCCTTCGCGAGGATCTCGCCGTCCTCGCCGATCCGGACGGTCGAGCCGGGCAGGGGACGCCCGACGGTGCCGGCGCGGATGTCGCCGGGCAGGTTGCCGGTGAGCGGTGCGGTCGTCTCGGTGAGGCCGTACCCCTCGATGACGGGCACCCCGATCCCGTGGAAGAAGAGCGACACCTCGGGGTCGAGCCGGGCACCGCCCGACAGGATGTAGTCGACCCGCCCGCCCATGACGGCGCGCAGGCGCCGGAAGAACAGCGCCTCGAACAGGCGCTGCCGAACGGATGCCGGTGCCCGTCCGTCCGTGCTCCGCTCGGCCGCGCGTCCGCCCGAGACGGCGGTGGCGACAGCGGCGCGCCACACCCTGGTCAGGTGTGCGGCCTCGGCCTTCTGCGCGGCGGCCGCCTGGATCCGCTCCAACACGCGGGGGACGACGACGAGGAACGTGGGCCGGAGGACCGACAGCGTCTCGACGACGGTGCTCGGGTCGCTCAGGTGCGCGATGCGCATGCCGTTCGCGAGGCAGATGAGCTGCAGCCCGCGCGCGAGGACGTGCGCGAGGGGCAGGAAGATGATCGTGTTGCCCTGCTCGTGGACGACCTCGCCGTAGGCGGCGGCGATGTTCAACACCTGGCCGAGGAAGTTCCGGTGCGTGAGCACGGCGCCCTTGGGCTCCCCGGTCGTGCCGGACGTGTAGACGATGGTCGCGGGCGCGTCGAGGCCGGCCGCGGTGCGGTGCCGCTCGAGGTCGGCATCCGTCACGTCGTCGGCCCGCGAGCGCAGGTCGTCGAGGGTCCGGATGCCGCTGGCCACCCGGTCGGCCGGGTCCATCGCGTAGGCGCCGAGGCGTCCGGCGCCGGTCTCGGCGAAGGCGTCGGCGAGTCGGCGGGTCTGGGCCTCGGTGCCGCCGACGCCGAGCACGACGCCGGCGTCGGAGACGATGCCGGAGACCTGCACGGGGGAGGACGTCTCGTAGACCGGCACGACGACGGCGCCGGCGAACCAGGCGGCGAGGTCGGTGACGGCCCACTCGTAGCGCGTCGAGGCCATGATCGCGAGGGCGTCACCCGGGGTGACCCCCGCGGCGATGAAGCCCTTCGCGAGTCTGCGGACCTCGCCCAGGAACCGGACGGTGGACACCTGCCGCCACGAGCCGTCGCCGGTGGCGACGTCAAACGCGGCGTGGTGGGGAGCCTTCTCGGCACGCTGGACGAGCAGGTCCGTGACGTTGCGATGCCCGTCCACGGGCGCGAGAAGGGAAGTGTGTATCTGCGGCACACAGGTGATTCGGAGCCCGAACCGAAACGGATGCCGCTATCTTCCGCGCGAGCGCGCGAGGGTCAGCGCAGGCGCAGAACCGCGTCCCACAGGGCGTCGGCGACGATGCGCTTGGTCCCCGCCGCCCGCGACGCGACCTCGTCGGTGGCGTCGACGAAGAGCGCCCGGTTCTCGGCCGTCTCGAAACCCTCCTGCCAGCCGACGCGGTTCACGGCGAGCAGGTCGACACCCTTCCGGGAGCGCTTGCGAATGCCGCGCTCGCGGAGTTCCGCGTCGTCGGCAGCCGTCTCGGCCGCGAACCCGACGATTGTCTGGCCGGGGCGTCGGTCCTGCACGAGCCCGATGAGGATGTCGGGGTTCTCGACGAGATCGAGGGTGACGGTGCCGTCCTCCTTGCGGATCTTCACGTCCGAGACCTCCGGAACCGAGAAGTCGGCGACCGCGGCGGCCATGACGACGACGTCGGCCTCTGCGCTCGCGGCGCGCATCGCGGCATCCATCTCCACAGCGGTGAGGGCGCGTTCGACGGCGATCCGCGGGTGGAGCAGCGCCTTCTCGAGCACGCCGTCGTCGACGTGCGCGGCGACGAGGTGGACGTACGCGCCGCGGTCGGCGGCAGCGAGGGCGACGGCCACGCCCTGCTTTCCGCTCGAGCGGTTGCCGAGGAAGCGGACGGGGTCGATCGGTTCGCGCGTTCCTCCGGTCGACACCGCGACACGGAGGTCCGCGAGATCGGATGCCGGGGCGCTGGCGACATCGAGGGTTCTGGCAGCGGCGAGAGCTGCGGCGACGATCTCATCGGGCTCGACCATGCGCCCGGGGCCGCTGTCGCCGCCGGTCAGCGGTCCGTCGGCCGGCCCGACGATGTGGACCCCTCGCTCGCGGAGGGTCGCGATGTTCGCCTGCGTCGCCGCGTGGTCCCACATCGCGGTGTGCATGGCGGGGGCGACGACGACCGGTGCGGTCGTCGCGAGGAGCGTGACGCCGAGGAGGTTGTCGGAGATCCCGGCGGCCATCTTCGCGAGGGTGTTCGCGGTCGCCGGCGCGACGATCACGAGGTCGGCGCTGGTGCCGAGGGCGACGTGGCGGACCTCGGCGACGTCGTCGTGCACGCTCGTCGTGACAGGATGGCGGCTGATCGCCTCCCACGTGGCGGTCCCGACGAAGCGCAGCGAGTCCTCTGTGGGAACAACGTGCACCTCGTGCCCGTTCGTCACCAGTGCACGGACCACCTGCACCGTTTTGTATGCGGCGATGCCGCCCGAGACGCCCACGACGACGAACATGGTCCGATCCTCCCACGGGGTCGGACGCGAAAGGCCCGAACGATGTGCACCGTGATCGTCCACGTGCCCGACGACCCTGCGGCGGCGATCCGCGTCCTCGCCGTCCGCGACGAGGATCCCGCGCGTGCCTGGGATCCGCTCGGCGAGTGGTGGCCCGACCTTCCCGGCGTGATCGGCGTGCGCGACACCCGGGCGGGCGGCGCGTGGCTGGCCGCCGACCCGTCGGCATCCCGTCTCGCCGTCGTGCTCAACCGGGCCGACCTCATCGACGACTCGCTCGCGACCGGCTCGCGCGGGCACGTCGTGCTCGACGCCACGGCCGGGCGAGGGCTGCCCGAGGTGCCGCCGACGCACGGCTTCAACCTGCTGACGGTCACCCCGGGTCGTGCCCGCGTCTCAATGTGGGACGGCGGGACGGTGCGCACGGTCGATCTCGCACCGGGCGTCCACATGATCGCGCACGACGACGTCGACGACCCGAAGACGGCGCGCATCGTCGCGTGGCACGACGCGTTCACGGCGCCGTCGGGCGACGACTGGATCGCGGAGTGGCTCGGCGCGCTCGAGCGCACCACCGCGCTGGAACCGACCGATGACCGCGCCATCATCCGCGACAACCGCCCGCACGGCTACCCGACGCTGTCCCTCCTCGTCTGCGCGGGGTCCGTCTCCGCCAGCGGCGCCGAAGTCGTCTACGGCGAGTTCGACGAGCCGGGCGCCTGGAACAGCCTGCAGCTGCGCTGACCGCGTCGGATGCCGGTGGTACCGTCGCGACCATGGTGGAACCGGCATCCGACCCGACCTTCTTCGCCTCGGCGACGGAGTTCGGCGAGTGGCTCGAGGCCCATCATGAGTCGGCCGCCGAAGTGTGGACGGTCTTCTACCGGAAGGGCGATCCGCGGCAGGGGCTGACGTGGGCGGACGCGGTGCCCGAGGCGCTGCGGTTCGGCTGGATCGACTCGGTCAGCCGGGGAATCGGAGACGGCGCGCGCATCCAACGGTGGACGCCGCGGAAGTCTCGGTCGATCTGGAGCGCCGTCAACATCGCGCACATCGAGCGGCTGCAGGCCGAGGGGCGGATGCATCCTGCGGGACTCGCCGCTTTCGAGCGACGGACCCCCGACCTGTCGGGCGTCTACTCGCACGAGCAGCGCAACGAGCTCACGCCTGAGCAGGCGGCATCCCTCCACGCGAACCCGGCTGCACAGGCGTTCTGGGATGAGGCGACCCCCTCGTACCGACGCGCGGTCGCGAACTGGGTGCAGAGCGCGAAGCGTGAGCAGACCCGGATCGATCGGCTCGCGACGCTCGTCGAGGACTGCGCGGCGGGCAGGCTCGTGCCGTTCCAGCGGTACGGCGAACCGCCGGCGTGGCTGGCCCGCGCCGCCGCGGCCGCCTCAGCTGCGCAGGATCTCTGAGGTGGCGTCCTCCATCACGAGCGCCGCGTTGAGCCCGGCGCCGGCCATCGAGCCCTGGCCCATCGAGAGCGGGACGTTGCCGAACGGGGCCACGACGTTGCCGGCGGCGAAAACGCGCGGATGGCTCGTCGCGCCGCGCATGTCGACACGCAGGCCCTCGCCAGGCTCGCTCGAGAGCGCGAGATCGAGGTTCGCCGCGTAGTTCAGGTGCAGGCGCGGCGTCGGCGCGGTGAACAGCGCGTCGATCGGGTGCGCGGTGCCGTCCGCTGTGATCGCTGTGGTCACGACGTCGTGCTCGGCGCGGAGCTCGATCATCGCGCTGTCGACGAGGCGGATGCCGCGGGCCATGAGGCGTGCGGCGACCGTGTCGTCGATCTCACCGAGACCTGCGGTGAACGCTGTGACGTCGTCGCTCCACTGTCGGACGAGCTCGATCTGGTGCAGGCTCGCAGGCGAGGTGGCGAGCACGCCGAGACGGCGCCCGGCGACCTCGAATCCGTGGCAGTAGGGGCAGTGGATCACGCCTCGGCCCCACTGCTCGCGCAGGCCCGGGACGTCGGGGAGGTCGTCGACGACGCCGGTGGTGAGGACCGCGCCGCGTGCGGCGAGCGTGCCGCCGTCGTAGGTGACGGCGAGGTGGTCGCCGGCATCGTCGATCGAGGTGACGGTCGTGTCGAGGAACTCGACGTCGTACGCCTCCGCCTCGGTCCTGCCGATGCGCAGGAGCTCGGCGGGGGAGCGCCCGTCGTGGCCGAGCACGCCGTGCATGTGCGCGGCGAAGCGATTGCGGGGAGCGCCGGCATCGATCACGAGCACGCGGCGGCGTGCGCGCCCGAGCATCTGCGCGGCGCTGAGTCCGGCGGTGCCGCCGCCCACGATGACGGCGTCGTAAAGGGTGTCTGTCATCGCTCCACGGTCTACCCTCCGGGCTGAGACGGCAATCTGGTTTGCGGAAGTGGCAAACTCGGAGCATGGCCATGGATCTGTTACGAGTGGGGCCGCGCCTGCGTGCGGCGCGGCAGCAGCGCGGCTGGACGTTGGCCGACCTCGCGGCGAAGGCGGGGATGTCGATCAGCACGCTGTCCCGGCTCGAGGCGGGGCGACGACAGGCATCCCTCGAGCTGCTGCTCCCGCTGGTGTCGGTCCTCGACCTGCGTCTCGACGACCTCGTACGCGGGGAGCCCGTCGACCCGCGGGTGCGCCGAGCGACCGAGCGTCGGCACGGCATGGTCGTCGCGCCGCTGACCCTCGAGCACTCGCCCGTGCAGACCTACAAGATCCGCTACGCCGCGGCATCCGCCGCTCCGGCGCCGAAGGTGCACGACGGGGTCGAGTGGTTCTACGTGCTGAGCGGAACGATCCGGCTGATGCTCGACGGCGAGGAGCACCGGATCGGCGCGGGGGAGGCGGCGGAGTTCGACACGGGCTTGCCCCACAGCATCAGCGCCACCGACGAGGGCCCTGCCGAGGTGGTGAGCATCTTCAGCGCATCGGGCGAGCGCATCCACGTGCACGGCTCGTGACAGTGTCGGCGGGCGGTCGTACGGTGTCGGCATGAGAACCGATGAACTGTTTCTCGAAGCGGATGCCGCGTTGCGCTCCGTCATCGATCGCATCGACCCGGCCGACCTGTCGAAGCCGGCCCCGAAGGAGTGGACATCCACTCCCGACCCCACCTTCCGAGACATCGTCTTCGCGCACGCGTACGACGAGGCGTGGGTGCCCGACGTGCTCGCGGGGAAATCCATCGCGGAGGGCGACGAATTCCGGAACGCCGACCTGCTCGGCGACGATCCGATCGCGTCGTACGACCGCCTGAACGACACCGCGACGGCTGCGGTGCGCGAGGGCGTCGAGCCGGAGACGGTGTTCAGGTTCCAGTACGGCGACTACTCCGCCGAGGAGGGCTTCGCGCACCTGGCGACGTACCGGGCGTTCCAAGCGTGGTTGATCGCGAAACATCTCGGCATCCCGTTCCACCTGCCACCCGAGCTGATCGGGGGGCTGAACGAGAACGTCGTCCCTCACGCCGACGAGTGGCGGCAGTGGGGCGTGTTCCCGCCTGCCGTCGATCCGCCGGCGGGTGCCGACGACGAGACGCGGCTGCTCTGCGCGGTCGGGTTCTGGGAGCCCTGACCCTCAGCGCTCGTGCACGGCGAGGACGTTGCCTGCGGGGTCGCGGAACCAGGCGATGGTCGGGCCGTTGCCGCGCATGATGCCCTTCGAGTCGGTGGGCATGTCGTCGTAGATCGCGGTCTCGACGCCCTTCGCGTTCAGGTCGTCGACCGCGGCATCGACGTCGTCGACGGGGAAGTTCAGGATCGTGAAGCTCGCGGGTTCATGATGCGGCTTGCCGTAGACGAGCACTGTCGCTCCCGAGGCGAGATTCAGCTGCAGGAAACCGCTGTCGAGTGTCGACACCTCGAGGCCGAGGGTGTCGGCGTAGAACGTCTTCGCCGCATCGAGGTCGTCGACCGCGAAGCCGCTGTACGCGCCGTCGTTCTGGAACATGGCCGTCTCCTTCGCCGAGGTGTGCGACCAGCGTCCCGCTGCGGGTGGGCGTTGTCCAGGGTCAGTCGTTCGGTGACGAGTAGACCGGGACGGATGCCGGGCGTTCCGACGCGACTGCGAGGAGCGCGACGATGCCGAGCCCCAGGGTGCCGGCGAGGAAGCCGAGCGTCCCGAGCGCGGAGGCGAGGCCGACGGTCTGCATCGCGGTGCCCGGATCCATCATGAGGAGTTGGCCGAGGGCGACCGAGGCCACCTGCACGCCGAGCGCGATGGCCGGCATCCATCGCCACCGCCGTGGGACGACGCCGACGCGCGCGATCTGCACGACCCCGACGACGCTGAGCGCGAGTGGGATGACGATCGTGACCTCCCACGGGATGATCGGCGTCGGGTTCGCCGGGTCCTGGAAGAGGCCGACGACCCGCATCGCGGGGGACCAGAGCGCGAGGAGGATGAGCGCGATCGTGCCGAACGGCCTCCGTGCGGTGACGCTGTCGTGCGACGACGAGCCGATCGCGAACACGAGGACCGCAGCCGCCCACAGCACGTCGACGGCCACTGCGAGCACGTCGGTGAGCGACGAGCCCGGTGTGGCGCTCTGCAGCATCCCGGCGACACCGGCCGCGATCAGTCCGACGCCGCCGGTCGTCCAGGTGAGTCTGCGTCCGCGCATGCCTGCACGCTAGCGCGTGCGGCGGCGCCGCGGTGTGGTTCGGGGAGGGGCGGGGGGCGAGGTCCGGCGCCGTTCGGGTTGACGGGGGATGCCGGGGGTGGCCTTCACCTGTCGCAACATGCCGCCGCCTCCGACACTTCGCGACAGGGGAGGGCGAGCGGTGCGGGGCCGGGGTCGCGGCGCCGGAAGCGATGTCGGAACCCCCTCCTAGTCTGGGACTATGTCCAGTTCAGCCGATGCTCGCGATGAGGTCCCGGAGGGGATCCCGTCGACGCTGGACTGGGTGGTGCTGAGCGCGGACATGGCGACCATCCACGCCGCGCAGCGGTACGCGTCCATCGTCGAGTTGTGGGATGACGCGATCGCCGACGCGCGCCGCCGGGAGGAACCGGTGGCGTTCGTGGAACGGTCGGTGCGGCTCGAGGTCGCCGCCGCATTGCGGATCACCGAGCACGCCGCAGGACGGTTGATGGGTGTCGGGCATGCCCTCGTGCGTCGGTACCCGCAGGTGTGGGAGGCGATGAGCCGCGCGGACATCACCGACACCCACGCGACGATCATCGTGGACGGGCTCGATCAGCTCGACGATGTAACGGCGGGGCTGGTTGCGGAGGTGCTGAGCCTCGCGGAAGAACTCCCGACCGGGCCGTTCCGGCGCGCGATGAAACGCATCGTCGACCGCGAGCAGGAAGCGACCCTCGCCGAACAGCACGCCGCGGCCGTCGCACACCGCCACGTGCGTGTCGATGCGGGCGTGGATGGGATGGCGTGGCTGACCGCGCACCTGCCCGCGGTGGAAGCGCACGCGATCGCTGGGAGGCTCACCGCGATCGCGAAAACCCTCGATGACGAGCGCACGTTGGATCAGAAGCGGGCGGACGTCTTCGGTGACCTGCTGATCGACGGTGAGACCGACTCGCTACCCGAGACCGCGCGAGGCATCCGGCCCACCGTCGCGATCACCGTCCCCGCCCTCACGCTCCTCACCGGTGCCGGCCCTAACGCGCAGGTCGACGGCATCGGCCCGATCCCCCTCGACCGCGCCCGGGAACTCTGCGGAGCGGCATCCGGATGGATGCGGGTGCTCACCCACCCCGAAACCGGAGTGGTCCTCTCCGTCGGACGCGAGCACTACCGGCCGCCCGCCGACCTGCGACGGCTGGTCAGCTGGCGGGCGGCTCGATGCATGGCACCCGGATGCGGGATCCCGGCCAACCGGTGTGACCTCGACCACACCGTCGACTGGCACCACGGCGGGACCACCGCCGCCGACAACCTCGCACCGCTGTGCCGAGGGCATCACACCCTCAAACACCACTCCGACTGGCAGGTCCAAGCGAAACCCGGCGGCGCACTCGAGTGGACCTCACCCGCCGGCCGGGTCTACCTCGTGAGGCCCGAACGACGCATCCCCACCTTCACCGTCGACCCACCCGGACCGCCATCGTTCTAGCCGAGGGTCAGTCCGTCACCTCTACGGTCACGATGAAGCCATCGTCAGATACGTCGATGAGGCGGTCGGTGTGCAGCTCGATGACGTCACCCGCGTCGTCTTCGTCCATCCCGCGGAGGGCGCGCCCGCTGGGGATACGCGTGATGGGCGTGCGAGAGCCGTCACGATCAATGGCTTCCAGCTCCACGATCGTGCCGACGACCTCGATGACCTTCAGGCCTTCCGTCTCGTCCATGCCGTGATGTGTCTCGACGAAGGGACCGCCTGCCACGGGGATGACGGTCCATTCGACGCTCGTGAACCGCAAAAGCTCGGGGCCGCAGCGATCATGCTCCCAGCCGCCGACCTCGACCTCGAGTCGCGCCACGACCCTCAGGCCCGGTGGTCGCGGTAGTACTCCAGGAGCGCCTTGGTCGAGGCATCCTGCGATTCGAACGCGTCACTGTCGCCCTCGATCGCCGGCGCGATCTGCATCGCGAGCTGCTTGCCGAGCTCCACACCCCACTGATCGAACGAGTTGATGCCCCAGATCACGCCCTGCGTGAAGGTGATGTGCTCGTACAGCGCGACGAGCTGACCCAGAACGGCAGGCGTCAGCGACGGCGCGAAGATCGACGTCGTCGGACGGTTGCCCGGGAAGGTCCGCGCCGCGACGAGCGCGCCGGTCGTACCCTCGGCCTCGACCTCCTCGGCGGTCTTGCCGAACGCGAGCGCCTTCGTCTGCGCCAGGAAGTTCGCCAGGAACAGGCCGTGCACGTCACGGTCGCCGTCCGTCAGCGCGTACGCAGGGTTCGCGAAGGCGATGAAGTCCGCCGGGATCAGCCGGGTGCCCTGGTGGATCAGCTGATAGAACGCATGCTGCCCATTGGTACCGGGCTCACCCCAGAACACCTCACCGGTGTCGGTCGTCACGGGGGAGCCGTCCCACCGCACCGACTTGCCGTTCGACTCCATCGTCAGCTGCTGCAGGTACGCGGCGAACCGGCTCAGCTGCTGCGCGTACGGCAGCACCGCGTGCGACTGCGCGCCCAGGAAGTTCGTGTACCAGACGTTGAGCAGCCCCATCAGGACCGGGACGTTCTGCGCCAGAGGCGTGGTCCGCACGTGCTCATCGACCGCGTGGAAGCCGGCGAGCAGCTCGCGGAACGTGTCGGGCCCGAACTCGATCACGAGCGACAGACCGATGGCCGAGTCGACGGAGTACCGGCCGCCCACCCAGTCCCAGAAGCCGAACGCGTTCGCCGTGTCGATGCCGAAGTCCGCGACCTTGTCGAGTGCCGTGGACACCGCGACGAAGTGGTGGGCGACGGCATCCTTCTTCTGCTCGTCGCTGCCGTCGATCGCCCCCGCCGACGCGAGGCCCTCCCACAGCCAGTCCCGCGCGAGGCGCGCGTTGGTCAGCGTCTCGAGCGTCGTGAACGTCTTTGACGCGACGATGAACAGCGTCGTCTCGGGGTCGAGGTCCTTCGTCTTCGACGCGATGTCGAACGGGTCGATGTTCGAGACGAAGCGCGCCGAGATGCCGGCATCCGCGTACGGCTCCAGCGCCGCCGAGATCATCACCGGCCCGAGGTCCGACCCGCCGATGCCGATGTTGACGACCGTCTCGACCTTCTTGCGGGTGATCCCGGTGAACTCGCCCTTCCGAACCCGGCCGGCGAACTCGGCCATCGCATCGAGCACGCCCTGCACGTCGGCGTCGACGTCCTGGCCGTCCACCGTCAGCGACGGCGTCGCGTCGGCGGGACGGCGCAGCGCCGTGTGGAGCACGGCGCGGTCCTCGGTCGTGTTGATGTGCTCACCCGCGAGCATCGCGGCGTACCGCTCCGCCACACCGGTCTGCTCCGCAAGGCGCACCAGGGCGGCGACGATCTCGTCGGTCACGAGGTTCTTCGACAGGTCGACGTGCAGATCCGCGACGTCGTGCGCGAGCTTCGCGACGCGCTCCGGGTCTGCCGCGAACCAGCCGCGCAGATCAGGGGTGAAGCCGGCTTTCAGCGACTCGAGTTCAGCCCAGGCGGACGTGGTGGTGGCATCGATCGGAGCGTTGGTCACCCCTCAACGCTACTCACGTTCCGGCCCCTCCGCCCCCGCATGTCGTCCGTGGTCGTCGCATCCACGGCCCGTCCTGCGGCGAGCGTCACGACGTCGTCGACGTCGCCGAGTTCGCCGAGGTCATGCGTCACCACGACGACCGCCGCACCGCGGTCGGTCGCGACGCGCAGAGCGGATGCCGCGGCTCGTCGCGACGCACCATCGAGACCGCTCGTCGGCTCGTCGAGCAGCAGCAGATCCGCCTGCTGCGCGAGGGCCTGGCCGAGGAACGCCCGCTGACGCTGGCCGCCCGAGAGCGCACCGAGCGGACGGGAGGCGTGAGCGGACAGGCCGACCGCTGCCACGGCATCCGCGACGATCGTGCGATCGCTCCGCCGCAGCGGCCGGAACGCGCCGCGCTCGCGCCAGCGACCCATCGACACGAGATCCGTGACCGTCAACGGCAGTCGCGCGCTGTCGGCGGTGTGCTGCGGCACGAGCGCGATCGCGGTGCCGTGGCGCGTCTCTGCGCTGCCCGATGTCGGTTCCCGCAGCCCGGCGAGGACGGAGACGAGCGTCGACTTTCCCGACCCGTTCGCGCCCACGACAGCGGTCAGCCTGCCGCCGAGGACCTCGAGGTCGACGCCATCGAGGGCGCGGTGGCCGTCGATGTCGACGCGGACGTCGCGGAGGCGGATGACCGGACCCGAACTGTGCATCCGACCAGTATTGCAAATGAAAACCGTTCTCAATTACGTGTACAGTCGGGCACCGTGTCCGTCCTTCTCGACCCGTTCGCCGTCGCCTTCGTCCAGCGCGCCCTCGTCGGCGGTGCCCTGGTCGCCGTGGTCTGCGCCGTCGTCGGCACATGGGTCGTCCTCCGCGGCATGGCCTTCCTCGGCGAGGCGATGGCGCACGGCATGCTGCCCGGAATCGCGATCGCCACCCTCACCGGCTTCCCGCCCGTCGCGGGCGCCGCCGTGAGCGCCGCGGCGATGTCGGTGGGCGTGGGCGTGCTCCAGCGGCGCGGTCGGCTATCCGCCGACACCAGCATCGGCCTGCTCTTCGTCGCGAGTCTCTCTCTCGGCGTCATCGTCATCTCCGCCTCGCGCAGCTTCGCGACGGATGCCTCGGCCATCCTGTTCGGCGACATCCTGGCGATCGAGCGGGGCGACCTCGTGCTCCTCGCCCTCGCGGCAGTCGTGACCCTGCTGGTCGCCGCCGCGGGCCACCGCTCCTTCGTCGCCCTCGCCGTCGACCCTCGACAGGCGCAGCTGCTCGGCCTCCGGCCCCGCCTCGCGCACATCCTGCTCGTCGGGCTCGTCACCCTCGCCGTCGTCTCGGCCTACCAGGCCGTCGGATCGCTGCTCGTGGTCGGCATGCTCCTCGGCCCTGCGGTCGCTGCTGGCGCCTGGACGCGACGCATCGTTCCGACCATGGCGCTCGCAGCTCTCATCGGCACCGTCGCGGTCGCCGTCGGGATCGTCCTCTCATGGCACCTCGGCACCGCCGCGGGAGCCACCGTCGCCTTCACGGCGATCTGCTCGGGCGCGGTGTCCACCGGCGTCCGCGCCCTCATCCGCCCTACCCGCCCCGCCCTCGACGAAAGGACAGCATGAACCGCCGCGTCCCGATCGCCCTCGTGCCCGTACTCGCGCTCTCGCTCGCCGGCTGCCAGTCGGCCCCGGCCCCTGCCACCGCCCCTGAACCGACCGGCGACGGCCACGGCGCCATCGCCGGCGCGACCGAACTGTCCGAACCGGCACTGCACCTCACGAGCGTCACCCCGGCCGGTGAGGTGCGCCACCTCGACCTCCTCGACGAGGCGACCGAGACCCTCGGTGAGATCGCCCCGCCGACCTCGCTCGAGACCGACGGCCGCTTCCTCTACGCGGGGCGCGACGGCGGCGTCGGAGTCGTCGACAGCGGCGTCTGGACGTGGAACCACGTCGACCACTTCCACTACTACGAGGCTCCCGCGGCCGTGCTCGGCGACCTCGCCGGTGACGGCGAGCCGACCGTCGTCGCGAGCGACCTGGGCGCCGGTGTCCGATTCGACGGGGGAGAGGCCGTGCTCCTCGATCTCGACGCGCTCAAGAAGGGGCGCATCGAGGAGCGCTTCCGCCTCGACGTCCCCGCCGGCCCTGGCATGGTCGTGCCCCTGCCGACGGGCGCCCTCGTGACGGATGCCGGCGGCCTCCGCCACGTCGATGCGAAGGGCGCCGAGATCGAGACCGTGCCCTGCACCGACCCTGCCGGCTCGATCGCCACGAACGTCGGCGTCGTCGTCGGGTGCGCCGACGGCGCGATCCTGGCGGTGACGGATGCCGACGGCACTGCTTTCGAGCGGATCCCGTACCCCGACGGCGCCCAGGACCGCGTGCTGTCGTTCGCCGCGTGCGAGGGCCGCCCGACCGTCGCCGGCGCCACGAACGGCGACGCGTTCTGGCTGCTCGACACCCGCGAACGCACGTGGACCCGCATCGATGCCGGCGAACCTCTCGCCTGCGTCGCGGCCGTCGACGATGCCGACCAGCACGTCGTCGCTCTCACGGAGAAGGGCGAGGTCCTCGTGATCGACGGGGAGAGCGGCAACGCTCTCGCCCGCACGAAGCCGCTCGTGGCGGCATCCCTCGCCGATCCCGCCCTCGCGGCGGGCGTGACCCTGCAGATCGACGCGAACCGCACCTACCTGAACGGACCCGCCGAGAACGTGATGTTCGAGATCGACCACGCCGACTCCGCGCGCATCGCGCGCACGTTCGAGGCGGACGCACCCGCCTTCGTCGCGGAGACCGGCCGATGAGGCGCGCGCTCGCTGCGGTCGTGGTCGCGGCCGTCGCCGTCCTGGCCGGCTGCGCCGCCGCAGGGCCCGACCGACCGACCATCGTCGTCACGACCGACCTGCTCGGGGACATCACGGCGAACCTCGTCGGCGACCAGGTCGAGGTCGTCACCCTCATGCCCCGCGGCAGCGACCCGCACTCGTTCGAGCTGTCGGCCCGCGAGGCGGCGACCATCCGTACCGCCGACCTCTTCGTCTCGAACGGGCTGGGGCTCGAAGAGGGTGTGCAGCACCACGTCGAGGCCGCGGTCGCGGACGGGGTCGCCTCGTTCGTCGCGGGTGACCACATCGACCCGCTCGACTACGCCGACTCGGATGCCGTCGACCCGCACTTCTGGACGGACCCCACGCAGACGGCCCGGGTCGTCGAGTCGCTCGTGCCCGAACTCGCGAGCATCGACGGGGTCGAGGCATCCGTCGTCGACGACGCGGCCGCGACGTACCTCGACGAGCTCGACGCGCTGGATGCCGAGATGGCCGACACCCTCGGTGCGATCCCCGCCGAGCACCGAGCGCTCGTCACGAACCACCACGTCTTCGGCTACCTCGCGCGACGCTACGACGTGCGGATCCTGGGCGCCGCGATCCCCGGCGGCACGACCCTCGCCGCTCCCAGCGCCGCGGATCTGCAAGGCCTCGTCGAGGCGATCGACGAGGCCGGGGTGACCACGATCTTCGCCGACTCCTCGCAGCCCGACCGGCTCATGCAGGTGCTCGCCGACGAAGCCGGCCGCGACGTCGACGTCGTCTCGCTGTTCACCGAATCCCTCGCCCCCGAAGGCTCGCCGGGCGGCACGTACCTCGACATGATGCGACGCAACCTGCAGAGCATCGCCGACGGCCTCACCCCATGAGGCATTCCCTGGAAAGGAAACCCATGAAGAAGACCCTGCAGTTCGCCGCCCTGGCGGGCGGCGCTGCCCTGATCCTCGCCGGCTGCGCGTCCGCCGAGCAGCCGGCATCCGACCCCGCTGACAACGCCGCGCAGACCGCACCTGCTGGACCCCGTGTCGCGGTCGCCTATGAGGGCGGCGTGCTCGTCCTCGGCGGCGACGACTACGAGAACCTCGGCGAGTTCGCGTCGGAGGACTTCATCCGCCTGAACTCCGCCGGCGACGGTCGCCACGTGATGGTCACCACGTCGAAGGGCTTCCAGCTGCTCGACGTGCAGCAGCCCGAGCTGACCGACCTCGTCGTTCCCGCCGCTGCCGCGGGTCACGTCGTCTCGCACGCGGGCAGGACCGTTCTGTACGACGACGCGACGAGCGACACGACGATCTTCGACTCCGCCGAACTGGCGAAGACCGGCGATGCCCTCCCGGAGGCCGAGGTCATCCCCGGCGTCACCGCCCACCACGGCGTCTCGGTCGAGCTCGAGGACGGCACCATGATTACGACCGTCGGCGACGAGTCGGGGCGCACCGGCATCCGTGTCCTCGACGAGGACCGCAACGAGATCGCGACCAACGACGAGTGCCCCGGCGTCCACGGCGAGGGGACCGCGAAGGACGAGACCCTCGTGTTCGGCTGCGAGAACGGCGCCCTCGTCGTGAAGGACGGGAAGATCACGAAGCTCACGTCGCCCGATGAGTACGGCCGGATGGGCAACGCGTACGTCTCCGAGGACAGCCCGCTCGTCGTCATGGACTACAAGGACGACCCGGATGCCGAGGGGTACCTCCTCCGCAACATCACCCTGATCGACACCGAGGCGAACACGCTCGAGAAGGTCGCGCTCCCCGAAAGCGTCGAGTACACCTACCGCGGCGTCGGCCGCGGCCCGGACGACGAGGCCGTTCTGATCGGCACCGACGGCAAGCTGCACTCGATCGACCCGGCCACCGGTGAGATCGTCTCGTCGCTGTCGGTCGTCGACCCGTGGGAGGGACCTGCCGAATGGCAGGATCCGCACCCGTCCGTCAAGGTCGCAGGTTCCTTCGCCTACGTGACCGATCCCGCCGACAGTGAGATCGTCGTCGTCGACCTCGACGCCGACGAGATCGTGAAGACGGTGAAGCTCGACCACGTCCCGAACGAGATCGCCGTCGTCGGCTGATACCCGCACACGCCGCGAGCCGTCGCGGATGGTCCCTACCCCGGGTCCCGGGGCGACCATCTGCGACGGCTCGCGGTGCGTGGTGAGGATTACTCGCCGGGGCGGAGGGTGACCGTGCCGGCCGAGACCTGTACATCGATCGTCCGCGCAGCGCTCGTCGAGGTCTGCAGGCGGTTGTCGAACGTGCCGACGGACACGTCCGAGGTCACCCGGTAGGCCTCGTCGGGGAGGGATGCCACGAGCGTCCCCGCGCTGGCGTCCACGCGGACCTCATCGAGGGCGTCTCCGCGGAGGTCGGCGGTGATCTGCCCGGCGCCGATCGTGAGGTTCGCGCGCTGAGCGCCGTCGATGGAGACGTCGGCGTCGCCGGCGCTGACGTCCACCCGCAGATCGTCAGCCGTGCCCGAGACATCGGCGTCGCCCGCACCGACCGAGACGTCGAGGCGCCCGTAGGTGCCGTCGGCCGTGACCGATCCCGCCGCGACGTCGACGTCGGCGTCGAGCTTCTGATCGGCCATCGCCTCGGGGAGCGTCAGCGTCGCGCGGTTCTCCGACCAGTCGAAGCCCGCCTGCAGCATCCACCAGGGGCGCGTGTTGGAGAGCGACAGCGTCTCGCCGCGTCGCTCGAGCTTCCAGTCGCGGTTTCCGTCAACCGTGAGGATCGCCTCATCGACGTCCGCGTATTCGACGACGACGTGGCCGGCGGAGACGTCGAGCTTCAGGCCCGTGACTCCCGCCACATCGGCCGACCGGTTGTCGTCGCCGCGATCGGTGGTCGCGTAGGCGATCGACCCGATGCCCGAGACCAGCGTGCCGAGCAGCAGCAGGCCGCCGAGGCTCATCGCGATGACCGAGACGATCTGTGCCGACGCGCGTCGCGGCTGCTGCGGCGGCTGCGGGTCGGGGGTCGTGGGCGGGGGAGTGAGGTCGATGCTCATCGGTTCGTTCCGTTCTGATCGGGATGCCCGGCGGCGGGCGGCGTGTCGTGTTCGAGGTGGACGAGCGCGGCGAGCACCCGTCGGTTGCCGTGCTCGTCCTGTTCGAGGCCGAGCTTCTGGAAAAGGGAGGTGATGTACTTCTCGACGCTCGCCTCCGAGACGAAGAGCGCCGTGGCGATGGCCGCGTTGCTCTTCCCCTCGGCGATGAGCGCGAGGACGGAGCGTTCCCGGTCGGTGAGTCGCGACATCCGCTCATCCCGCGCGCGGCGGGTCAGCAGCTGGGCGACGACCTCGGGGTCGAGGACCGTGGCGCCGGCGGCGATCCGATCGATCGAGTCGAGGAAGTCCCTGACGTCGGCCACGCGATCCTTCAGCAGGTACCCGAGGGCCGCGTTCTGCCCGGTGATGAGGTCGCTCGCGTAGCGCTCCTCGACGTACTGACTGAGGACCAGCACGGGGAGGGTGGGATGCTGCGCCCGCAGCGTCAGCGCCGCCCGGATGCCCTCGTCGGTGAACGTCGGCGGGAGCCGCACGTCGAGGACGCAGAGCTCCGGCGCCGTCTCGCTGACCGCGTCGACGATGCCGTCGGCGTGGGGGAGGGCGGCGACCACGGTGTGGCCGGCGTCGTCGAGCACGCGGACCAGGCCCTCGCGCAGGAGCGTCGAATCCTCGCAGATCAGGATGCGCACGGGACCGTCACCTCCAGAGCCGTCGGCCCACCGGCCGGGCTGTCGAGCGTCGCGGTGCCGCCGGCGGCGAGCACCCGGTTCATGATCCCGTCGAGGCCACCGCCCGGGAGGACACGTGCGCCACCGATGCCGTTGTCCTCGACGCGCGCCCAGATGAGGCGTCCCGTCGCGGCGTCACCGCGGCTGCGGACCACGACGCGCACCTCGGTGGCGCGGGCGTGTTTGGCGGCGTTGGTGAGGGATTCGGCGATCACGAAGTAGACCGCCGCCTCCGAGGTCGCGCTGCATCGTTCGTCGAGACGAACGTCGAGCGACACGGGGACGTGGGACCGTGCCGCGAGCGCCGAGAGGGCGGCATCCAGTCCCCGGTCGTCGAGGACCGAGGCGTGGATGCCGCGGGCCAGCTGGCGGAGCTCGGTGATGGCCGCCTTCGTCGAGGTGTGCGCCTCATCGATCAGCGCCTTGGCGGCGACCGGGTCGGAGTCGATCTTCTGCTGCGCCATGCCGAGGGTCATCCCGACCGAGACGAGCCGCGGCTGGACGCCGTCGTGCAGGTCGCGTTCGATGCGGGTGCGCTCGACCTCGCTGGCCCGCACCGCGCCGGCGCGCTGCGCCCCGGCGGTCCGCGCCTGCTCGGCGAGGACGGCCTCGCGCGAGGGTACGAGGATCGACCGGGTGAGGAGGTCGTCGAGGAGCGAGATCCCGAACAGGATGCCGAGGCTCACCAGGACCGCGATGATGCCGCCCGCAACCGCCCAGCCGTCGGTGACCGGGATGCCGAAAACCGGCAGCCTGCCTCCCGCGGCGGTCACGAGAGGAGAGACCGCGAGGCCGAGCCCGGTGACGACCGCCGACGTGGCGCCGATGACGATCCAGCCGAGGACCGTCGCGATCGCGAAACTGCCGATGCCGCGCCACATCGCCCCGTCGATGAACTGGAGCCACAGCGTGCGGAGGAACCCTCGGAACCCCGGCTGCCCGCTCGTGCGGATCGCCAGCGGCGGGATGCCGTGGCCGTACAGCCCCTCGGCGCGCTCGTGCTCGAGCCAGGCGCCGGCCCACGCGACGTAGACGGCGGCGATCATCAGCGGGATGCCGATGCCGAACACGAGCGCGAGCCCGACACCGGTGCCGAACAGCGAGACGACGGTGGTCAGGATGCCGATGCCCGCCAGGGCGACGGCGGCGAGCTGCGCGAGCGCGCCGAGGCGCCGCAGCGACCGCAGCCGTCGGGGCGGCGAGGAGGTGTCGGAAGTCATGTCACCCACGCTAGGGGCGACCCTCGGGCCGCCACATCGGGGCGGACCGGAGACCTCGGTTCGGGTTATCCCCCAGGGGGGCGGATCCGGCGTACGGTGGCGGAATGGTCAGCATCCCCACGGTCTCCCTCAACGACGGCACCGCGTTCCCGCAGCTCGGTCTCGGCACCTATAACCTGCGCGGCGAGGACGGCACGCAGTCGATCGTCGCGGCGATCGAGGGCGGGTACCGGCTGCTCGACTCGGCCGTGAACTACGAGAACGAGCGCGAGGTCGGCGAGGCGGTGCGGCGAAGCGGCATCCGTGACGATCTCCTCGTGACGACGAAGGTGCCCGGTCGCGACCACGGCTACGACGAGACGCGTCGCAGTGCCGAGGGTTCGCTCGAGCGCCTCGGGCTCGATCGCCTCGACCTGTACCTCATCCACTGGCCCAACCCGAGCGTCGACAAGTACGTCGACACCTACCGCGCGATGGTCGACCTGCAGAAGGAGGGACGCGTCGGATCGCTCGGCGTCTCGAACTTCACCGAGCCGATGCTCGCCCGGATCATCGAGGCGACCGGCGTCGTTCCCGCGGTGAACCAGGTCGAGCTGCACCCCTACTTCCCTCAGGCGCACTTGCGCGCCTTCCACGTCTCGCAGGGGATCCGCACCGAGAGCTGGAGCCCGCTGGCGCGTCGGTCGGAGCTGCTGAGCGAGCAGACCGTGCTCGACATCGCCGCCGCCCACGAGGTGACGCCGACGCAGGCGGTGCTCCGCTGGCACGTACAGCTCGGCAGCACGCCGATTCCGAAGTCGGCCGACCCCGCGCGCCAGTCCGAGAACGCCGATGTGTTCGGCTTCTCGCTGACCGACGACGAGATCGCGGCGATTTCGGCTCTCGAGCGTGGCCGGCTGTGGGACGGCGACCCCGACACCCACGAGGAGATGTAGGGGTTCACCGCCCGGGTCTAGTCGCCCTTCACGTTGACGAGCTGGCGCAGCGTGTGCCGGATCTCGACGAGATCACCGGCGTCGGCCATCACCCGGTCGATCGGCTTGTACGCCTGCGGGATCTCGTCGATGAACGCGTCCGTGTCCCGGAACTCGATGCCCGCCATGGCCTCACGCAGCTGTTCGCGCGTGAAGGTGCGCCGCGCCGCCGAGCGTGAGTACTCACGCCCTGCGCCGTGCGGGGAGGAGTTGAGCGACAGCGGGTTGCCGAGTCCTGAGACGACGTACGACGCCGTGCCCATCGATCCCGGGATGAGGCCGGGCCGCCCCTTGTCTGCCTGGATGGCACCCTTCCGCGACACCCACACCTCCTTGCCGAAGTGCTTCTCGCGCTCGGTGAAGTTGTGGTGGCAGTTGATCCGCTCGTGCTCGACGACGTCCTCTCCCATCACCTCGGAGAGCTGCCGCGAGACCCGGTCCATCATCTCCTCACGGTTGAGGAGGGCGAAGTGCTGGGCCCACCGCAGCTGCCGGATGTACGACCAGAACTCGTCCGTGCCCTCCGCCAGGTAGGCGAGGTCCCGATCGGGCAGATCGATCCACCACTGTGTCGCGAGCCGCTGTGCGACGCCGATGTGGTGCGTGGCGATCTTGTTGCCCACACCCCGCGACCCGGAGTGGAGGAACATCCAGACCGCGTCGGTCTCGTCGACCGAGATCTCGATGAAGTGGTTCCCTGACCCGAGCGAGCCGAGCTGGTTCCGCCAGTGGCCCGCGTAAGACGCCGGATCGAACCCTTTCTTCGTCGCGAGCTCCTCCAGCTCGGCGACGCGCGGCTCGGCGGTCAGGGCGACGGTCCGGTTGTCGTGACCCGCCGTCAGCGGGATCGCCCGCTCGATCTGCTGTCGGAGGGTCGTCAGGTCACGCGAGACGAGCTGCGCCTTGGTGAACTGCGTCCGGACGGCGATCATGCCGCATCCGATGTCCACGCCGACGGCAGCGGGCATGATGGCGCCCAGCGTCGGGATGACCGATCCGACGGTCGCCCCCTTGCCGAGGTGCGCATCGGGCATGAGCGCGAGGTGCGGGTAGATGAACGGCATCCGCGACGAGGTGCGAGCCTGTTCGACGGTCTTCTCGTCGATGATGCTCGCCCAGGACATCAGCCTGTTCGAGAGCTTCTCCATGGTTCCTTTCCTTCGTGGAGGGCCCGGTAGCCCTTCGTGCGGAGAGGAACACACGAGAAGACGCCCCGGACCTGTGCGGTGCGGGGCGTCGGACGGTGATGGCGTCAGACGGCGCGCGCCGGAGGGTGCGGCAGGTAGCGGAACGGGACCTTGGTCTCATTCCGCTGGAGCAGATCGCGCCGTTGCGCGGTCATGGCATCCTCCGGGATCTCGCCGTGCCGGTCGGCACAGCCCTGCCACGGTAGCGGCCCGGGCGTGTCGCGTCAAAGGTCGATCGTGCGCATGAGCTCAGGCGAGGTAGCCCCGACGGACACGTCAGAGCTGAGCCCCGTCGTCGTCTCGGTCGTAGACGCCCTCGTTCCGCCCGCGGCGGGACTCGTAGGCGATGAACCATCCGACCGAGATCGCCGCCGCCAGGACGAGCCCGACCCACACGTTCTGCCAGACGAGTCCGAACAGGATGCCGGCGACGAACAGCAGAACCGTCCCGATGATCCAGAACCCGCGTCCTCGCTGTCGCTTCGCCATGCGGCCAGCCTAGGTTCCCCCGACCCGCGGTCGCGCATCGGCCCGAGGACCGTTACGGTGGCGCGGATGAGGCTCACCCGTCCGGAACTCGCCGATCACGTCGTCCACGCCAGCGTCGAACGGCCGGGAGTGGACCGCCCGGTGCTCCTGTGGCATCACGGCTCCCCGCAGACCGGCGCGGTCCTGCCACCCGTGGCCGCGATGGCGGATGCCGCCGGTCTCGACCTCGTGTCGATCGCCCGGCCGGGGTACGGGGGAGCGCCTCGCCTGCCCGGGCGAACCGTCCGTGACGCGGCTGCACGGGCCGCCGAAGTGCTCGACATCCTCGACCTGCGGAGCGTCGTGTCGGTGGGAGCCTCCGGGGGCGGCCCCCATGCGCTTAGCGTCGCAGCCCTCTCACCCGAGCGCATCTCCGGCGTCGTCACCCTCGCGTCGATCGCGCCGTTCCGCCCGGACCACGCATCGTGGTTCTCGGGCATGGCCGACCCGTCGGGTCTTCGATCCGCCACCGCGGGGATCGCGTCGCGCACGGCTCATCTCGAGGTGGAGGAGTTTGATCCGACGAGTTTCGTCGAGGCGGACTACCGGGCGCTCGAAGAGACGTGGGCATCCCTGGGTGAGGACGTCGCGGCATCCGCGCAGTGGGGATCGGACGGATTGGTCGACGACGACGTCGCCTTCACCCGGCCCTGGGGGTTCGCGCTCGCCGACGTCGTCGCTCCGGTGATGGTCGTGCAGGGCGAGCTCGATCGCGTCATCCCGCCATCGCATGCGTCTGCGATCGCCGAAGGCATCCCTCGTGCGACGCTGCTGCGGATTCCCGACGTCGGACACATCGCGGTCCTCGACCACCTGCCCGCAGCGCTCGCTGCTCTCCGCCGGATCTGACCTCAGCGGTTCCGGTGGTCCTCCGGCGCGAGTCGGGGGCCGCGGCGGGGTTCGACGACGCCGCTCGCCCCGATGAGGCGGATGACCCGCTGGCGCTGCCCCTTCCACGGTTCGAGGAGTTCCCGCATCCCGTCGTCGTCGACGCGCGAACCCGTCAGCGCGAAGCCGACCTGATGCGCAACGTGGTAGTCGCCGAAGCTGACCGCATCGGGATCGCCGAAGGCGCGGATGCGGGCCTCGGCGCTCGTCCAGACCCCGACCCCCGGCAGGCTCGTGAAGACCCGGTCGCGGTCGTCCCCGGTCGTCGCCGCGACCGCGGCGCGCTCGATCGAGGTGCGGCGACGCGCGGCGTCGACGATCGTGCGCGACTGCGGCGGTTCGAGGCCGGCGCGGTGCCACGACCAGCTCGGGATCATCCGCCAGTCCGCCGGCGGCGCGTACATCGGCCGCGGCGTCGGCCCGGGCGCCGGCTCGCCGTAGCGCGTCAGGATCCAGCGCCACGCACCGAAGGCCTGCAGCCCCGTGACCTTCTGCTCGAAGACGCTGCTGACGAGCGCCTCGAAGACGAGGTCGGTCGCCCCGATCCGCAGGTCGGGTCGCCGATGGTGGGTCGCCGCGATGAGCGGATGCCGAGACGCATCGAAATCGCCGGGGTCGTCGTCCGCGCCGCACAGGCGCGGCAACTGGTCCAACGTCCATGCCGCCCCGGGTCCCCAGGCGGCCGCCCGGACGGTGCGCAGCCCGGGACGGACCGCGATCGTCGCGACGCCCTCGGGAGTGCGGGTCGCCCGCCAGATGACGCCGTCCGCCGTGGTCTGCGAGGGATCGTGCGCACCGCGCTGCTGATACCGGATCGCGCCCGCGACATCGGTCGGGACCTTCGGGCGGTACTCCGCCTCGAGGGGCTTCAGGTGCCGGGACGGCGACGGATGCGGCATCCGTTCACGCAGTCCCGATCTCATGCCGACACCCTACGTCCGGGCGCCGACAGCCGGCTGATCAGAAGCGGTCGGGCGAGGGGGTGCCGTGGCCGTAGCGGATGACGACGTCGGCGTGCCGGTCGAAGCGGTAGCCGATGCCGCGGACCGTGCGGACGATGTCCTCGTAGCGGCCGAGCTTCGAGCGCAGGCGTCGGACGTGGACGTCGATCGTGCGCTCGCCGGGAGCGTCGTCACCGTCGGCGTGGCTCCACAGGGAGGAGACGAGCTCGGTGCGCTCGATCGTGCTGCCCTCGCGCAGCACGAGGTACTGCAGCAGTTCGAACTCCTTGAAGGTGAGCGACGCCGTCTCGCCGTCGATATGCACACGGCGACGGGAGATGTCGATCGTGACGCCACCGGGGACGTGCTCTTCGAGCGGCTCCTCGGGCTTGGTGCGGGCCACGGCGGCGGGCTCGTGGAGGGCGAGTCGGACGACGTCGACGTCGCGGCCGCCGGCGCCGACGGGGGCGAGCGCGACGGTGGCGTGGGTCTCGGCGGACGGGGCGAGTTCGGCGATCGTGCGGCGGAGCGCATCGACGATGACCGAGAGGCTGACACCGTCAGCAGCTGCCTTCAGCTCGTCGAGACCGACGTAGAGGGCGAATCCGCGGGGGGCGGTGCCGGCGGGAAGTCCCTTGGGCGCGGGGCGCTCCGTCACAGGCGGGGTGGCGATGTCCTCGACGGCGCGGAGGTGACGGGGAGCGGCGGGGGCGGAGAGGAGAGCGGAGGTCGACATGGCGATGTCCTTCGAAGGGGGAACCCGGAGCGGGACGCGGGTTCGAGAGTGTTGCGCGGGTGGCCTCACAGGGGCCGATGTGCGAGAAACCGGCATCCGCGTTGTGGGCGGGGGCTGGAGTCTCGGGGGTCGATCGCCGCGTTCAGAAGCGGCGGAGCGACCCGGCGGGGATCACCGTGTCAGCGACACATTCGGCAACACATGACAGCACGCTGCGGCATCATGATGCCGGCAGTTCCGTTCGCCTCCCGGGCGGACAGAGTGCGTGCGAAGTCAGTCATGTGGCCGATTATGACGAACCGCGTCGGGATGTGTCAAACCGCCCGGGCCCGGCGCGCTCCGGATGACGGAATGTGACAGATTGCTCAATCCGGCGCAGATCGCGTGGGACACCCGGCGACCGGCGTACCGTGAACGCATGAGCGAGCTGATCTTCACCGACGAGAAGGATGCCGCCCGGTACAGCCTGCACCGCGGCAAGGATCTCGTCAGCATCCTCGATTACAACGACGACGGCACGACGATCGCGTTGACCCGTGCGTACACGATCCCCACGTTCCGCGGCTCGGGTTACGCGGGGGAGCTGGTGCGGCGTGTGGTGTCGGACCTCGAGCGCCGCGGCGACCGGCGCGTGATCCCCGTCTGCTGGTACGTCGCCGACTGGTTCGACGCGAACCCCGGCCACGAGTCCCTGCTGAAGGAGCGTCGGACGGCCTAGGCCTCGCCGGGTCTCGGATCGCGGATCCGCCACCCTAGATTCTCGAGCGCGCCGCGCAAGCGGTCGGCGGCAGCCCGAGCGACCGCCGTGGATTTGTCGGAGCAGACGTCGATCGCCAGCGGCGGGGGGTCGGCGAACTTCGGGATCTGGACTTCCGCCCACGCGCCGGGAGACAGGCTGACGCGCGGGTACGCGGTGCGCGCGTGCTCGACGACGCCGTCGCACGCGAACGCGATCGTCTCCAGCGCATCGGGTTTTGTGATCGGCAGATCCACGACGAGGGTCACCACGAACGGCCCGCTCGCCGTGTCCCGATCGTGTCCCGACATCCCGTTCCCTTCGCCCGTCCTCCTCGTTCGTAGTCGTGCCGGACCGATGCGGTCAAGCCCGTAGGCCGCCCGTCGCCCGCGGGACACCATGAGTGGACGACCACGATGAGGAGACGACCATGGATCACGACGCCGACGACCGGATGAGCGATGCCGCACCCGCGGGTGGATGGTCGGAGCAGGATGCTCCCGCCGCCGCCTCCGGTGCCGTGACGAACGAGCAGAAGGAAGCCGAGGACGACGCCGACCGCGGACGCGGTGAGGGCGCTCCGATGCCGGATGCCGCGCCCGACCCGTTCGTCGAGAGCGCCGAGATCCAGCAAGGCCTCGACCCCGACGTGCTCACGGACGAGCAGGCGGATCGCCGGGCCGAGTGAGTCCCCTGGCGGACGCGGACGTGCGGGCGTACCGTGACGGCCATGTGCCGCAACATCGTTCCGCTCCACAACTTCGAGCCGGCGGCGACGGATGCCGAATGCCACGATGCCGCCCTGCAGTTCGTCCGCAAGATCAGCGGGATGAACAAACCGTCGCAGGCCAACACCGAGGCGTTCGAGCGCGCCGTCGAGGAGATCGCCGCCGCGACGCGACGACTGCTCGACGACCTCGTGTCGACGGTTCCCCCGAAGGATCGCGATGAGGAGGCGGAGAAGCGTCGCGCCCGGTCCGCGGACCGCTACGAGGCCCTCCGGGAGTTCCAGGATCGGAAGAAGGCGGAGCGCGCCGCGGCATCCTGACATCGCCCTCGTCCGCCGGGCTGCCGGTAACGTGAGACGGTCATGACATCGCCTGTAACAGCCAGCATTCCCCTGTCCTCCTCGCAGCGCTGGCGGGCGTTCTGGGTCTGCGTGTCGGTCGCGGCGTTCACGATCCTCGACCTCAGCAAGGTCAACGTCGGGCTTCCGGCGATCGAGACGTCGCTCGGAGCGACCTCGACCCAGCTTCAGCTCGTGGTCTCGGGGTACATCCTCACCTTCGGCCTCGCGCTCGTTCCGTTCGGCCGCCTCGGGGATCAGCGGTCGCGCAAGGCCCTCTTCATCGTCGGCCTCAGCCTCTTCACCCTCACGAGCGCCGCGTGCGCGCTCGCGCCGAGCATCGAGGTGCTCATGGCGGCCCGACTCGTGCAGGGAATCGCGGCCGGCATCCAGATGCCGCAGGTGATGGGCACGATCCAGCAGCTGTTCACGGGCAAGGAGCGCGGCCGCGCGTTCGGCCTGTTCGGCGCGACCATCGGCATCGCCACGGCGTTCGGGCCCACCCTCGGCGGTCTGATGATCGCGATCGGCGGGGAGACCGACGGGTGGCGCGGCATCTTCTGGTTCAACGTGCCGCTGTGCCTCCTCGTCCTCGCCGGGGTCATCTGGCTGCTGCCGCAGACCCGCACCGCGAGCGGCAAGCGCCTGCAGCTCGACCCGATCGGCATCGTCCTGTTCGCATTCACGGTCATCTCGTTGATGTGGCCGTTCCTGTTCACGACCGGCTCACCCGACGACGACCCCAACCGCTGGTGGCTGCTGACCGCCTTCGTCCTGTTCGCGACGCTCTTCTTCTGGTGGGAGCGGCGGTACGCGGCATCCGGCCGTCAGCCCCTTATCCCGTTCCGGATGTTCCGCATCCCCTCGTATCGCAACGGCACGTTCGTCGTCGTGGCCTACTTCACCGCGATCCCGCCGATGTTCCTGTTGGGGACCCTGTTCCTCCAGATCGGTGTGAGCCTCGAGCCGGTGTTCGCCGGCATGGTCTCGATCGGGTTCGCCGTCGCGAGCGCCGTGTCGTCGTACTACGGCGGACTGCTCGTCAACCGGTTCGGCCGTCAGCTGGTGACCATCGGGCTGCTGACCGTCCTCGTCAGCGTCGTCGCGCTCACGATCGTCGCCTACACGATGCCGCCCGAGACCGTCGCCTACGGCATGGCCGCCGCACTCCTGGTCGCGGGCGCCGGCGGTGGTCTGGTCGTCTCGCCGAATCAGACCCTCACCCTGTCCGAGATCCCGGTCCGCGAGGGCGGACTCGCGGGGTCGGTCGGCCAGCTCGGCCAGCGCGTGGGGACAGCCGTCGGTACCGCCATCGGGCTGTCCCTGTTCTATGCGACGATCTACCGTGAATCGGATGCCGGACTGGAATCCCTCGCGATCTTCCACGACGCATACGCCTACGGCATGGCTGCGGTCGGGCTCTTCCTGGCGATCGCGACGTTCATCTCGGTCATGGATCTGATCAATCTGCGCCGTCGCGGCGCAGCGGCACCGGCCGCCGAGTGACGCCCGCGCGGCACGCCTGGACGGCGATGTCGGAGCCTCGATCTACCGTGTGAGCATGCGCATCCTGCACACCTCCGACTGGCACATCGGGCGGACCTTCCACGGTCACTCCACGCTCGATGCGCTCCGCGGTGTGCTGGATGGACTGATCGCGCAGGTCCGTGAGCACCGCGTCGACGTCGTGATCGTGGCGGGTGACGTGTTCGACTCCGCAACCCCGGCAGCCGCCTGCTACACGCTCCTGTCCGACGCGCTCCGCGGCATCGCAGACGCGGGCGCGCGTGTCGTGGTCACGAGCGGCAACCACGACTCCGCGGCGCGGCTCGGGTTCCAGGCAGGGCTGCTGCGCGACGGCATCCACGTCCTGACCGATCCGGATGCCGTGGGCACCCCGCTCACGATCGACGACGCCCATGGGCCCGTCCACTTCTACGGCATCCCCTACCTCGAGCCGGCGCTCCTGCGGCACCGGTGGGAGGGGGTGCGCACCCAGGCTGCCGTCCTCGGGCGTGCCATGGATCTCGTCCGCGCCGATCTCGCCGAGCGGGGCGGCCGCTCGGTGGCGATCGCGCACTGCTTCGCCGCGGGCGTCGAGCCGACACCGCACCTCGAGCGCGACATCCAGCAGGGCGGCCTCGACGTCGTGCCGCTGTCGACCTTCGACGGTGTCGACTACATGGCGCTCGGGCACATCCACGGACGGCAGCGTCTGTCCGAGAGCGTTCGCTACGCCGGCGCGCCCCTGCACTACAGCTTCGGCGAGGGTGACAAGCCGCGCGGATCGTGGCTCATCGACCTGGATGCCGACGGCCTCGCCGTCGTCGAGTGGCTCGACCTGCCGGTGCCCCGTCGCCTCGTGACGCTCCGCGGTCCGTTCGCCGAGATCCTGTCCGACGAGGCGCTCGCCGTCCATGCGGAGGCGTGGGTGTGCGTCGAGTACACCGATGACCTTCCCGAGGCGGATCCTCTTCGTCGGCTGCAGCAGCGGTTCCCCTTCTGCGCAAAGGTCGTGCACGCGCCGACGACCGTTCGCACCGGCGACACGGCGACCTACGTCGAGCGCGTCCGCGCCGCGCGCTCCGACCGTGAGCTCGTCGATGCCTTCCTCGTCCATGTGCGCGAGGGGCAGGGGACGACGGAGCGGGAGGCGGACCTCCTCGACGACGTACTCGACGAACGGGTGCGCCAGGAGGCCCTCGCGTGAAGCTCCACCGGCTCGAGGTGACGGGGTTCGGTCCGTTCCGCGAGCGGCAGACCGTTGACTTCGACGCCTTCGACGACGACGGTCTCTTCTTGATTTCGGGCCGCACGGGTGCGGGCAAATCGAGCATCCTGGACGGCGTCAGCTTCGCCCTATACGGATCAGTACCGCGCTACGAGGGTGGCGACCGGCGGCTGCGCAGCGACCACAGTCATCTCACCGACCCGACCGAGGTGCGGCTCGAGTTCACCGTCGGCGGCACCCGCTGGCGGGTGACTCGCGCACCCGAGTACGAGCGGCCCGCCAAGCGCGGCGGCGGTCTGACCCTCGAACCGGCGCGCGCCGAGCTCGAGGAGTGGGTCGGCGACCGATGGGTCGGCCGTGCCGCCAAGCAGCGCGAGGTCGGGATCGCCCTCGACGAGGTGCTCGGGCTCAGCGCGCAGCAGTTCCAGCAGGTCATCCTGCTCGCGCAGAACAAGTTCTCGCGGTTCCTGCTCGCAGCCAACGCGGAACGCCAGCAGCTGCTCCGAACCCTCTTCGGGACCAGGCGCTTCGAGGCGTATAAGGACGCGCTCGACGAACGCCGGCGCGACGCGCAGAAGCGGCTCGACGAGAACGGTGCACGGGTGCGTACGCTCCTCGAGGTCGCCGAGCGCGAGATCTCGACGCACGACCTCCACGGGGCGGATACCGGCGAGGCGCCGCTCGACGCGGACGTCCTCGGACGCAAGGAAGCCGTCGAGCGAGCTCTCGCGCGAGCCGAGTACCGCGTCGATGCGCGCGGCAACGAGCGAGCGGTCGCGGCGGCTCGGGCCGAGGCAGCGACGGCGGAGCACCGGCGGCTCGTCCAGATCGCGGAGCGTCTCGCCGACCTCGAGCGAGCCCGCATCGACCTCGCCGCGCGTGAGTCCGAGCGATCCGAGATCGACGCTCTCCGCCAACGCGTCGACCGGGCACGGGCCGCGGAGACGCTGCGCGCTCCCGTCGAGAACGCAGCACGGGCCGCTGAAGCCCTGGCGACGGCGCAGGCGGATCAGCGCGCGGCGGAGGGCGCCTGGACCGCTGCGGGCGGTTCGCCCGACGACGATCTCCCCGCGACGATCGACGATCTCACGAGCCGCATCGCCCGTGCGCAGGCCGCCGCCGAGGCGGAACGGGATGCCGCGGCCCTCGGCGACGCGCAGCAGCGTCGCCGAGACGAGCTGGCAGGCGTCGAGGAGGCGCTCCGCGACCTCGACGCCGTCCTCGCGGCCGTGCCCGAGCGCCGCCAGGATGCGGCACGTCAGCTCGCGGAGGCTCGCGCCGTCGCCGGGCGACACGACGACCTCGCCGCCTCGCGCGCCGACCTCGTCGCACGACTCGAGGCTGCCCGATCTCTCGAACGGCTGAGCCCCCGCGCTGCCGAAGCCGAAGCGGCGTACGCGGACGCCAATGCACGCTCCGCCGCGGCATCCGCCCACGTCGGCGAGGTGCTCCGTCAGCGCCTGCGCGGCTACGCGGGTGAACTCGCGGCATCCCTCGTCAACGGCGAACCCTGCGCGGTCTGCGGATCCACGGCGCACCCCCGTCCGGCGGCGCACGACGACGAACCCGTGACGGACGATGACCTGGCCGCCGCCGAGAAGGCGCGTGACGAGGCCGCCGTGGCCGAGAAGGATGCCGCCCGCGCAGCCGCCGCAGCGCGGGAAGCCGTCACCGCGGCCTCAGCCGCGGCGGGCGGTCGGGATGCCGGCCAGCTGGCTGACGCCGTGGCGGACCTCGACGATCGGCTCGAGGCAGCCGTCGCCGCGCGCTCCCGCGTCGACGAGCTGAGTCGCGACTCCGAGCAGATCGACGAGCTCGAAGCCGACGCGCTCCGCGAGGCCGCGGCCGTGCGCGAGCGCGCAGGTGCCCTCCGCGAGGAGCTCGCGACGGCCGACGGGGCGCTGCAGACCGCCCGCCGAGCCGTCGACGCGGCGCGTGGTGAGCACGAGAGCGTCGCCGCGCGCATCGCCGCCGACGAGAAGCTCCGCCGGCTCGCCACGGTGCTGCTCGACGCTCGCCGGGGCGAGCAGACCCGTCGAGAGGCGGCGGACGCGGCGGAGGGCGACCGGGACGCACGCATCGCGGGCACGATGTTCGCGTCGCCGGCCGACGTCCTCGCCGCGCTCCTGCCGGCCGACGAGACGGATCGACTCGTGCGTCGCGTCGAGGAGCACGCCGCCGCGCTCACCGCCGCGCGAGCGCGCGCGCTCGAACTCGAACTCGAGACCGTCGATCAGACGGCCGCTCCCGAGACCGTCTCGGCCGCTGCACGCGAGGCAGCCGAGGCCGACGACGCCCGGTCCGCCGCGATCACCGCCGAGGCCGACGCCACGAGCCTCGCGACGGGCCTGCGCGACCTCGTCGCGCGCATCGACGCTGCCGCGGGTGCCGTCGCGACCCAGGCCGAGGATGCCGCCGCGATCACGCGTCTCGCCGACACCGTCGCGGGCAGGGCCCCCAACACGATGAAGATGGACCTCGAGACCTTCGTCCTCGCCGCCGAGCTCGAAGAGATCGTCGCCGCCGCGAACCTGCGGCTGGCGGAGATGTCGTCGGGTCGCTACACCCTGCGCCACTCCGATGCGAAGCAGGCTCGGGGCGCGGCATCCGGTCTGTCCATCGAGGTCCTCGACGCGCACACGGGACGGCTTCGCTCACCGCAGTCGCTCTCGGGCGGCGAGACCTTCCTGGCCTCGCTCGCGCTCGCCCTGGGGCTCGCCGAAGTGGTCACGTCCCGGGCCGGCGGCATCCGTCTCGACACGCTGTTCATCGACGAGGGGTTCGGTTCGCTCGATCCCGAGACACTGGAACTCGCCATGCGCACCCTCGACGAGCTGCGCGCCGGTGGCCGGATCGTGGGCGTCATCAGTCACGTCGAGGCGATGAAGGAGCAGATCCCCGCTCAGCTCATCGTCGAGGCGACCCCGGAAGGGCCGAGCATCGTCCGGCAGGACGTCGTCACCCAGCCCTTAGGCTGAAGGCATGAAAAAGGGCACGATCTGGACCATCCTCGGCGTCATCGCCGCCGTGATCATCGCGTGGATCGTCGTCGACATCGCGCTCAAGGTGGTCTTCTTCTTCGGAAAGATCCTCATCGTCGCCGTCGTGGCGCTGATCGTGTTCTTCGTGCTGCGTTCGCTGTTCAGCCGACGCGACGCCTGATCGATCCCGCGGGCGTCAGACGCCGTAGAGCTCGGCGATCCGCTCGCGCAGCTGACCGCTGCAGATCGCGACGGCGTCCCGCCAGTCGGTGATCGCGTCATCCTGCGCGCTGTCGGAGACCGCCTTCAGGATGCGGATCGGCACACCGAACTGCTGCGCCACCCAGATGTAGGCGTAGGCCTCCATGTCGACGAGCGTGCCGCCGAGGGCCCGGATCGCTTCCACGGTCTGCGCATCGTCGACGAAGTGGTCGCCCGTCGCGATGGTCGTGCCCTCGCGGCCTGCGATCGACACCGTCGGCGGCAGCGAGACGTGCTGGCCTGCGACGCCGTCGACGTCCGACACATCGTGCTGCAGTGCGGTGGTCACGTCGTGCACACCCACTGCGCCGGCATCCACCGATCCGGCGGTCCCGACGACGACGATCTCGTCGTAGCTCGCGCGGTCGAGCGCGCGCGTCAGGGCGTACGTGGCCTGCAGCTTGCCGGGGCCCGTGACGAGCCGGTCGAAGCCGGGGAGCTCCGCGGGGAAGGCGACGAGTTCGGAATCCAGAGCGGCGACGAGGAGCTTCACCGGACCATCATCCCACCCGGAGCTCAGCGCTCCTCGCCGGGGAAGGCCGCGTCGAGCTCGGCCAACCACGCCATCGCGTTGCCGTCCGACGGTGCGCGCCAGTCGCCGCGCGGCGAGAGCGAGCCGGCAGGCGAGACCTTCGGCGCATTCGGGACAGCGCTGCGCTTGAACTGCGCGAACCCGAAGTAGCGCTTCAGGAACACCCGCATCCACCGCACGATCGTCGCTCGGTCGTACGCGAACCGCTCGTCGGCGGGGAAGCCGGGAGGCCAGGCCCCGGCATCCGCGTCAGACCATGCGTGCTCGGCGAGGAAGACGATCTTCGACGGGCGGAAGCCGTAGCGGAGGACGTGGAAGAGCGTGAAGTCGTGCAGGGCGTAGGGGCCGATCGTGCTCTCGGTGGACTGCACTTTGCCGTCCTGGCCGGCCGGCACGAGCTCGGGGCTGATCTCGGTGTCGAGGACGGCCTGCAGGACCTCCTTGGCACGGTCGGTGAGGGTCGCGCCCGACTCGTCGCTGTGCGCGATGACCCAGCGGATGAGGTGCTGGATGAGGGTCTTCGGGACCCCCGCGTTCACGCCGTAGTGGGCCATGTGGTCGCCGACGCCGTAGGTCGCCCAGCCGAGGGCGAGCTCGGACAGGTCGGACGTGCCGATGACGACGCCGCCGCGCTGATTCGCGAGGCGGAACAGGAAGTCGGTGCGGGCGCCGGCTTGGACGTTCTCGAACGTCACGTCGTAGATGGGCTCGCCTTTCGCGAACGGATGCCCGAGCCCGGTCAGCAGCTCCGTCGCCATCGGGCGGATGTCGATCGTCTCGATCGTGGCGCCGATCGCCTCGGCGAGGGCGATCGCGTTCGACTTCGTGTGCTCTCCGGTCGCGAAGCCGGGCATCGTGAAGGCGAGGATGTCGCTCCGCGGCCGTCCCATCCGGTCCATGGCGCGGGCGACGACGAGCAGGGCGTGCGTCGAGTCGAGACCCCCCGAGACGCCGATGACGGGCTTCGGCTGCCCGATCGCGCGCAGGCGCTGCTCGAGTCCCGACACCTGGATGTTGAAGGCCTCGTAGCAGTCGAGGTCGAGGCGGGCAGGGTCGTCCGGCACGAAGGGGAAGCGGTCGAGCGGGCGGCGGAGGCCGGTGAGGGATGCCGCCGGCTCCACTGTGAAGGGGATGCGGGTCGGCCACGAGGATTCCGTGCGGGCGTTGTCCTCGAACGTGCCCTGGCGCAGGCGGTCCTGGCGGAGGCGGTCGAGGTCGATGTCGGCGATCGCGTGCCGCGGGCCGTCGGGGAAGCGCTCGGTCTCGGCGAGGAGCGTGCCGTTCTCGTAGATGATCGTCTGCCCGTCCCACGAGACGTCGTTGGTCGACTCGCCCTGACCCGCAGCGGCGTACACGTAGGCGGCGAGACAGCGGAAGGACTGCGACTGCACGAGGATGCGGCGGTCCTCGGCGCGCGCGATCGTGATGGGGCTGCCCGAAAGGTTGAGGAGGACCGTCGCGCCGGCGAGGGCCGCGTGCGAGGACGGCGGCACCGGCACCCAGAAGTCCTCGCAGATCTCGGCATGGACGACGAGTCCCGGCACGTCGGCCGCCTCGAACAGCAGGTCGGTGCCGACTGGTACCTCCTCACAGGCGAGGGTCACGGTGTCGGGGGCCCCGTCGCCGCGTGCGTACCAACGGGACTCGTAGAACTCGCGGTAGGTGGGCAGGTGTGACTTGGGTGCGACACCGAGCACACGCCCGCGGTGGATCACGACGGCGCAGTTGTAGAGCCGGTTCTGCATCCGCAGCGGCGCGCCGACGACGAGGAGGGGGGAGAGGTCGACGGATGCCGCGACCAGCCGCTCGATCGCGGTGACGACGGCATCGAGGACGACGTCCTGCATCACGAGATCCTCGATGGCATACCCCGAGAGGCAGAGTTCGGGGAACACGGCGACCGCGACGCCCTCGTCGTGGCAGGCGCGCGCTCTCTCCAAGACCGCTTCGGCGTTGGTCGCCGGGTCGGCGATCGCGACCGGAACCGTGCACGCTGCGACGCGCGCATAGCCGTGCCGGTACGGGTTCTCGAATGGAAGGTCGTGGGTCACGGCTCCAGTCTGTCAGGTGGCCGTCGGCCTGCGGCAGCCTGTGCTTTCATCATCTGGTGCCCTCCCGCGCCGCCGGAAACCCCGTGCTCCCACCGCCCTATCCATTGCCCGAAGACTGGCGGGTCGGCACTCCCACCCGCATCCGTCCCTGGACCGTCGTCGCCTACTCGCTCGTCGTGTTCCTCAGCGGGGCGGCCGCAGTCCTCGCCGTCCTGGCCGACGACACGGGCGCGGCGACCTGGCGGACGTTCGTCTTCCTGGCCGCGACCGCGGGGTTCGGCGTCCACTTCGAACGCGCGGGTGCGGAACGCGACCTGCCCGAGCTCCTCAACGCCGTGGCACTCACCCGGGCGAAGGAACGGCCGCGCGATTCGTGGGTGCATTTCTTCCGCGAGCGCGGTGCGGGTGCGTGGCTCAGCGGTTGCTTCACGGCGGCGGGCGCGTTCGGCGCCGTCGTCTTCGGATGGGCGATCGTCCGATCCGTCATCACGGATGTGGCATTCGCGCTCATCTGGCTGGTTCCGCTGCTGCTCCTCGCCCTCCTGCTGCTGCTGGCCGGGATCCTCGCGTTCGTCACGACCTGGCGGGCGGCCTCGTTCGGTCGGCTGCCGATCGGGGTGGGGATGGGACCGGCGGGCGTGACCCGCTACTACCTCGACGACACCGACGACATCGAGTGGTCCCGGATCGCTCACGTCACTCCCGCGGTGTCCGCCGTCGACGAGAAGACGGGCGACTTCACGCCCTCGGTGGAGCTCCGGGCCGCCGACGACGAGATCCTGCTCGATCTCAACATCAGCGGATTCCGCGCCCACGCATGGCTCATCTACGCGTCCCTGCGATTCTGGGCCGAGCATCCCGAGCTGCGCCACGAGCTCGGGACGACGTTCGCCCAGCAGCGCATGGATTCGTGGCGTCGGGGCATGCTCGGCGGGAGTGTCGGAGACCGCGGATAGTGTCGATTCCCGAGAGGGGATCATGCGATACATCGAAGACGACGGCCGGATCGTCTGGAGCGCGAGCGATCTGAAGGCTGCAGCCGAGTGCGAGTTCGCCTGGCTGCGGGCGATCGACGCGAAGCTCGGCCGGATCGCGGCGGTCGAGGACCCCGAGGACCTCACTCTCGAGCGGGCGGGGCGGCTCGGGACGCAGCACGAACGGCGGGTCTACGAGGCCTACCGAGATGCGCATCCGGGTGCGGTCGTCGAGATCCCCGAGACGAGGTCGTCGGATGCCGCGGGCCTCGCGGCCGCCGTCGCCGCGACCGATACGGCGCTCGCCGATCCCGCCGTCCATGTGATCTACCAGGCGGCCTTTTCGACCGAGGAATTCGTCGGCTTCGCGGACTTCCTCGTTCGCGGCGTCGATGGGCGCTGGGTCGTTCAGGACACCAAGCTGGCGCGACACGCGCGCGTCACGGCCCTCATGCAGCTCGCGGCATACGTGGACCAACTCGACCGACTCGGGGTGCCGCGCGCCGACGAGGTCCAGCTGCTCCTCGGTGACGGATCGGTCTCGACCCACGCGGTCCGCGACCTGATGCCCGTCTTCTCGCTGCGCCGCGACCGGCTCCGCGCCCTCATCGCCGACCGGAACCTCGCCGCCGGCGCGGCCGGAGAGCCCATCCCCTGGGGCGATGACCGCGGCGAGCTCCGCGTGGTCGCCTGCGGACGATGCGCCACGTGCGACCTCGAGGTCGTCGCGCACCGGGACCTCCTCCTCGTCGCGGGGATGAGGCCCGTCCAGCGCGACCGCCTCCGCGCGGCGGGCGTCGGCACGATCGACGACCTCGCGGCATCCCGCGAAGCACCGCCGCGGATGTCGTGGGACACCTTCTCGGGACTCCGCACCCAGGCGCGACTGCAGCTCGACAGCCCCGCCGGCGGAGTCGACGACGTCCCCGCCCAGGCGAGCCCGGCGGTCCCGACCTTCGACGTCGTCTTCCCCAAAGCCATGGGAGCACTGCCTCGACCGGATCACGGCGACCTGTTCTTCGACTTCGAAGGCGATCCGCTCTACACCGAGGGCGCAGCCGTGCAGTGGGGGATCGACTACCTGTTCGGCTGGGTCGATGAGACGGAGCAGTATTCGGCGCTCTGGGCGCATTCGTTCGCCGACGAGAAGCGCGCCCTCGAGGACTTCCTCGAGTTCGTCGCCGTCCGGCGGCGCGCACATCCCGGCATGCACATCTACCACTACGCGCCGTACGAGCCGACGCACCTGCTCGCCATGGCGGCACGTCACGGGGTGGGCGAGGCGGCTGTCGACCGTCTGCTGCGCGACGGCGTATTCGTCGATCTCTATCCGATCGTCCGCCGGGCGTTGCGGGTGGGGTCGCGCTCGTACTCCATCAAGAAGCTCGAGCCGCTCTACATGGGCGACGAAGTCCGCACGAGCGACGTGCAGCGCGGCGACGACTCGATCGTCCGCTACGTCGAAGCGCGCGCTCTGCAGGATGCCGGCGATGTCGCGGCTGCAGAAGTCATCCTCGACGACCTCGCCGACTACAACCGCTACGACTGCGTGTCGACGCGGCGCCTGCGGGACTGGCTCGTCGACCGCGCGCGCGAGGCGAAGCTGGTGCCCTCTCGGGAGCCCGACGCCGGTGAGGCCGTGTACGAGCCGTCGCCCCAGGCCGAGGCGCTCTCGCGGTTCGCCGACGATGCCGAGGACGAATCGGTCGCGCAGGCACTCCGGCTCGGAGCGGCGGCCATCGACTACTACCCTCGCGAGGCGAAGACGTTCTGGGCGACGCATTTCCTGCGCCTGCGCGAACCGGTGTCGGTGTGGGAGGACACGCGCGATGTGGTCGTGATCGACCGCGACCGGTGCCGTGTGCTCACCGATTGGCATCGACCCGAAGGCCTCACCGCCGTCAGACGCGTCATCGAGATCCGCGGCGAGTTCGCCCCGGGGACGCGCATCACGGTCGGTCAGAGCCCATACGCCCTGTACGAGCTGCCGGCACCGTTCCCCATCGAGACGAGTCCGCGCTGGATCCACGCCGCGCGGTCCGTCTCGGTCGTCGACGTCCTCGAAGACGGCGTCGTGATCGCGGAGAACGCCTACCAGGGGTTCACGTGGCAGGAGCTCCCCGTCGCGCTCACCCCGCCCGCCCCGCCGCGCGCGGGAAGCCAGCAGGCCGCCATCGACGAGTGGGCCGACGCGGTGCTGGCCTCCGCCCCGGCCCTGCCGACGGATCCCGCGACCGACCTGCTGCTGCGTCGTCCGCCGCGTCTGCCTGCCCCGTTGCCGCGCACGGGTGACGACGTCGCCGACATCGCCGCAGCCCTCGCCGGGCTGTCCGACGGATACCTCGCCGTGCAGGGTCCTCCGGGGACCGGCAAGACCTATGTCGGGTCCCATGTCGTCGCGCGGCTCGTCCGTGAGCGCGGATTCCGTGTCGGGGTCGTCGCCCAGTCGCACAACGTCGTCGAGCACATGCTCGACCGGATCGTCGAGGCCGGGTTGGATGCCGCGCAGGTCGCCAAGGCGCCGAAGGGGCCTGCGACGGGCAGGGAGCGTTTCACCGTCATCGCGAAGAATCAGCTGGCCGCCTACATCGATGCGCAGCCTGCCGGCTTCGTGGTCGGCGGCACGGCCTGGGACCTCACCCATTCCGGGCGCGTCGCGCGCCGCTCGCTCGATCTTCTCGTGATCGACGAGGCGGGCCAGTTCTCGCTCGCCTCGACCATCGCGGTCTCGGCCGCCGCGAAACGGCTGCTCCTCCTCGGCGACCCGCAGCAGCTGCCGCAGGTGAGTCAGGGCACCCATCCCGAGCCGGTCGACACCTCCGCGCTCGGATGGGTCATGGACGGCCACGCCGTGATTCCCGCCGATCGGGGGTATTTCCTCGCCCGCACGCGGCGTATGCGCCCCGAGGTGGCCGAGCCCGTGTCGCAGCTCGCCTACGAAGGGCAGCTCGAGGCGCATCCCGACACCGCCCTGCGGCGCCTCGAGGGTGTGCCGGCCGGGGTGATCCCCGTGCCCATCGCCCACACCCGCAACGCGACGCAGTCGCCCGAAGAGGCGGACGAGGTCGTGCGGATCGTCCGTGAGCTGAGCGGCATCCCCTGGACCGACGGCGGCGCATCCCGGCCACTCGCGCCCGAGGACGTCATCGTCGTGACGCCGTACAACGCGCAGCAGGTCCTGGTCGAAGAAGCGCTCGTCGCCGCAGGATTCCCCGGCGTCCGTGTCGGGACGGTGGACCGCTTCCAGGGTCAGGAAGCGGCCGTCGTCATCGTCTCGCTCGCAGCGTCGTCAGGACGGGATGCGCCGCGAGGACTCGAGTTCCTGCTGCTGCAGAACCGCATCAACGTGGCCGTGTCGAGAGCGATGCACACGGCGTACGTCGTCTACAGCACCGGGCTGCTCGACGACCTCCCGCGGACCCCGGACGGAGTTGCTCGGCTCAGCGCCTTCGCACGGCTGGTCGGGAGCCCGTGAGCGTCCGCGCGGCACGAGGTTCAGACGGTGCCGCCTCAGACCGTGCCGCCTCGGACCGTGCCGCCTCAGACCGTGCCGTAGAGGCGGTCTCCGGCGTCGCCGAGGCCGGGCACGATGTAGCCCTTCTCGTTGAGCCGCTCGTCCAGAGCGCCCAGGACGAGGGTCACGTCGCGGTCGCCGACCTGCTTCTCGATCGCGGCGAGTCCCTCGGGAGCCGCGAGGATGCAGACCGCGGTGACGTCCTGCGCGCCGCGCGCGAAGAGGAAGTCGATCGCGGCGCCGAGCGAGCCGCCCGTGGCGAGCATCGGGTCGAGGACGAAGCACTGGCGGTCGCTCAGGTCGTCGGGGAGGCGTTCGGCGTACGTGTACGGCTCGAAGGTCTCCTCGTTGCGGGCCATCCCGAGGAAGCCGACCTCGGCCGTCGGCAGCAGCTTCGTCATGCCCTCGAGCATGCCGAGGCCGGCGCGGAGGATCGGCACGACCAGCGGGCGGGGCTCGCTGATCTTCAGGCCCGTCGTCCGGGTGACCGGGGTGTCGATCTCGATCTCCTCGACGCGGACGCCGCGGGTCGCCTCGTAGGCGAGGAGCGTGATGAGCTCCTCCGTCAACTGGCGGAAGACCGGCGACGTGGTGCGCTTGTCGCGCAGCACCGTGAGCTTGTGGGTGATGAGGGGGTGGTCGGCGACGTGCACACGCATGAGCCCAAGGGTACCGGGGCTACGCTGACCTCGTGAGTCTGCCCGTTCCCGCCGCCGACGATGCGGCGATGGTCCGGGCGCTGGAACTCGCGGCATCCGCCCCCGCTCACGGCGATGTGCCGGTCGGCGCCGCCGTCATGCGCGCGGGCCGCATCATCGGCGAAGGCCGGAATCTGCGCGAGCGCGACGGCGATCCGCTCGCGCACGCCGAGATCGTCGCGCTGCGGGCGGCGGCATCCGCTCTCGGATCGTGGAACCTCGAGGAGTGCACCCTCGTCGTCACTCTCGAGCCGTGCACCATGTGCGCGGGGGCGATCCTGCAGACGCGCGTCGGCCGCGTCGTGTTCGGCGCGTGGGATGAGAAGGCGGGCGCGGCCGGGTCGGTCCACGACCTGTTACGCGACAGGCGGATGCCGCACCGCGCCGAAGTCCTCGGCGGGGTGCGCGCGGGGGAGTCGGCCGCCCTGCTGCGCGCCTTCTTCGACGCGAAGCGCTGAGCGCCCCGGTCAGTCGGACGAACTGAGGATGATCGCCTCGGTCGGCGGGGCGGGGGATGCCGGAGACCCGATGTACCCCGTCAGTTCGAGCAGCGCGCGACGGAAGACGGCGGGACGCTCCAGGTGGGGTGTGTGGCCGACGCCGGGCAGGGCGAGCTCGGTCGCAGTGCCCCCGGCATCCGTGTAGCGTCGCAGAACCTCGCGGGTCTGCGACACCATCGGCTGGGCGGGGGCGACGTCGGCGCCCGGCCAGTCCGGCAGGATCCCGAGGGCGCCGAGGTGGTTCGGGTCGGAGAAGGACGTGTCCGAGATGATGGGGTCGAGGACGCCGCGCACCCACAGGATGGTGGGTTTGGTCTGCAGCTCGACGATCGTCGAGACGTCGAAGTTCGACGGTGCGAGGGCGTTCAGCACGCCGAACCGGCCCGGCGCGTAGCCCGGCCAGTGCGGGCTGGGGACAGCTTCGCCCGGGTAGTTGCCGGTCGCGGTCGAGGTCGACAGCATCGCCTCGATCCAGAGGTCCTCGTGCTCGGTGGTGAAATCCTCCGCCACGAACGACGCGCGGAAGATGCTGCGGGGGGAGGTGGGCGCCTCGTCGCCGGACTCCCGCGCGGTGAGGCGGCGGACGAACTCCGCATTCGCCATGCCCGCGCCGCATCCGGCATCGTCGTCGGTCAGCCGCGTGCCGTCCAGGCGCGTGCCGCCGAGCCCGTAGGGCGAGACGGGGGACTCGAGCAGGACCGTCCGCACCGGGTGATCGAGCGCGTATTGCAGCGCGACCGCTCCGCCGAGGTCCCAGCCGACCAGGTGCGGGGTGTCGATGTCGAGCTGTGACAGCACGACGGCGACGTCGTCGCTGAGGTCGCGGACACCGCGGCTCGCGTCGACGGGCATGTGTTCCGTTCCGCCGAACCCGCGCAGGTCGATCGCGACGACGCGGAACTCCGCAGGCAGATCCTGCATGAGCTCCTGCCACACGAGAGCCGACGAGAGCGCCCCGTGGAGGAGGACGACGGTCCGATCGGTGGTGGTCTCGGGGTCGTCGCCGGTGCGCTCGAGGATGTTGACGCCCAGGCGGTCCGTGTCGATGATGCGGGACGAGATTCCGTCGAGGAGGGTCATGACCCGATGATAGGCCGCGCCCCTCGGAGGCTCCCAGCCTCTTGCGCCCGGCGCGAGCGGTGAGGTCGGTGACAGGATGGGGGCATGACGCACCACCTTCCTCCCGTCGCCATTCTCGGAGCAGGTTCCATGGGAGGTGCGATCGCCCAGGGCATCGCGCGCTCCGGAGAGGCGACGTCGGTCGTCGTGACCAACCGCACCGCCGCCAAGGCTCGCGAGCTCGATGGCCTCGACGCGGTGACGAGCGTGGCTGTGGCGGACGAACCGGACGCGAACATGGATGCCGCGGCATCCGCCGACATCGTCCTGATCGGCGTGAAGCCCGCTATGGTCCCCGACGTGCTGCGCGAGATCGCGGGAGCGCTGCGGCCGGGGACGATCGTGGTCAGCCTGGCCGCGGGTGTCACGATCGAGACGTTCGAAGCCATCGTCGGTCCCGGCATCCCCGTCATCCGCTCGATGCCGAACACGCCGGCGGTCGTCGGCAAGGCAGTCACCGGGATCGCTGCCGGATCGACCGCGACGCCGGAGCACGTCGCACTCGTGCGACGGCTGTTCGAGACGTGCGGTGCGGTCATCGAGGTGCCCGAGACGCAGATCGACGCGCTCTCGACCATCTCGGGATCGGGCCCTGCGTATGTCTTCCTGCTGGTCGAGGCCCTCACCGAGGCCGCCAGGGGCAAGGGGTTCGACGAGGCCGACGCGCGCCTCATGGCCGAGCAGACCTTCATCGGCGCGACCGCGCTGCTCGCGGCATCCGGTGAGGATCCCGCCGAGCTCCGCCGCCGCGTCACGAGCCCCAAGGGGACGACCGAGCGGGCCATCGGCGTCCTGCAGACGGCGAACCTCGACGGTCTCTTCTCGCAGGCGACGGATGCCGCGCTGGCCCGCGCGCGCGAGCTCGCGACCGGCGTCTGAGGCCGGCGCTCAGGCGTCGCCGAGGGTGAGATCCTCGGCCGTCGTGCGCTCGCTGAGTACCGCCGTGTGGTCGGCTCGGCCCACGACACGGCGCACGGCGAACAGGATGGCTGCGCCGACGGCGGCCGATACCGCAGCGGCCGCATAGGGGGCGCCGACGCCGTACACCGCGAGGGCGGTGCCGACGGGGGCGCCGATCGCGCCGCCGAAGAAGCGGAATCCGGAGTACGCCGAGCTCGCGACGGCGCGCGGAAGCGTCGTCGCCTCCATCGCCGCCTCCGTGAGGATCGTGTTGACGGCGCCGATCTCGACGCCCAGGAGCACGACGCAGACGACGAGCAGGGGGCGCGAGCCCGCGCTGAGCGAGGCGGCGACGTGGGTCGCGGCGAACGCGACGAGGAACCAGAACAGCACCTGGACGACCGAGTACCGCTTCGTGAGGCGCGGTGCGATGAGCACGCCCGCGATCGCGAGGCCGATCCCGAAGCCCATCATGACCAGGCCGATCCCGACCGCCGGCAGCTCGAGGGCGTAGGGCGTGTACGAGAGGGTGACGAAGAAGCCGGCGTTGTAGAGGAAGGCGACGACGCTGATCGCGAGCAGTCCCTTGTCGGCGAAGGCGCGGAAGGGCGCACCGACCGAGCTGCGCTGCGCGGCGTGTCCGGGGTCGCGGACGAGGGTCAGGAGGGCGACGACGCCGACGGCGAGGAGGGATGCCGTTCCCCAGAACGCCGCGAACCAGCCGATCTCGCCGAGCAGGCCGCCCACGAGCGGACCGACGGCCAGCCCGATGCCGAGTGCGGCCTCGTAGAAGATGACCGCGTGCTCGCTGCGCCCACCGGATGCCGAGACGATCGATGCGAGCGCGGTCGAGAGGAACAGCGCATTGCCGAGTCCCCACACGGCGCGGCAGGCGATCAGGGCGCCGATCGTGGGCGACAGGGCGCATCCGACGGCGGCGAGGGCGATGACCGAGAGGCCCAGGATCATCACCGCGCGCGTCCCGATCCGGGTCGACAGCCAACTGGTGAAGAACATCGCCGAGGCGGTCACCGCGAGGTAGCTCGTGAACAGGAGCGACGTCTCGACCGGGGCGGCGTGCAGCGTGGCGGCGACCGTGGGGAGGATGGGGCCGACGAGCCCGATCCCCATGAACGCGATCATCGCGGCGAAGGCGATGGCCCACACGGCGGGCGGCTGCGAGAGCAAGCGCGGAGCGGTGGTCTCGGGAGCGGTGGTGGTCGAGGTGGTTCCGGTGTCGAGGGCGGTCATTCCTCCGATTGTACACCGATGATTTACTAGTGAAATAATGAGGTGGGCGCGACTACAGTGGACCCGTGACCGAGCGCGCCGACCTGATCGACCGCATCCGCGCTGCCTGGGCGGCGTCGATGCCCGCGATGGACACGTCGCCCATCGATGTCTGGGGCAGGCTCAACCGGACGAGCGCACTCGCCACGGCTCAGATCGAACGTCTGCTCGCCGACAGCGGCGTCTCGCGATCGGAGTTCGACGTCCTCTGCGTCCTCGCCCGAATGGATCGCCCGCTCCGTGCGAGCGAGGTGACCGCCGAGACGATGCTCAGCGGGGCGGCGACGACGAAGCTCACGACGCGACTCGAGTCGGTCGGCCTCCTGCGTCGCGAGCGTTCCGACCGGGACGGTCGCGCGGTGCAGCTGTCGTTGACGGATGCCGGGCGCGCCGTCGTCGAGCGGGAGATGCCCCGCGCGCTCGCTCACGACGAGCGGCTGCTGGACGGGTTCAGCGAGAGTGAGCGGGTCGAGCTCGCCGACCTCCTCGCGCGCCTTCTTGCGAACGCCCAGCGGGAGATCTGACGCTGGGCCCCGGCGCGGGGCTCAGCGGTCGAGCGAGGCGAACCGCTCGATGTCGGAGTTCGTCCCCGACACGATGATGAGGTCGTGGTTGGTGACGACGGTCGTGGCTTCTGCGTAGCGGAACGGCTTGCCGGGGCTCTTCACGCCGACCACGGTGACGTTGTACTTCGAGCGGACTCCGGATTCGTTCAGCCCGACACCGCGGATGAAGCGCGGCGGGTACATCTTGGCCAGCACGAAGTCGTCGTCGAACCGGATGAAGTCCAGCATCCGGCCGCTCACGAGGTGCGCGACGCGCTCGCCGGCCTCGCGCTCGGGGTAGATGACGTGGTTCGCTCCGACGCGGGCGAGGATCTTGCCGTGCGATTGCGAGACCGCCTTGGCCCAGATCTGCGGGACCTTGAGGTCGACGAGGTTGGCGGTGATGAGGACGGATGCCTCGATCGAGGAGCCGACGGCGACGACGGCGACCTGGAAGTCCTGCGCGCCGATCTGCTTCAGCGCCTCGATGTTGCGCGCGTCGGCCTGGACGGCGTGCGTGACGCGCTCCGACCACTTCTGCACGAGGTCGAGGCTGTCGTCGATCGCGAGGACATCTCGGTCGAGCCGGTCGAGCTCGCCCGCGCACGCGGCGCCGAAGCGACCGAGTCCGATGACGAGGACGGGCGAATCGCTGCGCAACTGCTCAACCAACGATGGGCCTTTCCACGGGCAGCGCGTAGTGCTGCGTTCGGCTGGTCGCGGCCACGGCGGCCGCGAGTGTGACTGTACCAACGCGTCCCATGAACATCGTCAGCGCCATGACGAAGACGGCGGGGTCGGGCAGCTCCTGCGTCAGCCCCGTCGACAGGCCGACCGTCGCGAAGCCCGACACGACGTCGAAGAGCACCTCGTCGAGGGGAGCCTTCGTGAGGTGCGCGATCGTGATGGTCGACAGGGCGACGATCGTCGCGCCCCACGCGACGACCGACAGGGCGACGCGCTGGACGTCGCTCGGGATGCGGCGGCCGAACGCCGAGACGCTCGGACGTCCCTTCGCCTCGGACCACACCGCGAGGGCGAGGACCGCGAGCGTCGTGACCTTGATGCCGCCGGCGGTCGAGGCGGAGCCGCCGCCGACGAACATCAGCATGGATCCGACGACGATCGACGACTCGTGCAACTCTCCGATGTCGATGATCGAGAAACCGCCCGAGCGGGTCATCGCGGAGAGGAACAGAGCCTGGAAGGTGGTGTCCCAGGCATCCATCGTGCCGAAGGTCTTCGGGTTCCCGTACTCGAGGATGACGAAGGCGCTCGCTCCCGCGATGAACAGGACGACGGTCGTGATGAGCGTGAGCTTCACGTGGATCGACCACTTGCGCACGTGCCAGTGGTGCTTCCACAGGGCGTAGATGACGGGGAACCCGATCGAGCCGAGGAAGACGCCCACCATGAGGACGCTCAGCAGGAGGTAGTTCTGGGCGAAGGGTGCGAGGCCTTCGGCATTCGGTGAGAACCCCGTGTTCGTGAACGCCATCGCGGCGTAGTACGGGGCCTCCCACAGGGCGGTCAGTGCGTCGACCCCGCTGGCGAGCAGCATCGGGTAGAGGAGGACCGCGAGGGCGGCCTCGATCACGAGCGTCGACAGGGCGACGGTCGCCAGCAGCTGGCCGACCTCACCCAGCCGGACGGCTTGGCCCTCGTTGACCGGGCCGCCGTGGGCGCGCATCGGGTTGCTGTCGCCGGCGGCGAGGAGCTTGGCTCGCAGGCCCAATCGCTTCGAGATGACGAGGCCGAGGATCGAGGCGAGGGTGAGCACGCCGAGGGCGCCCACGTTGACCCCGATGAAGACCACGACGTGGCCGAGCGGAGACCAGTGGGTCGCCATGTCGACCGTCGCGAGTCCCGTGACGCAGATCGTCGACACCGCGGTGAACAGCGCGTCGGGGAGCGGGGTGACCTGCCCGTCCGACGCCATTACCGGCAGGGAGAAGATCGCCGTGAACAGCAGGATCAGCGCCGAGAAGATGAGAACGGCGAAGCGGGACGGCGACGCCGTCGCGAGGTCGCGCATCGCGGAGAACGCGCGGCGATGCCACGCCGGTCCGCGCCGGGGGGCGCGCTCGTCGACGGCCAGGCCCGTCATCAGCGCCCCTTCCTCGTTCGGATCGTTGTCATGGTACTCCCGCGCGCGGGCGGGCTAACCTAATGCCATGGCGGACATCTTCGACGTGATCGCCGACGGAACCCGTCGGGACATCCTCCAGCTCCTCCGTGAACGAGGAGCGTCGGGGGAGAAGGGGACGAGCGTCTCCCAGATCGTGTCGGCGCTCGGCGTGAGCCAGCCGACGGTCTCCAAGCACCTGAAGGTGCTGCGGGAGGCATCCCTCGTCTCCGTCCGCGAGGACGGCCAGCATCGGTACTACAGCCTGTCGCCGGCGCCGCTCGACGCCGTCGACGACTGGCTGTTCCCCTTCTTCGCCGTCGATGAAGAGGATGCGGCGACGCCGCACGCCCTCACCGAGAGCGCTGCGCATGCCGCCGAGGTTGTGGGTCGAGCAGCCGCGTCGGCGAAGCACGCGGTCACGAGCGTCTTCAACAAGCTCCCCGGTCGCTGAGCCCCGCCCGCCCCACGAGTCACACAGGTTTACACGCGTCCCGCTGAACCCCTAATGTGGAGGAATCTGCGGGGGATCGCATATTCATAAGGGGACGGACATGTCGGACATCTCGGATGTGCGCTTTCTCACTGTCGCTGAGGTCGCGGACCTCATGCGCGTGTCGAAGATGACCGTCTATCGGCTGGTGCACTCCGGCGAGCTTCCCGCCGTCCGCTTCGGTCGCAGCTACCGCGTCCCCGAAACCGCCGTCACAGCAGCTTTGCAACGTCCTATCGCTGACGTCGGCTAGACTGATCCGAGGCATTTTTCCGTCTTGCCGTTCCCGGACGCCCACACTGCGCGTCCAGACCCCGACTTAGTGAGGTTTACCGTGGGTTCAGTCATCAAGAAGCGCCGCAAGCGCATGGCGAAGAAGAAGCACCGCAAGCTGCTTCGTAAGACTCGCCACCAGCGCCGCAACAAGAAGTAAGCGGCATCGCACACCAAGCGCCCCCGACCGGTTCTCCGGTCGTCGGGGCGCTTCGTGTTGCGTCCGCGGCATCCATTCCCGGGTGAGAATGGATGCCGTGACCGCACTCACCCTCATCTCCAAACCCGACTGCCACCTCTGCGACGTCGCCCGCGAGATCGTCGACACCGTCGTCGCGGACCTCCCCGAGGGCCAGGTCGACGTCGAGGAGCTGTCGATCGCCGACGACGCTGAGCTCTACGCGACGTGGTGGGAGAAGATCCCCGTCGTTCTGATCGACGGGGACCTGCACGCGCACTGGCGCGTGTCGGCCGACCGCCTGCGCACGGCCCTGACCGAGAGCGCCCGAGCATGATCCGCCACATCGTGATGTGGAAGATGGCCGCCGACGACGCCGAGACGCGCGTAGCGCACGCAGCCGAGGTCGCGCGTCTGCTCGAAGGGCTGGTCGGCGTCGTGCCCGTCATCCGCTCCCTCAGCGTCGGCGTCAACGTCGCCGTGCCCGAGAGCAATGCCGACGTCGCTCTCGTGATCGACCTCGACGACCTCGATGCCCTCGACGCCTACCAGGCGCACCCCGCGCACCAGGAGGTCGCCGGGTACATCCGCAGCGTGACCGGCGGTCGGATGGCCGTCGACGTGGAGGTCTGAGGCCTCACCGCGGCCTTGCGCGCTCCGTCGTGACGACGGGCACGGGCGCGACGGCGATGTGGACCCGCTCCCCGAACTCGAGACGGTCCTCGGCGGCGTGCTGCAGGCGCACGAGGGTTCCGTCATCGGTGCGCACGAGGGAGCGGCGGAAGCTGCCGAGGAACGTGCTCTCTTCGACGACAGCGCCGACCCCGGACCCCGCACCCACCAGGAGCACGTGCTCGGGGCGCAGAAGTACGTCGACGTCGCCGTCCGGAACCGCCGACTGCGCCGGGACCTCGGCGCCCCAGACCGTGACGGTGCCGCCGCGGGCGACCCCCGGCACGGAGCTCGACAGTCCGATGAACGCGGCGACACGGGGTGTCGCGGGACGACGGTAGAGCTCCTCGGGCGAGCCGATCTGCTCGATGCGACCGGCATCCATCACCGCGATCCGGTCCGAGACCGCGAGAGCCTCCTCCTGGTCGTGGGTGACGAAGACGGTGGTGGTCCCCAGGCGCAGCTGGATGCGGCGGATCTCGTCGCGCAGTTGCACGCGAACCTTGGCGTCGAGGGCCGACAGCGGCTCGTCCAGGAGCAGGACCCGGGGCTCGGTCACGAGCGCACGGGCCAACGCGACCCGCTGCTGCTGACCCCCGGAGAGCTGGTGCGGGTAGCGGTCCGCGAGGTGGTCCAGGCCGACGAGCTCGAGGGCTTCGCCGGCCCGACGACGCGAGGTCCGGGCATCCACCCTGCGGCGGCGGAGCCCGAACGCGACGTTGTCGACGACGCGCAGGTGCGGGAAGAGCGAGTACGCCTGGAACACCATGCCGATGTCGCGATTGTTCGTGGGCGTGTGCGAGACATCCGTGCCGCCGAACGCCACGACGCCCGCCGTTGCGTCCTCGAGGCCCGAGATCACCCGGAGCGCCGTCGTCTTGCCGCATCCGGACGGACCCAGCAGCGACACCAACTCTCCCGGGGCGATGTCGAGGTCGACCCCGTGGAGCACCCGGGTCGCACCGAAGTCCTTCACGATGCCGCGAAGCTCCACCCGGGTGCCGTCGCCGGCGGCGGCCAGCAGGTGATTGTCGGCGGTCCGCGGGAGCGCCCGGGCGGTGGCGTCGAGAGTCATGGGGTCTTCCTTCCGGCGCCGACGCGTCCTGCTCGGCCAATGATGAGCAGGAGCGCGAACGCGAAGGTGAGGGCGAGCAACGTGAAGATCGCGGAGGCCCAGGCATCCTGCTTGTTGATGAGGACGAGCCCCGTCTGCAGCACCTGACGGTTCAGGAGCGACGCGATCGTGAACTCCCCGAGGACGACGGCCACGGTGATGAGGGATGCCGCGAGCAGCCCCTGTCGCAGGTTCGGCGCGATGACGCGCAGCAGCACCGTCGGCCACCCGGCGCCCAGTGTGCGGGCCGCCTCGGTGAGGGTCTGCAGGTCGACGGCGTCGATGGAGGCCTGGATGGAGCGGTAGGCGAAGGGCAGGACGACCACCCCGTACGCGAAGGCGAGGGTCCACGCCCCCGTGCCGAGCGACCGGCCGATCGTCAGGTAGATCGGGGCGAGGCCGACGACCAGCACGATCGCCGGGATCGTGATCGGCAGGAGCGCGAAGAACTCGAACACTCGTCGCAGCCGCGGGTAGCGCAACGCGACCAGGACCATCGTCGGGGCGAGCACGACGAGGACGATCGCCACGGTCACGACCGCGAGGATCAGGGAGTTGATCAGGCCCGCCCAGACCGGTCGGTAGGCCGCCGCGCGCGCGGGATCGAACAGCGTCGCCCAGCGGTCGAGGGTGAGGCTCCCGTCCGCGGCGGTCAGGGTGAACAGCAGGGTCGCGGCGAACGGGACGGCGAACACCAGGCCGACGAGGATGCCGATGGCCCACCGCGACGTGCGGGAGGGGGCGAGCGGCGAACGGCTCATGCGTGCCACCTCGAGGCCCGCCGCTGGACGAGGTTGTAGACGACCATGGCCGCCGCGACGACGACGATCATCCCGAGCGCGAGCGAGCCCGCGAGGTTCTCGCGCCCGAGCACGGTCTCGCTCGTGAGCGCCGTGCGGATCTGCAGCGGGACGATGGACGACCCCTGGCTGGCGAGTGCCGCCGCCGTCGCGTACGACGAGAACGCGTTCGTGAACAGCAGGAGGAAGCTCGCGAGGAAGGACGGCGCGAGGACCGGCAGCCCCACGTGGAGCCAGAATCCGGCTCGCGTGCCGCCCAGGGTCAGATGCGCCTCGGCCCACTGCGGGCGGAGGGCGGCGAGGGCCGGCATGAAGGTGATGACCATGAGCGGCACCTGGAAGACGATGTAGGCGGGGATGAGTCCGGGCAGCGAATAGATCCACGCACCCCGGGCGAAGATGTCGATGCCGAACACATCCGCGAGGAACCGCGTGACGACGCCCTGGGTGCCGAGGGTCGCGACCATGACGAAGGCGAGCATGACGCCGCCGAACTGCGCGAGGACGCCGGATGCGGCATCCACCGACGCGCGGACTGCGCCCGTCTCGGGAAGCCCCAGCATCGCGAAGCAGACGAGGGCGCCGATGACGGCGCCGATGACCGCCGTGAGCAGTGAGACCCAGGTCGAATTCCAGAACGTCGCGGTGATCACCGGATCGACGAGCGCCGTCACGTTGTCCCACGTGAAAGCGCCGCGGCCGTCCTGGAAGCCGGTGACGACCGCGAGGATCGTCGGCAGCAGGAGGAACAGCGCGAGGTAGGCGAGGAACGGCACGAGGCCGAGCCACGCCCACCCGATGCGCCGGGAGCGGGGGAGCGGGGAGCCCGTGACCGAGCTCCCCGCCGGGGCGAGCGCGGTCACTGGACCGCGGCCGCCCATTCCTTACCGAGCAGCGTGCCGGCCGTCGTCGACTGGTCCTCGGTGGGGACGACCGTGTCGGCCGGGGCCTTCGGCAGCTTCGCCGCGAGCGCGGCGTCGATCGTGCCGGCCTTCGTCATGGCCTCCATCCGGACGGGGCGGGCGCCCCCCTTCAGCCACAGGTTCTGGACCTCGTCGCTGTAGAGGAACTCCTGCCACAGGCGTGCGGCGGCCGGGTGCGGAGCATCGGCGTTCACGGCCTGGTTGTAGTAGCCCGCGTAGCCGACGCCATCGAAGACGACGGTCTTCCACGTGGGGACGTCAGCGGTGTGCGCCGCGTTCAGGTAGTCCCAGTCGAAGACGACCGGCGTCTCGCCGCTGGCGACCGTCGCGCTCGTGACGTCGAGCTTCAGCATGTTGCCGGCCTTGTCGAGCTTCGAGAAGAAGTCGATGCCCGGCTGGAAGTCGTCGAGGGTCCCGCCCGACTGCACCGTCGCGAGACCGACGGCCGCGAAAGCGGCGCCCGCCTGCGTGGGGTCGCCGTTGATGGCGACCGACCCGCGGTACGTCCCGTCGAGCAGATCGCTGAGCTGCGTCGGGGCGGAGAAGGTCGCCGAGTCGTAGCCGACCGACATGTACCCGCCGTAGTCGCCCACGAACAGGCCGGACGGTTCCTTGAGCTCTGCGGGGATGTCGTCCCAGGTCTGCACCTTGTAGGGCGCGAACCGGTCGGTGTTCTGGAGCGCGACCGTCAGGCCGAGGTCGAACACGTCGGGGGCGGTGTCGAGGCCCTCGTTCGTCTTGGCCGCAGTGATCTCCTCGGCGCTCGAGAAGTCCGGCGACTGCTCGTTGATCGCGATCTCTGGGTAGCGCTTCGCGAACAGGTCGATGATCTCGCCGTAGTTCGCCCAATCGCGCGGCAGGGCGATGACGTTGAGGGCGCCTTCGGCCTTGGCGGCCTCCTCCAACTTCGCGAACCCGCCGAGGTCGCTCACGCTCTTCGCGGCGGCAGCAGCGGGACCCTCGCCGGAGGCGTTCTGGGCATCGGTCGCGCCGGCGCAGCCGGCGAGGGACAGAGCGGCGATCGTGGCGACAGCGAGTGCGGCGGCGCGCCGCCGGGACGGACGAAACATGCGGTTCCTCTCGGGTGTTCCGGCGTGCGCGGGCTCGCGACGCCGGGGGGACGAGGGGACGCTACGTCCGTTCGGTGACCCGGGGGCCCCTGCGATCTGAACGGACGGTGACGCTATGACGACGGCTGCGGATCGTCCTCCCGGAGGATCGGGATCGCGTTCGTGAAGGTGCTGGCGCGGCGCTCGGCGTCGGCGCTGCCGGTGAACAGGCCGTCGCCGGTCGGGGTGGGGTCTGCGGTCGCCGCGTCGGCGGGACTGCGCGTGGCGGGGGTCGCGGCATCCGTCATCAGAACGCGCTGGACCGGCACGGCCTGCGGCATCGACTCCTGCACCCAGGTCACCATCGCCTCGCGGACGAGGCAGCGGAGGTCGAACAGGGTCGGCGCGTCCTTCGCCGTGACGAGGATACGGACGCGGACGTACCCGGCGACCGCGTCCGTGACCTGCAGGACCGCCGTGCGGCCGTCCCACAGGTCGGTCCGCTCGAGCACGCGCTGCAGGTGCGAGCGCATGAGGACGGGCGACACGTTCCAGTCGAGGTCCATCTCGACGGCACCGAGCAGCTCCGACCCTGTGCGGGTCCAGTTCTCGAAAGGCGTCGTCGTGAAGTACGTGCACGGCAGGACGAGCCGGCGGTCGTCCCAGAGGTCGAGCACGACGTAGCTCAGGGTGATCTCGCCCACCCGCCCCCATTCGCCGTCGGCCACCACGACGTCATCGACGCGCAGGGCGTCGCTGAAGACGATCTGGAGGCCCGCGAACACGTTGGCGAGCACCGACTGCGCGGCCAGGCCCGCGACGATCGATGCGATGCCCGCCGAGGCGAGCACGCTCGCGCCGATGGCCCGCACGGAGTCGAACGTCAGGAGGACGGCTCCGATCCCGATGATGACGATGATCGCGATCGCGAGACGCCTCACGACCAGCGTCTGGGTCCGGATGCGGCGGGCCACCCGGTTGTCGGGAACGTCGATCCGGTAGCGCCCGAGGGCCACATCGGTCGCCACGACGACGAGCGAGGCGAGGAGCCACGCGCTCGCCGCGATGATGAGGATCGTCAGGATCTGGCCGAGGATGCCGCGCCACGTGTCATCGGGGAACGCCACCCGGACGGCGACCCAGAGCGCGACCACGAGCAGCAGCATCCGGAACGGCGCGCGGGATTGGCGGCTGAGCACCCCCGCCCATCGGCGTCGGCGCGCGATGACCGCCAGGGCGATCATCGCGACGACGGCGATGAGGATCGCGACGCCGATCCCGATCACTGCGGCGATGCCGAAGTCGACCCATCCATCCCACATGCAGCTGATCCTTCCGTCGGGGAATCAGCCACCATACGACAACCGCCCAGCCGGAGCCGAGCGGTTGTCGAGAGGGCGGGGTCCCGTGTTACGGGGCCAGGCGCGTCGGTCCGCGGAAGAGGTAGGTGACCTCGCGGATCGAGTCCTGACCGAGCAGCAGCATCAGCACGCGGGCGAGGCCCATGCCGAAGCCGCCGTGCGGCGGGGCGCCGAAGCGGAAGAAGTCGAGGTAGAAGTCGAGGTGCTCGGGGTCGAGCCCCTTCTCCTTCGCCTGCTCGATGAGCACGTCGACGCGGTGCTCGCGCTGCGCGCCCGTCGTGATCTCGACGCCGTTGAAGAGCAGATCGTACGACTTCGTCAGCCCGGTCTCCTCGTCGCGCATGTGGTAGAAAGCGCGGATCTCGGGGTGGTAGTCGGTGATGAAGACGAACTGGTGGCCGTAGGTCTCCTGCACGTGGGCCGCGATCTGGCGCTCGCCCTCGGGGTCGAGGTCGCCGTCGGTGCGGGGGATCTCGTAGCCGCGAGCCGCGACGATCTCGCGTGCCTCGGCGAGCGGGATGCGCGGGAACGGCAGCTCGGGGACGACCACGTCGATGTCGAAGAGGGCCTTGATCTCGTCGCCGTGCTTGTCGGCGACGGCGCGGATCGCGGTCTGGAGGAGCTCCTCCTGCATGCGCGCGACGTCCTCGTGCGAGTCGATCCAGCTGATCTCGGCGTCGATCGAGGTGAACTCGGTCGCGTGGCGCGAGGTGAACGACGGGTCGGCGCGGAAGGCGGGGGCGATCTCGAAGATCTTGCCGAAGCCGGCGACCTGGGCCATCTGCTTGAAGAACTGCGGGCTCTGCGCGAGGTACGCCGTCTTGTCCTCGAAGTAGGGCACCTCGAAGAGCTCGGCGTTCGACTCCGACGGCGAGGCCATGAGCTTGGGGGAGTGGACCTCGATGTAGTCGCGCTCGACCCAGTAGCTGCGCATCGCGTGCTCGAGGGTCGTCTGGATGCGGAACACCAGGTTGTTGCGACGCTGGCGCAGGTCGATGAAGCGCCAGTCCATGCGCTTGTCGAGACCCGAGTCGGCCGCGATCGGCGTCTCGGGCAGGGCGGCGGCCGCGATCTCCAGGCCGCCGATCTTGATTTCGACACCGCCGAGCTTGACGCGCTCGTCGTGCTTGAGGTCGCCGGTCGCAGTCAGGAAGGTGCCGGTCGACAGGTTCGAGATGAGGTCCGTGAGGGCCAGGGCCGCGGCATCCTGCTCACTGCCGTCCTCGGCGGGGCGCGTCGCGGGATTGACGAGCTGCACAGCGCCCGTCTCATCGCGCAGGATGACGAACTGCACCTTCTTCTGATCGCGGACGGTCTCGACCCATCCGGAGACCGAGACGGATCCGTCTTCACGGGACTGCAGCTGCTGGACGAGGGTGCGTTCACTCACGAGGGGAGAGTCTACGCGGCACCCAGGTTGCGCGGATTGCCGCCCCGTAGGCTGGCCGGACGGGGGGCCCGGCCGGGCATCCGATCACCGAGCGCGAGAGAGCACCCGATGACCGTCATGAACACTGCCGCCACCTCCTCGGGAGACGGCTCCTGGCTCTCGGCGCTGGCCGACTGGGTCGTCTCGCTGATGGACACCATCGGCCCGGCGGGAGCGGCCGTCGCCGTCGGCCTCGACAACCTGTTCCCGCCGATCCCGAGCGAGGTCGTCCTGCCGCTGGCCGGTCTCGCCGCTTCGCGCGGGTCGTTCACCCTCGCGGAGGCGATCGGATGGACCACCTTCGGGTCGGTCTTCGGCGCCTACATCCTCTACGTGCTCGGTCGTGTCCTCGGAGCAGACCGACTCACCCGCATCGCCGACAAGCTTCCGCTCATGAAGGGCGAGGACGTCACCAAGACCGTGCACTGGTTCGAGCGTCACGGCGGCGCCGCGGTCTTCTTCGGTCGGATGGTGCCGCTGTTCCGGAGCCTCATCTCGATCCCGGCGGGGGTCTCGAAGATGCACTGGTGGAAGTTCGGCCTGCTCACGACGGCGGGCAGTCTCATCTGGAACTCGATCTTCGTGCTCGCGGGGTTCTTCCTCGGCGAGAACTGGCACATCGTCGAGGAGTACGCCGGCGTGTTCCAGAACATCGTGATCGTCGTGGTCGTGGCCCTGGTGGTGTGGTTCGTCGTCGTCCGCGTGCGCGCCGCCGTCCGCAGCCGTCGGGAGTCTCCGGGGGATGCCGCAGGCTGAGGCCCGCTCGCAGGCTGCGCTCAGGCCCCGCATAGGACCCCCTCACGTAGACTGAAGGGGTGCCTGCCGCCCGTCTCCATCTCGTGCGCCATGGGGAGGTCCACAACCCCGGACGCGTGCTCTACGGGCGACTCCCGGGCTTCCACCTGAGCGACGACGGTCGCGGCATGGCTCGTGCGGCCGCCGAGCACCTCAAGGCGCAGGGGCGTCCGCTCCGCTCGCTGGTGTCGTCGCCCTTGGAGCGTGCGCGGGAGTCCGCTGCTCCCATCGCGGAGCTGTTCGGACTGACGCCCGTCATCGACGCCCGCGTCCTCGAGCCGACCAACGTCTTCGAGGGCAAGCGGATGCGCAGTGCCCTGCGCAACCCGCTCAACTGGTGGCACCTGCGCACGCCCGCTCTGCCGAGCTGGGGTGAGGCCTACCTCGAGGTCGTCGAGCGCATGCAGGCCGCGATGCTCGACGCCTGGAACCGCACGCCCTCGGGTGACGCGGTCATCGTCTCGCACCAGCTCCCCATCTGGATCACGCACCTGTCGGTCGCGGGCCTCCCGCTCCGCCACGACCCGCGTCGCCGCCGCTGCGACCTGTCGAGCATCACCAGCTTCGAGCTCGACGGCGATGTCTGGCGCGAGGTCGAGTACGCCGAGCCGGCCGCGACAGCCGGCGCCGTCGACGTGGGAGCCGTATGAGACGCCGCATCCTGGCCGCCCTCGCGGCCGTGACCCTCGTCGCGGGGCTCGCCGCGTGCTCGAGTGAGAACGACAACCTGTCGGACCTGTACCGCGAAGGCAACACGCAGGGCTTCATCTCCAGCGACGGTCGGGTCGAGACGATCCCCGCCGCGCAGCGCGGCGAGGCCCTCTCGTTCACGGGTACCGATGTCGACGGCAAGACGGTGTCGAGCACCGACTTCACCGGCGACGTGCTGGTCCTCAACTTCTGGTACGCCGCGTGCGGACCCTGCCGGGCCGAGGCTCCCGTCCTCGAGCAGACGTACCAGGATACGAAGGCGGAGGGCGCCCACTTCCTCGGCGTCAACATCTACGACGGTCCCGAGCAGGCGACCTCGTTCGATGAGACCTACAAGATCACCTACCCGTCGATCCTCGCCCGCGGGGACGTCGACCTGAAGCTCGCGTTCGCCGACTGGACCTCGCTCCAGGCCGCCCCGACGACCCTCGTCGTCGACCGCGAGGGCCGCGTCGCCGCCCGGCTGTTCGGGCAGCTGCCGGATGCCACGACCCTCCGCGACCTCGTCGACGACACTCTCGCGGAGAAGGGATGAACCCCGGGTCGATCGTGATGGGCGAGTCGCTCTGGATCGCGATCCCGATCGCGGCGCTCGCGGGTCTCGCCTCGTTCCTCTCGCCCTGCGTCCTCCCGCTGGTCCCCGGGTACCTCGGCTTCCTCGGCGGAGCCGTCGCGCCGCGTGAGCCGAAGAGGTCGAAGGATGCCGGGGCCACCGGCCCGACCACGCTCACACGCACCGAGGCTCCGCCCCGCGCGCGCCTGCTGCTCGGCGTCGCGCTGTTCATCGCCGGCTTCAGCGTCGTGTTCATAATGTTCGGGATCTTCGCCGGGACCCTCGGTCGCGTCTTCATCGAGTACCAGGACCTCATCACCCGCGTCCTCGGCGCCGTGGTCGTCGCGCTCGGCCTGGTGTTCATCGGCGTCTTCGGGTTCGCGCAGAAGATCTACCGGCCGCAGCTGAAGCAGAACCTCGGCCTCGTCGGGGCTCCGCTTCTCGGCATCGCGATGGGCGTCGGCTGGGCGCCCTGCATCGGCCCGACCCTCGCCGCGATCATGAGTATGGCGTACAGCCAGGCCGACCCCGCGCGGGCGGGGGCCCTCGCCGCGGCGTACTCGCTGGGCCTCGGCATCCCGTTCGTCCTCCTCGCCCTCGGCGCGGGCTGGGCGACCCGCTCGGTGGCGTTCGTCCGCCGCCACATCCGCGTCGTCAACATCATCGGCGGTGCTCTCCTGATCGCGCTCGGTGTGCTGATGGTCACCGGTGTCTGGACGTCTCTCATGTCCGCGTTCCAGGGGGTGGTTGCCGGTGTCCCGACGTTCCTCTGACGGCTCTGAGACGGTCGACGGACCGCTCCGGCCGAGCGACCACCTCGACAAGACCGGTGACGGCGAGCCCACCTTCTCGGGCGGCCAGCCCGCGCTGGGTGTCGTCGGGTGGCTCCGCTGGGGATGGCGTCAGCTCACGAGCATGCGGACGGCCCTCGTCCTGCTCCTGCTCCTCGCGATCGCGGCGATCCCCGGTTCGCTCGTGCCGCAGCGCAGCGCCGACCCCAACGGCGTCACGCAGTGGCGGGCCACGAACCCCGATCTGTACCCGACCTTCGACGCGTTCCAGCTCTTCGACGTCTACACGTCGGTGTGGTTCTCGGCGATCTACATCCTGCTGTTCATCTCGCTGATCGGCTGCGTCCTGCCGCGGACGAAGCACCACTGGAAGGCGCTCCGGGCACGTCCCCCGCGGACCCCCGCGCGCCTGTCCCGCCTGTCCGATCACGCGGAGCGGACCGTCGCGGTCCCCGACGGGGAGGATGCCGCGGGTCACGCGGCCCACGCCGTCGATCTCGCCGAGGCGCAGCTGCGCTCCGCCCGGTACCGCGTCGAGCGGTACGACCGGAACGGCGTGGCTTCGGTGTCCGCCGAGCGCGGCTACCTGCGCGAGACGGGCAATCTGCTCTTCCACGGCGCGCTCGTCGGCGTTCTCATCTCGGTCGGCATCGGGGGCGGCTTCACGTACACGGGCCAGACCGTCATCACCGAGGGCGACGGCTTCGTGAACTCGCTGGGGCTCGGATACACGTCCTTCAACCCGGGTCGCTTCGTCGACACCGAGGCTCTCACGCCGTACTCCATCACCCTCGACCGTTTCGATGTGACCTATGCGCCGCCGTCGGGGCAGGCAGGCGGCTTCGAAGCCCACGTCACCACCCGGTTCCCCGGTCAGGAGGCCGAGGATCAGGTGATCGAGGTGAACCACCCGATCACGATGGCGGGCGACCGCGTGTACCTCATGGGCAACGGCTACGCGCCGACCATCACGGTCCGAAACGGCGAGGGCGACGTCGTCTTCAGCGAGTCCGTCCCCTTCTTGCCGCAGAGCGCCACGATGACCTCGCAGGGCGTCGTGAAGATTCCCGACACCGGTGGCGAGCAGCTCGGACTCGTCGGGTTCTTCTACCCCACGGTCGCGCAGCTCTCGAGCGGCGCGCTCACCTCGCGCTACGGCGATCTGCTCGATCCTCGCCTGACCTTCTTCGTCTACGAGGGCGATCTCGGGATCGACGACGGCACGCCGCGGTCGGTCTACGCGCTCGACACCGACGGGATGACCGAGATCGCCGGTCGGAATGCGGACTCGCCGTCGCTGGAACTCTCGCCGGGGCAGACCGTCGACCTCCCGGGCGGGCGCGGCACCGTGACGTTCGAGGACGAGACGCGCACCGGCGCGCCGGAGTCGGTGAAGCGCTACGTCTCGCTGTCGATCCACAACGACTCGAGCGCCACGTGGGTGCTCGTGTTCGCGGTCCTCGCGATGGTCGGTCTCTTCACGGCGCTGTTCGTCCCGCGGCGACGCATGTGGGTGAAGGCGACGCCCGCCGGCGATCAGGTGCACATCGAGTACGCCGGTCTCGCGCGCGGCGAGGATCCCGCCATCGGGGTCGCCGTCGCCGACCTCGCGAAGCGGCACGAGAGCGCGCTGGGCGACGAATCGGCATCCGCCCCCGCGCCCGCCGCGAACGTAGACTGAACTCACCCATCTCCTCCGGAGGACCCTCATGTCGTTCGATGACATCTCCGTGCTCTTGCTGTGGACCGCCATCGCGATCTACACGCTCGGCTTCCTCGCCTTCACGGTCGACCTCGCTCGGCGCTCCGAGCTCGCGATCAAGGCCCAGGACGCGCGGACCCAGGCGCGCACCCTCGTCGCCGCCGGCGGGGGGCAGACCATCGAGGACATCCGCGCCGAAGAGGCCGCAGCCAAGGTCGCCCTCGAGGCGGCGCCGTCGCAGCGCGGTCGGTACCTCTTCGCACGGCTCGGCGTCGTCCTGACGACGATCGCCTTCCTCTTCCACGTCGGAGCGGATGTCACCCGCGGAATCGCGGCGGGCCGCGTGCCGTGGTCGAACAACTACGAGTTCGCCCTCACCGGCACGATGCTCGTCGTGATGGTGTTCCTCACCGTGCTGGTCAAGTACGACCTGCGGTTCCTCGGCGCGTTCATCAACGGCCTCATCGTGGTCCTGCTCGGTGGCGCCGCGCTGGCGTACTACGTCGAGGTCGTGCCGCTGTCCGATCCGCTGAAGAGCGTCTGGCTCGTGATCCACGTGTTCGTCGCCTCGCTCGCCTCGGCGTTCTACGCGCTCGCGTTCGCGCTGTCGGTCGTGCAGCTGCTGCAGTCCCGACGGGAGCGCGTCGCGCTGGCCGCGGTGGGGACGGATGCCGCGCCCCGCACGCGGCTGCCGTTCCTGCGGACGCTGCCCAGTGCCGAGGTGCTCGAGTCGCTCGCCTACCGCTTCGCGATCATCGGCTTCGTGCTGTGGACCTTCACCCTCATCGCCGGCGCGATCTGGGCGAACGACGCGTGGGGCCGCTACTGGGGCTTCGACACGAAGGAGGTGTGGACCTTCGTGATCTGGGTGGTCTACGCCGGCTACATCCACGCGCGTGCGACGCGCGGCTGGCGCGGCACGCGCTCGGCCTGGCTGTCGATCGTCGGCTTCACCGCAGTGCTCTTCAACTTCACGATCGTGAACCAGTTCTTCCAGGGCCTGCACTCCTACAGCGGCCTGTCCAGCTGAGTCTCGTGACGCAGATCCCCGCCACCGTCGTGACCTACCCCGACGGGGAGGTCACCGGAACGGCCACCGTCGTGCATGCCGTGCCACTCGCCGACGGGCGGAGGGGCATCGTCCTCGATCGCACGCCGTTCCACCCCGTCGACACCGCCTGGCCCGATCAGCCGGCTGACGTCGGCGTGCTGCGTACGTCGGCCGGCGAGTTCCCCGTCGTCACCACCGTGACCGGCGGAGTCCACGAGGGCGACCTCGTCATCGGGCCGGACCTCCCGGTGCGCATGGGCACCGAGGGATGGACGTTCGTCGTCGTGCACGTCGTCGAGGGGCCGGCTCCCGTCGTCGGCGCGAGCGTCGCGGCGTTCGTCGATCCCGAGCTGCGCGCCGCGCTGTCCGCCGGGCACACCGCCTGCCACCTGGCATCCCTCGCCCTCGACGCCGCCCTCGCGGATGCGTGGACGAAGGACGTGCCGACGGATGCCGCCGGTCACCCCGCGTTCGACATGCTCGCGATCCAGACGTCCCGCATAGCGCCGTACGGCTCGGTCGACGTCTACCGCATCGGCAAGTCCCTGCGGAAGAAGGGCTTCGACACGAGCGCGCTCGGTGACCTCCGGGGGCTCGAGGCGCGCATCGAGGCGACGCTGGCGGGCTGGGCCGGGTCGAGCGGGGCCATCGGCATCCATCGCGACGACCACACGCTCGCCGGGCGCCGCTCGTGGCGCTGCGACCTGCCCGACGGCCTCGTCGAGATCCCGTGCGGCGGGACGCATCTGACGTCCCTCGCCCAGATCGGCGCGCTGACGGTCGCGCTCGACGCGAGCGAGGTGCCCGGCGGCATTCAGCTCACCATGACGACGTCGATCACACTCGCCGGCTGAGCCCCGCGCCCGCGCCGCGCGAGAGGGAGACCGGGCCAGGACCGGGCCCCGGAGCAGGCGCGTGCGCGCGCCTGCTCCGGACGGGATCAGGCGGGCTGCGTGAGCACGGCCCGGGCCGAGGTGGAACGGTGCCGCGCGACGGCGAGGATGCCGGCGGCGATCGCGACGAGCGTCCAGAGCACGAGTCCGACGGCTGCGGTCGCGCCGCCCCCGGCATCCGTCAGCGCCGCCAGCATCGACGTGTATGCCGGCGCCGTGGGCAGGAGGCCCGCGATGTCGAGCAGGGTGCCCGGCACCGTGGACACGATCCCGGTCGCCAGCGCCATGACGCCCACGAGGACCGACACCCAGCGGCCGATGCCGCCGAAGAGGGCCACGAGCGCGTGGTTGATCGCGGCGAAGGTGACACCGGCGAGCACGCACATGGCCGCGAAGAGCCACCACTGCTCGGCGTCGTACCCGGCCGCGAGCTGGACGACGGTGGCGACGAGAGCGCCCTGCAGGGCGCCGATCACGGCGCCCGGTGCGAGTGCGCGGAGCGCCAGGGCAGCCGAGGACCGTCGCGACGACAGCGCGGCCCGCGGGACCGCGCGCAGGACGACGAACGACGCGAGACCACCGAACCACAGCGCAAGGGTGGCGAGCAGCGGCACCGCGGATGCGCCGAACAGCGACGTGCCGGTGCCGTCGGCCACCACCGGATCGGCCACGATCGAGGCGAGATCTGCGGCTTCGTTCTTCGTGTAGGACGGCACGCCGTCGACGGCCTTGTCCAGTCCGCCGGCGAGGTCGTCGGTACCGGTCGCCAGCTTGCCGACACCGGTCGAGAGATCCCCGGCACCGCTGGCGAGCGCGTCGACACCGGCCGCGAGCTGGTCGCCACCGTCCGCCGCGGTACCTGCGCCCGCCGCGAGGTCGCGGGCACCCGTGGACAGCTGCCCCGCCCCCGCGGAGAGCTGATCCGCGCCGTCGGCCAGCTGACCCATCCCGCCGGCGAGCTGCTCCGCTGCGGCGGCCGAGGTGCGCAGGCCCTTCGTCAGGCTCGGACCGAAGTTCGCGAGCGCGTCGATGTTCTCGGCGAGCTTCTTCGAGTCGCCGACCGTGGCCTGCAGAGCCGGGAGAGCGGACTTCGCGTCGGCCGCGGCATCCGTCAGCTGGTCGCAGAGCTCCGCGCCGGCCTGCGCGGGCACGCACGACGTCGCCGCTGCCGACAGGGCGTCGATGATGCCGGTCACCGCCTCGCGGTTCTGCTCGCCGTCCGCGGTCAGAGCCTTGATGCCGTCGACGACATCGGAGGGGATCGCCGGGATCGCCGATGTCTGGTCGGCGGCCTGCGTCAGGCCCTCCGCGAGCTGCTGGGTGCCCTCGGCGATCGGTCGGGCACCGGCCGACCACTCGGAGAGGCCCTGCGAGGTGGCCGCGGCGCCGCCGGCCAGCTGGTTCGCACCGCTCTGCAGCTTGCGCAGGCCGTCGGCGAGCGAGTACCCGCCGTCGGCCGCGCTGGAGGCGCCGTCAGCGAGTTTCGCGGCGCCGTCGGCGGCCGCCTTCGCGCCGTCGGCGAGCTGCGTGGCGCCGTCGGCCGCGGTGCCCAGCTGCTCGTTCAGCGTCGTGAAGCCGAGGAACACGTTCTCGAGGTAGCCCGTCGTGAGTTGCTGACCGAGGACGGATGCCGCGGTCGAGGTCACCTGATTCGTGATGGCGTCGTCGACGATGCGGGCATCGGGCGAGGAGGTCAGCTCGATCGTCGCGCGCTCCGGGGTCTTGCCGGGAGCGGTCGAGGTCGCCGCTGCGGAGAAGTTCTTCGGGATGGTGACGATCGCGTCGTAGGTGCCGTCTTCAAGGCCTTCCTTGGCGTCCTCCGTGTTGGAGATCGTCCAGGTGAGGTTGCTGTCGAGCTCGTCCGAGCCTTCGACGAGTCCCGCGGTCAGGAGGCGCCCGAGGGGCGTGGTCTGTCCGTTCACCTCGACCGGCTCGTCGTTGTTCACGACCGCGGTGTTCAGTGCGTCGAGGCGCTCGGTGGGGTTGTAGAGAGCCGCCACGAGGAGGCCGCCGATGACGGCGGGCAGCAGGAGCACGCCGAGGAGCGTGAGCCACGAGATGGGGCGCCGAGTCTGCGCGCGTTCGATGGAGAGAGTCATGAGGGGGTCACCTGGGTGGGGGTGTCGACGGTGAGGGGGGTGGAGACGGCGAGCCGCAGGAGGTCGGGATCCGGTCGGTAGGCATCGGCGAGGATGCCGCGAGCCGATTCCGCGTCTCGGGCCGACGCGACGACGGTGAGGGCTCCGGCCTTGGCCGAGGCCGCGTTGGTCGCGTCGCGCAGGAGTGCGGCGGCCTGATCGCGCGCGGCGCCCGTGAGGGTGTCGAGGCCGACGATGACGACGAACCGGGTGCGGCCGGCCAGGGCGCGGCGGAGGTCGGCGAGCGGTGCGTCCGCGCCGGTGAGGTCGGCGACGGAGACGTGGGCACGCACCCACGCCGCACGGCCGGGCAGCAGGTGCCCCGACACGCGCAGCAGGCCGGAGGTCGGCGCGATGCGGCCGGCGACGGTCAGCAGGAACGCTCGTGCCGCGTGCGGGTCGGCGGCGGTGACGAGGAGCGTGCCGCCGTCGGCGACCCGAGCGTTCGCGCCGGAGAACAGGACCACGTCCGTGCCGGTCGATTCGGCCCGCACCTCGAGGTCGTCGGCAGCGAGCGCGCCGGTCCAGTCGGGCTCCGGCCACTCGGCGTGGGCGCGTTCGTGCTCGACCGCCTCGCCTTCGATGTCGACCTTGGGGAGCAGGCGTTCCAGCCAGCGCGGCATCCACCATGCCTTGTCACCCAGCAGCGCCATGACCGCGGGGGTCAGCGTCATGCGCACGAGGAAGGCGTCGACGGCGATGCCCACAGCGAGGCCCAGGGCGATCGGTTTGATCGAACTGTCACCCTCGGGGACGAACGCGGCGAAGACGGCGAACATGATGACGGCCGCAGCGACCACGACGCGCGCCGAGGCGGTGAATCCGGAGCGGACGGCGGCGATGGCGGTCTCTCGGTTCGCGCGGCCCCGGCGGGCGCGGACGGCGTGGACGAAGTCCTCCCGCATGCGCGAGACCAGGAAGACCTCGTAGTCCATCGCGAGGCCGAACAGGACGCCCATGAGGATGATCGGCATGAAGCTGATCACGGGACCGGTGCGCGTCACGTGCAGGAGGTCGGCGAGCCAGCCCCACTCGAAGACCGCGGCGACCGCGCCGAAGGCGGCCAGGATCGAGAGCAGGTAGCCGAGGGTCGCCTTGAGCGGCACCCAGATCGAGCGGAACACGATCATCAGCAGGATGAACGACAGACCGACGACGAAGATGCCGAAGGGCAGGAGCGCCGCGCCGAGACGGTCGGACACGTCGATGCCGACGGCGGTGAAGCCCGTCACCTTGAGGTCGACGCCGTACTTCTCCTGCCATTCGTCGTGGTGCGAGCGCAGCTCGCGGACGAGGTCGGCGGTCGCGGGGTCGTCGGGAGCCGTGGTCGGGACGATCTGGATGAGGCCGGTGTCGGCTGTCTCGTTCGGGGTGGCGAGGGCGACGCGCTCCACGCCGGGGATCGCCTCGACCTCCTTCTTGAGGTCGTCCATGAGACCGAGCGGGTCGGTCGAGGTCACGATCGTGCCGGTCATCACGAGCGGACCGTTCGACCCCGCGCCGAAGTACTCCGCGTTCAGGTCATAGGCCTGGCGGGCCTGGCTCGACGTCGGCTGGACACCGGCGTTGGGCAGGGCGAGATGCAGATTGGCCGACGGGATCGCCATGACGCCGAGGCCCACGACGACGGCGACGGTGGCGATGATCGGATGCCGCGTCACCAGCATCACCCAGCGGTTGGGTCGTGCGGGGGCGACGGGGCCGGCGGCGGGTGCGGGCTCCGGCTCAGGCGTCTCTTCGGTCTCGTCGGCCGCGTCGGCGTCGGAGCGGCGGCGGCGACGGGTCGGGATGCCGCGCTGCAGCGTCTTGCCTCCCCAGCCGACGACGCGACCCTTCGCGAAGCCGAGGAGCGCGGGGGTGAGGGTGACGGCGACCGCCACGGCGACCGCGACGGCGACGGCGGCGGCGATACCCATCGTCGAGAGGAACGGGATGCCGGCGATGCTGAGTCCGACGAGGGCGATCATGACCGTCACGCCGGCGAAGACCACGGCGGACCCTGCCGTGCCGACGGCGCGGGCGGCGGACTCCTCGGGGTCCATGCCGCCGCGGACCTGATCCTGGTGCCTCGACACGATGAACAGGGCGTAGTCGATGCCGACGGCGAGCCCCAGCATGACGGCGAGCATGGGCGTCGTCGACGAGATGGTCGTCACGGCCGTCGCGAGGAAGATGAGCGCGATGGCGAGCGCGACGCCGATGAGCGCGCTGACGAGCGGGAACCAGGCGACGGCGAACGAGCGGAACGTCACGATGAGGACGAAGAGGGCGACGAGCACGCCGATGACCTCGACGATCGACAGCGCCGGGATCGACGCGGCGAACAGATCTCCGCCGAGTGCGGACTGCGCGCCCTGGGGGAGCGCGTCGTGGAACTCGGCCGCGGTCTTCTCAACGGCCTCGACGGTGGCGTCGCTCACCTCGGTGGACTGGCCGTCGAACTGCATCTGCACGAGCGCCGCCCGGCTGTCGTCCGAGACGAGTCCGGTGACCATCTCGTCGAACGGCGAGGTCGCGGAGGTCACGCCGTCGATGTCGCCCAGGCGCGTCACGAGGTCGTCGATCTCGCCGCGGAGGGGCTGGTCCTCGACCGTCTCGCCCTCGGGGGCGACGACGATGAGCTGAGCGCTCGCGCCGCTGGCTTGCGGGAAGGTGCGGTTCAGCAGCTCGAGGCCCTGCTGAGCCTCCGTGCCGGGGATCGTGAAGGAGTTGTCGGTGCCCTTCATGAAGAGCGCGACGCCTCCGCCGATCATCCCGAGCAGCAGGATCCAGGCGACGAGCACGCGCCAGGAGTGCCGGTAGGCCCATCGGCCGAGGGTGAAGAGGATGGTGGACACAGGCGCTCCTGGATCAGAGTCGGACGGTTTCGATACAGCGCTGTATCCAATACACATGTGTATCGTAGACCCGCACACAGGTCGCAATCCTGAAGGGTGGGTGTGAGATGGCGCGAAGCCGCGAGAACACGCGAGCTCGCCTGCTCGACGCCGCACACGAGGTGTTCGCCGAGGTCGGCCTCGACGCGGCATCCGTCGAGACCATCTGCGAACGCGCGGGCTTCACTCGGGGCGCCTTCTACTCCAACTTCGAGTCGAAGGACGAGCTCTTCCTCGCCCTCATCACCCAGCTCTCCGAAGACAAGCTCGACGAGGTCTCGGTGCGCGTCAAGCGGCTCTCGGGCACCGACGATCCGCTCGATCTCGTCCGCCAGATCGCGACGATGTCGCTCGCCGAGCGGATGGAGCCCCAGCTGCTCAGCGAGGTCCGCACCCAGGCGCTTCGCGACCCTCGGCTGGCGGAGGCGTTCCTGGCCTGGCGGGCGCAGATGCTCGGGCGGATCGAGACCATCGTGCGCGAAGTGAGCGAGCGCCACGGGCTCCCGCTGCGGATGCCCGTCGCCGACGCCGCGCAATTGCTCCTGGACGTCTCGGAGCAGTGCAGCGTGCAGGCCGCGCTCGAGCGCCTGTCCGAGCGGCAGGCCAATCGGGCCATGCAGTCGCGACTCGAGCAGCTCGTTCCGCTGCTGGTCGGCTGATCCTCGCCCGCCGGCCGCTACGACGACTCGGCGAGGACGGCGTGGCAGCGCTCGAGGCGCGCGAGCCACCAGTCCCGGCGCTCCAGGGTCGCGGCGTGCGCGGCGAGGAGGGACGCGTCCGGGACGACCCGGCGCAGCGGCAGCGATCCGCCCCGCGGCCGCAGCGGCTCGTCGGTGACGTCGGCGGCGAGCAGCGACGCCGTGCCCAGTCCGCAGTCGAAGTCGAGGTCGGGGAGGGATGCCGCCAGGGCGACGCCCATCGCGAGGCCGACCGAGGTGTCGAGGGCGCTCGAGACGACGGCGGGGAGTCCCGCGTCGGCGACGACCGAGAGCGCGCGCCGCAGCCCGCCGAGCGGCTGGGCTTTGATCACGAGCAGGTCGGCCGCGCCCGCCCGTGCGACGGCGACCGGGTCGTCCGCCTTGCGGACGCTCTCGTCAGCGGCGATCGGGACGTCCATGTACCGGATGCGGCCGCGCAGTTCGGCGAGCTCGGTTACCGTCGCGCACGGCTGTTCGACGTACTCCAGGTCGAACTCGGCGAGAGCATGCACGGCGTGCTCGGCCTCGTCGAGGTTCCAGCCGCCGTTCGCGTCGACGCGGATGCGGCCCTCGGGGCCCATCGCCTCTCGGACGGCTCGCACGCGCGCCACGTCGTCGGCGAGCACCTGACCGGGTTCGGCGACCTTCACCTTGGCGGTGCGGCATCCGTCGAAGCGGGCCAGGATCCCAGGAACGGATGCCGCGGGCACGGCCGGCACCGTCGCGTTCACCGGGATCGCGTCGCGGACGGCACGAGGGGAGGGGCGCCAGCCGTACTCGATCGCCGCGGCCAACCAGACGGCCGACTCGACGTCGTCGTACTCCGTGAAGGGGGAGAACTCGGTCCATCCCTCCGGGCCCTCGAGCAGCAGGGCCTCACGGACGTCGATCCCGCGGAAGCGGGTTTGGAGAGGCAGCGACACCACGCGCGCCGTCGCGCGGAGGTCGGCGAGCGAGGGCAGGGACATGCCCCCATCCTGGCCTGCTCAGGCGCCGGCGCGCGTCTGGACCGCGGGTGGGTCGGCGGTCAGAGCCGGGTGTAGCGGGCGCGGAAGAACGCGTAGACGCCGTAGGCGATCCAGCCCGCACCGATCAAGCTCAGGACGACGACGCCTGCGGGGAGCCCCGCGAACGAGCGGAGGGCTCCGTCGAGTCCGCTCGATTTCTCGGGATCGTTCGTGACCGCACCGACGAGGAAGAGGACGCCGACGCCCGCGAAGGCGATGCCCCGGGCGACGTACCCGACGGTGCCGAGGATGCGGACCGAGCGCGCGGCGGTGCCACCGGGCATCGAGAGGTCGCGCTCGAAGCGGCGCGTGACGCCCTTGAACACGAGGTAGCCCGCGACGCCGATCAGGACCAGCCCGATCGCGACGACGAGGAAGACGCCCCCGGGGGTGGCGAGGAGGTCGGCCGTCAGCGACCGCGTCGAGTCGGACGAGTCGGCGGAACCACCCGCGGCGACCGTGCCGGCGGTGACGCCGAGGACGACGTAGACGACGCCCTTGACACCGTTCTTCACCATGTGGACGGCGCGATCGCGCCCGGAGTCGCTCGAGCGGTCGAGGAATGCGCTGAGGAGGTGCCAGAGGCCGAGCACGACGAGGCCCACGGCAGCCGCCCAGAGGAGGAAGACGCCGCCCGGGGCCGATGCCAGCTGCTGCAGGGCGCCGGACTGGTCGGCCGGCTCTCCGCCTCCTCGGCCGGTGGCGAGGGAGATGGCGATGACGCCGATGATGATGTGCACGACACCGCTGGCGGCGAAGCCGACGCGCGCGAGCGTACGCAGGGTTCGACTGTTCTTCGCCCCGTGCGCCGCATTCTTCGCCGATGAACTCATCGCGCCAGCCTAGCGACGGGCCGCGCGTCGGCCCCCTTCCTTGCAACGTTGTACAGTGACGCGGGGAGGGTCCATGTCGCCGACACTGCACGACGTCGCACGGATCGCCGGGGTGTCCATCAAGACGGTGTCGAATGTCATCAACGACCATCCGCACGTCCGCCCGGCGACACGCGAGCGCGTCGAGCGTGCGATCGCGGAGCTCGGCTACACCCCGAACCTCACCGCGCGCAATCTCCGAAGCGGCCGTACGGGGGCGATCGCCCTTGCCGTCCCCGACCTGGCGCTCAGCTACTTCGCGGAACTCGCCGGTCTCGTCATCGCCGAGGCCGAGCGCCGCGGCGTCGTGGTGCTCGTGGAGCAGACCGGCGGCGACCGCGACCGCGAGTTCGACCTGCTGCGCAGTCCCCGCCTCAAGCTCACGGACGGTCTCATCTTCAGTCCGCTCGGCATGGGCCAGGACGACGGGGACAGGCTGCGGGTGCCCTACCCGATGGTCCTCCTGGGCGAGCGCGTGTTCGACGGTCCCGTCGATCACGTCACGATGCAGAACGTCGACGCCGCGCGGGCGGCGACCGAGCACCTCATCGCGGGCGGGCGTCGACGGATCGCCGTCGTGGGCGCGCACGACGGCGAGGTGATCGGTTCGGCAGGACTCCGGCTGAAGGGCTACCGCGAGGCGCTGGATGCCGCCGGCATCCCTTTCGACCCGCAGCTGATCGGCTCGACCACCATGTGGCATCGCTCGAACGGGGCGCGGACGATGCACGAACTCATCGATCGGGGCGTCGAGTTCGACGCGGTGTTCGGGCTCAACGACACGCTCGCTCTCGGCGCGATGCGCGTGCTGCAGGAGAGCGGCCGCCGGGTGCCGGACGACGTCGCCGTGGTCGGCTTCGACGACCTGGACGAGGCGCAGTACTCGATCCCCTCGCTCACGACGATCGATCCCGGTCAGCAGTGGATCGCGCGGACCGCGGTCGAGACGCTCCTCGCCCGTATCGCGGCGCCGGCTCCCGACGCCGCGCCGGAGCTCCTGCTCGCCGACTTCCACCTCGCCGTGCGAGAGTCCGCGCCGTTACCGTGACGTCGCTTGACAGTCGGGGTCGCCGACGGCATCATCACTTTTACAACGTTTACTTCTAACGTTGTAAAAGCGAGTGCAACGCGGCACCCCGTGCATCGACGCACCTGCATCCGTCTCCGTTCGACACCGGTGTCCACACCGCGAGAGGAAGCTCACAGCTCATGAAGTCCAAGGTCATCGCCGGCGCCGGCATCGCCGTCGTCGCCGCAGCCGCCCTCACCGGATGCTCCGGTGGCGGCGCCACGGCAGAGTCGTGCACCAACAAGATCGTCAACCCGGATGCGACCCAGGTGTCGGTCTGGGCCTGGTACCCCTCCTTCGAGGAGGTCGTCGACCTCTTCAACGAGAAGCACGACGACGTTCAGATCTGCTGGACCAACGCGGGTCAGGGCAACGACGAGTACACGAAGTTCTCCACGGCGATCGAATCCGGTAGCGGGGCGCCCGACGTCATCATGCTCGAGTCCGAGGTCCTCTCGAGCTTCGCCATCCGCGACTCGCTGGTCGACCTCTCGGAGTACGGCGCGGGAGACGTGAAGGACGACTACACCGAGGGCGCCTGGAAGGACGTCTCCAGCGGCGACGCCGTCTACGCGATCCCGGTCGACGGCGGCCCCATGGGCATGCTCTATCGCCAGGACATCCTCGACGAGTACGGCATCAAGCCGCCCACCACGTGGGATGAGTTCGCCGCGGCGGCGCAGAAGCTGAAGGACGAGGGTGCGCCGGGCGTGCTCGCCAACTTCCCGCCCAACGGACGCGCATTCACTCAGGCCCTCTTCGCCCAGGCCGGCTCCGTCCCGTTCACCTACGACAGCGCCTCCCCGCAGGAGATCGGCATCGACGTCGCCGACCAGGGCTCGAAGGACGTGCTCGCCTTCTGGCAGGACCTCGCCGACAAGGGCCTCGTCGCCGTCGACGAGGCGTTCACGGCCGACTACAACACGAAGCTCGTCGACGGCTCGTACGCGATCTACGTCGCGGCGGCCTGGGGCCCCGGCTACCTGCAGGGGCTCGAAGGGTCCGACGAGGGCGCCGTCTGGCGTGCCGCACCCGTGCCGCAGTGGGATGCCGCGAACCCGGTGCAGATCAACTGGGGCGGCTCGACGTTCGCTGTGACCTCCCAGGCCGATGACAAGGAGGCGGCGGCCACCGTCGCCAAGGAGATCTTCGGCACCGAAGAGGCGTGGAAGATCGGCATCGAGAAGGCCGCGCTCTTCCCGCTCTGGAAGCCCATCCTCGAATCGGACTACTTCCGCGACCTGGAGTACCCGTTCTTCGGCGGGCAGCAGATCAACAAGGACGTCTTCCTGCCGGCGGCATCCGGGTACTCGGGCTTCACGTTCAGTCCGTTCCAGAACTACGCCTACGACCAGTTGCAGGAGGAGGTGACCGCGGTCGTCGTCGACAAGAACAAGGATGCCGCGCCCGCCCTCGACGACCTGCAGGCCACGCTCGAGAAGTACGCCACCGAACAGGGCTTCACGCTCACTGATTGACGCGCGGCGGGGGCCGGTTCGACCGGCCCCCGCCCCTTCCCGGAAGCGACACCATGACCACTCAGGTACTCGAGCGGCCCGCGCCGCCGCGCCGCCGCAGCGGTATCCAGCGACGTCAGCAGGTCGGTTGGCTGTTCATCACGCCGTTCCTCGTCGTCTTCGCCGCGTTCCTCGTCTTCCCCCTCATCTACGCATTCGGGATGAGCCTGTTCAGCTCGACGCTGGCCACGGGGACGAAGTTCGTCGGCATCGACAACTATGTGAAGGCGTTCACCGACCCGCTGTTCCTCGGCGGACTCGGACGCGTGATCCTCTTCGCGCTCGTCATGATCCCGGCGCAGCTGCTCGTCGCGATCGTCGCGGCGCTGGTCCTCGACTCGCTCACCACGTGGGTGTCGAAGCTGTCACGCTTGCTGATCTTCGCGCCCTACGCGATCCCGGTCGTCATCGGCGCACTCATGTGGAGCTTCCTCTACAGCCCCCGCTTCGGCCCGGGCGCGACGATTTTCGGGATCTTCGGACTCGAGGCGCCGAACTTCCTCTCCAGCGATTCGATCTTCTTCAGCCTCGTCAACGTCGTCACGTGGCAGTGGGCCGGGTACTACATGATCGTGGTCTACGCGGCGCTGCGCGCGATCGATCCCGCCGTGTACGAGGCGGCCCGCATCGACGGCGCCAACGGGTTCCAGATCGCCACGCGGATCAAGGTGCCGATGATCTCGTCCTCGATGGTCATGGTCATCACCTTCGCGCTGATCGGCACGCTGCAGTTCTTCACCGAGCCGACCGTCCTCCGCTCGATCGCCTCGGGCGCACTGCCCGCCGACTACACCCCGAACATGTACGCCTACGCGCTGGCCTTCAGCTACAGCCAGTTCAACTACGCGTCGACGATCGCCTTCTCGCTCGGCGTGCTCGTGTTCATCGGCTCGTTCGGCTTCCTCTTCCTCACCCGCAAGCAGAACGGACTGAAGTGATGTCCGCCCTCCCCACCACGGCGTCGGTCTCGGACGAGGCCCACACGACGGTCACCGGCATCCCCTCGCGCAAGAACCGCTCGGCGGGCCGGCCCCGCGGCCAGCGCCGCATCGGCTCGCACGTGCTGCTGATCATCCTCGCGATCTACTTCGTCATCCCGATCTGGTGGCTCTTCGTCGCCGCGACGAAGGACACCGGCGGGCTCTTCTCGAGCTCGGCGTTCTGGTTCGACCAGCCCGGCGACTTCTTCACCAACATCCAGGGGCTGTTCACCCACCAGGGCGGCATCTACTGGCGCTGGCTCGGCAACTCGTTCCTGTACGCGTTCGTCTCCGGGCTCGGTGCGACCGTCGTCGCCGTCCTCGCCGGATACGGGTTCGCGAAGTATCAGTTCCGGGGCCGCGGCGTCGTCTTCGGGATGATCCTCGGTTCGGTGATGGTGCCGCTCACCGCGCTCGTCATCCCGACCTTCATGCTGCTCAGCCAGTACGGCCTGATCAACACCCCGTGGGCGGTCATCCTGCCGTCGCTGCTGAACCCGTTCGGCGTCTACCTCATGCGCGTCTACACGCAGGATGCCGTCCCCGACGAGCTGCTCGAGGCGGCACGCATCGACGGCGCCGGGGAGTGGCGCACGTTCCGCACGATCGTCGTGCCGCTGCTGCGCCCTGCGATCGTCACGGTCCTGCTGCTGTCGGTCGTCGGCACCTGGAACAACTTCTTCCTGCCGCTGGCCGTCCTCACCGACCCGCAGCTGCTGCCGGTCACGGTCGGCCTCAACCGGTGGTTGGCGCTGTCGAACGCGGGCGCCGGCGGCGAGCAGGTCTGGAACCTGATCACCTCGGGCGCCTTCATCTCGGTCCTTCCGCTCCTGCTGTCGTTCCTGTTCCTGCAGCGGTACTGGCAGGGCGGTCTCGCCCTCGGGTCGGTCAAGTGACCGCCCCGCATCCCTCGTCCTCCCTCGAAACAGAAAGCATCTCTATGCCCAGCGCACGTCTCACCGTCGATCCCGCCTTCGCGATCGGCGATGTCCGTCGAAAGCTCTTCGGGGGCTTCGTCGAGCACCTCGGCCGCCACGTCTACGACGGCATCTACGAGCCCCGTCACGAGAGTGCGGATGCCGAGGGTTTCCGCACCGACGTCATCGACCTCGTCAAGGAGCTCGGGGTCGACACGATCCGCTATCCCGGCGGCAACTTCGTGTCGGGCTTCCGCTGGGAGGACTCGGTCGGACCGGTCTCCGAGCGTCCGCGTCGGCTCGACCTGGCCTGGCACTCGACGGAGACGAACGAGGTCGGCCTGCACGAGTTCTCGTCGTGGCTCGAGAAGGTCGGCAGCGACCTCATGATGGCGGTCAACCTCGGCACCCGCGGGACGCTCGAGGCGATCGACCTGCTCGAGTACTCCAACATCCGCTCGGGGACCGCGCTCAGCGACCGGCGCATCGCCAACGGTCGCACGGAGCCGTTCGGCGTCCGCATGTGGTGCCTCGGCAACGAGATGGACGGTCCCTGGCAGCTGGGGCACCGCTCCGCCGACGACTACGGCAAGATCGCGTCGCAGACGGCGAAGGGGATGCGGCAGCTCGACCCCGACATCCAGCTCGTCGTGTGCGGGTCCTCCAGCGCCCACATGCCGACGTTCGGTGAGTGGGAGCGGGTCGTGCTGACGCACACCTACGACGATGTCGACCTGATCTCGTGCCACGCCTACTACGAGGAGAGGGACGGCGATGTCGACAGCTTCCTCGCCTCGGCCGTCGACATGGACGGCTTCATCGAGAAGGTCGTCGCGACCGCCGACCACGTCGGCGCGGTGCGGGGATCGTCGAAGAAGATCGACATCTCGTTCGATGAGTGGAACGTCTGGTACATCGACCGTTTCCACGGCGTCGACAAGATCGAGGGCATCGACAACTGGCCGGTGGCGCCGCGCCTGCTCGAGGACTCGTACTCGGTGCTCGACGCCGTCGTCTTCGGCAACCTGATGATCTCGCTCCTCAAGCACGCCGACCGCGTGGCGAGTGCGTCGCTGGCCCAGCTCGTCAACGTCATCGCGCCGATCATGACCGAGCCCGGCGGGCCGGCCTGGCGCCAGACGACGTTCTTCCCGTTCTCGATCACGTCGCGTCTGGCGAAGGGTGCCGCGCTGCGCGTGAAGCTCGAGTCGCCGACCCACACGACGGCGGTGTACGGCGAGGTGCCCCTCGTCGACGCCGTCGCGACGCACGATGCCGAGGCCGGCCGCAGCGCGTTGTTCCTCGTGAACCGGAGCACGACCGAGTCGATCGAGGTCTTGGTCGACGTCGCGGCGCTCGGCGACCTCTCGGTCCTCGAGACGCACACGCTCACCGACGACGACATCAACGCGAAGAACACCCTCGCCGACCGCGAGCGCGTCGCCCCGCGGCCCAACGAATCGGTCCGCGTCGAGGACGGCACACTCACGATCACGCTGCCGCCGGTGTCGTGGACGGCGGTCGCGCTCGGCTGAGCCGGTTCCAGGCGGCATCCGTCCCGCAGTGAGACGGATGCCGCCTGTGCGACACTCTCGGGCGAGGGGGTCGAGATGAAGCCTGCGGTGGTGGTGGTCGTCCTGGTGCTGGCCGCGGCGTCGCTCACGGGATGCAGCTCGCAGTCGTGTGCCTCGTGGGCGTCCTACTCCTCCGATGAGGAGCGCGCTCGTGACGCAGATGCGGTCGTCGTCACCGATGGCGTCGAGTCGGACGGAACGACGAACATCCTGGGATTCGACGCGAACGCGTACCGGGTCACCATCGCCGAGGCGGAGAAGGGCGACGTCGTGATGGGTGAGGTGATCCGCGTCGGCTCGACCGCCGACGACTGCTCGGACGCGCCCTACGGGTCGCGGGACCCGCTCCTGCAGGAGGGTCCGCTGCGCCTGTTCCTGCATCAGGACGAGAGCGGGCTGCGCACCCTCACACCCTTCGACGGGGTGCGGCCCGCCTCATGAGGGTCGTCTTCCACCAGCGGGTCGATCTCGTGGGCGAGGTGCTCGTCCCGGCATCCGATCTGGCGGACATCGACCCCGCGGGCTACGCGCGGGCGATGTCGAAGTACGACGACACTCCCGAGAGGCAGCGCCTGAAGGCGACGGAGATCCCCGGGCTCGCGCGGACGTGGACCGAGGTCGTGTTCCTGAGCCCGGTCCACCCGCACGCGATCTGGCGGGCGTGGCGCGAGATCCGCGGCAAAGAGCTCCCGCGGGCGGAGTTCTGGGCGATCCCGGCGGACGACCTGCCGCACGGGACGGTGGTCCTCGACCGGACCGTCTCGGCGGTGGGCGACCCCCTCGACCCGGCAGAGGTCGCGCGGTTCGATCCGGCGTCGTTCACGACGGCCACCGAAGTACCCGCCGCGAACCGGGCGTGGCTGGAAGAGATGGTCCGCCGCGGCGTCAGCGGAGCGTGGTTCCACGGCATCCCGCACGTCCTCGCTCCCGGCGCCGTGCCGGTCCGCGGCGCCCGCGTGATCGGGTGGGAAGAGCCGGTCTGATCCGGAGTCGGCCGCATCTCACCGCAGATAGGCGCCGACCAACAACGCGCCCCGGATCTCGCGGAGCGCGTCGACGATCGCGCCGACCGTTCGCGCGCTCGCCGTCCGGAGGACGACGTCGTGCGGCCCGAGCGGTTCGAGTCCGCCCGTGCGCACCCGCACGACATCCCAGCCTGCCGCGCGCAGCAGCGCATCCTTGCGCCGGTCGGATGCCTCCCGTCTGCCGACGTGCTCGAGTCCGTGACGTCCGGGGGTGTCGTACTCGACCGCCACGCGCAGCTCGGGGAGCAGGATGTCGGGCCACACCTCGCGGTGGCGGAAGAACGGCCGCGCCACCCGGATGGCCGTCATCCCTTCGGTGAACAGGATCGCCGCAGTCAGATCCGCCCGCAGCCGCGCTTCGGCAGCGGATGCCGGTGGGGGAGCGCACGCGCTGACGAACGGCTCACCCGTCGGGAGGTCCGGGGTCTTCTCGCAGATCGCCGGCGTGGCGCGCTTCCGCACCAGGGCCGGAGCGGGGGCCACCGGCATCCGCACCGCCTTCGCGCGGTCGACAGCTGCGAGCACTGCGCCGGCGTCGATGCGTTCGACGACCCTCACGGGGCGAGGCGCGGCAAGCGCAGAACACTCCGGGCACCAGGCCGACCGGCGGCGCACGCGTCCGGGGCGTTCACGCTGCTCGGTCGGCGTCGCGGCGAACCGGTGGCCGGCGGAGCATTCCCAGCACAGGAGTACGTCGGCGGCGGGCGGGATCTGCGACAGGACGATGCCGCCGTTGAGGTCTGGGTGGTACTGGCGGACGAGCTCCGGATACGCGGCCCACGCCGACCGGTAGGTCCCGACGGCGTAAGGGACGTCGGCGCCGCGCGAGAACTGACGCCGCTCCCACCACCACCGCACCGGTTCCGTCACGGTGCGACGGTAAGCGAGGGCTCGGACACGGCATACTGCGAAGATGCGTCCACTTCGACTTGCGCTCGTACTCTTCACCTCGATGGCGCTGGCGGGATGCGTCTCGACGGCGAGCCTCGAGTCGGAGCGGACCCCGACGCGCGACGTGGAGCGGACTCCCGCTGCGGAGCCCGTCGAGGCAGTGGCCGAACCGCCGGCCTGCGCGGAGTGGGTCAGTGAGTATGCAGACCAGGTGCGGTTCGACGACGTGCTCGAGGTGATCGAGGGCGTCGACCCGATGGCGGGATGGTGGGCGAGCGGGAGCGGCGCAGTCAGGGGCGACGGAGCGTGCGCCCCGGTCTCGACCCAACCGGTGGGTACCGTCGAAGCGTGCGCGGCGCCCACCGCGCAGCTCGACGATGTGGGTCGGGCGTGGTCCGGCGCCCCCGCCGAGTACATGTTCGCCGGGGGAGCTCAACGGCAGATCGGGGGCTGGATCGCCGGGCGGACGAGCCGCGAGGAGTCGATCGTCCTCGACATGCAGGCCTGGCGCTTCGCGACGCCGTCGGAGGCGCGGAACGCGCCTATCCTCGACGCGCTCGCCGCCTGTCCCGATGCTCAGACCGGTGACAGCGGTCGGGTGCAGGTCCTCGAGGGAGCGGAGCCCGTGGCCACCGCGTCGGTGAGGGGACGGGACGTCTTCGTCCTGCGGAGCGCGCGCCCTGTCGCATCTGACGGCGAGGACGCGGGACTGACCTCGACGGCGTCGACGCTCCTTTCCTCGGCTGCGATGGCCGCTGCCGAGGAATGGTGGCGGACGCAGGGGCGCACCGCCTTGGACGTCGACCCGTCCGAACCCTGATCCGGGCTCAGGCCACCTGCTGGCCGCACATGCCGCACTCGCCGGTCGCCGAGACCTCGACGAAGCAGTTCGGGCACATGGCGCGGACGACGTCCAGCGACGCCGCGGGGCGCTTCGGCGCGACGGTCCGCTCGGGACGCGGCTTCGGCGCGGTGCCGCGGGCCTTGCCCGGGCGGGCGACCGACGGCGGGGGCGGCGGGGGAGTCTTCGGGGAGTGCTCGGCGCAGTAGTAGCGCACGAATCCGGCGTGATTGTTGGGATGCCGGTGCTTGACGGCCCACAGTTCGGTCCGCTCCCGCGGCTCGCTGCCGGCGGGGCAGCTCACGCAGCGCGTCGGCTCGCCGGGCACGGCGTCGGCGGCGAGGACGGGGACCTCGAACGGAAGAGCGTCCCGCCAGTCGGATGATCTCGTGATCTTCATGCGGGGTCTCTCTGCGGCCTCGTCGGGGGTGAGAGCCGCTTTACAAGCTTCGCACGATCGGAGCGTCCGTGGGCCCCGCGCGTAGGCTGGCCGGGTGACCGTCTCCGAGCTCTTCGACCCGTCGGAGTGGACCGAGGCGCCCGGCGCCCAGGGCTACACCGACATCACCGCGCACGTCTCGATGGACGGACGGATCGCCCGCATCGCGTTCAATCGTCCCGAGGTCCGGAACGCTTTCCGGCCCCACACCGTCGACGAGCTGTACCGCGCGCTCGACGTCGCCCGGCAGGACCCGAAGGTCGGCGTCGTGCTGCTCACCGGCAACGGCCCGAGCGCGAAGGACGGCGGCTGGGCGTTCTGCTCCGGCGGCGACCAGCGCATCCGGGGGCGTGACGGCTACACGTACGCCGCCGACGACGCGACGACCCCCGATCCGGCTCGTGCGGGCCGGCTGCACATCCTCGAGGTGCAGCGCCTCATCCGCTTCATGCCGAAGGTCGTCATCGCCGTCATCCCGGGCTGGGCGGCCGGCGGCGGACATTCGCTGCACATCGTCTGCGACCTGTCGATCGCGAGCGCCGAGCACGGCAGGTTCAAGCAGACCGACGCGGATGTCGGCTCGTTCGACGCCGGCTACGGCTCGGCCTACATGGCTCGCCAGGTCGGCCAGAAGGTCGCTCGTGAGGTCTTCTTCCTGGCCGAGGAGTACTCCGCACAGCGGGCATACGAGATGGGCGCGGTGAACCGGGTCGTCCCGCACGCCGCCCTGGAGCGCGAGGCCATCTCGATGGCGCGGACGATCCTCGGCAAGTCCCCGACCGCGATCCGCATGCTGAAGTTCGCGTTCAACGCGATCGACGACGGCATGGTCGGTCAGCAGGTGTTCGCCGGTGAGGCGACGCGCCTCGCCTACGGCACCGATGAGGCCGTCGAGGGACGCGACGCCTTCCTCGAGAAGCGCAATCCGGACTGGTCGCCCTACCCGTACCACTACTGAGTCCGCGCCATGCAGCTGAGCCGCCTCGATTCGACGGATCCGCGTGACGTGCTGCGCGCGCTCCGCGTGGCGGTGCTCGGCGCGGGACCGGCGGTCGCCCTCGGTGCGGCATCCGATCTTCCGACCGACGTTCCCGCGGGCACGGCCGTCGTCGTCACGACGAGCGGGTCGACCGGGTACCCGAAGTCCGTCGCGCTCAGCCGGTCGGCGCTGACGTCGTCGGCGCTCGCGACCGCCGACCGGATCGGCAGCGGGTCGTGGCTGCTCGCCCTCCCCGCGACCTACGTTGCGGGCGTCCAGGTCATGGTGCGGGCACTGGTCGCCGGTCGCGACCCGGCGATCCTGGCCGGTTCGTTCACGGCGCAGACCTTCACGGCGGCCGCCTCGGCGATGGCCGCGAGCGAGGGCGGACACAGGGTGCCGACCTACACGTCCCTCGTTCCGGCGCAGGTGCAGACCCTGGTCGACGCGGGGGAGACGGATGCCGCGGTCGCCCGCGCGTTCGCCTCGTTCGACGCCGTGCTCGTCGGTGGTCAGGCGCTTCCGCCCGCGCTCGCCGATCGCGCCGCCGCGCTCGGCGCGCGCATCGTCCGCACCTACGGGTCGACCGAGACGAGCGGAGGGTGCGTCTACGACGGGCGGCCGCTCGAGGGCGTGCGGCTGCGCATCGAGGACGGCGAGGTCCAGCTCGGCGGTCCGACCCTCGCCGACGGCTACCTCGCCGATCCGCGGCGGACAGCAGAGACATTCATCCGCGGCGCCGACGGCGCGCGCTGGTACCGCACCGGCGATTCCGGGTCGTTCGACGACGGGGTCCTGCGCATCACGGGTCGCCGCGACAACGTCATCGTCTCGGGCGGCGTGAACGTCTCGCTCGACCGCGTCGAGCAGACCGTCCGGGCACTCGCCGGGCTCGAGGGAGCGGTCGTCGTGCCGACGCGCGACGAGCGGTGGGGCGAGGCATCCGTCGTCGTCCTGTCGCGCCGCGCACTCGGTGGCCACGGCGAAGCCGACCTTCTCGCAGAGCTGCGGAGCGTGGTGGAAGTCGCGATCGGCCCACCCGCGCGACCGCGCGAGCTGCTCGTGCTCGACGAGGTGCCGATGACCTCGACCGGCAAGCCGGATCGCGCGCTCCTGCGCCGCCTGCTCGCGGACGAAGAGGAGCCGGCGTCGCGCGGGGAATAGGATCCTTGCTCGTGGCCGCATCCCGAAAGACCTCCCGCAAGCCTGCCGCCAAGCGCGCCGCGCCGCGTGGCAACCCGGCGAAGGCACGCGTGTCGTCCGCGCCGCCGAAGCCCGCTCCGGTGACGGCCCGCGACTGGATCGGTGCGGCACGCCTTCGGACACTGCCGCTCGCAATCAGTCCGATCCTGGTGGGCACGGGCGCGGCGGTCGCCGTCGGTGCCGGGTTCCACTGGGTTCTCGCGCTGTGCTGCCTCGCTGTCGCGGTCTCGCTGCAGATCGCGGTGAACTTCGCCAACGACTACAGCGACGGCATCCGCGGCACCGACGACCACCGTGTCGGCCCCACGCGCCTGACCGCGTCGGGTCGGGTGACGCCCCGCGCCGTCCTGACGGCCGCGCTGATCTTCTTCGCGATCGCGGCGCTGGTGGGCATCGCGGTCGTCATCCGCACGCAGTTCTGGTGGCTGCTCGCCGTCGGAGCCGTCTGCATCGTCGCCGCCTGGTTCTACACCGGCGGCAAGCGGCCCTACGGGTACTTCGGCCTGGGGGAGCTGTTCGTCTTCGTCTTCTTCGGCCCGGTCGCCACGATCGGCACCACCTACGTGCAGGCGGGGTCCGTGCCGCAGGAGTCGTGGGTCCCCTCGATCGCCGTCGGCGCCCTCGCGTGCGGCGTGCTGATCACCAACAACCTGCGGGACATCGCCCAGGATCGCGTCGCGGGCAAGCGCACCCTGACGGTCCTCATCGGCAAGCGCGCGTCGCAGGTCCTCTACACCGTGTTCATGCTGGTGCCGTTCGCAGTCGTGCCGGTCCTCGGCGTCGTCTACCCGGTCGCGTGGCTGTCGCTGCTCGTGCTGCTGGTGACGCTGTCGGCCACGCTGATCGTCTGGACCTACCGGACGCCGCGCGAACTGATCGTCGCGCTTCAGCTGAGCTCGATCGCGTCGCTCGCGTGGAGCGGGTTCATCCTCTGGGCGTACGTCGCGGTTTGACGGTCAGCGGACGGTGCCGTCGGATGCGGCATCCTCATCGCGGAACGCGTCTTCAACCGCCTCGTCGCTGTTCGCGCGGCGGCGCGCTTCGCGGCGCTCGGCGATCCCCATCGAGACGTCGTCGAGCGGGCGGCGGAGGAACAGCATCGAGAGGCTGAGGCCGATCAGCGCCGAGAAGATCGCGGCGAGCCAGTACTGTTCGCGGAGCACGGGGAACAGCATCATGATCCCGAACGGGACGAAGAAGGCGAGCAGCCGCAGCAGCGCGTAGACGAAGGCGGACCGGGCACGCATGCCCCCATTCTACGGCCGCCTGTCTGAGCGGCAGCCGCGCCGCCTCAGGGCGCGACGGCGCGCCTAGGATGGAGGAATGGCGCGCGTGTATCTGATTCTGGCGCTGCTGTTCGCCGCCTTCTGGGTCTACAGCATCGTCGACTGCGCGCTGCAGCCGCCTACCCGTCATCGCGGGGTCAGCAAGCCGATCTGGCTGCTCATCGTCATCCTCCTTCCCGTCGTCGGCGGCATCCTCTGGTTCGTGATCGGCCGCGCTCGCGCGTCGTCGCAGCGCGTGACCTTCCGGGCACCCGACGACGATCCCGACTTCCTCGGTCGCATCGGAACCTCGAGCGATCAGGACGAGCGCATCCGCCGCCTCGAGGAGGAACTGGCCGCCCTCGACTCCGAGTCCCCCGACCCGCGCGATCGTCCCGTCGATCCGCAGTCGGACGACGACACGGACGAGCAGTCGCGCGGCTCGCGTTCCTGACATGACGACTGCCGGACCCGGGCGCGCGCCGGCGACCGATGCCGCCGCGGCGCTGCTCACTCGACTCGTGGAGCGCGGGCTGCGCCACATCGTCGTCTCACCCGGGTCGCGGTCGCAGGCGCTCGCGCTCGTCGCCGCCGAGCTCGAAGCACGCGGGCTCGTCCGCCTCCACGTCCGTATCGACGAGCGCGTCGCGGGCTTCACCGCCCTCGGGATCGGTCGTGAGGACCGGATGCCGGCCGTCGTCGTCTGCACCTCGGGTACGGCGGTCGCGAACCTCCTCCCCGCCGTCCTCGAAGCCCACCATTCCGGTGTGCCATTGCTGCTGCTCACCGCCGACCGTCCGCCGGAGCTCCGCGGCATCGGCGCGAATCAGGCCACGCGGCAGCCCGGGATGTTCGCCGGGTTCGTGCGGCTCGAGGCCGATCTCCCGGTGGCCGAGGGGGTGGCCGATTCCTTCGACGCCGACGAGGTCGCCGCGTTCCGAGCCGCGGCCGACGAAGGGTGGGATGCCGCTGTCGGCGCCGGATCCCGCGTCGCTGGCCCCGTGCACCTCAACGTCCCCTTCCGCGAGCCGCTCGCCGGCGAGGTGCCCGCGTGGCTCCCGTCAGCGCCGGTCGATGCTCCGGCATCCGAGACATCCGTCACGGAGGAGACCGTCGAGGCGGAGTGGGGTGCGCACTACCAGGGCGGCGGCGGCGTGGGTGCCGCAGTCGAGCCGGTCGAGGCGGAGCCGGTCGTGCTCGAAGCCGGCCCGCGGACGATCGTCGTCGCCGGGGCGGATGCGGGAGCGGATGCCGAACAGCTCGCGCATGACGGCGGGTTCCCCCTGATCGCCGAGATCGTCAGCGGCGCACGCTACGGACGACACCTCGTGCACGGCTACCGCCGTCTGCTGTCCGATCCCGATCTCGGCGGGCGCATCGAACGCGTCGTCGTCTTCGGGCACCCCACCCTGAGCCGCGAGGTCGCGCGCCTGCTCAGCCGCGACGACGTCGAGGTTCTCGCCGTGCGCGGACCGGGGGAGAACCTGAACCTCAACGGGGCGACGCTCCCGGTCGATGCCGTGACCGCTGAGAGGGGCGATCGGGACTGGCTGGGCGCCTGGATGCGTGCGTCGCGCGACCATATCGTCGATCTCAGTCCCGCCGCTCCTGACGCCGATGCCCTGGCGTCGGCCGTCCCCGCCGAGCGGCTGGGGGCGATCTCCGCCGAACTCGGGGCGATCCGTGCGCCGCTCGACCGGGCCGGTCTCGTCGACGCACTCTGGCGCGCGACCTGGCCGCATGACCGGTTGCTGTTCGGCTCGTCCCGCCTCGTGCGGGTGGCCGATGAGATCCTCGGTGGGAAGAAGGTCCCCGTCCATGCGAACCGCGGTCTCGCCGGGATCGACGGAACCATCGCGACGGGCCTCGGCATCGCGGCGGCGTCCCAGCGGGGCGCGACGCCCGGGGTCACCCGGGTCCTGCTCGGCGACCTCGCGTTCCTGCACGACGTCGGGGCGCTCCTGCATCCGTCGGCCGAAGCGGAGCCGCGCATCCAGGTCGTCGTCGGGAACGACGGCGGCGGCACCATCTTCGACGGTCTCGAGGTCGCGGGAGTCGCAGGGTCCGCGGCGTTCGAGCGGGTCCAGTACACGCCGCAGACCGCGCGCATCGAAGAACTCGCGAGAGCGTACGGGTGGGAGTACCGGCGGGTCACCACGCGCGGCGCTCTCGATCAGGCGCTGACGTCGCCGGTCGGCGGGCGGCAGATCATCGAAGTCCCGCTGGAGCGATAGCACCGGCATCCGCAAGACCGTCGCGTCGCGCGTCGCCGCACGGCAGGATGAGCGGCATGACTGCGACGCCCCACCCTTCCGGCGGCCACTGGACCACCTCGCCGACCACGCTGCTGCGGGTCGGCTCGGGCTTCCGGTTGGCGGACGTCGATCCCGATTCGACGCCCGGGTACGACAGGGGCAAGAAGGCGGGCCAGGCCGACCTCGCCGCCGCGGCGGCACAGTTCGATCAGCTGCAGGAGCGGCTGTACGCGCAGAGCCGGACGCAGCCGGACTCCTCGTCGGTGCTGCTCGTGCTCCAGGCGATGGACTCTGCGGGCAAGGGCGGCATCGTCCGGCACGTCATCGGCGCCACCGACCCGCAGGGCGTGCACCTGAAGGCGTTCAAGAAGCCGACGCCGGAGGAGCTGGCGCACGACTTCCTGTGGCGGATCGAGAAGGAGGTCCCCGAGCCGGGGTACATCGGCGTCTTCGACCGATCGCACTACGAGGATGTCCTGATCGGCCGTGTCCGGCAGCTCGCCCCGGCGGACGAGATCGAGCGACGCTACGGAGCGATCGTCGACTTCGAGAAGCGCCTCGTGGACCGTGGCGTGCACATCGTGAAGGTGATGCTCCACATCTCCGGCGACGAGCAGAAGTCGCGGCTTGCCGAGCGGCTCGAGCGCCCCGACAAGCACTGGAAGTACAACCCCGGCGATGTCGACGAGCGCGAGCTGTGGCCGGCGTACATGGACGCGTACCAGACGCTCTTCGAGCGGACGTCGACGGACCAGGCGCCATGGTTCGTCGTTCCCGCGAACGCCAAGTGGTACGCCCGGCTCGCTGTGCAGGCGCTCCTCATCGACGTCCTGGAGCGCATCGATCCGCAGTGGCCCCCGGCGGACTTCGATGTGGAGGCTGAGAAGGCGCGACTCGCCGCTACGTGAGCGCCGACATCGCGCACCACGGCGGTCTCTGGAGAGCGGCGGGTCGGACGATCTCGCCTCGCCCGCATCGGTGCACGATGGCGCCCTGCGCGGGCCGTTCAGAAGGGTGCCGGGTCTCCGGGGTGTGCTGCGGCAGGGGTGAACGCGACGGCCGGGGTGGGTGCGTCTTCGCGGTAGGTCCTGCCGAGGGGTGAGGTCCATTCGAGGACGCCACCCTTAAGTTGTCGGACCTGCCAGGCGGTGAATTGCTTCATCGAATGATGCCGTTGACACAGGTGAGCAAGGTTCGACAGTTCTGTCTTGCCGCCGAGGGCGTGGTCGTGGGTGTGGTCGATCTCGCAGCGGATCGCGGCGACGCGGCATCCGGGGAACCGGCAGTGCTGGTCGCGGGCTTGCAGGAACCGTCTCATCCCGGACGGAACACGGTACGAATCGGTCGACACGGTAACCCCGGTCGTCGGGTCGTGGAACAACCGCTCCCAGATGTACGTCGATCCGGCGAGCGTGCGGGCGGTCGCAGGGTCGATCGGCGAGCGGCCGGTTAGATCGCACGGCCCGTCATCCGCACCGGTGAGCGTCGCGGCGGGAACAAGGACCTGCACGCGAGCGCGGATTGCGCCGAGCGGACCGGCGGTCGTGTCACGCGTGTCATCGAGCGCGGGTGTGCCTGCGAGGAGGAGGTCGGCGAACACGTCGGCTCGAACCTGGTCGGTCGAGCGCGCGTCGGTCGTGACAACGTCGGCGTTCTCGCCGGACGCGCGCTCGTCGCGGGTGTCGATGATCGCGCGTGCCTGCTGAGTGAGCCGGTCATGGATCCCTTCCGCGATCACCGTCGGCAGCGTCGCGATCAGGTCCGACATGCCGTCCCGCCCCGGCACCAGTCGCACGCACCGGCCGGCGGCTGCCTCTTCATGCCGTTCCGCGAACGATCGTGGGTGCATTCGGTGGGCGAGGATCTCGAGCTCACCTCGGACTCGGTTCGGGGTCTCGCCTTCGCAGCGTTCGATGGCGATCGCTTCGAACTCCGCCCACATCTCCGCGGGGAGGTTCAGCCGGGCGTCGACGATCGCTTTTACGTGCCCCTGCACGATGCGCCCGGACTCCCACGCGGCGACCGCGGCGGGGAATCCTTCGATGATCGTCCGAGCCTCCCCGATCCGCCGTTGAACGGCCCCGTCGGTCATCCGCATCACCCTAGCGACCTCGGCAGAGATCGACCGCAGCACCATGTCGTGCACCTGGACTCTCGCGTTCCGGGGTGCGCCCTGCTCGTCCGCCAGCCGCCCCGCGGCGGCCAGGGCGCGCAGCTCACGGATCTTCACCCGGGTGAACTCGACTCCGATGTCCTCGACGTCCGCGACGATGGCCGCGATGGCGGCGAGATACGCCTCACCATCGGGGGTTTCCGCTGCTTCCGTCATGCCTCCACTCTCGCACCAACCTCCGACATCGACTCGGGCCGGTCAGCGCAGGTGGGAACGGATGGCCTTCGCGACGGCATCCGGTCGTTCCACCGGTACGAAGTGGCCGGAATCCGGCACGACCTCGAGGTGGACGTCCGAGAAGTGCTGGGAGAGGTTGTCCGCCCACTCCATCGGGAAGAGCGGGTCCTGCTCGGCCCAGAGCATCGTCGTCGGAACCGTGATCGGGCCCTCGTCCGCCGCGTATCCCCGGTTGGCGGCGTACCACTCGAGGCTCGCGGCGAACGCCCCCGGCCGCGCGTACGCCGCGACGATCTCGTCGAGGTGCGGGGGAGGAGCGGCATCCGCTCGCCACGTCTCCCAGATATAGGTGAGGTACGTCCGGACGGCGCGCTCGTCGCCGTCGATGAGCGCCGCGGCCACGGGTTCGCGGTGGAAGTGCTGGTACCAGAAGGTCGACGCGAGTGCGGGGGATGCCGCACGGTCGCCGATCCCCGGATAGGCGGGCGTCAGCACCGCGCCGTCGAACCGGTCAGGGTCGGCGCGGAGGGCTGCCTGGGCGATGCGGCTGCCGATGTCGTATCCGCTGATGACGGCGCCCCCGGTGACACCGGCCTCGTCGAGCTGGGAGAGGAGTCGGCCGGCGTGCGCCGCGGCCGTCGCATCGAATGCGGTCGACGCGCCGGTGAACCCCGCCCCGAATCCCGCGAGGTCGGGGACGATGACCCGTTCCCCGCTCAGGTGGCACACGACCTGGTCGTAGTCCGAGGGGAGTCCGGGCCAGCCGTGCAGGAGGACGACAGTCATGGGTCGAGGCTATCCATCCCGGGTGGACCTGACCGTCGACGCCGTCGAGATGCCGAACGTCGGTCTGATGGTCACGGGCACCGGTGGCCACATGGTGTCCCTGAACGCGGCGGTCCGCAAGAAACTCGGCAAGGGGATCGGCGACACCGTCACCGTTCGCCTGACCCGCCGCCTCACCTAGGTCAACCCCCGGCGGCGGCCCTCCTCGCGCGGTTAGCGTGATGCATCCCGGCCGGCAGGGCGGGGGAGGGAGGGCACATGAGACGTCGAGACGATGCGACCGCAGAGGACGTGACGGTCGACGGACGGCGATTCCGCGTCGTGCGCTCGCGGGTCCCTTCGGCGACGCGCACCATCCTGCTGGTGCACGGCATCGGGATGTCGCATCGCTACCTGCGTCGACTGCACGCCGAACTCGGGCGTACCGAGTCGGTCGTGTCCATCGACCTGCCCGGGTTCGGGGGAACGCCCAAGCCGGGTGAGGACCTCGACGTCCCCGCGATGGCCGAGGCGATCGCGGGACTGCTCGAACGTCTGGGCCTGCACGACGCCGTCGCCGTGGGGCACTCGATGGGCAGTCAGTGGGTCGTCGAGTTGGCGATCCAACGTCCCGATCTCATTACTCATGTGGTCGCGATGGGCCCGGTCGTCGACGATCGTCACCGGACGGCCCTCGCGCAGGCCCGAGCGCTCGCTCTGGACACCTTCGGTGAGACGTCGAGGGCGAACTGGCTCGTGTTCAGCGACTACCTCCGGTGCGGCATCCCCTGGTACACGCGGCAGCTCCGGCACATGCTCGCCTACCCCCTGGAGGATCGCGTGCGTTTGCTCTCGCTGCCCCTGCTCGTGCTCCGCGGCGCGCGCGATCCCGTCGCGGGAGGGGCGTGGTGCCGCAGGCTGGCTGCCGCCGCTCCGGATGCGGCCGTCGCGGAGATCCCGGAAGGCTTCCACGTCGTCCAGGACAGGGCGCCGCGGGATGCCGCAGACGCGATCACCGCCTTCGTTGCGGCGCGGACACCACCGGTGCCCGGGGTCCGGCGATGATCCGACTCCTCCGCAACGCCGCATGGTGGGTGCGCGACTACCTCTACGCGCTCCGGTGGCAGCTGAACGCCGCGCTGGGCCGCACCGATCCGAGAGAGTTCACGACGGGGAACCTGACTCCCGTGGTGATCCTTCCCGGCGTGTACGAGACCTGGCGGTTCATGATCCCGCTCATCACGGCGATGCATGACCGTGGGCATCCCGTGCACGTCCTGCCCGTCCTGCGGCGCAACCGACGTCCCGTCGACGAAGCTTCGGCCCGCGTGGTCGAGTACCTCGCCCAGCACGACCTGCGTGGCTGCGTCCTGCTGGCGCACAGCAAGGGCGGCCTCGTCGGCAAACGTGCCATGGTCCGGGATGCCGACGAGCGCCGGATAGACAGCATGCTCGCCGTGGCGACGCCCTTTGGGGGATCGCGCTACGGCCGCGTGATGGTCCTCCCCTCGCTGCGCATCTTCTCGCCCCGGAGCGCGACGATCGTCGCCCTGTCGAAGGAGCACGAGGTGAACGGCCGCATCGTGTCGGTCTACGGGCAGTTCGATCCGCACATCCCCGAGGGAAGCGAGCTGCCGGGCGCCGCGAAGAACGTCCGACTCGACAGCGGCGGACACTTCCGCGTACTGGCGCATCCTCGCGTCATCGCTGAGCTGATCGCGTTGTCGGAGGAGCCGCGAGCCGCACGCTGATCACTTGTGAAGGTCAGCCGACCCCGCATCTGGGTCGGCGGGAATGTCCGTGAGACGCCGGCCCCGTCCTGACACTCCGCCGATCACGACCGCGACGGAGGCGAACACCAGCACGACGCCGCAGACCTGCGTCAGAGTGAGGGTCTCTCCCGCGATGAGGCCGCCGATCGTGAGCGCCACGACCGGGCTCAGGAGTCCGAGGAAGGCTGGAACCCGTGCGGGCAGTGCGGCGATCCCGCGGAACCAGAGGGCGTAGGCGAGCGCAGTGCCGATGAGGGTGAGGTATGCGTAGCCGGCGATGTTCGTGAGCGTGGGGGATTGATCGGGGAGAGGCTCGAAGACGGCGACGAGCGCGGCGAGGATGAGGCCGCCGGCGACGAGCTGCCATGCGGTGACCACGAGCGGCGGGTGCTCGTTCGACCAGGCCTTCGTCAACACCACTCCGAGTGCCATCGACACCGCACCCAGCAGGGCGGCGGCGACACCGATGGCATCGAGCCCGCCCGCGGCCCGCAGGACGATTAGCGCGACGCCGGTCACCCCGGCGACCCCCGCGGCGATGACCCGCCCCGTCAGCTTCTCGGCGAGCAGGCGAGAGGCGAGCACCGCGACCAGCAGGGGCTGGATGCCCCCGACCACCGCCGCGACTCCTCCGGGCAACCGGTCGGCGGCGATGAAGAGGAAGGCGAAGAAGCCGCCGATGTTGAGCGCGCCGAGCACGACCGACTTCCACCACCACGAGCCGCGGGGGAGCCGCCGTCCGATGATGAGAAGGAGGATGCCGGCGGGCAGCGCGCGCACCGTCGCGGTGAGGAGCGGATGGTCCGCGATGAGAAGGGTCGTCGCCGTGAGGTACGTCGTGCCCCAGAGGATCGGAGCGACCGCCGTTATCGCGACGGCCGACGTGATTTTGCTAAGCACTTAGTCAATATAGCTCACTGCTTAGCGATATGGTCGAGGAGTGGACCACGTCGATCGCATCCTCGCGCAGTGGCGCTCCGCACGGCCAGGTCTCGATGTGAGTCCGATGGCGGTGATCGGTCGCCTGAGCCGCGCCGCAGCCGTCGTCGACGCGAGGCTCGCTGAGACCTTCGCCTCGCACGGCATAGACGCCGGAACGTTCGACGTGCTCGCGACCCTCGCGCGTCAGGGCGAGCCCTTCCGGATCACTCCCGCCGAACTCGCCGCCGACGCGATGATCACCTCGAGTGCGGTCGCCCAGCGTCTCAACCGCCTGGATCGGCTGGGTCTCGTGGTGCGCGAGCCGAACCCCGACGACGGCCGCGGCAAGTTCGTGCGGCTCACCGACGCCGGGCGCGAACTGCTCGACAGAGTGCTGCCCGATCATTTGGCGACCGAACGAGAGATCCTCGCACCACTCACGGCCGGTGAGCGCAGCGCGCTCGCCGGCCTGCTGTCGAAGCTGGCCGGCGAGGGGTGATCGCCGCGCCCCTCAGGCGAGCGCGTCGACGATCGGGCGGAACTTCACCCGGGTCTCGAGCATCTCCGTCTCGGGATCGCTTCCGGCGACGATGCCCGCGCCGGCGTGGGCGATGAGCGGGATGTCAGCCCCGGCATCCGTGCGCACGTCGAACTGGGCGCAGCGCAGAGCGATGGCCCACTCGCCGTCGCCCGCGGCGTCGATCCACCCGACGGGTCCGGCGTAACGGCCGCGGTCGAAGGGCTCGACGCGGCGGATGACCTCGAGCGCCGCCTGTGTCGGAGTCCCGGCGACAGCGGCGGTCGGGTGCAGCACCTCGACCAGGTCGAGAGAGGACGCGTGCCCCGACAGCGAGCCTTCGACATCGGTCGCCAGATGCCAGACGTTGGGCAGCTTCAGCATGAACGGCTCGGGCTCGGCGACCAGTGCGGTCGTGTGCTCGCGAAGCGACGTCAGCACGCTCTGCACGGCGTACCGGTGTTCGTCGAGATCCTTGGGGCTCGTCGCGAGGGCGACGGATGCCGCCGTGTCGGCGTCCGCGTCGGCACCGCGCGCGGCGGTCCCGGCCAGCACGCGAGCGGTGACGGTGCCGCCCGAGACGGTCACGAGCGTCTCGGGGCTCGCCCCGATCGTGCCGTCCACCGCGAAGGTCCAGGTGTCGGGGTATGCCGAGGCGAGCGCCCGAACCAGACGCCGCAGGTCCGACCCGGCCGGAACGGTGCCCACCAGATCGCGGGCCAGGACGACCTTGGCGACCTCGCCGGACGCGATCGCATCGAGACCGGCGCGCACCTCGCCCTGATAGCCGTCGGGCGTGCACGCACCGGGGCCGACGGTGGCCGACCAGTGCGGGCCGAGTGTCACCGCCTGGGGCTCGTCGCGCTCGGGTTCGCCCTCGACGAAGACGTGGGTGACCCAACTCGTGTCGCCGCGGCGGCCGATGATCATGCGCGGCACGGCCAGCGCAGCGCTCGCCGAGCTGTTCGCCGGGTCGAAGGGGAGGGCGCCGAAGGCGACGAGGCCGGACCCCGGCATCCGCACCTTGTCGTCGATCTCCGCCGCGGCGGCGACGTCGCGCCACCACTGCGCGGCCGGCGCGCCGCCGGGGAGCTCTGCCGCACGACCCACGCCGACGAGCAGGTCCCCGCGGCGGGACCACACGGTCGGGTCGTCGGGCGAGGCGTAGACGAGCGGCTCATCGACCGGTTCGATCCGGCGGGTGACGGCACGCAGCCGCGGGATGCCGAGTGCAGACGAGGTCACCCGGCCAGCCTAATCCGGCGCCGGTGCGGCGGCCCCGCCCTCCCAGCCCGGCGGCGCCCCGCCCCGATTAGGCTCGACACGTGACCGACCAGCCCTCCCGCACCCCGTCCACCCGCGCGGACCTCGGCAAGGATCCCGCCCGCGTCAGCGGCATGTTCGACGAGGTCGCGCCGGCCTACGACCGCACCAACACGGTGCTGAGTCTCGGGAACGACAAGCTGTGGCGCATCGCGACGACGCGCGCCGTGGCGCCGCGCCGCGGTCAGCGCATCCTCGACCTGGCCGCCGGCACCGGCGCGAGCTCGGTCTCGCTCGCCCGCTCGGGCGCCGACGTCGTCGCGGGCGACTTCTCGGCGGGGATGATCGCCCAAGGCAAGCGGCGGCACGGCGGCATCCCGAACCTGTCCTTCGTCGAGGCGGACGCGACGGCGCTGCCCTTCGCCGACGAGGAGTTCGACACCGTCACGATCTCGTTCGGCCTCCGCAACGTCAACGACCCCGACAAGGCTCTGCGGGAGATGCTGCGGGTCACCAAGCCGGGCGGAACGCTCGTGATCTGCGAGTTCTCGCACCCGCCGGCAGCGCTCATGCGCGGCCTCTACCGCTTCTACAACGACCGCATCCTGCCCGTCGTCGCCCGCGCCTTCAGCTCGAACGCGGCAGCCTACGACTACCTCAACGAGTCGATCCGCGACTGGCCGGACCAGCGCGCCCTCGCCGGGCGCATGCGCGGCGCAGGCTGGGGGCAGGTGGCGTGGCGCGACCTCAGCTTCGGGATCGTCGCCCTGCACCGCGCGCACAAGCCCGCAACCCCGGACCAGGCCTAGAGCGCGACGGGTACGCTGGAGGCATGACCCCCCGACCCGGTACTCCGGGCTCGCAGATCGCGAGCCGACTCGGCGTCACCGAACGCATTTTCGTGGGACCGCGGATGCGGAAGCTCCTCACCACGGTCGAAGAAGGGCTCGACCTCGTCGAAGCCCGCCTGGCCGGTGAGTTGAAGGTCGGCGATTCGCTCGCCGACGTCACGTCCCGCTACCTCTACGAGGCCGGCGGAAAGCGGATGCGGCCGATGCTGGCGATCCTCACGGCGCAGCTCGGCTCGGGGGTGACCGACGACGTCCTCGCCGGGGCCACCGCGCTCGAGATGACCCATCTCGGATCGCTGTACCACGACGACGTCATGGACGAGGCGGACCGTCGTCGTGGCGTTCCCAGCGCTCACGCCGTGTGGGGCAACAGCGTCGCGATCCTCACGGGCGACCTGCTGTTCTCGCGTGCCAGCCAGCTCATGGCGCAGGTGGGGGAGCGGGCGATCCGTCTGCAGGCCGATACGTTCGAGCGCCTCGTCCTCGGCCAGATGCACGAGACCGTCGGTGCGCAGCCGGGCGATGACCCGGTGGAGTTCTACCTGCAGGTCCTCAGCGACAAGACCGGCTCGCTCATCGCCGCCGCGGCTGAGACGGGCGTCATCTTCTCGGATGCCTCCGACGAGTACGCGGCTCCCGTTCGCGAGTTCGGTGAGCGGGTCGGGGTCGCCTTCCAGCTGCTCGATGACGTCATCGACCTGTCGGCGGATGCCGCCGAGACCGGCAAGGTTCCCGGCACCGACCTGCGCGCAGGCGTGCCGACGATGCCCTACCTGCTCCTCGGCCGCGCGAGCGACCCGGCGTCGCAGTCGCTGAAGGTCACGATCGATGAGGGCGTCGCCCGCATCTCCGACGGTGCGGACCCGGCGATCCTCGACCACCCGCTCACGCAGCTCCGCGAACACCCCGCCACCGAGGCGACCCGTCGGCTCGCGCACGAGTGGTCCGATCGCGCCGTCGCTGCTCTGGCCCCTCTGCCCGACGGGCAGGTCCGCGAGGCGCTGACCCGTTTCGCCCAGGTCGTCGTCGACCGCTCCAGCTGATCACCCGGCGGATTCGCCGCTTCTTCGTCACGCCCGCACGCGGGCTCTCGGAAAGGACACCCATGACCAAGCTTCGGCTGGCCATCGTCGGCGCAGGACCCGCCGGCATCTACGCGGCGGACATCCTCCTCAAGGCTGAGCGCAAGTTCGACGTCTCGATCGACCTGTTCGACCACCTGCCCGCCCCTTACGGACTCGTCCGCTACGGCGTCGCCCCCGACCACCCGCGTATCAAGGGCATCATCAACGCGCTTCGCGACGTCCTCGATCGCGGCGACATCCGCATCTTCGGCAATGTCCGCTTCGGCACCGACATCACCCTCGCCGACCTCAAGAAGCACTACAACGCGGTCATCTTCGCGACCGGTGCGATCAAAGACGCCGACCTCGACATCCCGGGCATCGACGCGGAAGGCTCGTACGGTGCCGCAGACTTCGTGAGCTGGTACGACGGCCACCCCGACTTCCCGCGCGAATGGCCGCTCGATGCGGCATCCGTCGCGGTCCTCGGCAACGGCAACGTCGCACTCGACGTCGCGCGCGTGCTCGCCAAGCACGCCGACGACCTGCTGCCCACCGAGATCCCGGCGAACGTGTACGAGGGACTCAAGGGCTCGCCCGTCACGGACGTGCACGTCTTCGGCCGCCGCGGCCCGGCACAGGTGAAGTTCACGCCGCTCGAGCTTCGCGAGCTCGGCGAGCTGAACGACGTCGACATGGTCGTCTACGACGAGGACTTCGATTACGACGAGGCCTCGAAGGCCGCAATCGCGTCGAACAAGCAGGTCATGGTGATCGACCGCGTGCTGCAGTCGTGGCGCCAGCGGCCGAGCGTCAACGACGCCGGCGGCGAGGCGAGCCGACGGCTGCACCTGCACTTCTGGGCGCGGCCGGTCGAGATCACCAAGGATGCCGACGGTCGCGTCGCGTCGATCGTCACCGAGCGCACCCGACCCGACGGCTCCGGCGGGGTCGAGGGAACCGGCGAGATGCGCGAGATCCCCGTCGGCCAGGTCTACCGCGCCGTCGGCTACTTCGGCTCGCCGCTGCCGGACGTGCCGTTCGACAAGCGCCACGGCGTGATCCCGAACCATGAGGGTCAGGTCGTGAAGAAGGGCTCGAACGAGCGCGTCCCCGGTGTCTACGCGACCGGGTGGATCAAGCGCGGACCCGTCGGCCTCATCGGCCACACCAAGTCCGACGCGATGGAGACCATCCGCCACCTGATCAACGACCAGGCATCGTGGTGGACTCCCGAGGATGCGTCCGACGAAGCGATCATCTCGCTGCTCGCCGAGCGTCAGGTCGCCTGGACCGACCTCGACGGGTGGCACCGGCTCGACGAGCACGAGGTCGCTCTCGGCGCTCCGTACGAGCGTGAGCGCATCAAGGTCGTCGATCGCGACGAGATGGTGCGGGTCTCGCGCGGCGAGTGATCGCATCATGACCGGCGGCTGGGAGCGGGACGTCCTGGGACGTCCGTTCGAGCGGCTCACGCTGCCCCTGGGCAGCGATTCGGAGGGCGAGGTCGTCGCGACGCTCGTCCGGCTCGATCCGCCGAAGCTCGCAGGTCTCACCGGGCCGCTGCGCGACGTCGACGTCCTCTACCTGCACGGCTGGTCGGACTACTTCTTCCAGGTCGAGCTCGCGCGCTTCTGGGCCTCCCTCGGCGCGCGGTTCCACGCCCTCGACCTCCGCAAGTACGGTCGCAGTCTCCGGCCGGGGAACACGCCCGGCTTCGTCACCTCGCTCGACGTGTACGACGCCGACATCGCCGCGGCGCTGGGCGCCATGGGGCATCCGCTCGACCGTCCCAGGTCGCGTCGCCGCCTCGTGATGATGGGGCACTCGACCGGAGGTCTCACCGCCACGCTGTGGGCGTCCCGTCATCACGGCCGGCTCGATGCGCTCGTCCTCAACAGCCCGTGGCTCGAACTGCAGCTCGGCACACTGGGGCGGCAGGCGCTGTCGCCGCTCGTCCAGATGCGCGCGAGAGTCGACCCGATGGGTGCGCACCCGGTCGTCGACCTCGGTTTCTACACCCGGGCGCAGACCGAGGTCGGGGCTCTCCCGGTGCGCGGGTACCGACGCGAGTGGCGGCCCGAGCGCGGGTTCCCCACGCATCCCGGGTGGTTGGCGGCGATCGTCGAAGGCCACCGGCGGGTGTCGGCGGGAGTGGATGTCGGGTGCCCGACGATCGTGCTCCTCTCGACGACGTCGACGAACCCCTTCGCATGGAACGCGGAGATGACCGGCAGCGACTCCGTGCTCGTCGTCGACGACATCGCCCGCGCCGCGACGCGGATCGGGCGGGAGGTGACGCTCGCACGGATCGAGGGCGGCATCCACGACATCTTCCTGTCCCGCCCCACCCCGCGCGAGCAGGCCTACCTGGCGCTCGAACGGTGGCTCATGCGGGGTGTGCTCGGCCGCTCGCGCGGTTCGAGGCGAGCCCGAGCGTCAGGCTGACCGCTGCTCCCAGCAGCATGACGCCCGCCATCGGCACCGCCGTCTCCTCTCCCCACAACCCCACGATCGGGGTCACGAGCGCACCGACCGCGAACTGGCAGGCGCCCATGAGCGCTGCTCCGGCCCCGCGGTTGCTCGCCGTCGCGCGGGCGAGGCCCAGCGCGTTCGCGTTTCCGAAGGTCAGCCCCGCGCCGCCCATCGTCGTGAACGCGCAGGCGAGGAAGAGCGGGACGGACAGGATGCCGGTGGCCGCCGAGACCGTCATGACCACCCCTGAGGCGACGCCGAGCGAGGCGCCGACCACCAGCATCCGCTCCGGCCCGATCCGCGGCGCGTACGTCGCGTTGATCAGGTTCGCGACCAGCAGTGCGGCGCCGCCGCCGGCGAAACCGAGACCGTAGAGCAGGGGCGGCATCCCCAGGATGATCTGCCCGACGAAGGGGGATGCCGCGACGTAGGCGAACAGGCCCGCGAAGCCGGAGACGTAGGCGCCCGTGTACCCCAGGTAGACCCGGTCCCTCATGAAATGGGCGAATGAGGCGCGCATGGTCCGCAGGCCGCCGGTGTGCCGGAGTTCGCGGGGGAGAGACTCCGGGACGACGAGCCAGGCGAGGACGAGCATGAGGACGGCGATGACGGCGAGAGCCGTGAGTACGCCCCGCCACCCCGAGAACGAGGCGACGAGGCCGCCGATCGGGGGAGCGATGAGGGGGCCGAGTCCGCCGACGGTCGCGATGAGGCTGAGCGCGCGCACCGCGGTGCGCCCCGTGCTGAGATCGACCGCGATGGCCCGCGCGACCACGACGCCAGCCGCACCCGACAGTCCCTGCAACAGGCGCAGGCCGATGAACACCTCGATGTTCGGGGATGCGATCAGGGCGACGCTCGTCAGGGTGAAGGCCGCCGTAGCGAGGAGGAGAACGCGGCGGCGCCCCCACATGTCCGAGAGCGGGCCGAGCAGCAGCTGCCCGACGCCCAGCCCGAGGAGGAACGCGGTGAGGGTCAGTTGGACCGTGGCGGGCGCGGCCTCGAGCTGGTCGGCGATCTGGGGGAGCGACGCGAGGTACATGTCGATCGCGAACGGCCCGACGGCCGAGAGGAACCCGAGGACGACGACGAGCCGGCGGGTGAGGTGCGGCGCGGTCATGCCCGGGGGCGCAGCAGCGCGCCGAGCGTGCGGAGCGTGGACTCGAGTCCGACGCCGGGGTCGAGGAGCCACTGGATCTGCAGACCGTCGGATGCCGCGATGAGGAGCGCCGCCAGGTGCTCGGCCGGCACGTCGTCGCGCACGAGGCCCTCCTGCTGCTGCAGTCGAAGGCTCTCGGTGATCGATCTGCGAAGGCCCTCGAATCGCAGGGTGAAGAAGTCTCGGCCGACGCCGTCCTCGGTCTCGAGCGACGCGGCGAGGAGGGTGGAGTAGAGCGTCACGAGCCCCGGTATACCGACGTTCCTCCGGGCGGCGTGGATCATCGTGTCGATACCGGGCCGGAGTTCGGGCGGATCGTCGTGGGACTGCTCGGCGTGCGCGTAGACCGCGACCAGGAGCTGCTCGCGGGAGTCGAAGTAATGGAGCAGCGCCGCGTGGGACACGCCGATGGCCTCCGCGATCTTGCGGAGCGACGTGCCGCTGGCGCCGCGCTCGCGGAACACCTCGATGGCACGGTCGAGGATCTCCTGACGCCTGGCGACGCCCTTCGGCCGCGATCCGCGGCGGCCGATTACATCGTCCTCGTCCTGGCTCATGGGGACAGAGTAGGACGGCGGAACGAAAACCTCCACTTGGAGGTTAATTCTGATATCGTCGTGGCCACGCCGCCTCGCGGCATCCGACAACGACGTTACGAAGGAAGGCCCATGGCTCTGCCGCTCGCCTCAGTCCAGCTCTACACGCTCGCCAAAGAGTTCAGCGAGGACATGTCCGGATCGCTCGACAAGCTGGCCGCTCTCGGCCTGCGCAACGTCGAGGCGTTCGACTTCGTCCGCCGCCCCGACGAGATCCGCGCGGCCCTCGACGCCAGCGGCCTCGCCTCTCCCACGGGTCACGCGCCGCTGCTGTCGGACGAGCTGTGGACGCCGGACGGCTCGATCCCCACTCCCGCTCCCGAGGTCGTCTTCGAGGCTGCCGCGAAGATCGGCATGACCACGGTCATCGACCCGTTCGTCCCCGCCGAGCGCTGGTTCACCGAAGAGGGCGTCGCCGACATCGCCGAGCGCCTCAACCGTCTCGTCGAGACCGCGGCCGGCTTCGGCATGTCCGTCGGCTACCACAACCACGCGCAGGAGTTCGTGAAGTCCTTCGACGGACAGACCGCCTACGAGCGCTTCCTGGAGCTGACCGACGACCGCGTCCAGATCGAGCTCGACCTGTTCTGGGCCCTGACCGGTGGCCAGGACGTGCCGGCCCTCGTCGAGAGGTTGGGCGACCGCCTCGTCGCCGTGCACGTGAAGGACGGCATCGCCCCGGCATCCAACCCCTGGGCACCCGGCGCCGACGAGTTCGGTTCTGACTCGCTCGAGCAGCTGCGTGCCGGCACCGGTGACGTTCCGCTCGCCGCATCGCTGCACGCCGGGACGAACATCCAGTACGCCGTCATCGAGTACGACAAGGCTCCCGGTGACGTGTTCGAGGACATCGCCGCGTCGTACGCCTTCCTGAAGGACGGCGGGTTCATCGCATGACCGGCCCCGTCGGAGTCGGCATCGTCGGTGCCGGTGTCATCAGCCAGACCTACCTCGAGAACCTGACGTCGTTCCCCGACGTGAAGGTCGTCGCGATCGGCGACATCATCCCCGAGCGCGCCAAGGCCAAGGCAGAGGAGCACGGCGTCCCCTCGTGGGGCACGCTCGAGGACGTCCTCGCCAACCCCGACGTCGAACTCGTTGTGAACCTCACGATCCCCGAGTCGCACATCGCTGTCTCGTCGCAGGCGGTCGCCGCCGGCAAGCACGTGTGGACCGAGAAGCCGCTGGGCCTCGACCGCGAGGGCGCTCGTCAGCTGCTGAAGGATGCCGACGCCGCCGGCGTCCGCGTCGGCTCGGCACCCGACACGATCCTCGGCCCGGGCTTCCAGTCCGCGAAGCGCGCCATCGCCGAGGGGGTGATCGGCACGCCCCTCTTCGTGCAGACCGCGTTCCAGACGCAGGGGCCAGACCTCTGGCATCCGGAGCCCGCGTTCCTGTTCGCGAAGGGTGCCGGACCCCTCCTCGACATGGGGCCGTACTACTTCTCGGCTCTCGTCAGCCTGCTGGGGCCCATCGCCGGTGTCGCGGCGCGCGGATCGCGCTTCCGCACGGAGCGTCACATCCACACCGGTCCCCGCGCCGGTGAGACCTTCCCCGTCGAGGTCCCCTCGTCGGTGCAGGTGCTCTCGACGTTCGAGGGCGGCCAGCACGGCACGCACCTGCTGAGCTTCGACTCGGCGCTCGAGCGTCACGGTGTCGTCGAGATCCACGGCACCGAGGGCTCGATCGTGCTGCCCGACCCCAACCGCTTCGACGGTCCGACCCGCTACGTGAAGCCGCTGGGCGTCTTCCGCGACGGGATGAAGACCGAGCAGGAGTGGATCGACGTCGAGCAGCAGGGTACGGTCGTGGGCCGTGGGCTCGGTGTCCTCGACATGGTCCGCGCGATCGCGGAGAACCGCACGCACGTCGCCACCGGTGAGCTCGGCTTCCACGTCCTCGACGTGCTGCTGTCGGCTCAGGACTCGGCGGAGACCGGCCAGTACCTCGAGATCGACAGCACCGTCGCGCCGGTGCCCGCGGTTCCGGTCGACTTCGACCCCTTCGCCAGCACGCTCTGATCGGCTGACACGAGCGACGGCCCGGATCCCTGGCGGGGTCCGGGCCGTCGCTCGTAAGGTCAGTTCGGCTGGTTCGCGCGCACCCGGAACCACAGGCTCAACTCGCGTGCGGCGCGCAACGTGGCCGACGGATCACCGTGCGATTCGAGGTCGTCGAAGGTGTCGCGGAAGCCCTCGGGCGCGTCTCCCTCGGAGGTGACGATGGGTTCATAGCCCATCGTCCACTCGGCGAAATTGCGATCCTCGGTGAACTCGTCGATCAGCACGCGTAGGTGGTCGTGACGCGGGTCGCGCTCGATCTTCCCCATCGTCTCGCGGACCGCCTGCTCGGGGCCCTCGAGGATCTGGATGAAGCGGCCGTTGCGGTACAGCAGCATGCCCGTGATGTCCCGCTGCGCGTTCGCGGACCGGCACTGCTGGAGCAGTTCGCCGAGCGCGTCGTCGGTGAACGGCTCGGTCGCGGTGCTCGAGTACACGACGGAGAAGACGGTGTCGTCGGCGGCGGTCATCGGTTCTCCTGGATCGTGAGGATGCCGTTCGCGCCCGGCGCGGGCGTCGGAGCCGACGAGAGCGTGCGCATCGCGGAGACGAGGTCGGCGAACGTGCCGATCACCGTCGAACGCATGTCGAACGCGTCGTAGTGACCGTCCCGGCGTCGCTCGATGTACCCGAGGAAGTTGCCGTCGCGACTGCCGACGTGGAAGCCGTCTTCGACGCGCGCCCAGACCGTGCCGGGGGATGGGGGGTGCTCAGACACGGGAACCTCACTTACTCGTGGTGCAGGGTAGCCACGGTAGGTGAGGGCTCCGACGGCCGCGCGGGCTTGACAACCCGGCGGCCGCGTATCAGCGCGTCACCGGTAGTTGATGAACTGCAGGTCGACGTCGAGGTCGGCGGCCTTCAGCATCCGCTGGACTTCCTGCAGGTCGTCCCGGGACTTCGACTGCACGCGCAGCTCGTCGCCCTGGATCTGCGCCTTGACCGACTTGGGCCCCTCGTCGCGGATCAGCTTGGTGATCTTCTTCGCGTCCTCGGAGGAGATGCCCTCCTTGAGAGTGGACACGAGTCGGAACTCCTTGCCCGAGGGCTGCGGGTCCTCGGACTCGAGGCTCTTCAGCGAGATGCCGCGCTTGATCAGCTTCGACTGGAAGACATCGAGCACGGCCTTCGCCCGCTCGTCGCTGTTCGCCTTGATGAGGATCGACTCGCCGCTCCACTCGATCGAGGCGCCGGTGCCCTTGAAGTCGTAGCGCTGCTCGACCTCCTTGCGCGCCTGGTTGAGGGCGTTGTCCGCCTCCTGACGATCCACCTTGCTGACCACGTCGAACGAAGAGTCTGATGCCATGCGTTCGAGGGTACCGCTGTACCGACCGGATGCCGCGGGTCCCGGCATCCGCATCGTTGCGCGCCCGTGATGCGCGGCCGCTAGCGTCGAGGCATGGATCGTCGGGGGAAGATCATGGTCGGAATCGCCGTGGGGGCTGTGGTGGGGTTGCTGGCGCTCGCGGCGCCGGCCGTCATCGGCATGATCCCGACCGACGAGGTGGTCGCGGAAGCACCGTCCCCGTCGGCCACGCCGATACGGATCGCGTCCCCGACGCCGACGCCGAACCCGACGCCGGAGCCGACGCAGCCCGCACCGGTCGAGACCACTCCGGCGCCGCCCGAGAGCAAATGCCTCGGCGTTCCGCCGGGCAAGGATCGGGGGTCGATCTCGCCCGGTGCGACGGGGGCCGTCGAGCGCTCGAATGCGGAGGGACTCGCGACGGTCTACCGCGTCGTGTCCAACGATTCGTACTGGGCGATCGTCGAGCGGTTCTGCCTCGACAGCGGCGACTTCGACGCCGCGAACGCGTTCGACGGGGCGGGCGAGATCTACGAGGGTGACTATCTCGCCATCCTCTCCGAGGGCACCGCGACGGCCGCCGCGCTCAACGAGGCGAACAAGGGCGGGTATCGCACCCACCAGGACTGCGACGGGATCGCCCGCATCGAATTGTCGACGCCCGACTCCGCTGGTCGCATCGCGGTGACAATGAGGGGGACGGTCGTAGACACCGGCACGGGCGAATACGCCGAGGGGCCGGTCGAGAACAACGACGGCACGCCCACCTTCTACACGGTGCAGCCGGGCGATACGTACCGCGGGATCGGCGACCGGTTCTGCGTCGACGCGATCACCGTGCAGCAGTTCAACCAGGCCGGCGGCCCGGAGCATGTCCTCCAGCCCGGAGACCGCGTGCAGCTGCGCCCGACGAGCCGGTCGATCGAATCTCAGGGCTGATCACCGCGCGCCGACCATGACCGCAGGCTCGGCGCCCCTACTCTGACCACGTGAGCACGCCCGCACCCCCTCAGCTCGCGCAGCGTGCCTGGGGCATCGCCGCCGTCGTCATCGTGGTCCTGTCGGTCCTGCCGACGTTCCTCGTCCTCCTTCTGGTTGCGACGGTCGACGAGCAGTACGGCTGGCTCCTCATCGTCACCTTCGCCTTGCTCGTCGCGGGTGGGTCGGCCGCGATGCTCGCCGGCATCGTCGGTCTCGTCTTCGCCGGCATCCGCCGGAGTGGGTTCGTCTGGCCGGCGATCGGAACGATCCTGGGGATCGGACTCGTCGGCGCTGCGTCGATCATCCTCGCAATCGGAAGCTGACGACGGAGCCGCGGCATCCCCTCCTTCGTAGACTGGACTGATGCGGCCGCTGACAGAGGACCAGTTGCGCGACGTGCTCGTCAACGCGACGAAGGACGAACGCACCCGTCTCGAACTGCCCCACGACTTCCCGATCCTCGAATGGGATCACCTCGACTTCCTCGCCTGGCGCGACCCCACGACGCGCAGCCGCGGCTACGTCGTCGCCGAGATCGGCGGCGAGCCCACGGGCATCGTCCTGCGGGCCGCGAACGGCGCCGCCCACGCCCGATCGGCGATGTGCAACATCTGCCACACGATGCAGCCCGGCAACCAGGTGACGATGTTCACCGCGCGACGGGCGGGGGATGCCGGTGACCGCGGCGACAGCGTCGGGACCTACGTGTGCGCCGATCTGACCTGCCACGACAACGTGCGGATCGCCGCGCCGCTGGCGCCGAGCGAGATCCGCGCCAGCGTCGATCGGCGGATCGACGGCACCCGACACCGCCTCGAATCCTTCGTCGAGCGCGTCGCCGCGGCCGCCTGACGCCTCGGTTTTCGTCACGCCCTCGGGGAGGGTAGTATCGGTGATCGCGCCTCCGGTCGACTGCGAAAGCCGGGCGGGTGCGCACCTGGCGAGTTACCCAAGCGGCCAAAGGGATCTGACTGTAAATCAGACTGCATTGCATTCGGGGGTTCGAATCCCTCACTCGCCACCACACGAAGAGCCGCGGAGCATTCCGCGGCTCTTTCTCATTCCCCCGGTGGCCCCGGCAAGCCCTGTGGAGATCGCGTTGCCGCACCGCGCGGTCTGACAGGATGGGGGCGAGGGCGGGGGGAGGCCTCCGCCGAAGGGATGTCGAGGATGAGCGAACCGATCACCGCCCCCAGTTCGAGCAAGATCTTCAGAGCCGCGATCTGGGTCGCCATCGGCGCGCTCATCGCAGCTGCGATCGTGTGTGTCGTGTGGGTCATCGTCGGCGACTCCGCCGGCATCGTCGGACGGGCGTTCCTCACGATCCTGCTGCTGGCCGCTTTCGCCGGGCTGTCGATCCTCGAGGCATCCCTCGCCAGCCGTCGACCGGCGTGGTTCGCTCTCGCGAGCATCGTGTCGTGGGTCGTCGCGCTCATCATCGGAGCGTTCCTGATCTGGATGCCGGATGCGGGCGACAACTACGGTGTCGGCGTCGAGCGCTTCTTCAAGTACATCGTCATCCTGCTGGTCCTGCAGGGGGCCCTCCTCCACATCCGGCTCTACGTGAAGTCGTTCACGCGTCACCAGACGACGTTCACCAGCATCGTGGCCTACGTCACGATGGGCCTCGTCGTCATCCTCGCGTTCATGCTCGTGATCCCGCTGATGCTGGGCGAGTTCGTCGACTTCCGCGACATCTACTGGCGTGTGCTCGTCTCCGTCGCGATCCTCGCTGCCGTCGGCACGGCTCTCGTTCCCCTCGTGAACGCCCTCTTCGCGCCGAAGAAGGAGCGTCCCCAGGCGGTCGGTTATGCGGCGCAGGGCTACGGCGCACCCGCCTATGCGCCGCAGACGGCGTACGCCCCGCACGATGCCGCGCCAGCAGCGCCGGTCCAGGCGTGGCCGACGTACGCGGACGGTCGCACCCCGCTCCCGGTGATGCCCGACGGCAGCCCCGATTGGAACGCGTACTACACAGGTCAGCCGACCTACGCCCAGCAGCCCTACGGCGCGGGCGCCGAGGTGCCGCCCGCGCCGATCCCCGGCGAGCCGGCGCAGCCCGCACCGCCGGCGCAGCCTGCACCGCCGGCGCAGCCTGCACCGCCGGCCCAGCCCGATCAGCCGGTTCCTCCCATGCCGCCGGCTCCGGGGACGCCCGACGTTCCGCCGCCGCCGCGCTACTGAATCCTGTTCCTCGAACCGCCCGGGACGCCTCGCCCTCCGCGAGGGCGTCGCGGGCGGTTCATCGTTCCGCGGGCGACGGCCCCCGGGCGGCGTACCGTGGAGGGATGGATCCCGCCGCGCTCGCCGACCTCGCCCTCGACATCGCTCGCGAAGCGGGTGAGCTCGCCCGCACGCGCCGTGAAGAAGGTGTCGCGATCGCCGCGACCAAGTCGGCGCTCGCCGACATCGTGACGGAGGCGGACCGCGAGGTCGAGGCGCTCATCCGTGCCCGTCTCGCGACCGAGAGGCCCGATGACGGGTTCCTCGGCGAGGAGTCCGGCGCCGAGCGGGGGACCTCCGATATCACGTGGGTCGTGGATCCCATCGACGGCACCGTGAACTACGCCTACGGGATGCCGCACTACGCCGTCAGCATCGCGGCGGTCTCGGGAGAGCCCACGCCGTCGACCTGGACCGCGCTCGCCGGGGTCGTGCACAACCCCGCCATCGACGAGACCTTCCACGCGATCCGAGGCGAGGGCGCATGGCGAGGAGAGCACCGGTTGACGGTGTCGAGCGTCGGTGAAGCCGGCGGGCTCGTCGCCACGGGCTTCGGATACGACCCGAAGCACCATGCGGAGGACCTCGCGAGGGTCGCCGCCGTCATGCCGCTCCTGCGCGACCTGCGCCGCGCAGGCGCCGCATCCCTCGACCTGGCGTACGTCGCAGCCGGCCGGCTGGACGGGTACTTCGAGCGGGGACTGCACCCGTGGGACCACGCCGCGGGTGCGCTGCTGGTCACCGAGGCCGGCGGACGGGTCACCGGGGCGCCCGGCGGCGCTCCCGGGCGGGAGATGACCATCGCTGCGGGCCCCGAGCTCTTCGAACGGTTGGCGGCGACGATCGGTGTGTGAACCGGCATCCCATTCCCAGCCTCCGTCGTGTAGCGTGTTTATCTGATCGTTACCTTCGCTGCCCGAGCGGAGAAGATCGACCCCTGAAGCCCGCGGCCCCGGCCGCTCGACACGAGAGCCCGCACGTTTGACTTTCGATGCCTCCTCTACCGACGCGCCCGCAGCGCGTCGTAGCCGGCGACCCGCTGTGTCCGGCCCCGCGCCGTTGACGCGTGCGGAGTACCGTCGGCAGGCTGACGGAGCTGTCGTCTCGAACGACGTCCCCGCCATCGCTCAGACGGTGGAGGCGCCCGCTCTGCGCCGGCGGCGCGCGCGCGAGGCGTCTGCAGCCGTCGAAGCGGTCACCGCGGTCGCTGCCGAGCCGGTTGCGGAGGCACCCGTCGTGGCGTTCGTCGCGCCCGAGCCGGAGGCCGCCCAGGCGGCACCGGCGTCGATCGCGGAGACCGTGATCGCCGAGGCCGCCGCGGCCACTCTGCCGCGGCGTCGCCGGTCACGGCCGGCCGCTCCCGCCGTCCCGGTCCCTGAGGTCCCCGTTCACGAATTCCTCGACGAGACCATCGTCCTCCCGGCCGCGGACTCCGTTCACTCCTCCGCGCACGACGCGGCGCCCAGCATCGACGAGTTCGAGCTCGCCGCGAAGGTCTTCTCCTTCACGGGCGAGACACCGATCCAGGTCGCCCGTGCGGCAGCCGAGGCTGACGAGCAGGCGCAGCCCACGACAACTCGGGTGCGCATGGCGGATCAGCCCGCTCGCCCCCGTCGTGGCCGGATCATGTTCAAGCGGGTCGCCGCGGCATCCTTCTCCGTCAGCGTCGTCGGGGTCGTCGGACTGCTCGCCATCGGCATCACGACTCCCGTCGCCGCCGTCGGCACGTTCGGCCAGGAAGTGCGGGGCGACATGACGCTCGCCAGCGACGCGACAGACGTCGACGCCCCTGAGATCCAGGCGTACGTCGCCGGCTCCGCCACGGCGGCGAAGGATCTCGCCCGTTCCGACGAATACGACATCGAATCCATGGCCGACGTCGCCGCCGAGTCCGGTGTCACCGCGTTCGCCGGCACCTGGGTGAACGACGCCACGGCCGCCGTGCAGTGGCCCTTCCCCGTGGGCGTGCCGATCTCGGCGCAGTTCGGCTCGACGTCCTACCTCTCGAAGTTCTCGCGTGCTCACCACGGCACGGATTTCACCCCCGGCCGGGGAGCGGAGATCCACGCGGTGGCTGCGGGAACCGTCCGCATCGCTACCGAGGCCGGCGGCGACTACGGAGTGACGGTCGTCATCGACCACATCATCGACGGTCAGCTGGTCTCGACCCGCTACGGGCACATGGAGTACGGCTCGCTGCGCGTCTCGCCCGGAGAGACCGTCGAGGCCGGTCAGGTCATCGGCCAGGTCGGCAGCACGGGCAAGTCCACGGGCCCCCACCTGCACCTCGAGGTGCTGCTCGGCGGGACGACGCGCATCGATCCGCTGCCGTGGCTGAAGGAGCACACGCAAGGCTGACCCGGTTACAGACGGGTGCCGCGACTCTGGTATCCTCTTCTAGTTGCCCGCTTGCGGGCAGCACGCCCCGATAGCTCAGTGGCAGAGCACTTCCATGGTAAGGAAGGGGTCGTCAGTTCAATCCTGACTCGGGGCTCGCAGCATCCTTCAGATGCGCCACGGCGGGGTAGCTCAGCTGGTCAGAGCGCACGACTCATAATCGTGAGGTCGCGGGTTCAAGCCCCGCTCCCGCTACGCAAAACCCCCGGCTCCACCCGGGGGTTTTGTCATGTCCGTAGCCTGATACCCACCTCGCGGCCATGAAACTGGTCAGTCATCTGCTCCTGGCGAGCGTCCATAGAGTGGGACGACTGTCTGGTCGCTGCGGCCGACAATTTGTCCGTGGAGCGAGCGTTCCTCGTACGGTGGAGGGCATCGACGGCGCGACATCGTCATGGTGTACGTTTCGATCACCGACCCGGTTCCGTTGCCCTACCCGCCGCCGGCGTCTCCACCGCGAATGCGTCTTGTGCGCGGCCGGCGCGAAGGCGGGTCTCACCAGAAAGCCCGCTTGTGGACTTCACCATCGTCATCGTCGCCGGGGTTGCCGTCGTCGCCCTGCTGTTCATCCTCGGTATCGGGCTGCTCCTGTTCCGCGCCTGGTATCAGGTCCCGCAGAGCGATGAGGCCATCGTGGTCGTCGGCAAGAAGCAACGAGGCTCCGACGGGACGACCTCGAACATGACGGTCATCACGGGTGGTGGCGCGTTCGTCAACAAACTGACGCAGCGCTCCGACAAGATCTCGCTCCGCTCGCGCCAGATCAAGATGGAGCCGACGGCGCAGACGACCCACGGTGTGACCCTTCACGTCGCGGGTGTCGCTCTCGTCAAGATCGGCTCCCAGCCCGATCAGGTGCGCGCCGCAGCCGAGCGCTTCGCCTCGCAGGATCAGGCCATCGACACCTTCACGACCGAGCAGCTCGAGGGTGCCCTCCGCGGCGTCGTCGCGATGCTCTCGGTCGAAGAGGTCATGAAGGACCGGCAGAAGCTCAGCGACCAGATCGCCGAGGGTGTGAAGGGCGACCTGCTCGCGCAGGGCCTCGTGTTGGACTCGTTCGCGATCCAGGGCATCAACGACACCAACGGCTACATCGAGGCACTCGGAGCCGCCGAGGTCGAGCGCGTCCGCCGCGAGGCGGAAGTCGCCCGCATCAATGCGGCCCGCGAGGTGAGGGCGCGCCAGATCGCCACCGACGAGGCGAACCTGATCGAGCAGACCGCGCTGGACAAGAACAAGGCATCCGCCAAGAGCGAGGTCGGCCGCGCCAACGCGGAGGCCGAGCAGGCGGAGAACCTCGCCCGCGCCGAGCGCGAGCAGGCCGTTCTCGTCCAGAAGGCCGAGAACAAGCAGGCCACCCTCGACGCCGAGGTCAAGAAGGTCGCGGACGCCGACAAGTACCGCGCGCAGACCGAAGCCGACGCGAACGCCTACACGCGTCAGAAGCAGGCCGAGACCGACCGCGCGGTGGAGCAGCAGAAGGCGGATGCCGCCGCGTACAAGGTGCAGCGCGAGGCCGACGCCCGCCAGGCGTCCGCGTCCGCCGACGCGGCTGCCACGCTCGCCAAGGCCGAGGCCGAAGCGCAGGCCCGTCGCGCGACGGCCGAGGCCGAGGCCGACGCCATCCGCGCGACCGGTGAAGCCAAGGCCGCTGCCATCCAGGCCGAAGCCGAGGCGCTGCAGGAGAATCTCGAGGCCGTCCTCACGCGCGAGGTCGTCTCGAAGCTCCCCGACATGGTGTCGTCTTTCGCAGCCGGCTACGCCAGCGTCGGCAACATCACCCTCATCGGTGGCGACACCGCCGCCACGCACATCGCCCGCGAGCAGTCCCAGAGCCTCGCGGCCACCTTCGATGCGGTCAAGAGCACGACCGGCCTCGACATCGCGTCACTGGTGCAGGGGCAGGCGCTGGGCCGCGGCATCGCCGACGGGGCGAAGGCGAGCGTCCCGCAGGACTGAGCGCGCCCGGCTCCGGCGAAGGGGCGGGCCGCGCCGCGGCATCCCGAACCGTCAACGGATGCAAGGGATCCGGTGCGACACGCCGCCTCACCGCGCCGGTGGGCGGCGTGTCGCGCACGATCCCTTGCATCGGCGAACAGTCGCCGACCCGGAGGGATCAGAGGTCTGCGGGGGAGAGGTCGCCCTCGCCCTCCTCGCCGAGCTCCACGACGACGGGGTCCTGGCCCTGCGATTCGGGCTGGATGTCGGTCGCGGCATATGTCTCTTCGGGGTCGTCCGCGGGGAGGTCGAGGGGGCGGCCCTCGAACTCAGCGTCGGCGGCCTCGGTGTCGCCCACGGTGGTGTCCTCGGTGGGCGCGTCGTTCGGGTCGAGGCGGATGCCCTCGTCGCCGGTCTGATCGGGAGTGCTCATGGTGTTCCTTCCTTCGAGACCCCCACCCTCACCCCGATCGCCCGACGTGCGCACGGGCTGTCGCCGCGCGCCGGGCTGAGCTACCCTGCCGCGGTGACCACGCGACTGCTGCTGATCTCCGACACCCACATCCCCGGCCGGGCGCGCACCCTGCCCGATGCGGTCAGGCGCGAAGCGGATGCCGCCGACCTCACGGTCCACGCGGGGGACTGGGTCGCGGCATCCGTCCTCGACGATCTGCGTCAGCACGGCGAGGTCCTCGGTGTGCACGGCAACAACGACGGCGACGATCTGCGCGCCGTCCTGCCCGAGGTCGCGCGCCGCGAGATCGAGGGCGTCCGAGTCGCCGTCGTGCACGAGACGGGGCAGAAGCAGCGCCGCGAGGAGCGGATGGATGCCGCCTTCCCGGGCACCGACCTGCTCGTGTTCGGCCACAGTCACATCCCGTGGGACACGACGGCGCCGAGCGGGATGCGTCTGCTCAACCCCGGCTCGCCGACCGACCGTCGGCGGCAACCCGACCACACGCTGATGGTGGTCGAGGTGGCGGACGGCGGCATCCGTTCCGTGGATCTTCGTCGGATCTGACGGGTTGCGCCTCGTCGCCGGAGGAGTACTATCGCTGTCGGATTGCTAGAAAAGCGAGGTAAATCTCATGGCGAAGGACTCCCGTCGCTGGCTCGGCCTGGTCTTCATCAGCGTCGCGGTGTCGCTCATCATCGTCGACTCGACCATCGTGAACGTGGCCGTCCCCTCCATCGTCGAAGAGCTGAAGATCAGCTCGACCGAGGTTCAGTGGGTGCAGGAGGTCTACACCCTCGTGTTCGCCTCGTTCCTGCTGCTGTTCGGCGCCTTCGCCGACCGTTTCGGACGCCGCCGCGTCATGCTGATCGGCGTCTCGGTCTTCGCCGCGTCGTCGGTGCTCGCAAGCGTCGCGCCGACGGGTGAGCTGCTGATCCTCGCCCGCTTCGTGCAGGGCGTCGGCGGGGCGATGATCCTCCCGACCACCCTGTCTCTCATCAACTCCACGTTCCGCGGCCGTGAGCGCGGCATCGCGTTCGCCGTCTGGGGGTCGACGATCGGCGGCATGGCGGCGGTCGGTCCGCTCCTGGGCGGCTGGCTGACCACCGCGTTCTCGTGGCGGTGGGCCTTCGGCATCAACATCCCCCTCGGCATCATCATCGTGATCGGCGTGCTGCTGACGGTCGCGGAGTCGCGCGAGACCCGTAGGCGCTCGATCGACGGCGTCGGCGCACTGCTGTCGGTGATCCTCTTCGGCTCGCTCGTGTTCGGCCTCATCGAGGGCCGGACCTTCGGCTGGTGGCTCGCCGAGGACCGGCTCACGATCGGCGGCTGGGCCTGGCCGCTCTCGGTCTCGCCGATCCCCGTCGCCTTCGCCATCACGCTTATCGCGCTGGTCCTGTTCGTCTGGTGGGGGCTCCGCCGCGGCCGCCGCGGCCAGGACCCGCTCATCGACTTCTCGCTGCTGAGCATCTCGTCGTTCCGGAACGGCAACATCGCGGCCCTCGTCGTCTCGCTCGGCGAGTTCGGGCTCATCCTCGCGCTGCCGCTGTGGCTGCAGTTCGTCCTTGGCTTCGACGCGCTCCAGGTCGGCCTGCTGCTCCTCGCCCTCGCCGGCGGATCGTTCGTCGCAAGCGGCGCCGCGGGCGCGTTCAGCGGAAAGGTCCCGGCCGTCGTCGTGGTGCGCATCGGCATCCTGGCGGAGATCATCGGCATCGCCTGGACGGGGTTCATCATCGGACCGGATGCCGCGTGGGGCTGGCTCATCCCCGCCCTCGCCGTCTACGGGTTCGGCGTCGGACTCGCGACCGCGCAGCTGACCGGCGTCATCCTGCAGGACGTCCCCGTCGAGAAGTCCGGCCAGGGCTCGGGAATGCAGTCCACCGCCCGCCAAGTCGGATCGGCGCTCGGCGTCGCGATCCTCGGGACGGTGCTGTTCACGACGACCGGTGGTGTGCTCGCGGCATCCCTCGACGATGCCGGCGTCCCGTCCGCCGCCGCCGACACCGTCGTGACGGCCGTCGTCGACTCGGCGGGAGCCGCCATCGCCGGGCTCGAAGCGGACCCGTCCCAGGCGCAGATCGCGGATGCCGCGCGCACCGCCTTCTCGGACGGCACCCGCGCGTCGGCCCTGACGGCTGCCGGCTTCCTCGTCATCGGTCTCGGAGCGACGTTCGCCCTCGGCTCCGGCCGCCGCCGCGACGACGAGCCTCAGGAGTCCCGACCGGCGGAGCGCGTCCACGGGTCGTAGTCGACCTCGAGCGGCTCCTGGGCCGGGCGTTCGGCCTCGGGGACGTGTTGCAGGTTGACGCGCACGCGGTACCAGAGCGAGCTCGACCCGCGCATACCGTCGACCATCACATCGGCGGGGGAGAGGTGCGCAGCGACGTCGGGGTGGCGTTCGCGCCACCGGTCGAGCCCGCCGAGCGCCTCGTCCTTCGTCGCGGCGCGAGAGATCTCGATGAGCGGCATCGTCGACTGCCGCCGCCCCGAGCCGTCCCCGCCGCGCGGTGCGCGTTCGGCGGGTCCGAGCTTTTCCGCGAGCGCCAGCAGCTGCGCGAGTGATCCGGGAGCGTCGTCGATGCCGGCGTGGGCGTCCCCTCGCTCCGCGAAGAGGGCGGGCACCGTCCGGACGGTGAACTCCTCCGGACGGATCGTCCGCAGCGCGTCCCATTGCACCGGCATCGAGACTCGGGCGTCCGCGAGAGGCCGGACGGAGTACGCCGAGGCGACCGTGCGGTCCTTCGCATTCTGGTTGAAATCGACGAAGACGCTCTCGCCGCGCTCCTCCTTCCACCAGTGCGCGGTCGCCAGCCCCGGCGCGCGGTTCTCGACCTCGCGCGCGAATGCTTGAGCCGCCAGCCGCACCTGCGCGTAGTCGTGCTCCCGGTCGGAGCGGACGAGGATGTGGATGCCGCGCGAGCCCGACGTCTTCAGCCATCCCACGAGCCCCACATCGCTCAGCAGGTCGCGCGCGACGAACGCGACGTCGACGATCTGCGACCACTCCACCCCGGGCATCGGGTCGAGGTCGATGCGCAGCTCGTCGGGGTGGTCGAGGTCGTCGGCGCGGACGGGGTGGGGATTCAAGTCGAGGCATCCGAGCCCCACCGCCCAGACCAGGCCCGCGGCATCCCGGATCACGGCCTCCTCGGCGCTCGTCCCCGAGGCGTAACGGAGCGTCGCGGACGAGACGAAATCCGGTCGGTTCTCGGGGACGCGCTTCTGGAAGAAGGCTTCGTGGTCGATCCCCTTCACGAAGCGCTTCAGCACCATGGGTCGGTCCGCGACTCCGCGGAGCGCTCCGTCGGCCACCGCGAGGTAGTACTCGGCGAGCTCGCGCTTCGTGATCCCCGGCTCCGGGAACACGACCTTGTCGGGGCTCGAGAGCCGCACCTCGTGCCCGTCGACCTCGAGCGTGACCGCATCGTCCTTCTTCGCCATGCGCCCGGTCTACCGCGGCGCGGGCCCGTGAGCCACGGGGTTGCGCAGACCCGGTCGAACTACGATCGGAGGGTCCCGCCCGGCATCCTTCTCTGGAGGTACACCCATGTCCACGCCCGTGACCGGCTCCGCAGCGCTCGACCACGCCGCCGACCTCGCCGACTTCGTCGCCGCGTCGCCCTCCAGCTACCACGCCGCGACGGAGGTCGCCCGCAGGGTGCGCCGGGCGGGCTTCCAGGAGCTCGACGAGCGCGAGGCCTGGCCCGCGCAGCCCGGCGGCCGGTTCTTCGTCGTCCGGGACGGCGCGGTCCTCGCCTGGATCGTCCCGACCGGAGCGGATGCCGCGACCGGCGTCCACGTCTTCGGTGCGCACAGCGACTCCCCGGCCCTGAAGCTCAAGCCCCGCCCGACGACGGGGAGCCTCGGCTGGCTGCAGGCGGGCGTCGAGGTCTACGGCGGTCCGCTGCTGAACTCGTGGCTCGACCGCGAGCTGCGCCTCGCCGGCCGTCTCGTGCTCGATGACGGGACGAGTGTCCTCGCGGCGACCGGTGCCCTCCTGCGGCTGCCGCAGCTCGCGATCCACCTCGACCGCGAGGTCAATGACGGCCTCGCCCTCGACAAGCAGCGCCAGACCCAGCCGGTGTGGGGTCTCGGCGACGCCGACTCCGCCGACCTGCTCGGCGAGCTCGCCGCCGAAGCCGGTGTCGACGCGTCGCGCATCCGCGGGTACGACGTCGTGACGGCGGACGCCGCCCGCGGCGCCGTGTTCGGCAAGGGGGACGTGTTCTTCGCCTCGGGCCGTCTCGACGACCTGGCGTCCGTCCATGCCGGTGTCGTCGCGCTCGAACGCGCCGCCGACGGGTTCGATGCGTCCCGCATCGCCATGCTCGCGGTGTTCGACCACGAGGAGGTCGGCTCCGCCACCCGCTCCGGAGCGGCCGGACCGTTCCTCGCGGATGTGCTCGAGCGGATCCAGCTCTCGCTCGGCGCCGACCGCGAACAGCAGCTGCGCTCGCTCGCGTCGTCGTGGTGCGTCTCGAGCGACGTGGGTCACGCGGTGCACCCGAACTACGCCGAGAAGCACGACCCCGTGGTCCAGCCCCGGCTCGGCTCGGGACCGATCCTCAAGATCAACGCGAACCAGCGCTACGCCACCGATGGCGCGGGTGCCGCGGCCTGGCACGGCTGGTGCGACGTCGCCGGTGTCGGCTCGCAGGAGTTCGTCTCGAACAACGCGGTGCCGTGCGGATCGACGATCGGTCCGATCACGGCGACCCGGCTGGGGATCGCGACGGTGGACGTCGGCATCCCGATCCTGTCGATGCACTCCGCGCGCGAGCTCGCCGGGGTCAGCGATCTCCACCACCTGTCCCGCGTGGCCGAGGCGTTCTTCACCGCCTGATCGCAGGGGGAGAACGACGGATGCCCCGGGCCCGCCGACGTGATGTCGGGGACCCGCGGCATCCGCGGTGTCAGGGGTGATGCGTCAGGCGGCGATCAGTACCAGCCGACCGACTGCGAGTGGCCCCAGGCGCCGCAGGGGCTGCCGTAGCGACCGTCGATGTAGCCGAGGCCCCATGCGATCTGCGTCGCCGGGTTCGTCTGCCAGTCGGCTCCGGCGGAGCCCATCTTGCTGCCCGGGAGGGCCTGGGGGATGCCGTAGGCGCCGCTCGAGGGGTTGGACGCCTGGTAGTTCCAGCCGGACTCCTTGTTCCACAGCGAGACGAGGCATCCGAACTGGTCGTCGCCCCAGCCGTAGCCTCCGAGCATGCCTCGCGCCGTCTCCTGCGCAGCTGCCGCGGACGTGCCGCTGGCTGCCCGGGCCACGGGGGCAGAGGCGTTCGAGCTCGAGCTGGAGCTCGAAGAGTTCGCCTCGGCGGCGGCAGCCTCCTCGGCGGCCTTCTTCTCGGCCTCGGCCTCAGCCTTGGCCTTCGCGGCGGCCTCGGCTTTGCGCTTCTCCTCGGCCTGGCGCTCCTTCTCCTTGGCCACGGCGGCGTCGAGGCGACCGCGCAGAGCGCTCGTCTGCTCGTCGACCGAGGCGATCTCGGCCTCGACGGCCTCGGTCGCGTCGCGGGTGTCGAGCAGGAGCGGAAGTCCGGCGACCGTCTCGAGCTCGTCGACCGCGTTCGACAGATCGTCTGTGGGGACCGTCGTGTCCTTGGTTCCGACGTCGAGCTTGGAGGCCTTGATGTCGGCGGTGACGTCCTTCGACGCGGCGACGGACGTCTGGGCCTTCTCGAGAGCCGCCTGGATCCGCGACTCCGGTGCGGAGGTCGCGACGCCGTCGGTCAGGGACTCGGGGAGAGTCCGCGAGAACGAGGCGAGGGCGATCGCGGGTGTCGGAGTCTCGGCCTGTGCGGCCTGAGGGGCGGGTGCCATGGCCGTCGCGCTGGCGGCGATCACGAAGGCGGTGGTCATCGTCGAGAGGACGAGGACCGGGCGGCGCCGGAGTCGGCGTTCTTCGGTTCGGGTGGAGCGGATGGAGCGGCGGGTGGGCGTGTACGTCGAGTCAGTAGGCATGCAGAAAGTAATGGTTCCGTGTAGCGGGGACACGCCTCGAAGGGCGTGCGTGACCGTTCGGGCGGGCACGAGTCCCCCACCCTGGTTCACGGACCTGGGCGTTACCCGAACGTTACCTGGACGTCCCCAATCCTTCACCCCGAATGAAAAGTCCTGATCACGGAGCCTGAGACTTTCCTGACCTCCGCCGCGGATGCCTCTGAGCGATATATCGTTGGGTATCGGTCACCACCTGAAAGGAGACATCATGAACAGCTCATTCGGTTCGCAGGGCTTCGGCTCGAACGGCTTCGGCGGCGCTGGCCGCGGGTTCGGATCGGGGCCGCAGGGCTTCGATCTCGGCAACCTCGGCGCCGGTCTCATGGAGGCCTTCGAACAGTTCCGAACGTCCTTCGATCAGCGCCCGGCGCCCTCTCGCATGAGCCGAGGAGACGTGCGCACCGCCGTCCTCGCGCTCCTCGTGGAGAAGCCGATGCACGGGTACCAGATCATTCAGGAGATCGACTCGCGCAGCGGCGGATCGTGGAAGCCCAGCGCCGGCTCGGTCTACCCGACCTTGCAGCTGCTGGCGGACGAGGGCCTCATCGTCGCCGAGGAGGCGGGCGGTCGCAAGACCTACTCCCTCACCGACGCGGGCCGCATGGTCGCCGAGGAAGCGGCCGGGTCCGCTCCGTGGGAGAGCGCCGCGCCGACGAAGGAGCACCACCACCGCACAACCGCCCTCCCCAAGGCCGGCGTCGAGCTGGCTCAGGCAGCGGCGCAGGTCGCCCGCACCGGGTCACCGGAGCAGGTGGCGGAGGCCGTGGAGATCCTCGACGAGGCTCGCCGCCGGCTCTACGCTCTGCTCGCGCAGGGCTGATCCGCGTGGCAGCACGGCGTCGGGAAGGCGAGGACCTTCCCGACGACCGCGACGCGCGGGCGCGCTATCGACGCATCCTCCGGTTCGCGGCGAGGGCGCTCGTCGTCACGTGGTGGTTCGAGCTCTTCCTGCCGCGGATCGGCCTCGGTTGGATCGGCGTGCGCGGACGGTCGGCGCGCATGCAGCGCATCGCACGCCGGTTCCATGCACTCGCGATCGATCTCGGTGGACTGATGATCAAGGTCGGTCAGTTCATGTCGTCGCGACTGGACGTCCTGCCTCCCGAGATCACGAAGGAACTCGAAGGTCTGCAGGACGAGGTCCCCGCCGTTCCGTTTCCCGAGATCCGCGCTGAAGCCGAAGGGGAGCTGGGGGTTCCGCTCGATCGCGCGTTCGCCGGCGTCGAGACGGTGCCGGTGGCCGCGGCATCCCTCGGTCAGGCCCATCGGGCCCGCCTGGCGGAGGAGGATGCCGCGCTCACCGGACTCGACGCCGTCGTGGTGAAGGTGCAGCGTCCCGGCATCCAGCGGATCGTCGACACCGACCTCGCCGCGCTCCGCCGAGTCGGACGGTGGCTCAGCCACGTCCGCATCGTGTCGGACCGCGTCGACGCGCCCCAGCTCGTCGAGGAGTTCGCGGAGACGAGCCTCGAGGAGATCGACTACCTGCACGAGGCCGCCAACGGTGAGCGCTTCGCAGCGGACTTCGCCGGCGACCCGCGCGTCGGGGTCCCCGCCGTCGTCTGGGAGCGGACCTCACGGCGGACCCTCACCCTCGAAGACGTCACGGCGATCAAGATCACCGACCACGATGCGCTCCTCGCGGCGGGCATCGATCCCGCAGAGGTCGCCCAGGTGTTCGCCTCGGTCATGTTCGACCAGGTGTTCACGCACGGGTTCTTCCACGCCGATCCGCATCCGGGGAACATCTTCGTGACGTCGCTGACGGGGACGGATGCCGCCGGTGCCGACGCCCCGCGGTGGCGGCTCACGTTCATCGACTTCGGCATGATGGGCGAGGTCCCGCCGAGCCTGCGGAACGGACTGCGGCGTCTCATGATCGCCGTCGCGGCGCGGGACGGCGTCGCGCTCGTCCAGAGCATCCGCGACGTGGGAGTGCTGCTGCCCAGCGCCGATACGACCGAGCTCGAGCGCGCGATGACGCAGCTGTTCGCGCGGTTCGGAGGGATGGGCTTCGCCGAACTCCGAGAGGTGGACCCGCGGGAGTTCCGCGCGTTCGCGATCGAGTTCCAGGACGTCGTGCGGTCTCTGCCGTTCCAACTGCCGGAGAACTTCCTCCTCATCGTGCGCGCGATGTCGCTCACCTCGGGTGTCTGCAGTGCGCTGGACCCGGCCTTCAACCTCTGGGACGCCGTCGAGCCGTACGCCTCGCGTCTCGTGCGCGAGGAGGGACGCAACGCCGTCACCGACGTGCTGCGGCGCGCCGTCACCGGTGTGACCACGGCAGCGCGGCTTCCCGGCCGGGTCGACGGCTTCCTCACGCGGATCGAGGACCGACGCGTCTCGTTCCCCGACCCGGCACTCGAACGTCGCGTCGCCCGGTTGGAGCAGCTGGGACGGCGGACCCTGTCGGGGCTCCTGTTCGCCGCACTCCTCGTGGGCGGTGCCACTCTTCGCCCGGACGATCCCGTGCTCGGCGGCGTGCTGATGACCGGCTCCCTGCTCCCGCTGGGTCATGCCCTCCTCGCCGGGGTGTTCGGCCGCCGCTGGTGAGGCGGGGGTGCCGCCTAGGATGAGTCGGGCGCACCGGCACAGCTCGAACGGCGCGCGCGGAGGAGGCGGCATGGCCGGCAATCGCAGGACCTGGATCCTCGTCGACGGCGAGAACATCGACGCGACGCTCGGCGGCTCGATCCTGGGACGGCGTCCGCAGCCCGAAGAGCGACCCCGATGGGACCGGATCCTTTCCTTCGTCGCCGACGAGTGGAATCAGGACGCGCGCGGCCTCTTCTTCCTGAACGCCTCGACGAACCTGCCGATGTCGTTCGTGCAGGCACTCCTCGCGCTCGGCTACCAGCCCGTGCCGCTGTCAGGCGACCCCGACGAGAAGGTCGTCGATCTCGCCATCCAGCGGACCCTCCGCGCGCTGCAGGAGCACGGCGACGACGTCGTGCTCGTCAGCCACGATGGCGACTTCGTCGACGACCTCGGCGTCCTCGCTGACGGCTCGCGCCGGGTGGGTGTGCTGGCCTTCGAGGAGTTCCGCAACGCCGGCTTCGCTCAGATCCCCGGCATCCGCTTCTTCGACCTCGAGTACGACGCGGGAGCGTTCGACGCGCAGCTGCCACGCGTGCGGATCATCCCCATCGACGAGTTCGACCCGGAGCAGTTCCTGCGCTGAGCGGGGTCAGGCGAAGCGCACCCAGTTCGCGCCGCGGCCGGTCTCGTACCGGCCCTGCAGGTGCAGATCGGTGCCGTCGACGCGGTAGAGGGACACCGTCGTCGAGCCTTCGCCGGCCGCGACGAGGAGCGTGCGGTCCGGGCTGACGGCGAACCCGCGCGGCTGCGTCTCGGTCGGGACGAACCCCGCGGGCTCCGAGAGCGCGCCGTCGCCGTCGATGCGCAGCGCCGCGAGGGTGCTCGCCGTGCGCTCGGACGCCCACACGACGCCCTCGGTGAGGTGGATGTCCGCGCCCCAGACGTAGTGGTTCTCGCGCGGGTCCTCGTCGATGACGCTGTGGCGGAGCTTCTCGGACGGATCGTGAGCGGGGGTCGCGTCGATCAGGTCGAGCGTTCCGGTCGCGGAGTCGCGGCGGTAGCGGAGCACCTCGCCGGTGAACTCGGTGAGGACGTAGACGGTCGCCTCGTCGTCGCTGAACGCGAGGTGCCGCGGCCCGCTCCCCGCGGGGGCTTCGGCGGTCGCCGGCTCGAGGGGCGACAGGGAGAGGTCGTCGCCGAGGGCGTACTGGGCGATGAGGTCGGTCTCGAGCGAGACGAAGTAGGCGTGGCGCCCGTCCCCGCTCGCGAGCACCGAGTGCAGACGGGGGAAGCGGACCTCGGCGGTGGGCGCAGAGACGACACCGCCGTCGCCGACGGCGCAGACGATGCCGTAGCCGCCGGAGTAGGCGGCACCGAGGAGGGCCGACCCGCCGCGGGTGAGGGCGAGGTAGTTCATCGCGCCGCCGGGCAGCGCGACGCGCGAGAGCGGGGTCAGCGCGCCGGTCTCGCGGTCGAGGGCCAGGGTCAGGATGCCGGCCTCCGCGTTGTCGTCGTCCGCCTTCACCGACGCGTACACGAGGCCGCGGTCGCCGTCGACGGCGAAGTTCGAGCACCCGGTGGTCCCGGGCGTCACGGCGAGGCGTTCGAGTCCGGCATCCGTCACGCGGAAGGTGCTGATCGAGGAGTCACCGGCGTTGGCCACGAGGACGAGTGAAGAGGACATGATTCGATCGTATGCCGCTCCCTGCGAGCGGTGCCGCGTCCGCCCGGGAGTAGGGTCGTCGCATGCGTTTCGTGTCGGATCTGCCCTCGTGACCGCGCTCCCGACCACCGACCGCACGCCGCGCTACTACCTGAGCGCCATCGCGATCGGCCTGCTCGCCGGGCTCATGTCGGGGATGTTCGGCGTCGGCGGCGGCACGGTCATCGTCCCGCTCCTGCTGACGCTGCTCGTCTTCGATCAGCGGCGGGCAGCGGGGACCTCGCTCGCCGCCATCGTGCCGACCGCCGCCGTGGGCGTCATCTCCTACGCCGCCGTCGACGCCGTCGCCTGGATCCCGGCGATCATCCTCGCGGCGGCCGCCGTCGTCGGGGCTCAGATCGGCACCTGGCTGCTAGCGCGGCTGCCCCAGAACGCGATCCGCTGGGGCTTCATCGCCTTCCTCGTCGTCGTGATCGTGATGCTGTTCATCGTGGTGCCCTCCCGCGAGGCGGAAGTGCCGCTGACGTGGGGCACCGGCATCGGGTTCGCCGTCCTCGGTGTCTTCACCGGGATCATGGCGGGCCTCCTCGGTGTCGGCGGCGGCGTCATCGTCGTGCCGGCGCTCATGTTCCTCTTCGGCACGAGCGACCTCGTCGCCAAGGGCACGTCGCTGCTGATGATGATCCCGACCGCGATCTCGGGGACGATCGGCAACCTCCGCCGTCACAACGTCGACCTCGTCGCGGCGGCCGTCATCGGCGTCGCGGCGTGCACGACCACGGCCCTCGGTGCCTGGCTCGCGACCCTCGTCGATCCCTTCACGGCGAACGTCCTCTTCGCGGTTTACCTCACCTTCATCGCGGTGCAGCTCGGGATCAAGGCGGTCCGCGCCCATCGCGCCCGCTGACCGGGCCCGCAGGAGACCCGGACGGTAGGATCGTGCGGTGCCTGTGAATCCCGAGCTGCTCGGTCGAGCCTTCCCGCCGACCGCCCCGTACCTCGTCGGCCGCGAGAAGGTGCGCGAGTTCGCCCGCGCCGTCTTCGCGACCGACCCGCAGCACGACGACCCCGCCGCCGCCCAGGCTTTCGGTTACGCCGACGTCGTCGCGCCGCCCACCTTCGCGATGGTGATCCAGGACATCACCCTGCAGCAGCTGCTGAGCGAACCGGACTCGGGCATCGTGCTCGAGCGCGTCGTCCACGCCGAGCAGCGCTTCCGCTACACGCGGCCCATCGTCGCCGGCGACGAGCTGACCGGGCGTCTGACGGTCACCGGCATCCGCGCATTCGGCAAGGGTGCGATGGTGACGAGTGAGGCGGAGATCACGGATGCCGGTGGCGACCACGTCGTCACCGCGACGTCCGTCCTGCTGGTCGGAGGAGACGAATGACCTCGCTTGAGATCGGCACGGTCGTCGCCGAGCGCACCGTCCACCTGACGCGCGCGTCGCTCGTCCGGTACGCGGGAGCGTCGGGCGACTTCAACCCCATCCACTACAACGACGCCGTCGCCGAGCGCGTCGGTCTGCCGGGCGTCCTCGCCCACGGCATGCTGACGATGGGTCTCGCCGTCGAGACGATCGTCGAGTGGCTCGGTGACTCCGGGCGCATCCTCGAATACGGCGTGCGCTTCACGCGCCCCGTCGTCGTCGACACCGAGACCGGAGCCGACGTCACGGTCGTCGCGAAGGTCGGCGCGGTCGACGACGATGCGGTGCGCATCGACCTGACCGTCAGCCACGACGGCACCACGGTCCTCGGCAAGGCGCAGGTGCGCGTCCGCGCGGCATCCTGATGCCCGAGATCACGCCCGTCCCGCTCTCCCAGCTCACGACGCTCCGCGTCGGCGGGTCGCCGCAGCGGATGGTCGAGGCGACGACGGCAGACGAGCTCGCCGACGCGCTCCGCGACGTCTGGGCGGCGGGGGACCCGTGGCTGGTCCTCGGCGGCGGCTCGAATCTGCTGTTCGCCGACGACGAGTTCGAGGGCACGGTGATCCTCGTCCGATCCACCGGAATCGAACGGCTGCCCTCGCCGAACCCGGGTCACGTGCGCCTCACCGTGCAGGCGGGCCACTCGTGGGACGACCTCGTGGCGCAGACGGTCGCGGCGGGACTGAGCGGGATCGAGGCCATGGCGGGAATCCCCGGCACGACCGGCGCCGCTCCCATCCAGAACATCGGTGCGTACGGCCAGGAGATCGTCGAGACGCTCGTCGAGGTGGAGCTGATCGACGAGTCGACCGGCGAGGTGTCGGTGGTCCCGGCATCCGATCTGGGACTCGGCCTTCGCACCTCGGTCCTGAAGAAGCACTACGGCTCGGTGCCCGAGCGTTCCGCCGTGATCCTGTCGGTGACCCTGGAGCTCGCGCAGGTCGGTCACGGCGCTGTTCCCGTCCGCGGGGCGCAGTTGCGGTCGGCGCTGGGACTCGACGCGGATGCCGCGGTCCCGCTCGCGTGGATCCGCGAGACCGTCCTCGAGATCCGCGCCCGCAAGGGCATGGTGCTCGACGAGGAAGATCACGACACGTGGAGCGCAGGCTCGTTCTTCCAGAACCCCGTCGTGTCGGCGCAGTTCGCCGCGACCCTCCCCGCGGAGGCGCCGCGCTGGTCGATGGCCCCCGCCCTCGAGGCGGATCGCGTCATCCCGCTCGACAGGTTCGACGGGTTCATCCCGCCACGCACCGGAGGACCCGCTCCCGTCAAGATCAGCGCCGCCTGGTTGATCGAGCACGCCGGGATGCGCAAGGGCTTCCGCCTGCCCGGGTCGCAGGCGTCGCTGTCGACCAAGCACGCGCTCGCGCTCACGAACCGGGGACGCGCGACGGCCGAAGAGGTCGCCGCGCTCGCGCGGCTCATCCAGCAGCGCGTGCAGTCCGAGTTCGGTGTGCTCCTGCAGCCCGAGCCGGTGCTCTTCGACGTCGAGCTCTGACTCGGCGCCGGCACGACGCGAGGCCTCAGGCGAACAGGCGCTGCAGGCGCTGGACGCCCTCGAGGAGCTGGTCCTCGCCGAGTGCGTACGACAGGCGCAGGTAGCCCGACGGTCCGAAGGCCTCCCCCGGGACGACGGCGACCTCGGCGCGCTCGAGGATGACGTCCGCCAGCTCGAGGGAGGTCTCGATGCGCACGCCGTCCCACTCGCGTCCGAGCAGGCCCGTGACGTCGGGGTAGACGTAGAACGCCCCGAGCGGGTTCGGGACGGTGACGCCCGGGATCTTCGCGAGTTCCGAGACGATGAGCCCGCGACGGCGGTCGAACGCCTGTCGCATCTTCTCGGCCTCGTCCTGCGGGCCGGTGAGGGCGGCGAGGGCGGCGCGCTGGGCGATGTTGTTGACGTTGGAGGACAGGTGCGACTGCAGGTTGCCGGCGACCTTGATGGCGTCGGCGGGGCCGACCATCCAGCCCACGCGCCACCCGGTCATGGCGTACGTCTTCGCGACGCCGTTGACGAGGATCGTCTGGCCGGCGAGCTCCGGCACGGCCTCGACGATCGACTGGGCCCGAGCGCCCTCGTAGACGAGGTTCTGGTAGATCTCGTCGCTGATCACCCAGATACCGTGGGCGAGGGCCCACTCGCCGATGGCCTTCGTCTCGTCGGGCGTGTAGACGGCGCCGGTCGGGTTCGACGGCGACACGAACACGAGCACCGTGGTCTTGTCGGTGCGGGCGGCCTCGAGTTGGTCGACCGTGACCTTGTACTCCTGGTCGGCGCCGGCGAACACCTCGACGGGCACGCCGTCGGCGAGGGCGATGGCCTCGGGGTACGTCGTCCAGTAGGGGGCCGGGAGGAGGACCTCGTCGCCGGGGTTCACGACGGCCTGGAAGGCCTGGTAGACCGACTGCTTGCCGCCGTTGGTGACGATGACCTGCGACGGTGCGACCTCGAGGCCCGAGTCGCGGAGCGTCTTCGCGGCGATCGCCTCGCGCAGGACGGGCAGACCGGCGGCGGGCGTGTAGCGGAAGTTGGCGGGGTCGCGCAGGGCCTCGGCCGCGGCATCCACGACGAACTGCGGCGTCGCGAAGTCGGGCTCTCCGGCCGCGTACGAGATCACCGGACGGCCGGCGGCCTGCAGGGCCTTGGCCTTGGCGTCGACCTTGAGGGTCGCGGACTCGGCGATGGCGGAGAGTTTGGCGGAGACGGGGGCGCGTTCGGTCACCCTCCGAGCGTACCGTCGGGCATCGCCCGGGCGAGAGGTGTGACGCGGGTCAGCGTGTGGGACGCGTGAGGATCTCGTTGCCCGACTCGAGGATGGCCACCGTGTGCTCGGTGTGCGCGGTGCGGCATCCCGTCGCGCTCCGGAGCGTCCAGCCGTCGTCGTCGACTTTCAGCTCGTCGGTGTCGACCATGACCCACGGCTCGATCGCCAGCATGAGGCCCGGGCGCAGACGGTAACCGCGGCCCGCGCGGCCGATGTTCGACACGTGCGGGTCCTGGTGCATCGTCGTGCCGATGCCGTGACCGCCGAACTCGGTGTTGACGGGGTAGCCCGCCGCGGTGAGGACGTCGCCGATCGCGGCCGAGATGTCGCCGATCCGGGCGCCGGGCTGCGCCGCCTCGATGCCGGCGGCCAGGGCCTCCTGGGTCGCGGTGATCAGCGGGTCGTTCTCACCGTGGGCGCCGCCGCCCACGGTGAAGCTGATCGCGGCGTCCGCGGCGACGCCGCTCGTCTTGATCGCGAGGTCGAGCGTCAGCAGATCACCCGCGACGACGCGCTGGTCGCGCGGGCGGCCGTGGAGGACGGCGTCGTTCACGGCTGTGCAGATGTAGTGGCCGAACGGGCCGCGGCCGAAGGACGGCGCGTAGTCGACGTAGCAGGACTCGGCGCCGGCGCCCAGGATCATGTCCTTCGCCCACGCGTCGATCTCGAGGAGGTTCGTCCCCGGCTTCACCCGCTCCTTGATCCCGTGCAGGATGTCGCCGACGAGTCCACCCGTCGTGCGGGCACGGTCGATCTGGTCAGGGGTGAGGATCTCGATCACGAGGCAGTCCGTTCGGTCGGCAGGCGCAACGGACAATCATACGTCCGCACCGTGACGGCTGGTCGGGAGCGTAGCGCAGCGCCGCCGGCTGACCGGCCCGGGCGCTTCACAGCCCGCTCCACTACGGTGGATAGGTGAGTGACCCCCAGACCCCGACCGAACCCGCAGACACCCCCGCCCTCCCCGGCTTCGACGAGCTGGGTCTGACCGGTCCCGTCCTCGCCGCCATCAAGGACCTCGGTTACGAGACGCCCTCCGCGATCCAGGCCGCGACCATCCCCGTCCTCCTCGGCGGCCGCGACGTCGTCGGCATGGCGCAGACCGGTACCGGCAAGACGGCCGCATTCGCGCTGCCGATCATGGAGAACCTCGACCTGACGCAGAAGACGCCGCAGGCGCTCGTCCTGGCCCCGACCCGTGAGCTCGCGCTCCAGGTCTGCGAGGCGTTCGAGTCCTACGCCGCCCGCATGAAGGGCGTTCACGTCCTCCCCGTCTACGGCGGCCAGGGCTACGGCGTGCAACTGTCGGCCCTCCGCCGCGGTGTGCACATCGTCGTCGGCACCCCCGGCCGCATCATGGACCACCTCGAGAAGGGCACGCTCGACCTCTCGCAGCTGAAGAACCTCGTCCTCGACGAGGCCGACGAGATGCTGAAGATGGGCTTCGCCGAGGACGTCGAGCAGATCCTCGCCAAGACGCCCGCCGAGAAGCAGGTCGCCCTGTTCTCGGCGACCATGCCGGCATCCATCCGTCGTCTCGCGCAGCAGTACCTGCGCGACCCGGAGGAGATCACGGTCAAGACCAAGACCTCCACGAACACGAACATCACGCAGCGCTACCTGATCGTGTCGTACCAGCAGAAGGTCGACGCCCTCACGCGCATCCTCGAGGTCGAGGACTTCGACGGGATGATCATCTTCGTCCGCACGAAGAACGAGACCGAGACCCTCGCCGAGAAGCTGCGCGCCCGCGGCTTCAGCGCGGCGCCGATCAACGGTGACATCCCGCAGCCGCAGCGCGAGCGCAGCATCCAGCAGCTCAAGGACGGCAAGCTCGACATCCTCGTCGCAACCGACGTCGCCGCGCGCGGTCTCGACGTGGAGCGCATCAGCCACGTCGTGAACTTCGACATCCCGACCGACACCGAGTCGTACGTGCACCGCATCGGCCGCACCGGCCGCGCCGGGCGCAAGGGCGACGCGATCAGCTTCGTGACCCCGCGCGAGCGCTACCTGCTCGCGCACATCGAGCGCGCGACGCGTCAGGCGCCGACGCAGATGCAGCTGCCGACGACCGAGGACATCAACTCGACCCGTCTCGCCCGCTTCGACGACGCGATCACCGCCGCGCTCGCCGAGACGGACCGCATCACCGGGTTCCGCGACGTCATCGCGCACTACGTCCGCAACCACGACGTGCCCGAGCAGGACGTCGCCGCCGCCCTCGCCGTCGTGGCGCAGGGTGAGACGCCGCTGCTGCTCGACCCGGCAGCCGACCAGCTCGCCAAGACGCTGGCCGCCGACGCCGAGCGCGGCACGCGCAAGGACCGGCCGGCACGCGCCGACGGCCCCCGCGAGCGCCGCGGCAAGGGCGACTTCACGACGTACCGCATCGCGGTCGGGCGTCGTCAGCGCGTCGAGCCGCGCCAGATCGTCGGAGCGCTCGCGAACGAGGGCGGCCTCGGCCGTGACGACTTCGGCGCGATCACGATCCGTCCCGACTTCTCGCTCGTCGAGCTCCCGACCTCGATGGATGCCTCGGTCCTCGAGCGTCTGAAGGGCACCCGCATCTCGGGCCAGCTCATCGAGATCCGCCCCGATCGAGGCCGCCCCGGCGGCGAGCGTCCCAAGCGCTCCTTCGACGACCGCCCGAAGCGCTCGTACGACGACCGCCCGGAGCGCAAGCCGCGTCACGGCCGCGACTGACGGCATCCGCTGAGCGAGCGGCGTGCCGCGGCATCCGCTCGGTCGGCGATATCCGGCCGCCGTTTCGGGCCAGGGCCGCTGCCGGTCGCGGATGCAAGGGATCGCGCGCGACGCGCCGGGTGAAGGGTGAGACTTGCGGTGTGTCGCGCCGAAACTCTTGCATCCGCTGACGGCCGCCCCGCCCTACCGCTCAGCCGTCTGCACCCCCGGTGATGGCGGCGCGGATGCGGTCGACCGCGATCTTCGGTGTGCGGTCGGCGGTCACCAGCCCGTTCGTCTCCTGCAGGGTGTCGGTGAGCTGGGTGTAGCAGAACCCGGCGAGCACCTCGCTCGCGTGGACGGCTGCCATGAGGCCCTCGAAGCGCTCCGCGAAGTCGTCCGGTGAGGTCGCGGAGGAGTACCCCCACGCCCCCTCGGCCGCCGCGGTGTCGAACGAGATGCCGCCGAACTCGGTGAGCATCACGGGCGCATCGGCGACATCGCCGCTGAGGATCAGGTCGCGACCCGCGGGGCCCGTGGTGTCGAGAAGGTGCCGGATGCCGGTATCCGTCCGATAGCGCTCCCGAACCACCTCGGGCCGCCACTCGTAGTCGTGGATCGCGACGATGTCGGTGTCGACCTGCTCCCAGCCGTCGTTCGAGACGACGGGGCGGGTCGGGTCCAGCGCCTTCGTCAGCGACACGAGCGCTCGGGCGAAGTGCTGCATACGCGGGTCGCTCGCGATGTGCTGCACGCCCCAGCTCTCGTTGAGCGGCACCCACGTGACGATCGAGGGGTGGGATGCGTCGCGCCGCACGACCTCGAGCCACTCGCGCGTCGTCCGCTCGATCGCGGTCTGCGTGAACGTGTAGGTGCCGGGCGCCTCGCCCCACACGAGCAGGCCCAGCTGGTCGGCCGCGAGCAGGAACCGGGGGTCCTCGAACTTCTGGTGCACGCGTGTCGCCGTGAAGCCGAGCGAGCGGATCAGCTCGACCTCGTCGCGCAACGCCTCCGCCGACGGCGCAGCGAGATGCGTGTCGGGCCAGTAGCCCTGATTGAGGACCGACCGCACGAAGTACGGGCGGTCGTTCAGCCAGAACCGGCCCCGGGCGACGTGGGCGGTCCGGATGCCGAGGTACGAGTCCACGACGTCGTCGCCGACCGTGATCCTCGCGTCCACGAGGCGAGGGTGCTCGGGCGACCACAGCAGTTCCTCGTACGCCTGACCGTGCGCGAGGTCCGCGACGGGCAGGATCACGGTCACCTCGCGCGCTGCGGACGTGACCGCGCCTCTGGCGAGCGTGCGCCCCTCGAACGACAGATCGACCTCGATCCCGGTTTCCGACGGAGCGGACAGCTCGAGGTCGAGGGTGATCGTGCCCCCGCGCGGATCGGTCGTCCAGCGGACGGCTGCGACGTGCACCTCGGGCACGCTCTCGAGCCAGACCGGCTGCCAGATCCCGGACGTCCGGTGGTACCAGATAGAATGCGGCTGCTCGAGCCAATCCTGCTTGCCGCGGGGCTGCGCGATGTCGGTGGGATCGTCCTCGACCCGCACGACGACCGTCCGCTCTCCCGCGGCGACGGCGGTGGTGATGTCGAAGGAGAACGGCGTGTGACCGCCCTCGTGCCGCCCGACGGAGCGACCGCCGATCCAGACTTCGCAGCGGTAGTCGACGGCGCCGAAATGCAGCAGCACGCGGCGCCCGTCACCGTGCCCGGCGGCATCCAGATCCGCGTCGGTGAGGTCGCGCGAGTACCAGAGCACGCGGTGCGGGCCGGTGTCGCCGACCCCCGAGGCGGTCGATTCGGGCGGGAAGGGGACGATGATCCGACCCGAACGGATGCCGGTGCCCTCCCAGCCGAGCCGGGCCCCGGCATCCTCGTCGTCGAAGGCGAAGCCCCAGGTCCCGGTGAGGTCGGCCCACGCGCCTCGGACGAGCTGGGGTCTCGGGTAGGTGCCGTCCTGCGTGCTCGCGCGGAAGGTGACATCGTCGTCGCTCATGCGCACCAGCATGCCCGACCTCGGGGCGGTGTGCGCGCCGCGGTGAGACTCGGGTCGAGCCGCGGAGATCCTCGAGACGCGCCGCCGTACGGCATCCGTCCGTCGGAGTGTCGGCTCGGATCTCCGCCGTACGGCTCGCCTCAGGCGCGATCGCAGTGGATGCCGGCGTCCAGAAGCCCGTGCAGGGCGGCGACGACGGTGTCCCAGTCGTGGACGATCATCGCGTAATCGACCCGCAGCGTGACGTAGCCCCATGCCGCCGCGTTCGCGTCGCGCACCAGGTCGCGGTGGCGCGCCGCGGGTGGTGCGTGGTGCTCCGCGCCGTCGGCCTCGAGGATGATCCGGTCGCCGATGAGGAAGTCGACCCGTCCGACGGAGGTGATCTCGACCTGGGCGCGCATCGAGACGCCGGTGCCGCGCAGTCGCCAGCGCAGGAGCGATTCGAGGCCGCTCTCGGAGTGCGGCCCGGCGAAGTCCAGGGCCGCGCGGGCCGCGTCTCCGCACGTCCGGCGCAGCCACGCGCGGCCCGCAGGCGTGAGCATGCCGAGGTGCAGCGCCGACTCGACTGCCACGAAGAACTCCTCGACTCCGCGGCACAGCCAGATCTGCCGCAGCACGCGAGGAACGGATGCCGGCGCGAGGCGCCCGGGCGCCGGTGCAGCGTCCCAGTGGTCGAGGCACCGGCATCCGTCATGGGGAAGGCGGTGACCGTCGGCCCGCATCCACACATGGATGTCGGCGCCGACATCGAGCGTCCACAGGCCGAGGTGGCGAGCCGCACTCACGCAGCCGAGGACGCCGCCGTGCCGCGCGACATCCCGCACGGGCGCGCACGCCCCGCGGGTGGCGTAGGTGCCGCGGCGGACCCAAGAGATCGCGCCCGCCCGTGCCGCGGCGGCGATGGCTGAGGGACTCAGGCCCGATCTCCGGAGTTCCGTCGTCGTCGTCAGCCCAGCGCCGTCCTCGCACACGACCGCACCCTCTCGTGAAGCCGTCCTCAGGTGTCGTCCACCCGCCGAGGTCGTGGATCACTCGCCCGTCGAGGTCTGGGTGGAGGAGTCCTCGGCGGCGATGCGCATGGCCGCGTCAGCGGCGGAGATCCACCGCGACACGCCGTGGAACACCCCGGCGAGCCCGGCGCGCCGCCCAGATCTCCGCCGTTCGTCAGCCCCTCGCCCCGCCTCACCCCCCGAGGTGCAGGGCCGCCCACAGCTCGGCGCGGGCGGCGAACGAAGACAGGTCCACGCCGAGGATGCGCTCTGCGGCGGCGAGGCGCGTGCGGACGGTGTGCCGGTGGACCCCGAGCGCGGTCGCGGCGGTGTCGTTCGAGCCGTCGGCGACGACCCAGGCCCGGAGGGTCTCCTCGAGCCGGGCGCCGTGCGCGCGATCGTGCTCGCGCAGCGGGTCGAGGTAGGCCGCGGCGACCGTCGACGCCTGCCCCGCCGACAGGGCCGAGAGGATGCCGCGGGCCTGCACCTCTTCGAAGCGCACGATCCCGGGGGCGGCGGCGCGGCCCCGGGCGGCGCGTGCCTGGTCGAGCGCGCGGGCGACGTCGGCGTATCCCGCCGGTTCCGAGACCCCGAGTCGGAGCGCGAAGCGCGCCGGAATCTCCTCGAGCGTCGCGGCGGCCGAGGCGGGGACCACGATCACGACGTCGTCGTCGAGGGTGCCGTACAGCAGTGCCCCGTGCCGCTCGTCGGCGCGGAGCTCGAGGACGTCGATGAGAGCGTGCGTGCGGGGACCCGCGGCATCCGCCACCGCCACCACGACCGGAGCGGCGGGCAACGGCCCCCAGACGTCGCGTGAGATCTGCCGGGCGAGGCCGGGGTCGCCGGTGAGGAGCGACCGGACCATCCCGGAGCGGAGTGCGGTGCGGGCGCGCGAGAGGCGCTGGTGCTGCTCGAGCGCGAGGCCTGCCATCGCGATCACGGCGGTCACGACGTCGCGGCCGGCCTGGTCGAGCTCGCTCGCCGCGATGGCGAGGACGCCGCGCAGGCTCCCGCCCCGCCCCAGGGTCTGCAGCGTGAACGCGTCGGTGTCGGAGCGCAGCGACGAGCCCGCGCGGGCGCCGCGACGCAGGACCGCGTCGACCTCCGTCCTCAGCACAGCTGATGCGTCGACCGTGAGGCTCCCGGCCGGGTGCTCGCGGACGAGCTCGCCGGCCGCGTCGTACATCCCCACCCACGTGTCGAGCTGACGTGCGAGCTCGGCGATGGTCGCGTCGAGCCCGTCGGGCCGCAGCGCCGCGAGGGCGATCGCGCGCTGCGCGGACAGCGCCCAACTGCGCCGGGCGTACGCCTGCGCCGCGACGGCCTCGGCGTTGGCGCGCGCGACGGCGATGAAGGGCGTGTCGTACGGCACCTCGAACAGCGGCAGGTTCGCGCGTCGGCACGCGGCGGCGAGTCCCGGCGGGATGCCGTCGCGAGCCACCTCGGTCCCGAATCCCAATGCGGCCACGCCGCGATCCACCAGTCGCCGCACATAGGCGTCGAAGGGGTAGCGGATGCCGGCGGGGAACTGCGTGCCGGTGGTCAGGAGGACGAGGTCGTCGGCGAGGAACGGGGTCGGGTCGTCGAGGTCGGAGCTGTGCACCCACCGCGTCGCGCGGTCGAGGGCGCCCGGCGGCAGGTCGTCCTCCTCGCCCGCGAGGCTCAGCCGGAGCTCCCCGCGGCCGAGGAGGGCGCGCAGGGTGGGGTCGGCATCCCGAGCAACCATGCGGCCTCCCTTCTGTACGCGTCGTACAGTCCTGACGCGAGAATAGACGCAACGGCGAATGACCGCACGCCCGCGCCCCTCTACGCTCGCCGCATGAGCACCTCGATCGCCTCCGTCAGCACGCCCCTCGGTGGACCGTCCCTTCCGCAGGAACGCCGCCTCGAGACCGCGATCCCCGGCCCCCGCTCGCAGGAGCTGCTCTCGCGCAAGGCGGACGCCGTCGCCGCGGGTGTCGGTCACACCGTTCCGATCGCGGCCGTCGCCGCCGGTGGAGGCGTCGTGCTCGACGCCGACGGCAACTCGCTCATCGACCTCGGCTCGGGCATCGCCGTCACGACGGTGGGCAACGCCCACCCGAAGGTCGTCGAGGCGATCGCCGCGCAGGCCGCGCAGCTCACCCACACCTGCTTCATGATCTCGCCCTACGAGTCCTACATCGAGGTCGCCGAGACCCTCAACCGCCTGACCCCCGGCGACCACGCCAAGAAGAGCGCCCTCTTCAACTCCGGCGCCGAGGCCGTCGAGAACGCGGTCAAGATCGCCCGCAAGTTCACCGGCAAGCAGGCGGTCGTCGCCTTCGACCACGCGTACCACGGCCGCACGAACCTCACGATGGCGCTGACGGCCAAGTCGATGCCCTACAAGAGCGGCTTCGGTCCCTTCGCCTCCGAGATCTACCGCGTGCCCGGGTCGTACCCGCTGCGTGACGGACTGTCCGGAGCGGATGCCGCGGCCCGCGCCATCTCGATGATCGAGAAGCAGGTCGGTGCCGACAACCTGGCCGCCGTCATCATCGAGCCCATCCAGGGCGAGGGCGGCTTCGTCGTCCCGGCCGACGGCTTCCTCTCCGCCGTCGTCGAGTGGTGCCGCGAGAACGGCGTCGTCTTCATCGCCGACGAGGTGCAGTCCGGTTTCGCCCGGACCGGCGCCATGTTCGCGAGCGAGCACTTCGGTATCGTGCCGGACCTGATCACCACGGCCAAGGGCATCGCTGGGGGAATGCCCTTGGCCGCGGTCACCGGACGCGCCGACATCATGGATGCCACGCACACCGGTGGCCTCGGCGGCACCTACGGCGGCAACCCCGTCGCCTGTGCCGCAGCCCTCGCCGCGATGGACGCGTTCGAGAACGACGGCCTCATCGAGCGGGCGCAGGAGATCGAGAAGCTCCTCGCCTCCCGGCTGCGGGATCTCGCGGCATCCGATCCCCGCATCGGTGAGGTGCGCGGACTCGGAGCCATGATCGCCGCCGAGTTCGTCGACCCGACCACGGGTGCCCCCGATGCCGCGCTCACGGGTGCGATCGCGAAGGCGTGCGTCGCCGCGGGCGTCATCGTCCTCACCTGCGGCACCTACGGCAACGTCATCCGGTTCCTGCCGCCCCTGTCGATTTCGGACGAGCTGCTGACGGAGGGCCTCGACGTCGTCGCCGAGGCGCTGGGGAAGGGCTGAGTATGGCGGGTACGGACAACTGGTCGAACCCCGTCTCGCCCGAGACATCGGCGGGTCTCGGGGCGGTCACGAAGGCACGCTCGAACAAGCTGCGCTCGCGACACGTGACGATGATCACCCTCGGCGGGATCATCGGGGCCAGTCTGTTCGTCGGGTCCGGCAACGTCATCCGCGAAGTCGGACCGGCCGCGATCGTCTCGTACCTTATCGGCGGTCTGCTCGTCTTCTTCGCGATGCGGATGCTGGGCGAGATGGCGGCATCCCGTCCCGCCATCGGCTCGTTCATGGAGTACGCCCGCGTCGGTCTCGGCGATTGGGCCGCGTACCTCGTGGGCTGGCTGTACTGGTACTTCTGGGTCGGCGTCCTCGCCTATGAAGCCGTTCTCGGCGGCGAGACGATGCACACCTGGATCCCGGCGCTGCCGTCCTGGGCCTGGTCGCTCATCCTCATCGCGATCTTCGTCGGGACGAACGTCATCTCGGTGCGCACCTTCGGCGAGGTCGAGTTCTGGCTGGCCAGTATCAAGGTGGTCGCCATCGTCGTCTTCCTCGGCGCCGGCATCCTCTTCGCCCTCGGGCTCTGGCCGAACGCGACGGTCGCCGTCCCCAACCTGTGGGAGCACGGCGGCTTCGCCCCCAACGGCATCGGCGTCGCCTTCACCGGCGTAGCCCTCGTGATCTTCTCCTACTTCGGCACCGAGATCGCCGTCATGGCCTCGGCCGAATCGGTCGACCCCGCCAAGGGCATCCGGCAGGCGACGAGCACGATCATCTGGCGCATCCTGCTCTTCTTCGTCGGATCGGTCCTCGTCATCGTGACGGTCGTCCCGTGGGACGACCTCCCCGTGCCGACCGACGTCGCCAACGCCCCGTTCACGATCGCGCTGTCGAAGTTCGGCATCCCCTTCGCCGACGTCATCATGCAGCTCGTCATCTTCACGGCGGTCATCTCGGTGCTCAACTCGGGCCTGTATTCGGCGTCGCGCATGTTCGCCGCGCTCGCCGACAAGGGGTTCGCCCCGAAGGTCGTCGCCACCCGCTCGCGGACCGGCGTCCCCGTCATCGCGCTGCTCGCCTCCACCATCGGCGGCCTGATCGCGACGCTCGTCAACTTCGTCGCGCCGAGCTCGGGCATCTTCGACTTCATCATGAACTCGGCCGGACTCGTCGCCCTCTTCGTCTATGTCTTCATCGCCCTCACGCAGATGCGGCTGCGCCAGAAGATGACCCCCGACGAGGTCGCGAAGCTGAAGCTCAAGGTCTGGCTGCACCCGTGGCTCAACATCCTCCTCATCGCGTCCATCGCCGCCGTCGTGGTGGTCATGCTCACCTCCGAGTCCGGCCGTGCGCAGGTGTGGACGAGTCTCATCGCCACCGGCGTGCTGCTCGTGTTCTGGCCGCTCGTCCGTCGCAACCTCCGTCGCCGTCCCGACCACGCGTCGAACGAGCGCATCCCCTCCAACGAAGGAGTCGTGAATGACTGAGATCACCCGTGACGTCGTCATCGTGGGCGCCGGTGCCGCCGGCCTCACCGCAGCGAACGAACTGCGCAAGGCGGGGCTCTCGGTCGCGGTCCTCGAGGCTCGCGAGCGCGTCGGCGGCCGGCTGTGGACCGACGTCATCGACGGCGCCATGCTCGAACTCGGCGGTCAGTGGGTCTCGCCCGACCAAGACGCGCTCATCGACACGGTGGCCGAACTGGGACTCGACACCTTCAGCCGATACCGCGAGGGCGACAGCGTCTACGTCGGCCCCGACGGTGCCGTCTCGCGCTTCACGGGGGAGATGTTCCCCGTGAGCCCCGAGACCGAGCGGACGATCGACGAGATCACCCAGCGCCTCGACGCGATGGTCGCCGAGATCGACCCCGACCGTCCGTTCGCGCACCCGAAGGCCGCCGAGTGGGACACGATCACGTGGGACGCGTGGCTGCGCCAGCAGACCGACGACGACGAGGCGGTCCGCAACCTCGCCTTCGCGACCGGCTCCGCCATGCTCACGAAGCCGACCCACGCGTTCTCGCTGCTGCAGTCGCTCCTCATGGCCGCGAGCGCCGGCAGCTACTCGCACCTCGTCGACGCCGACTTCATCCTCGACAAGCGCGTCGTCGGCGGACTCCAGCAGGTCCCGGTCCTTCTCGCCGAGCGTCTCGGTGACGATGTCTTCCTGAACAGTCCCGTCCGCACCATCGAGTGGTCGGATGCCGGTGTCACGGCGCACGCGGACGGACTGACGGTCCGCGCCCGAAGCGCCGTCCTCGCCGTCGCGCCCGTGCTCTACAACCGCATCTCGTTCGTCCCGCCGATGCCGCGCCTGCAGCACCAGATGCACCAGCACATCTCGATGGGCTTCGTGATCAAGGTCCACGCCGTCTACGAGACGCCGTTCTGGCGCGAGAAGGGGCTCTCGGGCACCGCGTTCAGCCCATACGAGATCTGCCACGAGGCCTATGACAACACGAACCACGACGACCCGCGGGGCACGCTCGTCGGCTTCGTGTCGGACCGGAACGCCGACGACATGTTCCGCCTCACCGCCGAGGAGCGCAAAGAGCGCATCCTCGAGTCGCTGTCGCACTACTACGGTCCCGAGGCGAAGGACCCCGTCGTCTACTACGAGAGCGACTGGGGCACCGAGGAGTGGACCCGTGGCGCGTACGCGGCGAGCTTCGACCTCGGCGGCCTGCACCGCTACGGCGCCGATGTCCGCACCCCGGTCGGTCCGATCCAGTTCGCGTGCAGCGACATCGCCGGTGCGGGCTACCAGCACGTCGACGGCGCGATCCGCATGGGACGCCTCGCCGCGAGGAACATCCTCGAGGACGGCCGGGCATGACGAGCCGCATCGTCGTCGGCTACACCGCCACGAAGGCGGGCCGCGATGCGGTGGCCGTCGCGGGCGGGCTCGCGGCGGCATCCGGATCCGAACTCGACATCATCCTCGTCCTGCCCGGCGAGGGTCGGAGCGTCATCACTCCGCCGGACGCCTCGTACGACCGGTACCTGCTCGGCCAGGCCGAGTCGTGGCTCGCCGAGGCGGCCGCGTCGGTGCAGGCGGGCGTCGTGCACCGCGAGCACGCGCGCTACGCGGAGTCCTTCGCCGAAGGGCTCGTCGAGGCCGCCGACGAGTTCGGCGCGACGCACCTCGTCGTCGGCGCCGCCGACGGCGGAGCCCGGGGCCGCCACCGGCTCGGCTCGACGACGAGTCAGCTCCTGCACTCCTCCGACGTCCCGGTGGTCCTCGTGCCGCGTGGTGCCCGCAAGCGGGTGACGGATGCCGGTGTCCCGCGCCTCACCGTCGCCGTCGGCACGCGCGCCGGGGCGGACATCCTCCTCGAGGAGGCCGTCGCCCTCGCATCGGCGACCGGTGCCTCGCTGCGGCTCGTCTCGCTCGTGACGGTCGACTTGCCGGCATCCGTCGACACGGGGGTCATCCGCCTCGCCGGCGCCGCCCATGCCGAGAAGGTGCTCGCCGACGTGCTCGCCGCCATCCCCGAGGGTGTCCGCGCCGACATCGTGACCGCGAAGGGCGACAGCATCGAGGACGCCGTCGCGCACCTCGACTGGCTGCCGGGCGAGATGATCCTCGTCGGCTCGAGCCGCCTGGCCCAGCCGCGCCGTCTCTTCCTCGGATCCGTCGCCGCGAAGCTCCTGAGCGAGATCCCGGTGCCCATGGTCGTCGTCCCCCGTACCCGCACCACCGACTCGTCCCGCTGACCCGAAGGAGCTCGACGATGAGCCAGCACGCCGCAGAGAAGGTCCCCGTCGCCGACGGCGGCCTCTCGAAGAAGGGTCTCAGCGCCGGAACCATCGGCCTGCTCGGCGCCGTCGTCATCGGCATCTCGTGCATCGCGCCGGCGTACACGTTCACGGCCGCGATCGGCCCGACGGCCTCGGCGGTGGGAGCCCAGATCCCCGCCGTCATCCTCGTGGGGTTCATCCCGATGCTGCTGGTGGCCTTCGGCTACCGCGAACTGAACAACCGGATGCCGGACGCGGGCACCTCCTTCACGTGGGCGACGCGCGCCTTCGGGCCGTGGATCGGGTGGATGGCGGGGTGGGGGCTCATCGTCGCGACGGTGCTCGTCCTCTCGAACCTCGCCGGGGTCGCCGTCGACTTCCTCTTCCTCCTCGTGTCGCAGATCACGGGCGACCCGTCGATCGCCGAGCTCGCCGGCATCCCCTGGTTGAACATCGTGGTCTGCCTGCTGTTCATCGCGGGGGCGACGTTCATCTCGTACCGCGACATGCAGACGACGCAGAAGCTGCAGTACGTGCTCGTCGGCTTCCAGGTCACCGTGCTGGTGTTCTTCGCCGTCGCCGCGATCTCGGCAGCGGTGAGCGGAGGCGGCTTCGACTTCCAACCGTTCGATCTGGAATGGTTCAACCCGTTCGCGGTGTCGTCGTTCAGCGCGCTCGCGGCGGGCCTGTCGCTGTCGATTTTCATCTTCTGGGGATGGGACGTCACCCTCACGATGAACGAGGAGACGAAGAACCCGGAGCGCACCCCCGGGCGGTCGGCGACGATCACCGTGATCACGATCGTGACCATCTACCTCCTCCTGGCCGTCGCGATGCTCATGTACTCCGGGACCGGTGACGGCGAGCTGGGGCTCGGCAACGCCGACATCCAGGACAACGTGTTCTTCTTCCTCTCCGGTCCGATCCTGGGTCCGCTGGCGTTCCTCGTGTCGCTCGCCGTCCTGACGAGCTCGGCGTCGTCGCTGCAGTCGACCTTCGTGAGCCCCGCACGCACGCTCCTCGCGATGGGGCACTACGGCGCCCTCCCGAGACAGTTCGCCCGGGTGAGCCCGCGATTCTTCACCCCCGGGTTCGCGACCGTCGTGTCGGCGATCGTGGCGGCGGTCTTCTACGCGGTGATGCGCGCGGTGAGCGAGAACGCCCTCTGGGACACGATCCTCACCCTCGGCCTCATGATCTGCTTCTACTACGGCATCACGGCGTTCGCGTGCGTCTGGTACTTCCGTCACCAGTGGTTCGACTCGGTGAGGAACGTGTTCTTCACGTTGCTCTTCCCGCTGGTGGGCGGCATCATCCTGGCCGTGCTGTTCGTGACGACGCTCATCGACTCGGCCGACCCGGCCTACTCCGAGAGCGGCACCGACATCTTCGGCATCGGCATCGTGTTCTTCCTCGGCCTCGGCATCATCGTGCTCGGCATCGTGGTGATGGTCGTGATGCGTATCGTCGCTCCCGCCTACTTCCGCGGACAGACCCTGTCCCTCGACGCACCCCCCAGCGCGCGAAAGCTGCGCGCAGAAAGTGAGACCCTCCGATGACCTCCCGCGAGACAGACCTCCTCTCCGGCATCCCGAACCAGCTCTTCATCGGCGGGGAGTGGGTGGATGCCGAGGGGGGCAAGACCCTCGACGTGTTCGACCCCTCGACGGGCGAGGTCATCCGCCGCATCGCGGACGCGTCCCCGGCCGACGGCATCCGCGCCCTCGATGCCGCCGTGGCCGCGCAGGACGCGTGGGCGGCGACCGCCCCCCGCGAGCGGAGCGAGATCCTCCGTCGGGCGTTCGACCTCGTGCAGGAGCGCAAAGAAGACCTCGCGCTCCTCATGACGCTCGAGATGGGCAAGCCCCTCGCCGAGTCCCGCGGCGAGGTCGCCTACGGCGGTGAGTTCCTCCGCTGGTTCAGCGAAGAGGCCGTCCGCATTTCGGGCCGGTACGGCCTGAACCCCGAGGGGACCGGACGCATCGTCGTCTCGCAGCGTCCCGTCGGACCCTCGTTCTTCATCACCCCGTGGAACTTCCCGCTCGCGATGGCGACCCGCAAGATCGCGCCGGCGCTCGCCGCCGGCTGCACGGTCGTCGTGAAGCCCGCGGAACTGACGCCGCTGACGACGCTGTTCTTCGTGCAGCTGCTCGCCGAGGCCGGCGTCCCCGCCGGTGTCGTCAACGTCATCACGACCGCATCGTCGGGCGCGGTCTCGGCGCCGATCATCGCCGACCCGCGACTGCGGAAGCTCTCGTTCACGGGGTCCACTCCGGTCGGGCAGAAGCTCATCGCACAGGCCGCCGAGGGGGTCCTGCGCGTCTCGATGGAACTCGGCGGCAACGCCCCCTTCGTCGTGTTCGAGGATGCCGATCTCGACAAGGCCGTAGACGGCGCAATGCTCGCGAAGTTCCGCAACATCGGCCAGGCATGCACCGCGGCGAACCGCTTCATCGTCCACGAGTCGGTGGCGGCCGAGTTCTCGCGCCGGGTCGCGGACCGCGTGCGCGAGATGACCATCGGCCGCGGCACCGAGGACGGAGTGCAGATCGGTCCGCTCATCGACGACCGCGCGGTGGCGAAGGCGGCGGAGCTCGTCGGCGACGCCGTCGAGCGCGGCGCGCGCGTCCTCGTGGGCGGGAACGCCGTCGAGGGTGCCGGCACGTTCTACGAGCCGACCGTCGTCGACGGCGTCGTCCCCGGCAGTGCGATCCTCCGCGAGGAGATCTTCGGACCCGTGCTCGCCATCAGCACGTTCTCGGACGAGGACGAGGCCGTGCGCCTCGCGAACGACACCGAGTACGGCCTCGTCTCGTACGTGTTCACGCAGGACCTCGCGCGCGGCCACCGGATGATCGACCGCCTCGAGACGGGGATGATGGGGCTGAACGTCGGTGTCGTCTCGAACGCAGCCGCGCCCTTCGGCGGTGTGAAGCAGTCCGGCATGGGGCGCGAGGGCGGCCTCGAAGGCATCCACGAGTACCTGAACGTGAAGTACACCCTGATCCCGGCCTGACCGGAAGCACTGAGGAGCATCATGAGCGACTACGCCGTCATCGACCCCGCCACCGGCGAGACCCACGCGACGTACCCGACGGCATCCGCCGACGACGTCGAGCGCGCCCTCCGGGCCGCCGACGAGGCCGCGCGAGGCTGGGGTCGGACCTCGACTCCCGCCGAGCGGGCCGATCTGCTGCGTCGCGTGGCGCAGCTGCATCGCGAGCGTCGCGAAGACCTGGCGAAGATCATCGTCCGCGAGATGGGCAAGCAGATCGACGGCGCCCTCGGCGAGGTCGACTTCGCTGCCGACATCACGGAGTACTACGCCGACCACATCGACGAGATCACCGCCGACACGCCGATCCCGATCGAGGGGGAGGGGACCGCCGTCATCCGCAAGGCGCCGCTGGGTGTGCTCCTCGGTGTCATGCCGTGGAACTTCCCGTACTACCAGGTGGCCCGCTTCGCCGCCCCCAACGTCGCGGTCGGCAACACGATCCTGCTCAAGCACGCGCCGCAGTGCCCCGAGTCGGCTGCTGCCATCGAAGAGATCTACCGCGACGCGGGCTTCCCCGCCGGCGTCTACACGAACGTGTACCTCACGAACGAGCAGGCCGCCGACGTGATCGCCGACCCGCGCGTGCACGGCGCATCGGTGACCGGCTCCGAGCGCGCCGGGGCCGCTGTCGCCGAAGTCGCCGGACGCAATCTCAAGAAGGTCGCCCTCGAGCTCGGCGGCTCGGACCCGTTCATCGTCCTGTCGGCCGATGACCTCGACGCGGTCGCGCAGGCCGCCGTCGACGCGCGCCTCGACAACACCGGCCAGTCCTGCAACGGCGCGAAGCGGTTCATCGTCGTCGACGGGCTCTACGACGCGTTCGTTGAGGCGTTCACGGCCAAGATGGCGGCCGCTTCGGTCGGCGACCCGTGGAGCTCCGACACCGTCCTCGGGCCGCTCTCCTCGGTCACCGCGGCCGAGCGTCTCGAGAAGCAGATCCAGGATGCCGCGGCCCAGGGCGCGACGATCGTCACCGGTGGCACCCGCGACGGCGCGTTCTTCGCGCCGACCGTCCTGACGGACGTCACCCCCGAGATGGACGTCTACCGCGAGGAGCTGTTCGGCCCCGCCGGTGTCGTCTACCGCGTCGCCGACGAGGACGAGGCGATCCGCGTGGCCAACGACACCCCCTTCGGCCTCGGGTCCTACGTCTACACGACCGACCCCGAGCAGGCGACCCGCGTCGCCGACCGGATCGAAGCGGGCATGGTCTACGTCAACCTCGTCCTCGCCGATGAGCCGGGACTGCCGTTCGGCGGCATCAAGCGCAGCGGCACGGGTCGTGAGCTGGGCCTCCTGGCGGCCGACGAGTTCGTCAACAAGAAGCTCGTCCGCATCGGCTGAACGAATGACGAGGGGCGGCATCCGGTCGGATGCCGCCCCTCGCCGCTTTCGCGTCAGGCCGAGGTCGTCGCGCGGATCTCCGCGGCCTCGCCGTGGCGGCCGAGACCCTCATAGACGTCGCCGAGTTCGAGCGCCGCCTGCTGGCGCAGCGGCTCGTTCTCGCTGTCCGTGGCGTGCTCGATGGCGGCGCGGTAGAGGGGGACAGCGTCATTCGGGCGCTCGACGCCCAGAAGCAGACGCGCTGCCAGGAGTTCCGAACCCGCGCCCGAGCCGGCGTCGCCGGCTTGAGCGAAACCGTCCGCGGCCTGGAGCGCGGTGGCCACGGCCTCATCGGTACGCTCGCGCGCCGCCAGCAGCCGCGCGCGGGTGTCGAGCACGTCGGCGACGTACCAGTGCGCCTCGTTGGCCCGGCCGAGAGCCAGGGCCTGGTCGATGACCTCGAAGGCATCCTCGTCGCCGCGCTGCATCTTTGCCTGCGCGAGCAGATGGAGCGCCTCGGCGTGCAGACCGACCTGCTCCTCGGTGCCGGCGGTCAGGCCGAGGGCGGTCTCGAGGGCGATCACGGAGTCGTCGTACTCGCCGAAGTTGCCGAGGTGGCGGCCCTGCGCGACGAGTGCGAAGGCCTGGCCCTCGGCTTCGCCCGCCTCCTCGTGGAGGTCCGCGGCGAAGCCCCACGCGCCGACGGCGTTGCCGAAGTCGCGTGCGCCCTCGTACGCCCGGGCGAGCAGCCCCACGGTGATGGCGCGCGATCCGGCGGGCACCTCGGCGGCGGTCTCGTCCGAGAGGACCTGGTGGAGCGCGTCGACGGCTTCTTCCGGCATCCCGGCGGAGATCATCGCCCGGCCCAGTCGGTAACGCGGGTCGGCCGTGGGAGCGCCCGCCGACTCGTACCGCTCGACCGCGGTGCGGTAGCGGCCGGCGGCGAGCGACGCGGCCCCGGCATCCTCATGGAGCGCTCCGGCCAGCACGAACGATTCCGCGATGCGGACATCGTCCGCACCGAGCGAGAGGAGGAGTCGTGCCGCCTCGTCCGCAGCGGCGGCGCCCTCGGCGAACTCCTCGGCCACGCCGTGCAGTCGGGCCTTCGACGCGAGAGCCCGCGCGCGACGACCGTCGCTGAGCGACTCCGCGAGAAGGTCGTCCAGGTCGGCGCGGGCCTCGTCGAAGAGCGAAGCGGATGCCGCGGCGTCGACCGCGAGCAGTCGCGCACCCTGTGCGCGCACCGCGTCGCCTGCCTCGAGGAACAGGCGCACCCCTGCGCGGGCGTCGTCACGGGCTTCCGCGAACGATCCCTCGTACATCTTCGCGACGCCGCGCGTCGAGACCAGGTCCGCCTGGACTGCCGCGGGCGCGCCCACCGCGGCTGCCAGCTCGGCGCCGAGCGTGTCGCCGGCCGCTGCCAGGTCGTGCCCGAACAGGACGAGGCCGAGGCGCTCTTCGAGGTCGGCCTGCGCCGCGTGCCCCGCGGCGCGCAGGATCGTCAGACGCTCGGGCAGGAACGCCTCGGCCTCGACGATCCGGTCGGTGGCGACGAGGCCGCCCAGCAGGTGCGACGACAGGACCACGCCCTCGGCGGGGTCGGCATCCGTCAGCAGCCCGCGGAGCGGGTCGATCGCGGCGGACGACCCGGCGTGCGCCAGGGCGACGGCACGGGCGACGCGGTCCTCCGGCGTGAGGACGGGAGCGGGTGCGACCACCGTCGAGAAATCGTGCGAGCGGATGGGGACGTCGTAGTGCTCCGTGCCGACCTCGCGCAGGCGCGCGAGGTTCCGCGTGTGGGCGTCCGTGCCGTTCCGGCGGTCGAATGCCGCGGCGATGTCGCCGGCGGCACTCCACGCCGCGGCGGCGAGCTCGTCGACGCGCCACGGGCCGTCGTGCGCGCCGAAGACGGGCACGAGGGCCTCCGCGTCCGAGCCGCGGACGGTGAGGCCGGGGTGGCCCGCCGCGGCGACGGCGTCGAGGGCGAGCGCGAAGGCGCCGAGAGCCGTGGCGTGCGCGTCGGCGTCGAGGCCGTCGTGCACGAGCCACGACAGGTGGCGCTCGACGAGGGCGAGGGCACGCGCCTCGTTGCCGGTGACGGCGCAGAACACGACGTTCTCCGCGACGATCGCGAGGTTGTCCGGGTTCTCCTTCGCGAGGCGGTAGCTGCGCAGGTGCGCGGTGCGTGCGTCGTCGAGCATCCCCGCGCGCAGGTAGGGGAGGAGGATGCGAGCCAGCGCGTGCTCGGGCTCCTCGCCGCACGAGAACCCGTTCTCGATCATCTCGCCGACGAGTCGGATGGCCTCTTCCTCGCGACCGGTCTCGATGAAGAACCCGGCGAACTGGCTGCGGACGCACGCGTCGCAGTGGCTGTAGTCGTCGCGGGGGGTCGCCTCGAGCGTGCGCTGCAGGTCGGCGGCTTCGTCCATGCGGCCCGCCGCCCAGGCATCCTCGAAGCGGGCCATGAGGACCCCGCTGGGACCGACGCCGGCCCGCTGGTAGTGCGCTTCCATGTCGTCGAGCACGGCGGCGATCTGCTCCGTGGGGAACTCGGGCGAGCTGCCGAGGGCGCTCGCCATCCACTTGTACTGCCAGAGCACGTCACCGGCGCCCTCGACCTCGGCGGGGAACCGTTCCGGATCGGCGTCGTGGTGCGCCAGGCACCACGCGAACGAGGTGAGCATGAGGTCCGTGTCGCCGCCCATGTTCGCGCTCGAGGTCTGCCGCAGGCGGGCTTCGTACTCGAGTCGTTCGTCGCCGCTCTCCTGCGCGAGCGCGACGGCCTGCGCGACGAGGGACTGCTCCTGCGGACCCCACGGGGTGTTGTCGATCTCGTCGAAGAGGGATCGGATGCGGGTCGCGTAACCGGTCATGAGGCTCCTTCTGTCGAGGGTGGGGTGTCGGCGTCGATGGCGCGGTCGACCAGCTCCGAAAGGGCGTTCGACATCATCGTGCGATCGGAGGGGCCGAGGGGGTGGTGCCCCGCGAGAAGCGACTGCACGTAGAGGAGCTGCACGCTCAGGTCGAACACCCGGCCGGGCGGCGTCGCGGCGAGCTTGCGGATCATGGGACTCGTCCAGTTGAGGCACAGCCGAGCCGCGAGCTCGTCCGCGGCGCGGCCGCTCGAGACGATGCTCGCCGCGCGGTCGAGGACGCCGCCCCACAACGCGCCCCCGGCGCTGCGCGCACGGCCGCGGTCGAGGGCGCGCAGCACCTCGGGATCGGCCACGAACAGCCCCGGCAGGTCGGGACGGTCGAACGTGCGGACCGCGACGTCGACGTCCTCGAGCGCAGCCTTCGCTCGCTCCTCAAGGGCTGTCGCCGCGGCGCGGTCGTCGAGAGGTGCGAGGTCCAGCCGGTCGATCTCGCCGACGACGTCGACGCGCTCGACCTCGACGCCGGGGAACAGCTCGGGGATCCGGCGGACGAGGTCCGCGTCGTAGAGGTAGCCGCCGTTGACGAGGACACCGCCGGCGGAGGCCATGCTGGCGACCTGGCGGAACTCGTCGACGGTCTCGGCGTAGCGCACGGTCGGGAACCTGCGGGCGAGCTCTTCGACGCGCAGACGACCCGCGGTCGTCTCGACCGAGAGCCACCGGACGATGAACCGGGCGAGTTCGTCGTCGTGGCGGACGAGCGACTTGAGTGCGACCTCGTGGATGGACACGAACTGCGCGAGCCGGACGGGGTCCTGCAGTGCGACCTCCAGGATCCAGCGGCGGATCGCCTCGCCGATCTCCTGGCGTGTCTGTTCGAGCGCGTCGTCGTCGACGAGCGATTCGCGACTGGCGGTCGGGTGCAGTGAGCCGGAGTCGACGACGGCGCGGGCGAAGAAGGCCCAGGCGGGGAGCAGCTCGTCGGCGCGCTCGGTCAGCAGCATCCGCCGCAGGTACACGCGGGTGCTCTGGCGTGCCGTCGGGGGAGGCGCGAACGGCAGCACGAAGGCCACTCCGCGTGTCTGCGTGCCCGGGACGTGCAGCGGGATGACATCGAGCGGTTCCGCGCCGATGAGCTCACGCCCGTAGGCGAGCTGTCGCTCGAGATCGCCGTCGAGGAAGGGGGCGGGTTCGGTGACGGTCGTCTCGCCGCCTCCGGGGAGGTCTACGACGACCGTGTGCGGCAGATAGCGTCCGAAGGTTTCGGCGAGCTCCACGACCGTGCTCGTCCCGAGCAGCGCCCGCGTGTCCGAGCGCGGCGTGAGGTGCACGCTCGTGCCGACCGGGATGTCCTCGGGGTGGGAGGCGACCGTGAAGGTGCCGTCCGAATGTCCCGTCCACTCGACGGGAGCGGACCCTGACGCGCTCCGCGAGCGGATGACGATCGTGTCGCACACCATGAAGCACGAGAGCATCCCGATGCCGAACTGACCGAGGAAGTCGCCGCGCGGCAGGTCGAAGATGTCGCGCTTGGAGCTGCGTCCCACCGTGGCCAGGAGGTCGGCGACCTCGGTCTCGGTGAGCCCCACCCCGTCGTCGCGCATCACGAACTCGGCCGAGCCGTCGCTGACGGGCGTGATGCGGATGCGGCCGCCGCCCCCGTCGACGGCCCGGCGCGCGGCGATCGCGTCGACGGCGTTCTGCAGCAGCTCGCGCAGGAACACCCGAGGACTCGAATAGATGTGGCGGCTCAACAGGTCGATGACCCCGCGGAGGTCGACCTGGAACTGTTGGGCGGCAGTACTGTCCGTCACCGCGCTCCTCGGTAGTCGTCGTTCATCCGATGCCGTGCTCCCCATGCCGGTGACGGCCGATCAAGCCTAACGAGGCGGCCCTCGGACGGCGAGGGATGCCGCGCGTTCGCCACCCTCCGAGCCATGCCGTATGCTGGTCCACGCAGTTGTCTGCATTCTTTTGCCGTGCCCATGGGCCCGACAGGATGTGGATTCCCGGGTCGAAAGACCTTAGGGCGGTAGCTCAATTGGCAGAGCAGCGGTCTCCAAAACCGCAGGTTGCAGGTTCGATTCCTGTCCGCCCTGCGCGTCAGCGTCAGCTGACTCGAACCGAGCAACAGGTGGGTTGAATGGTCCAGGATGAGCCGAACGGCGAGGTCGTCGCTGCCAGCAGCGGCGCCACCCGTGAGAAGAAGCTCAACTTCTTCCAGCGGATCGCCCTTTTCATCCGCCAGGTGATCGCCGAGCTCCGCAAGGTCGTGACACCGACCCGGCAGGAGCTGGTGAAGTTCACCCTCGTGGTCCTGGGATTCGTCGTTGTCGTGATGGCCATCGTGTACGGGCTCGACCTGTTCTTCACCTGGATCACGAACATCGTCTTCGACGTCCCCAGGTGACGTCCGGACGATCATCCGTCGCGGTGACGGACGGCATCCCGGATCATCTGAACCGCCCGCCGCGTTGCCGCTGAACATCGAAGCCGAACCTGCAGGGAAGTGAATGACGTGACCGAACGATATGTCGACGACGCCGACTGGTCGACCGCCGCGGAGCAGTCCAGCGAGGACGACGAAGCGCAGGAGGGCAACGTCCTGGCCGGTCAGGAGCGTTCCGCCGAATCCGCTGAGCACGCCGCCCTGCACATCGAGGACGAAGAGCCCGTCGAGGACGAGCCCACCGGAGAGGATGCCGTCGTGATCGAGGACCCCGAAGCCGACCGCATCGTCAACGACGCGCTCGAGATCGACCAGGCCGACGAAGCCGAGGCTGCCGCCGAGGTTCTCACCGAGTCGCTCGCCGACGAAGAGGAAGAGCGCGCCGCAGCGGCGGCGGACGAGGTCGCCCCCTACGACGGTCCCGAGCTCGGCGATGACGAGGACGAGACCTCGGACGACCCGTACGAGGCCTTCCGTCAGGAGCTCCGCTCGCTCGAGGGCAAGTGGTACGTCATCCACTCCTACGCCGGTTTCGAGCGCAAGGTGAAGGCCAACATCGAGCAGCGGAAGTCCACGCTCGAGGTCGAGGACGACATCTACCAGGTCGAGGTCCCGATGGAGGACGTCGTCGAGATCAAGAACGGCCAGCGCAAGATGGTCAACCGTGTTCGGATCCCCGGATACGTGCTCGTGCGCATGGAGCTCAACGAGGACACCTGGTCGGTCGTGCGCCACACGCCCGGCGTCACCGGCTTCGTGGGCAACGCCCACAACCCGACCCCGCTGCGTTTCGAAGAGGCCTTCACCATGCTGAAGCCGCTCGTCGAGGCCAAGGAGGTCGCGCCGGCCAAGGGTGCCACCGCCACGAAGGGCTCTGCGACGCAGGCCCGCTCGGTCATCACCGAGGTCGACTTCGAGATCGGCGAGACGATCACGATCAAGGAGGGCTCGTTCGCGGGTCTTCCCGGATCGATCTCCGAGATCAAGCCCGAGAGCGGCAAGCTCACCGTGCTCGTCTCGCTCTTCGAGCGCGAGACGCCGGTCGAGCTGTCGTTCGATCAGGTCACCAAGCAGTAAGCGCAGCATCACGCGACGCGAAGGCCCCGCTCCGGCGGGGCCTTCGTCATGCCGGGGGATGCCGGATGCGGTAGACTCATGTGGTTTGTGCGCCGCTTCGTCGTGCGCGCAGACATCACCACGACCCGGATCCGCCGGGACCGTGGGAGAACGAGGCATCCGCCTCGCTCGTGAAAGGAAGAGGAAATGGCACCGAAGAAGAAGGTGACCGGCCTGATCAAGCTTCAGATCAACGCCGGTGCAGCCAACCCGGCGCCGCCGATCGGCCCCGCGCTCGGTCAGCATGGCGTCAACATCATGGAGTTCTGCAAGGCGTACAACGCCGCGACCGAGTCGCAGCGCGGCAACGTCATCCCCGTCGAGATCACCGTCTACGAGGACCGCAGCTTCACGTTCATCCTGAAGACCCCGCCCGCCGCGGAGCTCATCAAGAAGGCCGCCGGTGTGGCGAAGGGTTCTGCGACCCCGCACACCACCAAGGTTGCGAAGCTCACCAAGGATCAGGTTCGCCAGATCGCCGAGACGAAGATGCCCGACCTGAACGCCAACGACATCGAGGCCGCCTCGCTGATCATCGCCGGCACCGCCCGTTCCATGGGCATCACGGTCGAGAGCTGAGGGGAACAGAACAATGGCTAAGTCCAAGGCTTACGAAGCAGCAGCGGCCAAGATCGACCGCTCCACGTTCTACTCCTCCGAGCAGGCTGTCGCCCTCGCCAAGGAGACCGGTTCGGCCAAGTTCGACTCGACCGTCGAGGTCGCGCTGAAGCTCGCCGTCGACCCGCGCAAGGCGGACCAGATGGTCCGTGGCACGGTCATCCTGCCCCACGGCACCGGCAAGACCGCCCGCGTCATCGTGTTCGCGACCGGTCCCGCCGCTGAAGCCGCTCTCGCCGCCGGTGCGGACGAGGTCGGTGGCGCCGAGCTCATCGAGAAGGTCGCCGGTGGCTACACCGCGTTCGACTCGGCTGTCTCGACCCCCGAGCTCATGGGCCAGGTCGGTCGCCTCGGAAAGGTCCTCGGACCCCGCGGCCTCATGCCGAACCCCAAAACCGGCACCGTGACCCCCAACCCGGCCAAGGCCGTCGAGGAGATCAAGGGCGGAAAGATCGAGTTCCGCGTCGACAAGCACGCCAACGTGCACTTCGTCGTCGGCAAGGCGTCCTTCTCGGAGGACCAGCTGAACGAGAACTTCAACGCTGCACTCGAAGAGATCGTGCGTCTGAAGCCGTCGAGCTCGAAGGGCCGTTACATCCAGAAGGGCGCCATCTCGACCACGTTCGGTCCCGGCATCCCGCTGGACGTCAACGCTCTCGTCTGAGTCGTCCAGACAGCAAGGGGCTCCACCTCCGGGTGGGGCCCCTTCGTCGTTCCGTCCTTGGTAGCGTCATCGCGTGGCCCGCGACATCCAGACGCTGTTCGACATCGAGGCGCCCATCGTGCTCGGGCCGTTCGGCGGCCTGTCGTCCGTGGCGCTCGCCGCGGCCGTCAGCGATGCGGGCGGTCTCGGCTCGTTCGGCCTCTACGGATACTCGGGCGACCGCATCCGCGAGACGGCTTATGCGCTCAGGGCCGCGACGGGCCGCCCGTTCGCACTGAACCTCTGGCTTCCCACCGGTGACGAGGTCGTCCCGGCCGATGCCGACCTCGCCGCGGCCCGCGCGGCGGTCGCTCCGCTCCTGGCCGCGGCCGGTGTCGCAGCCCCGCCTCTGCCGTCCGCGTTCCTCCCTTCCCTCGACGAGCAGCTCGACGCGGTGTGGGATGCCGCGCCCGCCGTCCTCAGCGTCGTGTTCGGCGTGCCGGCGGCCGAGACCGTCGCCGAGGCTCATCGCCGCGGCATCCGTGTCGTGGGGACCGCCACCTCCGTCGCCGAGGCCGTCGCGTTGGCGGACGGGGGAGTGGACGCGGTCGTCGCGAGCGGCGCGGAGGCCGCCGGGCATCGGGTGACCTTCCTGCGTCCCGCGGAGGATTCGCTCGTGGGGACGTTCGCCCTGGTCCCGCAAGTGGTCGACGCTGTCGACGTCCCGGTCCTCGCCGCGGGCGGGATCGCCGACCGCCGGGGTGTCGCCGCCGCGTTCGCGCTCGGCGCGGCGGGAGTGCAAGTCGGGAGCGCGTTCCTCCGCACCCGGGCCTCGGCCGCTTCCGACGCGCACCGCGACGCGCTCCGAGCTGCGGCGGACACCGACACGGTCCTGACCCGCGCGATGAGCGGGCGGCTGGCCCGAGGCATCCCGAATCGGGCGGTCCGTGCCATCGAGGACGCGGATGCCATCGCTCCGTTCCCCGCGCAGAACTGGCTCACCGGGGTGTTCCGCGCGGCGGCGCGGGACGACGGGGAACTGATCTCGCTCTGGGCGGGACAGGCGGCAGGGCTGTCGCGCTCGGACGACGCGGATGAAGTCTTCGCGGAGCTCGCGGCAGGCCTGCCGCCGGCATCCCGCTGACACAGACCGTCACCTGCGGGAATCATCCACGCGGATGCGTGTTGTATTGAGAGGTCCGCGCGGGCCACAGCCTTCGCGCGCCTCCCTTCCCCCTCACCAAGGAGACCCATGTCCCGTCGTCGTACCGCCGCACTCGGAGCCCTCGCCCTCAGCGCCGTCCTGGCGCTCACCGCCTGCTCCTCGAGCTCGAACGGGACGGACGCCGCTGGCGACGACCTCGGTCTCGCGAAGGGCGGCACGCTCACGGTCGCGACAGAGGGGACCTACCGGCCCTTCACGTACCACGACGAAAGCGGCAAGCTCGTCGGCTACGACGTCGAGATCATCGAGGCCGTCGCGAAGAAGCTCGACCTGAACATCGAGTTCCAGGAGACGCAGTGGGACGGCATCTTCGCCGGTCTCGACGCGGGGCGCGTCGACGTCATCGCGAACCAGGTCTCGATCAACCCCGAGCGCGAGGAGAAGTACCTCTTCAGCGAGCCGTACACGGTCTCGCCGAGCGTCGTCGTGGTCAAGGACAGCGACGACTCGATCTCGAGCTTCGCCGACCTCAAGGGCAAGAAGACCGCGCAGTCGCTCACGAGCAACTTCTACAAGCTCGCCGAGGAGGCCGGCGCCGACGTGACCCCGATCGAGGGCTGGGCGCAGGCCGTCGAGCTGCTGCGTCAGGACCGCGTCGAGGCGACCGTCAACGACAAGCTGACGTTCCTCGACTACGAGAAGACCGACGGACCGACGGGTCTGAAGATCGCGGCCGAGACCGACCCCGCCAAGAGCGCAGTCGTCACGACGAAGAACAAGAAGGCGCTCATCGAGAAGATCGACGGCGCGCTGGCCGACCTGCGCGAAGATGGAACCCTCGCCGAGATCAGCGAGAAGTACTTCGGAGCCGACGTCACCGAGTGACATCAGCCCCAACGGGCTCGGCGCGGCGCGGTGACGCGACCGCCGAGCCCGTTCCCTATTCTGCGAAAGGATGCCGGTGGACGCCGATACATGGCAGTTGATCCTGACCTCGTTCTGGCCGATGTTCAGCGCCGGGGTCACGGTCACGATCCCGCTCGCGCTGATCTCGTTCGCAATCGGACTCGTGCTAGCCATCGCGGCGGCGCTGATGCGGATCTCCGGCAACCGGGTGCTCTCGGGCATCGCCCGCTTCTACATCTCGGCGATCCGGGGCACGCCGCTCCTCGTGCAGATCTTCGTCATCTTCTACGGCCTGCCCCAGATCGGGGTGCGGATCGACGCGTACCTCGCGGCGGTCATCGCTTTGTCATTGAACGTGGGCGGATACGCCGCCGAGGTCATCCGCGCCGCGATCCTCTCGGTCCCCAAGGGCCAGTGGGAGGCGGGGTTCACGGTCGGGCTCTCGCGGGCGACGGCGTTGCGGCGCATTATCCTCCCTCAGGCGGCGCGCGTCTCTGTGCCGCCCCTGTCGAACACGTTCATCTCGCTTGTGAAGGACACGTCGCTGGTCGCCTCGATCACCGTCGCCGAGATGTTCCGCGTCGCGCAGAACATTGCGGCGTTCAGCCTCGACTTCCTCGTCATCTACATCGAGGCGGCGTTCATCTACTGGCTCTTCTGCCTGGTTCTGTCGTTCGGGCAGGACCGCATCGAACGGAGGCTCGACCGCCGTGTCGCACACTGACGCACCCCTTCTCGCCGTCACCGGGCTCCGGAAGTCGTTCGGTGACAACGTCGTCCTCGACGGCGTCGACTTCGCCGTCTCGCCGGGGCAGGTCGTCTGCCTCATCGGACCCAGTGGGTCCGGCAAGACGACGGTCCTCCGCTGCCTCAACGGCCTCGAGGCGCCCGACGCCGGCGTCGTCGTCTTCTCGGACGGGCAGCGCCACGACTTCGCCGAGCCGGTCAAGGGCAAGGCGGCCAAAGCGCAGCGGGCGGCGCTGCGCGACCGGTCGGCGATGGTGTTCCAGCAGAACAACCTCTTCCCGCACCTCACGGTGCTCGAGAACGTGATCGAGGGGCCGGTGCACGCCCATGGCGTGGCCAAGGATGCCGCGATCGCCGAGGCCGAGCGGCTGCTGCAGCGCGTCGGTCTCGCCGAGAAGCGGGACGCGTACCCCCACGAGCTCTCGGGCGGTCAGCAGCAGCGCGTGGGGATCGTCCGCGCGCTCGCGCTCACTCCCGATCTGCTGCTCTTCGACGAGCCGACGAGCGCGCTCGATCCCGAGCTGGTCGGCGAGGTGCTCCTCGTCCTCAAGGAACTCGCCGACGAGGGGTGGACGATGGTCATCGTGACGCACGAGCTCCAGTTCGCGCGTCAGGTCGCGGACGAGGTCGTCTTCTTCGACGACGGCGTCATCGTCGAACGCGGGCACCCTCGTGACATCTTCACCGCCCCGAAGAACGAGCGGACCCGCCGTTTCCTCGACCGGATCCTGCGGCCTCTCGAGGACTGACTCTCAGGCGTCCCGGCGGATCTCAAACCCGTCCTCGTCCGTCACCGGCGTCAGCTCGGTCATCGCGACATCGTCGACGACTCCGCTGCGCGGTCCGATCGCAGCCCAGTCCGCCACGGACTCGACCGCGGCGGCATCCCCCTGCACTTCGGCCTCGACGGAGCCGCCCGCGAGATTCCGGACCCAGCCCGTCGCGCCGGCGCCGCGCGCGATGTGCTGCATCGAGTAGCGGAACCCGACACCTTGCACGACGCCGCGGACGACCAAGCGGATGCGGCGCATCACGCGTCTGCCACCGTGAGGACGACTTTGCCGCGCACGTGGCCGCGTTCGACCTCGCGATGCGCGGCAGCGGCGTCGGCGAGGTCGAAGACGCGGTCGACGAACACCTGGATCGACCGTGAGTCCAGCAGGCGCCCGAGCGTCGCCAGCACCGCTCCGTCGGGCACCACCTTGTAGGTCGTCGCGCGTACGCCCGCGGCAGCCGCGGCATCCGCGTATCCGGGCCACGCGCCCGTGGGCACCATGACGTAGAGGCCACCGGGCCGCAGGACTCCGAGAGAGCGCGTGCCGGTGTCGTCGTGGACGTTGCCGACGAGGTCGATCACGACGTCCACCTCTCCGACGACGTCTTCGAAGCGCGTGGTCGAGTAGTCCACGACGACGGATGCCCCCAGCTCCCGGAGCCAGCCGAGGTTGGCCGCCGATCCGGTCGCGGTGACGTGCGCGCCGAAGTAGGCGGCGAGCTGGACGGCGAAGTGTCCGACGCCGCCGGATCCGGCATGGATGAGCACGCGCTGCCCCTCGTGAGCGTGAGCCGTCTCGACGACGAGACCCCACGCGGTGAGCGCGGCAAGAGGCACCCCGGCGGCTTCGACGTGCGACAGTGCCGCGGGCTTGCGTGCGACGGAGAGGCTGGGGACCACGACGTACTCGGCGTACGTGCCGCCCGAGCGGGGGAACGGCACCATGCCGAAGACCTGCTCGCCCGGCTGCAGAGGGTGCGCCTCGTACGGGCTCTTGACAACCACGCCGCTGAAATCGAACCCGAGCGTGGAGGGGTACTCGGGGATCTGCCCCGTCACGCCTCGGCCGGATCGGGTCTTCGCGTCGATGGGGTTCGCCCCGGCGGCCACGACGCGCACCAGGAGTTCGCTCATCGCGGGCTCGGGCACCGGGACCTGAGCCTCGCGCAGGACGTCCGCGTCGCCGGGTGCGTCGTAGACGACGGCACGCATGGCCGGGGGAGGGGCGGTCACCTCGACCACCTCGCTCGTGGTGGGGGCTGCGGATCGCAGCGGCCGGAATCGCATCGGCTGCTCCTTCTCACCAGTGCTCGACGGCGGGCGCTGGAGGTGCTCGGTGGATGACCAGTCAACCGCGAGATTGTCTCGGCGGTGTTACGTCGGCATCACCGGGTCGAGAAGCCGCCTGAGCGGGGGACCGATCGGGCGGCGGCCTACGTGGTGGGGCCGCCGTCGGGCCGCGATCCGGCGACGAGGGCGTGCAGGAGATGCGCGAGATTCTCGATGTCCTCGACGCGCCAGTCGCTGAGGGCTTGGAGCAGGGCGCCCTCCTGCGGCCCGCGAGCAGCCGCGAGCCGGGCTCGGCCGTGATCGGTCGCGGTCAGCAGGCTCGACCGGCCGTCGGTCGGGTCGGGCGTGCGTTCGATGAGCTCCAGATCGGTCAGTTCGCGCACGGTGCGGCTCAGCTGGCCCTTGTCGAGGATGAGCATCTCGGCGAGGGCCGACTGCGTGATCGGCTCATGGCGGGCGATCGTCGTGAAGACCTTGTAGGCGCCGGGCAGCATGCCGGGACTGACGCTGTTGGCGTTCTCCATGATCCGCCGGCGGAACAGCGCGATCAGATCGCTGAACTCGCCCTCGAGGGCGCGCACCGCCAGGGTGCGCGCCTCTCGATCCGACTGCGTGGACATCGTTTCCATGTTATCGGCGGGTCGTCGCCTCGGCCTCGGCATCGGCCTCGACGTCCGGGACGGGCACGGTTCCGGTTGCCGTGATGCTGTCCATGCCGGCGGGGACCGACACGGTCGCGAGGTCCGCTTCCGAGGCGTTGCGGCGCTCGGAGGTGGTCATCGTGCTGAGCGACCGGTTCGGCAGGAAGACCACCGCGAGGATGCTCAGGATGCCGAAGGGCACGGCGATGAGGAATGCGGAGGAGATGCCCTGCGCGTAGATGTCCTCGACGATGACCCGCAGCTGCTCCGGCATCTCCGAGACGCGGGGGAGCGTGCCCGAGCTGAGCTGCTCACCCCACGCGGCGCCGGACGGGCCGAGCGCGGTGAGGGTCTCGATGAGGCGGTCGTGCGCGCCGGTGAACAGGTCTGCGACACGGGAGGCGAGGGCGGCGCCCATGAGGGAGACGCCGATCGTGCCGCCCAGGCTGCGGAAGAACGTGACGCCCGAACTGGCGACACCGATCTCGCTCGGCTTGGCGCTGTTCTGGACGGCCAGGACGAGGTTCTGCATCGTCATACCGACACCGGCGCCGAGCAGGAACATGTAGACCGACACGAGGAAGAAGTCGGTGTCGTAGTGGATTGTCGACAGGAGGGCCGCGCCCGCGGTCAGCAGGATGCTGCCGACGACGAGGTACGGCTTCCAGTGCCCGTAGCGCGTGATGAGAGCACCGACGCCGACGGAGGACAGCAGGAGCCCCGCGATCATCGGGATCGTCATGAGGCCGGCTTCGGTCGGCGTCGCGCCGCGCGCCATCTGCATGTACTGGCCGAGGAAGACCGATGCGCCGAACATCGCGATGCCGGTCGCGATCGAGGCGACGACCGACAGGGTGAAGGTGCGGTCGCGGAACAGCGTCAGCGGGACCAGCGGCTCGGAGGTGCGGAGCTCGACGATGACGAACAGGATCGCGGACAGGACTGCGCCGCCGACCATGAGGACCGTCTCCGTGCTCCACCAGTCGTAGTCGCGACCGGCGCTGGTGACCCAGATGAGCAGGAGCGAGACGGCCGTCGACAGCAGGACGATGCCGATGTAGTCGATCTTCGCCCGGCGGGTGGAGGGAGCGGATGCGGGGATGGTGCGCTGCACCATGATGAGCGCCGCGACGGCGATCGGAAGCGAGACGAAGAAGTTCCAGCGCCAGCCGAAGCCGTCGGTGATCACGCCGCCGAGAAGGGGTCCACCGACGGTGGCGACGGCCATGACGGCGCCGAAGAGGCCCATGTAACGACCGCGCTCGCGGGGGCTGATGATGTCGGCCATCAGCACCTGGCTGAGGGCGGCGAGGCCGCCGGCGCCGACGCCCTGCGCGGCGCGGAAGGCGATGAGCGTGCCGGGGTCCTGCGCGAAGCCGGCGGCGGCGGTCGCGAGGACGAAGATCACGAGGGCGATCTGGTAGAGCGTCTTGCGGCCCATGAGGTCGGCGAGCTTGCCCCAGATCGGTGTCGAGATGGCGGTGGTGAGCAGGGTGGCGGTGACGACCCAGGTATAGGCGCTCTGGTCGCCGTTCAGGTCGTGGATGATCACGGGCAGCGAGGTCGACACGACGGTCGAGGCGATCATCGAGACGAACATGCCGAGAAGGAGGCCCGACAGCGGGGCGAGCACCCGACGCCGGGTCGGTGTGGTGGTGGTCATGTACAGCTCCAGATGGTTGACACAGGTCAAAGTTTGAGAGAAGTCAACTATATGTTGTTGCTTGATCTCTGTCAACTATCGGGGCGTGAGGGAGCGCGCCGACGGGACCGGGGACCCGGTCAGGCGCGGGGCTGATCAGTCCGCGAGGGCGAGGGCGCGGAAGATGTCCCGCTCGCGGAGCTGCTCGCGACGGCTGACCGGCGCGGCCTGCTCGCGGCGCGGGGGAGTGTTGCCCGTCGTACGGTGGTAGAGCTCGTCGATGAGAGCGGTCGCGAGACGGATGAGCGACCCGATCTCCACCTCGTCGCGGTCGATCCACGCGCAGCGCGGCTCGTCCCGCAGCGGGACGAAGTCCTGGTGTTCCTCCCACACGACCAGCGTGCGCTCGGCACCGAGGACGTGCTGCTGCCACCACACCTGGCGGAGGTAGGTGCGGGGGATGGATTTCCAAGTCTTGTTGGTCGTCTTGATCTCGGCCAGGACGACGCGGCCCGCGGCATCCGCCATGATCCCGTCAGGGGTCGCGAGGTGACGTTTCTCGACCTCTGCGTGGAAGAGGGCCGACGAGGGGAGGATGCCGTGGGTCGCCGCGACCCATGCGGCGATCTCGGGCTCGCGGCGTCGACCGTGGTCCGTGTACGCATTGCCGCTGAAGCCGGAGCCGTTGAGCTTGGCCTCGGCGGCGCGGGCGATCGCACGCTCGCTGGTGAGCGCGGCGACGTCGGTGGCGGTGATCCCGCGGGAGCGAGCCCGCATCCAGGCGACCCGGTCGCGGGAATCCGCGACGATCCGGGCAGCGAGTTCGGGAGTCACCCGTCGATCCTAAGTCGCCCCTCCCGCACGTCGGCTCAGCCCCCCCGCGCGCGTCGTCGTCGTAGCCTGTGTCGCGATCATGTTCTCTCGCCGAACACACATGCTCTGAGCGTGCGTGACGTGTGATCTCGGCGAGGGGACATGATGTCGACCCGCGCGGGGACTCCTCCCCAGCGCGTCGCTCGCGCGGCCGACTCACCAGTGCGCGACATCCCGTCCGTCAGACGGATGCCGTGGGTCAGCCTGCGACGGTGGGACATCACCTTTCGTATGACGCCGCTGCGGCGCTCGTTTTCTCACGCTCGACGCTCCTCGACGGGGGATGGACGTCGCGGATGATCACCCACTCCGTCGAGAAGGGGCGGCTCATTCGGATCCAGCGCAATCGGTACGTCCGGGCTGAGGACATCGCAGACCTCTGGCCGGAATCCGTGCATCGTGTGGAGATCGCCGCAGCGGTGGCGGAGATGCGGCATGGCCCGGGTGTCGTCTCATACGACTCCGCCGCCGTTCTGTGGGATCTGCCCCTGTACCGACACCGTCCTGCGGCGGTGCACATCAGCATGCCCGGTGATGCGCGCATGTCGAGCCGGCTCCGTGTCAGGCGTCACGCCGACCGGCTGGCGGACGCCGACCTCCACGAGATCGGTTCGGTCCGGTGTTCTTCCCTCGAGCGCACCGTGTGGGACGTTGCGCGGACGCTTCCCGCCGATTCCGCGCTCGCGGCAGCGGATGCTGCTCTTCGGCTCGTGGTCGACAGCGAGAGGGCCGGCTCGTTCTCTCACGCGGGCCTCCGCCAGCGGCTGCTCGAGCGATGCGCCGCGTCGAGCGGGGTCCGAGGCGTCCGTAGCGCGATCCGCATTATGGAGTTGGCGGATCCCCGAGCTGAACTTCCCGGTGAGAGCGTGACCCGACTGCGTCTTCGGCAGCTCGGCTTCCGTCGCATCGGCATCCAGGTTCCCGTCGACGGCCCTGACGGTCAGCAGTTTCGCGTGGATCTCGAGATCGAGGATGAGGGAATCCTTCTGGAGTTCGACGGAGTCGCGAAGTACCGGGATGAAGGGATGCGGCAGGGCCGTGGGCTCGAGGATGTCCTTCTCGCAGAGAAGCAGCGCGAGGACTGGATCCGGGGCGTGACCGGAAAACGTCTCGTGAGGCTCACCGGCGAGCACATCGCGACGCCGGCAACCCTCCGCTCCCGGTTGGCTGCCTTCGGCATCCGCTCACCGCTCTAGGTCCTCCCGACGCGCCCGCATCCCGCAGTGCCTCGGTTCACATCATGTCCTCTCGCCGAGAACACACACTGTGCGCGCTCACGACGTGTGGTTTCGGCGAGAGGACATGATCTGAGCACGCGAGCGCGAGCCCCCTCACGCACACCAGGATGCCGGGATTTGGCGGGCGTGCCGCCGGCGCGTACACTGGAGCACAAGCCAAAGACCGTCGGTCATCGCTGTGCCTCCGCGCACACGATCGAAGCTCTGCATCGCAGGGGCCCACGCAGGTGTACGACAGACTTCCGGGAAACCGGGCCCAAAGCTCCGTGCGCTTGCGCCGGAGCTTTTCTCATGCAGCCCGACCGTCGAGGTCGATGCTCCGCCACTGCGGAGCGTCTCGTACACATCAAGGAGTGACCATGGCGCAGAAGGATGCATCGGTCGCCGAGCTCACGAAGAACTTCGAGGACTCGAACGCCGTCTTGCTGACCGAGTACCGCGGTCTGACGGTTGCCCAGCTCAAGCAGCTGCGCAACAACATCCGTCAGGACGCGCAGTACGCCGTGGTGAAGAACACGCTGACCAAGATCGCCGCGAACAACGCGGGGATCACGGCGCTGGACGAGGACCTCAAGGGTCCCTCGGCCGTTGCTTTCGTGCACGGTGACTTCGTCGCCACTGCCAAGGCTCTGCGTGACTTCGCCAAGGCCAACCCGCTTCTGGTGATCAAGGGCGGCATCTTCGAGGGCAACGCCCTCACTGCCGACGAGGTCAACAAGTACGCCTCGCTCGAGAGCCGTGAGGTTCTGCTGGCGAAGGCTGCGGGCATGATGAAGGCGACGATGGGCAAGGCTGCCGCTACCATCGACGCGCTTCGCGAAAAGCTGGAGACCGCTGACGCCGCGTAAGCGACGAGCGAGCTCTTTTACACAAACCCCCATCTATCTAGGAGATACATCATGGCGAAGCTTTCCACCGAGGAGCTGCTCGAGCAGTTCGCCGGCCTCACCCTCGTCGAGCTCAGCGAGTTCGTGAAGGCGTTCGAGGAGAAGTTCGACGTCACCGCTGCTGCCCCCGTCGCCGTTGCCGGTGCCGGCGGTGGCGCTGCTGCTGAAGAGGTTGAGGAGAAGGACTCCTTCGACGTCATCCTCGAGGCTGCCGGCGACAAGAAGATCCAGGTCATCAAGGTCGTCCGCGAGCTCACCTCGCTCGGCCTCGGCGAGGCCAAGGCCGTCGTCGACGGTGCTCCCAAGGCCGTGCTCGAGGGCGCGAACAAGGAAGCTGCCGACAAGGCCAAGGAGGCCCTCGAGGCCGCCGGCGCGACGGTTTCCGTCAAGTAAGGCGATTCCCTTCACCGGAAGGCTCCGGATGCCGCGGCATCCGGAGCCTTCCGGCGTTAACGGCGTCGGGTTGAGCCCTGCTCAGGCGCGCGAGAAGTCGCGGACGGCCGCGGGCGTCGACCCCGACGGCGTCGCGGTCGAGTTGCGCACCACGAGACGCGGACGGATGGCCACCGTGGCCGGCTCGAGGGCGGGATCGTCGAGGTGGCGCATGAGCAGGTCGACCGCGGTCTCACCCTGCTCTCGAGGGATCTGCCGCAGGGTGGTGAGAGCGAACATCTCGGCGTTGACGTGATCGTCGATGCCGACGACGCTGAGATCCGAGGGGACGAGGATGCCGAGACGTCGGGCGGCGATGATGGCGCCGATCGCCACCTCGTCGCAGGCTCCCACGACCGCCGTCGGCCGCTGCGACGAGTCGCTCAGGAGGTCGACCGCCGCTTCGTACCCGGCGGGCATCGACAACTCCGCAGGCGTCCTCGTGACGTACTCGCCGAGACCGAACTCGCGCATCACCCGTTCGTAGCCCTCGTACCGCGCCGACTCGACGTGCGGCCAGTGGGAGGCGGACGTGCCTCCGAGGAAGGCGATCCGGCGGTGTCCGAGATCGACGAGGTGCGATGTGGCCAGCGCCGCCGCGTGGCCGTCGTCGAGGGTGACGAGGCTCGTGCTCTCCTCGGTGCCGATCACGCTGACGACCGGGCGGCCGAGCGACAGCAGTGCCTGGAGCTCGCTCACCGCCGGTTCGAGCCCGACCGCGATCAGACCGTCGAACCTCTTGCGAGCGAGGAAGTCGGTGAAGACGCGCTCGCGGCCGGCGCTGCCCGGCGTCGCGTCGTACAGGGTGAGATCGAAGCCCCGGTCGAGAAGGGCCGATTGGATGCCCTCGAGCACTTCGGCGAAGAACCATCGGTTGACGTGGGGGAGGATCACCCCGACGTTGCGGGTGCGGCCGGTGGCGAGGCTGACGGCGCTCGTGGAGGGCACATAGCCGAGGCGCATCGCGACGTCGAGGACCCGCTGCCGGGTTGCGGCGGAGACCTGAGCGCTGCCGGTCAGCGCGCGGCTCGCCGTCGCCTTCGAGACGCCGGCTTCGCGCGCCACGTCGGCGATGGTGCTCATCGGTCCTCCTCGACCAGGTTCTCGACGCCACTGCGGAACGAGGACTCAGCGTAGCCGGTGGGATGCCGAAAAAGGAACCGGTTCCATGGTTTCGCAGTGGTACCGCTCCCATGCGAATCGTAGCGCACGGAACGACAGTTGCAGAACCTTGATATTTCGCTGTTGTGCGGAGGGCATCCGCCCCAGTAGGTTGTCCTGGAATCGGTTCCCCAAGGATGCGGCCAAGGCTCCTCTGGGTGGACGATGATCCCGAAAGAGGAGAAGTACATGGCATTGTCACAGCGATACCGTCTTCTTGCCCCCGTCGCCGTTCTAGGCGCGGCCGCCTTGATGCTGGCAGGGTGCGCGGAAGGTGGCAGCGGAGACGGCGGCGGAGACGCCAAGAAGACCGTCCGGATCTCCGGCGGCATCACGGGCGGCGAGGCAGACGCCCTGAACAAGTCGTTCGATCAGTTCACGAAGGACACCGGCATCACCGTCGAGTACGTCGGCGACAAGTCGTTCGAGGGCAACATCGTCACGAAGGTGACCGGTGGCGACGCTCCCGACATCGCGGTCGTCCCGCAGCCGGGTCTGCTGAAGACCCTCGTCGACACCGGCAAGGTGCTGAAGGCCCCCGAGGCGGTCGAGACGGCCGTCGACGCGAACTGGTCGCCCGACTGGAAGAAGTACGGCACCTTCGACGACACCTTCTACGCGGCACCGATGCTCGCGAACCTGAAGGGGTACGTCTGGTACTCGCCGAAGCAGTTCGCGGAGTGGGGCGTCGAGGTCCCGAAGACGTGGGACGACATGATCGCCCTCACCGACAAGATCGTCGAGACCACGGGCAAGCCCGCGTGGTGCGCCGGTTTCGCGTCCGAGGCGGCGTCCGGCTGGCCGGGCACCGACTGGGTCGAGGACCTCGTCCTGCGCCAGTCCGGCGCCGACGTCTACGACCAGTGGGTCGCCGGCGACGTGAAGTTCACCGACCCCGAGATCAAGAAGGCTTTCGACGCGGTCGGCGAGATCCTCCTCAACCCGGACTACGTCAACGCCGGCTACGGCGACGTGAAGAGCATCAACGCGACGGCGTTCGGCGACGTGGCGGCAGCCGTGGCGAGCGGCGACTGCGCCCTCACCCACCAGGCCTCGTTCCTGTCGGCGAACTTCCTCGACGTGAAGACCGCCGACGGCAACACCCCCGAGGTCGCTCCCGAGGGTGACGTCTACGCGTTCATCATGCCCGGCTACACCGAGGGCGAGCTCCAGATCGAGGGCGGCGGCGAGTTCGTCGCGGGCTTCTCGGACGACGAGTCGACGCAGAAGGTGCTGGAGTTCATGGCATCGCCCGAGTTCGCTGACGCTCGCGTCGAGCTCGGCGGCGTCATCTCGGCCAACAAGAAGGCTGACCCCAACCTCGCCTCGAGCGAGTTCCTGAAGGAAGCGATGACGACGCTGCAGGACGACTCCACGGTCCTCCGCTTCGACGCCTCCGACCTGATGCCCGCCACCGTGGGTCAGGGCTCCTTCTGGAAGGGCATGGTCGACTGGATCGACGGCAAGGACACCGACTCGGTGCTCTCCGACATCCAGGCCGGTTACGAGAACTGATCGTCGCCTGACGATCGGCTGAGCCGAGCGGGGTCGGGCTGCACAAGCCCGGCCCCGCTTCTCCCGTCCGCACCGCACGGGTACGCCGCCGTACCCAGAAGGGAACCCGCATGTCGCAGACGACCGTCGACAGGCCTGTCGACACCGAACCTGCCGTCACCACGCACGCTCAAGACCCGAAGGGGCGCTCGATCACGAAGATCGTCGTCGCCGCGGGCTTCGTCCTCATCGCGCTCGTCGCGTTCCTGCTCGCCTTCACCGCATCCAGCGAAGAGTCCTCGCGCATCACCATCGGCTTCTCGCTCAACAGCTTCTTCCTGTGGCTGGGCGCGCTGAACCCCCTCATCCAGATCCCCGTCATCCTCGTGGTGTTCGGGATCGTGGTGGGCATCATCCTCGTCCTCATCGAGTTCGCCCCCCGGCCCGGTCGCGGGTACTTCATCATGCGGCTCGTCGCCTGCCTGGTGATCCCGGTGCTCGCCTTCCTGCTGCTGCGTCCGTACGCCAACGCCGTCGTCTACGTCGTGGCCATCGCGCTGCTCGTCGGAGCGCTCCTGTTCTTCGCAGATTTCCGTTCCCGTCAGGGCGCCGGCTACCTGTTCCAGCTCGTCCTCTTCATGGCCCCCGCGAGCATCATGCTCATCCTCGGGCTCGTCTACCCGGCGATCGCCACGATCTTCAAGTCATTCTTCAACAAGACGGGTGACGAGTTCGTCGGCCTGGAGAACTACATCTGGGTGTTCACCAACCCCACCGGCACGGCGTCGATCGTGAACACCCTGCTGTGGGCTCTCCTGGCGCCCACCGTCTCGGTGGCCATCGGTCTGGCTTACGCGGTCTTCATCGATCGCGCACGCGGCGAGAAGCTCCTGAAGGTCCTGGTCTTCATGCCCGTCGCCATCTCGTTCGTCGGCGCGGGCATCATCTGGAAGTTCATGTACGACGCCCGCCAGGGCGACCAGATCGGTCTCCTGAACGCGATCGTGACCGCCTTCGGCGGCGATCCCGTGCAGTGGCTCGCCATCAAACCGATCATCAACACGCTCATGCTGCTCGTGGTCTTCATCTGGACCCAGACCGGCTTCGCGATGGTCATCCTGTCGGCGGCGATCAAGGCGGTCCCGGTCGAGCAGATGGAAGCGGCGGAGCTCGACGGCACCAACGCGTGGCAGCGATTCCGCAACGTCACGGTGCCCGGCATCCGTTCGTCGCTCATCGTCGTGCTCACCACGGTGACCATCGCGTCGCTGAAGGTCTACGACATCGTCGCCGTCATGACCGGCGGTCGCGACGACACGACCGTCCTCGGATTCGAGATGGTCAACCAGCAGCAGCGGTTCCAGAGCTTCGGACACTCGTCCGCGCTGGCCGTCGTGCTGTTCCTGTTCGTCCTGCCGCTGATCATCTACAACGCCCGATCGATGGCCAAGCAGAAGGAAATCCGCTGATGACCGTCGCAGCCCCGACCACACCGGTCGACAACCGCACCGCGCGCCAGGTCGCGCGCGACACCCGCAAGAACGAAGCGATCGCCCACAAGAAGCTCACGTCGAAGGGCGCCACGATCGCGGCCGCCATCATCGCGATCTTCTGGACGATCCCGACGTTCGGTCTGTTCGTGACCTCGTTCCGCCCCGGCAGCGACACCCAGACCAGCGGATGGTGGACGGCGTTCACCGACCCGGAGTTCACGCTCGACAACTACCTGCAGGCGCTGAACTCGGGCGGGACGTCGACGACTCTCGCCTCCGCGTTCGTGAACTCGCTCGCGATCACGATCCCCGCGACCGTCTTCCCGATCGTCATGGCGGCCCTCGCGGCGTACGCGTTCGCGTGGATCGACTTCAAGGGACGCAGCGCGCTGTTCGTGTTCGTCTTCGCCCTGCAGATCGTGCCGCTGCAGATGGCGCTCGTGCCGCTGCTCAGCCTGTTCTCGGACGGCCTGAGCATCAACGACGTGCCGATCTTCCCGGGCTTCGGACTGAACGAGGTCGACTACAGCTTCGCCCGCGTCTGGATCGCGCACGCGATCTTCGCGCTGCCGCTGGCGACGTTCATGCTGCACAACTTCATCGCCGAGATCCCGGGCGAGATCATCGAGGCCGCCCGCGTCGACGGCGCCGGACACGGTCAGGTGTTCTTCCGGATCATCCTGCCGCTGGCCGCTCCCGCGATCGCCTCGTTCGGCATCTTCCAGTTCCTCTGGGTCTGGAACGACCTGCTCGTCGCGACGATCTTCGCGTCGCCCGGCGCGCTGCCGATCACGCAGGCCCTCAACTCCTTGTCGGGGACCTGGGGCAACAAGTGGTTCCTGCAGTCGGCGGGAACGTTCATCTCGATCCTCATCCCGCTCATCGTGTTCTTCGCGCTGCAGCGGTTCTTCGTCCGCGGCCTGCTGGCCGGCGCGACGAAGGGCTGATCACCCGAACGGACGAAGAGGGGGATGCCGGTGGCCACCGGCATCCCCCTCCTGTCGTTCGTGCGTGTCAGCTGCAGCCGAGGCGCTGCTGCATCGAGGTCATCGCCTCGATCTCGAAGGTCTGACCCTTCTTCATGTTCTCGGCCACGACCTGCACGCGCTCGTCGGAGCCGAGCTCGAGGACGGCGTCGGCCATGGGGATCGCGCCCTCATGGTGGCGGATCATGAGCGTCAGGAACAGGCAGTCCGCGTCGTTGCCGGTCGCGGCGCGCAGGTCGCTCAGCTCCTCGTCGGAGGCCATGCCCATCGCATCGCGGATCTCCTCGTCGGTCTGCGGAGTTCCGGACGCGCCGCCGTGGGCGTGGCCGGAGGTCCCGGATGCCGCCATCCACGCCATCGGCTCGTCGCCGTACGCCGGCAGGCCCCACTTCACGAGCCAGTCGAGCATCTCGCCGCGCTGGGACGACTGGCCCGTCGCGATGTCGTAGGACAGGGCGCGCAGCTCCGCGTCGTCGGTCTCGGCGTAGATCGTCATCGCCATGTCGACTGCTTGAGCGTGGTGCACCTGCATGTCGCGGGCGAACCCGGCGTCGGCGGAGCCCTCAGCGGGCGTGGACCCGGCGATCCCGAACGTCGAGAAGCGTCCGATGGCGAACGCGACCGCGGCGACGGCCAGGCCGACGAGCAGCACCACCCACCACGGCGGGAGGGTGTGCTCGGTGCCCGGCTCGTCGCCGACGGTCTCGGTCATCACTGCTTGCCGGGAGCGTCCAGCGCGCCGGTGCAGGCCGCACCCGGCTCGGGGCCGTTGGTGTTGCGCCAGTACGCCTTGATGAACTCGCCGATGCGCTCGTCGTCGGGGGAGTCGACCTTCAGCTGCGCGTTCCACGCGCTGACCGCGATGGGGGTGTCCATGTCCTCGTAGGGCGAGAGGACGGTGTAGTCGCGGGGGAGTTCCGCCCTGAGCGCGTCGATGCCGGCCGCGTCGACCCGCGCGGGGTCGTAGGTGATCCAGATGGCGCCGTGCTCCAGCGCGTGGACGGCGTTCTCGTTCGGAACGGGCTGCGAGTACACGCCGCAGTTGAGCCAGACGGCGTTGTGGTCGCCTCCGGCCGGCGGCGTCTGCTCGTAGTCGACGACTCCCTCGACGTGGTTCGCGGTGTGCTCGAACGTCTGCACGCCGCTGATGCCGGCACCGTCACCGTCGCCGCGGGCGATCGAGACCGGACGGGGGGTGAGGAAGTAGGAGGCGGCGACGAGCCCGATGACGACGATGGCTGCGGTCGTGCCGACGATCCACCACGTGGCCTTGGTGCGGCGACGCTTCGCGAGCTGACGCTGATACTCGGCGAGCTTCTGCTGCTTCTGCTGCTCGCGCTGCTGTTTGACGGTCAGGTTGAGCTGTGCCTGCGTCGCGGGGTTGCCGCTCGTCCGCTTTCCGGCAGGATCGTTCGGGGTCATGGGGTGGCCTCGTCGGTCGGGGTGGGGAGGCGCGGGCGCGCCGATTCGAGTTTATTCGCCTGCATCTGCCGAATCCCTGGTCGCGCCTCCTTCATAGCGTCTCGTGACGTGGGAGGACCGGGGCGCCCGCGCGCAAGGGGCAGTCGCGGCGACGCGACGTCGGACAGGATGAGCCCATGACGACAGTGCCCACACACGAACACGAGATCGGCATCGGCCTGCGCCTGGCGGTCATCGGCGCGATCCTCCTCGTCGCCGCCGTCGCGACCGGTATCGCGGTCGAATCCACCGACTCCGAGCTCATCGATCTCGATGCGTGGTGGAACACCTACGTGGCGACGTTCCTGCCCGGCATCCGTCCCGTGTCTTTCCTCATGAACATCCTGGGAGCGGGCGTCGTCGGCACCTATGTGGTCCCGCTCGTCGGCGCCGCGCTGCTCGCGCTGGCGAAGCGACCGTGGGGTGCGCTGTTCTTCCTCGCGGCATCCATCGTCGGTGCCCTCCTCGTCCAGTTGCTCAAGGGCCTGTTCGGGCGGGTGCGACCGGAGGAGATGCTCGTCATCTCGGACCACGGTTCCTTCCCTTCGGGCCACACCGCCAACGCCGCCGTCATCGCGACCGTCGCCGTCATCCTCTTCCCGCGGGTGTGGGTGGCCGTGGTGGGGATCGCCTGGACCCTGCTCATGGCTTTCAGCCGCACGCAGGTGCACGCGCACTGGCTCACCGACACCCTGGGCGCGATGGTTCTCGGGGTCGCCACGACCCTGCTCGTCGCGGCGGCACTCACGATCCCCGTCGTCCGGGAACGCGAGCGGCGCCTCTCGCTAGGCTGACGGCATGAGCGCCGACGAAGCCGCTGCCGAACTCGCCCGTCTCGAAGCGGAGGCCGCTGCCGCCGCGGCGGAGCTGAAACTCGCCCGTGCGCAGGCCGCCCTCGCGGCCGCCCGCGCCCAGGCATCGAAGACGGACGCCTCGCCCACCGAGACAGCGGCCGCAGAGACGCCGCCCGGAGGGGCGCCGCCTGCAGAGACGCCGCCCGGAGGGGCGCCGCCTGCAGAGACGCCGCCCACCGAGATCACGGACGCCGAGCACGCCGCGGCGCCGGATGCCGCCGCGTCCCCGGTCGCGGCGGGTCCGCTCGACGACTCCGAGGTCGCGCGGATCGTCCAGGGCTACACCTTCGACGAGACGACCCTCGACCTCGGCGCCCTCGTCAACGGCGAACCCGTCCGGGAAGCGCAGATCCGCATCCCGCTCGCGATGACCAACCGGCACGGCCTCGTCGCGGGGGCGACCGGCACCGGCAAGACCCGCACGCTGCAGGGACTCGCCGAGCAGCTCGCGGCGAAGGGCGTGCCCGTCTTCGCCGCCGACATCAAGGGCGACCTCACGGGCGTCGCGACGCCGGGCGAGTCGAACCCCAAGCTCCTCGCCCGCACCGAGGCGATCGGGCAGGCGTGGGAACCGGCGGCATCCGTCACGGAGTACTTCGCCCTCGGCGGCATCGGCACCGGGGTTCCCGTGCGCGCGACCGTCACCGGGTTCGGGCCGCTGCTGCTCAGCCGCGTCCTGGGGCTCAACGAGACGCAGGAGTCGAGTCTCGGCCTCGTCTTCCATTACGCCGACGCCCACGGACTCCCGCTCGTCGACCTCTCGGACCTCCGGGCGGTGCTCTCGTACCTGACGAGCGATGAGGGCAAGCCCGAGCTGAAGGACCTCGGCGGCCTGTCGTCCGCGACGGCGGGCGTGATCCTGCGTGAGCTCATCACCTTCGCCGACGGCGGCGCCGACGTCTTCTTCGGGGAACCGGAGTTCGACGTGCACGACTTCCTGCGGACGGGCCCCGACGGGCGCGGCGTCATCTCGCTCCTCGAGGTGCCGGGGATCGCCGACAAGCCCGAACTGTTCTCGACGTTCCTCATGTACCTGCTGGCGGAGCTCTTCGAGATCCTCCCCGAGGTGGGGGATGCCGACAAGCCGAAGCTCGTGTTCTTCTTCGACGAGGCGCACCTGCTGTTCCGCGACGCCTCGAAGGCGTTCACCGCCGCGATCGTGCAGACCGTGCGCCTCATCCGGTCGAAGGGCGTCGGCGTCTTCTTCGTGACGCAGACGCCGAAGGACGTCCCCGCCGACGTGCTCGGCCAGCTCGGGTCGCGCATCCAGCACGCCCTCCGCGCCTTCACCCCCGACGATGCGAAGGCGCTCCGCGCGACGGTGAGCACGTACCCGACGTCGGGATACGACCTCGAACGCGTCCTGCAGGAGCTCGGCACCGGCGAGGCGATCGTCACGGTCATCAACGAGAAGGGCGCCCCCACTCCGGTCGCCTGGACCCGGCTGCGTGCACCGCAGGGTCTCATGTCCCCGACGCCCGCGGCGGCCGTGCAGGCCGTCGTCGCCGCCTCGCCCCTCCTCGCGACCTACGGAACCCCCGTCGACCGGGAGTCCGCGCGAGAGATCCTCGGCGCCAAGATGGCCGCCGCGGACGCCGCCGCCGACGCCGCGAAGGCGGTGACCGAGAAGGCGAAGGCCGACGCCGAGTACGCGAAGCAGAAGGCCGCTGCGGACAAAGCGCAGCAGAAGGCGCGACGCGACGCCCAGCGGGAGTACGAGCGGATCCTCCGGACGACGGGCGGGAGCACCCGCACGAGCCGCAAGCGAGAGCCTTCCCCCCTCGAGGAGATCCTCGGGTCGAAGACGACCCAGTCGATCATCGGCAGCGTCATCCGCGGGGTGTTCGGGAACGGACGTCGCCGATGAGCGGGGGCGGCGGCATCCGTCCGTTCCGTCCCGGCGACGAGTCGGCGCTCGCGGAGATCTGTCTGCGGACCGCGGATGCCGGGGGCGACGCGACGGGCATCTTCGAGGACGACGCGATCTGGGGGCACATCTGGGCGCTGCCCTACGCTGAACGCCACCCCGATCTCGCCTTCGTGGTCGAGGACGAGAACGGTACGGCGGTGGGCTACGTCGTGGCCACAGACGACACCGATGCATTCGAGGAGTGGTTCCGGACGCAGTGGTGGCCCCGGTTCGCGCATCGCTGGCCGAAGCCCGAGACCGAGGTGACGCGACAGGACGGCACGTTGCTCTACGCCTACGGGCGCGGCGAGAAGCCCGAGCGGTACGCGGACGACTTTCCCGCCCATCTGCACATCGACCTGCTGCCGCAGGCGCAGGGCAGGGGTGCGGGCCGACGACTGATCGAGACGCTCTTCGCTGCGCTCACTGAGCGGGGCATCACAGGACTCCACCTCGTCGCCTCGGCCGAGAACACCGGAGCGATGGCGTTCTACACCCGACTAGGGTTCACGCCGCTGCCCTCATCGCCCGGCTCACGGGCGTACGGAGTCCACCTCTGATCGGTGGACGGGGATCGGCATCGTCGACGTGTCGATGAGCGGGTCCTCGTCCTGGCGTGCGACGACCTCGACCGCCTCTTCACGCGTCTCGACCGTCGGCACCGACCCGAGCAGGGGGCGCTTCGCGGTCTCCTTCATCGACAGCAGTGCGATGCCCCCGAGGAGCGCGAAGAACATGATGTAGAACGCCGGCATGAACGTGTTCCCGGTCAGGTCGATGAGCGCCTGGCTGAACAGCGGCGTCGTGCCGCCGAACAGCGACACCGAGACGTTGTACGCGATCGCCATGGCGCCGAAGCGAGAAGCCGTCGGGAACAGTGCCGGCAATGTCGAGGCTGACACAGCGACGTAGAAGGCCACGGGGATCGCGACGATGCCGAGGGCGACGAAGACAGCCCACTCCTGGCCGATCTGCATGATCGCGAAGGCCGGGATCATGAGGATGATCGTCGACCCGGCGGCGATCATGTACACCGGGCGGCGCCCGATTCGATCGCTCAACCGACCGATGAACGGCAGACATGCCGACATGACGAGGAGAACGGGAACGGTGGCGACCGCGGCGCCGAGATTCGAGACGCCGACCTCCTTCTCGAGGTACGTCGGCATGTAGCTGGTGAGCGCGTAACCCGCCGTGTTGGTCGCCGCCACGATCGCGATGCCGATGAGCACCTCGCGCCAGTGATGACGGAGGATGCCGATGATGCCGTGACGCGCGAGAGGATCGTCGCGGTCGGGTTGCTCGTCGGTCCCGGCGGTGTTCTCGTAGGCAGGGGTCTCGGGGATCTTGAGGCGGAACCAGATCGCCACGATCCCGAGGGGGATCGCGACGAGGAACGGGATCCGCCATCCGAAATCGGTCATGGCGGTCTCGCCCCAGACCGACTCGGTGATGATAGTCGTGAGAGCGACGACGGACGCACCGGCGGCGAAGCCGACGTACGACCCGAGGTCCAGCCATGACGACCAGAAGCCGCGCCGCTTGTCGGGGGAGAACTCCGCGACGTAGGTGGTCGCTCCCGCATACTCCCCGCCCGTCGAGAAGCCCTGGATCATCTTCAGGACGTAGAGGGGGATGATGGCCCACAAGCCGATCTGCGCGCTGGTGGGGAGGACGCCGATGAGCGCTGTGGCGAGTGCCATCATCGCCATCGTGAAGAACAGCACCTTCTGGCGCCCGATGCGGTCGCCGAGCGGACCGAGGACGAGCCCGCCGATGGGTCGGACCAGGAAGGAGATCGCGAACCCGAACAGAGTCGCCAGCAGACCCCAGGGCTCCGGAAGATCGGCCGTGAACACCGCGGTGATCGTCACCGCGAGATAGCCGTAGATCCCGAAGTCGAACCACTCCATGAAGTTGCCGACGACCGTTCCGCCGATCGCGGTACGAACGCGCTTGGTATCCACGACGACAACGTCGTCCACCGCCAGCCGGGGAGGCGGCGCCGAGCGGGTCAGTGCTTCGGAGGACGGGGGTACCGAGGGGCGGGATGACCTGGCCATCTCTCCACGGTACGTATCGGATCGTCCCCGTGCATCCGGCTGCGTGTCTCTTGACAAACGCAGCCCGCTGAGCGGGGGCCGGCCCCTCACCAGACCGGTCTATCGTGGCGACATGAGCGAGCTCTCCGCCCCCACCGGCCGTGAACCGGCCCTCGTCGCGCAGCCCCGACCGGACGGGTCCGCGCCTCGTGCACTCGTCCTCGGTGCTACCGGATACCTCGGCGGGCGGCTCGTCCCGCGGCTGCTGTCGGCGGGATACCGCGTGCGGGTCCTCGTCCGCACGCCGGCGCGACTCGCGGCTTTCGTGTGGGGCGGTGATGTCGAGGTCGTCGAGGGCGCTGCCGAAGACGTGGATGCCGTGACCCGGGCGGTCGACGATGTCGACGTGCTGTACTACCTCGTCCATTCGATGGGTGGCGGCGACGACTTCGAGACGAAGGATCTGCGCGCGGCCGAGACCGTCGCCGATGCGGCGGCAGAGGCATCCGTTCGACGGATCGTGTACCTCGGGGGTCTGCACCCGGACGGCGTCGAGCTGAGTCCCCACCTGCGCTCGCGGGTCGAGGTGGGCGAGACACTGCTGCACAGCGGTGCGCCGACGCTCGTCCTGCAGGCCGGTGTCGTCATCGGGTCGGGTTCGGCCTCGTTCGAGATGGTCCGTCACCTGACCGACGTGCTGCCGTACATGCCGGCGCCGAAGTGGGTGCGCAACCGCATCCAGCCGATCGCCGTCCGCGACGTGCTGCACTATCTGCTCGCCGCGGCCCACGTGGATCCGGAGGTCAACCGGGCGGTCGACATCGGCGGCCCGGATGTGCTGCGCTACGGCCAGATGATGAACGGGTACGCCGTCGAGGCCGGGCTCCGCCAGCGGGCGATCGCGGCCCTGCCCGTGCTGACTCCCGGGCTCGCCTCGCACTGGGTGAACCTCGTGACGCCGGTGCCGCGCTCGATCGCCCGTCCGCTCATCGCATCGCTGCAGAACGAGTGCATCATGGACGACCACGACGTCGACGACCTGCTGCCGCGCCCCGAGGGCGGACTCACGCCGTATCGCGAGTCGGTGCGGCTGGCTCTCCGCAAGGTCGAAGCGGACGCCGTGGAGACCAGCTGGCAGGACGCGGAGGTCTCGTCGGTTCCCAGCGACCCGCTGCCGAGCGATCCCGAGTGGGCGGGCCGGCTCGTCTTCACGGACGAGCAGTCCGCGAAGACGTCGGCCAGCCCCGAGCAGCTGTGGCGCGTCATCGTCGGAATCGGCGGGGAGAACGGCTGGTACTCGTCACCGTTCCTCTGGGCCGTTCGCGGCTGGATGGATCGCCTCGTGGGCGGTGTCGGCCTGCAGCGCGGCCGTCGCAGCCGCGGCAAGGTCGCTGCGGGGGACGCGATCGACTTCTGGCGGGTCGAAGCCGTCGAGGAGGGGCATCTGCTCAGGCTCCGCGCCGAGATGAAGGTGCCGGGACTCGCCTGGCTCGAGCTGCGGGCGACGCCCGACGGCTCGGGCTCGCGATACGACCAGCGTGCCGTCTTCTTCCCGACCGGGCTCGCCGGTCGGCTCTACTGGTTCGCCGTCCTCCCCTTCCACGGGTTCATCTTCGCGGGTATGGCGAACCGCATCGCCGCGGCGGCGGAGCGCGAGGCCCCGACAGGCTGAGGCTCAGGGGTTCGTCAGCCGTCCGCCGGCGACCCGCACCGTGCGGTCGACGAGGGATGCCGGGACCGCGGCGTGCGAGATGAGCACGACCGCGTGCGAATCGTCGACGGCTTCCAGCAGATCGGTGAGGAGCGCATCGGCCGCTTCAGGGTCCACCCCCGCGGTCGGCTCGTCCAGGATCAGGACGGGGAACCCGCGCAGAAGCGCCCGCGCGAGCGAGATGCGCTGGGCTTGACCGCCCGACACGAGGGCGCCGCGCTCGCCGACCCGGGCATCGAGTCCGCCACGCGCGCGAAGCCAGTCGCCGAGCCCGACCCGCCCCAGCACAGCCTCGAGCTCCGCGTCGGTTGCGGTGTCGCGCGAGAAGAGCAGGTTCTGCCGGATGTCCTCGTCGAAGAGCATCGGATGCTGCTCGCACAGTCCCACGGTCAGGCGCAGGTCGTCGGGCGCGATCTCGTCCACCGGTCTTCCGCCGATCGAGTACTCGCCGCTGACGGCCAGGAACCTCACGAGGGCGTGGGCGAGCGTCGACTTGCCGGCGCCGCTCGCGCCGACGATGTGGAGGCGCTCGCCGGGGCGGACGTCGAGGTCGACGCCCGTGAGCGCGGCCTCGGTCGCGCCCGGCCAGCGGACGTCGACGCCGCGCAGCCGGAGCCCGTCGCCCAGCGACGGGGCCTCGCCCGTCGACGTTCCCTGTGCCGGGATCTCGGCGGGCACCGTCGCCGGGACAACCTTCGCGACACGGGATGCCGCGGCCCGCACGTGCCGCCATGCGGATGCGGCGAGCGGAACGGCCGTGAACACCTCGAACACCGCCATCGGAACGAGAACCGCCACGCCGAGCGCCGGGCCGGAGAGGCCGCCGCCCCCCGCGGCGGGAGCGGCGACGAGGAGGGCGGCGACCGTCGCGCCGCCCGCGGCGAGCGAGACGAGCGCCGCCGTGCCCGCCTGGGCGCCCGCCCGCCGCAGGACCGCGCGGCGGAGGGCGGCATCCGCCTTCCGGACCGCGGCGCGCGAGGCGTCCTCCGCGCCGAAGGCGACGAGCACGTCGAGGCGGGAGAGGTGGTCGAGGACGACGTCGCGGAGCCGGGCGCGCAGGGGGGCGATCGACAGCTCGGCACGGGCGCCCGCCGCCCAGCCCCACGCGAGCGCCGCGAGCGCGGCGCCGACGAGGCACCCCAGCAGCGTGAGGGCGGCCGGCCACCATACGAGGGCGACGAGGATGACCGATCCCACCGCCACGGTGGCGGACGACACGAGCGGCAGGATCACGCGGAGAGGCAGATCCTGCAGGTCGTCGACGTCGTCGACGAGCGCGGCGGAGGCGTCACCGCGGGAGGACGAGGTGAGACCGGCGGGGGCGTGCGGGAGCAGCCGTCGCACGAGGCCGGTACGCGTTCGGGCGAGCTGTCGGAGGACGGCGTCGTGACTCGACAGGCGCTCGGTGTAGCGGAAGAAGGCCCGCGAGAGGGCGAAGGCGCGAACGCCCACGACCGCCATCGTGACGTACATGACGAGCGGCTGTTCCGAGGCGCGGACGATCAGCCACGCGCTCACCGCGAGGAGCGCCACGGCCGATGCCTCGGACAGGAACCCCGACGCGAGCGCCCGCCAGAACCGCCGCGGTGTCGGAATCGCGTCGCTCAGCACCTCGCTCGTGGTCGTCACGAGGCCACCTCCGCCGCGCTCAGGCGCACGACGCGGTCGGCGATGGCCCGGGCGCTCTCGCGGTGCGAGACCAGGAGGATCAGCGCCCCGGCATCCGCCACCTGACGCAGCGAGCGCCACAGATGGCTCTCTGCGGCGGCGTCGAGAGCGGCAGACGGCTCGTCGAGCGCGAGCACGGGAGCGTGGCCGCGCAGGTGGCGGGCGAGCGCTCGGGCGACGGCGACGCGCTGGGCCTGACCTCCTGACAGTCCCGCCCCCTGCACCCCGAGCATCCGGTCGGGATCGAGGTCGCCGAGACCCACGAGCCCGAGGGCCTCGCGAACCGTTTCGGCGGGCATGTCGTCGTCGCCGAGGCGGATGTTCTGCGCGATGGTGCCGGCGGCCAGACCCGCGCGCTGGCCCGCCCACCCGAGCCACGACGACGGTGCCAGGGAGGCGACCGGGGCGTCGTCGAACTCGATGCGACCCGTCGTGGGCGCGAACCCGAGGAGTGCCTGCACGAGACTCGATTTGCCGGCCCCACTCGGCCCCTCGATCAGCACGATCTCTCCCGAGCGCGCGTCCAGGGTCACGGGCGGCAGGTCGCGTACGCGCACGTCCAGCACTCGCAGCGTGTGATCCGGCCTGGTCGGCGCGGCTCCCGGCGCAGGAGCAGCGGATGCCGCGGCCGCCTCGTCGAGCACGGCGAAGACGTCCCGCGTTGCCGCGACACCCTCGCTCGAGGCGTGGAACTGCACGCCGACCTGCCGCAGGGGCAGGAAGGCGTCGGGCGCGAGGAGGAGGACGAACAGGCCCACGCTCAACGTCAGCGAGCCGTCGATCAGACGGAACCCGATGGCAACTGCGACGATCGCGACCGAGATCGAGGCGAGGAACTCCAGCGCGAAACCCGAGAGGAACGACACGCGCAGCACCGTCATCGTCTCGCGGCGGTAGTCGTCGGTGACCCGCTCGATCGCGTCGGCAGCGCGACGCTGACGGCCGAACACCGTGAGCGTCGACAGCCCCTGGACGGTGTCGGAGAACCGTGTCGCGAGCCGGGCGAGGGTGTCCCACTGCCGTCGCTGCACGGAGCGCGTCGCGAGGCCGATGAGGATCATGAAGATCGGGATGAGGGGGAGGGTGAGGAGCACCGTGAGCCCCGAGATCGCATCGGCGGACCACATCACCGCGACGATGATCGGCGTCGCGATCACGGTCTGCACGAGCTGCGGCAGGTACCGGCCGACGTACGGTTCGAGCGCGTCGAGTCCCCGACCCGCGACGAGCGCGAGGTGCGACGTGCTGCGCGTCGCGGTCCAACCCGGGCCCAGCCGGGCGACGCCGTCGAGCACCGCCTCCCTCAGTTGCGACTCGACCCGGGCGGACGCCCGGGCCGCGACCCGCTCGCGCAGGAGCGACAGGACGGACCGGGCGAGCACCACACCGGCCAGGGCGACGAGGGTCCCCGCGATATCGGCCCCGGCGATCGCATCCACGATCGCGCGGGTCGTGAAGAAGGCGAAGCCGATGATCGCCGCCGTCTGCAGGAGTGACAGCAGCGCGATGGCGACGAAGAACGAGCGGGATGCCGTCGCGTACCGCCACAGCCGCGGGTCGACCGGTGGCTGCCTCGGCGTGGCCTCATCTGGCATGGCGCGTTCCTCCCGCGTGCTCAGTGAGCGGCCGCGGCATCCGCCTTCTCGATCTGCACCCGCGTGATGCGCTTGCGGAACACCCAGTAGGTCCAGGCCTGGTAGGCGAGGATTCCGGGCAGGAAGATGACCGCCGCCCAGGTCATGACCGTCAGCGTGTAGTCGGTGCTCGACGCGTTCTCGATCGTCAGCGAGTTCGCCGGGTCGGTCGAGGAGGGCATGACGTAGGGGAAGAGGGCGAACCAGAGCATCAGGACCGCGGTGACGATGGTCGCCGCTCCCAGGGCGAAGGCCCACCCGTCGCGGTGGCGGACGTTCGCGACGGCCGAGGCGAGCAGAGCGAGCGCGGCGATGACGCCGCACGCGATGACGGCAGCCACCAGGGGAGCGTCGCGCTCCATCGAGATGAGCGTCGTCCAGACGACGGTCGCCGCCGCGAAGACGATCGTCGGCAGGGCGGCACGGCGGGCGAGACGGTGGGCGTCTTCTTTCACCTGACCGTCGGCCTTCAGTCCGACGAAGTACACGCCGTGGAGGAAGAACAGGAGGAGCGTCGTGATGCCGACGCAGAGGGCGTACGGATTCAGCAGGTCGAGGAGGGTGCCGGTGACGTTCTTGTCGGCGTCGATCGGGACGCCCTGCACGATGTTGCCGAACGCGACGCCCCACAGGAGCGCCGGAACCACCGAGCCGATCACGATCATCCGGTCGAAGCCGCGCTTCCAGGCCAGTCCCTCGCGCTGATGGCGGTACTCGAACGAGACGCCGCGCAGGATCAGGGCGAGCAGGATGAGCAGCAACGGCAGGTAGAACCCGCTGAAGAGCGTGGCGTACCACTCCGGGAACGCGGCGAACAGGCAGGCGCCGGCGACGATGACCCAGGTCTCGTTGAGGTCCCACACGGGACCGATCGTGTTGATGACCTGGCGTCGCGACACCTCGTCGCGACCGAGGAACGGCAGGCTCATCCCGACGCCGAAGTCGAAGCCGTCGAGCACGAAGTAGCCGACGAAGAACACCCCGACGATGAAGAACCAGAGGTAGGCGAGATCCATGGCGTGCTCCTAGTAGACCGTCGAGGGGGTCTGATCGACCGGCAGGTCCCGAGGGTCGGGGTCATCGGGACCGGGCAGGGGATCCGGGCCCTTCTGCGCGGCTTTCAGGATGAGGCGGAACTCGACGACGGCGAGCGCCGCGTAAATCGCGGTGAAGGCGATCAGGGAGATGAGCACGGTCCAGGCGGGGACGTTGGGCGAGACGCCGTCGGAGGTGTGCATGAGGCCGAAGACGATCCAGGGCTGGCGGCCCATCTCGGTGAAGATCCAGCCGACGAGGCTGCCGAACAGCGGGAGCGGTGCGGACCAGATGGCGACGCGCCACATCCACCCGGCGACGGGACGCGTCGCCTTCCTGCGGGTGACCCAGAGGCCGGCGACCGAGATGAGGGTGGCGATGCCACCGAAGCCCATCATCCAACGGAACGACCAGTAGGTGACCCAGATCTCGGGCATGTAGTCGATGCCGGCGCCGTACTGCGCGGTGTACTCGGACTGCAGGTCGTTGAGGCCTTCGACGCAGCCGTCGAGCGTGTGCGTGGAGAGGAACGAGAGCAAGTAGGGGACGCGGAGCGACCAGACCTCGGCGGTGCCGTCCGGGGTGCCGATGGAGAAGATCGAGAAGGACGCGTCGGCGCCGCAGGCACTGTTCCACAGCGCCTCGGCGGCGGCCATCTTCATAGGCTGGGTCTCGACCATGACGAGTCCCAGCTGGTCGCCGCTGATCGCGGTGCCGGCGAAGGAGATGATCATGAACCACATGCCGTAGCGGAGTGCAGGCCGCATCGTCTCGACGTGCTGGCCGCGGCGGAGGTGCCACGCGGCGACGGCGATGATGACGGCGGCGGCGAACATGAACGCCGAGAAGATCGTGTGCGGGAAGGCGGCGAGCGCCACCGGATTGGTGAGGAGCTCGAAGAAGTTCTTCAGTTCCGCCCGGCCGGTCTCGGGATTCAGCTGGTACCCGATCGGGTTCTGCATGAACGCGTTGGCGGTGAGGATGAAGTAGGCCGACAGGATCGACCCGAACGCGGTGGCCCAGATGGTGAGCAGATGGATGCGGCGGGGCAGCTTGTCCCACCCGAAGATCCACAATCCGATGAAGGTCGCCTCGAAGAAGAAGGCCATGAGCCCTTCGAAGGCGAGCGGAGCGCCGAACACGTCGCCGACGAAGCGGGAGTAGTCCGACCAGTTCATGCCGAACTGGAACTCCTGCACGATGCCGGTGACCACGCCCATCGCGAAGTTGATCAGGAAGATCTTGCCGAACAGGCGGGTGAGATGCAGCCATTTCACGTCGCCGGTGCGGTGCCAGATCGTCTGGAAGATCGCGACGGTGAGCGCCATGCCGAGCGTCAACGGCACGAACAGGTAGTGGTAGAGCGTCGTCAGTCCGAACTGCAGGCGAGCCAGGATGAGCGGGTCCAGAAAGTCCACGGGCTTGGTCCTTCCACGGGTATGGTCCGACCGTACGACGCCCGGTTCCCCGCCGAATCGGATCGGGCCGTGCAAAACACCGCGCCCTCCGCCTACGGTGGACCACATGACTCGCGGTGACAGTTCCCGTGTTCCCGCGATGCTGCGGCGGACGACAGCCTTCACTGCGGTCTGGGTGACCGCGGTGCTCGTCTTGACGGCCGGTCCCGCCGTGGCAGGTGCGGCGCCCGAGCCTTCACCGACCCCGACGGCATCCCCTTCGCCGACGGCGACGACCGAGCCGTCGCCGACCCCGACGCCCACGCCCACGCCGGAACCCTCGCCCTCGCCCTCGCCCTCGCCCTCGCCCTCGCCCTCGCCGTCGCCGAGCCCGTCGCCGTCGCCCAGCCCGGCTCCCGCCCCTCCGGCCGCCCGCGATTCCTCGGCCGCAGCAGCCGCCGCACTGGGAGAGGCGACGACCCCTGTCCTCCCGTCGTCGGTACGACTCACCGGCAGCACCCGGTACACGCTCGCCGCCGGGATCAGCAAAGCGGTCTACCCCCGGGGTGCGCGCACGGTCGTCATCGTCTCGTCCCAGCGCGCTGCCGATCAGCAGCTCGCGGCCTACGTCGCGGGCTCGGTCGGTGGACCGATGCTGCTCGTGGACACCGGGTCGGTCCCCGCCGCGACGGCGTCGGAGATCACTCGTCTCGCGCCGGATCGGATCGTCGTGATGGGCTCGCGCGCTGCCGTCTCGGATGCCGTCGTGAGCCGGCTCTCGGCCGGGCGCACCTCGGTGCGCGTCGACGCGGGCACGACCATGTCGCTGTCGCAGAAGGCACTCGTCGCGGCCACCCCCACCGCGGAGACCGTCTACCTCGTCGACGTGCGCCAGCTCGCTGCGGCACCGGTGGCGGCCGCGACTGCCGCGGCCACCGGTAGCGGATTCCTCGTGGTCGAAGGTGCGCGGCCGCCGTCGCCCGGCGCACTCGCCACGCTGCGCGCCGTCGGTGCACGACAGATCGTCTTCATGAACGGGACGTCGGGGCTCCCCACGTCCTACGGCAACGCGTTGCGCAGCGAGGGGTTCACCGTCGCGAGGCTCGCCGGCGCCGACCGCGCCGGCATCGCCGACTCCGCGACCGCCGAATACCCCTCGACGACGACCCGCGGGGTGGTCACCGCTTCCGCCGAGGCGACCGGATTCGGCTCACCCGCCGCGACCGCACTCGCTGCCACGACGGGGCAGCCGCTCTACTTCAGCGGCGAGCGCTGCCTGTCGGATGCCTCCGCCGCGGTGCTCCAGCGACGGGGCGACAAAGTCCTCGTCGTCGGTCCGACGGCGCAACTGCGCGCCGAGGTCGAGACGGGCAAGGGGTGCACCGCCGTGCGCACCACCCGGCAGGACAAGCTGCGCTCCTCGCTGCAGTCCGCGCTGAACCGGAACTCCTCCTCGTCGTACACGGTGACCGTTCGCGAGGTCGGCGGTCTCGGCGAGACCGTGAGCATGGGCGGCGCGACGCGCCGCGAGCCCGCCAGCATGATGAAGCTCTTCGCCGCGTGGGGAACGTACAAGCGGATCGAGCGGGGTGCGGGTTCGCTGTCCACGCGGCTCGGGTCGGGTCTCACAGTGGGTGAGTGCCTGCGCGAGATGATCTGGATGTCCGACAACTTCTGCCACACCGACCTCGTGCACTGGATCGGCCTGTCGCAGTTGAACAGGGAGATCGCGGCCGCAGGGTACTCCCGGACCGCATACGGGCAGGTCCTGCGCGGGCAGGACGTGCTGTACGCGGGCAACCGCACGACCTCCGACGACCTCACGAACCTGCTCAAGCGGCTGGAGGAGGGGCGTCTGCTGAACGCCACGCACACCCGGCACATGCTCAACCTGATGCACACCCAGCTCTTCCGCTCGCGACTGCCGAACGGCCTGCCGGCCTCTGCGTACCAGGCGTCCAAGCCCGGATCGTTGTGGGTGTCGGGTGGGTTGCTGCAGGCGGACTCGGCCGTGGTCCGCAGCTCGTCGAGTCGGTTCGTGGTCACCGTCATCGGCGCCCCCGGAGCGTCGAAGGCCGGCATCCGGGACATCGCGCGAACCGTGTACTCGCACTTCAACGGGTCGTTCGGAGCGGCCGTGACCCATTCCGACCTTCACGTGCGCACCGTGCGGAACACCCCGTGGTACCGCAGCTCGGCCGGGGGCACCATCGCCGGCACCATTCCGTCGGGAACGCCACTGCAGGTGTCGGACTCCCGACGCCACTGGTACAAGGTGCACTGGCGGGGCGGTTACGCGTGGCTGTACTACCACCACGTCCGCACCAACCTGCGTTACTGACTCCCGCGGGCTGCGGCGTCAGCCGGGCGTCGGCATCAGGCCTCGGGGCGACGGCGGAGCAGCTGGATGACGCACTGCTGCGGATCGCACGACGAGCGCATCCCATCGACGGCGAGCGGCCCGCCTGCCTCGCTGAGAGCGCCCTGCATTAGCCCCAGGTGCACATCGCAGAGCGTCTCGCGGTTGTCGGCCTGGTCGGCGGCGTGCACGCAGGGCGTGAGGTCGATCGTGAGGCCGTCCTCGTCGATCTCCGGGTCGAACCCGCCGTCCAGGAGCTGTTCGACGAGGGCGTCGAGTTGGTGCTGCTCTTCTCCGGTGAGCGATCCGGCCGTATCCGGCATGACGCGACGCATGAGGTCGCCCCGTTCGACGGCGGCCTGGACCTTGCGCCGATGCTCGGGACTCGACACGCTGACCCCGTCGACCGCGCGGTAGAAGACGCGTGGGCGGCCCCGAACGGTCCGCTTCTCGATCTCGGTCGCGACGAATCCGCGTTCGATGAGGCGCTGCAGGTGCTCGCGGACGGTATTGGGGTGGAGCTTCGTCGCCTTCACGAGCTCGCCGACGGTCTGCTGCGGGGTCGTCTGCAGCAAGTGGAGGATCTCCACTCGCGAGGACGTGGAGATGGCGTTGTAGGCCGTCGGGCGCCGGGCCGTCATGGGTCCATTATCGCGGGATGCTCGGCCTGCGGGGGCGCCCCTTGAGTGGGATTCCGCCCTTAATCTGGAGGACATGCGGCATCCCACACCCGACCCGGTCGGACCGGGACAGGAGAGCGTCTGGGACTATCCCCGGCCCCCTCGCGTGGAACCCGTCCCGGGCACCGTGACGATCACCCTCGGCGGAGAGCGCATCGCCTCGACGACCGGAGCCCTGCGGGTCCTGGAGACGAGCCACCCACCGGTCTACTACCTGCCGATCGCGGACTTCGTGCCCGGCGCACTGACTCGGGCGCAGGGAGCATCGTTCTGCGAGTTCAAGGGCGCCGCGCGGTACCTCGACGTCCACGGCGGCGGACGCACTGTGCCCGGCGCGGCATGGAACTACCCGAGCCCCGAGCCGGGATACGAGGAGCTCGCCGACCGCGTGGCGGTCTACGCACAGGAGATGGACGAGTGCACGGTCGCGGGCGAGGTCGTCACCCCGCAACCGGGTCGGTTCTACGGCGGGTGGATCACGTCTCAGGTGGCCGGGCCGTTCAAGGGTGCCCCGGGTTCGATGGGGTGGTGATCAGAGCCCGAGCGAAGGCTGCACGTCCGGCGAGTCGCTCTCAAGGGGCTCCTCGCGGACGAGGTCGGCGACGGAGCTCAGGATCTCGTCGGGTCGGAACGGGTAGCGCTCGATCTCCGCGGCGTCGCTGATGCCGGTGAGCACCAGCACGGTGTGGAGCCCTGCCTCGATGCCGGCGACGACGTCGGTGTCCATGCGGTCGCCGATCATCCCGGTGTTCTCGGAATGGGCGCCGATGCGGTTGAGCGCCGATCGGAACATCATGGGGTTGGGTTTTCCGACGACATAGGGCTCCTTGCCCGTCGCCTTCGTGATGAGCGCGGAGATCGCTCCGGTCGCGGGGAGGACGCCCTGCATGGAGGGACCGGTGGCGTCGGGGTTCGTGGCGATGAAGCGCGACCCGGCGCCGATGAACCTGATCGCCTTGGTGATGGCCTCGAACGAGTAGTTCCGAGTCTCGCCGACGACGACGTAGTCGGGGCTCGTCTCGGTCATGATGAAACCGGCCTCGTGCAGTGCGGTCGTGAGGCCGGCTTCGCCGATGACGAAGGCCGTGCCGCCCGGCTTCTGCGAGGCGAGGAAGTCCGCGGTGGCCAGCGCCGACGTCCAGATCGACTCCTCGGGCACCACGAGCCCCGACGCGCGGAGCCTCGCGCTGAGGTCGCGCGGCGTGAAGATCGAGTTGTTGGTGAGGACGAGGAACGGGGTGCCGTCGTCGCGCCATTGCTCGAGGAGCTCCGCAGCGCCGGGGATCGGCGTGTTCTCGTGGACGAGGACACCGTCCATATCGGTGAGCCAGCACTCGATGTCCGCGCGGGTCCGCATGCGTCCACACTACGCCCGCGACCCTGACTCGCACGGCGGGCCGGGTGGTCCAACCCGCGACGCTCTTGTGGTTAGGCTAACCTTACCTAGCTCCAAGGAAAGGCTCATCCCGACATGTCCCCTCGTTCACGACTGGTCCTCGCCTCCGCCGCCGGCATGATCGCGCTCGCCCTGGCGGGCTGCACCGCCGCCACCGCGCCCGAGCCCGCCGGGGCCTCGGCGGCCTCTGGAACGCGGTCCGTCGAGCACGCCCGCGGTGCGACGGACGTACCCGAGGAGCCCGCCCGTGTCGTGACGCTCGAGCCCCTGGAGCTCGACACCGCGGTGGCGGTCGGCATCACCCCGGTCGGTGCCGCCGTCGCAGGCAATGTGACCTCGATCCCCGCGTACCTCGGTGCGGAGGACGTCACCCCCGTCGGAACCGTCCCCGAGCCGGATCTCGAGGCGATCGCGGCACTGAAGCCCGATCTGATCCTCGGCACAGAGTCCCGGCACTCGGAGCTCTTCGAGCAGCTGACCGCCATCGCGCCGACCGTCTTCATCGCCTCGCAGGCCGATCCCTGGCGCGAGAACGCGTCGCTCATCGGCGAGGCGCTGGGGCGCGAGGACGAGGTCGCCGAGCTCCTCACCGGCGTCGACGACGAGTGCGCCCGCATCCGCGACGAGTACGACGTCGCCGGTCAGACGGTGCAGCTCATCCGGCCCCGCGACGAGACCACGCTGAGCCTGTACGGCCCGGTGTCGTTCGCCGGCAGCCTGCTCGAGTGCGTGGGCTTCAGCATCCCCGACCAGGAGTGGGAGGACGGCCTGCAGGCGGACCTGTCGCCCGAGAACGTCGCATCCGCGAGGGCCGACCACGTGTTCGTCACGGCGGCCGACGTCGCCGACCGTTCCGCGATCCCCGCCGCCGTCGCGACCGCATTCCCCGACGCCACGCTGGTCGACACGAGCACCTGGGTGTCCGGAGTCGGCCCGAAGGGTGCTGCCGCCGTCCTCGGTGACATCGAGCGGTACCTCTCCGCGAACCGGTGACCGCTGCCGCACGTCCGGGGCGCAGCATCCTCGGAGTCGGTGCCGTCGCGCTGATCCTCGCCGTGGCCGTCATCGCCTCGCTCGCGCTCGGCGCCAACCCGCTCGCCCCGCCCGCGGTGATCGATGCGCTCGCCGGCCGGGGGACGAGTGAGACGGCGTTCGTCGTCTGGGACCTGCGGGTGCCGCGCACCGTCGTCGGCCTCGTCGCCGGCGCGGCGCTCGGGGCGGCCGGAGCACTGATGCAGGCGTTCACGCGCAACCCCCTCGCCGACCCGGGGCTCCTCGGGGTCGGCGCGGGGGCGGCGTTCGCCGTCGCTCTCGGCGTATCGCTGTTCGGTCTGTCCGGTGCGGGGGAGATCGTCTGGCCGGCGTTCGCCGGCGCGCTGCTGGTGACGATGGCGGTCTACGTGATCGGCGCGAGCGGGACGGGCGGGGCCGTGCGCCTGGTCCTCGCGGGCGTCGCGCTCGGCGCCGTCCTCTCGGGGATCACGACGGCCATCACGTTGACCGACCCCGACGCCTTCGACCGGATGCGCGGGTGGAACGCAGGCTCCCTGCTCGGTGCGGGCCTGGAGGACCTCGCAGCCATCGCGCCTTTCGCCGCCGCGGGGGCGCTCCTCGCGCTCGTCCTCGCCCCCGGACTCAACGCGATGGCGCTCGGTGACGACGTCGCGCGCGCCCAGGGAGTGGACGTCGGCCGCATCCGGGTCGGGGTGATCGTGGCCGTCACCCTGCTCGCGGGAGCTGCCACGGCGATCGCCGGGCCGATCTCGTTCGTCGGCCTCATGATCCCGCACGCCGTGCGGTGGATCGTGGGGCCCGACCATCGGGCGGTTCTGCCGATGTCGCTTCTCGCCGGGCCCATCCTCGTGCTCGGCGCCGACGTCCTCGGCCGCGTCGTCATCGCCCCCGCCGAGGTCCCGGTCGGGATCGTCGTCGCCTTCGTCGGCGCGCCGCTCCTCATCGCGCTCGCGCGTCGACGGACGGCGAGGGCTCTGTGATGGTGGCGACCACCATGGGCCGCTCGGGCCGGGTGATGCGACCGGTTCGGCCCACCGCCGCACGACCGCGCCGCGTGCTCGCGGTGGGAGCCGCGGCATCCGTCGTGCTCGTCGCGCTGACGACGCTCGGGCTGATCCTCGGAGACTTCCCCGTGCCGCTCGAGCGGATCCCGACGATCCTGGCGGGCGGAGGCGAAGGGATCGAACACACCGTGGTCGTCGACTGGCGGCTGACGCGCGTGATCGCGGCGGTCGGGGTGGGGGCGCTCCTGGGTATCGCAGGCGCGCTCTTCCAGACCGTCACCCGCAACCCGCTCGCGAGCCCCGACATCCTGGGGCTATCGAGCGGCGCGTTCAGCGGCATGCTGCTCACCCTCGTGCTCGTCTCGGCGAGCTGGCAGGCCCTCGTCGCCGGCTCGCTCGTCGGAGGACTCCTGACGGCCGTCGCGATCCAGGTGCTGGCCTCGCGAGAAGGTCTGCAGGGCTTCCGCATCATCGTGGTCGGTATCGGGGTCTCGGCGATGCTCGCATCGATGAACACGTGGTTGTTGCTGCAGGTCGAGCTCGAGACCGCGATGTTCGCGTCGGCGTGGGGCGCGGGGTCGCTCAACGGAGTCGCAGCGGGTCCCGTCGCGGGGGCGCTCGTGGCCGCCCTCCCGATCGCGGTGGGGGCGTTCTGCCTCGTCCCGCGAATGCGGCAGCTCGAGCTCGGTGACGACCTCGCGTCCGCCACGGGCGCCCGTCCACACGCCGTGCGGGCAGTGGCTCTGCTCCTGGGTGTGGGCCTCGTCTCGGCCGCCACGACCGTCGCCGGTCCCGTCGCCTTCGTCGCGCTCGCGGCCCCGCAGGTCGCCCGCCGCCTCGCGCGCACACCGTCGCTGCCGCTGGGGCTGTCGGCGCTCTTCGGAGCAGTCGTGCTCCTCGCCTCCGACCTCGTCGCGCAGCATGCGTTGCCGACGCCCCTCCCGGTCGGTGTCGTCACCGTCTCGGTCGGCGGCCTCTACCTTCTGTCCGTCATCGTCCTGGAGATCCGTCGTCGTGCCTGATCGCTTTCCCGCCTCCCTCGCCGTCGACCGGGCCTCGTTCGCCTACGCCGACACCCGTGTCGTCGAGCAGCTCTCCCTGCAGATCGAACCCGGCTCGTTCACCGTCATCATCGGCCCGAACGCGTGCGGCAAGTCGACGCTCCTGCGGGGCCTGGCGCGCCTGCTCGCTCCGGAGGAGGGGCAGGTCGTCCTCGACGGTCGGTCGATCGCCCAGATCCCCGCCAAGACACTCGCGCGACGGGTGGGGTTGCTGCCGCAGACCGCCGTCGCACCTGACGGGATCACGGTGCGCGACCTCGTCTCCCGGGGTCGATACCCGCATCGGGGGATGCTGCGGCCCTGGTCACCGGCGGACGAGTCGGCCGTCGTCGACGCCCTCGCCGCGACGGGGACGACCGAGCTGGCCGACCGCCCCGTCGATGCCTTGTCGGGCGGCCAGCGCCAGCGGGTGTGGATCGCGATGGTCCTCGCCCAGCAGACCGAGGTGCTGCTCCTCGACGAGCCGACCACGTATCTCGATGTCGCTCATCAGGTCGAGCTGCTCGAGCTCCTCGCGGCGCTCCACGAGCAGGGGCGGACGATCGTCGCCGTCCTGCACGATCTCAATCAGGCGGCCCGTTATGCGACGACCGTCGTCGCCATGCGCGACGGGCGGGTCATCGCCGAGGGGTCGCCCGCAGAGGTCGTCACGAGCGAGACCGTGACGGCCGTCTTCGGCCTCGCCAACACCGTCATCCCCGATCCCGTCACGGGAGGGCCGCTCGTCGTCCCGCTCCGGGCGCCCCACACCGCGGAGGTCCGACCATGACCGCAGTCCTCGAACGCCCCTGGGCATACAGCGCCTTCGAGGTGGAGGTCGCCGCGACCGTGAGGCTGAGCATGCGGTTCATCCGGATCACGCTGCGAGGCGACGCGCTGCGGAACTTCGCGGAGTGGGGTCTCGACCAACGAATCAAGCTCGTGCTGCCGCTGCCGGACGGAGGGCTCGCGGACTTCGGCCTGCTCGAGGAGCCGACGCCGCATCCGTCCGACTGGTACACCCGGTGGAAGGAGCTCGACGAGTCCGAGCGGAACGTCCTCCGCACCTACACGCCGGCGGCCATCCGGGCGGACGTCGGCGAGATCGACGTCGACGTGTACCTGCACACTCCTGCGGGTCCGGCCTCCGCGTGGGCGGCGTCGGCTCGTCCCGGTGACCGCCTCGTCGTGACCGGACCCGACCGCCGCATGGGCTGGACGGGATACGGCGTGCACTGGCATCCCGGTTCCGCGCGTCGTGTGCTGCTCGTCGCCGACGAGACCGCGTACCCCGCGGCGCGCAACATCGTGTCGGCGTTGCGGGGCGGCGTCGTCGCCGATGTGCTGGTGGATGCCGCGGCCCCCGCGGACGACCTGCTGTCACCGCACGTCGTCTCGCCTCACCGCGTGCGACGCATCGATCGGGAGGATGCAGGCGGACTCGAGCGCGCTGTCGCAGCGTGGGCGAGTGCCACGGCGGATCTGCCGCGGGACGAGGTCTACGTCTGGCTGGCGGGGGAGTCCGGCACGGTCACCTCGCTCCGGCGCCTGCGCACCGGGCGCCTCGACGTGCCGAAGGATCGGGTGTCGTTTCTCGGCTACTGGCGCGAGGGCGGTCCGCTCATCGGCTGAGCGAGAGAGCGATCTTCGCCTAGACCGTCTCGCGTCGGAAGGTGGTGTGCACGACGCCGCTCGGAGCGGCTTCCGAGGTCACGTGGTACCCCTGTTCCAGTCCGCGCAGATCATCCCAGAGGCGGATGCCGCGCCCGAGCAGGATCGGCACGATCGCGACATGGAGGTCGTCGACGAGGCCCTCGCGCAAGAACGCCCGAACGGTCTCGGCGCCACCCCCGATGCGGATGTCGCCGCCCAGGGCGGCGTCGACGGCGAGCTCGAGGGCTGCGCGCGGTGTCGCGGAGAGGAAGTGGAAGGTCGTTCCGTTGGCGAACTCGATCGAGGGTCGCGTCGCGTTCGTCATAACGTAGACCGGGATGCGGAACGGCGGCTCGTCTCCCCACCACCCGCGCCAATCCGGATCGTCTCCGTGTTCGTGTAGGCCGAACATCCCCGCGCCCATGATCTCCGCACCCACAGCGTCGAAGTAGCGAGCGGCGTACGCGTCGTCGACTCCTGTGGTCCCCTCGCCCGAGGTGTCGTGGAGGACGCGCTCCCGGAACGTCCGGGTGGCGGTGTAGTCACGCGTCAGTCGGCCCCAGTCGTCACCGAACGGATTCTCCGGGGTCTGGTCCGTCGTCGTCGCGAAACCGTCGAGGGAGATGTTGAGGTCGACGCGAACCCGGGCCATGCTGTGCCTTCCGCCGTTGCCGGCGGACGCCGGTGGAATCAGTGTTGCGCAGCACCGTCGTTCGCGTCGAGCCTCGATCCGCACGGGTCCGGCGTCAGGCGGTCGCGACCGCGTTCGTCGGCACCCAGCCCAGCGACGGCGCCACGTAGCGCGCGAACGATTCCACGAGGCGCAGATTGAACGCGACGCCCAGCTGACTCGGGATGGTCAGCATGAGGGTGTCGGCTTCCCGCACCGCGGCGTCGTGCTGCAGCTGCTCGACGAGTTCATCGGGGGTGCCGGCGTAGGTCTTGCCGAACGTCGAGCGCATCCCGTCGATGATGCCGATCTGGTCGCCGTCGGAGCGTCCGCCGAAGTACATGGCATCCTCCGCCGTGGTGATCGGGAAGATGCTGCGGCTCACCGAGACCCGCGGCGTACCGGCGTGACCGGCCTCGCGCCACGAGGTGCGGAAGGCGTCGATCTGCTCTGCCTGCAGGATGTCGAACGGACGCCCGTCGGCCGACGTGAGGAGGGTCGAGGACATCAGGTTGACGCCCATGCGGCCCGCCCATTCGGCCGAGTCACGGTTGCCCGCGCCCCACCACACGCGCGAGCGCAGCCCGGGGGAGTGCGGTTCGATGCGCTGCAGACCGTGTCCGCCGCCGAACGGGCTGTGCGGGTCGCTCTCGGCGAGACCCTCGCCGTCGATCGCGCGCAGGAAAAGGTCGAAGTGCTCGCGGGCGAGGTCGGCGCCGCGGGGGTCCTGGGACCCGGTGTAGCCGAACGTCTCGTAGCCGCGGACGACGCTCTCGGGTGAGCCACGGCTCACGCCGAGGGCCAGTCGGCCGTCGCTGATGAGGTCCAGCGCCGCCGCTTCTTCGGCGAGGTACAGCGGGTTCTCGTATCGCATGTCGATGACGCCGGTCCCGACTTCGATGTGCGAGGTCCGCGCGGCGATCGCGGCGAGCAGCGGCATGGGGGAGGCCTGCTGCCGGGCGAAGTGGTGCACGCGGAAGTAGGCGCCGTTCACCCCGAGCGCATCCATGCCCTGGGCGAGATCGATCGCCTGCTTCAGCGAATCGCCCGCGGTGAGTTCCCGGCCCCCGCCGAGAGGGCCGTAGTGGCCGAAGGACAGCGTTCCGAAGCTCTGCATGCCCATGACAACGCAGCGGCCGCGGCATCCATTCCGGTGAATATGGATGCCGCGGCCAGAGACGCTGCGGGGAAGCGTCAGGCGGCCGGGGCCAGCGCGCGAAGAGCGTCGACCCACGACGTGGTGGGACGGCCGATGAGGTCGGTCAGATCGGTCTCGGTCGCGTCGAGCGCGCCGCTCGCGATGCCGGCGTCGAGGGCCACGACGAAACCGACCGTGCCCTCGTCGAGTCCGAACGACGCCAGGCGGGCCGCCAGCTCTTCGGGCGTCGCGGGGGCGTAGACGACCTCGCGCCCGAGGACCTCACCCATCGCCGCGGCGATGTCGGCGTACGTCGCGCGGGGGCCGGCGAGCTCGTACGTCCGGCCGATGTGGCCGTCCTCGAGCAGGACGACCGCGGCTGCCGCGGCGTAGTCGACGCGCGCTGCGGCACCCACGGCGGCATCGCCGACGGCGGCCGAGAGCACGCCGGTCTGGGCGGCGCCGGCGAGGTCGCCCGCGTAGTTCTCGATGTACCAGTTGTTGCGGAGCAGGACGGCGGGGATGCCGCTGGCCGCGATGGCCTCTTCGGTCGCCTTGTGGTCGGGGGCGAGGACGAGGTCGGCGGTGTCGGCGTGCGAGAGGCTCGTGTAGACGAGCTTCGTCACGCCGGCGCGGACGGCCGCGTCGATCACGTTGACGTGCCCCGCCACGCGGCTGCCCGGCTCCGATCCCGAGATCAGCAGAACGCTGTCGACGCCCTCGAGGGCGGCGGCGATCGATTCCGGTGCGGTGTAGTCGAGCGGCACGACACGCACGCCCTTGTCGGCGAGGTCGGCGGCCTTCGCCACGGTGCGTGCACCGGCGACGATGCTGTCGGGCGAGGCGCCGCGGGCGAGGAGTGCGTCGACGACGAGGTGGCCGAGCTGTCCGCCGGCGGCGGTGACGAGAATGGTCATGGCGAGTCCTTTCGGGTGATCGAGCGAAGTGCGCGACACCGGACAGAACCACCCCAACCCGGCGATGCATTCCTCGCCGGGGGTACCCACTTTCAGGTAAGCTGCTGTGGTGTCGGTCAGTTTCGAGCAGATGCAACGCGAGTCGCCGGGAATCTTCAGCGAGGCGTGTCCCTCGCGAACTGTCCTCGACCACGTCATGAGCAAGTGGGGCGTCCTCGTGCTGCTGGCGCTCACCGACGGCACCCGTCGCTGGGGTGAGCTGAGACGCAGCGTCGACGGCATCAGCGAGAAGATGCTCGCCACGACTCTCCGCACCCTCGCCGCCGACGGCATCGTCGAACGGACGTCGTACCCCGAGGTTCCGCCGCGAGTGGAGTACTCCCTCACGCCGCGCGGCGTCGAACTGATGGAACGGGTCATGCCGCTGATGAGCTGGATCCAGGTGAACGCCGAAGAGATCGTCGCGCGCTGACCCGAGCCCTCGGCCCGCGGCATCCGTGGCCGTGTCAGGATCGGATCCATGACTGCTCTCGGTACGAGTGACCTGACCGTGTTCCCCCTGTCGTTCGGCGGCAACGTCTTCGGCTGGACCGCGGACCGCGACACCTCCTTCGCCGTCCTCGATGCGTTCACCGCGGCCGGCGGCGACTTCATCGATACGGCGGACGTCTACAGCGCATGGGCGCCGGGCAACTCCGGCGGTGAGAGCGAGACGATCCTCGGCGAGTGGCTCGCTTCTCGGCGGCCGTCGGGCGTCGTGGTGGCGACGAAGGTGTCGAAGCACCCGGAGTTCCCAGGACTGTCGGCCGGCACCGTGCGGGCCGGTGCCGAGGCGTCGCTGAAGCGCCTCGGCGTCGACACGATCGACGTCTACTACGCCCATGCCGAAGACGACGCGACTCCGCTGGCAGAGACCGTGGCCGCATTCGGCGCGCTCGTCTCCGACGGCCTCATCCGCTACCCGGCGATCTCGAACTTCTCCGCCGAGAACACCCGGGAGTGGGTGCGCCTGGCCCGCGAGCAGGGGGTCGCGGAGCCGATCGTCACCCAGCCCCGGTACAACCTCGTCGACCGTGCCATCGAGCGGGGCGTCAAGCCCGCCGCCGAGGAGCTCGGCCTCACGGTGGTTCCGTATTCGGCCCTGGCCAGCGGGTTCCTCACCGGCAAGTACCGCTCCACCGACGCGTCGGGACAGTCCTCGCCCCGTGCCGGATCGGCGGCGGCCTACGCGACCCCCGAAGGGCTCGCGGTGCTCTCGGTGCTCGATGACGTCGCCGCGGCGCACGACGTGGCCCCGGCATCCGTCGCCCTCGCCTGGCTCCGCGCGAAGGGCACCGTCCCGATCGCCTCCGCGTCGCGCGTCGACCAGGTCGACGGTCTCATCGCCGGCGCGACGCTCGAGCTCGCCGCCGACGAGGTCGCCGCCCTCGACGCGGCGTCCGCTCCGTTCGTCGGCTGAGCCCGACGCACGTGGGCGCGGTCAGAGCAGGCGTTCCATGCCCGCGATGAACGCGTCCACGTCGAAGCGGAACTGCGCCTCGCCGTGGTTGTCGATCTCGGCGTCGATGAGCTCGCGCAGGACGGGATAGCCCCCGGTCGACGCGCCGAGCGCGTCGCGGAGGTGCGCGACCTGCGGATCCTGCGCGGAGTAGCCGGCGGTCACCACCTCCCGCGCGAAGCCCTGGCAGATGCTCATCAGCAGATGCATGCCGCGGCTCGTCGTCTCGAGGCTGAAGCCCGCCGCGCGCAGCCGAGCAGCGAGCTCCTCGGCGGGGTCGATGATGGCGAGGTCGTCCGGCGTCGTGAACGGAAGATGGTCGACCCAGGCGCCGATGTCCATCAGGCTCGACACCAGCGCTCCCGCGTAGCCCCGACACGCGTCCTGCCAGGTCGAGCCGAGATCGAGCTCCGACGACGAGAAGCGGCGACGGAAGGCATCCACCGCGAGCATCTCGAGGAGACTCTCGCGGTCCGTCACGTGGTGGTTGAGTGCTTTGCGGTCGACCCCCAGGGCGTCGGCGACCTGCTGCATCGTGAGGGTCGCCGGGTCGAGGTCCCGCGCCGCGTTCAGGATGCGCTCGCGGTCGAGCCCTGCTCGCGTGCCGCGACCGCGGCGGGTCGTTCCGGTCATGAGACTCCCTTTCGCGGTGGCGCCGCCGAGAGTATCATTTCCCGGGCGGGAATAATCCGCTCAGAGGAAGGGACGACCATGACCGACGAGGTTCTCACTGCCGCCACGAGCATCGGCGACTGGCTCGACAGCGACGTCGGCGGTCCGCTCCTGCGCGGGCTGATCGCCGCCGGGGGCGGAACCGCGGAGTCCCTCGCGCCCGTGCGGGGACTCCCGCTGCAACAGCTCATCGTCCTCAGTCAGGGGGCCATGCCCCAGATCGCCGTCGACGACCTCGTGCGACAGGCGAACGGCGGTGTCATCCCCCAGAGCGAATCGATCGGCGGGGCCGAGCCGACCTCGGCCGGCCGGTTCGCCGGTAAGACCGTGATCGTCACCGGCGCGGCATCCGGCATCGGTCGGGCCACCGCCGGGCGTCTCGCCCGAGAAGGCGCCCGGGTGATCGCCACCGACATCTCCGCGGACCGCCTCGCCGAGTTCGCCGCATCGATGCCGGATGCCGACATCGTCACGGTGGCGGGCGATGTCACGACGCAGGAATCCATCGACGCCATCGTCGCCGCGGCCGGAGGGCGGATCGACGCGCTCGCCAACGTCGCCGGTATCAACGACGACTTCTCGCCGCTCGGGGAGACATCCGATGCGATGTGGGACCGCGTCATCGCCGTCAACGTCACGGGTCCGTTCAAGCTGACCCGCGCCGTGCTCCCCGCGATGCTGACCGCCGGCGCCGGCTCGATCGTCAACGTCGCCAGCGAGGCCGCCCTTCGCGGCAGCGCCTCGGGCAACGCTTACACGACCAGCAAGCACGCCGTCGTCGGGCTCACCAAGAGCGCGGCCGTCATGTACGGGCCGAAGGGTCTGCGCGTCAACGCCGTCGCCCCCGGCGGGGTGGCCACCGGCATCCCCTTCCCCCCGAACGTCTCGGAGTACGGCCAGCAGCGCCTCGGTGCGTTCCACGGCACGATGCCCGGCGTCGCCACCCCGGAGCAGCTCGCCGCATCGATCACGTTCCTGCTCTCGGACGACGGCGTCAACATCAACGGCGTGGTGCTGGCCAGTGATGGCGGCTGGTCGGCGCAATGATCCGAGCGGATGCCGCCCCGCCTCTACGCTGGTGGGGTGGCATCCGTCCTGAACATCTCCGCCTACCTCTTCACGCACATCGCCGACCCCGCGTCGCTGCGTCCTGTGTTGTACGAGCGGGCGGAGGCGCGCGGACTCCGCGGCACGATCCTCGTCGCGGAGGAGGGCATCAACCTCTTCCTGGCGGGACCCGCCGAGGATGTGCGCGGGTTCGTGGACGAGCTGCGCGCGGACGGGCGCTTCGCCCCGCTCACGACGAAGGAGAGCTGGTCGGACGAGCAGCCGTTCCGCAAGATGCTCGTCAAACACAAGCGCGAGATCATCCGGATGGACCGCCCCGCGATCCGTCCTGACGCCGGCCGGGCTCCCGCCGTCGATCCGAACACGCTCCGCCGCTGGCTCGAGGCCGGCGTCGACGACGACGGGCGCGAGGTCGTGCTGCTCGACACCCGCAACGCGTTCGAAGTCGACCACGGCACCTTCTCGGGCGCCCTCGACTGGCGGATCGAGAAGTTCACCGGGTTCCCCGAAGCCGCCGCGGCGCACCGCGACGAGCTCGTCGGCAAGACCGTCGTCAGCTTCTGCACCGGCGGCATCCGGTGCGAGAAGGCCGCGCTCGTCCTCCGCGAGGACGGGATCGACGCGCGTCAGCTCGAGGGCGGCATCCTCGGCTACTTCGAGCACGTCGGCGCCGACGGGTTCGAGGGCGACTGCTTCGTCTTCGACGAGCGTCGCACCGTCGACGCGTCGCTGCAGCCCACGGGCTGACCCGCGTCGGACGTCGGCGCTAGCCTCGTGCCATGCACCGGCTCACGAGGGACGAGGCGCGCCGCATCGCGGTGCGTGCGCAGCTGCTCGACGCGGACCGTCCCGGCGACGTCGTCGAGGTGGCGGAGCAGATCGCCGCGATCAAGATCGACCCGACCGCCGTCATCGCTCCCAGCGAGCAGTCGATCTGCTGGTCGCGGATCGGCTGGGCGTACGAGCCGGGCCAGCTCTCGAAGGCCGTCGAGGGCGACCGGCTGCTGTTCGAGTACGACGGGCACTTCCGCCCGGCATCCCTCCTTCCGGCTCTGCGCGCGATCATGCCGAACCGCCGCCTGAGCGCCTCGACAGCGGCCTATCTCGAGGCGAACGCGGCGTTCCGTGCTGAGATCCTGCGCCGCCTCGACCGCGACGGCCCGCTGCAGGCCTCGGAGATCCCTGACACGAGCGCCGTCCAGGCGAAGAACGAGAGCGGCTGGTACGGCGCCAACCAGGTGCCGCGCATGCTCGAGCTGATGTCGTACCTCGGCGACGTCGCGATCAGTGGTCGCCTCGGACGGCAGCGGGTGTGGGACCTGCCCGAGCGCGTCTACGGGGCGACGGATGCCGCGATGAGCCCGTCCGACGCCGAAGAGGCACTGGCAGGTCGGCGCCTGCAGGCCCTCGGCATCGCGCGGCAGAAGTCGCCGTGGTCCGGCGTCGGCACGGCCGGCGAGGAAGCCGAGGTGGAGGGGAGCTCGTGGCGCTGGCGCGTCGACCCCGAGGCGATCGGGGCCCTGGACGACGACCCGGGCGGGCGCGCGGCGATCCTCAACCCGTACGACCGGATGCTCTTCGACCGGCCGCGCCTGACCGAGCTGTTCGACTTCACCTTCGTCCTCGAGCAGTTCAAGCCCAAGCACCAGCGGGTCTACGGCTACTTCGCGCATCCGATCCTCGTCGGCGACCGTTTCGTCGCGCTCCTCGACGCTGCGCTCGACAAGAAGAAGGAGACCCTCGTCGTCGCCGCGGTCCACGAGCTGGCCCCGCTCGACGAGGACGAACGCGAGATGGTGCACACCGAGATCCGGGACCTCGGCGAATGGCTCGGGGTCCCGGTCCGCGGACTGGAGTGAGACGGGTCAGCGCGCCAGGCGCAGGGTGACCAGCTGGAACGGCGACAGGTCGAGGCGGACCGTCCCGGTCGTCTCGCGGAGCGCCGTCGACTCGATCTCCCGCTCGAGCAGATCGGTCTGCGTGACGGCCGTCACCGCGAATCCTGCCGTCACTCGCGCCGTGCGGGACGACCCGAGCCCCTCGTAGAGCCGCACGATCACGTCGCCGGAACCGTCGTCGGCCAACTTGACCGCCTCGACGACGACACCCGGGTCGTCCAGCGTCAGCAGGGGCGCGACCTCATCGGCGCCGCGTACGGCGACCGGGGGCAGATTGAGACGGAGCCCCTCGCCGATCGCGTCGGCGACCGTCGCGGACGGCAGGAGCGAGACCCGGAACTCGTGCGCTCCCTGGTCGGCCTCGGGGTCGGGGAACAGCGGAGCCCGAACGAGCGTCACGCGGGCGACCGTCCGTGCGCCACCGTCCGCGCCGGGCGCCCGCTGCACGTCGTGGCCGTAGGACGAGTCGTTGGCGACGGCGACCCCGTACCCGCCCTCGACGACGCGGATCCATCGATGCGCGACGGTCTCGAACTTGGCGGCATCCCATGTCGTGTTCGCGTGCACCGGGCGGGAGACGTGACCGAACTGGATCTCGGATTCGGCCCGCTCGGCGCGCACGCGGAGGGGGAAGGCGATCTTCAGCATCTTCTGCCGCTCGTGCCAGTCGAGGCGCAGGGCGATCTCGAGTGCGCCGGAGAGCGGGTCGACGCGGTAGCGCTGCTCCAGCTCCGAAGAGCCGAACCGCCGGTGGACGACGAGGTCTGCACCGTCCGCGACGATCTCGACGACGTCGGCGAGGGTCGTCCCGAGGGCGCCGTCCTCGGCGTCGATGTTCCAGGCGTCCCACTCGCGGGGCGTGTCGCGGAACAGCTGCAGCACGCCGGCGGGGAACGCAGGGTCGATGAGCTCCCGGCCGGTGGTGAGGTCGACGGCGCCTATGACGAGCCCGCGACCGTCGATCGCCCAGTGGAATCGCTCATGCCGGAACGACCATCCGTCACCGTCCCGTTCGGGCACGACGGGGAGGACGGATGCCGCCTCCGCGACGCCCAGCGCCGGGGCTCCCGCCAGCGTGATCGGGGCCGCATTCGCCATGAGGGCGCGATCGCCCTCGCCGGTGAGCGAACGCACCGCGCTGTCGATGATCTCCTGCAGCTCGGCGGCGACGCGCGCATAGGTCGCCTCGGCCTCCTGGTGCACCCAGGCGATCGAGGTACCGGGCAGGATGTCGTGGAACTGGTGGAGCAGCACCGTCTGCCAGAGGGACCGCAGCCGTTCGGCGGGGTACGGGGCACCCGTGCGGACCGCGTCGAGGGTCGCCCACAGCTCGGCGGCGCGGAGCAGGTGCTCGCTCCGGCGGTTGCCGCGCTTGGTGCGCGCCTGCGCGCTGTAGGTGCCGCGGTGGTATTCGAGGTAGAGCTCACCCGACCAGACCGGCGGGTCGGTGTATTCGGCCTCGGCCTCGGAGAAGAACTGCGAGGGTGACCCGAGGCGTACGCGCGGCGAACCCTCGAGGTCTGCGGTGCGCCGCGCCGCCGCGATCATCTCGCGGGTCGGACCGCCGCCCCCGTCCCCCCACCCAAACGGGACGAGGGAGTGCGAGGCATCCGCCTTCTCGGCGAACTGGCGTTCGGCGAGGGCGAGCTCGGCCGCCGACAACTCCGAGTTGTACGTGTCGACCGGAGGGAAGTGCGTGAACACGCGGGTTCCGTCGATGCCCTCCCACAGAAAGGTGTGGTGCGGCATCCGGTTCGTCTCGTTCCACGAGATCTTCTGCGTGAGGAACCATCGCGACCCGGCGGCGGTGATGATCTGGGGGAGCGCGGCGGAGTATCCGAACGAGTCCGGCAGCCAGACCTCGAGAGGCTCGACGCCGAACTCCTCGAGGAAGAACCGCTTGCCCTCGACGAATTGACGCGCGAGGGCTTCGGAACCCGGCATGTTCGTGTCGGATTCGACCCACATGCCCCCGACCGGGGCGAAGCGTCCGGCGGCGACGGCATCCTTCATCCGTCCGAATAGCTCGGGGTAGTGCTCCTTCATCCAGGCGTACTGCTGCGCCGACGACGCGGCGAAGACGAAGTCGTCCTCGGTGCGCATGAGGTCGAGGACATTCGAGAACGTGCGCGCGACCTTGCGCACGGTCTCGCGGATGGGCCAGAGCCAGGCCGAGTCGATGTGGGCGTGACCGACGGCGGTCAGCTGATGCGACGACGGGGATGCCGGGGCTGCGAGCACGGCGCGGAGCTCGGCTCGACCCGCCGCGGCGGTGCCGGCGACGTCATCGGGGTCGACCGCGTCGACGGCGCGGCCGAGTGCCGCGAGCACGCGGGCGTGACGAGTGCGATCCGGCTCGAGCTCGTCGACGAGGCCGCGGAGCGTCCAGATGTCCTGCTGCAGCTCCCACACGGTCTGATCGAGCAGGCCCAGCTCGAGCCGTCGCAGCCGGTAGATCGGCTCGTCGCCGGCGGTGGCGCGATCGCCGAGGGGGGTCGCGGCGAAGGTGAAGGTTCCGGCGACGCTGGGGTTGCCGGCCGCCTCGATCCACAGGTCGATCACGTCGCCGTCGATCGGCACGGCGGCGTTGCGGGGTTCGATGGCCTTGACGATCGACCCGTCGGGGCGGAAAACGAGAGCCTCGGCTTGGAAGCCGGGACCGGACGAGTCGAACCCGAGGTCGACGACGATCTCGGGACGCGTTCCCGGAGTGTCGCGCCAGGATGCCGGCACGCTGCCGGTGACGTGAAACCAGACCGTGCCCCACGGGCGCCCCCACGCGGTGCCCACCGGGACGGGGGCGTAGGTCTGCGCGACCGCCTCGGCGAACGGGACGGGCTCACCCGGAACCTCCCACGCCGTGATGTCCAGCGGAGCCGTGTCGCGGTAGAGCGCGGGGATCAGTCGGTCGCCGGCGAGCCGGTCGACCCGTTGCAGTGCGAGTCGGTCGTTGCGATGCATGGAGAACGTCTTTCGGGAGAGGTTCGGCGGGAGAAGGGCTGTGCGGGTCAGCCTTTGACGGCACCGGAGAGCGCGAAGGAGCCCCCGAGGCCGCGGGTGACGATGAGGTAGAGGCCGAGTACGGGGATCGAGTACAGCAGCGAGTACGCGGCCAGGCGTCCGTAGGCGACGGTGCCGTACTGGCCGAAGAACGAGTAGATGGACACCGCTGCCGGCTGCCAGTCGGGGGTCAACAGGAGCACGAAGGGGACGAAGAAGTTGCCCCACGCCTGCAGGAACACGAAGACGAAGACGACACTGAGCGCCGGGCGCATGAGCGGGACGACGACGGTGCGCAGCGCGCGCATCGCGCTCGCCCCATCGACCCACGCTGCCTCTTCGAGGCTGACCGGGACCGAGTCCATGAAGTTCTTCGTCATCCACAGTGCCATCGGCAGCGCGCTCGCGGCGAGGAACAGGGCGACCGCCCACGGCTGGTTGATCAAGCGCATCTGCACGAACAGGCTGTAGACCGGCACCATGATCGCCGTGATCGGCAGGCAGCTCGCGAACAGCACCGAGTAGAGAAACGGTGCGTTGAAGCGGGACCGATAGCGCGAGAGCGGATAGGCCGCGAGGACGGATGCCACGACCGTCACCGCGGCCGCACCGGTCGACAGCAGCAGGCTGTTCAGGAGCGGGCGCAGCGTCAATTCGGGGGTGAGGACGTCCGTGAAGTTGTCGAGGGTGGGTTCTGCGGGCCACGCGACCTGGTAGGTCGCGGCTGAATCGATCGAGGCCAGGACGACCCACGCCAGCGGCGCGGCGAAGATCACGCCGATCACCACGAGGACGAGATTCGCCCAGAACCGCGTCGCTCCGCGCCGCGGCGACGCGACGCTGGGTGCCACCGGGGACCGACGAGGCGATGTCGCGACGCTCACGAGACGCCCCCTCGGCGGCGCAGCGACAGGACGTAGGCGAGTGAGAACACCGCGCCCAGACCCAGCATGACGATCGCGATCGCGTTCCCGTAGCCGATGTCCCCGAACGAGAACGCCTGCGAGTAGGCGAACACCGGGAGCGTGGCGGACAGGTCGCCCGGCCCGCCCTTGGTCATGACCCAGATGAGCGTGAACACCGACAGCGTCTGGAGCGTCGTCAGGAGCAGGTTGGTGAAGATGGTGCCGGTGATCATGGGGAGCGTGATGAACCGCAGCCGCTGCCACGCCCCCGCGCCGTCGATCATCGCCGACTCGGTGACCTCGGGCGGGACGTCATCGAGGGCGGCTCGGTAGATCAGCATCGAGAACGCCGTCCCCCGCCACGTGTTCGCGAGGATGATCGCGAGCATCGGCAGCGCGTACAGCCAGTTCGGTCCGGCCACCCCGATGAGCGACAGTGCCCCGTTGAGGGTGCCGTTGGCCGACAGGAAGGCGTACCCGACGAAGGCGGCCACGATCTCGGGGAGCACCCACGCGGTCACGACGATCACCCCGACGGTGCCCGCGACGGCGCGGCTCCCGGCCCGGAAGAGCACCGCGAGCAGCAGGCCGAGCACGTTCTGCCCGATGATCGCGGACCCCACGACGAAGAGCACGGTCAGCAGCACCGAGAGAGGGAGGACCGGATCGGCGAAGAGCCTCGCGAAGTTGTCGAGGCCGACGAACTCGGGCTTCGCCGCACTCACGCCGGTGAGGGCCCGGTCGGTGAGCGACCCGCCGACCGCCCACGCGATGGGACCTGCGAGGAAGACGACGAGGAGCCCGACGGCCGGCAGCATCGGAAGCGCCCGGGCCGGCGTGACGCGAGCGCCCACCCGCGTCCGGGCGCGCCGCCGCGCGGGCGCGGCCGGATCGGGCTGACGCGCGAGGGTCGTTGTCATGCGGTCACTCGGTGACGACTCCGTCGTCACCGGCGATCTTGCGCACGGCGTCGTCGTAGGCGGCGGCGGCTTCGGCGGGCGACTTCTGTCCCGTGATCACGGCTTCCGTCGCCTCCTGCGCGGCGACGGAGACCTGCGGATAGTCGCTGTTGGCCGGGCGGAAGTGGGTGACCGAGACGGCATCCGTCACCGCCTTCACGAACGGGTTCGACTCGAGGTAGGTCGGCTCCTGCGCCACGTCCGTCCGGACCGCGATCTGCGCGTTGTTGATGGCGTACCAGAGCGCGTTCTCCTTGTTGACGACCGTCGTCATGAACTCGAACGCGAGGTCGGGCACGTCGGTCTGCGCGGAGGCGGCGAGCGTCCATCCGCCGGACATGCTGACGCCGCCGGGCTCCTGCCCGTCCTGCGTCGGGAACAGCGCCACGCCCATGGTGTCGGCGTACTCGGGCCACGCGAAGTCGCCTCCCTCCGCCCAGAACGACGGCGTGTACGAGCCTTCGACCGTCGCGCCGAGGGTGCCCTTCGGGAACCAGTCCCCGAAGACGGCCTGCCACACGTTGGGGTCGAGTGCCTTGTCGGGGCTGACGGCGTATCCCTCGTCGTACAGCGTCTGGAGGAAGGTCAGCGAGTCGATGAAGCCCTGCGAGCCGACCACCCACTTGCCGGAGTCGTCGTCGAACAGGCCCGTCCCGTCGCCCGTGCCGTACAGCAGCTCGTAGAAGCTCTGCATCACGGTGCCCTCGCCGGTGCCGGTGCCGGCGTACATGTTGAACGGGACGACGTCGGGGTCGCTCTCCTTGATCTGCGCGGCGGTCGCCAGAATGTCGTCCCAGCTCTCGGGCTGCCAGGGTGTGCTGACGCCCGCCTTCTCGAGGACGTCCTTGTTGTACCAGATGACGCGGGTGTCCGTGCCCAGAGGGAGTGCGTAGGTGCTGCCGTCCTCGCCCTGTCCGGCCGTCCGGCCCGCGTCGTCGAACATCTCCCAGTCGTCCCAGGAGTCGAGCTTGTCGTCGAGCTTCAGGAGGTACCCGGCCTCGATGTCGCTGCGGACGGCGAAGGTGTCCTCGTAGAAGACGTCCGGCGCGGTGTCGGGCGAGGCCAGCGAGAGCTGGAGTCGGGTCTTGTAGTCGTCGTCCGTCGCGGTGATCGGCTGCAGTTCGACGGTGATCCCCTCGTGGGATGCCTCGAACTCCTTCTTCGCCGTCTGCATCAGCTCGTCGAGGACGGTGAAGGAATCGGTCTTGGAGTAGACGACCGTGACGGTGTCCCCGGCGTCGTCGCTCCCCCCTGGGGTGCACCCGCCGAGGAGCAGGACGGCAGCCGATGCGGCTGCGATGGATGTGACGGCGTTGCGAAGTCTCACGGGGCCCCCTTGCTCCGAACGATGATGCCCGCACTCCGTGTCCGGACACGGTAAGTCAATCCGGTGGACATAGCCGAGTCAAGGCGCTGCGACAACCGTGACGCGAATGACATCACGCGGTCGGCACCAGCAACGAGGTCGGCCGCGGAGTGAGGGCTTCATCGAGGATGAGACACGCCGCCCCGATCGCTCCGACATCGGATCCGAGCTCGGTGCCCGACACCGTCACCGGGTGGACGCCCCGCGCCGCGCGGAGCTCGTCGAGTCGCGGCGGCACCGTCTCGGCGAGCACGTGCTCGAGGCGACCCCAGAAGGGTCCACCCAGCACGATCCGGTCGACGTCGACCAGATTCGAGACGACGGCCAGCGCGCGCGCCATGTGCTCGCTGCATCGGGCCAGGAGCGCCTGGGCCTCGGCGTCGCCGTCGTCGGCGCATCCCACGAGGCGGGTGAGCGCGGCATCCAGCTCGGTCGGATCGTCTCCCGTGCGCCGGGCATCGATGATGCCCCGCCGCTCGGCCTCCTCGATGAGGGGCAGGGGCGCGCAACTCACCGCGACGCAGCCGCGCATTCCGCATCCGCAGGGCAGGCCGTCGGGATCGACGACGATGTGTCCGATCTCGCCCGCGTTGCCCGATCCGCCTCGGACGACCTCGTCGCCGATCACGAGCCCGACGCCGAGGCCTGTGCCCACGTAGAGGAACGCGAAGTTCTGCGCACCGCCGGGAGCGGCGATCCACTTCTCCGCCACTGCCGCGGCCGTCACGTCCTTCTCGAGGAGGACGGTGAGGCCGGTTGCGCCCGCCACCGCGTCGCGCAACGGCACGCGGTCCCACCCGGCGAGGTTGGGTGGGTCGAGGACGATGCCGCGCTCGACGTCGATGGGCCCCGGGGCCGCGATGCCGAGGCCGACGATGCGGCTCCGGTCGATTCCCGAGCCGGTGAGGGTCATCTCGATGTCCTGCGTCAGGACCTCGACGGTGTCGGACGGGTCCTGAGCCAGGGGAGTGGCGCGGGCGTGTCGTGCGATGACCTCGCCGTCGATCGACAACAGGACGACGGTGATGAGCCCCGGATCGAGGTGCACTCCCACGGCGTACCGGCTGCTGCCGACCAGGCGCAGGGTCGTGCGAGGCTTGCCGCGTCCGGAGCTCGTGCGGCCCGCCTCTTCGACGATGCCCGCGTCCAGCAGTCGCTGCACGATGTTCGAGACCGTCTGCGCCGACAACCCGGTCGCGTCGGCCAACTCGACACGGCTGTATCCGTGCGATCGACGGATCTGGTCCAGCACGACGGCCTCGTTGTATCCACCGACGCTGGGTTGGTTGGCTCCGCGTCTGGCCATGAGTGAACCTGCTTTGCTCCAAAGGGCGGTTGATCGAGACTAGCGTGCCGCCCCGATCAGGGGCGATCCCGCGGCATCCGCACTACATTCGTGGCATGCCCGTTGCATCTTCGTTCCTCCCCCGCGCGCTCGATGACGGCGCCGTGCTGCGCGTCGCCGCGCCCGGCGACGAGGACGGCATCCTCGCTGCCATCCATGCGCTCGCCGCCTACGAGCGGGAACCGGATGCCGTGCGCACGACGACCGGCGACCTGACGGCGACGCTGTTCGGCGACGATCCGAAGGCCTTCGCGCACGTGATCGAGCGGGACGGTGAGATCCGCGCCATCGCCGTGTGGTTCCTGACCTTCTCGACCTGGACCGGACGCCACGGGATCTGGCTGGAGGACCTCTTCGTCGACGAGGCCGATCGCGGTCGCGGTTACGGGACCGCACTCCTCGCCTCGCTCGCCTCGGTCGCGCTCGAGCGCGGATATCCGCGCCTCGAATGGACGGTCCTGGACTGGAACGCGCCGGCCGTCGGGTTCTACCGTTCGATCGGCGCCGAGGCCATGGACGAGTGGACGACGCAGCGCATGACCGGCGAAGCGCTCACCGCCCTCGCGGCCCGCTGACGCGTCTCAGGACAGGGGCGTGATCGTGACGGGCTCGCCGAGACCCGTCAGGTGCTGCGTCACCGTCGCCGTGCGACCCAGGAAGCCGGTCGTGGATTCGGCGGCGACGGGGCGACCGTCGGCGGTCAGCCACAGGGTGTAGGAATCGATCGGGATGTCGTACCACGAGTACGCTGCGGCGCTCTCGAGACGGTAGGCGTCGACCGATCCGCCATCCGGGGTCTCGACCTCCTCCGGCGCATCGGACACCGACCAGCTCTCGCCCGCACCGATCAGGTCTCCCATGAAACCGGGGTCGGAAAACACCCGGTACACCTCGGCGGTGGAGCCGGCGGCCTGGGATCCGGCGTCGGAGGCGCCGACGTCGGCGACGACGGGTCCGTCGCCCTCATCGAGCAGCATGACGCCGCCGACGAAGCTGATGGAGGCAGGGCCCGCTCCGGTCTCGAGATCACCGCGGAACTCGAACGCGGGGTCGTAGTGGTAGACGACCGTGCCCGCCAGCTCGTCGCCGTCGATGGTCAGGGTGCCCGTGTCGTAGCGGACGAGCGTCGCCTGGATGCAGGGCCCGAGGTCGGCGCCCGCGACCGTCCCGGCGCTGAGATCCAGGGTCTCGCACTCCGGCGGGGTCTCCACGGCCGGAGCCGCCGTCGTCGGAGAGGGGGCCGGTTCCGTCGCGGTCGGAGAGGGGGCGGGCGCGCCGCTCGCCGACGACGCGGGAGGAGCGGGCGTGGTCTGACCCGTGCACCCGGCGAAGGCGAGGGTGAGGGCGACCGCAGCGACGGGCAGCGGCAGGACAGAGGTGCGCACGGTGCGGCTCCTTGCGTCGGAGTGGCGGAGTCGCCGACGAGCCTACCCGCCGCCTATCGTTCGGACGCAGGAGACGCAAGCCCCTGCTGCCGATCGGTCGGCTCGCTCGATGATGGGTCGCACATTCCGACGAGAGGAGAACCGTGGCCAGCATCATCGAAACCGTCGACGTCACCGTGCCCGTGTCGACCGCGTACAACCAGTGGACCCAGTTCGAGTCCTTCCCCCACTTCCTCAGCTACGTGCAGTCGATCACCCAGATCGACGAGACGACGACGCGCTGGAATGTGAAGATCGGTGGAGCGGAGCGGGAGTTCACCGCGCACATCACCGAACAGCACCCCGACGAACGCGTCGCATGGAAGAGCGTCGACGAAGATCACGCCGGCGTCGTCACCTTCCACCGCTTGAGCGACACCGAAACGCGAGTGACCGTGCAGCTCGACTGGAAGCCCGAGGGCTTCGTTGAGACCGTCGGCGCCGCGATCGGCGTCGACGACCATGCGGTGAAGAAGGACCTGCAGAAGTTCAAGGAGTTCATCGAATCCCGCGGCGCTGAGACCGGTGCCTGGAGAGGCGACGTGGGCTGAGCGGACGGCGCGTCCGATCGCTCCTCGACGGCCCGGTGGTGCATTCCACCGGGCCGTCGTGGCACGGTGGAGGCATGAGCACTCTCTCCGTCGACGGCCGCGCTCGCCGCCTCCGCGACCTCCACGCCGCCCCCGAGATCCTCCGCGTCGTCAACGTGTGGGACGTGATCTCCGCGAAGGCCGTCCTGGCCCTTCCGGAGACGCGCGCCATCGCCACGGCGGGTCACTCCATCGCGGCATCCTTCGGATACGACGATGGCAGTATCCCGCTCGAGACGACCCTCGACATGGTCGGGCGCATCGTTGCCGCCGCGGGCGACGTGCCGGTGTCGGCCGACCTCGACGACGGGTACGCCGACACGGGCGACACCGTCCGGCGCGCGATCGGTGTCGGCATCGCCGGGGCGAACATGGAAGACCGCCTCCGTCCGTTCGACGAGTCCGTCGCCCGGGTCGCCGCCGCCGTCCGGGCCGCTGAGGCCGAGGGGGTCCCCTTCGCCCTCAACGCGCGGACCGACGCCTTCGTCCGTGGCGGCGACCGCCCGCTCGAGGAATCGATCGCGGATGCCGTCGCCCGCGGCCGCGCCTTCATCGATGCCGGTGCCGATGTCGTCTTCGTGCCCGGCCAGCTCGACGCCGAGACGACGGCGCGGCTCGTCGAGGGCATCGGCCGCGTGAGCGTGATCGGTCTTCCCGGTGCCCTCCGCGCGGCGGAGTACGAGCAGCTCGGCGTCGCCCGGATCTCGTACGGCCCGCTCACCCAGCGCGTCGCCCTGACCGCCTACCAGGACCTCGCTGCCGACCTGTACCGGGACGGCGTGATCCCCGACAGCACGCGAGCCCTCAACTGAGCCCGGTGTGATGGATGCCGCCGGCCCGACCGGTGCGCGAGGCGCGCGGAGCCTGCGTGGTAGGCTCTCACGTTGGAAGCGTGTCCGAGCGGCCGAAGGAGCATGGCTGGAATCCATGTAGGCGGGGTAACTCGTCTCGCAGGTTCAAATCCTGTCGCTTCCGCCAGAACGAAGCCCCGCACCTCGAGGTGCGGGGCTTCGTCGTTCCCGGAGTCCCGGAGTCCCGGTGTCAGCGCCCGAGCGGCATCGCCTCGGCGAAGGTCGAGCCGGGACGGATGACGAGGGACCGGGGGAGCAGTCGACCGACGAGGCGTCGGGACGCCGACACGGAGGCGAACAGCCCGGAGCGGACGGCGGCGGCATCCGTCGCCAGTTCGGTCCCGTCGGTGTCGGCGAACGATCCGGGCAGGGCATAGCTCGACCGTTCGACCGCGCTCACCAGGTGCTCCATAGCCGCGGGCGGGGCGCCGTGGTCGCGCCGGAGCCGGTCGCCGAACGCGCGGGGGGATTCGGAATCGGGGACCGGGATGCCGAGGTCGATCGCCGCATCCTGGACGAGACGCCACGCCGCCCCGGCGCTGCCGCGGCGTGCCTTCGTCACGCGCCTCCGGGACAGCGCCGCGCGGACGAGGGCGGGCAGGGCGAGCACGACCAGAGCGCCCAGCAGGATGCCGATAGCCGGCAGGACCCGCAGGATCGAGAAGGTCGTCGCCTGCGGGGTGCCCGCCGTGGGGTCCTCTTCGGGGCGGGGCGCCGAGGATGCGGTGGGGGTCGGCTCCGCGGCGGCCGTCGGCGTCGGCGTCGGCTCGGGCTCGTTCGACGTGTCCTCCTCGGAGGTGAACCGCTGGGCCACGCCGAGGCTCTTCGTCGGTTCGAAGGGGACCCAGCCGATGCCGTCGAAGAAGATCTCGGGCCAGGCGTGCAGCTGGGCCGTGGTGGCCTGGTACACCCGTTGGTCGTCGACGACGTCGCCGGTGGGCAGACCGGGCAGGAAGCCGACGACGACCCGCGAGGGCATGTCGAGGGTCCGCGCCATGATGGCGAACGCCGACGCGAAGTGCACGCAGTACCCGGACCGGACCGAGAGGAAGGTCGAGACCGCTTCGATGCCCGACCCGTCGAAACCGTCCTCGACGGGTGCGTCGAGGGAGTAGTCGAACTCGGGACCTCGGAACCACGACTGCAGCGCGAGCAGACGGTCGTAGTCGTTCGACGCGTCGGCGGTCACTTCGGCGGCCAGTTCCGCGATCTCGGGTGAGGTGTCGGCGGGCAGGTCGCGGGCCTGCCGCGGTCCGCCGCTCGCCTCGGCGGCCCGCGCCTGCTCGAGGGTGGGCCGAGGTGTGCGGCTGACGACCTCGAACTGCTGCCCGCGCGCGGCCGTCGAAGGAGAGACGACCGTCCCGTTGGCGGGGGCGATCCGCCAGAGCCCCGTCACCCCGTCGACCGAGACGGCGTCGGCGGGCACCGGCAGCTGCGCCGACGACAGGTCGAGCACCTCGACCGTGCGCCGTTCCTCGGCGATCTCGATCCCCTCGTCGGCGGCGTCCTCGGGCGACCACTCGTCGAGCGGCACCGAGCGACTCCGATCGGGCTGCCAGGAGTCGCCCTCGAGTTCGGTCAGCGTGGCCACGCGGAGGTAGGCCGGGGCGGACGCCGCGCTCCACTGCTTGACCACGGGCACCTCGGCGGGGCGGCGGAGGTCGTCACCGAGATTCAGGGACGCGTCGATCCGCGTGCCGCCGCCCAGCCCGCCACTGGGCGCGGCGGGCGAGGGGAGAGCCGGTGCGGCGATGACGGCGATGACGACGGCGGATGCCGCGATGGCAGCCGCGACCGCGCCGACACCGCCGCGCGGCGCTACCGTCGACCGGGTCCGGTCGCGTCCGCGCGTTTCGGTGCGCAGCAGCCACAGGAGCGCGAGCGCGAGAAGGGTGAACGCCCAGAGATCGATCGGGCGGGGGACGGCGAGCGTCGGGATCAGCCAGACGGCGATCAGGGCGACGCCGGCGAGCAGCGGCATCCGTGCCGTCAGGACGACGTGATCGAGCGCGATGGTGAGCAGCCCGACGGCGCCCACGATGAGGAAGGTCAGCGACGCGGACGCATCGATGGGGGCGACCCCCACCGCGATGTCGTTGCTCGCGATCTCGATCAGTCGCGGCACCCGGGCGAACGCCTCGCCCGACGGGATGACGAACAGCCACGCCACGTCGGAGAAGAAGACGGCTGTCATGATCGAGGTCCATACCGCCGCGAGGATGAGGGTGACGAGCACTGCGCCCACCCTCAGTCGGCGCAGCAGGTAGCCGGCTCCCAGGAGCACCGCCGCGAGCACGAAGGCCAGCGCCGCCCACGCGCCCCCGGAGATGACGGTGAACAGGGGGACGAGGGATGCCACCAGGGCCAGCAGCAGCGCCGTCGTCGACAGGCCGTCGTGCCGAGGGCGCGCCTCCTCGATGCGCTCACCGGACATGACGGCCGAACCCTTCCATCCCGGGGACGCCGGACCAGAGCGATTCGAGTTCGTCCTCGGGTTCGAGGCTGTGCACGCGCCATCCCGTCTCGCGCGCCACGCGGAGTGCGTCGCCTGCCCCGGCGAGGGCGAACAGCACCGGCATGCTGCTGTGGCCCACGATCGGAGCCAGGGAGGCGGCATCCGCTGGATAGATCTCGCCGGTGACGACGACGACGGGCCCCAGGGTCGCCCCGGCGAACAGCGGCGCGAGGTCCGTCAGGGCGCCGGCGCGGCTCGCCGTGAGTGTGGCGAACGCTGTCGTCATCGTCTCGAGCGCAGCGGTGTCGCCGCCCTCGATCGGGTCGAAGAGCTCCGTCCCGTCGACGTCGATGACCGCGACGCTGTACCCCTCACGGATGAAGCGCGCGGCGGCCGAGACGACCGTCGAAACCGCTGCCTCGAAGTCGAGGTCCTCGCCGGGGGAGCGCAGCGCGTCTGCGCTCCATCTCGCGACCGCTCGGTCGAAGACGATGACCGCCTCGGGGTTCGACTCGCGTTCCTCCTGCCGCACCATGAGTTCGCCGCGGTGAGCGCTGGCCCGCCAGTGGATGCGGCGCATCGAGTCGCCGGGTGCGTAGGTGCGGGGGATGAGGTTGTCGGCGCCCTGGCCGAGCTTGTCGGTGACCGACTGCATGGTCCCGCCCGCCGCTCCCGGGAAGTCGTCGAACATCTCCAGCGCCACCACGGCCGGGGCGATCGTGAGGGGGACGGCTCCGCCGAGCTCCTGCCGGCGGCGCGACAGGCCGAAGGGGTCGGTGGTCTCGACCACGAGCGGCCCGATCGGGCGGACTCCGCGCCGCCGGGCGCGCACGCGGTAAGCGATGTCGACGCGATGGCTGCCCGAGACGAGGCCGGACCGCAGCGCCGGGTAGACACCGGTGGGTTCGCCCTCAATGCCGCGAGGCAGGCGATCGTGCCAGGTGCCGACGATCGTCGGAAGGACCGAGCGCGACTCGATGCGCACGCGCACGTCGACGTCGGCCCCGACCGAGGCCACGGGCGGCGCGAACGAGCGGCGGACGCCGTCGGCGCGGTGACCGAGCCACAGCGAGGCGAAGGAGAGGCCGACCGCGGCCACCAGCAGGACGCCGAAGAAGACGAGCGCCGGAACGCCGAAGGCGGGAGCGAGGATGAACGCCGCGAACGCGAGCACGATCGCGCCCGTGCCTCGGGGGGTGAGCGGCCACCGTGTCATGGGGACGTTCGATCAGCGCGCGGCGACCGGCACGCGCACCGACCTGACGATCTGCTCGAGAGCCGCCGCGACCAGGTCGACCCCGCCTCGCCCGCGCGAGACCGCGGCGCCGCGCGCGGCGATCAGACGGTGGGCGAAGACCGGCTCGAGCAGCGACACGAGGTCGTCGGGGATGACGTATTCGCGGCCTTCCAGCGCCGCCCAGACCTTCGCCGCCCGGACGAGCTGCAGCGTCGCGCGAGGGCTGGCGCCGAGGCGCAGATCGCCGTGCTCGCGCGTCGCGCGCGACAGTGCGACGGCGTACTCCTCGACGGCGGGCGAGACGTGCACGGTTCGAGCCCACGCAATGAGCGCCGATACGCGCTCCGCGGTGGTCACGGCGTGGATGGCATCGAGCGGGTTGCCGGTGTCGCGCTGGCGCAGCATGAGCGCTTCGTTCTCGGCATCCGGATACCCCATCGAGATGCGCATCATGAACCGGTCGCGCTGGGCTTCGGGGAGGGCGTAGGTGCCCTCCATCTCGAGTGGGTTCTGCGTCGCGACGACGAGGAAGGGCTCGGGCAGACCCCGGCTCGTGCCGTCGACGGTGACCTGCCGCTCCTCCATCGCCTCGAGCAGAGCGGACTGCGTCTTCGGCGATGACCGGTTGATCTCGTCGGCGATGACGATGTGGGCGAAGATCGCGCCCGGTTTGAAATCGAACCGGCCCTCGGACTGGTCGTAGACGCTCACGCCGGTCACGTCGCTGGGCAGCAGGTCGGGCGTGAACTGGATGCGGCGCACGGTCGCCTGGATCGAGCTGCCCAGTGCCCGCGCGAGCATCGTCTTGCCGACTCCCGGAACGTCTTCGATGAGCAGATGACCCTCGGCCAGGAGGCAGACGAGCGCGGCGCGCACGGCGTGCGGCTTGCCGTCGATGACCTTCGACACCGAATCGACGAGCGCAGCGGTCGTCTCCGCGAATGCGATCGCGTCGATGCGGGTCGACGCCCGCGTCGGGGCCTGGCCTTCCGGCGCCGTCATGGTCGTCTGGTCGTCGGTCATCCGTCCCCCTCACGCGGTGGGCGCAGCAGCGCGCCAGGACCGATGCTAACCCGGCGTCGCTGGGCGGCGGCCGACGTCGGGTAGACTTGCAGCAGCTCTCCGCGAGACGGCAACCAGGCCAACTCCCCCAGGACGGAAACGTAGCAAGGGTAACCGGGCTCTGCCGGGTTCGCGGAGAGTCTTTCTTTTGCCCTGATGCCGTTCGGCGAGATGCGGCGGCACCCAGCCGGTGCATGGGCCGCGAGCCTAGGCTGGGAGCGTGGCTCAGAGCATCTACATCACCTCCGCCGAAGGTCACTCCGGCAAGTCGACGATCGCCCTGGGTGTCCTCGACACCCTGAGCCGTCGGTCGCCGCGCGTCGGGGTGTTCCGAGCGATCGCCCGGTCCACCGAGGAACGCGACTACGTGCTCGAGATGCTCCTCGACCACGACGGCGTCGACCTCGGCTACGACGAGTGCATCGGCGCCACCTACGACGAGGTCCGCGCCGATCCCGATGCCGCCCTCGGCCGTATCGTCGAGCGGTACAAGTCCGTCGAAGCCCAGTGCGACGCCGTCGTCATCATCGGCAGCGACTACACCGACGTGGGGAGTCCCGCCGAGCTCGGCTACAACGCGCGGATCGCCGCGAACCTCGGGGCTCCGGTCCTCGTCGTGCTGTCGGGTCAGCCCGCCGACGGCGAGCGGTCGACGGATGCCGCGGGCCTGTCCCCCGAGCAGGTGGGGAACCTCGCCACGCTCGCCCTGGCGGAGCTCAAGCACGAGCGTGCGGGGATCTTCGCGGTCGTCGTCAACCGCGCCGACCCCGACCGGCTCGATGACATCGTCGCCGCCGTGCGGCGTGTGCCCGCGGCCGAGGGCGACATCGGTGTCTGGGCGATCCCCGAGGACGCCTACCTCGTGGCGCCCTCGGTCCGCGACGTCGCCCGATCGCTGGACGCGACCCTCATGAAGGGTGACGAGGCCCTGCTCGAGCGGGAGGTGCTCCACGTCGTCGTCGCGGGGATGTCGCTCAACAACGTCCTGCCGCGTCTCGAAGAAGCGGCCATCCTCGCCGTGGCGGCCGACCGCACCGAGGTGCTGCTCGCAGCGCTGCTGGCCAACGCGTCCGGCACCTTCCCGTCGCTGTCGGGCATCGTCCTCTACGGACCCTTCGAGTTGCCCGAGCACGTCGAGCGGTTGATCGACGGTCTCGACTCGAACCTCCCGATCCTCGCGACCGATCAAGGCACCTATGAGACCGTCCGCGGGATCATGAGCGCACGCGGTCGCCTCGCCGCCCACTCGCAGCGCCGCTACGACACCGCACTGTCGCTGTTCGACCAGCACGTCGACACCGACGATCTACTGCGACGCATCGGCCTCGCGAGCTCGAGCGTCGTCACGCCGCTCATGTTCCAGTACGGCCTCATCGAGCGGGCGCGCCGCGAGCGGCGCCGCATCGTGCTGCCCGAGGGGAGCGACGACCGCATCCTGCGCGCCGCGGCGACGGCCCTCGCGCGCGGCATCGCCGACATCACCATCCTCGGCGAGCCCATCGAGGTGCGCTCCCGTGCGCTCGAGCTGGGTCTCGACATCCAGGCCGCCGAGGTCCTGAGCCCGTTCGACGCCGTCCACGTCGACAAGTTCGCCCGGGAGTACGAGCGGCTGCGCGCCCACAAGGGCATCACGTTCCGCCAGGCCGCCGACACCGTCACGGACGTCTCCTACTTCGGCACGCTCATGGTGCACCTGGGACTCGCCGACGGCATGGTCTCGGGTGCGGCGCACACGACGGCCCACACGATCCGTCCCGCGTTCGAGATCATCAAGACGAAGCCGGGTGTGGACGTGGTCTCGAGCGTGTTCCTCATGGCTCTCGCCGACCGCGTGCTCGTCTACGGCGACTGCGCCGTGATCCCCGACCCGACCGCCCCGCAGCTCGCCGACATCGCGGTCTCGTCCGCGGCGACGGCGGACCAGTTCGGGATCTCGCCGCGGGTCGCGATGCTGTCGTACTCGACGGGGGAGTCCGGCTCCGGCGCCGACGTCGAGAAGGTCCGCGAGGCCACCGCGCTCGTGCGCGAACGCGCCCCGAAGCTCCTCGTCGAAGGTCCCATCCAGTACGACGCCGCGACCGATGCCGCCGTCGCCGCGACGAAGATGCCGGGGTCGGACGTCGCGGGCCGTGCCACGGTCTTCGTGTTCCCCGACCTGAACACCGGCAACAACACCTACAAGGCCGTCCAGCGCTCGGCGGGCGCCGTCGCGATGGGGCCGGTCCTGCAGGGTCTCAACAAGCCCATCAACGACCTCTCCCGCGGAGCGCTCGTCGAAGACATCGTGAACACGATCGCGATCACCGCGATCCAAGCCCAGAACGCGGCGGATGCCGCAGCCCCGGAGACACGCGCATGACCCCCGTCCTCGTCATCAACAGCGGCTCGTCGTCGTTCAAGTACCAGCTTGTCGACGTCGAGACCGAGCGGGCTCTGGCCTCGGGTCTCGTGGAGCGGATCGGCGAGGCCACCGGCGTCGCCACGCACACCGTCTTCTTCGCCGGGGAGGGAGCCGGCGTCACGGCGACGAAGGCGACGACGCGCATCGAGCGACCGATCCCGGACCACACGACCGGCTTCGCGGTTATGCTCGACGCCTTCGATGCTCAGGGCCCGTCGCTCGAGCGGGACCGCCCCGTCGCCGTCGGCCATCGCGTCGTCCAGGGCGGTGCGCGCTTCTTCGAGCCGACGCTCGTCACCCCGCTCGTCGAGATCAACATCGACGAGCTCTCGGCCCTCGCGCCACTGCACAACCCGGGGGCGCTCCAGGGCATCCGCGCGGCGCGGGCGGCGTTCGCCGACGTGCCCCACGTCGCCGTGTTCGACACCGCCTTCCACCAGACGATGCCGGCGGCGGCATATACGTACGCCATCGACCGCGAGACGGCGCAGAAGCACCGCATCCGCAAGTACGGCTTCCACGGCACGAGCCACAAATTCGTCAGCGAGGCGGCCGCCGCCTTCCTCGGTCGGCCCCTCTCCGACCTTTCTCAGATCGTGCTGCACCTCGGCAACGGTGCCTCCGCGACCGCGATCCGCGGCGGCGAGTCGGTCGACACGTCGATGGGGCTCACTCCGCTCGAAGGCCTCGTGATGGGAACCCGCTCGGGCGACATCGACCCCTCCGTCCTCGGCGTCCTCGCCCGGCGCGAGGACATAACACCGGGGGAGCTGGACACCTTCCTGAACAAGAGGAGCGGCCTGCTCGGCCTCGCCGGCGCCTCCGACATGCGCGACATCGACTCGCGCCGCCGAGAGGGGGATGCCGACGCGAGCCTCGCCTTCGACGTCTACATCCACCGGCTCCGCGCCTACATCGGCGCCTATCTCGCTCAGCTTGGCGGCGCCGACGTCATCTCGTTCACGGCGGGCGTGGGCGAGAACTCCGCTGTCGTGCGCGCCGCCGCGCTCGAGACCTTCGGCTTCGCCGGGGTGCGGCTGGATGCCGAGCGCAACGCGTCGAGCGAGCGCGGCATCCGGGTCATCTCCACCGATGACTCACCCGTGACCGTCCTCGTCGTCCCCACCGACGAGGAACTCGAGATCGCCCGCCAGGCCCACGCGGTCGCGACGGCGTGACGGATACGCTGGAGCGGTGACGATGGCCGACCTCCCCGACCTCACCCGCTACGACGGCGTCCTCTTCGACCTCGACGGCGTGCTGACGCCCACGGCCGAAGTCCACATGCACGCCTGGGAGAGCATGTTCACCGAGCTGTTCACCGCCTGGGGCATCGAACCGGCCTACGCCGAGGGCGACTACTTCGAGCACCTCGACGGCAAGAAGCGCTACGACGGCGTCGCGAGCCTCCTGCGCTCCCGTGACGTCGAGGTCCCGTGGGGCGACCCGTCCGACGATCCGTCGGCCGACACGGTGTGCGGCATCGGCAACCGGAAGAACCTCGTGTTCGAGCGTGTCCTGCGCGCCGAGGGGATCGCCGCCTACCCCGGATCGCTCGCGCTCGTCGAGAAGCTCCAGGCAGCCGGCATCCCGATCGCCGTCGTCTCCAGCTCGAAGAACGCCCGCGAGGTCCTCACGGCCGCGGGGATCGTCGACCGCTTCCCGGTCATCATGGACGGCGTCGTCGCCGAGACCGAGCACCTGGCGTCCAAGCCCGCGCCCGACGTCTTCGCCCGTGCCGCCGAGATGCTCGGCGTCGATCCGGCGCGGAGCGCTGCGGTCGAGGACGCGCACTCGGGCGTGCGCTCGGCCGCCGCCGCCGGGTACGGTCTCGTGGTGGGTGTCGACCGAGGCGCGGGCGCAGACGCGCTGCGCGAGGCCGGCGCCCACGTCGTCGTCGACGACCTCGCCGTCTTCGTCTGACGCGTCAGACCCCCGGCATCCCCTTCACTTCTCGTCCTGTCTCCCGAAAAGGACCCTTCATGATCGATCGTCAGCGCTTCCCCGTGGACCCGTGGCGTCTCGTCGAGACGTCCTTCTCCCTCGCTGATCCCGGCGTCACCGAGACCATCTTCGCCGAGGGCAACGGCTACCTGGGGCTGCGCGGCAACCACCCCGAGGGACGCCACGCGCACGAGCACGGCACGTTCCTCAACGGGTTCCACGAAGTGTTCCCCATCCGGCACGCCGAGCGCGCCTTCGGGTTCGCCGAGGTCGGGCAGACCATCATCAACGCCCCCGACAGCAAGGTCATGCGGGTCTACGTCGACGACGAGCCGCTCTCGCTCGACATCGCGGACCTCCGCGAATACGAGCGCGCGCTGGACATGCGACGGGGCGTCCTCACCCGCCATGTCCGCTGGATGACCCCGAGCGGCAAGGACGTCGTCGTCGACTACGAGCGGCTCGTGTCGTTCGAGGAGCGCCACGTCGCCGTCATGCGGATCTCGGTGACCGTCCTCAACGCCGACGCCCCCGTCACCGTCAGCTGCCAGTTGATCAACCGACAGGACGGCCAGGACGTCTACGGCGGCGCTGCGCACGGCGCGAAGGCCGAAGCCGGGTTCGACCCTCGGAAGGCCGACGGTTTCAACGGCCGCGTGCTTCAGCCCGAGGAGTACTGGCAGGACGGCGACCGCTCGGCGCTGTCGTACAAGGTGACCGAGTCGGGCATGACCGTCGCCGTCGTCGCCGACCACCTCGTCGAAACCGAGAACGAGTACTCCTCCCGGTCGCTCGTCGAGCCCGACATCGCCAAGAACGTCTTCCGCGTGCAGGCCCGCCAGGGCGTGCCCGTCACGATCACGAAGGCCGTCGCGTACCACACGTCCCGCGGCGTCCCCGCCCGTGAGCTCGTGGAGCGCGGTCGCCGCACCCTCGACCGCGTCGAGCACGAAGGCATCCAGAACCTGTTCGATCGTCAGCAGGCGTGGATCTCGGCGTTCTGGGAGCGTTCGGACGTCGTGATCGAGGGGCACGACGATCTGCAGCAGGCGACGCGCTGGTGCCTGTACCAGCTCGCCCAGGCGGCCGCCCGCGCCGATTCGCTCGGCGTGCCGGCGAAGGGAGTCACGGGCTCGGGGTACAGCGGCCACTACTTCTGGGACACGGAGGTCTACGTCCTGCCGTTCCTCGCCTACACGACGCCGCTCTGGGCGCGGAACGCCCTGCGGATGCGGTACCTCATGCTCCCCGCGGCCCGGAAGCGTGCGGGTCAGCTGAACGAGGCGGGCGCGCTCTTCCCATGGCGGACGATCAACGGCGAGGAAGCCTCGGCCTACTACGCGGCGGGCACCGCGCAGTACCACATCAACGCCGACATCGCCTTCGCCCTCGGCAAGTACGTCCGCGCGACGGGGGACACCGAGTTCCTCTACCGCGAGGGCGTCGACATCCTCGTCGAGACGGCGCGTCTGTGGGCGACGCTCGGGTTCTGGAGGTTCACCGAGACGGGCGACCCCGAGAGCTTCCACATCCACGGTGTGACCGGCCCCGACGAGTACACGACGGTCGTCAACGACAACCTCTTCACGAACGTCATGGCCCGTTACAACCTGCGCTACGCGGCGCGGGTCGTCCGCGAGATGTCCATCGACCAGCCCGAGGCGTATCGTGCGATGGCCGAGCGTCTCGATCTCGACGAAGCCGAGCCCGTCGCGTGGCAGAGCGCCGGCGAGGCCATGCACATCCCGTATAGCGAGGCCCTCGGCATCCACCCGCAGGATGCGGTCTTCCTCGAACGGGAGGTGTGGGACCTCGAGAACACCCCCGAAGAGCAGCGTCCGCTCCTGCTGCACTTCCACCCTCTCGTCATCTACCGGTACCAGGTGCTCAAGCAGGCCGACGTCGTGCTCGCGCTGTTCCTGCAGGGCAACCAGTTCACGCCCGCTGAGAAGCTCGCCGACTTCGAGTACTACGACGCGCTGACGACGGGCGACTCGACGCTGTCCGCCGTCGTCCAGGCGATCCTCGCGGCGGAGGTCGGGTATCAGGACCTCGCGCTCGAGTACTTCCGGGAATCGGCCTTCGTCGACCTCGGCGACCTGCACGCGAACGCCTCCGACGGCGTTCACGTCGCCTCCGCGGGTGGGGTGTGGACCGCACTCGTCGCCGGATTCGGCGGCATGCGCGACCATCGGGGCGCGCTGACCTTCGATCCGCGCCTGCCCGCGGACTGGCCGTCGCTGTCGTACACGCTCCACTGGCACGGCACGCGCCTGCAGGTCACGGTCCGCCGTGACGAGATGGTCGTCAGTGCAGGCGACGGCGACGCCGTGTCGTTCACGGTCCGCGGCGCGGGCTACACGGTCGCGGGCGGCGAGACGGTGACCGTTCCGCTCGACGGCCAGGGCCCGGTCATCCCGGGGCGGCCGACGCTGCAGCAGATCGGCGAGCAGCTCCGTGAGGACGGCACGCTCCTGTCCGCCTCGGTCCCCGACGCGACGGCTGCGACCTCGGTTCCGGTCCACACCGGCACGATCCCGGTCGTCACGGTCGATCCGGAGGGGACGGATGCCGCGGACGAGATCGCGGCCGACGCCGACACCCGCACGCAGCAGATCCCCGCGCAGGGCGCCGGAGACGTCACGGCCCGGGTCTGAGCTCAGCCGGCGGCGCGGTCGCGGACGATCGCCCTGACCGCGTCGCGTCCGGCGCGGTTCGCGCCGACCGTCGACTGCGACGGTCCGTACCCGATGAGGAACAGGCGCGGCTCGTCCATCGCACGGGTGTCGCGCACGCGGACGCCGCCGGCCGCGGTGCGCAGCCGCAGCGGGGCGAGGTGGGCGATGTCGGCACGGAAACCGGTGGCCCAGAGGATGACGTCCGCAGGCTCGAGGGTGCCGTCCGGCATCCGTACGCCCTTCGGTTCGATCGCGGTGAACATGGAATGCCACACCAGGGCGCCGCGGTTCTCCGCGGCCTCCGCCCACGGCGACCAGTGAGCGCCCGTGACCGAGACGACGCTCCCCGGCGGCAGCCCCTGCCGAACGCGTTCCTCCACGCCCGCGATCGCCTGGATCCGCGCAGCCGTATCGAACCCGGTCGCGTCCCACTGCGGTTCGGTGCGCGACACCCAGAACGTGTCGGTCACCTGCGAGATCTCGTCGAGCAGCTGGATAGCCGAAACCCCGGCACCCACGACGACGACGCGCTGATCACGGAAGTCCTCGGCGGACCGGTAGTCGTGCACGTGCAGCTGACGCCCCGCGAACGAGCCCTGCCCGGGGTAGGTTGGCCAGAACGGCTTCCGCCACGTCCCGGTGGCGTTGATGACGTATCGCGCCGACCACGAGAGCGGACCGTCGGCATCCTGCGCATCCACCGTCAGCAGCCCGCGCGGATCGTCGTCCGCGCGTCGGACGGCGCGGACTCGGACGGGGCGTCGCACGCGCAGGTCGTACCGGTCCTCGTACGCGGCGAAGTAGGCGGGCAGGACCTCGCGGCTCGGGGCCTGCGGATCGGCCGGCGGCACGGCGTAACCGGGCAGTTCATGGATGCCGTTCACGGTCCCCATGCGCAGGGTCGCCCAGCGGTGCTGCCATGCGCCGCCGGGCTCGGACTCGGCGTCGAGCACGATGAAGGTGGGTGAGCCGTCAACGTCACCGAGAGGAACGAACCCGCGGCGACGCAGGTGGTACGCAGCGCTCAGTCCCGCCTGACCTGCCCCGATGACGAGGACATCGACGGGCGCGGGGGACATGGTCGCTGCAACGCCCGCCGGGGGCGCGCTGTTCCCGGGTCGACCTCCTCGATCGCACGCCCGTTAGGCTGACCGGATGGCATGCGTGACGAGGCGGACCGGGGGCGCTCGATGAGCTCGCCGTCCGTCGGCGCTCGCGCCGCCGACGGGGTTTTCGACGGCCTCCGTGAGGACATCGTCGCGGGTCGCCTGGGCGTCGGGGAGCGGCTCCCCTCCGAGGCGGCCCTCGCGGAGCGCTACGGCGTCAGCCGTCCGAGCGTGCGCGAAGCCCTCCGGTCGCTGCAGGCCCTCGGCCTCACCCGCACCCGCACCGGCAGCGGCACGTACGTCGCCTCCGACCGGCCGGCGCCGGCACTCGGCTACGGCGGGTTCTCGCCGCGCGACCTCAGCGAGGCCCGTCCGCACATCGAGGTCCCCGCGGCCGGTCTCGCGGCCGAACGCCGCACCGCGCAGCAGCGCGCCGACCTCGTCGCCCTGTGCGACCGCATGGACGCGACGACCGACCCCGAGGAGTGGGTCGAGCTCGATTCGCGCTTCCACGTGCTCGTGGCCGAGGCATCCGGCAACGCGGTGTTCGCCCGCGCCGTCGGCGACATCCGCGACGCGCTCAGCCACCAGTCCGGCGTCGTGAACCTCATCGCCCACCGGCGCGAACCGTCGTCGCGCGAGCACCGCGCGATCGCCGAGGCCATCGGGATCGGGTCCGCCATCGAGGCACGCGAGGCGATGCGGGCGCACCTCGGCGCCGTCGAACGCGTCGTCAGCCCGCTGTCGGAACCAGCTTCGCGGGACTGAGCGCCGCCGCCAGCGCATCGGCGTCGAGCAGACCGCGCTCGAGGACGACCTCGGGCACCGAGCGGCCCGAGCGCAGGGCTTCGCCGGCGACCTCGGTCGCCGCGCGGTACCCGATGAGCGGGTTCAGCGCCGTCGCGAGCCCGATCGAGTCGGAGACGCGTGCGGCCATCACGTCGGGACGGGCCTGGATGCCGCTGACGCAGCGCTCGGCGAGCAGGCGGCACGCGGCGGTCAGGTGCGCGATGCTCTGCGAGAGAGCCCGGACGATGACCGGCTCGAACGCGTTGAGCTGCAGCTGCCCGGCCTCGGCGGCGAGGGTGACGGCGAGGTCGTCGGCGATCACCGTGTAGGCGACCTGCGTCACCATCTCGGGGATGACGGGGTTCACCTTGCCGGGCATGATGCTCGAGCCCGCCTGCAGGGCGGGGAGGGTGATCTCGCCGAGGCCGGCGCGCGGACCCGACGACAGCAGCCGCAGGTCGTTGCAGGTCTTGGAGAGCTTGACGGCGATCCGCTTGAGCATGCCCGACAGGTGCACGAAGGCGCCCGGGTCCTGGGTCGCTTCGACGAGGTCGGTCGCGGGGGCGAACGGTCGGCCGGTGAGCTGCGCGAGGTGCGAGACGGCGAGCGGCCCGTAGCCGACCGGCGCGTTGAGTCCCGTGCCGATGGCCGTCGCACCGAGGTTGACCTCGAGCAGCAGCCGCGCGGACTCGCGCAGGCGCAGACGGTCCTCGTCGAGCATGACCGCGAAGGCGCCGAACTCCTGGCCGAGCGTCATCGGGACGGCATCCTGAAGCTGCGTACGCCCGATCTTCACGAACCCCGAGAACTCGGCCGACTTGGCCGCGAACGCGTCGTGGAGGACGCCCATCGCGGCATCCAGTCCGTCGACGCCTTCGACGAGTGCGACGTCGATCGCCGTGGGGTAGGCGTCGTTGGTCGACTGGCTGAGGTTCACGTGGTCGTTGGGGTGCAGGTGGGTGTACTCGCCCTTCGCGTGACCCAGGATCTCGAGGGCGCGGTTGGCGATGACCTCGTTCGCGTTCATGTTGGTCGACGTCCCCGCGCCCCCCTGGATCACGTCGACGACGAACTGGTCCGCGAGGGCGCCGCCCCGGATCTCTCGGCAGGCCGCCGCGATGGCATCGGCACGGGCCGGGTCCAAGAGGCCGAGGTCCCGATTGGCGAGGGCGGCCGCCTCCTTGACGAAGGCGAGACCCCGCAAGAGGAACGGGTAGGTGCCGATCGGAACCCCCGTCACGGGGAAGTTGTCGCGGGCGCGGGAGGTGTGCACTCCCCAGTACGCGTCGGCGGGGATCTCTGCGGGGCCGAGCAGATCGTGTTCGGTGCGCGTCGTCGTCATGTCGGTCTCTTCCTCGAGGGGCGAACGGCGCAAACCTATCAGACAGATCCCAACTGTTCCTCGCGAAAAAACTTGACTCCAGCGCGATCCGGGTGTTCAGTGTTCCCGAACCTGTAAGGCAGATATCACGATCCGAGCGGCGACGGTGCCGCGCGGCGACGAAAGCGAGAACGCATGACGACGGAGTCGACCTCCCCGAAGACGGATGCCGCGCTGCTCCGCACGGCCTCGATCGCGCAGGCCGAAGGCGCAGGCTTCCATAAGGGCCTCCGGCCGCGTCAGATCCAGATGATCGCCATCGGCGGCGCGATCGGGACAGGCCTGTTCATGGGAGCCGGCGGTCGACTCGCGACGGCGGGTCCCGCTCTCGTCCTCGTCTACGCCGTCTGCGCCATCTTCGCCTTCCTCGTGATGCGCGCGCTCGGCGAACTGATCCTCCACCGCCCCTCGACGGGGTCGTTCGTCTCGTACGCCCGCGAGTTCTACGGCGAGAAGATGGCCTTCGCCGCCGGCTGGATGTACTGGCTCAACTGGGCCATGACCTCCGTCGCCGACGTCACCGCCGTCGCGCTCTACATGAACTTCTTCAAGCAGTACGTGCCGGTGCTCGCCGGCATCCCGCAGTGGGTGTTCGCCCTCGTCGCGCTGGTCCTCGTCCTGGCCATGAACCTGCTGTCGGTGAAGGTCTTCGGCGAGCTCGAGTTCTGGTTCGCGATCATCAAGGTCGCCGCGCTCGTGACCTTCCTCGTCGTCGGCATCTTCTTCGTCGTCACGGGCACGCCCGTCGCGGGGACGACGCCCGGCTTCCACCTGATCGCCGACAACGGCGGTGTGTTCCCCAACGGGATCCTGCCCGCCCTCATCGTCGTGCAGGGCGTCGTCTTCGCCTACGCGTCGATCGAGCTCGTCGGCACGGCCGCGGGCGAGACCGAGAACGCGCGGACCATCATGCCGAAGGCGATCCGAGCCGTCGTGTTCCGTCTCGCGGTCTTCTACGTCGGCTCGGTGCTGCTGTTCACGCTGCTCATGCCGTTCACCAGCTACAAGTCCGGCGAAAGCCCGTTCGTCACCTTCTTCGGGTCGATCGGGGTCGAAGGGGCCGACGTCATCATGAACCTCGTCGTCCTCACCGCCGTCGTCTCATCGCTGAACGCCGGCCTGTACTCGACCGGCCGCATCCTCCACTCGATGGCCGTCACGGGCTCGGCTCCCGCGCCCCTCATGCGCATGAACCGCGCCGGCGTCCCGTACATGGGCATCGCGGTCACGGCGGCCGTGACCCTGCTCGGAGTCGCGCTCAACGCCGTCGTCCCGTCGCAGGCGTTCGAGATCGCCCTCAACGTGTCGGCGCTCGGCATCATCAGCGCCTGGGGCGTCATCATCCTCTGCCAGATCAAGCTGCAGCGGTTGGCGAGCGCCGGTGTGATGGAACGACCCTCGTTCCGGATGCCGGGGGCACCGTACACGGGATGGATCACGCTCGTGTTCCTCGGCTCGGTCATCGTCCTCATGGCCCTCGACTTCCCGATCGGCACGTTCACGGTCGGCTCGCTCATCGTCATCGTGCCGGCGCTCATCGGCGGGTGGTTCCTGCTGCGCGATCGCATCCGGATGCTGGCGGCCGAGCAGACCGGCACGATCGCCGCCCTGCAGCGCACCGACGAGAGCGGCGCGTGAGCCGCCAGCACCTGGTCGTCATCGCGACCGGCGGCACCATCGCGAGCCGCCGGTCGCCGGACGGATCGAGCGCTCCCGCCCTCGGCGGGGGCGCTCTCCTCCACGGACTGGCGCCCGACGACGACGTCCGCGTCGTCGACGCGCTCGCCGCCGACTCGGCGACCTTCACCCTCGCCGACATGCAGCACATCGTCGACGCGGTGGCGGTCGCCGTCGCCGACGACGAGGTGCGCGGCGTCCTCGTCCTGCACGGAACGGACTCGCTCGAGGAGACCTCGCTCCTCGCCGCGATCCAGGTCGGCGAGCCGCGGATCCCCGTCGTCTTCACGGGCGCCCAGTTCACCGCCGACGACCCCGCCTCCGACGGTCCCGACAACATCCGCGTCGCACTGGCGGCAACCCGCGCCGCCGTCCCGGGCGTCTGGGTGGCCTTCGGCGGCCGCATCCTCTCGACGTGGGGGCTCTCGAAGCTGACCACCGACCGCGCCGACGCCTTCGGGCACGCACGACGGGATGCCGGGGCGCCTCCGCACGTCGTGGGCGACGTCTCCGGGGTCCGGGTCGACGTGGTCGCGCTCCCTCCGGGGGCTGACGAGGTCCATCTGCGGGCGAGCCTCGCCGCCGGTGCCGCCGGCATCGTGCTCGAAGCGCTCGGGTCGGGGAACACGACCCCGACGGTCGTCGCCGCGGTGCGCGATGCGGTGGCGAGCGGCATCCCGGTCGTCGTTTCGAGTCGCGTGCCCCGCGGGCTCCTCGTCCCGTCGTACGGCGGGGGAGGAGGCGGAGCGGACCTCGCCGCGGCGGGTGCGCTCCACTCGCCGACGTTGCGACCGGGTCAGGCGCGGATCCTGCTCGCGGCGATGCTGGCCGCGGGCGCCGAGCGCGACGCGATCGCCGCCGCGGTCGAAGGACGAGCACCGGATCGGATGTCGGTGCCACGCCGTAGTCTGTTGTGGTGACCACCGCTCTGTACCGCCGCTATCGCCCGGAGACCTTCGGCGAGATGATCGGGCAGAGCCAGGTGACCGAGCCGCTCATGACGGCGCTCCGCAGCGACCGTGTCGGCCACGCGTACCTCTTCTCGGGCCCTCGCGGCTGCGGCAAGACGACGTCGGCACGCATCCTCGCGCGGTGCCTCAACTGCGCGCAGGGGCCGACCGACACCCCGTGCGGCACATGCGACTCGTGCGTCGAGCTCAGTCGCGGCGGGGGCGGTTCCCTCGATGTCGTCGAGATCGACGCGGCATCCCACAACGGCGTCGACGACGCGCGCGACCTCCGCGAGCGCGCCGTGTTCGCGCCCGCGCGCGACCGGTTCAAGATCTTCATCCTCGATGAGGCGCACATGGTCACGGCGCAGGGCTTCAACGCGCTGCTCAAGCTCGTCGAGGAGCCGCCTGCGCACGTCAAGTTCATCTTCGCGACGACCGAGCCCGAGAAGGTCATCGGCACGATCCGCTCGCGCACCCACCACTACCCGTTCCGCCTGGTCGCACCCGCCGCGATGCTCGAGTACGTGGAACAGCTCTGCGCCACCGAGGGCGTCTCCGTCGAGGCGGGTGTGCTGCCCCTCGTCGTCCGCGCCGGCGGCGGATCCCCTCGCGACACGCTGTCGCTGCTCGACCAGTTGATCGCCGGGTCCGAGGACGGCGCCGTCGGTTACGAACGTGCCGTCGCCCTCCTCGGGTACACGCACGCCGAGCTGCTCGACGAGGTCGTCGACGCCTTCTCGTCCCACGACGCGGCGGCCGCGTTCGGAGCCGTCGACCGCGTCGTGCAGACCGGTCAGGATCCGCGGCGCTTCGTCGACGACCTGCTCGAGCGCCTGCGCGACCTCATCATCGTGGCCGCGACCGGCGAGGGCGCCCGCGCCGTGCTGCGCGGTGTGCCGGTCGACGAGCTCGAGCGCATGGCGCGACAGGCATCCGCCTTCGGCACCGACCGGCTCTCGCGGATCGCCGACCTCGTCGTGACGGCCCTCGACGACATGACCGGCACGACCTCGCCCCGCCTGCAGCTGGAGCTCCTCGTGGCGCGCGTCCTCGCGGCGACGGATGCCGGCGCTCCCGCGGCCTCGGTCCCGGCGGCGGCTCCCGCTCCACACTCGGCGGCTGCGCCCCGCCCCGCGGCGACCGCGTCGGCATCGACCCCTCCCGCGGCGGCACCTGCAGTAACACAGACACCGGCACCTGCAGCAGCACAGGCGCCCGCCGTGGCACAGGAGCCCGCGCCCGCCGCGACCCCCGAGCCCGCTTCGCCTCCGCCCGCCGCTGCTCCCGAGCCGGTGGTTCCCTCCGGGCCGGTGACGTTCGAGCAGGTCCGCGACTCGTGGCCCGAGATCCTGCGCCGCCTCGAAGACATCAGCCGCACGTCGTGGATGATCGCCACGGCATCGCGCCCGGTCGCGTACGCCGAAGGCGACATCCTGACGCTGTCGTTCCAGAGCCACTCCGACGTGCAGTCGTTCAAGAAGCTCTCTGCAGGCAAGGGGCCGAGCGAGGACCTCCGCAGCGCGATACTGTCGGTGCTCGGCGTGCGGGTGAAGTACCTCACCCGCCATGACACCGATCCGACTCCGCCGCCGCCCGGCGGCATCGGTCCCGACGCACCGCCCGAGCCCGACGCGCCCGAGGGCGGCTACGGGGTGTCGCCGGTCGCGGCATCCCGGCCCGCGTCAGCGCCCCGATCCGCGCCCGCTTCGGCGGCGCCCGTGACAGAGTGGGCGGTCGCTCCGATCCCGACCGACGACAATGCACCGGCCGCGCAGTTCCCCGTCGACGACGAGCCGGAGGACGCCGCGCCATCACCGGTGCGGACGCTCACCGTGCAGCGCGAGGGCGACGTCCTTCCGGCCGAGGCTCCGTCCGACGACGACGAGGACGACATCCCGCCGCCGGTGGATGCCGATGCTCCGGTTCCCGTCCACTCGCCGCCTCCGCCCCGTCTCGCCGCCGAGCCGCCCCGCGGACCCCGTCCTGGCGGGATCGAGCGGGTAGGCGAGGCCGCCGTCCGCCAGCTCCTCGGTGCGCGCTTCGTCCGCGAAGAGCCGTACACCCCTCCGACGAGGTTCAACTGATCCATGTACGACGGCATCGTCCAAGACCTGATCGACGAGTTCGGTCGTCTTCCCGGCATCGGCCCGAAGTCGGCCCAGCGCATCGCGTTCCACATCCTGCAGACGCCGTCGTTCGACGTGTCCCGACTGGCGCAGTTGCTGTCCGAGCTCCGCGAGCGCGTTCGCTTCTGCGAGATCTGCGGCAACGTTTCCGAGCAGGCGCAGTGCTCCATCTGCCGTGATCCGCGGCGCGACCGCACCTTCATCTGCGTCGTCGAGGACGCGAAGGATGTCTCGGCCATCGAGCGCACGCGCGAGTTCCGCGGGCTCTACCACGTGCTCGGCGGCTCGATCAGTCCGATGGCGGGCATCGGCCCCGACGATCTGCGGATCGCGCAGCTCATGCAACGCCTCGCCGACGGCACCGTGACCGAGGTCATCCTCGCCACCAATCCCAACCTCGAGGGCGAGGCGACGGCGACCTACCTCAGCCGCCTGCTCCGCACCCTCGAGATCAGCGTCACCCGGCTCGCCTCGGGTCTGCCGGTGGGTGGTGACCTCGAGTACGCAGACGAGGTCACCCTCGGTCGCGCGTTCGAGGGCCGCCGCGCGGTCTGAGGTCAGGCGGTCGGGGCGAACAGCTCCGGCTCCTGCGCGAGCGTGCGCTCGACGGCCGCCGCGATGTCCTCGTCCTCGATGCGGTATTCCTCGGTGACGCGTTCCTCGGCCTCGCCCCACGCATCGTCGTCGCCGATGCCGGCGGTCTCGTCGTACTCCGCTGCGGCACGGTCCACGGCTTCGGCGGTCGGTTCGAGACCCAGCGTTCGGTACGCGTCGGCAACGGCGTCGAGGGGGAACTCCTCGTCCGCGGAGTGCGATTCGATCGCGTTCCAGAAGCCCCCGCCCTGGACCGTGGCGTGAAAGGTCAGCACCCGTCGGGCGGCGAGGTCGCCGGGGAGGGAGAGGGGTTCGTCGAGGTCGACGGCACGGTTCCAGATCTCGTCACTTGCGGAGCTCATGCGGCGAGCCTAAGGCAGAGCCTGGGGGCGCGTTGAGGGCGGAGCTCAGGAGCGCTCGCGCGCGCGAGCCCGGATGACCGTGCCCAGCGACGCACGCAGCGGCTGGCCGACGTAGATGCCGAGTGACGCGCCGACCGCGAGAGCGATCCCGATCGTCGCCGCGGAGGCGAGAGTCGTGAAGCCCGAGAGGAGCAGGGCGGTACTGCTGCCCGACTCGACGACACCCAGGAGCCCGCGGAAGACCGCGGCTCCGGGGACCATGGGAAGGATCGCCGCGGTCGTGATGGCGACCGACGGCACGTGCAGCCGGTAGGCCGCGAGGATGCCGACGAGGCTGCCCGCGAAGGCGCCGACGCCGCTGGCGGCTGCCGTTTCGAAGCCGAGAGCGGATGCCGCGGTGTACCCCGCCCAGGCGACGACGCTCAGACCCACGCTGACCGCGACGACGCGAAGGCCGGCTCCGTTGTAGATCGTGACCGAGACGGCGATGAGCGCCGCGCCGACGAACTGCAGCGGAAGTGGCCCGAACGGGAGCGGGTCGTTGGGGACGTCCATCCCGGCACCGACCACCCGGGCGGTCTCGAGGCCCGCGAGGATGCCGAGGACCACGCCCAGGGTCTGCGTCGTGAGCTCGAGGATGCGGCCGGTCGCCGTCAGGGCGAAACCGTCGATCGCGTCCTGCGCGGCGCCCACCACGGTGAGCCCCGCGAGCATCAGCACGATCCCCGATGCGACGATGACCGTCGGTTTGATGTCCTGCGCGACGGACCACCCGGTCGCCTCGAGGCTGGGAGCGACGGCGGCGATGAGCGTCAGGACGAAGGCGCCGGCGACCTGGCTGAAGAAGAAGGGGACGTGGGCCCGGCCGAGGAGGAACTGCGTGATCGCGGCTCCTCCCGCGGCGATGAAGGAGAGCAGGATCACGAGCCAGTTGGCGCCGAACATGAGCGCGACCCCGACTGCGAGGAGCGCCTGCGCGGTGACGATGACGGGCGGGTGGTAGGCGAACGGTGTGCGGCGCACGACGCGGAACTCGGCGCGCGCGGCGTCGACAGGCATCCCGCCCCTGATCTGAGTGACGAGGGCCTGCAGGCGCTGCAGGCGGGCGTGATCGGGCGCCTGACTGCGGACGACCCGCATGAGGGTGATCGGCTTGTCGGCACCGCTCCGGTGATGGGCGACGGTGATCGAGTTGTAGCTCACGTCGACGTGGACGGGATCGAGTCCGTAGACGCCGGCGACGCGCACGATCGTCAGGGTGACCTCGCTCGCGGGAGCGCCCGAGGCGAGCATCGACTCGCCGATGCGGATGCTGAGATCGAGGACCCCGACGGCGAAGGCGTCGTCGATCACCGGCAGCATCTCGGTGTGCGGCGCCGAGTTCTCGGGGGAGCGGACGAGTGCCTGCAGCGACGTGAAGAACTGGCGTCGTCCCATGCCGTCCAGCCTAAATGAGCGGCTCCCGGGGGCGTCACATGGCGGTGACGGTACGAGGCGCTCCGTAGGATGGTGCCCGGGCGTGAGTCACCGCCCGCCGGCTGCGTCCGGCATCCACCCGGGAGTATCCGACCATGGCCCTGATCGTCCAGAAGTACGGCGGTTCGTCCGTCGCCGACGCCGAGAGCATCCGCCGCGTCGCGAAGCGGATCGTCGACGCCCGACGTGCCGGTCACGACGTCGTCGTCGCCGTCAGCGCGATGGGCGACACGACCGACGAGCTGCTCGACCTCGCCTCTCAGGTCTCGCCGCTGCCGGCGCCCCGCGAGCTCGACATGCTGCTCTCCAGCGGTGAGCGGATCTCGATGGCGCTGCTGGCGATGGCGATCAACTCGATGGGCTTCGAGGCGCGCTCGTTCACGGGCAGCCAGGCCGGCATGATCACCGACAGTTCGCACGGCGCCGCGCGGATCGTCGACGTCACGCCGGTGCGCGTTCGCGAGGCGCTCGACGAGGGAGCGATCGTCATCGTCGCGGGCTTCCAGGGGTTCAGCCGCGACACCCGCGACATCACGACGCTCGGCCGCGGCGGGTCCGACACGACCGCCGTCGCGCTCGCCGCGGCGCTGAACGCCGACGTCTGCGAGATCTACAGCGACGTCGACGGCATCTTCACGGCCGACCCCCGCGTCGTGCCGAAGGCGCGCAAGCTCGCGACCGTCACGTCCGAGGAGATGCTCGAGCTGGCCGCGAACGGGGCGAAGGTGCTCTACATCCGCGCCGTCGAGTTCGCCCGCCGTCACGGCGTCATGATCCACGCCCGCTCGACCTTCAGTTCGGGCGTCGGCACGTATGTTCTCGGTGCGGGGATGACCGCCCCCGACCACGAAGAGGGAGAAGAGATGGAAGAGCCCATCGTCACCGGTGTCGCCACCGACCTCAGCCAGGCCAAGATCACCGTCGTGGGCGTGCCCGACGTCCCCGGCAAGGCCGCCGACATCTTCAAGATCGTCGCCAAGTCCGGCGCGAACGTCGACATGATCGTGCAGAACGTGTCGGCCGCCGCGACCGGCCGCACCGATATCTCCTTCACGCTCCCCAAGGCCGAGGCCTCCACCGCGCTGCGCGCCCTTTCGGTCGAGCAGAGCGCAGTCGGTTTCGACAAGCTCGTCCACGACGACCAGATCGGCAAGCTGTCGGTCGTCGGTGCCGGCATGCGCACGCACTCCGGTGTCTCGGCGACGCTGTTCGAGGCCTTGTCGACGACGGGCGTCAACATCGAGATGATCTCGACCTCGGAGATCCGCATCTCGGTCGTCGTCCGCGGCGACGACCTCGCCGAGGCCGCGCGCGTCGTGCACACCGCCTATGGGCTCGACGGCGACACCGAAGCCGTCGTCCACGCGGGCACGGGTCGCTGACGCGTCACCTCCGCGAGCCGAGCCACTCGTCGAAGCTCGGCCCGGCGATGGTCGCGGCCGGCCCGGGGAGCGCGAGCCCCTCGCGCATACCGCGCATCTGAGCCCCCGGGATGCTCACCGGGAGGACGAGCCGCCGCGATCCGTCGCGGTGCACCCAGGCCCGGATCATCCGGTCGAGGCGTTCCTCGCGGGGACCGGCGAGGTCCGGCGCCCGCCCCTGCGGACCCGCGACGGCGATGTCGACGAGCCGCGCGGCGACCTCCGCCGCGGCGACCGGCTGCACCCGTGCACGCGGGGCCAGCTGCAGCGGCCCGAGGCGCGCCTGCGCCGCGACCTGCCCGGCGAACTCGTGGAACTGCGTCGCCCGCAGGATGCTCCACGGCACGGCGCCGTCCTCGAAGAGCTCCTCCTGCCGGACCTTTCCTGAGTAGTAGCCGTTCGGGTTCCGGTCGATCCCGACGATCGACAGGAGTGCGGCATGCCCGACCCCGGTGCTGGCGGCGGCGGAGAGGAGGGTGCCGGATGCCGCGGCGAAGAACTCCGTCGCCGTCGCCGCGCTGGTCGTGCCGACGCTCGCTGCGTCGATGACCGCCTCCGTTCCCGCGAGGGCGCGCTCGACCGCCGCCCGGTCACGGAGGTCCACCCCCGCGGCGCGCGAGAGGACGACCGCGTCGTGCCGCGCCTCCCGCGCTCGCTCCACCACGAGCCGTCCCACCGTGCCTGTCCCGCCTGCCACTGCGATCTTCATGTCGTCCCTTCCGAAGGTGTGTCACTGTGGTGACGACGCAGCCTCCCCGAATGTGAGGCCCGGGACGGAGATCGCCATGACGGATGCCGCGACTCGGCCGGTCGGCGACGTCGACGCCTTCCGCCGTACGCTCGTCGCCGCGGCGTACCGCATGCTCGGAACGTTGGCCGACGCCGAGGACGCCGTGCAGGAGGCTTACGTCCGGTGGCTGCGATTGAGCGCGTCCGAGCGCGATGCCATCGCGAACCCCGGCGGGTGGCTCATGCGCGCGACCGGGCGGATCTGCCTGGACGTGCTGGGCTCCGCACGCGTCCGGCACGAGACGTACGTGGGGGAGTGGCTGCCCGAGCCGGTTCCCGTCGGCGCGTCCGGTGACCCTGTCGATGTCGTCGTCGGCGCCGAGGGAGTGTCCACCGCGCTCCTGGTGATTCTCGAGACGCTCACTCCCGCCGAACGCGTGGCCTTCGTGCTGCACGAGGTGTTCGCGGTGCCGTTCGCCGAGATCGCCGAGGTGCTGGGGAGGTCGGCGGCCGCGTGTCGGCAGTTGGCGGCATCCGCTCGCCGCCACGTCGGGCGCCGCGCGGGGGCGGACGTGCCGCGCGGCCGTCACGACGAACTGATCGCGGCCTTCGCCGCCGCGACTGCGAGCGGGAGTCTCGACGCCCTCGTCCGGGTGCTCGCGCCCGACGTCGTCCTGGTCTCCGACGGCGGCGGGATCGTGTCCGCCGCGCGCCGGCCGGTGCGCGGGGCGGACCACGTCGCGCGCTTCCTGCTCGGGCTCGCGGCCAAGCAGCCGACCGCGACCTACGAGCCGGCCGTCACCGGAGACGGGCTCGGGTGCGCGATCCGGGTCGACGGCGTCATCGCGGCCGCGGTCACCTTCGCCACCGACGGCGATCGGATCACCGATGTCTGGATGATGCGGAACCCCGAGAAGCTTCGCGCGTGGGTGTAGCGTCCCGCGGGGCGACACATGCGGATCGCGGTACCCGGCGCGCCGGTAGAATCGCCGGAACCCGCTCTCCTGCGCCCTGCCGCGACGTCGCGTCGCGCGGCGCCGCACCCTCGAGGAACCGCACCATGACCGTCTTCTCCGAATCGGGATTCTCCGTCGCCGTCGTCGGCGCCACCGGACAGGTCGGGACGGTGATGCGCGACATCCTCGTCGACCGCGCTTTCCCGATCCGCGAGCTGCGCCTGTTCGCGACGGCACGCTCGGCGGGCTCGACGATCGAGGTCGACGGTCGCGAGATCGTCGTCGAGGATGTCGCCACGGCGGACCCCAGCGGCATCCAGATCGCCCTCTTCTCAGCGGGCGCGACGGGCTCCCGCGCCCACGCCCCGCGCTTCGCGGACGCCGGCGCCGTCGTCATCGACAATTCCAGCGCCTGGCGCATGGACCCCGAGGTGCCGCTCGTGGTCAGCGAGGTCAACCCGCACGCGATACGCAACCTGCCCAAGGGCATCATCGCGAACCCGAACTGCACGACGATGGCCGCGATGCCCGTCCTGAAGCCGTTGCACGTCGAGGCGGAGCTCGTCCGGCTCACGGTCAGCACCTACCAGGCGGTCTCGGGCTCCGGCCTCGCCGGCGCCGAGGAGCTCCTCGGTCAGGTCGAATCCGTCGTCGCTCAGGGCGGCGCGATCGGCCTCGTCCACGACGGCGGTGCGGTGGAGTTCCCCGAACCGCAGAAGTACGTCGCGCCCATCGCCTTCAACGTCATCCCGTTCGCGGGCAGCCTCGTCGACGACGGCGACAACGAGACCGACGAGGAGAAGAAGCTCCGCAACGAGAGCCGCAAGATCCTCGAGCTCCCGGGTCTTCGCGTCGCCGGCACGTGCGTCCGCGTCCCGGTCTTCACGGGCCACTCGCTGTCGATCCACGCCGAGTTCGCACAGGACATCACGCCTGACCGCGCCCGTGAGGTCCTCGCGGATGCCGCAGGCGTCGCCCTGGCCGACGTTCCCACGCCACTGGCTGCCGCCGGGGCTGATCCGAGCCTCGTCGGACGCATCCGCGCCGACCAGTCCGCGCCCGAGGGCAAGGGGCTCGTGCTCTTCATCAGCAACGACAACCTCCGCAAGGGCGCGGCGCTCAACGCGGTCCAGATCGCCGAGCTGGTCGCGGCCGACCTGGCCGCCCGCGTCTGAGGACGGATGCCGGGTCCCGCCCCGCGGGGGGGACCCGGCATCCGCCTTTCATCAGGGGAAAGAACCCGCTTTCCTGCCGCCTCGACCGGCGGCGGGCGGCGACTCCCGCCGTAGCGGCGACGTAGACTGGATGACCGTGACTGACAATCCCGGAGCAGACGATCAGGCCGCCGAGAACGCCGCAGCAGCCGGCCCCGCCGCAGTGAGTCCGACGGACACCTACGACGCCCTGCTCATCGGCGGCGGCATCATGAGCGCCACCCTCGGCACCCTTCTGCAACAGCTCGAGCCGGACTGGAAGATCGGCGTCTTCGAACGCCTCTCCGAGGTCGCCCAGGAGTCCTCCAACGCGTGGAACAACGCGGGCACGGGCCACGCCGCGCTCTGCGAGCTGAACTACACGCCCGAGGGTCCGGACGGAAAGATCGACCCGGCCAAGGCGATCGGCATCAACGAGCAGTTCCAGCAGTCGCGCCAGCTGTGGAGCGCGCTCATCGAGCGCGGCGTCCTCGACGAGCCGTCCACCTTCATCAACGCGACGCCGCACATGACCTTCGTCCGCGGCGAGAAGGATGTCGCCTTCCTCAAGAAGCGCTACGAGGTGCTCAAGGCGCAGCCGCTGTTCGCCGGCATCGAGTACTCCGAGGATTCCCGCGTCATCAACGAGTGGGCGCCGCTGCTCATGCAGAAGCGCCGCAAGGGCGAGCCGTTCGCAGCCACCCGCGTCCCCGCCGGCACCGACGTCGACTTCGGTTCGCTCACGCGCCAGCTCTTCGAGCACCTCTCGGCCTCCGGTGTGGACGTCGAGACGAACCGCGAGGTCCGGAACCTGAAGCGCCGGAAGGACGGCACGTGGGAGGTCACCTACCGTCACACGGTCGGCCGCACGCCCGGCAAGGTGCGGGCGCGGTTCGTTTTCGTGGGCGCGGGCGGCTGGGCCATCAAGCTCCTGCAGCGCTCCGGCATCCCCGAGATCTCCGGCTACGGCGTGTTCCCGATCGGCGGTCAGTGGCTGAAGACCTCCAAGCCCGAGCTCGTCGCGCAGCACAAGGCGAAGGTCTACTCGCAGGCCTCCGTGGGTGCGCCCCCCATGTCGGTCCCGCACCTCGACACGCGCGTCGTCGACGGTGAGGCGTCCTTGCTGTTCGGTCCGTTCGCGACGTTCAGCCCGAAGTTCCTGAAGAACGGTCGTATGACCGACATCGTCGCCCAGGTGCGGCCCGGCAACATCCTGCCGATGCTGAAGGTGGCCGTCGACAACCCGGGCCTCATCAAGTACCTCGTCAGCGAGCTGCTGAAAGGCCACGGCAAGAAGGTCGACTCCCTCCGCGACTTCATGCCGAGCGCGCGCGACGAGGACTGGGAGCTGCTGCAGGCCGGACAGCGTGCGCAGGTCATGAAGAAGGACCCGAAGAAGGGCGGCGTGCTGCAGTTCGGCACCGAGGTCGTCAGCTCCGCCGACGGGTCGATCGCGGGCCTGCTGGGCGCCTCTCCGGGGGCCTCGACGGGTGCGTCGATCATGCTCGGCCTGCTGAAGACGTGCTTCCCCGACCGCCTGGCGGGTTGGGAGCCCACCCTGAAGACGCTCATCCCCACGTACGGTCAGACGCTCAACGCGTCTCCCGAGACGGCCTCCGAGGTGCTGCAGAAGACCGCAGCCGCGCTGCAGATCAACGTCTGAGACGCACCCGTGGCGAAGCTGTACTTCCGCTACGGCGCGATGAACTCGGGCAAGTCGACGGCCCTGCTGCAGGCGGCGTTCAACTATGAGGAACGGGGCCAGCACGTGCTGCTGGCCAAGCCCGAGATCGACACGAAGGGCGCCGACCAGATCTCGAGTCGTCTCGGAGTCGAGCGCACCGTCGACTTCCTCATCGGCCCGGACGACGACGCCCGCGAACTGTTCGCCGAGCATCGTCGTCGAGTCCAGCGCGAGGCCGAGGCGGCGCTCGTACCCGACGTCCGCACCGACGTCGCCTGTCTACTCGTGGACGAGGCCCAGTTCCTGACCCCCGAGCAGATCGACGACCTGCTCCGGATCGCGGTGAGCGACGGCATCCCCGTCCTCGCCTACGGCATCCGTACGGACTTCCAGACGCGGGCCTTCCCCGGGGCGGCCCGGCTCATGGAACTCGCGCACAGCCTTGAGGAGCTCAAGACGATCTGCCGGTGCGGCAGCAAGGCGCTCTTCAACGCGCGTCTCGTCGGCGGGCGGTTCGTGTTCGACGGTGACCAGGTCGCGATCGACGAACTCTCACCCGACCGGGTCACGTACGAGTCGATGTGCGCGCGGTGCTACCTGCGCGAATCGGGCGACAGGCTGCGCTGACGCCTCAGAGCGTGGGGATCAGCTCGTCGAGGAAGGCTGCGGTGTCCTCCCAGCCCTCCACGGCGTGACAGGTGACACCCATGGCCAGGACGGGGTAATCGTTGCCGTGCTCGTCGAGGCGGTCGCCGACGAAGAGCATGTCATCGAGGGGGATGCGGGTCTGCTCGGCGAGCTTGCGCATGCCGTAGGCCTTGTCGATGCCGCGGTGCGTGATGTCGACCGACGTCGACCCGCCCGAGCGGACTTCGAGGTCCGGGATGCGGGCGGCCACGGCGTCGCGGAGGGCGTTCTTCTTCTCGCCGGTCGGGTCCCACGCCGTCTTGGCGTCGAGGGGTGCGGACTGGCCGAGTGCGGAGAACGTGATCTGCGAGCCGCGGTCCTCGAGGATGGGCCCCCAGGTCTCGCTCTCCCAGAGGCCGAGGCGGGTCGCCTCCTCCTCGACGGCGGCGAGGGCGCGGGACTTCTCGTCGTCGGTCAGCGAGAGCGCGTACACCGTCTCGATGCCGTCCGTCGTGAGGCGGTAGTACTGCGTGCCGCAGGTCGGCATGAGGTGCAAGCGGGCGAGGGTCGCGGCATCCGTCTCGGGCAGGCGCTCGACCACCTGAGTCTGGAACTGCTGCAGCTGCCCACCCGAGATGATCGCGACCTCGACGCGCTCGGCGAGGCGGAGGAGCAGGTCGCCCATGCGCGGGTCGATCGCCGTCTTCGAGGGGGCGAGCGTGTCGTCGAGGTCGAAGGCGACGAGGCGGGGAGAGGTCATGGTGCTCCGTTCCGTGGGAGGTGCGATGGCCCCTCCGGGGAGGGATGCGAAAGGCCCCGCCGGAATCCGGCGGAGCCTCTCTGCTGTCGGGGTGACAGGATTTGAACCTGCGGCCTCGTCGTCCCGAACGACGCGCGCTACCAAGCTGCGCCACACCCCGTGGCAACCCTCCAAGCTTACCCTGCCGACCGCCTCTCGGGCGAATCGTCGGCGCGTCGGGCGCGGAGGACGAGGACGGATGCCTCGGGCCGGCAGCCGAACCGGATGGGAGCGTAGATGGAGTGGCCGAGACCGGCGCTGACGTTCAGGGGAACGGTCCGTCCTGCGTGCGTCCATTCGCTCCGGCCGCGGGCCTGATCGAGCGGGATGTCGCAGTTGGCCACGAGCGCCTTCCTCGCGAAGGGGATGCGGACCTGGCCCCCGTGAGTGTGACCGGCGAGGAGGAGGTCGGCACCGGCATCCATGAACGCGTTCAGCACCCGCTGGTACGGGGCGTGCGTGACCCCGAGTCGCAGCCCGGGGGAGTCATCACCGGGCAGCGCGTCGAAGGCCGTGGTGGCGGCCTCGAGATCGTCCCACTGCCGGTGGGCATCGTCGACGCCGAGTGCGTCGATGCGCAAGCCCGCCACGCGGATGCTCGCCGCCGTGTTGTCGAGGGCGGTCTGTCCGAGATCGCTCAGGTACGCGTCCAACGCGTCGGTGTCGAGACGACGACCGCGCACGGGGTGGTCGGAGGGGCCGGTGAAGTACTTCAACGGGTTCCGCCCGCTGGGAGCGACCTTGTCGTTCGAGCCGTGGACGAAGAAGCCCGGCACGCCGCGGAGGGGTTCGAAGGCCGCACGGATGCCGCGGATCCCGTCATCGTGCCCGAGGTTGTCGCCCGTGTTGATGACGACATCGGGTTGTACGGCGTCTGCCAGGTCGGCGATCCACCGCTGCTTGCGGTGCTGCCATGGGGCCATGTGCGCGTCCGACAGGTGGAGGACCGTCAGCGACGGGCTGCCCTCGGGGAGGACGGCGAGCTCGTGACGACGCGCCGTGAAGAGGTATCGCTCGATGCCGATGCCCCAGACGGCGGCGGATACGCCGACCGCCCCCACCGCGCCGAGCGCGGTGAGGGCGGTCTGTGACGCAGGCCTCACGGGCCGTTGCCGTTGCCGTTGTTGCCGTTACCGTTGCCGGGGCCGCCGGCGTCGCCGCAGTCCTTGGCCTGGTACTGGATGGTGATCGTGTCGTCACGTCCGACGGTCTCGCCTGCGGCGGGATCCGTGCCGGTCACGACTCCCTCGGGCGGCGCCGCGTCGTCCTGCTTGCAGCTCTGCTCGAGGTTCGTGAACCCGGCGCCGTTGAGGGCTGCAGCCGCCTGTTGCGGGGTTCCGCTGACACCGGGCACGACGACACCCTTTCCGTCACTGGGGCTGATCGTGACCGTCGTGCCGGACACGACGCGACCGGCACCGGGGCTCTGCGCGACGATCGTGCCCTCGGCTTCGGGCGAAGCCACGGGGTCGCCGACGGTGACGCTGAAGCCGGCCGCCTCGATGCGCTGCGTCGCGGCGTCGACGTCCAGGCCGACGACGTTGGGCAGCTGGGCGTAGGCGCGCTTGGTCAGCTCCGTGGACGGCTTCGGGAAGGCAGAACCTCCGAACTCGGCGTTGGCCGCCCGCTGCATGGCGGGCCAGATCGAATTGCGGATGCGGGAGAGCTTGTACCCGCTCTCGACGTGCTCGTCCAGGCGCACGTTCACGAGCTCGCCGTTCCGCTTGACGGCGTCGACGTTGCCCACCCAGACGGCGGTCGTGACCTTGGAGCTCGACCCGATCATCCAGGTGTGGATGAACTGGTGGATGCCCGTCTTGCCGAAAATCGGAACGCCGTCGAACGTGCGTGCGCCGCTGCCGGTTCCGCTGGCGGACATGACGCTCTCCAGGACGTAGGCGGCCGTGGCGGCGACATCCTCGCTGAGCTTGCGTTCGCACTTCGTGTCGGGGATGGGCTGCTCTTTCCCATCCGCGTCCACGACGCGGTCGATGGCCTTCGCTGCGCACAGCGTGCCGTTGGAGGCGATGGCCGCGTAGGCGTTGGCCATGTCGACCGGCGCCACGGCCTGCGAGCCGAGCACGTCGTAGGGCTGGTTGGACGCGTCGAGCGGCCCGCCGCCACCGGTGGTGACGCCGAGGTCCATCGCCACGCGGTTCGTCGAGCAGACCGAGATCTTCTCCGCCATCGTGAGGAAGCCGGAGTTCAGCGAGTCCTTCGTGAAACGGGCGACCGTGCCGCTGTAGCCCGGGTTGCTCTCGAAGTTGCCGATCCGGTTCGAGCCGTCAGGTGCCTTGCCCGGGCCGGTCCACACCGCCTGGGTGTTGCCGTCGCACGTCTCCACCGTCTTCTTGCCGATGCGCCCGTTCAGCATCTCGTTGACCGAGTGGCCCTGCTGCATCCAGTTGATGAGACTGAAGACCTTGTAGGTCGATCCGGCCGAGTGGCCTCCGCCGCCGTTCGCCGTGGGGACGTTGTAGTTGACCTGCGTGGTGCCCTTCTCGCCGACCTGGTCGCTCCAGGGGCGGTTCTGCACCATGGAGAGAACGCGACCCGTCCCCACCTCGACCTGCACGCCGGAGGCGCCGAGGTCCATGTAGGGCACGTCGGCCGGGACGACGGAGATCGCCTCGTTCGCCTTCTTCTGCAGCGAGGTGTCGAGGGTGGTGTAGACCTTCAGGCCCCCGCGTCGCAGGGTGGCCAGCCGGTCGTTCTCGGTCTTCCCGAAGGCTTCGTCCTTGCGGATGATCGACGTGACGTAGGCGCAGAAGAACTCCGAGTCCTTCGCCTCCGAACAGCCCTGCGGACGCGACGTGATCTTGGGGGTGATCGGCGCGTTGATCGCTTCGTCGTGTTCGGCCTGGGTGATCTTCTTGTCTTCGAGTAGGCGGTTGAGGACGTAGTCGCGACGGACCGTCGTCAGACGGTAGCTGTCCTCCTTGCCGTTCACCTGCGTGCCGTCCTTGGCGGTGATCGTGCCACCGGGCTTGTCGATCCGCAGAGTGTTCGGCTCCTGCACCATCCCGGCGATCACCGCGGCCTGCTCGATGGTGAGCTTGTCGGGAGTCGTGTCGAAGTAGTGACGTGCCGCGGCGCCGATCCCGTAGACCGACCCGCCGAAGTGGGCGATGTTGAGGTACCCGATGAGGATCTCGTCCTTGGAGTACTTCTTCTCGAGCTGGATCGCGTAGCGCATCTCCTGGATCTTGCGCTGGTACCCCGAGGTGCCCTCGTTGGCCGTCGACTCCTTGTAGCAGGCGTACACCTGATCCTGATCCGTGGCCTTGGCCTCGCACGCTTGCTGCAGGACGTTCTTGACGTACTGCTGCGTGATGGACGAGCCGCCGCGGGTCGTGCTGGAGGTCGCGTTGCGCGCGAGGGCGCCGAGCGTGCCGAGCAGGTCGATGCCGCCGTGGGTGTAGAAGTTCTTGTCCTCACTCGAGAGGATCGCGTCGTACATAACGGGGGTGACCTGATCGAAGGTGACCGGGACGCGATTCTGGTCGTAGAACTCCGTGAGTTTGACGTCTTTGCCGTCGTCGTTCTTGGCGTAGATCGTCGTCGGGAGCATGAGCTTCTCGATTTTGAGGTAGCTCGGCATGTCCTCGAACATCTGGATCGCGCTCGAGGCGGCATAACCGGACACCGCGATGGCGGGAGTCACGGTCGCCGAGACGAGGAGGCCTGCGACGGTGCTGAGGCCGACGAGGCCCATGAGGCCTCCGAGCACACCGGTGGCCGTGCGTTTCGAGTGGGGCATAGGCTGATCGTAAGGGAGATAACTGGGGGATGCCTCGGTGACGCTCCCTATGTCGAGCCCACCAGGGCCGCGCCGTGACGACCTCCGGGAGACTCGAAATGACCACGTGGGAGTACATGACCACCCCGCTGCTGATCCACAACACCGCCGCGATCCTCAACAACTGGGGCAAGCAGGGGTGGGAGCTGGTGCAGGTGGTGACGGGTCCCGAGGGTGGCCTCGTCGGCTACTTCAAGCGTCCGTCGGGTGGTGACGGTTCGGCGAACGCCGGGCTGGATGCCGCGGCCGTCGCTGCTCGTCAGTTCGGACAGGGCTGATGTCGGTCACGGCCCGGCTGGCCGAGCTCGGCATCGAGCTGGGTGCCGTCGTCCCGCCATTGGCCGCCTACATCCCGGCGAAGGTGCACGGCGATCTCGTCTACACCTCGGGTCAGCTCCCCATGGTCGACGGCGCGATGCCGGCCACCGGCAAGGTCGGCGACGGCGAGGGGTACGTGTCCGCGGACGAGGCCGCCTCGCTCGCGCGCCAGTGCGCCCTCAACGCGATCGCTGCGGCTGCCGCGGCGGTCGGCGGCGTGGACCGGCTGACCGGCGTGGTGAAGGTGACGGGATTCGTGGCATCCGCACCGGAATTCACCGGCCACCCCACGGTCATCAACGGCGCGAGCACCGTGCTCGGTGAGATCTTCGGCGATGCAGGGCGACACGCCCGCTCCGCCGTCGGCGTGGCGGCCCTCCCCATCGACAGCCCGGTCGAGGTCGAGGTCGTCTTCTCGCTTTCTTGAACCGAGTGCAAATTCTCGGGGATCTGATAACACGACGGTGAGATACGCATAGACCTCGGCGCCACTCTGGCCCCATGATCAGCACTCGCTTCTCATCGTCCCTTCTCTCCCGCACGGCCGCCGTCTTGGCCGGCGCCGCCCTCCTGACCGGGTGCGCAGCCGGCGGACCGTCGGCTGCTGCAGCCCCGTCGTCTTCCGAAAGCCCTGCCCAGGCGGCGTCCACGACGTCGGGCGGTTCGAGCATCGCCCGGGACGACGCGGCGACGGAGAAGGCCAACCTCACGGTCGTCACCCGGCTCTTCTCCGCGGCGTTCCCCGACCCCGATTCGGCTGAGGCCCGGGCTGTGGCCGCCGCAAGCGTCGAGAAGGACGCGACGGTGCACGGCGGGAACAACGCGTCCGGACCCGCCGGTCTCCTCGCGCAGTTCGCCGCTGCGCACAAGAGCGTCTCGGGGGCGCAGGCCGCCATCAAGCGCACCGCCGCCGACGGTGATCTCGTCGCCGTCCACTACCAGATCACCGACGACCCCTCCGATGAGCGCACGGGGGAGGCCGCGGCCGACGTCTTCCGTCTCGCCGGAGGCAAGATCGTCGAACGCTGGGCGTTCGCACAGCCCATCGCGCAGGGACCGGCGGCGAGCGGCAACACGAACTCGATGTTCAGCGACCTCTACGACCCCGCCACGCCTTCCCCCGCGCCCACCGAGGCGCAGGAGGAGAAGAATCGGGTCTTCACCGTCGCCGCCTTCGACACTCTCTTCAAGGACCAGGATGCGCGCATCCTCGACCGTGCATTCGATCCGAACTATCTGCAGCACAATCCGGTCGCACCGAACGGGACAGCGGCGCTGAAGTCTCTCTTCGGCGGGGGAGCCGCGTTCCCGCCCATCGAGTCGACGGTGTCGCTGTCGGACGGCGACCTGGTGTGGACGCTGTCCCAGGCCGTGGGCGCGAAGGTCGACGACCCGTACACCGCCCTCGACATCTTCCGCGTCGACGGCAACCTCATCCGTGAGCACTGGGACGTCGTTCCCACCACGCCGGCGGGGTGAGAACGCTCAGACGTTCTTCGTCACCTGTCCCTTGATGGTGGACATCACCATCGTGTCGGCGAGGGTCGTCGTGTCGCCGACCTCACGCCCCTCCGCCACGTCGCGCAGCAGTCGCCGCATGATCTTGCCGCTGCGGGTCTTGGGGAGCTCGGTCACGATGTAGACGTCGCGTGGGCGGGCGATCGGCCCGATCTGGTCGCCCACCCACGCGCGGAGCGTGTCGACGAGGCCATCGAGCGAGTTCGCCTTCATGTACGACTCTTTGATGACGCAGAAGGCGACGACCGCCTGCCCGGTCGTCTCGTCGGACGCGCCGACGACGGCCGCCTCGGCGACGGCTTCGTTCCCGACGAGGGCCGATTCGATCTCGGTCGTCGACAGGCGGTGGCCCGAGACGTTCATGACGTCATCGACGCGCCCGAGGAACCAGACGTCGCCGTCCTCGTCCAGGCGGGCACCGTCGCCGGCGAAGTAGAAGCCCTGTTCGCCGAACTTGTCCCAGTAGGTCTCGGCGAAGCGTTCCGGGTCGCCCCAGATGCCGCGCAGCATGCTCGGCCACGGCTCCGTCAGAACCAGGAGCCCGCCGTTGCCGTTGCCGACCTCGTTGCCCTGATCGTCCACGACGTCGAGGCTCACGCCGGGGAGGGGGACCTGCGCGCTGCCCGGCTTCGTCTCGGTGACGCCCGGGAGTGCGGACACCATGATCGCGCCGGTCTCGGTCTGCCACCACGTGTCGACGATGGGGGCCCGATCGCCGCCGATCACGTGGCGATACCACATCCACGCCTCGGGGTTGATGGGTTCGCCGACGCTGCCCAGCAGGCGCAGCGACGACAGGTCGTGCTGCTCGGGGATGCTGCGGCCGAGCTTCATGAACGAGCGGATGGCGGTGGGCGCCGTGTAGAGGATCGTCACCCCGTACTTCGCGACGATCTCCCACCACCGGCCCGGGTGGGGAGCGTCGGGCGTGCCTTCGTAGATGACCTGGGTCGCGCCGTTGGCGAGCGGGCCGTAGGTGACGTAGGTGTGACCCGTGATCCAACCGATGTCCGCGGTGCACCAGTAGACGTCGCTCTCGGGATGCAGGTCGTGGACGACCTTGTTCGTGAACGCCGCCTGCGTGAGATACCCGCCGCTCGTGTGGAGGATGCCCTTCGGCTTCCCCGTTGTTCCCGAGGTGTAGAGGATGAAGAGGGGGTTCTCCGCGGGGAAGGGCTGGGCTGCGTGATCCGCGGATGCCGCGGGCACAAGGTCGTGCCACCAGAGGTCGCGACCCTCCTGCCAGCTGACCTCGTTCCCGGTGCGCTTGACCACCAGGACGTGCTCGACGGTCTCCTGCGGGCCGTGTCCGCGGTCTCCGAGGGCTTGGTCGACGGCGGGCTTGAGAGGGGAGGCCTTGCCCTTGCGGTATCCGCCGTCGCTGGTGATGACGAGCTTTGCACCGGCGTCGTCGATGCGGGAGCGCAGGCTGTCGGCCGAGAATCCGCCGAAGACGACGGAGTGGATCGCGCCGATGCGCGCGACGGCGAGCATCGATGCGACGGCCTCGGGGATCATCGGCAGGTAGATTGCGACGCGGTCGCCGGCCTCGACGCCGAGGTCTGTCAGAACATTCGCGAGGCGCTTCACCTCGTCGGTGAGTTCTGCATAGGTGACGCGACGCTCGTCGCCGGGCTCGCCCTCCCACAGCAGAGCGACGCGGTCGCCGTTGCCCGCTTCCACGTGACGGTCGAGGCAGTTGTAGGCGACATTGAGCTCGCCGTCCTCGAACCACGTCGCGAACGGCGGGTTCGACCAGTCCAGGGTCTTCGTGAAGGGCTTCTCCCAGTGGAGGGCGCGCGCCTGCTCGGCCCAGAACGTCTCCCGATCGGCGGCGGCGGCGTCGTAGAGGTCGGCGCGCCCGTTGGCCTGCGCGGCGAACTCCGTGGACGGCGCGAAGCGTCGGGTCTCGGTGAGGAGGTGGTCGATCTGGCTGCTCATGCGGCGCTCCTTTGCGTCCCGGCCGTCGTGGCCCCGTGCGGCGATGCGGTCACTCTATTTTTCGTCGCGCACGCCCGACTACCGCCGTTAGTGGGTGAGGGCGGATTCATAGGGTGGAAAGCGCAGCCGTGGGCGCGAGGAGCGTAAGATAGTTACCGCCCGAACATCGATTCGGCTTCGCGATCGCACTGATCCCCCCTGATGCGCGATCGCGTGGGCGGCACCCTTCCCCCCCACTGGGTGCCGCCCTTCTCTCTTTCCCGGCGCGTGCTCAGCGCCGCCTTCTGCACACGTGCGCTCGATCCGCCGTCGTACACGGGCGCCGGCATCGGAGACTCGCTACCGGCTGAGGATGCCTAGCGTCTCGGGCATGCCGCATCCGTTCATCGTCGCTCGTCGAGGTGTCGGCGCCGCCGCAGAGCCGCGACCGGTGCCGGGGCATCCCGTGGTCGCGCCGCTCCGGCGGTACCTGACGGACCCGGATGTCACGGACGTCTTCGTCAACGGCTGCGACGGTCTCTACATCGACCGCGGCCGAGGGACGGAGCGCGTCCCGGACTGGGAGCTCGACGAGCGCGCGGTCCGTGACCTCGCGGTCGGCCTCATCGCACTCGGCGGGCGCCACCTCGACGATGCGACTCCGTGCGCGGACGTCCGGTGGGAGCATGGGGTCCGCGTCCACGCGGTTCTCCCGCCGATCTCCTGCGCGGGGGCGACGATCTCCATCAGGTTGCCGGGAACCGGGATGCCGGATCTCGACGACCTCGGTCGGCGCGGCGCGTTCGACGCGGCGACGGGTGCGCGGCTGGAGAGGCTCGTCGACCAGCGCAGCAACGTCCTGGTCACCGGGGCGACAGGCGCAGGCAAGACGACGTTGCTCGCCGCGCTGCTGGGGCGGGTCCCGGTCTCGGATCGGATCGTGACGATCGAGGACGTCGCGGAGCTCCGCATCGCCCACCCTCACCACGTCCGACTCGAGGCGCGGCAGGCCAACCTCGAGGGAGTCGGCGCGATCCCGCTCGGCCGTCTCCTCCGCGAAGCGCTGCGCATGCGTCCCGACCGTCTGGTGGTGGGCGAGTGTCGCGGCGAGGAAGTGCGAGAGCTCCTCACCGCTCTGAACACGGGCCACGACGGCGGTGCCGGGACGGTGCACGCGAGCGGTCTCGCGGACGTCCCCGCGCGGCTGGAGGCTCTGGGTGCCCTCGCCGGAATGGATGATCGTGCACTTGCGCGACAGACCGCCAGTGCGATCGGCGCGGTCGTCCACGTGGAACGCGGGTCCGACGGCGTGCGACGCGTGGTCGGGCTCGCCCGCCCCGTCGTCCGGGACGACCGGCTCGGAATCGAGGAGGTCTCGTGATGCGCCGAAGGGCGGCGCGGGGGCCGGCGTCGCCCGACGCGGCGGAGGTCGCTGTGGTCGTCCAGCGCTTAGCCGTCCTGCTGCAGGCGGGGATCGCGCCCCACGCCGCGTGGCGCCATCTCGCCGACGCGGGAGACCCGGCAGCGATCGCCGTGTGCGACCGATGGGATGCCGGTGGCTCGGTGGCATCCGCTCTCTCCGAACGCGGTGATGCCTGGCGGCAGATCGGGATCGCGTGGCAGGTCGCGACGGTCGTGGGCGCGCCGCTCGCGATGAGTCTGCGCGGGCTGGCCGAAGCCCTTCGCGACGCTCACCAGGCTCGCGATGACGTCCGCACGGCGCTCGCCGAACCTCAGACGACGGCGCGGCTCATCTCGTGGCTGCCGCTCGTGGCTCTGGGGCTCGGCGCGGCTCTCGGGTTCGATCCGTTCGCCGCACTCGCGACTCCGGTCGGCGCGGCCTGTCTCGTCGCGGGCGGGCTCCTCATGCTGACGACGCACCGGTGGACGCGTGCGTTGGTCGCCCGAGCTCAGCCGGGGGAGGAGATCCCGGGGCTCGACGCCGAGGTGATCGCGATCGCGCTGTCGGGAGGGGTGTCCATCCCGCGGGCGATCGAGGTGGCGACGGCTGCCTCCGGGCTCGGGCCGTCGGCGGGAACCGAGGCGGTGCTCGCTCTGTCGCGATCGGCCGGTGCCCCCGCCGTCGAGTTGCTGAGAGCGGATGCCGCGGCTCGCCGCCAGGCGGCGCGCACCGAGGGGCGGCTTCGCGCGGCGACCCTCTCGGGGCGACTGCTGCTGCCGCTCGGCGTCTGCACGCTCCCCGCCTTCCTGCTGCTCGGCGTCGGGCCGATGCTGCTCTCGGTCCTCACCACGACCCCGCTCACCCTGTGAGCCCACGACGTGCCCACCATTCGCAACCCACCGGAGGAGAATCATGACGACACACGACCTGCCCACCCTGACCCGCCGCCGGGCGGCGGAGCTCTTCGCCGACGAGTCCGGCGCGGCGACCGCCGAATACGCCATCGCCACGATGGCGGCCGTCGCCTTCGCCGGGCTGCTGGTGATCATCATGCGCTCGGACGAGGTGCGCGGCATCCTCACCGACCTCGTCCGGCGCGCCCTCACCGTCTCATGAGGCGGGACGAGCGGGGATCGGTCGCGGCGGAGTTCGCCGTGACGGTCCCCGCCGTCGTCCTCGTCATCGTGCTGGCGGTCTCGGCCCTCTCGGTGGGCGGGCGCCAGGTGCGACTGGAGCACGCTGCGGCGCAGGCAGCGCGGCTCGCGGCACGCGAGGAGTCGCCTGACCGGGTGCAGGCCGCGGCATCCGCTCTCGCTTCGGGTGTCACGGTGCGCACTCGGCGCGAGGGAGATCTGGTCTGCGCGGATCTGTCGGCAGGTGTCGGGGTCCCGCTGCCGCTGCCGGACCTGCAGGCGACGTCGTGTGCCCTCGCCGCGCCGGAGGGCGACTGATGGCCGGGACGGCGGCGACGGTCGGAGTCCTCGCGGTCACGGCGACCCTCGCCGTGGGTTTCGTGACCGCGGGTGCGGCCGCATCGACCGCGGCCCGTGCCTCCGGTGCCGCGGATGCTGCGGCGCTTGCGGCCGCCGACACCGCGTCGGGACTCGTGCCCGGCGAGCCGTGCGATCAGGCGGCGGCGGTCGCGGGTCGGGTCGGCGCGTCGGTGAGCGCGTGTCGCCTGGACGGACTGATCGCGACCGTCGAGGTCTCCATCGCCTTCGGTGCGTGGGACGCGAGGGCCCGTGCGCGTGCGGGGCCTCCGCCGGGGTGAGCGTCGCGAGGGCCAGCCCTCTCAGCGCACTCTTGACAACGCGGTGTGTATGGTGTGCAACGAAGAAAGGACGCCACGTGGCACAGGGCAAGAAGCTCGTCATCGTCGAGTCTCCGACGAAGATGCGCTCGATCCAGGGATACCTGGGTGACGGATACGAGGTCATGAGTTCGGTCGGACACATCCGCGACCTCGCCGACAAGAAGGACATCCCCGCGGATCTGAAGAAGACCTCCGTTGGGAAGTACTCCATCGACATCGAGAACGACTTCACCCCTCTATATGTGGAGAGCGACCGCGGCAAGAAGACGGTCACCGAGCTCAAGCGGGCGCTGAAGGGAGCGGACGAACTCCTCCTCGCCACTGATGAGGACCGCGAAGGCGAAGCCATCGCGTGGCACCTGCTCGAGACCCTCAAGCCCAAGGTCCCCGTCAAGCGGATGGTCTTCCACGAGATCACGAAGGACGCCATCCAGGCCGCGGTGAAGAACACCCGCGAGCTCGACCACGCCCTCGTCGACGCGCAGGAGACCCGCCGCATCCTCGACCGCCTCTACGGCTGGGACGTCTCCGACGTCACGCGCCGCAAGGTCGGTCAGGGTACGAGCGCCGGACGCGTCCAGTCCGCTGCCACCCGCATGGTCGTCGAGCGTGAGCGCGAGCGCATGGCGTTCGTCTCCGCCTCGTACTGGGACGTCGACTCCACCGCGGTGAAGGGGTCGGATGCCTTCGCGATCCGTCTCGCCCGCCTCGACGGCGCACCGCTGGCCCGCGGCACCGACTTCGACGACACCGGCTCCCTGAAGAAGGCCGTCGTCGTCCTCACCGAGGAGCAGGCGCGCGAGCTGGCCACAGCGCTCGAGGCGTCGGCCGCGGCATCCGTCGTCAGTGTGGAGGCCAAGCCCGGCACGCGCAGCCCGAAGCCGCCGTTCACGACCTCGACGCTCCAGCAGGAGGCCGGCCGCAAGCTCTCGATGAGCGCGAAGCACGCCATGGGCGTCGCGCAGCGCCTCTACGAAAAGGGCTACATCACCTATATGCGCACCGACTCGACCGCCCTGTCGGCGCAGGCGGTCACCGCCGCGCGCACGCAGGCGGTCGCGCTCTACGGCGACAAGGCCGTGCCCGCGAACCCGCGCAGCTACCGCAACAACGCGAAGAACGCGCAGGAGGCGCACGAGGCGATCCGACCCTCGGGCGAGCACTTCCGCACGCCGAAGGAGGTCACCTCCGGCCTCGACCGCGACGAGCTGCGCCTGTACGAGCTGATCTGGAAGCGCACCGTCGCCAGCCAGATGGCCGACGCGAAGTACGAGACCACGACCGTCACGATCGACGCGGATGCCGCCGGTCAGACCGCGACGTTCACGGCATCCGGCACCGTCTACACCTTCAAGGGCTTCCTCGAGGCCTACGAGGAGGGGCGCGACGAGAAGCGCCACGACAACGACCGGACCGACGACCAGTCGCTGCCCGCGCTCGCCGTCGGCGACGCCCTCACGTTGACCGATGTCGAGCCCAAGGGACACGCGACGAGCCCGAAGCCCCGCTACACCGAGGCCTCGCTCGTCAAGGCGCTCGAAGAGCGCGGCATCGGACGCCCGTCGACCTTCGCGAGCATCATCGACGTGATCCTCGACCGCGGCTACGTGTCCAAGCGCGGCCAGGCGCTCGTGCCGAGCTGGCTCGCCTTCAGCATCGTGCGTCTGCTCGAGGAGCACTTCGCCGACCTCGTCGACTACGACTTCACAGCCGCTCTCGAGGACGACCTCGACGCGATCGCCCGCGGTGAGCAGAACCGCGCCGCCTGGCTGCGCGAGTTCTACTTCGGCTCCGAGGGTCACGTGGGCCTGCGCAACATCGTCGACAACCTCGGCGACATCGACGCCCGCGAGATCAACTCGACGAAGATCGGCGACGTCGCGGTCCTGCGGTTCGGCCGCTACGGACCGTACCTCGAGGTGCCGGGCGATGACCCCGAGACGCCGCGTCGCATCAACGTCCCCGAAGATCTCGCCCCCGACGAGCTGACCCCCGAGAAGGCGCGGGAGCTCATCGACGCCCCCGTCGGCGGCGACCGCGTGCTCGGACAGAACCCCGACAACGGCCGCGACGTCGTGATCAAGGACGGCCGGTTCGGCCCCTACCTCGAAGAGGCGCTCCCCGAGGAGGAGGCACCCGCCGAGGAGGTCAAGCCCAAGCGCGGTGCGAAGAAGGCGGTCGCGCCGAAGCCCAAGCGTGCGTCGCTGTTCAAGAGCATGTCGCCCGAGACGATCGATCTCGAGACGGCGCTGAAGCTCCTGTCGCTGCCGCGCGAAGTAGGGGTCGACCCCGAGTCCGGCACCGTCATCACGGCGCAGAACGGTCCGTACGGTCCCTACATCAAGAAGGGCACCGACTCGCGGAGCATCGCGAGCGAGGACATGATCTTCGACATCACGCTCGAGCAGGCCCTCGAGATCTACTCGCAGCCCAAGTACGCCAACCGGGCCGCCACCTCGCTCAAGGAGTTCGAGGCCGATCCGGTCAGCGGCAAGCCGATCCGCATTAAGGACGGCCGCTTCGGCGCCTACGTCACCGACGGGACGACGAACGTCACCATCCCGCGCGGGCAGACGGCGGACGACATCACGTTCGAGGTCGCGGTGCAGATGCTGGCCGACAAGCGAGCGAAGGGACCGGCGCCCAAGCGCACGACCCGCAAGACCGCCGCGCGCAAACCGGCGGCGAAGAAGAAGTGACCGCCGGGCTCTGGATCACCCTCGAGGGTGGCGACGGGTCGGGCAAGACGACGCAGGCGGCCCTGCTGGAGCAGTGGCTCCGTGAGCAGGGTCGCAGCGTCGTCCGCACGCGCGAACCCGGCGGCACCGAGGTGGGCGTCCTCATCCGCGATATCGTGCTGCACCACCGCGGCGACATCGCCCCGCGCGCCGAGGCTCTCCTGTACGCCGCGGACCGCGCGCACCACGTCGCCACGCACGTGCGACCGGCCCTCGCCCGCGGCGAGGTCGTCATCCAGGACCGCTACCTCGACAGCTCGGTCGCCTACCAGGGCGCCGGGCGCGTGCTCGACGGCGGCGAGATCCGCGACCTGTCGCTGTGGGCCGCCGAGGGCGCGCTGCCTGACGTCACCGTCCTGCTCGACGTCGACCCCGCGACCGCTCGGGATCGGTTGGATGCCGCCGACAAGCCGTTCGACCGGCTCGAAGCCGAGAAGAGCGCGTTCCACGAACGAGTGCGCGCCGCCTTCCTCGCGTTGGCGGATGCCGAGCCGGAGCGCTTCCTGGTCGTCGACGCGACGCAGCCCATCGAGGTGATCGCCGACGCGATCCGCGCGCGAGTGGACGAGCGTCTGTCCACACGCTCGTCTTGAGCGTCGCCGCCACCTCGTAGGCTGAACCGCATGACCGCCACCACCGTCGACGCGCTCCCGTGGGGCGAGGTCTGGGGCCAGGACGAGGCTGTCGCGCAGTTGCGGGCCGCGGCATCCGACCCCTCGCAGCTCGCCCACGCGTGGCTCATCACCGGCCCGCCCGGATCGGGACGCTCGACCCTCGCCTACGCCTTCGCGGCGGCGCTCGTCGCCGAGCCCGGCGACGAGAACGCGATGCGCCAGGTCATGGCCCGAACGCACCCCGATCTCGCGGCTCTGCGCACCGAAGGCGTCATCATCTCCATCAAGGACGCCCGCTCGTTGGTCGAGCGCTCGTACTTCTCGCCCTCGCTCGGCCGCTACCGGGTGATGGTCATGGAGGACGCCGACCGCATGGTCGAGCGCACGAGCAACGTCCTGCTGAAGGCGCTCGAAGAGCCGCCCGAGCAGACCGTGTGGATCCTGTGTGCGCCCAGCGACGCGGACCTCCTGCCCACGATCCGCTCCCGCGTGCGGATCCTCCGGCTGCGGGAGCCCGACGTCGCCGATGTCGCGCGACTCATCGTGCAGCGCACAGGTGTCGACGAGAGCGTCGCCGAGCAGTCGGCGAGGCTCGCTCAGCGTCACATCGGCATGGCGCAGCGACTGGCGACGGATGCCGCGTCGCGAGAACGCCGCGAACGGACCCTCCGAGGTGTGCTCGGGGTCCGCGGTGTCGGCGATGCGGTCGAGATCGCGGCGACAATCGTGCAGTCGGCGACCGAGGACGCCAAGGCGCTGACGGCGGAACGCGACGAGAGTGAGCGCGAGGGGCTGCTGCGGACTCTCGGCGTCCCGCCGGGAAGCGCCGTGCCCCCCGCCGTGCGAAGCCAGGTCAGTGCCCTGGAGGACGAGCAGAAGCGCCGCGCGACGCGCAGCCTCCGCGACGGGATCGACCGCGTGCTCACCGATCTCGAGTCGCTCTACAGAGACACGCTCATGCGCCAGTTCGGGCGCGACACCGAACTGATCAACCGCGAGCTGACGAGCGAGATCGAATCCCTGGCGACGGCGTGGACGCCGCAGCACACCCTGACGGTGCTCGACGCGATCGCGCTCACGCGCACCAACCTGCAGGGCAACGCGGCACCCGCCCTCGCGCTCGAGAGCATGCTCATCACCGTCGCGACGGGACGCACCCCGTGATCCGCGGAGGCTGGCGTCGTGCCGCTGCTGCAGTCCTCGCCGTCGGCGTAGCCGTCGCCCTGGTCGCCGGCTGCACGCCGAAGCGATCCTCCGACGATCGGCCGGCCCCGCATCGCACGCCGGTGACCCAGGGCGCCCCGGCCGGCTTCGAGGCGTACTACGGCCAGAGCGTCGACTGGGAGAGCTGCCGCGGGGTCGGCGACGGCGATTATCAGTGTGCACAGATCACCGCCCCGAAGGACTGGTCGGATGCCGGTGCGGGAGACATCGAGCTGTCCGTCATCGTGCGCCTGGCCTCGAGCGGCACGGCCAAGGGATCGCTCTTTGTGAATCCCGGCGGCCCCGGCGCCAGCGGCGTCGACATGGTGCAGCAGGCGGCGAGTTTCGCCGTCGGGGACGAGTTGCTCGACAGCTACGACGTCGTGGGCTTCGACCCGCGCGGTGTCGGGCGCTCGACGGCGGTCCGATGCCTGGATGCCGCGGCGATGGATCGGTACCTCTTCGACATCCCCTCGGCGCCGCGGGGCACGGCCGAGCGGACGTCCGAGCAGCAGTCGTCGGCGGAGTCGTTCGCCCGCGCGTGCGATGTCAACAGCGACGGTCTGCTGCCTCACGTCACGACCGAGAGCGCCGCGCGCGACCTCGACCTCCTGCGCGGCGTCCTCGGTGACCGGAAGCTCTCGTACCTCGGGTACTCCTACGGTTCGTACCTCGGCGCGACCTACGCGGAGCTGTTCCCGAAGAACGTCGGCCGGGTCGTCCTCGACGGCGGGCTCGACCCGTCGATCCCGAGCGCGATCGTCGGTGCCCGCCAGGCAGCCGGGTTCCAATCGGCGTTCGACGCCTACCTCGCCAACTGTCTCGCGGGGTCCGACTGCCCCTTCAGCGGAACAGAGGCGAACGCCCGGCAGCAGATGGGTGACGCGCTCGCCGCGGTCGATGCCAGCCCGCTGACGGCGAGCGATGGACGGAAGCTGGGAGCCGATTCCCTCGTCACCGGCATCGTCTCGGCGCTCTACAGCGAGGGCAACTGGTCATCGCTGTCCTCGGCGATCACGGGCGTCCTCGAGGGCGACGCGGACGAGATGTTCGGGCTCGTCGACCGGTACTACAACCGGTACGAGGGGCAGTACCTCGACAATTCGACCGAGGCGTTCTCGGCGTACAACTGCATGGACTACCCCGCCGACCCGGCCGACGTCGTGGAGGAGGCGAACGCCGAGGTCGCGGAGAAGGCGCCGACCTTCGCGCCGTACTGGTCCTCCGACGTGAGTCTCTGCGACGCGTGGCCCTACCCGCCGACCGGCTCCCGCGACGAGATCCACGCGGAGGGTGCCGCCCCGATCCTCGTCATCGGCACGACAAACGACCCGGCGACCCCGTACGAGTGGTCTGCTGCTCTCGCGAAGCAGCTGAGCTCCGGCATCCTGCTCACGCGTGTGGGGGAGGGGCACACGGGCTTCAACAAGGGGAACGCGTGCATCGACGACGCCGTCGTGGCGTACTTCGAGGACGACAGGGTGCCGGATGGAGACCTTCGATGCGAGGCGCCGTGAGGCTCGCGTTCGCAGCATGGCTCCGGACCCTGTAGGATCGATGATCGTGCAACGCGCGAGCGAAGCGCGCCACCTTAGCTCAGACGGCAGAGCGATTCACTCGTAATGAATAGGTCAAGGGTTCGATTCCCTTAGGTGGCTCCAGAACAGAGGACACACGGGTGACACAAGCCCTCGATGCGATTCTCGAGATCTTCACGTGGGTCGGATTCGGCGCGGCGGTGGCCTTCGGTATCGTCGCCGTCGTCGTGTGGGCATCCGACGGCAGCTGGCTCCCCGCCGAGGCGTACCTCGACGACGACGGGCGCACGCTGCGCTGGATCGACAGCGAGGGCGAGGTCAATTCGGCTCCTCTCGCCGACGAGGACCGCGACCGCCTCGCCGACGAGCCCGCCGCGAACATCTGGTACCGGCACGGCTGGCACGACCGGATGAGATTCACGCGCCGACCGCCGGTCCTGCGGCTTCTCACCGGATTGGCCGTCGGCGGAGCGGCCCTCGGACTCCTCGCATCCGCACTTTCGATCGTCGCCTACTTCGTCCGCGTCGCACCGGCCTGACGGCCGTATTGCTGAAAAAGCGTATATCTAGCTAATCTAGGTATATGTCTCCTGCATCGACGCCCTCCCGCTGGTTGCGCATCGCCCTCCCGCTCGTCCTCGTCGTCATCTGGCTGGCCGGCGGGTCCATCGGCGGACCGTACTTCGGCAAGGTCGACGAGGTCTCGACGAACGACCAGTCGAGCTTCCTGCCGCAGAGTGCGGAGTCGACGCAGGTGCAGGAGCGACTCGGCGACTTCCTCGGCGGTGACGCGATTCCCGCCCTCGTGGTCTTCGATGCCGATGGCGCCCTCGACCGGACGCAGCTGGAGGGCGTGCAGGCCGTCGCCGACCAGCTCGGCGAGCTGGAGGGCGTGCAGGAGGTGTCTCCCGCGATCCCGTCCGAGGACGGCGAAGCGGCCCAGGTCGTGGTCTCGATCGGCGCCTCGGGAGAGGTGACCGACGTCGTCGGCGAGATCCGCGACCTCGTCGCCGCCGACGCGCCCGACGGGCTGAGCGCGTGGGTGACCGGTCCCGCGGGCTTTACGGCGGACCTCGCGACCGGGTTCACCGGCATCGACGGTCTCCTGCTGCTCGTCGCGCTCGGCGCCGTGTTCGTCATCCTCGTGATCGTCTACCGGTCGCCGCTCCTGCCGATCCTCGTCCTGTTGACCTCGGTGTTCGCCCTGTGCGTCGCGCTTCTGAGTGTCTGGTGGCTCGCCAAGGCGGAGATCCTCGTCCTCAACGGGCAGGTGCAGGGCATTCTCTTCATCCTCGTGATCGGTGCCGCCACCGACTACGCCCTCTTGTACGTCGCCCGGTTCCGCGAGGCGATCGGAGCGGGTCGGAAGAGATGGGATGCCGCGACCGCCGCCTGGCGCGGGGCGGTCGAACCGATCCTCGCGTCGGGCGGAACCGTCATCGCAGGTCTGCTGTGTCTCCTGCTCAGTGACCTGGCGAGCAACCGCGCGCTCGGCCCCATCGCCTCGATCGGCATCGCGTTCGCGATGCTGTCGGCGCTCACCTTCCTCCCGGCCCTGCTCGCCCTCGTCGGGCGGGCGGCGTTCTGGCCGTTCATCCCCACGACCGGCATGACCGAGCTCCCCGCCGACCTGACGCAGCCGACACGCGGCCTGTGGGCGAAGCTCGCGCGCTTCGTCGCGCGCCGCGCGCGGATCGTCTGGATCCTCTCGACGGTGGTGCTGCTGGCGGCATCCGTCGGCGTCACGCAGTTGAAGGCCGACGGCGTTCCCGCGAGCGAGCTCGTCCTCGGTGCGTCGCAGGCGCGCGACGGGCAGGCCGTGCTCGCCGAGCACTTCCCCGCCGGGTCGGGGAGCCCGCTGTACGTGATCGTCCCCGAGGGCGAGGCGCCCGACGCGGTGGAGCTGGTCGCGGACCAGGCGGGTATCGAGTCGGTGGCCATTGTGTCGGCCGACGCGCCGGCCGGTCAAGCCGACGTCGCCGTCGAGGGCGGCGCGCTGGTCGTCACCGCGCAGGGCCCTCCCGGGACTCCCGCACCGGCGCCGACGGTCGACGGCGGTGACGTGATGCTCGTCGCGACCCTGTCGGACGCCGCCGACTCGCTCACCGCCGAGGACACGGTCCGCGACCTGCGCGCGGCGGTCTCGGGCACGACGCTGGACGCCGTCGTGGGTGGCACGACCGCGGTAGACCTCGACACCAATGACACGTCGATCCGCGACCGGACGGTCATCATCCCGGTGATCCTCGTGGTCGTCCTGCTGATCCTGATGCTGCTGCTCCGGTCGATCCTCGCTCCGGTGCTGCTGATCGTCAGCGTGATCGTGTCGTTCGCGGCGGCGCTCGGCGTCAGCGCGCTCGTCTTCAACGAGGTGTTCGGGTTCCCCGGCGGCGACCCCGCGGTACCGCTCTACGGGTTCGTCTTCCTCGTCGCGCTCGGCATCGACTACAACATCTTCCTCATGTCGCGTGTGCGGGAGGAGTCGATCCACCACGGCACACGGCGCGGCATCCTCCGCGGCCTCGTCGCGACGGGCGGGGTCATCACCTCGGCGGGTCTCGTGCTCGCGGCCACGTTCGCGGCGCTCGGGGTCATCCAGATCCTGTTCCTGGTGCAGCTCGCCTTCATCGTCGCGTTCGGCGTCCTGCTCGACACGTTCATCGTGCGGTCGCTCCTCGTGCCCGCGCTCGCCTACGACATCGGCAAGAAGATCTGGTGGCCGTCGAAGCTCTCGCGCGTCGACGACTGATCAGCGGGAGCGCCGCCGTACGACGAGCGCCGCGACGACGCGCCATCCGACGAGCATCAGGAGCAGGACGGATGCGGCGACGATGACGAAGGCGACCTGCACGCCCTGACCGGTCACGGCGCGGAGGATCATCCCGCCCGCGACCGTGACCATCCAGACGGGGATGCCGGTGCGGACGACCGCCCACGGTGCACGCCACGCGAGCGAGAGCAGCCAGCCGAGGGCGAGTGCGGCCACGAAGGGGCCGGCCGTGGTTGCAAGGCCCGCGATCGGCGCTTCGTCGTGGCTCGCCCGTCCGATGGCGGCGAAGATCACCACGAGGACGACGTCGATGCCGAACGCCGCGAGGATCCGGCCGGTGGGGGGAGCGGTGCGGTCGGGGGAGGCCATTCCGTCAGGGTAGTCGCGCCGGCTGCGCGCACCAGGAGCCCACCCGTCGTACTCTCGACTCATGACTCGAGCGCTGTTCATCGTCGATGTGCAGAACGACTTCACGGAGGGCGGCGCCCTGGGCGTCGACGGAGGTGACGCGGTCGCCACGGCGATCACCGGGCACCTGCGCGCGCACGCCGCCGACTACGACGTGATCGTCGCCTCGCGCGACTGGCACGACGGCGACGGCGACAACGGCGGCCACTTCTCGGCCACGCCGGACTTCTTCGACTCGTGGCCGGTGCACTGCGTGGCCGGCACTCCCGGGGCCGACTACGATCCAGGCCTCGACACGAGCGCTGTCACCCACCACGTGAAGAAGGGGCAGGGGATCCCCGCCTACTCCCTGTTCGAAGGCGTGACGGATGCCGGTGAGACGGTCGCCGACATCCTCACGGCGCACGGGGTCGTCGAGGTCGACGTCACCGGCATCGCGACGGATCACTGCGTGCGCGCCTCGGGTCTCGACGCCATCGCGCACGGGCGTCGCGTCCGCATCCTCACCGACCTGATCGCCGGTGTCGCGCCCGCACCGAGTGACGCCGCTCTCGCCGAGCTCGCCCACGCCGGAGCCGAGCTCGCCGTGTCGGCCGACGACCACGACGGAACCCCGTGACCCGTCAGGCGCCCGCCGGGTGGTACGCCGATCCGGGCGAGCCCGGTCAGCTGCGCTGGTGGGACGGCAGCGACTGGGCCACGGACACGGTCGCGCCGCAGAACGCGGCTCCGACTCCGGCTGCCGCTCCGGCTCCGCAGGTGCCCTCGCCCGCGCCGGCATCGCGCCTGCGCCCGGGGACGGTGTGGATCTGGCTGGCGATCGTTGCGTCCGTCCTCCCGCTGTACACGGGGGTGTTCTTCGACGCGGCATCCCTCGCCCGGATCGATGGACTCACGCCCTCGGGCGGCATCGCGGCCGGCCTCGTTCTCCTCGTCGCCGTGGATCTGGTGCTCGTCGCGATCGCCGTCCTGTTCGCCTGGCTCGACCGCCGGGCGCTCCGTCGGCGCGGCATCGACGCGCCGTTCGCGTGGGGCTGGGCGGCGCTCGCCTTCGTGGCCACGCTGGGCGTCTACGTCGTCGGACGCTCGGTCGTCGTCCGTCGGCGCACGGGCCGGGGGCTCGCTCCGCTCTGGGGCTGGCTGGCGGCGACGCTGCTCGGTCTCGTCGTCTTCGCGGCGTGGGTGACGGTGTTCTCCGACGCGGCGTGGACCGCGGTGACGACCGCGCGCTGATCTTCACGCGATGGTCACCTGGGGTTCATCGCCCTCGGGCCTCGCCGCCTGACCATGGGGGAATGAGTCGTCCCCGCATCCTCTCGCTCTACGAAGGCCTGTTCGCCGGCGGTGCCCGCGTGCTGCACACGAACGTCATCACGGGACTCCACGTCGACGGGGCGCACGAGCATTCCGTGCTGTCCATCGCCTCGCAGGCACGCCGCGAGGGCGCGCTGCAGCCGATGACCGACGACCCGCGGTACCGGTGGCTGCGCGAGGCGGGCATCGAGGTGTCCGACCTCGGACGCGAAGCCGGAGCCGTCGCCCCCGCGCCCGAGAGCTTCACGGCAGCGGAGCTCGAGATCGCCGCGGACGCCGTCGCCCGCGCCGATGTGATCCTCACCCTGAAGGAGCAGCCCCTCGGGCTCTTGCTCGCGCTGGACGCGCGAGGCCTGCTGCCCGACGTGCCCATCGCCGCGTGCCTGCACCGGTCGGACCCGACGCACTCGGGCGCCGCGGTCCGCTGGCTGGGGGAGTTGGCGGCATCCGGTCGTCTCACGTCGACCATCTCGTGCGCCGAATCGACCAGCGACGCCTACGCGCGGTTCGTCACGCCGGCCGTCGACCGATTCGTGATCCCGAACGGGGTCGACCTCGCGCGCTACCGCCCCAAGCCGTACGAGCGGATGCCGCTGCGCAGCCAGCTCGGTATCACCCCGACCGCCCCGGTCGTCGTCTTCGCGGCCCGTTTCGATGCGATGAAGGACCCGGGGCTCTTCCTCCGCGCCGTCGCCGCCCACGCGCGGCGGGACGCTCGAGCGCAGTACGTCATGTGCGGCGCCGGCATGACGGTCGACAACGCCGCCCTGACCGCCGCGATCGAGGATGCGGGGGCGCCCGCCGATCGCATCCACCGGCTCGGGATCCGTGACGACATGCCGCGGGTCTACCGCAGCGCCGACATCGTCGCGCTCACGAGCGCGTTCGGCGAGGCGTCGCCGCTCTGCCTCATTGAGGGTGCGGCATGCGGGGCGACACCCGTGACGACCGCCGTCGGCGACGCGGCGCAGGTCGTGTCGGGGATCGGACTCGTCACCCCGCACGACGCCGACGCCATCGCGGGCGCATGGGCGAAGGTCATCGCGCGCCGGCCGGACTACCGGGCCGCCGCGTTGGCCGCGCGTCACCGGGTCGGCGCGGAGCGGATGCTCGATGCCTATCGAGGCGCGATCGACGGACTCGCAGAGCGCGCCGCCGTGGCCGCCTGAGGCACGCCGCCTCGTCCCACATCGACGGCGGGGTGTCAACCGGCATCCCATCCCTCGCGGCCCCGGCGAGAGTTGACGTGTGCCTCACCTCGACGACACCGGCCCCGGTCAGGATCTGCGCAGCTACGCGCCGATCGGCGACGGACGCACGATCGCGCTGATCGGTCTCCGCGGCCAGATCGACTGGATGCCGATCCCCGGCATCGACGACCTGCCGATCTTCGGACGGCTGCTCGACGACGACGCGGGCGGGTGCATCGAGCTCGAGCCGGTCGAGGAGTACCAGGTGCGTCGGCGATACCTTCCCCGCACGAACGTCCTCGTCACGACGTTCATGACGGCGTCGGGCAAAGCGACCGTGACAGACGCGCTCGTGACGGGCGTCGCGGGGCGGCTTCCGTGGGCGGAACTCGCACGACGGGTCGACGGCGTCGAAGGCGAGGTCGCCTTCCGCTGGCGGGTGCAGCCGGGGACGTCGCTGAAGACCGCCGCGCCCTGGCACGACCGCGCGAACGAGCGCAGCATCCTCCGCTCCGGACTCACGACGATCGGAGTCACGGGGCGGGACTACGGTCCGGAGCCCGCCGCGTCGTCGGACGGCATCGCGACGGGGCTCGCGGGCGGGTTCACGACCTCGCAGGGGAGCCGGCATCTGCTGATCGTCGTCGGTACCCACGACGAACCGATCCACTTCCCCGACCCCGACAACGTCGATCGCGGCATCGATCGCACGATCGAGGCGTGGCGCGCGTGGTCCCGGGAGTTCTCGTACGACGGCCCCTGGGCGAACGACGTGCAGCGCAGCGCGCTCATGCTGAAGATGCTGATCCACAGCCCGACGGGCGCGATCGCGGCGGCTGCGACGACCTCGCTCCCGGAGGACCTGACCGGCGGCAAGAACTGGGACTACCGGCTCGCGTGGGTGCGCGACCTTGCCTACACCGTCGATGCGCTCATCGGCTTCGGTCTGCGGGAGGAGACCCACGCGGCGATCTCGTGGCTGCTGCGGACGATCCGCCGGCACGGCCCGGAACTGCACGTCATGTACACCCTCGACGGCGAGCTCGACGGACACGTCACGACCTACGACGTCCCCGGCTGGCGCGGCGTCGGTCCGGTGGTGAGCGGCAACCCCGCCCGGGAGCAGCTCCAGCTCGGTGTATACGGGGATCTGTTCGCGATCTGCCGCGCATACGTCGAAGCCGGGAACGCCCTCGACGTCGAGACGGGGCGGATGCTCTCGATGTACGCCGACAAGGTGTGCGACTCGTGGCGGAACCCGGATTCGGGCATGTGGGAGCTTCCCGAGGAGCGGCACTACACCTCGTCGAAGATGGGGTGCTGGCAGGCGCTCAACGACGCCGTCGCTCTCGCCGAGCTCGGCCAGATCCCGGGCAGCAGCGAGCGGTGGGCTGCCGAGGCGGCGCTCGTCCGCGCCTGGGTCGACGAGCACGGCTGGTCGGAGTCCCGCGGCGCTTACGTCATGGCGCAGGGCAGCCGCGACCTCGACGCCTCCGTCCTGCTGCACTCGCTGAGCGGGTTCGACCGAGGCGAGCGGATGTCGCGCACGATCGACGCGCTGACGGGAGAGCTCGGCGAGGGGCCGCACCTGTTCCGTTACACCGGCATGCGCGACGAGGAGGCGACGTTCGTCGCCTGCAGCTTCTGGCGTGCCGCCGCGCTCGTGTGCGTCGGACGTCACGACGAGGGCATCGCGGCGATGAACGAGCTCGTCGCCGCCGGGAACGACGTCGGCATGTACGCCGAGATGATCGACCCCGAAGACGGCGCATTCCTCGGCAACCTGCCGCAGGCGCTCAGCCACCTCGCCCTCATCCGAGCGGCGCTCACCATCCGCGAGTTGGTCGGCGACGACGCCGACGGCCGTTGAGGACCACCAGACCACCACGAAGAAGGAGAGCACGATGGCACGCGACCAGTACACGTTCACGAACCCGGTGGAGCTCTACTCGGAGATCGAACCGCAGAAGGGCCACCAGGAGGAGCCCGGCCTCGACGCCGACCTCGCTCCGCAGGCCGATCTCGGTGAGGACACCTACCGGGGCACCGGCCGGCTGACCGGACGCAAGGCGCTCATCACCGGCGGCGACTCCGGCATCGGCGCCGCGACGGCGATCGCCTTCGCCCGCGAGGGCGCCGACGTCGCCCTGTCGTACCTGCCCGACGAGGAGGAGGACGCGCAGCGCATCGCGGGCATCCTCCGCGAGGCCGGTGCGAACGTCCTCACCCTGCCGGGTGATCTGAAGGACAAGGACTACTGCGTGGGCCTCGTCGCCCAGGCGGTCGAGGGCCTCGGCGGCCTCGACATCATCGTCAACAACGGCGGCAAGCAGATCTTCAACAAGGATCTGACGACCCTCGACGACCAGCAGTTCGACGACACCTTCACGACGAACGTCGACGCGATGTTCTGGATCACCAAGGCGGCGCTGCCGCACCTGCCGGCGGGCGCGACGATCATCAACACGACGTCGGTCCAGGCGTACTCGCCGTCGGAGACCCTCGTCGACTACGCCTCGACGAAGGCGACGATCAACGCCTTCACGAAGGCGCTCGCACAGCAGCTGGCACCGAAGGGCATCCGCGTCAACGCGGTCGCTCCGGGACCGATCTGGACGCCGCTGCAGGTGTCGGACGGTCAGCCCCAGGAGAAGATCGAATCGTTCGGCGAGGAGACTCCCCTCGGACGCATGGGCCAGCCCGCCGAGCTCGCCCCGGCGTACGTGTTCCTCGCGTCGGCGGAGTCGAGCTACGTGATCGGCGAGACACTGAACGTCAACGGCGGGATGCCGACGCCCTGACGATCGCATGACGACGGCCCCGGCGCATCACGCACCGGGGCCGTCGTCTTGTTCGGTCAGGCGTCGACGAGTTCCTTATCCGCCGCCTTCGCTCGCTTGCGGGCGACGACTTTGCCGCGGATCGAGAACACGAGCACCGCCGCGAGGAGCGCGTAGAGGGTGATCGTGATCGGACCGTGCACGAGCACCGAGAAGTCGCCGTTGGTGCTCATGGCGGCATCCCGCAGGCTCGTCTCGGCCAGCGGGCCGAGGACCATCCCGATGATGAGCGGGGCGAGCGGGAAGTCGAGCGCTCGCATCAGGAACCCCAGCAGTCCGATGGCCAGCAGCATCACCAGGTCGAAGGTCGACCCCGACGTGGCATAGATGCCGAGACCGCAGAAGAGCGTGATGCCGGCGTACAGGTACGGGCGCGGGATCAGCAGGAGCTTCGCCCAGAGCATCGCGAACGGCAGGTTCAGGATGAGGAGGACGACCATCGCGATGAAGAAGCTCGCCAGCAGCGCCCAGACGAGGTCGGGGGCGCGGTCGAACAGCAGCGGGCCGGGCTGGAGACCGTACTGACGGAAGGCGGCGAGCATGATCGCGGCGGTCGCCGAGATCGGGAGGCCGAGGGCGAGGAGAGCGCCCATCGCCATGCCGGTGGTCGAGTTGCCGGCCGCCTCCGGGGCGGCGAGACCGCGGATGGCTCCCTTGCCGAACATGGGGTTCTTGCGCCGCTTGTCGAGGCGCTTCTCGAGGCCGTAGGCCAGGAACGTCGGGATCTCCGACCCGCCCGCGGGGACCACGCCGAACGGAAGGCCGATGGCGGTGCCGCGCAGCCAGGCGGGCGCCGCCTCCTTCAACTCTCGGCGGCTCAGCCACGGGCGACCCGTGGGCTTGATGAGCGCCTTGTCCGTCATGTGCCGCTCGAGGCACGCGACGTAGATGACCTCTCCGAGGGCGAGGATGGCGACCGTGACCGTCACGAGCGAGATGCCGTCGAACAGGTTCGGCGAGTCGAGCGTGAACCGCGGTGCGCCAGAGACGCCGTCGATGCCGATGACGGCGATCCCGAGACCGATGAACAGCGACGTCAGACCCTTGATCGCGCTGTCGGCGACGACCGACGACGTCGCCGCGAAGGCGAAGACGGCGAGGGCGAAGAACTCGGCCGGACCGAACCGACTCGAGAAGTCGGCGAGGGCCGGGGCGACGAACACGACGACGATCGAGGCGACCATTCCTCCGATGAAGGCGCCGATGGCGGCCGTGGCGAGCGCCTGGGCCGCGCGGCCGTTGAGGGCCATCTTGTGTCCCTCGAACGTCGACGCGATGGCGGATGCCTGCCCCGGCGTGTTCATGAGGATGCCCATCGTCGAATCGCCGAAGAGGCCGCCGAAGTAGACGCCCGCGAACATGATGAACGCCGCGGTCGGGTCGAGCGAGAAGGTGATGGGCAGCAGCAGCGCGACCGCCATGGACGACCCGAGGCCGGGGAGGACTCCGACAGCGGTGCCGAGGAGGCATCCGATCAGGACCCACAGCAGGTTCGCGGGGGTGAGGGCGCCGGCGAATCCTTCGCCGAGAAGTGTCAGGACGTCCATGTCAGAACCCTCCGAGGATGCCGGACGGGAGGGGCATCCCGAGGGCCATGTCGAAACCGATGTAGGCGAGCGAGCTCAGCGTGAGCCCCACGATGAGGCTCTGCAGCCACTTCGTCGAGCCGAACGCGCGCGCGACGCACCAGAACAGCAGGCCCGCCGCGATGATCCAGCCGAGGACCTCGAGCAGGAAGGCGAAGGCGAGGAACGACAGGACCACCCATGCGAACGAGCGGATGTCGACGCGGACGGGCTTGGCGGCGGGCTCCTCACCCGCCGCCTCGGCGCGCGCCGCCTCGATCTCGGCGGTGAGGGCGTCGGGCGTCGCGCGGATCTCGCGGATCGTGCCGACGGCGAGGGTGGCGGCGAAGACGTAGAGGCCGGCCGCGATGATGCCGGGGAAGAACTGCGGACCGGGGAACGCCGTGCCCTCGGGTACGCGCATGGTGACGATGCCGACGACGAGGTAGGTGGCGAAGGCGACGAGGATCACCGGCATCGTGAGGCCCTTGAGGAGGGCCGCGGCGCCGGGGCCGGAGACCAGCCGTAGGCGCTGGCCGACGACGGCGGATGCCGAGGTGGGGTTCGCGGGGAAGGTCACAGGCCCATCTCCTCGTAGAGGCCGCGGATGCGCGTCTCCTCGTCCTTCAGGAACGCGTCGAGCTCGTCGCCCGTGATGATGCGTTCGGTCCAGTAGTAACGGTCCATCGCGTCGGCCCACTCGGGGGTCGCGACGCTGTCGAGGACGAGCTCCGTGAGTGCCTCGCGTTCGCTGTCCTCGAGACCGGACGGCGCCGAGAGCGAGCGCCAGTTGGTCAGCGAGACGTCGTAGCCCTGCTCGGCGGCGGTCGGGATGTCGATGCCGTCGACGGGCTCCTTCGCCACGAGGGCGAGGGCGCGCAGGCGTCCGGCCTCGATCTGGTCGATGTTGTCGGGGTAGCCGCCGGCGGCGGCCTTCGCGGTGCCGTTGAGGAGAGCCTGGATCGCCTCGCCACCGCCGTCGGAGGAGATGTAAGTGGTGTCGACAGGCTCGATGCCGGCAGCGAGCGCGAGGTCGGTGACGACGAGCTGGTCGAACGAGCCGCCGCCGGTCCAGGGGAGGGCCTTCGGGTCCTCCTTCCAGCCCTGCACGAGGTCGTCGAGCGTCTCGTACGGGGAGTCGGCGGGGACGACGATGACGTCGTACTCCTCGACGACCACCGCGAGCGGGGTGACGTCATCGAGGGTCGCGGCGGAGTTGAACTGGATCGTGGCCGCCAGGAGACCCGTGCCGCCCACGAGCATGTTGTTCGCCTGGCCCTCGAGGACCGAGACGTTGCCGAGGGCGATCGTGCCGCCGGCACCCGGCATGTTCACGACCTGCACGTTGTTCACGAGACCGTTGGCCTTCTGCGCCTGCTGGAGTTCACGGGCGACGCCGTCCCAGCCTCCGCCGGCGGCGGCGGGGGCGACGATCGTCATCGACGCGTTGATGTCACTGCCGGTGCTCGCCGAGGCGATCGACCCGGCGGCCGCGGTTCCGATCGCGGCGGCGGCGATGACACCGCCGACCACGCGGCCGACCACGGTGCGGCGCCTGCTCGGCGGCGGTGCAGGGGTATCTGTCTGGGTCATCATTGCTCCATTCGCGCGGACATCGTCGTCTCCGCGAGATCGAAATAGGATGACAGCGCGCGGTGCGGCAGCGGCATCCTTCGGCTTTTGTTCTCTTAAACGCTCACGCACCGTGCATGGACGGGAGTGGTGAACGATGGCGTCTCCGCGGCGGCCCCGCGTGCTCCGGCTCGCGCTGCTCGTCCTGCCCTCGGTGGTGACGCTCGCCGCGTTGTCGGCGACGGTCGCGGTCGCGATGACGGTGCAGGAGCGCACGATCCGCGAGGCGACGGCCGAGCGGGTCATGGCCGTCGCCCGGAGCCTCGCGGATCTCGCCGAGGTCCGGACGACCCTGACGACGGTGACGGATGCCGGTCGCCCGGGCGATCTCGCCGACGCCGCCGATCTCGCCGCGGCGACGACGGCGCTGCAGCCGCTCGCCGAGCTCGTCGTGGAGTCCGCGGGCGTCTACTACGTCGTCATCACCGACGACGAGGGCGTCCGCATCACGCATCCGCTCGCGTCCGAACGCGGCGTGCAGGTCGAGACCACGAACGCCCCCGTGCTGGAGGGTGGGACGTTCCTCGGCACCGAGCGGGGCGCCTCGGGCCCGTCGCTGCGTGCGAAGGTGCCGGTGCGGGATGACGGTGGCACCGTCGTCGGCATGGTCGCCGTCGGTGTGCTCGAGTCGAGCATCGCCGCGGACCGGGACGCGGCGCTCGGCGCACTGCTGCCGTGGGGGATCGGCGCGCTCGTCGTCGCGTCGCTCGCGAGTTCCGCGCTGACGACCGCGGTCGAGCGGAGGTTCCGGCGGGCGGATGCGGTCGCTGCGGAGAACGCGCAGATGCGGCGGACGACCGCCGCGCTCCGCGAGCAGGCGCACGAGTTCGGCACGCGACTGCATGTCGTCCACGGGCTCGTCTCGCACGGCGACACGGCTGCGGCGCTCGGCTACATCGAGGAGGTCGCCCCGGTGCGCACTGCGGCCGGTGCCGAGGACGCTGGAGAGCCCGTCGCCGCTGCGACCGTGCACGCCGTGCGTGCCGAGCTGCTGGAACTCGGCGCGCAGGCGGAGTTCGACCTCGCGCTCGACGGCGACCTCGACGACGGTGCCGTGTCGGTCGTCGCGAACCTGTGCCGCAATGCGGGCGAGGCCGGCGCGCGGCGCGTGCGCTGCGTGCTGCGCGAGGCCGAGGGTCGCCTCATCGGGGCCGTCGACGACGATGGTCCGGGGGTGGATCCGGCTGTCGTCGGTCGCATCTTCGGGCAGGGGTTCTCGACGAAGACGGACCCGTCGGGCTTCGGGCGGGGGTACGGCCTCGACACCGTGCGGCGCACGGTGACCTCCCGCGGCGGCACGATCGAGGTCGGTTCGTCCGTGCTCGGTGGGGCGCGCTTCGCCTTCGAGATGGAGCGGGTGTGAGCGGGCAGGCGATCCGCGTGCTGGTCGTCGATGATGATCGGGGCGCGCGCGCCCTGCACTGCCGATTCGTCGACGGCGTGCCCGGGTTCGTCGTCGCAGGATCGGCCGGCACCGGGCGGGAAGCGCTCGCCCAGGGCTCGTCGGGGGTCGACCTCGTCCTGCTCGACATGCGCCTGCCCGACATCAGCGGCGTCGAGGTGCTGCACCGGCTGCGGACGGTCGCGGACGGTGGACCCGACGTCCTCGTGATCAGTTCGTCGCAGGATCAGACGACCGTCCGTCAGGCGCTCGCCGGTAGGGTCGTCGGGTATCTCGTGAAGCCGTTCACCGAGGCGGCGCTGCGGGAGCGGCTCGAACGGTATCGCGAGGAGCGCGACGCGAGAGCGGATGCCGGGCGGGAGCGCCCGCTCGCACAGGCGGAGATCGATCGGCTGCTGGCGACCGGCGGCATCCGCACCGTCACGTCGCCGGCCCGTGGGGCTCGAGCGCTGCCGAAGGGACTCGCCGCCCCGACGCTGGAACGCGTGCTGACCGCGCTCGATGCCGGGGCCGGGCGTTCCGTCGCCGAGGTCGCCGCAGCCTGCGAGATGTCTCGGGCGACCGCGCATCGGTACCTCGCGCACCTCGCGGAGTCCGGCGCGATCGCGGTGTCGCACCGGTACGGCAAGCGGGGACGCCCCGAAATGCTGTACCGCCTCGCTCCGGGGTGAGGTTCGGCGGCGCCGCGGGCGCTACGATCGCGACATGGTCTCCCGCGCTCATCGCCTGCTCGCCGCGATGCTGTTCGTCGCAGCGGGCGCCGCGCTGAGCGCGTGCTCACCGCTGTCCCTGCTGCAGATGCAGCTCTCGGACGTGACCGGCCGGACCGAACCCGACGCGTCCGCTGAGCTCGAGGAAGAGATCGATACAGCCGACGAGTACGACTGGGTCATCGTCTCCTTCGAGGTGCCTGAGGGCGAGTTCGACGTCGATCTCATGAACGCGCTGTTCGAGACCGAACTCGCCGCCGACCAGGCGCTGCTCGACGCCGGTGTCGGTCAGACCGACGGCAACGGCGCCGGCCTCGGCGGTTACGACGTGTTCTTCTACGGCGACGACGCCGACGAGATGTGGCGCGTGCTGGAGCCGGTGTTCGCCGAGGCGCCGATCCCGTGGACGCGCGTCGAGCTGTCGGACGGATCCGACGACGCCTCTCCCGAGGTGCTCACTCAGGGCTAGCCGGAGCGCGCCCCTCGGCCGCGCCGTCCTCGCGCGGGGCCGGGATCTCGAGCAGGTGCAGGAAGTCCTCGAACAGTCCCGCCATGTCGACGGCGTCCGGGTCGAGAAGCCACTGCAGCTGCAGGCCGTCCATCATCGCCGTCACGAGCTGACCGACTCGCTCCGCGTCGAGGTCGTTGCGCAGGTGGCCCTCATCCTGCAACCGGGAGAACGACTCATCGTCCTGGTGCCGGAGTGCGCGGTAGCGATCGCGGAAGGACTCGTGGGCGGGATGCTGCGGGTCGGTCGCTTCGGCGGAGAGCACGACGTGCAGGGCGACGAGGCCGGGGGAGCGGGTGTTGCGCGCCACCTGCTCGCGCATCGTGTCGACGAAGCTGACGCCGGCGGCTTCGGACTCCTCGCGGCGTGCGCGGTCGATCTCGTCGCGCGCCGCGATGGTCGCGGCGAGCAGTCCGACCTTGGAACCGAAGTGGTGCAAGAGGCCGGCGTCCGAGATGCCGACGCGGCGCGCGATCTCGCGCAGCGACGTGCCGCGGTAGCCCTGCTCGCCGAACACTTCGACGGCGGTCTCCAGGATCGTGGTCCGCCGTTTGTCCCCACGGACGCGACGGAGGTCGGGTCGGCCGGGAAGGTCGGTGGGCGTGTCTTCGGCTGCGTTGCTCATGGCCTGCTCTCTTGCGAGGTCGGTTGCCGTCAGTCTATGCTCAACAAACTAAGCGAGCAGTTGCTAAGTTACTTTTCCCGTCGACTGCTGCGGCGTCAAGACTCGATGAGGAGGATCCCGTGAAGATGCGGAACAGGGCACTTGCGTTCAGTGCCATCGGTGTGGTCGGAATGCTGGCTCTCGCCGGGTGCGGCCGTGCAGACGATGCCGGTCAAGGTGGCGGCGGCGAGGCCGCGACAGTCGACGAGTCCGCGGCGAAGGGCACCATCGAGGTGTGGGCGATGGGTGAGGAAGGCGAGAACCTCGCCGATTTCGCGGACGGGTTCGTGAAGGAGAACCCCGATGCGAAGGTGACCGTCACGTCGATCCCGTGGACCGACGTCATGACGAAGTATCAGACTGCGGTCGCCGCGGGCACGGTGCCCGATGCGATCATGATCGGGTCGTCGCTCCTTCCGTCGATGGTCGCCGCGGGCGGCCTCGCCAAGGTCCCCGGCGACCTCGTCGACGAGGAGTCGTTCAACGAGACGGCGCTCGAATCGACCGAGGTCGAAGGCACCTCCTACGCCGTGCCGTGGTATGTCGAGACGCGTGTCATGTACTACCGGGAGGACCTCGCCGAGCAGGCGGGTGTCGAGGCGCCCAAGACATGGGACGACCTGACGGCCTTCGCGGAAGCGATGAAGGCGAACGGCTCCGACTACGGCATCCAACTCCCCATGGGCGACGCGGAAGACTCGACCCAGGTGATCCTGCCGTTCTACGCGCAGGCGGGTGGCGAGGTCCTGAACGACGCCGGTGACGCGTATGCGTGGGATGAGGCGGCCCTGACCGAGGCGCTCGACTACTACGCCTCGTTCTTCACCGCGGGGCTCGCGCCCATGTCCGGCTACGGCGACGCGCAGACGGCCGCGTTCGCGAACGGATCGAACCCGACCTTCATCTCCGGTCCCTGGATGGTGGGCGTGCTCGGCGACCAGGAGTCGCCCGAGTGGGTCGACGAGAACGTCCTCACCGCGCCGGTGCCTGCCGGCACGGACAACAACGACTCGTACCTCGGCGGCGGCCACCTGGGTGTGTTCGAGGAAGCGAAGAACGCCGACGGAGCCTGGAAGCTGATCCGTTGGCTGTCCGAGCCCGAGACGCAGCAGGAGTGGTTCGAGACGGTCAACGCCCTCCCGGCCGTGACCTCCGCGCTCGACTCCGAGCCGTTCACCTCCGACCCGCGCCTGTCGGTCCTCAACGACCAGCTCGAGAACACCGTCGCACCGCCGTCGGTGCCGAGCTGGAACGAGATGTCGGCGTTCATCGAGACCGAAGCGGAGAAGGTCGCCAACGGCAGCAGCGCGGCGGAGTCGGCATCCGCCATCGTCGCCAAGGCCGAATCCCTCGGCACGGGCTGGTAAGCGTCGTGGCGCTCGTCTCGACGAGTGCGGCTGGGCGGCGAGGAGGCTTCGCCGCCCAGCGGCGCCGCACCGCCGTGGTGGCGTGGCTGTTCGCCCTGCCGTTCCTCGTCATCTTCGCGGTCTTCATGCTGGGCCCGCTGCTGGGATCCTTCGCGATGTCGTTCACCGACCTCGGGGTGCGGGACCTGCGCTCGCCGTTCTCGGTGAACGTGATCGGGTTCGACAACTTCGTCGCGCTGTTCCAGGACGAGCTGTTCGTGAAGTCGATCGTCAACACGTTCTACTTCGTCGGCGTCGGAATCCCGCTCACGATGGCGCTCGGCCTGCTGCTCGCGGTCGCGTTGAACTCCGGGATCGAGAAGTTCCGGAGCGTCTTCCGGGTGGGGTTCTACACCCCGGTCGTGACCTCGATCGTCGCCGTCGCGGTCGTGTGGAAGTTCATCCTGCAGGACTCGGGGCTCCTGAACACGGTGCTGTCGTGGGTCGGCATCAACGGACCGGACTGGTTGAACGACCCGTTCTGGGCGATGCCCTCGATCATCCTCATGGGCGCATGGCGCAACATGGGCACGCTCATGATCATCTTCCTGGCGGGGCTGCAGGCGATTCCGCGGGACGTCTACGAGGCCGCGGAGGTCGACGGCGCGAGCGCGTGGCGACGATTCACGAGCATGACGCTTCCCCTCATGCGCCCGACGCTGCTGCTGGGCGCCGTGCTGCTGTCGGTCGGCTTCCTGCAGGTGTTCGAGGAGCCCTTCGTCATGACGCAGGGCGGACCGCTCAACTCGACCCTCACCATCAGCTACTACGTCTACAACCAGTTCGGATACGGCGACTACTCGCTCGCGTCCGCGGCGGCCTACGTGCTGTTCGCGTTCATCGCGGCGCTGTCGGCCGTGCAGTTCCGGCTGCTGCGATCGAAGGACAACTGACATGGCGATCACGACGGTGACCGAGCCGGACAAGGCCGCGGTGACGACGGATGCCGCGCCCCGCCGGCGGCGGCGCTCGGTGAGCTGGTCGCGGGGTGCAACCTATCTCGCGCTCACGATCGGGTTGATCATCACGCTGGCCCCGTTCATGTGGATGCTGCTCGGCAGCTTCAAGACACAGGGCGAGCTGCTCCAGCGTCCCATCACGTGGTGGCCCGAGCAGGCGACGCTCGACAACTACTCCCGCTGGCTGACGCAGTTGGACTACGGGCAGTTCTTCTTCAACTCCGTGGTCGTCGCCCTCGTGGTCGTGGTCGGCAACATCGTGTTCTGTTCGATGGTCGCGTACGCGCTCGCCAAGCTCGAGTTCCCGGGCAAGAAGGTGCTGTTCGGCCTCGTGCTGCTGACCCTCATGGTGCCGGGTGTCGTCACGCTCGTGCCGATGTTCGTCCTCGTGGCGAACATGGGGCTCGTCAACACGTATCCGGCGCTCATCCTGCCGTTCCTCGCAGGGCCGCTCGGGGTCTTCCTCATGCGTCAGTTCATCATGGGCGTCCCCGACGCCCTCATCGAGGCGGCGCGGATCGACGGTGCGGGGGAGTGGAGGATCTTCCTGCGGGTCGTCCTCCCGCAGTGCGGGCCGCCCATCGCGACGCTCGCGATCCTCACGTTCCTCGGATCCTGGAACAACTTCCTCTGGCCGCTCGTGATCGCCCAGACCGAGCAGGTGTACACGCTGCCCGTCGCGCTGTCGCTCTACTCGGTCGGCTCGAACGGCACGTACTACGGTCTGCTCATGGCGGGGTCCGTGCTCGTCGTGACGCCCATCCTGCTGCTGTTCCTCTTCCTGCAGCGCTACTTCGTCCAGGGCATCACGATGACGGGGCTCAAGTAGGACGCGGAGGTCGAGCGAGGGGCGGGTGACACCACGACACCCGCCCCTCGCTGCTCCGTCGCGTCAGCGGATCTCGAACGAGACCGCCCGCAGCACCTCGTCGCGGGACGACGGCCCGATGAGGAGCTCGAACTCCCCGGGTTCCACGATGCGACGGCCGCCGGCATCCACGATCGTGCAGTCGGATGCCGGCAGGTCGATCTCGACCGTGGCGCTGGCACCGGCGGCGACATCGACGTGGCGGTAGGTCTTGAGCTCCTTGTCGGCCCAGCTCACCGAGGTCACCGTATCGCGGACGTACACCTGGACGATCTCGTGCGCGGGGCGATCCCCCGTGTTCCGCAGCGTGATCCGCGCGCGGATCGTGTCGCCGACCGAAACGACGGGCGTCATGATCTCCGCGTCGCCGTACTCGACGGTCGTATAGGACAGCCCGTCGCCGAAGGCGAACGCCGGCTCCTGCGTGAGGTCGGCGTAGCGGTCGCCGTGCTGCCCTCGGATCTGGTTGTAGTACGTCGGCTGCTGGCCGGCGTGCCGCGCGAACGAGATCGGCAGGCGCCCGGCGGGTTCGATCTCGCCGAGCAGTAGCTCCGCGATCGCCCGTCCGCCCTGCATGCCCGGGTTCGCGACCCAGATGACGGATGCCTCGCGCACCGACTCCGGCAGGATCAGCGGCTTCGACGCCATCAGCACGACGACGAGCGGCGTGCCCGTCGCCGCGAGGGCGTCGAGGAGCGCCCGCTGGCCGCCGACGAGCTCGAGCGTCGCGGTCGACCGGCCTTCGCCGACGAGTTCGATCCGGTCGCCGACGACGGCGATGGCCACGTCGGATCGCTCAGCGAGAGCGACCGCCTCGGCGATCTGCGCGGCATCCGGCTCGCTCGGGACGACGATCGGCGGCCGCGGCTGCCCGTCGGGGAAGACACCCGCAGGGTCGTCGGTCAGGCGGAGGATCTCTGCGCCCCGTGCATACGCGACCGCCCCGCAGGCGAGCTCGCGGAGACCGTCGAGGACGGTCGTGATCTGCGCACGCGGGTGGCCCTCCGGCATCCAATCGACCTGCCCGGACGAGCCCGCCCAGTCGCCGAGCTGCGTCTGCGCGTCGTCGGCGAGCGGACCGACGACGGCGATGCGCCGAGTGTCGGATGCCAGCGGGAGGGTGCCGTCGTTGCGGAGGAGGACGAGCGAGCGCCGCGCCACCTCGAGGTTGAGGTCGGTGTGAGCGCCCTGCGCGATGACCGTGGCGATGCGCTCCCGGTCGGGCAGGCGCGGGTTCTCGAACAAACCGAAGCGGAACTTGAGTGACAGGATGCGCGAGACCGCCTGGTCGACGTCGGCCTCGGCCAGCATCCCGCGTTCGAAAGCCTCGAGGGCGCCGGCGAAGAAGCCGGGCGTCGTCATGACCATGTCGTTGCCGGCCTTCACGGCGGCCGCGGCGGCGTGCGCGTAGTCGGGCTGCACCTTCTGCTCCCACACCATGCGACCGACGTTGTCCCAGTCGGTGATGAGGGTGCCGGTGTAGCCCCACTCGCCGCGGAGCACGTCGCTGAGCAGCCAGTCGTTCACCGTGATCGGCACGCCGTCGGTGGTCTGGTAGCCGAGCATGAAGGTGCGGCATCCCTCGCGGGCGACGCGTTCGAACGGCGCCAGGAACCAGGAGCGGAGCTTGCGCCGCGAGATGTCGGCCTCGCTCGCATCGCGGCCGCCCTGCGTCTCGGAGTAACCCGCGAAGTGCTTCGCGGTCGCGAGGATCGCGTCGGGGTCGTCGAGGCCGTCGCCCTGGTAGCCGCGCACCATCGCCGAGGCGAGCTCGCCGATGAGGAACGGGTCCTCGCCGAACGTCTCGCCCACGCGCCCCCAACGGAGGTCGCGGGCGATGCAGAGAACGGGGGAGAAGGTCCAGTGGATGCCGGTGGCCGCCACTTCGGCCGCCGTCGCGGTCGCGACGCGCTGGACGAGGTCCGCATCCCAGGACGCGGCCATGCCGAGTTGTGTCGGGAAGATCGTCGCCCCCTCCCAGAACGAGTGTCCGTGGATGCAGTCCTCCGCGACCAGCAGCGGGATCCGCAGGCGGGTCTGCGAGGTCAGGTCCGCGGCGCGGAGCACCTTTTGGGGGGACGTGTGGAGGATCGAGCCGGCGTGGCGCTCGTGCACGATGTGCTCGAGGTCCTCGCGGGCGTCGAACTGCATCATCTGCCCGACCTTCTCGGGCAGGGTCATGCGCCCGAGCAGGTCGGCGACGCGCTCGTCGACCGACAGAGTGGCATCCAGGTAAGCGGCAGCGGCGGTGTCGACGGTCGTCATTCGCGGGCCTCCCGGCGGGTGGCGGGGACCTCGACGGTGCGGACGGCGGTGACGGCGTCGTTGACGTTCAGGCCCTTCTTCTTCATCGCGCGGGCCCGCTCGCCGGCGGAACGCAGGCGGGGGTTCACGTATTCGTCGATGCCGAAGTTGATGAGCGAGAGCGCGACGCCGATGGCGGCGATGCAGAGTCCCGGGGGCAGGTACCACCACCACTGGTTCTGACGGAACGCGCCCTGGGCGCTCGCCCAGTTGAGGATGGTGCCCCAGTTGTACGTGTTCACCGGGATGACGCCGATGTAGGACAGGGTCGTGAGGCCGAGGATGGCGGCGGTCACGGTGCCGACGAAGCTCGCGGCGATGAGAGCCATGAGGTTCGGCAGCATCTCGACGGTGATGATGCGGCGCAGCGGCTCGCCGTTGGCCCGTGCAGCCTGGATGAAGTCGCGGTTGCGCAGCGACATCGTCTGCGCGCGCAGGACGCGGGCGCCCCACGCCCAGCCGGTGATGCCCAGGACCGCGGCGATGAGGACGAGCGGCGGCTCCTCGAACATCGAGGCGACGATGATGATGAGCGGCAGCCCCGGGATGACGAGGAACACGTTCGTCAGCGCCGAGAGGCCCTCGCTCTTCCATCCGCGGACGTAGCCCGAGACGACACCCACGACGATGGCGATGACGGTGGCCAGGATCGCAGCGAGGAAGCCGACGACGATGACGCCGCGCGTGCCGTGGATGACCTGGCTGAGGACGTCTTCGCCGATGTGGGTGGTGCCCAGCCAGTGCTCGGCGGACGGCGGCTGGAACCGCGCCGTGTTGTCGACCTGAGTGGGCGAGAACGGGGCGAGCACGTCGGCGAAGATCGCGATGAGGACGAAGAAGCCGAGGATGGCGAGCCCCGTGATCGACTTGGCGTTCCGGAACATCGCGAACGCCGACCCCAGGCGGGCCCAGAACGTGTTGGGCGTCGGGTCCTCGGTGCGGGCCATGCGGATGGTGGCGGTGGTGGTCATTTCAGGCCTCCGTCTGGCGGGTGCGCGGGTCGAGGAACGCGTAGGCGATGTCGGCGAGGATGTTCGCCACCAGCACCGACAGCGTGATGACCAGGAAGACGCCCTGCATGAGCGCGTAGTCCTTGCCGTTGGTGGCATCCAGCAGCAGTTTTCCGACGCCGGGGTAGCTGAAGACCATCTCCATGACGATCGTGCCGCCGACGATGAAGCCGATCGACAGCGCGAAGCTCTGGATCTGGGGGAGGACCGCGTTGCGGGCGGCGTACCGCCACAGCACGCGCGAGTTCGGCATGCCCTTGGCCTGCGCGACGGTGATGTAGTCCTCGTCGAGGACCGTGAGCATCATGTTGCGCATGCCGAGCATCCAGCCGCCGAGTGAGGCGATGATGATCGTCACCGCCGGGAGCGTGCCGTGGTGGATCACCTGCCCGATGAACTCCGGGGTGAACTCGGGGGAGTAGCCGACGCCGTACGCCTTGCCGATCGGGAACCACTTGAGGTTGACCGAGAAGAGGGCGATGGCGAGGAGCCCCAGCCAGAAGTACGGGATGGTGCTGAGGAAGGTCGTGATCGGGATCATCACCTCGGAGCGGCTCCCTCGGCGCCAGCCGATGATGGCGCCGCCGATCGTGCCGATGAGGAACGAGATGATCGTGGCGAATCCGACGAGCCCCACCGTCCAGGGGAGGGCCGCGCTGATGACCTCGCCGACCGGGCGGAGGCCGTGCAGGAGCGAGACGCCGAGGTCGCCGCGGAACATCAGGCCCCAGTAGTCGACGTACTGCTGCCACATCGACTTGTCGGTGTCGATGCCGAGCAGGGCCCGGAGCGCGTCGGCTGCCTCGGGCGTGACGTTGCGGTTGCGGGCGAGGTACTGATCGACCGCGTCTCCCTTCATCAGGCGGGGCAGGAAGAAGTTGATCGTGATCGCCGCCCACAGCGTGAAGAGGTAGAACAGGGCGCGGCTGCCGAGGAAGCGCCACGGGATGCGGGAGCGCCCCTTCACGGCGGTGGTCGCGGTGGTGCCGACCTCGAGCGCGTCGGACGTCTCGACGGGCAGCTGGGGTTCGACGGCGGTCATCGGGCACCTCCGGGCAGTCCCGGAGCCGACGCGAAGTGGCTCTCGGGGTCGGGGGACGCAGCGCGGAGCTCCTGCGTGTACGGGTTCTGGGGACGCAGGATGACGTCGTCGGCGGTGCCGCTCTCGACGACCCTGCCCTGGTTGAGCACGAGGATCTCGTCGCTGAAGTGACGTGCGGTGGCGAGGTCGTGGGTGATGTAGAGCACCCCGAGCCCCTCTTCGCGCTGCAGGTCGGCGAGGAGGTTCAGGACGCCCATGCGGATCGAGACGTCGAGCATCGACACCGGCTCGTCGGCGACGAGCAGCCGGGGGCGGGATGCCAGGGCCCGGGCGATCGCGACGCGTTGCCGCTGTCCGCCCGAGAGTTCGTGGGGACGGCGGTCGATGACCGAGTCGGGGTCGAGTCGGACGCGGTCGAGGAGGCGCCTCACCTCGTCTTCGACGTCCTTCTTCGGGACGACGTTGTCCAGCCGCAGCGGGCGTTCGACGTGGTGGCGGATCGAGTGGTACGGGTTCAGGGAGGCGAACGGGTCCTGGAACACCATGCGGAGCTGCTGCCGGTAGTCGCGCAGGCCCTTGCCCCGGCGGGGGATGGGGGTGCCGTCGAGGCGGACCTCGCCGCTGGTGGGCGTCTCGAGCTGAGTGAGGATCTTGGCGATCGTCGACTTGCCGCTGCCGGACTGACCGACGAGGCCGATCGTCTGACCGGACGTCAGGGTAAACGACACGTCGTCGAGGGCCTTCATCTGACCGGCGCCGCGGACGTGGTAGATCTTCGTGACGCTGTCGAATTCGAGTGTGGTCATCGGACGACGACCCCCCTTTCACCGGTGAGTCGCGGGAACGAGGACAGCAGCGTGCGCGTGTACTCGTGCTGCGGGGCGGTCCAGATGCGCTCGGCGGTGTCGATCTCGACGATCTCGCCCTTGCGCATGATGGCGATGCGGTCGCTGATCTCGAGGAGCAGCGGCAGGTCGTGCGTGATGAAGATGACGGAGAACCCGAACTCGTGGCGCAGCTGCGAGATCTGTTTGAGGATCTCGCGCTGCACGAGGACGTCGAGCGCAGTGGTGGGCTCGTCCATGATCATCAGCTGCGGACGGAGCGCGAGCGCCATGGCGATCATGACCCGCTGGCGCATGCCGCCGGAGAGTTCGTGAGGGTAGGAGCGGCTGCGGGCGGCGCCGACTTTGACGATCTCGAGCAGCTCGTTCACGGCGTCGCGACGCGCGGCCCGGTTCATGTCGGGCCGGTGGACCTCGAAGACGTCGGCGAGCTGCGAGCCGATCGTGGCGACGGGGTTGAGGGCGTTCATCGCTCCCTGGAAGACCATGGATATCTTGTCCCAGCGGAAGCGGCGCATCTCCTCCTGGCCGAGCGAGTTGACATCGATGTCCTCGCCGGAGATGTCGCGGAAGGTGACGGATCCGCTGGAGATGACGGCGGGTGCCTTGAGTAGTCGCTGGATGCCGTAGGCGAGTGTGGTCTTGCCGCATCCGCTCTCGCCGGCGAGTCCGAGGATCTCGCCGCGGCGCAGTTCGAGGCTGACGTGGCTGACGGCTTCGACCGGGGGGTCGACGTCGTAGACGACCGAGAAGTCGTCGACGGACAGTAACGAATCGCGCATCGGTGCGTGCTCGCTTTCGTGGAGGTGAGCAGGGGGAGCGGGACGGATGCCGCGGGCCATGCGGCATCCGTCCCACCGGCGGTCGGATTACTCTTTGGGCTTCAGCTTCGTCAGGATCTGAACGACGCCGACCTGCGTCGGGTCACCCGCGGCGTACTGGTCGTCCTCCGAGGGCCAGCCGACGTAGTTGCGGGTGTTGAACTCACCGAGGAGCGGGTGCGCACCCAGCGGGATGGCGGGGACGTTCTCGACGAACGCCTTCTGCAGGATTGCGCCGGCTTCGGCGCGCTCGTCATCCGAGGCAGCGTTGGCGTAGGTGTTCAGCGCCTCGGTGACCGCGGGGTCGTCGAAGCGGCCGAAGTTGAACGACGCCTTGCCGTCGACGATCCACTTCGGGTCCATGGTCGACGTGTACAGGCCGTACGCGTTGCCGGTGTCCTCGAGCCAGTGGATGATCGCGTCGAAGTTGCCCTCCTGCTTGCCGGCGTCCCAGCCGCCGAAGTCGGGCTGGTCGACGTTCACCTTGATGCCGAGCGCCTTCTCGAGCTCCTCCGACATGAGGGCCTGCTCGGTGTTCCAGTCGCTCCAGCCGGCCGGGACCGAGACTGAGAACTCGACGGCTTCACCGTCGGGGTCGGTCAGCGTGCCGCTGTTCCAGGTGTAGCCGGCGTCCGTGAGGACCTCCTTGGCCTTGTCGACGTCGACGGAGTAGTTGTCGTCCTTGTACTCGTCGATGATCTCGCTCTCGAGCACGGAGCTGAGGCCGGTCTTGTTCCAGATCGCCTCGCTCGCACCCTCTCGGGCGATGTCGACGTAGGCCTCGCGGTCGAGCGTCCAGGCGAGCGCCTCGCGCAGTGCGGGGTTGTTGAAGGGCTTCTTCTGCAGGTTCATGAAGAGCGTGCCGGCGCCCGGGGTGGGCGAGACCAGGAACACGTTGTCCGGGTCGGCGGAGAGGTAGCTCTCCTGGACCTGCGGGATGAAGGCCTGAGCCCAGTCCGCATCGCCCGACACGAGCGCCGTGGTGAGCGCGGCGTTGTCGCCGTAGGAGACGTAGTTCAACTGGGGAACGGCGAGGTCGCCGCCCCAGTAGTCGGGGTTCGCCTTGAGTGAGACGGACTCGGTCGACCAGTTCGACATGACGTACGGGCCGGTGCCGACGAGCTTGCCCTCATCGGTCAGGGGGTCGGTGTTGGGGTCCTCGATGTCCTTCCAGATGTGCTCCGGGACGATCGGGGTGTGCAGGACGCGGCCCTGCGAGGTGAACTTCGAGCTCGAGAAGGTCAGCACGACCGAGTCGCCGTCGGCGGTGACCTCGGTGACGCCGAGAGCGCCGGTGTCGGTGAGCTTGCCGCTCAGGTACTGATTGAAGGTGAAGACGACGTCGTCGGCGGTGAAGTCCTCACCGTCGCTCCACTTCACGCCGCTGCGAGGCGTGACGGTGAGCTGGGTGTAGTCGTCGTTCCACTCGACCTTCTCGGCGAGCCACGGGGTGGTGCCGAGGTCTCCGGTCGGGTTGACGAGCGCGAGCGGCTCGAAGATGACCTTCGAGTAGCCGTAACGCGAGCCGGCCGAGTCGCCGAGGTAGGGGTTGTGGGATTCCGTGGTGATCGCGCCGTCGGGCTTCGCGATCGTGAGAGCGGCTCCGGAGCCCTGGTTCCCGGAGTCGTTGTTTCCTCCGCCGGCGGCGCAGCCGGTGAGGATGAGTGCCGCGGTGAGACCGGCGGCGGCGAGGGAGGTCTTCAGCCTCATTGCTTCTCCTTCATCTGTGGTCCCGGCGCCGCGAACAGACCTCCGAAGGAGTGCCACTCGGCGCTGAGTGTGATTGCATGGGAAAACTTACAATCAAGTAAGTAAGTTCACAACCCTCCAGTGATGCGGGCGTCGCGATCTGCGTAAGATCTGATCCGCACGCGGGGAAGAAGGCGGATCATGGTCGACAGCCGACACCAGACGAAGTCGCGTCCCGCGACGCTCGTCCGTCGTCGAGAGATCCTCGACGCGGCGCAGGAGATCTTCGGCTCCAAGGGCTTCGCGAACGGCACCCTGCAGGACATCGCCGACCAGGTCGGGATGACGCACGCCGGCATCCTCCATCACTTCGGGTCGAAGGATCAGCTGCTGCTCGACGTGCTCGAGCATCGGGATCAGACGGATGTCGTCGATCTGGACGGCGGGCGCATCCCGGGCGGGATGGAGCTGTTCCGCCACCTCGTGCACACCGCGATCATGAACATGCAGCGGGCCGGGATCGTGCAGGCGTATGCCGTGCTGTCGGCGGAGTCGGTCACCGACGACCACCCCGGGCGGGCGTACTTCGAGCACCGGTACACCGTGCTGCGGAAGGACCTGCGCGAGGCGTTCGAGCGGGTCTGCGAGGAGCGGGGCATCACGGATCCCGGCTCGATCGCGCACGGCTCAGCCGCGATCCTTGCCGTGATGGACGGACTGCAGGTGCAATGGCTGCTCGACCCGACGGCGGTCGACCTGGGGCGCGCGTCGGAGTTCGCGATCGAGGCGATCGTGGCCGCCGTCATCGAGCCGCGTCCATCGGTGCTGGGGGAACACGCCTGAGTTTTTTCGGCGTCGATGTCGATTCCGATCGCACCTGTTCGACGCGATAGTGAGAGGGACGGAAAGCGTTCCCCGGAACTCAGGAGATGACCATGAAGCACATGCTGATCATGCGGAGCACGCAGGCTGCGGCCGAGGCCTTCGCCGAGACCGATTTCGAGGCGGTCATCAACGCGATGGGTGCGTACAACGAATCGATGATGAACGCCGGCGTTCTCGTCGGCGGCGACGGCCTGGCGCCCGAGCCGGGGTACGTCGTCGACTTCGACGGCGAGACGCCGGTGGTCAGCGACGGCCCCTACGGTGAGGTCCACGAGCTCTTCAACGGGTTCTGGATCGTGCAGACGGCGACCGCCGAGGAGGCCTTGGAGTGGGCGAAGCGCGCACCGCTGACACCGGGCAGCAAGCTCGAGGTGCGTCGGGTGACCGACGAGAGCGACTTTGCGGACTTCGCCGACAACGAGTACATCGAGAAGGAGAGGGGCTGGCGCGAAGAGCAGGGCGCGTGAGCCGGTGAGTGACGTCCGGCGCGAGATCGAGGCGGTCTGGCGGATCGAGGGCGTGCGGATCGTGGCATCCCTCGCGAAGGTCACGCGGGATCTCGGTCTCGCCGAGGATGTCGCTCAAGAGGCGCTGGTCGAAGCCTTGACGGCGTGGCCGCGTGACGGGATGCCGGTCAATCCCGGTGCGTGGCTGACGACGGTCGCGAAGCGGCGGGTGATCGATGCGTGGCGGCGACGGACGGCGCGTGATGATCGGTACGCCGGGATCGCGCACAACCTTGCCGAGGTGGTCGAGGCGGACTGGGAGCCGATCGACGACGACGTGCTGCGGCTCGTGTTCACGGCGTGCCATCCCGCGCTGTCGCGGGAGTCGCAGGTCGCCTTGACGCTGCGGGTCGTGGCGGGGCTCACGACGGAGGAGATCGCGCGGATGCTGCTGACGACCGTCCCGGCGGTGCAGGCGCGGATCACCCGGGCGAAGAAGACGCTGGCGGCGGGCGGCATCCCGTTCGAGACTCCGGACCCGTCGGAGTGGCCGGGCCGGTTGGGTGCCGTGTTGAGTGTCGTGTACATGGTCTTCACCGAGGGGTATGCGGCGACGGCGGGGGAGCGCTGGGTGCGTCCCGACCTGGCCGACGAGGCGATCCGGTTGGGGCGGGTCGTGGCGGGTCTGCTCCCGCCGGAGCCTGAGGTCCTCGCGCTGCTGGCACTGATGGACTTCCAGCGGGCGCGCTTCGCGGCGCGCGAGACGGCGGGTGGTGAGCCGATTCTGCTCGGGGATCAGGACCGGACCCGGTGGGACCGCGGCCAGATCGCGCGGGCGTCGGACGAGTTGCGCCGAGCGGATGCCGCGGCCGCCGCGCGAGGAAAGGGTCGCGGTCCGTACGCGTTGCAGGCCGCCATCGCGCAGTGTCATGCCCTGGCGCCGAGCGTGGCGGAGACCGACTGGGAGCGCATTGTCGTGCTCTACGAGGTGCTGGGTCGGGTCGCGCCGAGTCCGATGGTGGAGCTGAACCGAGCAGCGGCGGTGTCGATGGCTGCGGGACCGGCGGAGGCGCTGGCGATCGTCGACGCGCTGGACCGGTCGGGTGCGCTGCAGGGGTCGCACGTGGTCCCGAGCGTGCGAGGCGAGCTGCTGGCGCGGCTGGGTCGGAACGACGAGGCGCGCGCGGAGCTGGCGAGGGCCGCGGCGCTGACCGCGAATGCCGCGCAGCAGAGGGTGCTGCGGGACAAGGCAGCCGCGTTGCGGGGTCTCGGGTAGGCGGAGCCGGGGGCGATGGGGTGCGACCGGGCCTGCGCGCGCTCGTGCGATGGAGTGCGTGCGCGTGTCATCGTGGCGAACGTGTCTGCCCGGGCCGCGTGCGTTGCGTCCTCTCAGAAGGGTGCCGGGTCTCCGGGCGCGGTGGTGGCAGGGGTGAAGGCGACGGCCGGTGTGGGTGCGTCTTCGCGGTAGGTCCTGCCGAGGGGTGAGGTCCATTCGAGGACACCACCCTTCAGTTGTCGGACTTTCCAGGCGGTGAATTGCTTCATCGAGTGGTGTCGTTGACACAGGTGGGCGAGGTTGGAGAGTTCTGTCTTGCCGCCGAGGGCGTGGTCGTGGGTGTGGTCGATCTCGCAGCGGATCGCGGCGACGCGGCATCCGGGGAACCGGCAGTGTTGGTCGCGGGCTTGCAGGAACCGTCGCATTCCGGACGGCACGCGGTAGGAGTCGGTCGCGACGGCGACCCCGGTCGTCGGGTCGTGGAACAGTCGCTCCCAGATGTGCGTCGACCCAGCGAGCGTGCGGGCGGTAGCGGGGTCGATCGGCGAGCGACCGGCGAGGTCGCACGGCCCGTCGTCCTCCCCGGTCAAGGTTGCCGCGGGCACGAGTACCTGCACGCGAGCGCGGATCGCGCCGAGCGGGCCAGCGGCCGTGTCACGCGTGTCGTCGAGCGCCGGTGTCCCCGCGAGGAGGAGGTCGGCGAACACGTCGGCACGGACCTGATCCGTCGATCGGGCGTCGGTGGCGATGACTTCCGAGCCGGCCGACCGTTCGTCGCGGGTATCGATGATCGCGCGCGCCTGCTGGGTGAGTCGGTCGTGGATCCCCTCCGCGATCATCGCAGGGAGGGTTGCGATGAGGTCGCTCATCCCGTCCCGCCCGGGCACGAGTCGCACACACCGACCCGCGGCTGCCTCTTCGTGCCGCTCCGCGAAGGACCGCGGGTGCATCCGGTGCGCCAGGATCTCCAACTCGCCCCGCACCCGGTTCGGTGTGTCACCTTCGCACCGTTCGATCGCGATGGTCTCGAACTCCGCCCACATCTCCGCAGGCAGGTTGACTCCGGCGTCGACGATCGCGCTCACGTGCCCGCGGACGATCCGGCCGGCTTCCCACGCGGCCACCGCCGCCGGGAACCCTTCGATCGTCACCCGGGCTTCACCGATGCGTCGTTGCACCGTCCGGTCGGTCATCCGCATCGTCCCGGCGACCTCGGCCGAGATGGAGCGCAGGGCCATGTCGTGCAGGAGGACATTCGCGTCGGAGCGAACGCCCTGCGCCTCTGCCAATCGCCCCGCTGCCGCAAGCGCGCGAAGCTCCGCGATCTGCCCGGAAGCGATGACACGTCCCGCGCTCTCGACGTCCGCAAGGATCCCCGCTAGGGCGGCGAGATATGCCTCGCCACCGGGGTTTTCCGCCTCGTCCGTCATACCTGCACTCTCGCATCAACCTCCGACATTCGGACCCCGAAAAGCGCCGAAACCACACGCTATGAACCGCCTCGAAGATGAGGAATCTCTCATCAGGCCAGAAGTCCTAGACCCACCCCGCCCGCTCCAGCACTACGCGCGCGATCTCGCCCACCGCTCGCCCATCCGTAGCGACCCGCACGGCTTCCTCAACTGCCTCGTCCAACCGCCGCGCAGCCGCGGCGCTTCGGGCCACGTGTTCCTCGAGCGCCGTCCCAATCTCTCGCTTGGCAAGGCGTTCCGCGGCGACGACATCCGTCGACGTAAGTAGCACCGCCGTCGACCGCACGTCACCGCCCAGAGCAGCCTCCAGCTCGGCGACCTGCAGCACGCTGACCGTGTTCGTGAAGATGAGCCTCGAATACCCGGCCTCGCGGTAGTTCGCCCACATCGCGGCGAGGTTCCGCTCCGCGAGCGGGATGCCGCTGCGCCACGGCTGCGGATGCGCGTGATCCAGACTGTCGCCCTCGATCACGGCGTGGCGGATGTCCGCCTTCGCGAGCAGGTGGGAAGCCTCGGCTGCGACGGAGGACTTTCCGACCCCGGAGCGTCCGCCGATGAAGATCACGTCGGTGTGCACCCCCTCATCCTCCCGACCTAACGGCCGTGGCCGCATCCCGCAACCCCGCGCCGGACTGCACGGCCCCGACATACCGTGGCCGAAACGATGCGAACGGAGCGTGTGATGCGGACGTACGACTATCTGATCGTCGGTGGCGGAATGGTGGCGGATGCGGCGGCCCGCGGCATCCGGGAACTCGACACCGACGGCACGATCGGCATCCTCAGTGCGGACGTCGACCCGCCGTACACGCGTCCCGCGCTGTCGAAGAAGCTGTGGACCGATCCGGACTTCACGTGGGATCAGGTTCCGCTCGGCACCGAGGAGACGGGCGCTGAGATCCGGCTCGAGACTCTCGTGACAGGAATCGACCGTGAGGCGAAGACCGTCTCGATCGGCGAGGGCAACGACCTCGGTTATCGCCGTCTGCTCCTCGCGACCGGCTCGAAGCCGCGCGAGATCCCGGTTCCTGAGGACGACCGCATCCTGTTCTTCCGCTCAGCGGATGACTACCGTCGCCTCCGCGACCTCACCGCGAACGGCGGGCGTGCGGTCGTCATCGGCGGCGGCTACATCGGAGCCGAGATCGCGGCGGCGCTCGTACAGAACGGCGTCGAGACCGAGCTCGTGTTCCCCTCCGAGGTCCTCGGCGACGGCACCTTCCCGCCCGCGCTCGCGAAGCGATACGAGCAGCTGTTCCGCGACGGCGGGGTCGAACTCGTCTCGGGTGCGCGCGTCGACGAGGTGCGTGCCGCCGGCAACCGCCTGCACGTCGTGCTCGAGGGCGGCGAGGAGCGTCCCGCCGACATCGTCGTACTCGGCCTCGGCGTCGACCCCGTGACCGAGCTCGCCGAGCAGGCGGGGCTCGAGGTCGACGAGGGTGTGATCGTCGACGAGCACCTCGTCACGAGCGACGACGCGATCTGGGCGGCCGGTGACATCGCGTCCTACCCCGACCCGATCCTGGGACGCACGCGCGTCGAGCACGTGGACAACGCGAACGAGATGGGCGCCGCCGTCGGTCGGTCGATGGCGGGGGAGCGGCTCCCGTACACCCACACCCCGTACTTCTACTCGGCCGTATTCGGCGTGCGATGGGAGGCGGTCGGCACGCTCGACCCCGAGAAGGACCCGCTCGTCGTCGATCTCGACGAGGACCGCACGGTCGTCTACTACCGTGACGAGAAGGGCACGCCCGTCGGCGTGCTGCTGTGGAACGTCGAGGACGCCCGCGACCTCGCGCGTGCCGTGCTCGTCGACGGCGAGACGGATGCCGAGGCCCTCCGCACCCGTATCGGCTGACGCATTGGGCGCCTAGCCCGTTACCAGAAGCGTGACAGTGATCGTCGTCCCGACGTCGATCGTGCTCTCGATCTGAAGGGTCCCGTGGTGTTCGGCGACGGCCGCGGCGACGCTCGCGAGCCCCAGTCCGGTGCCGCCGTCCTCGGGCTCGGCGAGACGGCCGCGTTCGCCGGGGTCGGTGATGGTCGCGATGTCGTCTGGGTGGATGCCGCGGCCCGCGTCTCGTACCGTGATGGCGACCGACCCCTCGCTGCGGACGACCTCGACGTGGATGTCGCCGTCGGAGTAGCGGGCGGCGTTCTCGAGGACGTTCGCGAACGCGCGGCGCAGCGCGAGGACGTCGCCGCGCACGACGGCCGTGTCGAGCCGGTCGAAGCGGATGCGCTCCTCTGCACCGGCCCGGAGGACGACGGATGCCGATCCCCGCACGACGAGCGACACGTCGAAGGTGCGCTCGTCGTCGCGCACGCCGCGGATGGCATCGGCCATGAGGGCTCCCGCCATCGCCGCGAGGTGCTCGCTGGTCTCGAGGGCCAGCCGGAGGTAACGATGGTCAGAGCCGATCTCGTCCTCGAGCAGGTCGAGATAGCCGCGCAGAGCCGTCACGGGCGAGATGAGGTCGTGCGCGAACGTGCGCTGAAGAGAGGTCTGTTCGTCCTGAGCCTGCTTCTCGGAGGTCGTGTCGCGGACGATCTTCACGAACCCGCCGATGCCTGCGTCGTCGTGGATCGCGGTGATCGTCACGTGAGCCCAGAACTGCGAGCCGTCCTTGCGGACCCGCCAGCCGTGATCCTCGACGCTGCCGTCGGCTCGCGCCCGCTCGAGCAGCGTGCCGGGGAGTCCGTTCTCGCGTTCGACGGCGCGATAGAACCGCGAGAAGTGCTCCCCGATGATCTCGTCGGCGGAGTACCCCTTGAGAGCTTCGGCCCCGACGTTCCATCCCCGAACGATGCCGTCCGGGTCCAGCTTCACGATCGCGAACAGCGCGACGTGCTGCTCCCACGCCTCGATCGCGTCTGCTCGCACCTTCATGGTCCCCCGCCGGTCGATGTCGGTTGTATCCGCCAGCATAGAAGCATTCTTACGGCCCGCCCCGAGCTCCCGGAGCGTCCTGACGCCCGTCAGAAGGCGCGGACCTCGCCGGGGGTGCTCGGCGGCAGCGGTGCGTGGGTGTCGAGATCCTCCATGAGGTGGATCGACGCATACGGATGCGGCGTGATGCGACCCGCGTCGTCGAAGACGCGGAGCGCGCGCCGAAGGCGACCGTCGGGAAGAAGCGGATGCCGGAACGTCACCTCGACTCTCGTGTCAGGCCATTCACCCACTATGTCGATGCGGGGCTCGCTCAGCCCGGTCGCCAGCGGCCGGGGTTCGCCGCCCGGACCCCGCCAGTAGTGGGCGAGGTCGCCGAACTCATCGACGAGCGCCGAGATCGCGGCATCCCGTCGCTCCATCGGCAGCTGGATGCGAGGCCAGGGCACGTCCGGCGTGGTGTCGACGACCTCGTCGGGGCCGATCCGGTCGAGGACGGCAAGGAACGCCTCGTCGGACAGCGGAACCGCCCCCCTCATCGCGGAAAGGTGTTCCGGTAGGTCGCCGGTGGGCAGGGGCGTGGTCGCGTACCGGTAGTGGTAGGAGGTTCCGCCATGTTCCTCGCGCACATCGGGCGCGTCGGGCGAGAACATCAGGCGGGGCGCGTCGCCGACGTCCTCGACGATGAGGATGCGTCGATCGATCGAGTGCGTCGTGAGCGTCCCGCCAGCCACGACGACGAGCTCCGTGTCCGTCGACCACGCTGCTCGTTCGTGGGGGTCAGGGTCCTGCCGCTCGCGCAGCCAGAGCCCGTGGCGGGTCGCCCCGACGGCATACCTGCTGCCGTCCGCGTACGCCCGGGCGGCCGGGCCGACGCGGCGGACGTGGACTGTCGTCAACGACCGGTGCAGATCGCCCTCATCGTCCTCGCTGGGCGCGTAGACGACCCAGGCGCCGTCCGGAGCCGCGAACACGGTCGCACCGACCGCGACATCGCCGACGTCGAGATCGGTCCACGAGACGACCCGGTCATCCTCGCCTGTTGCGCGGATCACCGCGACCGGCTGCGTCATGCTGATGAGGATCTCGGCGTCCTCGCCCAGGGTGACGCGCCAGGCGCGGGAATCGGTGCTCACGGGGTGATTCTGCCCCACGGTGGATCAGTCCGCCTGAGGCCGGCGCGCTCTCCGATCCGAAGCGCCGACGGTGCCGAACACCTTCCGTGACGATCACGCGGCAAAGCGAATCCGCGCACGCGCGGACGCGACTGGAGACGGATGCCGCTGCCCTGGGCCTCCGCCGCGTCGAGATCCCCACGGCCCTCGGCACCGTCGTCGCTCGCGTCGGTGTCGCCGCGAGCCCCGTCGCGACCGTCCTGCTTCACGGCGCCGCCGGCTCGTGGACAACCTGGACCCCGCTGCTGCGAGCCGCCGCCGGGTCGGGGGACCCGACACGCAACATCGTCGCGCTGGATCTGCCCGGCTGGGGCGAAAGCCAGTTCCCGTCCGACGGGATCGACATCGAGCGATTCAGTGAGGCCATCCGCGAGGCCGTGACGCGGCTGGGGTACGAGCGCTGGGTCGTCGTCGGGCATTCGCTCGGCGGCGCCATGGCACTCGATCTGGCGGCGCGCTTCTCCGATCAGACCGAATCCGTGTTCCTCGTCTCACCGTCGGGGCCGGCCGTGTTCGACGCCGTGCGGCGCCCCGTGCGCGGTGGGTTCGGCCTGCCCGGATTCGCGGGGATGCTCCTGGCGATGCGCATCCTCCGCGGACTGGGCGACGCGTCCGCTCCGCTGCTTCGCACGCTCGACCGCGGCGGTCTTCTGCGCCTTCTGAGCGCACCACTGTTCGCACCACCGCGGCGCATCGACCCCTCGGTCGTGCACGCGCTGGCCGACGAGATCCGGCCTCGATCCTTCATCGCCGCATCGCGGGCAGCTGCCGCCTACGACGAGGCGTCGTGGCGCGGCATCCGTTGTCCCGTGCGGTCGGTCCGCGGCGCTCGTGACGTGTTCGTCGGCCCGGACGACGGTGCCGGACTCGCGGCGCTGATCGAGGACTTCGACGAGAGGGTGCTGCCGGATGCCGGGCATTTCGCGGCCGTGGAGCAGCCTGCGGAGGTCGCCCGGCTGCTGCGGGCGATCCTCTAGATCCGCACGGCGTTGCCGGAGACGACGATGCCACCCGTCGCGGGGATATCCACGGTCAGTTCGCCGGGAAGCCCGACGTGCGCACCCTGTTCGATGACGATCCGCGCGGGCGGCGAAACGGCATCGAGCGATCGCAGGTACGCGCCGAACGACGCAGCGGCAGAGCCGGTCGCCGGGTCCTCGGTGATGCGTCCGACGGGGAAGAGGTTGCGTGCGACGAAGCGGTCCCGGCCGAGTCGGTGGGCGACCGTGATCGTGGCGGGCCAGCCGCGGTCATCCATCAGCGCTCGCACGCGCTCCGCGTCGAACGTGAAGTCGTCGAACGCTGCGCGGTCGGCGACGACGACGACCGGATGCGGGTTGCCCGCGTGCGCGATCCGCGGCGGCAGCTCCGCATCGAGGACCGACGCGTCGAGTCCGATCTCGTCGAGGATCGCCGCGAGATCGTCCTCGGTGAGGGGTGACACCGACGGCTCGATGCTCGTGAACGAGGCGCGTGTGCCCGCGGCATCCGTGCTCACCCGGATCTCGACCACACCCACGGGCGTTGCGAAACGGATCGCACCCGCGCTGACGCGGCCGGCGTCCGCGAGGGCGACGGCGGTGGCGACGGTCGCGTGGCCGCAGAACGGCACTTCGGCGATGGGGGAGAAGTAGCGGATCGTCAGCGCGCCGTCGTCACCGACGCCCGTCACGAACGCCGTTTCGGAGAAGTCGATCTCGGCGGCGATCCGCTGCATCGACGCGTCGTCGAGGGTCGACGCGTCGAGTACGACGCCCGCGGGGTTCCCGCCGTCGGAGTGGGTCGTGAAAGCGGCGTAGCGCAGGATGTCGGGGCCGGGCACCGTTCGAGGCTATTCCCGTCGGGAGGGTCAGCGGCGAACGAGGTCGGCGACGACGGGTCGGTGGTCGGTCGCGATGTCGGCGATGTCGAGCGTCGCGACTCTCGCGGCCTCCCATTCCGATGTCGCGAGGACGTTGTCGATCGCGGCGCCGAACAGCGGGGGGATCATCGACGGCCAGGTCGGAGCGAAGGTGCCGACGGTGCGGCAGGAGCCGAGCGTGCCGGCGGGCATGTTCGCGGGGACGGCGTTGAGGTCGCCGGCGACGATCGTGTCGGGGGAGTCGCAGTGCGACGCGATCCAGTCCAGTCCGAAATCCCGCCCCGAGGAATCGCCACGGAAGCTGAGGGCGACGAGGTGCGCGGCGACGATGCGCGGCGCAGCACCGTCGACCTCGGGAGCGAGGACGAAACCGGACGTGCGGCCCGATTCGTCCGCGTCGACGACCCGGTAGCGCGGCAGGTCGTCCGCGACGAGCACGGTCACCGCGATGCCGCGCACGCCGTAGCTCACATACCCCGGCGGTACCTCGCCGTCCCGGAGCAGGTTGCCCTGATAGAGCTCGCTGAGGACGACGATGTCGGGATGGAGTGCACCGATGAGAGCCGCGCGGGATGCCGCATCCTCCGCTCCTTGGAGGACGTTCCAGCCCAGCACTCGCAGCTGACCGTCCTGGCGAGCCGGGACGGCGTCGGGGGTGACGGTGGCGGGCATTGCGACTGCCGTCACGAGGAGCACGACGAGCAGACCGACGCTCACGACACCGGTGCCGAACAGTGCGACCTTCCGGCGTCGCCGGAGGAGTAGCGCGAGGAAGGTCAGGATGAGGGATGCGGCGAGCATGCCGGCGAACACGAAGCCGGGGAAGGCGAGCGCCCCGCTGAACAGCCACCACCGCGCGAGGAAGCCGAGCTCGCGGCCGGCGAGGTAGACGATCGCGACGAGCGCGAGGGCCGCCGCGCCGATGAGAAGGAACGGCGTGAGCCGATCCCTGCGGGCAGGCCGTTCTTCAGTGGTCATGTCCTACGCCCCCCCGCGCGGTACCGGTCCGGCGAGTTCGCCGCCCGCCCACGCTACCCGTGCGCGCCGCGAGGACGTATGCCATGCTCCGTGAGTGTCGAACGGGCGCTTGACCTCGCCCCAGGGGCAGGGCGGAGGGTGATCCTGTGACTGCACGAGACGACGAGTGGATGACCGCCGGACGGTTCGGCGCGTCGACCCTGCTGACGGCGAAGGCGCTCCGGATCTACGCCGAGCGGGGGCTGCTTCCTCCTCGCCGGGTGGATGCCGAGACCGGGTACCGCTATTACTCGGCAGATCAGATCCAGACGGGATGGCTGATCGCGCTCTTGCGGTCGGCCGACCTGTCGCTGGATCAGATCGCGTCGATCGTCGACCTCTCCGAGGAAGATCCGGATGCCGCTGTCGCCCTGCTCGACGAGGCGACAGCAGCGATGGATCGTCGAACGCAGGCTCACCATGTCGTGCTCGCTCGAGCGCGGCTTCATCTCACGAAGGAGACCCTGATGTCCGCTGTCGACACCGCGATCGAAGTCGACCGCCCCGTCCTGAGCGTGATGCGCCGCATGGCGCCGCACGAGATGGACCAGATCATCCACGACGAGGTCTACCACCTGCGGCAGATCGCCGCGGGTGCGGGGCTGCAGGTGACGGGGGATGCGTTCGGGGTCTTCCACGCGCCCGTCACCGACGACTCCGACGGTCCGCTCGAGATCGTCATACCCGTCGACGGACTGATCGATGGCACCGAGGACGTCCGCAGCTACCGGATGACCGGCGGCCAGGTCGCGCTCCGTCACGCGGAGGGCCGCGAGACGGACTTCCCCGAGATCCTCGCGCTCTACGACGAGGTGTACGCCTGGATCACGGATGCCGGTCGTACCCCCATCGGCCCGCCGCGGGAGATCTGGCACAACTCACCCCGCGACGACGAGCCACTGCGGCTGACAGTGGCGTGGCCGTTCGCGGGGTGAAGGCCATACGCTTCGCATCCGCAAGAGGGAGTTTCCCCGCGCCCGATGCGTCAGAGTGAGAGTCGCAAGCCCGTCACGCATGTCATCGCCGCAGCCAGGTGCATCCGAATCGGTGTTCGCTACGAACAAGCTCAGAAGGGATGACATGAGCACTCACACCACAGGCAAGCGGTTCTTCTTCTGGGCAGCCGTCTCGGGCGTGGTCGGAGGCGCGGTCTTCCTCGCGGTAGCCGAGCTGGCCGCGCTGATCTTCGCGAGCACGGCCAGTCCGATCCTCGCCGTCGGTGCATTCGTCATCGACATCGTCCCGCGGCCGCTGAAGGAGTTCGCGATCTCGACCTTCGGGGAGTACGACAAGATCGCACTCCTCGCGGGGCTCGGCCTCGCCGTCGTGATCGCCTCGGCCATCGCCGGCATCCTCGAATACATCCGGCCCCCGCTCGGCGTGATCGCGCTCTTCGTCGCCGGCATCCTGTCGGGCGCAGCGATCATCACTCGCGCCGAGGCGACCCCGCTCGCTTTCCTTCCGCCGCTGCTCGGAACGCTGGGCGGGGCCGCGATACTCTTCCTGCTCGGCCGGCGGCTGCGGGCCTGGCGCGACGCGCACACGTCAGACGGGGATGCGCGTGACGACGGTCTCGACCGCCGACGCTTCCTGCTGATGACCGGTATCGCCGGGGCATCCGCCGTCATCGTCGGCATCGCCGCCCGCACGGTGAGCGCCGCCACCGCATCCGCCGACGCCATTCGCCGGGCGCTCAAGCTGCCCGCCCCGAAGTCGACCGTGACGATCCCGTCGGGCGCAGAGCTCGACGTCGAGGGCATCAGCCCGCTCATCACCCCGAACGCTGACTTCTACCGCGTCGACACGGCGCTCACGGTGCCGAACGTCGACCCTTCGACCTGGCGCCTCGTCATCGACGGCATGGTCGACCAGCGCGTCGAGCTGTCGTTCCAGGACCTCCTCGACATGGGCCTCGACGAGTACGCCATCACGCTCACCTGCGTCTCGAACGAGGTCGGCGGCAACCTCGTCGGCAACGCGATCTGGCAGGGCGTGCCGCTCCGAGAAGTCCTCAAGATGGCGGGCCCGAAGGCGGGCGCCGACATGATCCTGTCCCGCAGCGTCGACGGATACACCGCGAGCACGCCGCTCTCGGCCGGCACCGACGAGAACCTCGACGCGATCCTCGCCGTCGCGATGAACGGCGAGCCGCTCCCGCCCGAGCACGGCTTCCCCGTCCGCATGGTCATCCCCGGCCTCTACGGCTACGTGTCTGCGACGAAGTGGGTCACCGAGCTCAAGATCACGACGTTCGCCGAGGACGAGGCGTACTGGACCCCGCGCGGCTACAGCGCCGAGGCGCCGATCAAGTTCTCGTCGCGCGTCGACACCCCGAAGAGCGGCAGCCCCGTGAAAGCCGGCAAGGTGCCGATCGCAGGCGTCGCCTGGGCGCAGACCGTCGGCATCGAACGCGTCGAGGTCAGCATCGACAACGGCGAGTGGATGCCGGCGAAGCTGTCCACCCCCATCAACGAGGACACCTGGGTGCAGTGGGTCCTCGAATGGGATGCCGAGCCCGGCACTCACTACGTGGCGGTCCGTGCGATCAACAAGAACGGCGACATGCAGATCGAGGAGCGCGCAGCCATCGCGCCGAACGGCTCGTCGGGCTGGCAGCGTTCGCTCGTCACCGTCTCGTGACGCACCCCCCTGTGTCGGACGGCCTAGGGTGAGCACGTGACGTCCCTTCGCGCTGTCGTGATCACGGTGTCAGACCGCTCCGCGTCGGGCGAGCGCGAGGACCGCGGCGGCCCGCTCGCCGTGCAGCTGCTCGAGGCCGCGGGCGTCGAGATCGCCGGGCTCGACGTCGTCCCCGACGGTGCGGACTCGGTGGAGGCCGCGCTCCGCCACGCTCTCACTACTGGTGCGCGGCTCATCGTGACGACCGGCGGCACCGGCGTCGGCCCCCGTGATCAGACGCCCGAGGGCACCGAGCGCGTCGTGACCCGGTCGCTCCCGGGCATCGCCGAGGAGCTTCGGCGCGTCGGCCTCACCGACACCCCGCTGTCGGTGATCTCCCGCGGCGTCGCGGGTGTTGCCGACCCCGAGGGGGTCCTGATCGTCAACCTGCCGGGGTCGCCGCGCGCGGTGAGCTCCGGCATCCCTGTGATCGTGTCGGTCGCGACGCACGTCGTCGACCAGGTGAGAGGCGGAGACCACTCGTGAACACCGTTCGGATCGCCCGGCTCGAAGAGACCGCCCTCGACCTCGACGCGCATCTGCATGCTGTCGAGGATCCGAAGTACGGCGCGGTGACCACCTTCGTCGGGCGGGTGCGCGACAACGATCCGGATGCCGCCACCACCGTCATCGGGCTGGAGTACAGCGCGCACCCCGACGCGGAGTCGACGCTGCACCGCATCGCCGCCGAGGCGGGGGAGGCGTCGGGCGCCGTCGTCGCCGTCAGCCACCGCGTCGGCAACCTCGCCGTCGGCGACGCCGCGGTCGTCATCGCCGTCGCGTCGGAGCACCGGGCCGAGGCGTTCGAGGTCTGCCGCGCCGTCATCGAGACGATCAAGACCGACCTGCCCGTCTGGAAGCGTCAGCTGGAAGTCGACGGCACGACGGCGTGGAAGGGCATCGGCGGCTGAGACTCAGCCGCCCGCAAACGGCGGCAGGACGTCGATGAGGCGCGCGTCGGCCAACGAAGTGTCGCCGTCCGTCCGGACGCCGTCGACCAGCACGGCGCAGTCGGGCAGGACGAACCACAGCTGCGGGTGCTCGTCGAGGATCGCGGTGCGGAGCTCGGCGAGGGTCGCCTCGGCGCGCTCCTCGCTCTCGGTCCCGGCAGCCTCGGCGGCAGCCGCGAAGTAACGGATGAGCGTCATGACGACTGCTCCTCGCCGGGCCGGACCCAGTCGCCCGAGCGTCCGCCCGATTTGGCGACGATGCGGACGTTCTCGATCACCACGGCGCGGTCGAGGCCCTTGATCATGTCGACGACGGCGAGCGCAGTGACGGACACGGCCGTGATCGCCTCCATCTCGACGCCGGTGCGGTCCGCGGTTCCCACGGTCGCCTCGATCTCGACGCCGTCGTCGGTGATGTCGAGCTCGACGGATGCCCGGTGCACACCGATGACGTGGGCGAGTGGCAGGAGCGTCGCCGTCGACTTCGCCGCCTGGATGCCGGCGATGCGCGCGACCGCCAGTACGTCTCCCTTCGGTGCGGTGCCGTCGCGGAGGGCGGCGACGACCTCGGTGCTGCAGCGCACGAACCCGCGCGCCGTCGCAGTCCGGACCGTGGGGGCCTTCGATGTGACGTCAACCATGTGCGCCCGGCCGGCAGAGTCGAGGTGGGGGAAGCTCATCAGACCAGCATGACATCCACGGCGTCGCCCACGGCGACGCTCGCGACCTCGGCGGGGACGATCGCGAAGGCGGATGCCTGTGCGAGCCCGCCGGCCAGGTGCGAGCCCGAGCCCCCCGCCGTCGCGGGGCGAACGGTCCCCGCCGCGAGATCGACCGCGGCCGGCAGGTACTGTCGCCGTCCGGGCGGCGTGGTCCAAGGCTCCGCCGCCGCCATGGTCATGTGTGCTCGGTGGATGACCGACCGTCCCTGTAGCGCGAGGAGGGCGGGTCGCACGAACACCTCGAACGACACGGCGACGCTGACCGGGTTGCCGGGGAGGCCGAAGACGAGGCATCCGTCTCCCACCGTCCCGAAAGCCTGCGGCTTGCCGGGCTGCATCGACACCTTCGCGAACTCGACCTCGCCGTGCCCGTCGAAAGCGGCGCGCACGGGTTCGTAGGCGCCGGCGCTCACGCCGCCGGTGAAGATGATGACGTCGGCACCTGCGGCCCGCGCGTCGGCGGTGGCCTGCGCGACGGCGTTGCCATCGTCCGCGACGCGGGCGACCATCACGACCTCTGCATCGGCCCCGGGGACGAGCTGCGCGAGGAGCGGTCCGTTCGAATCGGGGATGAGCCCGCGGCGCACGGGCTCGCCCGGTCCCGTCAGCTCGCTGCCGGTCGAGACGACGGCGACGCGCGGCGCGCGGACGACTGTCACCTCGTCGACCCCGGCGGCGACGGCGGCGGCGACCTGGAACGGTCCCATCCGCTCGCCGGCGGCGATGACGACGTCACCGGCGCGCAGGTCCGCGCCTCGACGGCGGATGAACGCGCCCGCGGCGGGAGCCTCGAGCACCTCGACGACGTCGAGCGAGTCGGCGAGCCCGCCGGAGGTGTTCTCGAACGGCACGATCGCGTCCGCATCGGTGGGTGTGGGCGATCCCGTCATGATCCGGGCTGCCTCACCCGCCGAGAGCGCGGGGTCGTCCGACACCCCGGCGGGAAGATCGGCGACCACCCGCAGCGAAACGGGATGCCCCGCCTCGGCCGACGCCACGTCCGCGGCGCGCACGGCGAAGCCGTCCATCGCGGAGTTGTCGAAGAGCGGAATGTCGTGAGCGGCGACGGCCGGCGCCGCGAGCGTGCGGCCGGATGTTTCAGCGATGGGCACGACCTCGGCGGGAAGCGGCCGGACCGCGGCGAGGACCCGGGCGAGCTGTTCCTCGACGCTCCGGAGCCCGCTCATGCGCTCGCCGCCGCAGCCGTGGCGGCCGACCGCAGCGAGATCTCGTGCTGGCGGCTCGAGAGCGCGTCGAGGATGAGCATGCGACCGAGCAACGGGGTGCCGACGCCGATCGCGAGCTTCACGACCTCGGTGGCGAGGACGCCGCCGACCTGCACGCACAGGGCGCCGAGCACACCGACCTGCGCGCAGGTGGGCGGGTCGCCCTCGGTGCCGACCGCGAAGAGGTCGTTGAGCACGACCGGGTCGCCCTCGGACGGCTGCGACCAGAAGACCGTGATCTGCGCGTGCCACTCGCGGACCGCTCCCCACACCAGGGGGAGGCCGAGCGCCTCGGTCGCGGCCGCGACGGCGCGCCGCGTGGCGAACGAGTCGCTCGTGTCGATCACGATGTCGGCATCCGCGAAGAACTCCTGCGCGTTGTCGTCGTTGAGGCGGGCCGTGATCGGCGCGACGACGGTGATGGGCGACAGGGCGGCGACGGCGCGCACGGTGCTCTCGGTCTTGTGGACGCCGATGTCCTCGATGCGGTGCGCGATCTGACGCTGCAGGTTGTGGAGCTCGACGGTGTCATCGTCGATCACGGTGATGGCCCCGACTCCTGCCGCAGCCAGGGCGAGGATCGCGGGCGACCCGATGCCCCCGGCGCCGACCACGGCCACGCGCGTGTTCGCGAGGCGCCGCTGCCCCTCGTCGCCGATGCCTTTGAGCACCGTGTGCCGCGCGGTCCGCCGGCGCTCGTCGGGATCCAACTCGGACACGGGATCGACCAGGGGGCGCATGTCCCGAGTTTACGGCGGTGAGGATGCCGCGGGATCGGATTCGCTCACGGCTTCGAATCCGCGGATGCGGCTCATTTCGGCCGACATGGCCCGCGCATGCGGCATGATCATTTCCATGACGACCTACCGTGTGGCGCGAGCCGCCCGTCTCCTCGGCGTGAGCGACGATTCGGTGCGGCGCTGGATCGACCAGGGACTGCTCCCGGTGACCGATGCCATGCCCGCCGAGATCCCCGGCGAGGCGCTCGCCGCGTTCGCCGTCTCGATGGCGAACGACCCGGGCGACGGGTACGAGCACCGCTCCAGCGCCCGCAACAGCTTCGTCGGGATCGTGACGCGCGTGCAGGTCGACGGCGTCATGGCCCAGGTCGACATGCAGTGCGGCCCGCACCGTGTCGTCTCGCTCCTGTCGGCAGAGGCGGTGCGCGAGCTGGAGCTCGAGGTCGGCACCCTCGCACGGGCTTCGGTCAAGGCCACCAATGTCGTCGTCGAGCTGGCGGGGGAGTGACGTGCGACGATCCCTGCTCCGCCCGTTCGCCCTCGGGGCACTCGCGCTCCTGCTGACCGGGTGCGCGGCGGCTGCGCCGTCGACCTCAGGCGACCAGCTCGGCGGTTCCCTGACGGTGTATGCCGCGGCATCCCTCAAGGGCTCGTTTGACAAGATCGACGAGGCGTTCACGGCGCAGCATCCCGGGGTGGAGATCAGTCCGGTCTACGACGGGTCGTCGACGCTCGCGTCGCAGATCGCCGAGGGGGCGCCGGCGGACGTGTTCGCGTCGGCAGATGAGGCCACGATGGCGAAGGTGTCGGAGTTCGCCCTCGAACCCGCGGTCTTCGCCTCGAACACACTCGTGATCGCCGTCCCGGCAGGCAACCCGAAGAAGGTCTCGGCGCTGGCCGACCTGGCGGATGTCGTCACGGTGCTGTGCGCTCCCGAGGTGCCGTGCGGCGCGGCATCCGCGACGCTGCTGAGTGCGGCGGGTGTGACCGTCGACGCCGCGAGCCTCGAGCAGAACGTCTTGGCGGTGCTGACGAAGGTCGCGGCCGGTGAAGCCGATGCGGGCCTCGTCTACGCGACCGACGTCGTCGGGCGCAGCGACGTCGAGGCGGTCGTTCCCGAGGGCGCTGCTGAGGTCGTCAACAGGTATCCGATCGCCGCGCTGAAGGATGCCGCGAACCCCGACGCGGCTAGCGCGTTCGTCGCCTTCGTGCGTTCCGAGGCCGGGCAGAAGATCCTCGCAGACCACGGCTTCGGGGCGCCGTGAGCTCCGCGCGGGGATACGTCCCGCGGAGCCTCGCGTTCCCCGCGTTCATCGGTCTCGCCTTCCTCATCCTCCCATTGCTGGCCCTCATCGCACGGGTGGACTGGTCGACGTTCGTCGTCGACGTGACCTCGCCCGCGGCGCTCGAGGCACTGGGCCTGTCGTTCGCCACCGGGGCGGCGGCAACCGCGGTGTGCGTCGTGATCGGTGTGCCGCTGGCGCTGCTGATCGCGCGATCGGGTCCGCGGCTGGCGGCGGTGCTGCGCGCAGCGGTGACCGTTCCCCTCGTTCTGCCCCCGATGGTCGGCGGCATCGCACTGCTGTATCTGTTCGGTCGGCAGGGCTGGCTCGGCGGCTGGGGCCTCTCGTTCACGACGCCGGCGGTCGTCGTGGCGCAGACGTTCGTGGCGCTGCCGTTCCTCGTGCTCGCCGTCGAGGGCGCGGTGCGGTCGACCGGAGTGGACTTCGAGCGGACGGCCGCCGCCCTGGGCGCCGGGCGCTGGACGATCCTGCGGCGCATCACCCTCCCGCTCGCAGCACCCGGCATCGTCGCCGGTGTCGTGCTGTGCTTCGCCCGCGCGATCGGCGAGTTCGGTGCGACGGCCCTGTTCGCCGGCAATCGGCCCGGCGTGACACAGACGATGCCGCTCGCGATCTACACGGCGTTCAACGGCGCAGGCGTGACGCAGGGGACCGCGGTCGCCCTCGCCCTAATGCTTCTCGCGACCGCGGTCCTCGTCCTCATGCTGGTGCGCGGGTGGCGACCCGGGGCGGCGCGATGAGTGGGCTGCAGGCGCACGTCGTCGTCGACCGGCCGCGGTTCCGGGTGGATGTCGCCCTCGATGTGGTGGCGGGGGAGACGGTCGCGGTCATGGGGCCGAGCGGGGCGGGCAAGTCGACGTTGCTTGGAGCACTCGCGGGGCTGGTGCCGCTCGACGACGGTGAGATCGAGGTCGCCGGCCGGACCGTCGAGCAGGTGTCCGCGCCTCGGGTGCGTCTGGAGCCGATGCGGCGCGGCGTGGTGCTACTCGGGCAGGACCCGCGTCTGTTCCCGCATCTGAGCGCGCGCGAGAACGTCGCCTTCGGCCCGCGCGTCGCCGGAACACCCGCTTCGCAGGCGCGCGCCGACGCCGACGCGTGGCTCGACCGGGTCGGCCTGGGCGGGCTGGGGTCCCGCATGCCGCGCGAGCTGTCGGGCGGAGAGCAGCAGCGCGTCGCGATCGCCCGGGCGCTGGCAGCCTCGCCGCAGGTGGTGCTGCTCGACGAGCCGCTGGTCGCGCTCGATCCCGTCACGGCGTCCGAGATCCGCGGAATGCTGCGCGAGCAGCTCGCGGGGGTGACGACGGTCGCCGTGACGCACGACGCCGGCGACGCGGTTGCGCTGGCGGAGCGGCTGTTCGTCATCGAGGCGGGTGCTGTGGTGCAGAGAGGTCCGGTGCGGCAGGTGTTGGGAGCTCCGGCATCCGCTTTCGTCGCATCGGTCGCCGACATGAATCGGATGCCGGGGCTCTCGGTTCGCGGCGGGTGGACGGACTCCGCGGGCCGGGTGCTGATGAGCGCGGATGCCGCGTCGACAGCGCTCGCCGCCGCCGACGGGGTCGCGCTGGCCGCCGTGTTCCGGCCAGGCGATGTGCGCATCGCGGACGGCTCGGGTGCGAACGCGTGGTCGGCGGACGTGGTTCGCGTGGAGCCGACGGTGGCGGGGGCGCGGGTGTTCACGTCGGCGGCAGTGGTCGACGTGGCCGATGGGGCTGCGTCGTGGGCGCCCGGCGAGACGGTGTGGTTGCGGGTCGAACCGTCGCACGTGCGGTTCGTGCCGATGGCGTGAGTCTGCGTCAGTCCCGCATCCGGTCGAGCGAGTACGACGGCGTCGCGAACGGCCCGCCCTGCGGCTCGACGGTGTCGCCGGGGATGTCCCAGTCCGCGGCGTCGTCCGTAGGACGGAATCCGACCCGCTCGCCGGCCGCCCGATCCCACCAGGCTTGGGTGTTGGCCGATACGGCGTAGAAGACGGCGTGGTGCTCGTCGGTCGTCATCGCGGCGGTGAATGCGGCGATCGCGTCGCGGTGGCTCAGCCAGGTCGCGCGCTCGCGCGGATTGCCAGGCTCATTCTCATAGCTGCCGATCCGAAGCGCGATGGTGCTGAGGTCGAACTTGTCGGAGTAGAGGCGGCACAGCGCCTCACCCGCGACTTTGGAGACCCCGTAGAAGCCGTCGGGTCGAGGCGGCATGTCCGGGTCTAGGAGGGTGTCCGTGAGATACATCCCGGTGACCCGGTTGCTGCTCGCGTAGACGACCCGAGAGACGCCTGACCGACGAGCGGCTTCGAGCACGTGGTACGTGCCCACGATGTTCACCTGTGCGAGGTCGTGGAAGTCGGCTTCATCGGACAACCCGCCCAGATGGATCACGCCGTCGGCGCCCGCGAACATCGCCGTGAGCGCAGCGAGGTCGACCAGGTCGGCGACCAGGGTGCGATCACCGGCGCGGTCGACGGCCTCGACTTCTCTGACGTCGGTCGAGACGAGCTTGACGCCTGCCGCGTGCAGCGCACGACGGAGCGCGACTCCGATGTTGCCGGCAGCGCCGGTGACGACCCATCGAGACCCCGTGAGTGTGTTCACGCCCTCATCCTGGCAGCGGGTCACGACGTCGTGTCGGAAGGGCCGGCGAACCTGCCACGATGAGTCCATGCCCGTCATCGAGTCCCGCAGCGTCGTGCCGGTCCCGGTGGAGGTCGCGTTCGCGGTGTCGCAGACCACGGGCGAAACGCGCAAGCGCTGGGACCCGTTCATCCGTCGTCAGTACTTCGTCGACGGCGCGACCGCGCCAGGAAAGGGCGTACGGACCTACACCGTGCAGCGCTTCGGCTTCCGGATGGAGAGCGAGTACGTCTCCTACAACCCGCCCTCGAATGTCGGGATGAAGATGACGAAGGGCTCATGGTTCTTCGAGCGACTCGCCGGCGGGTGGAAGTTCACTCCCGTGGCAGGCGACCCCGGCAGCACTCTCGCCGTCTGGCGGTACAACTTCGCCTGCCGCCCGAAATGGCTGGCTCCGCTCGCTGAACGGATCGGCGCAACCGTGCTGCAGCGAGACATGGACCGGCGCATTCGAGGCTTCGCGCGGGGGTGCACCGACCCCGTCGTGCTCGCCGCAGTGCGCTGACGGATCGTGCCACCGACCAGCCCTGTTCCCAGCCGTGCCGATTAGGCTCGGAGGATGAGGCGACGAGAGCGAACGAGCCGGTGAGCGCCATCCCGATCTCGCTCGGTCGTGCGCCGCAGGTCCCCTCGGGATCCGCCGCCCTTCCCGATCCGGCTGTCGGTCTCGTCGACACCCACGGACGCGTCCACCGCGACCTCCGGATCTCGCTGACCGACCGGTGCTCGCTGCGTTGCACCTACTGCATGCCCGAGCAGGGCAACGAGTGGCTGGCCCGCACGAGCATCCTGACGACGGATGAGATCGTCGAGATCGCGGAGGTGGCGGCGAGCCTCGGCATCCGCACCTTCCGGCTCACCGGTGGCGAGCCGCTGCTTCGCACCGACATCGTCGACGTGGTGCGCCGCGTTGCCGCGATCTCGGGGCCCGACGGACCGGTCGAGGTGGCGATGACGACGAACGGCATCCGTCTCGCCGAGGTGCTGCCCGACCTGATCGATGCGGGTCTGACACGGCTGAACATCAGCATCGACACGATCGACCGGGAGCGGTTCGCTGCGCTCACGCGTCGCGACCGGCTCGACGACGTGCTCGAGGGGATCGCGGCAGCCGCGGCATCCGATCTGAAGCCTCTGAAGCTGAACGCCGTCGCCATGCGGGGTGTGAATGACGACCAGCTGGCGGACCTCGTCGCCTTCGCGATGGAGGTCGGGGCGCAGCTGCGGTTCATCGAGCAGATGCCGCTAGATGCCGGACACACGTGGGACCGCAGCGCGATGGTGACGCGCGAGGAGATCCTCGAGGCGCTGTCGGAGCGATGGAACCTCGAGCCGGTCGCCGGTCGCGGCGGTGCTCCCGCCGAGAAGTGGCGGATCGACGGCGGCCCGCACGAGGTCGGCGTCATCGCGTCGGTGACGGCACCCTTCTGCGGAGCGTGCGACCGACTGCGCCTGACCGCCGACGGTCAGTTCCGCAACTGCCTCTTCTCGCTGACGGAGTACGACGTCACGAGCGCTGTGCGTGGGATGCCGGTTGCCGCCGCGCCCGACCACCGTCACCGTGTCATCGCCGAGACGCTTCACGCGTGCGTGCTCGGCAAGTTGCCGGGTCACGCGATCAACGACCCGTCGTTCCTGCAACCCGCGCGAGGGATGAACGCCATCGGAGGCTGAGCGCTGGCGGACCGGCGTGCGGGGTGACCTACTGGTCGAGGTTCTTGCGCATGTCCTGGAACGAGCCAGAGTCGAGCACTTCGCCCGTCGAGTCGTCAATGAAGTCGACGGTCACGTCGATGTCGTCGGCGGAGATTCCCTGGAACTGCTGTAAGAGCGCGCCCTGCATGTAGAAGCCGAGCACGAGGAATCCTTCCATCGCGCTGTACTTCGCGGGATCGACCGACACCGTGAAGGACGTCATCTCATCGTCGAAGTCGACGGCGGTGACCGAGTTTGCGTCGTCGGCGACGAGATCATCGGCGGATTCCCGCGCTGAAGACCGCATGTCGGCGAGCATCTCGTCCCGCTGAGACTTCGTCATCGTGTAGACAACGGTGTCGCTTTCGACCACCGCGGAGAGGCCCTTCTCTTTCGCGCTCGCAACGATCTCGTCGTCGGTGAGCGCGCCCTCCGGGTCGAGCATCGACTTCGCCACGCGGACGTCGACCGTTACCAGCTGCTCGTCGACCTCGATCGCAGCAGGCGTGGCGGATGCGCTGCTGGTCGCACCATCGTCGGTAGCCGCACAGCCCCCCAGCAACATGGCTCCGGCGGCAGTAGCCGAGATGAACGCGTGACGAATCTTCATTTTCTCCCCCAGGTGATCGCCGGACACCCGGCCTGAGCGAGCTTAACGACTGCGGCAGACATGGGGTGTTGCGGAATCGGACGAAGACGAGGAGGAACAGGAGGGCGGGGGACGAAAGTCACCACGGCGGCGAGCCCATTTCCTGCGCGTTGCCCATGTTCATGATGCGGCCTTTGAGACCTTCGTCGGCGTCTGCGCCCGCTGCCGACAGCGCGGACGGCCGCAAGAGTCGTGCTCGTCCACTCCTGATAGGGAGACGGCGAAGTCGATCGCGTCCCCGAGTGTGAATTCCGATGGGGCCTCGGGGATTGTCGGACAGGCGAAGCCGTGCCTGACGCTCCGATCTCCTCTGAATCGCAGCTGTGCCGCTTGGCAGAACCCGCGCCCTGGGAGGCCGGGCCCACGCTCGACCCTTTCATCGGAAGATTTCCTGGGGCGCTGAAGCCACCGGCAGTGCAAAACACGTTCGCCCGCCTCTCGATCCTGTGAGTATGCTCTGGAATGGAAGCGGCGGGGGAACGCTGCTTTTGGGGGAGCGGAGCGCACCGATGCGCGCCTGCCTTATGCGAAAGACGCCGTTCATCGGCGAGTGAATCTGCTGTAGGTACCCTCGCCGAGCACGCGATCGACTCGCGTTGGGGCTTGCCAAAGATTCAGAACGGACGCAGAGGAAACCAAATGACTACCCCCACCCCGCCGTCGTCTTCGACGTATGCCCCCGGTTGGTATCCAGATTCCTCGAATCCCGGCTCCGAGCGATACTTCGACGGCACCGCTTGGACGAGCAGCGTGCGACCCGCCCCATCTTCGGCAGCGGTCGACCGCCCCGAGCTGAGCGCAAAACGAACCAACATCTTGGGAGTTGCGGCTCTTGTCTGCTCTGTCATAGGCGCGGTGTTCGCCTGTATACCGGGAGCTCTTTTCGTCGGCTGGGTACTCCTGCCTGTGGGATTCGTTCTCGGAGTCGTCGCCCTGTTCCAAAAGGGAAAGACCAAGTGGCAGGGCCTTGCGGCCCTCATCCTGGCGGTTGTCGGAACCATTGTCGGTGTGATCGTTTTTGTGTCTCTTGCTGCAGGGGCCGTCGGCGATGCGATTGACGACACCACTACTGAGGAGGTCGCTTCCGGCAACGTCGCCGAAGCGCCAGCCGCTGAGGAGGAACCAGCTGAGGCGGAACCAGCGATCGCACCCGCCCAGGAGCTTGTGCTTGGCGAGACAGCGTTCGGCGTCGATACGGAGTCGGGGATGGGGTGGTATGCCGTTGAGCTGACCAACCCAAACAAGGATTACATCTTCTCTGGCGCAGGAATCGACGTCGAGGCGTACGACGCCAACGATGTCCTGATCGACACAGACAGCTCTTACGGGATCATCCTCTCGGGTACTTCCTTTTACGTAGGAAACTTCTTCGACATCGGTTCAGCCGAGATTGATCGCATTGAGGTTCGAGGTCCAACTGCCGACGCTGCAACCCATTCGGCAGCAGCCGAAACAGGGAGCTTCGATATGGGGGAGTTGAAGACGGGGTCCGAATACGACTGGATGAACGTCAGCGGAACCGTCACGTCGAACTTCTCCGAAGATCAGGACATGGTGCGAGTTGATGTCGTTGCACGCAAGGCGGGCAAGATCGTGGGGATCGACACGACTTACACGGATCGCGTGCCGGCGGGTGGCACAGCGGCATGGAACGTCGACTTCTGGAGTGTTCCGCTGGACTCTCAGATAGAGGCTTTCCCGCACCTCTGATCACATCGGTGCGCGAGGGATGCTCTTCGGTGTATTCGTGAGGCCTGTCAGCCGGTCGTGGCCGACACGTCTCACGCGTGCGATCGGCGGACCGTTCTCAGACGCGATCGCCCGCGCGAGGGATGAACGCCATCGGGGGCTGACGGCTACTCGGCATCGGGCACGCCGGCGCCCCATCGACCGAGCGCCGTGATCGCGTCAGCGAGCTCCAGTCCGCGGCCGGTGAGGACATACGCCCGGGTGTTGTGCTTCAGGGGAAGTCTGCGCAGCACCCCGGTCGCCTCGAGCTCCTTCAGGCGCGTCGCCAGCATGTTCGTCGGAACCCCGAGCTGGCGCTGCAGGTCGCCGTACCGCTGCGGGCCCTCGAGCAACTGCTCCACGATGAGCAGAGCCCAGCGCGCCCCGACGACCTCGAGTGCGGCGGCGAGGTCGCTCACGGGGTCTGGTCGGCGTCCGGCTTCATCCAGAACGGCGAGTAGTGGTAGCCGTCGAGGTCGTCGAACTGCCGCTGGTACATGAAGGGGTAGTCGTCGATGGCGCCGATCCGCGCCCCCGCAGCCCGCGCTCGCTCGAGGAGAGCGTCGACCTCTTCGCGACTGTTCATATCGAACGAGACCGTGACTTTGGACGGAGTGTCGGGGCCGCCGATCAGTTCCTCGACGCCGCCGACGCTCGCGTACATCTCGCGGCTGCCGAGCATGACGTACTGGTCGGGGGCGATGGCGAAGCACGAGACGTTGTCGTCGGACATCTCAGCGTTGAGGGTCCACCCGATGGCGTTGTAGAAGGCGGTGGCCCGGGCGACGTCGGCGACCGGGCAGGTGATGAACAGGCTCATGGCGCGATACTTGCAAAATGCAAGTGAGGCGTCAAGAGGCCTCGATTCTGCTCGACGTGCAGACTCACACGGGCGCCGAGATCGGCAGGCCCACATCGGCACCCGGGGGATCGGCGACCACAGCAGCAGCCTCGGCCTTGGTGAGGTTGTTGGGGTAGAGCTGTCGCGAGAACCTACCGCGCGGGTCATCTTTGTCGTGGGGCAAGTCGATGGCCGAGGCGTCGATGATGCGTGCCAGCAGGGTCGTCTCGTCGTCGCTGAGCTCGAGATCGCCTTTCCGGCGGAGGACGACGCGTCCGCGATGGGGCGAGCCGCCCCCGATGCTGAGGATCAGCGTGCGCGGAGCTCCTTTCCACGGTGGGTCTGCGGACAACTCCGCGCGAGTAACCTCGGACCATCGCAGAATGCGCCCGCGGAAGCGGATCTCTTCCCGCGCCGGAAGGACCTCGAGCGGGCGCTGCTGGCGGCGGACGAACAGCAACCAGCAAACGAGGCCGGTGGCGACCACTGCTGCCCAGACGACCCCGCCCCAGGGGAACTCGTCGGCGATGCGCAGCAGCTGGAAAGACGCGAGCACCGCCATCACGACGAGCGGAACCGTGGCCGTGCTCGGGAATGTCCCCTTCAGCGGCCCGCCGACGACACGCCATTCGTCTTCTTCGCGCTGCGGGCCGTGCTGCTCCGGCCGTCCATCTCCGGTGGCCGACGAGGCTGCGTAACCCGCGTCCCACCGAGACCGTCGGAGGACCCACACGCCCATGGCCGCGTAGGTGGCGGCGGGGAGGGCGAGGAGGAGCATCTCGTTCCACGTCGCGGATCCCTCGACGATCAGCCACACCAGCAGGGCCACGATGATCGGCGTCGGCGTCAGAAGGATGATGCCGAGGATGCGGAAGTTTCGCCGCAATCGGATGTCGGGCGGCAGGTCGCGGCCGCTCGGCGGCCACGTCTTGTCGTCCCAGTTAGGCCGCATCGTCCACAGCACACCGATGGCCATAGCGACCGTCGAGAGCGTCAAGAGGCCGGCCGCCAGGATCGACCACGGCGCACGCGCGATCAGCCAGCCCGCCCCGAATCCTCCGCCGATACCGACGAGGACGAGCGCCGCGCCGCTGACGCGAGGGCCGGGGGTGCGGACGGATGTGGGCATGACGTCTGTCTACCGGGCCGAAGTCGTGAGGCGCCAGCCGTCGAGCCACGGTTAGGGGTGTTATCCGAGAGATTGGGGGAATGGCAAGCCTCTAACGACGGGTGCGTGGCGAGGAGACACTCCGGGAGTGGATGGCATGCGGAAAGACTCACCGACAGCGAACGCGGCCGGGCGGATCGACGGTGCGGCCGCAGCGTCGCTCGATGAGGCCGACCGGATCGATGGGTTCGGGACGGACGTTGCGGCCACGCTCGCCTGGGCCGTCGGCGCAGGCGCCGCACGCGGACGCCAGCGTTCTCTCGCCGACGACTGGTCGTTCCTCGCCTCGGTCGCGGCTCGGGATGTGGGGGCAGCGCGCATCCTCGAACCTCACCTCGATGCCCTCGACATCCTCGATCAGGCCGGTCGCGATGGATACGACCTGGACCTCGCGTCGATCCAGGCGGACTCCGAATCCACCTGGGGCGTGTTCGCCGCCGAAGGCGCCGGAATGCGGCTCGAAGCGTGGGACGACGGGTCCGGGTGGCGGCTGACGGGGACCAAGCCATGGTGCTCGCTCGCACAGCACCTGAGCCACGCGCTCATCACGGCCTGGGTCGGCGACGAACGTCGGCTCTTCGCCGTGGCGTTGCAGACGCCCGAGGTGACACCTCATGAGGGGCCGTGGCACGCGAAGGGACTTCCGCAGGTCGTGAGCGCGCCGGTGGACTTCGCCGCGGCTCCCGCCTTGCCTGTCGGCGAATCGGGGTGGTACCTGCGCCGCCCGGGCTTCGCGGCAGGCGGTATCGGGGTGGCGGCGTGCTGGTGGGGCGGCGCCCTACCGCTGCGGGATGCCCTGGTCGACGCCGCACGACGCGACGGCGCCGACCAGCTTTCGCGGGTGCACCTCGGACGGGTGGATGCCGCGCTCTGGGCAGCCAGGCTCGCCCTCCGCTCGGCGGCTCGAGAGATGAACGGGCTGCCTCAGGCATCCCACCCCGCCACCCTTGCCGCGCGCGTCCGGGCCATCGTCGCCGACGCGGTCGAGACGACGCTCGCCGAATCCGCTCGCGCTCTGGGGCCGTTGCCCCTCGTGGCCGACGAGGCGCACGCCCGCCGGGTGGCCGATCTCGAGATCTATCTGCGTCAGCACCACGGCGAACGCGACCTGGCTCGCATCGGCGCCGACATCGCGGAAGGGCGCGGCTCATGGTGAGCTTCAGTCACCGTGATCCGGGCACGGACGAAGCGGTGTGGCGCGAGGCGTTCGCCGGCCGAACGCTGCCGGCGGTGGACGAGACCTTCGAGCACCTCATCGTCGTCGCGGCGCACCCCGATGACGAGACGCTCGGTGCCGCCGGGCTGATGGCACGCACGGTTCGTCGCGGTGCGAAAGTCACGGTCCTCATCGCGACCGACGGCGAGGGCTCTCATCCCGACTCGCCCTCCTACACGCCGGCGCAACTCGCCGCGGTGCGACGGCGGGAAGTCGCGGACGCGCTCGATCAACTGAGCACGGCGATCGACGTCGAATTCCTCGGGCTCCCGGACGGCGGCACGGACGCCCACCGCGGCGGGATCGAGTCTGCGCTTCGCGCGCTCCTTCAGGGGGAGAGCGCCCGCCTCGTCGTCGTGCCGTGGGTCGGCGACGGGCACCGCGATCATCGAGTCGCGGCCGAGGTGACCGCCGAGGTGTGCTCGGCTCTCGACATCCCGTGGCGGGAGTACCCGATCTGGCTCTGGCACTGGGGATCGCCGGACGACGCGCCCTGGAATGACCTCGAGATCGTCGCGCTCGATGAGGCGACGGTGGCGCTCAAGCGCGCCGCGACGCAACGCCACCGCAGTCAGATCGCCCCGCTCTCAGCGGCACCGGGTGACGAGGTGATGCTCCACGAGGGGATGCAGGCGCACTTCGACCGGCTGTTCGAGGTCTTCGTCCGCCCGGCCGAGCGCAGTCTGGCGGAGACCTTCTTCGAGGACTTCTACCGTCGCAACGGCGATGATCCGTGGGGTTTCGAGACCCGCTGGTACGAGGAGCGCAAACGCAGCATCGCCCTGGCGAGCCTGCCTCGCGCTCGGTATTCGTCCGCCCTCGAGCTCGGGTGCTCCACCGGTGTTCTCACCGAGTCGCTCGCCGACCGGTGCGACGCGGTGCTCGCCGTCGACATCGCGAACGCTCCGCTCGATATCGCACGCCGTCGCCTCGGCAATCGAGAGGGTGTGCGTCTCGAGCGCCTCGCGCTGCCGGGGGAGTGGCCCGCCTGCACGTTCGACCTCGTCGTCCTGTCGGAGGTCGGCTATTACTGGGATGCCGCGGACCTGACCACCGCCATCGACCGAATCCGACGAGCAATGGATGCCGGTGGCCACCTCATCGCCTGCCACTGGCGGCATCCGGTCGCGGAGTATCCGCAGTCCGGTGACGACGTCCACGCGGCGCTTCGTGCGGCCGCGGGGTTCACCCGCTTGGTGCTGCACGAGGAGGAGGACTTCGTACTCGAGGTCTACGGGCTCACGGGTGCCCGATCGGTCGCTGCCGAGACGGGGATCGTCGCATGACGGCGAGAGGCGTGCCTTCGGTGGCGATCGTTGTCCCGGTGCACAACGAAGCCGAGCTCCTCGACGACTGTCTCGCGGCGCTCACCGCAGCCATCGAGCACACCCGGCGAACCCATACGGGGGTGCGGATCTCGACGGTCGTCGTCCTCGATGCGTGCACGGATGCCTCGGCCCGGATCGCGCGGTTGTGGCCGGTCCGCACCATCGACATCGACGCGCGGAACGTGGGGACGGCTCGGCGCGTCGGCGTGGCGGCAGCCGTCGCGGAGCTGCGATCGCCCCCGGCTGACGTGTGGATCAGCACGACGGATGGAGACTCGACCGTCCCGGCCACCTGGCTCAGTCATCAGCTCGACCTGCGCGCCGCGGGAGCAGATGTGGTCCTCGGCACCGTCCGTCCGGATTTCGCGGACCTCACCGCCGAGCACGCGGAGCACTGGCTGGCGACGCACCCGCGAGGCCGTCCGGCGGGCAATACGCACGGCGCGAACCTCGGACTGCGTGCCGAGGTGTACGTCGCTGCGGGGGAATTCGCCGACCTCGACCAGCACGAGGACGTCGAGCTCGTCGACGCGGCGCGGTCGCTCGGCGCACGCGTGGTCGCGACGGACGAGAACGAGGTGGTCACGTCCGGCCGCTTCTGGGGACGGACGCCGGGAGGATATGCCGCCTTCGTCCGCGCGACCCACGAACGCATCGCCGGGGTCGGCTGAATCGACTCACGGGCCGGAAGGTAGCGGGTGTCATCTACGTCGGCAAGGGGCGCGGCGGGGCGCGGAGACAGGTGGATCGTCGGCATCCCCAACCCCCGGAGGAACCATGTACTTCCACGTTCAAGAGTTCATCAACGAGATCGCACAGGACGAGCCGGATCCCGCCGCCGCGAACGCGCTGCAGGAGGGTCTCGGCGGACAGTTCGGCGAGATGCGCACGATGATGCAATACCTGTTCCAGAGCATCAACTTCCGCGGACCCTCGGGCAAGCCCTACAAGGACCTCATCCAGGGCATCGGCACCGAGGAGATCAGCCACGTCGAGCTCATCGGCACAACGATCTCGCGTCTGCTCGACGGCTCACCCGAGTACAAGGGCAAGCCGACCGATCCCGTCGACGAGCCGGGTGCCGGCGGTGCGACGCCGCTGAGCATCGCCGTCGATCACAGCAACATTCATCACTACCTCGTGGGTGCGCAGGGTGCGCTGCCGGTGGATGCCGCGGGCAATCCGTGGATGGGCAGCTACGTCTACAACTCGGGGAACCTCGTGCTCGACCTGCTCTACAACCTCATGCTCGAGTCGACGGGACGCCTGCAGAAGTGCCGCCTCTACGAGATGACCGACAACAAGACAGCGCGCAGCACGATCTCGTACCTCATCGTGCGGGACCAGGCGCATGAGAACGCCTACGCCAAGGCCCTTGAGACCCTCGGGGTGAATTGGCGTACGTCGCTCCCGATCCCGAAGACGAACGCCGAGCAGTTCCCCGAGGTCAAGCGTCTCGTCGACCTGGGGCTGCAGAGCAAGCAGTACTCGTTCGATCTGGGCAATCAGTCCGAAGCCGGCCGGATCTTCCAGGGGGCGTCGCCGTCGAACGACGGGACGCAGCTGGATGCCAGTGAGCAGGCACCCGCGGGTTCGCCCATGACCATCTCGCCGGAGCGGCCCGAGGAGTTCTCGCCCGGAGCCGACAAGGAGCTCCGGGCGCTCATCGAAGCGACGGCTGCCATGGAGATGGCCGACATCGACGCGACGTTCGGCCGCATGTAACGCTTCGCGGCGTGCGGTCGGTGCCCGGGCAGTGAGCAAGCTACCCGGGCACCGATCGCACGTCAGTGCGGTGCGTGATACTCGACTTCGCCCGACTTCCAGTAGCCCTTCACGACGACCTGATCGGATGCCGCGCCCCACCGTTCGAGCAGCAGGCGGCGCCCCGCCTTGACGATCCCTTGCTCGGCCGCGACGAACCCGAAGACGTCGCCGGCCGGGCGTTCACTTTCCGAGAGGTCATCGAGCGCAGCCGCCAGGGCCGTCCCCGGCGACGCGTCGCCTCGGTGGGTGAATGCGACGGTCACGCCGGTCGGCGCCGCGACGCTGAGCTCGTGCGCGGCATCGGTGACCTCGATGAGGACGCGGCCGGTGGCATCCTCATCCATCAGCGCCGCGAAGCGTCGGATCGCCGGCACGGCGGTCTCGTCACCCGCGAGGAACCAGGAGTCCGGGCGGCCGGCGATCACCATCGACCCGCGAGGGCCGCCGACGCCGATCACAGAACCGAGCGGGGCCGTCGCCGCCCACGGGGCCGCGACGCCAGCGTCTCCGTGCACCGCGAACTCCACCTCGAGCCAACCCGCATCGGCATCCCACGCCAGCGGCGTGTACTCGCGGCTCGGTGACTGACGCATGACCTCGAGGTCGTCGGTGGCCTCGGCGGGGAAGAAGAGTCGCATGTGATCGTCGCTGCCGAGCGACGTGAAGCCTCGCAGGTCGTCGCCCTCGAGTCGGACGCGCACGTACGTCGACGTCTCCCACGTCCGGGCGGCGAGCGTCGCCCGCCGGAAGGTCAGGTCGAGCGGCTGCCGCTCGAGGCGGAAGGAGGAGGCGGATTTGACGGAGCTCACGTAGGTAAGGCTAGCCTAAGACGCACCGGCGATCGTCCGGCATCCCCTTCCGAACGGACGCGCCAGCGCGCTCATACGCGCCCGCGCCTCCGACGACAGGAGCAGTCACATGCGCAGCATCCGTCCCCTCACCGCCACCCCGCTGGTCGCGCTCGCAGCCGTCATCCTCGCCGGATGCGCGAGCCCGACAGCCGAGGCCGAACCCGCCGCCGAGGCGGAGGCGACGACCGTCACGGTGGAGGACAACCACGGGGAGCAGACCGTCGCGACGCCGCCGAAGCGCGTCGTGGCGACCGACAACCGCACCATCGCGATGCTCGACTCCTGGGGTGTCGAGGTCGTCGGCGCGCCGCTCGACATCTTCCCTGCCGGGCTGTCGTTCAAGGACGACCCGAACGTCGCCAACCTCGGCAACCACCGCGAGCCCGACCTCGAAGCCGTCGTCGCCGCCGACCCCGACCTGATCATCAACGGCCAGCGCTTCTCGACGTACTACGGCGACTTCCAGACCCTCGTGCCGGACGCCACCATCGTCGAGCTCGACCCGCGCGACGGCGAGCCGCTCGACGCGGAACTGAAGCGCCAGGTCACCGCCCTCGGCGAGATCTTCGGAAAGCAGGACGAAGCGGCGACCCTCGTCGCCGACTTCGAGGCCGCCATCGATCGCGTGAAGGCCGCGTACGACACGAGCGAGACGGCGATGGGTCTCATCACCTCGGGCGGCGAGATCAACTACGCCGCGCCGACGACCGGTCGCACCCTCGGCCCGGTGTACGACATCCTCGGGCTGACCCCGGCGCTCGAGTCCGAGGGGTCGACCGACCACCAGGGCGATGACATCTCGGTCGAGGCGGTCGCGTCGTCGAACCCCGACTGGATCCTCGTGATGGATCGGGATGCCGCGGTCAGCGTCAACACCGACGAGGCGTACACGCCCGCCACCGACCTGATCAGCAACTCTGAAGCTCTGAAGAACGTGACCGCGGTGACCGAGGGCAACGTGGTCTACATGCCGCAGGGCACCTACCTGAACGAGGGCATCGAGACGTACACGCAGTTCTTCAACGACCTGGCCGACGCGCTCGAAGGTCGATGACCGACGCTCTGACGGCGCCCGCGGTGGGCCGACGCTCCCGCGGGCGCCTGCTCACCTGGCCCCTCGTCGGCGGCATCGCCGTCGTCGGGGGGCTGGTGGTCCTGTCGCTCTTCGTCGGCGTCTACGACGTGATCGGCGCAGACGACGGTGCGGAGATGTTCGCGATCACCCGCATCCCGCGCACGGTGGGGCTCGTCCTCGCGGGAGCAGCGCTGGCGATGTGCGGGCTCGTTATGCAGCAGCTGACGCAGAATCGGTTCGTCGAGCCGACCACGACCGGCACGACCGAGTGGGCGGGCCTGGGTCTGCTGCTCGTCATGCTGATCTTCCCCGACGCGCCGCTCATGGTCCGGATGATCGGTGCGGTCGGCATGGCGTTCGTCGGCACGATGCTGTTCTTCCTCTTCCTGCGTCGCGTCATGCTGACGTCGTCGATCATCGTCCCGATCGTCGGGATGATGCTCGGAGCCGTCGTCGGCGCGGTGTCCACCTTCATCGCGCTGTCGACGAATCTTCTGCAGAGCATGGCGGCCTGGTTCACCGGGTCGTTCACCTCGGTCCTGCGGGGACAGTACGAGCCGCTCTGGATCGTCCTGCTCGTCGTCGTCGTCGTGTTCATCACGGCGGACCGCTTCACGATCGCCGGTCTCGGACGTGACGTCGCGACGAATGTCGGCATCGACTATTCGCGCGTCGTCCTCATCGGCACCGTGCTCATCGCCCTCGCCGCCGGTGTCGTCACGGTCGTCGTCGGCAACCTGCCCTTCCTCGGCCTCATCGTCCCCAATGTCGTGTCGCTGATCCGGGGCGACGACCTGCGTTCGAACCTGCCCTGGGTGGCGCTCGGCGGCATCGCGCTCGTCACCGTGTGCGACATCCTCGCCCGTGTCGTGAACGCGCCGTTCGAGGTGCCCGTCTCGCTCATCCTCGCCATGGTCGGAGCCATCGTGTTCATCGCCCTCCTCCTCCGGCAGCGTCGTCGTGGCTGACACCGTCGCGCTGTCGGGTGCCTTCCCGACCGCGCTCCGCGCCCGGCGCTACGCGCTCACCGTCGCGCTGCTGGTGGTCCTTTCTGCCGTGGTGGCCGTCGGCATCCTCGCGTGGGACAACCCTGCCCCCGCGGGCAGCGCCGGCTTCTGGCGGATCGCTCAGCTGCGGGTCACGAGCGTCGTCGTCATCGCGATCGTCGCCGTCTGTCAGGGGATCGCGACCATCACCTTCCAGACCGTGACCGGCAACCGCATCGTGACGCCGTCGATCATGGGCTTCGAGTCGCTCTACACGGCGATCTCGACCGCCGCGATCTTCTTCTTCGGTGCGGCCGGCGCGCTGCTCGTCCAGGGCACGGGCCCTTATCTCTTGCAGATCCTCGCGATGCTCGCGTTCTCGGGTGTTCTCTACGGCTGGCTGCTCTCGGGCCGCTACGCGAACGTGCAGATCATGCTGCTGGTCGGCATCATCCTGGGCGGTGCGCTCGCCGCGTTCTCGACGTTCCTTCAACGGATGCTGACGCCCACCGAGTTCGACCTGCTCACTGCGCGGCTCATCGGCAGCGTCGCGAATGCAGACGGCACGCACCTGCCGATCGCGATTCCGCTCGTTGTGGTCGCAGCAGCGCTGCTGCTGTGGGGCGGTGGCCGGCTGAACGTGCTCGGGCTGGGACGCGAGGTCGCCCTGAGTCTCGGGTCGTCGCAGCGGCGCGACTCGATCCTGGCGCTGCTGATGGTGTCGATCCTCATGGCGGTCTCGACGTCGCTGATCGGGCCGATGACCTTCTTCGGCTTCCTCGTCGCGATGCTGACCTATCAGCTGGCCGACACGTTCGACCATCGCCGGATGTTCGCGCTCGCCGCGCTCGTCGGATTCGTCGTGCTCGGTGGTGCGTACGTCGTGCTCAAGCACGTCTTCTACGCCGCCGGGTCGGTCGGCGTCATCGTCGAGATCGTCGGCGGCACGCTCTTCCTCATCCACCTGCTCCGAAAGGGACGCCTGTGATCTCTCTCACCGCCGTCGAGAAGCGCTACAGCACCGAGGTCGCGATCGGCCCCGTGACCCTCGACCTGCCCGCGAGCGGCATTACGGCGCTCATCGGGCCGAACGGCGCCGGCAAGTCCACGCTGTTGACGATGATCGGTCGTCTGCTGCCCGCCGACGCCGGGTCGATCTCGGTGGGGGGACACGACGTCGCGGCGGTGAAGTCGCGCGAGCTCGCGAAGGTCGTCGCAATCCTCCGGCAGGAGAACCATTTCGTCACTCGTCTGACGGTGCGACAGCTGGTCGGGTTCGGGAGATATCCGCATTCGCAAGGAAGGCTCACGGTCGACGACGAGCGGGTCATCGATCGGTCGATCGACTTCCTGGGTCTCGACGGGCTCGAGGGCCGCTACCTCGATGAGTTGTCGGGCGGACAGCGTCAGCGTGCCTACGTGGCGATGGTGCTCGCGCAGGACACGGAGTACGTGCTGCTCGACGAGCCGCTCAACAACCTCGACATCCAGCACGCCGTGCAGATGATGAGCCACCTGCAGCGCGCGGCGCGCGAGCTGGGTCGCACGATCGTCGTCGTGCTGCATGACATCAACTTCGCCGGCCACTACGCGGATCGGGTGTGCGCGATGAAGGACGGCCGGGTTGCTGCGTTCGGGACTCCGGATGAGATCATCCGCGGAGATGTGTTGACGGGGATCTTCGATACGCCGGTCGATGTTGTCGAAGGCCCGCGGGGGCGGTTGGCGGTGTACTACTGAGGACGCCGGGTCGCTGCGTCAGTGCGATGACCCCGACTCAGGTGAGCATTCAGAATCAGGTAAGGCTAGGCTTACCTCTCGTGGATACTGAGCTGCGCGGTGATGACCTCGTCCTCGCCTACGGACGGCAGGAGGTAGTCCACGGGGTGTCCGTGCGCATCCGTCCTGGAGTGGTCACGGCGCTCATCGGCCCGAACGGCAGCGGCAAGTCGACGGTGCTCCGCGCGCTCGCGCGCCTGCACGAGCGCTCGTCCGGCGACGTCCACGTCCTCGACGGTGACATCCCGGTGTCGCCGCTATCCGCGCGTGACTTCGCGCGCCACGTGACGCTGCTCTCGCAGTCCCGGCCTCACCCGTCCGGACTCTCCGTCCGCGACGTCGTCGCCTACGGTCGGCATCCGCATCGCCGCCGCTTCACCGCGATGACCCAGGGTGACCTCGACGCGATCGACCGTTCCCTCGAGCTCACCGGTCTCGCCGGGATGCAAAGACGCGCCGTCGATCAGCTCTCCGGCGGCGAACTGCAACGCGTCTGGCTCGCGACCTGCCTCGCCCAGGACACCGGAGTCCTGCTGCTCGACGAGCCCACGAACCACCTCGACCTCCGCTACCAGGTCGAGACGCTCGATCTGGTGCGCAAACTCGCGGACGAGCACGGCACCGCCCTGGGAGTCGTCCTCCACGACCTCGGCCAGGCGGCGACCGTCGCAGACGAGGTCGTGCTGCTGCATCAGGGCCGCGTGGTCGCGCACGGAGCACCCGAACACGTGCTCACCTCTGAACACCTCAGCGAGGTGTACGGACTGCGGATCGAGGTCGACCGCGATCCTGCGACCGGCTTCGTTCGCGTGCATCCCCGAGGTCGTCACCACGGCCGCGCCCTGGCCTGAGCCCTTTCCGACTCCCGTCCCTCACCGAAAGAGAAGCATGACCCTTCGATCCGCGCGCCCCCTGCTCGGCGCCGCACTGATCCTGCCCCTGCTGTTTGTCACCGCGTGCGGAACCACGCAGACGACCGGCGACGCCTCGACGCCCTCGGCCGCGGCCAGCGCCGACTGCGCCGATGACTCCACGGCGACCTCGACGGGCCCGGTGTCGTTGACGGACGCCTTCGACCGGACGGTCGAGCTCGACGCGCCCGCCGAGCGCGTCGCCGTGCTGGAGTGGCAGCAGATCGAGGACGCGCTGACCTTATGCGTCACGCCGGTCGCGGTCGCGGATGCCGAGGGGTACACGACGTGGAACAGCGCCGAGGCGCTGCCCGAGGGCGTGACCGATGTCGGCACGCGTCAGGAGCCGAACTTCGACGCGATCCTCGGCGCCGACCCCGACCTGATCATCGTGGAGGCCTACACCGCCGAGGACGAGATCATCGGTCAGCTCGAGGAGTACGGCGTGCCGGTGCTGACTACTAAGGGCGCGGATGCCGCCGACCCGATCGGTCAGATGAAGGCGACGTTCGAGCTGATCGCGCAGGCGACGGGCCGCGAGGAGCGTGCCGACGCCGTGCTCGATGCATTCGACGCGAGCGTCGCGGAGGCGAAGCAGACGGTGTCCGAGGCGGACCTCGTCTCGGACTCGTTCGCGTACTTCGACGGGTGGATCGACGGCGGCAACGTGTCGCTCCGCTTCTTCAGCAGCGGCTCGCTGATCGGCGCGATCGGCGAGGAGCTCGGCCTGAAGAACGCATGGACGGGTGAGGCCGACCCCGCCTACGGTCTCGGCATCACCGATATCGAGGGTGCGACGGCCATCGGCGACGCGTACCTGCTGCACACGAGCACGAACGACGCCGAGAGCGACATCATGCCGGAGCTCGCGACGAGCGAGGTGTGGAACTCGGTCCCCGCGGTGGCCGAGGATCGCATCGCCGGCTTCCCGGTGGGCATCTGGACCTTCGGTGGTCCCCGCTCCGCCGAGCAGATCCTCGACGCCTACGTCGCAGCGCTCACGAGCTGAGCCCGCAGGTGACGTCCGACACCAGGAGCCGGGAGCGGGGCGCTGCAGCGGCGGTGCCGCCGGCGCTTGCCCAGACCGGCGCGCGATTCGCCCTCGGGGTGACCGCGGTGCTGGTGCTGCTCAGCGGCATCCTGCTCCTGGCGTCGGGCATCCACCTCACGCAGGGCACCTCGGGGCTGGGGCTCACCGAGCTCCTTCCGGTTCTGTTCGGTGACGGCACGGCGCAGCCGGGTGCGCGCGAGATCCTCCTCGGGTCGCGCGTGCCGCGTCTGGCGGCCGGTCTGCTGGTCGGCTTCGCCCTCGGCGCGGCCGGTGCGCTGTTCCAGTCGCTGGCGCGCAATCCGCTGGCGTCGCCCGACACGCTGGCGGTGACGAGCGGCTCGTACTTCGCCGTCGCGCTCGTCTCCGTTCTCGGCATCACGCTGCCGTTCTGGGCCTCGGGCGGGGTTGCCTTCGTCGGGGGGCTCGCCGCGGCGGCGGTCGTGCTCGGGCTCGCCGGTGGTGCGGGGTCGTCGACGACGCGGCTGATCCTCGCGGGCTCCGCGGTGATGCTCGCGCTGCAGGCGGCGACATCCGCGCTGCTCATCCTGTTCGCGCAGGAGACCACGGGTCTGTTCGCCTGGGGGAGCGGCAGCTTGAGCCAGCTCGGCCTCGCTGCGTTCCAGCAGGCGGCGCCGCTGGTGGTCGTCGCCGTCGTCGTCGGCGTGCTGCTCTCGCGCCGTCTCGACATCGTCGCCCTCGGCGACGACACGGCGCAGTCGCTCGGTGTGCCCGTGCGGTCGACGCGTGCGATCGGCACGATCCTCGCGGTGCTGCTCACGGCTGCCGCCGTGACGCTCGCCGGACCGATCGGGTTCGTGGGGCTCGCAGCGCCCATCATCACGCGGCTGCTGAGCACGCGGGTGCCCGCGCTGCAGCGCCACAGCATCCTCCTCATCGCGTCGGGCCTCGTCGGCGCGACGGTCGTCGTCGGCTCCGATGTCGCGATCCGCGCCATCCTCGGCGCCGACCGGGCCACGTCGGTGCCGACCGGGGTCGCGACGACGCTGCTAGGCGCTGTGCTGCTCGTCGCGCTGGCCCGCAGGGCTCGTGACGCCGGACCCACGCGCCGCCCGCCCGCGGCGACCATCACCGTCCGCAACCGGCGGCGGGTCGTCCTCGTCGTCGTGGCCACGTCCGCGCTCCTCTTGGCGGCGGTCCTGCTCGGGCTGCTCGGCGGGCATCGGTGGCTGCTGACCGGCGATCTGCTGCTCTGGATGCAGGGGGATGCCGCACCCGTCATCCGGTTCGCACTCGATGAGCGTGCGCCGCGGGTGCTCGCGGCCGTCTCCGCCGGGGCTGCGCTGGCGCTGGCCGGCGCGCTGGTGCAGGCGGCGAGCCGCAATCCGCTGGCGGAGCCCGGCATCCTCGGCATCACCGGCGGTGCCGGCCTCGGAGCGGTCATCGCCATCACGTCGGGTGCTGCGCTCGGCGTCGGGATCCTGCCGCCCGCGATCGCAGGCGGGCTGCTCGCGTTCGCGCTGGTGTACGGCCTGGCGTGGCGCCGCGGGCTGAGCGCCGACCGGCTCGTCCTCATCGGCATCGGGGTCTGGTACGGCACCGCCGGGCTGTCGACGTTCCTCCTCCTTCGCGCGAATCCGTTCGACACGCCGGCGATCTACACCTGGCTGTCGGGCACGACGTACGGCCGGGGGTGGTCGGATGCGCTGCCGGTCGCGCTGGCGATGGTCGTCGCGCTGCTGCTCGTCGTGCCGCGGACGCGTGAGCTCGACCTGCTCGCGCTCGACGATGACACGCCCCGCTTGGCCGGCGTGCGGCTCGAGCGCACGCGGTTCATCCTGCTCGTGACGGCCGCGCTGCTCGCCGCGTTCAGTGTGAGCGCGATCGGCGTGCTCGGCTTCGTCGGGCTCGTCGCTCCGCACGCCGCTCGGGCCCTCGTCGGCGGACGTCACTCGCGCGTCGTTCCGGTCTCGATGCTGCTCGGCGCTGCGCTCGTCGCGATCGCCGATCTGCTTGGACGAACGGTCATCGCCCCAGCGCAGTTGCCCGCGGGTATCGTCGTCGCCCTCGTCGGTGCGCCGTACTTCATCTACCTGCTCGCTCGGTCGCGCGCGTAAAGGGTCTCGAACGATCTTGTGCTCGCCGCAGGCGTCAGCGACCCTGAGGTGATGTGGGATCGCGAGACGGCGGCTGCAGCCGCCGACGACTGGATCGGCCGATACGTCCGTGCGTGGGGGACCAACGACCCGGACGACATCCGGTCGCTCTTCACGCCGGACGCGGAGTACCGCGACGGCCCCTCGACCGAGCCGTGGATCGGCCACGATGCCATCCTCGCGGGTTGGCTCGGTCAGAAGGACGACCCCGGCACGTGGTCGTTCGAGCACGAGTTGACCGCGGTCGACGGTGACATCGCAATCATCCGCGGCCGAACCAGCTACCCGAGTTCGACGACGAAGAGCCGGCAGTACGACAACCTCATGGTCATCGAGCTGACCGACGACGGCCGCGCCCGATCGTTCACCGACTGGTTCGTGGTGCCCGACGCTGGGGCGACAGAGGAGTGAGACTTCTTGTCGCCGGATCCAGCTGCGGCTAGGCCGAAGCTGCCGCGCGCGGATCGCCCTCCTCGCGCAAGCGAGGCTCGACTCGTCGGGCGGGACGCAGTCCCGATTTGTCGGCGTAGAACGCGCGGATGGCATCCATGTCGGCGCCGACGTCGCCGGTGAGTGCGAGCGTCGGCCCCAGCCCGGTCGTCATGGTCGTGCGATCCACGTACCCGAGCGTGACGGCAAGGCCGGCCTCGCGGGCGATGCGGTAGAAACCCGACTTCCAGTGGTCGACGCCGCCGCGGGTGCCTTCAGGCGTCACCACGAGGCCGAAGACCTCGCCGTCACGGATGCGGCGGACGAGGGCGTCGACCACCCCGGCGGGGTTCGCTCTATCGACCGGGATGCCGCCGATCGAGCGCATCAGTGGGCCGCGCCAGCCGCGGAAGAGACTCTCTTTGCCCAGCCAGCGGAAGCGCATCTTCAGGCGCCAGGCGATCGCCAGCATGAGCACGAAGTCCCAGTTGGAGGTGTGCGGCGCCCCGAGGACGACGGTGGGTCGGGTCGGCGCGGGCTCGGTTGCGAGCGTCCATCTGCTGAACGACCAATAGACCTGCGCGACGAGGCGGAGCATTCCGCAACCGTAACGCTCCTGCGCACTCTCTGGACTCACGGGGCGCCGCGTCAGCTCTCAGGTTTCCGGGGTATTCTGATACCGATAGGCGGACTTCTCATTCGTCTCGCCCCGGCTGTGTGGTAACAGTCGGGGCTTTTTCTTGCTCGGGCAGACGGCCGCTACGAGGTACGCAGCCGCCCTCACTCACCCGAGCGCTCGTCGGACTCACTGAGTCGCTTGAGCTTCGTCGACGGTACGAAGATGACCGATGCCGATGAGAGCAGCGCAGGTGATGGGTGAGGGAGCGGCGGACCGCTGGTCGCCGCTCCCCGCTCTATCAGTCGAGTCGCTGACAACCTCCACACCTGGGCAGGCCTCCCCTGCCGACGGCGCGGTTCGCCGGGGAGATCTGCTGGCCATTGGGGCAGTCGCTGTAGTCGTGCCAGACACGCGGATCACGCTGGTCAGTCGAGTGGTAAGGCGAGGTGATGATTGCCATTGGGAGGTTCCTTCTGCGTCATGCGGCGCCGTTGCGCGCCGACGCGGACACGCTATCGACGCTCGCCGACATCGCTAGCGCGGACGGACCGCTTCTGAGACGGTGCTGTCGCGACAGCGGGGATCGGGCGCTATGCGGCGAAACCGCACCACGCAGCCGGCAGGAAAGTTGTCAGCTGCTGTCAAGCTGCCACTTAGGCGAGTCGCGAACCGCTGATCCCATCCTGGGATAGAGGTCGCTGGGTCGAAATGAGGTGGGCCCCGTGGGGCTCGAACCCACGACCCGCGGATTAAAAGTCCGATGCTCTACCGACTGAGCTAGAGGCCCTCAGCGACCCAGCCTAATGGGCGAGGGCGGCGGCATCCGTCACTTCGTGCTCTTCTGCGAGCCGAAGATGATGCCGAACATGATCCCGAACGAGAGTCCGAAGGCGGCGCCGAGGCCGATGTTGTCGAGGAAGAGCATCCCGACGATCGCGCCGCCGAGCATCCCCAACGCGATCGACAGACCGAACGACATTCCGCGCATGTTGTTGTTCGCCATGCCTCGACGCTACGCAGAGGCCGGGGTACCGGCATCCCCCGCAAGGAGGAAACAAAAGGAGGCGGCGCCGCCGAAGCCCGCAGAGCTTCGACGACGCCGCCGGTCAGGAGACCGTGAATTACATCGGGGGCATCAGCACCGAGTCGATGAGGTACACGGTTGCGTTCGCGGTCTGGACGCCACCGCAGATGACCTTGGCATCGTTGACCATCAGCTCGTCGCCCGAGCCGGTGACCTCGAGATCCTGGCCCTCGACGGTCTTGTGCGTGCCGTCGATGTCGGCCGGCGCGATCTGGCCGGGGACCACGTGGTAGGTGAGGATCTTGGTCAGCGTGTCGGAGTCGGTCTTCAGACCCTCGATCGTCTCGGCCGGGATCTTCGCGAAGGCATCGTCGACCGGAGCGAAGACGGTGAACTCGTCGCCGTTCAGGGTGTCGACCAGGTTGACGTCGGGGTTGAGCTGGCCGCTGACGGCAGCGGTGAGCGTCTTGAGGAGCGGGTTGTTCGACGCGGCGGTCGCAACCGGGTCCTTCGACATGCCCTCAACCGAGCCGGCACCGTCCGGAACCTGCTTGGCGTAGTCCGCGCAGCCGGGGCCGACGAGGTTCGAGGCGGTGTCCATGCCACCGTCCGAGGCTTCGGGCGTCTCCATGGGAGCCTGCGAGGACGGAGCCTCGCTCGAGCCGCTGCCGCTACCGCTGTCCATCGAGTTCGACGAACATCCGGCGAGTGCGAAAGCGCCGGCCAGCGTCAGAGAGAGCGCTGCGGTCATCTTCTTCTTCGTGCTGAGCATGATTTCCTCCATGTGTTGGGACCGCCCTCTGCGGCGGCGATGACAGGTCTTCGGAACCACTAGGCAAACGGATTGCACATCTGTCGAGATTTTTTTGAATCCGCGGATTCGCGCGGGTTGGGTGTGATTACGAATCGCTCTCGATCCGCCCCGCTCACCAGGGATTCGAGCCCCGTGATCCGTGTTCGCGCCCGCGGGGATGGCATGCTGGAGGCAATGGTTATCGACGGTGTAGAAGTCCCTGACGACGGGGAGTCGGCGGATCACGCCGGCGAGCTCCTCGTGCGCATCGCCGGTGGCGATCAGACGGCCTTCGCAGAGCTCTACGACATGCTGTCCTCGCGGGCGTTCGGACTCATCCGACGGGTCCTCGTAGACCCCTCCCAAAGCGAGGAAGTACTACAAGAGGTATTCCTCGAGATCTGGCAATCCGCTTCCGGGTTCGCTCCGAACAAGGGGCAAGGAAGAAGTTGGATCCTGACGATGGCTCATCGTCGGGCCGTCGACCGGGTTCGCGCATCGCAGTCCAGCGTGGACCGGGACGTACGCGTCGGAACTCGCGACGCGTACACACAACAAGAAGGCATCGCCGAACAGGTCGAGTTGCGGATCGAAGGTCGTCGCGTCGTACGCGCGCTTCGCACGCTGCCCGACGCGCAACGCGAAGCCATCACCCTCGCGTATTTCGGGGGGTACAGCCAAAGTGAAATCGCGGCGCTCCTCGGAGCACCGCTCGGAACGATCAAGACACGGATGCGTGATGGATTGAACCGTCTACGACAGGAAATGGGGGTGACACTGTGAACGAAAAGGACTTCGCCGAACTGTCGGCAGGACACGCGCTCAACGCACTGTCGCCCGAGGACGAACAGACCTATCAGCAGGCGCTCGCCGCTCACCCCGAATGGGAAGAGCTCGTCGACGCCGATGCGCACGTTGCCGCCTTTCTCGCCGAAGGAACGGGAGAAGAAGCGCCTCCCGCAGACGTCCGCGACCGGCTCCTCGCGCAGATCGGCTCCCTCCCGCAGCGGATGCCGGTGGCCCCCGCGTCTACTCCCGAGCCCGTCGTTGAGCCCGAGCCCGAGCTCGTCGTCGCCGGCCCGCCGACCGAGGTGGTGCAGGCGGTCCAACGTCGCACCTGGACGCGCGGTCTGTTCGCGCTCGTCGCATCGGCCGCTCTCCTCGTCGGCATCGGCTGGGGCGTCGGTTCCATCATGGAACAGGTGCGGACGCCGGCTCAGGTGCAGGCGCTCGAGCAGATCGAGGCCGCGCCCGACGCCCAGAGCGCCACAGGTCAGTTCACCGACGGCGGAGAGGCGGAGGTGCACTGGTCTCCCTCGCTCGGAAAGGTCGTCCTGACCACCGACGATGCCCCCAGCATCGCCGACGACCGCACGTTCGAACTCTGGTTCGTCCGCGGCGATGAGCCGATCGCGGCCGGGACCTTCGACCCGTCCAACGACGTCACCGCCCTTCTCGACGGCGACTTCCAGCCCGGCGACATCATCGCGATTACGGTCGAGCAGGCGGGCGGGTCGCCCGACGGCAAGCCGACGACCGAGCCGATCGTCGCGATCCCCACGGCCTGACAGCCTCCACAACGCGCCCCGCCTCGGCTCCGGCCGGGCGGGGTGCGTTGCTGCCGGAGTAGCCTGGAGGGATGTCTGACGCGTCCCGCGACTTCCACAAGCCGGTCCGCCGCTCACCCGATTCGTTCGATCGCAACTTCGCCGCTGACGATCCCGCCGAAGCCAGCCGTGTGGCTCACGCCACGGCATCCGCTCTGCTGTCGCGGGTACGCGAACAGCCGCACGACGAGGTCATCGACCGGCTCGTCACCTTCACCGACGCGCACGGGATCGCGACGATCGCGGAGCTGTGGGCGCACTCGCCGGCACGATCCCTGCCGGGTGCGCTGTGGCGGCTGTACCTGCTGCAGCTGATGATCCACGACGACGCGGCGACCGCCGCGCTGCTCTACGAGCGCGGACGGACTCGGCTGTCGTCGGCGGACGTCGTCATCGCCGGTGCGCCGGTTCCTGCGAGCCCCGATGAGCTCGTCTCGCTCATCGACCTGATCCTGCGCGGGGTGTTCGCGGGTGACTTCGCGCTCGCGCTCGAGCGGGCGGCATCCTTCTCGCGCGTCGTGGCAGCGGGGGCGACCGATCTCGCCGACGACTACGACGAGAGCGAGCCGGTGCGGGCCTCGACGTTCACGACGCGCGCGTTGCGCCTCGACACGTACGCCGGGGACCTCGTCGCGGCCGCGGCACTGTGGCGACGCGACGGCCTCACGTAGGCATGAAAGTGCCGGACCGCAGAACGCCTCTCGGCGCGTGGCCGCTCGCAGCGGCTGAAGATGGAGCCCGGGGTTACTGCGGCCCGGCTAGAAAAGTGTAACGGAGGGGCTCCCGAGGTATTCCGGTCCGGCGCGGATTCGGGGTCGGTCGGGCGTGTCGGGGTTTGGTCTCGAGGCGCGTGCGCGGATGCAATAGATCGGCGGCGACACGCGGCATCCCGGGGCTGGCGGGCGGTGTGTCGCGCGGGGACTATTGCATCGGCTGACGGGTGTCGTGGTTTTGGGTCGCGCGCGCGGATGCAATGGATCGCTGGTGACACGCGGCATCCCGTGGCCCGTGGGACGGCGCGCCGCGTGCGGACTACTGCAGCCGCTGACAGGGATGCCGCCGCGTAGGCTTCGTGCCATGGCTTGGCGCTTCGCTCTCATGATCGACCCCGCGGCATCCGACGATGCACGCACCGACTTCGCCGACACGTTCAGCGAGATCGATCCCTCGACTCCCGCGCTGACCGTGGGGGAGTTGAGCACGCAGCGCGGCGACGGGATCTTCGAGTCGATCGGCGTCGTCGACGGACACGCGCAGGAGGTCGAGCCGCACCTCGCGCGGCTCGCGCACTCGGCCGAGATCTGCGAGCTGCCCGCCCCGAACCTCGAGCAGTGGCGCGAGGCGATCAGCCGCGCGCAGGCGGCGTCAGGGGAGGGCGAGGCGGTCATCAAGCTGATCCTGAGCCGCGGCGTCGAGCACGGTCCCACCCCGACCGCGTGGGTGACGGTGGCGCCCGCGGCGGACTTCACGAAGCCGCGCACCGAGGGCATCGCCGTGGCCGTCCTCGATCGCGGCTACAGCATCGACCTGCCGGGTCGGGCACCGTGGCTGCTGCTGGGCGCGAAGACCCTGTCGTACGCCGTGAACATGGCCGCGATCCGCGAGGCGAAGCGCCGCGGTGCCGACGATGCCGTCTTCGTCAGCTCCGATGGGTTCGTGCTCGAGGCGCCGACCGCGTCGCTCATCATCCGCCGCGGCGACACCTTCGTGACGCCGGCGCCGAACGGGGGCATCCTGCACGGGACCACCCAGCTGAGCCTGTTCGACCACCTCGCCGAGCGCGGCTTCGAGACCGCGTACGAGACCCTGCCGGTCTCGGCGCTGCACGAGGCGGATGCCGCGTGGCTCGTCTCGAGCGTCCGCCTGGTCGCGCCCATCACGGCGGTCGACGGGCGGCCCCTGACCCTCGACGCCGAGCTCACGGCATCCTTCAACCAGTACCTGCTCAGCCCGCGCGACTGAGGCGTCGCCGGCGTTCGCGGATGCAATAGTCGAGGCTCGACACGCGGCCCATGGGGTTCGGGATGCCGCGTGTCGCCGCCGATCCATTGCATCCGCATACGGCGTCGCGCCCCCTCACAACCGCGCGAGCGCTCCGAGGATCGCGCGCTCGACCATGTCCCAGTCATGGACGATGAGCGCGTAGTCGAACCGCAGAGTCACGTATCCCCACATGGCCGCGTCGGCGTCGCGCACGAGGTCCTTGTGCCGCAGCGACGGCCCGTCGTGATTGTCGCGACCATCGACCTCGACGATCAGCCGGTCGCCGATCAGCGCGTCCACGACGCCGACGCCCGCGATACGCACCTGTGTCTGCACGCGCAGTCCGAGGCCGCGCAGCCGCCACCGCAGCATCGACTCGAGCCCGCTGTCTGCGTCGTCCCTGCTGAGTCCGAGCGCATCGCGCCCTTCCTGATTCACGTGCCGGCTCAGCCAGCGCATGTCGTCACCGTCCAGGAGGTCCTGCCGCCGCGCGGATTCCAGCGCGACGAAGAACGCCTCCCCGCCGTAGCAGGTGAGGATCTGTCGCAGAATCCGAGCGAGTGACGGTTCCCGTCGATCCTCCCCGGGGCCGGCGGCATCCCAATGCTCGGTGCAGTCGCACGGATGGTCGTACGTGCGTTGCCCTGGCCGCATCCAGACATGCGGCATCCGAGCATCCGCCATCACGCAGAGGCCGCGGTGCCGCGCCGCGCTCACGCACGCCAGCGAGCCGCCGTGCCTCGCGGCCAGCCGCGCTTCCGCGCACGCCTCAGGCCACGCGTAGACCCCGATCCGCACCCGCTCCAGCTCGCCGCGCCGCAGCGCCCGTTGCACCCGACGCTGCGACCACCCCGCATCGAACAACTGCCGCAGACGGACGATCGGATGCCGGAGCTCGCACATGCCCGCGAGCCTCGCCCGTTCCCGGCCCTCACGAGCCGCACCGGCTCATGGCGGGGACAACCGGCATCCCACTCCCGCGGGGGAGAAGTCCGCGAACGCGATAGTCCCGCCGCGACCCGCGCGACAAAGGCACAGGCCCGCCCCCAGCGTCAGCGGATGCAATAGATCCGCCGCCACACCCCGCTGTTCGGACCCGGGATGCCGCGTGTCGCCCTCGATCTATTGCATCCGCACACGCGACACACCGCCCCCACACAGCACCCCGCCCACACCACCCCACAAACCAGAACGAGGGACACCGCGCTCCGCGCAGCATCCCTCGTCCCGAACTAGAGGATCACCCGAAGCGACCCGAGACGTAGTCCTCGGTGGCCTGCACGGACGGCTTGGTGAAGATCGTGCCGGTCTCGTCGTACTCGATGAGCTTGCCGGGCTTGCCGGTACCGGCGATGTTGAAGAACGCGGTCTTGTCCGAGACGCGCGAGGCCTGCTGCATGTTGTGCGTGACGATGACGATCGTGTACTCGCTCTTGAGCTCCTGGATGAGCTCCTCGATCGCGAAGGTCGAGATCGGGTCGAGCGCCGAGCAGGGCTCGTCCATGAGCAGGACGTCGGGAGATACGGCGATCGCGCGCGCGATGCAGAGGCGCTGCTGCTGACCGCCCGAGAGGCCGGAGCCCGGCTTCTCGAGCCGGTCCTTGACCTCGTTCCAGAGGTTCGCTCCGCGCAGCGACTTCTCGACGAGGGCGTCGGCGTCCGACTTCGAGATGCGCGAGTTGTTGAGCTTCACACCGGCGAGCACGTTGTCACGGATCGACATCGTGGGGAACGGGTTCGGACGCTGGAAGACCATGCCGATCTGGCGGCGCACGAGCACGGGGTCGACGCCCTGGCCATACAGGTCCTCGCCGTCGAGCAGCACTTCACCCTCGACGCGCGCGCCGGGGATGACCTCGTGCATCCGGTTGAGCGTGCGCAGGAACGTGGACTTGCCGCAGCCGGACGGGCCGATGAAGGCGGTGACGCTGCGGGGTTCGATGTCGAGGGACACGCCCTCCACGGCGAGGAAGTCGCTGTAGTAGACGTTGAGGTCGTTGACTTCGATGCTCTTGGACACTTCGGGGTGCTTTCTGTCGGATGCCGCGGGTCAGCGGCCGAACTTGGGGGCGAACTTCTTCGCGACGAAGCGTGCGATGAGGTTCAGCGCCATGACGATGATGATGAGCGTGAGCGCTCCGGCCCAGGCACGCTCGAGCGCGGCGGGGATGTTCGTGCCGGGGTTCTGGAACTGGTCGTAGACGAACACCGGGAGAGTCATCATGGGGCCGTCGAACGCGTTCATGTTGAGCGACTGGGTGAACCCGGCGGTCAGCAGCAGCGGCGCGGTCTCGCCGATGACGCGCGAGATCGACAGCATGATGCCCGTCGTGATGCCGGCGATCGAGGTGGGGAGGACGACCTTGACGATCGTCAGCCACTTCGGCACGCCGAGCGCGTAGCTCGCCTCGCGCAGCTCGTTCGGAACCAGCCGCAGCATCTCCTCGCTGGAGCGGACGACGACCGGGATCATCAGCACCGACAGGGCCAGCGAGCCCATGAAGCCGGTGTTGAGGCCCGGCCCGAACAGCAGCGCGCAGACGGCGACGATGAACAGACCCGCGACGATCGACGGGATGCCGGTCATCACGTCGACGAAGAAGGTGATGAGCTTCGCGACCCGGCCGCGGCCGTACTCGACGAGGTAGATCGACGTCATGAGACCGATCGGCACCGAGATGACGGTGGCCCAGCCGGTCACGATGAGCGTTCCCCAGATCGCGTGCACGGCGCCGCCGCCCTCACCGACGACGTTGCGCATCGAGTAGGAGAAGAACATCGGGTCGAACCGGGCGATGCCGTTGACGATGACCGTGAACAGCAGAGAGATGAGCGGCAGCAGGGCGATCGTGAAGGCGATCGACACCAGCACGGTCGCGAGCCGGTCAGCGGCTCGACGCCGCGTCTCGACGACGCTCGACAGCACGACCAGGACGATCGCGAACAGCACGACACCGACGAAGGTGGCACCCGCGATGTTGAAATCGGCCACATCGCCGGGGCTGTTCATGATGGCGAACAGGATGCCGGAGAGCACGAGCGCGCCGACGAGCAGCAGCCACGGCATCCACTTCGGCAGCTGCCCCGCGGTGAGCGAGTTGCCCACAGGCGAGCGGGTTTCGGAGCGGGTGAGGGTGGTCATCAGTTCGCTCCAGAGAACTCGGCGCGGCGGTTGACGACCCACCGGGCGATCGCATTGACCGCGAAGGTCACGATGAAGAGGATGAGGCCCGTCGCGATGAGGACGTTAACGCCGTCGCCGTACGCCTCACCGAAGTTGAGGGCGATGTTCGCGGGGATGGGCGTCGGGTTGTTCGAGTTGAGCACCTGGAAGGTGACCGCTCCCGTCGCCGAGAGGACCATCGTGACGGCCATCGTCTCGCCGAGAGCGCGGCCGAGTCCGAGCATCGCGCCCGAGACCATGCCGCCGCGGGCGAAGGGGAAGACGGCCATGCGGATCATCTCCCAGCGCGTCGCGCCGAGGGCCAGCGCCGCCTCCTCGTGGAGGACGGGCGTCTGCAGGAAGACCTCGCGCGTGATGGCGGTCATGATCGGCAGGATCATCACGGCGAGGACGAGGGATGCCGTGAGGATCGTACGCCCGGTGGGGGAGACCGCACCGGCGAAGAAGGGGATCCAGCCGAAGTTCTCGTTCAGCCAGACGTAGAAGGGCTGCAGGATCTGCGAGAAGACGAGGGCGCCCCACAGGCCGTAGACGACCGACGGGATCGCGGCGAGGAGGTCGATGACGTACCCGAGCACCGAGGCGAGCTTGCGCGGCGCGTAGTGCGAGATGAAGAGGGCGATGCCGATCGCCAGCGGCGTCGCGACGACGAGCGCGATGACGGAGGCCCACAGGGTGCCGAAGACGAATGGCCAGACGTACTCCCAGAACGGCTCGCCGCTCAGGAACTGGGTCTCGTCGGGGTTCGCGGTGAAGGCCGGCACGCTTTCGACGATGAGGAAGAGCGTGACGGCCGCGAGGACGATCAGGATGATGATGCCCGCGCCGAGCGCGGTGCTCGAGAAGACGAGATCGCCACGTCGATGCGTCGGTCGCCGGGTGGTGTCCTGGTCGGCGACCAGTTCGGTGGTGGGGGGCATCGCAGTCCTCGGGTCGGAAGCGGGGCGGACGTGAGTGCTGCTGGTGGCTCCCGACGAGCGGGAGCCACCAGCAGCGAGGGTCTTACTTCTTGGCGGTGATCATGTCGATCGCGGTCTGGGCCTTCTCGGCGACCTCGGTCGACAGGGGAGCGGAGCCGGCTGCCTCGTTGGCGACCTTCTGGCCCTCTTCGCTGACGATGTACGAGAAGTACGCCTTGACGATGTCGGCGGTGGCCGCATCCTCGTACTGCGCGCAGCCGATGAGGTAGCTCACGAGAGCGATCGGGTACGAGCCGGCCGGTGCCTTGGCGGGGTCGACGTCGAAGACCAGGTCACCGTCGGCGCGGCCCTCTTCGAGCGGCGACGACGCGACGAGCTCCGCGGCGGCCTCGGAGGAGAACGGCACGAAGTCGTCGCCGACCTTGACGGCGGCCGAGCCCAGCTCGCCGACGCGGGAGGCGTCGATGTAGCCGATCGTGCCCTGACCGCCGTTGACAGCAGCCTCGACGCCCGAGGTCTGCTGTGCTGCCTCGGAGCGCGTGGTCTTGACGGGCCAGGCGTCGTCGTCCTCGTAGGGCCATGCATCCGGGGCGACAGCCGCGAGGTACGCGGTGAACGTGCCGGTGGTGCCCGACTCGTCGCCGCGGAAGACGGGAGTGATGGCCAGGTCCGGAAGCTCGACGCCCTCGTTGAGGTCGGCGATCGCCGGGTCGTTCCACTTCTCGATCTTCTCGTTGAAGATGTTGCCGATGACCTCAGGAGTCAGGTTCAGCTCCTTGACGCCCTCGAGGTTGAAGACGACGGCGACGGGCGAGATGTAGGCGGGGACCTCGATGATGTCGGCCGTGGCGCACGCGCCGAAGGTGCCGGCGGCGATCTCATCGGTCTTGTACGCGCGGTCCGAGCCGATGAAGTTGCTGGAGCCCGCGATGAAGTTGTCGCGGCCGGTGCCCGAGCCGGTCGGCTGGTAGTTGACCGTGACGTCCGGGTTCGCCGTCTGGAACGCAGCGGTCCACGCCTGCTGGGCCGCGCCCTGCGACGAGGCGCCGGTCGCCTTGACGGTGCCCGACAGCGAGGAGCCGCCGTCGGAGGGCTGGCCGCTGCCAGCAGGGGTGCCCTCGTTGGCCGCGCAGGCCGAGAGCGACAGGACGGCGACGGCTGCGACAGCGCCCACGCGGGCGATGCGGTTGAGCTTCACGTGTGATTTCCTTCGGGTGATCGGGACACCCCGGTGCGGGGCTGGCTCGACGCTAAGAGCCGCCGGTGACCAGGTTCCGCTCCGGAGGTGAACGACAGGTGAACGGACCCGGTCCGAACGGGTCCGTCTGTCGGATCACACCTGCGGTGCGTGGGTCTCGATCGCGACGATCCCGGATCCGGGGTTCGTCGCCGAGAGGTGGACGACCGAGAAGGCGCCCGGTTCGAGGGACGACGCGGCGCCGAGGTAGGAGCCCTTCACCGTTCCCGTCGCCAGCGCGATCTCGTGCATCACGTCGGGGAGGACCGGCCGGTGCGAGCACAGCACCGCGGGCTTGCGCGCCCGCACGCGCGTGCCGACGAGAGTGCGCGCGTCCGCGGTCCCGGCATCCCAGGCATCCTGCGAGATCGCGGCGGTACGACGGATGTCGCGGCGCAGCGCCTTCGCCAGCGGCGCGACCGTGTCCACGCACCGCACCGCGTCGCTCGAGTACACGCGGCGCACACCGAAGGCCCGGAGCGGTCCGACGATCGCCTTCGCCTGCTTCTTGCCGCGAGGCGCGAGGGTGCGCGCGGCATCCTCTCCCGACCAGTCCTCGCGCGGAGTCGCCTTCGCGTGGCGCAGCACCACCAGGGGGAAGGTCTCGAGCACGCCGTCGTCCACGAGGCGGAGGAAGTTCTCGAGGATCTCGACGTCGACGGGGTAACTCAGCTTGCCGAGCGCTTTGCGCGCCGGCATCCATTCCAGCGCAGCGATCTCGCGGTTAGGGACGAACGCGGACTCGCGGATGGCCTTCTCGGTCGCCTGCGCACTCCAGTAGTGCACGATCTTCGTCCGCTTGCTCGGCAGGCGATACTTCGAGATACCGACGGGAACCCCGAGGTGCACACGGATGCCGGTCTCCTCGTGGATCTCGCGCACGGCCGTCTCGGCGAGCGTCTCCCCGGGATCGACTTTGCCCTTGGGCAGGGTGACGTCGCGGTACTTGGTGCGGTGGATGGCGAGCACGAGGAGCTTGCCGTCGAGCATCCGCCACACCACGCCGCCGGCGGCGTAGACCGCGGTTTCGGTCATCTCACCGCCCGCTGGCGCCGCCGGCGCAGGACGTCCGACATCGTCTTCTCCTGCAGGTCGACGAGCGGAGTGCCATCGGCGGCCAGGTGATGACGCGTCCATTCGCCCTCGGCGCCGAGGTGCCACGAGCTCGTGCCGTCGTCCATCGCGAGGTCGAACAGCGCGAGGAGCTCGGTCACGTGCGCCGGCTCCATGACGCGCACGAGCGCCTCGACGCGGCGGTCGAGGTTCCGATGCATCATGTCGGCGCTGCCGATGTAGACCTGCGGCTCGCCACCGTGCGCGAACGCGAAGATGCGGGAGTGCTCGAGGTAGCGGCCGAGGATCGAGCGGACCGTGATGTTGTCGCTCACCCCGGGCAGATCGGAGCGCAGGGAGCAGATGCCGCGCACCCACACGTCGACCTTCACGCCGGCCTGGCTCGCCCGGTACAGCGCGTCGATGATCTGCTCGTCGACCATCGAGTTCACCTTGATGCGCACGTAGGCGGGCTTGCCGTCCAGCGCGTTGCGGCGTTCCGCGTCGATGAGGCGCAGCAGTCCCTTGCGCAGGTGCAGGGGAGCGACGAGCAGGCGCTTGAACTTCTTCTCGATCGCGTACCCGCTGAGTTCGTTGAACAGACGGGTGAGGTCGCGACCGACCTGCTCGTTCGCCGTGAACAGCCCGTAGTCCTCGTAGATGCGGCTCGTCTTCGGGTTGTAGTTGCCCGTGCCGATGTGGCTGTAGCTGCGGAGGGCGCCGTCTTCCTCGCGGATCACGTGCAGGAGTTTGCAGTGCGTCTTCAGTCCGACGAGGCCGTAGACGACGTGGACGCCGGCCTTCTCGAGCGTGCGAGCCCACCCGATGTTCGCCGCTTCGTCGAAGCGCGCCTTCACCTCGACGAGGGCGAGCACCTGCTTGCCGTTCTCAGCCGCATTGATGAGGGCCTCGACGATCGGGCTGTCGCCCGAGGTGCGGTACAGCGTCTGCTTGATCGCGAGCACGTGAGGATCGCGGGCGGCCTGCTGCAGGAACGAGACGACGCTGGTCGTGAACGACTCGTACGGGTGGTGTACGAGGATGTCCTCCTTGCGGATGGCGGCGAACAGGTCCGCGCGTCCGTTCTGCTCGGCGGGCTGGAAGGGCGTCGCCGTCTTCGGTACGTGCGCGGGGTAGCGCAGGTCGGGCCGCTCGATCTGCGACAGCGAGAACAGGCCGCGCAGATCCAATGGCGCGGGCAGTCGGTAGACGTCGTTCTCGGTGATGTCGAGCTCGTCGAGCAGCAGCGACAGGGTGACGTCGTCCATGTCCTCGGTGATCTCGAGGCGGATCGGCGGACCGAACCGGCGACGCAGCAACTCCGCTTCGAGCGCCTGGATGAGGTTCTCGGTCTCGTCCTCCTCGATCACGACGTCCTCGTTGCGGGTGAGGCGGAACGTGTGGTGCTCGAGGATCTCCATGCCGGGGAAGAGGTCGCCGAGGTTCTCGGAGATCAGCTCCTCAAGCGGGAGGTAGCGGACGGTGTTGCCGTCCTTCCGGACCTCGACGAGGCGCGGCATCATCGGGGGCACCTTGAGACGCGCGAACTCCTGGCGTCCGGTCCGCGCGTTGCGGATGCGGATCGCGAGATTGAGCGAGAGCCCCGAGATGTAGGGGAACGGGTGCGCCGGGTCGACTGCGAGCGGCATGAGCACCGGGAACACCTGCGACGAGAAGTAGTCGTAGAGGATCTCGCGTTCCTCATCCGACAGATCGGCCCACGACACGACCTCGATGCCGGACTCGGCGAGGGCGGGCCGCACCTGCTCCGACCAGACCGCGGCGTGGCGCTCCTGCAGCGCGTGCGCGGCGGTGGCGAGGTCGGCGAGCACGTCGAGGGGAGCGCGCCCCACGTTGGTGGGGACCGCGAGTCCGGTGAGGATGCGGCGCTTCAGACCCGCGACGCGCACCATGAAGAACTCGTCGAGGTTGCTCGCGAAGATCGCGAGGAAGTTCGCGCGTTCGAGCGTCGGCAGGTTCGGATCCTCGGCCAGCTCCAGGACGCGCTGATTGAAGGCGAGCCAGCTGAGCTCGCGGTCGAGGTAGCGGTTGTCGGGCAGTTGCGAGTCGTACGCCTCGACGACGTCGTCGAAGTCGTCGTCGTCCGCGTCGCCCAGTCCGGAGTCGTGAACCTGGGTGTCGATCATCCCCACATCATTGCAGGGCGACGTGTCCCATGCGTGAACACGACGGACGGATGCCGCTGTGTCGGCCTCAGGCCGGCGAGCCGGGGAGCTGGTCGTCCTCGTACACGTTGAAGCGATAGCCCACATTGCGGACGGTGCCGATGAGCTGCTCGAGGTCGCCGAGCTTGGCGCGCAGGCGTCGGACGTGGACGTCGACGGTCCGGGTGCCGCCGAAGTAGTCGTATCCCCAGACCTCGCTGAGCAACTGCTCGCGGGTGAAGACCCGGGACGGATGCGTCGCGAAGAAGTGCAGGAGCTGGAACTCCTTGTAGGTGAGGTCGAGCGGCCTCCCGTGCACCTTCGCCGAGTAGGACGACTCGTCGATGCTGATGCCCGAGGTCTGGATGCGCGTCGACACCTGCTCCTTCGAGACGCGACCGACGGCGAGGCGGATGCGGGCGTCGACCTCGGCGGGACCGGCGGTGACGAGGATGACGTCGTCGATGCCCCAGTCGGGTGAGACGGCGGTGAGGCCGCCCTCGGTGACGACGAGGACGAGCGGAGAGTCGAGCCCCGTCGTCGTGAGGATCTTGCAGAGGGACTTCGCTCCGACGAGGTCCTTGCGCGCATCCACGAAGACGACGTCCGCATTCGGGGCGTTCACCAGCTGCGCGGCTTCGGCGGGGATCTGCCGGACGCGGTGGCTGAGGAGCTCGAGGGCGGGCAGGACGGAGTCGCCGCCGGCGGCGGAGCTCAGGACGAGCAGCTGTGCCAAGGAGGGCCCTCCGGTGCAGACTCGGAAACGCGTTTCATCTTAGGGGTACCCCCAGCACGCGCCGTGTCGCCGCCGGTGCACCCGCCCGGGCTGTGCGCAACAATGGGATCATGACCGCGCCCGAGATCCTGCCCCGTCGTCGGATCGCCGGTGTCATCGCGGTCTGGGTCGTCGCCGCCCTCGTCGCGCTCGCCGTCGGCGTCTTCGTCGAACCGGACTGGCGCGGCGCGTGGCTGCTCGTCGGCTTCGGCCTCTGCTTCTTCGTCGCCTTCGCGGTCCAGCTCGCCTCGGGCCGGTCGCAGGGCTTCATCGTCCGCATCGCGGCGAGCGTCCTCGGCGCCTTGGCCGTCATGGGTCTGCTCGGGGCCGGCTTCGCGCTCGCCGAGCTCCTCGCCGGCTTCTGAGCCGGCGGCATCCGTCGACCGCACCCGCGTCCGCGGCGGCTAAAGTGGACCGCATGGATCTCGTCGCACTCGAACTCTTCTTCGTCGGGCTGCTCGGCCTCGCATCGCTCGCGATCGCGTTCGTGTCCGGCGTCGTGGTGTGGAACCTCTACCGCGGTCAGCGCTGACACCGTGATCGATCTGCCGACCGACCTTCCGGCTGATCTGGTCCCGCTCTCCTGGCTCATCGGGGTCTGGGAAGGCACCGGCGTCCTCGAATACGACGCGCAGGGTCGGACCATGTCAGGCGAGTTCTCCCACCGCGTGAGCTTCAGCCACGACGGCGGGGACGCGCTCAACTACGCGGCGACCGCCTGGTTCGAGGATGCCGACGGCACCCGCCACGACCTCGTCGCCGAGACGGGGTACTGGCGACTGTCCCGACCCGCGACGGAGCAGGACGCGGGGCCGGCGCTCCTTCCCGCCCTCGCCCCCCGTGACGCGGCCCGGACCGTGGACGACGTCGAGGCGCTCCGCGCCGACGGCGGCGGGTTCGAGATCGAAGTGGCGCTCGTTCACTCCGACGGCATCAGCGAGCTCTACCTCGGGCAGGTCCGCGGCCCGCGCATCGACATCGCAACCGATGCGATCGTGCGTCCCGCCGGCGCGAAGGACTACTCGTCCGCCACCCGGATGTACGGCCTCGTCGACGGTCACCTGCTCTGGGCCTGGGACATCGCGGCCCTCGGCACCGCACTGTCGTCGCACGCATCAGCGCGGCTGGCGAGGGTCCAGTGACCGCCGACGCCTTCGCGGGGGTCCCCGGCGCCGTCGTCGACGAGCGCGGTCTCGCGCACCTCGGCAACCCCGTCCGCGAGCAGCGTGACCTCGCCGCGGGCTCCGCGGTCGCGCCGTTGGCCGATCGCACCGTCCTCACGGTCGCGGGCGAGGACCGGCTCTCGTGGCTGGACTCGATCACGTCCCAGGCGCTCACCGCGCTCGCTCCGGGCGTCGGCACCGAACTGCTGGTGCTCGATCCGCAAGGGCACGTGGAGCATGCGGCATCCGTCGTCGACGACGGGGAGTGCACGTGGCTCATCGTCGACCGGGACCGGGCCGATGGGCTCCTCACGTGGCTGACCCGCATGCGCTTCCGTCTGCGCGTCGACCCGCAGAACGCATCCGAGGCGTTCGCCGTCGTCGCCGGCACGAACGCGGCCGTCGATGCGCTCGGTGCCGAGGTCGTCTGGCGCGATCCGTGGCCGAACGTCGGCATCGGCGGCTGGGGATACGCCGCCGTCGACCCGCACCCGGGGGCGGACCTCGACTGGGCGGAGGCCGTCGTGCCGCGCACGGTCCTCGACGACCTGGCCGCCGCCGCGGTCCGCGGTGAGAGGCGCCTCGCCGGGTACCTCGCCGCCGACGCGCTGCGCGTCGCTGCCTGGCGCCCCCGCGCCGCGAGCGAGGCCGACGGACGCACCCTGCCGCACGAGGTCGACTGGCTGCGCACCGCGGTCCACCTCGACAAGGGGTGCTATCGCGGACAGGAGACCGTCGCCAAGGTCCACAACCTCGGCCACCCGCCGCGGCGACTCGTGTCGCTCCAACTGGACGGATCGGATGCCGAACTCCCGGCACCCGGCGCAGCGGTCCGGCTCGACGGAGCCGATGTCGGAGCCGTCACCTCCGTCGCTCGTCACCACGAGGAGGGCCCCATCGCCCTCGCCATCGTGAAGCGGTCCGTGCCCGTCGACGCTGCGCTGACGGTCGAGGTTCCTGACGGCGAGATCGCCGCGGCGCAAGAGGTCGTCGTGCCGCCGGATGCGGGGCGCGCGGCATCCGTCCCGCGCCTGCCGCGCCTGTCCCAGCGCCGCTGACGATGACGGGGGAACCGACGGCGACGGCTCCGGTGCCCACCGCCCGCCGGTACCCGCGGGAGGGGTGGGCCCGGCTGAAGGGATCCGCCGTCGCGATCCTGCAGCTGGTCGTCGCAGCCAGCACGGCGTTCTCGATCGCGCACTACGGCCTCGGGCATCCCGCCCCGCTGATCGCGGCGACCGTCACGATCTCGAGCCTCGGACTCGTCCGCGACGCACGACCGTGGCGCGTCCTCGAGACGGTCATCGGAATGACGCTCGGCGTGTTCGTCGCCGAGCTCGTTGTGTTCCTCGCCGGCAACGGCTGGTGGCAGCTCGCCCTCACCCTCGGCGTGAGTCTGTCGATCGCCCGCTTCGTGTCGCCGCAGGCGGGGTTCGCGATCGCCGCCGCGATCCAGTCGATCATCGTCGTCGTCGTGCCGGCGCAGGTGCCCTTCCTGCGCCTGCTCGACGCTCTGATCGGCGGCGCGATGGCGCTGCTGGTGACCGCCCTCATCCCGCGCAGTCCGCTGCGGACCGCGCTGACCGATGCCGGGCGCCTGTTCACCGCGTTCCAGGGCGCCGCCGGCACCGTCGCGCAGGGGTTGCGCCGCGGCAGCCGGGTGCGCACGGAACGCGGCCTCGAAAAAGCGCGCGAGCTGCAGAGCCTCGTGGACGACTGGAAGACCTCGGTCGAATCCGGTGCCGCGATCGCCCGCATCTCGCCGTTCCTTCGGCGGCAACGGTTCGAGCTGGAACGGTACGAACGGATGCGGGCGAGCATGGACCTCGCGGTGCGCAACCTCCGCGTCGTCGCGCGACGCGCCGCCTACCTCGTCGACGACGGCCGCGAGCGCGACGTTGCCGCCGACTTGCTGGTCGAGCTGATCCGCGGCGCCGACCTCGTGCAGCAGTCCCTCACCGACATCACCTACGAGCCGGCTGCGCGCGAGGTGCTCACCGCCGTCGCCGCGCGGCTCGATCCGATCGCGCTCGTGCCCGATGGCTCGCTGGGTGACCAGACGCTCATCACGGCCCTCCGCCCGCTGGCGACCGACCTGCTGTGCGCGACGGGCCTCAGCCCGGCGGACGCCCGGGCCCGGTTGCCGCGGGTCTGACCTCGTCCTTCACCGCGGCGCGACGGCGTCCCAGGGTAGGGTCAGCTCTCCGAGCCGCCATCGCGCGCGACCGCCGATCGGCCATCCGGCGGCGACGAGCGCGTCGAGTGCGGCGCGCCACCGCTGCACGGGCCCGAACGCTGACGCCGCGACTGCGCGCGTCCACTCCCGGTCTAGCGCCTCGATCACGTCGTGCACGCGTTCCCCCGGCACATTCCGGTGGATGAGCGCCTTCGGCAAGCGCTCCGCCGCGACCGCGGGGGAGTCGAGCTCCGCGAGCCGCAACGAGATGGTCAGGCTGCGAGGAGCGGCATCCGGCCCCACCTCGATCCAGGTCGAGATCCGACCGAGCTCATCGCACGTCCCCTCGACGAGCATGCCGTCGGGGCGCAGGCGCGACGCCATCCGCGCCCATGCGTCGGCGACCTCGTGCTCGTCGTACTGCCGCAGCACGTTGAACGCGCGGATGACGGCCGGACGTCGACCGCCCGGCACAGGTATCTCGAACCCGCCGCGCGCGAAGGAGACCCGGGCATCCCGGGCGAAGCTCGCCTCACCCGTGCGCACCCGAGCGAGTTGTTCGCGCGCCCGAGCGACGCGTGCCGGGTCGATCTCCAGCCCCAGCACCTCGACGTCGGAGCGAGCGCGGCGGAGCCTCGCTTCGAGCTCGAACGCCGTGACGCCGCTGGCCCCGTATCCCAGGTCGACCACGAGCGGGTCCGCGGTCCGTCGCAGGATCGGATGCCGAGCGATCCAGCGGTCCACACGGCGCAGCCGGTTGGTGTTCGTCGTCCCCCGGGTCACCTGCCCCACGACCGGATCGGAACGCGTCATGACCCCATGATCCCATCCGGCGCGCCGGTAGGATTGCGGGCATGACAGCCCCCTACACGTTGATCCTCCTTCGGCACGGTCAGAGCGAGTGGAACAAGTCCAACCAGTTCACCGGCTGGGTGGATGTCCGCCTCACCGATCAGGGCAAGGCGGAGGCCCAGCGCGGCGGCGAGCTGCTGAAGGAATCGGGTCTGCTCCCCGACATCCTCCACACGTCGCTGCTGTCGCGCGCCATCCAGACCGCGAACATCGCACTCGACGCAGCCGACCGCCTCTGGGTGCCCGTCAAGCGTTCGTGGCGTCTGAACGAGCGCCACTACGGCGCCCTGCAGGGCAAGGACAAGGCGCAGACCCTCGACGAGTTCGGCGAGGAGCAGTTCATGCTCTGGCGCCGGTCGTTCGACGTTCCGCCGCCGGACATCTCCGACGACGACCCCTACACGCAGGTCGGCGACGTGCGCTACGCCGACATCGACGGCGACGTGCCCCGCACCGAGTCGCTCAAGATCGTCATCGACCGCCTGCTCCCGTACTGGGAGAACGAGATCGTCCCCGACCTCAAGACCGGCAAGACCGTTCTGGTCACCGCGCACGGCAACTCCCTCCGCGCACTCGTGAAGCACCTCGACGGCATCAGCGACGACGACATCGCCGAGCTGAACATCCCCACCGGCATCCCGCTCGTGTACCGCCTCGACGAGAACCTCGAGCCTCTCGAGCCGGGCGAGTACCTCGACCCCGAAGCCGCCGCCGCAGGCGCCGCCGCGGTCGCCTCGCAGGGCAAGAAGTAACCGGCACGCCACCGGGAACACGAAGAGCGGATGCCTCGCGGCATCCGCTCTTCGTCGTCCGGGCGCGCCCGAGCCGGGATCAGACCTCGGCGTCGACGCCCTCGGGGTCGGCCGACCACGTGCCCGTGGCCAGGTACGAGACCTTCTTCGCGACGGAGAGCGCGTGGTCGCCGAAGCGCTCGTGGTAGCGGGAGGCGAGCGTCGCGTCGACGGTCGCCGACGCTTCGCCCTGCCAGTTGTCGCTGAGCACCTTCTCGAAGACCGCGAGGTGGAGCGCGTCGAGCTCGTCGTCCAGCTCGTGCAGACGGCTCACGAGCGACAGGTCCTCGGTGCGCAGGAGGTCGGCGAGGGTGCGGGCCACCTCGGTGTCGATCTCGCCCATCTTGGTGAAGGTGTTCTTGAGGCCCTTCGGGACGGCGCGCTCGGGGAAGCGCATGCGCGTCAGCTGGGCGATGTGCTCGGCGATGTCACCCATCCGCTCGAGCGAGGCGCTCACACGCAGCGCTGCGACGACGATGCGCAGGTCACGGGCGACCGGCTGCTGACGGGCGAGGATCTCGATGGCCAGTTCGTCGAGCTCGATGGCCTTGTCGTCGATGACCTTGTCGTTGTCGATGACGTCCTCGGCGAGGGCGACGTCGCTCGTCGCGAACGCGCGGGTCGCCCGCTCGATCGCGACCGTCACGAGGTCGGAGATCTCGACGAGACGGGTCTGCACGTCCTCGAGGGACTGGTGGAAAACTTCGCGCATGGAGCACCTTCTCTTCGTGCGGGCGGGTGAGGGGCGCGACCTGTCGCGCAGAGACCTCGGCGATCCTCCCGCGCTCAGGTTAACGGTCGGTGCCGACACGGTGAACAGTCGACGGTGCGCGACGCACGGGCCGATTTCCGTCCGATTGCGGGGGTGCGACCACCTTACGCTGGGGTCATGGATTCGACGCAGCTCGAGCTGCTGGCGCTCGTCGTGGGGCTCTTCGTGGGCGCCGGCGCGGTCGGACTCGTGGTCTACGCGATGCAGGAGCGCGCGCGCACCCGGCTGGTGACATCGCTGGACATGCCCGAGGGCACCGCCTCCGTCCTCCAGGCGATGGACGACGCCGCCGTCGTGGTCGATCCGTCCATGCTCGTGCTCGCGGCATCCGCCACGGCAGAGGTGTTCTCGCTCACCGTCAACGAGACCCTCGACGCCGATCGCCTCCGGCACCTCGTGCGCAACGCTCGCCAGACGGGACTCCCCGCGACCGAGAACATGACGCTCAATCGCGGTGTCGAACCGCGCGTCGTCGCCGCACGGGCCAGCGTCATCACGCCGCGGCTCACGCTGATCGTCATCCGCGACATCACCGAGCGCGAGCGCGTCGAGCAGATGCGCCGCGACTTCGTCTCGAACACCTCCCACGAGCTCAAGACGCCCGTCGGCGCGGTCACACTGCTCGCCGAGGCGATCGAGTCCGCCGCCGACGATCCCGATCAGGTGCGCCACTTCGTGCGGCGGCTCAGCGGTGAGGCGACCCGCCTCGGGCAGCTGACCTCCCGCATCATGAACCTCTCGCGCCTGCAGTCCGCGGATGAGATCGCGGAGATGCGCGACGTGGCGGTCGACGAGGTGGTCCGGTCGGCCATCGAATCCCAGGCCATCGCCGCGGAGTCGGCCGAGATCAGTGTCGCCAGGGGAGGGGAGAAGGGTCTCTTCGTGCGAGGCGACCCGCAGATCCTCACCGAGGCCGTCAGCAACCTGCTCGCCAACGCGATCGCCTACTCACCCGCCGGAGCGCAGGTGGGGATCGGCGTCCGCGAAGCCGACGGCGCCGTCGAGATCGCCGTCGCCGACCACGGCATCGGCATCCCCGAGGACGATCAGCAGCGCGTCTTCGAACGGTTCTACCGCGCCGATCAAGCGCGCTCTCGCCGCACCGGCGGAACCGGCCTCGGTCTCGCGATCGTGAAGCACGCGGTGCAGCGGCACGGCGGGTCGGTCGAGCTGTGGTCGCGTCCCGGTCGCGGGTCGACGTTCACGATCCGGCTTCCGCTCGTCGCCGAGGCGGATCGCGACACCCCCACTCGCAAGAAGAAGCCCAAGAAGATCGGCGCGAAGGCGCCCGCCAAAAGGAAGACACCATGACCCGCGTCCTGATCGTCGAAGACGAACCCGATCTCGCCGACCCGCTCGCCTACCTCCTGCGCAGAGAGGGATTCGAGGTCGAGATCGCCGAAGACGGTGGCATCGCCCTCGACTCGTTCACCTCGCGTGGCGCCGACATCGTCCTGCTCGACCTCATGCTGCCCGGGATGCCGGGGACCGAGGTGTGCCGCGTCATCCGGTCCACCTCGAAGGTGCCCATCATCATGCTGACGGCCAAGGACAGCGAAGTCGACATCGTCGTGGGACTCGAACTCGGCGCGGACGACTACATCACCAAGCCGTACTCGTCCCGGGAACTGCTCGCACGCATGCGCGCGGTCCTCCGCCGCAGCGAGAACGACGAGCTCGACGTCGACGACCGCGTCATCGAAGGCGGGCGCGTCACCCTCGACATCGACCGCCACACGGTCTCGGTCGAAGGCACCGAGATCTCGATGCCGCTCAAGGAGTTCGAGCTCCTGGAGCTCCTCATGCGCAACGCCGGTCGCGTCCTGACCCGCGGTCAGCTCATCGACCGCGTCTGGGGGAGCGACTACTTCGGAGACACGAAGACCCTCGACGTCCACATCAAGCGCATCCGCTCCCGCATCGAGAAGAGCCCCAGCGACCCGAGCATGCTGCTCACGGTGCGCGGGCTCGGCTATCGCTTCGAAGCCTGACGACGCCGCCATACGACGAAGGCCCCCACCGAGTCGGTGGGGGCCCTCGTCGTGCAGCGTGAGATCAGCCGGCGGGCGTCGCCGTCGCGGCGGGGGTCGGCACGAACTGCGTGTAGTAGGGCAGCGTGCCGTCGAGGATGGGGACGAAGACGCGGACACCTTCGCCTTCACCGGACTGGAATGAGACCTCGACGTTCGCGCCGGGCTTGCCGACGTTGTCGAAGGTCATCGGCGCCATGTCGACGCCGAGGGTGACGGAGGAGTTCGCGGCGATCTCGACGCTCTGCGGCTGGCCTTCGATCGAGACGTTCAGGGCGAGGGCGTCATCGGTGGAGTTCACGATCGAGGCGACGAGATTGCCCAGCGTGCCCTCCTCGTCGGCGATGATCAGGGCGTTCCGCACCTTAAGGGGCCCGGAATCGGGAATGTTGACGCCGTCTGACGCGGAGTACTGGATGGTCGTCGCCTGTGGGGCCAGCATGTTGCAGCCGGTGGTGCCCAGAACGACTGCGGCGCCCAGGGCCAGGGACGCGATGAGACGCGATTTCACGGATCCTCCAGATGACACGAACGGCGACCCTCTCATCCTATGGGGTCGTGGGAGGGGCATCGGGCAGGTGGGCGGCGAACCTTAGCGTATGTCGCCTGTGGTATTCTGGAGGTTGCCGAAAGGACACAACTGCATGCTTTTTGAGGTTGGCGAAACCGTCGTCTATCCGCACCATGGCGCTGCGACCATCATCGAGGTCAAGGATCGCGTCATCAAGGGCGAGACGAAGAAATACCTGAAGCTCAACGTCACCCAGGGCGATCTCATCATCGAGGTCCCTGCGGACAACGTCGATCTCGTGGGCGTCCGCGACGTGATCGGCAAGGACGGGCTCGAGAAGGTCTTCGACGTCCTCCGCGCACCCTTCACCGAGGAGCCGACCAACTGGTCGCGTCGCTACAAGGCGAACCTCGAGAAGCTCGCGTCGGGCGATGTCATCAAGGTCAGCGAGGTCGTCCGCGACCTCTGGCGTCGCGACCAGGACCGTGGCTTGTCCGCGGGGGAGAAGCGGATGCTGGCCAAGGCCCGGCAGATCCTCATCTCCGAGATCGCGCTGGCGCTGAAGGCCGACGAGGAGAAGGCATCCGCAGTCCTCGACGAGGTCCTCGCTTCCTGACACATCCTGAGAACGGCCGGCTGATCAGCCGGCCGTTCTTCGTTGTCCGAGCACATGCCGCACGGCGGTGACGGGGTGCGGCATGATGTGCCCGTGACCACCCGTTCCGTGACCACCGCCGTCGACCTCTCGCGTCGTGATCTCACGCTCGACCTCGCCCGCGTGGTGTGCGTCCTCTTCGTCATCGTCGTCCACCTCGTGCAGGTGGGGATCGGTCCCGGCCCCGACGGCGGGCTCGTGGCATCCCGTCCCGCCGAAGAGCAGCCTTGGTTCAACGCGGCAACCTGGGTGGGGCAGATCATGCCGCTGTTCTTCGTCGTCGGCGGGTTCGCCTCGGCGACGGGCTGGCGCTCCTGGACCGCGAAGGGCGGCGACGCTGCCGGGTTCGTGCGGACCCGCACGCTCCGTCTCGCTCAGCCGGCGTTGCCACTGTTCATCTTCTTCGCCGTCGTCCTCGGGGTCGCGACCGCGGCGGGGCTGCCCGACCAGCTTGTGGCCGATGCCGCCATCGGTGCCGGATCCCCCCTCTGGTTCCTCGCTGCCTACCTGCTCTGTCAGGCAGCGGTGCCGCTCCTGGCGGCGTGCCATGCCCGCCGCCCCGTCCTCACCCTTCTGGCCCTAGCGGCGGGCGTCGTCCTCGTCGACGCCGTGCGCTTCTCGACGGGCATCCCGGAGATCGGGCTGCTCAATCTCCTCTTCGTCTGGCCGCTCATTCAGCAATTCGGGTTCTGGTACGCCGACGGATGGTTCGACCGACGGCATCCGCTCTCCCTCGTCGCCATCGCGGCGGCGTGCTACCTCCTGCTCTGGCCGCTCACCGCCCTCGGCCCGTACTCCGCGAGCATGCTCGGCAACCTCAATCCGCCGACGGTTCCGCTCGTCATCCTCGGGATAGCGCAGGCCTGCCTGCTGCGCCTGCTCAAGCCGGTGCTCGCGCGCCTCATGGCGCTCCGGGCGATGCAGGGCGTGGTCTTCGTCCTCGGGTCGCGCCTCATGACGATCTACCTCTGGCACCTTCCGGTCATGCTCGCCCTCACGGGCGTCAGCCTGCTGATCCCCGGCGCCGCACCGGTGCCGGCCTCGCCCGCGTGGTGGTGGTCGCGTCCGATCCTGTTCATCGTGGTGCTCGGAGTGCTGCTCGCTCTCTCGCTGGTGCTCGCGAAGTGGGAGGCACTGGGCACACTCGGGCGCACGCCGGCCACGGGGATCGTGGCGGTCGCGTGGGTGTGCGCTTTCGTACCGCCCTTCGCCGTCATGGAGTGGTTCCTCGACCTCCCGATAGCGGTGGTCGGCGCCCTCCTCCTGGGAGTCGCCGTCCTTCTGCTGCGCCGCAGCCCGGTCGCCGACGGCTCGGTACGCTCGGAGGCATGAGCCTCATCCCCGTTCCGCGTGTTGCTGTCATCGTCGTCGCGGCAGGTTCGGGCACACGACTCGGCACGGGGTCGGCGAAAGCGTTCGTCGGCATCGACTCGCACACGATCCTGCGCCACGCCCTCCGCGGGGTGTTCGCCGCACCCGAGGCGCAGGTGATCGTCGTCGCGCCGGCCGACCGGGTCGGCGACGCGGAGACCGAGGCGCTCGAGGCTGCCGGGGGTCGCCGGGACCTGGTCTCCGTGGTGGCGGGAGGAGCCACCCGGCAGACGTCGGTCGCCGCCGGGCTCGGGGCGGTCTGGCCGGACGTCGAGATCGTCCTCGTCCACGATGCCGCGCGTGCCCTCACCCCTCCCGAGGTCTTCGCGCGTGTGATCGACGCCGTTGAAGGCGGATCGGATGCCGTCATCCCCGTCCTCCCCGTCGTCGACACGCTCAAGCGCGTCGAGGACGACGCGGTGGTCGAGCCGGTCGACCGCTCGGTCCTCGCCGCGGCCCAGACCCCGCAGGGATTCCGACGCGCGGTGCTCGACGAGGCGTACCGCGACGCGGCTACCGACCACACCGATGACGCCGCGCTCCTCCAGGCAGCCGGAACGGTCGTGCGAACGGTTCCCGGAGACGACCTCGCCTTCAAGATCACGACGGCGGCAGACCTCGAGCGCGCCCGCGCACTCGTCGCACCGGTTCCGCCGGTCGTCCCGGCCCCCGCCCCGGTGATCCCGCGCGTCGGGATCGGGACCGACGTACATGCCTTCGGCGGGGACGACACCCTCTGGCTGGCCGGTCTGGAGTGGCCCGGGGAATCGGGGCTGAAGGGACATTCCGACGGGGATGCCGTCGCCCACGCGATCGTGGACGCGGTCCTCGCGGCCGCGGGCCTGGGGGACATCGGCACGCACTTCGGTACGGATCAGCCCGAGTACGCGGGGGCGCATGCGGCGGCGTTCCTGGCTCGGACCCGCGCGCTCGCGGCGGAGGCCGGCTGGGTGATCGGCAATGTCAGCGTTCAGGTGCAGGCCAAGCGCCCGCGCTTCGCCGCGCGGCGCGTCGAAGCCGAGCGCGTGCTGTCGGACGCGCTCGGCGCGCCGGTCACCGTGTCGGCGACGACGACCGACGGCCTCGGGTTCACGGGGACGGGAGACGGGGTGGCGGCCTTCGCGGTCGCGGTCGTCGTCCCCGCCTGATCGCGCGGGTCAGAGGGGACGCGTCATGAACGTCGACGCGGGGTCCGGTCGGTAGGAGCCGAACGGTTCGCACTCGGTGAACCCCTCGCTGGCGTACAGCGTCCGGGCGGCGAGGAACCCGGCATCCGACCCCGTCTCGAGCCACACTCGGCTGATGCCCTGCGCCCTGGCGACGGCGAGGATGTGGCGGAGGATCGCGCGTCCCACCCCCGTCCCGAGATGGGCGGCGGTCACGCGCATCGACTTCAGCTCGCCGTCCGTGTCGCTCAGGCGGGCGAGTGCGCCGATCCCCGCGAGCTCGTCGCGCCGCCACGCGGACCACACCGTCACGGCGGGATCCCGAAGCGCGGACACGTCCAGCGCGTGCACGCTGTCGGCGGGCGAGAGCTCGTGCATCCCCGCGAGGTGCTGGCGGACGAGCGCGACGGTTGACTCGCCGGTCAGATCGTCGACGCGGATGTCGAGGTCGTCGGATACGGGCATGTCAGGCCTCCACGGCGAAAGGTCGAGGGTCGCGGGGCCGACGGCTGCCCCACGCGAGCGTGACGAGCCCGGCGGCCAGGACCGCGAGCCCGACGACGGCGAGGGGGGACAGTGTCTCGCCGAGAGCGGTCACACCCAGCACCGTCGCGGTCAGCGGCTCGGCGAGCGTCAGCGTCGCGGCGGTCGCCGCAGTGAGTCCCTGCAGCCCCCACGTGAAGAGCGCGTAGGCGACGCCGATCGTCGCGAGGCCGAGCCACAGCGCCATCGCGATGCCAGGCGGGGTGACGGTCCACGACAGATCCACGAACGGGATGACGGCCGCGCACACCAACGCGGATCCGACTCCCATGGCGCCCACGACGGTGAACGCGTCCCACCCCGCGTCGAGGAGACGGCGCTGCGCATTCGCGATCACGGCGAAGCACGCGCCCGCGCCGACGGCGGCGGCGAGACCGAGCGCGTCGACGCCGCCCGAGCCGCCTCCGCCCCCGAGCCCCAGCAGGACCACGCCGATCGCAGCGAGGGCGGTCGCGCCCATCCACAGCATCGACGGCACGCGGCGCGAGAGGATCCATTCCAGGATGCCGGCGAGCACGGGAGCGGAGCCCAGGGCGATCACCGTGCTCACCGCGACACCGTTCGTCTGCGTGCCGACGAAGAACAGCGGCTGGTAGAGGCTGAGCGCGACACCGGTGACGGCCATGAGGGCGAGCGGACGCCAGGTCGGCTTCGGCCGAGGGCGATCCGGCACCCGGCGACGATGCGCTGCGGCCAGTCCGAACGCCAGCGCGGCCAGGGCCGTCCCGCCGACCAGCAAGCGTGCTACGCCGACCGAGAGGGCCGACGCCTCGTCGGGTCCGAGTGCCCGGGCCGTTCCGGTCGTCCCGAACAGGAGGGCGGCGGCCAAGACGGCGAACACGTGCAGCACCCGTCCTTTCTATCGCCTCGGAGCGGGCTCGGATGCCACCCGCCGGTAGCATGGACCGGTGACGGTTCGGCTCTACGACTCCCAGGCTCAGGCGCTGCGCGACTTCGCGCCCGCCGACCCCGAGAACGTCACGATGTACGTCTGCGGTCCGACGGTCCAATCCGGTCCCCACATCGGCCACGTGCGCGCGGCGCTGAGCTTCGACATCCTCCGCCGGTGGCTCGAGCACCGGTTCGGCCGGGTCACTTTCGTCCGCAACGTCACCGATATCGACGACAAGGTCCTCGCGAACGCGACGGAATCGGAGCCCTGGTGGGCGCTGGCCTACCGGATGGAGCTCGAATTCTCCCGCGCGTATGCCGCGGTCGGCATCCTGCCCCCCACTTACGAACCGCGGGCGACGGCATCCATCCCGCAGATGCAGGAGCTCATCGAGCGTCTGATCGAGGCGGGGCACGCGTACGCCGCCGCCGGCGACGTCTACTTCGACGTGCGTTCCTGGGCGCCCTACGGCGCGCTGACCCGTCAGTCGGTCGACGCCATGGAATCGGCCGCCGATGCGGACCCGCGCGGCAAGCGCGATCCGCGCGACTTCGCGCTCTGGAAAGGTGCGAAGCCCGACGAGCCTGCGGACGCGACATGGGACTCTCCTTGGGGCTCCGGGCGACCGGGCTGGCACATCGAGTGCTCCGCAATGAGCCGCCGATACCTCGGTCCCGAGTTCGACATCCACGGCGGCGGCCTCGACCTCCGCTTCCCGCATCACGAGAACGAGCTCGCCCAATCGACGGCGGCCGGCGACGGTTTCGCGCGCTACTGGGTGCACAACGGGCTCGTCACGGTCGGCGACCAGAAGATGTCGAAGTCTCTCGGCAACTTCCTTCTGGCCGAGGACGTCCTGCGTGACACCGACCCGCTCGTGGTCCGCTACGCGCTGATCTCGGCGCACTACCGCTCGAATCTCGACATCACCGAGTCCACCTTCACAGAAGCGGATGCCGCGCTCGGCCGCATCCGCGCGTTCCTGCAACGTGCGTTCCGCGCCGGTGACGGATCCGTCGGCTGGTTCGCGTCCGATGTTCCGCAGGAGTTCGCGGCGGCGCTGGATGACGATCTCGGCGTGCCGCAGGCGCTGGCGGTCCTCCACGAGACGGTGCGCCGGGGCAACGCCGCCCTCGATGCGGGCGATTCCGCCGCCGCCGAGGATTCCCTTCGACAGGTGATGGCGATGGTTCGCCTCCTCGACATAGACCCCATGGATGTGAAGTGGTCCGCGGTGATGGCGCAGGCCATGGCGACCGCCCTGCACCGCCTCGTCACCACCATGATCGACCAGCGCGCGGAGGCCCGCGCGACCAAGGACTGGGCGGCAGCCGACCGCATCCGCGACGCGATCGCGGCGGCAGGCGTCGTCCTCGAAGACGGTCCCTCCGGGACCCATTGGAGTATGAACAATGGCTAAGTTCGGCAACCCGTCCGCGGGACGCGGCAAGAAGGGCCCCACAAAGGGGTCCGGCGGCAAGAACAAGCGCTCTCTCGAGGGTCGTGGGCCGACGCCCAAGGCCGAGGACCGCGCCTGGCACCCGGCCGGCAAGCGCAAGGCCGCGAAGGAGCGCTTCGTTGCGGCCGGTGGCAAGCCCCAGATCCGGCAGACGACCGGTGGGCGCGCGCCCAAGGCGAAGTCCGGTGACGACACCGAGACCGTGACCGGCCGCAACAGCGTGCTCGAAGCTCTCCGCGCCAAGATCCCCGCGACCGCGTTCTACATCGCGCAGCGCGTCGAGATGGACGACCGCGTCAAGGAGATGCTGTCCATCGCGACGAACCGCGAGATCCCCGTGCTCGAGGTCACGCGTCAGGAGCTCGACCGCATGGCCGGGTTCGACGGCGTGCACCAGGGCGTCGCGCTCAAGGTGCCGCCCTACGAGTACGCGCACCCGCAGGACCTGCTCGAGCAGGTCATCGACCGCGGCCAGCTGCCGCTGTTCGTCGCCCTCGACGGCATCACGGACCCCCGCAATCTCGGCGCGATCATCCGCTCGACGGCCGCCTTCGGCGGACAGGCGATCATCCTGCCGCAGCGCCGCTCGGCGGGCGTCAACTCCGCCGCGTGGAAGACGAGTGCGGGCGCGGCCGCCCGCATCCCCGTCTCGATCGCCCCGAACCTGACGACGACGCTCAAGGAGTTCAAGAAGCAGGGCGTCTTCATCCTCGGTCTCGACGGCGGAGGCGACGTGTCGCTGCCGGCGCTCGAGCTCGCGGACCGCCCCGTCGTGATCGTCGTGGGTTCCGAAGGCAAGGGCCTGTCGCGCCTCGTGACCGAGACCTGCGACCAGATCGTGTCGATCCCGATCAACGCGGCGACCGAATCGCTCAACGCCGGCATCGCGGCATCCGTCGCCCTGTACCAGGTGTCGACCCTTCGGGCCGCGAGCGAGTGACTCGCATCCGTCGCCGCATGGGCGACGGATAGCGTGACCATAGGGAAACGGGTCAGACTGGCACTCGACTGTTCATCCGCAGGAGAGGAACCATCATGACCCGCATCGCCGTCATCGGAGGCACCGGCTACGCCGGCAGCAACATCGTCGCCGAGGGTGTCCGTCGAGGACACACCGTCGTCTCCGTCGCGCGCAAGATCCCCGCTGACCGGATCGAGGGGGCGACCTACGTCGAGGGCACGATGCTCGACGCCCCGGCACTCGCGGCAGAACTCAACGGAGTCGATGTCGTCGTCTTCGCGACCTCGCCCCGCGGCGACATGGTCGGCAAGATGCGAGAGGCCGTCGACGGCGTCATCGCGGCGCTGCCGCTCTCGGTGCGCGTCGGCGTCATCGGCGGCGCCGGTGGCAGCCTCGTCGCCCCGGGGGGTCCCCGCGTGATCGACAGCGGCTTCCCCGAGGAGATCAAGCCCGAGGCGATGGAAGCCATCGGCATCCTCGAGGACCTCCAGGCCGACACCAGCGGTCGCGACTGGTTCTACATCCACCCGGCCGGCGGCTTCGGCGCCTGGGCGCCGGGGGAGCGCACCGGCTCGTATCGCATCGGCGGCGACGTCATCGTCACCGACGACAAGGGCGAGTCCTTCATCTCCGGCGCCGACTTCGCGATCGCCGTCCTCGATGAGATCGAGTCGCCCGCGCACGTGCGCGAGCGGTTCACCGTCGGGTACTGACGACGACGATCAGACGAGGTCGCGCCAGTCGACCTCGTCTTCGTCGTCGTCGCTGACGGGCACGTCGGACGTGATCACCGGAAGCGCCGTCGTCTCGGTCGGCGGACCCATCACGGTCGCCTCGTCACGGCGGTGACGCAGCACGCCGTCGATGTAGGAGGACAGGACCTCGGCGATCGGGATCGACCGCCCGCGGGCCTGTGACATGTACCACCGGTGCTCGAGCACCTGATGGAACACCTCGGCGGGCTCGAGCTTGCTGCGCAGCTCCCACGGGATGGCCTTGACGACCGGTTCGAAGACGCGGGTCAGCCACTCGTGGGCGACCATCTCCTCGTCGCTGCCGAGGCGCGAGACGCGGGCCGCGAACTCGTCCATGTCGTTGAGCAGCCGACGGGCCTGGTTCTCTTCGACATCCAGCCCCGTCAAGCGCAGCAGACGCCGTTGGTGGTGCCCGGCATCCACCACCTTCGGCTGGATCAGCACCTTCGTGCCGTCGGATGTCTCGTCGATCGACATCTCGCCGATGTCGAAGCCGAGGCTGTTCAACCGCTGCACGCGCTCGGTGATGCGCCAGGTCTCGTTCGCCGCGAAGGTCTCGGTCTCGGTGAGCGCGCTCCACAGCGACCGGTACGACGACATGATGCCGTCGGCGATCGCCACGGCGTCCACACCGCCCTCGAGACGCCCACCGGCCTCGAGGTCCATGATCTCGCCAGCGATGTTCGTGCGCGCGACGTCCAGGTCGTGTTCGCGCTGGCCGCGCGTCAGGCCGCCCTCGTGCAGCTCGCCCGTCTCGGCGTCGACGAGGTAGGCGGCGAACGCCCCGGCATCCCGTCGGAACAGCGTGTTCGACAGCGAGACGTCGCCCCAGAAGAAGCCCACGTTGTGGAGGCGGACCAGGAGCGCCGCCAGGGCGTCCACGAGGCGTGTGGCGGTGTCGGGACGCAGCACCTGGGTGAAGAGAGCGCGGTAGGGGAGCGAGAAGCGCAGGTGCGCGGTGACGAGAGCGGCGGGGAGCGGCTCGCCCTTCGCGGTGCGGCGGCCGTCGATGACGGCGACGCGGCTCACGCAGGGGACGTCCAGCCGAGCGAGCGAGCCGAGCATCTCGTACTCGCGGCGGGCCATCTCCGCCGTCGTCTCCTTCACCGCCACGACACGCCCCGACAGGCTCGCGAAGCGCACGAGATGGCGGGAGAGCCCCTTCGGGAGCGAGACGATCGCGTCACTGGGCCATTCGCCGAGAGGCGTCGCCCACGGCAGAGCCAGAAGCCCCGCGTCGACGCTGCTGGCGGTGATGCTCAGGGAATGGACCACGCGGGTGACCTCCGACTCACGCACCGCGGCGCGGGGGGTCCGGAAGACCCACCCGCGCCGCGGTCCTGCTGATGATGACGATCAGGCCGAGACGACCGGCTTGTCGTTGAGGCGGTCGCCCGACTCGATGTCGAACGCGTGCACGTGGCCCGGCTTGGCGGCCAGCGTGACCGTCTCGCCCGCGTTCGGGTGGTTGCGGCCGTCGACGCGAGCGACGATGTCGGCACGCTTGCCGTTGATGTCCACGTGACCGTAGAGGTAGCCGTCGGCGCCGAGCTCCTCGACCAGGTCGACCTGGACCGCGAGGCCCTTGCCGTCTGCGGGGCCGACCTCGATGTCCTCGGGGCGGACGCCGACCGTGACCTGGCTGCCGTTGGCGCGGCCGACGGTGTCGCGGTCGAGCGGGACGACCTCGGAGCCGAAGCGGATGCCGCCCTCGGCCAGGTCGGCCGGGAACAGGTTCATCGCAGGGGAGCCGATGAAGCCGGCGACGAACACGTTGTTCGGCTTCTCGTACAGGTCGCGCGGGGTGCCGACCTGCTGCAGGAGGCCGTCCTTGAGGACCGCGATGCGGTCACCCATCGTGAGGGCCTCGGTCTGGTCGTGGGTGACGTAGACCGTGGTGACGCCGAGGCGGCGCTGCAGCGAGGCGATCTGCGTACGCGTCTGGACGCGGAGCTTGGCGTCGAGGTTCGACAGCGGCTCGTCCATGAGGAAGACCTGGGGCTGACGCACGATGGCGCGACCCATGGCGACACGCTGACGCTGACCACCCGAGAGGGCCTTCGGCTTGCGGGTCAGGTACTCCTCGAGGTCGAGGAGCTTGGCTGCCTCGAGAACGCGGGAGGCGCGCTCCTCCTTGCCGACGCCGGCGATCTTGAGCGCGAAGCCCATGTTCTCGGCCACGGTCATGTGCGGGTACAGCGCGTAGTTCTGGAACACCATCGCGATGTCGCGGTCCTTCGGCGGCACGTCGGTGACGTCGCGGTCACCGATGCGGATGGAGCCGGAGTTGACCTCCTCGAGGCCTGCGAGCATGCGGAGCGACGTGGACTTACCGCAACCGGAGGGGCCGACCAGGACGAGGAACTCGCCATCGGCGACCTCGAGGTTGAGCTTGTCGACCGCCGGGCGGGTGCCACCGGGGTACAGACGGGTTGCGTTGTCGAACGTGACGGACGCCATCTTTTCTTCTCCTTCACCGGCAGGTACGTGCCGGACGATCCGTTGTGAAGCGAGCGGGGGACACCCCGCACACCCGCCATCGGGTGCGTGTTCAGTATGCCACGGCTGCGGGGAGCTGAGGGATGCCTCCTCGTCAGCCTTTTTCCAGCGCGTCTGACTAACATCGGAGCGTGCGCCACACCCGGGCGCCGGGCCCTCTGGCCGCACCACAGATCTCCCCGAGGTTTCATGTCCACCGATTCCGGCGACACCCCGTCATCCGCGACCGATCGTCGCGAGGCCGTGCGCGAGAAGGCGCAGCGCGTCCACGTCAAGCAGTCGCGCGTCCGCCTTGCGCGCCGCATCTCGCTCGGCGTCCTCGCCACGGGAGCGGTCGCCGCCGTAGCCGCCGTCGTCGTCTGGTCGGTGACCTCGACGATGGGTGGACGGGATCTGACCCCGGACACCGCCAGCTCCGACGGCTTCGCCGTCAGCGACGTCGCCGGCGTCGCGGGCAGCCAGGGCACGATCGACGACAGCGCGGTCGAGGCCACCCCGGAGTCGGACAAGGCCGCACCCGTACCGACGGCATCCGCGGCTCCCGTCGACATCCGCGTCTACGTGGACTACCTCTCTCCGGGCGCCCGCGAATGGCAGCTCGCCAACGTGGATCAGTTGAAGACGTGGGTGGACGAGGGCGCGGCGACGCTCAGCTACCACCCCGTGTCGATGCTGACAGCCAAGTCCAACGGCACCAAGTACTCGCTGCGCGCCGCCGCCGCTGCGGCGTGTGTCGCGACGCACGACGAGAACGTCTTCTTCGCCTACAACACGGAACTGCTGAGCCGTCAGCCCGCGATGGACACCGATGGGTTCTCAGACACGGAACTCGCCGACCTCGCGCAGGCCGTCGGCGCCCAGGAGCCCGACAAGGTCCGCGATTGCATCGAGGACGGCGACTACATCGAGTGGACGAAGGACGCCACGGAGCGTGCGATCGCCGGCATCCCCGACGCCGACGGTCTGCAGCTCGCCGGAACGCCGATGATCCTCGTCAACGGCCAGCCGTACATGGGTGCGCTGAAGGATGCCGCGGAGTTCTCGCAGTTCGTCCTGACGAGCGCGAGCGACAAGTTCTACACCGAGCAGACCGCGACACCGACGCCCACCGCGCCTGCGGAGTGAGCTGCGCGGCCCGGTTAGACTGGGCCATCTGCCGGCTTGGCGCAATTGGTAGCGCACCGTACTTGTAATACGGGGGTTGCAGGTTCAAGTCCTGTAGCCGGCACCATTAGCTCGGTATTCCATTTGGCCGGCGCCCCTGGCTGCGCATCGACTCGCGTGACCTATGTAGTGTGCGATGCGTGATCATGACCTACCGAACCGCATTGACGATCAGCGCCGAGATGGAGAATCAATCTTCGGGCGACCGTGTCGAGATGGATCCGCGAGGCATCCTCAACGATCTCGAACGCATTTGGGACGTCATCGATGACGCTCGGCGGGTCAATGAGCCGCCTCAGGAGATCGCCGACGATCAGCCGTATGTCTCACCGCTGCCCGATGACGCGCCGTTCGACGTGTCGCTGATGGAGGATGATCTGCCGTTCATCCTCGATCGACTGGAAGAAGGAAACGCGGTCACGCTCGAGATCCTGACGGAGGACGACCTGCACCCCGACGTGAGGCGGGAACAGGAGGAGAGTCTGAAGCTCGGTCTCTCAGCGGTGGTTGAGGTGCGAAGCCTCGTCGCGCGTGAGGGCGGTTCGCACTCCTCCGTTCGCTGACAGGACTCGGTAACTCAGCTCCCACGACGCCGACGGAGTTCGCGGACGATGAGCCGCGCCATGACAACGATGAAGATCGCGAAGAGGACTGAGGCGCTCGCGTGCATCGAGAACCTCATCCAGCGCGGCATCGGAATGCCTCTGGCGCCGGCCGTGGTCACTTCGGACCATCGCCCTATGGACTCGCCGAACTCCTGGGCGGCGAAGAAGATCGCCGCGAGGGCAGTGCCGAGAATCCAGAGCAAACCCCATGCCAGCGCGGAGGCCTTCACTGCGACGCGCTCGTCGTCCGCGGGGTCCATGGCCCGACGATAGCTCACGGTGCATCTCATGATCCCGGGCCCGCATCTGCTCGAGACCGGCGCCCCAGCGTCAGCTCTCGTCCGCTTCGACCGCGTCGCGCGACGTCACGCGAACCTCGGCGATGCGACGACGGTCGAGGGCCGTGACCTCGATCGTCGCGCCGTCGACCTCGATCACGTCGCCGACGACCGCCAGACGGCCGAGCCGTTCCGTGACGAAGCCGGCGACCGTGTCGGACGGCCCACGGGGGAGCACGATGCCCGTGGCCTCGGAGAAGTCCTGCAGGTTGAGGCGACCGTCGATGATCTCGCGGTCCGCGTCCGGGGCGACCGCGGTGTCGTACTCGTCGAAGATCTCGCCCACGACTTCCTCGACGAGATCCTCGAGTGTGACGATGCCGTCGGTCCCGCCGTACTCGTCGACGACCACTGCGATCTGGTGGCCCTCGGCCCGCATCTTCGTCAGCGTCGGGAGGACGCGCGCCGTTGACGGGAAGTACGGGATCGGACGCACGATGCCCGACAACGGGGCATCCCGGCCCTCGACGACCGCCTCGAACAGATCGCGGACGTGGACGAACCCGACGATGTCGTCGATGGAGGTGTCGGCGACCGGATACCGGGAGAACGGCAGCTCCCGTGCCTCGGCGACGGCGTCACCGATCGTGGCGGTGTCATCCAGCGCCGTCACCTCGGGACGCGGGCGCATGACCTCGCTGAGCTGGCGACCCCGCAGCGAGAGCACGTCTTCGAGGATTCGACGCTCGTCCTCGGGCAGGCCTTCGTGGCTCGCGACGATGTCGCGGACCTCTTCGTCGGTCATCTCCTCACCGGTCTTGTGAGGATCACCGCCGAGCAGGCGCACGAGCGCGTTCGTCGAGACTGACAGCAGCCAGATGACGGGTCGCATGACCTTCGCGAACCCGTCGAGGACGGGGGCGACGGCGTAGGCGAACTGCGCGTTCCGCTGGATCGCCAGCCGCTTCGGCACGAGCTCTCCCAGCACGAGCGACAGGTAGGCGATCAGCAGGGTCAGGATCAGCGTCGCGAGGGTCAACGCCAATCCGGGATCGACGCCCCACGACTCGAGGACCGGCGCGACCGAGGGCGCGATCGACGTGGCGCCGTAGGCCGCCGACGCGAAGCCCGCCACGGTCACGCCGATCTGAACCGCCGACAGGAACGTGTTGGGGTTCCGCGCCAGTCCAGCCACCTTGGCGCCCCGCTTGCCGCGAGCGGCGATCGCATTGATCTGACTCTCACGGAGTGTGACCAGAGCCATCTCGGTGGCCGCGAACACTCCGCCCACCAGGACGAACACCACGACGAGGGCGATGTTCAGGGCGAGGTCGTTCATCGGATCCGTCCGACGGCGTCGGCCTCAACGGTGGGCGTCTGCGTATGGTCGCTGATCATCGGTCAGCTGTGCTCCTTCTTCTGCTCGGGAGTGGTCGTGGGCGCCCCGCTCGCGAGCGCCTTGGCGTCGTCGCGCCGCGTCTTGGCGAGGCTCGCAACCGTGGCGACGACGATCGTGGCGGCGATGAACACGAGCGAGAGCCAGATCGGGATCTCGGGGACCCACAGCAGCGGCTCGCCGCCGTTGATGAAGGGCAGCTCGTTGACGTGGAGGGCGTGGAAGAGGAGCTTGATGCCGATGAAGGCGAGGATGACCGCCAGACCCTGGGCGAGGTACACGAGGCGCTCGAGCAGACCGCCGATGAGGAAGAAGAGCTGGCGGAGGCCCATGAGCGCGAATGCGTTCGCGGTGAAGACGATGTACGCCTCGTTCGTGAGGCCGTAGATGGCGGGGATCGAGTCGACGGCGAAGATGAGGTCGACGAATCCGATCGCGACGATGACGAGCAGCATCGGGGTCACGAAGCGCTTGCCGTCCTTCTTGACCGTCAGCTTGTCGCCGTTGTACTCGTCGCTGACGGGCAGATGACGGCGGACGAACTGCATGAACTTGCCGTTGGCCGGGTCGGAGTCGCCGTGAGCGAAGGCCTGACGGTACGCGAGGAAGAGCAGCAGCGCGCCGAAGATGTAGAAGATCCACGAGAAGTTCTCGATGAGAGCGGCGCCCACCGCGATGAACCCACCGCGCATGACCAGGGCGATCACGATGCCGATCATCAGCACCTTCTGCTGGTAGATCTTCGGCACGGCGAAGCCGGCCATCACGATGAGGAAGACGAAGAGGTTGTCGATCGACAGCGCCTTCTCGGTCAGGTAGCCGGCGAAGTACTCACCCGAGTACACCCATCCCCAGCCCGGGATGAAGCCGATGACGACGCCGAACAGCAGGGCGAGGCCGATGTAGAAGGCCGACCAGCGTGCCGATTCGGCGATGGACGGCTCGTGCGGCTTGCGCACGTGGGCGAAGAATTCGTAGACGAAGAAGGCGATCGTGACGGCGATCGTGATGCCCCAGACGAGCGGGGTGATTTCCACAGGAGTCTCCTCGATGGCGTGAACAGATGACGCCAGAGTCTTCTCCATCTCGATTGCTCGAGACCGGTGGTCCGGGATGCGCCTTCACATCCGTAATGACGAACCGACCGTATCGGAGTACTCCCCCTGGGGACTTCCGATTTTATGGGATGCCGAAGGCCAAGACTGACAATTGCCTCGACGGGGTCGGCCGTGCTAGCGCCCTGCGGGCTCCTTGAGGTCGTCGCTCGCGTACGGCGCGGGCGCCGGTGCGTGCGCGTACGGGATGAACCAGCTCGCGAAGTCGAGGGGAGGGGTCGCCGCTGCGGCATCCCGTTTCGACGCCGCGTCCTGCTCGGCGAACAGCGAGTCGACGTCGAGATCCTGGAACAGCACGGTGTCGAGGTGCTCCCGCCATCCTTCGGGCAGGTCGCCGCTCAGCCGGTCCGCGTTGCGCTCCGCCTCATCGAGGACGAGTTTGAGCGCCAGCTCGTGCGCGACGGTCGGCGGGTACACGGGCGACGCGCTCAGGCGCGATGTGACCTCGATCGTCGCGGCGAGGAACTTCTGCGCGAACCCTCGGTCGTAATGGGTCGCGTACTGCGGCGGCAACTGCGAGATGACGTGGGTATCCCGCCACGCGGAGTGGTCGCCCGAGGCATCCGCCAGGTGGAGGACGTCATCGAACAGGCAGTCCACGACCATGACGGAGGCGTTCCAGACGAGTCCCTTGATGATGGTGCGCTGCCGCAACTCGGATGCCGTCGCGTCACCGGTCGCCCCGCCGAAGAGCTCGTTCAGCGCCCAGTCGATGCCAGCCAGTCTCGCGCCCGCGCGCGCCACTCGGGCGGTGTCGGAGGAGCCTTCCGGAACCGCGCCGGATGTCCCCTCCCATTCCGAATCGACGATGGTCGTGCTGGTCGATTCGATACGGACGAGGCGCTCCGCACCGGGGGTGACCGCGACGTCGAGGAGCGAGAGGAGGGCGTCTTCGGCATCGATCGTCGATGCCGACATGCGAGACGCATCGTCGATGCCGGCGAGGAGGTCGTCGGGATGCGCGCAGACCAGGTCGAGATCGATCCGGACCGACGCGCGGTAGCGAGGATCAGAGGCCATGGCGGCATCGTACCCAGCGGCGCGACGCGATCGCGACGGTCACTCGCTGTCGGCGAGTCCCAGCACGTCCAGCAGCCACGCGAGCTCGAACGCACGCTCCCGCCAGGAGTTGTACCGGCCGCTGACCCCGCCGTGACCGGCGACCATCTCGCACTTCAGGAGAGCGTCGGCACCGACCTCGCGCAGTCGTGCCACCCACTTCGCCGGTTCCACGTAGAGGACGCGAGTGTCGTTGAGGGAGGTGACGGCGAGGATGCGGGGGTACGAGACGCCGTCCCGGACGTTCTCGTAGGGCGTGTACGACTTCATATAGGCGTAGACGTCCTCGTGGTGCAGCGGGTCGCCCCACTCATCCCACTCGATGACGGTCAGCGGCAAGGAGGGGTCGAGGATAGTCGTCAGCGCATCGACGAAGGGCACGCCGGCGAGAATGCCGGCGAACAGGTCGGGGGCGAGGTTCGCGACCGCGCCCATCAGGAGCCCACCGGCGGATCCGCCCTCGGCGACGAGACGGTCGGGCGAGGTGTACCCCTCCGCGACGAGGTGGCGGCCGACGGCGACGAAGTCCGTGAACGTGTTGCGCTTGTGGAGGAGCTTGCCCTCCTCGTACCACTGCCGGCCCATCTCGCCCCCGCCGCGCACGTGCGCGATGGCGAAGATGACGCCGCGGTCGAGGAGTGACAGGCGCGCCACGGAGAAGCCCGGCTCGATCGAGTGCTCATAGGAGCCGTAGCCGTAGAGATGGACGGGGCGCGGCGACATGCCCGGCTCGCCGAACGAGCGCTTCCACACGAGCGAGACCGGGATCCGCGTGCCATCGTCGGCGACCGCCCAGACCCTCTCCTGCCCGTAGTCCGAGGGATCGTAGCCCCCGAGGACGGGCTGGCTCTTGCGGTGCAGGAGCTCGCCCGTGGCGACCTCGTAGTCGAAGACCGTGCCCGGGGTCACGAACGAGGCGTACCCGAGCCGGATGACGGGCGGTGCCCACTCCGACGACCCACTCGCCCCGACCGCGTACAGCGGCTCCTCGAACGCGATCTCGTGGACGTCGTCGGTCGCGTAGTCGAGGATGCCGACCCGGGCGAGGCCGTCGCGTCGGTACTCGACGATCGCCCAGTCGCGGTACGCCGAGGCGTCCAGCAGTCGGCGTCCGGGGAGGTGCGGCAGGACCACGTGGCGCTGGCCGGTCGGGTCGGATGCCGCGACCCGGACCAGTTCGAAGTCCAGGGCGCCATCGTTGTGCAGGATGTAGAGGACGTCCTCGCCGCCCACGACCGCGTGGGTGAGCGAGTACTCCACGCCTTCGCGGCGCGGCCACACGGAGCGCGGCTCGGCGGTGAGGTCATCGGCCGGGACCAGGTACTCCTCGGAGGTGATGGACGATCCGACCCCGATCACGAGGAACCGGTCGCTGCGGGTGAAACCGGCGCCGACCCAGTAGCGCTCGTCCGGTTCGGTGAAGAGGATCCGATCCGACGCGGCATCCGTCCCCACGACGTGGAGCCAGACGGTGTCGGGACGCCACGCGTCGTCGACCGTCGTGTAGACGACATGCCGGCCGTCGGGGGAGAAGACCGCGCCGGAGGACGTGTTCTCGATGACGTCGGGCAGATCCTCACCCGATGCGAGGTCGCGGATGCGGAGGGTGTAACGCTCGTCGCCCGCGATGTCGACGCCGTACAGCAGGCGTGTGCCGTCGTTCGAGACGTCGAGGCTCCCGAGCGAGAAGAAGTCGTGGCCGTGGGCTTCGACGTTGCCGTCGAGCAGGACCTGTTCACCGGGGACGTCCGTGTCAGGGGAGAGCACCGGCGGGGTCCAGTCGTCGACGTCCGCGATGGGGGCGCGGCAGTTGATGCCGTACTGCTTGCCCTCCAGGGTGCGTCCGTAGTACCACCACTGCCCGCGTCGCGAGGGGACCGAGAGGTCGGTCTCGAGCGTGCGACCCTTGATCTCGTCGAAGATCCGGTTCCGCAGGCCCTCCAGGTGTGCGGTGCGCTGATCGGTGTAGGCGTTCTCGGCCTCGAGGTGACCGACGACCTCGGTGTCCTCCTTCGCGCGCAGCCACTCGTAGGGGTCCGAGACGGCGTCGCCGTGATGGGTCCGGGTGAAGGGGCGGCGGTCGGCGACGGGCGGTGTCACAGCTTCGGAAGTCACCCGACCACGCTAACCGACCCTCGCGAGCGCGCGCGGGTTATGCCATGGCGCAACGTGTGCGAGGATTTTCCAGGCCCGACTGAACACTCGCTGACGTCTGGGTGAACTTTTCGTTCGCACTGCCGATCGCCGCGGCGCCCGTTCCCCCGATTCCCGACGGAAAGCGAACTGTGGAGACCGCAGCACTCATCGTCGTCCTGGTCATCGCACTGGCACTGTTCTTCGACTTCACCAACGGCTTCCACGACACCGCGAACGCGATGGCCACGCCCATCGCGACGGGTGCACTGAAGCCCAAGGTCGCCGTGCTCCTGGCGGCCGTCCTCAACCTCGTCGGCGCGTTCCTGTCGACCGAGGTCGCGAAGACGATCTCGGGCGGCATGATTCGCGAGGACCAGCTCTCGCAATCGATCTTCCCGGCCATCATCTTCGCGGGGCTCATCGGAGCCATCACCTGGAACATGTTGACGTGGCTCCTCGGGCTCCCCTCGAGCTCGTCCCACGCTCTGTTCGGTGGCCTCATCGGCGCGACGGTCGTCGGCGCCTCGATCAGCGCCATCGACACGGGTGTCGTGCTCTCGAAGGTCGTTTTGCCGGCGCTCATCGCGCCGCTCACCGCCGGGATCATCGCCTTCGTGGCGACCAAGATCGCCTACGTCGTGACGCGCCGTTACGACAACAAGCCCGACGGGCGCGACGGCTTCCGCTGGGGGCAGATCTTCACGTCGTCCCTCGTGGCCCTCGCCCACGGCACGAACGACGCGCAGAAGACGATGGGTGTCATCACCCTCGCGCTCATCACGGTCGGCTGGCAGACCCAGTCGGACCCGCAGCTCTGGGTGATCTTCGCGTGCGCCTTCACGATCGCCCTCGGCACCTACATGGGCGGCTGGCGCATCATCCGCACCCTCGGCAAGGGCCTCACCGACGTGAAGCCGGCGCAGGGCTTCTCGGCAGAGGCATCCACCGCCTCGACGATCCTCGCATCGAGCGCCCTCGGGTTCGCGTTGTCGACGACCCAGGTGGCCTCGGGCTCCGTCATCGGATCCGGCCTCGGACGCCGCGGCGCGGTCGTCCGGTGGGGCACGGTCGGGCGCATCACGGTGGGCTGGGTGCTGACGCTCCCCGCGGCCGGCATCGTCGGTGCGCTCGCCGCGTTCCTCATCGTGGGCTTCGAGAACCTGTTCGGGCAGGGGGTCGGTGAGCTCATCGGCGTCATTATCGGCGCGGTCATCGCCGTCGCGATCGTCCTCGCGATCTTCCTGCGCTCGCGTCGCAACGAGGTCACCGCGGCCAACGCGATGAGCGAGGTGGCCGACTCCGGCGCCGCGGTCGACCTCACCGAGGAGCCGCCGCCCACTCGCCGTCAGCAGCGCGTCGCGCAGGCGGCCGCCGCATCCGAAGAGGAGGGCGTCCGATGAGCGTCAGCATCGACTGGCTCGCCTTCGTCCAGGTCTTCGTCGCCGCGATCCTCGCCGCGTCGGTCGTCGTGTTCTTCTACGCCGCCGGGTTGCGGCTGCTCGTCCGCGCCGGACGCGTGCCCGTCGTCATTCCCGCGACCTTCACGGACGCGCTGACGGTCATGACGCCGAAGGAGCAGAAGCGGGCGGCGAAGGCGGCCAAGAAGGCCGCGAAGAAGAACCCGCTCAGCCCCGCGCAGAAGCGCGTCGCCCTGGTGAGCGCATACGGCTCGTTCGCCGTCTGCGGGCTCGTCGTCCTCGGCGGGCTCCTGCTGATCCTCTTCAACCACTGATCGCGGGCCGTCCGGGACCGTCAATAGGCTGACGGTATGCAGTCCGTCTCCTTCGGCCGGCACGCGCCCGCCCTCCGCTCGATCGTCCACCTCAGCGACACCCACCTGCTCGCGGGCGACAGTCGCCTCGGTGGCGCGTACGACTCGACCGGAGGAGCGAAGGCCGCCCTTGCGGCGATCGAGCGTACCGGCATCCGTCCCGACGCCCTCGTCGTGACGGGCGACCTGACCGACCTCGGCGAGCCCGACGCGTATCGGCGCCTGCGCGAGATCGTCGAGCCGGTCGCGGAGCGGCTCGACGCGCCGATCGTGTGGGTCGCGGGCAACCACGACGAACGGCCGGCGATGCGCGAGGGTCTCTTCGATGAACCAGGCTCGCTCGAGCCGCTCACGGCCGTGCACGACCTCGGCGGATTGCGACTGGTCGTGCTCGATTCCACGGTGCCCGGCTGGCATCACGGTGCGGTCGACGCGGCCCAGCGCGAATGGCTCCGCGGTGTCCTCGCCGAGCCGGCGCCGCTGGGCACCCTCCTCGCACTCCACCACCCACCGCTGCCGAGCCACATCCCGTTCTTCGACATCCTCGAGCTCCGGGAGCAGGACGCCCTCGCCGACATCGTCGCCGGAACCGACGTGCGCGGCATCCTCGCCGGCCACCTGCACTACACGACGAGCGGGACGTTCGCGGGCATCCCCGTGAGTGTGGCGTCGGCCACCTGCTACACGATGAATCTGCAGCGCCCCGCGACGGATGTGAACGGGATGGATGCCGGCCAGTCCTTCCACCTCGTCCACGTGTACGACGACACGATCACTCACACGGTCGTACCCGTCGTCGACGCCCCCACCGGCGAGTACTTCTCGGCCGAGTGGGTCGAGAGGATGGCCGCCCTCAGCCCGCAGGAGCGTCTCGAGGCGTTCTCGCGCAAACCTTCCTGAGCCACCGCTTGACTTCGAGCGCGCTCGAAGTTCTACCGTGAAGGCATGACCCTCCTCTCCGGTCCCTCCGGCGCCTCGATCGCCGAAGCAGCCGACGCCACCGGCGTCAGCGCCCACACGCTGCGCTACTACGAGCGGGCCGGGCTGATGCTGCACCCGGTCGACCGGGCATCGTCATCCCACCGTCGGTACTCCGACGCAGACCTCGTCTGGATCCGCTTCCTCGCGCGGCTGCGCTGGACCGGGATGCCGATCGCCACGATGCGTCGCTACACCGAGCTCGCCCGCGAAGGGGAGGGGACGGTCGCCGAACGCCGCCGGCTGCTCGTCGAGCACAGGGAGGTCGTCCGACGGCAGCTCGACGAGGTCACCCTCAGCCTCGCCGCCATCGACCACAAGATCGACATCTACGACAAGGAGATCGGCCCATCATGAAGACCACCACACTCGGAGCCCACGGACCGCAGGTCGGTCGCATCGGCCTCGGCCTCATGGGCATCAGCGCGTTCTACACCGGCGCGGGGCAGGACGACGCGGGAGGGAAGCGGACGATCCTCGGCGCCCTCGATCGCGGCGTGACCCTGCTCGACACCGCGGAGATGTACGGACCTCACACGAACGAGGAGCTCCTCGGCGCGACGCTCGCGGAGTCGGGTCGCCGCGACGAGGTCGTGCTCGCGACGAAGTTCGGCATCGTCCGCCACCCGGACGGCCGCTCCGGCGTCGACGGCAGCGTCGAGAACGTCCGCCGCTCGGTCGAGGGGTCGCTGCAGCGCCTGCAGACCGATCGCATCGACCTCTACTACCAGCACCGGATGGACCCGGGCGTCCCCATCGAGGACACCGTCGGCGCGCTCGCCGAGCTCGTGCAGGAGGGCAAGATCCGCGGGTACGGACTGTCGGAAGCATCCGTCGCCACCATCCGTCGCGCGCATGCGGTGCACCCGGTGACCGCCGTGCAGACCGAGTACTCCCTCTGGACCCGCGACCCCGAGGCGGAGCTGCTGCCGGCGCTGCGCGAACTCGGCATCGGGTTCGTCCCGTACTCGCCGCTCGGTCGCGGCTTCCTGACCGGCGCCATCCGCTCGGTCGACCAGCTGGCCGAGGACGACTTCCGTCGCAGCAACCCGCGGTTCGAGGACGAGGCGCTCGCCGCCAACCTCCGCATCGTGGAGGTCGTCGAGGGGATCGCCGCGGAAGCCGAGGCGACTCCGGCTCAGGTGGCGCTCGCGTGGCTCCTGGCGCAGGGCGAGGACATCGTCCCGATCCCCGGGACGCGCAAGCTCGAGCGGCTCGAGGAGAACATCGGAGCCGCCGACCTGACATTGACCGATGACCAGCTGCGCCGACTCGGTGACGTCGCGCCGGCGGTCGGCGATCGTTACGCCGACATGTCCAGCGTGAACCGGTGAGGTCGGGGGGTGCGGGGATAGGCTCGATCCATCCCTGCACCCCTGTGACCCACGAGGACACCGCACATGGCATCTGACGCGACGACGCGCACCGAAACCGACTCCCTGGGATCGATGGAGATCCCCGCCGACGCCTATTGGGGCATCCACACGGCGAGGGCTCTGGAGAACTTCCCGATCTCGATGCGACCGATCTCGGTCTACCGCGACCTCGTCGTCGCCCTCGCGATGGTCAAGCAGGCCTCCGCGCGCGCCAACAAGGAGATCGGCGTGCTCGAGGCATCCCGCGCCGACCTCATCGACCAGGCCGCTCAGCGCGTCATCGACGGCGAGTTCCACGACCAGTTCGTCGTGGGCGTCATCCAGGGCGGCGCCGGCACCTCGACCAACATGAACGCGAACGAGGTCATCACCAACGTCGCGCTCGAGATGGCCGGACGCGAGAAGGGCGACTACGCCTTCCTGTCTCCGATCGATCACACGAACCGCAGCCAATCCACCAACGACGTCTACCCGACGGCGATCAAGGTGGGACTCGGCCTCGACCTGCAGTCCCTCCTCGAAGAGCTGGATCTGCTGCGGCAGTCCTTCCTGAAGAAGGCCGACGAGTTCCACGACGTGCTCAAGGTGGGGCGCACCCAGTTGCAGGATGCCGTTCCCATGACGCTCGGGCAGGAGTTCCACGGGTTCGCCACAACGCTCGGGGAGGACTACCACCGCCTCCGCGAGAACGCGCACCTCCTCTACGAGATCAACATGGGTGCGACGGCCATCGGCACCGGCATCACGACGCATCCGGACTACTCCGGTGCCGTCCTGCGGCACCTGCGTGAGATCAGCGAGCTGGACCTCGAGACCGCGGAAGACCTCGTCGAGTCCACGAGCGACACCGGCGCATTCATGTCGTTCTCGTCATCGCTCAAGCGCAACGCGATCAAGCTGTCCAAGATCAGCAACGACCTGCGTCTCCTCTCGAGCGGCCCGCAGGCGGGATTCGGCGAGATCAACCTGCCGCCGCGGCAGGCGGGCTCGAGCATCATGCCCGGAAAGGTCAACCCCGTCATCCCCGAGGTCGTCAACCAGGTCGCATTCGCCGTCGCCGGTGCGGACCTGACCGTGACGATGGCCGTCGAGGGTGGGCAGCTGCAGCTCAACGCGTTCGAGCCGGTCATCGCGCACTCGATCTTCCAGTCGATCACCTGGATGCGGCGCGGCATGCGCACCCTCCGCGTCAACTGCGTCGACGGCATCACCGCGAACCGCGAGCGGCTCGGCACGATGGTCGGCTCGTCCGTCGGCGTCATCACGGCGCTGACGCCGTTCATCGGGTACACCGCGGCGGCGGCCCTCGCGAAGACGGCGCTGCTGACCAAGCGCAACGTCGGCGACCTCGTCGTCGAGGCCGGTCTGATGTCACGCGAGGAGGTCGACAAGCAGCTGTCCCCGGCGCGGCTGTCGGGTCTGCAGGCGGTCACGCGCGCGATCCCGGTTATCACGAAACCGACCGCTGCGGACCAGAAATGATTTCAGGTTGTCTGAGAGAACCATGGACGCTAGCGTCAGGGTCGTATCTCGGCCGATCAGCGATGTGAAGGACACCCCATGACCGACCCCAACCAGCCGAACTCTCAGAACATCCCGCCCGCGCCGCCGGCGTACGAGGCTCCGGCCTACGGCAACGCGCCGCAGTACGCGGGCGGACCCACGCCCGGTGCGAAGCCGGGGCGCACGATGGGAATCGTCGCGCTCATCCTCGCGATCATCCCCTTCACGCAGCTCATCGGCCTCATCCTGGGTATCGTCGCCCTTGTTCAGAGCCGTAAGGCCGGCGTCAAGAACGGACTGGCCCTCGCGGCCATCATCGTGAGCGTCGTCCTCATGATCGTCGGGATCATCATCTTCTTCGCGCTCGTCTGGCCGCCCATCGCGGCGGGGATGACCTGCGCGGCAGACCCGACGGCCATCGTCAACGTGTACGGCGTCGACCTGCCGTGCTCCGACGTCCTCAACGGGTCGACCCAGCTGGATTACTGACATCGCACAAAGCGAAGCGGCGATCACCCTCGGGTGGTCGCCGCTTCGTCGTTCGTTCGCCGCGTCAGTCGAGGATGCGGCAGAAGGTCGTGAGTTCGCCGATCCCGTCGACGCCGACCGTGACGGTCGATCGGTCGCGCAGGAAGATCTGCGGGTCACGGGAGTAGCCGGCCCCGCCCGGCGACCCGGTCGAGATGAGTGTTCCCGGCAGCAGCGTCGCCGACTGCGACAGGAACGAGACGAGTTTCGCGACCGGGTGGATCATCTGATCGGTCGAGGCGTCCTGCACCATCTTCCCGTCGACGATCGCCCAGATGTGCAGATCCTGCGGGTCGGGGATCTCGTCCGCCGTCACGACGAAGGGCCCGGTGGGGGTGAACCCGTCGAACGACTTGCAGCGCGACCACTGAGCCTCGGAGAACTGGATGTCGCGTGCCGTGATGTCGTTCACCACCGTGTAGCCCCACACGTGGTCGAGGGCGTTCTCGATCGCCACGTCGCGTGCGGGTCGTCCGATGATCACGCCGAGCTCAGCCTCGTAGTCGACGGACGTGCTGAGCGAGCGAGGCCAGGTCGTGGTCTGGCGGTGGCCGGTGAGGGAGCCGGGCCACAGGATGAAGACCGTGGGTGCGGCGTCCGCTTTGAGGCCGAGCTCGCTGGAGTGGGCGGAGTAGTTGAGGCCGATCGCGATGGTGATCGGTGTGTCGAGGATCGCCGACGCGAACACGGGGGTGCCGAGCGGCATCCACTCGGCTGCGGGTGCGCTTTCACGCACCCGGTCGAGAAGAGTGTCGCCGCCCTCGATCAGCTGCTGCAGACGAGACGGGGCCCCGTCGAACAGGCGCGACACGATGGTGACGCGATCCTCTTCGACGAGAACCAGCTGCGGCTCGTCGACTCCGTCGGGGACAACGTGGGCGAAGCGCATTGCTCCAGGGTATCGTCCCCCCGCTCCGGCGCTCGATCGGGCCGCCCTAGGCTGAGCGCATGTCGTTCCCGTCGCCCCTTGCGCAGCCGGTCCACGCGACGGCGATGACGCCACCGTCAGCTCCACCGCACCGCGAGCTCCCGGTGCCGGCGGCCTCGGGTGGGCGCGTGGTCCTGTGGGTCGTCGCGATCGTGCTCGGGTTCGTCGCCCTGGGTCTCGCGGTCTACTTCCTCGCGTTCCTCGGGCCGATCGCCTCGGTCGTCTCGGCCGTCCTCGCCCTGGTCCCGCTCGCGGTCGTGGTGGCGGCCATCCGGATCATCGACCGATGGGAGCCGGAGCCGCGCGGGCTCGTCGTCTTCGCGCTCCTGTGGGGAGCCGTCGCATCGGTAGCGGTGGCGCTCGGCGTCGGGCTGGTCGTCTCGGTCGTGGCGCCCTGGCTGCCCGAGACGGTGTCGTCGGTGGTGCAGGCTCCGATCGTGGAAGAGATCGCGAAGGGGGCCGGAGTCCTCCTCCTCTTCGTCGCTGCCCGTCGCGCGTTCGACGGTCCCGTCGACGGCGTCGTCTACGGCGCGCTGGTCGGAGCGGGGTTCGCCTTCACGGAGAACATCCTGTACTTCGGCGACAGTCTCATCACCGGCGGTGCGGAGGGGGCCGCGTTCACCTTCTTCCTGCGCGGCATCCTCTCGCCGTTCGCGCACGTCATGTTCACGGCTGCCACGGGGTACGCCCTCGGGCTCGCCGCCCGGTCGGGCTCGAGGGGAGGCGCCGCGTTCGGCAGGTGGACCGTCGGGATCCTGTGCGCCATCGGCCTGCACGCCTTGTGGAACGGTTCCGCGGCCATGGCGGACTTCTTCGTGCTGTATCTGACCCTTCAGATGCCGCTGTTCGCCGCGTTCATCGTGGGGATCGTGCTCCTCCGCCGGGAGGAGGCGCGTCTCACCCGCGCCCGGCTCGCCGACTATGCGGCGGTGGGATGGTTCTCTCCCGCCGAGGTCGACATGCTGGCCACGCGCCGCGGGCGTTCTCGCGCCCTCGCCTGGGCTCGGTCGCTTCCGGGCGACCGGGTCTCGGCGATGCGACGCTTCATTGCGGAGGCGACGTCCCTCGCGGCGGCTCGGCAACGAGTCGTCAGCGGACGGGATCCTCGAGCCGCTGCGGACGAACGCGTATACCTCGAGCGCGCTACCCGCGCACGGCAGGACGTCCTCGCGTCCTGAGGCGCGGGCGGGGCGAAGAGTCGTGGGGAGAAAAGACTCAGCGCCCGGTGCCGCGGCGATGCCTGCGAGTCTTCCGGGCGCTGAGTTGGTGTACTGAAATGATCCCGCCGCCCCCTCACGGTGTCAAGAGGGGTCGCGTACCGGCGGATCTGCATTCATGGGAATAGGCTCGGATCCGGCGACGTTTCGCCCTCTTGACCGCCGGCGCGTGCCGGAACCCCTCCACGAAGGACGATCATGACCGACTCCACCGCCACCCTCGACATCCCCGGCTACAAGGCGGGAACCTGGATCCTCGACGCGTCCCACAGCGAGGTGGGCTTCAGCGTCCGCCACATGATGATCTCCAAGGTCCGTGGCCACTTCAACGTCAAGGAGGCGACCCTCGTCGCCCCCGAGAACCCGCTCGAGGCTACGCTCGAGGCCAAGGTCGACGCCGCGTCGCTGGACACCAAGGACGAGGGCCGCGACGGTCACCTTCGCAGCGCCGACTTCTTCGACGTCGAGACCTACCCCGAGATCACCTTCGCGTCGACCGGCGTGCGCATCGAGAAGGGCGACTTCCTCGTCGACGGCAACCTGACCATCAAGGACGTCACCAAGCCCGTCACCTTCGAGGTCGACTTCGGTGGCTTCGGCACCGACCCCTGGGGTAACTACAAGGCCGGCGCCACGGCGAAGACGGTCATCAACCGCGAGGACTTCGGCCTCACCTGGAACGCCGCGCTCGAGACCGGTGGCGTGCTCGTCGGGAAGGACGTCACGATCGAGCTCGACCTCCAGGGCTCGATCCAGGCCTGAGTCGCGTTTGACCACCGGATGCCGCTCGGTTTGGATGGACTCATGACTGCAGACCGCACCAAGCCCGAGATCGACGCTCCTCAGGGTGCCGCCCCCTCCGACCTCGTCGTCCGCGACCTGATCGAGGGCGACGGCGCCGAGGCGAAGCCCGGCGACACCGTCACCGTCCACTACGTCGGCGTCGAGTACGTCTCCGGCGAGGAGTTCGACTCGTCGTGGAACCGCGGCGAGAGCATCCAGTTCCCCCTCCGCGGCCTCATCCAGGGCTGGCAGGACGGCATCCCCGGGATGAAGGTCGGCGGACGGCGTGAGCTCGTCATCCCGCCGCACCTGGCCTACGGCCCGGCCGGCGGCCACTTCCTCGGCGGCAAGACGCTGATCTTCATCATCGATCTGCTCGCCGTCGGCTGAGACGCATCGCACACGAGGGCCTGGTCGCTTCGGCGGCCAGGCCCTCGGTCGTCCGCGTCCGCGTCGTCCTGTAGACTCCTGTGGTTGCCGTTCGATCGGCCGCGGATAAAGAGAGCCCACGCATCAGGCGTCGGGCGCCGCGCAACGAAGAGGAAGGGGATCACCTATGGCACTGGAAGCAGACGTCAAGAAGGCGATCATCGAAGAGTACGCGACGCACCCCGGTGACACCGGATCCCCCGAGGTGCAGGTCGCGATGCTGACGCAGCGCATCAAGGACCTCACCGAGCACCTCAAGGAGCACAAGCACGACCACCACTCGCGTCGTGGTCTGTTCCTGCTCGTCGGTCAGCGCCGCCGTCTCCTGGGCTACCTCCAGGACGTCGACATCAACCGTTACCGCTCGCTCATCGAGCGCCTCGGCCTCCGTCGATAAGGCATCGCTGCCAGCGTTCAATCGCGCAGAACATTCTTGAGAAGGCCGCCCCACGGTGTGGGGCGGCCTTCATCGTTCCCGGCCGGGTGCGCGACTCAGACGCGCGCCGTGCCGAGGTGGGGGTGCCAGATCTCGGCGACGTCCGGGTGGGCCCGCAGTCGGGACTTCAGCGCGTTCTCGCCATGGAGGCCGTGAATCGGGTTGCGGGGGTCCTGGGAGATCCCGCGGGCCTGCGCCGCGAGCTCGGCGGGCAGATCGATAGCGGGGAGTTCCGCATCGAGCGACGGGTTGAAGAAGAACGGCACCGAGATGCGGTCCCCGGGGGCGCGCGGCGACACGACCCGGTGGTTCGTCGCCGTGAGGTAGCCGCCGGTCGCGTGTTCGAGGAGCTCGCCGATGTTGACGACGAACGTACCGGGCACGGCGGGGGCGTCGACCCATTCGCCGTCCTTCTCGACCTGCAGGCCGCCCTTGCCCGGCTCGACCCACAGCAGCGTGAGGACGCCGGCGTCCTTGTGCGCTCCGACTCCCTGCTGGGGCTCGGGGGCGCTCGACCCCGGGTAGCGGACGATCTTCAGCAGAGTCTGCGCCTCGCCGAAGTGGTCGTCGAAGTACGTCGCCGGTGCGCCGAGCGCCTCCGCCCAGGCGCGGAGGAGCTTTCGTCCCACGGCGGAGAGGATCGCGGTCCACTCGTCGGTGATCTCGCGGAGCTCGGGCTGGGCGCTCGGCCACAGGTTGGGTCCGACGAGGGCGGCATAGGGGGGAGCGTCGGGATCGTCGATCGCCGGACGCTCCGGGCCGATGTCGATCTGCTCGCGCCAGTCCACGAGACCCTGCGTGCGTTCGCCGCCGATGCGTGTGTAGCCGCGGAAGTGGGGGCTCTTGATGTTCTCGATCTCGAGCTTGGCCTCATCGGGCAGCTCGAAGAAGGTGCGCGCGGCGCGGTGGAGGCGATCTTCCAGCTCGGGGGAGACGCCGGTGCCGGTGAGGTAGAAGAAGCCGACCTCGTGGGTCGCGCGGCGCAGCTCGGTGCGGAACGCCTCTGCGGCATCCGCTCCCTGATCGAGGAGGGAGAGGTCGAGGACGGGGAGACTCTGCGCGGACATGGTCCGAGGATAAGCAGAGGTTTCAGGTGGTCGGCGCTTTGTTTCAAGCGGTTACCGACTCAGTGGAACGGGGCGGCGACGCGGTTGCGGTGGTAGTCGAAGATGATGCTCGTGCGCGTGTTCGCGACGCTGCGCTGCGCCGACAGGTGCTCGACGACGAAGGCACGGACATCGCTGGAATCTGCGACGGCGATATGGATGAGGAAGTCGTCGGACCCGCCGAGGAAGAACATCTGGATCACCTGCGGCAGGCCGCGCACCTCGTGCGCGAACTCGGTGATGCTCTCATGCCGGGAGCCGGGGCGCAGGGTCACATGGACGATGGCCTGCAGGCCCGCGCCGGCGATCCGCTGGTCCACGCTCGCGTGGAAGCCGGTGATCACGCCGCGGTCCACGAGCGCGCGGGTGCGCGCGTGGGCGGTGGATGCCGCGACGCCGACCCGGGCCGCGACCTCGGCGTTCGTGAGCCGCGCCTCCGCGGCCAGGGCCTCGACGATGGCCCGATCGACCTCGTCGAGGTCAGCCGCCGGCCGATGATTCTTCGTCGGATCGAGCGGAGTCGCGGTCATTCTTCCTCGATTCGGGAGTGTGAATCCATTCTCACCGAATGATCTTCGACTGTCACCCGGCTGTAACGAATCTTCTGCAGGATGATTCGCACATCACTCGCTGACGAGGAGCGTGACGCCATGCGCATCGGCATCCCTACGGAAATCAAGAACAACGAGAACCGCGTGGCCATCACCCCTGCGGGGGTCGACGCGCTCGTGGCGCGCGGTCACGAGGTGCTCGTGCAGTCCGGCGCCGGTGCAGGCTCGCGCATCGGAGATGACGCGTTCGCCGCGGCCGGTGCCGTCATCACCCCCGATGCGGAATCGACGTGGGGGAGGGCCGAGCTCGTCGTGAAGGTGAAGGAGCCGATCGCGGCGGAGTACCCCCACCTCCGTGACGATCTCACGCTGTTCGCGTACCTCCACCTGGCTGCGGATCGGCCGCTGACCGACGCCCTCATCGCCGCCGGGACCACGGCCGTGGCCTACGAGACCGTGCAGACCGCCGACCGCGCCCTTCCGCTCCTGTCGCCGATGAGCGAGGTGGCGGGCCGCATCTCCATCACGGTCGGCGCTCACACGCTCATGACCGCGGCCGGTGGCCGCGGCACGCTGCTCGGTGGCGTGGCCGGTACGCCGAAAGCGAAGGTCGTCGTGATCGGCGGCGGCGTCGCCGGGGAGCACGCTGCGGCCAACGCGCTCGGCATGGGCGCGGACGTCACCGTCCTGGATGTGTCGCTGCCGCGCCTGCGTGAACTGGAGAAGCGCTACACGGGCCTCCACACCCGCGCCTCCACCCGCTTCGAGATCGCCGAGCAAGTGGCATCCGCCGATCTCGTGATCGGGTCTGTGCTCATCCCGGGAGCGGCGGCGCCCAAGCTCGTGACGCTCGACATGATTGCGGGCATGAAGGCGGGGGCGGTACTCGTCGACATCGCCATCGATCAGGGCGGGTGCTTCGAGGGATCGAGGCCCACGACCCATGATGACCCGACGTTCGCCGTCCACGAGGCGGTCTACTACTGCGTCGCGAACATGCCCGGCGCTGTTCCCGAAACGTCGACGCGTGCTCTGACGAACGCGACCCTCCCGTACGTGACGGCACTCGCCGACCGCGGTTGGGATGCCGCGGCGGCCGCCGATCCCGCGCTCGCGAAGGGACTCAACGTGCGTGGCGGGCGTGTGACCAACGAGGGCGTCGCGGCGGCTTTCGGGCTGGCTTACGGCCCCGCCGGCGTCGGCGTCTGAGGACGCCGCGACCCGGTCGGGTCGGTGCGCGTCGCGCCGGGGCGGACCAGGTCGGGATCGGCGAAGAGCCACCCCGGACGCGGTTCGACGAGCGGTCGGAAGACGCGGCGAACCGGTTTCGACGCGAGCCCGACCGTGATCGCCGCGGACAGGAGTGCGACGAGGGGCAGCCACAGCCAGGTCGGGTCGAGGCCCCGGAGGATCCCCGATTCGCGCAGCGGGTAGAGCACGAACGAGTGCAGCAGGTACACGTACATCGTGTAACGCCCGATCGCCGTCCAGCGGTACTCCCGTCGTGGGATAAGGACGAAGAACGATGCGCTGAGCACGAGCGCGATGGCCATGAGCAGCAGACGGATGCCGCCGGCCCACCACTGCGTTCCGCCGAGATCGGCGTAGTCCTGTTCGTAGAAGAGCCACTGTCCGAGGTGCATGGTCGTGAGCTCGTCGACGAAGAGCCATGCGCAGACGCCCGCCGCGGCCAGGGCGGCGGCGGCGGCGATCCGGAGCGAGACGCGTCGCCGGTGAAGGAATCCGTGCCGCTCCAGGAAGCCGTGCTGATGCAGCCACCAGCCGAGGGTGAAGAAGGGCAGCAAGCCGAGGGTGCGCGACAGGGAGAGCGTGGAGTCGACGTTCGGGAGGTAGCCGACCGAGATCGACACGACGAGCGCCCAGAGCAGCGGCATCCGGAGCAGTGCGAGGTAAGGGAGCACGAGTCGGAAGATCGCGAGGGCGAGCAAGAACCACAGAGTCCACGACGGCTGCGTGAGGTTGGGGTTGGTGCGTCCTTCGACGAGCAGCTTCGTGAGCGTCCAGAGTCCGTCGAAGATGACGTAGGGGAGCACGATGTCGGTGAGGATGCGGACCATCCGGCGCCGGTTCGGCGGATCGGACCTCGAGAAGTATCCGGAGATCAGCGCGAACGCGGGCATGTGGAACGCGTAGATCAGGTAGTAGAGGCTCTGCGCGATGTCGGAGTCGTAGGTCAGGCGCTGGATCGCGTGTCCGAGGACGACGAGAAGGATGCAGGCGGCCCGGGCGTTGTCCCAGATGGGCACGCGGCGGGTGCGGCCGGGGGTGCTCATTCGGGCCAGCGTACCTGCGGGAATAACGTGGACGCTGAGACGTTGACTTCGGTATATTCACTTGCATGAATCGGACGCGATCCGTCCGGGAATCGAGAGAGACATCGTGAGCGACACCAACAGCACCGCCAGCTGGCCCGGGGTGCAGTTCGGCATCTTCACCGTCACCGACATCACGCAGGACCCGACCACGGGTCACACGCCCAGCGAGCGTGAGCGCATCTCGGCGACCGTCGAGATCGCCAAGCACGCTGAAGAGGTCGGCCTCGACGTGTTCGCGATCGGGGAGCACCACAACCCGCCGTTCTGGTCGTCCTCGCCGACGACGACGCTCGCATACATCGCCGCGCAGACCGAGCGCCTGATCCTCTCTACCTCGACGACGCTCATCACCACGAACGACCCGGTGAAGATCGCCGAGGACTACGCGATGCTGCAGCACCTGTCGGGCGGGCGCATGGACCTCATGCTCGGCCGCGGCAACACCGGCCCGGTCTACCCCTGGTTCGGCAAGGACATCCGTCAGGGCGTGCCGCTGGCGATCGAGAACTACGCGCTGCTGCACAAGCTGTGGCGCGAGGACGTCGTCGACTTCGAGGGCAAGTTCCGCACGCCGCTGCAGGGCTTCACCTCGACGCCGCGTCCGCTCGACGGCGTGCCGCCGTTCGTCTGGCACGGCTCGATCCGCACGCCCGAGATCGCCGAGCAGGCGGCCTACTACGGTGACGGCTTCTTCGCGAACAACATCTTCTGGCCCGCCGAGCACTACCAGCGCCTCATCGGCCTGTACCGCCAGCGCTGGGAGCACTACGGCCACGGCGCCCCCGAGGCGGCGATCGTCGGGATCGGCGGGCAGGCGTTCATGGCGAAGAACTCGCAGGATGCCGTCGCGCAGTTCCGCCCGTACTTCGACAACGCCCCCGTCTACGGCCACGGTCCGTCGATGGAGGACTTCTCCGAGATGACGCCGCTGACCGTCGGCTCGCCGCAGCAGGTCATCGACCGTTACGCCGGGATGCGCGACCTGTTCGGCGACTTCCAGCGGCAGCTGTTCCTCGTCGACCACGCCGGGCTCCCGCTCAAGACGGTCCTCGAGCAGCTCGACTTCCTCGGCGGCGAGGTCGTCCCCGTCCTCCGCAAGGAGCTCGCGAAGGACCGCCCGACGATCGTCCCCGACGCACCCACGCACGCGGCACGGGTCGCGGCGACGTACGGCGACGGACCGGCGCGCGAGGCGCGCCCGCGCGCCAACCGCGGCGACAACCTGTCGGGTCCGAGCCCCTACCAGGACACCCCGACGCCCGTGGGTGCCGCGTTCGGTCTGGGTGGTGCACGATGACCGCCCGGCGCATCGCCGTCGTGTCGGCGGGGCTGTCGAACCCCTCGTCGACGCGGATGCTGGCCGACAAGCTCTCGGCCGCCGTGCTGGCGGACCTGCGCGAGCGGGGGGTGGAGGCATCCGTCGACACCTTCGAGCTCCGCGAGTACGCGCACGACATCACGAACAACCTGCTCACCGGGTTCGCTCCGCCCGCCCTCGAGACGATGATCAACACGGTCGTGTCGGCCGACGCGCTCATCGTCGTGACGCCGATCTTCTCGACGAGCTACTCGGGCCTGTTCAAGTCGTTCATCGACGTGCTCGACCCCGACGCGCTGCAGGGGAAGCCCGTCCTCATCGGGGCGAACGCGGGCACGGCGCGGCACTCGCTCGCCATCGACTACGCGATCCGTCCGCTGTTCGCCTACCTGCACGCCGAGGCCGTCTCGACCGGTGTGTTCGCCGCATCGTCGGACTGGGGCGCCCGTGCCGACGACGTGTCGCCCCTGTCGGCGCGGATCGAGCGCGGTGCACGGGAACTGGCGGATGCCGTCACCCGACGCCCTGCAGAGGAGGCGCTCGACCCCTTCGACCCCGAGTCCTACCTCGGCAAGGGCGGATCCTTCGGCCACCTGCTGGGCGGCCTCTCGGGCGAGTAGTCGATCATCGCCTGCGGCTGCCCGCCAGCCGGGCCGCCGCCACGTCGATCGCGAGTCCGAGCGCGATCGCGACGACGATCGAGGCGATGACGGCGACGACGGGGCTGTCCGGCAGCAGCGTGCCGATCGCGGCGCCGATGACGGCCTGGTAGACGGCCCACGCCGTCGCCGCGACGGCAACCGCCACGAAGTAGCGACCGGGCGGGACCCGAGTGGCGCCCGCCGTGAGGTTGACCGCGAGTCGGGCGAATGGGATGAATCGGGCCGTGAAGACGACCGTCGCCGTGCCCTGAGCGAGTCGGGTGCCGGCCCACGCGAAGGCCGAGCGGACGCGAGGATGCTGCATCCACCGCCATCGTTCCACGCCCGCGACCCTGCCGACGCCGTAGCAGAGCGCGTCCCCGCAGAAGGCGGCGACCGCGGCGACGATGACGACAGCGACGAGCGGGGGACTGCCCGTGGCGGCGGCGAGCGCCCCCGTCGCTGTCACCGCCACCTCGCCGGGGACGATGACGAGCACCGCGTCGGCGAAGACGAGGGCGAACAGCGCGGGGAGCGCCCAAGGACTCGAGGCCACGCTCGTGAAGAGATCGCCGATCACGGCCCCTGCGTACCAGTGCGATGTGAACGCCGCGCGAACGCGAAGCCGGCGGGGAACGCTCCGGTGACGGCGAGACGAGAAGTGGATGAACAGTCCGCGATCCGGCGGTCTGAGCCCTGTCCCACCCCCGTGCTCGCGGGCACCCTGGTCGTGTGAGAGTCGCGGTCGTCACCGAGTCATTCCTCCCGCACATGAACGGGGTCACCGGATCCGTCCTCCAGATCCGGGAGCACCTCCAGCGCCGCGGGCACGACGTGTTCGTGGTCGCCCCGGGGGTCAGGCGGTACGACCTCGGGATGCCGGGCCGCGCCGTCGCGTCGATCCCGCTCCCGAAATACCCCGCTGTGCGGCTCGCGGTCCCGCCCGCGGCCTCGATCGCGCGCGACCTCGCACGCTTCGATGCCGACGTCGTCCATCTCGCCTCGCCCTTCCTGCTGGGGTGGCAGGGCGTTATCGCCGCCGAGTCGCAGCGTCTGCCGAGCGTCGCCGTCTACCAGACCGACGTCATCGCCTATGCGGGGCGATACGGCGTTCCGCAGGCCACCGCGCTCGCCGAGGCGCAGGTGCGACGACTGCACCGGCGGGCCACTCTCACCCTCGCCCCCTCCGAGGCCGCGCGCGTCCAGCTCGCGGCGCTCGGCGTCGACCGCGTCGGCCTGTGGGGGCGCGGCGTCGACGGGCAGCGGTTCACCCCCGAGCGACGCGACGAGGCCTGGCGTGCCCGCATCGCCCCCGGCGAGGTCATCGTCGGGTACGTCGGTCGGCTCGCCCCCGAGAAGCAGGTGGAGGATCTGATCGCGCTCCGGGGGACCCCCGGCATCCGTCTCGTCATCGTCGGCGACGGCCCTGCGCGGGCATCGCTGGAGCGGCTCCTCCCGGAAGCCGTCTTCCTCGGACACCTCGACGGTGACGCGCTCGCGACGGCCCTGGCGTCGTTCGACGTCTTCGTCCACCCCGGCGAGAGCGAGACGTTCGGGCAGACCATCCAGGAGGCGCAGGCCAGTGGGGTCCCCGTGGTCGCGACGGGGACCGGCGGCCCGGTCGACCTCGTCCGCAGCAGCGTCGACGGATGGCTGTACCGTCCCGGGGACGCCGACGACCTGCGCGCTCGTGTCGTGGACCTCGCGGGCGACGACGCGAAGCGCCGCGCCTTCGCCCACGCCGCGCGGACCGCGGTCGCCGGACGCACATGGGACGCGCTCGCCGAGCGCCTGCTCGAGCACTACGACCGTGCCGCCGTCCTCCATCGACGGGATGCCGGGCGTCGCGTCGTCGCATGGCCCCGGCCGGACACGGTCGCCCGACCTGCACCTGCGCGTCGATGGTCCCGCTATGTCGCGCTGGGGGACTCGATCACCGAAGGTCTGTGCGACACCTCCCGGATGCCGGCGGGGTCGTTCCGCGGCTGGGCGGACCGGCTGGCGCACCTGCTCGCACTGAGCGGCGGGGCTACCCGGCCGTTCCGCTACGCGAATCTGGCGGTCCGCAGCCGCCGGGTCTCCCACCTGGTCGACGAGCAGCTGCCGCGATGCCTGGAGCTGCGTCCAGACCTCGTCTCGATCCTCATCGGAGCCAACGACCTCGTCCAGCCCGTGTGCGACCCCCTCTCCCTCGCGGCGGAGGTGGAGGATGCCGTCACGCGGCTCCAGAGCGCCGGGTGCGACGTGCTGCTGGCGACGATCTTCCTGCCCGACCGGCTGGCCGCGCGCGTGTTCACGCGGCGGTTCGCGGTCTACAACGCCCGACTACGTGCGGTCGCCGCCCGCACCGGGGCAACCCTTCTCGATCTCGCTGCGGACGTCGATCTCGCGAGGGTCGACGTCTGGGCGGACGACAAGGTGCACCTGCGTTCCCGCGGGCACCGCTCCGTCGCCTACCGCGCTGCTGAGGCGCTCGGCGTGCCCCACGCCGACGCTCTCGCCGACCTCGACGAGGCGTTCCACGTCGATGAGGACCCGCCGTCCTCCGGTACCTGGTTGCGCCGCGATGCCCTCCCGTGGATGTGGCGTCGGCTGCGGGGACGGACGGCAGGCGACGGCCGCTCCGCGAAGCTGCCCGACTACGTCGTCGTCGGGCGCCCCACGGGACACGCGGACGTCCGCCGGTAGCGGGCGGTCAGCGCACCCAGCGGTACTCCGCCTCAGGGCGGCCGGGAGTCCCGTAGCGCTGCGCACGCTCGGCGCGCCCCGCCTCGGCGAGGTGTTCGAGGTAGCGTCGCGCGGCGACCCGCGACATCCCGAGACTGTCGGCGGCCTCTCTCGCGGATGCCGGTCCGGACCGCAGGAGCGCGCTCACCCTGTCCAGTGTCTCGGCGGACAGGCCCTTCGGAAGGGTGGGGGTCGGCGAGGTGCGGAGGGCGCCCACCATCGCATCGATCTCGGCCTGGGTCGCCGTCCCCGCGGCTAGCGAGAGTCGCTCGCGGAATCGCAGGTACTGCATCATCCGGTCGCGGAAGTCGCTGAAGGTGAACGGTTTCACGAGGTACTGCGCGGCGCCGAGGGCGATCACCTGACGGACGACCTCGGAATCCCGAACGGAGGTGATGGCGATCACATCGACGGTGCCGGTGCGCGCCCGCAGGTGGCGGAGGACGTCGAGACCGGAGCCGTCGGGCATCGTCATGTCGAGGAGGACCAGATCGATCTCGCCCGCACCGGGGCTGCCCAGGAGCGCGGACAGGGCAGCGCGCGCGCCCGTGCACTCCGCGACGACCTCGAAGCCGTCGAGCCGCTCGACGTAGCCGCGGTGCAGTTCGAGGGTCAGAGCGTCGTCGTCGACGAGCATGACGCCGATCATGCGTCACCCCGGGGGAGGATCACGCGGAAGGTCGTCGGGTCGGAACGCAGGGAGATCGTGCCCTCGGCTTCGTCGACGATCGCGCGGACGAGGGCGAGCCCGACGCCTCTTCCCGCCTTGCCCGCAGGCTTCGTCGAGAACCCGTGCTCGAAGATGCGGTCCGCGATGTCGGCGGGGATCCCGGCTCCGCTGTCGGCGACCTCGAGGGCGAGCTCGTCCTCGGTCGTGCGCGTCATCTGCACGTCGACCCATCGCGGCGGGGGAGCGGATGCCGCGGCATCCAGCGCGTTGTCGATGAGGTTCCCGACGACCGAGACCGCGTCGACCGGGGAGAGGACCGAGCGCTGAGCATCGGCGTCGATGCGTGCGCGCCACTCCACGCCGCGCTCGGCCGCCTGCGACGCCTTGCCGAGCAGGAGCGCACCGACGGTCGGATCACCCTCACGGCGAGCCGCGACCTGGTCGACGAGGAGCTGACTCTGCCGCGCGTCCTCGGAGAGGATGTCGATCGCCTCGCGCGTGCGTCCGAGTTCGAGCAGGGCGATGGCCGTGTGCAGGCGGTTCCCGTGCTCGTGGGTCTGCGCGCGGAGCGCGTCGCCGAGTGTCCGCATCGACTCGTAGGACGAGACGGCGTCGCGGACGGCCCCGGCGGGCAGGTCGCCCGCGACCCTCCGTGTCACCCGACGGGCGTAGACCGCGCCGGCGAGTCCCGCCGCCGCGAGGAGGACGGCGATGGCGACGGCGACGAGGATCCGCGGGCCGAGCGCCTCCGTGATCGAGCCGATCGTGACGCCGACCGAGACCCGTCCGACCACGACGCCGTCGGACAGGACGGGCGCGATGGTGCGGACCGACGGTCCGAGCGTGCCGGTGAACTCCTCCGTGAGCGTGGCCGTCCCGGTCGGGATCGTCCCGATGTACGTCTTGCCGATGCGAGCCGGGTCCGGATGGGTGATGCGGATGCCGGCCGGGTCCATGATCGTGACGAAATCGACGCCGGCGTCCTTCGTGACCGCCTCGACCTCGGGCTGCAGGAGGCTCGTCGCCGCGGTGCGGTCTCCGCGCGCGAGGGCCTCGGCGACCCCGGTGCTGTCGGCGATCGTCTCGGCGACGGCGCGGGTGACGCGCTCCGCCTCGGCGCGGGCGGCGCGCTGTCCCTCCCACAGAAGGATCCCCGCGATCGCCAGCGACAGGATCACGACGGCCGCGGCGACGGCGAGGAACACGCGGGATGCCGCGCTCGCTGCGCCTGACCGGGCCACATCGCCTCCTCTCGTCGATCTGCGACCAATACGACCACAACTGCTCCGGCGCGTGCACACCCGGCACGCTGATCCTCGTCGACACCGCCGTCGACTCCGACAACGACTGTCACCCAGGAGAGATCATGGCCCTCACATCCTCGTTCCGGCTCCCCGGATACAACCCGCGCCGGGGCAAGCAGGCGTGGGACAAGCACACGTGGCTCTACGTCTCCGTCATCATCGCCGTCGTCATCGGCTGCGTCGTCGGTCTGATCTGGCCCGCCTTCGGCGAGTCCCTCGAACCGGTCGGCAAGGCGTTCGTCAACCTCATCAAGATGATGATCGCGCCGATCATCTTCTGCACGATCGTCGTCGGTGTCGGGTCGATCGCGAAGGCAGCCACGGTCGGTCGCATCGGCGGCCTCGCCCTGCTGTACTTCATGGCCATGTCGACCTTCGCCCTCGCGATCGGTCTCGTCGTCGGCAACATCATCCACCCGGGTGAGGGCCTGAACATGCAGAACGCCCAGTACGACGCGGGCGACACGAGCGAGGCGAAGACGACGACCGAGTTCATCCTCGGCATCATCCCGACCACGTTCTTCTCCGCCTTCACCGGCGAGAGCGTGCTGCAGGTCCTCTTCATCGCGCTGCTGGTCGGCTTCGCCCTGCAGAAGATGGGCGCGAAGGCCGAGCCCATCATGAACGCGGTCAAGAACCTCCAGGCCCTTGTCTTCCGCATCCTGGGCATGATCCTCTGGCTCGCCCCGATCGGTGCGTTCGGCGCCATCGCCGCCGTCGTCGGCAAGACCGGGTTCGCGGCGATCGTGAGCCTCGGCATCCTGATGATCGCCTTCTACATCACGTGCATCGTCTTCATCGTGGGTGTGCTCGGCACGATGCTCTACGCCGTCGCCCGGGTCAACATCTTCCAGGTCATGAAGTACCTCGGGCGCGAGTACCTCCTCATCGTCGGCACCTCCTCGAGCGAGTCGGCTCTCCCGCGCCTCATCGCGAAGATGGAGCACCTCGGCGTGTCCAAGCCGGTCGTCGGCATCACGGTCCCCACCGGGTACTCGTTCAACCTCGACGGCACCGCGATCTACCTGACGATGGCCTCGCTGTTCATCGCGACCGGGCTCGGCGCCCCGATGTCGATCCCCGAGCAGATCGGACTCCTCGTCTTCATGATCATCGCGTCCAAGGGCGCCGCGGGCGTCACGGGCGCGGGTCTCGCGACCCTCGCCGGCGGCCTGCAGGCCTACCGTCCCGACCTGGTCGACGGCGTCGGCGTCATCGTCGGGATCGACCGGTTCATGTCCGAGGGGCGTGCGCTCACGAACTTCACCGGGAACGCTGTGGCGACCCTTCTCATCGGAACGTGGACGAAGCAGATCGACCGCGAGCAGGTGGCGGCCGTGCTCGCCGGGCGCCGCCCGTTCGACGAGGCGACGTTGACCGCCCACGGCGTCTCTGATGACACCGGTGCCGTCGACACCTCGGGACTCAACGACGCCGCGCTCGCCGAGGCGGAGGCCAAGGAGGAGCGGGCCCGCGCCCGCCGCGCCGATCTCGGCAGCTGACACGCGACGGTCACGACGAAGGCCCGGACGCCACTCGGCATCCGGGCCTTCGTCATGTCGTGCTCAGCCGCTCTTGCGTCGGAACTCGCGCTTGGTGACCGCACCGTGCGTGCCGTGCACGGCCGAGTCGCCGTCCAGGTGGGCCTCACCCTGCCGGGTGCGCGAGTTCTTCTTCTCGAGCGCCTCGCGGAACTTCCGCTTCATGTCATCGGATGCCGCGCCCGCGGTCTTCTCGTCGTCGCTCATCCCGCAACGATACGCACCGAAGGGGGTGCGCTGATAGGCTGGCTCGGGTTGCCCGCGGTTCTGTTCGCGGCATCCGCTCAACTTCACAGTGAGCTCATGGAGCAGGCCCGGCAGGAAGCTGGTCCCCTGTGGTGGATTCCCATCCCGTTCCGATGGATGGTGGTCTTCGACTGGTGGCCAGCGCAGGCGGACTTCGCGGATGTCTCCGCGCGCCCATAACTGCCTGTTCCTGCTCCTTCGCACGATCTCGTGCGCGAAACGCGCGTGCGAGTCTAAACAAAGAAGGAGAGACCTCTTGGAAGGTCCAGAAATCACCGCCGCCGAAGCCGTTCTCGACAACGGCCGTTTCGGCACCCGCACCGTCCGGTTCGAGACCGGACGACTGGCACAGCAGGCGCAGGGCGCCGTTGCCGCTTACCTCGACGAAGAAACCATGCTTTTGTCGGCCACCAGCGCAGGCAAGCACCCCCGTGAGGGCTTCGACTTCTTCCCGCTGACCGTCGACGTCGAAGAGCGTTCGTACGCCGCGGGCAAGATCCCCGGTTCGTTCTTCCGTCGCGAGGGCCGCCCCTCCACCGAGGCGATCCTCGTCTGCCGCCTCATCGACCGGCCGCTGCGCCCGTCGTTCGTCGACGGCCTCCGCAACGAGGTCCAGATCGTCGTGACGGTCCTCTCGATCGCACCCGGCGAGTACTACGACGCACTCGCGATCAACGCGGCCTCCGCGTCGACGCAGATCTCCGGTCTGCCCTTCTCGGGCCCGATCGCCGGTGTGCGCCTCGCGCTCATCCCCGGCCACGGCGAGCACGCCGACCAGTGGGTCGCGTTCCCGAACCAGGCTCAGGTCGAGGAGGCCGTCTTCGACCTCATGGTCGCCGGTCGCGTCCTCCCCGACGGCGACGTCGCGATCATGATGGTCGAGGCCGAGGCCACCGAGAACAGCTGGAACCTCATCAAGGGCGGCGCCGTCAAGCCGAGCGAAGAGATCGTCGCAGGCGGCCTTGAGGCCGCCAAGCCGTTCCTCAAGCAGCTCGTCGAGGCGCAGGCTCAGATGGCTGCCTCGTCGTCGCGCGAGCCCGGCGTCTACCCGGTCTTCGCCTCGTACAGCTCCGAGGTCTACGACTTCGTCGCCGGCCGCGCGTACGACGACCTGGTGAACGTCTACCAGATCGCCGACAAGCAGGAGCGTCAGGCAGCCGATGACAAGGTCAAGGACCGCGTCAAGGCCGAGCTGATCGCCGCCGTCGAGGCCGATCAGCTCCCCGCCGGTGCGCCGATCGAGTTCGCTGCGGCGTACAAGTCGGTCACCAAGATCGTCGTTCGCGGCCGCATCCTCTCCGAGGGCGTCCGTATGGACGGTCGTGGGCTCGCCGACATCCGTCCGCTCGACGCCGAGGTGCAGGTCATCCCGCGCGTCCACGGCTCGGCGGTCTTCCAGCGCGGCGAGACCCAGATCATGGGCGTCACCACGCTGAACATGCTCAAGATGGAGCAGCAGATCGACTCGCTGTCGCCCACGACGAGCAAGCGCTACATGCACCACTACAACTTCCCGCCCTACTCGACCGGTGAGACCGGCCGTGTCGGCAGCCCGAAGCGTCGCGAGATCGGGCACGGCTTCCTCGCCGAGCGCGCCCTCGTTCCGGTGCTGCCCAGCCGCGAGGAGTTCCCGTACGCGATCCGTCAGGTCTCCGAGGCGCTGAGCTCGAACGGCTCGACGTCGATGGGCTCGGTCTGCGCCTCGACCCTGTCGCTGCTGAACGCGGGTGTGCCGCTGCGCGCCCCCGTCGCCGGTATCGCCATGGGTCTCGTCTCCGACGAGGTCGACGGCCAGACGCGTTACGCCGCGCTGACCGACATCCTCGGCGCCGAAGACGCTCTCGGTGACATGGACTTCAAGGTCGCCGGAACGAGCGAGTTCATCACGGCCATCCAGCTCGACACGAAGCTCGACGGCATCCCGTCGTCGGTGCTCGCCGCCGCGCTGACCCAGGCCAAGGAGGCTCGCCTCACGATCCTCAACGTCCTGAACTCGGCGATCGACGCTCCCGACGAGATGGCGCCCACCGCGCCCCGCGTCATCAGCGTCCAGATCCCCGTCGACAAGATCGGCGAGCTGATCGGCCCCAAGGGCAAGACGATCAACGCGATCCAGGACGAGACCGGCGCGCAGATCTCGATCGAGGACGACGGCACCGTGTACATCGGCGCCGTCGACGGTCCCTCGGCAGAGGCCGCCCGTGCGCAGGTCAACGCGATCGCCAACCCGACCAACCCCGAGGTCGGCGAGCAGTTCCTGGGAACGGTCGTCAAGATCGCGACCTTCGGTGCGTTCGTCTCGCTCCTGCCGGGCAAGGACGGCCTGCTGCACGTCAGCGAGGTCCGCAAGCTCGCCGGCGGAAAGCGCGTCGAGAACGTCGAAGACGTGCTCGGTGTCGGACAGAAGATCCTCGTGCGCATCACGAAGATCGATGACCGCGGCAAGCTCTCGCTCGAGCCCGTCGTCGAGGAGTCGGCTCCGGCCGGCGACGCGGCGGCCGAGGCGCCCGCCGAGGCCTGAACCACGCTCTGGCGAACGCCCGTCCTCTTCGGAGGGCGGGCGTTCGTCGTGTCGGGACGCTCAGTCGATCCGGTGGGATCGAACCGTTATGGAAACGTCACCCGTTGTCTCGCGCGCGTCCGCGTCGGGTCTGAGGGCTGTTCTACCCTCGGAGGGAGCGCATCGGAGGATGCGTGGGCACGCGAACCCCCGAGCGCTCCGCAAGGAGACGGGTATGGCAGCGTTCGAGACGGCGGATCAGGCGTCGCCGACGGTCGTGCCCGGCATCCACCCCTCCGGTCCGCTTCCCGTGCACGGTGCGCCGGTCGGCCGCAACATCCGCGTTCCGCTCGGCGAGACCGGGTTCTCGGTGTTCCCGCTCGTCCTCGGCGGTGCGGAGTTCGGCTGGCACGTGGACCTCGCCGCGGCGCACGCGATTCTCGACCGCTACGTCGAACGGGGTGGCAACGCCGTCCACACCTCCGACAGCTACGCGGCGGGCCGCAGCGAGCACGCGATCGGTCGCTGGATGGCCGCGCGTCGCAACCGCGACGACCTCGTCCTCACGGTCAAGGTCGGCCGCGGCGCCGACAACCCCGGACTCGGGTCCGTCAACCTCGTGCGCGCGGTCGAGGCATCCCTCACCCGGCTCGGCACCGACCGGATCGACATCCTCTCGCTCGACGGCACCGCCGACCGCACGACGCTCCTCGAAGACACCCTCGCCACGGCGGAATGGCTCGTGGAGACCGGTAAGGTGCGGGCCATCGGTGCCGCGGGCTACCGCGCCGCCCAGCTCGTCGAGGCCCGCATCCTCTCGGCCGCGGGATATCCCCGGTTCACGGTGCTCGACGTGCCGTACAACGTCCTCCGCCGTGACGAGTTCGACGGCGACCTCCGCCTCGTCGCCGGCGCCCAGGGCATCGCTGTGACGCCTTCGCAGGCGTTGGAGCACGGCTACCTCTCCGGCGTGCATCGGGCTCGCGACCGGGTCGGCGGCTCGGTCCGGGGGCGGCAGCTGGCAGCCAGCATGAACCGTCGCGGCGCCCGCACGCTGCGCGCCCTCGACCGCATCGCGGCGGAGCTCGCCGTTCCTCCCGCGGCGGTCGCGATCGCCTGGCTGCTCGCGCAGCGTGTCGTCGTCGCGCCGATCGTCAACGCCTACGCGGTCGCGCACGTCGAGGAGCTCGTCCAGGGCGTCGGCGTGCACCTCAGCCGCGCGCACCTCGCCGAGATCGCCAGGGCCACCGACTGAGCCTCGGTTAGGCTTGGAGGTACTCCGGGAACGTCCGGGGACCCGGGGGAACCACGATGAAGCGAGCGACCACGTGACGCACTATCTGTACCTGGTGCGGCACGGCGAGCACCTCGACGCGGAGCACGGACTCGCCGACGGACCGCTCTCGCCGCGCGGTCGGCGGCAGGCGGACCTCCTCGCGGACCGCCTGTCGGGCGTTCCGCTGACCGCCGTCTGGCACTCGCCGCTGTTGCGGGCCGCCGAGACGGCACGGGCCGTCTCGGAGCGGCTCCCCGCCGTCGACCCCGAGCCGACCGCCCTTCTGTTCGACTGCGTCCCGAGCGGGATGACGCCCGACACCCCGAGCGTGTACGAGCCGTTCTTCGGGGGAGTGACCGAGGCCGAAGCCGACGCGGGTTCGGCGCAGATGGCGGATGCCGGGGCAGAGTTCCTCGCCCACCGGCCCAACGCCCACGAGCTGCTCATCACCCACAACTTCGTCATCGCCTGGTTCGTCCGAGAGGTGCTGCAGGCTCCGGAATGGCGCTGGCTGACGATCAATCAGGCGCACTGCGGTCTCACCGTGCTCGCTCAGCGTCCCGGGCGGCCGTGGTCCCTCGTGGCCCACAACGACCTCGCTCACCTCCCGGTGGAGCTCCGAACGGGCCTTCCCGACATCCTCTCGGTGTGAGGTGCTGACCGGTCCTCTCCTCGCCGACTGGCTCCCCGTCTCCGCGAGCGCGCTGCTGTTCCTCGTGGTCGCGGCAGGGGTGGCCGGTTGGGTCGACGCCGTCGTGGGCGGGGGCGGTCTCATCCAGTTGCCGGCCCTCGTCATCGGCGTGCCCAAGGACGTCGCCACCCCGTTCATCCTCGGCACCAACAAGCTGAGCTCGTTCTTCGGGACGCTGTCGGCGAGCTGGGTCTACCTCCGACGGGTGAAGGTCCATCTCGTCCTCCTGATCCCGCTCGTCCTCGGGGCGTTCGGCGGCTCGGCCGTGGGTGCCGCGCTCTCGAGGTACGTCCCCCGCGAGGTGCTCACGCCGGTCGTCCTGGTGGCGGTCGTCGCAGTGGGCGTCTACACCCTCCTCCGCCCGAAGATGGGCCTGCACCACGAGCCGCGGCACGCCGAGCGCGTCGCGGTCGTGTGGCGCTCGGGGGTCATCGGCCTCGGCGTGGGGTTCTACGACGGCATCCTCGGTCCCGGCACCGGGTCGTTCTTCGTCATCCTCCTCGTCGGGGTCCTCGGGTTCGGCTTCCTGCAGGCGAGTGTCAATGCGAAGATCGCCAACCTCACCACCAACCTCGCCGCGCTGATCGTCTACGGCGTCCACGGCGAGATCATCCTGGCGCTCGGTCTCGTCATGGCCTGCGCGAACATCACCGGCGGCTTCATCGGAGCCCGGATGGCCACCCGCGGGGGCAACGGGTTCGTCCGTGTGGTGTTCCTCGTCGTCCTCGGACTCCTGGTCGTGAAGCTCGCGTGGGACACGGTCGCCGGGTTTCTGCCCGCCTAGGCTGGAGACATGACGACGCGTGTGGCCCTCGTGGGCGGGACCGGCAAGCTCGGCAGCATCATCGCCGAGGTCATCGCGGCGACCGACGGCTTCGAGACCGTCGCGGTCCTCGGCTCCTCGAGCGATCTCGGCGAGATCGACACCGCCGACCTCGTCGTCGACGCCTCGACGCCGGCCGTGTCGATCGACGTCGTCCGCGCGGCGATCGAACGCGGCAAGAACATCCTTGTGGGGACCTCCGGCTGGTCCGCCGAGCGCATCGCCCTCGTCCGTCCCCTCGTGGATGCCGCGGGCACCGGCGCGGTCTTCATCCCGAACTTCTCGCTCGGCTCCGTCATCGGGTCCGCTCTCGCGGCGGCATCCGCCCCGTTCTTCCCGTCGATCGAGATCGTCGAGACGCACCGTGAGACCAAGGTCGATTCGCCCAGCGGCACCGCCGTCCGCACCGCGGAGCTGATCGCAGCCGCACGCTCCGAGGCCGGCCCGGTCGAGGCCCCGCACGTCGATCAGCGCGCCCGCGGGCAGCAGATCGCGAGCGTTCCCGTGCACTCCCTGCGCCGGCCGGGTGTCGTGGCACGGCAGGAGACGATCCTGTCGGGGCCGGGGGAGTCCCTCACGATCGTCCACGACACGATCGACCCGGCCGCGGCGTATGCCCCCGGCATCCGTGTCGCCCTCGCTGCCGCTCGCGACGCGTCGGGCGTCGTCCTCGGGCTCGATTCGATGATCGACATCGGGATCCGGATGCCGCAGCCCGCCCGTACGTCGCCCGTCGCCGACGGGGACGCCTCGGATCAGGCTGCGGCGGCGACCATCCGATGAGGACGCGTATCGGCGTCGGGATCGTCGCCGTCGTCCTCGTCCTGTACATCGCTCTTGTGGCACAGCGTGCGGTGCTGCTGTTCACGAGCGGCGACGCCGTGGGCATCGCGATGGGCGTCGCGCTCGTGCTGCTTCCCGTCGTCGCCGTCTGGGCGCTGTGGCGCGAGCTGAGCTTCGGCGCGGGCGCGGAGCGGTTGGGGCGACGGCTCGAGGCGGAGGGCGCCCTGCCCGCCGAAGAGCTCGCGCTCCGGCCCAGCGGCAGGCCCGTCCAGGCCGAGGTTGACGCCCTCTTCCCCGCGTACCGCGACGCCGTCGAGGCGAACCCGACGGATTGGCGCGCCTGGTACCGGCTCGGGCTCCTCTACGACGGAGCAGGCGACCGTCGGCGCGCCCGCGGCGCGATCCGCACCGCGATCTCGCACGAGCGCGCCGAACGGCGCCGCTGAGTCCTCAGACCGCCGCGGCCACCGCGTCCTCGACGGTCGGGTGGTGGAACTCGAACCCGGACTCGAGGAGCACCGCAGGCACGACGTGCGAGTCGGTGGCGAGGAGCGCGTCGACGGCGTCCTTGCCCAGGACCAGTCGGATCGCCCACAGGGGCGCCCGGAGCAGGTACGGCCGGTTCAGGCGACGCGCGAGCGCGAAGCCGAGGTCGTTCGCCGTGGCACGCTCGGGCCCGGTCAGGTTGACGGGTCCCGTGATGCCGCGGTCCATGACGTGACGGATGCCTCGGATCTCGTCATCGAGCGAGATCCACGGCCAGACCTGGGTCCCGCGTCCGAGCGGTCCCGACAGTCCGAGCTTCGTGAGCAGCAGCAGCGGCTTGAGGACGCCGTCGCGGTGCACGACCGGGGCGGTGCGCAGGAGCGCCGTACGAGCGCCCGACGCGACGGCGGCAGCCTCCCACTCGCCGCACAGCTCGGACAGGAATGCGTCACCGCGCGGACCGGTCTCGTCGAACGTGCGCCCGTGTCCGTCGGGCGGGTAGTACCCCGACGCCGACGAGCTGACGAACAGAGGCGCATCCTCGCCGAGCTCCCGCAGTGCGCGAGCGAGCGTCTGCGTCGGGCGCAGGCGCGACCAGACGAGCTGCTTCTTGTACGAGGCCGTCCACGGGAAACGTCCGATGGTCGCGCCGTTGAAGTTGACGACAGCTTCTGCGCCTGCGAGCACCTGAGGATCGAGCGCCTTCTCACCGGGCGACCAGGTGACCTCGTCGGGGCCTTGGACCGGGTGGCGGACGAGCCGCGTGACAGCGTAGCCGTCGGCGACGAGGGAGTCGATGAGGGCGCGTCCGATCAAGCCCGACGCGCCCGAGACGACGACGCGGCGCTCAGGCAAGCGTCGCCTCGAGCGTGATCTCGATGCCCGACAGGGCTGCCGAGACGGGGCATCCGGTCTTCGCCTCGTTCGCGATGCGGTCGAAGTCCTCGGCCGAGAGGCCGGGGACGGATGCGCTGACGTTCAGGTGCGAGCCCGTGATGCCGGTCCCCGGGATGAAGGTGACGGAGGCCGTCGTCTCGACGCTCTCAGGCGGAGTGCCGTTCTCGGCCAGGGCGTTGGAGAGAGCCATGCTGAAGCACGACGAATGGGCTGCTGCGATGAGCTCCTCGGGCGTCGTCACCGACGTCGATCCCTCGCTGCGGGCCTTCCAGTTCACGGGAAGCGGGCCCTGGTTGGAGCTCTCGAGGGCGACCTCGCCCGACCCTTCGAACAGGGTGCCCTTCCAGCTGGTGGTGGCTTCGCTCGTGACGCTCATGGTGTCTCCTCTGTCGTGGTCGTGACGAATCGCTGCCGAGCATATGCCTCGCGGATCAGCGGGCGATATGTCTTGACGAGGAGGGGGAGGGGACTCAGGCGGTGCGGCCGACGAGACCGACGCGCTGCAGGAGGAGCCACAACTGGCATCCGAGGCACAGGCCGAACACCGCGTTGAGGAATGCCGCCATGAACGCCAACGCCGCCGCGATCGGCAGGGCGAGCGGAACGCCGAGCACGTGGAGCACGAGGCCGATGGTCGTGACGAACAGGCCGACGCCCTGCGCGAAGCGCGGCGGGCGCGGGTCTTCGAGGTCGGTCGGGGGAGCGAGGCGCGGCTGGATCGCACGGCGATAGAGCACGCTCCACGGCGCGGTGCGCGGTGAGACGACGCCCCAGAGGAACAGGAGGGCGATGACGAGCACGGCGAGGAAGCCGGGATCCGCGACGCGGGCGCCGATCGGCGCCATCTCGATCGTCCACGCGCGTCCACCAATGAAGGCGAAGTCCCCGATGGGCTGATAGGCGAACCAACCGAACGACGCGGAGCCCTGAGTAGAGATGCCCATCAGCGCGAGGAGCGTCGCGATGAGCAGCAGCACAGCGGTGATGGATGCCGCGAAGCGCGGCCCCCGGGGATCGATCCCTCGCACCTCAGCCACGGTCGGCTCCCGTCGTCACGCGGTCCAATTCCATCTCGACGACCTGGCGACCCGGAACTCCGCCGAAGCGGGAACGGACCATGCCGTCCTTGTCGAGGATGAGGGTCGTCGGAGTCTGCAGGACGTGGAAGTGCTGAGCGATGTCGACGCGGTGCGTGAGATCGACGTTCAGGTGCAGGACGCCGTCGCGGTCGTCGGCGATCTCGCGCAGCGTGCGGTGGACGCCGGGGCACCGGCTGCACATCTCGGTGCTGAACTGCAGCAGCGTCGCGGTCTCGCCGAGGCGTTCGGCCCCGAGGCGGGTGGGTTCGACGATCTCGCGGGGGTCGAAGGGGCGCGGCCGGTTCTGCCGCCACCGCAGGGTCAGACCGATGCCGACGGTGACCACGAGGAGCGCGGTCAGCACGAGGATGGCGGGAAGGAGATCCATGACCGCTCCACAGTAGTCCCGCGTTCGGTGTCGCGGCTCGCGCGACGTCATGTGTGACGAGCCCGGCGGGTAGTGTGTGAGCCGTGAGTGAGCGCCCCGAAAGCCCCGAGATCGAGTTCCGCAGCGATGTCACGGTCGAGCTGGTGCGATCGTCCGCCTCCGACAGCGACGTCCTCTTCGCGGCACGCGTGTCGACCCAGGGCGAGCAGACCCTCGCAGCGGCGGCCGACGGGTCCGAGGCGACGGGGCGCGACCGCGGCCTCATCAACTACCTGATGCGCGATCGGCACGGCTCGCCGTTCGAGCACAACTCGATGACCTTCTACGTGCAGGCGCCGATCTTCGTCTTCCGCGAGTTCATGCGCCACCGCATGGCGTCGTACAACGAGGAGTCGGGTCGGTACCGCGAGCTCCGCCCCGTCTTCTACGTCCCCGCGGCCGAGCGCAACCTCGTGCAGGTCGGCAAGCCCGGCGCGTACAACTTCCTCCCCGGATCCGACGAGCAGGTCGAGCTCGTCGCCCGCGAGACGCGCGAGGCATCCGTGGCCGCTTTCGAGAGCTACCAGCGGATGCTGGATTCCGGCATCGCCCGCGAAGTCGCCCGCATCGTCCTGCCGCTCAACATCATGTCGTCGATGTACGTGACGGTGAACGCGCGATCGCTCATGAACTTCCTGTCGCTGCGCACGACCCGTGAGGGGACGCACTTCCCGTCGTTCCCGCAGCGCGAGATCGAGATGTGCGCCGAGAAGATGGAGAACGTCTGGCGGGAGCTCATGCCGCTGACGTACGCCGCGTTCAACGCGAACGGGCGAGTCGCCCCCTGACGATCGACGCGTCCTAGGCTGACGCGCATGAACCGCACCGCACTCGTCACGGGCGCGAGCTCCGGGATCGGAGCCGAGTACGCCCGGCAGCTGTCCGCGCGCGGCGCCGACGTCGTCCTCGTCGCGCGCGACCGTGCGGCCCTCGAGGCCCTCGCCGCCGAGATCGACGAACGCGGCGGGCATGCCGAGGTCCTCGTCGCGGACCTCCTGGACCCGGGCCAGCGGCACCGTGTCGAACAGCGACTCGAGCAGGGCGTCGACCTCCTCGTGAACAGCGCCGGGTACGGACTGTCCCTCGGGTTCGCGTCGAGCGACATCGAGGACGAGGTTCGTCACCTCGAGCTGCACGTCGAGGTCACGATGCGGCTCACCCGGGCTGCGCTCCCGGCGATGATCGCGGGCGGTCGGGGCCGCATTCTGAACATCGCGTCCGTCGCGGGACTCATCCCGCGGGGGACGTACGGCGCGGCCAAGGCGTGGGTGGTGAGCTTCAGCCGCTGGGCGAACGCGGTCTACGCGCCGAAGGGCGTGACGGTGACGGCCGTCTGCCCGGGCTTCGTCCACACGAACTTCCACGAGCGCCTCGGCATGCCGCCGGGGGAGGAGGGCGTCGCACGCTGGATGTGGCTCACCGCCCGGCAGGTGGTGCGCGCGTCTCTGAGGGATGCCGCGCACGGCCGGGCCGTCAGCATCCCGTCCCTCCGGTACAAGGCGCTCGTCGCCGTGTCGCGCCTGCTGCCCGACCGCCTCGTGGTCGCCGCCGCCTCCCGCGGCCGCTGACGCGAAAGACCGGTCCGTCCCGCGACGCCCCGGGGAACAGGGGTGTGGCACGGCGCGTCGTTTCTACGACCGGTCTTTCGGTCCGGGATGCCGCACGTCGAGGCTCCTCCCCAGTCAGCCGACCTCGGGATCGGTCCACAGGGGAGCCCGTCCGATCGTCGCCCTCGGGGGTGGTTCCGCACACTCGACCGGGTGAGCCGCTCAGCCGTCGATGTCGTCGTCGCGCACGGCGGTGTCGCGCGAACCTCGACTCTTCGAGCTGCCGGAGTGACGGATGCCGCTCTCCGAGTCGCTGTTCGACGGGGCGCTCTCGTTCGGGCGCGTCAGGGCGTCTACGCCGTCCCGGGCACGTCGCCGGTCGTTCTGGCCGCGCTCGGATGCCGCGGCCGGCTCGCGTGCGTCAGCGCGGCTCGACATCACGGAGTGTGGACCCTCGACGGCGGCCCTGCGTCACCACCCCATGTCTGGATCGACCCCGACCGGCATCCGTCATCCGTTCCGCCGGGGTTCATCGTCCACCGGGACGGGAGGGGCGAGCCCGACGCCCTCGTCGCGGTACGCCTCGCCCACTGCCTCGCGCAGATCACTCGATGCGCCGGAGCGGAGGCGTTCCTCTGCGCACTCGAGTCCGCGCTCCGGCACCGGCTGCTGACCCGCGCGGAGCTCGACGGGTTGCGGGCCACGGTGCCCGTCGGCATCCGACCGCTCATCGACATCGCGCGGGGCGATGCTGACAGCGGGCTCTAGACCCTGATCCGCTACCGGCTCCACCTCCTCGGGATCGGCTGCCTCACCCAGGTGGCGATACCGGGCGTCGGTCGAGTCGACATCGTCGTCGGCGACCGTCTCATCATCGAGGCCGACGGCCGCACCCACGACGGGGAGGGGCGTCACCGCGACCTCATCCGGGATGCCGTCGCCGCGACGCTCGGTTTCACGACCCTCCGGTTCGACGCCGCCCTGATCCTGCACGACTGGCCGACCGCCGAGGCCGCCATCCTCGCGGTCCTCGCCCGGGGAGATCACGAGTCGGACTTCGGCCGTCGGGTCCGGGCGTCCTCCTGACGCGCCGGAGTCGCGAAAGACCGATTTTCGTCCGCAGCACCCCGTGAGGGCACCGTCGAGGCCGGCGCGCCCGTGACCCGACCGGTCTTTCGCCGCGCGACCTCACCCCCACCGAACCCCGAACACGGCCGACGGACGCCGACCGGTACCCTGGGAACCATGACGCACTCCGCCAATCCGTTCGGTCAGGTGCTCGTCGCGCTCGTCACTCCGATGACGGCCGACGGCGAGGTCGATTGGCCGGCCGTCGAGAAGCACATCGACGACGTCATCACCGGCGGCGCCGACGGCATCGTCGTGACCGGGACGACCGGTGAGACCAGCACGCTGACGGATGCCGAGAAGCTGAAGCTCGTCGAGGTCGGCAAGTCCGTGTCCTCGGGCCGCGCGAAGATCATCACGGGCGGCGGTTCCAACGAGACCGCGCACGCGATCGAGCTCTACAAGGCGAGTGAGAAGGCCGGCGCGGACGGCATCATGATCGTCACGCCGTACTACAACAAGCCGACGCAGGCGGGCATCCTCACGCACTTCCGCCTCGTCGCGGACGCCACCGACCTGCCCGTGATCCTCTACGACATCCCCGGACGCACCGGTGTGCCCATCAAGTACGAGACGATCCTGCGCCTCGCCAAGCACCCGAACATCCTCGCGGTCAAGGACGCCAAGGGCGACTTCAGCGAGGTGAGCCGGGTCCTCAACCAGACGGACCTGCTCTACTTCTCCGGCGATGACGCGAACGTCCTCCCGCACTTGTCGATCGGGGCCGCCGGTCTCATCGGCGTCACGGCGAACATCACGTCCGCGCCCTACCGCGTGATCGTGGATGCCGTCAATCGTGGTGACCTCGCGACGGCGACCGCCGCGCACCAGAAGCTCGAGCCCCTCGTCCGCGCCGTCATGACGCACGTGCCGGGCACCGTCAGCGCGAAATACATCCTCCACGGCCTCGGCCGCATCTCCAGCCCCCGCGTGCGCCTGCCGCTCGTGGGCCCGGAGGAGTGGGAGGCCGCCCTCATCGAGGACGAGCTCGATCTCGTGAAGGACATCCAGGGCGCCGACTTCTCCAATTTCCGACCTGATCGCAATGCCGCTGCCGGCGGCGCCCTTCCGAAGGTGCATGGAACCACTCGATGAGCAACCCCGTCTCCGCCCCGAACCCGCTCGAGCCCGGAACCCTCCGGGTGACCCCCGTCGGCGGGCTCGGTGAGGTCGGTCGCAACATGACCGTCTTCGAGTTCGACGGCAAGCTGCTGATCGTCGACTGCGGCGTCCTCTTCCCCGAGGAGCACCAGCCCGGCGTCGACTTGATCCTCCCCGACTTCGAAGCGATCCGCGGTCGCCTCGACGACATCGTCGGCGTCGTGCTCACCCACGGCCACGAAGACCACATCGGGGCGGTGCCCTACCTCCTCAAGCGCAAGGGCGACATCCCCCTCATCGGCTCGCAGCTGACTCTCGCCCTCGTCGAGGCGAAGCTCAAGGAGCACCGGATCAAGCCGTACACGCTGACGGTGAAAGAAGGCCAGCGCGAGCAGGTCGGCCCGTTCGACCTCGAGTTCGTGGCCGTCAACCACTCCATCCCCGATGCCCTGGCCGTCGGCATCCGGACCCCCGCGGGCCTCGTGCTGGCGACGGGTGACTTCAAGATGGACCAGCTTCCGCTCGACGGCCGGCTCACCGACCTCCGCGCGTTCGCCCGCCTCGGCGAGGAGGGGGTCGACCTGTTCCTCGTCGACTCCACGAACGCCGACGTCCCGGGGTTCACGCCGCTCGAGCGTGCGATCGGGCCGGTGCTCGACCAGGTGATCGGCAAGGCACCGCGTCGCGTGATCGTCGCGAGCTTCTCGAGTCACGTGCACCGCGTCCAGCAGGTCATCGACGCCGCTGCCGCGCACGGCCGTCGCGTCGCCTTCCTCGGGCGTTCCATGGTCCGCAACATGACGATCGCCGAGCAGCTCGGGTACCTGAACGTGCCCGACGGTGTGCTGATCGACTACAAGAAGGCCAAGGACCTCCCCGACGATCGCATCGTCTACATGTCGACCGGCTCGCAGGGAGAGCCGATGGCGGTCCTGTCGCGCATGGCGAACCTCGACCACGCCATCGAGCCGGGGGAGGGCGACACCGTCATCCTCGCCTCGAGCCTCATCCCGGGCAACGAGAACGCGGTCTACCGCGTCATCGACGGACTGACCAAGCTCGGCGCCAATGTCGTCCACAAGGCGAACGCGAAGGTCCACGTCTCGGGTCACGCCGCCGCCGGCGAGCTGCTCTACTGCTACAACATCCTGCAGCCGAAGAACGTGCTCCCCGTCCACGGCGAGTACCGCCATCTGATGGCGAATGCGAAGCTCGCCCAGGACAGCGGCATCCCTGCAGAGAATACGATCATCGCCGAGAACGGCACCGTCATCGATCTCAAGGACGGGGTCGCCAACGTCGTCGGTCAGCTCGATCTCGGCTTCGTCTACGTCGACGGCTCGTCGGTCGGTGAGATCACGGATGCCGACCTCAAGGACCGTCGGATCCTCGGCGAAGAGGGCTTCATCTCCGTCATCGTGGTGGTGGATGCCGCGTCCGGCCGTATCATCACGGGTCCTGAGATCCACGCTCGCGGGTTCGCCGAAGACGATGCCGTGTTCGACTCGGTCAAACCGAAGATCGCGCAGGCGCTGACCGAGGCGGCCCAGTCGGGGGTCCGCGACCAGCACGCCCTGCAGCAGGTCGTCCGTCGCACGATCGGCCGCTGGGTGAACCAGTCGCTGCGTCGCCGTCCGATGATCGTGCCGATGGTCATCGAGGCCTGACCCGCTGAAAGGGCTCGCCCGCCCGCTAGCATTCGGGCATGCCCGAGTCCTGGACGCTCCGCTCTGCCTCGCAGGCCGACGGCGTCTTCCTGGGTGAGATGGTCGTCGAGGCCGCTAATTGGCGGCCGGGGCCGCCGCGTCCGCGCCACGACGTCCTCGCCGATCCGTTCCATAGTCGCTACCTCGCGGGGTGGATGCGCCCTGGGGACGTCGGCTTCGTCGCCGTGGCCGGGGCGGAGGACATCGGCGCGGCCTGGTATCGCACGCTGCCGCGCATCGAGTCGGGATTCGGCTATGTCGGGAGCGGCGTGCCGGAGCTCATCATCGGCGTCAAGCCTCTCTGGCGGTCCCACGGAGTCGGACGCGCGCTGCTGCGCCGATTGTGCGAGACCGCGCGATCCGAAGGGCGTGCACGGATCAGCCTGTCGGTGGAGCGCGGCAACTTCGCTCAGGTGCTCTACCGGACCGAGGGTTTCGCGGTGACGCGGAGCGGCATCGGCCGCGACACGATGGTCAAGCGCCTCGGCTGACGCCGAAACCCGCGTCAATCCGGCGACATGTCGGACATGCCGCCTACCGTGGAAGCTATGCCCAGGAGCAGTAGTCCGACCAGCAAACCCCGCGCGACCGCGTCGGGCTCCTCGGCGCGGGCCAAGAAGGCCGAACCGACCCCGCGGCGCAAGGCCGAGCCGGCGCCGCGCCATTACGTCGACGACGTCGACCGCCCCCCTGTCATCGTCCGCGCCTGGCTGGGGCTCGCGCACGTCGCCGGGGGCATGTTCCGAGCCTTCGGATCGGAGTCGCTCGAGAAGGATCAGCGCCGCGACGGGTTCCCCTTCCTGCTCGTCCTGATGGCCATCGCCGGGGCCGTCGTGGAGTGGTTCCTGATCGGCACCGACGTGGGAACGAACATCAGCGCCTACAGCGTCGGCGCCCTCATCGGCCGCGAGGCGTTCGTCTTCCCCGTCATCCTGCTGCTGCTCGCCGGGTGGCTGTTCCGGCATCCACCGTCCGTGCACGACAACGGTCGCATCGGCATCGGCGCCGGACTCTTCGTCCTCGTCGTCGCAGGCTTCTGCCAAGTCGCCGGAGGACGTCCGCAGCCCAGCGAGGGTCTCGTCGAGCTCAGCGGCGCCGGCGGCCTGTTCGGATGGGCGATCGGTGAGCCGCTGACGGTCATGACGGAGATCGGGGCGGGCATCGTCCTCGGTCTCCTAGCGCTCCTGAGCGTCCTGATCCTCACGAAGACGCCTCCGAACCGCATCGGGCAGCGCCTCGGCGACCTGTACGCCTGGATGTTCGGTGCGGAGCGTCCCGAACGTGACGCGGCGCCGACGAAGGGCGAGACCGGCCCCACGGTCGCGTTCGACGCCCCCGAGGACGACGGCGACTCCCTGCCGTGGTGGCGCCGCAACAAGTCGGGCCGCGAGGAGGACGCCGACGGCGGCCTCGGTGCCGACGACCTCACCGCCCTGCTCGAGGCGAGCGGCGACGGCAGCTTCGACAACCCCGTCACCACTCCGACGCCCGCCGTCATGCCCGACGCGGTCACCGAGATCATCGCGCCCGCACCCCCGCGCAGACCGGGCCGCAAGCGCGACGCCACGCCCGAGGCCCCGCCCATCCCGCCCGTGCCCGACTTCGTCGCCGCGAACCTCGACTCCGTCGACCCGGATGCCGGCGACTACCGCCTTCCGTCCGCCGACGCTCTGGCGGCCGGTACGCCGCACAAAGCCCGTTCCGAGGCGAACGACGCGATGGTGCGCGCCATCATGGGCGTCTTCGAGCAGTTCTCGATCGACGCGAAGGTGACCGGGTTCTCGCGCGGTCCGACAGTGACGCAGTACGAGATCGCGCTCGGTTCCGGCGTCAAGGTGGAACGGATCACGGCCCTCACCAACAACATCGCCTACGCCGTCGCCTCCAACGAGGTCCGCATCCTCGCGCCGATCCCCGGCAAGAGCGCGATCGGGGTCGAGATCCCGAACACCGACCGTGAGATCGTCACCCTGGGCGACGTGCTGCGCTCGCCCAACGCCCAGCAGGCGACGCACCCCATGACGATCGGCATCGGCAAGGACGTCGGTGGCGGGTACGTCGTCGCGAACCTCGCGAAGATGCCCCACCTGCTCGTCGCCGGTTCGACCGGCTCGGGTAAGTCGAGCTTCGTGAACTCGATGATCACGAGCCTCCTGATGCGCGCGAAGCCGTCGGACGTCCGCATGGTCCTCATCGACCCGAAGCGCGTCGAGCTCACGTCCTACGCCGGCGTGCCGCACCTCATCACCCCCATCATCACGAACCCGAAGAAGGCGGCCGAGGCGCTGCAGTGGGTCGTGAAGGAGATGGACATGCGCTACGACGACCTCGCGTCGTTCGGCTTCCGTCACATCGACGACTTCAACCGGGCCGTCGTCGCGAACGAGATCCAGCTCCCCGCGGGCAGCGAGCGCGTCCTCAAGCCCTACCCGTACCTCCTCGTGGTCGTCGACGAGCTCGCCGACCTCATGATGGTCGCCCCCCGCGACGTCGAGGATTCGATCGTCCGCATCACGCAGCTCGCCCGTGCCTCCGGCATCCACCTCGTCCTCGCGACGCAGCGGCCCTCGGTCGACGTCGTCACCGGTCTCATCAAGGCCAATGTGCCGTCCCGTCTCGCCTTCGCCGTGACGAGCGTCACCGACTCCCGGGTCATCCTCGATCAGCCCGGTGCCGACCGACTCATCGGTCAGGGCGACGGTCTGTTCCTTCCGATGGGTGCGTCCAAGGCGGTCCGCGTGCAGGGCGCCTGGGTGGCCGAGAAGGAGATCGAGAAGGTCGTGGGCCACGTCAAGAATCAGGCGCGACCCGAGTACCGCAAGGACGTCGAGGCGATCGTCGAGAAGAAGGAGATCGACGCCGACATCGGTGACGACCTCGAGCTCCTCCTGGCGGCCGCCGAGCAGATCATCACGACGCAGTTCGGCTCGACCTCGATGCTGCAGCGCAAGCTCCGCGTCGGGTTCGCCAAGGCCGGCCGGCTCATGGATCTGCTCGAGGCGCGGGAGATCGTCGGCCCGTCCGAGGGGTCGAAGGCTCGCGACGTGCTCGTGACACCCGACGAACTCCCCGCCGTCCTGGCACGACTGCGAGGCGAGGAGCCGCCCGAAGATGCCGCGCCCGCCGCCGCCCCCGCTGCTGCCGCGCTCGCAACGGATCCCTACGGCCCTGACGCCGTCACGGAGCAGTTCGAGGGCTACGAGGTCGTCGAGTCCGAGGGTGATGAGGATGCCTGGGGCCTCACCGGCCGCGACTGACGTCGGCTGTGCGGCTCGGTAGGCTCGTCCCGTGACGATCCCCCGGCAGCTGCCCAACGCCATCACGATCGTGCGCATTCTGTGCGCACCTGTGTTCGTGTGGCTCCTCCTGGCCGACGGCGGCACGGACGGCGCCCTGCGGTGGTGGGCGGGCGTGCTCTTCATCGTCGCGATCGCCACCGACGGGATCGACGGCTACCTCGCCCGTCGCTACGAGATCGTGACCGATCTCGGCAAGCTGCTCGACCCCATCGCCGACAAGGTCCTCACGGGGTGCGCGTTCGTCGCTCTCTCGATCCTCGGCGAACTGCCCGCCTGGGTCGTGGTGCTGGTCCTCGTGCGCGAGCTCGGCATCACGGTGCACCGCCTCGTGGTGGCTACGGACCACGTCGTCGCCGCGGCGTGGATGGGCAAGCTGAAGACCGTCGCCCAAGCCGTCGCACTGTCGCTCGCGCTGCTGCCGCTCTGGACCGTGGTGGGGGACTGGATCCACGTGGTAAACACGGTCGCGATGACGATCGCCGTGCTGCTGACGGTGGCGAGCGGCATCGACTACGTCGTGACCGCCTTCCGCTCCCGCCGGGTCCGGAGCGCATGATGCCCCGGACGCCGAGCGAACTGCCGGACGAACTCGAGGAGACGGCCGTCGCCCGCGGTCCCCGGTCCGACTCCGAGCGTCTCGTCGAACGGCTCAAAGAGCTGGGATGGACGCTCGGGGTGGCCGAATCGTTGACCGGCGGCCTGGTGGCGGCATCCGTCGTCTCCGTCTCCGGTGCGTCCGCCGTGTTCAGGGGCGGGATCGTCGCGTACGCAACCGACCTCAAGGCGCGGCTGCTGGGCGTCGACGACACGCTTCTCGAGGCGCACGGCCCGGTTCATCCGCGCGTCGCGCGCCAGATGGCGGAGGGCGTCCGCCGCGCCGTCGGCGAGGAGGAACCCGCGGACGTGGGAATCGCGACGACGGGGATCGCAGGCCCCCTTTCGTCCGACGGGCAACCGGTCGGCACGGTCCACATCGCGGTCTCCACTCCGCTCGGTTCGCGCGTCGAGTCCCTCGCCCTGGACGGGGACCGTGACGAGATCCGCACCGCTGCCGCCGCCCGCGCGATCGCCTTGGCGGTCGACGCGCTCTGACCCGGGAATAGCGCGTGTTCCGAGCACGTTACGTCTCGGTGATTCCCATCCATTCCCCAGCGCTCGGGGTCTAGGGTGACAGCGAACGTGTTGTACCGTGGTTCCCCCGCAAGGGCTTCGGTGGATCGCAGCAGAGGGAGGGCCCACGCATGATCCTGGTTCGTCAAGAGATCGGTGACGTGCTCCGCGACTTCCGTCTGCAGAAGGGTCACACCCTCCGGCAGGTGTCGGGCAAGGCGAGCGTCGCCCTCGGCTACCTCAGCGAGGTCGAGCGCGGTCAAAAGGAAGCGTCGAGCGAGATCCTCGCTGCGGTCGCAGAAGCCCTCGATGTGCCGATCTCGGCGATCATGCGCGAGGTCGGAGAGCGCATCTCCGTGCTCGAAGGCCTGCACTCCCTCACCGATGTCGTCCCGGACGACCTCGCGTCGTTGGGAGACGAGGTCCCCGCTCCCGAGCTGTCGCTGCGCTGACCGCTCGATGCGTCACAGCGAATTCGATCGCGCCGTCGCCGACGAGTTCGGATCGGGAGGCGCCGCACTCGTCTCCGACCTGGTGCTGACCGACGTCGGCAACCGCACCGCCAGGGAAGCCCTCGCCGCCGGCGTCCCACCGCGTGAGGTCTGGTACGCCCTGTGCGCCGAGACCGACGTTCCCGTGGACCGCCGTCACGGCGCCGGAAGGCTTGATCCGCGCCGATGATCCGGCGTGTCGTATCGAAGATGCGTTCGATACGGGCGTAGTCTCCTGCACAACGGGTGTCGTAGACACGTCGTTCACGTCAGGGCCGGATCCGGCAGCGATGTCGGAGCCCCCTCCTAACGTGAATCTCGTCAGATGACACCCACGCCCTGTCGCAGCATCCGATCCGTCGGTGACGAGCGCGACAGCCTACGGGCGACGGAACCGCGAGTATCAAGGAGCACGACATGCCCTCACCTGCAGACCGCGAGAAGGCCCTCGAATCGGCCCTCGCCCAGATCGACCGCCAGTTCGGCAAGGGATCGATCATGCGACTCGGAAGCGACGAGCGCGCTCCGGTCGAGGTCATCCCGACCGGGTCGATCGCCCTCGACGTCGCGCTCGGCATCGGCGGCATCCCCCGAGGCCGCGTCGTCGAGATCTACGGTCCGGAGTCCTCCGGTAAGACGACGCTCACGCTCCACGCCATCGCGAACACGCAGCGCGCCGGTGGCATCGCCGCCTTCATCGACGCCGAGCACGCGCTCGACCCGAGCTACGCCGAGAAGTTGGGTGTCGACATCGACGCACTCCTCGTGTCGCAGCCCGACACGGGTGAGCAGGCGCTCGAGATCGCCGACATGCTGATCCGCTCCGGCGCCATCGACCTCGTCGTCATCGACTCCGTCGCGGCCCTCGTCCCCGAGGCCGAGATCAAGGGCGAGATGGGCGACTCCCACGTCGGCCTCCAGGCCCGACTGATGTCTCAAGCTCTCCGCAAGATCACCGGTGGCCTGAACCAGACCAAGACCACCGCGATCTTCATCAACCAGCTCCGCGAGAAGATCGGCGTGTTCTTCGGGTCTCCCGAGACCACCGCCGGCGGTAAGGCGCTCAAGTTCTACGCCTCCGTGCGACTCGACATCCGCCGCATCGAGACCCTGAAGGACGGGTCCGAGGCGGTCGGTAACCGTACTCGCGTGAAGGTCGTCAAGAACAAGATGGCCCCGCCCTTCAAGCAGGCGGAGTTCGACATCCTCTACGGCGTCGGCATCTCCCGCGAGGGAAGCCTCATCGACTTCGGTGTCGAGCACGGCATCGTGAAGAAGTCGGGTGCGTGGTACACCTACGAGGGCGAGCAGCTCGGTCAGGGCAAGGAGAACTCCCGCAACTTCCTCCTGAAGAACACCGACGTCGCTGCTGAGATCGAGACGAAGATCAAGCAGAAGCTCGGCATCGGGCAGTCGAAGCAGGCAGAAGATGCCGCGACGCCCGACGAGCTGGCGGCTCGCCGTCCGGCCTGATCATGACGGACTCGAACGGGGGCGAGCGCGAGTCGCTCGCCCCCGTCATCCCACTCTTCGGCCCGCGCGCCGACACCACCGACGCCGCCGACGCCGCCGACTCGCAGCCGTGGCACGCGACCTGGATCGCGGAACGTGCGGCGTCCGAACGGTCCGCAGCGCGCGCTGCACACCCGTCGACCGGCACGGTGCCGGTCGTCGCCCCGGCAGGGGAGGACGCACCCGCGGCGGTTGCAGAGCGCGTGTTGCTGCGCAAGCTCCGGACGAGGTCGCTCTCGATCCGCGAGGCCCGGTCCGTGCTCACCGAGCACGACCTCGACGAGGCCGACCGGGAGGGCATCGTCGAACGGTTCCTGTCGTTGGGCTATCTCGATGACGCCGCCCTCGCTGAACAGCTGATCGACAAAGCGACATCCCGCAAGGCGCAGGGACGCATGGCCATCGCGCAGGGCCTGTCGCAGCGCGGCATCCCTCGCGAGGTCATCGATGAGGCGCTCGACCAGCTCCCCGACGACGAGGCCGAGCGAGCGCTCGAGTTCGCCCGCTCGAAGGCTCGCGGGCTCGAGGGTCTCGACCGTGACACCGCACTCCGGCGGCTCGCGGGGCAGCTGGCCCGGCGCGGGTACGGCTCCGTCGCGTTGTCGGTCGCGCGTCGCGCCCTCGACGAGGCCAGCGCACCGCCGCGGCATGGGGTTCGCTTCGAACCGTGACCGCAGTGGCGTCCGTCTGACAGACTCGCCCTACGCGCGCCCCGCGCGGGTGGAGGAGCGTGCGCATGGCGATCGAGGTCGACGGTCTCGTGAAGTCCTACAAAACCGTCACTGCGGTCGACGGTGTCTCCTTCGAGGTGCCCGAGGGTCAGCTGTTCGCCTTCCTCGGTGCCAACGGAGCGGGGAAGTCCACGACGATCGGATGCCTCACCACGCTGCTTCGCGCCGACGGCGGAACCGTCCGCGTCGCGGGCTACGACGTGTCGATGCAAAGCGAACGGGTGCGGTCGCGGATCGGCGTCGTGTTCCAGCGGTCGCTGCTCGACGACGGCCTCACCGTCCGCGAGAACCTGGCACTGCGCGCCACGCTCTCCCTCGTCGACCGACAACTCTTCGCGGACAGGCTCGCCGAGCTCTCGCTCCTCATCGAACTCGACGAGTTCATCGACCGCCCCTATGGACGGTTGTCGGGCGGCCAGCGTCGCCGCGCCGACATCGCTCGTGCGCTCATGCATGAGCCGTCGATCCTCTTCCTCGACGAGCCGACCGCGGGTCTCGACCCCGCCAGCCGGGTCGCGGTGTGGGCGGCGATCGATCGGCTCCGCGCCGAGCGTGGACTCACCGTCTTCCTGACGACCCACTACATGGCCGAGACCGAAGAGGCGGACCAGGTCACCATCATCGACGCGGGACGCGTCGTCGCGAGCGGGACTCCGACGCAGCTGCGGTCGCGCCACAGTCGCAGCGTCCTCACGGTCACGACACGCGACCCCGACGCGCTGTCCGGTCTCGCCACCCGCGGCGCTCTGGGGGCGAGCCGGGAGGGCGACGTCGTCACGATCGAGGTCCCCGACGCGCGGGCCGCTCGACACCTGCTGGCGGCGCACGGCGAGGACGTTCTGGACTTCGAGTTCCGGCACGGCCGGATGGACGACGTCTTCCTCGCCCTCACCGGCCGCGGCGAGATGGTCGGAGACGCAGCGTGAGGATCGTCGCGGCGATCGTGCGCCGCAACCTGACGCTCTTCTTCCGCGATCGGATGAACGTCTTCTTCTCGCTGCTGAGCGGGCTCATCCTCTTCCTCCTCTACACGCTCTTCCTCTCGCGGCTGCAGGTCGACGGGCTGGAGCGCACGCTGCCACGCGCGTCCCGCAGGGACATCGAGGCCTTCGTCGACAGTTGGATGCTGTCGGGCATCGTCCTGCTCACGACCGTCACCTCGGGGATCGGCGCCATCTCCGTGTTCGTGGACGATCGCGCGTCGGGCAGGTTCGCCGACTTCCTCGTCGCCCCGATCCGACGATCGCAGCTGGTCCTCGGTTACCTGGTGTCCTCGGTGTCCGTGGCGATCATCATGTCGAGCGTCATCTTCGTTCTCACCGTCCTCGAACTCGGATTCGTCCGCGACACGTGGCTGGGTCCGCTCGAGATCCTGAGGGCGATCGGCGCGATGGTGCTCTGCTGCGTCGCCTTCACGTCGCTCGGCGCCTTCGGTGCGTCCTTCCTCAAGACGACCGGTGCGTACTCCGCGTTCTCCACCGTGGTCGGTACCGTCCTCGGCTTCGTCGCGGGCTCCTACATCCCGGTCGGGTCGCTGCCCGACGGCGTCGCGTCGACCATCAACGCCCTGCCCTTCGCGCAGGGCGCGATGCTCCTGCGTCGTCCGTTCACCGATGAGACGCTCGCGTCTGTGGCCGGCGGGGACAGTCGCGCGATCAGCGACCTGAAGGAGATCTACGGAATCGACCTCTTCGTCGGCTCGGGCCTCGTTCCGGTGTGGCTCGCCGTCACGGTTCTCATCGTCGTCGCCATCGCCTTCAGTGCGATGTCGGCTGCCCGCATCCGCTCCCTTCTGCGTTGAGGCGGCACGCGGCGTGCCGGGAGAGCGCGGCTCGTAGAATGGCCTGATCATGACCAGCCCTTCCGCTGCCCCCACTCTCATCGCCCCGTCCGCCGCAGCCGTCGCCGCCGACGGCCGCGTCCGCACCTACGAGGTGCGGACCTTCGGGTGCCAGATGAACGTCCACGACTCCGAGCGTCTGTCCGGTTCCCTCGAATCGGCCGGCTACGTCCGCGCTGACGCGGGCGTCGACGCGGACGTCGTCGTCATCAACACATGCGCCGTGCGCGACAACGCTGCGGGAAAGCTCTACGGAACCCTGGGGCACCTGAAGAGCCGCAAGGACAAGCACGACGGCATGCAGATCGCCGTCGGCGGGTGCCTCGCCCAGATGGATAAGGATGCCGTCCAGCAGAAGGCCCCCTGGGTCGACGTCGTCTTCGGCACCCACAACATGGGATCCCTGCCGAGCCTGCTCGAGCGCGCGCGTCACAACGGCGAGGCGGAGCTCGAGATCCTCGAGTCGCTGGAGGTGTTCCCCTCGACGCTCCCCACCAAGCGCGACGCGGCCCACAGCGGCTGGGTCTCGATCTCGGTCGGTTGCAACAACACCTGCACGTTCTGCATCGTGCCGAGCCTGCGCGGCAAGGAGAAGGACCGCCGCCCCGGCGACATCCTGAACGAGATCCGCCTGCTCGTCGACGACGGCGCCATCGAGGTCACCCTCCTCGGCCAGAACGTCAACAGCTACGGGGTCGAGTTCGGCGACCGACAGGCGTTCAGCAAGCTCCTGCGGGCAGCGGGCGAGATCCCGGGCCTCGAGCGCATCCGTTTCACGAGCCCGCACCCCGCGGCCTTCACCGACGACGTCATCGACGCGATGGCCGAGACCCCCGCCGTCATGCCGCAGCTGCACATGCCGCTGCAGTCCGGGTCGGACCGCATCCTCAAGGCGATGCGGCGGTCGTACCGGAGCGAACGGTTCCTCGGCATCCTCGACCGCGTGCGCGAGAAGATGCCGGACGCGGCGATCTCCACCGACATCATCGTGGGCTTCCCGGGCGAGACCGACGAGGACTTCGAGGACACCATGCGCGTCGTCGAGCAAGCGCGCTTCGCCGGGGCCTTCACCTTCCAGTACTCGATCCGCGAGGGCACACCTGCGGCGACCATGCCGGATCAGGTCCCGAAGGAGGTCGTGCAGGAGCGCTACAACCGCCTGGTGGCCCTCCAGGAGCGGATCTCGCTCGAGGAGAACCAGGCGCAGCTCGGTCGCACCGTCGAGGTCCTCGTCTCCACGGGGGAGGGGAAGAAGGATGCCGCGACGCGCCGCCTGACGGGTCGCGCCGAGGACAACCGCCTGGTCCACTTCGAGGTTCCCGAGGGTTCCCCGACGCCGCGCCCCGGTGACGTCGTGACGACGGTCGTCACGCACGCCGCGCCGTTCCACCTGCTCGCCGACAGCCCGGACGGCGCTCCGCTGCGCATCCGCCGGACGCGGGCCGGAGACGCGTGGGATCGTGCGCAGGCCGACTCCTGCGGCGTCCCGGCTCCGGCCGGTGACGCGGCTCCGCGCGCCGTGTCACTCGGTCTGCCGCTGATCCGTACCGCGACGCCCGGACTCTGACCTCGTGGGCGCGGAGCGCCTCTGGGCGATCGTCGGGGCGACCGGCACGGGCAAGACCTCGCTGTCGCTGGATCTCGCCGAGGAGCTGATCCGCGGTGGTCGTCCGGCGGAGATCGTGAACGCCGATGCCATGCAGCTCTACCGCGGCATGGACGTCGGGACGGCGAAGATCCCGGTGCCCGAGCGCCGCGGCATTCCGCATCATCTGTTCGACGAGTTCGACGTGACCGAGGACGTCGCCGTCGCCGTCTACCAGGAGCGGGCGCGCGCGACGATCCGCGACATCTTTGACCGCGGTGCCGATGCGATCCTCGTCGGGGGGTCGGGTCTCTACGTCTCGAGCGTCGTCTTCGACTTCCGCTTCCCGCCCCGCGACCCGGCACTGCGCGCCCGGCTCGAGACCGACCTCGACGAGCTCGGTGCGGTCGCGTTGATCGAGCGCATCCGCGCGGTCGATCCCGGCGCAGCCGAGCGCCTCGATCCGCGCAACGGCCGGCGTGTCGTCCGCGCTCTCGAAGTGCTCCTCCAGGGGGCGGACACCCACGGCGCTGCGCTTCCGGAAGCGCCGGTGCTGTGGCATCCCGCCACCGAGCTCGTCGGCGTCCACCTGGACCGCGCAGAGCTCGTCGTGCGCCTCGACGAGCGCGTTCGGGGGATGTGGCGGGGCGGCCTGCTGGCTGAGGTCGACGCCCTGCGGGCCCGGGGACTCGAGTCCGGTCCGACGGCGCCCCGCGCGATCGGTTATGCGCAGGCGCTCGCGCAGCTGGCCGGGCGGATGGATGAGGAGGAGGCCATCGCCGAGACCCAGGCCCTCACCCGTCGGTACGCGCGGCGCCAGGTCTCGTGGTTCAAGCGGTACCCCGGTCTTCGCTGGGTGGATGCCGGGACTCCCGGCATCCGGTTACTCGATCACTTGACAAGCTAAAGCTAGCCGTAGCTTTCTTGCATCGGACACGATGCGAAGGAGACGGCGATGGTCGAGAAACTGCAGGTCGAGGGCGGCGAGATCGCGTTCGACGTGGTCGGGGAGGGGCCTCTCGTGATCCTGGCGCACGGAATGGGGGACACCCGTCACTCCTACCGCTTCGTCGTGCCGGCTCTGGTTGCGGCGGGGTTCCGCGTGGCCAACGTCGACATCCGCGGATGCGGCGAGTCGAGCGCCACGTGGGCGAGCTACAGTCGCGGCGACATCGCCGGCGACCTCCTCGCCGTCATCCGTCACCTCGGCGGCCCCGCGGTCATCATCGGCCAGTCGATCAGCGGAGGAGCTGCGACCGTCGCCGCAGCGGTCGCCCCGCAGGACGTGGTGGGTGCCATCGAGCTGGCCCCCTTCACCCGCGCGCAGCGGTTCGACCTGATGGGCATGCTCCGGCACGCCCGGCACCGGAAAGGCATGACGCACCTGGCGACCATGCTGCTCCGCGGGAGCGTCCCCGCGTGGCTCCGCTACCTCGACCTCGCCATCCCGCAGAAACCCGCCGACTGGCCGCAGGAGCAGGCCCGCATCGCCGGTCACCTCGGTGACCCCGCGCGCATGGCGGCGCTCCGGGCCATGGGGCAGACGAGTCCCGCCGATGCGGGAGAGCAGCTTCCGCACGTGACCGTACCGATACTCGTGGTGATGGGTACCGCCGACCCGGACTGGGCGGATCCCCGCGCCGAGGGCGAAGGCGTCATCGCCGCGCTCCGACCCCGCATCGGCCGACTGGCGGTCATCGACGGGGCGGGACACTACCCGCACGTCGAACGCCCCGGCGAGGTCGTCGAGCTCGCCGTCCCGTTCCTGCGATCGGTCTTCTCGGCCAAGACGGGAGCGGCGGGTGCCTAGGGCGGGACTCGATGTCGACGCCGTGACGCGTGCGGCGGCAGAGCTCGTCGATGAACAGGGGCTCGCCGCACTGACGATGACAGCGCTCGCGGAGCGGGTCGGCGTTCGTCCCCCCTCGCTCTACAAGCACGTCCCGGGCGGGCTCGTCGAGCTCACCCACCGGGTGGCGACCCTCGCGGCGCAGGAGCTCGCCGAGCTGTTCCGCGGGACGCGATCGGACCAGGGAGGTGCGCCGGCGCTCACGGACGTCGCGGGAAGGTTCCGGCGGTACGTCATGGACCATCCGGGTCGGTACGCGGCCACCGCCGCTGCGGAACCGACGGATGAGGACGATCCGCTCGCGATCGCGCTCCGCGACAGCCTCGACGCCCTGGGCGAAGTGTTCGCCCGCTACGGTCTTCCGCAGCAGGAGCACGTCCATGCCATCCGGATGCTGCGTAGCGTCCTCCACGGTTTCGCCGTCCTGGACGCCGCGCACGGCTTCCGGATCGACGTGGACGTCGAGGCGAGCGTCGCATGGTCGCTCGAGGTGATGGACGCCGGACTCCGGGCAGGGCGACCCTCGTCGTGACCGGCGAAGCGGCATCCGCCCCCGCCTAGACTGAGCGGGTGTCGACGATCGCATTCACGAAGGGCCACGGGACGGGCAACGATTTCGTCGTGGTCGCCGACCCCGACGGCTCGCTCCACCTGACCGGCGAGCAGATCGCCGCGCTGACCGACCGACGGTTCGGGATCGGAGCCGACGGGCTGCTGCGCGTCGTCCGCTCGGCCGCCATCGACGCGGGCGCCGACACCCCCGACGCCGAGTGGTTCATGGACTACCGCAACGCCGACGGCTCCGTCGCCGAGATGTGCGGCAACGGCGTCCGCGTCTTCGTGAAGTACCTCCTGAGCGCGGGATATGCGACGCTGGGCGCCGGCGAGACCCTGCGCATCGGCACGCGAGCGGGAACGAAGACCGTCACGCTCGCCGACAACGGCTTCGAAGTCGACCTCGGTCTGTGGCGTCCGACCTCCGACGAGGTCCTCGTACGCGCCCACGGTCTGAAGATCGCCCGTCCGGGCCTCGGCATCGACGTCGGGAACCCCCACGTCGTCGTCGCCCTCTCGAGCATCGCCGAACTCGACGGGCTCGATCTGACCGTTCAGCCGATCCTGGACCCCGTACCCACGGCCGGCGCGAACGTCGAGTTCGTCGTGCCCGAGGAGCCGCTCGTCACCGACGGTGTCGGTGCGATCCGGATGCGGGTCTTCGAGCGAGGCGTCGGCGAGACGCTCTCGTGCGGCACCGGAGTCGCGGCATCCGCTCTGGCCGTCCGGCACTGGGCCGGTGCGGGCGCTCCCGACCGGTGGACGGTCGACGTCCCTGGCGGCCGCCTCGGAGTGCGCGTCGTCCGGACGGATGCCGGGGAGCGGGTTCTGCTGTCGGGACCCGCCACGCTCGTCTTCTCGGGCGAGATCGCGCTGGCCTGACCGGTTCAGGGAACGGGGATCGTCCCCGTCGCGGGTGTGCCGTGCCGGCGCACCTTCAAGACGCGGAAACCGCGCCCCGTCGCTGCGCGGCTGACGGAGTAGCCGCGGTCGAGGGATGCCGCCAGCCACCGCTGCAGGGAGTCCGAGCCGAGGTTCCGCTGCACGACGAGCCAGGCGTCGCTGCGCTCGGCGAGTCGGGGGATCCACGTCTCGAGCAGCCCGTGCAGCACGTCCTTGCCGACGCGGATCGGCGGATTCGACCGGATCGTGCGGAAGGTGATGTCTGCCGGAACATCCTCGGGCAGTACGGCGTTGACGTTGTCGAGGCCGAGTTCCGCGGCGTTGCGGCGGACGAGGTCGAGTGCTCGCTCGTTGACGTCGACGGCCCAGATCGTCGCGTGAGGGGCGTCGATGGCGAGCGACAGCGCGATGGGGCCCCAGCCGCATCCGAGATCCAGCAGATGACCGCCCACCGGGGGCGGGGGAGTGTTCGCCAGAAGGACCGCCGTCCCACCGTCCACGTGGTCGGGACTGAACACCCCGCCCGCCGTCGTCACCTCGGCGTCGCGACCGGCGAGGGACACACGGATACGGCGGAGATTCTCAGAGCTGGACGGGGACGCGCTGAAGTAGTGGTCGCTCCCCATGCGACGAGCGTAGCGGAGGCGGTGCGAGCCGCGGGAAGCTAGAGTGCACGGATGGCCGCGAGGCCGCGAAAGGAACACATGACAGACACCACCACCCCTGCCACGACGGACGAGCCGGTGGACCCGGTCGACCGCGTGCTCGCGCGAGCGGAGTCGCGTTCGGGGGTGCGCGTGTTCGGCGCCGCACAGGCGTTGCAGGACGAGAGCACCGTCGCCTACGGCGACACGGACGGCGATCAGTGGGATCGTGAGGAGCGCGCGGCGCTCCGGCGCGTCCCCGGCCTGTCCACCGAGCTCGAAGACGTCACCGAGGTCGAGTACCGCCAGCTGCGGCTGGAGAACGTCGTCCTCGTGGGCGTGTACCCGCAGGGGTCGACGGAGGATGCCGAGAACTCGCTGCGCGAGCTCGCGGCGCTCGCCGAGACCGCCGGCGCCGTCGTCCTCGACGGCGTGCTGCAGCGTCGCCCCCACCCCGACCCCGCCACGTACATCGGCCGCGGCAAGGCGGCGGAGCTCCGCGACCTCGTCGTCGCCGTGGGCGCCGATACCGTCATCGCCGACACCGAGCTCGCACCCAGCCAGCGGCGTGCCCTCGAGGACGTCGTCAAGGTCAAGGTGATCGACCGCACCACCGTCATCCTCGACATCTTCAGCCAGCACGCGAAGAGTCGTGAGGGCAAGGCGCAGGTCGAGCTCGCCCAGCTCGAGTACCTCCTCCCGCGCCTGCGCGGGTGGGGTGACTCGATGAGCCGCCAGGCCGGTGGCCAGGTCGGTGCCGGTGGCGCCGGTATGGGGTCCCGCGGTCCTGGTGAGACGAAAATCGAGCTGGATCGCCGCCGCATCCGCACCCGGATGGCAATGCTGCGACGTCAGATCCGCGACTACAAGCCCGCCCGCGAGGCGAAGCGGGCCGAGCGCAAGCGCAACACGATCCCGTCGGTGGCGATCGCCGGGTACACGAACGCCGGCAAGTCGAGCCTGCTCAACAAGTTGACCAGCGCAGGAGTGCTGGTCGAGAACGCCCTGTTCGCAACGCTGGACGCCACGGTGCGCCGCGCGCAGGCGGCCGACGGACGCGTCTACACGCTGACCGACACCGTCGGCTTCGTCCGGAACCTCCCGCACCAGCTCGTCGAGGCGTTCCGTTCGACCCTCGAGGAAGTCGGCGACGCGGACGTCATCGTCCACGTGGTCGATGGATCGCATCCCGACCCGGCGGCCCAGTTGGCCACCGTCCGGGATGTCATGGGTGATGTCGGAGCGCGCTCGACGAACGAGATCGTCGTGTTCAACAAGGCCGACCTCATCGATCCGGACACCCGTCTGGTCCTCCGGGGTCTCGAGCCGAAGGCGCACTTCGTCTCGTCCCGCACCGGCGAGGGCATCGTGGAGCTCCGTGCCACGATCGAGGACGCGCTGCCGCTCCCGGCGGTCGAGGTTCACGCTCTCGTTCCCTATGACCGCGGCGACCTCGTCAACGCGGTCCATGAGTCGGGCCACATCCTGTCCACGCAGCACGAGGAGGGCGGGACCGCCGTCCACGCGCACGTGTCCGAGCGACTGGCGGCGGAGCTGGCACCGTACGCCCGGTGACGGTCCCCCGCCTCGACCTCAGTCGAGGGCGAGGGCGGGCACTCCCGGCGTCTCGAACCCGAAGACCCGGCCGAGGAACGCGAGTTCGGTCTCGAGCGCGTTGATGACGGTCTCCGCACGCCGGAAGCCGTGCCCCTCGCCGTCGTACAGCACGTAGGCGTGGGGCACGCCGCGCTCGGCGAGGGCGTCGCGGATCGCCTCGGCCTGCGTGGGCGGGACGACCGCATCCTCCGCGCCTTGCAGGAGCAGCACGGGGACACGGAAGCCGTCGGTGTGTCCGAGGGGTGAGCGCTCGAGGTAGAGCGCCTCGGCCTCGGGGAGCGGTCCGATCAGACCGTCGAGGTAGCGGGCCTCGAAGTCGTGGGTGTCCGTGGCGAGCGAACGCGCGTCGCCGACGCCGTACCGCGAGATCCCCGCGCCGAACACGTCGGTGCAGGCGAGGGCCGCCAGCACCGTCCAGCCGCCGGCTGATCCGCCGGCGATGCCGAGACGCGCGGCATCCGCTCGCCCGTCGGCGGCGAACCCGGACGCGGCTGCGGCGACGTCGTCTCGGTCCACGATGCCCCACTGTCCTCGCAGACGCTCACGGTAGGCGCGGCCGTAGCCCGTCGAGCCGCCGTAGTTGACCTCGAGGATGCCAATGCCCCGGCTCGTGAAGTAGGTGATCCGGCTGTCGGGGACGCCGCCGGTGTGCGCGGTCGGACCGCCGTGGACGTAGACGATGTACGGCGGGAGTTCGCCGTCGGGCGCGGCGGAATTCGGGTTGGTCGGCGGGTAGTCGAAGGCGTGCACCTCTCCGTGCAGCCCGGGCACGGTGAACGGCCGCGCCGCCGGGATCCACGCGTCGTCGAGGTCGGAGCGCGTCCCGACCACGAGCGAGCTCGACCCGTCGGCTGCGATCTCCCAGATGCCCGTCGTCCCGGGCGCGGCGCCGGACACGAGCACGCGCGTACCCTGCACGTCCTCGACGACCGCACGCGAACGTGCGGGGACGTCGGTGGTGCGAACGGACCCGTCTGCGTCGATGCGGACCACCTCGTCCGACCCGTTCGTCCGGACCGCGACGATGCCGCCGTCCTCGAGCAGTGCGTACCACCGGACGCCGAGGACCCACAGGCCGCCGCCGGTGTCGGCGTCGGCCGGGGCGATGAGCTCGGCGGGACGATCGGATGCCGCATCCCACCGCCGGATGTTCCACCGCCCGCTCGCGTCGTCGACGTACACGAGGCGACCCGCGGCATCCCACTCGGGCTGGAGGGCCGCTGTCTCTCCGGAGGTGACGGCGCGCCAGGTTGTGACGATGCCGTCCTCGAGATCTCCGACGCGGATCTCGGTGCGGTCCCAGGGCATGTCGGGGTGGTCCCACGCGACCCACGCGAGTCGACGTCCGTCGGGGGAGAGCGCGGGCTGGGCGAGGAAGTCGCTCCCGGCCACCAGTTCACGCACCTCCGTGACGTCGAGGGAGATCGACACCACGGAGCGGCGAGGCACGGGCGCGTCGTCGTGGACTTCGCGGACGGCCAGCAGCGTCCCGTTCTGCCAGCGGAGACCGCCGTGCCGCGCCCCCGGGTCCTCGGGGGTGAGCGGGACGGGCTGCTCGCCCGGCCGCATCGTCCACACCCGCTGATCCGTCTTCTCCACGAAGAACAGGCGCCCATCATCGTCCGTCGTCCACGAGCCGCCGCCGTACTCATGCACACGGGAGCGGGCGCTCCACGGTGCCGGGAGCACGTCCTCCGCCGCCTCGCCGATCGCACGGCGCACGGAGGATCGGCCGCCCTCGTCAGGCAGGGTCTCTCCCCACCACACCTCAGCGCCGACGAAGCGCGCGCCGTCGTAGCGCGCAGCCGCGGCTGAGGCGTCCGCCGCCGACAGGGGTGAGATCCAGGAACCGAACGGGGCGATCGTCGTCATGCATCCACGCTACGCGGCGTCACACTGCGACACCGAGGTCACCGGAAGTCATCTCGCGACACGCTCGGACACGGAGCGTCACAGTCCTGTCGGAGCCGCGGGGCGCGTGGCTAGCATGACCGCATCAGTGGCCCGGAGACCCGGGTCCGGAGCGACAGCCGAGCCCGGCACCCGCCCGCGAGGTCCCCGCACGAGTGCGTGCGGTCCGCGGCCGCCAGGCCATCCGACTCGTCCCCGGAGCCCCCATGTCGATCATCCAGACCCCGTCCGTCACCACCGTGCCGGTCTCCTTCGAGGTCTACCCGCCGCGCAGCGACGCCTCCGACGCGGCGTTGCACCGGACGATCGCGCGTCTCGCCGAGGTCGAGCCGTCGTTCATCTCGGTCACCTACGGCGCGGGGGGCTCGACGGCAGGGCGCTCGCTCGAGGTACTCCGACACATCCGCCGCGAGACGCGCGTCGAGCCTCTCGCCCATCTCACCTGCGTCGGCAACTCCTACCGCGAGGCGACCGCGCTCATCCGCGAGTTCCTGGATGCCGGCATCCGCTCGTTCCTGGCGCTTCGCGGCGATGCGCCGCAGGGTGCCCCCGAGGACCCCGACGGGGCGGGAGACCTCGAAAGCGCCGCGCAACTCGTGCAGCTCATCGACCGCGTTCAGGCCGAATGCTCCCCGTATACGGAGGAACCGATTCCCGGGGTCCCGGGAGCCGCGCGGGTCGAACGGCGCCGACATGTCGACATCGCCGTCGCCGCGTTCCCGAACGGGCATCCGCGATCGCGGTACCCCGCCGAGCACATCGACGCACTGCTCGCCAAGCAGGCTGCGGGAGCGACCCTCGCCATCACTCAGCTGTTCTTCCACGCCGACGACTATCTCGCCTTCGTGTCCCGCGCCCGCACAGCGGGGGTCGTCATCCCGATCCTCCCCGGAATCATGCCGATCACCTCGCCGTCGCGATTGACCCGGATCGTCGAGCTCACCGGCCAGCCCGTCCCCGGCGCGCTCGCCGTCGACCTCGACGTGGAGCCCACCGCCGAGGGGAGACGCGAGGTCGGCGTGCGTTACGCCGCTGAGCTCTGCCGCGCCGTCCTCGAGGGCGGAGCACCCGGCATCCACCTGTACGCCTTCAACCACCACCGCACCGTCCTCGCCACCCTGGCCGAGGCGGGCGTCATCACCCCGACAGAGGAGACATCATGACCGAACTCGCCGCCGGAACGATCCTCGGCTACCCGCGCATCGGCCGACGCCGCGAGCTCAAGCGCGCGGTAGAGGCGCATTGGCGCGGAGAGCTCGACGAGACGGCGCTCGAACGGGTCGCCGCCGACCTGCGCCGAGACACCCGGCACCGGCTCGCCGATCTCGGCCTCGGACGCGCGGATTCGGCCATCCCCGAATCGTTCTCCTTCTACGACCAGGTGCTCGACGTCGCCGCGGCGGTCGGCGCGCTCCCCGAACGCTTCGCGCACCTGCGCCGCGCGGACGGGACCATCCCGCTGGCCGCGTACTTCACGGCCGCCCGGGGCGAGGGCGACGCGGCGCCCCTGGAGATGACGAAATGGTTCGACACGAACTACCACTACCTCGTTCCGGAGATCGGTCCCGAGACGCAGTTCACCCTGTCGAGCGATCGCTTCGCGCGCCAGGTCGCCGAGGCCGTCGCCGAGGGATTCACGACCCGCCCCGTCCTCGTCGGTCCGGTGACCTTCCTGGCCCTGTCGAAGACGACCGATGCTGCTCCCGCCGCGCGTCCCCTCGACCGTCTCGACGACCTCCTCCCGGTGTACGTCGATCTCCTCGCGGCCCTCCGCGACGCCGGCGCGGAATGGGTCCAACTCGACGAGCCCGCACTCGTGAGCCAGTCGCTCGGCTACACCGACGACGAGCTCGCCGCTGCAGCGGCACGAACGGCTGAGGTGCTCGCCTCGGCCGGACGACGACCCGCGATCCTCGTCGCCGCCGGATACGGCCAGCTGTCGGCGGCGGCATGGCGTGCACTCGCGGCATCACCCGTCGACGCGATCGCGGTCGATCTGATCCGCGGCTCGATCCCGGCCCCGACGGCGGGCCTGGCGTCGAAGGTCCTCGTCGCCGGTGTCATCGACGGTCGGAACGTGTGGCGGGGCGACCTCGCCGCTGCCGCCGACGCGCTCGATCAGGTGGTGCGGCTGGGGGCTGCCGCGACGGTGGCGGGCACGTCGACGTCGCTCCAACACGTCCCGTACGACCTCGCCGACGAGACCGAGCTCGATCCGCGGCTGGTCTCGTGGCTCGCGTTCGCCGACCAGAAGGTCCGCCAGATCGCGACGCTCGCTCGTGGTCTCCGTGACGGACGCGACGCGATCGCCGACGAGGTGGATGCCGCGACCGCCGCGCTCGTCGATCGCCATCACGCCGCGGGTGTGCGCGACGGGGCCGTCCGCGACCGCGTTGCCGCGCTGAGCCCCGCTGACCGGATCCGAACGCCGTACGAGGTCCGTGCCGCGGTGCAGGACGCTGCTCTCGGTTTGCCGGTGCTCCCGACCACCACGATCGGCTCGTTCCCGCAGACCGGCGAGATCCGCCGAGCACGCGCTCGGTTCGGTCGCGGCGAGATCGACGCGGACGCGTACGAGGGCTTCCTCCGCGACGAGATCGCGCGCGTCGTGGAGGTGCAGAAGGAGATCGGGCTGGATGTGCTCGTCCACGGCGAGGCCGAGCGCAACGACATGGTCCAGTACTTCGCCGAGAACCTCGATGGGTTCGCCGTCACGCGCAACGGATGGGTGCAGTCGTACGGTTCGCGCGCGACGCGACCGTCGATCCTGTGGGGCGACGTGTCACGTCCGGTACCCATCACCGTGAGGTGGTCGGCGTACGCGCAGTCGCTGTCGGCGTCGCCGGTGAAGGGGATGCTCACCGGTCCCGTGACGATCCTCGCGTGGTCGTTCGTGCGGGACGACCAACCGCTCAGCGAGACGGCTGATCAGGTCGCCCTCGCCCTGCGCGACGAGATCGCCGACCTCGAGGGCGCCGGCATCGCCATCGTGCAGGTCGACGAACCCGCGCTACGTGAGCTCCTGCCGTTGACCGCAGCGGACCAGCCCGCGTACCTCGACTGGTCGGTGGCGTCCTTCCGCCTCGCGACCGCCGGTGCCGCCGACGCGACGCAGATCCACACGCACCTCTGCTACTCCGAGTTCGGCGTCGTCATCGGTGCGATCGCGGCCCTGGATGCCGACGTGACGTCCATCGAGGCAGCCCGGAGCCGGGGAGAAGTGATCTCGGATGTCGCGGCATCCGGTTTCGATCATGGAATCGGGCCCGGCGTCTACGACATCCACTCGCCGCGAATCCCTTCGGAATCAGAGGTCACCGCCCTCCTCGACCGAGCTGCCGCCGAGCTCGACGTCCGGCGGCTGTGGGTGAACCCGGACTGCGGGCTGAAGACCCGGGGATACGTGGAGACGGCAGCCTCGCTCCGGAACATCGTCGCCGCGGCTCGGAACGTTCGCGCACGGGCGGCCGCAGACGTCTGACCTCAGGAACGTCGAAGGGGGATGCCGCGCGGCATCCCCCTTCGACGTTCTCGGTTCTCACACGGCGCGGAGCACGGCGACCACCTTGCCGAGGACGACGGCGTCGTCGCCCAGGATGGGCTCGAACGCCGAGTTGCGCGGCAGGAGCCAGGTGTGTCCGTCGCGCTGGCGGAAGGTCTTCACCGTCGCTTCGCCGTCGAGCATGGCCGCGACGATCTCGCCGTTGGATGCATCCGCCTGCGAACGCACGACGACCCAGTCTCCGTCGCAGATCGCCGCGTCGATCATGGAGTCGCCCGACACCTTCAGCATGAACAGCTCGCCCTTGCCGACGAGCTGACGGGGGAGCGGGAAGATCTCCTCCACCTGCTGCTCGGCGGTGATCGGGACGCCCGCGGCGATGCGTCCGACCAAGGGGACCATGGCGGCGTCGCCCACAGCGGGCGCGGCGTCCGCGGGATTCTCGCCGGCGGCGCCCGGCAGGTCGATCAGCACCTCCATGGCGCGGGTCTTGCCGGGGTCACGGCGAAGGTAACCACTCAGTTCGAGCTGGTTCAGCTGATGAGTCACGCTTGAGAGCGACTTCAAGCCGACCGCGTCCCCGATCTCTCGCATGCTCGGCGGATACCCGTACCGAGCGATGGACCTCTGGATCACCTCGAGGATCGCGAGCTGCTTGTCGCTCAGGCTCTTACGCCGACGCGTCTGCGGCTTGTCGCTCATGTCGTTCCTTTCGCGGCCCCGCGTCCCCGCCGATTCGGCGGCGGAGAACGTCGAGCCGGGGGCACTCGCCTTCGAATGTCGGAGGTTGGTGATGGGCTCTGGTCATCGAAACCGTATCCGGTGTCGATGAGATCGTGCCGCAGCCGACCGCGTGTCGTCTTCGATCGATCTGCGGATAACCGCTCCCTTGACAGTATACGAATATCGAAGATAGATTCGGAAGAGAACTTCGCACCCGCTCGTCCCGGCCGACGGGCGGGGGCGAAGATCTCATCTGACCGGGGTCGCCCCGAGGAGGACACCATGAACTCGATCACCACCATCACGCCCGTTCCCACCCGTCCCGTCGTCCGGACGCGGATGCGTCTCACGACGCGTGGTCGTCGCGTCGTCGCGACGCTCGCAGCACTGCCGGCGGTCGTGGCACTGGGGATCGGCATCCTCTCCAGCGGTGGCGCACTCGCCAGCGGTGACGCAGGGTCTGCGGCGGGGACGTTCAAGACCGTGACGGTCCACCCCGGTGACTCGCTCTGGACCATCGCTCAGGACGTCGCCCCCGACAGCGACCCCCGCGACGTGATCGACGACATCGTCCGGCTGAACGCGCTGCCGTCGTCTGTCGTCGACGCGGGCCAGTCGCTCGCGATCCCCACGGCCTACACGGCTCAGGCGGCCGAGTAGACCGGCGCGACGTCCTACGATGGCGGGGTGAGTGCGAGTCTCGACGACCTACCCCTCCGTGACGATCTGCGGGGACAGATCCCTTACGGCGCCCCGCAGGCGTCGCTTCCCGTGACGCTGAACGTCAACGAGAACACCCACCCCGTCCCCGAGGACGTGGCGGACGACATCCTCGATGCGGTCGCGCAGGCGCTCCGCGACATCAATCGGTACCCCGACAGGGAGTTCACCGGACTTCGCGAAGGATTCGCGGACTACTTGGGGCACGGCCTCCAGGCGGAACAGATCTGGGCGGGGAACGGGTCGAACGAGGTGCTGCACCACCTCCTCCAGGCCTTCGCCGGCCCGGGACGCACGGCTTTCGGCTTCACCCCCACCTACTCGATGTACCCGCTCCTCACCGGAGCGACCGGTGCCACGTACGTCAGCGGCACTCGCAGCGAGGATTTCACGCTGACGGCCTCGGATGCCGCGGAGCAGATCGATCGCGCACAGCCCGACGTCGTCTTCCTCTGCGCGCCCAACAACCCGACGGGCACCCCTCTTCGGCTCGACGTGATCGAGTCCGTCTACGAAGCCTCGAGGGGCATCGTCATCGTCGACGAGGCGTACCAGGAGTTCGCCCCGCGTGACGAGCCGTCAGCACTCACGCTCCTTCCCGGGCGCGAGCGTCTGGTCGTGTCGCGGACGATGAGCAAGGCGTTCGCGTTCGCCGGCGCCCGCGTCGGCTATCTCGCCGCCGACCCGGCGGTCATCGACGCCCTCCGGCTCGTTCGCCTGCCGTACCACTTGAGCGCCCTCACCCAGGCCGCGGCGACCGCGGCCCTGCGGCACGCACCGACCATGCTCGGGATGGTGGACGACATCGTCGCTCAGCGTGATCGTATCTCGGCGACGCTGTCCGCCCTCGGATACTCGCCCTACGAGAGCTGGTCGAACTTCGTCCTCTTCGGCGGGGTGAAGGACCCGCAGGCGACCTGGCGGGGCCTGTACGACCGCGGCATCCTCGTCCGCGACGTCGGACTGCCGCACACACTGCGCGTCTCGGCCGGCAGCGAGGACGAGTCCACGGCGTTCCTCGAGGCGCTCGCCTCGCTCTGAGTCGCGCGGCGTCGTCGCGAGGGCAGGGCGGATGCCGCGCGTCGATAGACTCGATGTATGAGCATCCCCGCGTCCCGCACCGCCTCCGTCCGGCGTGCGACAAGCGAGTCGACCATCGAGCTCGAGCTCGATCTCGACGGAACCGGTCAGAGCACGATCGAGACGACGGTCCCGTTCTTCGACCACCTGCTCACCGCGTTCGCGAAGCACGCGCTCATCGACCTCACCGTCCGCGCGAGCGGCGACACCCACATCGATGCTCACCACACCGTCGAGGACACGGCGATCGTGCTGGGTCAGGCCATCCGGCAGGCGCTCGGCGACAAAGCGGGCATCTCGCGCTACGGCGACGCGCTGGTCCCGTTGGATGAGGCGCTCGCGCAGGCGGTCGTCGACATCAGCGGTCGTCCCTACCTCGTCCACACGGGTGAGCCCGAGGGCTACGAGTACCACCTCATCGGCGGCCACTTCACCGGATCGCTCGTGCGTCACACGTTCGAGGCGATCGCCTTCCACGCCGGCCTGACCGTTCACGTCACTCTGGTCGCCGGCCGCGACCCCCACCACATCGCCGAAGCAGAGTACAAGGCGTTCGCCCGCGCGTTCCGGCAGGCCAAGGCGCTCGACCCGCTCGTCCAGGGCATCCCGAGCACGAAGGGCGCCCTGTGACGACACCTCCGCTGGTCGCGGTCCTCGACTACGGATCGGGCAACGTCCACTCCGCCGTCAAGGCGCTCATCGAGGCGGGGGCCGACGCGCGTCTCACGAAGGACCGCGGGCTGATCGCGGATGCCGCCGGGCTCCTCGTCCCGGGAGTCGGCGCCTTCTCCGCCGTCATGTCGGCTCTGCGCGCCAGTCGTGGAGACGAACTCATCGGTCGCCGCCTTGCGGGAGGGATGCCGGTCCTCGGCATCTGCGTCGGGATGCAGGTCATGTTCGAACTCGGTGTCGAGCGCGGCGTCGACACTCAGGGGTTGGGGGAGTGGCCGGGGTCGGTCACCGAACTCGAGGCGCCGGTCCTGCCTCACATGGGCTGGAACACGGTCCGCGCAGGCGAAGGATCGACGCTGTTCGCCGGCCTCGAGGAGGAGCGGTTCTACTTCGTCCACTCCTACGGGGCGCAGGACTGGACCCTCGACGTCATCAAGCCGTTCCGTGAGCCGGTGCTGACCTGGTGCGACTACGGCAGGCCGTTCCTCGCCGCTGTCGAGAACGGTCCGCTGTCGGCGACGCAGTTCCATCCCGAGAAGTCGGGAGCGGCCGGCATCCGCCTGCTCTCGAACTGGATCTCCTCGCTGCCCGCGTCGGAGTAACCTGTCCCCTTGTGCGCGCGCCCGGCGTGCACACCGTCCCACCCGGAGCCATGAACGAATTCGCATCCACGCCCGAACTGACCCTCCTGCCCGCTGTGGACGTCGCCGACGGCAAGGCCGTCCGACTGACGCAGGGCGAGGCCGGCACCGAGACCAGCTACGGCGATCCCGTCGACGCCGCGCAGGAGTGGGCGCGGCAGGGCGCGGAGTGGATCCACCTCGTCGACCTGGACGCGGCGTTCGGGCGCGGCTCGAACGCGTCGCTCATGCGCAAGGTGATCAAGTCCCTCCGCGGCGTGAAGGTCGAGCTCTCCGGCGGCATCCGCGATGACGAGTCCCTCGACGCAGCGCTCGACTCCGGCGCGACCCGCATCAACCTCGGCACGGCCGCGCTCGAGAACCCCGAGTGGGCGGCCGACGTCATCCTCCGCTACGGCGAGGCGATCGCCGTCGGTCTGGACGTGCGCGGCACGACGCTCGCCGCACGGGGCTGGACGCGCGACGGCGGCGACCTCTGGCAGGTCCTGGACCGCCTCGAGGATGCTGGCTGCAGCCGCTACGTGCTCACCGACGTGACGAAGGACGGCACGCTGCAGGGGCCGAACATCGAGCTCCTGCGCGAGGTCGCCGTCCGCACCGACAAGCCGGTCGTCGCGTCCGGTGGGATCTCGAGCCTCGACGACATCGCAGCGCTCCGCGAACTCGTGCCGCTGGGTGTCGAGGGTGCGATCGTCGGAAAGGCCCTGTACGCCGGCGCATTCACGCTGGCCGAGGCGCTGGATGTCGCCGGACACTGACCCGCACTCGGGTCACGCGGCTGACTCGGCGGGCGTCCCCTGGAAGGGGCGGAGCTTCCAAGCGAATCCGCACAGCGGCGACGACGGCAGCGCCGACCCGGCGCTGCTCGCGGCGCTGACCGCGTTCCACGCGGGGGAGGGGCCGGCGACAGCCGTCGTCGACGCCTACCGAGATGCCCGCCTCCTCATCCCTCTGGTCGCCGAGAAGGGTGACGAAGGCGTCGGTCCGACGGGCCTGACCGTCGACAAGACGCAGGAGCTGTCGATCGTGACGGTCGCCGCGCCGGACGGGCGGCGTGTGCTCCCTGTCTTCACCTCGGTCTCGACGATGTCGCGATGGGATGCCGCTGCGCGCCCCGTACCCGCGGACGGCGTCCGGACGGCGCTGTCGGCCGCGGCCGATGACACCGAGCTCATCGTCATCGACCCGGGCAGTGACACGGAGTTCGTCCTCCGCCGCCCCGCCGTCTGGGCGATCGGGCAGGGTCAGGCGTGGGAGCCGCCGCACGTCTCACCGGACGTCTTCGCCGGCCTTCAGGAATCGATCGGCACCGAACTCGGCGTCCTGGATCTGTCCGTCGCCGCGGGCGATCCCCATTCGCGTCTGCGCGGACCCGAACTCGTCGTGAGCCTGCACCTCGTCGACGGCCTCGACCAGGCGGCTCTCGATGCCATCCTGCAGCGACTGGCCTCGAGGTGGTCGACGGACGACCGCGTCGCCGTCCTCGTGGACTCGTTGACAGTCAAACTCGTCCGCGCCTGACACGCAGAAGGGGGGATGCCGCGCGGCATCCCCCCTTTCAGCGTCTCAGTTGACCGGGCCGGTCCATTTCTCGCCGGGACCCTTGCCGATGGGGTCGGGGATGGACGACGCCTCGCGGAAGGCGAGCTGCAGGGTGCGCAGCCCGTCGCGGAGCGAGCGCGCGTGCATGTCGCTCACCTCGGGGGCGGCGGCTGTGATGAGGCCGGCGAGGGCGTTGATGAGCTTGCGGGCCTCGTCGAGGTCCTTCTGCTGGTTAGGGTCGTCTGCCAGGCCGAGTTTGACGGCGGCGGCGCTCATGAGGTGGACCGATGTCGTCGTGATCACCTCGACCGCGGGGACGTCCGCGATGTCTCGGGTAGCGGACTGCGCGACCCGTTCCTGTTCCTCCCAGCGCGAGAGGCGCTCGGGGTCGTGATCGCTGTGGTCGGCCGGAATAGTACTCACGTGCTGCTCTCTGCTAGACTTCTGCGGGCACCGGAGTGTTCTGCTCCGTGTCGAAAGAGGATCACATCCCACCCGCGCTTGCCGCTCCAGGCTACCGGGTCTCGCACTCCGCCTCGCTCGTCGAGGTTGTCCAGGGTGCAGAACAGAACGCCGATGCATGCATCGTGCGGGGTGGACGTGACGATCTTCCGCCCGGCGACACATTTCCCGTGTCACCGGAGGCCGTCCACCGCACGAAGAGGAGTTCCGCATCAGCGATCCCCGCACCAATGACCGCATCCGCGTTCCCGAGGTCCGCCTCGTCGGACCCGCGGGTGAGCAGGTCGGCGTCGTCCGCATCGAGGTGGCCATGCGCCTGGCCCAGGAGGCCGACCTCGATCTCGTCGAGGTAGCCCCGAACTCGAAGCCCCCCGTGGTCAAGATCATGGATTACGGCAAGTTCAAGTACGAGGCTGCGCAGAAGGCCAAGGAAGCGCGGCGCAATCAGGCGAACACCGTCCTCAAGGAGGTCCGGTTCCGTCTGAAGATCGAGGCGCACGACTACATAACCAAGCTCAAGCGCGCCGAGGGCTTCCTCCAGGCGGGCGACAAGGTGAAGGCGATGATCCTCTTCCGTGGGCGCGAGCAGTCGCGTCCCGAGCAGGGTGTCCGCCTCCTCCGCAAGTTCGCCGAGGATGTCGCCGAGTTCGGCACCGTGGAGTCCAATCCCACGATCGACGGCCGCAACATGGTGATGGTGGTGGCCCCTCACAAGAACAAGTCCGAGGTCAAGACCGAGCAGAACGCGGCCCGCGCCGCGACGAAGCAGGCTGCGCGTGATGCGCGCGGTGGTCAGGCCGACGACGAACAGACCCCCGCTTCCGCTCCGGCGGAGTAAGCGCACCACAGACTCCCGTCCGCGGGATCCCCAACGAAGGAAGAGATATGCCGAAGCAGAAGACCCACTCGGGTGCCAAGAAGCGTTTCAAGGTCACCGGCAGCGGCAAGCTGATGAAGCAGCAGGCCAACCTGCGCCACAACCTCGAGGGCAAGGCGACCCGTCGTACCCGTCGCCTCGACCAGGAGCAGGTCCTGGCCAAGGGTGACGCCAAGGTCGCCAAGAAGCTCCTCGGCATCTGATCGCCGACGCAGATTTAGGAAGTAGAAGAAATGGCTAGAGTCAAGCGGGCTGTCAACGCCCACAAGAAGCGTCGCGTCATCCTCGAGCGCGCCTCCGGTTACCGCGGACAGCGTTCGCGCTTGTACCGCAAGGCGAAGGAGCAGGTCACCCACTCGCTCGTCTACGCGTACCGCGACCGTCGCAAGCGCAAGGGCGACTTCCGTCGCCTCTGGATTCAGCGCATCAACGCCGCTGCCCGCCAGAACGGCATCACGTACAACCGCTTCATCCAGGGTCTCGGCCTCGCGGGTGTCCAGGTCGACCGCCGCATGCTCGCCGAGCTCGCCGTCAACGAGCCCGCCGTCTTCGCGTCGCTCGTCGCGACCGCCAAGGCTGCGCTGCCGGCTGACGTCAACGCCCCCAAGGCCTGATCGCGTCACCTTCTGAGAAAGGGCGTCCTCTTCGGAGGGCGCCCTTTCGCATGCCCGCTGCGCCCGCGCCCTACACTGAGAACGTGCTCGAGAACCCCCGATCGCCGCGTGTCCGCGCGGTTGCGAAGCTGACCAAGCGCGCGGCCCGGCAAGAGACCGGGCTGTACCTCCTCGAAGGTCCGCAGGCTGCGCGAGAGGCCCTCGTGTGGCGGCCCGACACGCTCATCGAGCTGTATGCGACTCCTTCGGCATGGGAGAAGCACCAGGACATTCGCGATGCGGCATCCGACGCGGACGTCGAGGTCGAGTTCGCGAGTGAGGCCGTCATCGAGGCGATGGCCGACACGGTCACCCCGCAGGGGATCATCGCCGTGGCACGTCAGGTGCCGACATCGGTGCGCGACATCTTCGCCGACGACCCCAAGCTCATCGTGATCTGCGAGGAGGTGCGGGACCCCGGCAATCTCGGCACCATCATCCGTGCAGCGGATGCCGTCGGTGCCGACGCTGTCGTCCTCACCGGCCGGACGGTCGATCCTTTCAACCCCAAGGTCGTCCGCGCGACGACCGGGTCGCTCTTCCACCTTCCCGTCGCCGTCGGGGTGGATCTCGCGGACGCCGCGGGCCGCGCCCGGTCGGCGGGGCTCCGGATCGTCGCCGCCGACGTCGGGGGAGAGGACTTCGTCGATCACCGTGCGACGCTCGCCGAACCGACTGCGTGGGTCTTCGGCAACGAGGCACGCGGGCTCGACGACGAGGCACTGTCGCTCGTCGACCTTTCGCTCCGTCTCCCGATCTACGGTCGGGCCGAGTCGCTGAACCTGGCGACCGCGGCGAGCGTGTGCCTGTACGAATCGGCGTTCGCGCAGCGTTCGGCCGGCTGAGGTCGAATCATTACGGAACTGTAAACCCCGCGCCACCAGAAGGGTTATGGGCCACCCTGCCCCATAGGGTCGGATACATGACCACTCCTGCTGCCGACCCTGCGCCGCGTACGTCGAACATCGACGTCCGCCGAGGCGAGCCGCTCGTCGTCCTGACGAACGTGCAGAAGCACTACGGCGACTTCCAGGCCCTCACCGACATCGACCTGTCGGTCAACCGCGGCGAGGTCGTCGTCGTGGTCGGCCCGTCCGGATCGGGCAAGTCGACCCTCTGCCGCACGATCAACCGGCTCGAGACGATCACGAGCGGCTCGATCACGATCGACGGCGCGGATCTCCCCGCCGAGGGCAAGGCGCTCGCGGCGCTCCGTGCCGATGTCGGCATGGTCTTCCAGTCCTTCAACCTGTTCTCGCATCTGACGATCCTCGAGAACGTCACGCTCGGTCCGATCAAGGTCAAGGGCATGAAGAAGGCGGATGCCGAGAAGCTCGCCCGTGAGCTGCTCGACCGTGTGGGCGTCGGTCATCAGGCTGACAAGCTCCCGGCCCAGCTCTCGGGTGGTCAGCAGCAGCGCGTCGCGATCGCCCGTGCTCTGGCGATGAAGCCGAAGGTCATGCTCTTCGACGAGCCGACCTCCGCGCTCGACCCCGAGATGATCAACGAGGTCCTCGACGTCATGGTCGGCCTCGCGCAGGACGGGATGACGATGATCGTCGTCACCCATGAGATGGGCTTCGCCCGGAAGGCCGCGGATCGCGTGGTCTTCATGGCCGACGGACAGATCGTCGAGCAGGCCGCTCCGCAAGAGTTCTTCACGAACCCGAAGAGCGACCGCGCGAAGGACTTCCTGTCCAAGCTCATCACCCATTGAGACGTCCGCGCCCTGCACCGGCGCGACGAACGACGAACGACACGAAACCAGGAGGATCACATGCGTAAGACACGACTCGCCGGCGCCTTCGCCGGCATCGCGATCGCGGCACTCGCACTCGCAGGCTGCAACAGCGGCAGCCCCACCGCACCCGGCGGCGCTGCCGGCGGTGACGACGACACGGAGGGCCTCTGGGAGGTCGCGAGCGACGTGACTCTCGACGGCAGCCCGACGTTCGACCGCGCCTCGAAGGCCGACAAGATCGTCGTCGGTGTCAAGAGCGACCAGCCCGGCCTCGGCTACGAAGACGCCGTCTCGGGTGAGCGCACCGGCTTCGACGTCGACATCGCTCGGTGGATCGCGGCATCCCTCGGATTCGACGAGGACCAGATCGACTTCCAGACGATCCCGTCGGCGAACCGCGAGCAGGAGATCGTCAACGGCAACATCGATTACTACGTCGGCACGTACTCGATGACGGACGCGCGCGACGAGGTCATCGACTTCGCGGGGCCGTACTTCATCACGGGCCAGGGCCTCCTGGTCGCCGCCGATGACGACTCGATCAGCGGTCCCGACGACCTTCAGGACAAGGTCACGTGTTCGGTGACGGGTTCCACGCCGCTGCAGCGCATCCGTGACGAGTACAACGGCGAGGTCACCGAGCGTCAGACGTACTCCGAGTGCGTGGAGCAGCTGCTGAACGGTCAGGTCGACGCCATCACGACGGATGAGGCGATTCTCGCCGGCTACGTCGCGGAGGACCCGGACAACCTGAAGCTCGCAGGCAGCCCCTTCAGCGAAGAGCGCTACGGCGTCGGCCTCGCGGACGGCGACACCGTCCTGAAGGACCACATCAACACCCTGTTCACGGATGGCGGCGACGTCTGGACCGCGCTGTACGAGAAGTACCTCGAGCCGGCTGGCGTCGAGGCCACGCAGCCCCAGGTCGACTGACCTCTCACCCCGGGGATACGTGTTCGTGTCCCCGGGGTTTCTCCTCTCTTGAGACGTTCGAAAGGACCCCATGGGCGTCATCACCGACAACCTCGACTTCTGGGGTGAAGCGCTCCTCGGCACGCTCGTCCTCTTCTTCGGGGGTGGGCTGATCGCCCTCATCCTCGGAATCATCGTCGGCGCGATGCGCGTCTCGCCGGTGCCGATCGCCCGCGCCGTGGGCACGTTCTACGTCAACACGATCCGCAACACACCGCTGACTCTCGTCTTCTTCGGATTCGCCTTCACCCTGCCGCCTCTTCTCGAAGTCCGGGCGAGCGGTGGCGTCCAGGTGATCTTCGCCGTGGCAGCCCTCGGTATCTACACCGCCACGTACGTCGCCGAGACGGTGCGGTCGGGTATCAACACGGTCCCGGTCGGCCAGGCCGAGGCAGCCCGAGCCCTCGGCCTCACTTTCGGCCAGGTGATGTCCCTCGTCGTCCTCCCGCAGGCGTTCCGATCCGTTATCCCGCCGATGATGAGCGTCTTCATCGCCCTTCTGAAGAACACGACCGTCGCCGCCGGATTCTCGGTCATGAACCTTGGGTCCGCCCGCGACTGGCTGAGCGAACGAGGCGAGAACCAGCTCGTGGTCATCATCTGCGTGATGGTCATCTTCGTGGCCCTTGTCCTGCTCCTGTCGTGGGGTCAGCGGACACTCGAGAACCGATGGAAGGTGGCGCGATGAGCAGCAGCGTCCTCTACGACGTCCCCGGCCCTCGGGCGATCGCACGCAACCGCATCATCGGTGTGGTCGTCGTCCTCGTGGTGGCGGCCGTCATCGGCTTCCTCGTCTGGCGCCTCGCGGTCACCGGACAGTTCTCCGCCGAGAAGTGGAACGCTTTCACGTACACCCGCATCTGGGAGCAGTTCCTGATGGCCGCGGGTCGGACGCTGGCGGCCTTCGCCGTCGCAGCGGTGGGCGCGCTCGCCCTCGGCTTCATCCTCGCGATCGGCCGTTTGTCGGATCACGCGTGGGTGCGTGTCCCGGTCGCCGCCGTCGTCGAATTCCTGCGCGCGGTGCCCGTGCTCGTGACGATGTTCCTCCTCTATTACGGGATGCCGGTGCTCGGCGTTCGGATCGAGGGGTACTGGGTCGTCGTCATCGCCCTCATCGTCTACAACGGTTCGGTGCTCGCCGAGGTGATCCGCGCAGGGGTCGAATCGCTCCCGCGCGGACAGTCCGAGGCTGGCTATGCCCTCGGCCTCGGCAAGTCGGGCGTCATGCGCCTCGTCCTCCTGCCGCAGGCGATCCGGGCCATGATGCCGGTGATCATCGCTCAGCTCGTGGTGACGCTGAAGGACACCGCTCTGGGCTTCATCATCACGTACGAGGAACTCCTCTTCTACGCGAAGTACCTCGGCTCGCAGAACTCGCTCGACCGACCCATCGTGCAGGCGACGATCGTCGCAGGCATCATCTACATCGGTCTGTGTCTGGCACTGTCCGGTGTCGCGAAGCTGGTCGAGAAACGCCTCAGCCGCAATCCCGGCGCTCCCGGCGCGGCTCCGGCCCGGCCTCTTCAGGAGACCACCGACACCGAGCTCATCGCCACTCAGTTGAGGGCGAGCTCGAAGGACTCGGGTACCGGCCGGGGGGTTTGACGTCCTACCGGCGGGCCGCACTCCGGCCCGCCGGTAGACTCGTCTCTCGTGTCCGACGCACCCGAGATCACCCCCGAGGCGGTGGATGCCGCCGTCGCTGAAGCGCTGGCCGCCTTCGCCGCCGCCCCCGACACCGCCGCGCTGAAGGCCGCCCGTTCGGCTCACACCGCGGAGGGATCGCCGCTCGCGCGTCTCAACGCCGAGCTGCGCAACGTCCCGAACGACCAGAAGGCCGCCTCCGGCAAGCTCGTCGGCCAGGCTCGCGGCCGCGTCAATCAGGCGCTCGCGGCTCGCGAGGCCGAGCTCGCCGCCGCCGAGACGGCGGCGAAGCTCGAAGCGGAGCGCGTCGACATCACGGCGATCGCCCCGCGCGGGCGGGTCGGGGCGCGGCATCCCATCTCCCTCCTCCAGGAGGAGATCGCCGACCTCTTCGTCGGCATGGGGTGGGAGATCGCGGAGGGACCCGAACTCGAGCACGAGTGGTTCAACTTCGACGCCCTCAATTTCGCGCCCGATCACCCGGCCCGCCAGATGCAGGACACGTTCTTCGTCGACCCGGTCGCCCGCCACCTCGTCATGCGCACGCACACGAGCCCGGTGCAGGTCCGCTCGATGCTCGAGCGCGAGGTCCCGATCTACATCCTCTGCCCGGGCCGCGTGTACCGTACCGACGAGTTCGACGCGACGCACCTGCCTGCCTTCACGCAGTTCGAGGGGCTCGTGATCGACAAGGGCATCACGATGGCGCACCTCAAGGGCACGCTCGATCATGCCGCGAAGGTCCTCTTCGGAGCCGAAGCGAAGACCCGGTTCCGCACCAACTACTTCCCGTTCACGGAGCCGTCCGCCGAGCTCGACCTGTGGCACCCCACCTTCCCCGGTGGCGCGCGCTGGATCGAGTGGGGCGGATGCGGGATGGTGAACCCCAATGTCCTCCGCGCCGCCGGCATCGACCCCGAGGTCTACTCGGGCTTCGCCTTCGGCATGGGCATCGAGCGGACCCTGATGTTCCGCAGCGATGTGCAGGACATGCGCGACATGGCCGAGGGCGATGTCCGCTTCAGCGAGCAGTTCGGAATGGTGGTCTGATGCGCGTCCCGCTCTCTTGGCTCGGCGAGTACGTCGATGTAGCCGAAGGCACGACCCCCGAGGACGTCCTGGCCTCCTTCGTCTCCGTCGGATTCGAAGAGGAGGACGTGCACGCGTTCGACCTCACAGGCCCGATCGTCGTCGGACGTGTCGTCTCGTTCGAGGCCGAGCCGCAGTCCAACGGCAAGACCATCCGGTGGTGCCAGGTCGACGTCGGCGAGGCGAACGGCGGCGTCCGCGGCATCGTCTGCGGCGCCGGCAACTTCTTCGAGGGCGACAAGGTCGTCGTGACGCTGCCGGGAGCGATCCTCCCGGGCCCGTTCCCGATAGCTGCGCGGAAGACCTACGGCCATGTCTCGGACGGCATGATCGCCTCCGCCAAGGAACTCGGCCTGGGGGAGGAGCACTCCGGCATCCTCCGCCTGACGGAACTGGGCCTCGACCCCGAGGTCGGTACCGACGCGATCGCCCTCCTCGGACTCGACGACGCCGCCGTCGACATCAACGTCACGCCCGACCGCGGGTACGCCCTCTCGATCCGTGGTGCGGCTCGCGAGTACGCGCACGCGACCCGCGCGCGCTTCACCGACCCGGGCCTGCGCGCCTTCGAAGAGCTCGAGCAGCCCACCGGCGGGTTCGGCATCACTGTCGACGACGCGGCGCCCATTCACGGCAAGCCCGGTGCGAGCGAGTTCGTCGTGCGCATCGTGCGCGACGTCGACGCCTCGCTGCCGACGCCGCCCTGGATGACCGCGCGCCTGTCGCTCGCCGGCATCCGCTCCCTCGGCATCCTGATCGACATCACCAACTACGTGATGCTCGAACTCGGCAACCCGATCCACGGCTACGACCTCGACACGCTCACCGGCGGCATCACCGTGCGCCGCGCGTCGGCGGGGGAGAAGCTCACGACCCTCGACGGCAAGGAGCGCACGCTCGACGCCGAGGACCTGCTCATCACGGACGAATCCGGCCCCATCGGCCTGGCGGGTGTCATGGGCGGCGGCAAGACCGAGATGGGGGATGCCACGCGCAACGTCCTCATCGAGGCGGCGATCTTCGACCCCGTGTCGATCGCGCGCACCGCGCGTCGGCACAAGCTTCCCAGCGAGGCGTCCCGGCGCTTCGAGCGCGGCGTCGACCCGCTCATCCCGTTCGTCGCGGCACGCCGCGTCGCCGACCTCATGGTCGAACTCGCGGGCGGCACGCTCGACACGACCACGGGCGGCGCGCTCTTCGCCGAGGTGTTCGTCCCGTCGGTCGAGCTCCCCGAGTCGTTCGTCGGCGGCCTGATCGGCGTCGATTACACGCCCGACGAGATCGTCGGCGCGCTCGAGACCATCGGGTGCGAGGTCATCGACGGCGACGGCGGCTGGGAGGTCATCCCGCCCTCCTGGCGCCCCGACCTCACGGACCGGTGGACGCTCGCGGAAGAAGTCGCGCGACTGCACGGGCTCGACCGGATCCCGTCGATCCTCCCGACGCCTCCCTCCGGCCGCGGCCTGACGGCGCCACAGCGCGGACGTCGTCGCGTCGCGAACGCGTTGGCGGCCTCCGGCCACGTCGAGGTCGTCGCGTTCCCGTTCACGACGGAGGAGCAGAACGACCTCCACGGTTCGGCGACGGGGGAGCACCTGCCCTCCATCCGCCTCGCCAACCCGCTCGACGGTCAGGCGCCGTTCCTGCGGCGCTCGCTGCTGCCGGGACTCCTGCAGATCGCGCACCGGAACGTGTCCCGGGGCTTCACCGACGTGGCCCTCTTCGAGACCGGCACGGTGTTCGCACCCGTCGAGGGCGTCGAGTACGGCACCACGTCCGTGCCGCCGCTCGCGCAGCTGCCCGATGAGGCGACGCTCGCGGCACTGCACGCGTCGATCCCGCCGCAGCCCCGGCACGTCGCCGTCCTGCTGCACGGCAACGCGCTGGCGAAGCGACCCGGCCAGCCGGCCGTCGCCTTCGACCTCGCCGATGCGCTCGGCGCGGTGCGGACGATCGCATCCGCCGCAGGTGTGGAGATCGAAGTCCGGCAGACCCAGCGCGCCGCGCTCCACCCGGGCCGCGCCGGTTCGCTCTTCGTCGGGGACGCCGAAGTCGGCTACGTCGGCGAGCTGCTCCCGGCCGTCGCAGAGGCGGCAGACCTGCAGGGGCGGGTCTTCGTCGCCGAACTCGACCTCGACGCCGTCCTCGCCCTCACACCCGCACCGGATGCCGCGCCGTCACTCGCGACGTACCCCGCGGCGACGCAGGACGTGTCGCTCGTCGTCGCAGCCGACCTCGCCGCCGGCGAGGTGCGGGATGCGCTCGCCGACGGCGCAGGTCCTCTGCTGGAGGACCTCCGTCTCGTCGACGACTACCGCGGCGCCGGGGTCCCCGAGGGAGCCAAGAGCCTCACGTTCGCCCTGCGCTTCCGCGCTGACGACCGCACGCTGACCGCGACGGAGGCGACGGAGGCGAAGCTCGCCGGTGTGGCTGTCGCCGCCGAGCGTCACGGAGCGGCGATCCGCGACTGAACTGCTGTCCTCCGAATGGCCGACTGCACAGTCAGCCGTTCGGAGGATACGGTTCGCGTATGACGACCGCGTCCGCAGCCCCGGCATCCCCCGTTCCTCACGAGGGTGCGGCGGAACGCATGCCGAGAGCAGCGAGGATCATCCGGTTCCTCGCCGCTGTCAACGTCACGATGGTGGCGGCGAGCCTGGTGTCGTACTCCCTCGGGTGGCAGTACGGGATGCTGCTCTTCCCCCAGGCGTGCGTCTTCTTCCCGGCGGCATGGACCGGCCCCGTCGTGAGCGGCGTCGTGTGGTTCGTCGTCGTCGCGATCGCGGCAACCACGGCGGCCATCGGCGCCTTCCGGTCTCCCGCCGGCCACCGAGGCTACGGAGCGTTCCGCGCGATCACGATCTGCGGTGCGGTCGTCGCCGGCGTCATCCTGGTCCTGGTGCTGGGTTCGTCGTTCGTCGTCCTCTGACCTCAGCGCGTGCCCCAGTTCCAGGGCGGAGCATCGAGCATTCCCTGACCCTCGACCACGGTGCCGTCGATGCGACGCTCGAGCGAGATGCGGTGCGCATCAGGAATGGCGTCGATGAGTCCCGGCGCGTGCGAGACCAGCAGCACTTGCGTCTGCGCGGCCGCCGCCCGCACCAGGTTCGCGAGCGGCGCCAGCAGGCTCGCGTGAAGGCTGGACTCGGGCTCGTTCAGGACGGTGAGCGGCGCCGGACGTGCAGGAAGCAGTGCGGCGCACAGGAGGAGGTAGCGGAGGGTTCCGTCCGAGAGTTCAGCTGCGTCCAGCGGCCGCAGGAGGCCCGGCTGGCTCAGGGTCAGACGGAGGTTCCCGTCGGATGCCTCCACCCTGACCCGGCTGCCGGGGAAGGCCTCGTCGACGGCGCTGTCCAGCAGGTGCCCGAATCCCGCGTCGTGGACGGTGGCCCACACCGCGGCGAGGTTCGATCCGTCGTGGGCGAGGAGGGGCGAGCGGGTGCCGACCTGCGGACGACGGGCAGGGGCGTCGGCGTCCACCCGGAAGTGGTCGTAGAAGCGCCAGCCGTTCATGATCCGCCGGAGACCGAGCAGTTCCGGGGCCGTGTCGCCGTCGGCGAGGTCTGTGATGATGCTCTCGAAAGGCGCGAGCTTCTGGTCGAGGGACACCCACGCGCCGTCACGGACGCGCGTCTGCGCCCGGAGCCGGTCGATCAGCAGGGTCGCCGGCTTCGCGAGTCTGCCGGCGAAGACCTGCTCCCGCTTGATCTCAGGGTCGCGGGCGAAGACGCTGTTCTGCGACGCCTGGGGGATGCCGAGGTCCACGAGGTACCCGAGCTCGTCCGACGCGAAACCGAGCTGCACCGCGATCGGGTTGCGTCGGACGGTGCCCTGCCCGCCGCCGTCCTCCGAGCCGGCCCACAGGAGCGACGGCAGCCCGCCCTCCCGCGCGACGGCACCGACGAGATCACCGCGCGCGGCGGAAGCCAGCAGGCGCAGTGCGCGGTACAGGTTGGACTTGCCCGACCCGTTCGCGCCGGTCACGACGGTGAGCTCCTCGAGCGGGAGCACGACATCGCGGAGAGAGCGGTAGCCGGAGACGGCGAGCGTGCGCAGCATCCCCCCACTGTGCCAGGTGGAGTGGACATCGCGACGAGACCGTTCGCTAGGCTCGCCGGGTGAGCGAGCACCAGATCGTCCCCGCCCTCCATCTCTCCGGCCTCGTCAAGCACTTCGGGTCGACCCCGGCGGTCGCCGGTATCGACCTGATCGTGCCGTCCGGCTCGTTCTACGGCCTCGTGGGCCCGAACGGCGCCGGCAAGACCACCACGCTGTCGATGGCGACGGGCCTTCTGCGTCCCGACGCGGGCGGCGCCTGGGTGCACGGGATCGACGTGTGGCGGGACCCGGTGGCCGCCAAACGCGTCATCGGCAACCTGTCCGACGGCATCCGACTCTTCGACCGCCTCACCGGCGAGCAGCTCATCACCTACACGGCCATGATGTTCGGGCTGCCGCGCAACGAGATCGCGCCGCGCGTCTCGGATCTCCTGGATCTCATGGATCTTCGCCCCGCCGCGGGGACGATCGTCGCCGACTACTCCGCGGGTATGACCAAGAAGGTCGCGCTCGCGTGCGCGCTGGTGCACGCACCCCGTCTCCTCGTCCTCGACGAGCCGTTCGAATCGGTCGATCCCGTCTCGGCGGCGAATATCGAGGACGTCCTGCGCAGCTACACCGCGTCGGGCGGATCGGTCATCGTCTCGAGCCATTCGATGGACCTCGTGCAGCGCATGTGCGATCACGTCGCCATCATCGCGGCGGGGCGGGTCCTCTCGTCCGGCACGATCGACGAGGTTCGCGCCGGGCAGAGTCTGCAGGACCGATTCGTCGATCTCGTCGGCGGGCGTCACACGAGTGAGGGGCCGCAGTGGTTGCGACAGTCCTGAAGCTCCGGTACCGCGCGCTCTTCAACACCCTCGCCCGTCGACCCTGGCAGCTCGTCGGCTTCATCGCCGGCGCGCTGTGGGGAACCGGCATCCTGATCTCCGTCACCGCCGGCATCGTCTCGCTGAGCCTGGCCGGATCGCTCGACGCCTCGGCCGCCGTGAGCATCATCGGCGGCAGCGCACTCGTGCTCGGGTGGGTCGTGGGGCCGATCGTCGTGGCGGGGATGGACACGGCGATCGACGCGCGTCGTCTCGCGCCGTACCCGTTCAGCCGCCGTCAGACGATGCTCGCGCTCGCCGGGACGGGCGCGACCGGGATCCCGGGCATCGTGTCGACCCTGGTCGCACTCATCTCCGTCATCCTGTGGGCGCGATGGCCGCTCGCGGCGCTCGCGGGAATCCCCGCGGCCCTGGTCGGCGTGGCGATCTGCGTGGTCGCCTCCCGGCTCGTCGCCGAGCTCTCCGGTGGCGTCGGCGGCAATCGCCGCGGGCGCGAGCTGATCGGGACTCTCGTGCTGGTCGTCGTGATGCTCGCGGGACCGATCACCACGGGCATCCTCAGCCTGTTGGACGGGGGCGACGGATCGCTCGGCGAGAGGCTCGGCGCCGCGGCGGCGATCCTGCCGTGGACGCCGCTCGGAGCGGCGTGGGCGGTGGCGCCGGCGCTCGCCGCCGGCGAGGGACTGCTCGCGCTCGCTCGCCTCGCGATCGCCCTCGCCGCTCTGGCCGCGCTCTGGTGGGCGTGGTCGCGCGCCATCGCCGGGGCGACGGCTTCTCCGGCCCGGCAGTCCAGCCGGCAGGTCGCCGCGGGCAAGCTCGGGCTGTTCGGGCTCATGCCGACCGGCGGAATCGGTGCGACCTGGGCACGCTCGCTCAACGCCTGGCTGCGCGATCCGCGGTACCTCCGCCAGCTTCTCGTGGTGCCGATCTTCCCGATCCTGTTCGCCTTCGTGAGCGGCGTCGACGGCTTCCTGTTCGCGGCGTCCCCGGTCCTCGTGGCGTTCGTGCTGGCCATCGCCTGCTACAGCGACATCTCCTACGACGGCACGGCGTACGCCACGGTGCTCGCAACGGGCGTGCGGGGTCGCGACGACCGTCTCGGGCGGCTCCTCGGAGCGGCGTGTCTCGGCATCCCCCTGGTCGTCGTACTCACGGTCGCGACCAGCGTCCTGAGTGCGGATGCCGGGCGTCTCCCGCTCGTCCTCGGCACCGCCCTGGGGGTCCTCCTCACCGGGTACGGGGTGTCGGCCGTGACGTCCGCGATGATCATCTCGCCCGTCGCCGCGCCGGGGGACAGCCCGTTCAAGAGCGTCCCCGGTCAGACCTTCGTGGGCGGTCTGCTGGTGTTCGTCGTGTGGGCCGTCGTCGCGGTGCTCTCGCTGCCCGTCCTCGCCCTCGCGGTCACGGGGATGGTTCAGGGACCTGCGGCGTGGGGCCTGCCGACGCTCGCCACGGGAGTCGTCGTCGGCGGCGGCATCGCCGCGCTGGGTGTTCACCTCGGCGGGCGGACCTTCGACCGGTCCGGTCCGGAACTGCTCGAGCGCATCCGGGCGCTGCCGTCATGACCGACCGCATCCTCGTCCTGGGCGGCACCGGGTGGGTGGGTCGCCGCGTCGCCGAGGCATGGCTCGAGCGCGGCGCCCGCGTGAGTGTGACGGCGCGCGGCGGTCGCGCTGCCCCCGCGGGCGCGGATCTCGTCGTCACCGACCGCGACCTGCCAGAGGCCTACGATGCGCTGGCCGGGACCGAATGGGACGAGATCGTCGACGTCTCCTCGGTTCCCGCACACGTCGCGCAGGCGGCATCCGCTCTCGGTGATCGCGCGGCGCACGCCACGTACATCTCGAGCGTGTCGGTCTACGCCGACGCAACCCGGGTAGGCGCCGACGAGCGGGCGGCGATCGTCGAGCCCCTGGGCGAGGCGGATGCCTACGACTACGCGCGAGCCAAAGTCGCCGCCGAGGGTGAGGCGGCGGCTCTCGGCGCCCGCGTCTCAGTGATCCGACCAGGGTTGATCGTCGGCCCGGGGGACCCGACGGACCGCTTCGGCTACTGGCCGGCCCGGTTCTCAGCCGCGGGCGCAGAGGCGGTCCTCGTTCCCGAAGCGACGGCGCTCCGCGCACAGGTGATCGACGTGGATGACCTGGTGTCCTTCGTCGTCGCCTCGGGGGCACGCGGATTCGACGGCCTGGTCGATGCGGTTGGCCCCTCCCACCCGTTGGCTGAGGTCGTCACCGTCGCGCGGGATGCCGCGGGCCACACCGGCGAGGTGCACACCGCTCCCGCCGACTGGCTCGAGCGTCACGGGATCGCGCATTGGGCGGGACCGAGATCGCTCCCGCTGTGGCTGCCGGCCGACATGCCGGGCTTCGCATCGCGAAGCGGTGCGGCCTACCGGGCGGCGGGGGGCAGAACCCGTCCGCTCGCCGAGACGGTCGCCCGCGTCCTCGAGGACGAACGCGAACGCGGTGTCGCGCGCGCCCGGACGTCCGGGCTCGAACGCGCCGAGGAGCTCGCGCTCATCGAAGCGCTCCGCGCCGAGCGCTGAGCTCGATTTGCGACGACGGATGCCGCGGCGATACCGTCGCGGTATGTCCTCGCCCGCGACCCTCACCGTCTCGACGGTGGTCCGCGCGCGTCGACGTCTGGGCGACCGCCGACGCTAGGCGACCCCTCCCGCTCTCCGCGCACGCCGGATCGAGCCGCAGGTGTCGCCGTCTCCGGCCCCGCTCACTCCAGACAATAAGGTTGAATCCATGACCTTCTCGGTCGCCGTCTCCGGCGCTTCCGGCTATGCGGGTGGAGAGATCCTCCGCCTCCTCGCGTCGCATCCCGACGTCGAGATCCGCACCGTCACGGCCCACTCCAACGCCGGACAGCCCCTCATCGACCACCAGCCGCACCTGCGGTCCCTCGCGCACCTGACGCTGCAGGACACGACCCCGGAGGTCCTCTCGGGGCACGACGTCGTCTTCCTCGCCCTGCCGCACGGCCAGTCCGCGCAGTACACCGAGATGCTCGAGGACGTTCCGCTCGTCATCGACGCCGGCGCGGACCACCGCCTCACCGATCCGTCCGCGTGGGACGCGTTCTACGGGGGCGCGTTCTCCGAGCCGTGGGCCTACGGCGTTCCGGAGCTCCCGGTCGGACGCGCGAAGCAACGTGATGCCCTCGTCGGCGCGCCGCGCGTCGCGGCCCCTGGCTGCAACGCCTCCACCGTCTCGTTGAGTCTCGCACCCGGCGTCGCCGCCGGCGTCATCGATCCGGGTGACATCGTCACCGTGCTCGCCGTCGGACCCTCCGGGGCGGGCAAGAGCCTCAAGACGACCCTCCTGGCGTCGGAGATCCTCGGCACCGCCAACCCGTACGCCGTCGGCGGCACGCACCGGCACATCCCCGAGATCCGGCAGGCGCTGGCCGCCGCCGCGCCGACCGCCGCGGACATCCGCATCTCGTTCACCCCGGTGCTCGTGCCCATGGCGCGCGGAATCCTCGCCACCTCGACCGCCCCCATCGCGCCCGGTGTCACCGACGCGCAGATCCGGGGCGCGTGGGAGTCCGCATACGCTGACGAGCCGTTCGTGCACCTCCTGCCCGAGGGCTCGTTCCCACGGACGGCCGACGTGCTGGGCGCGAACACGGCCCTCCTCGGACTCGCGATCGATCGGGCGGCAGGTCGCGTCGTCGTGGTCGCGGCCGTCGACAACCTCGTCAAGGGCACCGCCGGTGCCGCGATCCAATCGATGAACATCGCCCTCGGTCTCACCGAGACGACGGGCCTGAGCGTGAACGGGGTGGCACCGTGAGCGTCACGGCAGCACAGGGATTCGAGGCGGCCGGCGTCGCCGCAGGCCTCAAGTCGACCGGGGCGAACGACGTCGCCGTCGTGGTGAACCGCGGCCCGAAGAAGGTCGGTGCGGCCGTCTTCACGACGAACCGCGCCAAGGCCAACCCGATCCTGTGGTCGCAGCAGGTCATCGGGGACGGCATCGTCGAGGCGATCGTCCTGAACTCCGGGGGAGCGAACTGCTTCACCGGCACGTTCGGGTTCCAGACCACGCACCAGACCGCCGAGAAGGCCGCCGAGCTCCTCGGCGTCGGCGCCGGGGACGTGCTCGTCTGCTCGACCGGTCTCATCGGCACCGGTGACGAGGTCTTCCGCGGCAAGGTCCTCGACGGCGTCGAGAAGGGGGTCGCCGCCCTCTCCGCCGACGGAGGAGAGGCGGCATCCCTCGCCATCATGACCACCGACTCCCGTCCCAAGCGCGCCGTCGTCTCGCAGGACGGCTGGACCATCGGCGGCATGGCCAAGGGCGCCGGCATGCTCGCTCCGGGCCTCGCGACGATGCTCGTCGTCATCACGACCGACGCTGACCTGGATGCCGCGGCCGCCGACGCCGCGCTCCGCGAGGCCACCCGGGTGAGCTTCGACCGGCTCGACTCCGACGGCTGCATGTCGACGAACGACCAGGTGACGCTCCTCGCGAGCGGAGCCAGCGGCATCCGTCCCGAGCCTGCCGCCTTCGCGCTCGCGCTCGCCGAGCTCTGCCTGGACCTCGCCGCGCAGCTGCAGGGGGATGCCGAGGGCGCCAGCCACGACATCACGATCGAGATCGTCGGCGCCGAGACCGAGGCGGACGCCGTCACGGTGGGCCGCTCGATCGCGCGCAACAACCTCTTCAAGGCCGCCATCTTCGGCAACGACCCGAACTGGGGTCGCGTCCTCGCGGCGATCGGCACGACGGATGCCGCCTTCGACCCGTACGACGTCGACGTGTCGTTCAACGGGGTCCGGGTCTGCACCGCCGGAGGACCCGACCGCCCCCGCGAGGAGGTCGACCTGACTCCCCGCGCGACGCACATCCTCGTCGACCTGCGCGTCGGTCAGGCGGCGGCGACGATCCTCACCAACGACCTGACGCACGACTACGTCCACGAGAACAGCGCCTATTCGTCATGACCGACATCCAGCAGACCACGCCCGAAGAGGCCGCCGGCAAGGCCGCGGTCCTCGTCGAATCCCTGCCCTGGCTCCAGCGCTTCCGCGATCAGATCGTCGTCATCAAGTACGGCGGCAACGCGATGGTCAGCGAGGATCTGCAGGCCGCCTTCGCCGAGGACATCGCCTACCTGCACCACGTCGGGGTGAAGCCCGTCGTCGTGCACGGCGGCGGACCGCAGATCTCGACCATGCTCGACCGCCTCGACATCCCGAGCGAGTTCAAGGGCGGCTACCGCGTCACGAGCACCGAGGCGATCGGGGTCGTCCGCATGGTGCTCGCCGGGCAGATCAACCCCCAGCTCGTGTCGCGCATCAACGCGCACGGATCGTTCGCCACCGGGATGTCGGGGGAGGACGCCGGACTCTTCCAGGGTCGCCGTCGCGGTGTCGTGGTCGACGGAGCCGAACACGACCTCGGGCACGTGGGCGACGTCGTCGGCGTCGACCCGACGGCCATCCTCGACCACCTCGCCGCCGACCGGGTGCCGGTCGTCTCGTCGATCGCGCCGGACGTCGATCAGCCCGGCAGCTCCCTGAACGTCAACGCGGACGCCGCGGCTGCAGCGCTCGCCGTCGCCCTCGGCGCGGTCAAGCTCGTCATCCTCACCGACGTCGCCGGCCTCTACGCCGACTGGCCCAACCGCGACTCCCTCGTCTCGCACCTGACGGCAACGGAGCTGCGCGCCCTGGTGCCGAGCCTCGAGTCGGGGATGATCCCGAAGATGCAGGCCTGCCTCGACGCGGTCGACGGCGGCGTCGATCGCGCGGCGATCATCGATGGACGCCAGCCGCATTCGGTGCTCGTCGAACTCTTCACACAACGCGGAATCGGAACAGAGGTGGTGGCGGGATGACCGCGCAGACGACGGTGAGCTGGAAGGACGACGCCGCGCGCGACCTCGTCCTCAACTCGGGGGACCGGTTCGCTCTGCTTGTGCGCGGCGAAGGCGCGCACCTGTGGGACGACGAGGGCACCCGATACCTCGACTTCCTCGGCGGCATCGCCGTGATCTCCCTGGGTCACGCTCACCCCGTGTTCGTGCAGGCCGTCGCCGAGCAGGCCGCGACCCTCGGCCACGTCTCGAACTACTTCGCCACGCCGCCGCAGCTCGGTCTCGCCGCTCGGCTGAAGCGGCTCGCCGGCACAGGGGACTCCGGCCGGGTCTACTTCGGCAACTCCGGCGCGGAGGCCAACGAGGCCGCTTTCAAGCTCGCGCGCCTTCACGGCGGCACCGACCGCCCGCGCATCCTCGCACTCAAGAACGCTTTCCACGGGCGCACGATGGGGACGCTGGCCCTGACCGGCAAACCCACCATGCAGCAGCCCTTCGAGCCTATGGTCCCGGGAGTCGAGTTCCTCGACTCCACGATCGAGGCTCTCGAAGAGGCCATCGACGACCGCGTCGCGGCGCTGTTCGTCGAGCCGATCAAGGGCGAGGCGGGGGTGCTCGATCTCCCCGAGGGCTACCTCGCGGCCGCGCGGGAGATCACCGAACGTCACGGTGCGCTGCTGATCATCGACGAGATCCAGACCGGAGCGGGGCGCACCGGCGCATGGTTCGCGTTCCAGCACACCGGCATCACCCCGGATGCCATCACCGTCGCCAAGGGCATCGGCAACGGCATCCCGATCGGCGCGCTCATCACCTTCGGTGCCGCGAGCGAGCTCTTCTACCCCGGCACCCACGGATCCACGTTCGGCGGCAACCCGCTCGCGACCGCCGTGGCGTCCGCGGTCCTCGATGAGATCGAGAACGCCAACCTTGTCGAGGCGGCGACCGAACGCGGCCGTCAGGTCCGCGAGGCCATCGACGCGATCGGCTCGGCCTTGGTGGAGGGATGCCGCGGCCAGGGGCTGCTGATCGGCGTCGCCCTCCGGCATCCCGTCGCCGGCGCCGTGGTCGCCGCGGCTCAGCAGCACGGCCTGATCATCAACGCCGCCAACGACTCGACCATCCGTCTCGCTCCGGCGCTCACGATCGGAGACGTCGAGATCGACGAGTTCCAGACCCTTTTCGCCCGGGCCCTCGCCACCGTCGAGGACGCCCTGATGCTCGATGACACGACCCACGACACCTCGGAGGCCTCCGCATGACCCGCCACCTGCTGCGCGACGACGACCTGACCCCCGCCGAGCAGGCCGAGATCCTCGACCTCGCGCTCGAGCTGAAGGCCGACCGCTGGAAGGAGAAGCCGCTCGCGGGTCCGCAGACCGTCGCGGTCATCTTCGACAAGTCCTCGACCCGTACGCGGGTGTCCTTCGCCGTGGGCATCGCCGACCTCGGCGGATCGCCGCTCATCATCTCGACTGCGAACAGCCAGCTCGGCGGCAAGGAGACACCCTCCGACACCGCGCGCGTGCTGGAGCGGCAGGTCGCCGCGATCGTCTGGCGCACCTACGCGCAGGCAGGTCTCGAGGAGATGGCGAAGGACACGCGCGTCCCCGTCGTCAACGCGCTGAGCGACGACTTCCACCCCTGTCAGCTGCTCGCCGACCTGCTCACGATCCGCGAGCACAAGGGCGAGCTGAAGGGTCTCACCCTCGCGTTCTTCGGTGACGGGCTCTCCAACATGGCGCACTCCTACGCGCTGGCGGGTGTCACGGCCGGCATGCACGTGCGCATCGCCTCGCCGGAGGACTACGCACCCCGCGAGGACGTCGTCGCCGACGCCGACCGCCGCGCCTCCGAAACCGGCGGATCCCTCACCCTCTACACCGACCCGAACGAGGCCGCCGCCGGTGCGGATGTCATCGTGACCGACACGTGGGTGTCGATGGGCAAGGAGGAGGAGAAGATCGCGCGCCTGCGGGATCTCGGCTCGTACAAGGTGACGCAGGAGACGATGGCGCTCGCTCAGGACGATGCCGTCTTCATCCACTGCCTCCCCGCCGACCGCGGGTACGAGGTGGACGCCGACGTCATCGACGGACCGCAGAGCGTCGTCTGGGATGAGGCGGAGAACCGCCTGCACGCGCAGAAGGCGCTGCTGGTGTGGCTGTTGCGGCAGAGCTGACCCGAACCTGGCGGAGCTGGAACGGCCCCGCCAGGCTCCACGGCATCGACCTCGCCCGCGCGCTCGCGGTGTTCGGCATGCTCGCTGCGCACCTGCTCACCATCGAGGAGCCCCTGGTCCTCACGGACCCGTCGACGTGGGCCGACCTCGTCAACGGCCGATCGTCGATCCTGTTCGCCACCCTCGCGGGAGTCTCGATCGCGCTGATGACCGGCGGGCGGATGCCGCATCGTGGGGCGCGGCTGGGCGTGAGCCGCAAGCGCCTCGCGGTCCGCGCCGTCGCGCTCTGGCTGATCGGGGTGCTCCTCACGCAGACGGGTGTGCCGATCTACGTCATCCTCCAGGCCTACGGCATCCTCTTCCTCCTCGCCCTTCCGCTGCTCGCCCTGTCGATACGCGCGCTCTGGGGCATCGCGGCATCCGTCGCGCTCGTGATGCCGTGGGTCCTGCCGTTCCTCGACGCGCTCCCGGTGTGGGATGGCGAGTCGGGGAGGCAGTTCTTCCTGTTCACGGGATGGGCGTATCCGTTCCCGCTGTGGATCGCGTTCGTCGTCGCCGGCATCGCCATCGGACGCACCGACCTCCGCATCCTGTCTGTGCAGGTGACGATCCTCGCGGCGGGCGTTGCCGCCGTGGTGGTCGGCGGCATCATCTCGATCGTCGCCGAGGCGAGCGGTATGACGTCGCCGGGAACCTACGGAGAGGCGGTGCTCTCGGGGGAGGCCCACAGCGGCGGGGTCGCGGAGGTCATCGGCTCCGGGGGATTCGCCCTGGCGGTCCTCGGAGCCTGCCTGCTCCTCTGCCGCACGCCTATCACGTGGCTGGTCGCCCCCTTCCGTGCGGTCGGGTCCATGCCGTTGACCGCCTACGTGGGGCAGGTCCTCGTCTGGGCCGTCATCGCGCTCGGCGTCTTCGACGACACGACCGACCTGCAGGCGTTCCGCGATCTCGGACTCTTCTGGTGGTTCTGCCTGGGGGCCGTCGTCTTCTGCACAGCGTGGGCGCTGCTACGCGGACAAGGACCGTTGGAACGCGCGCTGGCCCTCCTGTCCCGCACGCTGGTGCCCGGATGGAACCTCGACCCCGCCGATAGGGTGGTCACGTGAGTGAGAGTAAGAGCGACGCGACGAACCAGGGTGCACTGTGGGGCGGACGCTTCGCCACCGGACCGTCTCCGGAGCTCGTCGAACTGAGTCGATCCACGCACTTCGACTGGGCTCTGGCCCACTACGACCTGGCGGGCTCCCACGCGCATGCGCGTGCGCTCGCCGCCGCCGGGTACCTGACGGCCGAGGAAGAGTCGCGGATGCATGCCGGGTTGGACGCGCTCGGTGACGCCGTGCGTTCCGGCGACCTGGTGGCCGTGGAGTCCGACGAAGACGTCCACGGTGCGCTCGAAGCCGCCCTGATCCGTGAGGTCGGTCCCGAGCTGGGTGGCAAGCTCCGCGCCGGCCGCAGTCGCAATGACCAGATCGCGACCCTGGTGCGCCTGTTCCTCCTCGATCACTCGCGGGTGATCGCGCGGGACATCGTGCGCGTCGTCGACGCGATCGTCGCGCAAGCCGAGGCCCACTCGACAGCGATCATGCCGGGGCGGACACATCTTCAGCACGCCCAGCCCGTGCTTCTCGCGCATCACCTGCAGGCGCATGCCTGGCCCCTCGTCCGCGACCTGGAACGGCTGCGGGACTGGACGGCCCGGGCATCGGTCTCGCCCTACGGCGGGGGAGCGCTCGCCGGCGCGACGTTCGGGCTCGACGCCCACGCCGTTGCGCAGGACCTCGGTCTGGCGCGACCGGCCGAGAACTCGATGGACGGGACGTCGGCGCGCGACGTGGTGGCGGAGTTCGCCTTCATCGCCGCGATGATCGGCGTCGACATCTCCCGCTTCGCTGAGGACATCATCATCTGGAACACGCGGGAGTTCTCGTTCGTCCGCCTGGACGACGGCTTCTCGACGGGCTCGAGCATCATGCCCCAGAAGAAGAACCCCGACATCGCGGAGCTCGCTCGAGGCAAATCCGGCCGCTTGATCGGCAACCTCACCGGCCTGCTCGCCACGCTGAAGGCTCTCCCTCTCGCGTACAACCGCGATCTGCAGGAGGACAAGGAGCCCGTCTTCGACTCGGTGACGACGCTCGAAGTCCTCCTCCCGGCGTTCGCGGGGATGATCGCGACTCTCCGTTTCGACACCGACCGGATGACGGCATCCGCTCCCGAGGGATTCTCCTTGGCGACCGACGTGGCGGATTGGCTCGTCAAGCGCGGCGTTCCGTTCCGCGACGCACACGAGATCTCCGGCGCGTTGGTGCAGGCGTGCGAGCAGCGGGGGATCGGTCTCGAGGACGCGGACGACGCCCTGCTGGCCGAGGTCTCGCCGCATCTCGAGCCGACCGTGCGGGACGTCCTCACGGTCGAGGGGTCTGTGGCCAGCCGTGACGGCGTGGGCGGCACCGCTCCTGTGCGGGTGGGTGAGCAGCGTTCGGCTTTGGTGTCCCGGGTGCAGGACCTCGCACGCGAACTCGACATCTGATCCCACTTATACCGACGACAAAATAAGCAATAGGCTTATTGCGCTGCGATGATAAGCGCCATATCATGCCGTCATGCCCTCTCACGTCGCCGTGATCGCAGATATCGTCGGGTCCCGCACCCTGACCGATCGCGCCGGTGCCCAGCGCGCGATCATCGCTTCGTCGCATCAGGTACATGCGGATCACCCGGTCGCCGTCTCCCCGCTCGCCGCCACGGTCGGTGACGAATTCCAGGCGGTGTACCCCGACCTGCCCGCGGCGCTCGCCTCGCTGCTGCTCCTGCAGCTCCACCTCCCGGAGGGCATCCAGCTCAGGTTCGGACTCGGAGTAGGTGCGGTCGATCCCGTCGACGACGGCATCACCGATGGGCCCGGCTGGTGGGCTGCGCGTGCGGCGATCGAGCATGCTCATCGACTGCAGGACCGCGCCGTGCCGCACGCGCGCACGCGCATCGCGACGGAACAGGGACAGGATGCCGTCATGACCGAACGCATCGCCTACGCCAACGCGTACGTTCTCGCGCGCGACGAGCTCGTGTCGGCCATGAGCGGGCGCACCCGCCGACTCACGTACGGCCGGTGCCTCGGACGCACGCAACGGGAGTTGGCGGAGGCGGAAGGGATCACCCAGCCCGCCGTCTCGCAAGCTCTCTCCGCTGCGGGTTCCGCCGCCCTCGTTGCGGGTTTCACCGAGCTGTCGACGGATCCGTCGTGATCGGCGCCGGCATCGTCCTGCTCGGGGTCGGTCTCGCGGACCTCATCCGTCGTCATGCGCCCGCGCGGCTGAGAGCGTTGCTCTACATCGTGGCGTTCCTCCTCGTCCTCGTCGGCGCCTCCGGAGCGGACGCCGCCGTCTGGGCGTTCGCCGCGACCGGTGTCGCCTCCCTATGGGTGATTACGACGCCCGGTTCGACAGGAGGTCGGGCCGGCCTCTGGCCCCTGATCGTCGTCGCGCTGGTCGCACTGGTTGCGGTCGCCGTCATGGGCGTCCGTGACGATCAGGGTCCGCTCGGAGCGATCTGGCCGACCGGCTCCCCGCTCGGCGCGGTGAGTCTCGACGTCGGCGTCTTCGTGATCGGTGCCCTCGCGTTCCTCACCGAGTCGGGCAACGTCGTCGTCCGGGCGGCACTGCGCGGTGGCGAGGTCGCCTCCGACGCCCCGACGATCCTCAGGGGCGGGCGCCTGATCGGCCCGCTCGAGCGCGTCCTGGTGTTCGCATTGACGGTCACCGGCGCGTTCACGCTCCTCGCCGCCGTGCTCGCCGCGAAGGGGATCGTGCGCTTTCCCGAGATCTCGCGCGACACCGATCTCGGCACGCGCGCGGAGTACTTCCTCATCGGCAGTCTCGTCAGCTGGGTGACCGCCCTCGGAGCGGCGTTCCTCCTGTGGTGGGGCACTGCGGCCTGACCCTTGTCGCGGATGCCGGGGTCTGCTTTTCTCTGGTCATGGCGAAAATGGAACACTTCGAGATCCCGGTCGACGACATGCCCCGCGCCCAGGCGTTCTACAAGGACGTGCTCGGCTTCGACTACACCCCGTGGGGCGACGACATGGGGACGATCGAGCAACCCGAGGGCGAGGGCGTGAACGGGGACCTTCACGTGCGGGGCGTGCTGCCGCATCCCACGGTCGTCTTCACGGTCGACCGCATCGAGGACACGGTCGCTCTCGCGGTCGCCGCCGGCGGGGAGCAGATGGGCGAGATCCAGCCCCTCGGCGAACGCTCGCGCTGGGTCTACCTGCGCGACTCCGAGGGGAACGTCATCGGCCTGTACGACGAGGCTGCGGCGGACTGATCAGCCGGAGCCCCGCTGATAGCCTGGAAGACGTGTCTGAATCCGTATCGAGCGCCGATCTGACGGCGCTCGCGCCCGCCAACGACCCGTCTTTCGCCAACGTGTGGGACGAGATCGTCTGGCGCGGCCTCGTGCACGTGTCGACCGACGAAGCGTCGCTTCGCGAACTCCTCTCCGGATCGCCGATCACGTACTACTGCGGCTTCGACCCGACGGCACCGAGCCTTCACCTCGGCAACCTCGTGCAGCTCCTCCTCCTGCGGCGTCTGCAGCTCGCCGGTCACAAGCCGCTCGGGCTCGTGGGCGGGTCCACGGGTCTCATCGGCGATCCTCGGCCGACGGCGGAGCGGACGCTCAACACCCGCGCGACCGTCACCGAGTGGGTCGAGCGGCTGCGCGGCCAGGTGGAACGGTTCCTGAGCTTCGAGGGCGACAACGCCGCGCGACTGGTGAACAACCTCGACTGGACCGCGCCGATGAGCGCGATCGACTTCCTGCGCGAGATCGGCAAGCACTACCGCGTCGGCACGATGCTGAAGAAGGATGCCGTCGCCGCCCGCCTGAACTCCGACGCAGGCATCAGCTACACCGAGTTCAGCTACCAGATCCTGCAGGGGATGGACTACCTGGAGCTGTTCCGCCAGTACGACTGCGTCCTGCAGACCGGTGGCAGCGACCAGTGGGGCAACCTGACGAGTGGGACGGATCTGATCCACCGCGTCGAGGGGACGTCGGTGCACGCCATCGGCACGCCGCTGATCACCAACAGCGACGGGACGAAGTTCGGCAAAAGCGAGGGCAACGCGGTGTGGCTGGATGCCGACATGTGCAGCCCGTACCGGATGTACCAGTTCTGGCTCAACACGGACGATGCCGACGTCATCGCTCGCCTGAAGGTGTTCACGTTCCTGACGCGCGCCGACATCGAGGAGTACGAGCGCCTGGTCACCGACGAGCCCTTCCGGCGCGCGGCCCAGCGTCGTCTCGCGATGGAGGTCACGACCACCGTGCACGGAGTGGATGCCGCGACTGCGGTCGCGGCCGCCTCCGATGCGCTCTTCGGGCAGGGGGATCTCACCTCCCTCGATGCACCCACGCTCCGCTCCGCGCTCGAGGAGTTGCCCCACGTGGCGACGGCCGGAGAGATCCCGGTCGTGCAGGCGCTTCTGGACACCGGCCTGGTGTCCAGCGCGAGCGAGGCGCGACGCGCGATCTCGCAGGGTGGCGTCTCGGTCGACGGGGTCAAGGTCGCCGACGAAGGACACGTCATCACGGGTTCGCTCCCCGGTGGCGTCTCCGTGCTCCGGCGGGGCAAGAAGACGATGGCCGGCGTGTTCGTGTCTTGACGAATGGCCCTCTCCGAGGCCGCTCTTCCCGATCCGTCGGGGGAGCGGCCTCTGTCGTTTGGGCTCCTGATCAGCGCGACACGCCCGGGATGCGGGCGTGATTTGCCGGACCTGCAGGAGCCGCGTAACTTATTACTTGTTCGCCCCACAGGGAAGAGCGAGAGACCGAAAGGCCTCCGGCCCCCTCAAGCGGAGAACCAAATCCATCCCAAACCTCTCCTAGAGAGAACAAGGCCTTGTGGTCTAGGATGGGGACTCCACCTCGAAGCCCCGTGGTGATGAGCCCGTCACGATCTTCTGATCGTTTCGTGCAGTCTCGTTCGGGAGTCGAGCGAAGAGTGTGGCGTTGCCTCACTACGAAGCCCTGCGGGGTGGTGTGGGAGCATCCGATCCTTGAGAACTCAACAGCGTGCACTTGTCAAATGCCAAATAACCTCGATCTCAGTTTTGGCTGAGGTGAGATTCCTTTGGATCAAAGTCCGGCACTTCGGTGTCGGCAATGGATAGTCAGCAATGATTTATCTCTTTGGTCAGTTCAAACTCGCTGCTTCGGCCTATTCCGGTCGTTGTCAGTATTTTTCTTTTACGGAGAGTTTGATCCTGGCTCAGGATGAACGCTGGCGGCGTGCTTAACACATGCAAGTCGAACGGTGAAGCAGAGCTTGCTCTGTGGATCAGTGGCGAACGGGTGAGTAACACGTGAGCAACCTGCCCCTGACTCTGGGATAAGCGCTGGAAACGGCGTCTAATACTGGATATGAGCTGCGATCGCATGGTCAGCAGTTGGAAAGATTTTTCGGTCTGGGATGGGCTCACGGCCTATCAGCTTGTTGGTGAGGTAATGGCTCACCAAGGCGTCGACGGGTAGCCGGCCTGAGAGGGTGACCGGCCACACTGGGACTGAGACACGGCCCAGACTCCTACGGGAGGCAGCAGTGGGGAATATTGCACAATGGGCGAAAGCCTGATGCAGCAACGCCGCGTGAGGGATGACGGCCTTCGGGTTGTAAACCTCTTTTAGCAGGGAAGAAGCGAAAGTGACGGTACCTGCAGAAAAAGCGCCGGCTAACTACGTGCCAGCAGCCGCGGTAATACGTAGGGCGCAAGCGTTATCCGGAATTATTGGGCGTAAAGAGCTCGTAGGCGGTTTGTCGCGTCTGCTGTGAAATCCCGAGGCTCAACCTCGGGTCTGCAGTGGGTACGGGCAGACTAGAGTGCGGTAGGGGAGATTGGAATTCCTGGTGTAGCGGTGGAATGCGCAGATATCAGGAGGAACACCGATGGCGAAGGCAGATCTCTGGGCCGTTACTGACGCTGAGGAGCGAAAGGGTGGGGAGCAAACAGGCTTAGATACCCTGGTAGTCCACCCCGTAAACGTTGGGAACTAGTTGTGGGGTCCATTCCACGGATTCCGTGACGCAGCTAACGCATTAAGTTCCCCGCCTGGGGAGTACGGCCGCAAGGCTAAAACTCAAAGGAATTGACGGGGACCCGCACAAGCGGCGGAGCATGCGGATTAATTCGATGCAACGCGAAGAACCTTACCAAGGCTTGACATATACGAGAACGGGCCAGAAATGGTCAACTCTTTGGACACTCGTAAACAGGTGGTGCATGGTTGTCGTCAGCTCGTGTCGTGAGATGTTGGGTTAAGTCCCGCAACGAGCGCAACCCTCGTTCTATGTTGCCAGCACGTAATGGTGGGAACTCATGGGATACTGCCGGGGTCAACTCGGAGGAAGGTGGGGATGACGTCAAATCATCATGCCCCTTATGTCTTGGGCTTCACGCATGCTACAATGGCCGGTACAAAGGGCTGCAATACCGCGAGGTGGAGCGAATCCCAAAAAGCCGGTCCCAGTTCGGATTGAGGTCTGCAACTCGACCTCATGAAGTCGGAGTCGCTAGTAATCGCAGATCAGCAACGCTGCGGTGAATACGTTCCCGGGTCTTGTACACACCGCCCGTCAAGTCATGAAAGTCGGTAACACCTGAAGCCGGTGGCCCAACCCTTGTGGAGGGAGCCGTCGAAGGTGGGATCGGTAATTAGGACTAAGTCGTAACAAGGTAGCCGTACCGGAAGGTGCGGCTGGATCACCTCCTTTCTAAGGAGCACTGCACTCTTCGGAGTGACAGAGCCGGTTTCGAGACGAATGTTCTCGGCCGGAGCTCATGGGTGGAACATTTGACGAGGCATCAGAGCTTGAGGGTTCTTCCTAGTACTTCACTTCGGTGGATGGAACGGGAGGGTCGGAGGGGTTTGGTGCATGCACGCTGTTGGGTCCTGAGGGACCGGATGGAAGTCCGAACCTCTGGGCCTTTTCTTGTGCCGGCGATGCTGGTGCGGGGGAGGGTACCGCCCGTACTTTGAGAACTACACAGTGGACGCGAGCATCTTGCGAGCTGATCTTTTGATCGGTTCGTGATAGATGATCTTAAAGATCATTAGTCAATTTAAATTGACGATTCAACTCATGTGATTTCAAGTCTTTAAGAGCAAACGGTGGATGCCTTGGCATCTGGAGCCGAAGAAGGACGTAGCAATCTGCGATAAGCCTCGGGGAACTGATAAGCAAGTTTTGATCCGAGGATGTCCGAATGGGGAAACCCCGCTGGGCGGCGTGCCGACCTAGTGACTCCCGCCTGAATATATAGGGCGGGTAGAGGGAACGTGGGGAAGTGAAACATCTCAGTACCCACAGGAAGAGAAAGCAACCGCGATTCCGTTAGTAGTGGCGAGCGAAACCGGAACAGGCTAAACCGAGTACGTGTGATATCCGGCAGGAGTTGCGTATTCGGGGTTGTGGGACTTTTCAGATAGTTCTGCCGAACTGTCGGCGTTACAAGAAGGTATAGACGAACCGCATTGAAAGGCGGGTCATAGAGGGTGCCAACCCCGTAGTCGAAATGCTTCTCTTGACGCGAAGAGTATCCCAAGTAGCACGGGGCCCGAGAAATCCCGTGTGAATCTGTCAGGACCACCTGATAAGCCTAAATACTCCCAGATGACCGATAGCGGACAAGTACCGTGAGGGAAAGGTGAAAAGTACCCCGGGAGGGGAGTGAAATAGTACCTGAAACCGTTTGCTTACAAACCGTTGGAGCCTCCTTAGTAGGGGTGACAGCGTGCCTTTTGAAGAATGAGCCTGCGAGTTAGCGATATGTGGCGAGGTTAACCCGTGTGGGGTAGCCGTAGCGAAAGCGAGTCTGAATAGGGCGATTCAGTCGCATGTCCTAGACCCGAAGCGAAGTGATCTATCCATGGCCAGGTTGAAGCGACGGTAAGACGTCGTGGAGGACCGAACCCACTTAGGTTGAAAACTGAGGGGATGAGCTGTGGATAGGGGTGAAAGGCCAATCAAACTTCGTGATAGCTGGTTCTCTCCGAAATGCATTTAGGTGCAGCGTTGCGTGTTTCTTGCCGGAGGTAGAGCTACTGGATGGCCGATGGGCCCTACAAGGTTACTGACGTCAGCCAAACTCCGAATGCCGGTAAGTGAGAGCGCAGCAGTGAGACTGTGGGGGATAAGCTTCATAGTCGAGAGGGAAACAACCCAGACCACCAACTAAGGTCCCAAAGCGCGTGCTAAGTGGGAAAGGATGTGGAGTTGCTGTGACAACCAGGAGGTTGGCTTAGAAGCAGCCACCCTTGAAAGAGTGCGTAATAGCTCACTGGTCAAGTGATTCCGCGCCGACAATGTAACGGGGCTCAAGCACGCCACCGAAGTTGTGGCATTGACATTATTGGTAGGCCTTCGTGGTCCAGCCGTGTTGATGGGTAGGAGAGCGTCGTGTGGCCAGCGAAGCGGCGGTGTGAACCAGCCGTGGAGGCTACACGAGTGAGAATGCAGGCATGAGTAGCGAAAGACGTGTGAGAAACACGTCCTCCGAAAGACCAAGGGTTCCAGGGTCAAGCTAATCTTCCCTGGGTAAGTCGGGACCTAAGGCGAGGCCGACAGGCGTAGTCGATGGACAACGGGTTGATATTCCCGTACCGGCGAAGAACCGCCCAAGCTAATCCAGTGGTGCTAAGAGTCCTAACCCGGCTGAGTGGATCCCTTCGGGGTGAAGCCGGCCGGTCTAACGCTCGACCCCGTTCTGGTGCGGCTAGCGTATTAACAGGTGTGACGCAGGAAGGTAGCCCAACCCGGGCGATGGTTGTCCCGGGGCAAGTGCGTAGGCCGAGAGGTAGGCAAATCCGTCTCTCACAGAGGCTGAGACACGATGCGGATAAAAAGTGGGTGATCCTATGCTGCCAAGAAAAGCATCGACGCGAGGTTCTAGCTGCCCGTACCCCAAACCGACTCAGGTGGTCAGGTAGAGAATACCAAGGAGATCGAGAGAATCGTGGTTAAGGAACTCGGCAAAATGCCCCCGTAACTTCGGGAGAAGGGGGGCCTTCCGCTTATTAGGATTTACTCCGAAAGGGCGTGGAGGCCGCAGAGACTAGTGGGTAGCGACTGTTTACTAAAAACACAGGTCCGTGCCAAGTCGCAAGACGATGTATACGGACTGACGCCTGCCCGGTGCTGGAAGGTTAAGAGGACCGGTTAGCCGCAAGGCGAAGCTGAGAATTTAAGCCCCAGTAAACGGCGGTGGTAACTATAACCATCCTAAGGTAGCGAAATTCCTTGTCGGGTAAGTTCCGACCTGCACGAATGGCGTAACGACTTCCCAACTGTCTCAACCGCGAACTCGGCGAAATTGCATTACGAGTAAAGATGCTCGTTACGCGCAGCAGGACGGAAAGACCCCGTGACCTTTACTACAGCTTGGTATTGGTGTTCGGTGTGGCTTGTGTAGGATAGGTGGGAGACTTTGAAGCGGTGACGCCAGTTACCGTGGAGTCATTGTTGAAATACCACTCTGGTCACTCTGGATATCTAACTTCGAACCGTAATCCGGTTCAGGGACAGTGCCTGGTGGGTAGTTTAACTGGGGCGGTTGCCTCCCAAAAAGTAACGGAGGCGCCCAAAGGTTCCCTCAACCTGGTTGGCAATCAGGTGGCGAGTGTAAGTGCACAAGGGAGCTTGACTGTGAGACTGACAGGTCGAGCAGGGACGAAAGTCGGGACTAGTGATCCGGCAGTGGCTTGTGGAAGCGCTGTCGCTCAACGGATAAAAGGTACCTCGGGGATAACAGGCTGATCTTGCCCAAGAGTCCATATCGACGGCATGGTTTGGCACCTCGATGTCGGCTCGTCGCATCCTGGGGCTGGAGTAGGTCCCAAGGGTTGGGCTGTTCGCCCATTAAAGCGGTACGCGAGCTGGGTTTAGAACGTCGTGAGACAGTTCGGTCCCTATCCGCTGCGCGCGTAGGAAATTTGAGAGGATCTGACCCTAGTACGAGAGGACCGGGTTGGACGAACCTCTGGTGTGCCAGTTGTTCTGCCAAGAGCACCGCTGGTTAGCTACGTTCGGGATGGATAACCGCTGAAAGCATCTAAGCGGGAAGCCGGCCTCAAGATGAGATTTCCATACCTTCGGGTGAGAGGCTCCCAGCCAGACTACTGGGTTGATAGGCCGGATGTGGAAGCGTGGTAACACGTGAAGCTGACCGGTACTAATAAGCCGATGACTTGATAACACACCGTTTAGGTGCTTGCGTCCACTGAGTGGTTCTCGATGTACGGTCGAGAACCGCATAACGAATAATCGTTGTGCAGACTGAAACATCAATAGTGTTTCGGCGGCCATAGCGTGAGGGAAACGCCCGGTTACATTCCGAACCCGGAAGCTAAGCCTCACAGCGCCGATGGTACTGCAGGGGGGACCCTGTGGGAGAGTAGGACACCGCCGGACTTCTTTCGTGAAATGGCCACCCAGAGTTGGGTGGCCATTTCTCGTTAACGCGTTTGTGAGAGGACAGAGAGATGACGGACGAGCAGCGCCCAGAAAAGTCGGGCGGCAAACGGAAGTTCACACCTGCTTCCTCGAGCTCACGCGACGAGCGGTCGCGGGATCGCGGACGCCCGTCGGGTGGCGATGGCGACCGTCGCTCTTCCGAACGCCGCGACAGCGAGCGCGGTTCCCAGCCGCGGCGTGACGGTGACCGCCCGTCGTACCCCAAGCGTGATCGTGAGCGTCGTCCGTACGAGAAGCGTGACGGTGACCGTCCGTCCTACCCGCGCCGCGACGGTGACCGCTCGTCGTACCCGAAGCGAGATGGCGAGCGTCGTCCGTACGAGAAGCGTGACGGCGAGCGACGTCCCTACGAGAAGCGTGACGGTGACCGTCCGTCCTACCCGCGCCGTGACGGTGACCGTCCGTCGTACCCCAAGCGTGACGGCGACCGTCGTCCGAATCAGAATCGTGACGGCGACCGTCGTCCGAATCAGAATCGTGACGGCGACCGTCGTCCGTACGAGAAGCGTGACGGTGACCGTCCGTCGTACCCGCGTCGTGACGGTGACCGTCCGTCGTACCCGCGTCGTGACGGTGACCGTCCGTCATACCCGCGGCGCGATGGGGAGCGGCGGTCTTCGCGGCCGCCGCAGGACTCGGACCGTCGGAGCATGCCGGCAGGCCCGGTCGTTCCCGATGAGGTCACGGCACGCGATCTCAACGGTGCTGCGCGCAACGAGCTGAAGACCCTCAGCAAGGACAACGCCGAGCAGGTTGCGCGGCACCTCGCCATGGCCGCCCGTCTCATCGATGAAGACCCGACCCTGGCCCACCAGCACGCCCTGGCGGCATCCCGCAGCGCCGGTCGCATCGCCGTGGTCCGCGAGACCGTCGCGATCACGGCCTACGCCGTCGGAGACTTCGCCCTCGCCCTGCGCGAGCTGCGGACGTTCCGCCGGATCTCCGGTCGAGACGACCAGATCGCCCTGATGGTCGACAGCGAGCGTGGTGTCGGTCGCCCCGACCGCGCGCTCGAGGTCGGACGTGCCGTCGACCGTGCTTCCCTGCCGACCGACGTCCGTGTCGAACTCGCGATCGCGATGTCGGGCGCCCGTCTCGACCTCGGTCAACCCGACCGTGCCCTCCAGGAACTCGACATTCCCGAACTCGATCCGGACACGGCGTTCCCGTGGAGCCCCGGACTGTTCGCGGCGCGCGCCGCCGTCCTCGAAGAGCTTGGTCAGAACGACGAGGCCGCCCAGTGGCAGCGTCGTGCCGACATCGCCGCTGCGGCGCTGGGTGAGATCGATGCCGACTCGGAGACGATCGAGATCGACGAGGTCGATGAGATCGAGCTCGGCGAAGAGATCGAGGACCCGGCCGACGACGCCGGTGGCGACGACGTCGACGACGAACCGGCATCCGTTCAGGAGGACGACGAGGAGGAGCGCTCCTGATGGGACTCTTCTCCCGCACGCGTCCCACGCCTCTCGGCGGTGTCGATCTGGTCCTGGCGGATCTCGACGGTGTCGTCTACGCCGGTGACGCGGCGATCCCGCACGCCGTAGAGAGTCTGACCGCATCGCGCCGGGACCGTCCGCTCGCGTACATCACGAACAACGCCTCCCGTCGTGACAGTGTCGTGGCCGGACACCTCACGGAGCTCGGTCTCGCGACCGAGCCGCACGAGGTCGTCACCAGTCCGCAGGCTGCCGTCCGGCTGCTGCGCGACAAGGTCCCCTCGGGGGCCACCATCCTCGTCGTCGGCGGCGACGGGCTCGTCTTCGAGCTCGAGAAGGCCGGCTACTCGGTCACCCGGAGCGCGGACGATCGTCCCGCCGCTGTGGTTCAGGGCTTCGCTCCCGAGGTGGGCTGGGCGCAGCTCGCCGAGGCCGCATACGCGCTCGCTCTCCCCGAAGAGGAGGGCGGCATCCCCTGGATCGCCACGAACACCGACTGGACGATCCCGCAGGCACGCGGCATCGCGCCGGGCAACGGCACTCTCGTCTCCGCGGTGCACACGGCTGTGGGACGACTGGCCACCGTCGCGGGAAAGCCCGAGCGCCCCATCTTCGACGAGGCGGTCGCGCGGTTCGGGGCGCGGCATCCGCTCTTTATCGGCGACCGACTTGACACCGACATCGCCGGCGCGCAGGCCGCGGAGATCGACTCCGTCCTGGTGCTCACCGGGATCGACCGACCCAAGCACGTCCTGGCCGCGCCGAACTCCTCGAGGCCGACCTACATCGTCGGCGACTTGAGAGAGCTCCACGAGCCGTACCCCGAGACGATCGTGAAGGGCGACGTGACCACCGTCGGCTCCGCCTCGGTGCGGATCGACGGGCCGGACGTGCACATCGTCGCCGAGGGTGATCGTCCGATCGATCTCGTGCGCGCCGGCGCCGCGGCGATCTGGGGCACCGGACGGGCGATCTACGGCTTCCGGGTGCCCGAGCGGCTCTACGCCGACCCGTTCCACCGACGCTGACGACAGCGCCGCCGCGTTCACGTCCGCGGTCCTCCGCGCCGCGTAGGGTGGGGGACATGTCGATGGATGCCGCTGACGGCGACGCACGCCGCGAGGACCTGCTCTCGACGCTCGAAGTGATCGAGGATCAGCCGCTGGGGGAGCGCGCGGCCGCGTACGCGCTGCTGCACGACGAGCTCGCGAAGCGTCTCGAATCGGGTCCGCGCGACCCGAACGCATGAGCAGCCGGCTCGACGCGGCCGTGGCCGCACGCGGTCTCGCGCGCAGCCGCACGCATGCGGCTCAGCTCATCGACGCGGGACTGGTCAGCGTCGACGGTCAGCCCGTCGTGAAGGCCTCGGTCAAGGTCGGCGACGAACAGCACATCGAGGTCGCGGCATCCGACCACTACGTCAGCCGCGCCGCCCACAAGCTCCTGGCCGCCCTCGACGCGTTCGAAGTCGACCCGGGCGGGCGCGTCGCGCTCGACATGGGAGCCTCGACGGGAGGCTTCACCCAGGTGCTCGTCGAGCGCGGCGCCGCACGGGTGCTCGCCGTCGATGTGGGACACGGGCAACTCGCGGCGGAGGTCGCCGCCCTTCCCGAGGTGGCCGTGGTCGAAGGCTTCAACGTACGGCACATGACGCCCGCGTCCCTCGCCGAGGCGAGCGGCGTCGCCGACGTGCCGACCCTCGTGACAGGGGACCTCTCGTTCATCTCGCTCACGCACGTCCTCCCCGCAGCGGCGGCTGTGTGCGCTGCGGCATCCGATCTCGTCCTGCTCGTCAAGCCGCAGTTCGAAGTGGGCCGCACCGGCGTCCGGGAGGGTCTGGTGACGGATGCCGGGCGCCGGGCGGACGCTGTGGCGACCGTTCTGTGGTCGGCGTGGGATGCCGGCCTCGGGACGCACGGGGTGATCGCGTCGCCGATCGCCGGGACCCACGGCAACCGCGAGTTCCTCATCCACCTGCGACCCGGGACGACCGACGACGTCAATCCGACACAATGGTTGGACACCGTGAACCGACTGGCGGGAGCCGCATGACCGACGCGACGCGCAACATCCTCGTGGTGGCGCACGCGCTGCGTGAGAACACCGTGGCCGGCGCCCGGCGCGTCGTCGCCGCCGTCCACGCGGCGGGGCTGCGCCCCGTGGTTCCGGGCGACGACCCCGAGCTCGCGGCTGCGCTCGGCGACCTCGACACGGCGATCCTCGGCGAAGGCGGCATCGAGGTCGACGACATCGAGATCGCGATCGTCCTCGGCGGTGACGGCACGATCCTGCGCGCGGCCGAGCTGGTGCGCGCGGCATCCGTTCCCCTCCTGGGCGTCAACATGGGCCACGTCGGTTTCCTCGCCGAGCTCGAAGCGGACGACGTCGACGAGGCGATCGGCCGCGCCCTCGCCCGCGACTACGAGATCCACGAGCGGATGACGCTGTCGGTCGAGGTCCGTGACGCCGACGGAAGTGTCGTCTACTCCACGTGGGCGCTCAACGAGGCGACCGTCGAGAAGGCGTCTCGGGAGCGCATGCTCGAGGTCATGATCGAGATCGACGGCCGGCCGCTGTCGTCCTTCGGGTGCGACGGTGTCGTCGTCGCGACCCCCACCGGGTCGACGGCATACAACTTCTCAGCCGGCGGCCCCGTCGTCTGGCCGTCGGTGCAGGCGCTCTGCCTCGTGCCGCTGTCGGCGCACGCCCTGTTCGCCCGGCCGCTCGTGCTCGGTCCCGAGACGTCCGTCTCGCTCGACGTGCTCGAGCGCAACCAGGGCCGGGGCGTCCTGTGGTGCGACGGGCGACGCTCGCACGATCTGCCGCCCGGCGCACGTGTCGTCGTCGGGCGATCGATGCAGCCCGTGCGCCTGGCGCGCCTGCATCGGTCCGTGTTCACCGACCGCCTGGTCCGCAAGTTCCAGCTCCCCATCGCGGGGTGGCGAGGTGACCCGGAGGCCGTGCTGTGATCGAGCAGATCCGCCTGCGCGACCTCGGAGTGATCGCGGGGGCGACGTTGCCGATCGGTCCGGGCTTCACCGCGATCACGGGTGAGACCGGCGCCGGCAAGACGATGGTGGTCACGGGTCTCGGCCTTCTCCTCGGAGCGCGGGCGGACTCCGGCGCCGTGCGCGCCGGAGCGGATCAGGCAGCGGTCGACGGCGTGTGGATCGTCCCGGAGGCCGGCGCTGTCGTCGAACGGGTCCGGGATGCCGGGGGGGACATCGAACCGCTCGGCGACGGACGGGCGGAGCTTTACCTCGGTCGCACGCTGTCGAGCGAGGGTCGCAGTCGTGCCACCGTCGGCGGCCGGACGGCGCCCGCGGGTGTGCTCGCAGACCTCGCGGACCAGCTCGTCGTCGTCCACGGTCAGTCCGACCAGCTCCGGTTGACCTCGGCCGCCGCACAGCGCGACGCGCTCGACCGGTTCGGCGGTGCCGAGATCGCGACGGCGCTCGAAAGGTACCGCGTCGTGTGGGATGCCTGGCGGAACGCGGCGGCAGAGCTCGAGACGTTGACGACCGAGCAGAGCGCGCGTGCGCGTGAGGCGGAGGAACTCCGGGGCGCGATCGACGCGATCGAAGCGGTCGACCCGCAGCCCGGCGAGGACGTCGAGCTGACGCAGCGCGCCGACCGCCTGGCGAACGTCGAAGAACTGCGGATGGCTGCGGCCACCGCGCACACGGCACTCTCGAACGAGGACGACCTGCCCGACGTGCAGGAGCTCCTCGCCGAGGCTCGACGCGCCCTCGAGCGCGCTGCCGGTACCGACGAGGTGCTGCGAGCGCACGCTGCCGCGATCGAAGAGCTCGGCTACCGGGTCGCCGACATCGCGGGGGAGCTCAGCGGGTATCTCGCCGACCTCGACGAGGGCGGTCCGCACGAGCTCGCGGCGGTCGAAGAGCGACGGGCCGCACTGGGCGCTCTCATCCGGGTCCATGGTTCGCTGGACGAGGCCATCGGGCTGCTCGCCACGGGCTCGGCCCGCCTCACCGAGCTCGACGACGACGGGGACCGCATCGAGCGGCTCTCCGCCGAACGCGATCGGCTCCGCGACCAACTCGACGCGCGCGCCGCCGACCTGACGGCGGCGCGGCGAGCCGCGGCATCCCGTCTCGGGGACGCCGTCACCGACGAGCTCCGTCACCTCGCCCTTCCGGACGCACGGCTGACGGTCGCCGTCGACCCCGGCTCCGAGGCAGCTCACGGCCGCGATGTGGTGACGATCCAGCTCGCGCCGCACCCCGGGGCGTCCCCTCGTCCGGTCGCCCGCGGCGCGTCCGGTGGCGAGCTCAGCCGTGTCATGCTCGCGATCGAGGTCGTGATCGCGGGGACCGATCCCGTTCCGACCTTCGTCTTCGACGAGGTGGATGCCGGTATCGGCGGCGCCGCGGCGATCGAGGTCGGCCGCCGGCTCGCGAAACTCGCCGAGACGAGTCAGGTCATCGCCGTCACCCACCTGGCGCAGGTGGCCGCCTTCGCCGGCAACCACCTGTCGGTGGTCAAGTCGAACGACGGATCCGTCACCGCGTCGAGCGTGCGCCGCCTCGAGGGGGATGAGCGCGCAGCCGAGATGGCGCGGCTCCTGTCGGGCATGGCTGATTCGGATGCGGCACTGGGGCACGCGCGCGAACTGCTCGAGCTCGGACGCGCTCGCTGAGACGCCGGCCGGAGCGACACCCGGGGTGGGCTCCGGGCCGGGCGCTCAGCAGGGCTGATAGAGTGAAAGCCCGTGACGGACTCTTCGGGCGCGGGACGCAAAAACAACGACATCACCAAGCACATCTTCGTGACGGGTGGTGTCGTTTCGTCTCTCGGCAAGGGTTTGACCGCCGCCAGCCTCGGTAACCTCCTCACCGCGCGCGGCCTGCGCGTCGTGATGCAGAAGCTCGACCCGTACCTGAACGTCGACCCGGGCACGATGAACCCGTTCCAGCACGGCGAGGTCTTCGTGACCGACGACGGCGCCGAGACCGACCTCGACATCGGGCACTACGAGCGCTTCCTCGACATCGAGCTGAGCCAGGCGGCGAACGTCACGACCGGCCAGATCTACTCCGAGGTCATCGCCAAGGAGCGCCGCGGCGAGTACCTGGGCGACACCGTCCAGGTGATCCCGCACATCTCCGACGAGATCAAGCGGCGCATGCGCCTGCAGGCGAGCGAAGAGCCCCGCCCCGACGTGATCATCACCGAGGTCGGCGGCACGGTCGGCGACATCGAGTCGCAGCCGTTCATCGAGTCGGCGCGCCAGATCCGCCACGAGCTCGGCCGCGACAACGTCTTCTTCGTGCACGTCTCGCTGGTGCCGTTCATGGGCGCCTCGGGTGAGCAGAAGACCAAACCGACGCAGCACTCGGTCGCGATGCTGCGCTCCATCGGCATCCAGCCCGACGCTCTCGTCCTGCGCAGCGACCGCCCCGTCACCGAGTCGAACAAGCGCAAGATCGCGCTCATGTGCGACGTCGACGAGGACGCGGTCATCAACACCGTCGACCTGCCGAGCATCTACGACATCCCCTCGACGCTCAGCGACCAGGGGCTCGACGCGTACATCGTGCGGCGCTTGGGCCTCGATGCCAAGGCGGGCGACATCGACTGGACCCGCTGGAACAAGGTCCTGAATGCGGTCCACAACCCTAAGCACGAGGTGACCGTCGGTCTCGTCGGCAAGTACATCGACCTGCCCGACGCGTACCTCTCGGTCACCGAGGCCCTGAAGGCGGGCGGGTTCGCGCAGGAGACCAAGGTCCAGATCGTGTGGATCCCCTCGGACCTGTGCGAAACGCCCGAGGGTGCCGCGAAGGCACTGTCGGCCGTCGACGGGATCGTCATCCCCGGTGGCTTCGGCATCCGCGGCATCGAGGGCAAGGTGGGGGCGCTGAAGTTCGCCCGCGAGCAGGGGCTGCCGACGCTCGGCATCTGCCTCGGCCTGCAGTGCATGGTCATCGAGTACGCGCGCCACGTCGCCGGTATCGAGGACGCGTCCTCGAGCGAGTTCGACCCGGAGACGCCGCACCCGGTCATCGCGACCATGGCGGAGCAGGTCGACATCCTCGACCGCGGCGACATGGGCGGCACGATGCGTCTCGGCCTCTACGAGGCTGCACTGGCCGAGGGCTCGCTCGCCGCGGAGCTCTACGGCTCGAGCCGTGCCACCGAACGTCACCGTCACCGCTACGAGGTCAACAACGCCTACCGCCATCAGATCGCGGACGCGGGTCTCTGGTTCTCGGGCCTGAATCCCGACCTCGATCTCGTCGAGTACGTCGAGCTGCCGCGCGACGTGCACCCGTACTACATCGCGACCCAGGCGCACCCCGAGCTCCGCTCGCGGCCGACCGAGGCGAACCCGCTCTTCCGGGGACTCATCGCCGCGGCTCTCGACCGGCACCGCGCGAGCGAGCTGTTCGACGTCGAGAACGAGGACTGACGCATGACGGATGCCGCGCCTCTGCAGGACGACGCCGTCGCCGTTCGTGTGACGCAGACCGAGACGGTCTTCGAGGGGCACGTCTGGAACCTCCGCCGCGACGAGTTCGCCTACGGCGACGGGTCGATCGTCCGCGAGTACGTCGACCACTCCGGTGCCGTAGCCGTCCTGGCACTCGACGACGACGGTCGCGTCCTCCTCATCCGTCAGTACCGTCACCCGGTCGGCTTCCGCGATTGGGAGATCCCGGCAGGCCTGCTGGACGTGCCGGGGGAGGACCCCCTCGAAGCCGCGAAGCGCGAGCTCGCCGAGGAGGCGGACCTGACCGCGGAGCGGTGGGACGTGCTCTCGGACTTCTTCACGAGCCCCGGCGGCAGCGACGAGGCGATCCGCATCTACCTGGCCCGCGGGCTCGCGGCGACGCCCGAAGCCTTCGCCCGCACCGAGGAGGAAGCGGACATCGAGGTGCGGTGGGCGGCGCTGGATGAGGTCGTCGACGCGGTCCTGGCTCGGAAGCTCCAGAACCCGTCGCTCGTCATCGCGGCCCTCGCCGCCGCTGCCGGCCGCTCCCGCGACTGGACGACGCTCGGCGCCGCCGACGCGCCGTGGCCGGGACGCTCGCGTCCCGTGGGCGCGGACCGACCGCAGGGCTGAGGCGCCGTGAGGCTCGCGCGCGCCGTCGACGCGTTCCTCCGGCACATCACCATCGAGCGCGGACTGTCGGCGCACACCGTCGCGGCCTACCGTCGCGACCTCGCCGGGTACCTGGCGTGGCTCGATGAGCGCGGTGTCGAGGACACGGATGCCGTGACGGGGGAGCTCGTCACCGGGTTCGCGGCGGAACGCGCGGCATCCGATCCACCGCCTGCGTCGACGTCGTTGGCGCGGCTGCAGTCCGCCATCCGCAGCTTTCACAGGTTCCTCGCGCGCGAGGGCATCGTGACGGATGACCCGACGACGAAGCTCCGGCCTCCCAAGGCGCCGATGCGCCTCCCGAAGGCGTTGCCCGTCAAGGACGTCCTCCGGCTGTTGGATGCCGCAGGCCCCGCGCCCGAGGATGCCGCACCCGGCGACCTCGTCGGCCTGCGTGATCGCGCGCTGCTCGAGCTCCTGTACGCGACGGGTGCGCGCGTGTCGGAGATCGTCGATCTGGACGTCGACGATCTGATGCACGGCGAGGTCCTGCGGGTGCGTGGCAAGGGGTCGAAGGAACGCATCGTCCCCGTGGGGTCGTACGCGCGGGCGTCGGTGGACGCCTACCTCACCCGCGCGAGGCCGGAGCTCTCGCGCCGGGGTCGCGCGACACCGCGCGCCTTCCTCGGGGCCCGGGGCGCTCCGCTGTCGCGCCAGAGCGCGTGGCTCGTGATCCAGCAGGCCGCAGAGCGGGCGGGGATCACCGCGCACGTCTCTCCGCACACCCTCCGGCACTCGTTCGCGACGCACCTGCTGCAGGGCGGCGCCGACGTCCGCGTCGTCCAGGAACTCCTCGGTCACGCCTCGGTCGCCACGACGCAGATCTACACCCACGTCACGGTCGATGCGCTCCGCGACGTGTATCTCACCTCGCACCCGCGCGCGAGATGACTCCGGGTGCCCGGCTGCGGGGAGTCGCTCCACGGCGGGCCGCGACGGGGTGACTAGACTCGGGTGAGCACGGCGAAGGCGGGAGATCAGTGGCGAGCAAGCGGAGTACGGCGGACGTCGATCGGGCGGTGGCGACCGACACCCCGATGGGGCCGACGGGTCGTCCCTACCACGGCTTCCCGACCCCGCCGAAGCTCGACGGACACGGTCCCGCACGCATCATCTCGCTGTGCAACCAGAAGGGCGGCGTCGGCAAGACGACGACCACCATCAACCTGGCCGCCGGCCTCGCGTCTTACGGGCGTCGGGTGCTCGCGGTCGACTTCGACCCGCAGGGCGCTCTCTCGGCCGGACTCGGCGTGCAGACGCACGAGACGGCGACGATCTACGACCTCCTCCTCGACCCGAAGCGGGACCCGAACGAGGTCATCGTCTCGACGTCGGTCGAAGGCCTCGACATCCTGCCCGCCAACATCGACCTGTCGGCGGCCGAGGTGCACCTCGTCAACGAGGTCGCCCGCGAGACGATCCTGGCCCGCGTGCTCCGCAAGGTCGCCGGCGACTACGACGTCATCCTCATCGACTGCCAGCCCTCGCTCGGCCTGCTCACCGTCAACGCGCTGACCGCGAGCCACGGTGTGCTGATCCCGCTCGAGTGCGAGTTCTTCGCTCTCCGCGGCGTCGCCCTCCTCATCGAGACGATCGACAAGGTGCGCGACCGGCTGAACCCGGCGATCACGCTCGACGGCGTGCTCGCCACGATGTACGACCCGCGCACGCTGCATTCCCGCGAGGTCCTCGAGCGCGTCGTCGACGCCTTCGGTGACGACGTGCTCGAGACGGTCATCGGTCGTACGGTGAAGTTCCCCGACGCGTCCGTCGCGGGCGTGCCGATCACGAAGTTCGCTCCCGAGCACTCCGCTGCCCAGGCGTACCTGCGCCTCGCGCGGGAGCTGGTCTCCCGTGGCGCCGTCGCCTGACGAAGGCCCCGACGCCGCCGCTGAGCCTTCCCAGGCCGAGTCGACCGAGGCCGCGGGCGATCGTTTCCGCGTCTCGCTGGGCAACTTCGACGGCCCGTTCGACCTGCTCCTGACGCTGATCTCCAAGCACGAACTCGACATCACCGAAGTCTCGCTCAGCAAGGTGACCGACGAGTTCATCTCGTACCTGAAGGGTCTCGACGACGATGCCGATCTCGACCAGGCATCCGAGTTCCTCGTGGTCGCAGCCACCCTGCTCGACATGAAGGTCGCGGGGCTGCTGCCGCAGGGGGAGCTGGTGGATGCCGAATCCGTGGCCCTGCTCGAGGCGCGCGACCTGCTCTTCGCCCGCCTGCTGCAGTATCGCGCGTTCAAAGAGGTGTCCACGTGGTTCGCGCGGTGCCTGGAGCGCGAGGGCAAGCGTCACATGCGGGCCGTCCGGCTGGATGAGAAGCACCGGCGAGCCGTTCCCGAGCTCGTCTGGACGCTGTCGCCGGACGACTTCGCCGCGATCGCGATGCTCGCCTTCGCACCGAAGGAGATCCCGCACGTCGGGCTCGACCACCTGCATGCTCCGCTCGTCTCGATCCGGGAACAGGCCGCCATCGTCGTGACGCTGCTGCGGGATGCCGGTCAGCTCAACTTCCGCGAGCTCGTCGCCGGTGTCACGCAGACCGGCGTCGTCGTGGCCCGCTTCATCGCCGTCCTCGAGCTGTACCGCCACGCCGCGCTGTCGTTCGAGCAGCTCGAGCCGCTGGGGGAGCTGACCCTGCGATGGACCGCCGACCGGTGGTCTGAAGAGAACCTCGCGACGTTGGGAGCCGACTATGACCGATGACACCACCGAGATCGAGGCGCCCCCGCGTTCGCAGGACGCCGGGGACATCGCTCGCCGCCTCGAGGCGATTCTGATGATCATCGACGAGCCGCAGAGCCTCGTCTCGCTCGCCGCCGCCGTCGGCGCCCCTGTCGCCGCCGTCCGTCGCGCCGTCGACGAGCTCGTCGCCGACTACGACGGGGAGCGTTCCGGGCCGCGGCGCGGGTTCGAGCTGCGCGAGGTCGGCGGGGGATGGCGCTTCTACGTTCGCGACGAGCACGACGACCTCGTGGCCGAGTTCGTCAACGGGCAGGCGCCGTCGCGGCTGTCGCAGGCCGCGCTCGAGACGCTCGCCGTCATCGCCTACAAGCAGCCGGTGTCGCGCAGTCAGGTCGCGTCGATCCGCGCCGTGAACGTCGACTCGGTGGTCCGGACACTCCTCGCCCGCGGTCTCATCACCGAAGCGTTCACCGACCCCGAGACCGGGGCCATCAACTACCGCACCACCGACGCGCTGCTCGGCCACCTGGGGATCAACTCCCTCGACGAGCTGCCCCCCATCTCCCCGCTGCTGGATGACGGCTCCGCGGGATTCGAAGGAGAGACCATCCGATGAACGACCAGTCCGACGAGAACCGGGTCCGGCTGCAGAAGGTCCTCGCGAACGCGGGAGTCGCCTCGCGCCGCGTCTGCGAGCAGTACATCGTCGAGGGCCGCGTGCGGGTGAACGGCGTCGTGGTCACCGAGCTCGGATCGCGGATCGACCCGGAGACCGATCAGGTCGACGTCGACGGCACCGCGATCCAGCTCGACACCAGCAAGCGGTACGTGATCCTCAACAAGCCCACGGGCGTCGTGTCGTCGATGAAGGACGACCAGGGTCGACCCGACTTGCGACGCTTCACGAAGGACTGGCCCGAGCGCCTCTACAACGTGGGGCGGTTGGATGCCGAGACGAGCGGCCTCCTCGTCCTCACCAACGACGGGGAACTCGCCCACGTGCTCGCGCACCCGTCGTTCGGGGTCACCAAGGTGTACATCGCGAAGGTGTCGGGTCGCGTGCTGCCGCAAACCATCGCGCAGCTCACTAAGGGCATCGAGCTGGAGGACGGCCCGATCGCGGCCGACAAGGCGCGGCTGCTCGACGCGAGCGGCGACACGAGTCTCGTCGAGCTGACGCTGCACTCGGGACGCAACCGCATCGTCCGCCGCATGATGGCGGCGGTCGGCCACCCCGTCGAAGAGCTGGTCCGCCGCCAGTTCGGGCCGCTCCACCTGGGCACGCTCCCAGCGGGTCGGGCACGCGAATTGACTACAGTGGAACGCGGTGCGCTGTTGACTCTCGCGCGCCAGGCGGAGACCCCGCCCGGGGATCCCACTCAGGAGCAGTTGTGACCGACGCCATCGACGCGCGCGCCCGCGCCGTCCGTACGAGCGGACTCGTCCGCATCGTCGGCGCAGGCCTGCTCGGTTCGAGCATCGGCCATGCGCTGCGCGCGCTCGGTGTCGACGTCGTCCTGGCCGACGCGTCGCCCGCCCAGCTCCGCCTGGCGGTCGACTACGGCGCGGGGCGCGTGGCCCGGGACGACGATCGGCCGAGCCTCATCGTGGTCGCCGTCCCGCCGGATGTCACCGCCGATGTCATCGAACGTGAACTCGGTGCCTTCCCGGATGCCGTCGTCACGGACGTCGCGAGCGTCAAGCTCGAGCCGCTCCTGGCGCTGCGTGAGCGCGGAGTCGACCTGTCGCGCTACATCGGGTCCCACCCGATGGCCGGTCGCGAACGTGGCGGAGCCATCTCGGCGCGTGCCGACATCTTCTTCGGACGACCGTGGGTGATCTGCCGCGACGAGGAGACCTCGGCGCGGGACCTCGCCGTCGTGGAGGGCCTCGCCCTCGATCTCGGCGCCAGCCTCGTCGAGATGACCCCCGAGGAGCACGACCGCTCTGTGGCTCTCGTCTCGCACGTGCCGCAGCTCGTGGCATCCCTCCTCGCAGGACGCTTCGTCGCCGCCGAGGACGCGTCGCTGCGCCTCGCCGGGCAGGGCGTCCGCGACACGACCCGCATCGCTGCGTCCGCCCCCGAGTTGTGGGTGCAGATCCTGGGCGCGAACGCGGAGCCCGTCGTCGACGTGCTCGACGCCCTCGCGGCCGACCTGACCACCGTCGCCGGCGCTCTCCGCGCCCCGGACGCCCCCGGTTCGCGTCGCGCCGTCGCCGACACGATCCGGCGCGGCAACGAAGGCGTCGAGCGACTGCCCGGCAAGCACGGACAGAATCGCCGGTTCGAGACGGTGGTCGTCATGGTCGACGACACCCCCGGCCAGTTGGGGCGCCTGTTCGGCGACCTCGGTGAGCTGAGCGTCAACGTCGAGGACTTCCGGCTCGAGCACTCCCCGGGGGCCCAGTTCGGCCTCGGCGAGATCAGCGTCGTCCCCTCCGCCGTGACCATCGCCACCGACGGCCTCTCGGCGCGCGGCTGGAAGATTGCGAGCCTCAATGACTGACCCGATCACGATCGCCATAGACGGCCCCGCAGGCAGTGGCAAGTCGAGCGTGTCGAAGGAAGCTGCCCGACGTCTCGGGTTCGGCTACCTCGACACCGGTGCCGCGTACCGCGCCCTGGCCTGGCACGTCCTCGACCACGGCGCCGACACGTCCGACGCCTCGGCCGTCGTCGACGCCGCCGGCGACTTCGACTACGCCATCTCGCTCGACCCCGACGAGTACTGGGTGCGGGTGGGGGAGACCTCGGTCACCGAAGCGATCCGCGAGCCCCGGGTCAGCTCAGCCGTGAGCGGCGTGGCGCGCGTGCCGGTGATCCGCGAGCAGGTCAACGTGCTGTTCCGTCGCCTCGTGGCCGAGTCCGGTCGCCCCGGCGTCATCGTCGAGGGCCGCGACATCACGACGGTCGTCGCCCCGGATGCCCCGGTGCGGATCCTGCTGACCGCCGCCCCCGAGGTGCGCGCCGCGCGGCGCAGCGCTGAATTGACCACTGAGGATGCCGCGGCTGTCGCCGCCGCGCTGCACAAGCGTGACGCATCCGACTCCCAGGTCGTCGACTTCCTCACCGCCGCCCCCGGCGTGACGGTCGTCGACTCGACCGACCTGGATTTCGCACAGACCGTCGACGCCGTCCTGGACGTCGTGCGGTCGGGAACGGAAGGCTCGCGATGAGCGCCGAAGACGACTACGAATACGAAGGCGGGCCCGACCAGCTCGAGGAGAAGCTCGCGAACCTCGACGAGGACCTCGCCGAGCAGCGCGCTGCCGCGCTCCGCGCTTCGCTCGCCGATTACGAGCTCGACGAGGACGACGACGACCTGCTCGCGGGATTCACCGCCGGCGGCGAGGTCGTCGAGATGCTGCCGGCCCTGCCGGTCGTCGCGATCGTCGGACGGCCGAACGTCGGCAAGTCCGCCCTCGTCAACCGCATCCTCGGCCGCCGCGAGGCCGTCGTCGAGGACACCCCCGGTGTCACCCGCGACCGCGTGAGCTACAAGGCCGAGTGGATGGACCGTCGCTTCACGCTTGTCGACACCGGCGGGTGGGAGCACGACGCCAAGGGCATCGACCGTTCCGTCGCAGCCCAGGCCGAGATCGCGATCGAGCTGTGCGACGTCGTGATGTTCGTCGTCGACGCCATGGTCGGCGCGACGGCGACCGACGAGCAGGTCGTCCGCATGCTCCGCAAGACCGATAAGCCGGTCTTCCTCGTCGCCAACAAGATCGACGACGCCCGTCAGGAACCCGAAGCCGCGGCGCTGTGGAACCTGGGCCTCGGCGAGCCGCACCCGGTCTCCGCCATCCACGGCCGCGGCGTCGCCGACCTGCTCGACGAGATCATGAAGGTGCTGCCCGAGGTCTCGGCCGTCGCGAAGAACGAGCTCGGCGGACCCCGCCGCGTCGCGATCCTCGGCCGCCCGAACGTCGGCAAGTCGTCGCTGCTGAACAAGGCCGCGGGCGAGGAGCGCGTCGTCGTCAACGACCTCGCCGGCACCACCCGCGACCCGGTCGACGAGGTCGTCGAGCTCGGCGGCAAGCTGTGGCGTCTGGTCGACACCGCAGGCATCCGTCGTCGCGTGCACCTGCAGCAGGGCGCCGACTTCTACGCGTCGCTCCGCACCAGCGCGGCCCTCGAGAAGGCCGAGGTCGCCGTCGTCGTGCTCGACGTGACCGAATCCATCAGCGTGCAGGACCTCAACATCATCGACCTGGTGCTCGAGTCCGGCCGTGCGCTCGTCCTCGCGTTCAACAAGTGGGACCGCCTGAACGACGACGACATGGACAACGCCGACCGTCGCCGGTACCTCGAGCGCGAGATCGAGCAGGACCTCGCGCACGTCACGTGGGCGCCGCGCGTGAACCTCTCGGCCCGCACCGGCCGTCACCTCGACAAGCTCGTCCCGGCGCTCGAGACGGCGCTGGAATCGTGGGATCAGCGCATCCCGACCGGCAAGTTCAACGCGTTCCTCGCCGAACTCATCGCCGAGCACCCGCACCCGCTCCGCGGCGGCAAGCAGCCCCGCATCCTGTTCGGGACCCAGGCGTCGACGCGTCCGCCGACATTCGTGCTGTTCACGACCGGGTTCCTCGACCCCGGGTACCGCCGGTTCATCCAGCGGCGCCTGCGCGAGATCTTCGGGTTCGCGGGCACCCCGATCGTGACGAACATGCGCGTGCGCGAGCGTCGCCAGCGCTGACGCCCGCCCGCCGTCGCTTCGAGAGGAGATGACGGTTCGCGAGGAGGCATCCGGTCGATCCGGTCCTCGCGAACCGTCATCTCCTTCGTTGTCTGCAGGCAGGCTGGGGATCTGTTCCGTGACATGACGGATGCCGCGCCTCGCCGCCGAGCGCGTGAGAGGCTGATCGCATGAGGATCGAGGAACCGTCGAGCGGGCCGCCGCGCCCCTCCGGTCCTCGCGATCCGGGCGATGCATGGGTGGTGACCGACGCCGGTGAGCGCTACTGGGGCCGGTTCGGTGCCGCTGGCCTGCTCGCGCACGATGCCGCGCGCGGCGTCCTGCTGCAGCACCGTGTTTCGTGGAGTCACCACGGCGGCACGTGGGGCATCCCCGGAGGTGCGCGGCACCAGGGCGAGAGCGCCACGGATGCCGCGATCCGCGAATCGCACGAAGAGGCGGGCGTTCCCGTCGCAGCCCTCCGGCCGAAGTTCACGAGCTTCCTCGACCTCGGCGTGTGGTCGTACACAACGCTCGTCGCCGACGTCGTCGACCCGTTCGAGCCGGTGATCGCGGATCCCGAGAGCTACGCACTGGAGTGGGTACCGCTCGACGAGGTCGACGCGCTGCCCCTGCATCCCGGTTTCGCGGACGCGTGGCCGGCGCTGCGCGACCTGCTCGCGGTCCGACTCACCGTGCTCGTCGACGCCGCGAACGTCGTCGGCTCGGTTCCCGACGGATGGTGGCGCGACCGGGCCGGTGCCGCGTCGAGGTTGCTCGAGCGGCTTCAGGGTCTGCCGCGCCTGGGCCTGGCGGCTTCTGAGCTGTCGCTCCCCGGCGACACCTGGTACCCGGATGTCGTCGCCGTGCTCGAGGGCGAGGCGCGCGCCGCCGCGGATCCGGCCGGCTCCGTCGGAGTGGTGCGAGCGGATGCCGCGGGTGACGACACGCTCGTCGCCGAGGCGCGGCGGCGCGTCGGCGACGGGGAGCGAGTCCTGCTCGTGACCAGCGACCGCGCGCTCGGCGAGCGGGCGGTCGCGGTGGGTGCGGAGGTCCGTGGGGTGTCGTGGCTGCGCGACCGGGTGTGAAGCGACGGCTGCTCGGCGTCGCCGTCGCTCTGGCGGCGGTGGCCTGCGGACTGGCCGTGCACCTCGGGGCGGCGGACACCGCGGCATCCGACATCGCCGGCGATGCGTTCTACGTCGTCGCGGTGTGGGGCGGGCTCGTGGCGCTGTTCCCTCGATTGTCATCGTGGCTGACCGGCGCGATCGTCGTCGCGTGGTCGGCCGGCGTCGAACTGTTCCAGCTCACGGGGCTGCCGGTCGCGTGGGCGGGGGAGTGGCCGCCGATCGTCCTCGTGTTCGGGACCGTCTTCGACGCCCGCGACCTGCTCGTGTACGCGGTGACGGGTGCCGTCCTCGCCACGACGGATGCCGCGGTCCGTCGCGCGCTCGGGCGCCGGGCGGTGTCAGCGGCCGCGTAGCCGTTCGATGTCGCGGCGTTCGCGCTTGGTGGGTCGACCGGCGCCGCGGTCGCGGACCGCGATCCGTGCGACGGGTTCGCGTTCGGGCGTCCGGTCCTCGGCGGCGACGGCGGCCATCGGAGCGCCGACGCGTTTGGTGAGCGTCTGGCGCACGACGAGGATGCGGTCGAAACCCGCGATTCGCACGCGCAACTCGTCGCCCGGCTTGACCTGCTGAGCGGCTTTCGCCTTGTCGCCGTTGACCCGGACGTGCCCGGCGCGGCAGGCGGTGGTCGCAGCGGAACGGGTCTTGTAGACGCGGACCGCCCACAGCCAGGAGTCGACACGCACGGCATCCGCCATGTGGTCCTCCTCCCGTCCGGTGGATCCATCGTAAGACGGGTCAGGATGCCGCGAGTCGCCGTTCGACGCGGGTGAACATGGCGTCGTCGAAAGCGACGATGCGCGCCTCGGTCACGGCCGACGGGGTCTCGGTGAGCGTCGTGACGGCGGCATCGACCGCATCATCGAGTGGCCAGCCGTAGATCCCGGCGCTGATGAGCGGGAAGGCGACGGTCGTCGCGCCGAGTTCGTCAGCGACCTCGAGGGCACGACGGTAGCAGGAGGTGAGGAGGCCGCGGTCGCGTTCGCCGGCCGTATGGTTCGGTCCGACGACGTGGATGACCCAGTGTGCGGGCAGGTCGCCGGCGGTCGTCCACCCGGCATCCCCGGTCGCGAGGCCATGCGGGAAGCGGGCGATGCAGTCGGCGAGGATCTCGGGACCGCCCGCGCTGTGGATGGCCCCGTCGACGCCCCCGCCGCCGCGCATGGCGCGGTTGGCGGCGTTCACGACGGCGTCGACCTGCTGGCGGGTGATGTCGCCGCGGACGACGGTGACGCGGCTCATGACAACTCCTTTGCGACGATCGGACGGGCCGCGCCGGGGCGGGCGGTTTCGGTGAAGCCGGCAGCGAGGAAGCTCGAGAGGGTGCCGTGGTAGAGGTCGTTGGCCGAGAAGCGCCCCACGTCAGTGTCGAGCGGGTATCCCTCAACGATGCGAGCGCCGTGCGTGCGGGCATGGTCGACGGCGGCGTCTAAGAGGCGGCTCGCGATGCCCTGGGAGCGGTGCTCCTTGCGGACGACGAAGCAGGTGATCGTCCAGACGGCCGGGTCGTCCATGGGCTCCGGCGACGTCTGGATGTTGCGGGTGCGGGCGAGGCGGGGTTGATCGGGGCGAGGGGCGACCTTCACCCAGCCGGCGGCTACGCCGTCGACGTACGCGATCAGCGCTGACGGGACAGAAGCCGAAAGACCCCGACGCAGCCGCTCACGCCGTTCGTCGACGCTGGTCGCCTCGAAGTCCTTCGGCGCGAGCATCCACCACTGGCACCAGCAGTCGGCGCCGTCGCCGCCTCCGGTCAACGCGTGCTCGGCGTCGGCGAAGCGATTCGCACGCGCCGGTTCGATCGATATCTCGGCCATCCGGGCAGGGTAGCGGCGACATCGGACACGCGGAACCCCGTGGCGGTTCGCGGGCGGCCTCAGGACCGGTTAGGATAGTGGAGTTGTCCGCGAGGGCAACGGACCGGGATGTGGCGCAGCTTGGTAGCGCACTTGACTGGGGGTCAAGGGGTCGCAGGTTCAAATCCTGTCATCCCGACGGTTCGAGGAAGCCTCGGAATCACGCAGAAGATGCGGGTTCCGGGGCTTTCGTCGTTCGTGCCGTACCTACACGCGAATTGACACGATTCATTCTTTCGGATGGATGCCTTGCGCGCGCCTCATCGGTCATGCCAGGATCGGTCGCAACGAGCTGGAATGCGCTTTCCAAAGACGGGAGCGCGTGGGCTCGATGACGTGACATAAGCCCCTCTCGAGGTTGTCGGACCGTTCTCCGCCCATCCGGTGCGGGTCGTCCGGCGCGCCTTCTCGCCGACGACGTCCAGGAGGACCCATGCCCATCCGCCGTCCCCGCTCCGCGCTCGCTCTAGCGTCCGCGGCCGCACTCACCGCGTCGCTCATCGCTGCAGCGCCCGCGGCCGCTGCAGACACCCCCGCGCCGCTCCCCGACGGCGACGTCGTCGCGTTCGACTTCGGGCCTGGCGCCGTCGCCTCCGGCGCGCTCGGCGTGACGTCCGCAACGGCGTTCGACTCAGAGTGGGGGTACGGCTTCTCCACGGCGCCCACATCCGCAGACCCTGATGTCGACCGCGGGGGCGACGACGCCGTGCGGTCCGACTTCGTCGCGGCGCAGGGCGGTACCTTCGAGGTCGACCTCGCGCCGGGTGACTACTCGGTCTCGCTCGTCGCCGGCGATGCGGAGGGCGCAACTGACATCGCGATCACGGCCGAATCGATGGCCAAGGTGCAGCCGACGGCGAAGGCGGCGGGGGAGTACCTCGAGATGGCGTTCCCCATCGCCCTCGTCGACGGGCGCCTGACGCTGCAGATCGCGGGCGGGGCGGCATCCCTCAACGCGCTCACGATCACGCGGCTGCCCGAGCGCACCGCCGGCGCCGTGCCCACGACCTATCTGACGGGGGATTCGACCGTCCAGACCTACGACGCGACGGCGTACGCGCCGCAGGCGGGGTGGGGTCAGATGCTCGAGCGCTTCCTCTCGGACGACGTCGCGGTCAAGAATCACGCGATCGGCGGGCGCTCGTCCAAGAACTTCCTCACGCAGGGCCGCCTCGACGAGGTGCTGCGCGCGATCCGCCCCGGCGACTACCTGTTCGCGCAGTTCGGCCACAACGACGCGACGCAGGGAGTGGACGACCGCTACGCCTCGCCCGCCGACTACAAGGAGTACCTCCGCACGTACGTAGAGGGCGCGCGCCAGCGTGGCGCGACCCCGGTTCTCGTGACGCCCGTCTCCCGCCGGAACTTCGACCCCGAGACGGGGGTTTTCCGCGTGAGTTTCCCCGAGTACGTCGAGAAGATGACCGAGCTCGCCGCGGAGGAGGACGTGCCGCTGGTCGACCTCTCGGCATCCAGCCGCGCCTACCTCGACGAGATCGGCCCCGAAGCGGCCAAGGCCGTCTTCCTGCACGTTGACCCGGGAGTGTTCCCCAACCGGCCCGCCGGAACGGTCGACGACACGCACTTCCAGGAGTACGGCGCCATCCAGATGGCTCGCCTGGTGGCCCAGGGGATCAGCACCCTCGACCTCCCCCTCGCCGACGAGATCACCGACACGGAGCCCCCGGCCGATGCGCCAGCCGCCCCGCAGAAGCTCGTCGCCGGCGCCATCAGCAACGCCGGGGCCACCCTGAAGTGGGACGCCGTGCCGACCGCGGACATCTACAAGGTGTTCCGCCAGGCGGCCGGTGAGGACACCTGGACTCTGGTCGGCACCGTGACTCAGCCCACGACGATCGTGCAGGGTCTCAGCGAAGGTGCGACTGTCCGCTACCGCGTCGTCGCGGTCAATGGTCGCGGCGAATCCGAACCGTCGGCGCCGGTGGAGTTCACCACCAAGCAGGCCGCCTACCGGTTCGACTTCCAGCTCGCCGGCAACCCGCTCGCCGCCGGGTACACCGAGATCACGCCGAACCTCGGGTACACGAAAGACCGCGGGTACGGCTTCACGAACACGCTGCCCGCCAGCGCGGGGCGTGACCGGGGCGCCGCCGAGGGGTCGAACGACCTGATCCGCGACTTCGTCCTCCCGGGCGACAGCTCGACCTTCGCCCTCGACGTCCCGAACGGCACCTACTCGGTCAAGACGTTCTCGGGCGACTGGATCGGGTCGACCCGCACGAGCTTTCGCATCGAGGGGAAGGAAGCGGGAACGGGCAACGCCGGCCGAGGCTCGGTCGCGGCCGTCCTCCGCGGACCCTTCCTCGTCACCGACGGTCAGCTGAACATCGAGGCCTACGGCGCCGCTGCCGGCACGCGTCTGAACGGACTCGAGATCACGCCGATCCTCCTCGGCCCCACGGGGCTGAAGGTGACGGGCGTCGAGGCGGACCCCGCCGCTCCCGAGATCGACCTGGCATGGGATGCCGAATCCGGCCTCACCTGGAACATCTACCGATCGTCCGCCTTCGACACCGCCCCGGCGCTCGTGGGCAGCAGCACCGAGCCGGCGTACACTGACCGGACGGCGCGCGTCGGACTGGACTACAGCTACCACGTGACCGCCGTGGACCGGACGGGCCTCGAATCCGTGCCGTCGGCGAAGGTCGAGACGAGCCTGATCGACCCCGACGTCGACGCCCCCGGCAAGCCCACGGGCCTCGACGCGGTCCGCATCGACCCGCGCGAGGTCGAGCTCGCCTGGGCGGCCGCCGATGACAGCCTCTACTTCCTCGTATTCCGCTCAGAGGTCGAGGGCGAGCGTGGCACCCTCGTCGGCACGACTGACGTCCCGCGCTTCATCGACGACGACGGTGTGCTGACCACGGTGCCGTACTTCTACACGGTCGTTCCGGTCGGCGTGGGCGGTGCCGGTGCGGCATCCGACCCGTACGAGACGGCGGCGCCGACGGTGCTGCAGCGCCAGGCGGAGTACCTCGACCGTGGTGTCGCCGCGGTCCGGACGGGTGACGGCGTGCTCGTGTCGTGGCGGCTGCTGGGCACCGACCCGGCCGACGCAGGTTTCCACGTGTACCGTGACGGCCGGCGCATCACCACGGCGCCGATCACCGCGTCGACCAACCTGCTCGACTCCGATGGGACGGATGCCTCGGAGTACTTCGTCACCCGGTTGAGCGGCTCGGGCGACGAGACCGTAGAGACGACCGAGTCCGATCCGGTGGGTGTGCAGACCGCGGCGTACCGAGCGGTTGCCCTCCAGAAGCCGGCGGACGCCTACACGAAGGACGGTCAGCCCTACTCCTACTCGGCCAACGACACCACCACCGGCGACGTCGACGGTGACGGGCAGTACGAGCTCATCGTCAAGTGGTACCCCTCCAACGCGAAGGACAACTCGCAGGGCGGCTACACCGGCAACGTCTACGTCGATGCCTACCGGCTCGACGGGGAGCGCCTCTGGCGCATCGACCTGGGCGTGAACGTCCGAGCGGGCGCCCACTACACGGACCTCATGGTCTACGACTTCGACGGGGACGGCCGTGCCGAGCTGATCACGCGGACCGCGGACGGCACGGTCGACGGCGCCGGGCGCGTCATCGGCGATGCCGGCGCGGACCACCGCAACAGCTCGGGGTACGTCCTCCAGGGGGCGGAGTTCCTGACGGTCTTCAACGGCCTGACGGGCGAGGCGGTCGACACGATCGACTACATCCCGCAGCGCGGCGACGTCGGATCGTGGGGAGACACCTACGGAAACCGGGTCGACCGGTTCCTCGCGTCCGTCGCCTACCTCGACGGCGAGCACCCGAGCGCGATCTTCAGCCGCGGGTACTACACGCGTGCCGTCGTCGCAGCCGTCGACTTCGACGGCGAGAAGCTGACGACGCGGTGGGTCGCCGATTCGGACGAGGACGGTGCCGAAGCCCTGTACGGGCAGGGCAACCACTCCATGTCGGTGGCCGATGTCGACGGTGACGCGAAGGACGAGATCATCTTCGGCTCTGCCACGATCGACGACGACGGGGAGCTCCTCTATTCGACGGGGCTCGGCCACGGCGACGCGCTGCATGTCGGCGATTTCGACCCGTCGCGACCTGGCCTCGAGGCCTTCGCCGCTCACGAGAACATGGCGGCATCAGGCAACCGCGGCGCGACGTACCGCGACGCGAAGACCGGCGAGGTGCTCTGGAGCATTCCCGCCACCGTCGACACGGGCCGTGCCGCCATGGGAGACATCGACCCGCGGCATCCCGGCGCCGAAGGCTGGGCCGTCGGTGGCGACGCCGCGTGGAACTCCCGGACCGGCACTCTCGTCGCCGCCGACGGCGAGGTCATCGGGGACCGCATCCCGGCGGCGAACTTCCTCGCCTGGTTCGACGGCGACCCGCTGCGCGAGATCGTCGACCACGACTGGGATGCCACGACATCCCAGGGCACGCCCGTGGTCGCGAAGTGGGACTGGGAGGCCGGGGAGCAGAAGACGATCCTCTCGGATGCCGGGGCCCGGTCGAACAACGGCACGAAGGGTACGCCCAACCTCCAGGCCGACCTGTTCGGCGACTGGCGCGAAGAGATCGTGTGGCGCGCGGCGGACTCGTCGGAGCTGCGCATCTACTCGACCTCCGACGAGACCGACATCCGCATCCCGACGCTCATGCACGACATGCAGTACCGGGTCGCTGTCGCCTGGCAGAACACCGGATACAACCAGCCGCCGCACCCGAGCTTCTTCATCGGCGACGGTATGGAGCCGGCTCCGATGCCGCGCATCGCGGTGACGGGCGGTCCCTCGGGCGGTGACGACGAGACCGCTCCGGTGATCTCGGGTCTCCCGAAGAACGGTGCGCTCCTCCCCGACAGCGGCGAGCTCGCGCTCGGGGTGTCGGCGGCAGACCCCGAATCCGGCGTGCGGAACCTCGACGTCGCCCTCGACGGGGAGCCGATCGCGGCCGACGCCGTCATCGATCTGTCGGACAAGGCCGGGGACCACGTGCTGACGGTCCGGGCCGTCAACCACGACGGCCTCGTCGCGACGGCGGAGTCCCGGTTCTCGGTCTACGCCGACGAAGGGGCGACCGCCCGGCCCGGCCGGGGTGCGCTTACGAGCGACAGCGGGTGGGGTGACGGCCTGCGCGACGGATCGTTCACGGTCACCATGAACCTGTGGTGGGGCGTCAACGGCTCCGTGTTCCGGCTGTACGAGAACGGTGAACTCCTCGACACCCGCCTGCTGACCCCGCAGTCGCCGGGGGCGCAGCAGGTCGCGGTGCCGATCGCCGGCCGCTCGAACGGCACGTACGTCTACACGGGCGAGCTGATCAATGCGGCCGGTGTCACCGAGACGACGTCGATCACCGTCACGGTGACGGATGCCGCTCCCGGAACGCCCGTGCTCTCGCACGACAACCACGACCGGGACGGCGCCTACACGGTCACGTCGAACCTGTGGTGGGGGACCAACGCGACCTCGTACGCGCTGTACGAGAACGGGAAGGTCATCGATGAGCAGCAGCTCGCCGCCGCGTCGCCGAATGCGCAGCGCGCCCGCACCGCGGTCACGGGCCGTGCCCCGGGCACGTACGAGTACGTCGTCGAGTACCGCAACGAGGCGGGCGCGACCCGCTCGACTCCGCTGACGGTCGTCGTCCGCTGAGACGGATGCCGCGGGTCGCCCTCGCCGAAGGGGCGACCCGCGGCATCCCGCCCGACATACTGGGGGCATGACGTCGACGTACGAGTACCAGCTCTCCATGTGGGCACCGCAGCGCGAACAGCGTGCCGAGATGGGCGACGTGCTCGAGGCGCCACGGCGCGTCGAGCATTACGCGTACTTCTCGAGGCGCTCCCACGCGCAGGCGGCGGCGAACGATCTCATCGCAGCGGGGTTCGAGGTCGGACGCGCCCGTCACCGTTTCAAGACCGTGCTCCAGGCCACTCGGGACGAGGCGCTCGGCGACGAGCACGTCGCCCGCTTCCTGCGCGAGGTGATCGACATCGTCGAGCGTCACGGCGGCGACTACGACGGCTGGGGCGCCAGCGTCGAGGCGTAGCCGGATTGCTCTGAGCGGGACATGCTCCGGCTCACAGCTCCGCAACGCGGATGAGCACCTTCCCCACGGTCGCGGCTTCGACTGCGTCGTGGGCGGCGGCGGTCTCCTCCAACGGGAACCAGGTCAGCGGCAGGCCGGCGTCTTCACCCACCGGTAGTGCACCGTCCTCCAGTGCGTGCGTGATGTCGGCGACCGCGGCATCCAGAGCCGGTTCTCCGACGGTGTAGAGCAAGACTCCCTGCACACGGATGTTCTTCGCGAAGGTCGGACGGATCGGCATGCTGAAGCTGTCGCCGTTGTCGTCGGCGTAGAACGCGATGACCGCGTGGCTGGCCGCGACCTCCGCATCGACCGCCGCGTTCGTGGCGAGCGACACCTCGACGATCTGGTCGACGCCGTCGGGTGCGACCTCGCGGATGTTCTCGACGAGGTCGCCCTGCGTGTAGTCGATGACGTGATGCGCGCCGGCTGCGCGGGCGAGCTCCGCCTTGGCGTCGGAGCTGACGGTGGTGATCACCGTCGCGCCGGCCCAGCGGGCCAGCTGGATCGCGGCATGCCCGACGGCTCCGGCGCCTCCCGCGACGAGCACGGTGCGTCCGGCGAGCGCTCCGGGCGCCAGGCGAGCGGGCCCGTCCTCGTGGACGGTGAGTGCGCGGTGTGCCGTGACGGCGGGAACGCCGAGACTCGCGGCGGCCGCGAAGTCGATGCCCTCGGGGAGCCGGATGGCGCGGGATGCCGGTACCACCGTGTACTCCTGCGCGGTGCCCGTGGGGCGCTGGTGCTGCGCGAGGTGCACCCACACGCGATCGCCGACGGCGAGTCCCTCCACCCCGTCTCCGACGGCATCGAGGATGCCCGCCCCGTCCTGGTTCGGGACGGTCTCGGCGAACGACGCCCGCGCCGTGCCGCCGGCGCGGGACTTCCAGTCGGTCGGGTTCACGCCCGAGACGGCGATGCGCACGCGCACCTCGCCGGGTTCGGGAGCCGCGATCTCGCGGTCGACGAGGGACAGGACGTCGGAGGCGCCCGGGGTGCGGTAGACGATGGCCTTCATGTGGAGCATGAACCGACCGTAGCGCGCGGGCATTCCACGACCGCGGGATGCTCTGAGAGGCTTTCGGTGTGATCGAGACACTCCTGGGCCTGGTGGTCGCCCTCCTCGTGGTCGCTCTCACCACGGTCGTCGGCCGGTGGGCGGGGATCGCGGCGCCCATCCTCATGGTCGCCGTCGGCGTCGGCGGGAGCTTCCTGCCGGTCTTCGACGACTTCGTCCTCGACCCGGAGTGGATCCTCCTCGGCATCCTGCCGCCGCTGCTCTACTCGGCAGCCGTGTCCATGCCGGCCATGCACTTCCGGCGCGAGTTCGGAGCGATCGCGGGGCTGTCGGTGTTCCTCGTCATCGGGACCGCGCTCGCCCTCGGGCTCTTCTTCATGATCGTGATCCCCGACCTCGGTTTCGCGTGGGGCGTCGCGCTCGGCGCCATCGTCAGCCCGACCGACGCCGTCGCGACGTCGATCATCAAACGCACGCCGGTCTCGAAGCGCGTCGTCGCGATCCTCGAAGGCGAGAGCCTGCTCAACGACGCCACGGCGCTCGTGCTGCTGCGGACGGCGATCGCCGCGGCCGCGGCATCCTTCTCGTTCTGGGGTGCGGTCGGCACGTTCGCCTACGCGGTCGTCATCGCTGTGATCATCGGTGCCGTCGTCGGCTGGCTGAACCTGACCGTTCGTCGCCGGGCGACGGATCCGACCGTGAACACCGTCCTGTCGTTCACCGTGCCGTTTCTGGCCGCGATCCCGGCCGAGCTCCTCGGGGCGTCGGGCCTCGTCGCCGCCGTCGTCGCGGGCATCATCACAGGTGTCCGGGGACCGCGCGTGTTCTCGGCGCGCAACAGGCTGTCGGACGCGCAGAACTGGCGCACGATCGAGCTGATCCTCGAAGGGCTCGTCTTCCTCTTCATGGGGCTGCAGCTCACGACGATCATCTCGGACGTGCAAGCCGTGCATGCCGGTGTGGCGCCGGCGCTCCTCGTCGCGGCGGGCGCATGGCTGCTCACCATCGTGGTCCGCGCGGCGTACGTCGCGCCGCTCCTGGCGCTCCTGTCCGCGAACGCGCGACGCGTGCGGCGGCTGCAGCCCCGACTCGAGACCATCGCTCAGCGGCTCGAGAGCGAGGAGGGCGAGAAAAAGCTCGTCGACGCCTTCGCGCGCCGGGGCAGAACGGTCTCGCGCGACACGGTCCGCCGCTTCGGACCGCGCGTGACCCGGGGGCTGGCGGACATCCGCTACTTCCAGGAGGCGCCCTTGGGGTGGCGAGAAGGGGCCCTCGTCGTGTGGGCGGGCATGCGGGGTGCGATCACGCTGGCCGCCGCGCAGACGCTGCCTGAGGGCACGCCGCAGCGGTCGGTCCTCATCCTCGTCGCGTTCGCGGTCGCCGTCGTCTCGCTCGTCGGGCAGGGAGCCACGGTCGCCCCCATGGTCACGGCCCTCACGTCCGCCGGGTCGCAGGAGGAGACCCGGCAGCGCGAACACGAGGAGCGTCGTCACATCCTCGAACTCCTCCGCGACAGCGCCGCGACCGTTCCGCCCGCCGAACGACGGGCGGACGCGGACCGGTCCCAGATCTTCGAGGTCGAGAGCGCTCGACGACTCGAGGTGTTGGCCGTTCAGCGCCGCGTGCTCCTCGATGCGCGCGACAGCGGGACCTTCGACGCCGACGTCCTCGCGCACGAGCTCGCCGTCATCGACGCGTCGCAGATCGCGATCGAGCTCCGCTCCGACCGAGCCTGATCCGGGTCAGCGTCCGAGCGTCCGCGCGATGTCGTCCACGTCGCGCAGGTCGTTGAACACGTGGAGTGCGACGCGGGCGTTGCCCGCCCGGCTCGACGCGACGATCCCCGCCTCCCGCAGACGCGCGATATCGGCCCCGGCCTCGTCCCGCCACGTCACGATGGGCGTCGCACGGATGGGCTGCGGCAGCCCCAGGCGCGACCTCAACGCCGCGGCGAGCGCGGTGACCTCGTCGCGGAGGGCGGCCGGATCCGCGTCGGCGAACAGCGCGAGCGCGGGCTCCGCCCCGACGAAGGCCTGCCACGCCGGCGAGACGTCGAACCGTCGAGCGGATGCCGCCAGGGCCGCGTCCCCGCCGTAGCAGGACGCCCACGGGTCGGTTCCCGCGTACCACCCGGCCTGGCGGGGGAGGATCGAGGCCGCGAAGTCCTCGGTGACCGTGAGGAACGCGACGCCGCGCGGCGCGCACAGCCACTTGTACGAGTGGCAGACGAGCGCATCGAAGGCGCCGGCGGCCACCGGCATCCATCCGACGGCCTGCGTCGCATCGCACAGGGTGCGCACCCCGTGGGAACGGGCGGCGGTGACGATCGCGTCCGCGTCGGCCACTGCTCCCGTCGCGGACTGAACGATCGAGAAGGCGACCATCGCGTCGCCGGGCTCGATCGACGCGGCGAGCGCCTCGAGGGGGACGGTGCGCACCGTGATGCCGCGACCGGCGTGAACGAAGGGCAGAACGAGCGAGGAGAACTCCCCGTCCGGGCAGACGACGACCGCACCGTCGGGGAGGGAGGCCGCGAGCAGGCTCACCATCGCCGACGTCTGGGCGCCGAGGGCGACGAACTCCGGCGAGACCCCGACGAGTCGCGCGAACGACGCACGGCACCGCTCGGCCACCGCGGCGTAGCGGACGGGGTCGGGCAGTGCGTCGAGGTCGGCTCGAACAGCGGCGCGGGTGGCGCGGGTCGGGATGCCGGCGGTGCAGGCCGCGACGTATCCGCGCGCATCGGGGAACGCGGCACGGACGTCGGCGGGGGAGAGGGCCATGCGTCCATCGTCCCGACATCCGTGAGAGTGCACCATGGCAGGTATTGCATCTAGTCCATGACGTCGCGTTATATATCGGTGTGCCGTCTTCGTTGCCCGACCTGTCCGTCGCTGAGCTCCGCATCGTCAAGGCGGTCGGCGACGCAGGGTCGGTGACCGCCGCCGCGGCCGCGCTCGGCTACAGCCAGCCGGCGGTCAGTCAGCAGATCCGCCGGCTCGAATCACGTCTGGGCATGCCGGTCGTCGAGCGCGTTGGCAGGCGTATGAGGCTCACCGAGGCCGGTCGCATCCTCGCCCGTCACGCTGCGTCGATCACGACGGCTCTCGGCGCCGTGGCCGGCGAGCTCGCCGACTTGAGTGGCGGTCGGACCGGCACCGTCCGCTTGGTCGGATTCCCGTCGGCGTCGCCGACCGTCCTGCCACGGCTCATGCGGCGCCTCGCAGAGACCGACCCCGGCGTCTCGCTCACCTACGTCGAAGCCGAGCCGCCCGAGGCGGTCGCCGCCGTCCGTGCCGACCGTGCCGACATCGCCCTCACATTCAGCCACCCCGGCGACGGGACCGACGCTCACGGCGACAGCATCCGCGGGCTCGACGCCCGACGGATCGGGGAGGAGGATCTGTTGCTGATCCTGCCCGAGGGGCATCCGCGCGCCTCCGACGTGATCGTCGACATCGAGACCCTCGCCGCGGACGACTGGATCGCAGGATGCCCCCGGTGCCGCAGCCATCTCCTCGACTCGTGCTCTCGTGCGGGCTTCACCCCGCGCATCCGGTTCGAGACCGACAACGTCGCGGCCGTCGAGCAGCTCGTCGCCCAGCGGGTCGGCGTCGCGACGCTCCCGCGGCTCGCCGTCGCATCCTTCCCGCTCGTCGAGGGCATCCTTACACGGCCACTCGCGTCACGCGACAGACGTGAGCTCCACGCCGTGTCCGCGCGCGGCGCGGCGCGGGTGCCGGCCGTCGCGACGGTCCTGCGGCACCTCGCCGACGCGGTCAGGGACATGGCGGCATCCGGCCCGGAAGCGCCCGGCGCCGAAGTAGGGTGAGCCGCATGCATCAGCGCCCTCTCGCCGCCACCGGCCGCTCCGTGTCCACCATCGGTCTCGGCACCTGGCAGCTCGGAGCGGACTGGGGTGATGTATCCGAGGCCGACGCCCTCGAGGTCCTCGCCGCGTCCGTCGAGGCCGGGGTCACCCTCTTCGACACCGCCGACGTGTACGGAGACGGTCGCAGTGAGTCGCTGATCGGCAGGTTCCTGGCCGCGCACCCGGGCCACGGTGTGACCGTGGCGACCAAGATGGGTCGTCGCGTCGCGCAGGAGCCCGAGAACTACACCCCCGAGAACTTCCGCGCGTGGACGGACCGATCGCGGGCGAACCTCGGCGTCGACACCCTGGACCTCGTGCAGCTGCACTGTCCGCCGTCGGCCGTCATCGACGCCGACGAGACGTACGACGCCCTCGACGCCCTCGTCGCCGACGGAGCCATCGGGGCCTACGGCGTCTCGGTCGAGACGTGCGATCAGGCGCTGTCCGCCATCTCGCGCCCCGGTGTGACGAACGTGCAGATCATCATCAACCCGTTCCGGCTCAAGCCGCTCGACGAGGTGCTGCCCGCCGCAGAGGCGGCCGGCGTCGCCGTGTTCGCCCGTGTTCCGCTGGCCTCCGGCCTCTTGAGCGGGAAGTACACGAGCTCGACCTCGTTCGCGGGCAACGACCACCGTTCCTTCAATCGGAACGGTGAGGCGTTCGACCGCGGGGAGACCTTCTCGGGCGTCGACTACGACACCGGGCTCGTCGCCGCAGACGAACTCGCCGCGGCCCTCCCCGACGGGGTGTCGCTGCCCGCGGCATCCCTCGCCTGGATCGCGTCCCGCCCCGGCGTCACGTCCGTCATCCCGGGGGCCCGGACGACGACGCAGGCCCGCAGCAACGCCGCCGCCGGGTCGATCGATCCCGCCGACCTCGACACTTTCGCCGCCGCGGTCGTCGACGTCTACGACCGCAGGCTCCGCGCCGACATCCACCCGCAGTGGTGACTGCCGGGGTGGGGATGCCGCCCGCCGCCCGGGGCGCGACGTCGCTACCGTGACCACATGATCGTCAACGTCACCGGAGTCCTGTACCGCTGGGAGTCGCGGAGGGACGACTGGTACTTCATCCCGCTGCCCGAAGAGGTGAGCGCCGATATCCGCGAGGTGCCGCGTCCGGGGCGTGGGTTCGGATCGATCCCCGTGGAGGTGACCATCGGCTCCTCTCGGTGGCGGACGTCGATCTTCCCCGACGCCGGCCGCGGGGTGTACGTGCTCCCGCTGAAACGGTCCGTGCGCGAGCGGGAGGGCATCTCCGACGGCGACGCGGTCCGTGCTCGCCTCGACGTGTTCGACGGCTGAGCCGATGCTCGGCCTGTTCACCGATGCGCCCAGCCCTGTCGCGCTCGTCGCCGTTGCGCTCGCCTACGCCTGGCTCCTCGTCGTGTCGATCGCTCTGGCCCTGATCGACGCGCGAACGCATCGTCTGCCCAACGCCTGGGTCCTGCCCGGGTACCCGGTGCTCGGCGGACTGCTGGCGATCGCGTGTCTGGCGGGCGCGCCGTGGTCGTCCCTGCTGCGCGCAGCGGTCGGAGGCGCGGTCCTGTTCGCGTTCTATCTGCTGCTCCGTGCTGCGGGTGGGGGTATGGGCGGGGGAGACGTGAAGCTCGCGGGCGTCCTCGGCATCGCACTCGGATGGGCGGGCTGGTCGGCGCTCGCCGTGGGCGCCTTCGCCGGCTTCGTCTTCGGCGGTCTGTACGGAGTGATCCTTCTCGCGACGCGGAGGGCCGGCCGGCGCACCGCCGTCGCCTTCGGGCCGTGGATGCTGCTCGGCGCCTGGACGGGCATCGTGTTCGGCGGAGCGATCGCCGACCGCGTCGGGCTCTGAGCCGGCGGATGCCAGATCCCCCGTCGCGGCGCAAGGGTCTCCGACCGGCATCCCTCCGTCAGTAGCGTGAGGGGATGGCCGACCGTACGAAGACCCCGCTCGTCCCGCGCCTGATCGCGAAGGCGCTGTCCTGGCGGATCGTGCGCGCGTACCTGCGGTACAGCGAGCGTCGCGGTCCCCTCCTCGCCGACAGCGTCACCTACCGCACCCTCTTCAGCGTGTTCGCCGGGGTCCTGCTGGGCTTCTCGGTGGCGGCGTTGTGGCTCGCGGGGAACCCGCAGGCGTGGCAGGGCCTCATCGACGCCGTCGACAGCGTCATCCCCGGCCTCGTCGGCGAGGACGGCATCATCAAACCCGAGAGCCTCAGCCAGCCGGTCGCGTTCTCCCTCGCGGGCGCGGTGTCGCTCGTGGGTCTCGTGATGGCGGCCATCGGGGCGATCGGATCGCTCCGGACGGCCCTGCGCACCCTGGCCGACAAGGTGCATGACGACACGCTCTTCTTCATCGTCCTCGCGCGGAACCTGGTCCTCGCCATCGTGATCGGCGCGGGGCTCGCCGCCGCCGCCGTGGCGACCGTCCTCGGTACGGCGGGAGTGGGGCTCGTCTCGGAGTTCGTCGGGGTGTCCGCCGACAGTCCCCTCACCGTGGGAATCAGCGCCGGGGTCGGCATCCTCGTCACCTTCATCCTCGACACCGTCGTCGTCGCCCTCCTCTTCCGCGCGCTGTCGGGCGTGCGCGCCCCCGCTCGCGCCCTCTGGGTCGGCGCGCTCATCGGCGGGTTCGGGCTGACCATCCTGCAGCAGTTGTCGAGCCTGTTCGTGGGCGGCGCGGGGTCCAACCCGCTGCTGGCCTCGTTCGCCACGCTCATCGCCCTGCTCCTGTGGATCAACCTGTCGTGCCAGGTGATCCTCATCGCCTCGTCCTACATCGTCGCCGCGACGCTGGAGAGCGAGGATCGCGTGCGACGGGTCCACGGAGCGACGACCCTCATCGAGCGCCGTGTGCAGACCGCCGAGGATCAGGTGAAGGCAGCGGCCGACGAGCTCCACGCCGCGCGCGAAGCGCTCGCCGCCGAGCGGGCCGGGTGAGGCCCGGCGTCACGACCGCATCACCGCTGTGTGAACTCTGACGCATCCACTCGATGCCGCCGTGCGGGGTGTGTACCGTCGAAGCGTGAAGAACCAGCGCCTTCAACCGAGTCACCCCATCGCCCTCGCCCCCGTCCAGGCACCCGAGCCCACGGTCGACGGTTTCGTGACGCAGTTCCTCCGCAACCTCAACAACGGCCGTGGGGTCGCCCTGTCGACGTCGACGGCGAACGATCGCTACTTCGCGCTGGCCGCCACGGTCCGCGACTACCTCATGGCCCGCTGGCTCGAGGACGTCCGCCGCCAGCGCACGATCCAGTCCAAGGGCGTCGCCTACCTGTCGGCGGAGTACCTCCTCGGTCGTCAGCTCGACAACAACCTGCTCGCGACGGGCCTCACCGACATCGCCGACGAAGCGCTCGTGGCGTGCGGCCTCGATCTCGAGGATGTCCGCGCGATGGAGGTCGAGCCCGGGCTCGGCAACGGCGGCCTGGGACGGCTCGCCGCGTGCTTCATCGACTCGCTCGCGACCCTCGGCGTCCCGAGCGTGGGCTACGGCATCCGCTACGAATACGGCATCTTCCGGCAGACGTTCGTCGACGGGGAGCAGGTCGAGCAGGCCGACTCGTGGCTCGCGCTCGGCTCGCCCTGGGAATTCCCGCATCCCGAGGCCGCGCAGACGATCTCGTTCGGCGGCTACACCGAGACCTACGACGACGGGGGCGTCGAACGGACCCGGTGGGTGCCGGCGTGGAACGTCCTCGCTGTCCCCTACAACTACATGGTCCCCGGCTATCACAACGGCCGCGTCAACACGCTCCGGCTCTGGAGTGCGCAGGCCACGCAGGGCTTCGACCTCCGCGTGTTCAACGCGGGCGACTACCAGGAGGCCGTCCGCGCGCAGACCTACGCCGAGAACATCTCGAAGGTGCTCTACCCCGAGGACTCCACGCCGCAGGGCAAGGAGCTGCGGCTGCAGCAGCAGTACTTCTTCGTCGCGGCATCCATCAGCGACTTCGTGAACCTCATCCTGCCGGCCGACTTCGACCTCGCGAACCTCCCCGACCGCGTCATCTTCCAGCTCAACGACACGCACCCCGTCATCGGCGTGCCCGAGCTCATGCGCGTTCTCGTGGACGAGAAGAAACTCGAATGGGATGCCGCGTGGCAGATCACGCAGCAGTGTTTCGCCTACACGTGCCACACCCTTCTGCCCGAAGCGCTCGAGGTATGGCCGGCGGACTTGCTGGGCCGGCTGCTGCCCCGCCACCTCGAGATCATCTACCGGATCAACGACGAGTTCCTCGAGGAGGTCCGCGAGCGGTTCGGCGACGACGCGGAGCGGATCCGGCGGATGTCGATCGTCTCGCCCGACGGTGCGATCCGGATGGCGTACCTCGCCACGGTCGCCGGATCGAAGGTGAACGGCGTCGCCGAGCTCCACTCGCAGCTGCTGCGCGAGAAGGTGCTGCCGGACTTCGACGAGTTCTACCCCGGCAAGTTCACCAACGTCACGAACGGCGTGACGCCGCGCCGCTTCGTGCGTCTCGCGAACCCCGGGCTCTCGCGGCTCATCACCGATACGATCGGTGCCGGCTGGCTCACCGACCTCGACCGGCTGCGCGAACTCGAGGAGTACGCAGACGACGCCGAGTTCCGCTCCGCCTTCCGGGCCGTCAAGGCCGCGAACAAGCGGACCCTGGCACGGACTCTGGCTGAGCGCGACGGGCTGACGGTCGCCGATGATCATCTGCTCGACGTCATGGTCAAGCGGCTGCACGAGTACAAGCGGCAGACGCTCAAGCTCCTCCACATCATCACGGAGTACGACGCCATCGCCTCGGGACGGGTCACGGCCGATCAGGTGACGCCCCGGACCTTCGTCTTCGGCGCCAAGGCGGCGCCCGGCTATGCGATGGCCAAGCGGATCATCCACCTCATCAACGCGGTCGGCTCGGTCGTCAACGACGACCCGCGCGTCGAGGGTCGCCTCGCGGTACTGTTCCCGCCGAACTACAACGTCACCCTCGCCGAGCGCGTCGTCCCCGCCGCCGATCTGTCGGAGCAGATCTCGCTCGCCGGAAAGGAGGCGTCGGGAACAGGCAACATGAAGTTCGCTCTGAACGGCGCGCTCACGATCGGCACCGACGACGGCGCGAACGTCGAGATCCGCGAACTCGTCGGCGACGACAACTTCTTCCTCTTCGGGATGGCCGAGCCCGAGGTCGCCGATCTCCAGGCGCGCGGGTACCACCCGATCGATTTCGTCCGCGCAGACGAGAACCTGTCGCGCGCACTCGATCTCATCTCCTCCGGGGCGTTCTCGGGCGGTGATGCGTCCGTCTTCGAGCCTGTCGTGTCGAACCTGGTCCATCACGACCCGTTCATGGCCCTGGCGGACTACACCGATTACATCGCGGCGCAGAAGCGCGTCGACGCCCTGTACGCCGACCAGGATGCCTGGACGCGCGCCGCGATCCTGAACGTCGCGCGGTGCGGCTTCTTCTCGTCGGACCGGTCGATGCGCGACTACATCGACCGCATCTGGCACACTCCGCCGATCGTCTGAGCCCGGGGATATCACCGGCTCGGCGCGCTGACAAGGCGTCCCGGGCCGGTGCGCTCCCGCGATTAGAGTCGGATCCGGAGGTACAACAATGGCTATTGCACGACTTCACGGCGGCCCGCTCGACGGCCAGGTCATCCCGCTCGAGGAAGACACGGATCGGCTGATCCTGCCCTACAGCGAGACGCAGATCACGTACGAACGATCGGGCGCCGACGAGAACACGGGGGAGGGCGACGGCCCGACATCCGCGGACTTCCACTTCGTCGCCTCCCAGGACGACATCGACCCGTCCGCAGACGAGCGCGACGACCGATCGACCCTTGACGACTGAGCCGGAGCACTCGCTCGAGATCGAGCGGACCTACGACGTCGACGCCGGGACGCCTCTGCCCGATTGGGCACGGCTTCCCGGCGTCGCCGTCGTGGGCGCGCCTGAGCCACGCGAACTCGACGCGCACTACCTCGACACGGCGGAGGGCTCGCTCGGTCGGGCTCGTGTCGCCCTGCGTCGCCGCAGCGGCGGCCCGGACGAGGGGTGGCACATCAAGCGGGTGACGCCCGAGGGTAAAGCCGAGTCCCGGTGGCCCCTCGACGCCGGCGACCCCGAGAACATCGTCGTCCCGCCGGCGATCGAGAGCGTCCTCGCCGAGATCGCCGAGCCGCCGTTCCCACCCCTTGCGCGGATCCGGAACTCCCGGACGGCCTACGCCCTGCTCGACACCGCCGGCGGGCTCCTCGCCGAGTTCGTCGATGACCGCGTCACCGCGACGGATGTCCGCCGGGGTGTCGACACCACCTGGCGTGAGTGGGAGCTCGAGCTGGGTCCTGCGGCGCCGACGGATGCCGCTGCCCGCGACGCGCTCTTCGACGCGGCCGACCTGTTGGTCCGTGCCGTCGGGGGAGAGGTCTCGACGTCGGGGTCCAAGCTCGAACGCGCCCTCGGGCTCTGACCGCAGCGCTCGTTAACGCACTGACGCCGCCCCCGGCTTCGTTCGGGGCGGCGTCAGTCGTGATCGTCAGGTTACTGAAGACCCATGCGTTTCGATAGGTCTTACCCGATGATCAGAGGTTGATCATGTGGCCGGCGAGGCCGTGGAACGCCTCCTGCAGGCCCTCGGAGAGCGTCGGGTGCGTGTGCACGTTCCGTGCCGCCTCCAGCGCGGTCAGGTCCCACTTCTGGGCGAGGGTGAGCTCGGGAAGGAGTTCCGACACGTCGGGGCCGATGAGGTGACCGCCGAGGAGTTCGAGGTGCTCGGCATCCGCGATCAGCTTCACGAAACCGACCGGCTCGCCGAGGCCGTTGGCCTTGCCGTTGGCCGAGAAGGGGAACTTCGCCACCTTGACGTCGTAGCCGGCGTCGCGAGCCTGCTGCTCCGTGAGGCCGAACGAGGCGACCTGCGGCGAGCAGAACGTCGCGCGGGGCATGTTGCGGTAGTCGCCGAGCGTCTGGGTCTCCGCCTTGCCGATGGTCTCGGCGGCGACGACGCCCTGCGCCTCGGCCACGTGGGCGAGCTGCAGCTTCGCTGTGACGTCACCGATGGCGTACACGCCCTCGACGTTCGTGCGCATGTAGTCGTCGATCTCGATCGCGCCGCGCTCGGTGAGCTTCACACCGGTCTTGTCGAGGCCGAAGCCCTCGACGCGGGGGGCGAAGCCGATAGACATGAGGACCTTGTCGGCCTCGATCTCACCCTTCGCGCCGTCAGCGTTCGCCGAGTACGACACGGTGACCTTGTCGCCGGAGTCGACGACGGACTCGACCTTGGTCGAGGTCAGGATGTCGATGCCGTACTTCTTGTACTGACGCTGGATCTCCTTCGAGATCTCGACGTCCTCGTTGGGCAGTGCGCGATCGAGGAACTCGATGATCGTGACCTTCACGCCGTAGTTGCTCATGAAGAACGCGAACTCCATGCCGATGGCACCGGCGCCCACGATGACGATCGAGTTCGGAAGCTCACGGGTGAGGATCTGCTCCTCGTACGTGACGACGTTCTCGCTCAGGGTGACGCCCGGAAGCAGGCGCACGGTCGAGCCGGTCGAGATGATGACGTTGTCGGCCGTGACGGTCTCGGTCGAGCCGTCGGCCTTCGTGACCTCGATCGTCTTCGCGTCGACGAAGGAGCCGCGGCCCTCGTACTCGGTCACCTTGTTCTTCTTCATGAGGAAGTGGATGCCCTTGACGTGGGTGTCGGCGACCTTGCGGCTGCGATCCCACGCGACCCCGAAGTCGAAGTTCACGTCGCCGCTGATGCCGAACAGGTCGGCCTTGTGGGTGAAGGTGTGAGCGAGGTCGGCGTTCTTCAGAAGAGCCTTGGAGGGGATGCAGCCGACGTTGAGGCAGACACCGCCCCAGTACTTCTCTTCGATGATGGCGGTGGACAGTCCGAGCTGTGCGGAGCGGACGGCCGCGACATAGCCGCCGGGGCCGGCACCGAGGATGACGACGTCGTAGTGAGGCATGTCCCCAGCCTAGTCCGCCGCGGGTGCCCTCACTCCTTCGTCGCACCGCGTCGACCACGGACGATCGCGACCGCGATGACGACGCCGACGGCTGTGAAGATGATCGCTCCGCCGACCGCGTACGGGACGGCGTTGAAGCCCTCGGAGGACCCTTCCGACTGCTCGGCGAGGGTCTCGCCGCACTGCTCGACCGCTGAGACCTTGCCGTCCTCTCCGACCGAGAACGTGTACTCGTCCGAGATCGGGTGGCCGTCGCTCGAGACAACCCGCCACTGCACGAGGACGGCGCCCTCGACCGGGCCGCTGATTGCCTGCGAGACGGTGTTGCCGTCGACCGTCGGCTCGCCGGCCGCGATCGTCGAGCACGCCTCGTCGTAGACGGCGAACTGCGTTGCCCCGGGTTCCGTCGACGGCGCATCGCTGAACGTGAGGGTGATGCTGTCCGGGGTGGTGCCCGCGATCTCGTCCGCCTTCGGGTCCGACGAGAGCAGTTCGTCGTGAGCGGATGCCGCGGGTGCCGGAGCGAGCAGGAGGAGGGCGGCGACCGTCGCGGCGACGACACCCGCGCGCCGCGAGGTGAGGCGTGTGGTGGAGAACATGCGCGTGAGGTTAGTCCGCGTGATGCCCCCGTCCGCGGGCCTGTCGTCGGCGGCGGGACGCCGCTACTATGCGGCGGTCTGTTGCTCCTCCTTGTGCGCCGGGCTCTCCGTGCGCGAGGCTACGCAGGCGGGGTTGCGATCGTCGCCCGGACGAGACGCGACAAACGCCGTCGGCGTGCGTCGATCCGTGGTGCTCGGCCACCGGGAGCGTGACCGATCGGTTACTGTGGAAGAAGGAGGACATCGTGGACGACACTCAGCGACCGAACGGCGACATCCATCGTGGTGCCGAGACGTCGGCGCACCCGCGGCTCGTGGACTCGACGCAGACCTTCGGGCATGACTCCGACCTTTCTTTCGTGCCGTTCGGCGCCGAACTGACGGCCGCCGAGGTCGAGGCGATCAACGCCTTGCCGGCACGTGCAGCCCTGCTCATCGTGCGTTCCGGCCCGACGGCCGGGGCGCGTTATCTGCTCGACACCGACGTGACGACGGTCGGGCGGCATCCTGAGGCCGACATCTTCTTCGATGACGTCACCGTGTCGCGCCGTCACGCCGAGATCACCCGCACGGGAGCGACGTTCGAGCTGATCGATCAGCGCTCGCTCAACGGGACCTACGTGAACGGCGAGCGCGTGGACCGCGCGACACTCACCGACGGCGCGGAGGTCCGGGTCGGCAAGTTCCGCCTGAACTTCTTCATCGCACCCGCCGAGCGGGCGATCAGCGCGTGAGTTCGGCCGCCGCCACCCGGGGACGAGCAGCGCCCTCGGGGTCATTGAGCATTGGTCAGGTCCTCGCCCGGTTGAGTCCGGAGTTCCCCGCCCTCACCGCCAGCAAGCTCCGCTTCCTCGAGGTCCAGGGCATCGTCACTCCCGTCCGCACGGACTCCGGTTACCGCAAGTTCTCCGCTGCCGACGTCGAGCGCCTGCGCACCGCCCTGACGATGCAGCGCGACTTCGGCATCCCGCTCGCGCGGATCCGCGAATACCTCGAGGAGCACGGTGACGAGGCGTCCCCGGCGCCGCCGGCATCGATCGTCCAGACGTCCCGGCGCTACCGACGGGATGAACTCATCACCGCAGCCGGTGCCACGGCCACGCTGATGAACGAGGCGGTCTCCGCCGGGCTGATCGGCCCGTCCGACTCGTTCGACGAGCGAGCACTCGGCATCCTCCGTTCCCTGGTCGCTCTGAACGCCCACGGCATCCAGCCCCGCCACGTCCGCACGATCCGTCAGAGCGTGGAACGCGAGGTCTCTCTCATCGAGAGCGCCATCGCTCCGCTCCTGCGCCGGACGGACGCCGGATCGCGCGCGCAGGCGAGCGAGACGGCCCCGGAACTCGCGCGTCGGCTGGAGGAGATCCGCCAGGTCTTCGTCAGCGCCGCGCTCGAACGCCTGACGCCGTGACCGGCGTCCGCGACACGCCGACACCCGGGAGCCGGATGTCGTTGCCGGAGGCCGTTCCCTCCTTTAGCGTGGAATCACCACTCACCTGCAGGAGGCCTCGATGACCGCGCACGACGCGCTGGGCGAGCAGAAGTTCTCGACAGAACTCCTGTTCACCGACGGCCTCCCCGAGATGGACGACGAAGTCGGTTACCGCGGTGCCCAGGCGGCACGGGCCGCCGGCATCACCTACCGTCAGCTCGACTACTGGGCGCGCACCGAACTCGTCGAACCCACCGTCCGCGGTGCGAGCGGTTCCGGGTCGCAGCGGCTCTACGGCTTCCGCGACATCCTGGTCCTCAAGCTGGTCAAGCGTCTGCTCGACACCGGCATCTCGCTTCAGCAGATCCGCATCGCCGTCGATCAGCTCCGCGCCGCGGGCATTCGCGATCTCGCGGGGACGACCCTGATGAGCGACGGCGCCTCGGTGTACCTGTGCACGTCGAACGACGAGGTCATCGACCTGGTCAGCCGCGGCCAGGGCGTCTTCGGGATCGCCGTGGGCAAGGTGCTGCGTGAAGTCGAGACCACTCTGGTCGACTTCGACGCGCAGCAGCCCGAGCAGACCGACGAGCTCGCCGCTCGTCGCGCCGCACGCTCGGCCTGAGGCCGATCCGGATGCCGTGAGGCATCCTCGTCCCTACGACTGGCGTGCTCAGGCGGGCGACGACGCTGTTCCGGCGACCGGGATGCGGCCCGTTCGGACGATCCGGTCCAGGAGCGAGTCGAAGTCGGCTGCGAGCTCCTGCGCGGAGTCACCGGGCCAGATGTGGAGCGGCTTCGCCGCGCCCTGCGCCTGCTGCAGCGAGGTGCGCTCCGGGAGCTGGGGGCTGAGGACGAGCGGCCCGAACATGTCGCGAAGTTCCTTGATCCGGAACTGGTGCTCGATCGACTGCGGGCGCACCCGGTTCACGACGATGCCGAGGGGCTGGAGCCGGGGGGACAGACCGCGGCGGATCTCTTCGATCGCGCGTAGCGCACGGTCGGCCGCAGCCACCGAGAAGAGTCCGGGTTCCGTGACGACGACGACACGGTCGGATGCCGCCCATGCCGTACGCGTGAGCGCGTTAAGCGACGGTGCGCAGTCGATGAGGACGAGGTCGTAGTCGGCCTCGATGGTCGCGAGCGCCTCTTCGAGCTTCCACACATCGCGGACGCTCGGGTGCGGGCCGTCGAAGTTGATGGCGGACGGGCTGCCGATCATCACGTCGATCGTGCCGGGGTGGACCTTCGCCCACCCGCTCGAGGTGATCGCCTGACGGACGACCTTCTCTTTGGGGTTGGCGAGGACGTCGGCGACGTTGAGTCGCCCGGCGACCTGGATGTCCATGCCCGTCGACACGTCGGACTGCGGGTCCAGGTCGACGACAAGGGTCCGTACCCCGCGCGCGAACGCCGCGGAGGCGAGGCCCAGGGTCACGGTCGTCTTGCCGACGCCACCTTTGAGGGAGCTGACGGAGAGTACGTGCACAAGGCTCAACGTTACCGTCCCCTAGGCTGTGAGGGTACTCAGCCCGTACCTCGGTGGCCCCAGCGCAGCGGCCCCGCACCTGACAGAGGTGAAGAGCATGTTTCGCAAGATTCTGGTCGCCAATCGCGGAGAGATCGCCATCCGCGCATTCCGTGCCGCGTATGAGCTGGGTGCTCGGACCGTGGCCGTCTTCCCCTACGAGGACCGCTACTCGCTGCACAGGCTGAAGGCGGACGAGGCCTACCAGATCGGCGAGGTCGGGCATCCCGTGCGGGCCTACCTCGACGTCGACGAGATCATCCGCGTCGCGCTCGAGTGCGGTGCCGACGCGATCTACCCCGGGTACGGATTCCTGTCCGAGAATCCGGAGCTCTCGGCGAAGGCCGCCGCGCACGGCATCGCCTTCATCGGCCCGTCGTCCACCGTCCTCGAGATGGCGGGCAACAAGGTCACCGCCAAGCAGCGCGCCATCGCCGCGGGCGTTCCAGTGCTCCGATCGACGGACGCTTCGGATGACATCGACGCTCTCATCGCGCAGGCCGGTGAGATCGGCTTCCCGATCTTCGTCAAGGCGGTCGCCGGGGGCGGTGGACGCGGGATGCGGCGCGTCGAGCACCCCGACGCTCTTCCGCCTGCGTTGTCCGAGGCCATGCGCGAAGCCGGCAGCGCCTTCGGCGACGCCCGCGTCTTCCTCGAGCAGGCCGTCCAGCGGCCGCGCCACGTCGAGGTGCAGATCCTGGCCGACAAGGCGGGCGAGACGGTGCACCTCTTCGAGCGCGACTGCTCGGTGCAGCGCCGCCACCAGAAGGTCGTCGAGATCGCTCCCGCGCCGAACCTGGCCGACGAGGTCCGTCACCGCCTGCACGCCTACGCCGTCGCCTTCGCCGAATCGATCGGGTACGAGAACGCCGGCACGGTCGAGTTCCTGCTCGAGACGGCGGGACCCCGCACCGGCGAGGTCGTCTTCATCGAGATGAACCCGCGCATCCAGGTCGAGCACACCGTGACCGAGGAAGTGACCGACGTCGACCTCGTGCAGTCGCAGATGCGCATCGCCGCGGGGGAGACGCTCGAGGCCCTCGGCCTCCGCCAGGATCAGATCCAGCTGCGCGGCGCCGCACTCCAGTGCCGCATCACCACGGAGGACCCCGCGCACGGCTTCCGTCCCGACACCGGCAAGATCACGACCTACCGGTCCCCGGGCGGCGCCGGCATCCGTCTCGACGGCGGAACGACCGCAGCGGGGTCGCAGATCAGCCCCCACTTCGACTCGATGCTCTCGAAGTTGACCTGCCGCGGCCGCGACTTCGAGGCCGCCGTCGTCCGCTCGCGTCGCGCCCTGGCGGAGTTCCGCATCCGCGGGGTGTCGACCAACATCTCCTTCCTCCAGCGGGTGCTAGACGACCCGGCCTTCGTCGCCGGCGACCTCAGCACGGCGTTCATCGACGAGCGCCCCGAGCTCGTCCTCGGACGCGAGTCGAAAGACCGCGGCTCGAAGATCGTGTCCTGGCTCGCCGATGTCACGGTGAACCGCCCCAACGGAGACAGCCCCGTCCACACCGATCCGAGCGCGAAGCTCCCCGTCGTGGATCTCGACGCCGAACCAGTCCCGGGATCGCGACAGCGGCTGCTCGAGCTCGGCCCTCGCGGGTTCGCCGAGGCACTCCGTGCGCAGCCGGGCCTCGCGGTGACGGAGACGACATTCCGCGACGCGCACCAGTCGCTCCTCGCGACGCGGGTGCGGACGAAGGATCTCGTGCGCGTCGCCCCGCACGTCGCGCGGCTCACGCCGCAGCTCCTCTCGGTCGAGGCCTGGGGCGGGGCGACGTACGACGTCGCGCTCCGCTTCTTGGGCGAGGACCCGTGGGAGCGGCTCGACGCACTCCGGGCGGCGCTCCCCAACGTCGCCATCCAGATGCTTCTGCGCGGACGCAACACGGTCGGGTACACGCCCTACCCCACGAAGGTCACCGACGCCTTCGTCGCGGAGGCCGCGGCATCCGGTGTCGACATCTTCCGCATCTTCGACGCGCTCAACGACGTCGCTCAGATGCGCCCCGCCATCGAAGCGGTCCTCTCCACCGACACCGCCGTGGCCGAGGCGGCCGTCTGCTACACCGGCAACCTCCTCGACCCCGCGGAGGACCTCTATACGCTCGACTACTACCTGCGTCTGGCTGAACAGGTCGTCGAGGCCGGTGCCCACATCCTGGCGGTGAAGGACATGGCGGGTCTGCTGCGTCCGGCCGCCGCGACGAAGCTCGTCACGGCTCTGCGCGAGCGCTTCGACCTGCCCGTCCACGTGCACACGCACGACACCGCAGGCGGTCAGCTCGCGACACTCCTCGCTGCCAGTGCCGCAGGCGCGGATGCCGTCGATGCCGCCGCCGCGCCGATGTCGGGCACCACCAGCCAGCCGTCGCTCTCGGCACTCGTCGCTGCGCTGGCCGACACGGACCGCGACACCGGTCTGGATCTGCAGTCGGTCTCGGACCTCGAGCCGTACTGGGAGGCGGTGCGCAACCTCTATGCACCCTTCGAATCGGGCTTGCCGGGGCCCACGGGCCGCGTGTACCACCACGAGATCCCGGGCGGTCAGCTCTCGAACCTCCGGCAGCAGGCCATCGCCCTCGGGCTCTCGGAGGACTTCGAGCTCATCGAGGACATGTACGCCGCGGCGAACCGCATCCTCGGGCGTGTTCCGAAGGTCACACCGTCGTCGAAGGTCGTCGGCGATCTCGCCCTGCACCTCGCGGCGGTGAAGGCCGACCCCGCGGACTTCGAGGCGAACCCCCAGAAGTACGACGTGCCCGATTCGGTCGTCGGCTTCATGGCCGGCGAGCTCGGAGACCTCCCCGGAGGATGGCCCGAGCCGTTCCGTTCCAAGGTCCTCGCGGGCCGCTCCGTCAAGACGGGAGTCACGGAGATCTCCCTCGACGACACGGCCGCCCTCGACGCCGACTCCGCCACGCGCCGCGACAAGCTCAACCGCTTGCTGTTCCCGGCACCGACCAAGGCGTTCCACGAGGTCCGCGAGACCTATGGCGATCTGAGCGCGCTCGACACGATCGACTACCTCTATGGGATGCGTCCGGGCCAGGAGCATGTCGTCGAGATCGAGCGGGGAGTCCAGCTCTACGTCGGCCTCGAGGCCGTCGGCGAGGTCGACGACAAGGGGATGCGGACCGTCATGGCCACCCTCAACGGCCAGCTTCGCCCGGTAGCCGTGCGCGACCGCTCCGTCGCGGTCGAAGCGCGCCAGGCCGAGAAAGCCGACACATCGAAGCCCGGTCAGGTGGCGGCGCCCTTCTCGGGCGTCGTCACGATCAAGACCGACGAGGGGGCGAAGGTGCGAGCCGGCGAGCCCGTGGCATCCATCGAGGCCATGAAGATGGAGGCCGCCATCGCGGCCCCCGTGGACGGCGTCGTCGAGCGTGTCGTGATCGCCGCGACGGCTCAGGTGGAGGCGGGAGACCTTTTGCTCGTCGTCCGTCCTGCGGACTAACCTGGTGCGTCGGGCTTTTCGAGCCCCGAGATCCACCAGGAGTGACCCCCGTGATGCGTGAGCGCGACAACGAGACGTCGGACGACGTCGACAACGGTGTGCTCGAGCGCACCGACAACCTCGAGACGACCGGCATCGGCATCGTCGACGGGACGACCGCGCAGATCGACCTCGCGCTTCCGTCACTCTCGGACGACGACGACTACGTCGACGATGAGGACTACGTCGATGGCGGGGACGCCGGTCCGGTAGCCGACGACGGTGCGGCCGACGGCATCTCGGTCGCGCACGGTGACGAGACTGCCGCGGACGATCAGCCGATCGCCGGTGCGGAGATCTCCGATGCCGAGGTGTCCCCTGCTGAGGTCATCGCGGAACCCGCCTCGGGCGAGCCAGCCGAAGAGCCGACCGGCGCCGTGTCCGAGGGCGATGTCGTCGACGCCGAGGTCGTCCCGGCCGCGACGACGACCGCCGTGTCCGCGCAGACGGGCTCGACCCGACGCGCCATGCACCACGCCGCCGGCGACAAGCACGCGCTGGAGCGCGTCCGCGGCGCACGGGTCGAGGAGGAGCCGCTGCAGTCGCGACGCCTCGACCAGCTCGGCGCCGACCGCGAGAGCCCCGAACTGCTCACCGCCGACCGACTCATCGACCGGTCGCGCGTCGCCGCGTCCGAGCCCGAGGGGCTCTGGCAGCGCCTCGTCTACGGCGCCACCGCGCGCCGCGTCATCCTCGCCGACAGCCCCCGCGTCCGCGCCCGCAAGGAGCTTGACCGTCGCATCTCGGCGCCGCTCACCGGTGGCGCCAAGTTCGTCCCCGTCCTCTCCCGCAAGGGCGGTGTCGGTAAGACGAGCGTCACTACGCTGCTCGGCATGGCCCTCGCCGACGCGCGCGAGGACCGGGTCATCGCCGTCGACGCGAACCCCGATCGCGGCACACTTGCCGAGCGGATCGAGCGAACCAGCGGCAAGACCGTGCGCGACCTCGTCCGATCGCGCAACGAGGTGACGGGTTTCAACGACCTGTCCGCGATCGTCGCGCGCGACGAGACACGACTGGACATCCTGGCCTCCGACGCCGACCCGCATCTGTCGGAGGCATTCAGCGACCGCGATTACCACGACGTCGCCGCCATCGCCGCGCATTACTACTCGATCGTCCTGACCGACGGCGGTACGGGCATCGTCCACTCCGTGATGGATGCGACCCTCGAACTGGCCGACCAGCTGCTCATCGTGGCCGGTCGTAGCGTCGACGAGGCGAAGCTCGCGTCAGAGACCCTGTCGTGGCTGGAGTCGAACGGCTACGCCGAACTCGCCCGCAGCGCGGTCGTCGTCCTCAACACGTCCCGTCCCGGTGCGAGCCTGGTGCGCCCGAGCGAACTCGAAGCGCATTTCCGCACCCGCGTGCGCGCGGTCGTGTCGATTCCGTACGACGCTCACATCGCGACCGGGGGGCCGATCACGTTCCGCGATCTGTCGGCATCGACGCGGCTCGCGGCGCGTGAACTCGCCGCCGTCGTGGTCGAGGGCTTGCGCCCCGCCGGGGTGGTGCGCTGATGCCGGTCCGCCCGATCCGGCTCTTCGGCGACCCGGTCCTCCGGAGCGTGTGCGCCCCGATCGACGAGATCGACGAGGGGGTGCGTCGACTCGTCGCCGACCTCGTCGACTCCGTCGCCGAGCCGGGTCGTGCCGGTGTCGCCGCCCCGCAGATCGGTGTAGGGGTCCGGGCCTTCAGCTACAACGTGGACGGCGTCATCGGATACGTCCTGAATCCCGTCCTCGAGGTCTCCGGCGATCCGGCGCCCACGGGGGAGGGATGCCTGTCCGTCCCCGGTCTCTGGCATGACGCGATCCGGCACCCGTGGGCGCGGGTCACGGGCATGGACCTCAGCGGCGACGAGGTCGTCATCGAGGGGGAGGGGCTGCTCGCACAGGCGCTCCAGCACGAGTGCGACCACCTCGAGGGCACGCTGTACCTCGACCGCCTTCCGAAGGATGTCCGGCGACAGGCCATGCGCGAGGTGCGGGAGTCCGACTGGTTCTGACCGCTGATTGAGAGAAGGCCCCGGCTCGCCGGGGCCTTCTCTCATTCGGTTCAGTTGCCGAGCGAGATGTTCGTCGTCGAGACGTTCGCCTGGTAGAGCTCGTCGATGTCGGCAGCGAAGTCCGACAGGATGACGTTCCGCTTGATGCTCATCTTCGGCGTCAGATGACCGGATGCCTCGGTCCACTCGGTGTCCAGGATCACGAACTTGCGGATCGACTCCGCTCGCGACACCGACGCGTTGGCGCGGTCCACCGCGCTCTGCACCTCGGCGAGGACCTTCGGGTGGGCGATGACCTGCGACATCGGCATGTCGGACGAGAGGCCGTTGTTCGACATCCACGTCGGCAGCATCTCGCGGTCGAGGGTGACGAGCGCTCCGATGAACGGCTTCTGATCGCCCACGACGACGACCTGACCGACGATCGGGTTCGCGCGGATCGGGTCCTCGAGCACCGCAGGCGCGACGTTCTTCCCGCCCGCGGTGACGATGATCTCCTTCTTGCGGCCCGTGATCGTGAGGTATCCCTCGGAGTCGAACGTCCCGATGTCCCCGGTGCGGAACCACCCGTCGTCGAACGCTTCGGCGGTCGCCTCGGGGTTGCGCCAGTACTCCTTGAACACGTTGACTCCGCGGACCTCGATCTCGCCGTCGTCAGCCAGACGTACACCCACGCCGGGGAGAGCGGGACCGACGGTGCCGATCTTCGACTTCGTGGCGAGGTTGACGGTCGCGGGAGCGGTCGTCTCGGTCAGGCCGTATCCCTCGAGGATCTGTACGCCGAGGCTGTGGAAGAAGTGGCCGAGGCGCGACCCGAGAGGCGCGGATCCCGACACGGCATGCTGGACACGGCCGCCCATGGCGGTGCGCAGCTTGCTGTAGACGAGCCGGTCGAACAGGGCGAACTTGATCTTCATGCCGATCGGGATCTTCTCGCCGTCCTGCAGGCGACGCGAGTGCTCGACAGCCACGGCTGCGGCGGCGCGGAAGATCTTGCCCTTGCCGCCGGCCTCGGCCTTCTGCTCGGCGGAGTTGTAGACCTTCTCGAACACACGGGGCACGGCGAGGAGGTACGTCGGCTTGAACGACCCGAGTCCGGCGAGGAGTTTCGTGGTGTCGGGCTCGTGGCCCGTCTTGACGCCGCCGTGGATGTTGAGGATGGAGATGAACCGCGCGAACACGTGCGCGAGCGGGAGGAACAGCAGCGTGGAGGCTCCCGGCTGTTGGACGACCTCGTGGAGCGCCCTGGCGGAATTGCGCGAGAGCTCGACGAAGTTCTTGTGCGTGAGGACGCACCCCTTCGGTCGGCCGGTCGACCCGGACGTGTAGATCAGGGTCGCGATGTCGTCGGAGTTCGCGAGGTTCCGGCGGCGTTCGATCTCCTCGTCGCTGATGGACGAGCCGTTCTTGCGAAGCGTGTCGAGGTCGCCGGACTGCATCGTCCAGACCTCGCGCAGGAGAGGTACCTCGGAGCGGATCTCGGCTACGCGATCCGCGTGCACGTCGCTCTCGACCACGATGGCGATGGCCCCGGAGTCGCTGAGGATCCAGTTGATCTGCGACGGCGAGCTCGTCTCGTAGACGGGCACCATGACGGCCCCCGCGAAGAAGAGGGCGAAATCGACGAGCGTCCAGTTGTACGTGGTCCGCGCGAGGAACGCAACCTTGTCGCCGGGCTGGATGCCGCTCGCGGCGAACCCCTTCGCCAGCGCGAGGACCTCCCGGTGGAATTCCGCGGCCGTGATGTCACGCCAGCCGTCCCCGTCGGGGACCGCGAAGAGGGCCAGCGAGGGAGTCGCCTTCACCCGCTCCACGAGGATGTCGGAGGTGTTCGCGGTCGGATCCGCGGGCACGACAGCGGGGACGTCGAATTGTACGGCGCTCATGGGCGGCAACTCCTTCGGTACCGGGTGGCGTCAGGTGCGACCGAGTCTAGGGCATCGTGATCCTCGATCCCGCGGCGGCAGCGGGATGCGCCGCCCCATTAGACTCACGGATGCCGTGCGGCCTCGCACGCGCGGAGAGGAGTCGCGTGCTCAACGTCGGCATCGACATCGGTGGGACCAAGATCGCCGGCGGAATCGTCGACCCGGACGGCGTCATCGTCGACCGCCGCCGCGTTCCGACCCCCGCCGACCCCGGCGCGCTGGCCGATGCCGTGGCCGGAATGGTCGACGAACTCGTCTCTGGTCGCGTGGTCCACGCCGTCGGCGTCGCCGCAGCCGGGTTCATCGATGCCAGCCGCGCCGTCATCCTCCACGCCCCCAACATCGACTGGACCGACGAGCCGCTGCGCGACGAGCTCGAGCGGCGCATCGGGCGTCCGGTGACGCTCGAGAACGACGCCAACGCCGCCGGGTGGGGCGAATTCCGCTTCGGCGCCGGGCGCGAGGTCAGCGACATGGTCATGATCACCCTGGGAACCGGGGTGGGTGGCGCTGCGATCATCGACGGCGACCTTCTCGTGGGAGGCAACGGCATCGGCGCCGAGCTCGGCCACATCCGCTTCGAACGGGGTGGGCGCCCTTGCGGATGCGGGCAGAACGGGTGCCTCGAACAGTACGCGTCCGGCCGTGCGCTTCAGCGAGAGGCCGCCGATATCGCCGCGTCCGGTTCGCGGGGCGCGGCTCTGGCGGCAGCGCGCACCGCCGAGGGGATCGTGCCGGCCGCCGCGATGGAAGCGCTGATCGCCGCCGGCGACGCGGGCGCCCTCGAGGCTGTCGACCGCGTCGCGACGGCGCTGGGGGAGGCCTGCGGTGGATTCCAGGCGGTGCTCGACCCGGAACTGTTCGTGATCGGCGGCGGCGTCGCCGACCTCGGCGAGCACCTGCTGCACCCCGTGCGCGAGGCATACGCCACCGCGCTGCCCGGTTACGGCGAGAGGCCCATCGCGTCGTTCGCCATCGCGACCCTCGGCAACGATGCCGGCCTCATCGGCGTCGCCGACCTCGCGGGCGGCCGGGTCTGACATGATCTACTGGGTCCTGAAATACCTGATCATCGGACCGATCGTGAAGGCGATCTTCCGACCGTGGATCGTGGGACGCAGCAACATTCCGGCATCCGGTGCGGCCATCATCGCGAGCAACCATCTGTCCGTGAGCGACTCCATCTTCCTGCCGCTCATGATCGACAGGTCCATGTCCTTCCTCGCCAAGAGCGACTACTTCACGGGCAAGGGCCTGAAGGGGTGGGCGACCCGGGTGTTCATGCAGGGGACGGGACAGATCCCCATCGACCGCACCGGCGGCAAGGCCTCCGAGGCCTCCCTCAACACCGGCCTGCAGGTCCTCGGCCGCGGCGACATCCTCGGGATCTACCCCGAAGGGACCCGCAGTCCCGACGGCAAGCTCTACCGGGGTCGTACGGGTCTCGCGCGCATGGCGCTGACCGCGCGGGTGCCCGTCATCCCCGTCGTCATGATCGGCACCGACGAGGTCATGCCGATCGGTCGTTCCATCCCTCGGGTGGGCCGCGTGGGCATGGTCATCGGGGAGCCGCTCGACTTCAGTCGGTTCTACGGCATGGAGTCCGACCGTTTCGTGCTGCGATCGGTGACCGACGAGATCATGGTCGCGCTGCAGCGCATGGGGGAGCAGGAGTACGAGGACGTCTACGCGTCCACGGTCAAGGACCGCCGCCCCGCGGCGGCCTGAGGCGCCGTCACACGGCCGACGGCCTTCCGGCTCGTCGGTAGAATGAACGGATGCCCACTCCTCTCGACCACTGGCGCTCGCTCCCGATCAAGCAGCAGCCGTTGTGGCCCGACGCGGATGCGGTCGCGGCCGTCTCCGCCGAGATCGCGACCCTCCCGCCGCTCGTCTTCGCCGGCGAGGTCGACAACCTCCGTGCGCGCCTCGCGAAGGCGGCGTCCGGTCAGGCCTTCCTCCTGCAGGGCGGCGACTGCGCCGAGACGTTCGCGGGCGCCACGGCACAGCAGATCCGCGACCGGATCAAGACGGTCCTGCAGATGGCGGTCGTCCTGACCTACGGCGCGTCGATGCCGGTCGTGAAGATGGGCCGCATGGCGGGTCAGTTCGCCAAGCCGCGCTCGAGCGACACCGAGACGCGGGGCGAGGTGACGCTCCCGGCCTACCGCGGAGACATCGTCAACGGGTACGACTTCACCGAGGCGTCGCGCACCGCGGACCCGCAGCGGCTGCTCAAGGGCTACCACACGGCCGCCTCGACGTTGAACCTCGTCCGCGCGTTCACGCAGGGCGGATTCGCGGATCTCCGCGAGGTGCACAGTTGGAACCAGGGCTTCGCCAAGAACCCGGCCAACCAGCGCTACGAGCGCCTGGCCGGTGAGATCGACCGCGCCATCAAGTTCATGGAGGCCGCGGGAGCGAACTTCGACGAGCTCCGCGGCGTCGAGTTCTACACCGGTCACGAGGGTCTGCTCATGGACTACGAGCACCCCATGACCCGCATCGACTCGCGCACCGGCACTCCCTACAACACGTCGGCGCACTTCCTCTGGGTCGGGGAGCGCACGCGCGACCTCGACGGCGCCCACGTCGACTACTTCTCGAAGATCCGCAACCCCATCGGGGTGAAGCTCGGACCCTCGACCACCCCCGAGACGGCTCTCGCGCTCATCGACAAGCTGGACCCCGAGCGCGAGCCCGGGCGTCTCACTTTCATAACCCGGATGGGCGCAGGCAAGATCCGCGACGCCCTGCCGCCGCTCCTGCAGGCAGTGAAGGATGCCGGTGCGACACCGCTCTGGGTCACGGACCCGATGCACGGAAACGGCATCACGACGCCCACCGGCTACAAGACGCGTCGCTTCGACGACGTCGTCGACGAGGTCCGGGGCTTCTTCGAGGCTCACCGCGCCGTCGGAACCTTCCCCGGCGGCATCCACGTGGAACTCACCGGCGACGACGTCACCGAGTGCCTGGGCGGCTCGGAGATGATCGACGAGGCGACACTGGCGACGAGGTACGAGTCGCTGTGCGACCCGCGACTGAACCACATGCAGTCGCTGGAACTGGCATTCCTCGTCGCCGAGGAGCTCGGCAAGCGCTGACGCACGGAGCGAGGGCCCGGCGGTGATGACCGTCGGGCCCTCGTCGTACTCGGAGACGGATGCCGGGTCTCAGCCGAACGGCTGGAACTGCGGCGTCAGGCTGATCGTCGCGCCCGGACGCTGCAGGGTCCCGCCCTCGGGAGTCATGGAGCGGACGCGGTAGACATCCCAGTAGCGGCCACCGAGCGGGATCTCGGCGTCGTCGATGTTCGGATTGACCTCGAACCCGGCGGACTGCAGCCGCTCGACGGCCGTGCGCACCGTCTCGCCGACGACGTTCGGAACCTCCACGGGCTTCGGCCCGTCCGAGACGACGATCGTGATGGTTTCGCCCTGCTGCCACGATCCGCCGCCGGGGCGATCCTCCACGCGGATGACGAGGTCGTCGGCCACTGAGCTGCTGTATTCGCGCTTCTCGTCGACCTTCATCTCAACGTCCGTGAGGGCCGCGGACGCCTCGTCGGCGCTCTTCCCGACGACGTCGGGGAGCGGCCCGAGAGAGACACGGAGCTCAGCTCGGGATCCCTCGAGGACGGAACAGCCCTCCGTGCATTCGACGGCGTCCGCCGCGCCGGTCTGCGTGACGTAGACGCGCACGACCCGTCCCGAGGCGAAAGACGTGAAGTACTCCTTGACTGCCGCGACGTCGATGTTCTTCTCCTGCAGCAGTGACTCGACGTCGGTGCGCGTCTTGTCCTGCAGCGCCGGCAGCTCCGCGGTCGCCGGCCCTGAGGAGATCCTCACCGTCACGGTGGCGTCGCGGTCGAGGAAGGTCCCGGGGTCGGGGTCGGTGTCGACAGCCCGCCCGGCGGGCACGGTGAGGCTGTGCACCTCGCTGCGCTCCGCGACGAGCGCGTTGTCGGCGAGGAGGTCCCGAGCGTCCTCGAAGCTCATCCCTTCGACAGTGGGTACGGAGACGAGTGATCCGGGCCCTGACCCGAACCACCATCCGAGGCCGCCGGCGGCAGCGGCGAGGAGGAGGACGACGGCGAGGAGCCAGCTCCCCTTGACCGTGTTGCGGTGGGAACGGCGGCGCAATCGGGTGGCGTTGTCGATCTCGGTGGTGACACTGGGGGCGGTGAACGTCCCCGGCATGACACGGGTGACCTCGTCCGAATCGAGCGAATCGTCGACGACCACGGTCGAGCCGGCCGGCGTCGACCGCACGACCTGAGGGAAGACCCCGAGCTGCTTCTCGATATCGCGCAGGCGCTCGAGCATCTCGCGCGCATCGGTGGGGCGGTCCTCGGGTGAGCGTTCCGTGGCCCAGAGGACCAGCTCGTCGAGCTGTTCGGGCACCGCGGGGTTCTTGACGCTCGGTCGCGGGACGGAGTGCGTCGCATGCTGATAGGCGATCTGCATCGGCTGCTCGCCCTTATAGGGCTGTTCGCCCGTGAGCATCTCGTAGAGCATGATGCCGAGCGCGTAGATGTCGCTGCGCGCGTCGGCCGTGCCGCGCGTGACGAGCTCGGGAGCGAGGTAGGCGATGGTGCCGAGGAGCATCTGGCCGGTGGCGGTGTTCGCGCTCGTGGCGCGTGCCAGACCGAAATCGCCGATCTTGATCCGGCCGTCTTCGGCGAGGAGGACGTTCTCCGGCTTCACGTCCCGGTGAACGATACCCGCGCGGTGCGCGGCGGACAGACCCGACAGGATCGCGTCCATGATGGTGATCGTCTGGGGGAGCGTGAGCCGCTTCTGTTCGCGCAGCAGTTCGCGGAGCGTGATGCCGGGCAGGTACTCCATGACGAGATACGCCATCTCGCCGTCCTGACCCTGGTCGAAGACGTTGACGACGTGCGGATCCGCCAGGCGTGCAGCGGACCTGGCCTCCTGGATGAACCGGTTCTGGAAGACGGTGTCGTCCGAGAGATGACCGTGCATGACCTTCAGCGCCACGCGGCGTTCGAGACGCAGATCGGTGGCGACGTAGACCGTGGCCATCCCGCCTCGGGCGATGCGGCCGCGAACGCGGTACCGGCCGTCGACCAGGTGGCCGATCAGCGGGTCGGTCTGCGGGGTGGCGGTCACGTCAGAAGTCTACGGAGCAGACCCTGCGAGCCCGGGTAGCGGCGCACCTTCCGACGCGGGGAGACGTGATCACCCGTACAGGTCGAGCCAGCGGTAGGCCTCGTCCTTCCAGGGCCCGTAGCGTTCCGGGTACGCCGAGATCTGCACGGCCTGGGCTGCGTCCCCGAAGGCCATGTCCTCCCACCCGTCGATGTCGAGGAGGCCGCGCGTGCGGTCGCCGTTCGGATCGGATGAGCCGCCGAAGAACGCGGCCGCCGACCGACGGGGGTCGCGGATCTGCTTCTCGTTTCCCCAGCCGGCACTCGGGCGCTGCTGGAAGAGTCCGACCGAGTCCCGGTCGCCGCCGTCCAGGTTGCGGATCCAGGATTCGACCATCGCCGTCGCAAGCGCGATGGCGATCCCGTCCCGTGAGACGCCCCGGTCCCGTCCGACCTCGATGATGGTCCGGACGTTCGCGATCTGCTCGGCATCCAGGTCGGTCTGCCCAGGACGCGATTGCGTGGAGGCGGCCCGAGGCGCCGCAGCGGCGGGGATGCGGAGCTTCTGCCCGGGGTAGATGATCGATGCCTCGTCGAGCCCGTTCGCGTCGAGGAGTCGTGCGAGGGTGGTGCCGCTGTCCGCGGCGATCGCCCAGAGCGTCTCGCCGGCGGATACCTCGTGCACGGGCCCCGCCGCGGCTCGGGGGGACGGCGCCGGTGCCGCGGCGCGATGCGCGGCGAGTTCCGTGACCGTGAGCTTCTGGCCCGGGTGGATGATCGACGACGCGCCGAGCTCGTTGGCGCGGACCAGAGAGGCGACGCTCATCCCGTGGCGCTTTGCGATGGACCAGAGCGTGTCGCCGGGACGAACTGTGTAGGCGGATGCCGTACCCGGGGCGGGCCGGGAGGGCTCGGCATCCGTCTTCTCCGTCTTCGGTCCGAGGCGGAGGACGTCGCCGGGGTGGATGAGCGAACGCCATCCGAGGTCGTTCCATGCCAGGACGTCGGCCGTGCGGACACCGTTCGCCGCCGCGATCGCGCTGATGGTCTCCCCGTGGGCGACGACATGTGTCCGCACAGCAGCGCGCGCGGCGGGTGTCCCGACGGTCGTAGCGGGGCTCGCGGCTGGGACGGGCGTCGCGTGGGCCTTCGCCGACAGCGGTCGGGGCGCCGAGCGGTCGTGATCGTCGGCCGTGGCCGCGTCGACGGGGAGAAGGGACAGCGAGAGAGCGATCGACCCGATCACAGCGGGAGCGCCTCGGTGGAACAGAGAGGCGGGCATGACGTCGTTCCGGTGCACAGGTGTTCCTTCAATCAGTCCCAGATCGTCGATCCCCCTCCGAAACCGTGACACGCCGATGTGACTGCTGTCAATCAGTGTGGTGTATGTGACGGGTGTGACGAGATGAGCGTGCGACGATCCGGCGGAGCGGATGCGATAGTGGGGGAGTGAGTTCTGCGACGCCCGTGTCCACTGATTGGCTGAGTCTTCCCGAACTGGTCGAGCTGACCGGGGAGCCGCTCGGGCGCGTGCGGCGGATGCTCGACGAGCATCAGCTCGTCGCCTCCCGCCGCTTCGGCGCGCCGCGGGTTCCCTCCGTCTTCCTGGTGGACGGGGCGCCGATCTCGTCCCTCCGGGGGACCATCATCGTGTTGCACGATGCCGGGTTCTCCGATGACGAGACCATCGACTGGCTCCTCGCGCCCGAGGACTCGATCGGCTTCGCGCCGATCGACGCCCTGCGTCAGGGACGCAAGAGCGAGGTCCGTCGGGTCGCGCAGACGCTCGCCTGACCAAGCGGATGCCTGCTCGTCAGGCGGCGCGGACCGTCGCCGCCCGAGCGAGGTCGCGCAGATCACCGACTGCGCCGTGACCGAGCCGAGCGCCGCGAAGCGCTCTGTCCGCCTCGGCCGCCCAATCTGTGATCAGTTCTTCCACGCGTGCGAGCGCTCCGGTGTCGACGATCGTCTGCTGCAGGTGTGCCACCTGCTCAGGGGTGAGATCCCGCTCGCCGACGAGTTCGTCGAAGATGCGGAGGGCGCCGGCAGGCAGGGAGGCGCGCGCGTACGCGATGAGAAGTGTGCGCTTGCCTTCGCGAAGGTCATCGCCCACGGGTTTGCCGGTGACCGCGCTGTCTCCGAACACCCCGAGGACGTCGTCGCGCAGCTGGAAGGCGAGTCCGATGGGGTGACCGAACGCCGCCAGCGCACGGTACTGCTCGTCGTCCGCGTCGGCGAGGGTGGCGCCGAGCTGGAGCGGGTGCTGGACGCTGTACCGGGCGGACTTCAAAGAGGCGACGCGCAGAGCGCGGTCGGGGTGGGTGTCGACGGGTGCCACGACGTAGGCGGATTCCTCCGCGACGTCGAGGAACTGACCGATCGTCACCTCGCGGCGCATCCGTGCGAACTCCGTGCGCGCACGATGGGCCCGTGGGTTCTCGACGTCTGCCAGCCCCTCTTCGAGCAGGTCGTCGCTCCACGCCACCAGGAGGTCGCCCAGGAGGATCGCCGCAGATCGACCGAACTCCTCGGCGTCACCCGCCCAGGCGGTCGCGCGGTGCTCTGCTTCCCACGCGCGATGGGACGCAGGGCGTCCTCGCCGGGTGTCGGACCTGTCGATGACGTCGTCGTGCACGAGCGCCGCGGCGTGGAAGATCTCCAGTGCTGCGGAGGCGGTGATCACCGCGTCCGGTACGCTCGACGTCACGCCGCCAGCCGTCGCCACCGCTCGGAAGCCCGCGAGGCAGAAGCGGGCTCGGAACGCCTTGCCGCCGGTCGCCGCGGATGCGCCGGATTCCACGAAGGCGCGCGCTTCGTCGCCGAATTCGGATGCGGCTTCGCGCTGCGCCTCGAGGAACCTCTCGACTCGCTGAGAAACGGCGACGATCGGGTCGAGAGAGGAGGACACAGGCCTAGCCTAGTGATCGCGCGGACGCGTACACTTGACGGACCGACCCGAGGGGGATGCATGCCACTGTCAGAACAGGAGCAGCGTCTGCTGGACGAGATGGAACGCCATCTCATGCGCAACGACGCCGATGTTGTCAGCGCGGACCGTGGAGCGGCGCCGCTCAGCTACCGCAACATCGTCTACGGGTCCGTCATCGTGCTCTTGGGTATCGCCGGCCTCGTCGTCGGCGTGGCCACATCGCTGATCGTGATCGGCGTGGTCGCCTTCGTCGTCATGGTCGTCGGCGTCGTCCTCGCCTTCACACCGGCCAAGGGTGCGGCAGCCGCACGGAACGCGACCGGTACGCGTAAGCCGCGCGCCGCGAAGGCAGCGGCATCCGCCTCTTTCATGGATCGCATGAACGACCGCTGGGATCGCCGCAACGACGATCGCTGATCCGGCGCCCTCCACCGCGCTCCACTTCTGAAGCACCGACCCTCGGGTCGGTGCTTTTTTTGTGTCCGCGCGGGCCTCCACCCGCCCTGCCGTCGTCCGGTGGTGCGGCAGGGATGCGGCGTGCCTCGAAACTGTCGCGGAGTGGAGGAAAGTGGAGTAAAGTGGCGTCATCCTGGAGCAGGCCGGACGAAGGGGGTGACCGAGCGATGTTGTTGGGCACCCACACCCCCAAGCTGGACGACAAAGGACGGGTCATCCTTCCCGCCAAGTTCCGCGACGATCTCGGTCCCGGTGTCGTCATCACCCGTGGCCAGGAACGCTGCCTCTACGTGTTCAGCTCTGCGGAGTTCGAGCGGGTCTACGAGCGCATCCGCGAGGCACCGCTGACCAACAAGCAGGCGCGCGACTTCCAGCGCATGTTCCTCTCGGGCGCCAGCGCCGAGAAGCCCGACTCCCAGAACCGCATCACCATTCCGCCTCACCTCCGCACCTACGCGGGGCTGGAGCGCGAGCTCATCGTCACGGGTGTCGGCGCACACGCCGAGATCTGGAACGCGGACGCGTGGAACGCCTACGCCGACAGCAATGAGGACACGTACTCGGACATGGAGCAGGAGGTGATCCCGGGACTCTTCTGATCCTCGACTGCGACTCCCAGCCGCACGCCCTGACGCACTTCCCCGGCGCCAGGTCGGAGCGGATGGGGATCGGGGTCGAGGGCCTCACGGACCCGAAGGAATCATGGCCCACGACGAGATCCACACCCCCGTCCTGCTCGACCGTTGCATCGAGCTGTTGGCGCCTGCGCTGCAGCACGACGCCGCGGTCGTCGTCGACGCGACGCTCGGGATGGGCGGACACTCCGAGGCGCTTCTCGAACGCTTCCCCCAGGTGCGTCTGATCGGCCTCGACCGCGACACGGACGCGCTGCGCATCGCGGGGGAGCGGCTCGCCCGCTTCGGCGACCGCGTGGACCTCGTGCACACCGTCTACGACGGCATCGCCGACGCCGTCTCGAGCGTGGGCGTCCGCCGGGCCGACGGCATCCTCTTCGATCTCGGTGTCTCGTCGCTGCAGCTCGACGAAGCGGACCGCGGCTTCGCCTACTCGAAGGACGCGCCCCTCGACATGCGGATGGATCAGTCCGCGGGGACGACGGCGGCCGACATCGTCGCGACGTACGGAGAGGGTGACCTGCGTCGCATCTTCGAGCGCTACGGCGAGGAGAAGCTCGCCGGTCGTTACGCCCGGGCGATCATCGCCGCCCGTCAGGACGCACCGATCGAGCGGTCCGCGCAGCTCGTCGACATCTTGGTCGCCGCGACGCCGATCGCCGTTCAGCGCGAGCGCAGCGGGCACCCCGCCAAGCGCGTCTTCCAGGCTCTCCGCATCGAGGTCAACGGCGAGCTGACGGTCCTCGAGCGCGCCCTGCCCGCGGCGCTCGGCATCCTGCCCGTCTCGGGCCGGATCGTCGTCATGTCGTACCAGTCGCTGGAAGACCGACTCGTGAAGCGCGTGCTCGCCGAAGCGACCAGGTCGACCGCTCCCGCCGGGCTCCCGATCGAACCGCCCGAGCATGCCCCCCGTTTCCGGCTCCTCACCAAGGGTGCAGAGCTGGCGTCCGACGAAGAGAAGATCCGTAACCCCCGTGCCACCCCGGTGCGGCTGCGTGCGGCCGAAAGAGTGAGGGAGGCGTCATGAGCGCTTCGGCACTGGCCACCACCGCCATCGACACCGCGCCCGATGAGGAGCTCCTCGGCTCGGCAGCACCTGCGCTTCGGCCCGTCGGTCGCGTCGGGTGGGGCGTCGCGCCCCAGCCCCGGCGTCGCCCCCGGCGGGCGTTCGGAGTCATCGCCGTCGCGGGCGCCCTCGCGATCGCCGGAGTGCAGATGGGGCTGTCGATCGTCACGACGCAGGATGCCTTCGAGGTGAAGAACCTCACGGCGCAGCAGCGGGACGCGAACTACCAGAAGAACATCCTCGAGGACGAGGTCGCGGGTCTCAGCTCGCCTCAGTTCCTCGCAGCCAATGCGGCGGCACTCGGCCTCGTCGCGGGCGGCGAGCCCAGCTACATCCGTCTGAGCGACGGCACGACCCTCGGCCCCAAGACGGGTGCCTCCGACGCGTCGTCGATCGAGGCGCTGTCGCGGGCGGCGGTGTCGAACGCTCTCGTGGCGGGTGTCCCGCTCGTCACCGATCCCGAGGCGAGCCTCGACACGGGGGTCTCCATCGACACGAAGCTGCTGGCCGATACGCCGACACCCCCGTCCATCACCGACGGACTGCCGACCCCCGCCACACACTGAGAACATGACGACTCGAGCAACCCGCAGTCCGCGCCGTCGCACCGTCGTCGCCCTCGCCGTCGTCCTGGTCGTCCTGGTCGCCTTCGTCGCCCGCCTCATCGACATCCAGGTCGTCAACGCGAGCCAGCACGTCGAGGACGCCTTCAGCAAGGGCATGCAGACCACGACGACCCTCGATGGCGCGCGGGGCACCATCGTCGACGCGAACGGCAGCCCGTTGGCCACGAGCATGCTGCGGTACAACGTCGTCGTCGACCCGAAGCTCGCGGAGGGCGGCATGTCCCTCCGCGACGACAATGGCGCGATCGTGAAGGACGACGCCGGCGACACGGTCATGGTCACGTGGCCGGAGATCGCCGCAGAGATCGCCAAGGTGACCGACCAGAGTTCCGACGAGGTCCGGACGATGGTCGACGACGCCTACGCGAAGAACCCCGAGAGCCGATATCAGGTGATCAAACGGCTCGTGTCGACGGCGGAGTTCCGCGAGCTCGACGATCTCGGCATCCCTTTCCTCTCGTTCGAGCCGGTCGCCTCGCGGTCGTACCCCGACGGCGCGGTGGCGGGAAACATCATCGGCTTCGTCGGCTCGGACGGGGAGCCCCTCGAAGGGGTCGAGAAGCTGCAGGACTCGTGCCTCGAACCCACGAGCGGGAGCATCAAGTACCAGCGCGGCGCGAACGGCGTGACGATCCCCGGTACGGCGGTCGAGGAGCCTGCCGTGGACGGCGGCACCCTCAAGCTGACGATCGACTCCGATCTGCAGTGGTACATGCAGCAGCTGATCGCCGAGGAGACCGACCGCTACCAGGCCAACTGGGGCGGGATCCTCGTGATGGAGACCGCCACGGGCAAGATCCGCGCGATCGCGGAAACGGACTCCGTCGACCCCAACGACCCGGGGGCCAGCAAACCCGAGGACCGGGGCTCACGCCTCCTGCGGACCTCGTTCGAGCCCGGCTCGACCTTCAAGCCCGTCACGGCGGCGACGGCGATCGAACAGGCGGGCGTCACGCCGGAGACGACGGTCACCGTCCCTGATCGCATGGTGTTCTCCAACGGAGCCGTCGTGAACGACTCCGAGAACCACGCGACGCAGAACCTCACCCTCAACGGTGGCCTCGTGACCTCGTCGAACGTGGCGATGTCGCAGTTCGGCGCGATGGTGGATCCGCAGACCCGGTACGACTACCTCAAGAAGTTCGGTGCCGGCGAAACCGACGGTCTGGGCTGGTCGGGAGAGCCCGAACGGATCCTCCGACCCGCCGACACGTGGGACAACCAGACGAAGTACGCGACGACCTTCGGTCAGGCCTTCACCGTGACGGCCGTTCAGGTCGCGAATGCGTACCAGACCTTCGCCAACGGCGGTGTCCGGATGCCGGCATCCCTCGTCGAATCGTGCACGAAGGCGAACGGCGAGGTCGTCACCCCGAAGCTCGCGAAGCCCGAACGCGTCATCACAGAGGAGACGGCGAAGGAGGTCTCGCTCATGCTCGAGAACGTGTTCGCACAGGGCACGCTCGCCGAGGACGTCGAACTCCCCGGGTACCGGATGGGCGGCAAGACGGGCACCGCGCAGATCCCCGACGGTCACGGCGGATACAAGAAGAACCTGTACTTCACCTCACTGGTCGGCTTCGCTCCGGCCGACGATCCGAAGTATGTTGTCCTGACGGTCTTCGACGAGCCCAAGAAGCAGCGCATGTCGTCGGCCAACCGTTCGGTGTTCAAGAAGGCGATGGCGCAGGTGCTCACGCACTACCGCATCATGCCGTCGGGTTCGGAGACCCCCCTCCTTCCCGTCACCGGCTGAACCCGAGCGCACGAGGAGACCCCCAGCATGATCCGGATGACGCTCGCCGAGGTGACGCACGCCATCGGCGGCACCCTCCACCTCCACGGCACGGACACCCCCGAGACGGTTGTCGCGGGCACCGTCGACACCGATTCCCGGGAGATGGAGCCGGGCTCGGTCTTCGTCGCCAAGCCCGGCGACGTGACCGACGGGCACCTGTTCGTCGATGTGGCCGCCGAAGCCGGCGCCACGCTCGCGATCGTCGAGCGCCGCGTCGAGACGGCGATCTCGCAGATCGTCGTCGCCGACGCCGTCGCCGCGCTGGGTGCCCTCGCCCGCGAGGTGGTGGCACGCGTGCGTGCCGCCGGAGACCTCCGCGTGGTCGGCATCACGGGATCGAACGGCAAGACGACGACGAAGAACCTCCTGGCGCGCATCCTCGAGGTGGAGGGGCCGACGGTCGCCCCGCGAGCGTCGTTCAACAACGAGGTCGGCGCACCCGTCACGATGCTCCGCGTCACCGACGACACCCGCTTCCTCGTCAGCGAGCTCGGCGCCTCGCGGCCGGGCCGCATCGCGGAGCTCGCAGGTCTCATCACGCCCGACATCGGCGTCGTCCTCATGGTCGGGCTCGCCCACGCGGGCGGATTCGGGGGCGTCGAGGCGACGCAGAGGGCGAAGACCGAACTGGTCCAGGCTCTCCGTCCGGGCGGAACCGCGGTCCTCAACGCGGACGACGCCCGTGTCGCGGCGATGGCAGCTGCGGCGCAGGAACGCGGAGCCGACGTCCGGTGGTTCGGACGCGGGACCGCGGCCGACGTTCGCGCAGACGACGTCGAAGTCACGGCATCCGGGACGACCGCGACGGTCCACGTCGACGGCCGTCGACTGCCCCTGCACCTGAAGGTGCTCGGCGAACACCACGTCATGAACGCCCTCGCCGCCATCACGGTCGCTCAGCTGCTCGGCGTCGATCCGGCCGACGCGATCGCGCGCATCGGGACCGTGGAGATCGCGGAGCGCTGGCGGATGCAGCCGCTCGGCGGCGACCGCGTGCGGATCATCAACGACGCCTACAACGCGAGCCCCGACTCCATGGCCGCCGCCTTGCGGACCGTCGCCCAGATCGCCGAGCCGGGACAGCGCAAGGTCGCCGTCCTCGGTGCCATGACGGAGCTCGGCGAGCAGGCCGGGGAGGAGCACGATCGGATCGGGCTCCAGGCCGTGCGGCTGCGCTACGAACGCATCGTCGTCATCGGGACGGCGGCGCGACGCCTCTACCTGGCCGCCATCAGCGAAGGCTCGTGGGACGGCGAAGCCGTCTTCTTCGAGACCGCTGACGAGGCCTACGACTACCTGACGGCCGAGCTCCGCGACGGTGATCGCGTGCTGGTGAAGTCTTCCAACTCCGCCGGGCTCAGGTTCCTCGGCGATCGTCTGGGAGAATTCTTCTCGTGAGATCCCTGTTGGCCGCTGCGACGATCTCGCTGGCATTCACCCTGTTCCTGACACCGCTGTTCATCCGCCTGTTCCGGAAGATCGGGTGGGGCCAGGTCATCCGCACCCCCGAGGATGCGCACAACCCGAGTCACCACACCAAGCGCGGGACGCCCACCATGGGCGGCATCGTCTTCGTCCTGGGGACCATCGTCGGGTTCTTCGTCGGCAGCTACACCGGTGGCACGGAGCCCACGATCTCCGGTCTGCTCGTGCTCTGGATGATGGTTGGCCTCGGCATCATCGGCTTCATCGACGACTACATGAAGGTGCGGTCGCAGCGGAGCCTCGGCCTGTCGGGATGGCGCAAGATCGTCGGCCAGATCGCCGTCGCCGTCCCCTTCGCCATCATGGCGCTGAACTTCCCGAACCAGTACGGCGAGACTCCTGGTTCCGCCTACATCTCGTTCTTCCGCGACATCCCGACGCTCTCCTTCATGGCGCTCGGCGCCGTCGTCGGCTGGATCCTCTACCTCCTGTGGATCTCGTTCATGTCGGTCGCGTGGTCGAACGCCACGAACTTGACGGACGGGCTGGACGGCCTCGCCACGGGAGCCGGCATCTTCACGGTGTCCGCCTACAGCCTCGTGACGTTCTGGCAACTGCAGCAGCGCTGCCACTCAGCCGCACTGGTGACCGAGTACACGGCCGCCTGCTACGACACGCGGGACCCCATGGGCCTCACGATCGTCGCCGCCTCGTTCGTCGGCGCCCTCGTCGGGTTCCTCTGGTGGAACGCCCCCAAGGCGAAGATGTTCATGGGCGACGTGGGCTCGATGGCGATCGGCGGTGTCGTCGTCGCGATGGCCGTTCTGAGCCGTACCGAGATCCTCTCCATCGTCCTCGCGGGCGTCTTCATCATCGCTCCCGCGTCAGTCATCCTGCAGCGCTACTACTTCAAGGCGACGGGCGGCAAACGGCTGTTCCTCATGAGCCCCTTCCACCACCACCTCGAGATGCGCGGGTGGCCCGAGATCACGATCGTCGTCCGGATGTGGGTCATCGCCGGCATCCTCGCCATCTTCGGGGTCGCCCTGTTCTACGTCGGTTGGCTGGCTGCACTGTGACCGCCGACCTCGATCGCCTGACGAGCTGGCACGCGGACTGGTCGGGACTGCGGGTCGCGGTCCTCGGCCTGTCGATGACGGGATTCTCGGTCGCGGACACCCTGGCCGAGCTCGGCTCCGACGTCCTGGTCGTGACCGAGACGGCGAGCGAGGAGTACGCGCGTCTGCTGCCGGTCATAGGTGCGAGCCTCTGGGAGGGGGCGCTCGACGCCGTCCCCGACGAGCTGATCGCCCACCGCCCCGACGTCGTCATCGCGTCGCCGGGCTTCCCCCCGCATCACGCCGTCGTCGCATGGGCGCGCGAAGCGGGAGTCGCCGTGTGGGGCGACATCGAGCTCGCGTGGCGCGTCCGCGACAAGGTCCTCCGTCCCGACGGAACGCCGGCCGAATGGATGCTCATCACGGGCACCAACGGCAAGACGACCACGACTCAGCTCACGGCCACGATGCTCGTGGCGGGAGGCCTCCGCGCCGCCCCGTGCGGGAACATCGGCGTGCCGGTCCTCGACGCGGTCCGCGACCCCGCGGGGTTCGACGTGCTCGTGGTCGAGGTCTCGAGCCATCAGCTCTGGTACCTGAGTCTCTCGGATGCCGCGGGTCGGGTGTCGCCGCACGCCAGCGTCTGCCTCAACCTCGCTGCGGACCACCTCGAGTGGCACGGCTCTTTCGACGCGTACCGGGACGCGAAGGCTGTCGTCTACCGGCAGACGCGCGTGGCCTGCGTCTACAACAAGAGCGACGTCGCGACCCGCGAGATGGTCGAGGACGCCGAAGTCGTCGAGGGATGCCGCGCCATCGGGTTCGATCTCGGCGTCCCGGGCCCAAGCGACCTCGGTGTCGTCGACGGCATCCTCGTCGACCGTGCCTTCCTCGATGAGCGCCGCACGAACGCGCTGGAACTCACCACCGTCGAGGACCTCGCCGAGTCCGGTCTGGCCGCTCCGCACGTCGTGGCGAACATCCTCGCCGCCGCTGCGCTCGCCCGTTCGATCGACGTCCCTCCTGCCGCCGTCCGAGACGCCCTGCGCACCTTCCGTCTCGATCCGCATCGGATCGAGGTCGTCGCCGTCGCCGACGGCGTGACGTGGGTCGACGACTCCAAAGCGACGAACCCGCACGCGGCGGCATCCTCCCTCCAGGCCTACCCGGGTGCCGTCTGGGTCGTCGGCGGCCTTCTGAAGGGTGTCGACATCGACGATCTGATCGCGTCTCGCGGCCCTGCGGTCGCGGCGGCGATCGTGATCGGCGTCGAGCGCGCCGACATCGTGGGGGCTTTCGCGCGACACGCCCCGACGGTTCCGGTGTTCGAGGTCGACCACGCTCAGACTGAGGACGTCATGACCGAGGTCGTCGCGTTGGCGGCGGGCGTCGCGCAGGACGGAGACGTGGTCCTCCTCGCTCCGGCAGCGGCATCCTTCGACCAGTTCGCCTCGTACTCGGATCGCGGCCGGCGCTTCGCCGCCGCAGTGAACGCACGGATCGGAAAGGACGCCGGTGACAACCACGACCGACCGTCCGGCCCCGTCGGATCCGGCTGACCGCGGCTCGTCCGCTTTCACGGCGCGCGTCGGTCTCGGGAAGGTCTTCGCGCCGGTCCCGAGCGAGTTCCTCCTCATCGCCTCGACGGCGCTGATCCTGACGATCTTCGGCCTCGTGATGGTGCTGTCGGCGACGATGGCGACCTCCGGAGCGGGCGGCCCGTTCGAGACGGCTATCAAGCAGGGCGTGTTCGCTGTGGTCGGCATCCCGCTGATGTTCGTGCTGAGCCGGTTGCCGATGCTGTTCTGGAAGCGCATCTCCTGGATCGCGCTGATCGGGGCGCTCTTCCTCCAGCTGCTCGTTTTCACCCCGCTGGGGTTCGCGGACGGCGGTAACCGCAACTGGATCATGATCGCGGGAAACCAGCTCCAGCCCTCGGAGTTCCTCAAACTCGCCTTCGCCCTGTGGCTCGCCTACGTCCTCTACCGCAAGCAGACGCTCCTCGGTGACTGGCGGCACGTCTTCATCCCCGTCGTCCCGGTCGCCATCATCGTCATCGGGTCAGTCGTGGCAGGCAAGGACCTCGGCACAGCCATGATCCTCGTGCTGATCCTCCTCGCGGCCTTGTTCTTCTCCGGCGTGCGACTCCGGATCTTCGTCATCCCGCTCGTGCTGGCAGTGGGCGCTGTCGCCTTCTTGGCGATCACGAGTCCGGACCGGATGCGGCGCATCATGAGCTTCATGAACCCAGACTGCCTCGCGGACTACTACGGCGACTGCTATCAGCCGCTCCACGGCATCTGGGGGCTCGCAAGCGGCGGTGTCTTCGGGCTCGGGCTCGGCAATTCTCGAGAGAAGTACGCGTGGTTGCCAGCGGCATCCCACGACTACATCTTCGCGATCGTGGGCGAGGAGCTCGGCCTCATCGGGTGCGTCGTGGTGCTGGCGATGTTCACACTCTTCGCCATCGGTGCGTTCCATGTGATCCGGAAGACTCCCGACCCCTTCATCCGCATCGCCGCGGGGGCGGTGACCGTCTGGATCGTCGGTCAGGCCCTCATCAACATCGGCGTCGTGCTTCGGGTCTTCCCGGTACTTGGCGTTCCGCTCCCGTTCATGTCCCAAGGCGGCACGTCGCTGATGTCGGTGCTTCTTGCCTGCGGGGCACTGCTCGCGTTCGCCCGGACGCTGCCGACGTCGGCGCCGGGGGCCGCGCCTGCCCGCCGGTAGGCTCGATCCGGTGACCACGTACCTTCTGGCCGGCGGCGGGACCGCGGGCCACGTCAATCCGCTGCTCGCCGTCGCCGACGCTCTCGTCGCTCGCGAACCCGACGCCACCGTTCTGGTCCTCGGCACCCGCGAAGGGCTCGAAGCGCGGCTGGTGCCTCTGCGCGGCTACGAGCTGCTGTTCGTCGACAAGGTGCCCTTCCCGCGTCGACCGGATGCCGCGGCTCTCCGCTTCCCCGCACGTTTCGCGCGCGCGGTGCGTCAGGTCCGAGGGCACATCCGCGAGCGGGGGGTCGATGTGGTGGTGGGCTTCGGTGGTTACGCTTCGGCTCCCGCGTATGTCGCTGCGCGGCGCGCGGGCGTCCCGGTGGTCGTGCACGAGGCGAACGCCAAGCCGGGACTCGCCAACGTCCTCGGCGCGCGGCGGGCCGCGGCATCCGGTGTCGCTTTCGAGGGCACTCCGCTGCGTGGTGCGGAGGTCGTCGGGATGCCGCTGCGTCCCGAGATCGTGCACCTCGACCGGGCAGCGCTCCGAGCGGAGGCCGCAGAGGCGTTCGGCCTCGACGCCGAACGGCCGGTCCTCCTCGTCTTCGGCGGCTCGCTCGGGGCCGTCCGCATCAACCGCGCCCTCGCCGATTCGTGGCGGGACGTCGTCGCCGCGGGATGGCAGGTTCTGCATGCGGCCGGAGAGCGCAACGACATCGCCGACCCCGGCGACGACGCCTACCGAGTCGTTCCGTACATCGACCGCATGGACCTCGCTTTCGCCCTCGCCGACGCGATCGTGTCGCGCTCCGGTGCGGCGACCGTGAGCGAGATCAGCGCTCTGGGCATCCCTGCGGTCTACGTGCCGTATGCGGTGGGCAACGGCGAGCAGGCGCTCAATGCCGCGTCCGCGGTCGCCGCCGGTGCCGCGGTGCTCATTCCGGACGGCGAGCTCACGGGGGACCGCATCCGCTCGAGCGTCGTTCCGCTGCTCGCCGACCCGGAAGCCCTCGACCGCATGCGTGACGCGGCGTCGACGGTGGGGACGCGAGCGGGCAGCGAGAACGTCGTCGCGCTCATCGATCGCGCACTCGGTCGCTGAGCCGCCGGGCCCGTCGCCCCAGCGCGCCGCAGCGTCCTCCCGGTGGGCCCGATCTAGACTTGACGGGCCATGATTCGCCCCGATCTCTCGCTCCCCATCCCCACGGACATCACCGCCGCCCACTTCATCGGGATCGGCGGTTCCGGGATGTCGGGACTCGCCGGGATGTTCCTCGACCGCGGCATCCGCGTCTCGGGATCCGATCGTTCCGACAGTGCCACGATGCGCGCTCTCGCCGCCCGCGGAGCCGATGTGCACGTCGGTCACGATGCGTCGAACCTGCCGGACGGCGTCGATGCGGTGGTGTTCACCGGGGCGATCTGGCCCGAGAACCCCGAGTACCTCCGGGCGAAGGAGCGCGGCGTCGCCGTCATCCACCGCTCGCAGGCGCTCCACTGGCTCGTCGGAGGCCGCCGCCTGGTGAGCGTCGCCGGGGCGCACGGCAAGACGACCTCGACGGGCATGATCGTCACCGCGCTCCGCGCCATCGGGGCCGACCCGACGTTCGTCAACGGCGGAGTCATCGCATCGCTCGGCGTCTCGAGCGGCACCGGATCGGATGATCTCTTCGTCATCGAAGCCGACGAGTCCGACGGCTCGTTCCTCCTCTATGACACCTCCGTGGCTCTGATCACGAACGTCGACCCCGACCACCTCGACCACTGGGGGTTGCGCGAGGCTTTCTATGACGGGTTCGTCCGATTCGCGGATGCCGCGTCCCAGGCGGTCGTCATCTCCTCCGACGACCCCGGTGCCCGCGAGGTCGCCGGCGCCCTGACCCACGCGAACGTGGTGTCCTTCGGGACGTCGCCCGACGCCGACGTCCGCGTGAGCGACATCGTCACGGAGGGGCCGGTGTCCTTCACTATCCACCACGGGGGACGCGCGGCATCCGGCGCCCTCGCCGTCCCCGGCGCGCACAACGCCATCAACGCGGCCGGCGCGGTGGCCGTTCTGCTGACGCTCGGTCACGAGCTCGAGCCCGCCGTGCGTGCGGTCGAGGAGTTCGGCGGCACCGTTCGCCGGTTCGAACTGCACGGCATCCGCTCCGGCGTATCGGTCTACGACGACTACGCGCATCACCCGACGGAGGTCGACGCCGCCCTGGCAGCGGCCCGCACCGTCGTCGGCGAGGGGCGCATCATCGCGCTCCACCAGCCGCACACGTACTCGCGCACCCAGGCGATGTACCGCGAGTTCGCCGACGTTCTCGAGTCGCGCGCCGATCAGACCGTCGTCCTCGACGTGTACGGTGCCCGCGAGGACCCCGTGCCGGGTGTCACCGGCGCGCTCGTCAGCGGGGCGTTCGATGATCAGGACCGGGTGCGTTTCGTGGCCGACTGGCAGCAGGCTGCCGAGTACACGGCATCCATCGCCCGCCCGGGCGACTACATCATCACCCTCGGGTGCGGCGACGTGTACCGGATCATCCCGCAGGTCCTCGACGCCCTCGGTTCGGCGGAGAACTGACCGTGGGCCGGGCCTGAAGATGGAGCGGAACTGAGATGCGGCGGCCGTCGCCGCTCCCGTCGACGCCGACGCGCCGTCCCGAGGAGCCGTCGCGCGCCGAGCGCGCTCGCGAACCGGAGCTGCTGATCGATCCCGCCGCCGCACCGTCCGCAGCTGAGGACGGGACGGCGACCTCCGATGCGCAGGTCACCGAGGTCATCGAGCCGTCGCGGCCCGGCCGACTCGGGCGGGTCGTCCCGTTCACGCCGACCGAGCAGCCGGACGATGTCGCGCCGGAGACGCCCCGAGAGGATGCCGAGCCGGAGCGACCGCTCAGCATGCGCGACGTCTGGGCGGCGGCACGCGCCCGCCGACGTGCGTTGCGTCGCGAGGTCCGGCGCTTCACCGTGCGTCAGCGCCGCCGCCGGTACGCGTGGCTCGGTGGACTCGCCGCCGTCGTACTCGTCGGTCTGGGCGCGATCGCGACGGCGTACAGCCCGCTGTTCGCGGTGTCGAAGATCACGGTGGTGGGGACCGACCGTCTCGCCGGCGCCGCCGTGGAGAAGGCCCTCGCCGGCGAGATGGGCACGCCGCTCGCGCTGATCGACTCGAGCGACGTGAAGGCGGCCTTGGTCGCTTTCCCCCTCGTCGAGAGCTACTCGATCGAGGCGAGACCGCCGCAGGAGCTCGTGGTGCGGATCGTCGAGCGGACCCCTGTCGGTGTCGTCTCCACGAGGGCGGGCTTCTCGCTCGTGGATGCCGCAGGTGTCGTCCTCGCGACGACGAAGGATGCACCCGAGGGGTATCCCGTCATCGACGCGTCGGGGGGTGCGGGGTCGCGCGCCTTCCGGGCGGTCGGCGCCGTCTACCGGTCGCTCCCGGCGGACCTCCGCACGCAGATCAGCGCCATGTCCGCGACCACCCCGGATGACGTCACGCTGACGATCGACGGCGCGGACGTGCTGTGGGGGAGCCCTGAGGAGCCGCTCGAGAAAGCTCGGGTGCTGTCGGCCGCGATGACCGCCAAACCCCCGTCCGAGGTCGAGGAGTACGACGTCTCGTCGCCCTCCGCCGTCGTCATCCGCTGACGCGGAAATCCGATCCGACGACACGCCGCTGCGATGCGGGCGGGCGTCTCATCGACGCATACCTTCGGAATCAGGAATTGCATACTCGGCAATTCTTTAAACCTCTGGTTGAGGTTGAAGGTTTGCACTCGAGGTTCAGGACGATACGGAGGCCGGCGTGAGCCAGAACCAGAACTACCTTGCTGTGATCAAGGTCGTTGGCGTGGGCGGTGGCGGTGTCAACGCCGTCAACCGCATGATCGAGCTCGGCCTTCGCGGCGTCGAGTTCATCGCCGTCAACACGGACGCCCAGGCGCTGCTCATGAGCGACGCCGACATCAAGCTCGACGTGGGTCGCGAGCTGACCCGCGGTCTCGGCGCCGGCGCCGATCCCGAGGTCGGCCGACGCGCCGCCGAGGATCACGCCGAGGAGATCGAAGAGGCTCTCGCGGGGGCCGACATGGTCTTCGTGACCGCCGGTGAGGGCGGTGGCACCGGCACCGGTGGCGCTCCCGTCGTCGCACGGATCGCGAAGTCGATCGGCGCGCTCACCATCGGTGTCGTGACCAAGCCCTTCTCCTTCGAAGGACGCCGCCGTCAGACCCAGGCCGAGTCGGGCGTCTCGAAGCTGAAGGAAGAGGTCGACACCCTCATCGTCGTTCCGAACGACCGCCTGCTCGAGATCAGCGACCGCGGCATCTCGATGATCGAGGCGTTCGCCACGGCCGACCAGGTCCTCCTGGCCGGTGTCCAGGGCATCACGGATCTGATCACGACCCCCGGTCTCATCAACCTCGACTTCGCCGACGTCAAGTCGGTCATGCAGGGTGCCGGATCCGCGCTCATGGGCATCGGCTCCGCTCGCGGTGCCGACCGGGCCATCAAGGCCGCCGAGCTCGCGGTGGAGTCCCCGCTGCTCGAAGCCTCGATCGAGGGTGCGCACGGCGTGCTGCTCTCGATCCAGGGCGGGTCGAACCTCGGCATCTTCGAAATCAACGATGCGGCGCAGCTCGTCAAGGAGGCCGCGCACCCCGAGGCCAACATCATCTTCGGTACGGTCATCGACGACACCCTCGGCGACGAGGTGCGCGTCACGGTCATCGCCGCCGGGTTCGACGGCGGTGAGCCGCAGGTGAAGGTCGAGCCGATCACAGCGAGCCGCCCGGCATCCGCTCCGGTCCTGCCGCCGCTTCCGGCCGACACGGTGGCGCGCGACCTCGCGGCCGCCGAGAGCACCGGTACGCGCGAGTCGGTGTCGGTGTCCGCGCCGTCCTCGTCGAGCGACTACGACTCGGCATTCGGCGACGACGACCTCGACATCCCCGATTTCCTGAAGTAACCGGATCGTGGATCTGCGTTCGCGGCTCGCCGACATCGACGCGCGCATCTCGGATGCCGCTCGGTCGGCGGGCCGCGATCCGTCGGGGATCACCCGCATCGTCGTCACGAAGTTCCACCCCGTCGACCTCGTGCAGGACCTCGCCGGACTCGGCGTGACCGACGTCGGTGAGAACCGCCAGCAGGAGCTCAGCGCGAAGCGCGAGGCCTACGCCGGAGACCCGGTCCGATGGCACTTCATCGGGCAGGCGCAGACGAACAAGGCCCGGGCGGTGCGCCGCGATGCGGATGCCGTGCACTCGCTCGACCGGACTCGCCTCGCCGACGCGCTGCACGCCGCGCGGGCGAATGACGCCGACGTCCTCGACGTCCTCATCCAGGTCAACCTGACCGAAGACCCGGGACGTGGGGGAGTCGCCCCATCGGGTGTGGACGAGCTCGCCGAGCACGTCGCCGCGACCTGTCCGTCGCTCCGCCTGCGGGGCGTCATGGCCGTCGCCCCCCTGGGCGAGGAGCCCGCGCCCGCCTTCGAGCGGTTGGCCTCTTACTCAGCCGGCGTCCGGACGGTCGTGCCGGATGCCGATTGGATCTCCGCCGGGATGACCGGCGACTTCGTCGAAGCGATCGCGGCAGGTGCGACACACCTGCGGATCGGTTCGGCAATCACGGGCCCGAGGCCCGTGCACGGATAGCCTCGTCACAGACGAGCAATACGGAGGATGCGATGTCGAACCCGCTCAAGAAGACCATGGTGTACCTGGGCCTCGCCGATGAGGAAGAGGTCTACGAGGAGCCGACTCCGCGCCGCGAGAGCCGGGAGAAGCAGGTCGAGAACAAGACGGCGCCGGTGACGCCCATCCACCGCCCCGCTGTCGTTCGTCAGCCGGCTCCGGCGACGGTGAGCGAGATCGTCACGGTCCACCCGAAGCAGTACCGCGACGCGCAGGCGATCGCCGAGAACTTCCGCGACGGCATCCCGATCATCATCAACCTCTCGCAGATGAGCGACGCCGACGCGCGCCGCCTCATCGACTTCGCGAGCGGTCTGTCGCTGGGTCTGTACGGGCGTATCGAGCGCGTGACGAGCAAGGTCTTCCTGCTCTCGCCCGAGAACGTCGCCGTGTCGGGCGAGGGCGCGATCGCCCAGGGTGACACGGACTCCACCCCCTTCACCCACTGACGCCGTGTCGGTCATCGGCCTCATCGCCGGGATCCTCAACGCGCTCCTGCTCATCTACGTGCTGTTCCTCCTGGCACGTCTGGTCCTGGAGTACATCCCGATGTTCAATCGGGAGTGGCGTCCGCGCGGCGGCTGGCTCGTCGTGGCAGAAGTCGTGTTCACGGTGACGGATCCGCCCATCAAGTTCTTCCGTCGTTTCATCCCTCCACTGCGCATCGGTCCCATCGCCCTGGACCTCGCCTTCCCCATCACCATGCTCAGCTGCTTCGTGCTGCTGTCGATCACGCAGGTGCTGAGCCGATACTGACCGCGCCCTCGTCGCACCCATGACAGCCGCGGACTATGCTGTCGGGGTACGGCTCGCGCCTCGCGGGTCTTCATTGACCGGCCCGCCTCCTGAGCCCCGAAAGAGGAAAGACACATGCCTTTGACTCCCGAAGACGTCGTCACCAAGCAGTTCCAGCATGTCCGCTTCAAGGAGGGCTTCGACCCCGACGAGGTCGACGACTTCCTGGACGAGATCGTCATCGAGTGGCGTAAGACCATCGCCGAGAACGAGGAACTGAAGGCGAAGCTCGCCGCCTACGAGTCCGGCGAGACCCCCGCTGCCCAGGAGTCCGCTCCCGAGGCTGAAGCAGCGCCCGAGACCCAGGTCGTCGAGGAGGTCCCGACCCCGGCCGAGCCGACCGAGGCTCCCGTCGCCGCAGGTACCGCTCCCGCCGCCGCCTCTGCCGGCATCATCGAGCTCGCGCAGCGTCTGCACGACGAGCACGTCGCCGAGGGTAAGGCTCAGAAGGAGAAGCTCATCTCCGAGGCGCAGGCCGAGGCCGACGCCATCCTCAACGACGCACGTTCGAAGGCGCGCGACGAGATCACGCGCCTCGAGAGCGAGCGTGGCACGCTCGAGGGTCGCATCAGCGAGCTCCGGCAGTTCGAGCGCGACTACCGCGTTCAGCTCCGTGGCTTCATCGAGGACAAGCTCCGCGACCTCGACGTCGCCGGAACGTCGGGCTCGACGCCCATCCCCGCGTCCTGACCACTCGCACATTGTCGAGCCGAACGTCCGCGACGCGGACGACACTGCGCGCCGCAGCGGCCGGCACCACCATCGCGATCCTCGCGGTGCTGGTGCTGGCCGCTGATCAGTTCACGAAGTACCTCGCTCTCCAGAACCTGCCCGAGCGTCAGGCCGTGCCCGTCATCGGGGACTTCCTCCAGCTCTACCTGACGTTCAATCCGGGCGCGGCGTTCTCGCTCGGTGAGGGCGTGACCTGGGTCTTCACCCTTGTGCTCGCCGCAGCGGCGATCGCGATCGTCGCCCTGGGCATCACGCGCGTGCGCACCCGCGCCTGGGCGGTCGTGCTCGGACTGCTGCTCGGCGGCATCCTCGGGAACCTCACGGACCGTCTGCTGCGCGCGCCCGGCTTCCTGGTCGGACACGTCGTGGACTTCATCCACACACCCTGGCTGTGGCTGTGGTTCCCGTCGGCCATCTACAACGTCGCGGACATGTTCATCGTCACGATGATGATCGCGGTCGCGATCCTGGTGCTCATCGGTCTCCGATTCGACGGCACGCGCGAGAAGGATGCCGCGCGCGCCGCGACCTCGGCTGATGCGGCCTCGTCGAATGCGGACGACGACGCGTCCACGTCGGCGGATCCTCATGCCCAGCCGTAGCCTTCCTGTTCCGGACGGACTCGACGGCACGCGCGTCGATGCGGCGCTCGCGAAGCTCCTCGGATTCTCGCGGACCTTCGCGGCGGAGGTCGCGGAGGCGGGTGGTGTCCAGCTCGACGCGCGCACGGTCGGCAAGGCCGACAAGCTCGTCGCCGGCGCCTGGCTGCAGGTCGATTGGGAGGACAAGCGCGGCCCCGAGATCGTGCCGATCGCGGTACCCGATCTCGGCATCGTCCATGACGACGACGAGATCGTCGTGGTCGACAAGCCCGCCGGCGTCGCGGCTCACCCGTCGCTCGGGTGGGAGGGGCCGACCGTCGTCGGCGCCCTGGCCGCCGCCGGCTTCCGGATCGCCACGTCCGGTGCGCCCGAGCGGCAGGGGGTCGTGCACCGGCTCGACGTCGGCACGAGCGGCCTCATGGTGGTGGCGAAGACCGAGCGCTCGTACACGGCGCTCAAGCGCGCGTTCAAGGAGCGCGAAGTCGACAAGATCTACCACACCGTGGTCCAGGGGCATCCCGACCCCCTGGTCGGAACGATCGATGCTCCGATCGGGCGTCATCCGAACCATTCGTGGAAGTTCGCGGTCATCCCCGACGGCAAGGATTCGGTGACCCACTACGAGACGCTCGAGGCGTTCCCTCGGGCGTCGCTCCTCGAGGTCCACCTCGAGACCGGTCGCACGCACCAGATCCGCGTGCACATGGCCGCGCACCGGCATCCCTGCGTCAGCGATCCGTTGTACGGCGGCGACCCCACGCTGGCGCAGAAGCTCGGGCTCACGCGCCAGTGGCTGCACGCGCACGAACTGTCGTTCGCGCATCCGTCCACGGGGGACTGGGCGACGTTCCGATCGGACTACCCGGCGGACCTCGCAGGTGCTCTGGAGATCCTCCGCGACCAGTGACGTCCGGGAGATCGACGAAGAGTCAGCGCCCGCCGGCGAACGTGGCCGGGTCGTCCTCGGCGATCGCGAGCGCGATCTTCCGTACGTGCGTCTGATCGACCTCGACCAGCTCGCCGAGGCCGTACCAGCCGACCTCGGTCAACTCGCCGTCGGCGGGATGCGGGTCGCCCGAGACCCAATCGCAGCGAAAGACGAGATCGAGGTAGTCGACCTGATCGCCGTTGGCGTAGACGATGCGGGGGACCTGCTGCACCGCGGCGAGCCGCGTCGCGCGGACGACGACGCCCGCCTCCTCGAGGCATTCGCGGACGGCCGTGTCGGCCGGCTCCTCGCCGGGCTCGACGATCCCCGAGACCGCCTGCCATTCGCCGTTGTCGGCGCGCTTGCCGAGGAGGACCTTCTCGTCGCGGAACACGATCGCGGTGACTCCGACCAGGGGGAGCGGTGCGGTGCCGATCTTCTCGCGGAGGGTCAGGACGAACTCGGGGGTGGTCATGTCGATCAGCCTAGGCGCCCTGTCCGAGGCGGAACGTAGACTCGATCCGTGGCATCCGACTCCTTCGTTCATCTGCACGTCCACAGCGAATACTCGATGCTCGACGGGGCCGCGAAGATCGGCGCGATGACGCAGGCCGCCGCTGATTACGGGATGCCGGCGATCGCCGTCACCGACCACGGCAACACGTTCGCGGCGTTCGAGTTCTATCGCGCTGCCAAGGCAGCGGGCGTCAAGCCGATCGTCGGTCTCGAGGCGTACGTCACGCCCGGCACGCACCGCAGCGACAAATCGCGCGTGGCGTGGGGATCGCCCGACCAGAAGAGCGACGACGTCTCGGGTTCGGGTGCGTACACCCACATGACGATGTGGAGTCAGAGCACCGAGGGCATGCACAACCTCTTCCGGTTGAGCTCGCTGTCGAGCATCGAGGGCTACTACTTCAAGCCCCGCATGGACCGCGACCTTTTGCAGACCTACGGCAAGGGACTCATCGCCACGACAGGGTGTCCCTCGGGTGAGGTGCAGACCCGTCTGCGGCTCGGCCAGTACGACGCGGCACGCGCCGCCGCCGCCGAGTTCCAGGACATCTTCGGCAGGGAGAACTACTTCGCCGAGATCATGGATCACGGTCTGTCGATCGAGCGCCGCGTCATGACCGACCTCATCCGACTGTCGAAGGATCTTGGCATCCCGCTGGTCGCCACCAACGACTCCCACTACACGCACCAGCACGAGGCCGACGCGCACGAGGCGCTCCTGTGCGTCCAGTCCGGGTCCACGCTCGACGACCCCAACCGCTTCAAGTTCGACGGCGACGGGTACTACATCAAGACGGCGCAGGAGATGCGCCAGCTCTTCCGCGACCACCCAGAGGCGTGCGACAACACGCTGCTCATCGCCGAGCGCTGCGAGGTGGAGTTCAACACCTCCGCCAACTACATGCCGCGCTTCCCCGTCCCCGACGGCGAGACCGAGGACAGCTGGCTCATCAAAGAGGTCGAGGCGGGCCTGCACTACCGGTACCCGGGCGGCATCCCCGACCGCGTCCGCAAGCAGGCCGAGTACGAGACCGGGATCATCCTGCAGATGGGCTTCCCCGGGTATTTCCTCGTCGTCGCCGACTTCATCAACTGGGCGAAGGACAACGGCATCCGCGTCGGGCCCGGGCGTGGCTCCGGTGCCGGCTCGATGGTCGCCTACGCGATGCGCATCACCGACCTCGACCCGCTCGAGCACGGCCTCATCTTCGAGCGGTTCCTGAACCCCGACCGCGTGTCGATGCCCGACTTCGACGTCGACTTCGACGACCGTCGCCGCGGCGAGGTCATCGACTACGTGACCGAGAAGTACGGGTCCGAGCGCGTCGCGCAGATCGTCACCTACGGGACCATCAAGTCGAAGCAGGCACTGAAGGATGCCGGTCGCGTCCTGGGCTTCCCGTTCTCCATGGGCGAGAGACTCACGAAGGCCATGCCGCCGCCCGTCATGGGCAAGGACATGGAGCTCGGCGGCATGTTCGACTCCAAGCACCCGCGCTACAAGGAGGCCAGCGAGTTCCGCTCGCTCGTCGACACCGATCCCGACGCGAAGACGGTCTTCGACCGCGCCCTCGGGCTCGAGGGCCTGAAGCGCCAGTGGGGCGTCCACGCCGCCGGCGTCATCATGTCGAGCGAGCCGCTGATCGACATCATCCCGATCATGCGCCGCGAGCAGGACGGCCAGATCGTCACGCAGTTCGACTACCCGTCGTGCGAGACCCTCGGCCTGATCAAGATGGACTTCCTCGGGCTCCGAAACCTCACGATCATCTCGGACGCCCTCGACAACATCCGCACCAACCGCGGTGAGGAGCTCGACCTCGAGCACCTCGAACTCGAGGACCGAGCGGCGTACGACCTCCTGAGCCGCGGCGACACCCTGGGTGTGTTCCAGCTCGACGGCGGCCCGATGCGGTCCCTGCTACGCCTCATGAAGCCGGACAACTTCGAGGACATCTCGGCCGTCATCGCGCTGTACCGCCCGGGTCCGATGGGCGCGAACTCGCACACCAACTACGCGCTCCGCAAGAACGGCGTGCAGCCGATCACCCCTATCCACCCCGAGCTCGAAGAGCCGCTCCGCGATATCCTCGACACCACCTACGGCCTGATCATCTACCAGGAGCAGGTCATGGCGATCGCGCAGAAGGTGGCCGGCTTCTCGCTCGGCCAGGCGGACATCCTGCGTCGCGCGATGGGCAAGAAGAAGAAGTCGGAGCTCGACAAGCAGTACGAGGGCTTCTCGGGCGGCATGAAGGAGCGCGGCTTCGGTGAGGCGGCGATCAAGTCGCTGTGGGACATCCTGCTCCCCTTCTCGGACTACGCGTTCAACAAAGCCCACTCGGCCGCCTACGGCCTCGTCTCCTACTGGACGGCCTATCTCAAGGCGCACTATCCCGCCGAGTACATGGCCGCCCTCCTCACGAGCGTCGGCGACTCGAAGGACAAGATGGCGGTGTACCTCAACGAGTGCCGCCGCATGGGCATCCGGGTGCTGCCGCCCGACGTGGGGGAGTCCATCCGGTTCTTCGCCGCCGTCGGTGAGGACATCCGTTTCGGCCTCGGCGCCGTCCGCAACGTCGGGACGAACGTCGTCGACGGGATCGTGTCGGCCCGCTCGGACGGTCCGTATGCGAGCTTCCACGACTTCCTCGGCAAGGTCCCGGTCCACGTCGCGAACAAGCGGACCGTGGAGTCGCTCATCAAGGCCGGGGCCTTCGACTCGCTCGGGTCGACGAGGCGTGCCCTCATGGAAATCCACGAGGACGCCGTCGAGCAGGCCGTCCTCGACAAGCGCCGCGAGGCCAACGGCGAGGTCGGGTTCGACTTCGACAGCCTGTGGGGCGACGACGAGCCGCAGCAGGTCGCACGCGTGCCGGAACGGCCCGAGTGGACGAAGAAGGACAAGCTCGCCTTCGAGCGCGAGATGCTCGGCCTCTACGTCTCGGACCATCCGCTGGCGGGTCTCGAGATCCCGCTCGCGAAGCACGCGTCGACGTCCATCCACGACCTGCTGGTCTCTGAGGACATCTCCGACGGCGACATCGTCACCGTGGCAGGCCTCGTCACGAGCGTCCAGCACCGCGTCGCCAAGCAGAGCGGCAACCCCTACGGCATGATCACCGTCGAGGACTTCGACGGCGAGGTGACCGTCATGTTCATGGGCAAGACCTACACCGAGTTCCAGTCGATGCTCGTCGCCGACTCGATCCTCGTCGTCCGAGGGCGCGTTTCGCAGCGCGACGACGGTCGCAACCTGCACGGCCAGTCGGCATTCGTCCCGGATCTCGGATCGGTGGATGCCGCGGGTCCGCTCGTCCTGCTGCTGCCCGAGCATCGCGCGACCGAGACGACGATCGGGCAGCTCGCGGCAGTCTTCGACCGTCACCCCGGGACGACGGAGGTGACGCTGAAGCTGCACAAGGGCGGCGTCGCGAAGGTCTTCGAGGTGCCGGCGCAGGTAGGCGTCACCGTCGACCTGTACGGCGAGTTGAAGGGGCTGCTCGGTCCGCAGTGCCTCGGCTGAGCGAGTGCGACAGGCCGTGTCGCGCGGGCTGATCCGCAGGGCCGACGCGGGTAGGATCGCAGGCGGCGCTGATCCGCGCTGTTCGGAAGGAGCACCGTGACCGACCAGAAGACGAACCCCGAGTCGCCCGACGACGCCGGAAGCACCGTCGAGGACCTCGACGTCACGGTGGTCCGGGCTCCCGAGACCGCCGCCGTCGACGCGGACGGCCTCGATCGTGAGACCGAAGCCTACGATTTCTCGACGGATGCCACGGCTGACGCCGACGCGCCTGCCTCGGAGCCCGTCGAGGCCGAGACGGTCGTCGACGATCCCGCCGTGACGGGGTCACCTGCCGCGCTCGAATCCGGCGCAGCGGCATCCGGTGAGGGCCACATCCCGCCGCAGTACGGGATCGGCCCCTTCTCCCTTCGCGAGGTCTCGCTCCTGGGCGTGTGGGCGCTCGCGTTCCTCTTCTCGTTCTTCCCGCTCTACGGCGACAACCAATTCACCCGCCTCCTCGGCGGCGGGTCGGTCTGGACCTCGGGCATCGACTGGGTCCTGTCGATCGCCGCACCGACAGTCGCCGTGTTCCTCATCACCCTTCGCCGGTTCTCGCCGGACGGCATCCGCCGCGTGGGCTCCCTCGGCGTCGACCAGTTCGCCTCCGTCGCGTTCTCCGTCTCCGCCGTCCTCTGGTTGAGCTGGCTGTGGACGAACATCGCCCGCGGTGCCGCCACCGGTGTCTGGCTGAGCAGCTGGGTGGTCTGGGTCGAGGTCCTCCTGATGGCCGCCGAGGTCGCGTTGACGGTCTTCGCACCGTTCATCCCGCCGTTCCACGAGGACTTCCTCCACCGGGCCGAGGCGCCCGCTCACCGCGTGGCTCGTCGTGCGCGTCCCGTGGTCGCGCGTCCTCTCTCGGACGCACGATTCACGATGGCGGCGCCGGAGGTCGAGCCCGACCCGACCCCCTTCGGAGCGCCGGCGGAGGACGACGAGCCCGCACCGGCTTCCGCATCGGCGCATCAGGCGTTCTGGGCCCTCGCGCCGGTCGAGCGTGATGTCGTCGATGAGAACGGCGCGCCGCTCTTCCGTGTCGGCCCGACGGCCTGGGCGCTCGTCATCGAAGACCGCGGCGACTCGTTCGTCGTCCGTCACGAGGACGGCCGGATCGGGTACCTGACCGACGTCTCGGGCGTCACACGGGGCTGAGCCGCCGGTAGCCTGGAGGGATGCTCCGCACGATCGACCTCCGGGGTCGCGCCGTCACGCCGACCGACCTCCTCGCCGCTGTTCCCCGGGCCACGGCTGCCCGCGACGAGGCGCTCGCCACGGCGGCCGCCGTGGTCGCCGACGTCGCGGAGCGGGGCGAGGTCGCGCTCCGCGAGCAGGCCTCTCGCTTCGACGGCGTCGACGGTCACGCTGTCCGTGTACCCGCTGCGCACCTCGACGAGGCGCTCGCGTCCCTCGATCCCGGCATCCGCTCCGCGCTCGAGAACGCGATCAGTCGCGTACGACTGGCGTCCGCCGCGCAGGTGCCGGCTCCGGTCGTGACCGAGATCGGTCCCGGTGCCCGCGTCGAGCAGCACTGGCGTCCGGTCCGTCGCGCCGGCGTCTACGTCCCGGGAGGCAAGGCCGTCTATCCGTCGAGCGTCGTCATGAACGTGGTTCCGGCGCAGGTGGCAGGCGTTCAGCAGGTCGCGCTCGCCTCTCCGCCTCAGCGCGACCACGACGGCCGGGTGCACCCCGTCATCCTCGCGGCCGCCAAACTCCTCGGGGTGACCGAGGTCTACGCGATGGGAGGGGCAGGGGCCATCGGCGCCTACGCGCACGGCGTTCCCGCCATCGACCTCGCCCCCGTTGACGTCATCTCCGGGCCCGGCAACAACTTCGTGGCCCTCGCCAAGCGCGTCGTGGCGGGCATGGTGGGCACCGACTCCGAGGCCGGTGCGACGGAGATCCTCATCGTCGCCGACGACTCCGCCGATGCCCGCCTCGTCGCGGCCGACCTCGTGAGCCAAGCGGAGCACGATGAGCAGGCTGCCGCCGTCCTGGTCACCGATTCGGCGACGCTCGCCGAGGCCGTCGTGGCCGAGGTCCAGAAGCGCGCCGCGGCCACGCACCATGCGGAGCGCGTGGCTCAGGCGCTCGCGGGCCCCCAGTCCGCCGTCGTGCTCGTCGACGACATCGCGACGGCCACGGCCTTCAGCAACGCCTACGCTCCCGAGCACCTCGAACTCCACCTGCGCGACCCCCGTCCCGAGGAGTACGTCAACGCGGGCGCGGTCTTCGTCGGGCAGTGGACCCCCGTGAGCCTCGGCGATTACCTCGCCGGCAGCAATCACGTCCTCCCGACCGGTGGTCAGGCCCGGTACGCGTCGGGCCTGTCGGCATCCACCTTCCTCCGGCCGCAGCAGGTGATCGCCTACGACCGCGAGGCGCTGCAGACGGTCCACCGCGACATCGTGACGCTCGCGAACGCCGAGGTGCTGCCCGCGCACGGCGAAGCCGTCACGGCGCGCTTCGACGCGTAGGCTGGATGCCGCCATGCACTGTCCGTTCTGCCGCCACTCCGACTCCCGTGTCATCGATTCGCGCACGAGCGACGACGGTCTCAGCATCCGCCGCCGCCGTCAGTGCCCCGAATGCGGCGGTCGGTTCTCCACGATCGAGACCGCGAGCCTCAACGTCATCAAGCGATCCGGTGTGATCGAGTCCTTCAGTCGGGAGAAGGTCATGTCGGGCGTCCGCAAAGCCTGCCAGGGCCGCCCCGTCACCGAGGCGGACCTCGCGATGCTCGCCCAGGCGGTCGAGGAATCCGTCCGCCAGACAGGTGTCTCGCAGATCGACACGAACGAGATCGGTCTCGCGATCCTCGGGCCGCTCCGCGAACTCGACGAGATCGCCTACCTCCGCTTCGCCAGCGTCTACCAGGCGTTCGAGACCCTCGACGACTTCGATGCGGCGATCGCCCTCCTGCGGGCGGACCAGGCGCAGCGCGCCCCGCGACAGGACGCTTGAGCGAACCACGCGAGCGCCGCCTCTAGGCTGGGAGCCGATGTATCGACTCCTCTTCGACCTCGTCCTGCGCCGGCTCGACCCCGAGACCGCCCACCACCTCGGAATGGCGGTCATCCGCCTCGCCGCGGTGCCCCCGTTCTCCGCGGTCGTGCGCGGGCTGACCAGGCCGGATCCGGAGCTCCGGACCGAGGCCCTCGGTCTCGTCTTCGACTCGCCCTTCGGCATCGCCGCCGGGTTCGACAAGAACGCGATCGGAGCTCTGGGGCTGCACGCGCTCGGGTTCGGGCACATCGAAGTGGGGACGGTCACCGCGATTCCGCAGGACGGGAACCCGCGTCCGCGGCTGTTCCGCCTGCCCGCCGATCGCGCGCTCATCAATCGCATGGGATTCAACAACGAGGGCGCGGCCGTGGTCGCCGAGCGGCTCGCCCGCATACGCCGCCGTCGTCGGCGCCCTGTCCTCGGCGCGAACATCGGCAAGTCCCGCGTCGTCGACGTCGCCGACGCGACGGCGGACTACGTCGCGAGCACGCGACTCGTCGCACCCGTCGCCGACTACCTCGTGGTCAACGTGTCGTCGCCGAACACACCCGGACTGCGCGGGCTGCAGGCCGTCGAGACCCTGCGGCCGCTGCTGACGGCCGTGAAGGATGCCGCCGGCGACACGCCCCTGCTCGTGAAGATCGCCCCGGACCTCTCCGACGAGGAGATCGATGGCATCTCGACGATGGCGGTCGACGCCGGTCTCGCGGGGATCGTGGCAACGAACACGACGATCGCCCGGAGTGGGCTGACGACGGATGCCGATCAGGTCGAGGCCATGGGCGCGGGCGGACTCTCCGGCGCGCCCTTGCGCGAACGCTCGCTCGAGGTGCTCCGTCGGGTCCGCGCGGCAGTCCCCGCCGAGTTCTGCGTGATCGCCGCCGGGGGAGTGGAGACCGCCGACGACGTCCGGGAGCGGCTCGCGGCCGGCGCCGACCTCGTCCAGGGCTACAGCGCGTTCGTCTACCGCGGACCGCTGTGGGGACGACAGCTCAACCGAGGCCTGGTGCGCTGAGACGCGGCATCCTGCCGCAACGACGAAGGGCCCGCACGATCTCGTGCGGGCCCTTCGTCGTGAGGTCAGTTCGGGTACTCGCCGCGCCCCACCTGCGGCTTCGGCAGACGCATGAAGCGCATCTGCACCGACCGCATCGCGGCGTACCAGCCGAGGCCCTTCTCGCGGCGGTCGCCCCATTTGGCAGCGGCGAGTTTCTTCACCTTGCGCGAGAGCAGCGCCATGTCGGCGACCACGAAGAGCAGGTAGGCCCAGAGCCCGACGTAGGCGTAGAAGACGATGGCCGTGTTCGGAACGAGCGCGAAGAGGATGACGATCACCAGCAGCGGCATGATGAGCTCACCGAAGTGCCATCCGGCATCGGTGTAGTCGCGGGCGAACCGGCGCTGGGGGCCACGGTCGCGGGGAGTCAGGTACCGCTCGTCTCCGTTCGCCATGCCGACGCGGGCCTTCTCGCGCTGCGCGGCGAGCTCGGCCTTCGCGCGGGCGCGCGCCTCCTTCGTGTTCGCGACGAGGGGCCGCTTGCGCGCCGCTTCCTGCTCGGCGCGCGTGGGCGTCGGGCGGTTCTTTCCCGAGCCGACGGGGGCGTCGGGGGCGGTGTCGGCGGGGGGCGGTGTCTTTGCCACGGGGCGGTTCCTCGGAATCGGCGAAAAAGGCGTGCCACATAAGATTACCCGCATGACCTCCGACACGACCCGGTCCACTGCGGTGCGGGAGGCGGCCCTCACCCAGGTCCCCGCCGCCCTCGCTGATCTGGGAGCCCTCGTCCGCATCCCGTCCGTCGCCTTCCCCGGCTTCGACCGTGCCGAGGTGCAGCGCAGCGCCGAAGCGGTGAAGGCACTCGTGGACGATCTCGGGCTCTTCGAGCGCGTCGAGATCAAGACCGCCGTCATCCCCGAGACGGGGGAGGTGGGGATGCCGGCCGTTCTCGCGACGCGCGCACCCCGCAACGGTCGGCCGACGATCCTTCTGTACGCCCACCACGACGTCCAGCCGGTCGGCGACGAATCGCTGTGGGAGTCCCCGCCGTTCGAGCCGACGCTGCGCGACGGCCGCATCTACGGCCGCGGCGCCGCAGACGACAAGGCCGGGATCATGGCGCACATCGGAGCTCTCCGCGCCCTGAAGGCCGCGCTCGGCGACGACTTCGATCTGGGCGTGAACCTGTTCTTCGAGGGCGAGGAGGAGGCCGGTTCGGCATCGTTCGCGCAGTTCTTGAGCGACAACGCCGACGCGCTCCGCGCCGACGTCATCGTCGTCGCCGACTCCGGCAACTGGGATTCCGAGACTCCCGCGCTGACGGTGTCGCTGCGTGGAAACGCGCGCTTCACCCTCGACATCGAGACGCTCGACCACGCCTCCCACTCGGGGATGTTCGGCGGCGCCGTCCCGGACGCCATGATGGCGGCGGTCACCTTGCTGGCGACCCTCTGGGACGAAGACGGTGCCGTCGCGGTGGAGGGTCTGACGTCCCGGGAAGCCGCGACCCCGCCGTACTCGGAGGAGATCCTTCGAAGCGAAGCCGGACTGCCGGAAGGCGTATCGCCCATCGGACGCGACGAGATCCTGAGTCGGATCTGGAACAAGCCCTCGATCACCATCACGGGAATCGACGCGCCCAGCGTCCGGAACGCGTCCAACACCCTGTCGCCGAAGGTCACGGTCGTCATCAGCACCCGTGTGGCGCCGGGCCAGGCCGCGGCCGAGGCGTTCGCCGCGATCGAGACGCACCTGCGCGCGCACGCGCCGTTCGGAGCGCGCCTGAGCTTCCGTGACGTCGACTTCGGCAACCCGTTCCTCGTCGACACGTCGGGCCCCGCCGTGGAGAAGGCGCGGGCCGCCCTCGAGAGCGGATACGGACGGACGCCGGTCGACATCGGCGTGGGCGGGTCCATCCCGTTCATCGCGGATCTCGTCCAGGAGTTCCCGGGCGCGGAGATCCTCGTCACCGGAGTGGAAGACCCCCACGCGCGGGCGCACAGCCCGAACGAGTCGCTCCACGTCGACACGTTCCGTCACGCGTTGCTCTCCGAAGCGCTCCTGCTGGAATCCCTCGACGCATCCGAATGATCCGCGTGTGCGGATCCCCGCGTCACCCGACCAGACCGCGCGACGCGACGTAGAATCGAGTCAGCACGCCGCCCCCGTTCCTGAAGAGCACTGGCGGCCCGACCATGGGGAGAGTCATGACCGACATCGCCACGCAGTCCACCGAGACCGTTCCCGCACACGGCGTCGCCCTCACCGAGGCAGCGGCCGACAAGGTGAAGAGCCTGCTCTCGCAGGAGAACCGCGATGACCTGCGTCTGCGGGTGGCCGTGCAGCCCGGCGGATGCTCGGGTCTCATCTACCAGCTCTACTTCGACGAGCGTTACCTCGACGGCGACCAGACCGTCGACTTCGACGGTGTCGAGGTGATCGTCGACGACATGTCGGTGCCCTACCTCGACGGCGCGAAGATCGATTTCAAGGACACGATCTCGGAGCAGGGCTTCACGATCGACAACCCGAATGCTGCGGGCAGCTGCGCCTGCGGCGACAGCTTCCACTGACCCATCCCGGGTTCCCTCCCGTGGTCCCGGCATCCTGAGCGGATGGCCGGAATCCCGTAAGAGGTTGCCCTAGACTGGCATGAGTCTGACCTTCATGTCCCCGAAAGGTGCACCGTGCGCGTCAACCGCCGACTCCGTTGGGTAGCCCTCCCGCTTGCGATCGCCTCCGCGGTCACGCTCGCGGCGTGCAGCCCCACAACAGCGAACGGCTTCCTCCCCGGTTTCGATGAGGGAGGCGGACAGGCGACGAACCACACGTCGATGATCGCGGGCCTCTGGACCACGTCGTGGATCGTCGTCCTCGCCGTCGGTGTCATCACCTGGGCCCTCATGGGCTGGGCGGCGATCGCCTACCGTCGGCGCAAGGGCCAGTCGGGTCTTCCCGTCCAGCTGCGCTACAACATGCCGATCGAGATGTTCTTCACGATCACCCCGGTCATCCTCGTTCTCGGCTTCTTCGCCTTCACCGCGCGTGACCAGGCGATCCTCGAGACGCAGTACGAGAACCCCGACGTGTGCGTCACCGCCATCGGCAAGCAGTGGGCCTGGGACTTCCAGTACAACGGCAACAACTGCGACGACCCGCAGGACCCGGTGTGGACCATGGGCGTCCAGGCGCAGACCGACGCCGAGGGCAACATCACCAACGACATCCCCGAGCTCGTTCTGCCCGTGAACAAGAAGGTCACGCTGCAGCTCGAATCGCGTGACGTCATCCACTCGTTCTGGATCGTGGACTTCCTCTACAAGAAGGACATGTACCCCGGCCGCGAGAACTACTGGTCCTTCGAGCCCACGAAGGAAGGCACGTTCGTCGGCAAGTGCGCCGAACTGTGCGGCCAGTACCACTCGATGATGCTCTTCAATGTGAAGGTCGTCTCCGAGTCCGAGTACGAGACCTACATCGCGTCGCTGAAGGCCAAGGGTCAGACCGGCGACATCGACGACGCGTTCGACCGGCAACAGAACGCGCCCGGCACCGGCGCGCCCGCCGCTGAGGGAGAGCACAACTGATGGCCACCATCGCACCTCCGGCCCCGACGCTTCCCCCTCGCCAGGCTGCGCTCCTCAGCAGCTCGCGCGTCGAGCACAAGGGCAACATCGTCGTCAAGTGGATCACCTCCACCGACCACAAGACGATCGGGTACATGTACCTGATCGCGTCGGTGCTGTTCTTCATGCTCGGTGGCGTCATGGCGCTGATCATCCGTGCCGAGCTCTTCGAGCCCGGCATGCAGATCGTGCCGACGAAGGAGCAGTACAACCAGCTGTTCACGATGCACGGCACGATCATGCTGCTGATGTTCGCGACGCCGCTCTTCGCTGGTTTCGCGAACGCGCTGCTGCCGCTGCAGATCGGTGCCCCCGACGTCGCGTTCCCGCGTCTCAACGCCTTCGCGTTCTGGCTGTTCACCTTCGGCTCGACGATCGCCGTCGCCGGCTTCCTCACCCCGCAGGGTGCAGCGGCGTTCGGATGGTTCGCCTATCAGCCGCTGGCAGGCGAGAGCTTCAGCCCGGGCGCCGGCGGTGACCTGTGGATGCTGGGTCTCGGCATGAGCGGTTTCGGCACCATTCTCGGTGGTGTCAACTTCATCACCACGATCATGACGATGCGTGCTCCCGGCATGACGATGTGGCGCATGCCGATCTTCAGCTGGAACACCCTGGTCACCAGCATCCTGATCCTGATGGCCTTCCCGGTGCTCGCTGCAGCGATCTTCGCCGCTGCGGCGGACCGCATCCTCGGCGCTCACATCTACGACCCGGCCAACGGCGGTGTCCTGCTCTGGCAGCACCTTTTCTGGTTCTTCGGGCACCCCGAGGTCTACATCATCGCGCTGCCGTTCTTCGGCATCGTGTCGGAGATCTTCCCGGTGTTCAGCCGCAAGCCGATCTTCGGATACAAGACGCTCGTCTACGCGACGATTGCCATCGCCGCCCTGTCGGTGTCCGTGTGGGCCCACCACATGTACGTGACCGGCGCCGTCCTCCTGCCGTTCTTCGCGCTGATGACGATGCTCATCGCCGTCCCGACGGGTGTGAAGATCTTCAACTGGATCGGCACGATGTGGCGAGGGTCGATCACCTTCGAGACCCCGATGGTCTTCGCGCTCGGCTTCCTCGTCTCGTTCGTCTTCGGTGGTCTGACCGGCATCATCCTGTCGTCGCCGCCGCTCGACTTCCACGTCTCGGACTCGTACTTCGTCGTCGCGCACTTCCACTACGTCGTCTTCGGAACCGTCGTGTTCGCGATGTTCGCGGGCTTCTACTTCTGGTGGCCCAAGTGGACCGGCAAGATGCTGAACGAGCGCCTCGGCCTCGTCCACTTCTGGCTCCTGTTCATCGGCTTCCACATGACCTTCCTCATCCAGCACTGGCTGGGCGCGGACGGCATGGTCCGCCGCTACGCCGACTATTCGGCAGCGGACGGCTGGACGTGGCAGAACCAGGTCTCGACGGTCGGTTCGATGATCCTCGCGGCATCCATGGTTCCGTTCCTCCTGAACGTCTGGATCACGGCACGCACCGCACCCCGCGTCACGGTCAACGACCCGTGGGGCTACGGCGGATCGCTCGAGTGGGCGACCAGCTGCCCGCCGCCGCGACACAACTTCACATCCATCCCGCGCATCCGCAGCGAACGCCCGGCCTTCGACCTGAACCACCCCGAAGCCGGCATCCCGGTCGGTGTGGGCCCTGCGAAGGACGCGCCCGACGCCCCTGTTGTCGATCTGTCGAACGGTGAGGTCAAGTAAGTGAAGACCAACGTCAACCTCTGGTGGGTGCTGGCGGCGTTCTTCGCCCTCGTCGCCGTCGTGTACGTCGGCTGGAACATCCTCGCCCACCCGCAGTTGCCGGTGTTCAACCGGATCGAGTGGGTCGGGTCCGTGGGCCTCGTCTTCGTGACGATGATGGCCGCGATGATCGCGTTCTACTCGAGCCGCGTCGAGAAGGCCCAGGGCGGCACGCTTCCCGAGGACTCGCTCACGGCGGACATCGATGACGGCGACCCCGAGATGGGCGAGTTCTCGCCGTGGTCCTGGTGGCCTCTCGTCCTCGCCGGTTCGGCCGCGATCGCCTTCATCGGTCTTGCTGTCGGTGAGTTCATGATCCCGATCGGCGTCGGCATCTTCGTCGTCGCCATCGTCGGCTGGGTCTACGAGTACTACCGGGGCTACTTCGCCCGCTGAGTCATGCATTCTCTGGACGTCGATCACGACGTCGCTCGAATGAAGCCGCCCGCCACTTGTTGTGGCGGGCGGCTTCATTCGTAGCGCACTCTCGGAGGTCTTTCGTCGGCCGTGAACGACCCCCCAGGCCCTCAGTCTCGGGGAGCGGTACTCAGGAGCGAGCAGGACCTCGCTGAGACCCCGCTGGGGCCAACGCGGGGCCCCCTGGGGCACGGGCGCGTCGATCACCCGCCGACGGGCGGATCTCGGGGGTCGGCGCGTCGCTGGGAAGCGCGCCTCGGAGTTCGGAGCGCTCGGGGGCCCTCGCGTCAGCGCTCAGGACGGACGGGCATCACCAGAGGATCGAAGCGGCGGGGGAGCGGCCCGTTGACGTCCTCGACGGGGAGTCCCTCCCTCGCCCAGTACTCGAATCCACCGATCATCTCCCGCACCGCGTAGCCGAGACGTGCGAACTCCGCGGCGCCTCGCGCCCCGCCGTTGCACCCAGGGCTCCAGCAGTAGACGACAACAGGGATATGCGACGCGATCTCGCTCACGGCGCGTGAGGAGATCTCACGGTGGGGCATGTGGATCGCGCCTGCGGCGTGCCCCTGATCCCAGGCCTCCCTGTTGCGCACGTCGACCAGCACGAAGGGATCGTTCGCTTGCTGGGCTGCGTAGACATCACTCGGGTCGGTTTCGACGAGAAGCTTCGTCTCGAAGTAGGACAGGACGACGGCAGGGGAGAGGGTCATGCTGTCGACGCTACGCACGAAGAACAGCGGCGGGGTCCGACCTTTCGGTCAGACCCCGCCGCTTTCCTGCCAGAGCGGTCAGTCGCTCGGGCGGTCGTTCTTCTTGCTGGAGTCCTCGTCCACCACGATGATGTTCGACGGACGGTTGGCCGTCTCCGGGTTGTGGCCGTCATCGATCGGGTGGAGCGGGGCATCGACCGCACCGGCACGCTCGTGCGCGCCGCGGATCTCTTCCTGCTCCTCGTGGTCGATGTGCTCGAGCTCGTGGTGCTGGTGAGCGATCGCGGCATCCACTTCGGCTTGCGTGACCGGGGACAGACGGTCTTCGAAGAACCACCGCGACAGCGAGGCGCGGACGTTCTGGTGCCACGGGATGCGACCGTTGTCGTTCGGACGAACCACGAGGGGCTCGTGAACCTCGAAGTCGATCAGCTTCACACGCTCGTAGGCGTCGACGGGCTGGTGGACTTCGATGTACTCGCCGCCGGGCAGGCGGACGATGCGACCCGACTCGTAGCCGTGGAGCGCGATCTCGCGATCCTTCTTCTGCAGTGCGATCGCGATGCGCTTCGTGACGAAGTACCCGACGATGGGGCCGATGAACAGCAGCGCCTGCAGGGAGTGGATCACGCCTTCCATCGTCAGGTGGAAGTGCGTCGCGATGATGTCCGACGAGGCAGCGGCCCACAGGACGGCGTAGAAGATCACACCGGCCACACCGATCGCGGTGCGCGTCGGGGCGTGACGGGGGCGCTGTGCGATGTGGTGCTCGCGCTTGTCGCCCGTGACCCACGCCTCGATGAAGGGGTAGATCGCGACGAGCACGATGAACACGCCGAGCACGGCGACCGGCAACAGGATGCCGAACGAGAAGGTGTGGTCGAACAGCACCAGGTCGAGGTTGGACGGCGCCAGACGCAGTGCTCCGTCGGCGAATCCGATGTACCAGTCAGGCTGAGTACCCGCGGAAACGGGGGAGGGGTCGTATGGTCCGTAGTTCCAGATCGGGTTGATCGTGAACATCGAGGCGATGAGCACCAGGACACCGAACGTGATGAACAGGAAGCCGCCCATCTTCGACATGTAGATCGGGACCATCGGGTAGCCCACGACGTTGTCATTCGTGCGACCGGGGCCGGCGAACTGCGTGTGCTTGTTGATGATCATCAGCATCAGGTGGGCTGCGATCAGGGCGATGAGGATCAACGGCAGCAGCAGGATGTGCAGCGTGTACAGACGGCCGACGATCGCCGTACCCGGGAACTCGCCGCCGAAAAGGAGGTACGAGGTCCAGGTACCGATCAGCGGGAGGCCCTTGATCATGCCGTCGATGATGCGGAGACCGTTGCCCGAGAGGAGGTCGTCGGGCAGCGAGTAACCCGTGAAGCCGAGCGCCATCGCGAGAATGAACAGCACGAAGCCGATCACCCAGTTGAGCTCGCGCGGCTTGCGGAATGCACCCGTGAAGAACACACGGAGCATGTGCACGCCGATGGCCGCGATGAACAGCAGAGCCGCCCAGTGGTGGATCTGACGAACCAGGAGACCGCCGCGCAGGTCGAACGAGATGTTCAGCGTCGACTCGAGCGCAGCGGACATCTCGATACCGCGCAACGGAACGTAGGCGCCGTTGTAGTGCGTCGGAGCCATCGATGCTTCGAAGAAGAAGGTCAGGAACGAGCCCGACAGGAAGACGACGACGAAGCTCCACAGAGCGATCTCGCCGAGCATGAACGACCAGTGGTCGGGGAAGATCTTGCGACCGATCTCCTTGACGAGGCCCGAGATGCTCGTGCGCTCGTCGATGTAGTTCGCCGTCGCGCCGATGAACCGGCCGCCGAGGGGCTTTTCGGCCGGCGTGGCGAGAGCGGTAGCCGGCGCTGATTCAGTCGAGGTGCTCAATGACGCTCCCAGAAGCTGGGCCCAACGGGCTCTTCGAAGTCGCTCTTCGCGACGAGGTAGCCCTCTGCGTCCACCGCGATAGGCAGCTGCGGGAGCGGCCGTGCGGCCGGGCCGAAGATGACTTCGGCACCGCGCGACACGTCGAACTGCGACTGGTGGCAGGGGCATAGAAGGTGGTGGGTCTGCTGCTCGTACAGCGCGACGGGGCATCCGACGTGCGTGCAGACCTTCGAGTACGCCACGATCCCGTCATAGGACCAGTCGAGGCGGTTGTACTCGGCGGGGAGCTGCTCGGGGAGCAAACGCATGAGGAGGACGATCGCTTTCGCCTTCTCCTCCAGGTAGCCCTCGAGGTGACCGAGATCCTTGAGGGACTCGGGGATGACATGGACGGCCGAGCCGAGGGCGACGTCAGCCGCGCGGATCGGGAGGCCGGAGGGGTCGTGCGCCAGGCGCTCGCCTTCCTTCCACATCGTGTGCTTCAGAAGGGCGACCGGGTCACCGGCCAGCGGGTTCTCCTCGGAGGAGTGCGGAGCCAGGCCGCGGAAGAGCGTGACGCCGGGGACGATCGATGCGACGACCGCAGCGATGAGACCGCCTCGGATCGCGGTGCGACGCCCGAAGCCGGACTCTTCGTTCGCCTCGCGGAAGACGTTGACGGCGGCTTCGCGCGTCGACTCCTTGCCGCGAGTCGAGTGACGGGCCTCGATGTGCTCCTTGTCGGGCATGATCGCCTTCGACCAGTGGATCGCCGCGATCCCGATGGTCAGAAGAGCGAACCCGATCCCGAGGCCGATGAAGAGGTTGTTGCTCCGGATGTCCCCGAAGTTGCCGCTCTCGATCGGGAAGAGCATGTACGCGGCGACAGCCCAGAGGCTCGCAGCGAGTGAGATGTAGAACAGCGTGTAGACGGTGCGGACCGCGCGGCTCATCGCCGCCGGGTCCTTGTCGGTCATCCGCTCGCGGTGGGGTGGCAGACCGGGGTTCTGCACGGGGTCGGCGACCGCGACGACGAGTCCCGACGAAGGCCGGTGAGCCTTCTCGAGCGCCTGCGGCTCTTCCTCGTGTGACATTGTGCTCCTCGTCCTGGAATTCTCTTCGTCAGTGTTAAATCAGTTGGACTTCGCGGTGATCCACACCGAGATGCCGATCAGCGTGCCGATGCCGAAGATCCAGATGAACAGGCCTTCGGAGACCGGACCGAGGGATCCGAGGGTGAAGCCGCCGACCGGCTCGCTCTTCTGCAGGTACATCAGCGACGAGATGATGTCGCGCTTCTCGTCGGGCGTGATGGTCATGTCGTTGAACACGGGCATGTTCTGCGGGCCGGTGACCATCGCCGCGTAGATGTGCAGGGGGCTGGTCTTCGTCAGCGCGGGGGCGTACTTGCCCTCGGTCAGCGCGCCACCTGCTGCGGCGACGTTGTGGCACATCGCGCAGTTGATGCGGAACAGCTCCGCGCCCTCGGTGAGGTCGCCTTCGCCGTCGAGGATCCGCTTGTCTGGGTACGTCGGGCCGGGAGCGACGGACTGGACCCACGAGGCCATCGCCTTGATCTGGTCTTCCGTGAACTGCGGTGCCTTCTGCGGGGCCTGGGGACCCTGGGCCTGCAGCGGCATGCGGCCCGTGGAGACCTGGAACTCGACCGACAGCTCACCGACGCCGTAGAGCGACGGGCCGTCTTCCGTGCCCTCGAGGTCGAGGCCGTGGCAGGTCGCACAGTTGGCCTGGAACAGCTTCTTGCCATCCTCGACGGTCAGCGTTGATGCCGAGTCGGTGGAGGAGGTCGAGGCCATCGCCGCGGACGCGCCGGCGTAGATGCCACCCGTGAGCAGCAGGCCGACGCCGATCAGAGCGGCGGCCGCCCACTTGCTGCGACGGCCCGTGTGCCGACGCGGGGTCTTGGATGCCATTGAGGAACTCAGCTCCGCTCTGTATTACCGGATGAAGTAGATGACGGCGAAGAGGATGATCCACACGACGTCGACGAAGTGCCAGTAGTAGGACACGACGATCGCGGAGGTCATCTCCTTCCGGCCGAAGTTCTTGACCGCGAATGCACGCCCGATGATGAGCAGGAAGGCGATGAGGCCACCCGTCACGTGGAGGGCGTGGAAACCGGTCGTGATGTAGAAGGCGGAAGCGTAGGAATCCGCGCTGATCGGCAGCCCTTCGGCGACCAGCGTTGCGTACTCCCACACCTGGCCCGAGACGAAGACGGCTCCCATGATGAAGGTCAGGTAGAACCACTCGACCATGCCCCACTGGCGGAAGTTCCAGATCGATCCGCGGCGGTAGGGCTGGAAGCGCTCGGCGGCGAACACGCCGGCCTGAGCGGTGAACGACGACAGCACCAGGATGAGCGTGTTGACGGCCGCGAAGGGCACGTTCAGCAGCTCGGTTCGGCTGGCCCACAGCTCCGGCGAGGTGTTGCGGATCGTGAAGTAAATGGCGAAGAGGCCGGCGAAGAACATGACCTCGCTGCCCAGCCACACGATCGTGCCGACGGCGACGGGGTCCGGTCGTTTCACCGAACGCAGCGCCTGGTTGTATGTCGCGGGAGTGGTCGTCACACTCCCCATTATGGCCGATGTTGGGGGAGGGTTTCGCATTCCTGAAGGTACTTCCGTCTTTCCGCGGCGTCAGGGCGGTCGATGGGCCCGCCGGGAGTCGGCTGTCAGAGTGCTGAGTAGGATCGGGGGTCATGGCGGACATGTACTCCTGGCCCGAGATCCTCACCACGGTGCTGGACCGGAAGGACCTCAGCGTGTCCGAATCCACGTGGGCCATGCGCCAGGTGATGCAAGGGGACGCGACGCCTTCGCAGCTCGCCGGTTTCCTTGTGGCTCTTCGCGCGAAGGGCGAGACCGTCGACGAGATCGTCGGGTTCCGCGACGCGATCCTCGAGGCGGCGGTGCCCCTCCCGGTCCGCGCAGATGTGCTCGACATCGTGGGCACGGGCGGTGATCGTTACGGGACCGTGAACGTGTCCACGACCGCATCGGTGGTGGTGGCGGCCAGCGGCATCCCGGTGGTCAAACACGGCAACCGCGCGTCGAGCTCGAAATCGGGCTCGTCGGACGTGCTGGCGGCACTCGGCGTCGACCTCACCCAGTCCCCGGAGCGCGTCGCCGAGGTACTTGACGAGGTGGGCATCACGTTCGCTTTCGCGTCGGCGTTCCACCCCGGCTTCCGGCACGCGGGGCCGACACGCGCCGAGCTCGGCATCCCGACGGTCTTCAACTTCCTCGGGCCGCTCTGCAACCCGGCACGGGCCGAGGCGAACGCGGTCGGCGTCGCCCATCTCGACCGCGTCCCGCTCATCACCGGTGTTTTCCAGACTCGCGGGGCGACCGCGCTGGTCTTCCGCGGCGACGACGGCTTGGACGAGCTCACGACGACCGGCCACAGCCGGGTGTGGGAGATCAGCCGCGGCGACGTTCGTGAACACGATCTCGATCCTCGCGATCTGGGCATCCCTCGCGCGGACATCGCGGACCTGCTGGGCGGCGACGCGACTCACAACGCCGAGATCGTCCGGCGGGTGCTGGACGGCGAGGCGGGGCCGGTGCGCGACATCGTCCTTCTGAACGCGGCCGCGGGGATCGTCTCGTACCGCCTGTTCCGGGATGCCGCCGAGCTGCAGCGTCCCTTCGTGGAACGGCTCGCCGACGCGTACGCAGAGGCCGGCGCCGCCGTCGACTCCGGCGCCGCGCGCGCCAAGCTCGACGCCTGGGTCTCGGCGAGCGGACGCTGAGCAGACGATGGACCCGATCGAGGCGCTCACCGAGATAGCGGAGCTCCTCGAGCGCGACCGGGCTTCGCGCTACAAGTCCAAGGCCTTCCGTGCCGCAGCCGACACGCTCGCGGGGCTGAGCGCGGACGAGCGTGCGGACGTCGGCCGCCTCCGATCGCGCAAGGGCATCGGCGACTCCACCTACAAGGTCATCGCCGAGGCGCTTTCCGGTGAGGTGCCGGCCTACCTGGCCGAGTTGCGGAACCGGGTCGCACCCGTCGAGCAGTCTCAGTTGCGCTCGCTGCTTCGCGGTGACCTCCATGCCCACTCCGAATGGTCCGACGGGCTGACTTCGATCGACCTGATGGTCGATGCGGCGCGCGCTCTCGGACACGAGTACCTCGCGCTGACCGACCACTCCCCGCGGTTGCGGGTCGCGCGCGGGCTGTCAGCCGAGCGGCTGCGCGAACAGCTCGCAGTGATCCCGGGCTTCGCGGATGAGTCGTTCACTCTGCTGAGCGGGATCGAGGTCGACATCCTCGACGACGGTTCCCTCGACCAGGAGGATGAGCTGCTGCGCGCGCTCGACGTGGTGGTGGCCTCCGCGCACTCCGCGCTCCGGATGGAGCGGGCGCCGATGACGCGCCGGCTGGTGGCCGCGGCATCCGACCCTCGTGTGGACGTCCTCGGTCACGTGACGGGACGACTCGTGTCGGGTTCTCGGGGCACGCGCCCGCCGTCGGTGTTCGATGCGCGGGCCGTGTTCGAGGCCTGCGCCGAGCACGGCACCGCGGTCGAGATCAATTCCCGCCCGGAGCGCGAGGATCCTCCCGACGACCTGGTGGCCCTGGCCCTCGAGATCGGATGCCTCTTCTCGATCGACTCGGATGCGCATGCACCCGGTCAGCTGTCGCTACTGGATCATGGCGCCGCCCGGGCGGAGCGTGCGGGTGTTCCCGCGGAGCGGATCATCACCACCTGGCCGCTCGCGCGGTTGCGGGAGTGGAAATCGTCTCGGTGAGTCGTCAGGCCCGGGCGGACAGCGCCTCGGCCGCGCGCGTCGCCGATGAACCGAGCGACCAGGCTTTCGCCAGCGTCGCGAGCTCTGCGTCGTCGGGTGCCGTGATGCGAGCGTCGACCTCCGGAAGTGGGAGGTCTCGCACCACCTCGACGACGCGTGGTGCGACGTCGAGGTAGTCCGCGGCGGACAGGACCTTCGTTCTCACGCCCGCGCTCATGCCCTCGCCCGCTTCCGCGGCACGGCGGATGCCGGCGAGATCGCCGTGCGCCGCGAGGAGGGTCGCTGCGGTCTTCTCGCCCACGCCCGCAACCCCGGGGAGTCCGTCTGACGCGTCTCCGCGCATCGCGGCGAAGTCCGCGTACTGCGAGGGCAGGATGCCGCACTTCGTGACGATGGCGGCGTCCGTGAGCTCCTCGAGCTTGCTCATTCCGCGGCCGGTGTAGATGACCCGGATGCCGCGCGAGTCGTCGACGAGCTGGAAGAGGTCCCGGTCGCCGGTGATGACGTCGACGGGCATGGTGCTGGTCGATGCGAGGGTGCCGATCACGTCGTCCGCTTCGTGTTCCGCGGCACCGACGATCGGGATGCCGAGCACCCCGAGGGCTTCGCGGATCACCGGTACCTGGATCTCGAGGGGATCAGGGACCTCCTCGACGTCCGGTGCTGCGGCGACGGCTTCGGCGACCCGATGCGCCTTGTACGAGGGGATGAGGTCGACGCGCCACTGGGGCCGCCAGTCGTCGTCCCAGCATGCGACGAGGTGCGTCGGTTCGTAGGTGGTCACGAGCTTCGCGATCATGTCGAGGAACCCGCGGACCGCGTTCACCGGGCGGCCGTCCGGCGCCTTGACCGTGTCGGGCACGCCGTAGAAGGCGCGGAAGTAGAGGCTCGCGGAGTCCAGCAGCATGAGGCGTTCGGTCACGCGCTCATCCTCGCACTCAGCAACCGGGTCCGCTCGGGTCTTCGTCGCACGTGCGTTGCACGAGCGCGGTCTCGACGTCGACGATCCGGATGACGGTGGTCGGGGTGTCGACCTCGAGGAGACCGGCGATGGGGAACCATCCGCCGCCGGCATCCGCTTCGGCTGCGTAGCGGATGGTCGCGGCGGCTTCGTACTCACCTGCGGCGCCGTAGCTGTGGCTGGTGGCGGTCGCGGTGAACTGCGGAACCCCCAGGTCGTCCCACGACCTGCCGGCGGTCCTCGTCTCCCGCGTCGCCCCGTCGCCGTAGGTGAAGGCGTAGGAGACCGGCGTGAAGCGGACGGTGACGGGGATGTCGAAGATGTCGCCCTGCACGGTGTGCTCCTCAGCCCCGACCACGAAGTTGGTGGGCATACCCACCACGCCCATTCCGCCGGGTTCGCCGACGATCGCCGGCGGTGCCGGTGCGAACTGCGCGACGTCCTGGATGGTCGCCGTCGTCGGATCCGGTGCGGCCGGGGCAGCGGGATCGGCCGGTGGCAGCTCGGCCTGCTCGGTGCCGGGAATCGGGGCGCCGCCCGGGGCTGCGATGGCGCCTGCGCACGCTTGGTTGAACGCGCACTCTGCGAGCCACTCTTCGCGGGTCCGCTGACCCGGGTAGAAGGCGTCCGGGTTCCGCGCCGGCGGAGGAACGACCGATGAGCCGCCACCGCCCCGAGGCCCGGTCTGCGGACGGGTCGGTGTGGACGACTCGCCGCGGGTCGCGCCGATCGAGACGGATGACCCCTTGTTCTGCACCTGGCAGTTTGTCCAAGTGTTGGACCCGAAACAGCCGCCGCTCTCATCGGCCGAAGCTGGGCTTGCAACGGCAGTGGACATCGCGATGGCGCTCAGGACGCCGATCACGGTCAACGTTAGATTTCTCAACACCGCGAGTCCTGGACGGCCTGACTCTCAGTGACCCTTGCGTTTGTATCCGATGACGGGTCGAATACAACGCGCACTTTTAGGGCGAAGACGTCCGGACGATCAGCCGCCACTTGGGAAGTTCCTTCGGCGTCCCGAACGTCGACTCCTGAGACGTTCTGGCAGACCACTAGCTCGCCGAGACCTTCGCCTTCGAAAATCGCTGGGAGCGTCGTGTCACCTGACACGGCCCAGCCATCGGAGTGCATTTGTGTCAGGGTTCTCTTCTCGCTGTCGAGCGCCTCGCCTGACAGATGCGCATACACGGGCTCGAATGTCGCGGGATCGGACAGATCGACCTCGTTGAGGGCGTCGACGTATGCGCGGTAGGTCGCCTCCGCGGCAGCGAAAGCCTCCTCTTCCGACGCGAATCCGGTCGCTGTCGGCGATGGGGTCGCGGAGGCGGTCGGTGCGCACGCCGAGAGGGCGGCGGCCAGCACGGTCGCGGCCAGCAGCGCTGCGGTGCGTCGAACGATCATGCGACCACGGTAGTGAACCCTGGTCTCTTCCCCGAGGGTTGTCCACAGCGCGTAGGCTCACTCGGGTCTTTCGTGAGCGTGGGGAGGAATCATGTCGTTCGGGGCTGCGGCATCCGCTCGTCGAGGGCGACGACTCGCCGCGGACGCACCCTGTCCCTGCGGCCGGCGGGACTTCGCGTCCTGCTGCGGCCCGGTGCTGGACGGGCGCGCTGCGGAAACACCCGAAGACCTCATGCGTTCGCGGTACACGGCGTTCGCACTCGGTGACGCGCGGCATCTGGTCGACACATGGTTCCCCGGTACACGGCCGGGCGGCCTGACGATCGACCCCGACACGGAATGGCTGAGGCTCGACGTCCAGGCCTCCGACATCGCTCCGGACGGCAGGTCGGGACGGGTGCGCTTCCGAGCGTTATGGCGGGAGGGGCCCGGCGGGGACCTGCAGACGATGAAGGAGCACAGTCGCTTCATTCGGCGGGCTGGGCGCTGGTACTACGTCGACGCGCTCTGATAAGATAGAGCGTCGCACGCGTGGCTCATCCGCCGTGCTCTCGCGACATCGCAACAACAACCACTCTGCTCCGATCGGCTGCCGCGCGTCCTCGCGCGGATGTGCCTCGGGGCCCGATCACAACACCATCCAAGGACAACCCCCTACATGACTAACGCAACGACCGCCCCGGCCACCAAGCAGGTCGCCATCAACGACATCGGATCTGCTGAGGACTTCCTGGCCGCGGTCGAGAAGACCCTGAAGTTCTTCAACGACGGAGACCTCATCGAAGGCACCGTCGTGAAGATCGACCGCGACGAGGTCCTCCTCGACGTCGGCTACAAGACCGAGGGTGTCATCCCCTCGCGTGAGCTCTCGATCAAGCACGACGTCGACCCCAACGAGGTCGTCAACGTCGGTGACCAGGTCGAGGCACTCGTCCTCCAGAAGGAGGACAAGGAAGGCCGCCTGATCCTCTCCAAGAAGCGCGCGCAGTACGAGCGTGCCTGGGGAGACGTCGAGAAGATCAAGGAGAACGACGGCGTCGTCACCGGTTCCGTCATCGAGGTCGTCAAGGGTGGCCTCATCGTCGACATCGGCCTCCGCGGCTTCCTGCCCGCGTCGCTCATCGAGCTGCGCCGCGTCCGCGACCTCACGCCGTACCTCGGCCAGGAGATCGAGGCGAAGATCCTCGAGCTCGACAAGAACCGCAACAACGTCGTCCTCTCGCGCCGCGCTCTGCTCGAGCAGACGCAGTCGGAGTCGCGTTCGAACTTCCTCAACAACCTCCACAAGGGTCAGGTCCGCAAGGGCACCGTCTCGTCGATCGTCAACTTCGGTGCGTTCGTCGACCTCGGTGGCGTCGACGGTCTCGTCCACGTCTCGGAGCTCTCGTGGAAGCACATCGAGCACGCATCCGAGGTCGTCGAGGTCGGCCAGGAGGTCACCGTCGAGATCCTCGAGGTCGACCTGGACCGCGAGCGCGTCTCCCTGTCGCTGAAGGCGACGCAGGAGGACCCGTGGCAGGTCTTCGCCCGTACCCACGCAATCGGTCAGGTTGCTCCGGGCAAGGTCACCAAGCTCGTTCCGTTCGGTGCGTTCGTCCGCGTCGCCGATGGCATCGAGGGCCTCGTGCACATCTCCGAGCTCTCGGGCAAGCACGTCGAGCTCGCCGAGCAGGTCGTCTCCGTCGGTGAAGAGGTCTTCGTCAAGATCATCGACATCGACCTCGAGCGTCGTCGCATCTCGCTCTCGCTCAAGCAGGCCAACGAGTCTGTCGACCCCAACGGCACCGAGTTCGACCCGGCGCTCTACGGCATGGTCACCGAGTACGACGAGAACGGCGAGTACAAGTACCCCGAGGGCTTCGACCCCGAGACCAACCAGTGGAAGGAAGGCTTCGACGAGGCCCGCCTCGCCTGGGAGGCCGAGTACGCCGCTGCACAGGGTCGCTGGGAGGCTCACAAGGCCGCTGTCGCCAAGGCTCTCGAGGCCGAGGCCGCCGCTCCGGCCGACTCGGGCTCGTCGTCCTTCTCGTCCGAGGTCTCCGGCGGCGCCGGCACCCTCGCCGACGACGAGGCGCTGGCTGCTCTTCGCGAGAAGCTGTCCGGTCGCTGATCGACACACACCTGAATCGAGGGGTCGGAGCCATGTGCTCCGGCCCCTCGGTCGTTGTACCGACGGATGCCGACGGCCCCGGCTCCCGGTAACGTGCAGGTGTGGCGCATGAGAACGAGGGATCGACCGCAGATCGATCGTCGCCCGATCGGGCGGGGACGCGCATGCACCGATTCTTCGACGCCCCCCTGCGCCAGTTGCCGCTGACCGAACTGCGCGACCGTGTGGCCGCCAACAACCAGCTCCTCCTCACGTCGATCGTGGCGGCGATCTTCCTGTCGGGAATCCCCAGCGGGTGGCTCGCCCAAGCTCCGCAGTTCGCGCCCGGCGTCGTCATCGTCGTCGTCGCTGCCGTCGCGAGTCTCGCCGTCCCCTGGTCCCGCCTGCACCCGTCCTGGGTCGCCGTCATCCCACTCCTCGACATCGTCGCGATCGGGCTCATGCGCACGTCGGATGTCCCGGGCATCGGCCTCCTCTGGGCGTTCCCGACGATGTGGCTGTCCTCAATGGGCCGACTCTGGTTCATCGTCGCGTGCGTCGGATCGATCGGTTCGTACTGGACCGCGCTTCTCTTCGTGCCCGATTTCCAGGTCACTTGGGCGGTCATCGTCCTCCCGGCCGTTGTCATCGCGATCGGGGCATCCACCTACAACTCGACGCGTCGCTTCCTCGCACAGCGTGCTCTGCTCGATCGTCAGGCTGAGCGTCTGACGGCGGCGCTGCGCCACGCGAGTCGGCAGGAACAGCTGCTGACGGAGGTGCTCGACACCGTCGATTTCGGAGTCCTCCGCGTGGGTCCCGACGGTGAGATCACCTTCGTCAATGACGCGCTCGGTCGATTCCAGCAGCGGATTCCGGGATTCGGCAGGTCTGACGGCAGCGAACAGATCTTCGCCGCCGACGGGGAGACGCCGCTGGCCACCGAGGACCGTCCGCTGTCCCGCATCATCCGGGGGGAGACCTTCAGCGACGTCGTCGTCTGGTACGCCGTCTCGGACTCCCGGCGCGCGGCACTCAGTCTGACGGCGCGCCGGATGCGGGATGCCGACGGCGATCCGGCGGGGGTGGTCCTCGTCGCGCGCGACGTGACAGACGAGCGTACGGCGCTCAAAGCCCGGGACAGCCTGGTCGCATCGGTCTCGCACGAGTTGCGGACACCGCTCACGTCGATCCTCGGCTACCTGGAACTGGTCCTCGACACGGAGGACCTCCCCGAGACGGTGCACCGGCAGGTGGATGTGGCCTACCGCAACAGCGAGCGGCTGCTCGGCATCGTGTCCGGCATCCTCGCGGCATCCACGGCATCGCGCATGTCGGCCGAAGTGACGATCTCGCCAGTGATGCATGACCTGGGGTCCGTCGTTCGGGCATCGGCATCCGACCTCACGCCGATCGCCCGCGAGCGGGCGATCCGTATCGACGCCGACGACATCCTGGAAACCCCGGCCTTCGTCGACCCCGCCAGGATCCGCCAGGTCGCCGACAACCTCATCAGCAACGCCATCAAGTTCAACCGGGACGGCGGCTCGATCACGCTCAGCAGCTCCACGGACGGTGACGTCTCATGGTTCCTCGTCCGCGACACCGGGATCGGACTGACGCCGGAAGACCAGGATCGACTGTTCGAACGGTTCTTCCGAGCGGAGTCCGGCGTCGCGGGAACCGGGCTGGGGCTCGCCATCAGCCGCGAGATCGTTCGCGCTCACGGCGGCGACATAACCGTGACCTCGACCAAGGGCACGGGCACGACGTTCATGGTCCGCCTGCCCGCGAGGTCAGCCGTCACGGGTCCTGTCGAGGAGGGCGACCGATGAACCTCGATCTGTTCTCGGTGACCGTGATGACGGCCCTCGTCGCCTTCGTCGCCACGGGCATCTTCGTCGTCGAGACGTTACGTCGCCGCGACGCCGGCGCGGGGCGACTCTGGGCGGTCGCATACCTGTGCGGTACGGCCACCACCTTCGCCTACATCTCCTGGGCGGCAGGCATCGGGGGAGCGGTCGCGATCGCCATCGGCAACTCCGCCTTCGTGCTCACCCCCGCCTTTATCTGGCTCGGGAACCGCCGCTTCAACGACCGCCCCATCGGCTGGTCCTCGGTGATCGTCGGTGTCCTCGCCGTGTTCACGTTCGTCGCCGCCGTGATCCGTGTCCCGGTCGAGGGCTCCTGGGGCGGATGGGTGGTCATGGCTGCCAACGTCGTGGTGTTCTTCCTCGCAGGCGGGTGGGAGGCTACGCGTCGTCCCATGGGCCGGATCGGCAACGCCCACCTGCTGTCCGCGGTCCTGTTCGCCGGAGCCGCCTTCTACGGCGCTCGTCTGGCGGCTTTCGTCCTCGACGGTCCTGAGGGAACCTTCTTCGTGACCTGGTTCGGTTCCATCTCGGCCAACATCGCAACCGTCGTCCTGACCATGGTCGCCGTCGTGGTCACCTCCATCCTGAGAGCGAACAAGAGCGCGACCCAGCGGTATGAATGGCTCGGCGAGAACGGCGTCGCCGCCGACGGGATCATGCTCGGGCGCACCTACCGTGACGCGCTCCGTGACATGACAGAACGCGCCGGATGGCGTCGAGAGCTCGTCAGCGTGATCATCGTCCACGTCGACGGGTTGGACGAGATGGCGGCCGCCTTCGGGTCGGATGCCGCGGATGAGCTCGCGGCTCGGTGGCGCCGATCCGTCCGACGCCATGCCCCGGCATCCGCCTTCGTCGGGGAGGACGGAGACTCCACGCTCGCCGTGTGCGGCGTGGCGACGACCGCCGCCGATGCGCGGCGGCAGGGTGCGGCGATCTACCGCGGATGCATCGACGACCTCGCGGACAATCCGACGGGGCTCCTCCCGGTCGTCGGGATCGGAGTCGGACTGACCGAGACCGTCGGCTACGACCCGACCGTCCTGATGAACGCCGCTCGGGAGGCGGCCATGCGCGCCTCGCGGAGCCTGGAGGCATCGGTGCTCTTCGGTGGGCTCGAGGAAGCACGTTCGCACCTGACCTGACAGAGCCGTGGCATCCTCAAAGGGTGCCTCTCATCGCGCTCACCGGCGGAATCGCCTCGGGGAAGTCCACCATCGCCCGCCGACTGGCCGAGCACGGTGCTGTGGTGGTCGACGCCGACGCGCTCGTCCGCGAAGTGCAGCAGCCCGGTTCACCGGTCCTCGACGCGATCGCCGCAGAGTTCGGAGACGACCTGCTGACGCCGCACGGCGAGCTCGATCGCCCCGGCCTCGCGTCACGGGTGTTCGGTGATCCGGATGCCGTCGGCCGCCTCAACGCGATCGTCCATCCTGCCGTACGCGCGGAGTCCGCGCGCCGATTCCAGATGGCATTCGACGCGGATCCCGACGCTGTCGTCGTCTACGACGTGCCGCTCCTGCTGGAGGCTCGGGCCGCGGACCCGTGGGAGCTGATCGTCGTCGCACACGCCCCGGCGGCCCTTCGCACGGAGCGACTCGTCTCGTTGCGCGGGATGACACCCGAGGACGCCGACGCCCGGATGGCGGCCCAGGTCGACGATGCGCGCCGGCTCGCGATCGCCGACGTCGTGATCGATACGGCCGGCACGCTCGACGAGACGCTCGCGCAGACCGACGACCTCTGGACCCGACTCACCGCCTGAGTTCCGGCCCCACGCCGACGGCGAACGCCGGAGCCGGTGTCGGAGGCCCGGCCTACGCTGGATCCATGCAGACCACGCGATCCGTCCGGCCGTTCGAGGTCATCAGCGAGTACGTCCCCAGCGGTGACCAGCCGCAGGCAATCGCCGATCTCGCCGCGCGCATCAACGCGGGCGAGACCGATGTCGTGCTGCTCGGCGCCACAGGTACCGGCAAGTCCGCGACGACGGCATGGCTCATCGAGCAGGTGCAGCGGCCGACCCTCGTGATGGCGCACAACAAGACGCTGGCGGCCCAGCTCGCGAACGAGTTCCGCGACCTCCTGCCGAACAACGCGGTCGAGTACTTCGTCAGCTACTACGACTACTACCAGCCCGAGGCGTACGTCCCGCAGACGGACACCTTCATCGAGAAGGACTCCTCGATCAACGCCGAGGTCGAGCGCCTGCGCCATTCGACGACCAATTCGCTGCTGAGCCGGCGCGACGTGGTCGTTGTGTCGACCGTCTCGTGCATCTACGGCCTCGGTGCTCCCGAGGAGTACCTCCGCGCGATGGTCGCGCTGCAGGTGGGGGAGCGGTACGACCGCGACGCGCTCATCCGCAAGTTCATCGCGATGCAGTACAACCGCAACGATGTGGACTTCTCGCGCGGCAATTTCCGCGTGCGCGGCGACACCATCGAGATCATCCCGGTGTACGAGGAGTTCGCCGTGCGGATCGAGCTCTTCGGCGACGAGATCGAAGCGCTGTACATGCTTCACCCGCTCACCGGCGACGTCGTGCAGAAGCTCGAGAGCGTGCCGATCTTCCCGGCATCCCACTACGTCGCGGGCACCGAGACCGTCCAGCGCGCCATCGGCACCATCGAGCACGAGCTCGAGGAGCGACTGAAGGAGTTCGAGTCGCAGGGCAAGCTCCTCGAGGCGCAGCGACTGCGCATGCGCACGACGTTCGACCTCGAGATGCTGCAGCAGCTCGGGTTCTGCTCGGGAATCGAGAACTACTCCCGCCACCTCGACGGACGGATGCCGGGGGAGGCCCCGCACACGCTCCTCGACTTCTTCCCCGACGACTTCCTGCTCGTGATCGACGAGTCGCACGTGACCGTGCCGCAGATCGGTGCCATGTACGAAGGGGATGCCTCCCGCAAGCGCACGCTCGTCGATCACGGGTTCCGGCTGCCGAGCGCGATGGACAACCGTCCGCTGCGCTTCGACGAGTTCAAGCAGCGGATCGGCCAAAGCGTCTACCTGTCCGCGACGCCCGGGAAGTACGAGATGGGGATCGCCGACGGCGTGGTCGAGCAGATCATCCGTCCGACGGGCCTCGTGGATCCCGAGATCATCGTCAAGCCGTCGAAGGGACAGATCGACGACCTGCTCGAGGAGATCCGCATCCGCGTCGACAAGGACGAGCGCATCCTCGTGACGACCCTCACGAAGAAGATGGCCGAAGAGCTCACCGACTTCCTCGGCGAGCACGGAGTGCGGGTGCGCTACCTGCATTCGGACGTCGACACGCTCCGCCGTGTCGAACTGTTGACCGAGCTCCGTCAGGGCGTCTACGACGTGCTGGTCGGCATCAACCTCCTGCGCGAAGGCCTCGACCTTCCTGAGGTGTCGCTCGTGGCCATCCTGGATGCCGACAAGGAGGGCTTCCTGCGGTCCGGGACCTCTCTCATCCAGACGATCGGTCGTGCCGCCCGAAACGTGTCGGGCGAGGTGCACATGTACGCCGACAAGATCACCGACTCGATGGCGGCCGCGATCGAGGAGACCGAGCGACGTCGCGAGAAGCAGATCGCGTACAACCTCGAGCACGGCATCGACCCGCAGCCGCTGCGGAAGAAGATCGCCGACATCACCGATGCCCTCGCCCGCGAAGCGAGCGACACGCGCGACATGATGGACAGCCGAGGCAAGGGAAAGACGAAGTCGGGCAAGGGAAAGAGCCCGACACCGCAGCTTCGGCGCGAAGGCATCGCGGCGGAGGGTGCGAACCAGCTCGAGGCGACCATCGAAGACCTCACCCGGCAGATGCTCGCGGCGGCCGATGAGCTCAAGTTCGAACTCGCCGGTCGACTTCGCGATGAGGTCCAGGACCTCAAGAAGGAACTGCGGGCGATGGAGCGGGCCGGTCACGCCTGACCCGGACCACGCTGATCAGGGGCAGTGCATGAGCGGGCGTTCGCCGGAGCGATCGAACGTGTGCTGCGACATCGGCTGCCCGCACAGGGGACAGGCGCGCTCCGTGCGGACCGGCTCCGGCTCGGTCTCGTAGGGTCCGACGGAGGCGGGGCCGGCATAGCGGATGAGGCGGCTGTTCCACCACGAGTAGAAGCCGCCGGCTGCACGGATCCGCTGACGGAGTGGGGGTCGTGGTTCCCGTTCCTCATCCATAATCATTAGTGTACTAACTATTAGTGAAGTGAGGATCGGGATGGACGAGGACGCGCTGAAGCTGGAGAGCCAGCTCTGCTTCGCGATCGTGACGGCGGCACGCAACGTGGTCTCGATCTACCGGCCGATCCTCGAGCCCCTCGGGCTCACCCACCCGCAGTACCTGGTGATGCTCGCCCTCTGGGAGAGGGATCCGCAGTCCCTGAGCGAGCTGGCATCCGCCCTCGCCGTGGAGCCCGCGAGTCTCTCGCCGACGATCAAGCGCCTGGAGTCGCAGAGGCGAGTGCTCCGCCGACGTCGCGCGGCCGACGAGCGCGTCCTCGACATCGAGCTGACCGACGACGGGCGCGCGCTGCGCGAGCTCGCCCTCGACGTGCCTCGGCAGGTAATGGAACGTGTCGGGCTCGGCGTCGACGACGTCGCACGTCTTCGGGATGGCCTGCAGCCGTTCGCCGGCGGGCGTGCGACCGTAACGGACTGATCGCCCGGAGCGAAGACCGGAGCCCGTGTCGGTGGCCCAACCTAGGATTGACCGGTGCCCATCGTCCCCGTTCCCCATGCCTCCAAACTCAGTGTCCGCGGCGCTCGCGTCCACAATCTGAAGAACGTCGACCTCGAGATCCCGCGCGACTCGCTCGTCGTGTTCACCGGCCTGTCCGGGTCGGGGAAGTCGAGCCTCGCATTCGACACGATCTTCGCCGAAGGTCAGCGCCGCTACATCGAGTCGCTCAGCTCCTACGCGCGGCAGTTCCTGGGACAGGTCGACCGTCCGGACGTCGATTTCATCGAGGGACTGAGCCCTGCGGTGTCGATCGATCAGAAGTCGACCAACCGCAACCCGCGTTCGACCGTCGGCACGATCACCGAGATCAACGACTACATGCGACTGCTGTGGGCGCGGGTGGGTGTGCCGCACTGCCCCGAGTGCGGTGAGCGCATCCAGCGACAGACGGTGCAGCAGATCGCCGACCAGCTCATGGAGCTGCCCGAGCGGACGCGCTACCAGATCGTCGCTCCCGTCGTCTCGCAGAAGAAGGGTGAATTCGTCGACCTCTTCAAGGAGCTGTCGGCGAAGGGCTACGCCCGCGCGATCGTCGACGGCGAGGCCGTGCAGCTGGCCGAACCGCCGACGTTGAAGAAGAGCTACAAGCACGACATCGCGGTCGTCGTCGACCGACTCGTCGCCAGCCCCGACATCCTCAGCCGTGTCACCGACTCGGTCGAGACGGCGCTCGGTCTGGCCGGCGGCATCCTCCAGGTCAACTTCGTCGACGAAGAGGGCGACGATGCGTGGCAGAGCTACAGCGAGAAGCTCGCCTGCCCGAACGGTCACCCACTCCAGCTCACCGAGATAGAGCCGCGGACATTCTCGTTCAACGCGCCGTTCGGTGCCTGCCCTGCGTGTTCCGGGCTGGGCACGCGCATGTCCGTCGACACCGAGCTGCTGCTCGGCGACGAGGAGCTCTCCATCGCCGAAGGCGTCATCGTCCCCTGGACGACGCAGGGCAAGGGGTTGTTCCAGTACTACGAGCGTCTGCTCGTCGGTCTCGCCGATGACCTCGGCTTCTCACTCGACACCCCGTGGAAGAACCTGCCCGTCGACATCCAGGACGCCGTCCTTTCGGGCGAGAACTACAAGGTAACGGTCAAGTGGAAGAACCGCTACGGACGCGAGATGCGGTACGCGTCCGGCTTCGAGGGCGTGATCCCCTACATCGAGCGTCAGTTCACGCAGGCCGAGACCGACACGCAGCGTCAGCGCTGGGCGGAGTTCCTCCGCGAGGTGCCGTGCCCCGTCTGCAACGGCGACCGTCTCAAGCCCGAGGTCCTCTCGGTCCTCGTTCACGGCCACTCGATCGCGGATGCCTCGCGGCTCAGCCTCGGCGAGGCGCAGACCTTCTTCGCCGAGATGGCCCTCACCGACCGCGAGGCGACGATCGCGGCGGCGGTGCTCCGCGAAATCCGAGCGCGGCTCGACTTCCTCATCCAGGTGGGTTTGAACTATCTGAGCCTCAGCCGCGCCGCCGGTTCGCTCTCGGGCGGCGAGGCGCAGCGCATCCGTCTCGCGACGCAGATCGGCTCCGGGCTGACGGGGGTGCTCTACGTCCTCGACGAGCCCTCGATCGGACTCCACCAGCGCGACAACCGCCGTCTCATCGAAACGCTCGTGCGTCTCAAGAGCCTCGGGAACACGCTCGTCGTCGTCGAGCACGACGAGGAGACCATCCACGCGGCCGACTGGATCGTCGACATCGGCCCGCGGGCGGGTGTCGAGGGCGGGAACGTGGTCCACTCGGGTCCCGTCGACCAGCTCCTGACCGATGAGGAGTCCATCACGGGCGCCTACCTCAGCGGGCGCCGGGCGATCGCGATGCCGGAGAAGCGTCGAAAGATCGACAAGGGACGGCAGCTGCGGGTCGTCGGTGCCCGGGCGAACAACCTGCAGAACGTCACGGTCGATTTCCCGCTGGGCGTCCTGACCTCCGTCACCGGTGTGAGCGGGTCGGGCAAGTCGTCTCTCGTGAACGGCATCCTCTACGAAGTCCTCGCCACCAAGCTCAACGGAGCGCGTCGCGTCGCCGGCAAGCACACCCGCGTGACCGGCCTCGAGCACCTCGACAAGGTCGTCCACGTCGACCAGGCACCCATCGGACGCACGCCCCGCTCGAACCCGGCCACCTACACGGGCGTTTTCGACCGGATACGGTCGCTGTTCGCCGAGACGACCGAGGCGAAGACCCGCGGATACCAGCCGGGTCGCTTCAGCTTCAACGTCAAGGGCGGCCGCTGCGAGGCCTGCTCGGGTGACGGCACGATCAAGATCGAGATGAACTTCCTGCCCGACGTCTACGTCGACTGCGAGGTGTGCCACGGCCAGCGCTACAACCGCGACACCCTGACCGTGCACTACAAGGGCAAGAACATCGCCGAAGTCCTCAACATGCCGATCTCCGAGGCGGCCGACTTCTTCGAGCCGATCCAGGCGATCCACCGCTATCTGAAGACGCTCGTCGACGTCGGGCTCGGCTACGTCCGGCTCGGGCAGTCGGCGACGACGCTCTCGGGGGGCGAGGCGCAGCGCGTCAAGCTCGCCACCGAACTGCAGCGGCGTTCCAACGGCAGGACGATCTACGTCCTCGACGAGCCGACGACGGGCCTGCACTTCGAAGACGTCCAGCGCCTGCTCGAGGTCCTGAACAGCCTCGTCGACAAGGGCAACTCGGTTCTCGTCATCGAGCACAACCTCGACGTCATCAAGTCGTCGGACTGGGTCATCGACCTCGGTCCCGAGGGCGGGTCCGGTGGCGGCACGATCGTCGCGACCGGCACGCCGGAGCAGGTCGCGGCTGTCTCCGAAAGCCACACGGGTCAGTTCCTCGCCGAGCTCTTGGACGTGGCGCCCGCGCGCAAGGCGGGCTGACGTGGCCTCCGCGCTGCCTTACAAGCCGAAGCCGGGGGAGATCCCGACAGACCCGGGCGTCTACCGGTTCCTCGACGCGGACGGCCGGATCCTGTACGTCGGCAAGGCGAAGAATCTGCGCGCACGGCTGTCGAACTATTTCGCTCCGCTGCACACCCTGCACGAGCGCACGCGTCGCATGGTCACGACGGCTGCGAAGGTCGAGTGGACGGTCGTCGCCACCGACATCGACTCCTTGCAGCTCGAATACACGTGGATCCAGGAGTACTCGCCGCCGTTCAACGTCCGATACAAGGACGACAAGTCGTACCCGTACATGGCGGTGACCCTGGGCGACGAGGCGCCGCGGGTGATCGTCACACGGAACCGCCGCATCCGTGGCGCGAAGTACTTCGGTCCGTACCCCAAGGTCTGGGCGGTCCACGACACCATCGATCAGCTGATCAAGGTGTTCCCGATCCGCACGTGCAGCGATTCGTCCTACAAGAAGGCGATGGCGACGGGGCGGCCCTGCTTCCCCGGTCAGATCGGCCGGTGCGGTGGCCCGTGCTCGATGAAGGTCACCATCGAGGAGCACCGCGCGATCGTCGACGACTTCATCGCCTTCATGTCGGGCAGCGACAAGCGGTACACGAAGCGGATGGAAGCGCGCATGCGCGAAGCCGCTGCCGCGATGGACTACGAGACCGCGGCCTCGTACCGCGACAAGCTGCAGGCGCTCGACGCCGTCCTCAACCGCAGCGCGCTGGTCCTGAGCGAGGACACGGATGCCGATCTGTTCGGAGTCGCCGAAGACGAACTCTCTGCGGCCGTGCAGCACTTCATCGTCCGCGGTGGGCGCGTGCGAGGCGTTCGTGCGACGACGATCGACAAGGAGCTCGACATCTCGGGCCCGGAGCTGGTCGACCAGATCCTCCAGCGCGCGTACGGAGCCGCCGGCGCTGAAGACATTCCGCGTCAGGTGCTCGTGCCGACTCTTCCGGACGACACCGCCGAGCTCGAGGAGTGGTTGCAGTCCCGACGCGGCAAGAGGGTCACGGTCCAGATCGCGCAGCGCGGTCAGAAGGCGGACCTGATGCGCACGGCGACTCTCAACGCCCAGCAGGCGCTCATGCTCCACAAGACGCGCCGCACGAGCGATTACACGTCGCGCACGAAAGCTCTGACCGACCTGCAGGAGGCCCTCGGGATGTCCGAGGCTCCGCTGCGGATCGAATGCTTCGACGTCTCGCACCTCGGCGGGACGGGTGTGGTCGCCTCGATGGTCGTCTTCGAGGACGGTCTGCCCCGCAAGGATCAGTACCGGTCCTTCTCGGTCAGCGAGACCACCGACGACACCGACTCCATGTATCAGGTGCTCATGCGCCGACTCGCCCACATCGACCGGGACGAAGCCGAGCAGGACGCGATCGATCCGACGGCCGACGGCGAGGTGGATGCCACCCGCAAGCGCCCGCGCTTCGCGTACCGTCCGCAGCTGCTCCTCGTCGACGGCGGCCAGCCGCAGGTCGCCGCGGCGGCCCGCGCGCTCCGCGACTCCGGCCACGAGGAGATCGCCCTGTGCGGCATCGCGAAGCGCCTCGAGGAGGTCTGGTTGCCCGACGATGACTTCCCGGTCATCCTGCCGCGCTCGTCAGAGGCGCTGTACCTGCTCCAGCGACTCCGCGACGAGGCGCACCGATTCGCCATCACCCATCAGCGCAAGAAGCGCCGACGGGACATCACGACCGTGCTCGAGGAAGTGCCCGGGCTCGGGGAGTCGCGGATCAGGGCACTCCTGCGTCACTTCGGCTCCGTAAGCAAGCTGAAGCAGGCGTCTCCGGAGGAGATCCAGGAGCTGCCCGGGATCGGCCCTCGACTGGCCGCCAGCATCCACTCGCATCTCGCGACCGGTTCGGTCCCGAGCGGTGCCGGTGGTTAGGCTGAGTCCACACGCGTGAAAGGCGGGGCAGGGATGGACGGCCAGACGGCGGGCGAGGTCCTGATCGTCACGGGCATGTCCGGCGCCGGCCGGACGACCGCGGCGAACGCCCTTGAGGATCTCGACTGGTACGTCGTCGACAACCTGCCGCCGCAGATGCTGTCGCATCTTCTCGATCTCACGGCCCTCGCCGCAGACGCGCTCCCTAAGGTCGCCGCCGTCGTCGATGTCCGAGGTCGTCAGCTGTTCGGCGAGTTGCCGTCGGTGACCCGATCTCTGCGCGACGGCCGTCAGTTGCGCGTCCTGTTCCTGGATGCCGCCGACGAGGTGCTCGTCCGCCGCTTCGAAGCCGTGCGTCGGCCGCACCCTCTCCAGGGGGAGGGGACGATCCTCGACGGCATCCGTCGCGAACGCGAACGCGTCGCGATCATCCGGGAAGCCGCCGACGTCATCGTCGACACGAGCTCCCTCAACATCCACCAGCTGGCGAACCGGATCGTCGACCTGTTCCGCGACGACGGGGACGCCCGCCACACGGTCACCGTCATGAGCTTCGGCTTCAAGTACGGGCTTCCTCCCGACGTCGATCTCGTCGCGGATATGCGTTTCCTCCCGAACCCGTACTGGGAGCCGACGCTCCGCGCTCTGACGGGCGAGGACGAGGCCGTCCGCGACTTCGTCCTCGATCAGGAGGGCGCCCGCGAGTTCATCGACACGTACGCGGCGGCGCTCCATCCCGTTCTGCAGGGGTATCAGCGCGAGAACAAGCGTCACTCGGTCGTCGCGATCGGGTGCACCGGCGGCAAGCACCGCTCGGTGGTGACCGCACTCGAGCTCGGTGAGCGTCTGGCGCAGGAAGCGGGCGTGGCAGTGAGAGTCACGCACCGTGACCTGGGTCGCGAATGACCGGTGCGCGAGTAAGCTGATCCTTTGTCCCCGATCGCCCCCACCGAAGGATCCCCGTGCCGCTGACTGCTGACGTGAAGACGGAACTCACTTCGGTCCGTGATCCCCGGCCCACGGCCCGCGTCGCAGAGCTGACAACGATCCTCCGGTTCTCCGGCGGTCTCCACTCGATCGCCGGCCGCGTGGCGGTCGAAGCCGAGGTCGAGACCGACATCCTGGCCCGCCGCGTCGCCCGCGATCTCGTGGAGATCTACGGCGTCCGCCCAGAGCTGGCCCACGTGCAGTCCTCCGGCGGCCGCGCCGCGAACCTGGTCGCCGTGCGCGTGATCGAGGGCGGCGAGACGCTGGCGCGCCAGACGGGCCTCCTCGACAACCGCCGTCGCCCCGTCCGCGGTCTTCCCAACAAGCTCACGACGGGCGCACGCCCCGACCTGGCCGCGGTGTGGCGCGGAGCGTTCCTCGCCGCCGGCACACTGTCCGACCCCGGTCGCTCCGCCGCCCTAGAAGTGGCCTGCCCGTCGGGGGAGGCTGCGATGGCCCTCGTCGGGGCGGCTCATCGCCTCGGTATCGCTGCGAAGGCCCGTGAAGTGCGCGGTGTGCCTCGCGTCGTCGTCCGCGACGGCGAGGCGATCCGCGCCACGCTCCTCATGATGGGCGCGCAGAAGACGGCCGCCGCGTGGGAGGAGATGCGGCAGCGTCGCGAGGTGCGCGCCGGCGTGAACCGCCTCGTCAACTTCGACGACGCGAACCTGCGTCGTTCCGCGCAGGCCGCCGTCGCCGCCTGTGCCCGCGTCGAGCGCGCACTCGAGATCCTCGGCGACACCGTCCCGGACCACCTCAAGCAGGCGGGTGACCTGCGCCTCGCTCACCGCGACGCGAGCCTCGACGAGCTCGGGCACCACGCCGATCCGCCGCTGACGAAGGATGCCGTCGCCGGACGCATCCGCCGTCTTCTCGCGATGGCGGACAAAAAGGCTGCGCAGGACGGCGTCCCGGACACGGAGTCCGCCGTTCCCGCCGGTCTCGAAGACTGACGGGATACATCCCCTCTTCCCGGGAAGCAACCGGGTGCCCGGTGGGTTGGCTCTCAATAGGATGAATCCGACCGGCCGCGCCCTGTGCGCGGCACCTACAGAAGGAAGAGGACATGGCGAAGTACACCCTGCCTGAGCTCCCGTACGACTACTCCGCGCTCGAGCCGAGCATCAGCGGCAAGATCATGGAGCTCCACCACTCGAAGCACCACCAGGCGTACGTCACGGGAGCCAACACCGCCCTCGAGCAGCTCGCGGAAGCGCGTGAGACCGGCAACCTCGCGAACGTCAACAAGCTCGAGAAGGACCTCGCGTTCAACCTCGGCGGACACGTCAACCACTCGATCTTCTGGACCAACCTGGCCCCCGCGTCGCAGGGTGGCGGTGGCGAGCCCGAGGGCGAGCTGCGCGCAGCCATTGACGAATTCTTCGGCGGCTTCGACAAGTTCCAGGCGCACTTCACCGCGGCCGCCACCGGCATCCAGGGCTCCGGCTGGGCCGTCCTCAGCTGGGACCCGATCGGCCAGCAGCTGATCATCCAGCAGCTGTTCGACCAGCAGTCGAACACGGCTCAGGGCACCGTCCCCATCTTCCAGCTCGACATGTGGGAGCACGCCTTCTACCTCGACTACCTCAACGTCAAGGCGGACTACGTCAAGGCGGCATGGAACATCGCCAACTGGCAGAACGTCGCACAGCGTCTCGACGCCGCGCGCGAGAAGACGGCGGGCCTGCTCTAGTAGTAGGGTCGTTCACAGGTGAGGATGCCGGGCTCCTCCCGGCAACGGGGGCTGAGCCCCGGCATCCTCTCTCATTTCCAGCACATCGCGGGTCGACCCCGTCCATGGGGCGTGCGCGAAGAAAAACGGGAGACAACGTGTCTGTCAAGATCGGCATCAACGGCTTCGGCCGTATCGGACGCAACTTCCTTCGCGCGGCACTCGCGCAGGGAGCTGACCTGGAGATCGTGGCGGTGAACGACCTCACCGACAACAAGAGCCTCGCTCACCTCCTCAAGTACGACTCGGTCGGCGGCCGCCTGGACGCCGAGGTCTCGTACACCGAGGACTCGATCACCGTCAACGGCAAGACCATCAAGGTCTTCGAAGAGCGCGACCCCGCCAACCTCCCCTGGGGCGACCTGGGCGTGGACATCGTCATCGAGTCGACCGGCCGCTTCACCAAGGCCGCGGACGCCAAGAAGCACATCGACGGCGGCGCGAAGAAGGTCATCATCTCGGCGCCGGGCACCGACGTCGACGGCACCTTCGTCATGGGTGTCAACGACGGCTCCTACGACTCCGAGACGATGCACGTCATCTCGAACGCGTCCTGCACCACGAACTGCCTCGCCCCGATCGCCAAGGTCTTCAACGACAACTTCGGCATCGAGCGCGGCTTCATGATGACGGCGCACGCCTACACCGCAGACCAGAACCTCCAGGATGGCCCCCACGGCGACCTGCACCGCGCCCGCGCTGCGGCGATCAACATCGTCCCCGCCGCGACCGGTGCGGCCAAGGCCATCGGCCTCGTCCTGCCCGAGCTCAACGGCAAGCTGAGCGGCTCGTCGTACCGCGTCCCGGTCCCCACCGGCTCGATCGTCGACCTCACGGTCGTCACCCCGACCGAGGGCCTGACCGCCGAGGTCATCAACGCAGCGTTCGAGAAGGCCGCCGCTGAGGGCGAGCTCGTCGGGTACCTGAAGTACAACACCGACGCGATCGTCTCGAGCGACATCCAGCTCGACCCGCACTCCTCGGTCTTCGACGCCGGCCAGACCAACGTGTCGGGCAACCTCGTCAAGATCTCGTCGTGGTACGACAACGAGTGGGGCTACTCGAACCGTCTCGTCGACCTCACCGAGCTCGTCGCCAGCAAGCTCTGACGATGGCTCTGCGCACCCTCGATTCGCTGGGTTCGCTCGCAGGCAAGCGCGTCATCGTCCGTGTCGACTTCAACGTCCCCCTGAAGGACGGCGTCATCACGGACGATGGCCGCGTGCGTGCGGCCATCCCCACGCTTCGCGCGTTGGTCGAGCAGGGGGCGCGCGTCATCGCGGTGTCCCACCTCGGCCGGCCCGACGGCGCACCGGACGCGAAGTACAGCCTCGCGCCGGTCGCGTCGCGCCTGTCCGAGCTGCTGGGCCAGGACGTCGCCTTCGCGACGGACACCGTGGGCGACTCGGCTCGTGACACCGTCGCGGCCCTTGAGGACGGCCAGGTCGCCGTGCTCGAGAACCTGCGGTTCAACGCGGGCGAGACGGCGAAGGACGACGCAACCCGTCGCGCCTTCGCCGAGCAGCTCGCTGCTCACGGCGACGCGCTCGTCTCCGACGGCTTCGGTGTCGTTCACCGCAAGCAGGCGTCGGTCTACGACCTCGCGGAGCTCCTGCCGTCGGCGGCGGGGCTTCTGATCGAGAATGAGGTCGACGTCCTCGACCGCCTCACCGAGCGCCCCGAGCGCCCGTACGCGGTCGTCCTGGGCGGTTCCAAGGTCAGCGACAAGCTCGGCGTCATCGAGCACCTCCTGCCGCGCGTGGACAAGATCCTCGTCGGCGGCGGCATGCTCTTCACCTTCCTCGCGGCCCAGGGCCACAAGGTCGGTAAAAGCCTCCTCGAGATCGACCAGCTCGACACCGTCCGCGGCTACATGTCGACGGCACACGAGCGCGGCGTCGAGCTCATCCTCCCCGTCGACGCTGTGATGGCGTCCGGTTTCGCGGCCGACGCGGACCACGTCGTGGCATCCGCCGACGCCCTCGAGGACACCGACTTCGGTGCCGACGGTATGGGCCTCGACATCGGGCCGAAGACGGCGGAGCTGTTCGCCGACGCGATCCGCGGCGCGAAGACGGTGTTCTGGAACGGCCCCATGGGCGTGTTCGAGATGGACGCCTTCGCCGCCGGGACGAAGACGGTCGCGGAGGCGCTCACCGAGGTCGACGGGCTGTCCGTCGTCGGCGGTGGAGACTCGGCGGCCGCCGTGCGGCAGCTCGGGTTCGACGACGACCAGTTCGGCCACATCTCCACCGGTGGTGGAGCCAGCCTCGAGTTCCTCGAGGGTAAGAAGCTCCCCGGATTGGAGATCCTCGGATGGGAAGCGTGACCCGCACCCCGCTCATCGCCGGCAACTGGAAGATGAACCTCGACCACCTGCAGGCGGTCGCGTTCGTCCAGAAGCTGCACTGGACGCTGAAGGATGCCGCGCACGAGACCGATTCGGTCGAGGTCGCCGTGTTCCCCCCGTTCACCGACATCCGCACGGTGCAGACCCTCATCGACGCCGACAAGATCCCGTTCGCCCTCGGCGCGCAGGACGTGTCGGCGAAGGATTCGGGGGCCTACACCGGTGAGGTCTCGGGCGCGTTCCTCAAGAAGCTCGACGTCGGCTACGTCATCATCGGTCACTCCGAGCGCCGCGAGTACCACGCGGAGTCGGATGAGGTCGTCGCAGCCAAGGTGCAGGCCGCCCTTCGGCACGGCCTCGTTCCGGTGATCTGCGTCGGTGAGACGCTCGAGCAACGCGAGGAGTCCGGCCCCACGGCCGTGTCCGTGGCGCAGCTGCGCGCAGCGCTCGAGGGCGTGGCGTCCGACGCGGACGTCGTCGTCGCATACGAGCCCGTCTGGGCCATCGGGACCGGACAGGTCGCGTCGCCCGAGCAGGCTCAGGAAGTCTGCGCGGCCCTGCGCGCGGTGGTCGCCGAGTCGTTGGGGGATGCCGCTGCCGAGCGCACCCGCATCCTCTACGGCGGATCCGTGAAGTCGGGCAACATCGCCAGCTTCATGCGCGAGCCCGACGTCGACGGAGCCCTCGTCGGCGGTGCGAGCCTGTTGGCGGACGAGTTCGCCGCGATCATCCGATACCAGAAGCACGTCGGCGTGTGACCTCGAGCGGTGCGGCGCCTCACGGCGTCGCACCGCTCAGCCGGTATACTCGTGCGAACGCCGAGTCACTCGGCGACCCGAAAGGCTTTCAACGACTGTGGACATCCTCCAGCTTGTGCTGCAGGTGCTGCTGGGAATCACCAGCCTCCTGCTCACGCTCCTGATCCTCCTGCACAAGGGACGCGGCGGCGGCCTCTCCGACATGTTCGGAGGCGGCATGAGCTCGGCCATGGGCTCCTCGGGCCTGGCCGAGCGAAACCTCAACCGCTTCACCGTGGTGCTGGCGCTCGTCTGGTTCGTCGCCATCGTGGCGCTCGGTCTCATCACGAAGTTCCAGAGCATCTGATGGCTACCGGGGGAAACGCGATTCGGGGGACGCGCGTCGGCGCGGGCCCCATGGGGGAGCAAGACCACGGGCACCACGCCGACCGCGTGGCGGTGTCCTACTGGGATGCACTCGGCAATGAGACGGTGCGTTACTTCGCCGCAGGCATCGCCGAGGAGGAGATCCCCGAGACGATCGATTCGCCTCACTCCGGTCTTCCGGCCGGCCGCGACAAGGCGAACCCGCCCGCAGTCGCGAAGACGGAGCCCTACAAGACGCACCTCGCCTACGTGAAGGAGCGTCGGACGGACCAGGAGGCCGAATCGATCCTCGACGACGCGCTCCAGCAGCTTCGGGAGCGCCGCGGCCAGGACTGAGCCGCGCGCGACTCACCTCGACAGACCCCGGGTTCGTTCAGAACTCGGGGTCTATCAGTTCCTCCGGAACACCCTGCGCGGCAGCCTCGTCGACGAAGAACACGGTCTGCTTGCGGCCCTTCGCGCCGGCAGCGGGTACCGAGTGGTAACTCGCGCCCGCGAGGGCGAGGCCCAGGGCGGACGCCTTGTCGGTGCCGGGCAGGACGAGCCACACGCGACGGGACGAGTTGATGACCGGTCGCGTCAGCGTGATCCGATCCGACGGTGGGACGGGGGAGTCCCGCACGGCGAGGACCGAGTTCTCGGTGTCGCCGATCTCGCTCCTGTCGGGGAACAGAGACGCGATGTGACCGTCCGGCCCGACGCCGAGGAAAGCGATGCTGAAGCGCGGCCACGCCTGCTCCGGGGTACCGTGCCCCGCGAGCTCCGCAGCATAGTCGGAGACCGCCTGGTCGTGGCTACGGCCGGCGTCGGCGGCGGCGATCGGGTGGACGTTCCGCGCCGGGACATCGATGTGCGACAGGAAGGCCTCACGTGCCGCGGTCTCGTTGCGCGCCGGATCGTCCGAGGGGACGAAGCGTTCGTCGCCCCACCAGAAGTGCACGTTGGACCAGTCGACCTCGTGACGCGCAGGGCTCTCGCCCGCCGCCTGCAGGACGGAGGTGCCCGCCGTGCCGCCGGTCAGGAGGACGTGCGTCGTCTTCCCTTCGGCGGCACGTGACGAGATCCGTTGGAAGAAGCGCCTCGCGACACCCTCTGCCAGGCTTCGGGCATCCGGACTGACGACGACGCGCTTCTCCGCGCGGAACTCCGACATGCGACTCCTACCTCGTGGGAGGGTCGAGGAGCTCCCACCCTTCGGTGATCACTCGACCATACAAGAGGTCCGGGTCGAGGCGGCGCAGCTCCTCCGCCAGGCATTCGCGGAGCGACCGACGCGGCAGCACGATGTCGTGCGTGGGCTGACCCGGCTGGGTGAGCGTCGCGTCCGTTGCGGTGGTGCGTTCCAGCACGATGTCGCCCGACGAGCGCGACAGCGTGACCGACCGAATGCCGTGAGCCCACTCGTCCGCATCGGTGTAATGCCACTGCACGGCCACGTCGAGCTTGAGTCGCAGCCACGCGGCGAGGAGCCCTGTGGACGGCGAGCTGCCCGCACCCACGACCGTGACGGCGGTGACGGGCTCGAACGGCGGCTGGTCCAGGACGGCGGCCAACTGCTCACGCCAGTGCGTCAGACGGGTCCACGCGAGGTCGGTGTCGCCCGGTTCGTACCCGGAGCCGAGCTGCTCGAGACGATCGGGGGAGAACGGCTCCGTCGAGGCATCCGTGATGCGTCGCTTCGCGATGCGACCGATGGGCGAGTGCGCGGTGTCGGTGGGCGGGTCGTCCGGCCACCAGGCGACGACGGGTGCGTCCGGCAGGAGGAGCCCGTTGATGAGACTCTCCTGGTTGCCGGCGGCCGCACCGCGGGCGCGGAGGACGACGACTTCGCTCGCACCGGCGTCGCCGCCGACGCGGATCTGCGCGTCCAGGCCCGTCGGGGCATCGGGTTCGACGACGAGGACGATGACGCGCATCGGGTGTTCACGGGATGCCGCGTTCGCGGCATCGATCGCTTCCTCCTCCAGACCGCCGGTCGAGACGATCACGAGTGTGAGCACTCGGCCGAGGGCGACGGCGCCGCCTTCTTCACGCACGCTCACGAGCTTCTTCGCGATCGTGGACACCGTGGTGTCGGGCAGATCGACGATCATGGACGCCTCCAGACGCGGCCGTCGCGGGCCAAGAGCTCATCGGCGGAAGGGGGACCCCACGAGCCGGGGGAGTACTGTTCGAGCGGCTCGTCCTGCTCCGCCCAGTACTGTTCGACGGGATCGAGGATGCGCCAGGACAACTCGACCTCCTCGTGCCGGGGGAACAGCGGCGGGTCGCCCAGGAGCACGTCGAGGATCAGTCTCTCGTAGGCCTCCGGGCTCGACTCGGTGAATGCGTGGCCGTAGCCGAAGTCCATCGTCACGTCGCGGACTTCGTTGCCGGCGCCGGGCACCTTCGAGCCGAAACGCAGCGTCACGCCCTCATCGGGCTGGATGCGGATGACGAGCGCGTTCTGCCCCAGCTGCAGCGCCTGGGAGCGCAGGAACAGCAGGGGAGGGGTGTGCTTGAAGACGACCGCGATCTCGGTCACGCGGCGGCCCAGGCGTTTGCCGGTCCGCAGGTAGAACGGCACGCCGTTCCACCGACGCGTGGCGATCTCGAGCTTGATCGCCGCGTAGGTCTCCGTGCGGGACTGCGGATCCATCCCGTCTTCGTCGAGGAAGCCGGTGACATCCTCGCCGCCCTGCCACCCGCCGGCGTACTGGCCGCGGGCGGTGGCCGTCGAGAGGTCATCGGGCAGCGTGACGGCGGCGAGCACCTTCTCCTTCTCTGCGCGCAGGTGCTCCGCATCGAGGGAGATCGGCTCCTCCATCGCAGTGAGGGCGAGGAGCTGCAACAGGTGGTTTTGGATGACGTCGCGCGCCGCACCGATCCCGTCGTAGTACCCCGCACGCCCGCCCACGCCGATGTCCTCGGCCATGGTGATCTGCACGTGATCGACGTAGTTGGCGTTCCAGAGCGGCTCGTACAGCTCGTTGGCGAAGCGCAGGGCCAGGATGTTCTGGACCGTCTCCTTGCCGAGGTAGTGGTCGATGCGGAAGATCGCGTCGGCGGGGAAGGCGACCTCGAGCGCTTCGTTCAGCTCTCGGGCGGTCTGCAAGTCGCTGCCGAACGGCTTCTCGATGACCACACGGCGCCACGTGTCGCCGTCGGCGTTCTCGTCGACGAGGCCCGAATCGCGCAACTGGCGCGCGACGACGGGGAAGTCCTTCGGGGGGATCGACAGGTAGAACGCGTGGTTGCCCATGGTCCCGCGCTCGGTGTCGAGCTTCTCGACGGTGTCGCGGAGACGGGCGAAGGATGCCGGGTCGTCGAACTCGCCCTGCACGAAACGGATGCCCTGCAGGAGCTGGTTCCAGGTCTCCTCGCGGAAGGGCGTGCGAGCGTACTGGCGCACCGCCTCGTAGACGACCTTCGCGAAGTCCTGGTCCTCCCAGTCGCGTCGGGCGAACCCGACCAGCGCGAAACCGGGCGGGAGCAGACCGCGATTGGCGAGGTCGTACACCGCGGGCATGAGCTTCTTGCGCGACAGGTCGCCCGTCACGCCGAAGATCACGAGCGCGCTCGGACCCGCGATGCGGTTGAGGCGACGATCGTCGGGGTCGCGGAGGGGATTCGTCCCCCGCGAGATCTGCACCACCATCGGTCAGCGCGCGCTGTCGAGAGCCGTGCGCACCGTGCCCTGCAGGTCATGCCAGGAGACGATGAACTTCTCGACGCCCTCATCCTCGAGCACCTGGGTGACGTCGACGAGATCGACGCCCGCCTCGGCCAGCTGGTCGAAGACACGGTGGGCGTCCTCGTACGCACCGGTGATCGTGTCGCCGGTGACCTTCGCGTGGTCGAAGGTGGCCTCGAGGGTCTTCTCCGGCATCGTGTTCACGGTTCCAGGAGCGACGAGCTCGGTCACGTAGAGCGTGTCGGGGAGAGCGGGGTCCTTGACACCTGTCGACGCCCACAGCGGACGCTGGACGGTCGCGCCGGCGGCGATGAGCTCGGCGGCATCCGATTCGGCGAAGCGCTTCTCGAACAGCTCGTACGCGAGACGGGCGTTCGCGACGCCGGCCTTGCCCTTGAGGGAGGCGGCCTCGCTCGTACCGACGGCTTCGAGGCGCTTGTCGACCTCGGTGTCGACGCGGGAGACGAAGAACGAGGCGACGGAGTGGATGGTCGCGATGTCGTGACCGTTCTCCTTCGCCCGTCGGATCCCGTCGAGGTACGCGTCGATGACGGCGGCGTAGCGCTCGAGGCTGAAGATGAGCGTCACGTTCACCGAGATGCCCTCAGCGAGCACCGCGCTGATCGCGGGGAGACCGGCCAGGGTCGCGGGGATCTTGATGAGCGCATTGGGGCGGTCGACCTTGGCCCACAGCTCCTTCGCCTGCGCGACGGTCGCGTCGGTGTCGTGCGCGAGGTCGGGGGAGACCTCGATGGACACGCGGCCGTCGACGCCGTTCGTGCGATCGAACACGGGACGGAAGATGTCGGCGGCGTCGCGCACGTCGGTCGTGGTGATCTCGAAGATCGCGGTGTCGACGTCGGCACCCTGCGCGGCGAGGGCCTGCAGCGGTGCGTCGTAGGAGTCGTCCTCGGTGTTGCCGATGGCGGCCTGGAAGATCGACGGGTTGGTCGTGACACCCACGACGTCGCGCGTCTCGATCAGCTGGGCGAGGTTCCCGGTGTCGATCCGCGATCGAGAGAGGTCGTCGAGCCAGATGCTGACGCCGGCGCCGGACAGGTCCTCAGTGGGGGTGCTCATGCGTTCTCCTTGACGGTTGCGCGGGCCGCTTCGACGACCGCGTCGGCGGTGACGCCGAACTTCTCGAACAGGGTCTTGTAGTCGGCGGAGGCGCCGAAGTGATCGATGCCGACGGTGCGTCCGCTGTCGCCGACGACCGCGCGCCAGAGGCCGGTGGCCCCCGCCTCGACCGAGACGCGCGCCTTGACCGAGGGGGGCAGCACCGAATCGCGATAGTCCGCATCCTGCTCGGCGAACCACTCGAGGCTGGGAGCAGAGACGACGCGAGCGCCGATCCCTTCGCCAGCGAGGGTCTCGCGGGCGGCGACGGCCAGCTGGACCTCGGAACCGGTGGCGATCAGGATCACGTCCGGCTCGCCCTCGGGAGCATCGAGGAGGGTGTACGCACCCTTGGCGACGCCCTCCGTGGTGGCGTAGCCGTTCTCGCCGCGCGGGAAGACCGCGATGTTCTGACGGGTCAGGGCGATGCCGGTCGGGCCGTCCTGACGGCGCAGGATCTCGAGCCACGCCGCGGCCGTCTCGTTCGCGTCCGCGGGACGGACGACCGTGAAGTTGGGGATCAGGCGCAGCGTCGCCAGCTGCTCGATCGGCTGGTGCGTAGGGCCGTCCTCGCCGAGCGCGACGGAGTCGTGGGTCCACACGAACACCGAGGGGATGTTCATGAGCGCCGCCAGTCGAACAGCAGGACGCATGTAGTCGCTGAAGATCAGGAACGTGCCGCCGAACGGACGTGTCGGCCCGTGCAGTTTGATGCCGTTGATGATCGCGCCCATGGCGTGCTCGCGGATGCCGAAGTGGAGGACGCGACCGTACGGGTCACCCGACCACTCGTGGGTGGACCACTCGGACGGGATAAAGCTCTTCGCATCCTTGATCGTGGTCAGGTTCGACTCGGCGAGGTCGGCGGAGCCGCCCCAGAGCTCGGGGAGCTCGGCGGCCAGGGCGTTGATCACGACGCCCGAGGCGGCGCGGGTGGAGACGTCCTTACCGGCCTCGAAGGAGGGGAGGGCGTCGTCGATGCCGTCGGGCAGGGTCGCCGCCTCGAGGCGGTCGAGGAGCGCCTTGCGCTCCGGGTTCGCCTCGGCCCATGCGTCGAAGGACTCCTGCCACCCGGCGCGGTCTGCTGCGGCTCGCTCGGCGAGTGCGCGCGTGTGCGCCAGCACGTCGTCGGCGACGGCGAAGTTCTGCTCCGGCTCGAACCCGAGGACCTTCTTCGTGGCGGCGAGCTCGTCGGCGCCGAGGGCGGAACCGTGGATCTTGCCGGTGTTCTGCTTGCCGGGAGCGGGCCAGCCGATGATCGTCTTAAGGACGATCAGCGAGGGCTTGGAGGTCTCGGCCTTCGCGGTCTCGATAGCCGCGTGAAGGGCTGCGAGGTCCTCGACGTACTCGCCCGTCTTCTTCCAGTCGACCGTCTGGACCTGCCAGCCGTAGGCCTCGTAACGGGCCTGGACGTCCTCCGTGAACGCGACGTTGGTGTCGTCCTCGATCGAGATCTGGTTGGAGTCGTAGATCGCGATCAGGTTGCCGAGCTGCTGGTGGCCCGCGAGCGATCCGGCCTCGGAGGTGACGCCCTCCTGCAGGTCGCCGTCGCCGGCGATCACGAACACGTGGTGGTCGAAGGGCGACGTGCCCGCCTCGGCCTCGGGGTCGAACAGACCGCGCTCGTAGCGTGCGGCGTAGGCGAAGCCGACGGCGGACGCAAGACCCTGGCCCAGGGGGCCGGTCGTGATCTCGACGCCCTTCGTGTGTCCGTACTCCGGGTGGCCGGGGGTCAGCGAGCCCCAGGTGCGCAGCGCCTTCAGGTCATCGAGCTCGAGGCCGAACCCACCGAGGTAGAGCTGCACGTACTGCGTGAGGGACGAGTGCCCGGCCGAGAGGATGAAGCGGTCGCGGCCCAGCCAGTGCGTGTCGGTCGGGTCATGCCGGAGGACGCGCTGATAGAGGAGGTAGGCCGCGGGGGCGAGGCTCATCGCGGTCCCCGGGTGGCCGTTACCGACCTTCTCGACGGCATCCGCCGCCAGTACCCGCGCGGTGTCCACCGCGCGTCGATCGATCTCGTCCCAAACCAGCTCTGACACCTGGAAGCCTTTCGTCGGTGATTCGGCGCGGACGACCGCTCATCTCGGAAGAAGAGGGGGCGTCCCACGTCGGGATTTTCAGCATATCGAGGTAGTCCACCCGCCGAGGCCGGGTGGCGCTCTGTGACGTGCGCTGTGAGCGAAGTGCCGGTGGATGGGGGGCGCAGGGACCGCTCGCGAAGGATGCCGTAGACTCGATCCGACGATCTACACGGCAGGGGCGATGGCACTCACGGACACCGGCGCGCGCGTATCCGCGCCCGCTCGACAGTCGGTCGGCCGCACCGTCCGCGCGTACATCCAGTTGACGAAGCCGCGTGTGCTCGAGCTTCTCCTGGTCACCACCATCCCGGTGATGTTCCTGGCGGCCGACGGTCTTCCGAACCTCTGGCTCATCGTCGCGACCGTCCTGGGCGGCGCCATGAGTGCAGGGTCGGCGGCATCCTTCAACATGTACCTCGATCGCGACATCGACGCGCACATGAAGCGGACCGAGAACCGCCCCCTCGTGACCGGCGAGGTCTCGCCGCGCGGCGCGCTGGTCTTCTCGTGGACGCTCGCGATCGTCTCCACCGTCTGGCTCTGGGTCTTCACGAACTGGGTCGCCGCTGCCCTCAGCGCGGGGGCGATCTTCTTCTACGTCGTGATCTACACGATGCTTTTGAAGCGCCGCACCGAGCAGAACATCGTCTGGGGCGGTATCGCCGGGTGCTTCCCGGTGATCATCGGGTGGTCGGCCGTCACGAGTTCGCTCACGTGGACGCCGTTCATCCTGTTCCTGCTGGTCTTCCTGTGGACGCCGCCGCACTACTGGCCGCTGTCCATGAAGTACAAGGGCGACTACGCCGAGGTCGACGTTCCCATGCTGGGCGCGACCCGCGACGGTGTCCAGGTCGGTCTGCAGGTCATCCTCTACGCCTGGGCGACGATCGCGAGCTCGCTGCTGTTGATCCCGGTCGCAGGAATGGGGCTCGTCTACACCGTGTCCGCCCTCGTCTTCGGCGGATGGTTCATCTACGAATCGCACGTTCTGTACGCGCGTGCGGTCCGCGGTGAGAAGGTGCAGCCGATGCGCGTGTTCCACGCCTCGATCACCTACCTGACGCTGCTCTTCGTCGCGATCGCGATCGACCCGCTGCTGCCGTTCTGACGCAGCGGGTCGACCTGGCGATCAGCGTGCGGCGCCGTCGAGGACGGGCTGCTCGGTCGTAGCCGACTCGTCGGGCGCGTCGGTCTCGATCTCGTCGGCGAACGTCTCGGTCGCGGGGGCGAGCTGCTCGCGCGGCATCGCGAAGGCGCGCAGGGCACCGAGCGCGAAAGCCAGCAGCAGGCCGGTCACGCCGACGCCGATCAGGATCGCGCCCAGGATCGCCCAGACCTGTCCGACATAGACCTCCACGCCGGTCGCGGTACCGGCGGTCAGCGCGGTCTCCATCGTCCCGAGCTTGTCGATCAGGACGACGGCGCCGGCGGCGCTGGATGCGAGGGAGCCTGCCACGAGCACCCAGAACGGGATGCTGCGGGTCAGGCGGGGGCGGGTGTTCATCGAATCTCCTCCGGGTCGAAGCCGCCCGGATTCGGACGGCCCGGGCCACTGTTCCCGATGCACCCTGACGGGACCGATGCGGAACCTATGAGGAGTCAGTGAGAAGCAGGCTCCACCTCGACGGCCGCCGGTGCCTTGAGGCGGAGGATGACGACCGTCATGGCGGCCGCGGTCAGCGCGGCCAGGACCATGTGCACGCCGACGGCGATCTCGGGCAGACCGTTGCGCGCTTGGTAGAGGCCGACGGCGATCTGGACGGCTTCGGCGGCGAGCAGCACGGTGACCCACGCGCGCGGGCGGAGTCGGCGGGCCCACGCGACTCCGACCAGGACCAGCGTGAGCGCGAGCAGGGTGTAGCCGGGCCAAGCGTGCACGTGCTCGAGGATCTCCGCGTCGAATCCGTTGCGCCCGGCGGCGGCGTCACCCGAGTGGGGGCCGGCACCCGTGGTCAGGACGCCGAAGGCGATCGTCACGGCGAGAACGGCGGTCGTCAGGTGCGCCAGGCGGGCGTACCACGCGGGGACGACCCGCCCGCGAGGCGCCGCGGGCTCCTTCATGCGGACGAGGAACGCGGCGCAGACGCAGACGAGGAGGAGCGACACGACGTAGTGGAAGCCGACGATGAAGGGGTTGAGACCCGTCAGGACGGTGATGCCACCGACGATCGCCTGGGCGACGACGCCGCCGAGGACGACGAGTGCCAGAACGAACAGGTCGCGACGGCTGCGGCGCATCCGCCAGACCAGCACGACAACGATCAGAGCGAGGATGCCGACGAGCCCCGTCAGCGTGCGGTTGCCGAACTCGATCACGCCGTGGATGCCCATCTCGGGCGTCGCGACGAGCGACTCCGGCGTGCAGGTCGGCCACGTGGGGCAGCCCAGGCCCGAGCCGGTCAGCCGGACGGCGCCGCCGGTGGCGATGATGAGCGTCTCGGCGATGAACGAGAGCCACGCGACGAGGGGCAGCAGGCGCGGCATCCGCGTGACGGGCGGGGCGGTCGGTGTCGACGCGGTGATGAGCATGGGGTCGCCTCCGGGCGCGGGCCGGCACGCCGCGGGGGACGGCGGTGCCTGTAGAATGAAGGAGTCGGCGAGCGCGATCCCCATCGCAGCCCGCACAACGATTCTAGGCGCGGTATCGCGTCGTCAGAGCGGCCAGCAGCGGCATCCCCCTCGTGCACTCCTCTCGCGGGAGGGAATGCCGGAACGGATGACACCGTTGCCGCCCGTGAGGAGGAAATTCATGTCGGATGTGCTCATCGACCGCCCCGAACTCGAAGGCCTGGGGGTGTACGAGTTCGGCTGGCACGACGCGGATGCCGCGGGTGCCGTCGCACAGCGAGGGATCAACGAGGACGTCGTCCGCGGGATCTCCGCCCTCAAGAGCGAACCCGAATGGATGCTGAAGACCCGTCTGAAGGGCTATCAGCTGTTCGGCCGCAAGCCGATGCCGACGTGGGGTGCCGATCTGTCCGGCATCGACTTCGACAACATCAAGTACTTCGTGCGCTCCACCGAGAAGCAGGCGCAGACCTGGGAGGACCTCCCCGAGGAGATCCGGAACACGTACGAGAAGCTCGGCATCCCCGAGGCGGAGCGCCAGCGTCTCGTCGCGGGTGTGGCCGCGCAGTACGAGTCCGAGGTCGTGTACCACCAGATCCGTGAGGACCTGGAACAGCAGGGCGTCATCTTCATGGACACCGACACGGCGCTGCGCGAGCACCCCGAGTTCTTCGAGGAGTACTTCGGCACGGTCATCCCCGCGGGAGACAACAAGTTCGCCGCGCTGAACACGGCCGTGTGGTCGGGGGGGTCGTTCGTCTACGTCCCCAAGGGTGTGCACGTCGAGATCCCGCTGCAGGCATACTTCCGCATCAACACCGAGAACATGGGCCAGTTCGAACGGACCCTGATCATCGCGGACGAGGACAGCTACGTCCACTACATCGAGGGCTGCACCGCTCCCATCTACAAGAGCGACTCGCTGCACTCGGCCGTCGTCGAGATCATCGTGAAGAAGAACGCCCGCGTTCGATACACAACGATCCAGAACTGGTCGAACAACGTCTACAACCTCGTCACCAAGCGCGCCGTCGCCCACGAAGGCGCGACCATGGAGTGGGTCGACGGCAACATCGGCTCGAAGGTGACGATGAAGTACCCGTCGATCTACCTCATGGGCGAGCACGCCAAGGGCGAGACCCTGTCCGTGGCCTTCGCCGGTCCCGGCCAGCACCAGGACGCCGGCGCGAAGATGATCCACATGGCGCCGTACACGCAGTCGTCGATCGTCTCGAAGTCGATCGCCCGCGGCGGCGGCCGGGCCGGTTACCGCGGTGAGGTGCGGGTGGACGCGAACGCGCACCACTCCGCGAACACGGTGCGCTGCGACGCCCTGCTGGTCGACACCATTTCGCGGTCGGACACGTACCCGGCGATCGACATCCGCGTCGACGACGTCCAGCTCGGCCACGAGGCCACGGTCTCGAAGGTCAGCGAGGAGCAGCTGTTCTACCTCATGAGCCGCGGCATGCCCGAGGACGAAGCGATGGCGATGATCGTGCGCGGATTCATCGAGCCGATCGCCCGCGAACTGCCCATGGAGTACGCCCTCGAGCTGAACAAGCTCATCGAGATGGGCATGGAAGGATCCGTCGGCTGATGACGACAGCGACTCAGGCCCCCGCATCCGATGCGAAGGGCCACATCGACCCTGCGGCGAAAGTGACCGATCAGGGCGTCCCCGTGCAGACCCGCTCGGAGCGTCCGTGGTCGTTCGACCCGGCCGACTTCGGCACGCCGACCGGCCGCGAGGTCAACTGGAAGCACACGCCGCTCGACCGCGTCGCGTCGCTGCTGGCCGACGAGCCGGCCCCGCACGACGTCATCGGTGTCGAGGTGACCGGACCGGATGCCGTCGAGCACATCCGTCTGCAGAAAGACGATGCTCCCCGCGGCGAGGTCTTCCGGCCGGAGGACGTCGTGAGCGCCATAGCGTGGGCGCAGGAGCCTGAGGCCCCCCTCATCCGCATCCCGGCTGACGTCGAGCTCGACGAGCCCGTCGTCGTGACGCTCACCGGCCGCGGCGGGGTCGCGCACGCGCACGTCGTGATCGAGGCGCAGCAGAACTCCCGCGGCACCGTCGTGCTACGTCACGAGGGGTCCGCCGCGCAGGCGCAGAACGTCGAGATCATCGTCCGGGACGGCGCCGCGCTGACCGTCGTGTCCGTGCAGCGTTGGGACGACGACGCCGTGCACCTCGCTGCCCATCAGGCCCGTGTCGACCGCGACGCCACCCTCACGCACATCGTCGTCAGCCTCGGCGGCGGACTCGTCCGCGTCAACCCGTCCGTCGAGCTCGCCGGCTCCGGCGCCCAAGGACGCCTGTACGGCCTCTCCTTCGCCGACGCGGGTCAGCACCTCGAAAGCCAGGTTTACCTGCACCACAAGGGCGCGCACACCAACGGCGACGTGCTCTACAAGAGTGCGCTGCAGGGTGCCTCGGCGCGCACGGTCTGGATCGGCGACGTCCTCATCGGACCGGATGCCGTCGGCACCGACTCGTACGAGGCGAACCGCAACCTGGTCCTCACCGACGGGGCGCGCGCAGACTCCATCCCGAACCTCGAGATCGAGACCGGCGACATCGTCGGCGCCGGTCACGCGAGCGCGACCGGTCGCTTCGACGACGAGCAGCTCTTCTACCTGCAGGCTCGCGGAATCGACGAGGAGCAGGCTCGGCGCCTCGTGGTCCTCGGGTTCCTCGCCGAGATCGTGCAGAAGATCGGCATCCCCTCCCTCGAGGACGAGTTCATCGCGGCCATCGAGGCCGAGCTCGTCGGGGAGGGTGCGCAGTGACCGCGGAGAAGGTCCTGCAGCTGAGCGACCTCGAGCAGGACACCGCCGTGCGTGTCGAGGTGGGCGGCGTCGCCATCGCCGTCGTGCTCGACGGCCAGGGCGAGGTCCACGCGATCGGCGACACCTGCACCCATGGTGACATCTCGCTGGCCGACGGTTTCGTCGAGGGAGAGTCGCTGGAATGCTGGGCCCACGGGTCCGCGTTCTCGCTGCGCACCGGTCGCCCCCTGAATCTTCCGGCTTACGAGCCGGTGCCCGTCTACGAGGTCACGATCGACGGGGACGACATCCTCATCGACCCCGCCGTGACCAAAGCCGTGAACTGAAGAAAGAAGCTGACATGTCTGTCCTCGAGATCCGCGACCTCCACGTGACGGTCGAGACGGAAGCCGGCGAGACCCCGATCCTCAACGGCGTCACCCTCACCGTCCGCACGGGCGAGACCCACGCCATCATGGGGCCGAACGGGTCCGGCAAGTCGACCCTCGCCTACACGATCGCCGGTCACCCCAAGTACACCGTCACGGGCGGCACGATCACCCTCGACGGCGAGGACGTCCTCGCGATGTCCGTCGACGAGCGTGCCCGCGCAGGTCTGTTCCTCGCGATGCAATACCCCGTCGAGATCCCCGGTGTCACGGTCACGAACTTCCTCCGCACCGCCAAGACCGCCGTCGACGGCGAGGCACCCTCGATCCGCGCGTGGACGAAGGACGTCAAGCAGGCGATGCAGAACCTCCGCATGGACCCGAAGTTCGCCGCGCGCAACGTCAACGAGGGGTTCTCCGGCGGCGAGAAGAAGCGTCATGAGATCCTGCAGCTCGAGCTCCTGAAGCCGAAGCTGGCGATCCTCGACGAGACCGACTCCGGCCTCGACGTCGATGCGCTCAAGATCGTCTCCGAAGGTGTCAACCGCGCCAAGGAGCAGAGCGACATGGGCGTGCTGCTCATCACGCACTACACCCGCATCCTCCGCTACATCCAGCCCGACTTCGTCCACGTCCTCGTGAACGGTCGCGTCGCGGAAGAAGGCGGCCCCGAACTCGCAGCGCGACTGGAGGATGAGGGTTACGACCGTTTCCTCGCTCCCGTCGGTGGCGAGCAGGCCTAGGATCGTCGCATGGCCGAGACGCTCGCACCCGAGAAGTACGACGAGGTCACCGAGGCCCTCAAGGACGTCATGGACCCCGAACTGGGAGTCAACGTCGTCGACCTGGGACTCATCTACGACCTCGGCTGGGATGACGAGAACGACGCTCTCGTCATCCACATGACCTTGACCTCCGCCGGCTGCCCGCTGACGGACGTCCTCGAAGAACAGACCGGACAGGCGCTGGACGGCGTCGTGGACCGATTCCGCATCAACTGGGTGTGGATGCCGCCGTGGGGTCCCGAGCGGATCACCGACGACGGGCGCGACATGATGCGCGCGCTCGGCTTCTCGATCTGAGCTGAAACCCCGGCCATTCGGCCGACGAAGAAGCGGTGCGACGATGTCGCACCGCTTCCTCAGTTCTCCGACCGACCGAGGCGCCAGTAGCCCATGAAGGCGACAGCGCGACGGTCGACGCCGACCTCGCTGACGAGGTGACGGCGGAGCGCTTTAATGGCGGACGCCTCGCCGGCGAGCCACGCGTAGAGGGGAGCGCTTTTCAGCGCCGCTCCACCCCTTGCGGTGCGGGGTACTTCCCAGAGAATGTCGTGATCGACGTCGATCTCCTCTACCTCGGCTCCGATTCCCCCTGGAGCGAGGCGTCGGGCGACGTCGGCAACCGCCGAGATGAGGTGTGTGTGGCGGCGGTCCTCGCCGCCACGCGCCTCGATGATCAGCTCGAAACCGGGGTGCGAGGGCACGTAGGCGGCGTCACTCGGGTGGGGCAGCTCGAGTACGACGACACCACGCGCGTCTGCGGGGAGCTGCTCCAGGATCCGAGCGATCGCCGGTGCAGCCGTCTCGTCACCGGCGAGCAGGATCGCGTCCGTCCTGGCGGGCGGCACGAAGTCGATGCCGTAGCTGACGCCCGTGTGCTCGGTCGTGGGGGCGAGGATCAGAACCTCGTCGCCGACCTCCGCGTCGGCGATCCAGGCGGATGCCGGGCCCAGGACGTCGTGAGCGACCATGTCGATGTCGACCTCGCCGGCGGCGCCGCGCACCGCGCGAGTCGTGTAGGTCCGCATGATCGGGCGCTGGGCCTCGGGCATCGCGCGCCAGCGGTCGTACCAGTCGGCATCCGTCGGCATCGAATCCAGGGGGGCGGTCGGCGTCGGGAACATGATCTTGACCCGTTGGTCGTACCCGGGATCGCCATAGGCGCCGAGCGCGTCGTCGCGGAAGGTGAACCGGCGGAAGCTCGGCGTCAGGTCGGTGACCGCCGCCACGGGGGCGCGGAAGAAGTTCATGGTGCTGAGGGACATGGTCTCTGCTTTCGTGCGGTCAGACGCCGGCGGGGACGTGATGGCGTCCGATGGGGAGGACCATCGGGCGCCCCGTGAGCGGATCGGGGATGACACGGCTGTCCATGCCGAAGACGTCTTTCACGGTCTCGGCGGTGAGAACCGCACCGGGGTCGCCGGCGGCGTACAGGCGTCCGCGGGCCATGGCGACCAGGTGGTCGGCGTACCGCGCCGCGAGGTTGAGGTCGTGGAGCACCATGACGATCGTCGTGCCGCTACGCCGGTTGAGATCGGTCAGAAGGTCGAGCACATCGACCTGATGGCTCACGTCGAGGAACGTGGTCGGCTCGTCGAGGAGCAGGACGTCGGTCTGCTGCGCGAGCGCCATGGCGATCCAGACCCGCTGCCGCTGGCCGCCCGAGAGCTCGTCGACCGCGCGGTCGGCGAGGCCTGCCGTGTCGGTCGCGTCGAGGGCGGCGGCGACGGCTTCGTCGTCGGCGCGGCTCCACCGGGAGAGGGGCCCGTGGTGGGGCGTCCGGCCGCGTCCCACGAGGTCGGAGACGACGATCCCTTCGGGAGCGATGGGGGATTGGGGGAGCAGACCGAGTTCGCGCGCGACCTGCTTGGTGGGCAGCTTGTGAATGTCCCTGCCGTCGAGCAGCACTTGGCCGGTGCGAGGTGTGAGCAGTCGGGCCATCGACTTGAGGAGTGTGGACTTGCCGCAGGCGTTCGCTCCAACGATCGCCGTGATCCGGCCGGGCGGGACGACCAGGTCGAGGTCGTCGACGATGAGGCGGTCGCCGTAGGCGAGCTTGAGCCCGGAGGCGTGGAGGGTGCGTTCCGCGGTCATAGGGAGCCTCCCGAGCGGCTGCTGCGAATGAGAAGGAAGATCAGGTAGGGCGCCCCCAGGACGCCCGTGACGACGCCGACCGGAAGACGCATCCCGAGCAGATACTGCCCGGCGAGGTCTGCGATCAGGACGAGGAACGAACCGAACAGTCCGGCTACCAGGACAGGGGAACCCACCGGACCGAGCATCCGCGCGGCGATGGGGCCAGACAGGAAGGCGACGAAGGAGATCGGGCCGACGGCGGCCGTCGCGAACGCGAGCAGCACGACGGCCGCGATGATGAGAAGGATCCGCCGCCGCTCGACGGGCACGCCGAGCGCGGCGGCGGTCTCGTCGCCGAGACGCATCAGTTCGAGGTCGCGGGTGAGCCAGAGCAGCAGGGGGACGACGACGACCATCGCCGCTGTCAGAGGGGCGACGTCGTCCCAGGAGGCGCTGTTGAGGCTTCCCGTGATCCATCGCATCGCAGCCTGCAGGTCCCACTCGGCCGCGCGGGAGAGGACGTACGCGACGACGCTGTTGAAGATCGCCGCGACGCCGATGCCGATGAGAATGAAGCGCGCCCCCGCACGACCGTCTTTGAAGGCCAGCAGGTAAATGGTCAGTGCGGTCGCGATCGCGGCGACGGTGGCCAAGACGGAGACCGCGGTTCCCGAGAGCGACAGGAAGACGATGCTCACGACGGCGGCCGCGCTCGCACCCGCGTTGATCCCGATGATGTCTGGGCTGGCGAGCGGGTTGCGCAGGAGGGTCTGGAAGACGGCTCCGCCCATGCCGAAGCAGAGCCCGGTCAGGAGGGCGACCGTCGAGCGCGGCAGACGCAGCTCGCCGACGGTGAAGGAAGCGCCAGGCACCGTCTGACCGGTCAGCACCGCCCACACCTCGGCCGGCGTGTAGAAGGTCTGACCCACCATGAGCGAGACGAGGTAGGTCGCGAGCACGGCGGCTAAGAGACCGCCCGTGACGAGCACTCGGCGACGGGTGCGGCGTGCACGACCGGCCGTGACGGCGGACAGTGTGAGCTCACCCGGGACGATCGCCGTCATAGTGCACGCATCTTCTGTCGGCGGACGATGGCGATGAAGAACGGTGCACCGATGAGAGCCGTCACAACGCCGACCTCGACCTCTTGCGGCCGCGCGATGACCCGACCGACGACGTCGGCGACCGTCAGCAGTCCCGCGCCTACGAGAGCCGAGACAGGAAGGAGCCAGCGGTGGTCGGGACCGACGAGCAGGCGGCACACGTGCGGCACGATGAGTCCCACGAAGCCGATGGGACCCGCGACCGCCGTGGCGGCGCCGCACAGGATCACGGCGCCGAGCGCCGACAGCAGTCGAGCCGTGCGGACCTTCTGGCCGAGCCCTGTCGCGAGGTCTTCACCGAGGGCGAGAGCGTTCAGCGCCGCCGCCGAGGCGATGCAGATGAGCATGCCGACGGCGAGGAAGGGGAGAACGAGCAGGATGTTCTGCGTCGTCGCGCCCCCCACGCCGCCGATCTGCCAGAAACGGAAGACGCTCATCACATCGATGCGGGGGAGCAGGATCGCGCTGATCAGTGACGTGACCGCGACCGCGGTGGCCGCCCCCGCCAGCGCGAGCTTGAGCGGGCTCGCCCCTCCTCGGCCCAGGGACCCGATGGTGTAGACGAACAGTGCTGCGAGCGCCGCGCCGAGCATCGCGAGCCAGATGTATCCGAGCGCGCTCGTCACCCCGAAGAACGCGAGACCGGTCACGACGGCGAGGGAGGCGCCGCCGTTGATGCCCAGGATCTGCGGATCGGCGAGCGGGTTGCGGGTGACGCCTTGCATGACGGTGCCGGCGACGGCGAGTGACGCGCCGACCAGGAGAGCCAGGATGGTGCGCGGCACCCGGCGCGCCACGGCGGCGGCATCCGTCGTCGTCAGGTCCCCGGTGAGCCCGGCGATGATCTGCGTCGCGTCGACCGTGCGGTTACCGAAGGTGACCGAGAACACACAGATCACCGCTACCGCGACCACGAGGACCAAGACCCACATCACCCGTCGCCGCCCCGACCGGCGTCGAAGGGACGCGGTCGAGACGGCTGCGGGTGAGGAGACGAGTGCGGTCATGGTCCGAGCGGGAGGCCGGTCCGGATCAGTCGGAGACCTTGGCGGCAGCCTTGCCGATGAGGTCGACGTAGTCGGTCGTCAGCGAGTTCGGGATGGACAGCGGGCTGGGGTTCGCCGCGGCGGAGAGCGGAGCGTTGGCAATGGGGAGGATGACGACCGAGCCGTCGGCGACCGCGGGGATCCGCGACAGCAGCGGGTCGGCCTGCATCGTTGCCAGGGTCGTGTCGTCGCCGTACGTCACGAGCACGTCGAGGTCACTGAAACGCTCGATCTCCTCGGTGCTGTTCGTGATCCAGAACTGGTCGGTGTCCTTCGACTGCTCCACGACCGTCGAGGCCGGTTCCATGCCGAGGTCCTGGAGGAAGAGCTGCCGCGGGTCCTCGAGCGAGTAGAAGCCGATCTCGGCGAGGTTGGTCGCATCGAACGAGCTGAACATCACGGTCTTGCCCGCAATGTCGGGGTGCGCACCGGTGAGGTCGTCGAGCTGACCGGTCAGGTCGTCGACCAGCTTCTCAGCCTCGTCCTTCATTCCCAGGGCGGTGCCGTTGACGACGGTCAGCTCCTGCCAAGTGGTGCCCCATGCGACGTCGGGATATGCGACCACGGGAGCGATCTTGCTGAGGGTGTCGTACTCCTCCTGGTTCATGCCGGAATAGGCGGCGAGGATCACGTCCGGCGCCGCGTCGGCGATCGCCTCGTAGTCGAAGCCGTCGGCCTCGTCGAACAAGACCGGCGTCTCAGCGCCGAGTTCCTCGAGCTTCTCCTCGACCCAGGGGAGGACACCGTCGCCGTCGTCGTCGCCCCAGGTCACAGCAGGCATGCCGACGGGGACGACACCGAGGGCGAGAGCCGCCTCCTGGTTTGCCCAGGAGACCGTGGCGACCCGCTCGGGCTTGCTCTTGATCGTCGTCTCACCGAACGCGTGCGTGATCGTCACCGGGAACGCGTCGTCGGCCGTGGCAGCGGTGCCTCCGGAAGAGGAGGTGCCGGCGGGCGCGGCGGTGGTGGCGCAGCCGGTCAAAATGAGGGCGGATGCTGCGACGAGGGCGAACGCAGTGCGGATGCGAGGCACAGAGGTCTCCTGAGTGAAGTGATAAGGGTCGCCTAACCTTACATCGACTCGGTGCTCCGCGGAAACCAACGGCCCCCGCAGCGGTCTTCGGATGCGTCCTCGCGGCGACGTATACTGGGGGTTTGGCCACTCGGCCGCCTCCCACGAAGAACGGATGTCTGCTGTGCTCGCCGTGCACGATCTCGAGATCCGCGTCGGTGCGCGCACCCTCATGTCGGACGTCTCGTTCCGAGTGTCGCCCGGCGACAAGATCGGGCTGGTCGGTCGGAACGGCGCCGGCAAGACGACTCTGACCAAGGTCCTCGCCGGCGACCTCATCCCCGCGGACGGCGGCGTCGATCGCACCGGCGAACTCGGCTATCTGCCGCAGGACCCGCGCACGGGGGATCCCGAGATGCTCGCGCGCACGCGCATCCTCGATGCCCGTGGCCTCGGATCCCTCGCGATCGGTATGAGGGAGACGGCGGAGCAGATGGCGTCGTCGGATGCCGCGGTGGCCGACCGGGCCATGCGGAAGTACGGCTCGCTGACCGAGCGTTTCGAAGCGCTCGGCGGATACGCGGCCGAGGCCGAAGCAGCCTCGATCGCCCACAACCTCTCGCTCCCCGACCGCATCCTCGACCAGCCGCTGAAGACGCTCTCGGGCGGCCAGCGCCGGCGCATCGAGCTCGCTCGCATCCTCTTCTCCGATGCGCAGACGATGATCCTCGACGAGCCGACGAACCACCTCGACGCCGACAGCGTCGTGTGGCTGCGCGAGTTCCTCAAGGGATACAAGGGCGGGCTGATCGTGATCAGCCACGACATCGAGCTCGTCGGCGAGACCGTCAATCGCGTGTTCTACCTGGACGCGATGCGCCAGGTCATCGATGTCTACAACATGAACTGGAGGAACTACCTCCGCCAGCGCGCCGCCGACGAGGAGCGTCGCCGCAAGGAGCGCGCCAACGCCGAGAAGAAGGCCACGGCCCTGCAGCAGCAGGCGGCCCGCTTCGGCGCGAAGGCCAGCAAGGCAGCCGCAGCGCATCAGATGGTCGCGCGGGCGGAGAAGCTCCTCGCCGGTCTCGATGACGTCCGTCAGGACGACCGGGTCGCGAAGCTGCGCTTCCCGAAGCCGGCTCCCTGCGGCAAGACACCTCTCATGGCGAAGAACCTCTCGAAGTCCTACGGCTCGCTCGAGATCTTCGCCGGTGTCGACCTCGCGATCGACCGCGGTTCCCGCGTCGTGGTCCTCGGCCTCAATGGTGCCGGTAAGACGACTCTGCTGCGCATCCTCGCCGGCGTCGACAAGGCGGACACCGGGATCATCGAGCCGGGCCACGGCTTGAAGATCGGGTACTACGCGCAGGAGCACGAGAACCTCGACGTCACCCGTTCGGTCCTCGACAACATGATGTCGGCAGCGCCCGACATCACCGCCACCGAGGCGCGCAAGGTGCTCGGCTCGTTCCTGTTCACCGGCGACGACGTGCTGAAACCGGCCCGCGTGCTGTCGGGCGGCGAGAAGACGCGCCTCTCGCTCGCGACGCTGGTCGTCTCGTCCGCGAACATGCTGCTGCTCGACGAGCCGACGAACAACCTCGACCCGGCATCTCGCGAGGAGATCCTCGGCGCGCTCGCGCACTACGAGGGCGCCGTGGTGCTCGTCTCGCACGACGAGGGCGCCGTCGAGGCACTCAATCCCGAGCGCGTGCTGATCCTCCCGGACGGCGTCGAGGACATCTGGGGGCGGGACTACATCGACCTCATCACGCTGGCCTGATTCCGCGCGCAGCTGCGCGATCTCAGCGGGCGTCGATCAGCGCGTCCTCGGCTTCCATGTCGCGGTCGCGGCGACGCGCGCTCCGCGGGGTCCGGGTCTTCGGACCGTTCTCCTCGTCCTCGCGGCGGTGTCGGATCTCGGTGCGGATCATGTACCAGATGAAGACGAACCCCATGACGGCGAACAGGATCCATTGGATCGCGTACGACAGGTAGGGCCCGGGATCCGCGGACGGGTCCTCGAGGGCGTTCGGACGCTCGGCGGGTGCCGGAGTCTCCTCGGTCATCAGCACGTAGGCGGACTCGATCAGGCTCCCCGCCTGGCCCGTCTCCTGCCCGATCAGACGCAGGTCGATCGTGGGCACCTGACCGTCGGCGGCCGAGCGACCCTCCCGGGCGGCGGCCTCGCCGGGCTGGAGGCGGCCGACGACCGTCACCTCGCCTGCGGGCGGCGCGGGGACGTGGTCCGGGGCGGGCTGGTCGTCGCCGGGCCGGACCCAGCCGCGGTCGATGAGGACGACGCGACCGTCGTCCGTGCGGAGGGGGACCAGTACCTCGAATGCGCTCGTGCCGCCGTGCGGGCGGTTCCGCACCAGAAGGCTCTCATCCGTCAGGTATCGCCCGGTGAGCTCGACCGGTCGCCATTCGTCGGAGGGATCGAACGTGCCGTCCGGCAGCAGTTCCTCGAACGGCACGGGCGCCTGCGAGTAGTTGCTCTCCACGAGAGCGAGTTCCGCGTCCCGTTCCGCGTTACGGGAGAACTGCCAGTTGGACAGCATGGCGCAGGCGATGGCGAAGACGACGGCCATCGCCACGTAGCCGCTCCAGCGGAGCGCCGTCTCGCGGTTCACGATGCGGACGCGGGCGCGAGGGCGAGGACCTCGACCGGGAAGTTGCGTGAGGCCAGATAGGCGCGCAGGAACTCGACGTGATCGGTGCACGCGGCCCACACCTTGCGGCGATCCGCGGCGTGGATGCGGGGATTGCGCCACACCACCTGCCATGCGGCGTCGGCGCGGCATCCTGCTCGCGAGCACTGGGCCGCGTCCGATGCTCCTGCCGTGGGGCTCATCGGTCCTCCTGCGGGGGGCTCTCCTGGATGCGGATGACGCCTCCATTCGGGTCCTCCGGAGGCGTGGATGCCGACGGTGTCGACTCGATCTCGCGGGAGGGTCGTTCGGCCACGACGACCTCGTCGCCGTTCCCGACGTTCGCGATCACGACCGCCAGGTAGGGGAGGACGGCGGCCCCGGCAGCGAAGATCCAGGTCTGCCAGCCGTACGGGGTCACCGTCACCATGAGGATGAAGCACAGCACTCTGACCGACATCATGATGACGTATCGGCGTGTGCGCGAACGGGCGTCGACCTCGGGGGCGGTGGTGAGCGAGGTCGCCGACGGTGTGCGATCGTGCGCGGCGCGGCGGGACGTGGGAGAGCTCCTCAGGAAGAGAGGCCGACGCTGGACGCGGTGGCAGCGATCGCGATGAAGACGAAGACCCAGATGAGGATGCCGATGATGAGCAGACCGCCGCCGATCCAACCGAGGATCGTGCCCCAGAGTGCGAGCCCCTGACCCTGCTCCCCGGAGGTCTTCAGCTGCTTCAGGGCCATGTGGCCCGTGATGATGCCGGGGATGGAGGCGATGAAGGGGAGGATCGTGAGGCCCGCGATCGAAGCGACGAGCGAGACGATCGCGAGGACGTTGGTCGGCCGTGCCGGTGCGTAACCGTACGCGGGCTGGCCGTATCCGGGCTGCCCGTAGCCGGACTGCGGGTACGACGGCTGCACGTAGGCGGGCGCCGCACTCGGCTGCTGCCCGTACCCGGGCTGCTGGCCGTAGGCGGGGGGCGCGTAGGGCGGGGCGGCCGGCGACGAGGCGTCGGGCACCGGAGGCGCCGGCGGCACTTCCGAGGGCTGCGGCGGGGTGTTCGTGGCGTCGGTCACGTCCGTCTCCTTCAGGCGAGTTGACTCCAGACTACCCGTCGACCGCGCCGGTAGGCTGGTGCGATTCACCCGCCTCGGAGCAAGGAGAAGAATGTCCCGCGAGCGCGTCGTCCTGGTCACCGGAGGCAACCGCGGCATCGGCCGTGCGATCGCCGAGCGATTCGTCGCGGAGGGGTTCGCCGTCGCGGTCACCGCGCGCTCGGGAGAGGGCCCGGAGGGGACTCTGACCGTCCGGGCCGATGTCACCGACGCCGCCTCCCTCGATGCCGCCTACACCGAGGTCGAGCAGAAGTTGGGCCCCGTCGAGGTGGTCGTCGCGAACGCCGGCATCACGAAGGACACGCTGCTCCTGCGCATGACGGAGGACGATTTCGACTCCGTGATCTCGACCAACCTCGGCGGCGCTTTCCGCGTCGTCAAGCGTGCCGCGAAGGGCATGCTGCGGGCCAAGTGGGGCCGCGTCATCCTCATCTCCTCGGTCGTCGGCCTCTACGGCTCCGCCGGGCAGATCAACTACTCGTCCTCCAAGAGCGCCCTCGTCGGCTTCGCCCGCTCGCTCACGCGCGAGCTGGGTTCACGCGGGATCACCGCCAACGTCGTCGCGCCCGGGTTCATCGAGACGGACATGACGGCGGCTCTCCCAGACGAGACGCAGTCCGATTACAAGAAGAGCATCCCGGCCGGCCGGTTCGGTGCCGCTGACGAGGTCGCCGCCGCCGTCGTGTGGTTGGCCTCGGACGACGCGGCCTACATCTCCGGCGCCGTCATCCCCGTCGACGGCGGGCTCGGCATGGGTCACTGATCCGCGTCAGCGCGCCGCCTCGACGATCCGGCGCGACAGCTCGGCCGGCGCCGAGAACTGCGGCCAGTGTCCGGTTCCGAGCCGGATGACCTCGGCATCCTCGATCGAGGCGAACTCCGCCGCGAAATCGCCCCACGCCGACACGACCCGACGGAACGTCTCGTCGTCCATCGATCCCATCAACATCGTCACCGGCACCCGGTGGCGTTCGGTGCCCTCCATCACGACGGCATCGGTCGGCACCCGCCGGGGGACGGATGCCGTGAGGGGTGCCGTGCGAGCGCGGGTCTGCTCGTCGAGGTCCGCAGTGTCCTTCGCATCGAAGAAGTCCCACCCCGGGAAGGGGATCACCCCGTCGACGACGGGGAACTCCGAGATCTCCGCGCCGGGTGGCGGAGGCGTCGTGTCCACGAAGACGACCCGTCGGACGCGGTCGGCGCGCCGCTCCGCGGCGGCCCACGCCACGTTGCCGCCACCGCTGTGACCGACGAGGACCACGGTCCCGTCGACGCGGTCGATCTCGGCGACGACAGCGTCTACCCAATCGGTGAGGCCGATGTCGGACTCGGGAGCGCCCACGCCCGGGAGAGTGAGCGGATGCGGCGTGTGCCCCGCGCCGCGGAGGGCGGGGACGACGTCGTCCCATGAGTCGGCGGTCAGCCAGAGGCCGGGGATCAGGATGATGTCCATGCCGGCAGGGTACGACCTGCCTCCGACATCCCGCTCGCCGTCAGGGGAGCAGGGGGATGAGTTCCGCCAAGTCGACGCGGCCGGCTACGAGGTCGGCGCGGAGGCGCACGGCGGGCTTCGCGTTGAAGGCGACGCCGAGGCCCGCGGCATCCATCATCATGAGGTCGTTCGCCCCGTCGCCCACGGCGATCGTCGCGTCAGGGGCCACGCCGTAGGAGAGGCTCCATTCGCGCAGTGCCGACGCCTTCGCGGCGGCATCGACGATGTCGCCGTCGACGGAGCCGGTGAGGATGCCGTCGCTCACCGCCAGGCGGTTCGCGCTCCACACGTCCGCGCCGAGGTCCGGCGCGACCGTGTCGAGGATCTCGTGGAATCCGCCCGAGACGACCGCGGCGACGCCGCCGCGCTCATGGATCGCCGCGATCAGTTCGTGCACGCCGGGGGTGGGCTCGATGCGCGACAGGACGCGACCGAAGGACGCGATCGGCACGCCCGCGAGCTCGCTCACGCGCGAGCGGAGGCTCGTGGCGAAGTCCACCTCGCCGCGCATCGCCGCCTCGGTGGCAGCGGCCACTTCAGCGCCGCGGCCCGCTTCATCGGCGATCAGTTCGATGACCTCGTTGCGGATGATCGTGGAGTCGGCGTCGAACACGACGAGGAACCGGGCGTCAGGCACCCGACCACGCTATCTGCTCCGACGCCGTCGGCACGTCCGCTCAGGACGTGATGCGGATGTTCTTGCCGACGACCGTCAGCCCGCTGTCGGTGACGGTGAAGCCTCGCGAGAGGTCGAGCTCGCGGTCCACGCCCACCGTCGCGCCGGGTTCCAGGACGACGTTCTTGTCGAGGATCGCGCGGTGCACGCGGGCGCCGGCGCCGACGCTGACGTGGTCGAAGAGGACCGAGTCGGTGATGGTCGATCCGCCGCCCGAGAGCGTCCAGGGACCGAGGACGCTCCGCTCCAGGTGCGTGCCCGACAGTACGCAGCCCAGCGACACGATCGAGTCGATCGCGTTGCCGATGCGCCCCACCCCGTCGCGGACGAACTTCGCCGGCGGCGAGTTCACCGACTGCGACCGGATCGGCCAGTCCATGTTGTACAGGTTGAAGATCGGCAGCGCGGAGATGAGGTCCATGTGCGCGTCGAAGAACGAATCGATCGTTCCCACGTCACGCCAGTAGTCGCGATCGCGGTCGGTGGACCCCGGGACGTCGTTGCGCTTGAAGTCGTACACCGCCGCCTCACCGCGCGAGACGAAGTAGGGGATGATGTCGCCGCCCATGTCGTGGTTCGAGGTCGGCAGTTCGCCGTCGGCCTCGACCGCTTCGATGAGGGCATCGGTGTCGAAGACGTAGTTGCCCATCGAGGCGAGCACCTCGCCTGGGCTGTCGGGAAGGCCCGTCGGGTTCTGCGGCTTCTCGAGGAAGTCGCGGATCGTGATGCCGTCGGCGGGGTCGACGTCGATGACGCCGAACTGGTTCGCGAGGCCGATCGGCTGACGGATGCCGGCGACCGACGCTCGAGCGCCAGAGGCGATGTGCGCGTCGATCATCTGCTGGAAGTCCATGCGGTACACGTGGTCGGCGCCGATCACGGCGACGATGTCGGGCTTCTCGTCGTGGATGAGGTTGAGGGACTGCAGGATCGCATCGGCCGAGCCGGAGAACCACCGCTTCCCGAGCCGCTGCTGCGCCGGGACCGAGGTGACGTAGGCGCCGAGGAGAGCGGACATCCGCCAGGTCTGCGAGACGTGGCGGTCGAGGCTGTGCGACTTGTACTGCGTCAGGACGACGATCTGGCGGAGCTCCGAGTTGATGAGGTTGGAGATCGCGAAGTCGATGAGACGGTACTGCCCGCCGAAGGGAACGGCGGGTTTCGCGCGGTCCTGGGTGAGCGGCATGAGGCGCTTGCCCTCGCCACCGGCGAGGACGATACCGAGGACCTTCGGTGATGCTGGCATGTGCTCACACTATGGCGATTTGCAACGGGCAAGCGAGGACTTTGGTGCGTGTTCCGTGTGGCCTAGAGTTCGGTCCATGCGCGTCGACATCGTCACGAAGGAGTACCCGCCGGAGATCTACGGCGGAGCGGGGGTCCACGTCACCGAACTCGTCTCGGCGCTGCGCTCGCGCATGGAGGTGCAGGTCCGCGCATTCGGAGGCCCGCGGGACGAAGCGGACACCACCTCGTACGCGGTTCCCGACGGGCTCTCGGGCGCCAACCCCGCCGTGCAGACCCTCGGCACCGACCTCGAGATCGTCGGCGACGTCGCCGGCGCCGACGTCGTGCACAGCCACACCTGGTACGCGAATTTCGCCGGATTCCTCGCGTCGAAACTCCACGGCATCCCGCACATCGTGACGGCCCACTCGTTGGAGCCGCTGCGCCCGTGGAAGGCCGAGCAGCTCGGCGGCGGTTACGCCGTGTCGAGCTACGTGGAGAAGACCGCCTACGAGAATGCGGCCGCGGTCGTCGCCGTCAGCGATGGCATGCGACGCGACATCCTCCGCAGCTACCCGGCCCTCGACCCCGCCAAGGTTCGCGTCATCTACAACGGCATCGACGTCGACGCCTGGCAGCCGCGCGAGGATCCAGAGCTCCTCTCGCGCTGGGGGATCGACCCGGATCGGCCGTCCGTCGTGTTCGTCGGCCGCATCACCCGTCAGAAGGGCCTGCCGTACTTCCTGCGGGCCGCAGAGCTCCTTCCGCCCGAGGTTCAGCTCGTCCTCTGCGCCGGGGCCCCGGACACGCCCGAGATCATGAGCGAGGTCCAGGACCTCGTCCGGAAGCTCCAGGAGACACGCGAGGGGGTCGTCTGGATCGAGGAGTTCCTGCCCCGCCCCGATCTCTGCGCGATCCTCACATCGGCGACCACCTTCGTGTGCCCTTCGATCTACGAGCCCCTCGGCATCGTCAACCTCGAGGCGATGGCGTGCGGCGCCGCCGTCGTCGGGACGGCGACCGGCGGCATCCCGGAGGTCGTCATCGACGGCGTGACCGGACGCCTCGTGCCGATCGACCAGGTCGAGGACGGCACGGGAACCCCCGTCGACCCCGATCGCTTCGTCGCAGACCTGGCCGCGACCCTGACGGAGGTCGTGTCCGATCCCGAGAAGGCGCGCGCCTACGGCCGCGCCGGTCGTGAGCGGGCGGCATCCGACTTCAGCTGGGAGGCGATCGCGGATGCCACGGCAGAGCTGTACCGAGAGGTCACCGCGACCGGCCGGTAGCCTGCCGGCGAGGCTCCGCCCGGTCGATAGGCTGGGAGCATGCCTCAGGTGCTCGAACTCGCCGACGTCGTCGTCCGCCGCAATGCCCGCAACATCGTCGACGGGATCGACTGGACCGTCGACGCGGACCAGCGCTGGGTCGTCCTCGGCCCGAACGGCGCCGGCAAGACGACGGTGCTGCAGCTCGCCGCCACCCTGACCCACCCGAGTTCGGGATCGGTCACCGTGCTCGACGAGGTCCTCGGGCGCACCGACGTCTTCGACCTCCGCCCCCGGATCGGGTTCGCCTCCTCGGCGATGGCCAAGCGGGTCCCGCAGGACGAGACCGTCCTCGACGTCGTCCTGACCGCCGCCTATGCGGTGGTCGGGCGCTGGCGTGAGGACTACGAGACGATCGACGAGCGTCGGGCGCGTCGCGTCCTGGGGGAGTGGGGCCTCGCCGACCTGGCCGACCGCACGTTCGGCACCCTCTCGGACGGTGAGCAGAAGCGCGTCCAGATCGCTCGCGCCGTCATGACGGACCCGGAACTACTCCTGCTCGACGAGCCGACCGCGAGCCTCGACCTCGGGGCCCGCGAAGAGCTCCTGAGCCTGCTGAGCGGATACGCGAAGGAGGAGTCGACGCCCGCCATGATCATGGTCACCCACCATGTGGAGGAGATCCCCGTCGGCTTCACCCACGTCCTGCTGCTGCGCGACGGCGCTGCGGTCGCGCAGGGACCGATCGCGGCGACCCTGACGGCGGAGAACCTGACGGCGACCTTCGGGATGCCGATCACGCTGACGTCGGAGGACGGCCGGTTCGCCGCGCGCGCGGCATCCTGATAGAATCTTGCGTTGGCGCGTTCGCGCTGCAGACTTTCACCCGCTCCTGGCAAAATCCAGGGCACTTCGTGAGGAACCCAATGAAGACTGACATCCACCCCGAGTACCGCGCCGTCGTTTTCCGCGACCTCGGCTCCGGCGAGACCTTCCTGACCCGTTCGACGGTCTCGAGCGACAAGACGATCGAGCTGGACGGCGAGACCTACCCGGTCATCGACGTCGAGATCTCGTCCGCCTCGCACCCGTTCTACACGGGCAAGCAGCGCATCATGGACTCGGCCGGTCGCGTCGAGAAGTTCAACCAGCGCTTCAAGAACTTCGGCAGCAAGTAAGCAGCCGTCCTCGAAGGCCCCGCTCCAGCGGGGCCTTCGTCGTTCCCGGACGCGGGTCCCTCAGCGGATCGGCCAGCTGCCGTCCACGTCGGCGTCGAGCCGGCCGATGCGGACGAAGTACTCGCTGAGGCTCTCCGCCTGCGCACGCGCCCACGCGATCTGCTGCGTGTGGAGGTCGTCGGCTGAGACGTCGAGGTCGAAGCGTGCGGCGATCGCCTGCGCGACGCGCCCTGCGGCGATCGCGTCGGCGGCGGCGTCGTGCGCTCCCTCGAGGGTGACGGAGTAGTGCGCGGCGACGACTTCGAGGGTGCGCTTGCCGCGGCGGTACCGGTCGTAGGTCTTGTCGACGACGAGCGGGTCGATGACCGGAGACGGGGCGTCGATCGGCACGACACCGTGACGGAGGCTCTCGTACTTGAGGAGCGAGAAATCGAAGGGCGCGTTGTACGCGACGACCGGGATGCCGGCGGCGAACAGGTCGCGCAGCGACGCCGTCACCTCGGCGACGACCTCCGCGGCAGGGCGACCCTCGGCCCGGGCGCGCTGTGTCGTGATGCCGTGAACGGCCGTCGCGCCTGCGGGGATCTCGACGCCGGGGTCGGCGAGCCACGTGCGTGCATCGATGACGACGCCGGACGCGTCGAGGACGCCGACGTGGGCGCTCACGATCCGATCGGAGCGGACATCGATGCCCGTCGTCTCGAGATCGAAGACGCCCAGCGGGCCCGCGCACGGACCCGGCGCGACGGACTCCGCAGTGATCTCGGCGACGACGGCGGACGCCACGGCAGCGGGGGCGGGGTCAGCGATCGACGGGGCGACCGCAGCGGGCGCGGGCTCACCCCAGGTGTCGTCGTCCCACAGCGGAAGTTCGTCCCAGGCGCCCATGCTCCGACGCTACGGTCGACCGCCGACATCGTGCCGGACGACGCGCCGCCGACCGGCAGGCGCATCACCCGCTCGTAGACTCGACGGGTGACTGCCGTGAATCCGTACGCCGAGCGCCTCGCGGCCGTTCCCGTCGAGCGACATGAGGTGAGCGTCGCGGGTACTCCGACGGCGTACTGGGTCTACGGACCGGTGGATGCCGAGACGACGATCCTCGCGGTCCACGGCTTCCGAGGAGACCACCACGGTCTCGAACCGATCGTGGCGCAGCTCGACGGCGTCCGGGTCGTGTCTCCGGACCTGCCCGGCTTCGGCGAGACCCCGGCGTTCCCGGGTCGGCACGATCTCGACGCGTACGCGTCGTGGCTGATCGCCTTCGCGGCGGAGGTCGCCCCCGGCGCCGTCGTGCTCGGGCACTCCTTCGGCTCGATCGTCTCGTCGGCGGCCGTCGGCCGTGGTCTGACGACCCCGCGGCTGATCCTCGTGAACCCCATCGGAGCGCCCGCGCTCGAGGGACCCCGCGGGATCCTCACGCGGCTCGCGATCTTCTATTACTGGGCCGGCGCCCGGTTGCCTCGGCCGCTCGGCGATGCCCTGCTGCGCAACCGCGTCATCGTGCGGGTGACGAGCGTGGCGATGGCCAAGACCAAGGATCGTGGCCTTCGCGCCTTCATCCATGACCAGCACGACACATACTTCTCGCGGTTCGCCGACCGCGACACCCTGCACGAGGCGTTCGTCACCTCGGTCTCGCACGACGTTCGTGAAGCCGCCGGGCGCATCGACGTCCCGACCCTCCTCATCGCAGCCGAGAACGACGACATCACGCCGCTGTCGGCCCAGTTCGAGCTGCAGCAGATGTTCCGGGATGCCGACCTCGTCGTCATCCCCGAGGTGGGGCACCTCATCCACTATGAGACGCCGCGGGCCGCGGCATCCGCCATCACGCGCTTTCTTCGGCCTTCCGGCGACGGTACGCGTTGACGTTCATGCGGTTGCCGCAGTTGCCGGTGTCGCAGTAACGCTTCGAGCCGTTCTTCGAATAGTCGATGTACACGGCCTCGCAGTCGTCCGCGGAGCAGACGCGCACGCGGTCGAACTCGTCGGAGCGGATGACGTCGACGAAGGCCATGGCCACCTCGACGGTGATGCGGGTGGCGAGGGGAGCTGCGTCGTCGGTCGCGTGGATGTGCCAGTCGTAGCCGTCGTGGATGACCAGCTGGGGGAGTGCTTTGCTCTCGCGGAGCATCGCATTGACGATGGGTACCGCCGCGACGCGGTCGCCGGTCCAGAGCATCCGCAGGCGTGAGCGCGCGGCGCGGAGTTCGGAGAGCTCGACGTCGTCACGACGGATGACGCCGCTGTAGGGGTGTTCGCGCAGGAAAGCCGCCAGATCGTCCAGCGTGGCCAGGCGATCGACGCCGTCCCCGTCGATCTCCGGGAGCGAGTTGACCAGCGCCGTCGCTGCACGCAGGGAGATCTCCGTGTCACGGATGAACATGTTCTTGACTCCTGACGATCGTCGTCGGTACTGTCACCAGTGTAATGACACTTAGGTCATGACCTGCCGCTCCCACCCTCCAGGACCGCCGATGACCCGCACCCTGCCCGAAAGGCTCGCCCCACCCGCCCGCCGCGGCTCGGTCCCGTCGCGCGGGCTCCTGCTCGCGGTCGCGAGCGCCCTCACCTTCTCGGTGAGCGGCCCCATCGCCAAGCCGCTGCTCGAAGGCGGATGGTCGCTGGCCAGTGTGCTCGCGATCCGCATGGGGGTGGCGGGGCTCGTGCTCTCGCCCGCGCTCGTTCGCACCCTGCTGCGCCGGCACGACTTCCTCCGCGTGCACGGGGTGTCGCTCGTCGCCTTCGGCCTCATCCCGGTGGTCGGTTGCCAGGTGTTTTACTTCTCTTCGCTGCAACGGATGCCGGTGGGCGTCGCTCTGCTGATCCAGTACCTCGCGCCGGTCATGCTCGTCCTCTTCGTCTGGGCGAGGACGCGCCGTGCCCCGTCGCGAATCGTCGTCGTCGGATCGATCGTCGCGATGATCGGGCTCGTGCTGGTCGTCGACGTGTCGGGCGCCCGCTTCGACCTGCTGGGGACCGCGTTCGCGCTGCTGGCAGCGGTGTGCGCGTGCGTCTACTTCGTCATGAGCGAGCGCGCCGGCGACGACCTCCCGCCCCTCGCCCTCGCGGCGGGTGGCCTGCTCGTGGGGACGGTGACCATCCTCGTGCTGGCGGCCGCCGGCATCCTGCCCTTGACGACCTCGGCCGAGGTCGTCGATCTGCTGGGGATGACGGTCCCGCCGCTCGTGCCGCTCGCCCTCGTCGGGCTGTGCACGGCGGCGGGGTACTCCCTCGGGATCATGGCCGTCCCGCGCATCGGTTCCCGACTCGCGTCGTTCGTCGGGCTCTCGGAGGTGCTGTTCGCCCTCAGCTTCGCGTGGCTGCTCCTCGGGGAGGCACCCGCGGTGGTGCAGTTCGCCGGGGGCGCGTTGATCCTCGCGGGCGTCGTCCTCGTCCGGCTGGAGGAGCGCGCACCCGCGGATGTCAGCTCTCCCGCCGAGCCGCTGCCAGGAGAGGTCGCACCCGGTACCCGATGACCTCGCCCATCGCGAGGGACGTCTCGGTGCGCTCGACGCCGTCGATCGCGAGGATCCGTGCATCGATGTCGAAGAGGTGCTGCGTGTCCCGCGCCGCGACGCGCACGAGGAGATCCACGGGCCCGCTGAGGCCGTGGCACTGCACGACCTCGGGGATCTCCTGCAATTCGGCGGTGATGCGCGGGAGGTCCGCCTGACGCACTTGCACGTGCAGGATCGCATCGATCGTGTACCCGAGCGCGGCGGGTGACATGGCCCGCTCGAAGGACAGGAAGACGCCCGACCTCTCCAGCTTGGCCATGCGGGCCTGGACGGTGTTGCGGGACAGGCCGAGCCGTTCGGCGAGAGCGACCACGGTGGCGCGATGATCCTCGGCGAGGGCGTTCAGCAGCTCGAGATCCACGTGGTCGAGGGCGCTCATAGTGCCACACCATAGCAGCAGCGTTCCCGCCCGCTTACGCATCCTGCTCAATGTTCGTGACGATGCTTGAGCGAGGTGCGATGTCGGCCTAGTCTCGCACCATCCGGCGACGAGGCCGGTGTTCTGCGCCGGTCGCCCGTCCACAAGACGTGCGCCCGCGATCAGAGAGGGACGATGATGACCGACACTCTGACCCCCGCCGCCGCACTGGCGAGCGATACCGAGGACGTGGCCCGCCTGCTCGACCACGAGGGGCGACGCGTGCGGGACGAACGGCTCGACCCGTGGGCCGCCGACGTCGATGCGCCGATGCTCCGGCAGGTGTACCGCGACATGTTCCTCTCCCGCCGGCTCGACGCCGAGGGGGTGGCTCTCCAGCGCCAGGGGCATCTCGGTCTGTGGGCGCCGGCGCAGGGGCAGGAGGCCGTCCAGGTCGGCACCGCGTGGGCGTGCCACGACGACGACTTCCTCTTCCCGAGCTACCGCGAGATCGGCATCGAGGTCGTGCGCGGCGTGCAGCCGAAGGACTTCGTGATGGTCTGGCACGGTGCGCAGCACGCGAGCTGGAATCCGTTCGACGTGCACGTCGCGAACCCGCAGATCATCATCGGGGCGCAGAGCCTCCACGCCGTCGGCTACGCGATGGGTATCCAGCGCGACGGCGGCGACCAGGTCGCGGTGGCCTACTTCGGAGACGGCGCGACGAGTCAGGGCGATGTCAACGAGGCGATGATCTTCGCGTCGTCCTACGGCGTGCCCGTCGTCTTCGTCTGCTCCAACAATCAGTGGGCGATCTCCGAGCCCGTGCAGCTGCAGTCGCGGACGCCGATCTCGCACCGGGCGCCGGGCTTCGGCATCCCGAGCCTGCGCGTCGACGGCAACGACGTCCTCGCCTGCATCGCCGCGATGCGCTGGGCGGCCGACCACGCCCGCAGCGGCCGCGGTCCCGCCTACCTCGAGGCGGTCACCTATCGCGTCGGGCCGCACACGACCTCGGACGATCCGACCCGCTACCGCGACGCCGACGAGGTCTCGCATTGGAAGGCCCGCGACCCGCTGGCACGCGTCGAGGCGTATCTGCGCTCGCTCGGTGCGTTCGACGACGCGTTCGCCCAGACGTTGACCGCGGATGCCGACCGTTTCACCGCTGCGATGCGCAGCGCCGTCGTGGGGGCCGAGGCTCCCGAGCCCCTGCGGGTGTTCGACCAGGTGTACGCCGAGCCGCACAGCGGGCTCGACGAGCAGCGCGCCCGCTTCGCCGTGTACCTCGACGGTTTCTCGGGTGGGGGCGCACGATGACCGACATGACGATGGGCAAGGCCCTCACCGCCGCCATGCGCCGTGCGCTCGCCGACGACGACAAGACCCTCGTCATGGGCGAGGACATCGGCCGTCTCGGGGGCGTGTTCCGCATCACCGACGGACTGCAGTCCGAGTTCGGGCCGCGTCGGGTCGTCGACACCCCGCTCGCCGAGTCCGGGATCGTCGGGACCGCCGTCGGCCTCGCGTTTCGCGGGTTCCGTCCGATCGTGGAGATCCAGTTCGACGGGTTCGTCTATCCCGCCTTCGACCAGATCGTCAGTCAGGTCGCGAAACTCCACTACCGGACCCAGGGGCGCGTGAAGATGCCCATCACGATCCGCATCCCGTGGGCGGGTGGTGTCGGTGCGGCCGAGCACCATTCCGAGTCGCCCGAGGCGTACTTCGTGCACACGGCGGGTCTCCGCGTCGTCGCCGTGTCGAACCCGCAGGACGCGTACACGATGCTTCGACAGGCGATCGCGAGCGACGATCCGGTCGTCTTCTTCGAACCCAAGCGGCTGTATCACGCGAAGGGCGAGGTCGACGTCGACGCCGACATCGCCGATGCTGCCCCGCTGGGTCTCGCCCGCGTCGTCCGGGAGGGCACCGACGTCACCGTCGTCACCTACGGTGCGCAGGTGACGACGGCACTGGATGCCGCGCTCGCCGCAGAGGACGAGGGGATCTCGCTCGAGGTCATCGACCTTCGTTCTTTGTCGCCCGTCGACTACGGCACGGTCGCGGCATCCGTCCGTCGGACCGGCCGGGTGGTGGTCACGCACGAGGCGTCCCGTGAGGGGGGCGTCGGTGCGGAGGTGATCGCCAGCATCACGGAGAAGTGCTTCCACTACCTCGAAGCCCCGCCGCTGCGGGTGACGGGCCACGACATCCCGTATCCGCCGGCGAAGCTCGAACAGCACCATCTTCCCGATCTCGACCGCATCCTCGACGCCGTCGACCGCGTGCTCGGCCGCCCGACCGGCGTCCCGGAGGTGACCGCATGATCACGGAATTCCGTCTTCCCGACCTCGGCGAGGGCCTGCGCGAGGCCGAGATCGTGCAGTGGCACGTCGCCGCCGGCGACGAGGTCGCACTCAATCAGACCATCGCCGAGGTCGAGACAGCGAAGGCCGTCGTCGAACTCCCGTCGCCGTTCGCCGGCACGGTCTCCGCCCTCCACCACGCCGAGGGCGATGTCGTCCCGGTCGGGGAGGTGCTGATCGCTTTCGACATCGCCGGGGCGGAGACGGATGCCGCAGCGTCGCCCGCCGCCGAGGCGAAGCGCGAGCCGAACCTCGTCGGCTACGGTGCCGCGCCGCGGAGCGATGCCCGCCCGCAGCGTCGGGCGCGCGCCGGTGCAGGCCGCGACGTCGTCGACCTGGCCGTCCGGGAGGCGGCGCCGCACGACGCGATCGCGCCGAGCGTGGCGGAGCACGAGCCGCGCGAGCGTCCCCGCTCCACACCGCCGGTGCGCAAGCTCGCCCGCGACCTCGGAGTCGACCTCGATCTCGTGGCGGCTCAGGGTGTCGACGGTCTGATCACGCGGGAGGACGTCGAGGCCTACGCGGCGCGGACCTCCGCCGAGCCGGTGGCGGCCCCGGCGTCCCTTGCTCCCGTGGCGAGCTCGACGGCGGACGAGCGGATCCCGATCCGCGGCGTCCGCAAGCACACGGCCGACGCCATGGTGCGGTCGGCCTTCACAGCCCCGCACGCGGCCACCTTCCTGACGGTGGACGTGACGGCATCCGTCTCCTTCGTGGCGGGACTGCGCGCCGACGTGCGCTATGCGGACGCCCGCATCGGGATCATGGCCGTTGCCGCGAAGGCCGTGTGCCTGGCTCTTCGCCGGACCCCCGAGCTCAACGCGACCTGGGACGAGGCGGCGGGCGAGATCGTCCGTTTCGGCCGGGTGAACCTCGGGATCGCTGCGGCGACGGACCGCGGGCTCGTCGTGCCGTCGGTGAAGGATGCCGGTGCCCTGTCGCTCGTGGACCTCGCCCAGTCGATCCGCGCCTTCGCCGACACGGCGCGGGCGGGCAAGGCGACGCCCGCCGATCTGTCGGGCGGGACGTTCTCGATCACGAACTACGGGGTGTTCGGCGTGGATGCCGGGACCCCGATCCTCGTGCCGGGGGAGGCCGGCATCCTCGGCCTCGGCGCTGTGCAGCGCCGGCCGTGGGAGCACGAGGGTGGCGTCGCGCTGCGCGATGTCATGACGTTGAGTCTGTCGTTCGATCACCGGCTGGTGGACGGGGCCGAAGCGGCTCGGTTCCTCACCGACGTGGCCGACGTGTTGCGTGAGCCGGGAAGGGCGATGGTGTTCGCATGAGTCTGCCGATGACGGGATACGACCTCACGGAGGAGCAGGTCGAACTGGCCGGGCTCGTCCGCTCGTTCGCGGACGAGGTGGTCGCGCCGGTCTCGTACGAGGCCGACCGCACCAAGACCCTGCCGATGGACGTCGTCGCGCAGATGGGCGACATGGGGCTGTTCGGACTGCCGTTCCCCGACGAGGTCGGCGGACAGGGCGGCGACTACGTCACCCTCGGGCTCGCGATCGAGGCGCTCGCGCGCGTGGATCAGTCGATCGCCATCACGCTCGAAGCGGGGGTGAGTCTCGGCGCGATGCCGATTTTCCGCTTCGGAACCGACGCGCAGCGCGAGGAGTACCTGCCCGACCTGCTCGCCGGACGCGCGCTCGCCGGGTTCGGGCTGACCGAGCCGGATGCGGGATCGGATGCCGGGGCTACCCGCACGACCGCACGCCTCGACGGCGGCGACTGGGTGATCGACGGCGCGAAGCAGTTCATCACCAACTCGGGCACTTCCATCACCCGCTTCGTGACCGTCACCGCGGTGACGAGCGAGCCGGGTGCGGCGACGCGCGAGGTCTCGACGATCATCGTCCCGCACGGTACGCCGGGGTTCACCGTCGGGCCGGCGTACGACAAGGTCGGCTGGCACGCGAGCGACACGCATCCCCTGGTCTTCACGGGTGCGCGCGTCCCCGAGGCGAATCTGCTCGGCCAGCGCGGGCGCGGGTTTGCGAACTTCCTCCACATCCTCGACGAGGGCCGCATCGCGATCGCCGCGCTCGCCACGGGGGCGGCGGAGGGATGCCTCGAGGCGGCCGTCGACTACGCGAAGAGTCGTGTCGTGTTCGGCGAGACGCTGGGGACGCGCCAGAGCATCCAGTTCATGCTCGCGCGCATGCAGCAGCGCGTCCACGTGTCACGACTCGCCTGGCTGCACGCGGCACGCCTGCGCGACGCGGGACGCCCGTTCAAGACCGAGGCGGCCATCGCGAAGCTCACCTCGAGCGATGCGGCGATGGACAACGCGCGCGACGCGACGCAGATCTTCGGCGGCAACGGGTTCATCAACGAGTACCCCGTCGCGCGGCATTTCCGCGACTCGAAGATCCTCGAAGTGGGGGAGGGGACGACCGAGGTGCAGCTGCTCCTCATCGCCCGGTCGCTCGGGCTCTCCTGAGCCCGAAGTTCAGACGGGCAGCGCCGACGAGGTCAGGAGCGACAGGAGGTCACCCTCGACGCGGAAGGTGTGCGCCGAGCCGTTCGCGAGCTTGTGCCCGGGCTCGGGGAACTCGCCCGCGGATGCGTGGGAGATGACGGTGCGGATGAGCGCGCCGTGCGCAACCGCGATGACGTACGGGTCCTCGGGCGCGACCAGCGCCCGAGCATCGGCCACCGCTTCCTGGATCCCGCGGAGTGCTCGGGTCGTGACCTCCGGCCACGGTTCGGCGCCGGGGACCTCCGCGGTGGCCCACGGCCCCCAGCGATCGAAGAATTCGGTGTCGGTGAGACCCTCGGCATCCCCGTATCCACGTTCCCGCAGCTCCGGGTAGGCACGCGGTTCAGGCAGGTCGAGGATGCCGGCGATGATGCGGGCGGTCTCGCTCGCGCGTGACAAATCGCTCGAGACGATGACCGTCGGGGTCGACCGATCGAGTACTTCGGCGAGGGCGAGGCCAGCCGCGCGGGCCTGCTCCCGTCCGGTGTCGTTAAGCGGGATGTCGGTGGACCCCTGGATTCGGCGGTTGCGGTTCCAATCAGTTTCGCCGTGGCGCACGAGGGTGAGAAGGGTCACCGGACGAGCCTACGACGACGGTGCGGTCCCACCGACCGGCGAGCTCCCGGCCGAGGGCGGTGAGTACCTCGGAGGTACCGGCATCGATCTTGACCGTCGCTCGCGTGTCCCCTCGCGTCTCGCCGCGGTTGACGATCACGACGGGGAGCCGGCGGCGGCGGGCGCGGTCGAGGAGACGGATGCCGGAGTTCACCACGAGCGAGGAGCCGGCGATCAGCAGCGCCGAGCTCGAGCGGACGAGCTGCTCCGCCTCACGGAACTTCTCGAGCGGGATGTACTCCCCGAAGAAGACGACCTCGGGCTTCAGCATCCCGCCGCAGACGGAGCAGTCGGGGATGACGAAACCGTCGCTTGCGCCGGGCAGCACGTCGCCGTCGGGACCGAGTTCGACGTTCTCGGGCACCGTGATCCAGGGGTTGTCGCGCTCGATCCGCACCGCCAGATCGCGGCGGTCGAACACCTGACCGCAGTGCAGGCAGGAGACCCGCCGCATCGTGCCGTGCAGTTCGACGACACGCTTGCTGCCCGCGCGCACGTGCAGGCCGTCGACGTTCTGCGTGATGACGCCCGAAGCGATGCCGGCATGCTCGAGTGCCGCGAGCGCCCGGTGTCCGTCGTTGGGAGCTGCTGCGGCGAACGTCCGCCAGCCGAGATGGCTGCCGACCCAGTAGCGCCGCCGCGACGTGTCGTCGGCGAGGAACTGCTGCGCCGTCATGGGGGTTCGCACGGGAGCGCCCTTGCCGCGGTAGTCCGGGATGCCCGAGTCCGTCGAGACACCGGCGCCCGTTAGGACGGCGACGCGGTGCCCGGCGAGCGCGTCGGCCGCGCGTTCCACGGCAGCCGTCGTCTCGGCATCCAGGTCCAGCACGCTCATGGCCCTCCTCAGGGGATCGAGCCTACGCCGTCGTCGTTTCGCGGAGGTCACGACCGCCGGTGACAGCCCGCCGTGACAGCCCACCCGTGAAAGCATGAGGCCATGACGACGATCCGCATCGACGATCCGTCGGATCCGCGTCTGTCGGACTACCGGGGACTCACCGACACGGCCCTGCGCCGCATCGCCGAACCCGAGGGAGGGCTCTACATCGCCGAATCGGCGAAGGTGATCTCCCGCGCGGTCGGTGCCGGGCACCGGCCGCGGTCCGTGCTCGTGCAGGAGAAGTGGCTCGACGACGTCGCGGTTCTCGCCGGCGACGCGCCGGTGTACGTCGTCCCCGACGTCGTCGCGGAACAGGTCACCGGCTTCGCGGTCCATCGGGGAGCACTCGCCGCCATGCATCGCCCTGAGCAGCCCGCTCCGGCGCTGCTGCTCGACGGTGCGCGGACGGTCGTCGTCCTCGAGGACATCGTCGACCACACCAACGTCGGCGCTGCGTTCCGCGCCGCCGCCGCGCTGGGGGCCGATGCCGTCCTCGTCTCGCCTCGGTGCGGAGACCCGCTCTACCGACGCAGCGTCCGGGTCAGCATGGGGACGGTCTTCCAGGTGCCGTGGGCGCGCCTCCCGGAGTGGGATGCCGCCGCGCCCCTGTTCGCGGCTGCGGGGGTGCACCTGGCGGCGCTGGCGCTGTCGGACGACGCTCTGACGCTCGACGAGTTCGCCGCAGCCCGACCGGAGCGGCTGGCGATCCTCATGGGGTCCGAAGGCGAGGGCTTGTCGGCGTCGGCGCTCGACGCCGCGGATTCAGTCGTCACCATCCCGATGTCGGGCGGTGTCGACTCGCTCAATGTCGCGTCCGCGGCAGCCGTCGCCCTCTGGGCCCTCCGCTGATCTCAGGCGCCGGGCGGCGTCGCCGAGAAGGGCAGCGCCTCAGGGCGCTTGGCCGTGACGTGGTCGCCGGAGGACTGGTGGCGCAGGCGCCGCAGCACCCACGGCACGAAGTGCGTGCGCGCCCACACGAGATCGTTCGCCCGGGCCGCGCGCCACGTGGTCGGCGGCAGAGCCTCGGGCGACATCGGCTGCAGGTCGTTCGGCACGTTGAGCGCGCGGAGCACCATACGCGCGACCTCGTGGTGTCCGAGCGAGTTGTAGTGCAGGCGGTCGTCGTCGAAGAAGCGCATGTCCTGCACCTCTTTCAGCGCCCACTGGTCGGCCACGATGCAGTCGTAGCGGTCGGCGATCGCGCGGATGTTCTCGTTGTAGATCGCGACGCGCCCGCGGATGCCGCGGAAGACCGGCGTAAACTCGGTGTCGATCGCGGTGAAGATCAGCAGCGTCGCGCCCTGCGATGACAGGCGGGCGACGGCATCCTCGAACAGCTCGGCGACGGCATCCGGGTCACCCTGCGGACGGATCACGTCGTTGCCGCCGGCGGAGAGGGTGATCAGGTCGGGCTTCAGCGCGAGCGCGGGCTCGATCTGGGCGTCGACGATCTGGCGGATGAGCTTGCCGCGGATCGCGAGGTTCGCGTAGGCGAAATCATCGACCTGCGAGGACAGCACGGCCGCGACGCGGTCGGCCCAGCCGCAGTGCTCACCCGGGCGATCCAGGTAGGGGTCGCCGATGCCTTCCGTGAAGGAGTCTCCGATCGAGACCAGCCGCCGCCATGGGTGGGCGGTCGCATTCGGGACGTAGGGCGAACGGTTCTCGTCCGGAACCTGGTCGTTCTCGCGCATGGCACCTCCGCATCGAGGCTACCCGGCGGCGCTCCGGTCCTCGATCCCGGCATCTCGATGTCGGGACCGCGATTAGGGTGGATCGACGTGACGAGCGAGATGACGAGTGAAGAGGGGGCGGCCTCGGACGAGCCCCACTTCGGGAGCTTCGCCGCCGAGCACCTCTCTCCCGCCTTCCCGCAGCGAGCGCCGTGGGGCACGGCGCAGAACCTCCGCGCGTGGCAGGCCGAGGCCCTCGAGCAGTACTTCGAGACCGACGGTCCGGACGGGGTCGGCGGGGGCCCGCGCGACTTCCTCGCGGCCGCAACCCCCGGCGCCGGCAAGACGACCTTCGCCCTCCGCCTCGCGAGCGAGCTCATGCGGCGTCGCATCATCGACCGCATCATCGTCGTCGCCCCGACCGAGCATCTGAAGACCCAGTGGGCGGATGCCGCGGCCCGCGTCTCGATCCGCCTCGACCCGCGGTTCAGCAACAAGCACTTCTCGCCGGCGCGGCACTACCACGGGGTCGCCGTCACCTACGCGCAGGTCGCGGTGAAGGCATCCGTCCACGAGCGACTCGTCCTCGACTCGCGCGCCCTGGTGATCCTCGACGAGGTGCACCACGGCGGCGACGCGCTCAGCTGGGGCGACGCGCTCCGCGAGGCGTATGGCCGCGCGACGCGGCGGCTTCTGCTTTCGGGGACCCCGTTCCGCAGCGACACCGCTCCCATTCCGTTCGTCGAGTACCACCCGAATGACAAGGGCATCCGCCTGTCGCGGACGGACTACAACTACGGCTACGGACGCGCCCTCGCGGACGGCGTCGTGCGTCCCGTGCTCTTCCACGTCTACGCCGGGCAGATGAAGTGGCGGACGAAGGCGGGCGACGAGTACGAGGCCCACCTCGGTCAGGACAACACGAAGGACATCAACTCGCAGGCGTGGCGGACGGCGCTCAACCCCGAGGGGGAGTGGATCTCGGCCGTCCTGCGCTCCGCCGACCGCCGTCTCACCGAGGTGAGGCAGGACGTCCCGGATGCCGGGGGCCTCGTCATCGCGACGGATCAGACCGCCGCGCGCGCCTACGCCGCGATCCTCCGCGACATCACGGGGGAGCCGACCACCGTCGTTCTCTCGGACGACAAGGCGGCATCGGGGCGCATCGAGACCTTCGGGCAGTCGACGACCCGGTGGATGGTCGCAGTCCGGATGGTGTCCGAAGGCGTCGACGTCCCGCGGCTCGCGGTCGGGGTCTACGCGACCAGTGCCTCGACCCCGCTGTTCTTCGCGCAGGCCATCGGACGTTTCGTCCGCGCACGACGTCGCGGCGAGGCGGCATCCGTCTTCTTGCCCAACGTGCCCCCGCTGCTCGCCCTCGCGAACGAGATGGAACGCGAGCGCGATCATGCGCTCGATCGCGAGGAGAGCGACGACGACGGCCTCGAAGACTCGCTGCTCGAAGAGGCCGAGCGCGAGGACAAGGCGTCCGACTCGCTCATCGAGGAGGGCAGCTACCAGGCTCTCGGGTCGAGCGCGCACTTCGACCGAGTCCTCTACGACGGCAAGGAGTTCGGTCAGCTCGCCGTGCCCGGGACGCTGGAGGAGGAGGAGTTCCTCGGCATCCCCGGGCTGCTCGAGCCCGAGCACGTGCATGAGCTGCTGATGCAGCGGCAGTCGCGGCAGACCCGCCACCGCCACGCGCGCGAAGCGCAGGAGAAGACGACGGCCGAGGCGACCGGCGAGCCCGAAAATACGCTGCCGCCGGCGCTCCACCGCACGCTCCGAGAGCAGCGGCAGCTCCTCAACAGTCTCGTCGGTCTCTACGCGCGGCAGAGCGGCGAACCCCACGGCGCGGTGCACGCTGAACTCCGGCGAGTGTGCGGCGGACCCGAGGTCGCCCGCGCCACCGTGGCGCAGTTGCAGGCCCGCATCGAGGTCCTGCGCAAGCGCGTCCACTCCTGAGGCGGTCCGCTTCGGATCCCCGAAATGCTGGCAGTTCCGGCTTTCGGGCCGTCTCCTTCCCGTCCGCTGGTTAGCGTGAAAGGGACATGAGCACGATCGACGCCACGCCCCTTCCCGACGCCACCCCGCGAGATCGACGGCGGTGGGCCGCGTACCTCGCCGACGAGCGCGCGGAGGCCCGTGTGTACCGCGAGCTCGCTGCCCGCAAAGACGGGGAGGAGCGCGACATCCTCGAGGCGCTCGCCGACGCCGAGGGGCGTCACGAGGCCCATTGGCTGGGTCTCCTGGGCGGGGAGCCGGCGCGGCTCCCGCGCGCGTCGGTCCGCACCCGCCTGCTGGCCACGATGGCCCGTCGGTTCGGGTCGATCTTCGTCCTGGCTCTCGCGCAGAACGCCGAGAACCGCTCGCCCTATGACGACGACCCCCATGCCACGCCGGCCATGCGCGCCGACGAGAAGATCCACGGCGAGGTCGTCAGGGGGCTCGCAGCCCGAGGCCGCATGCGGCTTTCGGGCACCTTCCGCGCCGCCGTCTTCGGTGCGAACGACGGACTCGTGTCGAACCTCGCGCTGGTGATGGGTATCGGCGCCACTGGGGTCGCACCGCAGTTCGTCCTCTTCAGCGGCATCGCGGGCCTGCTCGCCGGCGCCCTTTCGATGGCGGCGGGGGAGTTCGTCTCGGTCCGCTCCCAGCGAGAGCTGATCGAGGCCACACACCCCAACAACGACACCGACCACGTCCTCCCGGATCTCGACCTCGACGCGAACGAACTCGCGCTCGTCTACCGGACGAGGGGACTGGACGAGGAGGAGGCGCTCGAGCGGGCGCGCCAGGTCGTCGCGACGGCACAGGCGAGCGATCGCGCCGTCCCGTACCGACGCGCCGCAGAGCCGCCCGCCGACCTCGAGTCCGTCGGTTCCGCGTTCGGAGCCGCGGCATCCAGCTTCGCGTTCTTCGCCTCGGGTGCCGTCATCCCGGTCCTGCCCTGGATCTTCGGGCTGTCGGGATTCGCCGCCGTCGCACTGGCCCTCGCCCTCGTGGGGCTGGCGCTGCTCCTGACAGGAGCGACGGTCGGACTGCTCTCGGGCGCGCCGCCGCTGCGCCGCGGTCTGCGCCAGCTCGCGATCGGCTTCGGGGCCGCGGCGATCACGTACCTGCTGGGTCTCCTGTTCGGCGTGTCCGCCGCCTGATCGGGCTTCACGCCTGGCCTGATTATTCGGACCGCTGAGAACGTGCTACTGTCGATCCTCGGTTGCGAAACCGAAATCCCGGAGGAGACAAAGGGAGAAAACTCTGCGCGGGTGGCGGAATAGGTAGACGCGCTAGCTTGAGGTGCTAGTGCCCGAATAGGGCGTGGGGGTTCAAGTCCCCCCTCGCGCACAGAGGAAGAGATGGGTCCCGAAAGGGGCCCATTTCTCGTTTCCGGGGTGGTGGCAGGGTCGGCCCCTTCGCCGCGGGTAGCGTGGGCGGCATGTCCGCTCCCGACGATCTGCCCGAGGTCGCGCGCGTCGCCCGCGATCTGATCCGCTTCGACACGACGAACTACGGCGAAGGACGCGCGAACGGGGAGCGCGAGGCCGCCGAGTACGTCGGCGCCTACCTCGAGTCGCTCGGGCTGGTCCCCGAGTACTACGAGCCGATCCCACGGCGCACGAACGTGGTCGCACGGGTGCCCGGACGCAACCCCGACAAGCCCGCGCTCATCCTGCACGGCCACCTCGACGTCGTCCCCGCGGTGGCGGCCGACTGGAGCGTCGACCCTTTCGAGGGCGTCGTGAAGGACGGGATGCTGTGGGGCCGCGGCGCCGTCGACATGAAGGACATGAACGCCATGATCCTCACCTCGGTCGCCGACCTGCTGCGCGCGGGTGAGCGCCCCGAGCGGGACCTCATCCTCGCCTTCTTCGCCGATGAGGAGAACGGCGGCGTCGAAGGCTCCCAGCTGGTCGTCCGAGACCGTGCGGAGTGGTTCGCCGGTGCGACCGAAGCGATCAGCGAGGTCGGCGGCTATTCGATCGCCGTGGGGGATGAGCGCGCCTACTTGCTGCAGGTGGGTGAGAAGGCGCTCATCTGGATCCGGCTCCACGCCACGGGGCAGGCCGGCCACGGCAGTCGCCATCACCCCGACAACGCGGTGACCCGCCTCGCCGAGGCGGTCTCGGCCCTCGGCCGTACGGGGTGGCCGATCGAACTCACCTCGACGACGCGCCAGCTCGTCGGATCGCTCGCCGATCTCTCGGGGACCCTGGCCGACGATCCCGACGCCGTCGCCGATACGGCGGGCGCGGCATCCGCGTTCCTGCGCTCCACCTTCCGCACCACCACGAACCCGACCGGTCTGACCGCCGGGTACAAGCACAACGTGATCCCGGATGCCGCGACCGCCGCGATCGACATCCGCACGCTGCTGGGGCACGAGGACGAGGTCCTCGCTCAGGTGCAGCGGATCGTCGGCGACGACATCCGCATCGAGGTCGTCCACCGCGACATCGGGCTCGAGGTGCCCTTCGCCGGAGACCTCGTCGACGCGATGGTCGGCGCGCTGGGGCGCCACGATCCCGGAATCCCGGTCATCCCGTACCTTATGGGAGGAGGGACCGACAACAAGGCCCTCGCCGAGCTCGGCATCGCCGGGTTCGGGTTCGCACCGCTGCGACTGCCCGCCGACCTCGACTTCACGGGGATGTTCCACGGTGTCGACGAACGCGTCCCGATCGACGCGCTCGTCTTCGGGCAGCGCGTGCTCACCGATCTGATCCGCACGTACTGAAAGGCCCCCATGTCGATCCTCGACGCCATCATCCTGGGCATCGTCCAGGGCCTGACAGAGTTCCTCCCGATCTCCTCGAGCGCTCACCTGCGCATCGTGGGGGAGTTCCTCCCCAACGCGCAGGACCCAGGTGCGACCTTCACCGCCATCACGCAGATCGGCACGGAGCTCGCGGTCCTGGTCTACTTCTGGAACCGCATCATGAGGATCATCGCCGCGTGGGCGAAGTCGCTCACCGGCCGCGTGCCCCGCAACGACCCCGACGCCCGCATGGGTTGGATCGTCATCATCGGCACGATCCCGATCGGCGTGCTCGGCTTCCTCTTCCAGGACGTGATCCGCGACACGTTCCGGAACCTCTGGCTCGTGGCGATCGTGCTGATCGTCTTCGGAATCATCCTCGGCGTCGCCGATGCGCTCGGAAAGCGCGTCCGCACCGAGAAGGACCTCACGGTCGGTCACGGCCTCACCCTCGGCATCGCCCAGTCGTTGGCCCTCGTCCCGGGCGTCTCGCGCTCGGGAGCCACCACGACGGCTGCGCTCGCGATGGGCTACACGCGTCCCGCAGCGGCCGAGGTCGCGTTCCTGCTCGCGGTTCCCGCCGTCTTCGGCAGCGGCCTGTACGAGCTCCTGCAGGCGATCCGCGAGCCCGGTCAGTCGCCGTTCACCCTCGGCGAGACCGCGATCGCCACCGTGGTCTCGTTCGGCGTCGGCCTCGTCGTCATCGCCTACCTGATGCGCTACCTCAAGCGCGGCAGCTTCCTGCCGTTCGTGCTGTACCGCGTCATCCTCGGCGTCGTGCTGCTCATCCTGCTCGCCTTCGGAGTGCTGCAGGCGTACTGAGCGCCGGAGCGTCAGCGGCGGGGGTCGTCCTTCGGCCCGCGCGGCCCGTCGCCGCGACGGCGCAGATAGCGCTCGAACTCCTGTGCGATCGCGTCTCCGGATGCCTCGGGGGAGTCCCATGCGTCGCGCGCGGTCTCGAGCTGCCGGATGTACTCCGTCATCTCCTCGTCGTCGGCGGCGGCGGCATCCACCGACGCCTCCCACGCGAGCGCGTCCGCGGGCAAAGCACCCCGGGTGATCGTGGCGCCGGTGATCTCCTCGAGCTTGTCGAGGAGCGCCAGCGTCGCCTTGGGCGAGGGCGTGTGCCCGGCGACGTAGTGGGGGATGCTGGCCCAGAGGCCCGCCGTCGGGATGCCGGCGGCCTCACCGGCCGCGGCGAGAGCCGACAGGATGCCGACCGGTCCCTCATAGGTCGATCGCTCGAGTCCGAGCGACGAGCGGAGTTCCTCGTTCTCGGATCCGGCGAACACCGAGATCGGGCGGGTGTGGGGGACGTCGCTCATCATCGAGCCGAGCGCGACGATGCCGGTGATGTCCTCCCTCAAGGCGGCATCGATGAACTCGGCCGAGAACGCCTGCCAGGCGCGCGCCGGCTCCGTACCGGTGAGGAGCCAGAGGTCGGGTCCGTCCTCGCGGGGAGTCACCGGACGCCACAGCGTCGCGTCGGGCCACACCAGGCGACGGGAGCCGTCGGCATCCAGCTGCATCTGCGGCCGCGTGTACTGGTAGTCGAAGTACAGCTCGGGGTCGACGCCGAACACCTTCTCGAACGTCCCCGCCGTACGCAGCTGCGAGGCCGCAGCGGTCGCCGCCTCTCCGGCATCGTTCCAGCCGTCGACGGCGATCACGAGCACCCGCTGTCCCAGTCCCTGCACGGACGTCCTCTCTGTCGGTACCCCCACGATACGCCGCCGTCCCCGGGGCGGGCGGATGCGCTCGCGTAGCATTGACCGGTGACTTCCCCCCTCCCCGCCGCGGTCCTCTGGGACATGGACGGCACCCTCGTCGACACCGAGCCCTACTGGATGGCCGCCGAGACCCCGCTCGTGGAGCGGTTCGGCGGTACCTGGACCCACGAAGACGCTCTCGAGATGGTGGGACTCGGCCTCGACGACGCCGCCCGCATCCTGCAGGGCGCCGGCGTCCGCATGGAGGTCGACGAGATCGTCGCCCACCTGACCGACGAGGTCATGCGTCAGCTGCGCGAGGAGGGCGTGCCCTTCCGTCCCGGCGCGCGCGCACTCCTCCGCGAACTGCGGGATGCCGGTATCCCGACCGCGCTCGTCACGATGTCGATGAGCCGGATGGCACGGAGCATCACCGAGCTCATCGACTTCGAGGCCTTCGACGTCGTCATCGGGGGCGACGACGTCACGCGCCCCAAACCGCATCCGGACCCCTACCTCCAGGCGTGCGAGGCGCTGGGGGTGGACCCCGTCGACACCGTCGCGTTCGAGGATTCGATCACGGGCGCTCGTTCGGCCGTCGCGGCCGGGACGGTGACCGTCGGCATCCCGCACATGGTCTCTCTCGACGAGGTCGGCGCTCACGAGCTCTGGCCGACCCTCGAAGGCCGGACGGTGGCCGACGTCGCCGCGGTGCTGACCCGCGTGCGTCAGGGGGTCGGCGCATGAGCGCGGACCTGCGCCCGAGCGGTCCATTCCGCATCGGCGACCGCGTTCAGCTGACGGGCCCCAAGGGTCGCCTGCACACCGTCACCCTCCGCGAGGGCGGTGAGCTGCACACGCACCACGGCGTGCTCCGCCACGAGGGGATCATCGGTCAGCCCGACGGATCGGTCGTGGTCAACAGCGGCGGTCACGAGTATCTGGCCCTGCGGCCTCTGCTCCGTGACTTCGTCATGTCGATGCCCCGCGGTGCCGCCATCGTCTACCCGAAGGATGCCGCGCAGATCCTCGCCTCGGCCGACATCTTCCCCGGCGCCACCGTCGTCGAGGCCGGGGTCGGGTCGGGCGCCCTCTCATTGTGGCTGCTCCGCGCGATCGGTCCCGAGGGGCGCCTGCTCTCGTTCGAGCGCCGCGAGGAGTTCTCCGAGGTCGCCGAGGCGAACGTCGAGACCTTCCTCGGGCACTACCCCGAGTCGTGGCAAGTCGTCGTCGGCGACTTGGGGGACAAGCTTCCCGAGGTCACCGAACCCGGCAGCGTCGACCGCGTCGTGCTCGACATGCTCGCTCCGTGGGAGTGCATCGACGTCGTCGCCGAGGCGCTGACCCCCGGCGGCGTCGTCCTCTGCTACATCGCGACGGCGACGCAGCTCAGCCGGGTCGCGGAGTACATCCGCCACTCGGGTCTGTTCACCGAGCCCGAGGCGACCGAGACGATGGTGCGCGGATGGCACGTCGAAGGACTCGCCGTCCGGCCCGACCACCGGATGGTCGCCCACACCGGTTTCCTCCTCACAGCGCGCCGTCTCGCCCCCGGTGCGATGCCGCCCGATGTCCGCAAACGGGCGCTGAAGAAGCCGTCCTACGCGGACGAGGATGTCGAGGCGTGGACGCCCGGCGCCGTCGGCGATCGCGAGATCACCGACAAGAACCTCCGCAAGCGGGTCCGCGATGCGCAGAAGGCCGTCGAGGGGGCGCGGCACGCTGCCGAGGATCGCTCCGGCGAGACCGTAGACTGAACGAATGCGTCAGATCCCCGCTGCCGTGGCCGTTATCGGCCTGACCGCCCTGGCCCTCGTCGGGTGCGCCCCGTCCGGCCCCGCCGACAGCGGATGCGAGCGCGTGACCGCTCCCGCCTCCTCGCTCGACCTCGTCGACGTCTCGGGTGCGCAGGGGGCGCCGACGGCCAAGACGACCGATCCGGTCTACGTCACGAAGACCTCGTACACCGACCTCGCCACGGGCAAGGGAACGCCGATCACGACAGACAAGCAGGACGTGCAGCTGGGCATCACCCTTCTCAACGGCGCCACCGGTCAGACCGTGCTGTCCGCGCCGTCGCGACTGATCCAGCTCAGCGTGCTCGAACAGACCTTCCCGACCATCGCGAAGGCGCTCGACTGCACCCGACCCGGCGCCCGCGTCGTCTCGGCGATCCCGGCGAGGGACCTCGAACCGTCTCTCGTGAGCCAGATCGGTCTCACCGAGGGTCAGGCCGCCGTCCTCGTCGTCGACGTGAACACCGTCTTCCTCCCGGCTGCCAACGGGGTCCCGCAGTACGTCGACGGCAGCAACATCCCCACCGTGGTCCTCGCCCCCGACGGCACGCCCGGCGTCATCGTGCCCGACGCCGCGCCGCCGAAGGATCTGGTCGTCAAGACGCTGAAGAAGGGCGACGGCGAGAAGATCACCGCCGATTCGACTCCGCGTCTGCACTACACGGGTGTCCTCTGGAAAACCGGAGAGGTGTTCGATTCGACGTGGGAGAAGGGCACGCCCGTCACCCTGTCGATGACGAACGTCGTCAAGGGTTTCGCCGACGCGCTCGAGGGCCAGACCGTCGGATCGCAGGTTCTCGTGGTCATCCCGCCGAGCCTCGGCTACGGCGACAAGGAATCGGGAAGCATCCCGGCGGACTCGACTCTCGTGTTCGTAATCGACGTGCTCGGGATCGACACCAGCGAGGACGCCCAGAGCGCGACACAGTGAGTCGGGGCGGGGCCGCCGGGCGTCTCCGCGCCTAGGATTGCGATGTGTCCACCGAACCGATCCGCAGCGCGCCCGAGGAACGTCTCGTCAACCTCGTCGTCGCCCTGCTGGCCACGGATCAGGGCCTGACGAAGGACACGATCCTCTCCTCGGTCTCGGGGTACCGGGAGCAGGGATCGGCCGGTGCGTCGAAGGACGCCCTCGAGAAGATGTTCGAACGAGACAAAGACAGTCTCCGTTCTCTCGGTGTGCCCATCGAGACCATCGGCGACTACGCCGACCCCGATGATCTGCGCGAGGCCAGATACCGGGTCCCCACGGCGGAGTACTCGCTCCCCGTCGACATCGACTTCACGCCGGCCGAGATCGCCGTCCTGAACCTCGCCAGCGGTGTCTGGGGGGAGACGTCCATGTCGGCGTCGGCGCGCAGCGGTCTGCGCAAGATCCAGGCGCTCGGCATCGAGGTCGATGCGCCGATCATCGGATACGCGCCCCGCATCAGTCTGCGCGAACCCTCCTTCGCTCCGCTGCAGCGGGCCATCGAGCAGGCGCGCGTCGTCGAGTTCGACTACATCAAGGGTGGTTCGGATGCCGCCCACCGTCGGCGCGTGCAGCCGTGGGCGCTCGTCGAGTACGACGGCCGCTGGCACGTCTACGGCTTCGATATGCTGCAGGACGCCGAGCGGACCTTCCTTCTCTCCCGCATCGCATCGGACGTCGTCGTGACGCGGACGTCCTTCGACCTGGCGCTCCGAGAAGGCGCGGGGGAGAAGGCGCTCTCGGGTCTCCGGGCGGTCGCCGACAGGCAGCGGGCGCGACTTCAGGTGGAGCCCGGCACCGAAGCGGTCCTGCGGCTGCATCGACGGTCTGTCGGCGAAGACGACACGGGATGCCTCGTCCCCTACGTCGACGCTCAGATCTTCGCCGACGAACTCGCGTCCTACGGTCCGGAGGTGCGCGTGATCGATCCGCCCGACCTCGCCGAACTGGTGGCGACCCGTCTGCGTCGCGCGCGTGACCTGCACACGGAGGCGGCCGGATGAGGGCGCAACCGCTGGTCGCGACCGATCGCGCCTCCCTCATCCTCCAGCTCGTCCCGTACCTGATCTCCAAGGGCGAGGTCACCGTTGTCGAGGCGGCGCGCGACTTCGATGTGGAACCCGACGAGATGCGCTCGATGGTCGAGAAGCTCACCGTCATCGGGCTTCCCGGGGACGGCGGATTCTGGCAGATGGCCAACGACCTCTTCGACATCGATTGGGACCTGCTCGACGAGCAGGACACCATCTCGATCACGAATGCCGTCGGCCTCGAGCGGACCCCGCGACTCACGGCTCGCGAGGCGGCCGCGTTGCTCGCCGGCCTGCAGATGGCCGCGAGTCTGCCGGGCGTCGGCGACAGTGGCGTGGTCCAGGGGCTTCTGGCGAAGCTCGCCGCGGGAGCATCGAGTGCGCCGGCGGAGGTCATCGTCGCGACACCGGTCGTGGACGACGTGCGGACGACCGTCGCGGAGGCGGTGCAGCGAGGAGTGGCCGTGTCGTTCGCGTATCGCGCCCCGGACGCGCCGGTGACCACGCGCACCGTCGACCCCGTCAAGGTCCACATCGCCGACGGTCAGTGGTACCTCCAGGGGTGGTGTCACTTGCGCCAGGCGGTGCGCACCTTCCACCTCGACCGGGTGTCGGACGTGGTGCTGACCGACATCTCGAGCACTCACCAGTCCGACGCCCTCCCCGGGCTGTTCGAGCCGGGCGAGACCGACGTGGTCGTCGAGCTCCGGTGCCGCAAGGACGTCGTACCCCTCCTCGGCGAGTTCGCGGCTCGTGCCGTCGTGCGGGGCAAGGGCGAGTTCCGCACCGTGAGCCTGCGGGTCGGCGACGAGCGGAGCCTCAAGCGGCTCGCAGCGCGGCTCGGCGGCGACGTCGAGGTCGTCTCACCGGCCGACGCCCGGGAGGCGGCGCGCGCCTGGGCGGATACCGGGCTCGCCCAGTACACCTGAGGGTCTCTGTTCACCTGGGGCGGTTAGACTGAACCGACACCCCAACCCGAGGAGCTTTCATGGGCGGCTTGCAAGGATGGCACCTGATCGTCGTTCTGGTGGTGATCCTGCTCCTGTTCGGAGCGGCGAAGCTGCCTGCCCTCGCGAAGAGCGTCGGCCAGTCCGCCCGAGTGTTCAAGGGTGAGATGAAGGCGATGAAGGAAGAGGACGGTCCGGCCGAGACGCCGAACCACCAGCAGCCTCAGGCGCCGACGTCCGTCACCGGGCTGACGCCTCCGCCCGCGCAGGGCCCATCGCAGGGCCCCAGCTCTTCCTGAGGCGGTGACGACCACCGAACGGGACGCCGCGACAGGCGACGCCCCGCGCCGGGACAAGCGGATGTCGCTGGGCGATCATCTTCGTGAGTTCCGCAAACGTCTGATCATCGCCGCCATCGCGATCGTCGCGGGTATGGTCGTCTCCTTCACCCTCGGCGACGCGATCATCTGGGCGATCACGGAGCCGATCCGCGTCGTGGCGGAGAGGCGCGGCGACGAGAACGCTGTGACCCTCATGTTTGCGACGGTCACGTCCGCCTTCGATCTCCGCATCCGCATCGCCTTCGCCGTCGGCATCCTGATCTCCGCACCGGTCTGGTTGTGGCAGATCTGGGCGTTCCTCATGCCGGGACTGACCCGCAAGGAGATCCGGTACACGATCGGTTTCGTCGCCGCGGCCGTACCGCTGTTCTTCGCCGGCGCGTTCACGGGATGGCTCATCCTTCCGCACCTCGTGGAACTCATGGCCGGGTTCACCCCCGACGAGGCGTCGAACTTCTATGACGCGAAGTACTACTACGACTTCGTCTTCAAGCTCCTGATCGTCGTCGGAGTCTCGTATGTGACGCCCGTCTTCCTGGTCGCCCTGAACCTGTCGGGAGTCATGACGGGGAAGGAGATCATGAAGGGGTGGCGCGTGGCGATCGTCATCGCGACGGTGTTCGCCGGCGCGGCCACGCCGGCCGCGGACGTCGTCAGCATGCTCATCCTCGCCGGCATCCTCACTCTGCTGTTCTTCGCTGCTGCCGGTCTGTCGATGCTGTTCGACCGCCGCAAGAGCAAGCGCGAGGCTGCACTCCTCGGTTCCATCGCATGACGGACTTCGCCGCTCGATACGCACGCGCGCAGTCCGGCCGTCGGCATCCGATCTCGGCGGCGTTCGCCGAGATGCAACGGTTCGATCTCGACCCGTTCCAGATCGTGGGATGCCAGGCACTCGAGGGCGGCAGCAGTGTGCTCGTCGCCGCGCCCACAGGGGCGGGGAAGACGATCGTCGGTGAGTTCGCGATCCACCTCGCGATGCGCGAGCCGGGCGACAAGGCGTTCTACACGACGCCCATGAAGGCCCTGTCGAACCAGAAGTTCCGGGAGCTGCAGGAGGTCTACGGCGCGGACGAGGTCGGCCTGCTCACCGGCGACACGAACATCAACGGGAACGCGCGCGTGGTCGTGATGACGACCGAGGTCCTCCGCAACATGCTGTACGCGGATTCGCCGGCACTCCGGGGCCTGCGCTACGTCGTGATGGACGAGGTCCACTACCTCGCCGACCGGTTCCGTGGACCCGTGTGGGAAGAGGTGATCCTCCACCTTCCGCCGGCGGTGCGGCTCGTGTCGTTGTCCGCGACCGTGTCGAACGCCGAGGAGTTCGGCGACTGGCTCGATACGGTGCGGGGTGACACCGAGGTCATCGTGTCCGAGACGAGGCCGGTGCCGCTCGAGCAGCATGTCCTCGTTCGCGGCGATCTGCTTCCGCTTTTCGATGATCGCGCGGGCGTAGCCACCGCTCAGGTAAACCAGGAGCTGACGCGCATCCGATCGCCGAAGGGCGCCACCTACGAGAACAACCGACGGGCGATGGAGTACCGGTCGCGCGGCGACCAGGAGCGGCGCAGGCCTCACCGCGGCGGCAAGCGCCCCGTGCGTCCGTCCACAGCGGCGCGCATCGAGCGGATGGATCGCCCGCAGATCGTGGAGCTCCTCGGGCGCTCGAATCTTCTTCCGGCGATCTTCTTCATCTTCAGCCGGGTCGGGTGCGACGCCGCGGTGCAGCAGGTGCGCCGCGCGGGCGTCCGTCTGACCGACACCGCAGAGCGCGACGAGATCCGCGCCATCATCGACGAACGGCTCCAACCGCTGCAGGACGAGGACCTCGCCGTCCTCGGCTACTGGGAGTGGCGCGAGAACCTGGAACGCGGCGTCGCTGCGCACCACGCGGGCATGCTGCCGGCGTTCAAGGAGGTCGTCGAGGAGCTCTTCCGCCGCAAGCTCGTCAAGGTCGTCTTCGCGACCGAGACTCTCGCCCTCGGCATCAATATGCCCGCTCGCACGGTCGTCCTCGAGAAGCTCGAGAAGTTCAACGGCGAGGCGCGCGTCGCCATCACCTCGGGCGAGTACACGCAGCTGACGGGTCGTGCCGGCCGACGCGGCATCGACGTCGAGGGCCACGCGGTCGTCCAGTGGACCGAGTCCCTCGACCCGCAAGCCGTCGCCGCGCTCGCGTCGCGACGGACCTATCCGTTGAATTCGAGCTTCCGCCCGACGTACAACATGGCCGTCAACCTGATCGACCAGTTCGGTCGGGAGCGCGCCCGCGAGATCCTCGAGTCCTCGTTCGCCCAGTTCCAGGCGGACCGCGCCGTCGTCGGTCTCGCCCGTCAGGTGAAGGATGCCGAGGCCTCCCTCGCGGGCTACGAGAAGTCGATGACGTGCGATCGGGGAGACTTCGCCGAGTACTCCGGCATCCGGCGGGATCTGAGCGACGCTGAGAAGCTCAACAGAGCCGACCGCGCCGCCCCCGCGCGCATCCGGCAGCAGCACCAGAACGAGATCCAATCGCTCCGGCGTCGCATGCAGCGGCATCCCTGTCATTCCTGCCCCGACCGCGAGAATCACGCCCGCTGGGCGGAGCGGTACTGGAAGCTGCGGCGCCGCACGGATCGCACGCGACGCGACATCGAGACCCGCACCGGCACCGTCGCGCGGATCTTCGACCGCATCATCGACGTTCTCGCCGAGCTGAACTACGTCGCCTTCGACGACGGCGCCGCGGCTCTGACGGCCGCCGGGCGGACGATGCGCCGCATCTACGGGGAGCGCGACCTGCTCGTCGCGGAGTCGCTCCGGAGGGGGCTGTGGCGCGACCTCGACCCTGCGGGTCTCGCCGCCCTCGCCTCGTGTCTCGTGTACGAGCCGCGCCGCGACGAGGCGGGGGAGTTCCGGCTGCCGCGCGGACCGTTCCGCGAGGCGCTGTCGAAGACGCAGGATCTGTGGAGCCGTCTCGACGACCTCGAGCAGGAGCACCACCTGCCGGGGACCGAGCCCCTCGCAACGGGACTGGCGCAGCCGATGAACTCCTGGGCCCGAGGCGCGTCTCTCGACGTCGTCCTCACCGAGGCCGACATGGCGGCCGGCGACTTCGTGCGCTGGACGAAGCAGACCATCGACCTGCTCGACCAGCTGTCGATCGTCGCGGATGCCGACGTCGCGGTGACGGCTCGGAAGGCTTTGGATGCCGTCCGGCGGGGGATCGTCGCCTACAGCTCTGTGTGAGCCCCGGCGCCGGTGTGTGGAGGGGATGACGGGAATCGAACCCGCGTAATCAGTTTGGAAGACTGAGGCTCTACCATTGAGCTACATCCCCGTCGACGCTGTGAACAGCGCCTCGACGAGTGTAGCGGACATGGTCGGCTAGACTTACCAACGGCCGTTTTTCGGCGCTCGCCAGCGTGCGCGCCCGGGGCGTAGCTCAGCTTGGTAGAGCGCCCGCTTTGGGAGCGGGAGGCCGCAGGTTCAAATCCTGTCGCCCCGACAACGGCCCCACGAACCCAGATCACCGAACGGACGCGCGTGTGCGCGGCCGGACAAGGAGAACGACAGGCATGGTCACCAGCACCGTCGAGCAGCTCAGCCCCACCCGGGTGAAGCTCCACATCACGGTCACCCCCGAGGAGCTCAAGCCGAGCATCTCGCACGCGTACGAGCACATCGCGCAGGACGTGCAGATCCCCGGCTTCCGCAAGGGGAAGGTCCCGGCGCCGATCATCGATCAGCGCGTCGGCCGTGAGGCCGTCCTCGAGCACGCGGTCAGTGAAGGCCTCGACGTCTTCTACCGCGAGGCAGTGACGGCGAACGACGTCCGCATCGTCGGTCGTCCCGCCGCCGAGATCGTCGAGTGGCCGAGCACGAAGGACTTCTCCGGCGACCTCAAGGTCGAGGTCGAGGTGGACGTCCGCCCCGAGTTCGAGCTTCCCGCCTACGACGACATCACCATCGAGGTCGACGCGGTCGAGACCGACGAGGCTGCAGTGGATGCCGAGCTCGACAAGCTCCGCAGCCGCTTCGGCACGCTCGTGACCGTCGACCGTCCCGCCAAGGCCGGCGACTTCGTCGAGCTCGACCTCGTCGCCACGATCGACGGCAACGAGATCGACCGCGCCGAAGGCGTCTCGTACGAGGTCGGCTCGGGTGAGCTCCTCGAGGGCATCGACGAGGCTGTGGAGTCGCTCACCGCTGGCGAGGACACCACGTTCCGTTCGAAGCTCGTCGGCGGCGACCACGCCGGTGAAGAGGCCGAGGTCGCCGTGACCATCAAGGCCGTCAAGGAGCGCGAGCTTCCCGAGGCCGACGACGACTTCGCTCAGGTCGCCTCCGAGTTCGACACGATCGGCGAGCTCCGCGAGAGCCTCGTCGAGCGCGTCTCCGAGCAGGCTGTCTTCACGCAGGGCTCCGCCGCGCGCGACAAGCTGATCGAGGTCCTCATCGAGAAGGCGGACATCCCCGTTCCCGCCAAGCTCGTCGAGGACGAGGTCCACACCCACCTCGAGGGCGAGGGTCGCCTCGAGGACGACGTGCACCGTGCCGAGGTCACCGAGGCGAGCGAGAAGCAGTTCCGCACGCAGATGATCCTCGACAAGATCGCCGAGAAGCACGAGGTGCAGGTCTCCCAGGAGGAGCTCACGCAGTACCTCATCCAGTCGTCGGCGCAGTACGGCATGTCGCCGCAGGACTTCGTCAACGCGCTCCAGGAGGGCAACCAGATCCCGATGATGGTCGGTGAAGTCGCCCGCAACAAGGCCCTCGCCGTCGCACTCGGCAAGGTGACCGTCGTCGACACCAACGGTAAGACGGTCGATCTGACCGGATTCGCCGCGGAGGACGACGAGGCAGCGGACGAGGGCACCGAGGCAGCGGACGAGGCCACCGAGGCAGCGGACGAGAAGCCGGCCGCCAAGAAGGCCCCCGCGAAGAAGGCTCCGGCCAAGAAGCCCGCCGCGAAGAAGGCTCCCGCCAAGAAGCCGGCCGCCAAGAAGGCCGACGCGGATGCCGCCGATGAGCCTGCGAAGAAGGCTCCCGCGAAGCGCGCGACCAAGAAGGCCGCCGACAGCGAGTGACCCTCACCGACGGGCGGCGGGTGCCTTCGGGCCCCGCCGCCCGTCGTCGTTTCCGGGCATCGTCCACGGCGCCGGAGGCGGTCGATGCCGCCCCCGGTATGCCCACGGCGAACACGGGCGAGACGCTCGGAACGCGCCACTAGATTCGAAGCACGAACACGAATCCAGGAGAGCATCCATGGCTGAACCCCTTATGGCGACCAGTGTCTTCGACCGGCTGCTGAAGGACCGAATCATCTGGCTCGGTTCCGAGGTGCGCGACGAGAACGCGAACGAGATCTGCGCCAAGATCCTGCTGCTCGCGGCCGAGGATTCCGAGAAGGACATCTACCTCTACATCAACTCGCCCGGTGGCTCGATCACCGCGGGTATGGCGATCTACGACACGATGCAGTTCGTGCCGAACGACATCGTCACCGTCGGTATCGGCATGGCCGCCTCGATGGGCCAGTTGCTGCTGACCAGCGGCACGAAGGGCAAGCGTTACATCACGCCTAACGCCCGCGTCCTGCTGCACCAGCCCCACGGCGGCTTCGGCGGCACCGCGAGCGACATCCAGACCCAGGCGCAGCTCATCATCTCGATGAAGAACCGTCTTGCCGAGATCACCTCCGCCCAGACCGGCAAGTCGGTCGAGCAGATCAACGCGGACGGTGACCGCGACCGCTGGTTCACCGCAGAGGAAGCCCTCGAGTACGGCTTCGTCGACCACATCCGCGAACACGCTGCCGACGTCGCCGGCGGCGGCGGGACCGAGAACTGAGCGTCGGAGGACAACGCATGAACACCCCCATCTTCGGTCGCGCGCAGAGCGACATGATGCCCTCGAGCCGGTACATCCTGCCGCAGTTCGAGGAGCGCACCGCCTACGGCTACAAGCGTCAGGACCCGTACAACAAGCTGTTCGAAGACCGCGTGATCTTCCTCGGCGTGCAGGTCGACGACGCTTCCGCCGACGACGTCATGGCGCAGCTCCTGGTCCTCGAGTCGATGGACCCGGATCGCGACATCATCATGTACATCAACTCGCCCGGTGGCTCGTTCACCGCGATGACCGCGATCTACGACACGATGCAGTACATCTCGCCCCAGGTGTCGACCGTCGTCCTCGGACAGGCCGCGTCGGCGGCATCCGTTCTCCTTGCCGCGGGAGCTCCCGGCAAGCGCCTCGCCCTGCCGAACGCCCGCATCCTGATGCACCAGCCCGCCGTCGGCGAGTCCGGTCACGGCCAGGCGTCGGACATCGAGATCCAGGCCGCGGAGATCCTCCGCATGCGCACCTGGCTCGAAGAGACGATGGCTCACCACACGAACCGCTCCGTCGAGCAGGTCAACAAGGACATCGACCGCGACAAGATCCTCTCCGCGCAGGAGGCGCTGGAGTACGGCATCGTCGACCAGGTCCTCACGTCCCGCAAGCGGACTCCGGCCGCCATCACGGCCTGACCGCGCGTCAGACGAGGCCCCGCCGATTCGTCGGCGGGGCTTCGTCGTCCACACTCGTGTCGCAATCCGCCCGGTGTACGGATCTGCGATTAGGCTCGACTGCACCGGCACGAATCCTGAGGGGGAACACCATGGCACGCATCGGTGAGAGCGCCGACCTGTTCAAGTGTTCCTTCTGCGGCAAGAGCCAGAAGCAGGTCCAGCAGCTGATCGCCGGCCCCGGCGTCTACATCTGCGACGAGTGCGTCGAGCTCTGCAACGAGATCATCGAAGAGCGCATGGCCGAGTCCGGCGACGGCGAGGTCAAGGATTTCGATCTCCCCAAGCCGCGTGAGATCTTCAGCTTCCTCGAGGAGTACGTCGTCGGGCAGGATCCCGCCAAGCGTGCCCTCGCCGTCGCCGTCTACAACCACTACAAGCGCGTCCGTGCCCGCAGCACCATCCAGTCCGCCGAGCAGCGGGCCGACGAGGTCGAGATCGCCAAGAGCAACATCCTGCTCCTCGGTCCGACCGGCTGCGGCAAGACCTACCTCGCGCAAACCCTCGCGAAGCGCCTGAACGTCCCCTTCGCGGTCGCGGATGCCACCGCGCTCACCGAGGCCGGCTACGTCGGCGAGGACGTCGAGAACATCCTGCTGAAGCTTCTGCAGGCCGCAGACTTCGACGTGAAGCGCGCCGAAACCGGCATCATCTACATCGACGAGGTCGACAAGATCGCCCGCAAGGCCGAGAACCCGTCGATCACCCGCGACGTGTCCGGTGAGGGCGTCCAACAGGCACTCCTGAAGATCCTCGAAGGCACGGTCGCATCCGTGCCGCCGCAGGGCGGGCGCAAGCACCCGCACCAGGAGTTCATCCAGATCGACACGACGAACGTGCTGTTCATCGTCGCCGGTGCGTTCGCGGGCCTCGAGGACATCATCTCGTCGCGCGTCGGCAAGCACGGTGTCGGCTTCGGTGCTCCGCTGCAGGACAAGGAGCAGGAGCTCGACGTCTTCCGCGACGTCCTCCCCGAAGACCTTCACAAGTTCGGGCTGATCCCCGAGTTCATCGGTCGGCTCCCTGTCGTCACGACCGTGTCGCCCCTCGACCAGACGGCGCTCATCGAGATCCTCACCGGACCCAAGAACGCCTTCGTCAAGCAGTACCAGCGGATGTTCGAGCTCGACGGCGTCGAGCTCGAGTTCGACGACGACGCCCTTCGTGCCATCGCCGATCTGGCCGTCGCACGCAAGACGGGTGCGCGCGGTCTCCGCGCCATCCTCGAGGACGTCCTCGGACCGATCATGTTCGAGATCCCGTCCGCCGAGGACGTCGACAAGGTCGTCGTCACCCGGGCGTCCGTCGAAGAGGGCGCACCCCCGACCCTCGTCCTGCGGCAGAAGCGCAAGAGCGCCTGACGTCGCGCCCGCGGTGTCGGATGCCGCGGGTAGCGTTTCCGGCATGGGACGCATCCTCTTCGACACGGCGACCTCGATCGACGGCTGCATCGCGGACGACGAGAACTCGCTCGCGTGGCTCTTCGCCGTGGAGAACGGCGACTCCCCGGACGACGCTCTGTTGCCGGCGGATGCAACCGTGCTGGTGGAAGGATCGACGACCTACGAATGGGTCCTCGCCGAGTCCGACATGCTCGCGCACCCGGAACGGTGGGGGCAGTTCCACGGCGACCGCCCCACATTCGTCTTCACTACCCGCGAGCTCCCGAAGCCCGAGGGCGCCGACATCAGATTCGTTCAGGGGCCGGTGGCATCCGTCCTCCCGACGATCCGTGCAGCTGCGGGCGCCGGTGACGTCTGGGTCGTCGGCGGGGGAGACCTCGCCGGCCAGTTCCTCGACGCAGGCGCACTCGACGAGATCGCGATCTCCGTGGCCCCGGTCTTCCTGACCGGGGGTGCGCCGCTCTTCCCGCGCCGGATCGGGTCGGAGCGGCTGCGTCTGCGGTCGGCGGAGGCCGTCGGCCAGTTCGCCCGTCTCGTTTACGAGGTCCGCGCTGCCACGGAGTGAGGTCAGCCGGTGAGGCCGCGCCGCTCCAGGAGGGGCTCGATGCGCGCGTCGCGTCCGCGGAAGTCGCGGTAGGCCTCGAGCGGGTCCTTCGAGCCGCCGACGCCCAGCAGCCGGGTGCGGAATCGGTCGCCGTTCTCGCGCGTCAGGCCGCCGTTGTCGCGGAACCACTCCACGGTGTCGGCGTCGAGAACCTCGCTCCAGATGTAGGAGTAGTAACCCGCGCTGTACCCACCCGAGAAGATGTGCGCGAAATACGTCGACGAGTACCGGGTCGGGACCGCCGGGTCGTCCAACCCGATGTCGGCCAGCGCTGTGGCTTCGAACGCGTCGACGTCGATGCCGACGGCTGCGTCATCGGCATCCAGACTGTGCCATGCCTGGTCGATCCACGATGCGGCGAGGTACTCGCTCGTCGCGAAGCCCTGGTTGAAGGCCTCGGACTCCCGGAGCTTCGCCACGACGTCAGCCGGAAGCGGTTCGTCGGTGTCGATGTGACGTGCGTAGGACGCGAGCACCTCGGGCCAGAAGATCCACATCTCGTTCACCTGGCTCGGGAACTCGACGAAGTCGCGGAACACCGACGTTCCCGCGAAGTGCGGGTAGGTGACCGTGGCGAACAACCCGTGCAGGGCATGACCGAACTCGTGGAAGAGGGTGGTGACCTCGTCGAGGGTCAGCAGCGTGGGGCTCCCCGGAGCAGGCTGGGGCACGTTGAGGTTGTTGACGACGATCGGCGCCGTGCCGCGCAGGGCGGACTGCGACACGATCGAGTTCATCCAGGCGCCACCGCGCTTGGAGTCGCGCGTGTACAGGTCGAGGACGTAGAGCCCGAGGTGGGAGCCGTCCTCGTTCCGGACCTCGAAGACACGTGCCTCGGGGTGATATGCGGGTAGATCGCCACGCTCGGTGAACGAGATGCCGTAGAGGTCCGTGGCTGCGCGGAAGACCCCGTCGATGAGCACACGCTCGGCCTCGAACCAGGGACGCAGGGCCGTCCGATCGAGGTCGTACCGGGCGGCGCGCACCCGCTCGGTGTAGAAGGCCCAGTCGTGGGCCGCGAGGGGGAACCCGCCGCCCTCGCCGTCGATGATCTCCTGCAGGGCCGCCTGCTCCTGTCGCGCGTTCGCTGCGGCGGGGACCGCGAGTCGGCGCAGGAGTTCGTGCACGGCTTCGGGGGAGCCGGCGGTCTCGTCGGCGGTGACGTAGGCCGCGTGCGAGTCGTAGCCGAGGACCCGCGCCCGCTCCGAGCGCAGGCGCACGATCTCGGTGAGCACCTCACGGTTGTCGTTCGCGTTGCCTCGACGACCGCGAGAGCGGGATGCCGCCATGAGACGCTCCCGACTGGAGCGAGACGTCAGCGACGAGAGGTACGGGTGACCCGTGAACAGGGTGAGGGTGACGACGTACTTGCCCTCGAGGCCGCGCTCGGCGGCGTTGCGCGCGGCTGCTGAGAGCTCGCCGTCGGTCAACCCGTCGAGCTCCGCCGCGTCGTCGAAGACGACGGCGAGGTCGTTCGTGTCGGCGAGGAGGTTCTTCTCGAACGTCGTCGTGAGCACGGACAGCTGCTGGTTCAGCTCGGTGAGGACGGTCTTGTCCGCCTCATCGAGGCCGGCGCCGGCGCCCGTCATCTCGCGATAGGTGCGCTCGACGAGGTATCGATCCTCACCCTCGAGGCCGAGCTCATCGAGACGCTCGTGAACCGCGGCGACGCGCGCGTACAGACGCGCATCGAGCGTGACGGCGTCGTGGTGAGCGGCCATGAGCGGCGCGAGCTGCGCGTCGATCTCTTGGATCTCCGCCGTCGCGTTCGCGGAGCTGACCGTGTAGAAGGTTCGCGCAACCCGTCCAAGGGACTCGCCGGACCGCTCGAGCGCGACCAGCGTGTTCTCGAACGTCGGCTCTTCGGAGGACGTCGCGATGGCGTCGATCTCTGCACGGTGCGAGGCGAACGCCTGCTCGAAAGCGAGGAGGTAGTGCTCCGGGCGGATGCTCGGGTAGTCCGGCAGGTCGAAGGGGAGAGGAGAGGGGGAGAGGAGCGGGTTGGTCGCGGCATCCGTCATCGTTCCAGCGTACGTCGGCGATGAGGCACCTATATGCAAAGAAAAGCTTGCAAAGATTCGCTTGCAAAGATATCTTTGTATCATGACCGAGACACCGAAGCGGCGTGAAGACCGCAGTCTGGATGCCGGAGCCTTGCGCGCCCTCGCTCACCCGCTTCGCGTGCAGCTCTTCGACATCCTGTCGCAGTACGGTCCCCAGACCGCGAGTTCGCTGGCCGAGCGCACGGGGGAGTCGTCGGGCGCCACCAGTTACCACTTGCGTGCGCTGGCGAAGCAGGACCTCATCCGCGAGATCCCCGATCGGGGGTCGGCGCGCGAGCGCTGGTGGGAGCGTGCCGACAAGTCGGTGTCGTTCGACAGTCCTGAGGCCATGGCCTCACCGGCAGGGCGCTCCGCGACTCAACTGATCATGAACGAATTCCTCGGGCGCCGGCAGCAGCAGCTCATGCGGCACGTGAACGAGGCCATCGCCGACCCGAACAAGGCGGACGATGGCGCCGCCATCATCTCCACCGCCAACATCCATCTGACCCCCGATCAGGCGAAGGAGATGATCCGGCGCCTGTCCGAGATCGTCGACGAGGTCGTCGCGTCTGCGCGCGGCCACGAGGAAGACCCCGACCGCTTGCCGTTCACCGTCCGGGTGGACGCATTCGCACTGCCCGAGGACGGAGACGGACGATGACCACGATCACGATCCCCACGCTGGACGTCACCGTCCGGCCCACACGGCTCGAAGCCGCGCTGTGGGCGGCGACGACCTCGGTCCAGGCGGCTGTCGCCGCACGGATGCTGCGTCGCGCCGATCAGGCGGTCGCTCGCTCAGCGGCCGAGGAGCGCAGGAACGACACGCGTGCGGACGTTCTCGCCCACATCGCGCGTCACCCGCGAAGCTGAGCCGGATTCAGGACATGCCGTCGTCGTCGAGGTGACCGACGACGACCTCACCCTCGCGGTCCACGCGGACGACCACCCCGGTCTCGAGTTCCGCCACGGGGCGACCCTCGAGCCACGTCAGCGTCCATCGCGGTCGCGGCTGCCCGAGCGGGTCCTGATCCACGGATGCGTCGACCGCCGCGATCTGCTCGCGGAGGATCTCCGGTACGGCGGACGGCGGCTGGTCGCCGCTCGTCCAACGGGTTCCGAGCTGCATGTCAGGCCTCCTGCGGGGTGAGGACGATGTCGCCGACCGACACGGAGTCCCCGGCGGCGTAGGACACGTGCGCGATGCGTCCGACGGCGGCGAGGTCGCCCTCCGCCGAGCGGATCGCGTCGAGCGCGGCATCCGGTCCCGTGATCGTCAGGGACTCCACGGGGGTCTTCTGCGACGCCTTGGCCTCGGTCTTCGCACGCCGGACGCTGATGAGAGCCTCCCCGACGGTGCGGAGCACGGCGGGGTCGCCCTCGATGCCGAGCGCCTCGGGCCAGGACGCGGTGTGCACCGACCCCTCCTCGAACCACGACCACGCCTCCTCGGCGGCGAACGACAGCACGGGGGCGAGGAGGCGCAGCAGCGTCGACAGCGCCGTGCGCAGCGCGAGGGCGGCCGAGGCCTGGCCGGCGTCAGCCTGGTTGTAGGCGCGCTCCTTCACGAGCTCGAGGTAGTCGTCGCAGAACGTCCAGAAGAACGCCTCGGTGATCTCCAGCGCCCTGGCGTGGTCGAAGGCGTCGAACGCTTTCGTGGCATCCCGTACGACCTGGTCGAGGGTCGCGAGCATCGACGCGTCGAGCGCGTGGGTGATGCGGGCGTCCTCGGGCACCGGGAACGACAGCACGAACTTCGCCGCGTTGAGCACCTTGATGGCGAGGCGACGGCCGATCTTCACCTGCGTCGGGTTCTGCGGGTCGAACGCCGCGTCGGCGCCGAGGCGGCTGGAGGCCGCCCAGTAGCGGACCGCGTCGGTCCCGTGCGCGTCGAGGATGTCCGCGGGCGTCACGACGTTGCCCTTCGACTTCGACATCTTCTTGCGGTCGGGGTCGACGATGAAGCCCGAGATGGCGGCATCCGTCCACGGCGCGCGGCCGTCCTCGAGCACGGAGCGCACCATCGTGGAGAACAGCCATGTGCGGATGATGTCCTGACCCTGCGGGCGGACGTCGAACGGTGCCACGAGGTCCCAGAGCTCGGGGTCGCGCTCCCACCCGCCCGCGAGCTGCGGGGTGAGGGAGGACGTCGCCCAGGTGTCGAAGATGTCGCGCTCGGCGTCGAAGCCGCCGGGCACGCCGCGCTGTTCCTCGGTGTAGCCGTCCGGCACGTCCGTGGTCGGGTCGACCGGCAGACGCGAGAGGTCGGGGGTCAGCACGCGGTCGTAGTCCCGCTCGCCGTTCTCGTCGAGGCCATACCAGACCGGGATCGGCACGCCGAAGAAGCGCTGCCGCGAGACGAGCCAGTCGCCGGTGAGGCCGTTCGTCCAGTTTTCGTAGCGCACACGCATGAAGTCCGGGTGCCAGCCCATGCCGCGGCCCATCTCGATGAGCTTGTCGCGCAGATCCGCGTCGCGGGCGCCGTTGCGAAGGTACCACTGGCGCGTCGAGACGATCTCGAGAGGGCGGTCGCCCTTCTCATAGAACTTCACCGGGTGGGTGAAGGGCTTCGAAACCTCGAGCAGCTCACCGGACTCCTGCAGCAGCTCGACGATGCGCTTCTTGGCGCTGAACACCGTCTTGCCGGAGAGCTCCGCGTACGCCGCCTTCGCGGCATCCGTCACGAGCACGTCGGGGGCCTCGTCGATGATGCGGCCGTCGCGACCGAGGATCGTGCGGTTCGGCAGGTCGAGCTCGCGCCACCAGATGATGTCGGTCACGTCGCCGAACGTGCAGATCATCGCGATGCCGGTGCCCTTGTCCTTCACCGCGAGCGGGTGGGGGAGGATCGGCACCTCGACGTCGAACAGCGGGGTGCGCACCGTCGAGCCGAAGTACGGCTGGTAGCGCTCGTCGTCGGGGTTCGCCACGAGCGCCACGCAGGCGGGGAGCAGCTCGGGCCGCGTCGTCTCGATGTGGATGTCGCCCGAACCGTCGCTCTTGTGGAAGGCGACGCGGTGGTACGAGGCCTGCTGATCGCGGTCCTCGAGCTCGGCCTGCGCGATCGCCGAGCGGAAGTCGATGTCCCAGAGGGTGGGCGCCATGGCCTGGTAGGCCTCGCCGCGATCGAGGTTGCGGAGGAAGGCGAGCTGGCTCGTGCGGATCGTGTCGTCCGAGATGGTGCGGTAGGTCTGCGTCCAGTCCACCGACAGGCCGAGCTTGCGGAACAGGTCCTCGAACTGCTTCTCGTCCTCGATCGTCAGCTCCTCGCAGAGCTCGATGAAGTTCCGTCGGCTGATCGGCACCTGGTCGGCCGGCTTCAGGCTCTTCGCGTCACCGCGGAACGGTGGCGTGAAGTCCGGATCGTAGGGGAGCGACGTGTCGCAGCGCACGCCGTAGTAGTTCTGCACGCGACGCTCGGTCGGCAGGCCGTTGTCGTCCCAGCCCATCGGGTAGAACACGGTCTTGCCGCGCATGCGCTCGTAGCGCACCTTCACGTCGGTGTGGGTGTAGCTGAACACGTGACCGATGTGGAGCGAGCCGGATGCCGTCGGGGGAGGCGTGTCGATCGAGAAGACGCCCGCGCGTCCCTTCGCCTTGGCGGCGTCGCGGTCGAACAGGTACGTGCCGGCGTCGGACCACGCGGCATCCCACTTCTGCTCGAGGCCTTCCAGGGCGGGCTTGTCGGGAATGTGCGCGTTCGTCATGGTGAGGCTCCTCGAGCGATATGTGCGGCACTGTGTGAGCGTGCCTGAGTGTGGGTTGCCGCCCAGTCTACCGCCGGGTCGCATGCGGGACCGTGGCGATGCGCGGCGTCGCGAGGAGATGCGGGTTCCCGAGGAGCGGATGCCGGGATCCGGCCCTCGGGACGCGACATCTCCTCGCGAAGCGACGCGCGCCGGGGCGTCGGAGACTCAGAACGCGGTCTCGATGGTCTCGTTGCCGTCGATGATCTCGCGCACGGGGTCGCTCGTGAAGGCGTCGACGAGGGCCTTCGTGGACGCGGCATCCTCGTCCTGGCCGGGGACGACCAGCTGCAGGGCGAACCGGTCGTCGAGCTCGGTCAGCAGGCCGTCGTCCTGCGGCGTGAGGCCGAGCGCGGCGATGTGCGAGGGCCACTGGAAGACGAGGTCCGCCTCGTCGTAGGCGGTGTTGAGCTGGTTGATCTGCAGCTCGAGGAACTGCAGGTCCTTCGGGTTCTCGGCGATGTCGTCCACCGTTGCGGCGTACGGGTCGACGCCCTCGGCGAGAGTGATGATCTTCGCGTCGGCGAGCATCTTCAGCGCGCGTCCGGTGTTCGACGCATCGTTCGGGATCGCGACGGTCGCGCCCTGCGGGAGGTCGGCGATGTCGTCGAGGGTCTTCGAATAGAACGCGATCGTGAAGTTGTAGATCGGCTGCACGGCGGTGAGGTCCGCCCCGTTGGCGGCGTTGAACTCCTCCATGTACGGCTTGTGCTGCGAGAAGTTCGCGTCGATGTCGCCCGCGGCGAGCATCTTGTTGATCGTGACGTAGTCGGCGACCTCGACGAGCTGGATCTCGTAGCCGTCCTCGATCTCGTCGGCGGCGGCTTCGACGATGTCGGTCATCGGCGAGGTGACGGCACCGACGCGGATGGTCTGGACCTCGGCGCCGCCCTGTCCGGCGGGCGAGGCGCAGCCGGCCAGGAGGGCGACGGCGGCGGCGGTGAGGGCGGCGGCGAGGGTGAGGCGGCGCGGGGACATGGTGCTCCTTATGGGATAGGGGTGTCAGCGGTGGTCGAGGCGGACGGAACTCCGCTGCCCGATCGCCTGGATGACGAGGACGATGATGAGGATGACGAGGATCGTGAAGTACATGAGCACGTCGTCGTACTCCTGGTAGCCGTAGCGCAGCGCGAAGTCGCCGATGCCGCCGCCGCCGACGACCCCGAGCACCGTCGAGTACGAGAGCAGGCTGATACTCGCGGACGTCAACGCGTAGACGAGACCGGGCAGGGCTTCGGGCAGCAGGAAGCGCCAGACCGTCTGCGGGAGGGTCGCGCCGAGGGTCTGCGCGACACGGGGGATGCCGGGGCTCACCTCGCGGAGGATCTGCTCCACCAGCCGGCCGTAGACGGCCACGGCGACGACGCAGAGCGAGAAGGTCGCCGCGGGCGTGCCGAAGGTCGTGCCGTAGACCGCGCGCGTCACGGGGACCAGGAAGACGACGAGGAGGAGGAACGGGAACGAGCGGATGACGTTGATCAGGAAGTTCGCGACCGACCAGACGAGGCGCTGGGGAAGGATCCCGCCGGGCCGGGTGAGGTATACGGCGGCACCGAGCGGCAGACCGAACACCACCGCGGCCGCGAGCGAGACACCGAGCATGTAGCCGGTCTCGCCGAGGGCCTCGAGGAGGTCGTCACCGCGCTCGGCGAGCGACGCCCCCAGCGAGGCGAAGACGTCCTCGGCGCCGGTCATGCGCCGAGCTCTCGCCGTGCGCGGTCGAGGTACGTCTCGCGCTCGCCGCGTGCCGAGGGCGCGACCTCGAGGACGTCGACGAGCCGGCCGTCCTCGAACAGGGCGACTCGGTCGCACACGCTGCGCACGACGTCGAGATCGTGGGTGACGACGACGACCGTCGTCCCGAACCGGTCGCGTGCATCACGGAGCAGATCGAGTACTTCGCCCGCCGTCGCCGCATCGAGGGCGGAGGTGGGCTCGTCGCACAGCAGCAGCCGGGGGCGGCTCACCAGCGCCCGGGCGATCCCGACGCGTTGCCGCTGCCCGCCGCTGAGCTGCGCCGGGTACGCATCGGCGCGGTGATCCAGCCCCACGAAGCGCAGCGCGTCGTCGACGGCGCTCGCCGCCCGCTCCCGCCGGGGGCGCAGCAGGAGGGCGACCTCGACGTTCTGACGGACCGTCCGGTTCGACAGCAGGTGGACCCCTTGGAACACGACGCCGATCTCGCGTCGCAGGCGGCGGAGACCGGCGCGGTCGAGGCGGCCGATGTCGGCGCCAAGCACCGTGACGGAACCCGAGGTAGCAGCGACTTCGCCGGTGAGGAGGTTCAGCAGGGTGCTCTTGCCGGCACCGCTCTCGCCGATGACGCCGACGATCTCGCGGTCGGCGACGGTCAGGTCCACCTCGGCGAGTCCCTGCACGCCTCCGGGGTACGCCACGCCCGCGCGAGCGAGCTCGACGGGCGACGGGGACAGCACGAAAGGACCTCAGAACGTTGTTGGATGCCGTCCAACTATAGTTCTGCCATGAGCACCAGGTACCGGACCGAGGCGACCAACGACGACGGCGGGACCGGTTTCAGCCGGGTCACGGGCGGTCTGGAGGTCGCGGTCTCCAACCCGCTGAGCCCCGACGCGGACCTGTCGCGCAGCAATCCGGAACAGCTCCTCGCCCTCGCCTGGGCCACCTGCCTCGACGCCACCCTGCAGGCGATCGTGGCGGGCGCGCACCGCACGCGGGTCCGCGTCGAGGTCGAGCTCCACGACTCCCCGGCGCGCGGCGGCTACGAGTTCCACGTCACGGCTTTCGTGTCCGCCGAGGAGCGCACGCTCACCGAGACGGGCGAGCTCGTCGAGGCCGCGCACGATCGATGCCCGATTTCCCGTCTGCTGCAGGATGCGGCGACCGTCGGCATCCGCGCCGAGGAGTGGGCCGACTAACGGTCCACGGCGAACCCGAGGTGCGGCATGTCGACGCCTCGGTAGCGCGTGACGAAGCGGCGACGCACGGTCATCCCGAGGCGGGTGGCGACGTGTATCGACGGGATGTTCGTGTCCCGGACCTTCGCCCACACGGTCGGCGCGTCCAACTCGCGGAATGCCCAGTCGCGCGACGCCGCAGCGGCCTCCGTCGCATATCCCCGGTGCCAGTGCGCGCGTTGGAAGTGGTACCCGACCTCCAGGACCTCGTCGTCCTCGATCCGTTGCCGGGTGATGCCGCATTGGCCGATCATCTCGCCCGGGGCGTCGGCGAGCTCGACGGCCCAGAGGCCGAAGCCGTCCTCTGCGTAGCGCTGCAGGTTCCGGGCCAGCCAGGCCTGGGACTCCGCCTCGGTGAACGCGCCTTCGTATGCGGTCATCGCGACCGGGTCGGTGAGGATCGCCCGGAGCGCCGGCAGGTCGTCCTCGCTCATGTCGCGGAGGACCAGCCGAGCCGTCCGCAGCGTCACTCGTCCGTCCGCACGTCGATGCCGAGGGATGCCGCGAGCGCGAGTGCGTGCGAGGTCGCCTGATCGGCGGTCAAGGTGACGCCCCGCAGCATCCGGACGTCCGTGAAGGACAGCACGTCGGCGCCGCGCAGATCGACGTCAGCCGCCTGCCACTCCCGGATGTCCATCTCGTCCACCGTCGATCCGGTGATCCGCACCCGCTCGAGGCGGGCGCCGGGGAGGTCGAGGGTGCCGATGCGGCATCCGGTCACGTCGATGTCGCGGAGCGTCGCGCCGCCCGCCGTCAGGTAGTCGACGCGCACCCCGTCCAGGACGAGCCCGTCGCAGCGCGCGCGCGACAGATCGAGCGTCCCGATCCGTCCCCCGCGGACGACGACGGTCCGCCACGTCCCCTCGCGGGCGAGCAGCTCGACTGTCGACACGGCGTCGAGGACGACGTCCGTGAGGATCGCGCCGGTCAGATCGAGGGTCTGGACGGATGCCGGGGCCACGACGCTCTCGCTGATGCGGGTGTGCGCGGCATCCGTCGCCCCGGGGTCGAGATCGATGCGCGCTTCGGACGTCTCGCCCGACCGGCGCAGCGTCGCGGGCGTCAGCTCGCGCGGGAGATCCGGGTCCGGGATGCGGGGAGGCTCGGGGCGGATGCGGGGGCGGGCCATGACGCCAGGCTATGCCGACGGTATGATTGTGCTCATCAGCACCGATCCGGCCATCACCGGGGAGCTCTCGGAAGAACAGCGGTCCGCCGCTCAGTAGAACCGAGCGGGGCAGGCCCGTCATCGCCGCAGGTGAGTGGGTGCACCCGGATCCGGGTCGCGCCAAGCGGGGTGGTACCGCGGTCTCCGGATCGTCCTCGCAGGACCAGACCTGCAGGAGTGACATGACCTACCCCCGACCTTCCGCCTTCGGCCCCGCCGCCGATGCGCCCGCGGCCGTCGTCCCGAGCCCGCGCTTCCCCGACCTCGAGCGCGACGTTCTCGCGTTCTGGGAGCAGGACGACACGTTCCGCGCGTCGATCGCGCAGCGCGACGGCGCTGACGAGTGGGTGTTCTACGACGGCCCGCCGTTCGCGAACGGCCTGCCGCACTACGGGCACCTCCTCACCGGGTATGCGAAGGACCTCTTCCCGCGGTTCCAGACGATGCGTGGCAAGAAGGTGGACCGCGTCTTCGGCTGGGACACGCACGGCCTGCCCGCCGAGCTGGAGGCCATGAAGCAGCTCGGCATCACCGAGAAGAGCGAGATCGAGGAGATGGGGATCGCCGCCTTCAACGCGAAGGCGCGGTCATCCGTCCTCGAGTACACGCAGGAGTGGGAGAACTACGTCACCCGCCAGGCGCGCTGGGTCGACTTCGAGCGCGGCTACAAGACGCTCGACACCGGGTACATGGAATCCGTCCTCTGGGCCTTCAAGGAGCTTTACGACAAGGACCTCGCCTATGAGGGTCACCGCGTGCTGCCGTACTGCTGGCGCGACGAGACGCCGCTGTCGAACCACGAGCTGCGCATGGACGACGACGTCTACAAGATGCGTCAGGACCCGTCCGTGACGGTCACCTTCCCGCTCGTCGGTGCGAAGGCCGAAGCCCTCGGCCTGACCGCCGTCCGCGCGCTCGCCTGGACCACGACCCCGTGGACCCTCCCGACCAACCTCGCGCTCGCCGTCGGCCCCGACATCGAGTACGTCGTCCTGCCGGGTGGTCCGGCGGGGGCCGCCGACGTCCACGAGGACGCCCTCGAGGGTCAGTCGCACCGCTACCTGCTCGCCGCGGACCTGCTGGCGAACTACGCGAAGGACCTCGGCTACGCCTCGGCCGAGGAGGCCCGCGAGGCCGTCGAACAGACCGTCCGCGGTGCCGACCTCGCCGACGTCGCCTACGACCGGCTCTTCGACTACTACGCCGACGAGGAGACGTGGGGCACGCAGCACGCCTGGCGCATCCTCGTCGACGACTACGTCACGACGACCGACGGCACGGGCATCGTCCACCAGGCGCCGGCCTACGGTGAGGACGACCAGCGTGTGACGGGGGCCGCCGGCATCCCGCTCATCATGAGCCTCGACGACGGTGGACGCTTCCTGCCGCAGGTGACCGATGTCGCGGGCGAGCTGTGGATGGACGCCAACCGTCCGCTCATCCGCCTGCTGAAGGCCGAGGGGCGCCTCCTGCGCGAGGCGTCGTACGAGCACTCGTACCCGCACTGCTGGCGGTGCCGGAACCCCCTCATCTACAAGGCCGTCTCGAGCTGGTTCGTCCGGGTCACGTCGATCAAGGACCGCCTCGTCGAGCTCAACGAGCAGATCACGTGGGCGCCCGAGAACGTCAAGCACGGCCAGTTCGGCAAGTGGCTCGAGGGCGCGCGCGACTGGTCGATCAGCCGCAACCGGTTCTGGGGTTCGCCGATCCCGGTGTGGAAGAGCGACGATCCCGAGTACCCGCGCGTCGACGTGTACGGCTCGCTCGCCGATCTCGAACGCGACTTCGGCCGGCTGCCGGTCAACGAGGCGGGCGAGGTCGATCTGCACCGCCCCTTCATCGACGACCTCACGCGTCCGAACCCCGACGACCCGACGGGGAACTCCACGATGCGCCGCATCGAGGACGTCTTCGACGTGTGGTTCGACTCCGGCTCGATGCCGTACGCGCAGGTGCACTACCCGTTCGAGAACCGCGAGTGGTTCGACGAGCACGCCCCCGCGGACTTCATCGTCGAGTACATCGGTCAGACGCGCGGCTGGTTCTACGTCATGCACGTCCTGTCGGGTGCGCTGTTCGACCGCCCGGCGTTCTCGGGCGTCGCCTGCCACGGCATCGTGCTCGGCAGCGATGGGCAGAAGATGTCGAAGTCGCTCCGGAACTACCCCGACGTCAGCGAGGTCTTCGACCGCGACGGTTCCGACGCGATGCGCTGGTTCCTCATGAGCTCGTCGGTCCTGCGCGGCGGCAACCTCGTCGTCACCGAGGAGGGCATCCGCTCCGGCGTCCGTGAGTTCCTGCTCCCGCTGTGGAACGCGTGGTACTTCTTCTCGACGTACGCGAACGCGGCGGGCGGCCCCGACGGTGCCGGCTACGAGGCGCGTCGTCGGATGGACTCGACGAACGTCCTCGACCGTCACATCCTGGCGTTGACGGGTGACCTCGTCCGGGGCGTCGCCGCCGACCTCGAGGCGCTCGACTCGACGATGGCGGCGGCGAAGCTCCGCGAGTTCGCCGAGGCGCTGACCAACTGGTACATCCGGCGCTCGCGCGATCGGTTCTGGGTGGGGGTGGATGCCGCCGACCCGACCACGACCGAGGCGTTCGACACGCTCTACACGGTGCTCGAGACGCTCACCCGCGTCGCGGCCCCCCTCATCCCGCTCGTCTCGGAGCGCGTCTGGCAGGGACTCACCGGCGGGCGCAGCGTCCACCTCGAGGACTGGCCCGACGCCGACGAGTTCGCCCCGGCATCCGACATCCGCGAGGCGATGGACACCGTCCGCGAGGTCTCGTCCGTCGCGAACGCCCTCCGCAAGAAGGAGGGCAAGCGCGTGCGTCTGCCGCTCGCGAACCTCACCGTCGCGGTCGGCGGTGCGGACGCGCTCGCGCGGTTCGAGGACATCGTGCGCGACGAGCTCAACGTCAAGGCCGTCGAGGTCGTCGAGCTCACCGAGGGCCTCGCCGAGCAGTACGGCATCAGCCAGCGACTCGCCGTCAACGCTCGTGCGGCCGGTCCGCGCCTCGGCAAGCAGGTGCAGCACGTCATCAAGGGCGCCAAAGCAGGCCTGTGGAGCGAGCAGGACGGCGTGGTCGTCGTCGACGGCATCGCGCTCGAACCGGGGGAGTACGACCTCACGCTCGAGGCGGGCGGCGTCGCCGAGGGCACCGCGATCGCGCTCCTGCCACGGGGCGGGTTCGTGCTGCTCGACACCACGACGACGCCCGAGCTCGAGGCCGAGGGCCTCGCACGCGACGTCATCCGCGCCGTGCAGGACGCCCGCAAGGCCGCCGGCTTCGAGGTGAGCGACCGCATCGCGCTGCAGCTCACCTTCGACGACACCGGCGACGCCGAGGCGGTCGCGTCGGCGTTCGACGTCGCCGACGTCGCGGGGGAGACCCTGTCGGTCGCCGACCTCGTCGCCACCGCCGACGGCGACACCCTGCGCGGTGAGGCACTCCGCTCGAGCCCCGAGCACACGGCATCCGTCCCCGCCGGCACGTACGCGAACGCCGGCTCCTTCACGATCGGCGTGCGCCGGATCGGAGCGACCTCATGAGCGACCGGACACGAGCGGATGCCGTCTACGCGGCGCTCCTGGAGCGGCAGGGCGAGCGCTGGGTCGAACCCCGCGTCGAGCGCACGCGCCGCGCTCTCGAGCTCCTCGGCGACCCGCAGCGGACCTACCGCGTCATCCACGTGACGGGCACGAACGGAAAGACGTCGACGAGCCGGATCGCGGAGTCGATCGTCCGGGCGCACGGGCTCCGGACCGGACTGTTCACGAGCCCGCACCTGGAGCGCTTCACCGAGCGGATCATGGTCGACGGCGAGCCCATCGCCGATGCGGCGATCGCGGACGCGTGGGACGAGATCGCGCCGATCGTTGCGCTCGTCGACGAGGAGCTGGCGGGGAAGGGCGAGCCGCGGCTGACCTTCTTCGAGCTGCTGACGGTGCTCGCGTTCGTGTCGTTCGCCGACGCGCCCGTCGATGTCGCGGTGATCGAGGTGGGCATGGGCGGTGCGTGGGATTCGACGAACACCGCCGACGGCGACGTCGCGGTGTTCGCGCCGATCGACATCGACCACGCCGACAAGCTCGGCGACACGATCGGCGAGATCGCCACCGTGAAGTCCGGCATCATCAAGCCGAACGCCGCCGTCGTCTCTGCGGCCCAGCAGACCGCGGCGCTCAGTGTGCTGACGACGGCGGCGCGGGCTCAGGGCGCGTCCCTGGCCGTCGAGGGGGAGCAGTTCGGCCTGCTCGACCAGAAGCTCGCCGTCGGCGGCCAGCTCCTGACCGTCCGCGGGCTCGCGGCGACGTACGACGAGCTCTACCTGCCGCTGTACGGAGCGCACCAGGGTCACAACGCCGCGCTGGCGATCGCCGCCGTCGAGTCGCTCATCGGGGGCGGGTCGCAGCCCATCGCCGCCGACGTGCTCGCCGACGGTCTCGGCAACGTGACCTCTCCGGGACGTCTCCAGCTCGTCGGCATCGCCCCCACCGTCCTCGTCGACAGTGCGCACAACCCGCACGGCGCCCGCTCGCTGGTGGCCGCGCTCGGTGACTCGTTCGACTTCGACGACTGGGGTCTCGTGCTCGGCGCCTTCGCCGACAAGGACGTCGAGGGCATCGTGCAGACGCTCGCCCCCGCGGTCGCGCACGTGTTCGCGACCGCTCCGGAGTCCGACCGCGCTGAGGAGCCGGATGCCGTCGCCGACCTCGTCGAGCAGACCGAGACACCCGTCACGGTCCACCGCGACCTCGCCGAGGCGGCCGAGGCGGCACGCGCGTGGGCGGCGGGATCCGACCGCCGCGCCGTGGTGATCGCCGGCAGCGTCGTGCTCGCCGGTGAGGCCGTCGTGCTCGCCGAGGCGGAGGACTGGAAGTCGGGGTACCGATCGTGAGCCGTCAGCCCCGTCCGCGACGACAGCGCGGCGCGCGCGAGTCGCTCCTCTCGGTGATCCTCGGCTTCGAGTCGATCGTCGCGTTCCTGGCAGGTCTCGCCGTCTACGGCCTGCGTGCCCTTCCCGCGGGCATCGAGCCGTGGTGGGGGATCGTCGGCGGCGCGGTCCTCGGTGTCGTCATGATCATCCTCAGCGGGTTCACGCGCTACCGCTGGGGTGTCATCGCGGGCTTCGCCCTGCAGGTCCTCATCGCTCTCGGTGCGTTCCTCGTGCCGGCGCTCCTGATCGCCGCCGCCGTTTTCGGCGCGCTGTACGTGTATGGCACCATCAAGGGCGGCGCGCTCGACGAGCGCAACGCCACACTCGCCGCCGAGGCGGAGAAGAACGGAGACTGACATGGCCACCGAACAGACACTCGTCCTCGTGAAGCCCGACGGCGTCGCGCGCGGGCTGACCGGCGCGATCCTCGCCCGCATCGAGGCGAAGGGGTACTCGCTCGTCGACATCCGGCTCGTGGAGCCCGACCGCGAACGCCTCGAGCAGCACTACGCCGAGCACGAAGGCAAGCCGTTCTACGAGCCGCTGCTGGAGTTCATGATGTCCGGGCCGTCCGTGGCGATCCGCCTCGCCGGCAACCGTGTCATCGAGGGCTTCCGCTCACTCGCGGGGACCACCGACCCGACCACGGCCGCGCCCGGTACGATCCGCGGCGACTTCGGTCGCGATTGGGGCCTGGCCGTGCAGCAGAACCTCGTCCACGGCAGCGACAGCGTCGAATCCGCGAACCGCGAACTCGCGATCTGGTTCGACTGACGATCGATCCGCATGCGCCCGTCCCGGCTCCGGGGCGGGCGCATCGTCGATTCAGCGGGTGAACTCCGCGATCCAGTCCAGGCGCACCTGCGCGATCACACCGACGACGGCGAATGCGACGATCGCCATCAGCGGCGTCCACGCCATCAGCGCGTCGGCCCGGCGCCGAACGGCTGCGGATGCCGGTATCGCGCCCTCCCTGACGAGGTGGACGGCCACGGCGAAGAACGTCGGGATCGTGACCGACCACGTCACCATGCACCACGGGCAGAGGGTCGCGAGCACGAAGATGCTCTGCGTGATGAGCCACAGGACGAAGGCGAACGCGGCGGTCACCCCGAGCCCGAACAGCAGCCAGAACCACCGCGCGAACCGTGCCCCCGCCAGGAGCGCCGCGCCCACCACGATCGGGGCCACCCAGCCGGTGAGACCGAGGATCGGGTTCGGGAAGCCGAACACCGATCCCTGCGCCGAATCGAGGTTCTTCCCGCACTGGACCAGGATGCTGATGTCGCAGGATGCCGAGGAGCCGGGGTTCTCGAGGAGAGAGAACTTCTCGGTGGTCAGCGCGAACGCGGCGATCCATCCCACGACACCGGCGAAGATCAACCAGATGGCGAAGACGGTCGGGCGGGGAGAGCGGGTCCGCGTGGTCATGCGGGCGATTATCGCACCGGGACTGATCGGTCCTCTGACCACCCGGCCGTGCATATCGGAGGCCTGCGGTCACGGTTTCACCCCGGGTAGTGGGATAATGGGGGTCGACGTCCCCGCGGCCGCGCCGCCAAGATGTCACCAGAAGACTTCGGGCTATCGACGCCCGCGCAGCATCACCCCGCCGAGTGTGCGGGGATCGGCTGCAGACCGAATGAGTTCGCGGCACCCCCGACAACGGAGCGGCGCCGCCCGATTTTCGCCGGACGGCACGCGGGGCCGTCGGCTAGGAGTAGGCCAGAGATGGCAGATGAGAAGAACGACACAGCAGCATTCGATGCGATCGACGGCGATCTGACGCCCGAGACGACTGAGCAGACGGAGCAGGCCGCGGAGATCACCCCGGCACCCTTCACCGAGGAGCCGGTCGAGGACGCGGCTCCCGCGGCGGAGGCTGAGACTGCGGGTGAGGCGCCAGCCGCTCAGCAGGATGGCGTGGCTGAGCCCGAGCAGGTCGCCGAGGTCGAGCAGGTCGCCGAGGCTGAGGCGGTCGCTGAGCCCGAGGCGCCGGTGGAGCCCGAGCAGGACGCCGAGCCCGAAGCGCCTGCCGAGCCCGAAGCGCCTGCTGAGCCCGAGATCCCGACGGCGGTCAGCCTGGGCCTGCTGCCGGAGCAGTTCGTCTCGGCCGTGTCGACCGCGCTGCACTTCTACGCGCCCGAGGTCGCCCCGTTGCCGGCGCTGCCCAGGGATGAGAGCGAGCGCGAGGACCGCGAGGAGGGCGGAGCCGAGGCATCCGGTGGATCCCGCCGTCGCAATCGTCGCCGTGGCGGCGGCAACGCCCCGGAGCAGAGCGACGAGCCCGCCGCGCCCCGTCGCCGTGCCGTCGAGGTCATCACCGAACCGCAGCGGATCAAGGGTTCCACGCGACTCGAGGCCAAGAAGCAGCGTCGTCGCGATGGACGCGAGGCCGGTCGCCGCCGTGCCGTCGTCACCGAGGCCGAGTTCCTCGCCCGCCGCGAGTCCGTCGACCGCGACATGATCGTCCGCTCCCGCGGCGGCCGCATCCAGATCGGCGTGCTCGAGGACAACGTCCTCGTCGAGCACTACGTCGCCCGCAACCAGGACGCGTCGCTCATCGGCAACGTGTACCTCGGCCGCGTGCAGAACGTCCTCCCCAGCATGGAGGCCGCCTTCGTCGATATCGGTCGCGGCCGCAACGCCGTGCTGTACTCCGGCGAGGTCGACTGGGATGCCGTCGAGACGGGCAACCAGCCCCGCCGCATCGAGCTCGCCCTCAAGTCCGGCGACCGCGTCCTCGTGCAGGTCACAAAGGACCCCGTGGGTCACAAGGGCGCCCGCCTGACGAGCCAGATCTCGCTTCCGGGGCGGTACCTCGTGTACGTGCCGGGCGGTGCCATGAACGGCATCTCGCGCAAGCTCCCCGACACCGAGCGGGCGCGTCTGAAGAAGATCCTCAAGGAGGTCCTGCCGGAGTCCTCGGGCGTCATCGTCCGAACGGCGGCCGAGGGCGCCACCGAAGAGCAGCTGACGCGCGACGTCCAGCGCCTCACCTCGCAGTGGGAGCACATCAGCGCGCAGGCCCAGACGGGCCAGGCTCCGGCCCTCCTGCACTCCGAGCCCGACCTCCTTGTCAAGATCGTCCGCGACGTCTTCAACGAGGACTTCCGCAAGATGCTCATCCAGGGCGACGAGGCATACGACACCATCACGTCGTATCTGACGGGCGTCGCTCCAGACCTACTCGAGCGCATCGAGAAATACGAGGGCGAGCAGGACCCGTTCGACGTCTTCCGCGTCACCGAGCAGATCGAGAAGGCGCTGGACCGCAAGGTGTGGCTGCCCTCCGGTGGTTCCCTCGTCATCGACCGCACCGAGGCGATGACGGTCGTCGACGTCAACACCGGCAAGTTCGTCGGCACCGGCGGCAACCTCGAAGAGACCGTCACCAAGAACAACCTCGAGGCCGCGGAGGAGATCGTCCGCCAGCTGCGCCTTCGCGACATCGGCGGCATCATCGTCGTCGACTTCATCGACATGGTGCTCGAGTCCAACCGCGACCTCGTCCTCCGTCGCCTCGTCGAGTGCCTGAGTCGCGACCGGACGAAGCACCAGGTCGCCGAGGTCACGTCGCTCGGCCTCGTGCAGATGACCCGCAAGAAGATCGGCCTGGGCCTGCTCGAGACCTTCAGCGAGGCGTGCGAGGTGTGCGCCGGCCGCGGCGTCATCGTCCACCACGACCCCGTCGTCAAGCACCGCTCCTCGGGCGGCGACCGCGGCAACGGCAACGGTGGCAACGGGAACAACCGTCGGCCGCGTCAGAACGGCGGAGCGTCGCAGAGCCAGGGCGGCGGAAACGCTCCCGCAGCCCCGGGGCACACGCACGTCATCACGGAGGGAGTGAAGTCGGCGCTCGCGCAGATCGCGGCATCCACCATCCAGCCTCACGAAGAGGCAGCCGCCGCCGTCGAAGAGCCCGTCGCCGCGGAGCGTCCCGAGCGGGCGAAGCGTCCCCGTCGCAAGAAAGCCGACTCGGCGCCCAAGAGTGACGCCGACCGACTCCTCGACTCGGTGCTGGAGGCTCTTCCGGAGCCGAAGGCGCCCGGTCAGGGCCGTGCGCGTCGGCGCGTCACGACCGCTGCCCTCACGGGTACGCCGGTCCAGACCGCGTCGAACGAGGACTGACCTCGCCCGTCACCGCCCGCGACGTTCGCGGGCGGTGACGCGCAGGCCCGAAGCGATCAGACGCCGCACCAGCTCGTGCGCTCCGACGCGCTCCGCGCCGCCTGCGACCAGCCTGTCGATCACGTCTTCGGGGACGTCGTAATGATCGCGGTCGAATGCGCGGGGCGGGATGCCGTGCGCCGCCGCGAAGGCGTGGAGCTCGGCCAGGTCGCTGTCCGAGACCAGGTGGGCCCAGAGTTTGCCGTGCGCGGGCCACATCGCTGAGTCGACGAGGATGGCCATCCGCCGATCATAAGCGGGCACCGGAACGCGTGGACGGGCCGCGGCGCGCCGGGCCGCGCTTTTGCCCTCGCTGCGGGGATCGGGTATTCTGGTCCCTTGGTGCGTCACGTGTCGCAGGCAGTTGCGATGCAGAGCCTGGCTTCCGCACCATGACTTCCAGTCTCATCAGACAATCGGAGCCGTGCGCTCCACAGAAGAAACAAGGTGTGAAGTGGTTTACGCAGTTGTGCGCGCCGGTGGCCGTCAGGAGAAGGTTCAGGTCGGCACCATCGTCGTCCTCGACCGTCAGTCGGCCAAGGTCGGCGACAAGATCGAGCTCCCCGCCGTCCTGTTCGTCGACGGCGACGCCGTGACGACCGACGCCGACAAGCTCGCCGCGGTCAAGGTCACCGCCGAGGTCCTCGGTGAAGAGCGCGGCCCGAAGATCATCATCCAGAAGTTCAAGAACAAGACCGGCTACAAGAAGCGCCAGGGCCACCGTCAGGACCTCACGCGCGTCAAGATCACCGGCATCAAGTAAGCAGCCGAGAGGACACGAGAGATGGCACACAAAAAGGGCGCAAGCTCCACCCGTAACGGTCGTGACTCCAACGCACAGCGCCTCGGCGTGAAGCGCTTCGGTGGTCAGCAGGTCCTCGCCGGCGAGATCATCGTCCGCCAGCGCGGCACGCACTTCCACCCCGGCGCCGGTGTCGGCCGCGGTGGCGACGACACGCTGTTCGCTCTGGCCGCCGGTGCGGTCGAGTTCGGCACGAAGGGCGGCCGCAAGGTCGTCAACATCGTGTCGGTCGCTGAGTGACCACACACATTCCTTGACGAGGGGCGGGCTACGGCCCGCCCCTCGCTCTTTCCCCGCCGACGTTCGTCGGCCCCCCTGTCAGGAGACACCGCATGGTGACGTTCGTTGATCGCGTGACGCTGCATCTGAGCGCCGGCAAGGGCGGCAACGGATGCGTGTCGGTCAAGCGCGAGAAGTTCAAGCCCCTCGCCGGTCCTGACGGCGGGAACGGCGGCCACGGCGGTGACGTCATCCTGGTCTCCGACCCTCAGGTGACGACGCTCCTGTCGTACCATCACTCTCCGCACCGTTCCGCAGGCAACGGCGGTTTCGGCATGGGCGATCACCGCTCCGGCGCCCAGGGCGAGGCCCTCGAACTCCCGGTCCCGGTCGGTACGGTCGTCAAGGACGAGACGGGTGAGGTCCTCGTCGACATGGCGACGCCCGGCATCCGTTTCGTCGTCGCCCCCGGCGGCCAGGGCGGTCTCGGCAACGCTGCCCTCGCGAACCCCAAGCGCAAGGCGCCGGGATTCGCGCTGCTCGGGACCCCGGGGTGGATCGGTGACGTCCAGCTCGAGCTGAAGACCGTCGCCGATGTGGCCCTGGTGGGCTTCCCGTCCGCCGGCAAGTCGAGCCTTATCGCCGCGATCTCGGCAGCCCGCCCGAAGATCGCCGATTACCCCTTCACGACGCTCCACCCGAACCTCGGTGTCGTCCAGGCCGGTGACGCGCGCTACACGGTGGCCGACGTCCCGGGCCTGATCGAAGGCGCGAGCGAGGGCAAGGGCCTCGGCCTCGAGTTCCTCCGCCACGTCGAGCGCTGCACGGCCCTCGTGCACGTGCTCGATTGCGCGACGCTGGAGCCCGGCCGCGACCCGATCAGCGACCTCGACGTGATCCTCGCGGAGCTCGCCGCCTACCCCGTCCCCGAGGGGCAGATTCCGCTCCTGGAGCGCCCGCAGCTCGTCGCGCTGAACAAGCTCGACGTGCCCGAGGCGAAGGATCTCGCCGATCTCGTTCGTCCCGAGCTCGAGGCGCGCGGATTCCGTGTCTTCGACATCTCCACCGTCAGCCGCGACGGCCTGCGTCAGCTGACCTTCGCCCTGGGTGAGATCGTCGAGGAGCACCGTGCGGCGCTGGCCGCGGCGCCGGCTCCCGAGCGCGTCGTCATCCGACCGCAGGGATCGAAGAAGGACTTCGAGATCCGCGTCGAGGGCGGCACCTACGGCAACATCTACCGCATCCTGGGCGACAAGCCGGTGCGGTGGGTGCAGCAGACGGACTTCCAGAACGAAGAGGCCGTCGGCTTCCTGGCCGACCGCCTCGAGAAGCTCGGCGTCGAGGACGGGCTCTTCAAGGCCGGCGCTCAGGCCGGATCGACGGTCGTCATCGGCCCCGGTGACGGCATCGTCTTCGACTGGCACCCGTCGCTCGGCTCCGCCGCCGAGCTCATGACCGCGCCGCGTGGCACCGACCCGCGTCTCGACCTGAACCCCCGTCGCACGACCTCGCAGCGCCGTGATCGCTATCACGAGCGCATGGATGCCAAGGCCGAAGCGCGCGCCGAACTCGAGTCCGAGCGGATCGCCGCGACTCGCGGGGAGGACGAGGACGAGTCGTGACGCTGCAGGACCGTGCCGGCCTCGCCGGCGCACGTCGCGTCGTCGTCAAGGTCGGCTCATCGTCGATCAGTGGCGAGAACGCGGAGAAGATCGGGCCGATCGTCGATGCCCTCGCCGAGGCGCATGCCCGCGGGACCGAGGTCGTCCTGGTGTCGTCCGGTGCGATCGCGACCGGCATGCCGTTCCTGCTGCTCGATGCCCGTCCGAGCGACCTCGCGACGCAGCAGGCCGCCGCGGCCGTCGGTCAGAACGTTCTGATCTACCGCTACCAGGAGGCCCTCCGCCCCTTCGACATCGTCGCCGGCCAGGTCCTGCTCACGGCGGGAGACCTCGAGAACCCGACGCACCGCTCGAACGCGCGGCGGGCGATGGAGCGGCTGCTGGGCCTGCGCATCCTCCCGATCGTCAACGAGAACGACACCGTCGCCACCCACGAGATCCGTTTCGGCGACAACGACCGGCTGGCGGCCCTCGTCGCGCAACTCGTGGGTGCCGACGCCCTCGTGCTCCTGAGCGACATCGAGACGCTGTACACGCGTCCACCGGACGAACCGGGTGCTGAGCCGATCATCGACGTCGCCTTCGGTGACGACCTCTCCGGCTTCCAGTTCGGCTCCGTCGTCGTGAACAGCGTCGGCACCGGGGGAGCGGCGACGAAAGCCTCCGCTGCGCGCCTCGCATCCGCGGCGGGCATCGCCGTCCTCGTCACGAGCGCCGACCTCGTGCACTCCGCGCTCCGCGGCGAGCAGGTCGGCACGTGGTTCGCCCCCAACCCGCACCCCGCGGCTCCGATCACGACGGCGCCGGTCCGCGTCGACGGCGCCTGACGGCTGAGGCGGCCAGCCGCCCGGCCTAGACTTGGCGGATGACCCTCACCGCCGCAACGCCGCAGGAGCGCATGCAGTCGGCTCGGACCGCCTCCCGCTCCGTCGGGCTGTTAACGGATGCCGCCAAGGCCGGCGTCCTGCGGGGGCTCGCCGATGCGATCGACGCGAACGTCGACCTCATCGTCTCGGCCAACGCCGAGGATGTGGCCCGAGGTCGAGCCGATGGCCTCACGACGGGTCTCATCGACCGGCTCACCCTCGACCCGGCCCGTGTGCGCGCCCTGGCCACCGCCGTCCGCGACGTCGCCGACCTCCCCGACCCGGTCGGCCGCGTGCTCGATGACCGGGTCCTCGACAACGGTCTGCACCTCCAGAAGGTGTCGGTGCCGTTCGGGGTGATCGGCTCGATCTACGAGGCTCGTCCCAATGTGACCGTCGACATCGCCGCGCTCGCGCTGCGCTCCGGGAACGCCGTGGTCCTCCGCGGCGGCAGTGCGGCCCAGTCCTCGAATGCGGCGCTCATCTCGGTCATGCGCGGCGCCCTCGCGGACGCCGGCGTCGATCCCGAGGCGATCCAAACGGTGGACGACTTCGGTCGCGACGGTGCGCGGGCCCTCATGCGGGCGCGCGGTCTCGTCGACGTCCTGGTGCCGCGTGGCAGCGCGCAGCTCATCGAGACCGTCGTGACGGAGTCGTCGGTGCCCGTCATCGAGACCGGCGCGGGTGTCGTGCACATCGTGCTGGACGCATCCGCCCCGCTCGAGTGGGCGACGGACATCGCCGTGAACGCGAAGGTTCAGCGGCCCAGTGTCTGCAACGCGGTCGAGACCCTCCTCGTGCACCGCGACGCCGCGACGCGCCTCGTCCCGCCGGTCGTCGCCGCGCTCCAGGAACGAGGGGTCACGGTTCACGGCGACGCCGAGGTCGCCGCGCTGGCATCCGATATCGTCCCCGCAACCGAGGACGACTGGGCGACCGAGCACATGAGCCTCGACATCTCGATCCGCGTCGTCGACGGTCTCGACGACGCCCTCGCGCACATCCGGCGCTACTCCACGCAGCACACCGAGTCGATCATCACGACGGACGACGGGATCGCCGAACGGTTCCTCGCCGAAGTGGATGCCGCCGTCGTCATGGTCAACGCGTCCACCAGGTTCACCGACGGTGGCGAATTCGGGTTCGGCGCGGAGGTCGGCATCTCGACCCAGAAACTCCATGCGCGGGGACCCATGGGCCTGCCCGAGCTCACCACGACGAAGTGGCTCGCGCGGGGCGCCGGGCAGATCCGGTCCTGACCACCTAAACTGTTTCTGCACCCGACCCCTCGAACGGAGCCCGAATGAACTTCGCGACGACCATCGTCCGCGCCGCAGCCGAGACCGAGCACCACGGTGGCAACGTCATGGCCGAGACCTTCGGCTACGGCATCGTCGCGTTCGTGCTGTTCCTGCTCCTCGGACTCGTTACCCTGTCGTACCGCAACGTGGCCAACCGCCACGCACACAAGGCCGAGGCGTACGCCGCGAAGAACCCCGTGCAGCAGGCGGGCCACGGCCACCACTGAGGCCGTGTCGATGGCAACCACGCGCGCACCGCGTATCGGTGTGATGGGCGGCACGTTCGACCCGATCCATCACGGGCACCTCGTGGCGGCCAGCGAAGTCGCGCAGTCGTTCGGGCTGGACGAGGTCATCTTCGTCCCCACCGGTGAGCCGTGGCAGAAGTCGGGTGTCTCGTCCGCCGAGCATCGGTATCTCATGACCGTCATCGCGACGGCATCCAACCCGATGTTCACCGTCAGCCGCGTGGACGTCGACCGGACCGGCAAGACCTACACGATCGACACGCTGCGGGACCTGAAGGAGCAGCGGCCGGATGCCGACCTCTTCTTCATCACCGGAGCGGACGCCATCGCGCAGATCCTCGGTTGGCGCGACGTCGCGGAGCTGTGGGACCTGGCGCACTTCGTCGCGGTGTCCCGTCCGGGGCACACCCTGAACGTCGAAGGGCTCCCGTCCGACGACGTGAGCAAGCTCGAGATCCCGGCTCTGTCGATCTCCTCCACCGACTGCCGCGCTCGCGTGCGTCGCGGACACCCCGTCTGGTACCTCGTCCCCGATGGCGTCGTCCAATACATTGCGAAGCATCACCTGTATCGGAGCAAGGCATGAGTACACCAGACCAGCCGGGCACTCCGCCGCTCACACGGCGCCAGTTGCGCGAACTGCGCAACACGGCATCCACGCCCATCATCACCCCTGAAGAGGCCCAGGCGGATGCCGACGCCTCGGACGCCGCCGCGGAAGAAGCCGCTGCCGCTGCAGTGGAGCAGGAGGTCGAGGTCGCGCCTGAGCGGACCCCCGTCGCCCTCGCGGACGATGCCGAGCTCGACCCGGATGCGCACCCCGTCAGCCGCCGCCAGGCGCGGTACCTCGCGAAGATGCGAACCGGCGCCGTGGACGTCCTCCCCTCGGAGCCCGAGACGGGTGAGGTCGCGACGGCGGATGTCGAGCCGTCAGAGCCCGGCGAGTCTCAGACCGACGTGGGCGAGGTCGAGTCGTCTGAGCCTGTCGTCGAGGATGAGCTCGTCGTCGAGGATGAGCTCGTCGTCGAGGATGAGCCCGTCGCGGAGGACGAGCCCGTCGCGGAGGACAAGCCGGCGGACGCGAGCGACGCCGCGGATGATGCCGAGCGGACGCCCGTCATCGCCCCGGAACTCGGAGCGCAGCTGCTCGAAGAAGGGGCGGCCCCGGTCGAGCTTCCGCCATCGTTCGACCAGCTCCTGACCCGAGGAGGGAGCGGTTCCGCCTCGGCACCCAACGCCCTCATCCTGTCCCAGACGCCCGAGACCGGCTCGTTGTCGGTACCCATCCTCGGAACCGGTGAGTTGGTCATCACCGGCAGCTACGCACTCCCCGAGAGTTTCGGTTCGACGGGAGTCGGGCCGGGGAACTCCGATGGCAAGGATGCGGACGCCGCCCTCATCGACGGAGAGCTGCCCCCGGCATCCTCGCCCACCCCGATCGCCGCGTCGTCGGCAATCAGTACCATTAAGAGTGCGGATGAGATCATCCGCCCTCCGGCGCCCGAAAAGGGCAGCCGCCTCATGATGACCCTCGCGATCTGCGCCGGTGCCCTCGGGCTCGCGATCGCGACGGTCCTCGTCCTCATCCTTGTGAACGGAAACTTCTGATGGTTGCTGCAGAGCACACGCACGAACTCGTCCAGGTGGCCGCGGCCGCCGCAGACAGCAAGGGCGGCACGGACTTCGTCGCCTTCGACGTGTCCGGCCCTCTCCCGCTGATCGATGCCTTCCTCCTCGTCACCGGTAATAGCGAGCGCAACGTCGCCGCCATTGCCGACGAGGTCGAGGACAAGATGCTCGAAGTCGGCCAGAAGCGTCTGCGGCGTGAGGGACGCGACGAGTCGCGCTGGGTCCTTCTCGACTTCGGCGACCTGGTCGTCCACGTCTTCCACGAGGAGGAGCGCGTGTTCTACGGACTCGAGCGCCTCTGGAAGGACTGCCCGATCATCCCTGTGACGATCGCGGAGCCGACCCCGAGCGAGTGACATCGTCGCCTCGTGTTCAGAGCACTCCTCCGCGTGTAGTAAGCTGGATGAGTTGCCGCGAGCGGCGACCAAGGGCCTGTGGCGCAGCTGGTAGCGCACCTGCATGGCATGCAGGGGGTCAGGGGTTCGAGTCCCCTCAGGTCCACCAAATCCCCCGGTTCGCCGGGGTTTTTGTGTTTCTGCCGTCATGCGTGTCGATGCCGTACGCTCGGCGCATGCACATCGCGCGCGGCACGGGTCGCACGGCTCTGCGCCTCGTCCCTATGACCCCGCGTGATCCGCACTAAGCGGGCCGTGCGCCGTCGTCACTGGAGCTCTTCTTCGATCTCGTGGAGCGCTCGTCGACGTCTGACTCGTCGAAACCGGTGCGCTCAGCTGGACGTCGAGGGGAGTTCGCGGCGACGGCGCCTGCGCGCGTAACGCCACTCCGACACGAACACGGAGCCCCGCCCGACGGCGCTGCAGACACCGCACACGGCCGCTGCAGCGAGGACAGGGCCGGCTTGATCGGCACCCTGCGCCGCGCCCGTCACAGACGAGAGGAGCAGGAGAGCGATCCCGGACGTCACGGCGCCTAGTAGCCAGAACACCGTCACGTGCGGGAGGACTCCAGGTACGTTGCCCATCCAGCGGCCGACGAGCCACGCGATCGGCGCACCGAGCCACACCAAAGCGAACGAGATCGCCGCCGCGCCCAGCACGACGAAGACCAGCAGCCCTCCTGCGCCCTCGACGGTCGCGGTCGATCCGATGAACATGACCACGGCGGTGACCAGGACGAAGCAGATCCAGGTCACGAGCGTGAGGAGGGCGACGTCCCCGGCATCGAGAGCTCGCGACCCCGGCTCATTCGGCGGGATCGGAAGCCTCCGCGTCCGCTTGGGCGGCCTCGACGTCGAGATCTCCGGCGTCGGGGGCGACGAACCGCTCGTCGGGAGACGGCTCGTCCGGGCGATCAGCGGTACCGGCGGGCGCAGGAGGCAGGCCGTCCTGCTCCCCGCCGACGAGGCGCTCCAGGTCGGGCGTGGAATCGTTGCTCATGGGTGTCCTCTCAACGCTTCGAGCATGTCGGACCTTGCGCGTCACGTCGAGGGTCTTGACCGGGCACCGTCGCCGTCGGACGGATCCACGAGCTGCCGCAACCGGCGACGGATCGGCTGCGACCGCTCGGTGAAGGCACGTTGGGCGGCGACGTACTGGGCCTTGCCCGTCGGCGTCTCGATGGGCACAGGGGAGTAGCCCCAATCGCTGAGATCGTACGGCGAGGCTCGCATGTCGAGCTCTCGGATGTCTCGGGCGAGCACGAAGGCATCCAGAAGCAGTTCCCCGGGGACGAGCGGGCCGAGCTTCACCGCCCACTTGTACAGATCCATCCCGGCATGGAGACACCCCGGCTGCTCCGTCAGCGCCTGCGTCTCACGCGTCGGCGCGAAGCGGTTGAGCGGTGTCGCCTGGGGCGTGAAGAAGCGGAACGCGTCGATGTGCGTGCACCGCAGATCGTGCGCCTCGACGACGGCATCCGTTCCGTCCGCACCGAGCCGCAACGGCACGGGATGCCGCGTCTCGCCGTCCCGGTAGACCATCGCCCACTCGTGCAGGCCGAAGCAGCCGTACGAGCCCGTGCGCCCGAGAGTGCTCGACAGGATGCCGCGGATCGCCCGGACGAGCGGCGCCTTTTCGGTGAGGAACGCCTCGGTGTCGGCGGTGACCTCGTCGCCGACCACCCGGTACCAGCGCCAGGCGGCGTGCGGTGAGTCGGCGGCATCCGCCAATCGGACATCACGCCCCGGATGCCAGCGGCGGAGGACGGCCGGCTTGTAGGAGTAGTACGTGTAGAGGAAGTCGTCGACCGGATGCGTCTCGCGCCGCGCCGCGCGGTGGCGGCGGCCGGCGGTGAGGGCGTCGGCCCGCTCGGCGTGCGCCTGCATCCGTTCGGTCCATTCGGACCGTGCGAGGACGGCGCTCGTCAGGGTGGGCATGCGGGTGCGGATCAGACGGGCTGAATCAGCTCGGGGGAGTCGTTGCGGACGTTGCCCACGGCGCTCGAGACGACGTGGTCGGTGAGCCCGGTGACGACCTGGGGGGCCGCGTCTACGGCGGCGTCCAGGAGATCCCCGACGTTGTCGACCTCGGTGTCGAGCCAGGCGTCCGCGAAGTCGGCGTCGAGGAACAGCGGCATCCGATCGTGGATCGACCCGAGCGGCGCGACGGCGTCGCGCGTGATGATCGTGAACGACAGCACCCATTTTGTGGGATCGTCCTCGGCCTTGGCCGGGTCCTTCCACCACTCGTAGAGTCCTGCGAACAAAAGAGGCGACCCGTCGGCGGGATGGATGAAGTACGGCGTCTTGCCCTCGTCGGTCGTCTGCCACTCGTAGTACCCGGTGGCAGGGACGATGGCGCGGCGCTTGATGAGGGCCTGGCGGAACATCGGCTTGTCCTCGAGCTCCTCCGAACGCGCGTTGAACGCCCGCGCGCCGACCTTCACGTCCTTCGCCCACGAGGGGACGAGGCCCCAGCGCGCCGGTTCCAGACGCCGCGTCGGCGGGTCGGTCTTGGCCGAGTCGAGAACGATCGCGACCTGCGACGTCGGGGCGATGTTGTACGAGGGAGCGGGCAGGTCATCGCTCTCGACGTCGACGCGCAGCACACCGACGAGTTCCGAGGCGACGTTGGCAACGACGAAGCGACCGCACATGGGTGTCAGCCTAGGAGGAGGTGGGGACATCGCGGACGATGTCGACGTCGGTCAGACGCTCGAGCAGCTCCGCGCCGTCGTCTCCCGTCACCCACGGCACGCCGGCCGCGCTGTGATCATCGACCGCGGTCCGTCCACCGGCGAGGACCGCCTCGGCCGGTGTCAGTCGCCGGATGGCTACGGCAGCGACCTGCTCGGGATGCTCGATCGTGAACTGCGTGTAGATCTCGTCGTCGTGCTGTCCGTCGTCGCCGATGAGCAGCCAGTCGATGTGGGGGAACTCGTCGGCCAGGCGGCGCAAGTTCTCCTTCTTATGCTCCTTGCCGCTGCGGAACCACCGGTCGTGCGTCGGGCCCCAGTCCGTCAGGAGCATCGCGCCGAGGGGGAACAGGTGCCGGCGCTGGAACCGCACGAGGGTCGGCGCGACGTTCCATGCTCCCGTTGACAGATACAGGATGGGCGATCCGGGGTTCTCACGCGCGAGCCGCTCGAGCAGAACGGCCATTCCGGGGACCGGCTGGCGGGCGTGCTCGTTGAGGACGAAGGAGTTCCACGCTGCGACGAAGGGCCGGGGGAGCGCGGTGACCATCACGGTGTCGTCGACGTCCGAGATGACGCCGAACCGGATGTCGTCTCCCACGATGAAGACGCGGGCGTCGACGGGGTCGGCCTCCTCGACGCTCATCGTGATCGTCTGCCAGCCGGCGGAGAGGGTGGCGGGCAGGACCGCGTCGATGACGCCGCCGCGGTCTGCCGTGACCTCATGACTCACCCCGTCGATGACCACGGAGACCGTGGCGTGGGCGATCGGCACGGCGGCGAAGCTGCGCCAGCCCCGCACGCCGGCGTAGTCGCCCCGCTCGCGACGCTTCGCCTTCGGCGGGATGAGCACGCGACCGAGCACGCGCACCCACTCGGTGCTGCCGTATCCGGGGAATGCGGCGACGGTCGGGCGCCTTCCCCTTGCGCGCGCACGGTTCTCACGCCAGGAGTGGAACCGGTACTCGAGGCGCGCCAGCCACAGCACTTTCGTGTCGGGCGCAGAGGAGGAAGCCATCGGTTCAGTCTTTCACGTCGTCGGCGCGACCCTCCATCGCATCGTCGAGTTCGAGGTGGCGAGCCTCCCGCGCGCTGATGACGCGCTTGGCGATGTAGACGAGCACCAGGAAGGCGGCGATGATCCCGACGAACAGGTAACCGGCGTAGTGAAGGCTGTCGGAGAGTTCACGGTAGCCCTCCGCCGCCGCAGCGGCGACGGAGACGTACGCGACCGACCAGACCGTGCAGGCGGGCACGGTCCACGCGAGGAACCGGCGGTAGGCGAACCCGCTCATCCCGACGGTCAGGGGCACGAGGGAATGGAGCACCGGGAGGAAGCGCGACAGGAAGATGGCCGGTCCGCCGCGGCGGCGCAGGTAGAGCTCCGCGCGCACCCAGTTGCGTTCGCCGATCAGCCGGCCCGCGCGCGAGAACCGGATGCGGGGACCCAGCCACCTGCCCAGGGCGAATCCGATGCTCTCGCCGATGAGGGCGCCAACGAGGACCGCGAGGACGAGCCAGGTTCCTTCGGCCAGATTGTCGACGGCGGTGCCGGCGACGATGACGATCGAGTCACCGGGGACGACGAGTCCGACGAGGACGCTCGTCTCGAGCATCATCGCGATGCCGGCGACGATGACGCGCACAACGGGATCCACCGCCTGGACGGTGCCGAGCAGCCAGTCGAGGATCTCGTTCACGACCTCAGATTATCCGCCGTCTACCCTGAGGGAGTGTCCAGCGACCTCGCCTCACGCGTCCTTCACGGGTGGCTCGATCCGGCGGTCGCCTTCACCGCGGTCATCGGTGACGCTGCCGACGCGTTCTGGCTCGATGCCGGCCCCGACGCTTCCCACGGATGGAGCTGGGTGGGTACCGGCATCCCGTCGCCCCCTCCGCGCGATGTGGGCCTCGATGGTGCGACGGATGCCGCTGCGGGACCGTTCCGCGGCGGCTGGGTCGGCTGGTCGGGGTACGACGCGGCCGCGCGTCGCGCCGGGGCGCCAGCCGCGGACGACGCGGGACCCGCGGAGGTCTGGCTCCGTGTCGATCGGATGCTGGGGTTCGATCACGCCGCGGGCCGCCTGGTCGCCTTCGGAGCAGAGGAAGCCCTCGACGGGCTGTCCGTCTCCGTGGCGCGGGCGATGTCGACGGTAGGGGCTCCGCGGCCTGCGGACCCGGCTCCGGTCGGAGTCCGCGCCCGCCACGATCCCGATGGGTATGCGGCCCTCATCGAGCAATGCCGCAACGAGATCCGAGAGGGGCGTGCGTACCAGCTCTGTCTGACGACGCGGTTCGAGACAGCGTCATCCGTCGACCCGGTCGACACCTACCTGCGTCTGCGTACCGCGACGCCGGCGCACCACGGCGGACTCATCCGCAGCGGCGGATGGTCGCTCCTGAGTGCGTCGCCCGAGCAGTTCCTGTCGGTCTCGGAGGGGATCGTCCGCACGCGGCCCATCAAGGGCACGCGCCCACGCTCCGCCGACCCCGCGGAGGACGCCGCTCTCGCCGCCGAACTGCGGGGGAGCGAGAAGGAGCAGGCCGAGAACGTCATGATCGTCGACCTCATGCGCAACGACCTGCAGCGGGTGTGCGAGCCCGGGACGGTCGCGGCGGAGCGGTTGCTCGAGGTCGAGTCCTACCCCGCGGTGCACCAGCTGGTGAGCACGGTCGCGGGGCGGGTGCGGCCGGGGACGACGGTCGGCGACCTGTGGGATGGCGCCTTCCCGGCCGGCAGCATGACGGGCGCACCGAAGCTGTCGGCGATGCAGATCCTGCACCGGCTGGAGGGCGCGCCGCGCGGCGTCTTCGCGGGATGCTTCGGGTGGATCGGTTCCGATGGGGGCCTCGACCTCGCGATGGTGATCCGGTCGATCGTGACGCACCCGGGCGGAGCGTACGTCGGCGCCGGCGGAGGTATCACGTGGGGCTCGGTCGCGGCCGAAGAGGTCGCGGAGGTCGGGATCAAGGCCCGAGCGCCGCTCCGGGCGCTCGGAGCCGAGCTGCCGCCGGGATGGTGAAAGTCCCGGTCCGCTAGGCTGAAAAGGCGCTTTCGCGCGCCCTCCCGACTTGCACGATTGGTTCTCCGTGTCCTCCAGCACCTCCTCCGACGCATCGGCTCCCGAGCAGACCGGTTTCGACTCCCGCGCCATCCAGGCGAAGTGGCAGGCCCGGTGGGCGGAGTCCGACCCGTTCAAGGCCGGGGGCGACGAAGACACGCGACCGCGCAAGTACGTGCTCGGCATGTTCCCGTACCCCTCGGGCGACCTGCACATGGGTCACGCCGAGAACTACGCCTACGTCGATGCCGTCGCGCGGTTCTGGCGCCACCGCGGCTACAACGTCCTGAACCCGATCGGCTGGGACTCCTTCGGTCTGCCGGCCGAGAACGCGGCCATCAAGGGCGGCGCAGGGTCAGACCCGCGCGAGTGGACCTACAACAACATCGACCAGCACAAGGTCAGCTTCCGCGCCTTCGGTTCGTCGTACGACTGGAGCCGGGTGCTCCACACGAGCGACCCCGAGTACTACCGCTGGAACCAGTGGCTGTTCCAGCGACTGTTCGAGCGTGGGCTCGCCTACCGCAAGCAGAGCGCCGTCAACTGGTGCCCCAACGACCAGACCGTGCTCGCGAACGAGCAGGTCGTCGACGGTCACTGCGAGCGCTGCGGGTACGAGGTCGTCAAGAAGAAGCTGACGCAGTGGTACTTCAAGATCACCGAGTACGCCGACCGCCTGCTCGATGACCTGAACCAGCTCGAGGGCTTCTGGCCGCACAAGGTGCTGCAGATGCAGCGCAACTGGATCGGCCGCTCCATCGGCGCCGACATCGACTTCGAGATCGAGGGTCGCGCCGAGAAGATCACCGTCTTCTCCACGCGTCCCGACACGCTGCACGGCGCGACGTTCATGGTCGTCGCCCCTGACTCGGACCTCGCCGCGGAGCTCGCAGAGGGCGCCTCTCCCGCGGTTCAGCAGCGCTTCCGCGACTACCTCGACACGGTGCAGAAGACCAGCGAAATCGAGCGTCAGACGGCCGACCGCCCCAAGACGGGTGTCTTCCTCGACCGTTTCGCGATCAATCCGATCAACGGCGAGCGTCTGCCGATCTGGGCCGCGGACTACGTCCTGGCCGACTACGGTCACGGCGCCGTCATGGCCGTTCCCGCGCACGACCAGCGCGACCTCGACTTCGCCCGTGCGTTCGACCTGCCGGTCAAGGTCGTCGTCGACACGACCGCACCGGTCACCGGTGCGATCCCGGTCATCGAGGTCGACGAGGACGGCGTGCCGATCGGCGACGACCTCGAATCGATCGACCCCGCCCGCACCGGCACCGCCCTGACGGGCGACGGACGCCTCATCAACTCCGGGTCGCTCAACGGCCTGTCCAAGCGCAACGCGATCGCCCGCGCGATCGAGGAGCTCACCTCGGCGGGGACCGGCCGCGCCGCGAAGACCTACCGCCTCCGCGATTGGCTGATCTCGCGTCAGCGCTTCTGGGGCACCCCGATCCCGATGATCCACACCGAGGACGGGCGCATCGTCCCCGTTCCCGACGAGCAGCTGCCCGTCATCCTGCCCGACGCCAAGGGCCTCGACCTGAAGCCCAAGGGCACCTCGCCGCTGGGCGGCGCGACGGAGTGGATGTCTACGGTCGATCCCGAGACCGGTGAGCCCGCTCTTCGCGACGCGGACACGATGGACACCTTCGTCGACAGCTCGTGGTACTTCCTGCGGTTCCTGGCCCCGAACGGGGCGACGGAGCCGTTCCCGAGCGCCGAGGCATCCAAGTGGGCACCGGTCGACTCGTACATCGGTGGCGTCGAGCACGCGATCCTCCACCTGCTGTACGCCCGCTTCATCACGAAGGTCCTGTTCGACATGGGCCTCGTCGACTTCACCGAGCCGTTCACGAGCCTGATCAACCAGGGCATGGTGCTGCTCGACGGTTCGAAGATGTCGAAGTCGAAGGGCAACCTCGTCGAGTTCGCGTCGAGCATGGACGACCCGGGCGCGGATGCCGTCCGTGTCGCCATCGCGTTCGCCGGACCCGTCGAGGACGACATCAACTGGGAGGACGTGTCGACCACCGGCGCCCAGAAGTTCCTCGCCCGTGCGATGCGCGTGGCGGCGGATGTCGCCAGCCCGAAAGACGTCGTCTGGGCGGAGGGCGACACGTCGCTTCGCCGCGTCACCCACCGTCTCTGGGCGGACGTCGTGGGCCTCGTCGAGCAGTCGAAGTTCAATGTCGTCGTCGCGCGACTGATGGAGCTCGTCAACGCGACGCGCAAGGCCATCGACTCGGGTGCCGGTGCCGCCAACCCCGCCGTTCGCGAGGCCGCCGAGGCCGTCGCGATGATCCTCGACCTCTTCGCCCCGCACACCGCGGAGGAGATGTGGGAGATCCTCGGCTACGAGCCGTTCGTCGGCGTCGTGCCGTGGCGTCAGGCCGACCCGACGCTTCTCGTCGAGGAGTCGGTGACGGCGGTCGTGCAGGTCAACGGCAAGGTGCGCGGCACGCTCACCGTGCCGGCGAAGATCTCGGGCGACGAACTCGAGAAGCTCGCGCTCGCGGACGAGAAGGTGCGTCGGGCGATCGGCGACAAGGAGATCACGCGCGCCGTCGTGCGCGCGCCGAAGGTCGTCAGCTTCACCGTCGCTTGAGCGTCTTCTCCACCGCGGCAATCTGACCGCGGTTCGTCCACCGCCCTCTCGCCGCGCTGCGAGGGGCGGCCCGGCGCCGGAATGATCGTGCCATGGGTGCGCAGGCGGTGCCGACGTCTCGACGTCGGCTGGGGATCGGTGCCGCCGTCGTCCTCGTGGTCGTCGTCGCCGCCGTGACGATTGCGATCGGGATTGTCCGGACGGGCGCGGAATCAGCCGTTGAGACGGTGCCCGAGGTCGTCTCCGAGACGGTGGCGCCGGCGTCGGTGTACGTCCACGTCTCGGGTCAGGTGCGCGAGCCCGGTCTGTATCGCCTCGACCAGGGTGCGCGCGTCGTGGACGCCGTCGCCGCCGCCGGGGGATTCTCTGAGAAGGCGTCTCGCGACGGTGTGAACCTTGCGCGTCCGGTAAGCGACGGTGAGCAGCTCCTGATCCCCGCCGAGGGCGAAGGGGGGACGGATGCCAGTGCCCCTGCGGCGCCGGAAGGTGACGGGCGCGTGAACCTGAACACCGCCGACCTCGCTGCCCTCGACACACTGCCCCGCGTCGGACCCTCCATCGCACAGCGGATCATCGATTGGCGCGAGGAGAACGGCCGGTTCAGCAGCGTCGACGATCTGATGGCGGTGCCGGGGATCGGGGAGAAGATGCTCGAATCCCTCCGCGACCTGGTGACGGTGTGAGTGCGGATGGCCCGGCGGGGTGGATGATGTGGGCGTGACCCCTTCGCACCCTGTCGTCGATCACGCGGTGGTCGCGGCCACTGGCACCCGCAAGCGTATGTGTCTGTTGCTCGCGTTGTTCAGCGTGGCGGTCGTCCTGTCGGCGATCACGGCCTTTGTCGTCGTGTGGATCCCGCAGCCGAGCCTCAACCCGCTCGGCGTGAACGGGCAGGCGGTCGGGTACTTCTTCGGCCTCCATCTCGCTGGCGGCGCGGCGGCAGCTCTGATCGCTACGATCTTGGCCGGCGGATCTCATCCGCGCCGGGTCGCGCTCATCGCCAATGTCGTGCCGGGGGCGGTGGGCTTTGTTCCGCTCGCCTTCTTCGGGAACTGGGGCATCGTGGGGGTGTGGATCGCGCTCATGGCTGCCGCGGGCACGCTGTCGTTCTGGGTGATCCTCAGGCGGGTCGTTCAGCGCTCGGAGCGTTGATGCGCATGCGGTCTTGAGTCGGCCACCACAGACGCAGCGCGGGGACGGCTGCGGTCGAGTGGCTTCCTCCACCGAGCCTCGTTGACCGCGCGGGTTCCCTGATCATCGTCACGCGCAGCAGGACACGTGAGATCTCCACGACGCTTGCGGCATGAGTGTCCGGACCGCGCGACGCCGCGACCTGCGGTTGCTGCCGGTCGCGCTCACGGCCTGGGCGGGCGCGGGCGCGGCGATCGTCTTCCCTGAGAAGGCGACTGCCCTCGCCGCTGCGCTGTGGGTGGCTGCCGTAGTCTCTCTCGCGATCGCCGCGCGAGGGTCCCGGGCGACGACGGCGGCGCTGATCGCGGTGGCGTTCGCTTTCGCGGGGGGCGCGGCATCCCACGTCGCGCTCGCTCAGCCCGCGCGAGAGGCTGTCGCGGGTCTCCAGATCACCGGGGGTCGCAGCGCCACGTTCGAGGTCGATGTCGTCGGCAAGGTCGAACGGTCCGCCACCGGGTTCCGCTTCGACGCGATCACCCGGTCCGTCATGATCGGCCCCGACACGGCTACCGTCTCGGCTCCCGTCCTCGTCCGGGTACAGGAGCGACCCGCCGGGCTCGACCTGGGTGCGCGCGCGATCGTGACGGGAACGGCGTTCCGAGCGGATGCCGGGGACCGGGCGGTCCTCGTGGTCGAGGCGTCGTCGCTCAAGCTCGCGCGTCCGCCGACGGGCTCGCTCGCCGCGGCGTCCCAGCTGCGGACGGGCCTGGTGAACGCGGTCGACGGTCTCCCCGACCCCGGTGCAGGGCTTATTCCAGGCCTTGCGGTCGGCGACACGTCCGCGGTCACCGAGGATCTCGACCAGCAGATGAAGGCCTCATCGCTGTCGCACCTGACCGCCGTCTCCGGAGCGAATTGCGCACTCGTCGTCGGGATCGCCTTCGGCATCGCCGCCCTCTGCGGGGCGCGGCGCGGCATCCGCGTCACGGCGGGACTGGCGACGCTCGTCGCCTTCATCGTGCTCGTTTCGCCCGAACCCAGCGTCGTCCGAGCGGGGGCGATGGCGGCGATCGCGATGCTGGGTGTCCTGCTGGGGCGGATCGGTGCGGGGATGTCCATCCTGTCCGCGTCGGTGTGCGTGCTGCTCGTGCTCGATCCGTGGCTCGCGGCATCCCTCGGCTTCGCGCTGTCCGCGGTGGCGACCGGGTCACTGCTCCTGTTCGCGGGGCCGCTCGCCGACGGAATGTCACGGTGGATGCCCGCACCCCTCGCGCTCACGCTGTCCGTCCCGCTCGCGGCGCAGCTCGCCTGCGGACCGCTGCTCGTGCTGATCGAGCCGACCGTGCCCCTCGTCGGCGTGCTCGCGAACCTGCTCGCAGGGCCCGCCGCGCCCGCCGCGACCGTCCTCGGTCTGCTCGCCTGCCTCGCCCTGCCGTTCCCGGTACTCGCGCAGGGGCTGGCGGCGATCGCGTGGCTGCCGGCCGCCTGGATAGCGGGAACGGCGGACCTGGCCGCGCGGCTGCCCGGGGCATCCGTCGGGTGGCTGGAAGGGATGCCGGGGCTCATCGCCCTTGCAGCGACAGGAGCCGCGATCGGCATCGTGGTCGCGGCGCGCCGGCACCGGTTGCGGCGGTGGGCGGGGTGGGCGCTCGTCGCGATCATCGTCGTTGCAGCAGGTGCCGGCCCGTTCCGGACCCTCATCGACCGGACGCGGGCACCGGACGACTGGGCTATTGCTGCATGCGAGGTGGGACAGGGCGACGCCGTCCTCGTCCGCTCCGGTGACGCGATCATGCTCATCGACACGGGGCCGGAGCCAGCGCCCCTCGCCGCGTGCCTTGACCGGTTCGCGGTCGACCGCGTCGACGTCCTCGTGTTCACCCACTTCGACACGGACCACCGCGGCGGCGCCGAGGCTCTGGTCGGTCGTGCCGACGTCGTGCTGCACGGTCCCGTTCCCGACGCCGAAGCGGCCGCGATGATCGCCGGCTTCATACAGTCGGGTGCGCGAGCGCAGGAGGTCTCCGCAGGTCAGAGCGGCGCGCTGGGTGAGTGCCGCTGGCGCTCGCTGTGGCCGAAGCCGCGCGACCCGGTCTATCCGCACGGGAACGACGCGAGCGTCGTGATCGACATCACCGGATGCCGCGTCCCCGACGCGATCTTCCTCGGCGACCTGTCGGCGCAGTCGCAGCGCTCGCTGGTGGCTTCCCGTGCGATCGACCGCACCTACGCGGTCGTCAAGGTCGCGCACCACGGCAGCGCCGATCAGGACCACAGCCTCTATGAGGGCCTGGGTGCGGCCGTCGCCCTCGTCACCGTCGGCGAGAACACCTACGGCCACCCGCGGGACGAGATCCTCGACCTGCTCCGAGCGGAGCACGCGGTCATCGCCCGCACCGACACGTCGGGTGACGTCGTGCTCTGGCGCGACGGGGACGGGATCCGGCTGTGGCGCTCCCGTGAGGAGGGCGGCTGACTCTCGTAGGCTGACCGGATGCCCCCCTCCCGCACGCCGCGTTCCGTCGTCGCCATCGGCGGCGTGCGCGTCGGCGTGGCCGTCGGCGTCCTCGTCGTCCTGGGGTGGACCTATGTCCGTTCCGCGCAGCGGGGGAGCGTGAATCCGTTCGATTTCTTCGGCTACTTCACGAACCAGACCGCGCTGTGGAGCGCGATCGTGCTCGGTGCCACCGGCATCCTTCTCCTCCTTGATCGGCTCGTTCCTGCGTGGCTGACCCTGGCGCGCGGGGTCGCGGTGGCCTGTCTCGTCGTCGTGGGCGTCGTCTACAACGGGTTCGTTCCCGGCACCGGTTCCGCCCCGCCGTGGGTGAGCGCCGTCCTGCACATCGCACTGCCGCTGTACGCCGTGCTCGACTGGGCGTTCGTCCGAGACCACTCGAGCCTGCCGTGGCGGAGTCTGTGGTTCGTGTTGCCCTACCCGCTTCTCTGGCTGGTCGTCGTCCTCGTGCGCGGCCAGACCGACGGCTGGGTGCCCTACGGGTTCCTGCTGCCCAGCCGCGGGTTCGGAGCACTGGTCCTCACGAGCCTCGGTCTCCTCGCGATGCTCCTCGCGGCTGCCGCCGCAGTGTGGGCGCTGTCCCGACTCCGCGTCGCCACGACGGCGGACCGTCGGTAGCCGTCGGTAGGCTGGACATCATGCCGAGCCCCCGTCGTCCTGCCGCGAAAGCGACCAAGTCGGCGATCCCTCAGGTCTCGTGGCGCGCGCCGCAGCCCGCGCCCGTCGTCCTCGTCTCAGGGCCCGAAGAGATCTGCGCCGAGCGGGCGACGGCCGGCATCCGCGAGTACCTGCGCGCCGAGGATGCGAGCCTCGAAGTCACCGACATCCGTGCCGACGACTACGCGCCGGGCACGCTCTTCGCGGTCTCCTCACCGTCCCTCTTCGGCGAGCCGCGCCTGGTCCGCGTATCGGGCGTCGAGAAGTGCTCCGACGCGTTCCTCACCGAGGCCATCCGCTACCTCGAGGCGCCGCAGGAGGGCGCGACCATCGTGCTGCGCCACACCGGCGCGAGCGTCCGCGGCAAGAAGCTCCTCGACACCATCCGCTCGGGCACCGGCGGCGGCATCGAGATCGCCTGCCCCGCGGTCAAGCGCGACTCCGACCGGTTCGACTTCGCCGCGGGGGAGTTCCTGGCCGCGAAGCGCCGCATCGCGCCTCCCGCGCTCCGCGCCCTCGTCTCGGCCTTCGCCGACGACCTCACCGAGCTCGCGGCCGCGTGCCAGCAGCTCATCTCGGATGTCGAGGGCGACATCACCGAGCAGGTCGTCAGCCGCTACTACGGCGGCCGCGTCGAGACGACCGCCTTCGCCGTCGCCGACACCGCGATCGCCGGCCGCTACGGCGACGCCCTCGTCACCCTCCGCCACGCCCTCGCGTCGGGCGCGGACCCCGTGCCGATGGTCGCGGCGATCGCCTCGAAGCTTCGCACCATGGCCCGCGTGGCCGGCACCCGCGAGCCCTCCGGCGCCCTCGCCGCGCGCATCGGCATGAAGGACTGGCAGGTCGACCGTGCGCGCCGCGATCTCGCCGGCTGGACGGAGTCCTCGCTCGGCATCGCGATCCAGGCTGCCGCCCGAGCGGATGCCGAGGTCAAAGGCGCATCCCGCGACGCCGTGTTCGCGGTCGAGCGTCTCGTCACGGTCGTCGCCACGCGCGCGCCGTACGGCGCCTGACGCACGCGGAAACGACGAAGGCCCATCCCTTGAGGGACGGGCCTTCGTCGTAGCGAGGCGTTCGCGGCTCAGAGAGCGGCGACCTGCTTCGCGATCGAGGACTTGCGGTTCGCCGCCTGGTTCTCGTGGATGACGCCCTTGCTGACGGCCTTGTCGAGCTTCTTGGTCGCCTTCACCAGAGCCTTCTCGGCAGCGGCCTTGTCGCCGGCGGAGATCGCCGCGCGGGTCTGACGGACGACGGTCCGCAGCTCGCTCTTGACGGCCTTGTTCCGCTCGCGGGCCTTCTCGTTGGTCTTGTTGCGCTTGATCTGCGACTTGATGTTCGCCACGTTCGACGTATCTTTCGTTCGGAGTTACGGGTGGATGTGCCGGCAACAGAAGAGGGCTGTCGCACAGCGGTCGTGTGAGGGAGGAACCCACACGCAAGCCAAAAACCGATTCTATCAGGTGGGAGGCTCATCCCGAAGTCGACCGCTCCTGCGCCATCGTCGCGAGGGCGAGGTCGATCACGGCGTTGAACACCCGGGGGCGCATGGCGGTGACCAGATGGGATGTCCGGGGCACCACGATGAGCTCGGCTTCGGGCTTCAGCGCGGTGAAGAGCCGTTCGTTCAGGCGCAGCTGGTCCCACTGCCCGTTGACGAACCACATCGGCACCGAGATCCGTTTCAGCGCTGCCACGAGGTCGAGCACGGACAGGCTGCGCAGGGCGATGTCCTGGGTGTCGTACGCGTACCCGCCCGCGCCGAAGTCGGCACGGGTCTCGGGTGGCAGCGTGCGATCCAGGACCATGTCGGTCAGCCGCTGGCCGCGACCGGGAAGGCGGTCGAAGCCGCGCGCGAGCGTCCGGTAGATCCGCAACCCCGCACCGCGCGGAATCGATGTGCACCCGGCCGCGACGAAGGCGTCGACAGGAGGCCGGTCCTCGCGGCCCATGTACTCGATGGACACGAGCCCGCCCATCGAGTGGGCGACCAGCAGCACGGGACCGTGGGCCGCGGCATCCGTCACCGCAGCGTCGATCGTCTCGAACGCGCCGTCCAACGTGAACGCCTCGCTCATGCGGGCACCGTGTCCGGGCAGATCGACGGCGTTCGCGCCGATGCCGGCTGTGGTCAGGTGCTCGACCTGCGCGCGCCACATCGTCGCGGAGGTCCGGATGCCGTGGACGAACACGACCTGAGGCGTCATGCCTCCAGCCTACGAACCGGCGCCTGCAGGAACGCGGAACGGGGGCGGATCCGAAGATCCGCCCCCGTTCTCGATGCGCCGGGATCAGAACAGGACGAGCACCGACGACCGGTTGCTGACCGACCCCTCCGAGACCGCCGGGTCCTTCGGGACGAAGGTCGCGGTGTACGAATGCACGCCGCGGGACAGTCGACCGAGCGTGGTCGAGGCGAACCCGCCGCGTACCTCTGCCGTCGCGATCAGTTTGTCGCCCTCGCGGAACTGCACGACGCCCTCCGCACGACCCTCGTCCTGCCTGACGATCGCGAGGAGCGTCGCCGGCAGCAGCCGGTTGATGTGCACCGGCGGGAGGGCGATGAGCGACGTGCGCGTCGTCGCCGCGGGCTCCGCCGCCTGCTCCACCGTCAGCGGAACTCGAACGACGGTGCCGCTGGGTGCGGCCGTCACCGTCAGCTGCGCCGCCCCGGCAGGGGTCCCCGCCGGGAGCGTGACGCTGACGGATGCCGCGCCGCCGGTCACCGGCGCAGTGCCGAGCACCTGGTCGCCCAGGCTCACGGTCACCTCGGTGTTGGCGGGAGCGCCCTTGCTGGTCAGGTCCATGCCCGCCACCTCGAAGGTCACCGTGTCGCCCGCGGCGACGGTCTCGGGAACACCCGACACCTGCACGCCGAGCTTGGCGAAGGACGGGGCGACGGGGGAGCCCTCGGCGAGGTAGTCCACCCAGGCCTCGTAGTCGAGGAGGCCCGTGTCGACGTAGTCGTCACCCTCCGTGAAGGCACGGAAATTGTCACCGCCGGCCGCCAGGAACGAGAACGTGCCGATGCGGTACGTGCCGGCCGGATCGATCGCCTTTCCGTCGACCGTCACCGACGTGATGCGTTCGCCCTCGGGCAGCGCCGGGTCGTAGGTGTACGACACGTTGTCGGACAGGCCGAGCTGCAGGTACGGCCGCTGCGGAACGTTGCCTGCGGCATCCCGCTGCCACTGCTGCTCGAGCATCTGCGTGAACTCCTCGCCCGTGAGGGTGACGAGCGCCAGCGTGTTGTTGAACGGCAGGACCGCGTTGGCCTGGCTGAACGAGATCGACCCGTCCGCGAGACCCGGCACGGCGCCGGCGCCGAACTCCGCCTGCGTGTCGAACAGGTCGGCGCGAAGGCCGCCCGGGTTCGTCACGCCGATCACGGCGCCGTTCGGCAGGTCGGCGAGGCTGTCCCGCAGCATGTTCGCGACCGTGTTGCCGAGCGTCGACTCGGCGGCGCGGTTGTCGCGCGAGCCCCCGGTGTAGACGCCGTCGACGTACGATCCGCCGCTGTAGGCGGTCGTGATGTCGCCGGCGACCTGACCGACCTCGGTGTTGCCGACGGCCGCGGCGTTGGCGAGGGCCGCCTTCGTGATACGGTCGACCTCTGCGACGCGGGGATAGGCGGCGACGAGGTCCGCGGCGGGCGTCGCGGTCCGTGCCACGTTGCGCTCGGTGTGTGCGGAGACTTCACCCGTGGCAGGATCCACCGTCAGCGTGATCTCGCCGATCTTGGCGCCGTACGAGCCTGTCTGGACGACCGGACGCGTGCGGTCCGTGCCGGGGATCGGCGCCGACCAGGCGTACTCCTTGTGCGTGTGGCCGGTGAAGATCGCGTCGACCTCGGCGGAGGTGTCGGTGATGATCGCTCCGAAGGCGCCGCCCGCGGCGACCTCTTCGTCGAGGGTCGCGCCGTCGGGCGTGCCCGCGCCGGCCCCCTCGTGGTACATCGCGACGATGACGTCGGCCTCACCGTTGGACTCGTCGCCGTCGCTGAGCTGAGCGGCGACGCGGTTGACCGCCTCGACCGGATCGCCGAAGTCGACGGACTCGATGCCCGTCGGCGTGACGAGCGTCGGGGTCTCCTCGGTGACGGCGCCGATGACACCGACCGTGAGGCCGTCGGCCTCGAGCAGCGTGTATTCGTCGAGCGCCGGGGTCGTCGTGCCCTTCTTGTAGACGTTGGCCCCGAGCTGCGGTGCGTCGAACGCGTCCGACACGCGACCCGACAGATCGTCGAAGCCGCGGTCGAACTCGTGGTTGCCCACGGCGCTCGCCTGCAGGCCCATGGCGTTCAGGACGTCGATGGTCGGCTGGTCCTTCGCGACCGACGACGCGAACAGCGACGCCCCGATGTTGTCACCCGCGGACAGGAACAGGGTCGGGCCGGATGCCGCCTTCCGCAGCTCCTCGACGGTTCCCGCGAACGCGACGGTGTTGCCGTCGATGCGTCCGTGGAAGTCGTTGATGCCGAGGAGGGTCAGCTGGACGGGAGCGGCCTTCGCGTTCATCCCGACGATCACGGGGTCGTGGTCGCTCGAGCGGAAGGGGTCGGCGGAGTAGAACTCCGTGCCGTGCGTGCGGAACCGGCTGTACTCCAGCGCGATCGATTCGCCCGAGTTGATGTTCCAGATGTCCGCATCCGTCGAGCGGGCGAGAGCCGCCTCGTTCAGGAGGATGTGGTCGAGCGATCCCGTCAGCCCCGAGAAGCTGTACGACGACGAGTCGACGTCGAAGGCCTGCTCGGCATCCGCGTACCCGGTGTCGTACAGGACCTTCAGCGGGTCCTCCTGGCTGTAGGAGTTGAAGTCTCCCGCGAGGGCGACCGCGTCCACGTCGCCCTGGATCGTTGCGACCCAGTCGCGGAGGGCGGTCGCCTGACGCACGCGTGACTCGTTCGACGACCCCTGGCCGTCGCCGGTGTCGGCGTCGCCCGGCCAAGGACCGGCGGAGCCCTTCGACTTGAAGTGGTTCACGACGAACAGGAACGGGTCGCCGCCCGCTGCGGGCTCGAACACCTGGGCGATGGGTTCGCGCGCGTTGCCGAAGGCTTCGCCGTCGGCGCTCTGGTCGCCGAGGGCGCGCGATGCGCCGACGGGGGAGACGAGAGCGGGCTGGTAGATGATCGCGTTCGTGATGACGTCCTGCTCGGATGCCGGGGGCAGGTCCGTCGACGAGGGCACGAACGCCCACGTGCCGGCGCCGGCCTTCGCGTTGAGCGCGGCGACGAGGGTCGACGTCGCTTCGTCGGCCTCCTCGCCGAGGGCCGCCGAGTTCTCGATCTCCATGAGACCGACGACGCCGGCGTCCACCGAGGTGATCGCCTCGACGAGCTTGGCCTGCTGACGCGCGAGGTCGTCGGCATCCCATGCACCCCGCTGGGCGCAGCCGTCTCGGACGGTCACCCCGTCACCGAAGCGGTCCGTGTACGCCTCGCAGCTCGCGGTCTCGGTCCCGAGGGTCGTGAAGTAGTTGAGGACGTTGAACGATGCGATCGAGAGGTCCCCGCCGACCTCGGCAGGAGCGTCGGTGCGGACGTTCTCGAAGACGACCTCGTCGGTGCCCGTGCCGTCGCCGACGAGCGGCTGGGTCGGGTTCAGCTTCCACGAGTCGTTGCGGTAGTCCACGATGAGCGGTGCCGTGAAGGTGACCCCCGCGCCGACCGTGATGGGCTCGGTGAGGGAGACGTACGCGGGCGTCAGAGCCTGGTTCGCGGCCGACGTGTAGTCGAGTCCGGCTCCGTCGTCGAGGCGCACACCGCGCGCGGCGTTGTCCGCGGCGACCGCGGCGGCGGCGTCGCTTCCGGGGCGCGCGGCGTCCGTCGGCTGGCGGAGCGGCTCGGAGCCGGCGGCGAGTCCCACCTCGCCGAAACGGTTGGTGCTGTACGTGTCGCTGACCGTGAATTCGCCCTGCGGAGCGACCAGCATCGACTCGAGCGACTCGCGCTGAGCAGCGGTCTTGGGCCACCCGATCGCGGCGGGCGTCGGCGCTTCGGCGTCGGCGATGACCTGCGCGCCTCCGGCCTTGACGGTGATCTCGGTGAGCCCGTTGAACTCCGACACGGCACCGGTGACCGTGACGGTGTCGCCGAGGGCGACCTCGCCGGTCGCTCCGGGCGCGTAGACGAAGACGGCGTCGGAGGCCGTGTGCGTGGCGAGGTCGAGCTCGCCGCCGGTCCCGGCCGTCTGGATGACGTAGCCGTTGTACCCGCCCGAGGGGTAGTGGGCGGTGACGACACCGGTCGTGGTGACGGTGCGGCCGACGAGGGGGGAGGCATCCGTCGTGCCCTGGATCTCGGCGATCGTCGCGATCTGCGGCTCGGGCTCGGGTTCGGGCTCCGGGTCGGTGCCGACGCTGAGCCCGGTGGGCGTGGGGGCACCGGCCGTGAAGTCCGCCGCGTTGTCGGCGGTGTTGGTGGCGTCGTCGTCGCGCGAAACGCTGGTCGCGTTCGAGGTTCCGGGCGCGGGCGCGGATCCGGCGAAGGCCGTGGCCGTCGATCCCCAGCCGACCAGGTCGACGACCTGGTCGAGGGTCGCGATGCCGGTGCTGCCGGTGAGTGCCGTCTCGCTCGAGACCAGCGCGACCTTGGCGCCGCTGCCGCTCATCGCGATCGAGCCCTCGATGTCGGCGTCGAAGCCGGGGAGCGAGGTGTTGCTGCCGGGAGCCTGACCGATCAGGAGGTTCGCGCCGGCGGGAAGATCGACGTCGCCGATCTTCGTCACCTGCCACGAAGCGCCGGTCGCGGAGGCGTACTGCACGCTGTAGCCGCTTAGGTCGACCGTCTCGTCGCCGGTGTTGGCCAGCTCGACGAAGTCGCGGTTGAAGGCGCCGCCGCTGTTGCCACCGCCGCCGTACACCTCCGAGATGACGACGGGCGAGTCCGGCGAGACGGCAGCGGACGCTGCGGAGGGAACGAGGGCGAGTCCGGCTGCCGTCACGGTGGCGACGGTCAGCACCGCGCAGGTCCGGCGGAGAACCGGACGCGCGACGGGCGCGGGGGCAGGTGGGTGCGACACGGTGGGTTCTCCCGAGGCGGCTCGGGCGCGGGGCTTATCGCGCAGGAACCGACCGCCACATTGAGCATTCGGGCGGTCCGGGACACCCCGCAAGGGTCAGATCGGTTAACTCTTTCTCATGACTCCGTGCGCTGGCGTGTCGTCAGCGCGAGCGTTTATCCTGTCCGATCTGCGCACCGAGCTCGCAGCCGGTCGCCGGTAGACTCGCCTGGTCATGTCACCCCGCGCACTCACGCCCCTGCAGCCTGCGGCCACGCCGCCCGCGCAGCTTCGCAACTTCTGCATCATCGCCCACATCGACCACGGCAAGTCCACGCTGGCCGATCGCATGCTGCAGATCACCGGCGTGGTCGCCGACCGCGACATGCGCGCCCAGTACCTCGACCGCATGGACATCGAGCGTGAGCGCGGCATCACGATCAAGAGCCAGGCTGTCCGGATGCCGTGGGCCACCGATGAGGGCACGTTCGCCCTCAACATGATCGACACTCCCGGCCACGTCGATTTCACGTACGAGGTCAGCCGGTCGCTCGCCGCGTGCGAGGGCGCGATCCTCCTCGTCGACGCCGCACAGGGCATCGAGGCGCAGACCCTCGCGAACCTCTACCTCGCCCTCGAGAACGATCTCGAGATCATCCCGGTCCTCAACAAGATCGACCTCCCCGCCGCCGACCCGGAGAAGTACGCGGCGGAGCTCGCGAACCTCATCGGCGGCGACCCGGCCGACGTGCTCAAGGTCAGCGGCAAGACCGGCATGGGCGTCGAGGCGCTGCTCGACCGGATCGTCGAGCGCATCCCGGCTCCGGTCGGCGACGCCGATGCCCCCGCCCGGGCGATGATCTTCGACTCGGTGTACGACGCGTACCGCGGCGTCGTCACTTACGTCCGCATGGTCGACGGCAAGCTCGAGCCGCGTGAGCGCATCCAGATGATGTCGTCGAAGGCGGCCCACGACCTCCTCGAGATCGGAGTGTCGAGCCCCGAGCCGGTCCCGACGAAGGGACTCGGCGTCGGCGAGGTCGGCTACCTGATCACCGGTGTGAAGGACGTCCGCCAGTCCAAGGTCGGCGACACGATCACCAATCATCGGAAGCCCGCCACCGAGGCGCTCGCGGGATACACCGGTCCCAAGCCCATGGTCTTCTCGGGCATCTACCCGATCGACGGCAGCGACTACGCCGAGCTGCGCGAGGCGCTCGACAAGCTCAAGCTGTCGGACGCCTCGCTGCAGTACGAACCCGAGACCTCCGTCGCGCTCGGCTTCGGCTTCCGCTGCGGCTTCCTCGGCCTGCTGCACCTCGAGATCATCACCGAGCGTCTCGCCCGCGAGTTCGGGCTCGACCTCATCACGACCGCACCCTCGGTCACCTACGAGGTCATGACCGACACCGGCGAGACCGTCACGGTGACGAACCCATCCGAGTACCCCGACGGCCGCGTCGCCGAGGTCTCCGAGCCCGTCGTGAAGGTCGGCATCCTCCTGCCGAAGGACTACGTCGGCACGGTCATGGAACTCTGCCAGTCGCGCCGCGGCACGCTCCTCGGCATGGACTACCTCAGCGAGGACCGCGTCGAGCTCCGCTACAACATGCCCCTCGGCGAGATCGTGTTCGACTTCTTCGACCACCTGAAGTCGAAGACGCAGGGTTACGCGAGCCTCGACTACGAGCCGGCGGGCTCGCAGACCGCCGACCTGGTGAAGGTCGACATCCTGCTGCAGGGCGAGAAGGTCGACGCGTTCAGCTCGATCGTCCACCGCGAGAAGGCCTATGCCTACGGCACGCTGATGACCGAGCGCCTGCGCAAGCTCATCCCGCGCCAGCAGTTCGAAGTGCCCATCCAGGCCGCCATCGGCGCCCGCATCATCGCCCGCGAGAACATCCGCGCGATCCGCAAAGACGTCCTCGCCAAGTGCTACGGCGGTGACATCAGTCGTAAGCGCAAGCTGCTCGAGAAGCAGAAAGAGGGCAAGAAGCGCATGAAGATGGTCGGCCGCGTCGAGGTCCCCCAGGAGGCGTTCATCGCCGCCCTCTCGGGCGATGTCGAGGGCAAGGACAAGAAGTAGGCTGACACGATGCGCCGCGGGAGTTTCCAGGCAGGGACCGTCGACTACGCCGCCGTCGGGGCCACGCAAGCCCCCGACCTCATGGGCTATCCGCCGCAGGGCACGACCCCGGCGGAGGCGTCATGGCGCCTCGGCAGTGGCGAGGACCGGTTCGTCACCTCGACCGAGCAGCTCCTCGGGTGGGGCGCCCAGCGCGGGGCGGGTCTGCAGGTCGTCGACGTGCGCCCGGCATCCGGCCCCATGTACTCGGGCGTCGGCTTCGACGCCGAGGGCAACGCGGTGCAGCCGAGCCGATTGGACGACGAACAGCGCTTCGACGCCGACGGCACCCCGTTCGTGGGCGCCGGCACGACGGCGCACCTCCACGGCCGGGTCGCGGGGATGAGGGCGGATGCCGAACTCCGCGTCATCTCGGTCATCGATGAGCCGCGTCGCGTCGGGTTCTCGCTCGGCACCGTCGGCGGATCGGTCGTCAGCGGCGAGGAGTCGTTCCTGCTCGAGTGGCGGGACGACGACGAGGTATGGTTCACGGTCCGCGCGTTCGACAAGCCGACGGGCGTCCTCTACCGCCTGTGGCGTCCGCTCGTAAAGCGCCGCCGTCGCGCGCTGTTCCAGGGCTACCTGCAGGCGATGTCGCCCATGTACGCCACCGGTTCCTGATGGGCTCTGCTCTTCCCCTCGGCGATCCCGCACCCGCCGACGGCGCGCTGCCGCGCGACGTCCCGGTCGATCCCGACGTCGACTTCGGCGTCTACCTGCACGTGCCGTTCTGCCGCGTGCGCTGCGGGTACTGCGACTTCAACACGTACACGGCGACCGAGCTGCGCGGTGCGCGTCAGGACGCCTACGCCGACGAGGTGCTCCACGAGATCGCGCTGTCCCGCGACGTGCTCGAAGCCCGAGGTCCGCTCCGTCCGGCGAAGACGGTCTTCTTCGGCGGGGGCACTCCCACGCTCCTGCCGCCGGGGGACCTCGCGCGCATGCTCGGCGGGATCCGCGACTCCTTCGGCCTCGCAGACGGAGCCGAGGTCACGGTCGAGGCGAATCCCGACACGCTGACCGACGAGGTCGCGCGGACACTCGCCGCCGCCGGTGTCACGCGGTTCTCGATCGGCATGCAGTCGTCCGTGCCGCACGTCCTCGCGGCGCTCGACCGCACCCATGATCCCGCGAACATCGCGACCGCCGTCGCCGCGGCGCGGAATGCCGGGGTCGCCGTCAGCCTCGACCTCATCTACGGCGCGCCGGGGGAGTCGCTGGACGACTGGCGCACCTCGCTCGAGACGGCGATCGCACTCGCCCCCGATCACATCTCGGCGTACGCGCTCATCGTGGAGGACGGAACGAAGCTCGAGCGCCAGATTCGCCGCGGCGAGGTGCCCGCCCCCGACGACGATCTGCAGGCCGACATGTACGAGCTGGCCGACGAGTCGCTCGCTGGCGCCGGTTACGGGTGGTACGAAGTGTCGAACTGGTCGACGAGCCCCGCGCAGCGCTCGCGTCACAACCTGTCGTACTGGCGGGGTCAGGACTGGTGGGGCTACGGCCCCGGCGCGCACAGTCACGTCGGCGGTCTGCGCTGGTGGAACGTGAAGCACCCGGCCGCGTACGCGCAGCGCTTGGCGCTGGGGGAGTCCCCGGCGGCGGGACGGGAGCGACCGGATGCCGAGGCCCGTCGCCTCGAGGTCATCCTGCTGCGCTCGCGCATCGTCGACGGCGTCGCGGTCGACGAGGCGACCGTCGCGGGGCGGCGGAACGTGGCATCCCTCATCGCCGACGGACTCGTCGACGGCGCTGCGGCCGTCCGCGGACGGGTCATCCTCACTCGGCGCGGGAGGCTCTTGGCCGACGCGGTCGTCCGAGCGCTCACCGCGTGATCCGAGCAGATCGCTTCTCGCGCGGTAGAATTGGCACTCCCAGATCGAGAGTGCCAGCGGAGGAGGGGTGATGGTCTCGGAACGCGGTCTTCAGGTGTTGCGTGCGATCGTGCAGGACTACGTCGACACGCGCGAGCCGGTCGGCAGCAAGGCGATCGTCGACCGTCACCAGTTCGGTGTCTCGGCTGCGACCATCCGCAACGACATGGCGCTCCTCGAGGACGAGGAACTCATCACTGCGCCCCACACCTCGTCGGGCCGCGTGCCCACCGACAAGGGCTACCGCGTCTTCGTCGACCACCTCGCCGACGTCCGCCCGCTCACGTCGGCGCAGCGCTCCGCGATCGGGGCCTTCCTCGAGGACACGGGCGACCTCGACGACCTGCTCGTCCGCACGGTCCGTTCCCTCACCCGGCTGACCGGCCAGGTCGCGATCGTGCAGTACCCGTCCTTCGCACGGGCGAACGTCTCGCACGTCGAGGTCGTACACCTCGGTGGGACGCGCATCGTCATCATCGTCGTGACCGACACCGGTCGGGTCTCGCAGCGTGTCGTCTTCCTCGCCACCGAACCGTCCGCCGACGAAGCATCGCAGCTCAAGCTCACGATGACGGCGCTCCTCACCGGCAAGAGCGTCAAGGACGGTGCGGCGGCGATCGCGAAGATCCTCGAGGCCGAGACCGCCGCCCCACGCGAGGAGAACCGCCGCATCGTGCTGCGGGCGATCGGTGAGGAGCTCGACGAGTTCCGCCAGGACCGCATGGTGATGGCGGGATCCGCGACCCTCGCACGCCGCGAGTCGGACTTCCGCGGCAGCATTTATCCCCTCCTCGAGGCGATCGAGGAGCAGGTGACCCTCCTGCGTCTGATGGGCGAGATGGTCGCCGACGACCGCGGACTGGCGACCAGCATCGGACGCGAGAACGAGCCGTTCGGGCTGTCCGAGGCATCCATCGTCGCGGGCGAGTACGACGCCGGGGGTTCTCACGCCCGCATCGGTGTGCTCGGGCCGACGCGGATGGATTACCCCACGAATCTCGCGGCGGTTCGCGCCGTCGCGCACTATCTGACGCGATTGCTCGAAGAAGACGAGACGTCGCGCTGAACGAAGCGGCCCGCGGGCCGGAGAGGTGATTGTGGCTGACCACTACCAGGTCCTGGGTGTCGCGCGTGACGCGAGCCCGGAGGAGATCAAGAAGGCATACCGGCGTCTGGCGCGCCAGCTGCACCCGGATGTGAACCCCGGAGAGGATGCGTCCGAGCAGTTCAAGCTCGTGACGCACGCCTACGACGTGCTGAGCGACCCCGACCAGCGCCAGCGCTACGACATGGGCGGCGACGCCGGCGGCTTCGGCGGGGCCGGTGCCGGCTTCGGCGGCTTCAGCGACATCTTCGAGAGCTTCTTCGGGGGCGGCGGAGGCGGGACCCGTGCCGGACGCCCGCGGTCCCGTCGCGAGCGGGGTCAGGATGCGCTCGTGCGCGTCGACCTCGACCTCGGCGACGTCGTCTTCGGCGTCCACCGCGACATCGAGGTCGACACCGCCGTCCTCTGCGAGACCTGCCAGGGCTCGTGCTGCCAGCCGGGCACCCAGCCGGTCACGTGCGACATCTGCCACGGATCGGGCCAGATCCAGCGGACGGTCCGGAGCCTCCTCGGCAACGTTGTCACCTCCCAGCCCTGCACCACGTGCCAGGGCTACGGCACGACCATCCCGTACCCGTGCTCCACCTGCCAGGGCCAAGGCCGTGTGCGCGCCCGCCGGACCGTGTCGATCGACATCCCCGCCGGTGTCGAGACCGGCCTCCGCCTCCAGCTCCCCGGTTCGGGCGAGGTCGGCCCCGCCGGCGGCCCGAACGGCGATCTCTACCTCGAGGTCACCGTCGCCCCGCACGACGTGTTCAGCCGTGACGGCGACGACCTGCTCGCGACCCTCGAGGTCTCGATGGTCGACGCGATCCTCGGCACGAGCGTCACGATCGACTCGCTCGACGGCTCCGTCGACCTCGACATCCGCTCCGGCGTCCAGGCGGGCGACGAGCTCACGATCCGCGGCCGGGGGATCACGCCGCTCCGCGGTGACCAGCGCGGCGATCTGCGCGTCGGCGTGCAGGTCGTCACTCCCTCACACCTCGACCCCAAGTCCCGGGCTCTTGTGCAAGAGCTCGCGAAGCGGATGCGTCCGGCGCCGCCGCACCTGGCGGAGTTCCACCCCGGCCTGTTCTCCAAGCTCCGCGGCAAGTTCAAGCGCTGATCGTGGCCCTCCACTTCCTGATCGAGGATGCCGGTGCCGCCGGCCCGGGCGATGTCGTCCGGTTGACGGGCGCCGAAGCGCACCACGCCGCGGCCGTCCGCCGCATCCGCGTGGGGGAGGCGGTCACGGTGGGCGACGGACGCGGCGTGTGGCTGAGCGGGACGGTGTCCGCGGCCGCACCCAAGGAGGTCTCGGTCGAGGTCTCCGGTCGCACCGTGGTGCCGCCGGCGACACCGCGCACCGTCCTCGTCCAAGCCCTCGCGAAGGGCGATCGCGACGAGCTCGCCGTCCAGGCCGCGACAGAGCTCGGTGTCGACGCGATCACGCCGTGGCAGGCCGCCCGTTCGGTCTCGCGGTGGGAGGGTCCGAAGGTCGCCAAGGGCGTCGCCCGCTGGGAGACCATCGCCCGCGAGGCGGCGAAGCAGGCCCACCGGCCCTGGTTGACCGAGCTCCACCAGCCGGTCACCACGCGGGAGCTGGCGGCGCGCGCTCGGGACGCGCGGATGCTGGTGCTCGAACCCACGGCGTCCGTCGCCCTGTCGCGCATCGAGATCGATGCGGACGACGCGAGCGACGTGATCCTCGTCGTGGGGCCCGAAGGGGGCATCTCGCCCGAGGAACTCGATCTGCTGCAGGCCGCGGGCGCGACGCTGGTGCGGCTCGGTGACACGGTGCTGCGCACCTCCACCGCGGGTCCCGCCGCCCTCGCGGTCGTCAACGCTGCCCTCGGCCGCTGGTGAGCCGGACCCGACCGGCGTGGGAAGGCGCTGAGTAGACTGGGAGGATGAGCGAGCCATCGGTGTTCACCCGCATCCTCCGGGGTGAGATCCCCTCCGAGATCGTCGCCGAGACCGACAACGCGTTCGCGATCCGCGACATCGCCCCGCAGGCACCCGTCCATCTCCTCGTGATCCCCAAGACCGAGGACTACCGCGACGTGGTCGAGCTCGCGGCGGGCGACCCCGCCCTCCTCGCCGAGCTGATCGGCCTCGCGAACAGCGTCGCCGCCGAACACGCCGGCGGAGACTTCAGACTCGTATTCAACACCGGCCCCGACGCCGGACAGACCGTGTTCCACGTCCACGCACACGTGCTGGGCGGCGGGCTCACGGAAGGGAGCCTCGGTGGCTGACAGCGCCGAACCCACCGTCGCGCACATCTACGCCGACGGTGTCGCCATGGTGCAGCTCCTCGGTCCGCAGGATCGTCTGCTGCGCACCGTGGAACGCGAACACCCCGACGTGCAGGTGCACGTCCGCGGCAACGAGATCACCCTCACCGGTGACGAGGGCGCCGTCGCCCGCGCCCACGAGCTCGTGGACGAGCTGATCGGCATGGCGCGAGCGGGTCAGGGCCTCGACCCCAGCGACGTGACCCAGTCGAACCGCATCCTCCGCGAGAACAGCGGTATGCGTCCCTCCGAGGTGCTCGGCGAGGCGATCCTGTCCTCGCGTGGCAAGGTCATCCGGCCCAAGACGCGCGGTCAGAAGGAGTACGTCGACGCGATCGAGGAGAACACGATCGTCTTCGGAATCGGCCCCGCCGGCACCGGCAAGACCTACCTCGCGATGGCGAAGGCCGTCCAGGCGCTGCAGCGCAAGGAGGTCAGCCGCATCATCCTGACCCGTCCCGCCGTCGAGGCGGGGGAGCGGCTCGGGTTCCTCCCCGGAACCCTGACCGACAAGATCGACCCGTACCTCCGCCCGCTCTACGACGCCCTCAACGAGATGATGGACCCCGAGCTCGTCCCCAAGCTCATGGCGTCGGGGACCATCGAGGTCGCCCCGCTCGCATACATGCGCGGTCGCACGCTCAACGACTCGTTCGTCGTCCTCGACGAGGCGCAGAACACGACGCCCGAGCAGATGAAGATGTTCCTCACGCGCCTCGGCTTCGGCACCCGCATGGTCGTGACCGGTGACATCACGCAGGTCGACCTGCCGCAGGGTGCGTCGGGTCTGCGGCTCGTCACCCGGGTCCTGAAGGACATCGACGACATCCACTTCTCGCGCCTCACGAGCGACGACGTCGTGCGTCACACGCTGGTCGGCCGCATCGTCGACGCGTACACCGCCTACGACGAGGAGAAGCTCGTGGCGCGCCGCGAGCGCGACGAGGCGAGCGAGTTCGCCAACCGCGCCGAGCGCCGGACCGGGCTGCGCCCCGCCGGCCCCCGAGACCGACAGCCCAAGCGAGGACGTTCATGACCATCGAGATCACCAACGAGTCCGGCGTCCAGGTCGACGAGACCGTCCTCCTCCGCCTCACCGAGAACAACTTCGCCGAGCTGCACGTGAGCCCGGATGCCGACGTCGCGATCCTTCTCGTCGACGAGGGTGCGATGGAGGCGCTGCACGTCCAGTGGATGGACGAGCCCGGGCCGACCGATGTGCTGAGCTTCCCCATGGACGAGCTGCGGCCCGGCACCGATGAGGCCCCCACCCCTCCCGGGCTGCTCGGCGACATCGTGCTGTGCCCCCAGGTCGCCGAGACCCAGGCGCAGGCGGCGAAGCACACCACGATGGACGAGCTCATCCTCCTGACGACGCACGGCCTGCTCCACCTGCTCGGATTCGACCACGCGGAGCCCGAAGAGGAACGCGAGATGTTCGGACTCCAGAAGGAGCTCATCGGGGCGTTCCACACGAGTGAGCGCCACCGGCGCGCATGACCGAGATCCTCCTCTTCGTCGCGGCGGGGCTCCTCGTCGCGCTCGGCGGCCTGATGGCCTCGCTGGAGGCCGCGCTCGATGTGACCTCGCGTACGGACCTCGCGGATCTGGCCGATGAGGCGCGCACCGGCGCGAGTCTGCGGCGGATCGCGGCGGACCCGGACGCGCACCGCACGGCCGTCGTCTTCATCCGCATCCTCATCGAGACCGCAGCGGCCGTCCTCGTCACGGTCGCCCTCACCCTCGTCTTCGACAACATCTGGTGGGCGATGCTCGCCGCGGTCGTCGTCATGACGGTCGCCTCTTTCGTCCTCGTAGGCGCATCGCCGCGCGCCGTGGGCCGTCAGCACGCGAAGGGGTTCCTGAAGGCGTGCGCCGGGCTCATCCGCGGGGCGCGCATCGTGCTGGGGCCGCTCGCGCACCTGCTGGTCCTCCTCGGCGACCGCCTGACACCCGGCATCCACCGCGGTGCGTCCTTCGCGTCGGAGGAGCAGCTGCTGAGCATGGTCGACGAGGCCGCCTCGCAGGACCTCATCGAAGCCGACGACCGCGACCTCATCCACTCCGTCTTCGACTTCACCGACCGATTCGTGCGCGCCGTGATGGTGCCGCGCACCGACATGGTGACGATGGATGCCGCGGCCACGACGCAGGAGGCGATGACCCTCTTCCTCGACAAGGGCGTCTCGCGCATCCCGATCGCCGACGGCGAGGCCGACGACATCACGGGCGTCGTGTACCTCAAGGACCTCGTGCAGTTCGCCTACCGCGACGAGACCGCGTGGCGCGGCGTACCGGTCGCCCAGATCGCCCGGCCCGCCGTCTTCGTCCCCGAGTCGATGCGCGCCGAGACGCTCCTGCAGCAGATGAAGCGCGAAGCCGTGCACGTCTGCCTCGTGGTCGACGAGTACGGCGGGGTGTCGGGACTCGTGACGCTCGAAGACCTCATCGAGGAGCTCGTGGGCGAGATCGCCGACGAGTACGACCTGCGCACGAGCGAGGTCTCCGACCTCGGGGGCGGCCGTTTCCGTGTCAGCACCCGTCTGGCGCTCGACGAGGTCGGCGACCTCTTCGGGATCGAACTCGAGGACGACGACGTGGATTCCATCGGCGGCCTCTTCGGCAAGGCGCTCGGCAGCGTCCCCGTCCCCGGCGTCCGCGTCGAGCACAGCGGCCTCGTCGTCACCGGAGGCACCTCCCTCGGCCGGGGCCGAGGCCTCGCGACGGTGTTCGTCGAGCGCGCCGAACCCCCGACCGCCGAGTCGGCCACCCCTTCCACCGCAGAGATCCGCGTCGCGCGGGGATCGGAGTGACCGTGAGCAGCCGTTCCGGTTTCGTGACGTTCGTCGGACGTCCCAATGTCGGCAAGTCCACGCTGACGAACGCCCTCGTCGGCGAGAAGGTCGCGATCACGAGCGACAAGCCGCAGACCACGCGCAAGGCGATCCGCGGCATCCTGAACCGTCCGGGCGGACAGCTCGTGATCGTCGACACCCCCGGCATCCACAAGCCGCGGACCCTTTTGGGCCAGCGGCTGAACGACCTCGTCGAACAGGTGCTCGGCGACGTCGACGCGATCGGGTTCCTCGTGCCGGCCACCGAGAAGGTCGGCCCCGGCGACCGGCGCATCGCGACATCCCTCGACGGCTACGGCCGGGCGAAGAAGGTCGCCATCGTCACGAAGGTCGACATCGCGTCGCGCGAGGAGATCACCGAGCGGCTCATGGAGGTCGACGCGCTCCGCGAGGACTGGGACGCCGTCATCCCGCTGTCCGCCGTGACCGACGACCAGCTCGACGTGCTGGCCGACGAGCTGCTGAAGCTCATGCCGACCGGTCCCGCTTTGTACCCGGAGGGCATCGTCACGGACGAAAGCCTCGAGGATCGCATCGCCGAGATCATCCGCGAGGCGGCGCTCGACGGCGTCCGCGACGAACTGCCGCACTCGATCGCCGTGACCGTCGAGGACATCGCCGCCCGCGAGGACAGCGACCTCACCGACGTGTACGCGAACATCGTCGTCGAACGCGACAGCCAGAAGGCGATCATCATCGGGCGCGGCGGATCGCGACTGAAAGACGTCGGTGCGCGTTCGCGCGCCGGCATCGAGCCGCTCGTCGGCGGTCGCGTGTTCCTGTCGCTGCGCGTGCGCGTCGCGAAGGAGTGGCAGCGCGACCCCAAGCAGTTGGGGCGCCTCGGATTCTGACCGGCGACGCCGGCACCACGGAAAGACGACGTCATGGCACAGGCATGGTTCGCGACCGGTCCCGACGGGCTGGACGATTGGGAGCTGCGAGAGGTGGACGTCCCCGCGCCCGCAGCCGGCGAGGTGACGATCCGGGTGCGCGCCGTCGGAATGAACCCCGCCGACTACAAGTACCCGACCCGACCCGATGCGTCGTTCCCGTTCCCTCTCGGCTACGAGGTCTCCGGTGAGATCACCGCTCTGGGTCCTGACACGGAGATCGGCTCGGGGCACGCGAACGTCGGCGACGAGGTCCTCGCGTTCCGACTGCGGGGCGGGTACGCGACCGAAGTGACGATTCCGGCAGAGAAGGCCTTCGCGAAGCCCGCGACGGTGACGCATCCCGAGGCGGCCAACCTGTTCCTGGCGGGCGCCACGGCCGCGGAGCTGCTCGAGCTGAGCGGCGCGGCCCGTGGCGACACCGTGCTGTTCCACGCGGCATCCGGCGCCGTCGGTGTCAGCTTCCTGCAGCAGGCGGCGGTGCACGGCGTCCGCGTGGTCGGGACGGCGAGCGAGCGCAACGCCGACGTCGTCCGGCGCTACGGCGGCATCCCGATCGCCTACGGTCCGGGCCTCATCGACAGAGCGAAGGATGCCGCGGGTGGCGCCTCTTTCGTCGCATCGCTCGACGGCGTGGGGACCGATGAGGCGATCGACGCCTCCCTCGCGCTCATCGAGGACCGTAAGCGCATCATCACGATCGTCCGTCGCGACCTGGAGTCCGAAGGCATCGTCGCGATCGGCGGGATGCTGCCCGCGAGCGCCGCCTTCCGCGACGCCGTCCGGGGCGAGCTCGTCGATCTCGCGCGGCGCGGGCTGCTCGAGGTGCCCGTCGCTCGCACCTTCCCGTTCGTCGACGCGGTCGAGGCGGCGCGCTTCCTCAAGGAGGGCCACCCCGGCGGCAAGCTCGCCCTGCTCACCTGAGGCGCCGTCAGCTGATCTCCCGGATCGCCGAGCGCACGATCACCTTGCCGGCCCCGAAGTCCTGATCGGCGGCCTCCTGCCAGGTGCCGTCGTCCCACACCACGTCGACGAACACCCAGCCGTCCTGCTCCGAGGATGCGAGGTAGGCGTCGCCGATCGCGTCGGGGATCGCGTCCTGGATGGACGCGACGTCCGCTGCCGTGGCCGTGCCCGGTTTCCCCTCCGTGGGGTCGGGCGCGGCGACCGGGTCGAAGAGGGCGAGGGGCACGGGGGCGCGCGTCACCGTGAACGCATCGCCGTCGTAGGTGCCGTAGACGGCATACGTCCCCCAGGTGGCGTCGCCCATCGAGGCGGCTTCGTCGAGGCCCGCCCACGACCAGCCGGAGAGCGGGATGCCGCTGCACTGGGGCGGCGCGGATTCGGCGACAGCCCCGAGGCACAGCTCGACGGACGATCCGTCGTCGAGGACCGTCCCCTGGGCGATGACCTCGCCGGTGGGGCCCTCGGGGGTGAGCGCGGCGAGCGCCGCTCCCGGAGGGGCGGCGGAGCCCCCCGCATCGGCGGCGGCGGCGCACGAGGTGAGCAGGAGGGCGGCCCCGGCGACGAAGGCGGCGAGGGAGCGACGGTGCATCATGCCCCGAGAGTGTCGGCGGCGCGGCATCCGTCTCAGAATGTCGAGCGCCGCGAGCGGGGTGTAACGTGTCGGTATGCGCTTCTGCGGCCTCCTTCTTCGTCGCCGCGACGAGTCCTCGATCTAGGACCAACTCGTCGCGGAGGTTGTCGTGGGTCCGCACCAGTGACGAGAGAAGAAGCACCCATCATGCGAAACACCCAGAAGCCCTCGGGCGCACCGATCCACAAGTACCGCCCGTACCACGAGCAGATCCGCGTCGATCTGCCCGACCGCACGTGGCCGAGCAACCGCATCGAGGTCGCGCCGCGCTGGTGCGCCGTCGATCTCCGTGACGGCAACCAGGCGCTCATCGATCCGATGAGTCCCGAGCGCAAGCGCGTCATGTTCGAGCTGCTCGTGAAGATGGGCTACAAGGAGATCGAGGTCGGTTTCCCGAGCGCGAGCCAGACCGACTTCGACTTCGTACGGCAGCTGATCGACGAGGACCTCATCCCCGAGGACGTCACGATCCAGGTGCTGACGCAGGCGCGTGAGCACCTCATCAAGCGCACGTACGAGTCCATCGCCGGCGCCAAGCAGGCGATCGTGCACCTGTACAACTCGACGAGCGTGCTGCAGCGCGAGGTCGTCTTCCGGACCGACCAGCAGGGCATCATCGACATCGCCCTCGAGGGTGCGCGGCTGTGCCGCGGGTACGAGAAGACGATCCCCGAGACGACCGTCTACTACGAGTACTCGCCCGAGAGCTACACCGGGACCGAGCTGGAGTTCGCCGTCGACGTCTGCAACCAGGTGATCGAGGTCTTCGAGCCGACGCCGGAGCGCAAGGTCATCATCAACCTTCCGGCGACCGTCGAGATGGCGACGCCGAACGTCTACGCCGACTCGATCGAGTGGATGAGCCGGAACCTGGCTCACCGCGAGAACGTCATCCTGTCGCTGCACCCCCACAACGACCGCGGCACCGCGATCGCCGCCGCGGAGCTCGGCTACATGGCCGGCGCCGACCGGATCGAAGGATGCCTTTTCGGCAACGGCGAGCGCACCGGCAACGTCGACCTGGTCGCCCTGGGGATCAACCTGCTGACGCAGGGCATCGACCCCCAGATCGACTTCAGCGACATCGACCACGTCAAGCGCACGGCGGAGTACTGCAACCAGCTGCCGGTCCCCGAACGGAGCCCCTGGGCGGGTGACCTGGTGTTCACCGCATTCAGCGGCTCGCACCAGGACGCCATCAAGAAGGGCTTCGAGGCGATGGAGGCGCGGGCGAAGGCATCCGGCGTCACCGTCGACGAGATCGAGTGGGCCGTCCCGTACCTGCCGATCGACCCGAAGGACCTGGGGCGGTCGTACGAGGCTGTCATCCGCGTCAACTCGCAGTCGGGCAAGGGCGGCGTCGCCTACCTGCTGAAGTCCGACCATTCGCTGGATCTGCCCCGCAAGCTCCAGATCGAGTTCTCCGGGGTCGTGCAGGCCAAGACGGATGCGGAGGGCGGCGAGGTCTCCAGCGGTCAGATCTGGTCGATCTTCTCCGACGAGTACCTGCCTGCCCGCGCGGCCGACGACAAGTGGGGTCGGTTCGAGCTCCTGTCGACCCGCACGCAGAGCGACATGTCCGGGGACGTGGCCCTTGAGGTGACGCTCCGCGACGGCGACGAGCGCGTGGCGGCGACGGGCGCGGGCAACGGTCCCATCGCGGCCTTCCTGAAGGTCCTCGGCGAGCGCGGGTTCGAGATCTCGCTGTACGACTACGTCGAGCACACCCTCGGTGCCGGCGGCGATGCGCACGCGGCCGCCTACGTCGAACTGCAGGTCGGGGACCAGCGCCTGTGGGGCGTCGGGATCGACGGTGACATCTCGACCGCGAGCCTCAAGGCGATCGTCTCGGCCGTGAATCGCGCGATCCGCACCCGCACCCCCGAGAGCGAGTTGGCGGGCGTCTGACTCTCGCAGAGGTCGCCGTCGATCGGCGCCCGATCAGGGCTTGATGATCGGGATCGTCGAGGTCTCGACGGCGACCTTCCTGCGGTACAGGGCGCGTTGCTCGGGCAGGGAGATGTCGAAGACGACCGCGAGCACGCGGATGACGGCGGTCACCGCGATGCACGTGATCGCCGCCGGAACAGCGGAGACGCCGAGGACGTCCAGGACCGCCAGGACGGCGCATCCGACAGCGGCCGCGACGGCGTAGAGCGAGCCGACGTGCATCATGGCGACGGGAAGTCCCATGAACACGTCACGGAGCAGGCCGCCGCCGACGGCGGCGCACGCCCCGACGAAGATCGAGGGGATGGGCGGGAGCCCGAGGGCGAGCGCCTTCGTCGTCCCCAGTGCCCCGAACATCCCGATCGCGACGGCGTCGAGGCCCACGATGACCGCGTTCAGGCGCTGGAAGACGTTCGCGAGCAGCATCCCGATCAGTGCAGCGGCGGTGACGGTGATCAGGTAGCCGTCGCTCTGCAGGGCGACGGGTGTCGTGCTGAGCAGCAGGTCGCGGATCATGCCGCCGCCCAGACCCATCACGACGCCGATGATGGCGACCCCGAGAAGATCGAGGCGACGCTGGCCCTGGAACCCCGAGGCGAAGAGGGCGCCCTGCACGCCGCCGAGGCCGACGGCGGTGAGGTCCGCCCAGAGAGGGATGAGGAACTGCGGCTCGGTCACGCCTTCATTGTGCCTGGTCACGGGATAATCGATGGGTGCCCACTTACCGCGACGAGGTCGTGGTCCTGCGCACCCACAAGCTGGGTGAGGCGGACCGCATCCTGACGATGCTCAGTCGTCGTCACGGCAAAGTGCGTGCCGTCGCGAAGGGCGTGCGCCGTACGTCGTCGAAGTTCGGTTCGCGGCTCGAGCCGTTCATGGTGGCGGACGTGCAGATGTACAAGGGCCGGTCGCTCGACATCGTGCAGCAGGCGGAGTCCCTCGGGGCCTACGGCGCCGACATCGCGACGGACTACGACCGCTACACCGCGGCATCCGCCATGTCCGAGACGGCCGATCGGCTCAACGAGGCCGAGACGACGCCGCAGCAGTACTTGCTCCTCGTCGGCGGTCTCCGGGCCCTCGCGCGCGGCGATCATGCACCGCGATCGGTCCTCGATTCCTACCTCCTCCGCGTCATGTCCCTCTCGGGGTGGGCCCCGTCGCTGCAGGAGTGCGCCCGATGCGGCGCGCCCGGACCGCACGACTGGTTCGTCGCGCAGCTGGGCGGCATCGTCTGCTCGGCGTGCGCGCCGGCCGGCTCACCTCGCATCAGTCCCGAGACCGCGGGCCTGCTCCGTGCCCTGCTGGCGGGGGAGTGGGACGTGGTGGATGCCGCCACCCACGGTGCCACCGCGGCATCCTCCGGTCTCATCGCGGCTTATGCGCAGTGGCACACTGAACGAGGCATCCGTTCCCTGTCCCACCTGGAGGCGCCTCGGTGAGTCCCAAGCCGTACACGCATCGCGACGCGGTGCCCTACCGCCCCCTCGACTGGACCGGCGTGTACCCGCCGGAGTTCCCGAAGGGCTCGGTCCCCGCTCACGTCGCGATCGTCATGGACGGCAACGGCCGCTGGGCCAACCGCCGCGGTCTCACGCGGATCGAGGGACACCGTGCGGGCGAGGAGGTCCTCCTCGACGTCGTCGCCGGGGCGGTCCAGGCGGGCGTGAAGCACCTGAGCGTCTACGCCTTCTCGACCGAGAACTGGGCGCGCTCGCCCGAGGAGGTGCGCTTCCTCATGGGCTACAACCGCGACGTGCTGCACCGACGTCGCGATCAGCTCAACGAGTGGAACGTCCGCATCCGCTGGGCGGGACGCAAGCCCCGGCTCTGGGGCTCCGTCATCAAGGAGCTCCAGTACGCGGAGCAGCTCACCTCCGGCAACACGGGACTCACCCTGACGATGTGCGTCAACTACGGGGGAAGACACGAGATCGTCGACGCGATGCGGGCGATGGGCGAGGAGATCGCCCGGGGGAAGCTCAAACCCTCTGCCATCACCGAGAAGACGCTCCGCCGGCACCTGTACGTCCCCGAAATGCCCGACGTCGACCTCTTCGTACGCTCCAGCGGGGAGCAACGGACGTCGAACTTCCTACTGTGGGAGGCGGCCTACGCAGAGATGGTCTTCCTCGACACGCTGTGGCCCGACTTCTCCCGCACGGACCTGTGGGGAGCGATCGAGCTGTACCTCTCGCGCGATCGCCGATTCGGCGGTGCGAAGGACGCGCCGACTGCGTCCTGACGGTCAGCGGACGTCGGCGGCGGGCCCCGCGAGCCAGCGCTCCACCTCGCGGGGGTGAGTGAGACGCACGACGGGCAGGTCGTACTCGGCGGCGACCACGGGCATCCGTGTCCTCCACGTGGCGTGCGTGCGCATCTCCCACCGGAGGATGTGCTCCGGGTCGCGGAAGACGGTCCACAGCGGCGGCTCGACGTTGTCGTTCCAGAGTCGCTCGCGACGGATGCGGCGGCGCAGGGTGCGGCGGAGCAGCCGCGCGCGGGCGATGCGGCGTGGGAAGTCGAGCCAGACGGCGAGGTCGGCGCGCTCCCCGAGGATCTGTCCGCCGCCGGAGCCGAAGTAGTTCCACTCCGACGCCCACCGCTCTCCGTCCGCCACGCGGCGGACGTCGCTCAGGAACTCGGGTCGGGTCGTCCACCCGGGACCGTGGAAGAGCGAGTCGAGCTCGGTGTACTCGAGCTCCCACAACTCCGCCAGCCGCCGAGCCAGCGTCGACTTTCCCACGCCGGTGGTTCCGGCGATCACGACGCGCCGCGGACGGAACGGGAGCGGGTCGTCGGCAGAGAGCATCCGGCCAGCCTAGGAGCGTCAGAGGGAATACCGCGAGGGGCAGGCGGTGTTGCACGGGATGTGACGGAACCCATCAAGATCGACGTGTGGAGCGATATCGCCTGCCCGTGGTGCTACATCGGTAAGCGGAACCTCGAGACCGGGCTCGCGGAGACGGCGACGGACGCCGACGCCCCCCGCGTGGAGGTGACCTTCCACTCGTACGAGTTGTCCCCGGACACTCCCGTGGACTTCGACGGAACCGAGATCGACTTCCTCTCGGAGTACAAGGGGATGCCGGCCGATCAGGTGCAGCAGATGCTCGACCGCGTGACCGGTGTCGCCGCCGACGCGGGGCTCGGCTACCGCTTCGACATCCTGAAGCACACCAACACGGTCAAGGCTCACGAGCTGTTGCACTTCGCGAAGGAGCAGGGTCTCCAGAAGGAGACGACCGAGCGCCTCATGTCGGCGTACTTCACCGAGGGCCGTCACGTCGGCAAGGTCGACGACCTCGTCGCGCTGGCCGGCGAGGTGGGGCTCGACGCCGACCAGACGCGCGACGCGCTGGAGTCGGGGCGCTACCTCGAGGCGGTGCGCGCCGACCAAGCCCAGGCTCAGGCCTACGGCATCCAGGGCGTTCCGTTCTTCGTCATCGACGGCAAGTACGGCGTGAGCGGCGCACAGCCCGCCGCGGCGTTCGCGCAGATCGCCCGCCAGGTGTGGGCCGAGCGCGCCGAGGAGCCCGCCGCGAGCTGATCCCTCCCTCACGACGAAGGCCGCATCCCGGATCGGGGATGCGGCCTTCGTCGTTCGTGCGAGATCTCAGGCGAGGGCCTTCTCGATCGCCGAGATCACTTCGGGCTCGGTGGGCTTCGTCTGCGGGCGGAAGCGGTGCAGCTCGCCGTCACGGGTCACGAGGAACTTCTCGAAGTTCCACATCACCGGTCCCTTGGCGCGCTCGGCGTTCGGGGACTTTTTCAGCGCCTTGTAGAGCGGGGCGGCGTGCGAACCGTTGACGCGCACCTTGTCCATGATGGGGAACGTGATGCCCCAGTTGACGGCGCAGTAGTCGAGGATCTCCTCCATCGAACCGGGCTCCTGACCCATGAACTGGTTGCAGGGGAAGCCGATGACCTGCAGGCCCTGGTCGCCGTACTGCTTCTGCAGCTCCTCAAGCTGCTCGTACTGGGGAGCCAGCCCGCACTTCGACGCGACGTTCACGATGAGGAACGCCTTGTCGCCGAAGTCGCCGAGTGTCGCCTCCTTCCCGTCTGCGGTGGTGAACGGGATCTCTCGCAGGGAGGAGGTTTCGGTCATGTCTCCACGATAGGACTCGCGCAGAAGCCCGATGCGCTCGCCGTCTGGGAGAATGTGAAGGATATGTCCACGACCCTCGCTCCGCCCGCGCCGCTGCGCATCGGGCCCATCACCCTCGACGCGCCCGTCGTGCTGGCGCCGATGGCGGGCATCACCAACACCGCCTTCCGACGCCTGTGCCGCGAATACGGTGCCGGCCTCTACGTGAGCGAGATGATCACCACTCGCGCGCTCGTCGAGCGGAACGCCACGACCATGCGCCTCATCCGACACCACGAGTCCGAGACGCCGCGGTCGATCCAGCTCTACGGCGTCGACCCGGCCACCGTTGAGGCTGCCGTCCGGATCATCGTCGAAGAAAACCACGCGGATCATGTCGACCTCAATTTCGGCTGCCCCGTCCCGAAGGTGACCCGCAAGGGCGGGGGAGCGGCTCTGCCCTGGAAGACCGAGCTGTTCCGCGAGATCGTCGAGCGCGCCGCGAAGGCCGCGGGTCCCGTCCCGCTGACGGTGAAGATGCGCAAGGGCATCGACTCGGACCACCTCACCTACCTCGAGGCCGGCCGGATCGCCGAGGGCGCGGGCGTCGCCGCCGTCGCGCTGCACGCGCGGACGGCGTCCGAGTTCTACTCCGGGCACGCCGACTGGTCCGCGATCGCGAAGCTGAAGGAAACGGTGACGAGCGTCCCCGTCCTCGGCAACGGCGACATCTGGTCGGCCGAGGACGCTCGCCGGATGATGGCCGAGACCGGCTGCGACGGGGTCGTCGTCGGACGCGGATGCCTCGGCCGCCCCTGGCTCTTCGGTGACCTCGCGCGCGAGCTCGGCACCGGCCACGCTGCCGATCCCGTCGACGCGACGCTCGGGTTCGTCGCGGCGGCCTTCCGACGCCACGCGGAACTCCTGGTGGAGTTCTTCGAGAGCGAGGACCGCGGCTGCCGCGACATCCGCAAGCACGTCGCCTGGTACTTCAAGGGGTACCCGGTGGGTGGTGACCTCCGCGCGAAGCTCGCGACGGTGTCGAGCCTCGAGGAGATCGACGAACTGCTCGCGACCCTCGACCTCGAGGCGCCGTACCCCGGCGCGGCCGCCGAAGGCCAGCGCGGGCGTGCGGGAACGCCAAAGCGACCCGCCCTGCCCGACGGTTGGTTGGACTCGCGCGAGATCGGACACGCGGCATCCACCGCCCTCGCCGATGCGGAGCTCGACACCAGTGGCGGCTGAGACGGTGATCGGCGCGAGCGTGGGGGTCGCCGCCGGACGTCCCACGGGTTACGACGACCACGACGCCGAGCGGTTCCATCCCGAGAAGCACCGTTCCCTTCGCGACGGTTTCGCGCGCGACCGGGCGCGAGTGCTGCACTCCGCCGGATTCCGTCGCCTGGCCGCGAAGACCCAGGTGCTGAGCCCCGCGAGTCCCGACGACTTCGCGCGCAACCGACTGACGCACTCGCTCGAGGTCGCGCAGGTCGGCCGCGAACTCGCGATCGCGCTCGAGCTCTCGCCCGACGTGGTCGACACCGCCTGCCTGAGCCACGACCTCGGGCATCCGCCCTTCGGACACAACGGCGAGCGTGCGCTCAACGAGTGGGCTGAGGACATCGGCGGCTTCGAGGGCAACGCGCAGTCGCTGCGCATCCTCGCGCGGCTCGAGCCGAAGGTCGTCGACGACGACGGTGAGAGCTTCGGCCTCAACCTGACCCGTGCGAGCCTCGACGCGACCTGCAAGTACCCGTGGACGGCCGATCACGCCATCCCCGACCCGGGTGGGCGGCAGAAGTTCGGTGTGTACGCCGAGGATGAGGCGATCTTCCATTGGATGCGGCAGGGTGCGCCCGGCCGGGTGCGGTGCATCGAGGCCGAGGTCATGGATCTCTCCGACGACATCGCCTACTCGGTGCACGACTTCGAGGATGCGGTGCTCAACGGCTACCTCGACCCTCGGCGCCTCGCGGACAGCCGCGAGCGCGAGTCGCTGCTGACGGCGATCCAGGCGTGGGTGGGCCTCGGCTTCAGCCGTGACGAGCTCGCCGATGCGCTCTACCGTCTGGTGCGCCTGCCGGAGTGGATGACGGAGTTCGACGGGACGCGCGCCTCGGTCGCACGCCTCAAGAACCTGACATCCGATTTCATCGGCCGCTTCGCGCGGGCCGCGACCGCCGCGACGCGTGAGCACTACGACACCCCGGCGCTGACGCGCTATCGCGGTCGGATGATCGTGCCGCGCGTCATCGAGGCCGAGATGGCGGTCCTGAAGGGCACGATCGGCGCGTTCGTCGTGTCGATCGACGGTCGCAAGGGGCTCTACAAGGAGCAGCGTCGCGTGCTGAAGCGGCTTGCGTCGGCTTTGCTTGAGCGCCCCGAACACCTCGACCGGATCCACGCTGTCGACTTCGCTGCGGCGCAGACGGATGCCGAGCGCAAGCGGGTCGTCGTCGACCAGGTAGCGACGTTGACCGACCGGTTCGCCATCGAATGGCACTCCGCGCTGGTCGGTCCTGTCGACCTGCGCGAACTCGGCCTGTGGCCCGCGGGCTCGCGTGTCGCCGCGAACCCCGGGTACGCGCTGCCCGAACCGATCGAAGGTCTCTGATGGCTCGCATCCGTCAAGCGGACGTCGACGAGGTGAAGGCGCGCACCAACATCGTCGACATCGTCGGCGAGCGGGTCGCGCTGAAGTCTGCCGGCGTCGGGTCGATGAAGGGGCTCTGCCCGTTTCACGATGAGCGGAGCCCGAGTTTCAACGTCCGGCCTCAGGCGGGGTACTACCACTGCTTCGGATGCGGCGAGTCGGGTGACGTCTACTCGTTCCTGCGCAACATGGACCACCTGACGTTCACGGAGGCCGTCGAGCGTCTGGCCGCGCGCATCGGCTACCAGCTGCACTACGAGGACGGCGGTGCGGCACCCGAGACGAGTGGGCGCACGCGCCTCTACCAGGCGAACACGGCGGCCGCCGAGTACTTCCGCTCGCAGCTGGCGACGGCTGAGGCGGATGCCGGGCGTCGCTTCCTCGGCGAGCGGGGCTTCGACGCCGGGGCGGCCGCGCACTTCGGTGTCGGGTACGCGCCCAAGGGCTGGAACAACATGCGCGACGCGCTCCGCGCCCAGGGATTCAGCGACGAGGAGCTCGCGACGGCGGGCCTCGTCTCGCAGGGGCAGCGCGGGGTGTACGACCGGTTCCGAGGTCGCGTGGTCTGGCCGATCCGAGACTTGACTGGGCAGACAATCGGCTTCGGTGCGCGCAAGCTCTACGACGACGACCAGGGCCCGAAGTACCTGAACACCCCCGAGACGCCGATCTACAAGAAGGCGCAGGTCCTGTACGGCCTCGACCTCGCGAAGAAGGACGTGTCGCGGTCTCACCGCGTCGTGGTCGTCGAGGGCTACACGGACGTCATGGCGTGCCATCTCGCCGGCATCACGACGGCGATCGCCACCTGCGGGACGGCGTTCGGCTCGGACCACATCACGGTGCTCCGACGCGTGATGGGCGACGACAGCGCGGCCGGCGAAGTGATCTTCACCTTCGACCCGGACGCCGCGGGCCAGAAGGCGGCACTGCGCGCCTTCGCCGATGAAAAGCGATTCGCTGCCCAGACGTATGTGGCCGTCGCGCCGGACGGCCTGGATCCCTGCGACCTGCGATTGAACCGGGGCGACGGTGCCGTGCGGGCGCTGATGGACGCGAAAGCTCCGATGTTCGAGTTCGTCATCGACCAGAAGCTGGCGGGGTTTGATCTGCGCAGTGTCGAAGGTCGCGTCGGTGCGCTGCGCGCCGCCGCCCCGATCGTCGCCGAGATCCGCGACCCGTCGCTGCGGCCGGGATACACCCGCGTTCTGGCGCGCAAGCTCGGAATGGACCTGGGCGAGGTGACGCCGGCCGTAGAGCGGGCCGCGCGGGGCAGCCATGCGCCCCGCGAGCGCGGTCCCGCTCCGGCTGAGACACCTGACGAGGGTGCGGCTCCGGTCCGGGTGACGATGGCGAGTCTGCCGCGCACCGCGAGCGCGACCCTCGAGCGTGACGCGCTGATGGGCGTCCTGCAGTACGGGCATGTCTTGGATGCCGGTGAGGTGGATGCCGCGCTCCAGATCCCCATGGAGCATCCCGCGCTCGAGGCGGTCCGGCAGGCGGTCATCGCGCAACCGGACCGGTCGCGCGTGGGGTGGTCGACGGCGGCGGTCGATGCGACGCGTGAGCCGTACCGGGGACTCGCCGCGGAGTTGCTGACCTCGTCCTTCCCGGCCCTGACGGAGATCGAAGCGAAGACGTCCGCGCGTGCGATGTGCCAGCGCCTACGGCTCCGTGCGATGGATCGCGAGAAGGCCGAGTTGCTCGGTGAGGTTCAGCGTGTTTCCGCGGAGTCCGAGCAGGGTCGCGCCGTCCGCGTCGCCCTCCGAGACCTCGATCAGCGACGGCGGACGCTGGCCGACTCGATCTGACCCTCGAAGACCCGAAGGTCGTCGGCACGTGGAACTCGAGCACTGAGGGTGCGCGTCCTCTCGGACGGCACGTGCACTCAGAAGGGTGCCGGGTCTTCGGGATGGGCTGTGGCAGGGGTGAAGGCGACGGCCGGGGTGGGGGCGTCTTCGCGGTAGGTCCTGCCGAGGGGTGAGGTCCATTCCAGGACACCACCCTTGAGTTGTCGGACCCTCCAGGCGGTGAATTGCTTCATCGAATGATGCCGTTGGCACAGGTGAGCGAGGTTGGAGAGTTCTGTCTTCCCGCCGAGGGCGTGGTCGTGGGTGTGGTCGACCTCACACCGGATCGCCGCGACGCGGCATCCGGGGAACCGGCAGTGCTGATCCCTGGCCTGCAAGAACCGGCGCATCCCGGACGGCACGCGGTACGAATCGGTCGACACGGTAACCCCGGTGGTGGGGTCGTGGAACAGGCGCTCCCAGATGTGCGTCGCCCCGGCGAGTGCGCGGGCGGTGGCGGGGTCGATCGGCGTGCGGCCGGCCAGGTCGCACGGCCCGTCGTCTGCACCGGTGAGCGTCGCGGCGGGGACGAGTACCTGCACCCTCGCCCGGATCGCGCCGAGGGGTCCGGCGGTCGTGTCACGCATGTCATCGAGCGCAGGGGTACCCGCGAGGAGCAGGTCGGCGAACACGTCCGCCCGGACCTGATCGGTCGAGCGCGCGTCGGTCGCGACAACGTCGGCGTCCTCGCCGGACGCGCGCTCGTCTCGGGTGTCGATGATCGCGCGTGCCTGCTGAGCGAGCCGGTCGTGGATCCCTTCCGCGATCACCGTCGGAAGGGTTGCGATGAGATCGCTCATCCCATCCCGCCCCGGCACCAGTCGCACGCACCGGCCGGCGGCTGCCTCTTCATGCCGTTCCGCGAACGATCGCGGGTGCATCCGGTGCGCGAGGATCTCGAGCTCACCCCGGACTCGGTTCGGAGTCTGCCCGTCGCAGCGTTCGATGGCGATCGCCTCGAACTGAGCCCACATCTCGCCGGGCAAGTTCAATCCGGCGTCGACGATCGCTTTCACATGGCCCCGGACGATCCGCCCGGACTCCCACGCAGCGACCGACGCCGGGAATCCTTCGATGATCGTCCGAGCCTCGCCGATCCGACGCTGCACGGCCCGGTCGGTCATCCGCATCGCTCCGGCGACCTCGGCAGAGATCGACCGGAGCACCATGTCGTGCACCTGGACTCTCGCGTTCCGGGGCGCGCCCTGTTCGTCCGCCAACCACCCCGCGGTTGCAAGCGCACGAAGCTCCGCGATCTGCCCCGCGGCGATCTGGCGGCCTACGTCTTCGACGTCCGCGACGATGCCCGCGATGGCGGCGAGATACGGCTCACCATCGGGGGTTTCCGCTGCTTCCGTCATGCCTCCACTCTCGCACCAACCTCCGACATCCCGTTCGTGCGTGGCTGGAGGCAGCGGGGCTGAACTGGCATCGCGTGCCCGGAAGGATGAGGATGGATCGCATGCCTCGATTGACCGACGCGGATGCCGCGATCTTCTGTTCGGATCTGTCGATCGCCCGGCTCTCCGCCGACACCCGCGTCGTCGACGGGGTATCCCTGCGGATATTGCCCGGTGAGACGGTCGCGGTCATGGGCGCGACCGGTTCGGGCAAGTCGAGCCTCGCGTCGGGTCTCGCGGGCGCGGACCACCGTGATCTCCGCATGGTCGGCGGCACAGGCGAGGTCGCCGGGATATCCTTGCGCGCCCGTGGTCGTGCACGCCGCATCCGCAGCTACCGGACGGGCCACCTGGCGCAGGGCGTCAACTCGGCGCTGCCGTCCAGGCTGACGATCGCCGAGATCGTGGCCGAACCCATCACGGCGCGCGACCGCCGCGTCAACGAGCGCGCGCTCGCCCTCCGCGTCGCCGCACTCCTGGACGAGTTGCAACTGCCCATCGGCGCCTCGGAGAAGTACCCCTACGAGCTCAGTTCGGGTATGCGTCAGCGCGTCGCGATCGCCCGCAGCCTCGTCCTCGACCCGAAAGTGCTCATCGCCGACGAACCGTATGCGAATCTCGACGTGGACGTCCGTCCCGCTGTCCGCGACGCCCTCCTGCGGCGCACGGCGGAGGGTATGGCGCTGCTGGTCGTGACGAACGAGAGGGAGCTCGTGACCGATCTCGAGGCGCAGGTTCTCGTGTTGCGTGCGGGGCACCCCGTCGGTGTCGGGCGGACTCTGGACGACGTTCTCTGGACCCCCGACGAGGCGACACGCATCGGCGGCTGATGTCACGAGCACCCCTCGGGCTTTGCTACGATTGTGTGGTTGCCCGGTGACGGGTGACTGATCCTCGGTAGCTCAATTGGCAGAGCAATCGGCTGTTAACCGATAGGTTCTTGGTTCGAGTCCAAGCCGGGGAGCCACGGAAAGCCCGGACCTCGCGAGGTCCGGGCTTTCGTCGTTCGACGCGACCCGCGGTCGCTGCGTCACGCCTCCGCAGGAGGCGTATCCAGAACACGGATCCGCGACTCGATCTCGTCGGCGAGCGCCTCGACATCCCGATCGTCCGCCACGGCCACAAGGCCCTGACGCTCGAACACCCAGGAGACGCCGCCACAGGTCAGGGCGAGACGACCCTTCGTGATGATCCGGCCGTATGTGCCGGCTGAGGAGGTGACATCGATGCGGGAGAACGCCAGGTCTCGGATCTCGGAGTACGGGAAAGTCTCGTCGCGAACCTGCCGACCGGTCCACCCGCTCTTCCCGCGGAAGCGCAGCCGCCGATCAGTGACGGCGAGGACCCCCTCGTGAGGCTGCACGTGCCCCGCATCGCCGTTGGACGTGTGGAGCGCGGCGACCACTGATTCGCCGGGGTCCAGGCTCTGCTCGATCTCGGTGAGGATCCTCGTGCGCGCTCGGTCCATGACGTGACGGTACCGCGACCTGAACCCGATAGTGTGCAGAGCGGATTGCAGGAGCACGTGGGGGGAATCACGATGACGGATCATACGAGCGCGCCTGCCGGGTGGTACCCGGCGCCGCACGCCGGGAACGAGCTGCGGTACTGGAACGGCAGGGAGTGGTCGGCCACACCCCCGCCTGCTGCGCCGGCGTCGTGGCCGACGCCCGCGATCGTTCGACCTCTCCGTGGCATCGCGGGTGCCACCCGCATCCTCCTCATGGTCGGCGCGGTGTTCTCCTTCTTCGCCGTTCTTGTCGAGGCGTGGGGGCTCGTCGCCATCGAGGCGTTCGACAGGGGGGTCGCGCCGGTCTCGGATCTCGAGCTCTACGACAGGCTCTCCGTGCCGGGCAGCCTCGGGTCGTCGGCGCTCCTGCTGGCGGCAGGGATCTGCTGGCTGGTGTGGCAGTACCGCGCCGCAGTCCGCGTCCGCGCTGCGAACCCGACCGCCGTCCGGCGCGCGCCCGTCTGGCACGTCGTCTCGTGGCTCATCCCCGTGGTCTCCTGGTGGTTCCCCTTCCAGAACGTGAAGGATCTCGTGGTGGCCTCGCGCGCCAACCTGACGGCCGGGATCCTGGGCACCTGGTGGGGCCTCTGGATCGCCTCGACGGCGTTCGTGGGGCTGTCCGGCAGATTGTCGTGGAGTGCCCAAAGCCTGTCGGATTACCGTGCCGTGATGGCCACGTCGCTGGTGGGGGAGCTGCTCTCCATCGCCGCGGTCCCGTTGGCCATCATGATTCTGACGCGAACGACGGACGCCCTGGATCCGGCCGCGCGCTGAGCCTCACGCCGTGAGCAGCGCTCGCACCTCGGCGTCACCGGAGCCGCTGGACGCCACGATGCGACCTCGCTCGAGCCGGAGGAACTGGAACTCGGCCACGTTCACGTGACGGCGCGTCGGCAGGATGCCGCGCCACGGCCCGGTGTGCGTGCCGCTGCCGCGCAGGTGCGCGGCGATGCGGTCATCCTCCGCGACGAGCTGAATCGTCTTCCATCGCCAGTCCGGGAAGCCGTGGAACAGGTCCGCGAGGTCGTCGATCCATGCATCCGCCCCCGCGGCCAGGTGCGCCCTGCGGACCGCGGGATCGAGGAATGCGCGAACGGCGGTCAGGTCATGTCGGTTGCAGGCGTCGAGGTACTCCTCGAACCACCCGTGCAGTTCCCACGGCTCCACGCGGGCGCCTCAGGCGTCGAGGTCGTCGACGCCCGGCATCCAACTCTGTCCCGGCTTGCCCCAGCCGCGCTTGCGCGCGATCTTCTGCGTCGTCTTCCAATCGGAGTCCGACAGCCGGTCGATGTAGAGGATGCCGTTGAGGTGGTCGAACTCGTGCTGCATGATTCGGGCGCGCCAGCCGTCGACACGGATGCGGACTTCGGCGCCGTCGAGGTCGGTCCCGGTGACGAGCACCTCGTCGGCGCGGCGGAGCGGGAACCGCTCTCCGGGGAACGACAGGCATCCCTCCGACTCGTCGTCCGGATCGGGGGAGCCGGGTTCGGGAGGAGACATCCAGAGCTCGGGGTTGATGATCACGCCCCGCCAGGGGGCGCCGTCGTCGTCCTGATACGAGTAGGTGTAGATGCGCAGTCCGACCCCCACCTGGGGAGCGGCGAGGCCGACGCCGGGGGCGGTGTCCATCGTCTCGAACATGTCGGCGACCAGGGTGCGGATCTCATTGGTCACCTCCGGAACAGCAGCGGCGACGGAGTGGAGGACGGGATCGCCCATGATGCGAATCGGAAGTACGGCCACGTCAGAAGCCTAACGAGGCTCGAGCCCGGTATCGTCGAGGCGTGATTCATGCCGGAACACCGATCAACGATCTCACCGATGAGCTGGTGGGTGTGTTCGGGAACCCGGCGATCCTCATCGGCATCCCGCTGGCCGTCATCGGTGCGGTCTTCATGTCGTTCGGTGCGCAGTATCAGCACCGCGGCGTGCAGAAGGTCGAGCGGCTCACGGCGCAGGCCGGCGTCTCGGGGCTGACCGGCGGTCAGCTGGTCCGGCTCCTGACCCGGCCGTCCTGGGTTCTCGGGACCGTCATGCTGGGGCTCGCGATCGTCTGTCAGTTGGCGGCGCTGTCGTTCGCGCCGCTGATCCTCGTCCAGCCGATCGGCGCGATCTCGCTGGTGATCACGACGCTTCTCAACGCGCGGATCAGCGGACACAAGCCGACCCGGCGGTCGATCACGTCGATCGTGCTGTGCGTGGGCGGGATCTTCATCTTCGTCACGGTGGCGGCCCTGTACGCCACCGAGCGCCCGATCAGCGATGGCCAGCTCCTCACCGTTCTTTTCATCCTCCTGGGCGTCGTGGTCGTTCTCGGCGTGCTCTGGGGCACGCTTCGCAAGCGGATGCGGGCGCTCTTCTACATCGTGGCCGCCGGCGTGGTCTACGGATTCGTCGCCACGCTCGCGAAGGTCGTCATCAACCGCATCTCGAACGGCGACTTCGAGTGGCTCACCGTACTGTGCGTCGTTGCGCTGCTCGCGGGCACCGCGATGGGCGCGTACTTCGTCCAGACGGCGTATTCGTCCGGACCGCCGGACCTCGTGATCGCGGGCCTCACGGTGATCGATCCGATCGTGGCCATCGTGATCGGGCTCGCGGTCCTCAATGAGGCTCAGGGCGCACCGTTCGGCGCCTACATCGGGTTCGCCGTCGCCGGCGCCCTCGCCGTGACCGGGGTGTTCCAGCTGGCCCGCTACCACCCGCAGGTGGTGAGCGAGAGCCAGGAGATCCCCATCACTCGTGGCAGCGGCGATGCGGACGGGACGCAGCCCTCCACGGGTTCGGTGCGCATCACGGAAGCAGTGGCGAAGGTGTGGCCCGACCCGCCCGTGAAGGACGACGACCGACGCAAACGCTAGGCTCGTCTGCACAGGGGGCGGTGGCCAAGCTGGTCAAGGCAGCGGGCTCATAACCCGACGATCGTGGGTTCAAGTCCCACCCGCCCTACACGGCTAGCACGCGACGAGACGTAACAAGAACGCCCCTGCTCCTGATAGAAGGGCAGGGGCGTTCTTGTCACGCTGATTCAGCCGGCCTCGGCGTCCGGCTCCATTTCGTCGCTCTCCTGCTCGGCAGCCGTGATGTCGTCGTCGCCGACGTCACCTTCGGCCTGGCTGGGCTTGTCGGGGATGGAATCGCTCATCATGTCTCCTTTCGACGTGCACATCGAACGCCCTGACGGCACTGAACCCGCAGGGGCTTGACAGCCCTACGGGTTCCGACGCTGGACGGCGTCGTAGGACGGCTGCCGGACGGCATTCACCCAGCGATACATCCGTGCACCAGGCAGCGCATTCCTCCCCGCGTCGAAGCGGACCTCCGAGTCTCCTCCGCGGGAATTCAGGCTCAGGAGCGCGAACGGATCCACTCGATTCCGGAAGCACGGTCTCGATCTCCCCAGAGGACGTCGCCACCCAGGACCAGCCCACGCGGATGGGTGGGGCGCGGCGAGCGCACCCCCTGCAACGCGAGGAAAAGAAGCTGCAGCGCGCGACCGAGCGCGCCGAGGGATGCCGGCGCGTCAGGGATTCTCGTCATCCTCCTCGGTGACCTCGTCACCGGCGCGGGCGGCATCGTTCTTCACCTCGTCGCTGACGGCATCGGTGGGAGGAGCGTCGTCGGCGTGAGCGTCGTCGGCGTCGCGCGTGTGCGGGGTGTTGTCGCTCATGATGTTCCTTTCGTCGGGCCTCAGCCTGCGCCCGCGACATCGCACGGCCCACGGGGTTGACGAATGCTGTGCGACCTGGTGTTACACGGTTGTGATTCGACCTCCGGATGAGCGATAATAGCCGCACAACCGGATATCCGGCCAGCACTCTCCATCAGGTCGTAGGGGAAGACGTACCTGAACGAACGGAGAGATCGATGGCCACACCTCACGCGCGCGGAGTGATCTTCATCCACTCCGCGCCACGCGCGCTGTGCCCCCACCTCGAGTGGGCTGCTGGTCGTGCCCTCGGGCATGCCGTCAGCTTCGACTGGGCTGATCAGCCCGTCCAGCCCGGCAGTCGCCGCGCAGAGTTCTACTGGGAGGGCCCGGTGGGCAGTGGCGCGGCCCTCGCCACCGCGATGCGCGGGTGGGAGCACCTGCGATACGAGGTGACGGAGGATCCGACGCCGCGCAGCGACGGCGGACGTTGGCTCCACACTCCGAGCCTCGGCATCCACTACGCGCAGACGGATGCCTCCGGCAACGTCGTCGTGGGAGAGGATCGCATCCGCTACGCCATGGAGATCGCCGCCGGCGACATGAGCGAACTGCAGCGGGAGCTCGACGTCGCGCTCGGCGCGTCGTGGGACGAGGAGCTCGAGCCGTTCCGCCATGCGAGCGACGACGCCCCCGTCGTCTGGCTCCACAAGGTCGGTTGAGACGACTCCACGCGAGTCGACACTCCACGAACGAAGGGTTTTCAGGCGGGGTGAGCGGGCCTCGACCGGCTTCGGACGGCTTCCCGGAGACCGGGGCGGCTACCGCCCCGCCTGATCTGAAACGACGAACGCCCCCGGTGGCTTCCCGGGGGCGTTCGTCGTGTTCGGTTCAGACCGAGCGGAATGCGACGACGGCGTTGTGGCCGCCGAACCCGAACGAGTTGCTGATGGCCAGCTGGTCGCCGTCGCCGAGGGCGACCGTGTCGCCGGAGAGGCGGAACGGGACGGCCGGGTCGGGCTCTGTGATGTTGATGGTCGGGGGAGCGACGCGATCGCGGAGCGCCAGCACCGTGAACATCGCCTCCAGCGCGCCCGTGCCGCCGAGGAGGTGACCGGTGGACGCCTTGGTGGCGGACACCGGCAGCTCGTCGACGCGGTCGCCGAAGACGGCCTTGAGGGCGACGTACTCGTTCGGGTCTCCGACGGGGGTCGACGTCGCGTGCGCGTTGACGTGGGTGACGTCGTCGGGCGAGGCATCCGCCATCTCGAGCGCGAGACGGACAGCTCGCGCCGCACCGGTGCCCTCGGGGTCGTTGGCGGTGATGTGGTACGAGTCCGCCGTCACGCCGCCGCCGACGAGTTCGGCGTAGATCTTCGCGCCGCGCGCCTTCGCGTGCTCCTCTGTCTCGAGGATCAGGACGGCAGCCCCCTCGCCCATGACGAAGCCGTCGCGGTCGATGCTGCCGGGGCGGGATGCCGTCTCCGGTGAGTCATTGCGACGAGACAGCGCCTGCATGGAGGCGAAGGACGCGATCGTGATCGGGTGGATCGCCGACTCGGTGCCACCGGCGATCACGATGTCGGCGAGACCGGCGCGCATGTGCTCGAGAGCGTTGACGATCGATTCGGTGCTCGACGCGCAGGCACTCGCGAACGTGCGGGCGTAGGCGCGCGCGCCGAAGTGCAACGACAGGTTGCCTGCCGCGGCGTTGGGCATGAGCATCGGGACCGTCATGGGCATGACGCGCCGCGGGCCCTTCTCGCGCAGCGTGTCCCACGCATCCAGCAGCGTCCAGACGCCGCCGATGCCGGTGGCGAACTCGACGCCGAGCCGGTCGGGGTCGACCTCCGGCGCGCCGGCGTCCTCCCAGGCCTCCTTCGCCGCGACCATCGCGAGCTGCGATGACGGGTCGAGGCGCTTGGCGACGGGACGGTCGAGGACCGTCTCGGGCCGAACCTTCGCCTCAGCGGCGAAGGTGACGGGCAGCTGGTACTGCTCCACCCAGTCGTGCTCGAGCGTGCGGGTGCCGGACACTCCGGCGAGGAGTGCCTCCCAGCTTTCGCTCGCTGTGCCGCCGATGGGGGAGGTCGCACCGATACCGGTGACGAAGATTCGCGTGTTGCTCATGATTCCCTCGTGCTGCTCCGGTGGGGGCGGACCCCCACCGGACGCGCGGATCAGGCCTGGTTGGACGAGATGTAGGTGACGGCGTCGCCGACGGTCTTGAGGTTCTTGACCTCGTCGTCGGGGATGGTTACGCCGAACTTCTCCTCGGCGTTGACGACGATCGTCATCATCGAGATCGAGTCGATGTCGAGGTCGTCCGTGAAGGACTTCTCGAGCGCGACCTCGTCGGCCGAGATGCCGGTCTCGTCGGTGATGAGCTCGGCCAGGCCGGCGAGGACCTCGTCGTTGGTGAATGCCATGGGATTTCTCCTTCTGTGGTGGTCGGGCCCAGCCGGGCCGCTAGTCAGTTTAGGTGGGGGAGGGCGGTCGTCACGGGAGGACGACGACCTGAGCGCCGAACACGAGCCCGGCGCCGAAACCGATCTGCAGGGCGAGTCCGCCGCTGAGCTCGGGGTGCTCTTCCAGGAGACGGTGGGTCGCCAGCGGGATGGATGCCGCGGACGTGTTGCCCGTGGTCTCGATGTCGCGGCCGATCACGACGGTGTCTGGCAGCTTCAACTGCTTGGCGAACTCGTCGATGATGCGCATGTTGGCCTGGTGCGGCACGAACGCCGCCAGATCGTCGGGGGTGATGCCCGCGGCCTCGATGGCCTGGCGAGCGACCTTGACCATCTCCCAGACCGCCCACCGGAACACGGTGGGACCCTCCTGGCGGAGCGTCGGCCAGGGGGCGACTCCGTCGCGGAACTCGGTCAGCGTGTGGTTCATGCCGACGGCATCCGCCTTCGACCCGTCCGATCCCCAGATGGTGGGGCCGATACCCGGAGTCTCGCTCGGCCCGACGACGACAGCGCCCGCGCCGTCGCCCAGGAGGAACGAGATCGAGCGGTCGGTCGGGTCGACGACGTCGCTGAGCTTCTCGGTGCCGATGACGACGGCGTAGTGCGCGGCACCTGCACGGATGAGGGCGTCGGCCTGCGCGACGCCGTAGGCGAATCCTGCGCACGCTGCGTTCAGGTCGTAGGCGGCCGCGGGGTTCGCGCCGACGCGGTCCGCGACGATGGCCGACACCGAGGGCGTCTGCTTCGGGTTGGAGATCGTGGCGACGATCACGGCGTCGATCTTGTCGGCGGGGATACCTGAGCGTTCGATGGCCTCGGCGGCGGCGTCGGCCGCGAGATCGATCGCCGAGGTGTCGGCATCCGCCCGCACACGCGTGATGATGCCGGTGCGCTGGCGGATCCACTCGTCGCTGGAGTTGATCGGCTCGATCAGGTCCTCGTTGGGGACCGCGTTCTCACCGCGCGCGGCGCCGTAGGAGTAGATGCGGGTGTGGGCCGCGCCGGTCGGCTGGATCAGCTGGGGGGTCATGCGTTCTCTCCGGTCAGGAGGCCGTTCGCGGCGGCGAGGTCCTCGGGCGTCTTCACCGCAACAGACGGTACGCCGCGCAGCCCGCGCTTGGCGAGTCCGACGAGGGTGCCAGCGGGAGCGAGCTCGATGATGCCGGCGACGCCGTTCTCTGCGAACGACGCCATGCACAGGTCCCACCGGACGGGGTTGGCGACCTGCGCCACGAGGAGGTCGAGCGCGGCGCGCCCGTCCGAGACGGTGCCGCCGTCGCGGTTGCTCCAGAGTGTCAGGGAAGGATCGGATGCCGCGACCTCGGCTGCCGCGGAGCGGAGGGTGTCGACGGCCGGCGCCATGTAGCGCGTGTGGAATGCGCCGGCGACCTGCAGCGGGATCACCCGGCTGCCGCGGGGTGCCTCAGCGGTCAGCTCTGCGAGAGCGGGGAGCGCGCCGGCGGCCACGATCTGACCACCGCCGTTGTAGTTGGCCGGGGTGAGGTCGAGGTCCTCCAGGCGTGCGAGGACGGTGGACTCGTCGCCGCCCACGACGGCGCTCATGCCGGTCTCCTCGAGGGCCGCGGCCTCGGCCATGGCGCGCCCGCGGATGCCGACGAGGCGCATTCCGTCTTCCTCGGTGAGTACGCCCGCGGCGACGAGCGCGGCGATCTCGCCCACGGAGTGACCCGCGACGCCATCGGGACGGTGGCCGGCATCGACGAGCGCACGCCACGAGAGGAGGCTCGCGGCGACGATGAGGGGCTGGGCGACCTTCGTGTCACGGATGCGGTCGGCATCCCACTCGGTGCCGGCGGCGACGAGGTCGACCTCGGCGTACGTGGAGTACTGCTCGAGCAGCTCACGCGTCCCTTCGGTCTCGAGCCACGGTGTGAGGAACCCGGGGGTCTGAGAGCCCTGGCCCGGGAAGACGGCAATGATCACGATGTCCATCCTTGCAAGTTCGCGTCGGCGATGCTGTCGGTCCGCGCACAAGAAAGCGCGATTCGTTTGTTCGAGTCGTACAGGAGATCAGGTGCGGCGCACGGCGCGGCGGCGGGTCACATCGCCGCCGATAGATCCGAGGATCAGCGCCGTCTGGAGGATCAGCGCCTCACGCGGCCCCGTGGCATCCCACCCGATGACGTCCGAAACGCGCTTCAGGCGGTAGCGGACCGTGTTGGGGTGCACGAAGAGCTCCCGCGCCGTCGCCTCGAGAGAACGCCCGTTGTCGAGGTAGCTCCAGAGGGTCGTGACGAGATCGGTGGAGTGCGACTGCAGGGGCCGGTAGATGCGTTCGATGAGGGTCGCCTTCGCGAGCGGGTCACCCGCGAGTGCGCGCTCGGGGAGCAGGTCGTCCGCATCCACGGGACGCGGGGCGTGCCGCCAGGACTTCGCCACCGCGAAGCCCGCGAGAGCAGCGCGCGCGCTGACGCCTGCGTCCAGGAGGGCGGGCGCCGTAGGGCCGAGGACGAGATGACCGCTCCCGAACCCCGGCTCGAGGCGGGTCGCGATCTCGGTGAACGGGAGCTCCTCGGCATCCTCTCGCCCGGCCTGGTCGGCGCGACCGATGACGAGGACGAGACGGGAGCCCTGCACGCCGATGAGGACGTCGACGCCGAGTTTGCGCGCGGTTCGGCGCACCTGGTCGACGTCGAGCTGCGGAGGAGTCGTGCCCACGAGGACGGCGACCTCGCCGTGGCCGTGCCAGCCGAGGGCAGCGATGCGGCTCGGGAGCTCTTCATCCGCTTCGCCCGTCAGGATCGAGTCGACGACGAGCGCCTCGAGGCGGGCGTCCCACAAGCCGCGTGCCTCCGCAGCGCGGGCGTAGACGTCCGCCGCGGCGAAAGCCACCTCGCGCGAGTAGAGCAGGATGCTCTCGCGCAGTCCGTTGCCCCGTCCGGCGACCCGCTCTTCGGTCGTCTCGACCGTCACCTTGATGAGCTGGAGCGTCTGGGTGAGGCTGATGCTCCGGAGCAGCTCGCGCGGGGCCGATGCGAAGACGTCGGCCGCGATCCAGGGCGTCGAGTTCGGGTCGTCGTACCAGTCGACGAACGACGAGATGCCCGACTGCGCGACGAGACCGACGGCCGACCGGCGGCCCGGAGGCATCTCGGCGTACCAGGGCAGGTACTCCTCGAGCCTCCGGAGCGTCGTGGTCGCGAGATCACCCGAGATCCGGCGGAGCCACGCGAGTGTCTCCGCCTTCTCCTGGGCGGTCGGCCGTTCGGTCATCGCGCGGGTCAGGCTTCGCCGCCCGCGTTGCCGGAGGTGCCGGCGTTGACGTCGTGCAGACGGTACTTCTCGATGGCCTGCGCCGACAGGCCACGGTCGACGACGCCGTCCTCGGCCAGGGCCTGCAGGGTGCGCACGACGATGGACGGGCCGTCGATCTTGAACTGACGGCGGGCGGCGGCCCGCGTGTCCGAGAAGCCGAAGCCGTCGGCACCGAGCGTCGCGTAGCGGCGGGGCACCCACTGGCGGATCTGGTCCTGGACGGCGTGCATGAAGTCGCTCACGGCGACGATCGGGCCCTCCGAGTCGCGGAGCTTGTCGGTGATGTAGGCCGTCTTGGGCTCGTCGGTCGGGTGCAGGAAGTTGTGCTCGTCGGCGGCGAGACCGTCGCGGCGGAGCTCGGTCCAGCTGGTCACCGACCACACGTCCGCCACGACACCCCAGTCGTCCTTGAGGAGCTTCTGCGCCTCGTGAGCCCACGCCAGGCCGACGCCCGACGCGAGGATCTGGGCGCGGTGGCCCTCGCCCTCACCGGTCGAGACGCGATGGATGCCGCGGACGATGCCGTCGACGTCGACATCCTCCGGCTCCTTGGGCTGGACGATCGGCTCGTTGTAGACCGTGATGTAGTACATGACGTTCGGGTCCTCGTGCTCCCCGCCGTACATGCGCTCGAGACCCGACTGCACGATGTGCGCGATCTCGTAGCCGTAGGCCGGGTCGTACGAGACCGTCGCCGGGTTGGTCGACGCGAGCAGGTGCGAGTGGCCGTCGGCGTGCTGCAGGCCCTCACCCGTGAGGGTGGTGCGGCCGGCCGTGGCACCGATGATGAACCCGCGTGCCATCTGGTCGCCGGCAGCCCACTGGGCGTCGCCCGTGCGCTGGAAGCCGAACATCGAGTAGAAGACGTAGACCGGAATGAGCGGTTCGCCGTGGGTCGCGTAGGACGTGCCGACACCGGTGAAAGCGGCGAGGGCGCCGGCCTCGTTGATGCCGACGTGCATGATCTGGCCCTGCGGGCTCTCCTTGTACGCCAGGAGCAGCTCGCGGTCGACGGACGTGTAGTTCTGCCCGTTCGGGTTGTAGATCTTCGCCGTCGGGAAGTACGCGTCCATACCGAACGTGCGTGCCTCGTCGGGGATGATCGGGACGATGCGGTGGCCGAAGTCCTTCGAGCGCAGCAGGTCCTTGAGCAGTCGCACGAACGCCATCGTGGTGGCGACCTCCTGCGTGCCCGACCCCTTCTTCGGCAGCGCGTAGACGCTGTCGTCGGGAAGGCTCAGCGAGGTGTGCGTGCTGCGACGCTGCGGGAGCGTGCCGCCCAGCGCGCGACGACGCTCGACCATGTACTTGATGGTCTCGTCCTCGGCGCCCGGGTGGTAGTACGGCGGCTCGTAGGGGTTCTCCTCGAGCTGGGCGTCCGTCAGCGGGATGTGCATCTGGTCGCGGAACAGCTTGAGGTCGTCGAGCGTCATCTTCTTCATCTGGTGCGTCGCGTTGCGCCCCTCGAAGTGCGGACCGAGGCCGTAGCCCTTCACGGTCTTCGCCAGGATGACGGTCGGCTGGCCCTTGTGCTCCATGGCGGCCTTGTACGCCGCGAAGACCTTGCGGTAGTCGTGGCCGCCGCGCTTGAGGTTCCAGATCTGCTCGTCGGAGTAATCCTTGACGAGGGCGGCGGCGCGCTCGTCGCGGCCGAAGAAGTGCTCACGGACGTACGCGCCGTTCTCGGCCTTGTAGGTCTGGAAGTCGCCGTCGGGCGTGCTGTTCATGAGGTTCAGCAGAGCGCCCTCGGTGTCGCGGGAGAGCAGGTCGTCCCACTCCCGGCCCCAGACGACCTTGATGACGTTCCAGCCGGCACCGCGGAAGAAACTCTCGAGCTCCTGCACGATCTTGCCGTTGCCGCGGACGGGGCCGTCGAGGCGCTGCAGGTTGCAGTTGACGACGAAGGTCAGGTTGTCGAGGCCCTCGTTGGCGGCGACCTGCAGCTGACCGCGGCTCTCGACCTCGTCCATCTCGCCGTCGCCGAGGAAGGCCCAGACGTGCGCGTCGGAGAGATCCTTGACGCCGCGGTTGGTGAGGTACTTGTTCGTCATCGCCTGGTAGATGGCGTTGATGGGGCCGAGGCCCATCGAGACGGTCGGGAACTGCCAGTAGTCCGGCATGAGGCGCGGGTGCGGGTACGACGGCAGACCGTGAGGGGCAGCGGATGCCTCCTGGCGGAACCCGTCGAGCTGCTGCGTCGTCAGACCGCCCTCGAGGAACGAGCGGGCGTACATGCCGGGGGAGGCGTGCCCCTGGAAGAAGACCTGGTCGCCACCGCTGGAGTGATCCGGACCGCGGAAGAAGTGGTTGAAGCCGACCTCGTACAGTGCCGCCGAGGACGCGTACGTGGAGATGTGGCCGCCGACGCCGATGCCGGGGCGCTGCGCGCGGTGAACCGTGAGGGCGGCGTTCCAGCGGATCCAGCTGCGGTAGCGGCGCTCGACCTCTTCGTCGCCGGGGAACTCGGGCTCGCTGTCGACGGGGATCGTGTTGATGTAGTCCGTCGTGGGGACCTGCGGGACGCCCAGGTGCAGTTCACGCGAGCTCTGCAGCAGGCTCAGCATGATCTCGCGGCCGCGGCTCGCTCCGCGGGCGTCGACGAGTTGGCGCAGGGAATCCTGCCACTCCGACGTCTCTTCCGGGTCGCTGTCCTGCGGGCCCTGCGAGTACGGATCCTGATCGTTGACAGTCACAAGAGGCCTTTCGTCGCCTGGCAGATCGTGCCAGGAAGGAGGGATCGAGCGAGGGCGCGCTTGTTCGCCGCGCACAACTCGCTTGTCTTCAGCCTACCCATACGGTCCCGGTGCTGGACGCCGCTGCGCCCCCTCTAGACTCGGTACGTCAGGGCCTTTAGCTCAGCTGGTAGAGCGCCACGTTTACACCGTGGATGTCGTCGGTTCGATCCCGGCAGGGCCCACCACCGGCATCCCGTCGCTCCTGTCAGTCCCGACCGGCGACCTTCGGCGTCGCGGGGTCGATGTACAGGTCGCCGCCCTTGCCCAGGCGCGAGTGGCGACGCGAGTACGCGAAGTAGATCACGAACCCGAGCGCGAGCCAGATGAGGAAGCGGAGCCACGTCTCCACCGTCAGGTTGAGCATGAGGTAGACGCACACGACCACCGACAGCGCCGGTAGCCACGGGTTCAGCGGCACACGGAACCCGCGTTCGAGGTCGGGGCGACGGCGGCGCAGGACGATGACGCCCACCGACACCAGCACGAATGCCGAGAGCGTGCCGATGTTCACCATCTCCTCGAGCACCCCGACCGGAGTAAGGCCGGCGACGAGGGCGACGACGACCGTGACGATGATCGAGATCACCCACGGCGTCCGGAACCGGGGGTGCACCTTCGCGAGCCCGCGCGGCAGGAGGGCGTCGCGCGACATCGCGAAGATGATGCGCGTCGCGCCGATCATGAGGGTCAGCACGACCGTCGTGAGACCGGCGACGGCGCCCGCCGAGATGACCGTCGCCATCCAGGTCTGCCCGTGGAAGGCGAAGGCGTTGGCGAGCGCTGCGGCCGGGTCGAGCTTGTCGTAGGGAACCATCCCCGTCACGACGAGGGCGACCGCGCCGTAGAGCACCGTGCAGATGATGAGCGAGGCGATGATGCCGATCGGCAGGTCGCGCTGCGGCCGCTTCGTCTCCTCGGCGGTCGTCGCCACGACGTCGAATCCGATGTAGGCGAAGAACACCAGGGCCGCACCCGCGAAGATGCCCCCCACGCCGAAGGCGGTCGGCTCGATGCCCGAGAAGAACTGCAGAAGCGGCTGCGTCAGACCGGACGCGGTCTCGCGTGGAGCGGCGTCGGGGATGAAGGGGGAGTAGTTCGCGGGGTTCACGAACATGAGCCCTGCGACGATCACGAACAGGACGATGAACAGCTTCACCGCGACGAGCACGAGGTTCACCCGCAGGGATTCACGGATGCCGACGGTGATCAGCACGCCGAGGACGACGACAAGCAGCACGGCCATCAGATCGATCGTCCCGCCGTACCCGATCGCCTCGGGGATCGGGGCGCCGAGCTGTTCCAGGAGCGCTCCGAGATAGGCGCTCCACCCCTGCGCGACGACGCTCGCCCCGAGGAACATCTCGAGGATGAGATCCCAGCCGATGATCCACGCGAACAGTTCGCCGAGGGAGGCGTAGGAGAACGTGTAGGCCGACCCCGACACCGGGACGGTGGAGGCGAACTCGGCGTAGCACATCGCGGCGAGACCGCACGCGATGGCGGCCACGACGAAGCTGATGACGATCGCGGGACCGGCGACCTCGTGCGCGGCCCGTCCCGTGAGCGTGAAGATTCCGGCGCCGATGACGACACCGACCCCGAAGACCGTGAGGTCGAGGGCCGAGAGCGACTTCTTGAGCCGGAACTCCGGCTCCTCGGTGTCGGCGATCGACTGTTCGACCGTCTTGGTGCGCAGCACGCTCATGCTGTTCTCCTCCCGCGCGATTCCGGCACGCAATGCTAGTGCGTCGCGGCATCCGGTCTGAAGACCACGCCCCGACGGCCGGCCACCCGCGGGGTAGGTTGGAGGACGTGAAAGCCAGCTTTACCGACCAGCGCCGTCTCCTCGATCTCGCCGACGCCGACATCGCCGTGCGTCGTGCGGATCATGCGCGACAGAACCCCGCGCAGGCTGCGCGTGTGAAGGAGCTGCTGGCGGAGCGGGCGACCCACTCGGCCGAGCTCACCCGCCGCCTCGGCGAGCGTGACGATGCGAAGGCCGAGCTCGCCCGCATCCAGTCCGACGTCGCGGTCGTCGACGCCCGCACGGCGCGCGACAACGATCTGCTGGCGTCGACATCGAGTGCGAAGGACGCCCAGGGCCTCGAGCATGAGATCGCATCGCTCGCCCGGCGCAAGAGCGATCTGGAGGACGCCGAGCTCGAGCTCATGGAACGCCTCGAGGCTGCGGACGCCGCGGTGGCGGAGCAAGAGGCGCTCATCGCTTCGGTGAACGAGGAGGGCGCGCGACTGAGCGCCGAGGCCAAGGCCACCGTCGCCGAGGCGACGACCCGCCTCGAGGCCGCGACCCGCGATCGTGCGGCGATCGCCGCATCGTTGCCCGCCGATCTCGTCGCGATGTACGACGGTCTCGCCGCACGCGGCAACGGTGCCGGTCACCTGCAGCGTCGCACGTGCGGCGGCTGCCACATGGTGCTCTCGGGCACCGACCTGAACGTCGTGCGTGCCGCGGCGGAGGACGACGTCGTCACTTGCCCGGAGTGCGGGTGCATCCTGGTCCGCGACGACGACTCCGGGCTCTGACCGATCCGGGTGCTCCCGCGGCGGGTCGCGTCCCGTGGATCGTCGTGGGCGCCGCCGAGGGGCGAATCTCCCTCGTCCTGCTCGATGTCGACGGGAGCCCGACGGAACGCGCACTCGTTGACGAGGGCGGCCTCGCGGACCGGGTCCGACGGGCGGACGAGTCCACCCGCTGGGTGTGGAGCGACACCTCGTACTGGTACCCGGAGCTGATCGCGGCGGGCGTGCGTGTCGCTCGCTGCCATGATCTCCGCCTCGCACACGCCATTCTGCGGGACAGTGCGCTCGCGGTCGATGCGGAGGTGCTTCGGCGTGCGACGGAGTGGGATGCCGCGGCATCCGTCGCCGACGATGGCCCGAGCGCCCTCTTCGATCTCGATCCCGGTTCCCGCGAGGCGCCGCACGACATCGAAGCCGCCCTCGCGGAGTTCGAACGGCAGCGTCAGGTGGTCGCCGCCGGCGCGACGAGCCTTCGACTGCTGGTCGCAGCCGAGTCCGTCGGTGCGCTCGTCGCGGCCGAGATGCACGCGGCCGGCGTTCCGTGGGACGGCCGGGTCCACGACGAGATCCTCACCGGGATGCTCGGCGAGCGGGATGCCGGCGGCCGGCCGCCCGCGCGCATCGTCGCCCTCGCCGCCGAGATCCGCGGACTTCTCGGCGACCCCGGCGCGAGCCTCGATTCGCAGCCGAAGCTCCTGCGGGCGCTGCATCGCGTCGGCGTCGCTGCCACGTCCACGAGCAAGTGGGAGCTGAAGGAGTACGACCACCCGGTCGTCGCCCCACTCCTGGAGTACAAGCGGCTCATGCGGATGTACACGGCGAACGGCTGGGCGTGGCGCGAGGAATGGGCTCCCGACGGCCGGTTCCGTCCGGTGTACGTCCCGGGCGGTGTCGTGACGGGTCGGTGGGCGTCATCGGGCGGCGGCGCCCTGCAGCTGCCGCGGCAGCTCCGGCCCGCCGTCCGCGCGGACCCGGGATGGACGCTGGTGGTCGCCGACGTCGCGCAGCTCGAGCCGCGCGTGCTGGCGGCGATGTCGCGGGATGCCGCCCTCGCCGACAGCGCGCGCGGCACCGATCTCTACGAGGGGATCGTCTCGCGTGGCGTGGTCAGCACCCGCTCCGAAGCGAAGTTCGCCCTGCTGGGCGCGATGTACGGCGCGACGACGGGCGACAGCGGCCGCCTCGTCCCGGCCCTCCGACGGGCATACCCGCGGGCGATGGGTCTCGTGGATGACGCGGCCCGCGAGGGGGAGGAGGGCGGCGTCGTCTCGACCTGGCTCGGGCGGTCCAGCCCGGCTCCCTCGCCCGGGTGGCGCGCGGTGCAGAGCCGAGCGGGCGACCCCGACGCGACCGAGACGGACCGCACCCAGGCCCGGCGTATCGCGCGCGACCGGGGCCGGTTCACCCGGAACTTCGTGGTGCAGGGCACGGCCGCCGAATGGGCTCTCGCGTGGCTGGGGGATCTCCGCGCCCGGCTGGCTGCGCTTCCGCCGGTCGATGACGCGGATGCCGCACCGCGGTCGGGCGCGCTCCACTCACGGCAGGCGCATCTCGCGTTCTTCCTGCACGACGAGGTCATCGTCCACGCACCCGCCGCGCATGCGGAGCAGGCGGCGGAGGCGGTGCGCCAGGCCGCGGATGCGGCGACCCGGCTCCTCTTCGGCGACATCCCCCTCGACTTCCGCCTCGACCTGCAGGTGCGGGTCGACGCGGCGAAGGGCTGACCGCGCGGACGACTAGACTCGACCCCGCGAATGGGTCGGCTGGACGGTCGCGTGGCGCGAGAGCGCACCGAGGAACGTCCGGGCTCCACAGGGCAGGGCGGTGGGTAACACCCACCCGGAGTGATCCGCGAGACAGTGCCACAGAGAGCAGACCGCCCCGGTTCCGACCGGGGTAAGGGTGAAAGGGTGGTGTAAGAGACCACCGGGGTCGTGGTGACACGACCCGCACGGTAAACCTCGCCCGGAGCAAGGTCAGACAGGGGATGCCGACGCGGCCCGCCGAGTCCCCGGGTAGACCGCTGGAGCGGCACGGCAACGTGTCGCCGAGAGAGATGACCGTCCACGGGGTTTCGACCCCCGGACAGAACCCGGCGTACAGGCCGGCCCATTCGCCCCCGCCGGCCCCTGAGTGTCAGCGCGCGGTGGTACCCGCGAGGTCCTCGCCCTCGTCGACCGACGCGCCGGAGTCGTCGCCGGCCAGCGCCAGGGCGGCCGCTCCGATGATGCCCGCGTTGTTGCGGTGCACGGCGGGGACGATCTCGGTCTTCAGGTCGAGCAGGGGCAGGAACTTGTCGGCGTGCTTGGAGACGCCGCCACCCACGACGAACAGGTCGGGGGTGAAGAGGAACTCGAGGTGGCTGTAGTACTGCTGCAGGCGGTCAGCCCAGGCATCCCACTCCAGCTCTTCGCGTTCCATGGCCGAGTAGGCCGCGAAGTGCTCGAAGTCCTTCTTGTGACCGGGGCGGTGCAGGTGTCCGAGCTCCGTGTTCGGGACGAGCACGCCCTTGTAGATCATCGCGGTGCCGATGCCGGTGCCGAGCGTGGTCAGAAGGACGAGGCCGTTCCGGTCCTTGGCGGCGCCGTACCGCATCTCGGCGACGCCCGCGACGTCCGCGTCGTTGGCGAAGTGGATCTGGCGGCCGAGGCCCTCCTCGAAGAACGCCTCGGCCTCGAAGTCGATCCAGGTGTCGGCGACGTTGGCGGCCGACAGAGTGCGGCCGTTCTTCACGATCGCGGGGAAGGCCACACCGAGCGGAACCTCTGCGTCGGTGACGTCGAGCTTCTCGAGCACCTCCCGGACGGCGGTCAGCACGTCGTCCGGTTCGGCACCCTTCGGTGTCGGAACCTTGATCCGGTCGGTGAGGAGGGTTCCTTGCGAGAGGTCGACGAGGGCACCCTTGATGCCCGTCCCTCCGATGTCGATTCCGACGGCGGTGGTGGCGGTCCCAGTCATGCCTTCGAGCCTAGTGCGCTCCCGGCGGGCAGACCGTAGGCGCCCGGCCCCGGCATCCGTAGGATGAACGCCACGAGGCCGAGGAGGACCCATGAGCGACGTCGACAAGTACTGGTACAACCTGAAGACCGGCGAGGTCCAGCAGGGGTTCGAAGCCCCGTCCGTCGACCGTGCGGGCCCGTTCGACACGGCCGAGGAGGCGTCTCGTGCGCCTGAGATCATGCGGGAGCGCTCGCGCGCGTGGGCTGCAGAGGATGCCGCCGAGGACGACTGACCGGGGCGCGGCGTCGCGTCACTCGGTCGCGGCGTCGGACCGCTAGTCTGGCAGTCGGCTCGGCACCGGGAAGGATGCGATGGACAAGCAGCGTGACTTCGTTCTGAGGACGATCGAGGAACGGGGGGTCAAGTTCATCCGGTTGTGGTTCACGGATGTGACCGGAACCCTGAAATCGGTCGCGATCGCTCCCGCCGAGGTGGAGGGTGCGTTCGCCGAGGGCCTCGGCTTCGACGGCTCGGCGATCGAGGGTCTGACCCGGTCGTACGAGTCCGATCTCCTCGCGCACCCGGATCCGTCCACGTTCCAGACCCTGCCCTGGCGGGGTGAGATCGATCCGACGGCGCGCATGTTCTGCGACATCACGACGCCGGACGGACAGCCTGCCGTGGCCGATCCGCGCAATGTCCTGAAGCGCGCGCTCGCGAAGGCGGGCGATGCGGGCTTCACGTTCTACACGCATCCCGAGATCGAGTTCTACCTGCTGAAGTCGTCCTCCTTCGGTCCCGACGGGCCCGAGCCTGTCGACTCGGCGGGCTACTTCGACAACGTGCCGGGCGGGACGGCCCACGACTTCCGCCGCCGTTCCGTGCGGATGCTCGAGGACCTCGGCATCTCGGTCGAGTTCAGCCACCACGAGGGCGGGCCGGGTCAGAACGAGATCGACCTGCGGTACGCCGACGCCCTCGCGACGGCGGACAACATCATGACGTTCCGCACCGTCGTCAAGGAGGTCGCGATCGAGCAGGGCGTGTACGCGACGTTCATGCCCAAGCCCCTCAGCGGCAAGCCGGGAAGCGGTATGCACACCCACATGTCCCTGTTCGAGGGCGACATGAACGCCTTCTACGAAGAGGGCGCGCAGTATCAGCTCTCGAAGACCGGCCGTCAGTTCATCGCCGGCCTCCTGCGCCACGCCAACGAGATCTCGGCCGTCACGAACCAGTTCGTGAATTCGTACAAGCGTCTCTGGGGCGGCGACGAGGCGCCCAGCTTCGTCTGCTGGGGTCACAACAACCGCTCCGCGCTCGTGCGCGTACCGATGTACAAGCCCAACAAGGGTCAGTCCACGCGGGTCGAGTACCGCGCGCTGGACTCCGCAGCGAACCCGTACCTCGCCTACGCCCTCATGCTGGCCGCGGGCCTCAAGGGCATCGAAGAGGAGTACGAGCTGCCGCCAGAGGCCGAGGACAACGTCTGGTCGTTGACGGATGCCGAGCGTCGCGCCCTCGGCTACGGTCCGCTGCCGTCGAGCCTCGACCACGCCCTCGAGTACATGGAGGAGTCCGAGCTCGTCGCCGAGACATTGGGGGAGCAGGTCTTCAACTACGTGCTCCTGAACAAGCGTCGCGAGTGGCAGGAGTACCGGTCGCAGGTCACGCCCTTCGAGCTGCAGAAGAACCTCGAGATGCTCTGAGGCAATGGCCTCCATCGAGCGACGGGCGGCGCTCACCGACCTGGCCCGTGCGGGCTTCTCCGATCTCGCGGCATCCTCCGACGCGCTGGACGAGCTGAGTTCGCTCACCGGTATCGATCGGGCTGACCTCGTGCTCGCGGCGGGGCGGGCGGCCGATCCCGACGGCGCCGCGCAGTCCAGTGTGCGCATCGGGCGCCGCGACGCGGATGCGCTGACGCGGGTCCTGACGGAAGCGTCGGACGTCGTCTGGTCCCTCCTCGGAGCGTCGTCCGGGCTCGCGGACTTCTTCTTGCGCCACCCCGAGGAACTCACGCACCTGGTCGGAGCCGGACGCATGCTCCCCTCGGCGCAGTCGATGCGCGAGACCCTCCTCGAGGCGGTCGGAGCGGATGCCGAGGGGTTCGCGGCGGCATCCGATGAGTCCGCGTGGGTCGCCCTGCGCGTCCGCTACCGCCGGATCGTGGCCCTCATCGCCGCATACGACCTGTCGGCAGACGACGCGACCGAGGTGCTGCCCGACGTCGCGGCAGCCCTCGCCGACGCGGCCGGCGCCGCCCTCGACGCGTCCCTGTGCGCTGCGCGGACGCGGACCGTCTCGGGGATGTACCCGCGCGAGCAGGTCGCCGCGACGCGCCTGTCGGTCATCGGGATGGGTAAGACCGGCGCACGCGAGCTGAACTACGTGAGCGACGTCGACGTCATCTTCGTCGCAGGGGTGCAGGAGTGGACCGACCTCACCGAAGGACGCGCCGTCGACATCGCGACCCGTCTCGCGACCCTCACGATGCGCGGCATCTCGGACGTCGAGATCGAACCGCCGCTCTGGGAGGTCGACCCCAACCTGCGTCCCGAGGGCAAGCAGGGCGCTCTCGTGCGCACGCTCGATTCGCACCTGTCGTACTACGCGCGGTGGGCGAAGAGCTGGGAGTTCCAGGCGCTCCTCAAGGCGCGACCGCTCGCGGGCGACCTCGAATTGGGAGAGGCCTACTCCGCCGCCGTGCAGCCGCTGGTGTGGACCAGCAGTGCGCGCGAGAACTTCGTCGACAGTGTCCAGCGCATGCGGGAACGGGTCACCGACCACATCCCGGCCGATGAGGTCGCACGTCAGCTCAAGCTCGGACCGGGCGGCATCCGGGACATCGAGTTCACCGTCCAGCTGCTGCAACTCGTCCACGGCCTCGCCGACGAGGGCATCCGCCAGCAGAGCACCCTGAGGGCCCTCGTCGCCCTGGTCGGCGAGGGATACATCGGACGGACGGATGCCGCCGCCTTCGGCCAGCACTACCGCACGCTCCGCGTGATGGAGCACCGCCTGCAACTGCGTCGGCTCCAGCGGACGCACCTGATGCCGACCTCCTCCGACGAGCTGCGCGTCCTCGCACGGGCGACGGGACTGGCATCGGATGCCGTGGGCATCGGCGCGGTGTGGGAGCGCGTGAAGCTCCAGGTGCGCGAGATCCACATCCGCCTCTTCTACCGGCCGCTCCTGTCGGCCGTGGCTGCGCTTCCCGCCGACGAGCAGGGTGCGCTCTCCTCGGCTCAGGCGCACGACCGGCTGGCGGCGATCGGATTCCGCGACCCGGCTGGCACCCTCCGTCACATCGGTGCGCTGACGAGCGGTCTGAGCCGCAAGGCGACCATCCAGCGGCACCTCATGCCGGTCATGATCCGATGGTTCGCCGACGGCGTCGACCCGGACTACGGCATGGTCTCGTTCCGGCGGATCAGCGAGCGGCTCGGCGACACCCCGTGGTTCCTTCGCATGCTGCGCGACTCGTCGGGCGCGGCGGAGCGGCTGACCCACGTCCTGTCGGGCTCTCGATACGCGGCGGACCTCATGGAGTGGATCCCCGAGGCGGTGGCCTGGCTCGACTCGTCGGAGCAGCTGCGGCCCCGGTCGGGTTTCGCGCTGCAGCAGGAGGCCCGCGCGATCCAGGCTCGGCACGAGTCGATCAACGACGCGATGCGGTCGGTTCGCGCGCTCCGCCGCCGCGAGCTGCTGCGTCTCGCCCTGGGCGGGCTGCTCGGTGAGCTCACCATCGCCGAACTCGCGCAGGGGCTCACCTCGATCAGCGAGGTGACGATCCAGGCGACGCTGCGGGCGGTCTGGCGCGAGGTCGTGCCGCCCGAGGACGATGCGCTCGATTTCGCCGTGATCGCGATGGGCCGGTTCGGTGGCGCCGAACTCGGCTTCGGGTCGGACGCCGACGTCATGTTCGTCTACGACGCGAACGGCGTTCCGTCGCAACGAGCCCAGGAGCTCGCGCTGAAGATCGTGCAGGGCCTCCGGACGCACTCCGAGGACCAGCGGGCGCCGTTCGATCTCGATGCCGGCCTCCGTCCTGAGGGGCGGAACGGCCCGATGGCCCGATCGATCGACTCCTACGCGGAGTACTACCGCCGGTGGTCGCTGTCCTGGGAAGCGCAGGCGCTGCTGCGCGCCCGCGGTGTCGCAGGCAGCGTCAGGTTGATCGAGCGGTTCATGGCGCTGGCGGACGACCTCCGGTACCCGCAGGATCCGGACGCGCAGGGATTGCGCGAGATCAAACGCATCAAGGCGCGCGTCGAGAACGAGCGGCTCCCGCAGGGTGTCGACCGATCGCGGCACCTGAAGCTCGGCCCCGGAGGCCTCAGCGATGTCGAGTGGCTCGTCCAGCTCCTGCAGCTGCAGCACGGCGCCGACATCGAGGGGCTCCGCACGACGTCGACGACGGCTGCGCTCGAGGCTGCCCGGGCAGCAGGCCTCATCCCGGATGACGCGGCCGAACGGCTGTCGGAGGCATGGTGGCTCGCGAGCCGACTCCGATCGGCGAACACCCTGCTGTCAGGCCAGACGAGCGATGTCCTGCCCAGTGACCGAGGCAAGCTCGACGGTATCGGCAGGCTTCTGGAGTACGAGCCCCGCTCCGCCACTCAGGTGGAGGAGGATTGGCTGCGGACGGCCCGTCGTGCACGACGTGCCTTCGAGAATCACTTCTACGGCTGATCGCCGAACCAGACCGAAAGGGTCACCACCTATGTCCGTTGGACTGCTGGCCGTCGTCGACGACATCCTGAGCGCCGCCCTCAAGGCATCCTCCAAGACGGCGGGCGTCGTGATCGACGACGCCGCGGTGACGCCCCAGTACGTGCAGGGCGTGACGCCTGCCCGCGAGCTCCCCATCGTCGGCAAGATCGCTCTGGGATCGCTCGTCAACAAGTTCCTCATCATCATCCCCATCGCGCTCGTGCTGACCGCGTTCGCCCCGTGGGTCCTCCCGTACCTCCTCATCATCGGTGGAGCGTTCCTGTGCTTCGAGGGTGCGGAGAAGGTCCTCGAATGGTTTGGGTTCCATCTGCACGCGGAGGAGGAGGCGGAGCGCGACGAGAAGAAGCTCGTCCTCGGCGCCGTGCGGACGGACTTGATCCTGTCCAGCGAGATCATGCTCATCGCCCTCGACAGCCTTGAGGAGGATCTGGGCGTGTGGCAGACGCTGGCCATCCTCGCCGTCATCGCCCTCATGATGACGCTCCTCGTGTACGGCGCCGTCGCCCTCCTCGTCAAGATCGACGACATCGGTCTGAAGATGGCGAAGAGCCCGGTCAAGCGCGTGCGTCACAACGGCGCTCGCATCGTCCGCTCGATGCCCGCCGTCTTCCGCGGCATCAGCATCCTCGGCACCGTCGCCATGCTGTGGGTCGGCGGCCACCTCGTGCTCGAGAACGTGGGGAAGGTCGGCTGGCACTGGACGACGGACCTGTTGCACGGTGTCGAGCATCTCCTCGAAGTCGCAGGTCCCGTCATCGTGTGGGTAGGCGAGACTCTCGTGTCCGCGGTCGCCGGACTGATCCTGGGGCTCGTGATCGTCGGTGTGATCATGCTCATCGGCCGCCTTCGGGGCGGGGACCGCACGCACGGCGAGAAGGACGCGGCTGCCGCGCACTGAGACCGCTGGGGACGTCGGTCGCCGAGCCGCGGCACTGTCAAGGGGGCCGCCGGCGAACCGTCCCGCGCGTAGCGTCCGATCATGATGAGTCACCACGACAGCTCCGCCGACGAGCCGACCCCGGCCACCGATACCGCTCACTCGCAGAACGACCAGGTCGATCAGGACACCGCGTACAGTCCCGGGAGTGAGACCGAGACCCAGCAGAAGCAGGGTGAACACGTGTCCGACGAGGTAGCCGGCGATGTCGATGAGTCCCAGGTGCAGGTGGCACCCGGGACGGGTGGGCCGGACGACGTGGGCGAGGTCGAGGTCGACCCGAAGGACATCAACCTTCCGGGCTTTTGAGCATCCCGTCGTCGGGCGACCTCGCGACCCTGGTGGCGAGGGTCAGGACGCACACCGGCGGGGAGGTGGATCGCAGCATTCCCGCGCTCGCGTCCGCCGACCCTGACCTGGTCGCCGTCGCGATCGTCGGCACGGACGGGGAGATCTCGGCATCCGAGGAGGCCGACGTCCGATTCAGTTTGCAGTCTGCCGTGAAGCCGTTTCTGTTCGCGCTCGCCCTCGCCGATACCGACGGGGCCGCGCTCGACCGTGTCGGCATCGAACCGACCGGCGAATCCTTCGATGCGATCAAGCTCGAGAGCGGCACGGGACGTCCGCCGAACCCGATGGTCAACGCGGGGGCGCTCCTGACGGCATCCCTGGTCGAGGGTGAGGATGTCGCTGTACGCGACGAGCGGATCCTGCGCGGGCTGTCGGCCTTCGCGGGCCGAGCGCTCGAGGTCGACGATCAGATCGCGCGGGACGAGCATCTCCTCGGCGATCGCAATCACGCGCTCGCCCACCTGATGCGCTCGGAGGGCACGCTGAAGGTCACCGCCGATGACGCCGTCACCGTCTACGCCCGCGCGTGCGCGGTCCTCGTCGACGCCCGGGCGCTGTCAGTCATGGGCGCCACGCTTGCGAACGGCGGCACCAATCCCGTGACGGGGGAGCGGGTGGTCTCCGAGGCGGTCGCACGCGACGTCGTCTCCGTCATGGCCACGTGCGGGGTTTACGACGGCTCCGGAAGATGGATGCGGAGCGTCGGTATTCCCGCGAAGTCCAGCGTCTCCGGGGCTCTGGTCATGTCGGTGCCGGGTGTATTGGGCGCCGCGACGATCAGCCCGCCGCTCGACGAGCGGGGGACGAGCGTGCGAGGACACGCTGCGGCCGACATCCTCAGCGCAGAGCTCGGGCTTCACGCCTTCGGTCGAGTGGGCTAGCCGAGCCCGCGAGACGCGGAAGCGCGACCTCTGTATCGATACGATGAGATGAGAGTCGAACGGAGGGCGCAATGGAGCCGAATGTCAGGATCGAGCCCGCGTCACCGGTGCCGCCGTTCGAGCAGCTGCGCGCACAGTTGCTGGACCGGATGCGGGAGGGCGAGCTGCCCGCGGGGACCCGGCTACCGACCGTACGGCACCTCGCTGCAGACCTCGGCGTGGCGCCCGGTACCGTCGCGCGCGCCTACAAAGAGCTCGAGGCGGCCGGGGCGATCGAGACCCGCGGGCGCAACGGCACCGTCGTGGCGTGGTCTCCGGATGCCGGTGAGCGTCGCGTGCAGGAGCTCGCCGCCCAGCTCGTCCAGGTCTCGCGCGAGAGCGCCGTGCCCGCGGACCGGGTGCGGGCGATCATCGACGCCGCCCTCGCCTGAACGACGGCGTCGCGCCTCCCGGACGGGGAGACGCGGAAGGGCCCGCCGGCGCATGCCGACGGGCCCTTCGCGATGATCCGGTGATCAGACCCCGAAGTACAGCTCGTACTCGAACGGGTGCGGACGTGCCGCGATCGGCTTGATCTCGTTCTCGATCTTGTACTCGATCCACGTCTCGATGAGCTCGGGCGTGAACACGTTGCCGCGGGTGAGGAACTCGTGGTCGGCACGCAGAGCCTCGAGCGAGTCGAGGAGCGAGTTCGGCACCTGCGGGATGTTCTTCGCTTCCTCGGGGGGCAGCTCGTACAGGTCCTTGTCGACCGGCTCGTGCGGCTCGATGCGGTTGATGATGCCGTCGAGGCCGGCCATCATCTGCGCCGCGAAGGCGAGGTACGGGTTGCCGGAGGCATCCGGAGCGCGGAACTCGATGCGCTTGGCCTTCGGGTTCGAGCCGGTGATCGGGATGCGGATCGCAGCCGAACGGTTACCGGCCGAGTAGACCAGGTTGACGGGAGCCTCGTAGCCCTTGACCAGGCGCTTGTACGAGTTGATCGTCGGGTTGGTGAAGGCGAGGACCGCGGGAGCGTGCGCGAGCAGGCCGCCGATGTACCAGCGAGCGGTGTCCGAGAGTCCGCCGTAGCCCTTCTCGTCGTAGAAGAGGGGCTTGCCGTCGAGCCACAGCGACTGGTGCGTGTGCATTCCGGAGCCGTTGTCACCGAAGAGGGGCTTGGGCATGAAGGTCGCGACCTTGCCCCACTCCTCGCAGGTGTTCTTGACGATGTACTTGAACTTCAGGATGTCGTCCGCCGAGTGCACCATGGTGTCGAAGCGGTAGTTGATCTCCTGCTGGCCGCCCGTGCCCACCTCGTGGTGCGAGCGCTCGAGAACGAAGCCGGACTCGATCAGCTTGAGGGTGATGTCGTCGCGCAGGTCGGCCGTCTTGTCGACCGGGCTGACCGGGAAGTACCCACCCTTGTACGGGGTCTTGTTGGCGAGGTTGCCGCCCTCTTCGACGCGGCCGGTGTTCCAGGCGCCTTCTTCGGAGTCGACCGAGTAGAAGCTGGAGTTCTGCTTCACCTCGTAGCGCACATCGTCGAAGATGTAGAACTCCGCCTCGGGAGCGAAGAACGCCGTGTCGGCGATCCCGGTCGACGCGAGGTACTTCTCCGCCTTCTTGGCGACCTGGCGCGGGTCCTTGTGGTAGATCTCGCCCGTACGCGGGTTGTAGATGTCGAAGATCATGACGAGCGTCTTGGCTTCGCGGAACTGGTCCAGGTAGGCCGTCGTGACATCCGGGATCAGCTGCATATCGGACTCGTGGATGTTCGCGAAGCCGCGGATCGAGGAGCCGTCGAAGAGCTGGCCGACCGTGAAGAACTCCTCGTCAACGGTCGAGGCCGGGATGTTGAAGTGCTGCTGGACACCAGGGAGATCCGTGAAACGGATGTCGAGGAACTTGACGTCCTCGTCCTTGATGAACGCGAGCACCTCGGAAGAATCTTTGAACATGGAGTCTCCAAGATCGGGTGCGATGTCGACGCCCGTCGGATCAGGCGCCCCTCGAACCTATCGGGCAGCAGTTGCCCGGCAGTGTCTCCGATGTTTCGAGGATGTTACGTGGGCGCGATTACGCTGATGAGGTGTCTTCGACCCTGCCCGACTATCCCGGCGAGCGGCTCGGCCGTCCCGCCACCGGCCGCGGCAGCATCGGCCGTCCCGGTCGCCGCATCGGCGCCCTCTTCATCGACTACGCCGCAGCCACGATCCTCGCCACGGCCTTCTTCGGGTACGACCAGTTCGCGTTGCCCGAGAAAGCCGGGTGGACCCTCTTCGCGCCGATGATCGTCTTCGCCGTTCTGCAGATCCTCTTCATCCCGACCATCGGCGGGAGCCCCGGTCACCGCATCCTCGGGATGCGGGTCGAACTGGCCCGCGGTGGCTGGCCGGGTCTGTGGCGGCCGATCGTGCGGACGGCGCTGCTCGTCCTCGTGCTGCCGGCGGTCATCTGGGACGCCGATCAGCGGGGTCTCCACGACAAGGTCGTGGGAACCGTCCTCGTCAGAGGCTGAGCCGGGTCACCGAGGACGCTGAGCCCGCGCGCGCGCCGGGTCGATGCCCTTGGGGATCGGCAACGACGTGACCGACTGCGACACCGAGTCGATGCGCTTGACGACGGCGGCGAGCGTGGCGCGATCGACCGTCTTCGGGAGCGACTTGATCGTCTTGGCGAGCTTCGAGATGTGGATGTCACCCTCTTCGTCACCGACGTAGAGAACCTCGACGTTGATTCCGGATGCCACTCGCGAGACCTTCTTGCGCTCATCGTTGATGAGGCGCGTCAGACGTCCGCGAGCACCCTCGCCGATGATGACGACGCCGCCGCGGCCGACGGCGCGGTAGACCGCGTCCTGCGTGCGCGGGTTGACGCCGACGGGCATCTCCGACGTCACCCAGCTGCGGCCGAGACCGGTCGACAGCACGTGCCCCACGGCCCCCGGCATCCCGTCGAGCTTCCGGTACATGACCCGAGTCGACAGTCGCGTCAGAAGGATCATGGCGAGCAGGACGCCCATGAGCACGCCGCTGACGCCCCACAGGATGATGCTCCAGAGCTGCACGGGCTGAACGAGGAAACCGATGCCGACGCCGATGCCGATACCGACCAGCACCGTACCGGCCAATGCCCACGGCAGCCACCGGAACTCGTTCTTGGTGAACGTGTAGAGCGAGCGGATCTGCGAGAAGAATCCAGGGCGCTTCTCAGGTGCGGTACTGCGGGATGCCATGGGATCAGCCTACCTTCGCGGCTCGCAGACTTCTTCACACCGTTCGTCGGCTGCCGGCTGTCCACGATCGCCATGCAATCGCACCCAGCGGCGGCAGCGAAGCGCACCCTGAGGAGATGGATCCGCTCTCACTCGAGATGCCACCGGCGCTCCGCGATCTGACCACCGCCGAGGCCCCGTTCGCGGGCGTGCTGCGCGGCGGGGATAGCCCGACCGTCTGGGTCGGCGCGGAAGACTTCGGCGCTTCGCCCGCCTGGTCGGCTGTCGACTCCGAGCACATCCTCGCGCCACTCGACTCCGCCGGTACGCCCGACGGATCCTGCGTCATCCTTCCTCACTGCCCCGTCACGCTCGACGAGGTCGTGCGGCACGGTGCTCCGTCCGACGGTGCACTCGTCACGGTCGCCATCAGTGCGTTGCGAGGCGCCGCCGAAGCCGATCGGCTGGGTGCGGAGATGGGACGCTGGTGGGTGACGGCCGAGGGGCGACCCGTCCTCGCCCTGACAGGCTCGCTGGCCTGGCGACACGACACCGTCGCTCTGCTCCGAGAGGCGGCCGACCGGCGCACTCCGGACTCGGGGGCCGCCGCTCTCGATGCGGCTCTCGAACGCGCCGCGGACGTCATCGAGGAACCGCGTCGACTGCGTCGCGAGACGGACGAGATCGAAAGTGCGCTGTTCGCGGCCGCGGAGCCCGAGGCCCTGCCGACCGATCGTCAGGGGATTGCCGCCAGTCCAGCTCACCGAACGCGTGCGGCGGCAGCGGCGCAGCCGGTCGGGTTCGCGACGACGATGCGCGACCTGGTCGGGCGTCTGGTGGACGTCGGCGTGGCGCACCGCGTGGGCGCCGCGCTCGGCGCGGTGGCTTCCGCGGTTCGCCGCCCTCGTCGGCCGGACCGCGCGCGCCCCCAACCCCGTCCCCGGCGCCGACGCGTCGTGCTCGTCGCCGGTGCGGTCGCGACCGCGGTGATCCTCGGCGGCGCCCTCTGGCCGAGCGGGGATGCGGAAAAGCCCGCTGCAGCCGATGTGGCCGGGTCCGAAGCGCCGGCCACCCCGACACCGAGCCCCTCCGTGTCGGCACCGCCTCAGCCGGCAGCGGCGTCTCCGGCAACAAATCAGCGCCCGGTGAAGGAGGATGCCGGCCCCGAAGACATCGTGACCGCTGCGCGCGCTCTGATCGCGGAGGTGGGGTCCTGCGCGGACGACGCCTGCCGCTCCCGGCTGTGGGAGGACCCATCGGCGCCCGTCGCCTTGCCGTCCGCCACCGGCGACTACGCGATCGAGGTCGTCGACGAGTACGGCGGTGCGGCCGCGGTGAAGATCGTGGGTGCGGAGCGCACACAGGTGCTCGTCATGGTTCGGGTGCAAGAGAAATGGCTGGCCCGCGAGGTGTACGACCTCGCGGACCAGCCATGACCGGTCGAGCTGTCAGCGTCAGGCGCCGAGCTGGCCCTCGAATTGCGCCGCTTCGAGGCGAGCCTTCATCGTGCTGAGGAACCGCGCGGCATCCGCACCGTCGACGACACGGTGGTCGTACGACAGGGCGAGGTAGACGTAGGAGCGGACGCTGATGGCGTCCTTCCCGTCGACCGACACGACGCCCGGGCGCTTGACGACGACGCCGGTTCCGAGGATCGCGGACTGCGGCAGGAAGACGACGGGAGTGTCGAACAAGGCACCGCGCGAACCTGTGTTGGTCAGCGTGAAGGTGCCGCCGGCGAGCTCGTCGGGCTTCAGCTTGTTGTTGCGGGTGCGACCGGCGAGGTCGGCGATCTCGTGAGCGATCTGAGCGATGTTCTTGTCGCCCGCGTCGCGCAGGACCGGCGTCAGGAGGCCACGCTCGGTGTCGACCGCGATCGAGATGTTCTCGCTCGCGGGGTAGACGATCTGGTCGCCGTCGACGGTCGAGTTGATGATCGGGAACGTCTTCAGAGCCTCGGCGGCGGCCAACGCGAAGAACGGCAGGAACGACAGCTTGTCACCCGTCTTCTCGAGGAACGACGCCTTCACGGAGTCGCGGTAGTTCGCGAGCTTCGTGACGTCGACCTCGACGACCGTGGTCAGCTGAGCGGTCTGCTGCATGGACTCGACGGCGCGGCTGGCGAGCACCTTGCGCAGACGCGACATCGGCTGCGTCGTGCCGCGCAGCGGCGACACCTCGACGGCAGCGGGTGCCGGCGTCGCCGCCGGAGCGGAGTCGGCTTTCGGAGCCTCGGCGGCCTTCAGGACGTCTTCCTTGCGGATGCGCCCGCCGACACCGCTGCCGGTGACCGTCGACAGGTCCACGCCGTGTTGCTGAGCGAGCTTCCGGACGAGCGGGGTGACGTAGGTCACGCCGTCCTCGGCCGGGGCGGCCTGAGGCTCCTCAGCCTTGGGCGCCTCCGCCTTGGGCTCTTCGGCCTTGGGCTCTTCGGCCTTGGGCTCTTCGGCCTTCGGGGCTTCGGCCTTCGGGGCCTCGGGCGCGGCAGCCTTCTCCTCGGCGGGCGCGGCGGGGGCCGCCTCGGCCGGTGCGGCAGCGTCGGAGCCGACGCGAGCCAGCACGGCACCGACCTCGACGGTCTCGTCCTCCTGGACGAGGATCTCGGTCAGGGTTCCGGCGATCGGCGAGGGGATCTCGGTGTCGACCTTGTCGGTCGAGATCTCGAGGAGGGGCTCGTCGACGGCGACGTCATCGCCGACCTGCTTCAGCCAGCGGGTGACGGTGCCTTCGGTGACGCTCTCGCCGAGTTCGGGGAGGACGACGTCCTTCGCGTCACCGGACGATGCGGGGGCGGAGGATGCCGGTGCGGACTCGGCCGGTGCCTCCTCCTGCGCGCGCGCCTCGGCGGCGGGCTCTTCGGCGGCCGGCTCCTCGGCGGGTGCAGACTCTTCGGCGGGTGCCGACTCAGTGGGAGTCGACGATCCGTCACCGATCTTGGCCAGGACGGCACCGATCTCGACGGTCTCGTCCTCGTCCACGAGGATCTCCTCGATCACGCCGCTGACGGGCGAGGGGATTTCGGTGTCGACCTTGTCGGTCGAGATCTCGAGGAGACCTTCGTCGGCCTGCACCGAATCACCGACCTTCTTGAGCCAGCGGGTGACCGTTCCCTCGGTGACGCTCTCACCGAGCGCGGGGAGGACCACGGATGTGCTCATGACTGTGTCTCCTTCAAGAAAAAGCGATGTGCTCTTTAGCTTAGTGTCGCGAGTGCGACGGGGTCAGATGGTATGGAGGGGCTTGCCCGCGAGGGCGAGGAACGCCTCGCCGAGGGCTTCGCTCTGGGTGGGGTGGGCGTGGACGAAGGGGGCGATGTCCTCGGGGTGCGCTTCCCATCCGATCGCGAGCTGCGCCTCGGTGATGAGTTCGCCCACGCGGTCGCCCACCAGGTGCACGCCGACGACCGGCCCGTCCGTGACCCGGACGACCTTGGCGAACCCGGCTGTTCCGAGGATCTCGCTCTTCGCATTACCAGCGAGGTTGAACTCGAACGCGGTGACCCGGTCGCCGTGCGCCGCCCGCGCCTGCTCCTCCGTCAGGCCCACCGAGGCGACCTCGGGGTGCGAGTACGAGACACGCGGGATGGTGGACTCCGGCACCGGGACGGGCGCGAGTCCCGCGATGCGCTCCGCGACGAAGATGCCCTGCTGGAAGCTGCGATGGGCGAGCTGCAGTCCGGGAACGATGTCGCCGACGGCCCAGACGTGGGGGACCGTGGTCCGAAGGTCGGCGTCGACGGTCACGAAGCCCCGATCGAGCGAGACTCCGGCCTCAGCCAGGCCGAGTCCGTCCGTGACGGGTCCGCGTCCCACGGCGACGAGGACGTAGTCCGCGTCGACGACCCGACCGTCCGAGAGTGTCACCGCAACGCCGTCCGCGCGAGCGGTCACGCCCTCGCACCGGGTCGACAGGGCGGTCTGGATGCCGCGCTTGCGATAGGCGCGCTCGAGAGCCTTACTCGAGGCGGCCTCCTCCGCAGGCAGCAGACGGTCGAGCGCTTCGACGACGAGTACCTCGGCGCCGAGCGAACGCCACGCGCTGGCGAACTCGACGCCGATCACCCCGCCGCCGAGGATCACGACGGACGACGGCACCTCGTCGAGGGTGAGCGCGGTCTCGCTCGTGAGGACTCGTCCGCCGGGCTCGATCCCGGGGAGGGACCGCGTCCGCGAGCCCGTCGCCAGGATCACGTCCGCACCGGCGTACTCGTCGTCGCCCACCACGATCGTCCGGTCGGCGGTCAGCCGTCCCTCGCCGGGGACGACGGTGATCCCGCGCGTCGACAGCAGGCTCTGCAGGCCTCGGTACTTCTTGGTGACGATACCCTCGCGGTACGCGGTCATCCGCGACGTGTCGAATCCCGACAGCGTCGCGTCGACGCCCACGGACGCCGCTTCGCGCACGTGATCGGCGATCTCGGCCGTGTGCAGCAGCGCCTTCGTCGGGACGCAGCCTCGATGCAGGCAGGTCCCCCCGACCTTGTCCTTCTCGACGAGTGCCACGGTCTTGCCGAGCTCGCTGGCGCGGATAGCCGCTGCATACCCGCCGCTGCCGCCACCCAGGACGACCAGGTCGAACTCGTGACGGGTCATCGCGATTCCGCCTCGAGGAAAGCGAGAAGCGATCGCACCGTCGCTGCCGTCGGTCCCTTGTCCGTCGGGCCGAAGGGCGACGCCTTGTTCTCGCCGCTTCCGGCGATGTCGAGATGGACCCAGGGGATACGGGGAGCGTCGGCATCCTCCGTCGTCCGTCCGACGAACCGCTGCAGGAAGAGCCCTGCGAACATCGTGCCGCCGGCGGGATCGCCGACCTTGGCGTTGCGGAGGTCGGCGATGGGGGAGTCGAGCTCGTCCTCCATGTGCTCGGGGAGGGGCAGCCGCCAGGCGGCTTCGCCGACGGAGGCGGCCGCCTCGAGGTAGCGCGCCACGGCGTCGTCGTCGCCCATCACGCCGGTGTGCCGGTTGCCGAGCGCCACGATGACGGCGCCCGTCAGGGTGGCGACGTCGACGATGACGTCGGGCCGGGTGCGACTCGCCGCGACGAGACCGTCGGCCATGACGAGGCGGCCCTCGGCATCCGTGTTGAGCACTTCGACGGTCGTCCCGTCGAGCATGCGGAGCACGTCGCCGGGGCGGGTCGCGCGTCCGGAGGGCATGTTGTCGGCGATGCAGAGCCAGGCGGTGACCCCGACGGCCAGCTCGCGCTGCGCGGCCGCCCGCACGACCGCGAGAGCCGTCGCCGCACCGGCCATGTCGAACTTCATGCCGACCATGGATGCCGGCGGCTTCAGCGACAGGCCGCCGGTGTCGAAGGTGATGCCCTTGCCGACGATCGCCACATGGCGGTCGGCGCCGGCGGGGGAGTAGGTCAGGCGGACGAGTCGCGGCGGGCGGTCCGAGCCCTGGCCGACCCCGAGGATGCCGCCGAAGCCCTGCGCGGCGAGCTCGGACTCATCGAGGACCTCGACGTCGACGGGCAGCCCTGCGACGGCTTCGATCGCGCGCTCCGCGAGATCGGCAGGGCCGAGCCACTCGGCGGGGATGTTGACGAGGTCCTTCACGAGAGCGACGGCGGAACCGGTGATGTCGACGCCGCGCACATCGGCCGGATCGACGTCGGCGGCGAGGTGGAGGGTCACGTGAGCGGCGCGCGTCTTGCCGGGCTCACCCGACTTGTAGCCCTCGAAGCGGTACCCGCCGAGGACGGCGCCCTCGGCAGCAGCACGCCAGTGATCCTCGGCGTGGGGGACCGCGACGGCGAGGTGCGCGAATCCGGTCGTGATGCGGACGGCGGCACCGACGGCATCCCGGACCGCATCCGCGGAAGGCGCCGCTCCCGTCCCGACGACGAAGAGGGGCAGATCCGTGGATGCCGGCGCGAAGACACGCGCTGTGGTGCCCGCGGCGCCGGTGTACCCCACACCGCGCAGCACGTCTTCGACGCCCGGCCAGTCTGCGAGGACCGTCGTCGCCTCATCGAGTGGCGGAAGCGCCAGGACGATCGCGTCGGCGCCGCCGTCGCGTGCAGGAGAGGTGGACACGGTCAGCTCGGGGTACGGCATGCCTCCCATCCTATGGAGGGCGGCGTTCGCTCAGAGCGGGACACCGGGCGCGCCGACCCCGTGAAGGCTGCTCCTACAGTGGAGACATGCCCCTGTCTGGTCCCCTGTACGAGCGCATCACGACCGCTCCGCCCGTTCCGGCGGGTCTGCCTCTGGTCGTCGCGTTGACCGGCTTCACCGATGCCGGATCCGCGGTGACGCGAGTCGTCGATCACCTGCACACCGAGCACGACCCGCAGCCGGTGGTCACCTTCAACCCGGATGTCCTGTTCGACTACCGCGCCCGTCGCCCGATCATCACGTTCGACGGCGACCACCTGACCGACTATCAGGCGCCCCGTCTCGACCTCGCCCTCGTGCACGATGCGCTGGGGCAGCCGTTCGTCCTGCTCTCGGGGTACGAGCCCGACTTCGCGTGGGAGGCGTTCGTCGACACGGTGGTGGGACTCGCCGAGGGACTTCAGGTCCGGTCGGTGACGTGGTTCCATGCGATCCCGATGCCGGTCCCGCACACCCGGCCGCTCGGGACGACGGTGAGCGGCAATCGGAGCGATCTGACCGAAGCCCACTCCGTGTGGAAGCCGCGCACGCAGGTGCCGTCGACGGCCGGGCACCTCCTCGAATACCGACTGTCGGATGCCGGGGTGTCGGTGTCGGGCTTCGCGCTCCTCATTCCGCACTACTTGGCGGAGACCGATTTCCCCGCCGCGGCCATCGCCGCCCTCGACAGCGTCTCGATCGCCACGGGCCTCGTCTTCGACAGTGACACGCTGCGCGAGGAGAACCGCGAGTACCTCGAGAAGGTCGACGACCAGGTGTCGTCGAGCGATGAGCTGACCACCATGCTGCACAACCTCGAGACGCGCTACGACGCTTACATGGCAGGAGCGACGCAAGCGCAGCCCATCATCCACACCGGCGACCTCCCCTCCGCCGACGAGCTGGCCGCGGAACTCGAGCGCTTCCTCGCCAACCGGCCGTCGGACGACGATCGTCGTCCCGGCCTCGGCTGAGGCGTCCGCCCATCCCACGCCCGCGGTCGTCGTCTCGTGGGAATGCCCATACGGTTTTCGGTGTTGACACCGGTGCGTCCTTCATGCATCTCGCACCTGTGAGAGAATGGACGAAATGACCCGTTGTCCGGTCCGAAGGAACGTCGCTGTGCGTGTCCGCGGGACTTGACAAGGGTCTTACTAGTGTCCGAAACCCGGCGGAGTGCCGTCGGTGAAAGGCGAGACGTGACTTCGAGCACGAAGACCACCCGTACACGAGCGGCAGAAGCGGTCGACGAAGCTGACGTCGTCGAGGCTGCCGAGACCGAGGCACCTGTCAAGAAGGCTCCGGCGAAGAAGGCCGCGGCGAAGAAGGCCCCCGCGAAGAAGCCGGCCGCGACGAAGGCGTCCCCGGCGAAGTCCCGCGCGAAGAAGTCCGCTGATGAGGACGACGACGAGGACGGCGAGGCGGACGAGGTCGAGCTCGACGCGACCGACGACGCACCCGAGGACGACGCCAAGAAGGACGCCGACAAGGCCGAAGGCGACGATGAGGACGAGCCGACCAAGCCGGCGTTCACCGAGCCGCTTCCGACGGGCGCGATCGTCATCTCGTCGTCGGACGACGACGAGGTCCCGGTCTACTCGACGCAGATCACCGGCGCGACCGCCGACCCGGTCAAGGACTACCTGAAGCAGATCGGCAAGGTTCCGCTCCTCAACGCCGCCGAAGAGGTCGAGCTGGCGATGCGCATCGAGGCCGGCCTGTTCGCCGAGGAGAAGCTCTCCCACATGACGGCGGCCGAGAAGTCGTCGCAGCTTGGTCTCGACCTGCAGTGGGTAGCCCGTGACGGACAGCGTGCGAAGAGCCACCTGCTCGGCGCCAACCTCCGTCTCGTGGTCTCGCTGGCAAAGCGCTACACCGGCCGCGGCATGCAGTTCCTGGATCTCATCCAGGAGGGCAACCTCGGCCTCATCCGCGCCGTGGAGAAGTTCGATTACACCAAGGGCTTCAAGTTCTCGACCTACGCGACGTGGTGGATCCGTCAGGCCATCACGCGCGCCATGGCCGACCAGGCGCGGACGATCCGCATCCCGGTCCACATGGTCGAGGTCATCAACAAGCTCGCCCGCGTGCAGCGTCAGATGCTCCAGGACCTGGGCCGCGAGCCCACGCCCGAGGAGCTCAGCCGCGAGCTCGACATGACGCCCGAGAAGGTCATCGAGGTCCAGAAGTACGGTCGTGAGCCGATTTCGCTCCACACCCCCCTGGGTGAGGACGGTGACAGCGAGTTCGGTGACCTCATCGAGGACACCGAGGCGGTCGTCCCCGCCGACGCCGTCGGTTTCACGATGCTGCAGCGGCAGCTGGAGTCCCTCCTCGACTCGCTGAGCGAGCGCGAGGCGGGCGTGATCCGGATGCGCTTCGGCCTCGGCGACGGTCAGCCCAAGACGCTCGACCAGATCGGCGACACGTTTGGCGTGACCCGCGAGCGGATCCGCCAGATCGAGTCCAAGACGATGGCGAAGCTGCGGCACCCGTCGCGGTCCCAGTCGCTCCGGGACTACCTCGAATGAGCGACGCCGCGAACGAGGGCAAGGAGCTCACGCGAGCGGTTGACGGCGCGACGTACGCCCGGATCCCCATCCGGACGCACGTCGTCATGCCGGGCGAGGACATCGACGAGATCGTCGCAACCTACGCCGCTCCGGAGCTCCAGCCCGGCGACCTGCTCTTCGTGACCGAGAAGATCGTCGCGATCACGCAGGGGCGCTCGTATCTCGTCGAGGACATCACGCCCAGGCCGCTCGCACGGTTCCTGTCGCGCTACGTCGTGAAGACGAAGTACGGCATCGGCCTCGGCATGCCCGAGACGATGGAGATGGCGCTCCGCGAATGCGGGACGCCTCGGATCGTGTTCGCGGCGGGTGTCGCGGCTGTGACGAAGCTCTTCGGGCGCCGTGGCGACTTCTACCGGATCGCCGGCGATAAGGCGCGCTCCATCGATGGGCCCACGCCGCACACGATCCCGCCCTACAACAAGGCGGTCGTGCTCGGTCCGAAGGATCCGGCTGCCGTGGCGGCGCGACTGAAGACCCGTCTCGGTGGGTCCTACGAGGTGGCCGTCGTCGACATCAACGACATTGGCGGCAACATCCTCGGGTCGACGCTCGACAAGGCGGGGGAGCAGCGACTCGTCCGCATCCTCTCGGACAATCCGCTCGGTCAGGGACACCAGTCCACGCCGCTCGGCATCATCCGTTCCACGAAGGCCTGATCATGAGTGCCGTGAACAGGCTCTACCGTCGCGGACGCTTCTTCGTGAAGCGCATCGTCAACTTCGACACCGATCGGGTGCTCCAGTTCGCCCGCCAGTCTGCGCGGCTCTCGAAAGCTCCGCTGTGGTGGGTCGTGGCGGATATGGCGTGGTGCTCGGTGCGCTACGAGACCACGTTCGAGAACTACTCGGAGTGGGACTTCCGCATCCTCAAGGGGCGCGAGCGCAAGACGTACATGACCGACCCGAAGTCGTTCCACCTGTCGCGACGCCTCAACGACAACGCGCAGCGCGCCGTCTTCGACGACAAGCTCCAGTTCGCGACGCGGTTCGGTCCGGAGCTCGGCCGTGAGTGGATCGATCTCGAAGAGACGGATGCCGCGGCCTTCGCCGACTTCGTTGGTCGGCATCCGCGCATCATCGCGAAGAACCCCGGCGGCGTCGGGGGTAACGGCATCACCCTCATCGATTCCGCGGAGATCGGCGACACCGCCGCGTTCCGCGAGCGGCTTCTCGCCGACCGGCAGAACCTGGTCGAAGAGGTGCTGGTCCAGCACCCCGACATGGCCGCGCTCTACCCGGGCAGCGTCAACTCGCTCCGGATGGTGTCGTACCTCGACCCCGACGGCGAGGTGCACGTGCTCGCGGGCGTCTTGAAGATCGGCAACGGCGGCGTCATCGACAACTTCAGCAACGGCGGCATGTACACGATGCTCGACGACAACGGCCGCGCACTCCACGCCGCCAGCGACGAGGAGGGGCGCCCGTTCGCGGAGCACCCCGCCACCGGCACGCCCATCACGGGCTTCCAGGTCCCGCTGTACGACGAGGTCCTGGCACTGGTGGACCGGCTCGCGCGACGCGTGCCCGCGTTCCCGTACATCGGGTGGGACATCGCCATCACGCCCGAGGGTCCGGTCGTCATCGAGGGCAACCACAACTCGGGTGTGTTCCAGTCGAAGCCGTCCGTCTCCGGCATCCGCCGTGGCCTGCTGCCTCGGTACCGCGCCGCGATGCGTTTCTGACCGACCCGAACCGAAGGGACCGCCATGCGCCGCATCCGCGTCCGCCTGCAGTACCTGATCCGACGTGCGCGGAAGATCCGACCGGGCAACCTCGTCGAGTTCGCGCGCACCGTGCAGCGCGTGTCGAAGGCGCCCCTGCCGGTGATCATCGCCGACATGCTGTGGTGCTCGGTGCGCTACGACATGGCCTTCCGCGACTACGCCGTCTGGGATATCCGCCTGCTGAACGCGCAGGAGCGGAAGACGTGGATGACGCACCCCAAGTCGTTCCGGATCACGAAGATGTACAACACGCCCGAGGGGCGCTCGAAGCTCGAGGACAAGCGCCGTTTCGCCCGCGAGTACGCGGACCTCCTCGGCCGCGAGACGATCGACCTGCGCGACGTCGACGACACCCAGCTGGCCGCTTTTCTCGCCCGCCACCCGCGCGTCCTCGCGAAGCCGAACGAGGGGCACGGCGGCGGCGGCATCGATCTGCACGAAGTCGACCCTGACGTCGACGTGGCGCGCTTCCGCGCCGAGGTCACGGCCAAGGGGCAGACCGTTCTCGACGAGTTCATCGTCCAGCATCCCGAGATGTCGGCGCTCTACCCGGACGCCGTGAACACCGTCCGCCTCATCACGTTCCTCGACGGGGAGGACCGCGTCCACTTGCTGGCGGCGGTGCTCCGCATCGGCAACGGGGACGTGATCGACAACTTCGCCTCGGGCGGGATGTTCACGATGCTCGACGACGACGGCATCGCGATGTACCCGGGAGTCGACAAGAACAGCAACGTCTACCGTGAGCACCCGGTCACCGGGACTCCGATCGTCGGATTCCAGGTGCCGGAGTACAGCCGCGTCCTCGACCTCGTCGCCGCCCTTGCACGCCGCACGCCCGAAGCGCCCTACGTGGGATGGGACATCGCGATCACCCCGAACGGGCCGGTCGTCATCGAGGGGAACCACAACTCGAGCGTCTTCCAGCCGAAGCCCTCGGCGTCGGGTGTCCGCACCGGCCTGTTGCCCGTCTACCAGGCGGCCGTCGGGTTCTGACTCGAGCTCTTACGCGAAAGCCCCCTGCATGATGCAGGGGGCTTTCGTCGTGATCGGGATGCCGCGGCTCAGACCGCCTCGGTCAGGCGAGCGGTCTCGTCGTGCCACGAGGTGGCGACGGCGCGCAGCTTCTCTTCGTACTTGCGGCCGTGGTGGGCGCAGAACAGGAGCTCGCTCCCGTTGACCTCGGCGGCGATGTAGGCCTGGGCTCCGCAGGAGTCGCAGCGATCCATCGCCGTCAGGCGGTGTTCGAGGACGGCTCCGGGCTCGGTGGTGGTCGACGTGCTCATGTCAGGTGCCTCCTCGTACTGCTCATGACGGGTGAACTGTCATTTCATACAACCACGCGGATGTTGTGGGTATGCCGCCATTGCGTGACATTTCGCTCCGGGCGTACGGTATGTGCCCGCCGCATCCGCGTCGGCTCCCGCGCTCGTGTGTCGGTCAGGCGACTGTCGGTGGCGCCGAATACGATGGGAGATCGTGACCGCCGAGTATTCCGCCCATCATCTCCAGGTCCTGGAAGGGCTCGAAGCCGTCCGCAAGCGGCCGGGCATGTACATCGGCTCGACGGACTCCCGCGGTCTCATGCACTGCCTCTGGGAGATCATCGACAACTCCGTCGACGAGGCGCTCGGTGGCCACGGCGACCGGATCGAGATCCTGCTCTACGCCGACGGCAGCGTCGAGGTCCGCGACCGTGCCCGCGGCATCCCGGTCGACATCGAACCCCGCACCGGACTGTCGGGCGTGGAGGTCGTCTTCACCAAGCTCCACGCGGGGGGCAAGTTCGGCGGCGGGTCCTACGCGGCATCCGGTGGTCTCCACGGTGTCGGTGCGTCCGTCGTGAACGCGCTGTCCGAGCGGCTCGACGTGGAGGTCGACCGCGGCGGCAAGACGTATGCGATGTCGTTCCACCGCGGCGAACCCGGCTTGTTCGACGGCGACGGCCCGGCATCGCCGTTCCGTCCCTTCGAGAAGTCGAGCGAGCTCAGAGTCGTCGGCAAGGCGCCTCGCGGTGTCACGGGCAGCCGCATCCGCTACTGGGCCGACCGGCAGATCTTCACGAAGGATGCCGCCTTCGATCTGAGCGAGCTCGAGCAGCGCGCGCGGCAGACCGCTTTCCTCGTTCCCGGGCTCGAGATCGTCATCGTCGACCGCCGGACCAACGAGGAGATCGAGACGAGCTTCCGCTACGACGGCGGCATCTCGGAATTCGCGGACTTCCTCGCACCGGACGCGCCCATCACGGACACGTGGCGTCTGTCGGGAACGGGCACCTTCACGGAGACGGTCCCCGTCCTGCAGCCCTCCGGTGCCATGGTGCCCACCGAGGTGGAGCGCGAGTGCGAGGTCGACATCGCCCTCCGCTGGGGCACGGGGTACGAGACGATGGCCCGCTCGTTCGTGAACATCATCGCGACGCCCAAGGGGGGCACGCACCAGCAGGGCTTCGAGCAGGGGCTCATGAAGACCCTTCGGGGGCAGATCGAGTCGAACGCGCGCAAGCTCAAGGTCGGGGCGAACGAGAAGATCGAGAAGGACGACATCCTCGCGGGTCTGTCGACCGTGCTCACGGTGCGCCTGCCCGAACCGCAGTTCGAGGGGCAGACGAAGGAGATCCTCGGCACGCCTGCGGTCCGCAACATCGTGGCATCCGTCGTCTCGAAGGAGCTCGCCGCGAAGTTCGCCTCTCCGAAACGCGACGACAAGGCGCAGACGGCGCTCCTGCTCGAGAAGGTCGTCTCGGAGATGAAGGCGCGCATCTCCGCGCGCACCCACAAAGAGACGCAGCGCCGCAAGAACGCGCTCGAGTCGTCGTCGCTGCCGACGAAGCTCGCCGACTGCCGCACGAACGACGTGGCCGAATCCGAACTGTTCATCGTCGAGGGCGACTCGGCACTCGGCACGGCGAAGCTCGCGCGCAACAGCGAGTACCAGGCCCTCCTGCCGATCCGCGGCAAGATCCTCAACGTGCAGAAGGCCTCTATCAGCGACATGCTGTCGAACGCGGAGTGCGCCGCGATCATTCAGGTGATCGGGGCGGGGTCCGGCCGGTCGTTCGACCTCGAGGCCGCTCGCTACGGCAAGATCATCCTGATGAGCGACGCCGACGTCGACGGCGCTCACATCCGCACGCTGCTGCTGACGCTGTTCTTCCGCTACATGCGGCCTCTGATCGAAGAGGGTCGGGTCTATGCCGCGGTCCCGCCGCTGCACCGGGTGGTCGTCATGAACCCGGGCACCAAGCCGAACGAGACGATCTACACCTACAGCGAGCAGGAGCTGCACACCCTGCTGGCGAAGCTGACGAGGTCCGGCAAGCGCTGGCAGGAACCGGTCCAGCGGTACAAGGGACTCGGCGAGATGGATGCCGATCAGCTCGCCACCACGACGATGGACCGGGCGGGCCGAACGCTCCGCCGGGTCCGCGTGCAGGATGCCGAGGTCGCATCGACGGTGTTCGAGCTGCTGATGGGCTCCGAGGTCGCGCCGCGTCGCGACTTCATCGTCACCTCGAGCGAACGCCTCGACCGCGAGCGCATCGACGCCTGACGCCCGCGGCGCTAGCGTGACGGGTATGGAAGCCCATCGTGTCGTCGCACCGGTCATCGCCCCGGGGGAGAAGCCGAAAGGCCCTGCCTCGTACTTCCCGAGCATCGAGAAGACGTACGGACAGCCGGTGCAGCGCTGGCTCGACATCGCCGCGGACAGCCTCGACACCCGCACGCACATGGAGACGGTGGCCGTCCTGAAGGACGAGCACGGTCTCGGGCACGGACACGCCAACGCCATCGTCGCCTACGTGAAGGCGAAGCTCGCCGGCTGAGGCCGGTTCAGGCCACCGTCGTGCCGATGGCCCCGACCGCGGCGTCGAGCGCCTGGCCCGAGGCATCCCGCTTCGCACCGGTCTCCGGCAGCGGTCGGACCGCACCGTCGATGCCGACGGCGCGCGGCTGATCGCCGACCCACGCGACGAGCAGTGCATCCTCCCACCGGAGGAAACGCTGCGCGCGGACCCCGCCGGTCGCCCGGCCCTTCGCGGGGAACTCGGAGAACAGCGAGACCTTCGCCGATCCGGGATCCGTGCCCGGCAACGCGGCGCTCGCCCCCGCGACCGTCGCCACCACGGTGTCGTCCGTCGCGCTGATCGCCGCGAATGCGATGACACGGGCGCCGTCCGACAGTCGGATCCCCGCCATGCCGCCCGCAGAGCGGCCCTGCGGTCGAACCGAGGACGCGTCGAAGCGCAGCAGCTGCGCATCGCTCGACACGAACACGAGCTCCGTGGCGTCGGGGGCGAGGGCGGCGCCGACGACGGTATCGCCGGGCTTCAGGGAGATGATCTCGACGTCCGGCTTGCCGGCGGGCAGCTCTGTCGCGGCGACGCGCTTGACGACGCCCTGCGCCGTGCCGAGCGCGATCGGGGCATCGGCCGTCAGCGGGACGATCGCGACGACGTGCTCGGTCGGGGCGAGGCCGAGATACTGGTCGGCGCGGGTGCCCGCCGCGAGCTGCACCGAGTTCGCCGGCACGGACGGCAGGTCGACGGGCGTGAAGCGCACGAGCCGGCCCAGGGTCGTTACCGCTCCGAGGTCACCACGCGTCGTGCCGTCGACGGAGGACCGAATGGCGTCGTGTTTCGAGCGTCGCGTCGGCGTGACGACGCCGCCGCCGGGCGCATCCGCGATGAGCTCCGCGCGCACCATGCGTCCGGTCGCCGAGAGGTAGACGCGGCACGGCGCATCGGCGATCTGCAGGTCCGCCGGCGCCGCGGCACGGCCGCGCGGGGCGACGGGGCCGCCGTTCATGAGCAGCGTGCGCCGCGGCGTGCCGAAGGCGTCGGACGCGGCATCCAACTCCGTTGCGACCTGGCGGCGAAGGAGCACGTCGCTGCCGAGGAGTTCCTCCAGTGCGGCGATGTCGGCCTTCAGCGTGTTCTGTTCGGCCTCGAGCTCGACGCGCGAGAACTTCGTGAGCCGGCGCAGCCGCAGCTCGAGGATGTACTCGGCCTGCAGTTGGGACAGGTCGAACACGTCCATGAGGCGCGTCCGCGCCTGCTCGCTGTCGTCGGATGTGCGGATGACCTGGATGACCTCGTCGATGTCGAGGATCGCGATGAGGAGACCCTCGACGAGGTGCAGGCGTTCCTGCTTGCGCGCGAGGCGGTAGCGGCTGCGGCGGGTGACGACCTGGATGCGATGATCCAGGTAGACGCGTAGCAGTTCCTTGAGCCCGAGGGTCTGCGGCTGACCGCCGACGAGCGCGACGTTGTTGATGCCGAACGAGTCCTCGAGCGGCGTGAGGCGATAGAGCTGCTCCAGGACGGCGTTCGGGTCGAAGCCGGTCTTGATCCCGATCACGAGGCGCAGGCCGTTGTTGCGGTCGGTGAGGTCGGTGAGGTCGGAGATTCCGGTGAGCTTCTTCGCCGAGACGGCGTCGCGGATCTTCTCCATGACGCGCTCCGGTCCCACCATGTAGGGCAGCTCCGTGACGACGATGCCCGTGCGGCGCGGGCCGAGCGATTCGATCGAGGTCTTCGCACGGGTGCGGAACGTCCCGCGGCCGGTCTGATACGCCTCTTTGATGCCGTCGAGTCCGACGATGACGCCGCCGCCGGGAAGGTCCGGTCCCGGCACGAACTCCATGAGCTCCTCGAGGGTCGCGCCGGGGTGCTCGAGCAGGTGGATGGCGGCCGAGACGACCTCGATGAGGTTGTGCGGTGCCATGTTCGTCGCCATACCCACGGCGATTCCGGTCGCGCCATTGACGAGCAGGTTCGGGAAGGCGGCGGAGAGGACCTCGGGCTGCTGGAACTGGCCGTCGTAGTTCGGGATGAAGTCGACGACGTCCTCGTCGAGGTTCTCCGTGAGGGCCAGAGCGGATGCCGCGAGGCGAGCCTCGGTGTAGCGAGCGGCCGCAGGGCCGTCATCGAGCGAGCCGAAGTTGCCGTGTCCGTCGACGAGCGGCACGCGGAGCGCGAAGTCCTGCGCGAGGCGGACGAGCGCGTCGTAGATCGCGGAGTCGCCGTGCGGGTGCAGCTTGCCCATCACATCGCCGACGACGCGCGCGCTCTTCACGTGGCCGCGGTCGGGGCGCAGACCCATCTCGGACATCTGGAAGAGGATGCGGCGCTGCACCGGCTTCAGCCCGTCGCGGGCATCCGGAAGGGCACGTGAGTAGATGACCGAGTAGGCGTACTCCAGGAACGAGCCCTGCATCTCGTCAGCGAGGTCGACGTCCTCGATGCGTTCAACAGCGGGCGGGGGAGGGGGAGTGCGCGATGCCATGGCCTCGATCGGTCTTCGGGAGATGCTGCGGGGGCCAGAGACGGCGGTGAAGCACCGTGTGGAAGACTGACCCGGGTGTCACTCAGCCTACCCGCGGACCCGCCGTCAGCCCGGAGCCTCACCGGTGTCGTGCCGCAGATCCTGGCCTCTCTCGAGGGCCGCGGCGAATGGTTTCCGCCGGCCCGGTCGGCGATCGTGCTGCTCGTCGACGGTCTCGGTCGCGCCAACCTGACCGCCCGCGCCGGGTACGCCCGGTTCCTCACCGGGCGGATGACGAAGAAGGATGCCGCCCGCACCGTCTTCCCCTCGACCACGGCGGTCGCGCTTGCGAGTCTCCTGACCGGCGAGACGCCCGGGACGCACGGCCTCGTCGGTTACCGGGTCCGCATCCCCGGTACGGACCTGGCGCCCAATCAGCTCAAAGGGTGGGAGACCGACGGGCTGGACCCGTCGACCTGGCAGCGGTCGGTCCCGTTGCTCGAACGTGAGGTCGCCGCCGGGCGTCCCTGCTTCGTCGTCTCGCAGCCGCGCTACGCCGGGACCGGCTTCACGGCCGCCCTCCAGCGGGGTGCGGAGTTCGTCGGCGCCGCCTCGATCGCTGAGCGGGTGGAACGCGCCGCGGACCTCGCCCTCCGGCATCCGGGTGCCCTCGTATACGCCTACGTGCCGGAACTCGACACGATCGCCCACGCGCGGGGATGGGAGAGCGACGAGTGGGCCGCGGGCCTCGAACGGGTCGACGGGGCGGCTAAGGACCTCGACGCAGCCATCGGCTCCCACGCGGCGGCGATCCTCACCGCTGATCATGGCATCGTCGACGTCCCGCGCCATCGCCAGGTCCTGCTCAAAGAGGGCGATCCGCTGGTGGAGGGCGTGAACATCGTCGGCGGCGAGCCGCGGATGCTGCATCTCTATACCGAGGAGGGCAGAGCGGGCGACGTCCTGAATCGGTGGCGGGATGCCGAGTCCTCCCGCGCCTGGGTGATGTCACGCGACGAGGCGGTCGCCGCTGGGCTGTTCGGCACGTCGCCCGACCCGGAAGTCCTGCCGCGGATCGGTGACGTCCTCGTCGCGGCGCGCTCGGCGATCGCCTATTACGACGATCGGGAGGCCGACAAGAAGCCGCAGAACATGATCGGGCAGCACGGCTCGCTCACCGACCAGGAACGCGTCGTCCCCCTGGTGCGGCTCGGGGCCTTCGGCTGAGCTCAGCCGTCTTCGGTGCGAGCGCCGAAGACGATCTCGTCCCACGACGGCATCGACGTGCGTCCGCGTCGACGGCTCTGCTCGGCGGGCGGCTCGGTGACAGCCTCGGGCTCGGCATCCTCCGGCTCTGCGGGCGTCGCCTGGTCGTCGTCCGTCTCCGGAGCGTCGAAGAGCGCGACGGGGGTCGACGAGCGTTCCTCGCTGTGCTCGGCGGGCATCGGTTCGCGCTGGCCGCGACGGCGACGGAGCGCCTCGAGAAGGTCCGCGGTCTCTGCGGAGGTCACCGGTGCGTCCGGGGCGCGCTTGATGGCGGCCTGCTGAACGGCGGGGGAGGACGACGGGCGTGCTTCGGGTGTGTCGAAGTCCGCTTCCGGCTCTGTCACGGCGCGGGGACCGAACGTGCCGGTGTCGAATCGCGTGGCATCCTTCTGCGGCGCGGAATCGAGAGCGCGCAGACGGGGGATGAGCCCCTCCGGCAGGGAACCCTGGCGCGACAGCTGGGTCGCGTCGGAGTTCTGCGGAGACAGGGACGAACGACGCGGGTCGAACGACCAACGTGCGTCGTGCTCCACCTCGCCCACCGTGAACTCGAGCTTCACGGTCCAGCCGTTCTGGTCCTTCCAACTCGTCCACCGCTCGCCGGTGGCGCCGGCTTCGGTGAGCTTGGCACGGACGGCGTTGCCGAACGTCGGCTGCGCACCCGGGTCGAGTTCGCCGCCGATCAGCACCGTCACCGCGAGGGCCTGGCCCACGACGTGCTCGCGCTCGGCGAGGACGGGGCCTTCGAAACGCTGGACGTCCTCGACGCGCACTCCGAGAAGTTGCGCGACGTCCTCCGCGGTCATGCCGGCACGGATGTGGGACTGGATGTGACGCGGGTTCGGCCGCGTGGTGCGGGGCTCGGCATCGCGCTGCAGGCGTCGCAACTGGGCGCGCAGAGCCTCGTCGACGGCGAGTGAGAATCGGTCGCCGGCGTCGGTCGCGAGCATCAGGCGACCGTCTTCGGTGCCGATCACTTTGAGCTGTTCCATGCGGACGTCCTCCAGATCCAGCGGGTGCGTTCATGGTGTCACGGCGAACGGTCGAGGGCGGGAATATCCGGGGCGTGCCGCGAGTTTGCGGTGGGGCCCCTCCGAAAGGCGGCGGCGACCCGGCGGCTCATTTGCGATTCACCGACAGGTGATGCAAACTATGGCCGCCCGAACGGGCCGCACCCACAGCACCACCCCGAAAGTTGAGACGTTCTCGAATGGCCACGGATTACGACGCCCCCCGCAAGACCGAAGACGACAGCGAGTCGATCGAAGCTCTCAAGGAACGCGTCCCGGACAAGATGTCCGGCTCGGTCGACGTCGAAGACTCTGACAACCCCAGCGGTTTCGAGCTCCCCGGCGCCGACCTGTCCGACGTCGACCTCGACGTCGTCGTCCTGCCCCCGCAGGAGGACGAGTTCACCTGTGTCGAGTGCTTCCTCGTGAAGCACCGGACCCAGATCGACCACCAGACCTCGATCGGCGCGATCTGCACCGAGTGCGCAGCGTAAGCAGCGCCGATATCAGCGACCCCGCTGCGCGCGGGTGATCATCGCCGCCACCCGATCAGGGGTGCGGGACGAGAACACCCAGCGTGCTGTGGGGTCGTCGTCGTCTGAGACGGGGACGCGCACGACCCCGTCGATCCCGCCGCGGAGCAGATGCCAGTCGTCGCGTCGGAGGCCCCCGCCTCGGGCAGCCCGCGCCTCTTCTCCCGTCAGAACCTCGGGCTCGCCGAGGTCGGCGACCGGGATGTGCGCCCGCCCGACGCGGAGCACGCCGTCTGCGAGCGTCACGACGGGAGCAGTCAGGATCAGCGACGACACCAGGACGACGCCGACGGCGAGTCCGATGGCGAGGGCGAGGGTCGTGTCGATCGGCGAGAAGACCACCGCCGCCATGGGCGCGCAGACCGCGGCGCTCACCAGGAGCCACAGCGAAGGGCTGAGCCGTTCGCGGTACGAGGAGGGGACGGGGCGGTCGGGGTTGTGCATTAGCCTCGGGGGGTGATGGATACCGTGGACGTTCCCATTATCTCGGCTCATGTGCCCGTCTACGCGCACCCGGGTGATGCCGGCGCCGACCTCGTCTCCACAGAGCAGGTCCGTCTGGCCCCCGGTCAGCGCGCTCTCATCGGCACGGGAGTGCGCATTGCGCTGCCCGACGGCTACGTCGCTTTCGTCGTCCCTCGCAGCGGTCTGGCCGCCAAGCACGGCATCACCGTGGTCAACTCACCGGGCACGGTCGACGCGGGGTACCGGGGCGAGATCAAGGTCACGCTGTTGAACACGGATGCCGCGGAGCCCTTCGACATCGCTCCGGGCGACCGCATCGCCCAGCTCATCGTGATGCCCGTCTCGCGGGCGACCTTCCTCCCCGTCGACGCCCTTCCCGACAGCGTGCGCGGCGAAGGGGGCTTCGGATCCACCGGCTACACGACAGGAACAACCGCATGAGCGACGAGCTCGCACCCAAGTCGGCACCGAGCGATCGGGCTGAGAACGGTCCGTTCGACGAGGCGGAGGCGAACCCGGTCCGTCCGTACATCGACCTCGGCGGGGTCAAAGTCCTGCCTCGGGAGGGGCTGAACCTCCGCCTGGAAGTCGAAGAGCAGACGAAACGCATCGTGGCCGTCGGGCTCGACTACGCCGGATCGACACTGCAGGTGCAGCCGTTCGCCGCGCCGCGGTCGAGCGGCCTGTGGGAGGAGACGCGCGAGCAGATCCGTCAGCAGGTCCGTCAGCAGGGTGGGCGCGTCGAGGAGCGGGAAGGGCCGCTCGGCCCCGAGCTGCTCGCCGAGGTGCCCGTCGCCGGTGCGGACGGGGCCGCCGGGAAGCGCCTCGCGCGCTTCGTCGGTGTCGATGGTCCGCGCTGGTTCCTGCGCGGTGTCATCGGAGGAGCCGCGGCGAGCGACATCGCGGCCGCCGAGCAGGTCGAAGACCTCTTCCGCTCGATCGTCGTCGTCCGCGGCAACACGCCCATGCCGCCGCGCGACCTCATCCCGCTGAAGATGCCGGCATCCCCCGGTAGCGCATGACCACCTCACAGGACCGTCCCGAATCCGGGAAGCCTCAGCCGGTGCGGGAAGACCTCGTGCCACCGCCGGCGGGCGAGCCGACGGCATCCGGCCTTCTCGGTCAGGCTCTCGGCGGCGCAGCCAAGCGCGCGGGTCTGGATCCGGCGGAGGACGCAACGACAGGTCACGTCGTGTGGCGTGCGATGGGCGGATGGCGCGGCATCGCGGAGTCGGTCCTCCCCGGACTCGTGTTCGTCGTGCTCTTCACCGTCACCGGACAGGACCTCGTGCTGTCGCTCGTGGCCTCGGTGGGGCTGGCGGCCGTCTTCACCGTGATCCGGCTCATCCAGCGTTCGCCTGCTGCGGCCGCCTTCGGTGGTCTCGTCGCGACGGGTGTCGCTGCGGCACTCGCCCTCTTCACGGGGCGCGGTGTCGACAACTTCGTCCCCGGGCTCATCACCAACGCCGCCTACGGGACCGGGTTCCTCGTGTCGGCACTGGTCGGCTGGTCGCTGATCGGTTTAGCGGTCGGCTTCCTCATGAACGAGGGCACGGCGTGGCGGGCCGATCGGCGAAAGCGTCGGGTCTTCTTCTGGCTCGCGATCGCATGGGCTGCCCTTTTCTACGCGCGCCTCGCGGTGCAGCTCCCGCTGTACCTCGCCGATCAGACGGCGGCGCTCGGCACCCTGAAGCTCATCATGGGTCTTCCCCTCTTCGCGCCGATGGTGGCGGTCACCTGGCTGGCTGTCCGGGCGCTCTACCCGCGGCGCGCCGAAGGATCCGACGAGAGCTGACAAGCCGCGCGACGGGGCGTGCCGAGTGGTTGACTGGGCCGCATGGACGCCGTCCCCATGTTCCCGCTCGGCAGTGTGCTCTTCCCGCACACGCCGCTGGCGCTGCGGGTGTTCGAGCCGCGGTACCTGACGATGATGGGTCGCCTGCTAGACGCGGAGGATCCCTCGTTCGGCGTCGTCCTCATCGAGCGGGGACTGGAATCCGGGGGAGGGGACGAGCGCAGTGCGCTCGGCACGATGGCTCGCATCGTCCGGATCGAGGCCGGCGCGGCCGATCTGTTCGTCATCGCCGTCGGCGGCGAGCGGATCGCGGTCGACCGGTGGCGCGCCGATGACCCGCATCCCGTCGCGGATGTCACGACGGTCGAGCCGCTGAGCTGGAACGACGACCTCCTTCCGCTGCGTCGCGAAGCGGAACGGGTCGTGCGCCGGGTCGCGACCCTCGCCGCCGTCCTCGACGAAGCGCGGTGGGATCCGGACACCGAGATCTCGGACGATCCCGTGGAGTCGTCGTGGCAGCTCGCCGCTATGGCGCCGCTCGGCGAGTACGACAGGTTCCGCCTGCTCGGTTCGACGACGCTGGCGGAGCTCCTCACGAGGCTGATCGACCTGTGTCTCGAGGAGGAGCCGGTCCTCGTCGCTCGGGCGGCGGATGTCGCCGAGTCGGACGGCGACGAGCTCTGAGTCCTCGCCGCCGGGCGAAGTGAGGTATCTTGATATCAAGATAAATTTCGCCCGCCGGGGTAAGGCGGACCTCACTAGTCACCGGGACCGGGCGGGGCGAAGATGGGAGGGCCGGCTGACGCCGCGCCCGCCGACGAAGGAGAGCACACGTGTCCACTGTTGACAGCTTCGGTGCCAAGAGCACACTCACAGTCGGCGACACCGACTACGAGATCTTCCGCATCGAGACCGTTCCCGGTTTCGAGAAGCTTCCGTACAGCCTCAAGATCCTCCTCGAGAACCTGCTTCGCACCGAGGACGGTGCGAACGTCACCGAGGAGCAGATCGAGGCTCTCGGGAACTGGAACCCCGACGCCGAGCCGAACACCGAGATCCAGTTCACGCCCGCACGCGTGGTCATGCAGGACTTCACCGGTGTCCCGTGCATCGTCGACCTCGCCACCATGCGCGAGGCCGTCACCGCCCTCGGCGGCGACCCGAGCAAGATCAACCCGCTGTCGCCGGCCGAGATGGTCATCGACCACTCGGTCATCGCAGACCTCTTCGGTTCCGACAACGCCCTCGAGCGCAACGTCGAGATCGAGTACGAGCGCAACGGCGAGCGCTACCAGTTCCTGCGCTGGGGCCAGACCGCTTTCGACGACTTCAAGGTCGTCCCGCCGGGGACGGGCATCGTCCACCAGGTGAACATCGAGCACCTCGCGAAGGTCATCTACGACCGCGAGGTCGGTGGTGTCCTGCGCGCCTACCCCGACACGTGCGTCGGCACCGACTCGCACACCACGATGGTCAACGGCCTCGGCGTCCTCGGGTGGGGCGTCGGCGGCATCGAGGCCGAGGCGGCCATGCTCGGCCAGCCCGTCTCCATGCTCATCCCGCGCGTGGTCGGCTTCAAGCTGACCGGTGAGATCCCCGCCGGCGTGACCGCGACCGACGTCGTCCTCACGATCACCGACATGCTGCGCAAGCACGGCGTCGTCGGCAAGTTCGTCGAGTTCTACGGCGAGGGCGTCGCGCAGGTGCCGCTGGCCAACCGCGCCACCATCGGCAACATGAGCCCGGAGTTCGGCTCGACCGCGGCGATGTTCCCCGTCGACGACGTGACGCTCGACTACCTGCGCCTCACCGGCCGCGACGAGCAGACCGTCGCCCTCGTCGAGGCCTACGCCAAGGCGCAGTCGCTGTGGCACGACGCCTCCCGCGAGCTCAGCTTCAGCGAGTTCATGGAGCTCGACCTCTCGACGGTCGTGCCCTCCATCGCGGGTCCCAAGCGTCCGCAGGACCGCATCCTCCTCTCCGACGCGAAGAACCAGTTCGAGAAGGACATCCTCAACTACGCGGATGCCGCCGCTGAAGACTCCGTCGAGATCGAGGGAACCTTCCCCGCGTCCGACCCCGGTTCCGCTCCGGGTGTCGAGCACGAGACCGTCTCGGCCGAGGGCGTCTCGCACCAGCACGAGCACGAGCACGTCCCCTCGATGATCTCGAGCGGTGCACGCCACGCGGCATCCAAGCCCGTCAAGGTGACGACGCCCGAGGGCCAGTCCTACCTGCTCGACAACGGTGCGGTCACCCTCGCGGCCATCACCTCGTGCACCAACACGTCGAACCCGTCGGTCATGATCGCGGCGGGCCTGCTCGCCAAGAAAGCCGTCGACAAGGGCCTGAAGCGCAAGCCGTGGGTCAAGACGACGCTCGGCCCGGGCTCGAAGGTCGTCACCGACTACTACGAGAAGTCCGGCCTCGACAAGGCGCTCGAGGGTCTCGACTTCTACACCGTCGGCTACGGCTGCACGATCTGCATCGGCAACTCCGGACCGCTCATCGAAGAGGTCTCCGCGGCGATCAACGAGAACGACCTCGCCGTCACGGCCGTCCTCTCGGGCAACCGCAACTTCGAGGGCCGCATCAGCCCCGACGTGAAGATGAACTACCTCGCGTCGCCCCCGCTGGTCGTCGCTTACGCCCTCGCGGGTTCGATGAACTTCGACTTCGAGACCGACGCGCTCGGCAAGGACGAGGCCGGCAACGACGTGTTCCTGAAGGACATCTGGCCCTCGCCCGACGAGGTTCAGGAGGTCATCGACCACTCCATCTCGCGCGAGCAGTTCATCAAGCAGTACTCGACCGTCTTCGACGGCGACGAGCGCTGGCAGAACCTTCCGACGCCCACCGGCCCCATCTTCGAATGGGACGAGGACTCGACGTACGTGCGCAAGGCTCCGTACTTCGATGGCATGGAGAACACGCCGGCTCCCGTCACCGACATCTCCGGTGCGCGAGTCATGGCGACCCTGGGCGACTCGGTCACGACCGACCACATCAGCCCCGCCGGCAACATCAAGGCCGGCACCCCGGCGGCTCAGTACCTCACCGAGCACGGCGTCGCGCAGAAGGACTTCAACTCCTACGGCTCGCGTCGCGGTAACCACGAGGTCATGATCCGCGGCACCTTCGCCAACATCCGTCTGAAGAACGAGATCGTCGCCGCAGTGAACGACGGGAAGGTCATCGAGGGTGGCTTCACCCGCGACTTCACCCAGGAGGGTGGCCCGCAGTCGTACATCTACGACGCGAGCCAGAACTACCAGGCGCAGGGCACCCCGCTGGTCGTCTTCGGCGGTAAGGAGTACGGTTCCGGTTCGTCCCGCGACTGGGCGGCCAAGGGCACGAGCCTGCTGGGCGTCAAGGCGGTCATCACCGAGAGCTTCGAGCGTATCCACCGCTCGAACCTCATCGGCATGGGCGTCGTCCCGCTGCAGTTCCCCGCCGGCGAGAGCTGGAGCTCGCTCGGTCTCGACGGCACCGAGATCGTCTCGATCACGGGCCTCGAGCAGCTGAACGAGGGCGTCACGCCGAAGACGGTCAAGGTCGTCGCCGAGCCGAGCGAGTTCTCGGCCGAGGGCAAGCAGACGATCGAGTTCGACGCGGTCGTCCGGATCGACACCCCTGGCGAGGCGGACTACTACCGCAACGGCGGCATCCTGCAGTACGTGCTGCGTTCGCTGGTCTGACCCGGCTTGTCAAGAGGACCCCGGCTCCGCGTGGAGTCGGGGTCCTCTCGCATGCGGGCACGTAGACTCCTGACATGAGTCTTCTCGAGGGAATTTCCGGTCCGCGCGACCTCGATCGGTTCTCGAGCGAGCAGCTCCACGTCCTGGCTGACGAGATCCGGACCTTCCTGGTCGAGAACGTCTCGCGCACCGGTGGCCACCTCGGTCCGAACCTCGGAGTCGTCGAGCTGACGATCGCCCTGCACCGCGTTTTCGACTCCCCGAACGACCCGATCATCTTCGACACCGGTCACCAGTCCTACGTCCACAAGCTCCTCACCGGCCGTCAGGATTTCTCCCAGCTCCGCTCGCGCGGGGGCCTGGCGGGCTACCCGCAGCGGTCCGAGAGCCCGCACGACGTCGTCGAGTCGTCGCATGCGTCGAGCTCGCTGAGCTGGGCGGACGGCGTCTCGCGCGCCCTCACGGTGACCGGGCGCAAGGACCGTCACGTCGTGGCCGTCGTGGGCGACGGTTCCCTCACGGGCGGCATGACGTGGGAAGCCCTCAACAACATCTCCGACGACAACGACCGCAACCTGGTCATCGTCGTCAACGACAACGGCCGCTCCTACGCCCCCACCATCGGAGGCATGGCGCGCTACCTGAACCGCGTCCGCACCGCGGACAGCTACAAGACGCTGCGGCAGAGCTCCGCTCACGTCTCCCGTCTTCTCGGTCCGATCGGTCGCGCGGTGTACCGCGGTGTCCGGGGCGGCACGCACGGCTTCCTGTCGCGCTTCACGAACAACGTCGCGCTGTACTCCAACCTCGACATCAAATACCTCGGCCCCGTCGACGGGCATGACCTCGACGCCATGGAGGAGACCCTCCGCCTCGCGAAGGAGTACGGCGCTCCCGTCATCGTCCACGCCATCACCGACAAGGGGCGCGGCTTCGAACCGGCCCGTCGTGATGAGGCCGACCAGTTCCACGCGGTCGGGAAGATCGACCCCGTCACGGGGGAGCCGATCGGATCCTCGGATGCCGTCGCCTGGACGGACGTCTTCTCTGAGGCGCTCGTGGCCGCCGGTGAGCGTCGCGAGGACATCATCGCGATGACCGCGGCGATGCTGCGACCGACCGGTCTGCAGGACTTCGCGCAGCGGTTCCCGACGCGGGTCTACGACGTCGGCATCGCCGAGCAGCACGCGGTCGCGTCGGCTGCCGGGCTCGCCTTCGGCGGGCTCCACCCGGTCGTGGCGATCTACGCCACCTTCATGAACCGCGCGTTCGACCAGGTCATGATGGACGTCGCCCTGCACAAGGCGGGGGTCACCTTCGTCCTGGACCGCTCGGGCGTCACCGGGCCCGACGGCCCCAGCCACCACGGCATCTGGGACCTGGCGATGCTCCAACTGGTGCCGGGGATCCGCATCGCCGCGCCGCGCGATGCGGAGCGGCTCCGCGAGCTCTTCGACGAGGCGGTCGCCGTCGAGGACGCCCCGACCGTCGTGCGATTCCCGAAGGGATCGGTCCCCGATGCCCTCGAAGCCATCGAGCGACTCCAGGACGGCACGGACGTGCTGTTCCGAAGCGGTTCCGAGGACGTCCTCATCGTCGGGATCGGCCCGATGGCCCACATGGCCGTCGAGGTCGCCGAACGACTCCGTGCCCAGGGAATCGGCTCGACCGTTGTCGATCCCCGGTGGGCGGTACCGATCCGTCCCTCGATCGTCGAGCTCGCGGCATCCCACCGCCTGGTGATCACGATCGAGGACGGTATCCGCGTCGGGGGTGTCGGCACGCGCGTGCGTCAGGTGCTCCGTGAGTCGGGCGTCTCGACGGCTGTCGACGAGCTGGGCCTCCCGGACGAGTTCATCGATCACGCGACCCGCGAGCAGATCCTCGACGACGCCGGGTTGACGGCCTCCAAGATCGCGCAGGACGTCGTCGCGCAGGTGCTGGGCACGCGCGTACCCGTCGCACGGCAGTCGGCCGACGATGCGGTCTGGACATCGCACGAGGTCGAACTGCGGGGCCCGACCGACGCGGGTTCCGACTGACCGCGTGACAGCATGGAGGGATGCAGACACCGCAGCATCCCTCCGATGAGAACCTGAGTCGAGAGGATGCCGCGGCCCGGGCATCCGTCATCGTCCTCGACACGATCGAGGTCGACCTGGACCTCCGCTCGGCCCCCGATGCGTCACGCGGGGACTTCGCCACGCAGAGCACCCTGCGCTTCCGCGCGTCGTCGACGGAGACGTGGATCGACTTCCTCGGCATCTCCGTCGACGAGGTGGAGGTCAACGGCGCACCGCAACCGGTGGAGTGGGACGGCGCCCGCATCCGCCTGTCGGGACTCGCCGAGGAGAACACGGTCCGCGTCCGTGCGCGCGGTCGGTACAGCCGATCGGGTGAGGGCCTGCACCGCTTCACCGACCCGGTGGACGGCGCGGTCTACCTCTACACGCAGTACGAGCCGGCCGACAGCCGTCGCGTCTACCCGTGCTTCGAGCAGCCCGACCTGAAGGCGCGGTGGACGTTCCACATCACGGCGTCGGGTGACGGCGTCGTCCTGTCGGGTGGCGCGGAGACCGCCCGCGCCGAGGTCGACGGCGGCGTCCGGGTGTCGTTCGCCGAGACGCCGCTGCTGTCGAGCTACGTCACTGCGGTCGCCGTCGGTCCGTACCACCGCGTCGACGGCCTCTGGAAAGGGGAACGGCAGAGCGTCGACCTTGGTGTGCTCTGCCGCGCCTCTCTCGCCGAACACCTCGACGCCGACGAGATCCTCGACATCACCCGCCGCGGTCTCGACTTCTTCACGGTGGCATTCGGCCAGGACTACCCGTGGGGCAAGTACGACCAGATCTTCGTCCCCGAGTACAACCTCGGCGCGATGGAGAACCCGGGCCTGGTCACTTTCACCGAGGCGTACGTCTTCCGCGGAGCGGCGACCGCCGCGCAGCGCGAGGCGCGGTCGAACACGATCCTCCACGAGATGGCGCACATGTGGTTCGGCGACCTCGTCACGATGCAGTGGTGGGACGACCTGTGGCTCAAAGAGTCGTTCGCCGACTTCATGGGCACGCACGCGAATGTCGCGACAGGGCTCCACCCGGATGCCTGGGTCACGTTCGCGAGCCGGCGGAAGGGGTGGGCATACGTCCAGGACCAGCTGCCCACGACGCACCCCATCGTCGCGGACATCCCCGACCTCGAGGCGGCCAAGCTCAACTTCGACGGCATCACCTACGCCAAAGGCGCATCGGTGCTGAAGCAGCTCGTCGGCTTCGTCGGCGAGGACGCGTTCTTCCGCGGCGCGCAGCGGTACTTCGCGACACACGCCTACGGCAACACGACGCTCGAGGATCTCCTCGTCGCGCTGGAAGAGGCGTCGGGCCGCGATCTCCGGTCGTGGAGCAGGGCGTGGCTCGAGACGACCGGGCTGCCGACCCTCATGATCGAGCGCGGACCCCTGACGGTCGTGCAGGACGTCGCGCGGCCGCACGCGGTCCGCGTCGGCCTGTGGGACGACGAGGCCGGGACTCTCGCCTCGCGCGGCGACGTCGCCGTCGACCTGTTCGGTGAGCGCACCGTCGTCGACGCGCCCGTCCTCCCCGACGCGGCCCTGGTCATCGCCAATGTCGATGATCGCTCGTACGCGAAGGTGCGGCTCGACGACCGATCACTCGCCGCCATCAGGGCGGGCCTGTCGACGATGCCGGAAGCGGTCGCGCGAGGCGTCGTCTGGGCAGCTCTCTGGAATGCGGTACGCGATGGCGAGCTCGCAGCATCCGCTTATCTCGCGATCGCGGCGGAGAACGCTCCCCGCGAGTCCCACCCGGCGCTCCTGGGCGACGTCCTCGCCCACGCCGCCTTCGCGATCCGCCATTACGTCTCGGACGTCGGGGAGGCGTCGGCCACCTGGCTGGAGGGGGCGTGGCGCGCCATGTCGGCTGCCGAAGCCGGGTCCGACGCCCAGCTCATCTGGGCACGCGCGGTCGGTGCGGCCGCGGAGCTCTGCGCGGACCGGGCGGGCGAGATGTCCGCGATTCTGGCGGGGCAGACGCCGGCGCCGGCGGGCCTGGCCCTCGATCCCGATCTCCGGTGGGGGTGGCTGTTCGGTCTCGCTGCCTCCGGTCATGCGGACGCCGCGCGGATCGAGGCTGAGGCGGAGCGGGATGCGACCGCGTCGGGCCGCACGGCGCGTCTCGCGGCGCTCGCGGCGCGGCCGGAGGCATCCGTCCGTCGCGACGCGTGGCACGACGCGTGGGATGACGAGACGCTGACGAACGACCACCTCGATGCCACCATCCGCGGCGCGCGGGCGGGGAAGAGCCGTGACCTCGTTGCGGAGTTCGACGAAGAGTACTTCGAGCGGATCCTCCCGGCGTGGCGTTCGCGCAGCATCGAGATCGCCGCGCGCCTCGTGCGCGGCCTCTTCCCGGCGGCGGACGACACCGCGGCGGTCGACGCGTGGCTCGACGCTCACCCCGACGCGCCCGGCTCGCTCCGGCGCATCGTGATCGAGCAGCGCGACCACCTCGCACGCGACCTCCGGGTCCGGGAAGCGCAGCCGCGACTCTGACTCGCGAGAACGGCCCCCGGGGACATCCCGGGGGCCGTTCTCATACGCGCCTGCGTCAGGCGATGCCGCGGATCGGCGGGTGGTGGAACGTATCGCCGAACACGCGATCGCTCGCGCCCTCCCGGTCGAGGTAGGGCGTCGCCCCGCCGTCGATGAAGGGCCAGCCGGCCCCGAGGATGAGGCAGAGGTCGATGTCCTCGACCTCGGGCACGACGCCCTCGTCGAGCATGAGCTTGATCTCCTGAGCGAGGCCGTCCTGAACACGGCGCAGAATGTCGTCGGCGGATGCCGGTGTGGATCCCGTCGCCTTCTTCGCAACCTTGTCGGCAGCCTTCGTGAACCCGGTCACGCGGCCGCCCTTGTCCTTCTCGACGACCTCGTCCAGCGCGGCGAGCTCGTGGAAGTTCTCGTTCGCGTAGAACCGGTCGGGGAAGGCGCGGACCATCGTGTCCTGCACGTGGGCTGCCACCTTCCAGCCGACGAGGTCGATGAGCTGGAACGGTCCCATCGGCAGCCCGAGGGGCGCGAACGCCTTCTCGACGTCCGCGACGGGCGTGCCCTCGTAGACGGCGCGTGCGGCCTCTCCCATGACCTTGGCGAGGAGCCGGTTCACGACGAAGCCGGGCGCATCGGCGGTGAGGACAGCGTTCTTGCCCAGCCCCTTGGCGACGACGAAAGCGGTCGAGAGGGCGGCATCCGACGTCTGCGGCGTCTTCACGACCTCGATGAGCGGCATGACCGCGACCGGGTTGAAGAAGTGGAAGCCGACCAGGCGCTCGGGGTGCGCGAGCTTCGCGCCGATCTCCTCGACCGACAGCGACGAGGTGTTGGTCGCGAGGATCGCGTCCTCGGCCACGACGGCCTCGATCTCGGCGAAGACGGACTGCTTTACCCCGACCTCTTCGAAGACCGCCTCGATGACGAAGTCGCAATCGGCGTACGCGGTCTTGTCGGTCGTCCCCGTCACGAGGGCCCGCAGCTTGTTGGCGGTGTCGCCGTCGAGCCGGCCCTTGCCCTCGAGCTTGCCGATCTCGTCGTGGATGTAGGCGACGCCCTTGTCGACGCGCGCCTGATCGAGGTCGGTGATCAGCACGGGCACCTGGAGCTTGCGCACGAACAGCAGCGCGAACTGGCTGGCCATGAGGCCCGCGCCGATGATGCCGACCTTGGTGACCTTCTTCGCGAGCGCCTTGTCGGGCGCACCCACGGGACGCTTCGCGCGCTTCTGCACGAGATCGAACGCGTACATGGATGCCGCGAACTGGTCACCGGTGACGAGCGAGGCGAGCGCCTCGTCCTCGCGCGCGAAACCCTCCGCCTTCGTCCCGCTCTTTGCCTTGTCGAGCAGGTCGAGGGCGACGTAGGGGGAGCGGGGAACTGTTCCGATCTTCGACTCGAGCATGCCGCGCGCCATCTTGATGGCGATGGGCCACTTCGTGAGCCGCTCGATCTTCCCGGGTGCGTTCTTGCGTTCGACCTTGACGGAGCCGTTCAGCACGCCGTCAGCCCATCGGAGCGACGACTCGAGGTAGCTGGAGGCGGGGAAGATCGCGTCCATGATCCCGAGGTCGAAGGCCTGCTGCGGCTTGAGGACCCGGTTCTGCTTGAGCGGGTTCGAGATGACGACCTCGAGCGCGTTCTCGATGCCGATCAGGTTCGGCAGGAGGTACGCGCCGCCCCAGCCGGGGATGATGCCGAGGAAGACCTCGGGCAGTGCGATCGCGGCGGCGGAGGCATCCACTGTGCGGTACGTGGAGTTCAGTGCGATCTCGAGCCCGCCGCCCAGGGCGAGCCCGTTCACGAAGGCGAACGACGGCACGCCGAGATCGGACAGCTTGCCGAGGACGTGGTGACCGAGCTGCGCGATGAGCCGCGCGTTCTCGACGGAGCCCACGTTGCTGACTTCGCTGAGGTCGGCGCCGGCGGCGAGGATGTACTGCTTGCCGGTGATGGCGACGGCGTCGATCTCGCCGGCGCGAGCACGAGCCGCGAGTGCGTCGAGGGTGGCGTTCAGAGCGGTCAGCGTCGCCGGTCCCAGCGTGTTGGGGCGGGTGTGGTCGCGGCCGTTGTCCAGCGTGATGAGAGCGAGCACCTTGCCGCTGGCGAGCGTGACGTCGCGCACGGGCGAGTTCGTCACGACCTCGGTGTCGGAGAGGGCGAGCAGGGGCGAGAAGTCGATCTGGTCGTAGTTCGTCATCGTCGGCTGCCTCACTTCTTCCTCTTGCCGTTGTAGTGCGGGTTCTCCCAGATGACCGAACCGCCCTGACCGAGGCCGACGCACATGGCCGTGAGGCCGTAGCGGACGTCGGGGCGCTCGGCGAAGTGGGCCGCGAGCTGGATCATGAGACGGACTCCGGATGCCGCGAGCGGGTGCCCGAGCGCGATCGCACCGCCCCAGGGGTTGACGCGCGGGTCGTCGTCCGCGATGCCGAAGTGGTCGAGGAGCGAGATCACCTGGACGGCGAACGCCTCGTTCAGTTCGAACAGGCCGATGTCATCGATCGTCAGACCGGCCTTCCTCAGTGCCTTCTCGGTCGACGGGATGGGGCCGATGCCCATGATCTCGGGCTGGACACCCGCGAACGCGAAGGAGACGAGCCGCATCTTCGGTGCGAGCCCGAGTTCCTTGACTGCACCGCCGCCGGCGAGGAGCGACATCGTGGCGCCGTCCGTGAGGGGCGAGGACGTGCCCGCCGTGACACGTCCGTGCGGGCGGAACGGAGTCTTCAGCGCGGCGAGGTCGGCCATCGTCGTCTGCGGACGGCGTCCTTCGTCCTCGGTCGCCAGGCCCCAGGCCCCGGCGGCATCCTTCACCGCGACGGACACGAGATCGGGCTGGAACTTTCCGGCCTCATAGGCGGCCTGCGCCTTGTGCTGGCTGAGCATGCCGAAGCGGTCCGAGCGTTCCTTGGTCAGCTGCGGGTACCGGTCGAAGATGCGCTCTGCGGTCACGCCCATGTTGAGGGCGCCGGGGTCGACCATCTTCTCCGCGACGAATCGGGGGTTCGGGTCGGCGTTGCCGCCGATCGGATAGTGCCCCATGTGTTCGACACCGCCGGCGAGGGCGACGTCGTACATCCCGACGCCGATCGATGCGGCCATCGTTGTGACGCTCGTCATGGCGCCTGCACACATGCGGTCGATCGCGAAGCCGGGGACCGTCTGCGGGAGGCCGGCGAGGATCGCGACCGATCGACCGAGGGTGAGTCCTTGCTCGCCGGTCTGGCTCGTCGCGGCGATCGCGACGTCGTCGACGCGCTCAGCCGGGACGCCCGGGTTCCGCTCCATCAGACCGATCGTCGCCTTGACGGCGAGGTCGTCGGCCCGCGTGTTCCAATACATGCCCTTCTCGCCGGCGCGCCCGAACGGGGTGCGCATTCCGTCGACGAAATAGACGTCCGAAAGCTCGGCCACACTGCCTCCAAAGATTGGGTTCCCACCCAGCCTAGAGAGGCCGTGAAGCCGCGAAAATCGGTTGGTTCGAACCTACGAAGCGGTCTCGGATGCCACGTCGGGGCTCTGCACGGAATCGACAAAAGCCGCGGCGATCACCTGTGCAGTCTGTTCAATCTGCCACGTCCGTGCACCGAGGTCGATCAGGGCCTGCCCGACCGATTCCGCCGTGATCTCGGTGGGAGGATTCCACGCGACGCGACGAAGCAGATCAGGCGTGAGGAGGTTCTCGGTCGGCATGTGCAGCTCTTCTGCACGCGCGTCGACGAGAGGCTTGGCTGTCTTCAGTCGCGCATCCGCGGCGGGGTTGCGGTCCGCCCAGGCCCGCGGCGGCGGCATCCCATCGCCCGGGCCGCGCTCGGACGGGAGGGCGGGGTCGGCGCGCCCGGCCTCGATCGCCGACCACCAGCGGTCCAGCTGGCTGCGGCTCGCGCGACCCGTGAAGTCCTTGACTCGCGCGAGATCCTGCTTCGACGCCGGATCGGCGATGACGGCGGCGACGAGGGAGCGGTCGGGTACGAGCCGCCCCGGCGAGACGTCTTCTTCGCGTGCGTATTCTTCCCGCGCGGTCCAGAGTGCCCGGGCCACGGCCAGAGCGCGCCGGCCCCGCACCGTGTGCAGGCCGCTCAGGCGACGCCACGGATCTTCGCGAGCGGGTTTCGGCGCGCGAGTGCGCACGGCCTCGAACTCCTCCCCGGCGAAAGCGACCTTGTCCTGCTCCTCGAGCTCGGCGGCGAGGGCGTCGCGGACGTCGATGAGGTGCAGCACGTCCAGGGCGGCGTATTCCAGCCATCCCTGCGGCAGAGGCCGAGTCGACCAGTCCGCGGCGGAGTGCGCCTTGGCGAGAGTGATTCCCAGGGTCTGCTCCACGACCGCGCCGAGGCCGACCCGCTCATGCCCGAGCAGGCGGGCGGCGAGTTCGGTGTCGAAGATGCGAGGCGGCTCGAGGCCGGCTTCACGAAGAGAGGGCAGATCCTGGCTCGCGGCGTGGAGCACCCATTCCTCATCCCCGATCGCGTCCTGCAGCGCCGACAGATCGCCGATCGCGGGCGGGTCGAAGAGGAACACCTCGCTCCCACGCCGATAGACCTGGATCAGGTACGCGCGTTGCGAATACCGGAATCCGGATGCCCGCTCCACATCGACGGCGACCGGACCGTGCCCGGTCGCCAGGCGCGACGCTGCGGCCGCCGCCGCTTCCTGATCGGCGATGACCTCGTATTCAGCCACGTGTACTCCGCTGCCCGCCGAACACGGCGATGTTCTCCGAGCCCGGGGGAAGACCTGCCAGCATGCAGACCAACTCACCCCAGGCATCCATATGACTGGCGAGGTCTCCCTCGGGGGACCATGATGCGCGGAGCTCGATCTGCGCACCGTCGCCCTCGGCGGCCAGCGTCCCGAAACCCTTCGAGAGGGTCTTCGTCGCTGTTCCGGATGCCGCATGGAACGTCGCTCCACGTGCGGCGAGGGCATCGACCAGCCAAGACCAGGCTACGTCGGCCAGCAGGGGATCGGTCCCGATCTCGGGTTCGAGCGGCGCCTGCGCGAAGCAGACGATCCGCCAGGGGCCGCCCCAGGCATCCGGTTCGGACGCATCGTGGAGGATCACGATGCGTCCCGTGCCGTACATCGATTCGCCGTCGTCTTCCGGACGGACGTCCCCGGCGAACGCGATGGCGTCCGGCGCAAGCGAAGACGGTGCGGCGATCTCGCGCACCACGAAGTCGTCGCGGAAACGCAGGCCGCGCAGCGCGTCGCCGACGGCGAGGAATTCCGGCGGCCCGGACGGGGGTTCGGTCACGGCGACAGACTAGAGTGAGGGCACCATGAAGGCTTCCAGGCGCGCCGTTCCCGACGACGCCCGGCCGGGAGCCGTCGTCGCGGTCCGCAGCACGGTGGTCGCGCTCGCCACGGCATTCATCAGCGCCACGGGATTGCTCGCGCTCCTCGCGGGGCGGGTGGCACGTCGCGTCGTGACCCCCGCCGGACGGGCGCCTGACACCACCCTCATGGACGTCGACACCGTCGCCCAGACCATCACCCTGTCGCGGTCGGCCGACACCGTCCTGCCGGGACGGTACGGGCTGTTCACCACGGGGACGCAGTCCTACGTGAAGGTCGGCACGGTCCTGACGACCCGGGCGGAGTCCGTCACACGCAAGCTCCTGACGCAGATCGACGAGACCGACCGACTCGCCGCGACGGCTGCCTTCAGCGGGTGGTACTTCTCCGAGCCGGGAGAGCTGCATCTGCCGTTCGAGAACGTTTCGGTCTCGACGGCGCTGGGCTCGTGCCCGGCCTGGGTCTTCCCGGCCGATGCGCCCACGGACATCTGGGCGATCCACATCCACGGACGCGGGACCACGCGTTCCGAGACGCTCCGCGGGGTCCCGGCGTTCCACTCGGCAGGCATCACGTCGATGCTCGTGTCATACCGGAACGACAGCGACGCCCCGCGCAGCAGGGGAGGGGCGTCGGCCCTCGGGGCGACTGAATGGCGCGACGTCGACCGGGCGATCGGTCACGCTCGTCGCTCCGGCGCGCAGCGCATCTTGCTCGTCGGCTGGTCGATGGGCGGGGCGATCGCCCTGCAGCTCGCCGTGAACTCGGCGCATCGGGACCGCATCGTGGGACTGGTCCTCGACTCACCGGTCATCGACTGGCGGCAGGTGCTCACCCATCACGCCGGACTCATGGGCATCCCGAACCCGCTCGCCCGGGCGGCCCTCGAAGCGCTGGCGCAGCGGTGGGCGTCGCCCCTGACGGGCGCGGCGGACCCGATCCCCTGGGACCGTCTCGACCTGCTCACGCGGGCCGACGAACTCGTCGCGCCCACCCTCATCCTCCACAGCGACGCGGATGACTTCGTCCCCGTCGGCGCGTCACGCGCACTGCGCGATCTCCGGCCGGACCTCATCGACCTCGAGGAGTTCGAGGGGGCGCGCCACACGAAGCTCTGGAACTACGACGAAGAGCGCTGGACGTCTCGCATCCGCGAGTGGCTGCGCGGGCAGGGCCTCAGCGGCGACGCAGCCTCAGATAGCTGAACCCGTGGTCGTCGATGAGGACGCCCGCCGGTGACGTATCGATGGGGCGACGCAAGGGCAGGAACGGCCCCGCTGTGGGCACGAGGTGCGGCGCAGCCGTCACGCAGTACTCGTCGATGAGGTCGTCGGCGGCGAACTGCGCCGCCAGCATCGGCCCGCCTTCGCAGACGATGTGACGCAGGCCGCGTTCGGTGAGGGCGGAGAGGATGCCGGTGGCAGGCATCCGTCCGCCGTGCGTGCGCACGCGCACGACGGTGATCCCGCGCTCGAGCGGCGGTGCGTCGGCTCCTTCGGGCATCACGAAGAGGACCTGGTCGTCCGGTCCGTCGGGATCCGGGTCGAGCCGGTGGCCCGCGAGATCGCCGGAGCCGGTGATGATGGCCAGCCGGGAACGCCGGGGGAGGAGGTAGCCCTCGGCGCGAACGGTCTGCGCACCGACGATGATGGCGTCGGCGCTCGCGCGGATCACACCGAGGATCGCCCGGTCCGCCCGGTTGGTGAGGGTGTTGCTCGTCCCGTCCGGACCGACGGCCGATCCCGTCAGCGACGTGATCATGTTGAGCCGCACCCAGTTTTCCCGGGGCGGCGTGTAGCGGTCGGCGATCCAGCGACGACCCTCCGGGCTCGCGGCATCCACTCGCTCACCCGCGGTCGGAAGCACCTCTGTCAGCCACACGCCGCCATCCTCCCACGACCGGTCGCGGCGCGAGGGTCGCCGGCGCGGCGGCTAGGCTTGGCGGGTGCCTGTGACCTCCTCCGGAACCACTCATCTGAGCGAACGCGATCCGAAGGTGAGCGGAGCCGAGATGGTCGCCGCACTTGTTCCTCCGCCGCAGTTCGACGAGGCGACCTTCGCCACCTATCGGGCGGACGAGGCGTACCCCTCGCAGCAGGAGGCGAAGGACCTGCTCGAGACCTTCAGCTCGGGCCGTACCGCCGCTGCGGCGCGCGGTGGCCTCTTCCGCCGCGCCAAGCGCGAGGCTCCGATGAAGCCGGGCGTCTACCTCGACGGCGGCTTCGGTGTCGGTAAGACGCACCTTCTCGCGTCGATCTACCACGCGATGCCGGCTCGTCGGAAGTACTTCGGCTCGTTCATCGAGTACACGGCCCTCGTCGGCGCGCTGGGGTATCAGAAGACGGTGGAGCTGTTCCGCGGCGCCGACCTCCTCTGCATCGACGAGTTCGAGCTCGACGACCCGGGGGACACGATGGTGATGACCCGGCTGATCGCCGAACTGGTGCCGACGGGCACGAAGCTCGCCGCGACGTCGAACACGCCGCCGAACGCCCTCGGCGAAGGGCGTTTCGCCGCCCAGGACTTCCTGCGCGAGATTCAGGCGATGTCCGAGCACTTCCAGACGATCCGGATCGACGGCACTGACTACCGTCAGCGTGCCGTCGACGGGCACGCGGTGGTGCTGGACGACGCCGCCTACGAGAGCGCGATGACGGATGCCGCGGCATCCATTCTCGCCTCCGATGACGACTTCGCCGGGTTCATCCGCCACCTCGCCTCGGTGCACCCGTCCCGGTACATCCGTCTCATCGAGGGCGTCGGGACGATCGGACTGCGGGACGTCATCGGGTTCGACGACCAGGCGGCCGCGCTGCGGTTCGTGGCCTTCGTCGACCGCGCGTACGACGCGCAGATCCCGATCCGGGCCACCGGCGTCTCCCTGGACTCGGTGTTCCGCGAGGACATGCTCGCCGGCGGATACCGCAAGAAGTACCTGCGCGCCGTCTCGCGTCTGGTCGCTCTCACCCACTCGTAAGTGGCAGCAGGCGTTTCTCGGAGCCACGGGAAACCTGATGTTTACCTTCTCGGCACCCTCGTAACCAGCGCGAAACACCCGTGCGCCGTCGGGCGAAACCACGGACCTCGACACTGGGGGCACCCGACGCTACACCTGCGTCCCTGCAGAGAGGTTCCCCTCGAGATGGATCAAGGCAACACCGCATTCATACTCATCGCGGCCGCACTAGTCCTGCTGATGACCCCAGGTCTCGCGTTCTTCTACGGTGGTCTCGTCAAGGCGAAGAGCGTCATCAGCATGATGATGATGTCCTTCGGCGCACTCGGCCTCATCGGGGTCCTGTGGGTGCTCTACGGCTACGCGATCGCCTTCCCGGGCAGCAGCGGCACTCTGGCTCCGTGGTCGATCGACGGGGGTGCCCTCGGTCTGACCAACGTCCTCGAGCTCACGGAGGGCGCCGACTACCCGACGCTGGCCTTCGTCGCCTTCCAGGCCACCTTCGCGATCCTCACCGTCGCGCTCGTCTCGGGCGCGATCGCCGACCGCGCCAAGTTCGGCGCCTGGATGATCTTCGCGGGTGTGTGGGCGACGGTCGTCTACTTCCCGGTCGCGAGCTGGGTCTTCAACTTCGGTCTCGGCGATGACGGCTCGTTCGAGTACGGCGGGTGGATCACCCACGGACTGCAGGACGTGTTCGGCGTCGGCGCCATCGACTTCGCGGGCGGCACGGCAGTCCACATCAACGCCGGTGCGGCCGCCCTCGCCCTCGCCCTCGTCCTGGGCAAGCGCGTCGGCTTCCAGAAGGGCGTCCACGTCCCGCACAACCCGCCCTTCGTCCTCCTCGGCGCCGGTCTCCTGTGGTTCGGCTGGTTCGGGTTCAACGCCGGGTCGGAGCTCGCCGCCGACAACACCGCCGCGCTCGCCTTCGTCAACACGATCGCCGCTCCCGCCGCCGCGCTGCTCGCATGGCTCCTCGTCGAGAAGATCAAGGACGGCAAGCCGACGTCGGTCGGTGCAGCCTCCGGTGCCGTCGCAGGTCTCGTCGCGATCACCCCGGCGTGCGGCAACCTCGACCCGGTCTGGGCCATCGTCCTCGGTTTGATCGCCGGTGCCGTCTGCGCCCTGGCCATCGAGCTCAAGTACAAGCTCGGCTTCGACGACTCGCTCGATGTGGTCGGCATCCACCTCGTCGGTGGCCTCATCGGAACGCTCTACCTCGGCTTCTTCGCCCGGGACACCGGTCTGTTCATGGGTGGCGACGCGTCGCAGCTCATCGTCCAGGCGATCGCCGCCGTCGCCGTGTTGGCCTACTCCTTCGTGCTCGCCTTCGTCATCGGCTTCGCGATCGAGAAGACGATCGGCTTCCGCGTGAAGAACGAAGACGAGATCGCCGGTATCGACACGATCGTCCACGGTGAGGCCGGCTACGTCCTGGAGGACGCCAAGGCCTGATCCGACCGATCACACGGAGGGCGTCGCGGGGTCACCCGCGGCGCCCTCCGTCGGTGTGACGGGCGACGCGTCGCGACGGTGTCAAGGCCCTCCGGTCGCTCGCGGCGGATTTCGTAGCGTCCGGGACATGTCCCACATCGACACCGCATCGGTCGACATCGATCTGCCCGTCATCCGCCGCCTCGCGGAGCTCGCGGCTCTTGTTCATGCGTCCCCGGGACTGCACGTCCGGTGGTCCGAAGGACCGCAGAGGGATGCCGCCTGCACGAGCGTCGACACCGAGAGCGGTCTTCGCCTGCCTGGTCTCTCGGTGAATCCGCTGGGTGCGGAGGCGTGGTGGACTCGGCCGCTCGAGGACTGGCTGGCGCGTCAGCTATCGCAGTACCGGCACCTGGCGGCCGACAACCCGGAGCGGATCGCCTGGGTCCTTCGCGGCGAGCACGTCGGACGTGGTCCCGACTGCGAGCCGCTGATCGCCGGTGCGGAGCCGGTTGCCATCCTGGATGCGGCTCTGCTAGACGAGGCGGCTCGGAGATACGCGACCGCTTTCGATGCCGGCCGCGGGCCGGAGGACTGATCGTGGCACCGGCATCCCGATGGGTCGAGGACCGACCCGGGTTCTTCCGACTCACCGTCGCCGCGACCAACTGCTATCTCGTCACGACTGCGGAGGGCGTCACGCTCGTCGACGGGGGTCTCCCGGCCACCGGCGGGCCGCTCGATGAGCTTCTCCGACACCTCGGTCTCAGACGTCGCGACATCGATGCGCTGATTCTCACCCACGGACATTTCGACCATGTGGGGCTCGCCCGCGCGTTGAGCGCGGAGGGAGTGCCCGTTCACGTCCACCCCGGCGACCACCGATTGGCTCGGCATCCCTACAGTTATCGCCCTGCGGTCGCCAGAGTGCCGTACCTGCTCGGCCACCCCGGAGGTCTTCCCTTCATCGGGCGGATGGCAGTGGCGGGGGCGCTCGCAGTCCGGGGCGTCGACGCTGATCACCCAGTGCGAGACGGGGAGACCCTCGACGTCCCGGGCCGCCCGACGGTGCTGCACACTCCCGGGCACACCGGCGGTCATTGCGCTTTGTTGTTCGCATCGGACGGCGTCCTCGCCTCGGGCGATGCCCTCGTGACCCTGGACCCGTACACCGGCGTCAGCGGGCCGCAGATCGTCGCAGACGCGGCGACGGCGGACGCTGCGGAATCCCTCCGATCGTTGGAGGTCCTCGAGCAGACGGATGCCGCTGTCGTTCTGCCCGGGCACGGCGAACCGTGGACGCGGGGGATCGCGACCGCGGTGCAGAGGGCTCGCATCGTCGGGCGACACTGAGTCGTTTCAGTTCGTGCTTGTGCCGCCGCGGTGTGCTGCCCTACGTTGAGCGGGAAGCGCTTTCCCCTCTGATTCCGTCCAGTGCTGGACGAGAAAGGACGACGATGTCCCGCATCCGTACGACCGCCGCTTGGGCGGCCGCAGCCGTCTTCGCTGTCTCGCTGGTCGGTTGCAGTCCCGCCGCCTCCGATCCGGGCGGCTCGTTCGACCCCGACGAGAAGGTGTCCCTTGATTTCGCGTGGTGGGGCAACGATGACCGCGCCGCTCGCTACGCGAAGCTCATCGAGGCCTTCAACGAAGAGCACCCCAACATCACCATCAAGACGACCTTCACGGACTTCCCGAGCTATTGGGAGCAGCGGCAGGTCGAGGCGGCGAGCGGCAGTCTGCCCGACGTCTTCCAGTTCTCCGACAGCTACCTGCGCCAGTACGGCGAGAGCGGCGCGATCCTCGACTTGGATGAGGTGGCCGATCAGATCGATTTCACGACGTTCGACGACAGCCTGCTCGGCACCGGACGTCTGGACGGCACGCAGTACTCCCTCCCGACGGGGTACAGCCTCTGGGCGAACTTCGTCAACGAAGACCTGTTGAAGGAGCACGGTCTCGAGCTGCCCGCGGCGGGCTCGTCGTTCGACGAGTTCAACGACTGGCTCGCCGAGGTCACCGACAAGACCGGCGGGGACCCGTTCGGCGGCACCGATTACACGCAGCGCATCCAGGTGCTCGAGCTGCAGTTGCGCGCCGCCGGCAAGGCGCTCTACACGGAGGAGGGCGAGCTCGGGTTCACGAAGGACGAGTTGGCGGACTTCTGGGAATCCGGCGCGACGCTGCGCGACGGCATCACGATCCCGCAGCAGCAGCTCGAGGAGATCAGCCCGATCTCGGGCTTCGGCTCGACCCGGACGCTGAGTGAGATGAGCTGGAGCAACTTCCTCGGCGGCTACCTGGCCGACTCCGGAGCATCGTCGATCGGGATCGTGGCTCCGCCGACGACGGATGCCGGTGCGAAGGACCTTTACCGCCAGGGCGGTCTGCAGGTGGCGATCTCTTCACGCACGAAGCACCCCGAGGCCGCTGCGATCTTCCTCGATTACGTCGTGAACAGCCCCGAGGCGGGAGAGATCTTCGGCACGACGCTCGGGTTCCCGGCATCCAGCAGCAAGCTGGAGGGCACGAAGCTCGAAGGCCCCGATCAGCAGGTCGCTGACTACATCGAGTCGGTGTCGGACCGCATCGGCGACGCACCGCCGCCCGCGGTCGTCGGCTACGGCTCGCTGGAGCAGAAGTTCTGGGACCTGGGTAAGGAACTCGGACTCGGAACGAAGACGGTGGATGCCGCCGTCGACGAGTTCTTCGCCGAAGCGGACGTGATCCTCAACAACTGACGGGATCCGCGGACGAGGGTTAGGGTGACGGCGTGACATCGCGCCTGATCTCAGCCCTCGTCCGTCTGTTCCGGCCGTCGCGCGACGAGGCCCCGGCAGCCGGAACTGTGCGCGTGATGCCCGCCGACGTCCGAGACCCCCGCATCAGCTATCGGCCCGAGCCCGACGGCGATCCCGATGCGGGTGAGATCGTCTGGACCTGGGTCCCGTTCGACGAGGCCGACGGTCGCGGCAAGGACCGGCCGGTCCTCGTCATCGGGGTCCACGATCGCGACCGGCTGTACGCGGTGCGACTCACGAGCAAACCGCACGACCGCGACGGGGCGCACCTCGCTCTCGGTCCAGGGGACTGGGATGCCGCGGGTCGCCCGTCGTGGGTGGACCTCGGCCATCTCTACAGCGTTCCCCGCACCGCAATGCGCCGCGAGGGAGCAGCCCTCGACCGCGCCCGTTTCGATCGCGTCGTAGCTGCCCTGAAGACGCGGTACGGCTGGTCGGCGTGACGCCGGAGAACGACGAAAGCCCCCGGATCTCCGGGGGCTCCTCGGTGGGCGATGCCGGACTCGAACCGACGACCTCTTCCGTGTGAAGGAAGCGCGCTACCAACTGCGCCAATCGCCCGAATGACACTCGGGCCGATGACCGAGCATACCGGATCCGGCGGCCCCGACCGAACCGGCACGGCCCGCGATGGTGAGACACGCGCGGGGCGGCGCCGGTTTTGCACTGACGCAGGAATCGTCTAATGTTTAACGAGTGCCGGAGAGATCCGGAACGAAATGCGGATGTAGCGCAGTGGTAGCGCATCACCTTGCCAAGGTGAGGGTCGCGAGTTCGAATCTCGTCATCCGCTCGAGTGTGGGGATCTTCCTCCGGGGAGATCGCGTCACGTGGGTCAAACCACACACGGTGGCGTGGCCGAGTGGCTAGGCAGCGGCCTGCAAAGCCGTCCACACGGGTTCGAATCCCGTCGCCACCTCCACTCACAACTCAACAGCCTTCACAGGCGCGATTGGCGCAGCGGTAGCGCGCTTCCCTGACACGGAAGAGGTCACTGGTTCGATCCCAGTATCGCGCACAGACAAACCCCCGGTAATGCGGGGGTTTTTTGTTGCCCGTGCAGCGTCCTCAGCCCACGGCGTCGGCGCTCTCGGACTCCGGAAGCTCGTGCAGGCCGGCGGGGGAGTTCGCCGCCGTCATAAGCCGCGCGATCCACTCCTGGTTGAGGGGGATGCGCGTGTCGTGGCGGCGTCGGAACGCCAGGCGCGCCGCGCGGTTCATCCAGACGGTCGTGCGTCCGGTGCCTTCTCCTGCCGCGCGGGACCAGGTGAACAGGAACGATTCGCCGCGGCGGAGTTTGGCGTAGATGACCGCCTCGAGGTGGACGAGCGTCCGGTCGTCGATGTCGAATCGCGTCGTGGCGTTGTAGGAGAGGAGTCCCATGGAACCGACCCAGGTCTAGGCGTACAGAGAGGGTGGAGCTGCGGTCTCCTCCGCCATTGTCTCACCCGACACAGGCGTTCCCGTGCCAGCTCCTCCGTGTCATGTCCGCGTCATCGGTCGCTGACAGACTGACGACATGACCACCGCTCGGATCGTCACCCTCTTCGTCGTCGCCGCCCTCGCCGAGATCGGCGGCGCGTGGCTGATCTGGCAGGCCGTGCGGGAGAACCGCGGGTGGTGGTTCGCACTGCTGGGGATCGTCGCACTCGGAGCGTACGGCTTCGTCGCGGCATTCCAACCCGACGCGAACTTCGGCCGGGTCCTCGCCGCCTACGGAGGCGTGTTCATCGCCGGGTCGCTCGCCTGGGGGATCGTCGTCGACGGATTCCGGCCGACCGCGTGGGACTACGTCGGATCGGTGATCGCCCTCGTCGGGGCCGCGATCATCATCCTCGCGCCGGTCGTCACCGAGACGTCGGGGGGATGATCGCGACCCCGGGTCGCCTCAGGGGACGATGACCGCGCGGCCGCGGACGGTCCCGGCGGCGAGAGCTTCATAGGCCTTCGGGCCGTCGTCGAGGGAGTACCGCTGGATCTCGACCCCGACCTGACCGGAGCGGGCGAGGTCGAGCACCTCGACCAGCTCGCTGCGCGAGCCCCAGTAGGGGATGCGGAGAGCTGCGTCGTAAGCGATCGACCCGAAGCCGACGTGCGCCGTCCCGCCGCCGATGCCGACGATCGTCACGTCCGCATCGAGCGCGGCCGATCCGACGGCGGTCGCGATCGTCGGCTCTGCGCCGACGAAGTCGAAGACGGCGTTCGCCCCCAGGCCGCCCGTGAGTTCACGGATCCGATCGACGGCGTTCTCGTCACTGATGACGGTGTGGTGTGCGCCGACCTCGCGCGCCAACGCGAGCTTCTCGTCGCTGACGTCGAGCGCGATGACCGTCGCCGCCGACACCGCCCTCAGGATCTGGATCGCAACGTGTCCCAGCCCGCCGGTCCCGATGACGACCGCCGTCGTCCCCGCGCCGAGCTTCGGCAGGGAGGTCTTGATCGCGTGATACGGCGTCAGACCGGCATCCGTCAACGACACGTTCTGCACGGGATCGAGGTCGCCGAGCGGTACGAGGTGCCGTGCGCTGTCGACGATCATGTACTCGGCCATCGAGCCGGGAGCCCCCAGTCCCGGAGGCATGATCCCCTCGGCCTGCGCGTTCGTGCAGTAGTTCTCCTTGCCCTGCGCGCAGTTGCGGCAGCGGCCGCAACCCCACGGCCCGTAGACCGCGACCGCGTCGCCGACCTGGAGGTGCTCGACGCCGTCGCCGAGTTCCTCGACGATGCCGGCGCCCTCGTGCCCGAGGGTGAGCGGCAGAGGATACCCGGCGGCCGCGTACTCCTCCTCGCTCAGGCTCATGACGAACTCGTCGGAGTGGCAGACTCCGGCAGCCGTGACCTTCAGCAGGACCTGACCGGGTCCGGGAGAGGGCTTCTCGATCTCGACGACTTCAGGGTGGGAACCGATTCGTGTGTATTGAAGTGCCTTCATGCCGGGCACGCTACGCGCCGACCGTCGTCGCACGCACGGCCCTGCGCTCGCGCAGCCAGGGAGATAGGATCCGGCCATGGCCCACCTCGTGCTCACTGTGGTCGGCGACGACCGTCCCGGACTCGTCAACGCCCTCGCCGAGCAGGTGTCCGCTGTCGGCGGCAACTGGGAACGCAGCGAGCTCGCAGAGCTCGCGGGGGCGTTCGCCGGTATCGTGCTCGTCACGATCGACGACGACCGCCAGGCCGACCTTGTCTCCGCCCTCGAAGGGCTCGACGGGATGCTGCGGGTCAGTGTCCACGGCGGACGCGCGGCGGTCGCCCCGGAGGCGGCCGAGCGCTCGCTCGAGGTGACCGTTCTCGGCAACGACAGGCCCGGGATCGTCCGTGACGTCACCGCGGCCATCGCGGACCACGCACTCAGCATCGACACCTTCCGCAGCCGTACGCTCGACGCTCCCATGGCCGGAGGGACGCTTTTCGAGGCGACTGTCGCCTTCCGGTTGCCGGTCGGAGCGGATGCCGTCACCGTGACCCACGCGTTGGAAGAGCTCGCCGGCGAAATACAGGTGGACCTGACCGTCGCCTGACGTGAGCCGCGCCGACGAGATCCGCACCCGCCTGCGGGCGGCGGCGGATCCGTCGCGTGCCGCCGGCCAGCAGGCCTATATGAAGTCCGACCTGCCCTTCCTCGGTGTCCGTGTACCCGACACCCGACGCGTCGCTCGTGCCGTCGTCGCGGGGGAGTCGGACGCCGCGGTCATCATCGAGGATGCTCGGCAGTTGTGGGACGCGGCATCCCACCGCGAAGAGAGATACGCGGCGATGATGCTCCTCGCGGTGCCGCCTGCCCGGGCGGACCTGCGCATCGTCCCGCTGATCGAACGCATGGTCCGGGCCGGCCGGTGGTGGGACATCACCGACGAGTTGAGCGGCCGCATCCGGGAACTCCTGGACGCCCACCCCCGCGACGGGGAGGCTCTCGTGCGCGGCTGGTCCGTCAGCGAGGAGATGTGGCTGCGCCGACTCGCGATTCTCAGCCAGCTCGGCCGTCGCGGGCAGACGGACCTGCACCTGCTGGCTGATGCGCTCCGGCCGAACCTCCGTGACGGAGAGTTCTTCATCCGGAAGGCCATCGGCTGGGCGCTCCGCGACGCCGCTCGTTCGTATCCCCAGTGGGTGGAGGCGTATGTCGCCGCGCACGCGCTCAGCCCGCTCAGCCGTCGCGAGGCGGTGAAGCACCTCTGACGCGTCAGCGCAGGAACAGCGGGAGCGTCGCGGCGGCGACGACGAGGGGAGCCGCGACGAGACCCCAGAGGATGAAGCGACGCCACGGCAGGTGGACCTCCGCGGCCACCAGTCGCTGGTGCCACAGCAGGGTGGCGAGCGATGCCCACGGTGTAATGAGCGGCCCTGCGTTGACACCGATCAGGAGTGCCGCGAGTCGCTCCGGCGTATCCGCGGTCGACTCGAGCAGCAGGTAGGCGGGCAGGTTGTCGAGACCGTTCGCGGCGACCAGCGCGGTTCCCGACATGCGGAGCAGGTCGAGCGGTTCGGAGCCCGTCCCGGCCAGCGTGGCGGCGAGCTGACCGGATCCCCACGCCTCGAGTGCCGCGACGGCGGTGAACAGTCCGGCGGCGAAGACGAGCAGCGACCACGGCACGAGCCCGACGCTCAGGGCCTTCGGCGAGCGCCACGCGAACAGCCCGAGCAGCGCGAGCGCTGCTCCCGTCGCCGGGATCCACGGTTCGACCCCGCTGACGAGCAGAGGCAGGAGCGCGACGACCACGATAGATGCCGCGACCAGTTGCACCCGGTCGCTCACCCGCGGCGGCGCCGCGACCGTGAACGTCCCGACGAGCGATCGGCGGTGGAAGGCCCACAACAGGGCGACCGTCACGAGCACGGCGACGGTAGCGGACGGACCCAGCAGAAGGACGAAGGATGCCGGGTCGCCGCCGCCCGGCATCCGCGCCAGTGCGAGGAGGTTCGTCAGGTTCGACACCGGCAGCACGAGTGAGGCGGTGTTGGCGAGCCAAACGGTGGTCAGTGCGAACGGAAGCGGCGGCAGGCCGTTGGCCCGCGCCACGGCGATGACGACGGGCGTCAGGAGCACGGCCGTCGTGTCGAGCGAGAGGAACGCCGTCGTCACGACGGCGAGCACCACGACCAGCACCCAGAGGAGCGTCGTGTGTCCGCGAGACAGGCGTGCGAGCCACGATGCGGTGACATCGAAGACGCCTGCCTTCGCGGCGAGCTCGGCGACGATCGTGACCGCCACCACGAAGGCGAGGATCGGCAGCACGCGCTCCGCGACGTCGCTGAGGTCGGCGAGGGGGAGGATGCCGGTGACGAGGGCGGCGATCGCCCCCAGGAGCAGGACGAGTCCCGCGAGAGCGAGCTTCACGGCATCCATCATCGCGCCTCCCGCATGCCCAGTAGACTCGCAGGATGCAGAACGGCAGGTCGTCCCACCTCGCCGGCACGCGAACGCCGCGGGCCTGAGCGGGCGGAGCGCGTCGTGCGCTCGAAGCTGACTTTCCTGATCCGAGCCACTTCCTGGAGTTCTCCCCTTGACTGATCTGATCGCCCCGGCGGACGTCGACCTCCCCGCCGACGGTTTCGCCCTGTTCCCCGACCGCTCCGTCGTCGCCCTCCGCATCGGTGGCGAGCTGAAGGACCTCGCAACCGTCGTCGACTCTCTGGACGGCGTCGAGCCCGTGACCGTGTCGAGCCCCGACGGGCTGAATATCTTGCGGCACTCGACGGCGCACATCCTCGCCCAGGCCGTGCAGCGCGTCCGCCCGCAGGCGAACCTCGGGATCGGCCCGCCGATCACCGACGGCTTCTACTACGACTTCGGTGTCGACGACCCGTTCACTCCCGAGGATCTCAAGGCCATCAAGAAGGAGATGGAGCGGATCGTCCGGGAGGGGCAGCGCTTCGTCCGTCGCGTCGTCACGGATGACGAGGCGCGCGCCGAGCTCGCGAATGAGCCGTTCAAGCTCGAGCTCATCGGGCTCAAGGGCGGGTCCCAGGAGGCGGCCGAGGGTGCCTCGGTCGAGGTCGGCGCCGGTGAGCTGACGATCTACGACAACGTCACCCGCGACGGTGAGACCGCGTGGAAGGACCTCTGCCGCGGACCCCACGTGCCGAGCACCCGTATCGCCGGCAACGGCTGGGACCTCACCCGCGTGGCCGGTGCCTACTGGCGCGGCAGCGAGAAGAACCCGCAGCTGCAGCGCATCTACGGCACCGCCTGGCCCACGAAGGACGAGCTCCGCGCCTACCAGCACCGTCTCGAGGAGGCCGCCAAGCGCGATCACCGCAAGCTCGGTAAGGATCTCGACCTCTTCTCCTTCCCCGAGGAGATCGGCCCCGGCCTCTCGGTGTTCCACCCCAAGGGCGGCATCATCCGGTACGAGATCGAGCGCTACATGCGCGAACGCCTGCTCGCCAACGGCTACCAGGTCGTGAACACGCCCCACATCACCAAGGGCGATCTGTTCATGACGAGCGGCCACCTGCAGTGGTACGCCGACGGCATGTACCCCCCGATGGTGCTGGACGAGGTGGTGGATGCCGACGGTCACGTCTCGCGTGAGGGCCAGGAGTACTACCTCAAGCCCATGAACTGCCCGTTCCACAATCTGATCTTCCGCTCGCGCGGACGCAGCTACCGCGAATTGCCGCTGCGGCTGAGCGAGTTCGGTTCGGTCTACCGGTACGAGAAGAGCGGCACGCTCGCGGGCCTCACCCGTGTGCGGGGGATGACTCAGGACGACACCCACATCTATGTCACCGCCGATCAGGTCAAGGGCGAGCTCGAGCACAGCCTCGAGTTCGTGTTGCAGACGCTGCGCGACTACGGGCTGAACGACTTCTATCTCGAGCTCTCGACGAAGGAGGACGGCAACCCCAAGTTCATCGGCGACGACCGCCTGTGGGACGAGGCGACGCAGACCCTCCGCGAGGTCGCCGAGGGCTCCGGTCTGGAGCTCGTGCCAGACCCGGGTGGGGCGGCGTTCTACGGTCCGAAGATCTCGGTCCAGGCGCGTGACGCGATCGGCCGCACCTGGCAGATGTCCACGATCCAGCTCGACTTCAACCAGCCCGAGCGGTTCGAGCTGGAGTACACCGGCCCCGACGGTGAGAAGCACCGCCCGGTCATGATCCACCGCGCGCTCTTCGGCTCGATCGAGCGCTTCTTCGCGATCCTGCTCGAGCACTACGCCGGTGCCTTCCCCGTCTGGCTCGCACCGGTCCAGGTCGTCGGCATCCCCGTCGCCGAGGAGTACGGTCCGTATCTCGACGACATCGTCGCGCGTCTGCGCGCCGCCGGCGTCCGCGCAGAGGTTGATCACTCGGACGACCGCATGCCGAAGAAGATCCGCACCCACACCACCCAGAAGGTGCCGCTCCAGCTCATCGCAGGGGAGCAGGACCGATCGGGCGGCACGGTGTCGTTCCGGTTCCGCGATGGGTCGCAGACCAACGGCATCCCGGTGGACGAGGCGATCGACAAGATCGTCGCGGCGATCTCGGGTCGGCTGCTCGTCAACACGGCCGAGGACCTCGTATGAGTGACGCCGGCGAGGTAGGCCGCGAGTCGTCGATCGACTTCGCCGGGGTTCCGGACGAGTTCCAGCGACTGTGGACGCCGCATCGCATGGCGTACATCCAGGCGGGCCCTGAGCCGCTCAAGCACGACTGCCCGTTCTGCGCCGCGCCCGGGAAGTCGGACGAGGAGGGGCTGATCGTCGCCCGCGGCGAGACGGCGTACGTCTTGCTGAACCTGTTCCCGTACAACTCGGGGCACCTGCTCGTGTGCCCGTACCGTCACTTCGGCACCTACGACGAGGCGACACCCGAAGAGGTCGCGGAGATCGGCGCGCTGACCCAGGTGGCCATGCGGGTGCTCCGGAAGGTCGCGAACTGCGACGGCTTCAACCTGGGCATGAACCAGGGCGAGGTCGCCGGCGCGGGCGTCGCGGCGCACCTCCACCAGCACATCGTGCCCCGCTGGGCGACGGACGCGAATTTCTTCCCGATCATCGCGAAGACGAAGGCACTGCCGCAGTTGCTCGGCGAGGTCCGCCAGTCGGTGGCGGACGGCTGGCCCATCCTCTGACAGGCCCGCCATCCGCGGGGATCACCGGACCTGCGTGACCTCGAACTGCATCCGCGGGTGCGCGTACGCCTCCTGCGATTCGACGAGCTGGAGCTCTCGCGTGCCCGCGTCGTAGGTGTTCTGCAGCAGGTCGAACACGCTCGAGGTGGTCTTCGCGAGCGCGTCGGCGGCATTCGCGCTCTCGCGGAAGTGCGCGGTGAACAGCGCGGCGGTGACGTCGCCGGAGCCGTTCGCCTTCATCGGGATGTGCGGCGTGCGGACGATCCACGCACCGTCGTCCGTCACGGCGAGCATCTCGATCGTCCCCTCGGGTCGGTCGGGCCGCTCGACGCTCGTCACGAGCACGGTCGACGGTCCCATCGCACGCGCGGCGTCGACGGAGGCGAGGGTCGACTCGAGGTCGGCGGGGTCGGTGCCGGTGAGGAAGCCGAGCTCGAACTGGTTGGGCGTGATCAGGTCGGCGGCCGGGACGACCCGCTCGCGGAGGAGGACCGGGATGGCGGGGGCCACGAAGCATCCGCTCTTCGCATTTCCCATGACCGGGTCGCAGGCGTAGATCGCGTTCGGATTGGCCGCTTTGACGCGCGCGACGGCGTCGAGGATGACGTCGCCGATCCCCTCGCCGCCCTGGTAGCCCGAGAGGACGGCGTCGATCTCGCCGAAGGCGGCGCGTTCTTCGATGCCGGTGATGACGTCGGCGACGTCCTGCGGGCTGATGAGCGGGCCGCGCCAGGCGCCGTAACCGGTGTGGTTCGAGAAGTTCACGGTGTAGACCGGGTAGACCTCGACGCCGATGCGCTGCAGCGGGAACACGGCGGCGGAGTTGCCGACGTGGCCGTACGCGACGGCGGACTGGATGGAGAGGATCTTCACGGGGCGGTACTCGCTTCCGGTGAGGGCGCGATCGCTCGCGCCGAGGCGGCGACGTCGGCGGCGAGCCGCGCGAGGTCGATGTCGGACAGGTCGTGGACGGTCAGGCGCAGGCGATGGCGGGCGTCGTCGTCGACGAGGACGAATTCGTCGCCGGGCCGAGCGAGCCAGCCGCGTCGCATCAGCTGCTCGGCGACCGCTCGGGCGGGAGCGGGGACCCGGACCCACAGGCTGAGGCCGTCGCCCGCCGTCGTGGGGACGCCCTGGCGGGTCAGCTCGTCGGCGAACGTCTCGTTTCGTGATCGGTAGTGCCGAGCCGCGCGTTCGACCCCGGCCATCACCTCGTCATCGGACACGAGCGTGACGGCGAGCCGCTGCAGCAGGTGGCTCACCCAGGTGGAGCCGGGGCTCAGCCGGCGTGCCAAACGGTCCGCGGTCTCGCGGTCGCTCGCGGTCACGGCGAGGCACATGTCGGGCCCGAGGAACTTCGAGACCGACCGGATCAGCGCCCACCGGCGATGGTCCGGGCCGATGATCGAGTGGTACGGCTCGCGCGAGAGCAACGAGAAGTGGTCGTCCTCGATGACCAGGACGTACGGATGCCGCTCCAGCACAGCGCGGAGCTCCGCCGCCCGCTCGGCGGTCAGGCTCACGCCGGTGGGGTTCTGCGCGCGGGGCGTGCAGACGATGGCGCGGACGCCCGCGTCGAGTGCGGCCTGGAGGCCGGCCACCGTCATCCCGTGTTCGTCGACGGGGATGGCGACGGGCCGGTACCCGCCGATCCTCACGGTGCGGAGCGCCGACAGGAAGCACGGGTCTTCGAGTCCGACGCCGTCGTCCCGGGTGAGGGCGTCGGCGAAAAGGCGCTCCAGCGCGTCCACGGCGCCGCCGGTGATCGTCAGGCGGAGATCGTCTCGACCTGGGAGGTCGTTCTCGATCCACTGGGCGGCCCACTCCTCGAGGTCGGGGTCGATGGTCGGCTCGCCGTAGAGGACGGGGCGGCCGGCGAGGCTCGACAGGGCATGGGACGGGTCGGGGATGAGAGTGGGGTCGGGGTTGCCCGTCGCGATGTCGCGGAGGACCGTGTCGGCGGCGAATCCCTCCTGGGCGGGGTCCGAGCGCGGCGCGACGCGGGTTCCGGCTCGACCGGCGGTCTCCACGGCGCCCGCAGCGGCGAGGTGGCGGTAGGCGGCGACGACGGTGTTCCGGTTGACGCCGATCGTGTCGGCGAGCGCGCGCACCGGAGGAAGCGCAGCGCCGGGGCCGAGGTCGCCGCGGTCGATGAGGGAACGGATGCTGTCGGCGATCTCCGCGGCGGTGTCGCCGCTGATCCCCAGGACATCGTTCGTCATGACCTCGAGTCTATGTCCGGGTCATGCTAAATTTTGGCCTATGCCAACGAATGTGACCGGGACGGCGCGTGTCAAGCGCGGCCTCGCCGAGATGCTCAAGGGCGGCGTCATCATGGACGTCGTCACCGCCGACCAGGCCAAGATCGCCGAGGACGCCGGTGCCGTCGCCGTCATGGCGCTCGAGCGTGTGCCCGCCGACATCCGCGCCCAGGGCGGCGTCGCGCGGATGAGCGACCCCGATCTCATCGACGACATCATCGCGTCGGTCTCGATCCCCGTGATGGCCAAGGCGCGCATCGGGCACTTCGTCGAGGCGCAGGTGCTGCAGGAGCTCGGCGTCGACTACATCGACGAGTCCGAGGTCCTCTCGCCCGCCGACTACGTGAACCACATCGACAAGTGGGGCTACACGGTGCCCTTCGTCTGCGGTGCGACGAACCTGGGTGAGGCCCTGCGGCGGATCACCGAGGGCGCGGCGATGATCCGCTCCAAGGGCGAGGCCGGCACGGGCGACGTGTCGGAGGCCATGAAGCACATCCGCAAGATCCGCGGCGAGATCGCCGCCCTGTCGGCGCTGTCGAAGGATCAGCTCTACGTCGCTGCGAAGGACCTGCAGGCGCCGTACGAGCTCGTCGCCGAGATCGCCGAGACCGGCACCCTCCCCGTCGTCCTGTTCGTGGCCGGTGGCGTCGCGACCCCCGCGGATGCGGCGATGATGATGCAACTCGGGGCCGACGGGGTGTTCGTCGGGTCCGGCATCTTCAAGAGCGGCAATCCCGCCGAGCGCGCCGCGGCGATCGTGAAGGCGACGACCTTCTTCGACGACCCGAAGGTCGTCGCGGACGTGTCGCGAGGACTCGGCGAGGCCATGGTCGGCATCAACGTGTCCGACCTCCCCGCTCCGCACCGGCTGGCGGACCGGGGCTGGTGACGCGAGCTCGCATCGGCGTCCTCGCCCTCCAGGGTGATGTCCGGGAGCACTCCAGGGCGCTCGCGGGCCTCGGCGCCGACGTCGTCCTCGTCCGACGGCCCGAGGATCTCGCGGAGGTCGCGGGCCTCGTCCTGCCCGGAGGTGAGTCGAGCGTCATCGACAAGCTGTCGCGCGCCTTCGGGATGCGCGATCCCATCCGAACGGCGATCGCTGACGGGATACCGGTCCTCGGAACCTGCGCCGGCCTCATCCTGCTCGCCGACCGACTCGAGGACGGCATCGCCGGTCAGCAGACGTTCGGCGGGCTGGACGTGACCGTGCGACGGAACGCGTTCGGATCGCAGACGGAGTCGTTCGAGACGGACCTCGACGTCCCGGCGGTGGGGGAGCCGAGCGTGCGGGCCACGTTCATCCGCGCGCCGATCGTGAGCGAGGTCGGTCCGTCAGCCGAGGTGATCGCTCGTCTTCCGGACGGCGGGGTGGTCGGAGTCCGACAGGGGCGCGTCGTGGGTCTCTCGTTCCACCCCGAGCTCGACGGGGAGACGCGCTTCCACGAACTGCTCCTGGACACCGCGCGCGACGCGTAGCGGATGAGCGCGGCCGCGGTCGTAGACTGGAAGCTGCGCTTTTTCCGAGAGGAGTCCCGTGAGCGGACATTCCAAGTGGGCCACCACGAAGCACAAGAAGGCGGTCATCGACGCGCGCCGTGCGAAGTCGTGGGCGAAGCTCATCAAGAACATCGAGGTGGCCGCCAAGCTCGGCGGCGCCGACCTGCAGGGCAACCCGACGCTGTTCGACGCCGTCCTGAAGGCTAAGAAGACGTCCGTCCCGAAGGACAACATCGATCGCGCGATCAAGCGCGGTGCGGGCATCGGCGGCGAGTCGGTCGAGTACACCTCGATCATGTACGAGGCGTACGGTCCCAACGGTGTCGCGCTCATGGTCGAGTGCCTGACCGACAACAAGAACCGCGCCGCCGCCGAGGTGCGGACGGCTCTCACCCGCAACGGCGGCACGCTCGCCGACCCGGGCTCGGTCGCGTACAACTTCGCACGCAAGGGCGTCATCGTCGTCTCAGGCGAAGGCACGACCGAGGACGACGTCATGATGGCCGCTCTCGAGGCCGGCGCCGAGGAGATCGAACCGCACTCCGAGGGCTTCGAGGTCGTCACCGAGGCATCCGATCTCGTCGCCGTCCGCTCCGCGCTCACCGATGCGGGCATCGAGTACGAGTCGGCGGACGTCGAATTCGTCCCCAACCTCAAGGTCGAGATCGACGCCGACACGGCGCGCAAGGTCTTCCGGCTCATCGACGCCCTCGAGGACAGTGAAGACGTCCAGAACGTCTACGCCAACTTCGACCTCACGGCCGAGGTGCAGGCCGAGCTCGAGGACGACGAGCAAGAGTAAGCCGCACCGGGCGCGCCGACGAGCGGATGCCGCATCCCCCGCCTAGCGTGGGGGAGTGGCATCCGCTCTTCGCGTTCTCGGCATCGACCCGGGACTGACCCGCTGCGGCGTCGGCGTCGTCGACGTCCGGCGTGATCGATCCGCGTCGCTCGTCCACGTGGGTGTCGTCCGATCCTTGCCCGAAGCGCCGATCGAACAGCGCCTCGCGACGATCGCCGCCGGCATCCGGGCGGTCCTGGCCGAGCATGGGCCCGACGTCGTCGCCGTCGAGCGCGTCTTCGCCCAGCAGAACCGGAGCACCGTCATGGGCACGGCCCAGGCGAGCGGCATCGCTCTCCTCCTCGCGGCGGAGCATGGCCTGCCCGCCGCGACGCACACTCCCTCGGAGGTGAAGGCGGCGATCACCGGGTACGGCAACGCCGAGAAGCTCCAGGTTCAGACGATGGTGGCGCGCGTCCTCCGTCTGGACGCGCTGCCGCAGCCCGCGGATGCCGCCGACGCCCTCGCGCTCGCGCTCTGCCACGCATGGCGTCGCGGCGCCTCGCCCGTCGGCGCCGACGCCGCGCTGACGCCGGCGCAACGCGCGTGGTCCGCAGCCGAGAAGGCGACGCGGCGCTGACGCGTGTCGCTCGAACATACCTCCGAATGCTCCCTTAGGCTCGACTCATGATCTCTTCGCTGCGGGGCCGCGTGCTGCACCTCGAACCGGACTCCGTCGTCATCGACGTGCACGGCGTCGGCTACTTCGTGGCGGTCACCGCGCAGCACGCGCGGCAGCTGCACCTGGGCGACGAGGTCTTCGTGCACACCGCGATGATCGTCCGTGAGGACGCCATGCTGCTCTTCGGCTTCGAAGAGCGCTCCGAGCTCGACGTCTTCGGCCAGCTCCTCAGCGTCTCGGGAGTGGGGCCGAAGTCCGCTCTCGGCGTCCTCTCATCTCTCACGGTCGACCAGATCGCCACGGCCGTCGCCGACGAGGATGATGCACCGTTCCGACGGGTGTCCGGCATCGGACCGAAGACCGCGAAGCTCATCGCTGTGCAGCTCGCGGGCAAGCTGACCCCCCCTGCCCGCACCGCCGTAGGAACGCCGATCCCGCAGGGACTCGGTGCGCAGGTGTCGGCCGCCCTCATGGCGCTCGGGTGGAACGAGCGCGTCGCCGTCGAGACGGCGGAGAGCGTGCTCGCCGACGCGCCGGCCGGTGCGACCGTGCCGGCGCTCCTGAAGCTCGCCCTGGCCCAGCTCGGTCCTGCTCGTGCGGAGCGCAGCGGTGTCTGACGCTCGCGACCAGCGTCTTCCCGAGGACGAGACCGAGCTGGCCGTCGAGGGCGCGCTCCGGCCCGGTTCGCTCGCCGAGTTCATCGGTCAGATGAAGGTCCGGGGTCAGTTGCAGCTGCTGTTGGATGCCGCCCGCATCCAGCAGCGGCCGGCCGACCACATCCTCCTGTCCGGGCCTCCCGGGCTCGGAAAGACGACGCTCGCCATGATCGTCGCGCACGAGAGCGAGCGACCCCTTCGAATGTCGAGCGGTCCGGCGATCCAGCACGCCGGCGACCTGGCTGCACTGCTGTCGAGCCTCGTCCCGGGCGAGGTGCTCTTCATCGACGAGATCCACCGGATGGCCCGTTCCGCCGAGGAGATGCTGTACCTCGCGATGGAGGACTTCCGCATCGACATCATGGTCGGCAAGGGCGCCGGTGCCACCAGCATCCCGCTCGACCTGGCGCCCTTCACGCTCGTCGGAGCGACCACGCGATCCGGTCTGCTCCCCAACCCGCTCCGCGACCGGTTCGGGTTCACCGCGCACCTCGAGTACTACGAGCCGGTAGAGCTCGAGCAGGTCATCGCCCGCTCGGCGGTCATGCTCGACGTCGACGTGCCCGCGGCATCCCGTGAGGAGATCGCCCGGCGCTCGCGCGGCACCCCCCGCATCGCGAACCGGCTGCTGCGGCGTGTGCGCGACTACGTCGTCGTGCACGGCGGATCGTCGACGCAGGCCTCGACGGCCGATGTCTCGGCTGCCCTCGACCTCTACGACGTGGACGATCTGGGGCTGGATCGGCTCGACCGCGCGGTGCTCGATGCGCTCGTGCGGCGATTCCGAGGCGGTCCCGTCGGACTCAACACCCTCGCCGTCACCGTGGGGGAGGAAGCGGACACGATCGAGTCGGTCGTCGAGCCGTACCTCGTCCGGATCGGCTTCATGGTGCGCACCCCGCGAGGCCGGGTGGCGACCCCTGAGGCCTACGCGCACCTGGGCATCCCCCGTCACGACGGGGCGCTCACCCTCGATGACCTATAATCGCTGAAGGCTCCGGCCTCCCACCCTCTTCGCCGCATCGATGCGGCGTGCCCTCCCGAAAGGCGGACCCGCGTCCATGTTGCTTCTTGCCCAGCAGAACACCCCGCAGGCCCCGACCGGAGGAAACTTCTTCACGGACTACGGCCTGCTCATCCTGCTGGCGGCGCTGCTGGTCTTCATGTTCATCAGCTCGCGTCGTCGCACGAAGAAGATGAAGGAGCAGCAGGAGCAGAAGGCTCAGCAGATGGTTCCGGGCGTGAAGGTCCTGCTCCAGGGCGGCCTCTACGGCACGATCGTCGAGTACGACCCCACCGATCTCTCCAAGCCCGCGCACGTCGAGCTCGCCCCCGGCCTGGTCGTCGAGGTCCACAGCCAGGCGATCCTGCGCATCGTCGAGGACGAGGAGCCCGTGGTCGAGGAGACCGAGCAGGTCGCCGGTGACGATGTCATCGTCTCGCGCGATGAGACGATCCTCGACTCGCGTCCTGCCGACGGCACCCCCGACGCGGACGACAAGCCCAAGGCCTGACCTTCCCGCTTCGGCGGTCCCTGACGAAAGTTCCCTCCGTGGCCTCATCCACCCCTGTCCGCCGCGCCTGGCGCGCACTCATCGGACTCCTCGCTCTGACTGCTGTCCTCTTCGGGGTGAACGCCGCGGGCGTGCACCTCTTCGAGAAGAGCTCCTGGGTTCCGGAGCTCGCGCTCGACCTGCAGGGCGGCACGCAGATCATCCTTCAGGCGCAGACGGAGGCGGGCACGCCTCCGACCCCGGAGCAGATGCAGCAGGCGGTCTCGATCATCCGTCAGCGTGTGGACGCCTCGGGTGTGGGTGAGACGGACATCACCACGCAGGCGGGAAACCAGATCGTCGTCCAGTTGCCCGGCATCGCCGACGAGGAGACCCGTGACCGCATCGGCCGCTCTGCTCAGATGCAGCTGCGCGCGGTGCTCTACACGGCGGCGCCCAGCAACACTTTCGTCGGAGACGACGGCAAGCAGACGCCGTACCCGACCCCCGGACCGTCTCTGAACGCGACGCCCACCCCGGCCCCGACCAACGGCAGCGACCTGTCGTGGGCGACGGAAGAGGTGCAGGCGCAGTTCCTGGCCTACGACTGCGCGAACCCGGCGACCGACCCGGCCCAGGAGCCGGCGAACGAGCCGCTCATCACCTGCGACACCGACGGAGCTGCGAAGTACCTGCTCGGCCCGGTGGAGCTCGATGGATCCGCGATCTCGGACGCGACCAACGGACTGAACGCGCAGAACGGCCAGTGGGCCGTGAACATCGTGTTCAACGGTGAGGGCACCAAGACCTTCGGCGACATCAGCCAGCGACTGTTCAACCTGCAGTCCCCCCAGAACCAGTTCGCTTTCGTGCTGGACGGCGAGGTCATCTCCGCGCCCTCCATGAACGCCGTGATCACCGACGGCAAGCCGCAGATCACCGGAAACTTCGACCAGGAGACGTCGAAGACCCTCGCCGACCAGCTGAAGTACGGTGCGCTGCCGCTCAGCTTCGAGGTGCAGAGCAGCAACTCCATCTCCGCGACGCTCGGATCCCAGCAGCTCCTCATCGGTCTCGTCGCCGGTCTGATCGGCCTGGCCCTCGTGGCGATCTACTCGCTGACGGTCTACCGCGCGCTCGGCTTCGTGATCATCGCGTCCCTCGCGGTCATGGGCATCCTGACCTACATCACGCTGTGCATCCTCGCGTGGCGCATGGGTTTCCGCCTGTCGCTCGCCGGTGTGGCGGGTCTCATCGTCACGATCGGCTTCACCGCGGACTCGTTCATCGTCTACTTCGAACGCATCCGAGACGAGCTCCGCGACGGCAAGTCGATCACCGGCGCCGTCGAGGACGGCTGGGCGCGCGCGAAGCGCACGATCTACATCTCCAAGTCGATCAACATCCTGGCCGCCGTCGTGCTCTACATCCTCGCCGACGCCACGGTGAAGGGCTTCGCGTTCACCCTCGGCCTCACGACCGTGATCGACATCCTGATCTTCATCCTCTTCACCCACCCCGTGCTCCAGCTCCTCGCGCGGACGCGATTCTTCGGCGGTGGACACACGCTCTCGGGCCTCGACCCGACGGCGCTCGGCGCGGTCTACCGCGGGCGTGCGCAGTTCCGGACGCCCGTGGCGGCCGGAGGTACGTCGCAAGCCGAGAAGCGGTCGTCGCGTTCTCGCAACGAGGCGGTTCGCCGCCAGACCATCGCCGAGCGCAAGCTCGCGCAGCAGAGCAGCGATACGCGCTCGGCAGGGGAGGGGGACGACTGATGCGTTCCATGAGTGACTTCGGAAACGACCTCTACACCGGGAAGGTCTCCTTCCCGTTCGTCGGACGCCGCCGGCTCTGGTTCCTCATCGCCGCGATCCTGGTGATCGGGTCCGCGCTGGTTCCCGTCTTCCGTCCCATCCAGTTCTCGATCGAGTTCACCGGCGGGTCGCAGTTCACCGTCAACGACGTCGCCAAGCCCGATCAGCTGCTCGCGACCGAGGCGGTCCAGTCCGTGGTCCCGGATGCCGCGACCCGCGTCACGACGGTCGGCGACGACAGTCTCCGCATCCAGACCGACCAGCTCGGCGAGATCGAGACGCGCGAGGTCACCGACGCGCTCGTCACGGCCTACGGCGTTTCGGACGACAGCGTCAGCTCCTCGTTCATCGGGCCCAGCTGGGGTGAGAGCGTCACGCGCCAATCGCTCTGGGGTCTGGCGATCTTCCTCGTCCTCACGTTCCTGATCCTCGCGCTCTACTTCCGCACATGGAAGATGTCGGTGGCCGCGATGATCGGACTGGTCGACGTACTCGTCGTCACCGTCGGCGTCTACGCCCTCTTCGGCTTCGAGATCTCGCCGGCGGCCGTGATCGGCTTCCTGACGATCTTGTCGTACTCGCTCTACGACACGACCGTCGTCTTCGACAAGATCCGTGAGAACACCTTCGAGGACGGCGAGAAATCCGGCCGCACCTTCGGCGAGTCGGTGAACCTTGCGGTGAACCAGACGCTCGTCCGATCGATCAACACGACGGTCGTGGCGGTGCTGCCGACAGGGGCGATCCTCTTCATCGGCGCGCTGTGGCTCGGCGCTCAGACTCTGACGGACATCTCGCTGTCGATCTTCGTCGGAACGATCGTCGCGGCGTACTCCACGCTGTTCGTCGCTGCGCCGCTCTACTCGCTTCTGCGTGAGAACGAGAGCGACCTGAAGGCTCGCGATCAGCGCGTCCTCGAGTCCCGTTCAGCCGCAGTCGCCACGGTCTGAGCGGCATGGCCCCGGGCGTAGGATTGACCTCCAGTTCCACGCGCGTACGGGCAGGCAGGAGGCGATCGCATGGCTGAAGCGGTCACTCCCACAGGGTCGGCGACGGGCGGGCAGTCCCTCCGGCGTCTCGTCCCGCGCATCTTCTCCCGTGCGCCATCTCGCGACGCCCTCGAGGAGCTCATGCGGACGGTGCGCGTGCACCACCCCAAGGGCGACATCGCGATCGTCGAGCGTGCATATCGGACCGCCGCAAAAGCTCACGCATCGCAGAAGCGGCAGAGCGGTGAGCCCTACATCACACACCCGCTCGCGGTGGCGCAGATCCTTGCGGAACTGGGCCTCGGTCCACGCGCCATCGCCGCAGCCCTCCTCCACGACACCGTGGAGGACACCGATTACTCCCTCGACCAGCTGACCGCGGACTTCGGCGACGAGGTCGCGATGCTGGTCGACGGCGTGACGAAGCTCGACAAGGTCAAGTACGGCGACGCGGCGCAGGCCGAGACCGTCCGAAAGATGATCGTCGCGATGTCGAAGGACATCCGCGTCCTCCTGATCAAGCTCGCGGACCGGTTGCACAATGCACGAACCTGGGGGTTCGTGCCGCCCGAGAAGGCCGCGAAGAAGGCTCGCGAGACGCTCGAGATCTACGCTCCCCTGGCGCATCGCCTCGGCATCCAGACCGCCAAGAGCGAACTGGAAGATCTGTCGTTCGCCGTGCTCCACCCGAAGCTCTACGCGGAGATCGACTCACTCGTCAAGCAGCGCACTCCGCAGCGCGAGCAGTACGTCCACACGGTCATCGACAACGTCGAAGCCGACCTGCGGGATCTGCGTATCCGAGGTCGCGTGATGGGACGACCCAAGCAGCTGTACTCCGTGTACCAGAAGATGGTCGTCCGAGGTCGCGAGTTCGACGACATCTACGACCTCATCGGCATCCGCGTCATGGTGAACACCGTTCGCGACTGCTACGCGGTCCTCGGAGCGATCCACGCCCGGTGGACGCCGATCCCGGGCCGGTTCAAGGACTACATCGCGACGCCGAAGTTCAATCTGTACCAGTCGCTCCACACGACGGTCATCGGTCCCGGCGGTCGCACGGTCGAGATTCAGATCCGCACCCACGAGATGCACCAGCAGGCCGAGTACGGCGTGGCCGCGCACTGGAAGTACAAGGAGCAGATCTCCGGCGGCAAGGCGGACTCCAAGGCCATCGACCAGGACATGGCGTGGTTGGCGCACATCTCGGACTGGCAGGCCGAGACCGCCGACCCGAGCGAGTTCCTCGATTCCCTCCGCTTCGAGATCGGTGCGAAGGAGGTCTACGTCTTCACCCCCAAGGGGCGCGTCGTGGGGCTCCCCGCCGGTGCGACCCCCGTCGACTTCGCGTACGCCGTGCACACCGAGATCGGCCACCGCACGATGGGCGCGAAGGTCAACGGTCGCCTGGTGCCCCTCGAATCGGAACTGCACTCCGGTGACGTCGTCGAGGTGTTCACCTCGAAGAACCCGGATGCCGGCCCCAGCCAGGACTGGCTGGCGTTCGTCAAGAGCACCCGAGCACGCAACAAGATCCGCGGATGGTTCACGAAGGAACGGCGCGACGAAGCCGTCGAGCAGGGCAAGGACGCCATCGCGCGCGCGATGCGCCGACAGAACCTGCCGCTCCAGCGTCTGATGAGCCAGGACTCCTTCACCGCGGTCGCGCACCAGCTCCGCTACGAGGACGTCACCGCCCTCTACGCCGCCGTCGGCGAGGGCCACGTGTCGACCCAGTCGGTCATCGAGAAGGTCACCGCCCTCGTCCGCACGGAGGAGGAGAACACCTCCACCGGTCCCATCGACCTTCCCGCCGTCGGCCGGTCCAAGGCGCCGCGCGGCGGAGACTCGGGCGTCCTCGTCCGGGGTGCGCCCGACATCCTCGTGAAGCTCGCCAAGTGCTGCACGCCGGTCCCGGGGGACGAGATCGTCGGTTTCGTCACGCGCGGCAGCGGCGTCTCCGTGCACCGCGCCGACTGCACGAACGCCGGCGCGCTCCGTGACCAGCCGGACCGCCTCATCGAGGTCTCATGGGCGCCGACGTCCAAGAGCGTCTTCCTCGTGCACATCCAGGTCGAAGCCCTCGACCGCTCGGGGCTGCTGAGCGACATCACGCGGGTGCTCAGCGAGCACCACGTGAACATCCTCTCGGCATCCGTCCAGACGACGAACGACCGTCTCGCGCTCAGCCGGTACGTCTTCGAGATGGGCGACACGGTTCACCTCGACCGGGTGTTGAACGCCGTCCGGCGCATCGACGCGGTCTACGACGTCTACCGGGTCACCTCTTCCTGACGCCGTCGCAGTTCGGCGGCCGCCGCGCGCTTGTGGTGGACGGGTCCCGCCTGCTCGATCCAGGTCACGGCATCGTCGAGCAGATCCGGTCGCCACGCGAGCATGTCATCGACCAGGTGGTGCGGAGAGGCACCCACGGCGGCCTCGCGGATGAGGTCCACCAGAGTGCGGACCGGGGTCGTCACGGCGACGCCGCTGATGAGGTCGACGTCACGGGCCGGAAGGGCGACGTCGCGGAACCGGATGCGAGCGTCGACCGGGAAGGCCGCACGCCGTCTGCCCGCCCGCTGCAGACTCTGGATGAGCGGCGGTTCCGGGATCGCGCCGTGCACCCAGGCGGCGCTCGCGTGCGTGACGGCGCGCTCGGGTCCGCCTACCGAGCGGAAGGATGCCGCGCGCAGCTCGCGTGTTTCGACGGCGTCCGCCGGCATGAAGGCCTCGCCGATCTCCACCAGGTCGCCGTCCAGGCGAGCCGCCGTCAGCTCCGCGGTCGACAGACGGTCATCGGCGAAGTACAGGAACGGCCACATGAGGGCAGTCTGCGCCATCCGGGAGCGCCGGGCGGGAGTCGGGATCCGGCTGTGGAGAAACGACGAGAGCGGGCCACCCGGGAGGGTGATCCGCTCTCGTCAGATCCGACGTGTCAGCCGCCGAGGGCCCGCAGCCAGCCCTTGCGGGCTTCGAGCGCGTCCTTCGCCTTCGCGATGGCGGCCTTGTCCTTCGTGGCTTCTGCGGCCGTGAGCTCGTCCTCGAGCTTCGAGATCGCATCCTGGAGCTGGCTCGTCATGTCGTTCTGACGCGCCTTCGTCTCGGGGTTGTTGCGCTTCCAGTCCTCGTCTTCACGAGACTTCAGCGCGGTCTCGACCTTGCGGAGCTGGTCGTCCAGGCCACGCTCGGTGTCGCGCGGGAAGACCCGACCGATCTCGTCCCAGCGACGCTGGATGTTCGTGAGGAGGGTGCGCGCCTTGGCGTTGTCCTTCTCCTTCGCGACGGCGGCGGCTTCGTCGAGCAGAGCGCGCTTGGCCTCGATCTTCTCCTTCGATGCTTCTACGTCCGCGTTCTCGCGTTCGATGCGCGCGCCGTAGAGGACGTCACCCGCAGCCTTGAACCGGGCCCAGAGTGCGTCGTCGGCCTTCTTACCGGCGCGGCCGGCGCTCTTCCACTGGTCGAGCAGCTCGCGGTAGGCCGAGATGCCGTCCTCGCCCCTCGGGGCCAGCGCTTCGGCACGCTCGACGAGGCGCGTCTTGGCGTCGCGGGCGCTCTTGTGCTGCTCGTCGAGGCTCGAGTAGAACTCGCGGCGGTTCTTGTCCACGATGGCGCGGGCGTCGCGGAATCGCTTCCAGAGCTGCTGGCCCACCGCCTTGGGCAGCCGGGGTCCGGTGCTCTGGTGCTCCTGCCACCGGGCGAAGAGTGCCGCCACGTCGGCGGTCGTCTGCTTCCACTGGATGGAGCGCGGGTCCTTGGCGGCGATCGCCTCGATCTCGGTGACGATGCCCTCGCGCTCGGCGACGGCGGCATCCACCGCTGCCCGCTGAGCCTGCGCCTCTTCGGCGCTCGCCTCGGACAGCGCACCCTCGAGCGACGTGACGCGGGCCTCGAGTGAGGCGAGGTCGCCGACGGCGGCAGCGCCGTCGAGACGCTCGCGGATGGTGCGGGCGGTGCTGCGCAGATCGGATGCCGACGCTCCGCCGCGCCGGTGGCGCACCTCGAGGAGGGTGACCTCAGAGGCGAGGTCGGCGAACTTGCGCTCGAAGTAGGCGAGAGCCTCTTCGGGGGTGCCGTCGGGGTACTGGCCGACGACACGCCACTGATCGCCCTCGCGGACGGAGACGGTGCCGTCGTCGTCGACGCGGCCCCACGGCTGGGTCTCGGCGGATTCGGGGGTGGCGGAACTCACGGGGGTCACCTCGTCGGCGGCATGCGCCGCATGGGGGTCGGATTAGTGACTCAGCCTAGTACGCGGCGGTCACGGAGTCGGAGTGGGAGTCGGGGATTCAGACGGCTCGGGGGAGGGAGTGGGGGTCGCACCCGGGGTCTGCGACGGAGACGGAGACGGAGCGGGTTCCGGAGTGCCGGGCCCGAGCGTGTAATAGGCGACCTGCCCCCCGAGGATCGCGAGCAGAAGAGCGCCGCCAGCGACGCCGGCGATCACGTTGTCGCGGCGGCGTCGCTGTATGACGGAGGCGTGGAAGCGTCGTCGCGCTTCGTAGAGACGTGCACGCTCGCGCTCCTGTGCGCTCGAGCGACCCTTGTCCTTGCCCGCTGCCACGGCGTTCCTCCCGTCGAGGCTGAGCGAGAGCGCAGCCTCCTGCAGATTATTCGGCCCCGCGCCCGGGGCAAAACCCGGCGGCACCACTCGGAACCGCGATGTCGGTGGGGGCGATTAGCCTGGAGGGATGGCACAGAGTGATGCGCTTTTCCGCGGAGCGACGCCTCTGGCCGTGAGGATGCGCCCGGCATCCCTCGATGAGGTCGCCGGCCAGACCCACTTGTTGCGACCGGGGTCCCCGCTCGTCGCCCTCGCCGACCCCGGGCGTGCGACGACCGGCGCGGTGTCGGTGATCCTCTGGGGGCCGCCGGGGACAGGAAAGACGACGCTGGCGCAGGCGATCGCGAGGACCTCAGGACGTCGCTTCGTGGAGCTCTCCGCCGTCACCGCCGGTGTCAAGGACGTCCGCGAGGTCATGCAGGAGGCGATGACGCAGCGCGACCTGTACGGCGCCTCCACGATCCTCTTCCTCGATGAGATCCACCGCTTCACGAAGGCGCAGCAAGACGCGCTCCTCCCGGGCGTCGAGAACGGATGGGTCATCCTCATCGCCGCGACGACCGAGAATCCCTCCTTCTCGGTGATCTCGCCCCTGCTGTCGCGCTCCCTGCTGCTCACTTTGCAGCCCCTCACCGACGCGGATCTCGGGATGCTCGTCGATCGCGCCGTCACCGACGCCCGCGGTCTCGCCGGCGCCGTCACCCTCTCGGATGAGGCGCGGGCCGCCCTCGTCCACCTCGCTTCCGGGGATGCGCGTCGGGCGCTGACCTCGCTCGAGGCCGCGGCGTCTATGGCCGAGCCGGTCGAGTCGTCCGGTGAGGAGAGCGAGGATGCCGAGGCGGAGCCGCCCGTCATCACGGCCGAGCACGTCGCACAGGCCGTCGATCGCGCCCTGCTGCGGTACGACCGGCAGGGCGACGAGCACTACGACGTCATCAGCGCCTTCATCAAGTCGATCCGAGGATCCGACCCGGATGCCGCGATGCACTACCTCGCCCGAATGATCGAAGCCGGCGAGGATCCACGGTTCATCGCCCGGCGGCTCGTGATCTCCGCGGCGGAGGACATCGGCTTGGCGGACCCTCAAGCCCTCCAGATCGCCGTCGCCGCGGCGGATGCCGTTGCCTTCATCGGGATGCCGGAGGGGCGCATCCCCCTCGCGGAGGCCACCGCCTATCTCGCGACCACAGCGAAGTCGAACGCCGCCTACAACGCCATAAATGCGGCGATCGCCGACGTCCGGGCGGGCGGATTCGGGCGGGTGCCGATCCACCTGAGGGACGCGCACTACGCCGGCGCGAAGCGCCTGGGTCACGGCAAGGGGTACGTGTATCCGCACGATCTCGAGGTCGGCGTCGCGACGCAGCAGTACCTGCCCGACGAACTCCGGGGGCGCCGCTACTACGATCCGACGGCTCGGGGAGTCGAACGCGACATCTCTGCGCGGCTGGAGAAGATCCGGAAGATCCTCGGTGACTGACGCGCCGGGTGAGAGCGACAGCCGCATCGACGACGTGTGGGCGGCCGCCGATGAAGAGAAACCCGACGCCCTCCGGGCCCCGATGAGCGAGGCGCTCATCGGGCGACCCGAGGACGATCCCAGGGCCCTGTTCGAACGCGCGTCGGTCGAGGACTTCCTCGGCGAAGAAGCTGCGGCCATTCCTCTGTACCGCGCGGCGCTCGCTGCGCGTCTGGACGCGCCATTCGAGACTCAGGCGCGGATCCAACTTGCGAGCTCCCTGCGGAACGTGGGGGACGCCTCGGGCGCGATCGCCGTCCTGAAGGACGTCCCGCCGACCGACCCGTTGGCGGGCGCGGCGGCGGGATTCCGAGCGCTGGCCCTGTACGACGATGACAAGGCCGTCCGCGCGCTCCGCACCGCCCTCCGAGCTCTCGCGGACGAGATACCTCTCTACGGCCGCGCGCTACGAGCGTATGCAGCGGAGGTCCGATCGCGCCCCCGCATCCGCGTCATCGCGGTCGCCGTCGTCGTCAGGGACGGATACGTCCTCGGGGAGCTGTACCCGGCGACGACGGAGCGACCGGCCTTCCTGCGGGCTCCGGGCGGCGGCGTGGAGCCGGGAGAGGGGGCCGACGCCGCGGTACGCCGGGAGCTCGCGGAGGAACTCGGGGCGAGCGTCACGGAATCACGGCTGCTCGGGGTCATCGAGAACATCTTCGACAACGAGGGCCGCCCCGGGCACGAGATCGCCTACGTCTTCGCGGTGCGCAGCCCGGAGCTCGAGGGCCTGGGCGTCGACGAGCGGATCCAGGTGCTCGACGGCGACACGTCGGTCGGCTGGTACCGACTCGATCGCCTCGATCCGGATGCGTTCCCCTTCTATCCGCCGGGCGCGGTGGATCTGGCCCGCGGCCAGGGCTGAACCTCCCCGTCTGTTAGGCTTAATCGGCTCGAAACCGTGTTTTCGGGCATCCTCTTCTCTCTTTCCCACCTTTCGGCGTGCCCCGGCGTGCAGTCCGCAAGGGCGAGAGAAGGCGATACGCCCGTGAGCCGTGAAAGACATGGCCACGTCATGGAAGGAAGATTTCGTGGCAACGAAGTCCCAGGACCGCCGCAAGGTGCGCCTCTCGCGCGCCCTCGGCGTCGCACTGACCCCCAAGGCCGCCCGCTACCTCGAGAAGCGTCCCTACGCTCCCGGTGAGCACGGCCGCACCAAGCGCAAGCAGGACAGCGACTACGCCGTCCGTCTTCGCGAGAAGCAGCGTCTGCGCGAGCAGTACGGCATCCGCGAGAAGCAGATGCGCAACACCTTCAACGAGGCCCGCCGCACGGAGGGTCTGACCGGTGAGAACCTCGTCGAGCTCCTCGAGATGCGTCTCGACTCGCTCGTGCTCCGTTCGGGCTTCGCCCGCACGACGGCACAGGCGCGTCAGCTCGTCGTGCACCGTCACATCCTCGTCGACGGCCAGCTCGTCGACCGCCCGTCCTTCCGCGTGAAGCCGGGCCAGACGATCCACGTCAAGGCCAAGAGCGAGGCTCTCGAGCCGTTCCAGGTCGCAGCCGCCGGTGGTCACGCCGAGGTCCTGCCCCCGGTTCCCGGCTACCTGTCGGTCGAGCTCGACAAGCTCCAGGCCCGTCTCGAGCGTCGCCCCAAGCGCGCCGAGGTCCCGGTGACCTGTGAAGTCCAGCTCGTCGTCGAGTACTACGCCGCGCGCTAAGCGAGTCGTAGCCGCTCAGCGGTTCGAAGGGGCGTCGGGTTCACCCGGCGCCCCTTCTGCTTTGCACCTAACATGGACCCCATGAAGAAAGTCCTCTGGTTCCTGATGGGCATCGTCGCGGGCTTCGTCGCTGCGCACCTGGTGAACAAGGATCCGCGAGGCCAGGAGCTCCTCTCCGAGGTCGACCTCCGCATCTCCGAGTTCACCGACCGGATGGGCGAGGCCTACCGGACGCAGGAGGCGAAGATCGAGGGCATCGTCACTGAGGTGAAGGATGCCGCGCAGGACGCCCTGTCGAAGGATGCCGCGTCCGCCCCGCGGGGCGACTGACCCACTTCCCCATCTCCCGGTCGCGGCCCCTGGGACGCGACCGATCCCGCATGCAGTTTGAGGACACACGATGAAGACCGCTGAGATCGCCCGGCGCTACCTGGATTACTTCGAGAAGCGCGGGCACACGATCGTGCCCTCGGCATCCCTCGTCAGTGATGACCCGGCGCTGCTGTTCACGGTCGCCGGCATGGTCCCCTTCATCCCGTACCTCTCGGGCGACGTCCCCGCGCCCTACAAGCGCGCGGCGGACAACCAGAAGTGCATCCGGACGAACGACATCGAAGAGGTCGGCAAGACCCCGCGTCACGGCACGTTCTTCCAGATGCTGGGCAACTGGTCGTTCGGCGACTACTTCAAGAAGGACGCGATCCGGTACGCGTGGGAGCTCCTCACCACCGCCGACGAAGACGGCGGACTCGGATTCGATCCGAAGGATCTCTGGGTCACCGTCTACGAGGAGGACGACGAGGCGATCCAGCTCTGGCTCGAGCACTCGACCCTGCCCGAGGAGCGTATCCAGCGCTTGGGCAAGGACACCAACTACTGGACCACGGGGCTTCCCGGCCCCGCCGGCCCGTGCTCCGAGATCTTCTTCGATCGCGGCCCCGAATACGGCGTCGACGGCGGGCCCGCCACGGACGACGACCGCTATGTCGAGATCTGGAACCTCGTGTTCATGCAGTACGAGATCACGAATGTGCGCTCGAAGTACGAGTTCGACATCGTGGGCGACCTCCCTGCACAGAACATCGACACCGGCATGGGCCTCGAGCGCGTCGCGTTCATCAAGCAGGGCGTCGACAACATGTACGAGACGGACCAGGTCCGTCCCGTCCTCGACAAGGCCGTGGAGCTCTCGGGCAAGCGGTACGGCGAGAACCACGACGACGACGTCCGCTTCCGCGTGGTGGCCGACCACATCCGCTCGTCGCTGATGTTGCTCTCGGACGGTGTGACGCCGGCGAACGACGGTCGCGGCTACATCCTGCGCCGCCTCATGCGCCGCGCGATCCGCTCGATGCGGCTGCTCGGTGTGGAAGGACCCACCTTCGCGGAGCTCTTCGCGGTCTCGCGCGACGCGATGAAGGAGTCCTACCCGGTCGTCGAGACCGACTACGCACGGCTGTCGCAGTACGCGCTGGCCGAGGAGGCGACCTTCCTGCGCACCCTCGCGAGCGGATCGGAGATCCTCGACACGTCGATCGAGTCCGCCAAGTCCACGCAGGCGACCTCGCTGAGCGGGTCGCAGGCGTTCCTGCTGCACGACACCTACGGCTTCCCGATCGACCTCACGCTCGAGATCGCCGAAGAGGCCGGTCTCTCGGTCGACCGCGCCGGTTTCGACACCCTCATGAAGGAGCAGCGCGACCGCGCCAAGGCCGACGCCCGCTCCCGCAAGCGCCAGCTCGCCGACACGAGCGTCTACCGCGACTTCCGCGCGCTGGGTGAGACGGTCTTCACGGGATACACCGATCTCGAGACCGAGTCCCGCATCCTCGGCATCCTCGTCGACGGCGCTCCGGCTGACCGGGCGTCGCAGGGGCAGATCGCGGAGGTCATCACCGCCGAGACCGCACTGTACGCCGAGTCCGGCGGTCAGGTCGCCGACAAGGGCGTCATCGTCGGGCCCGGCTACGAGCTCGAGGTCCTCGACGTGCAGAAGCCCGTCCCCGGCCTCATCAGCCACACGGTCGAGGTGACCACGGGCGAGGTCGCCGTCGGTCACGCCGCGACGACGGTGGTGGATGCCGCCAACCGCCGCGCGGCCGCGCAGGCCCACTCCGCGACCCACCTCGTGCACGCGGCTCTCCGCGACACGCTCGGCAAGAGCGCGACGCAGGCGGGCTCCCTCAACCGTGCGGGATACCTCCGGTTCGACTTCTCGTGGGGTCAGGCGCTCTCGCCCGAGACCCGCAGCGAGATCGAGGAGATCGCCAACAACGCCGTCTGCGACGACCTCGAAGTCACGACGCGGGTCATGTCGCTCGACGAGGCGAAGGCGGCGGGCGCGATGGCGCTGTTCGGCGAGAAGTACGGCGACACCGTGCGGATGGTCGACATCGGCGGCCCGTGGTCGCGCGAGCTGTGCGCCGGCACCCACGTGTCCTCGAGCGCGCAGGTCGGGCTCATCAACCTCGTGGGGGAGTCGTCGGTCGGCGCCTCCAACCGCCGCGTCGAGGCCCTCGTCGGTCAGGACGCCTTCCGTGAGCTCGCTGCCGAGCGCGCCATCGTGTCGCAGCTCACGTCGGGATTGAAGATCCCGCGCGACCAGCTGCCCGCGCGTATCGCGGAGCTGCAGGCGAGCCTCAAGGCGGCCGAGAAGAAGATCGCTCAGTTCGAGGCGAAGGCCCTCGGCGAGCGGGTGCCGACTCTTGCGGCATCCGCCGTCTCGGCCGGCTCCTACCGCGTGGTGGCGCAGTCGATCGGCTCGGTCGCCTCCGCCGACGACCTGCGGACGCTCGCCCTGCAGGTGCGCGAGCGCCTCGGTTCCGACGCCGGTGTCGTCGCCCTCGCGGGTGAGGCCGGTGGGCGTCCGATCGTCATCGTCGCAACCACCGAAGCCGCGCGCGCCGCGGGAGCCAAGGCGGGACTCCTCGCGAAGACCGCTGCCGGAGTGCTCGGTGGCGGTGGCGGTGGCCGTGATGACGTGGCACAGGGAGGCGGGACGGATGCCTCGGCTCTGCCGGCTGCGCTGACCGGAATCGTCGCGGCACTGGAGGGTGCGACCGCGTGAGCGGTTTCCGTCGCGGGGTCCGTCTCGGCATCGACGTCGGGCGAGCCCGCGTCGGGGTCGCCCGGTGCGATCCGGACGGGATGCTCGCCGTCCCCGTCGAGACCGTTCCCCGCTCCGAGACCTCGGTCGCGCGCATCGTCGAGATCGCGCGCGAGTACGACCCGATTGCGATCCTCGTCGGTCTTCCGATCAGCCTGGGGGGATCCGAGACCGCGTCGACGACCGATGCGCGCGAGTTCGCCACTGAGCTCTCGGCCGCCGTCGACGTGCCCATCCGACTGGTGGACGAGCGGCTGAGCACGGTGTCGGCGAACGCCGTCCTACGTCAGAACGGGCGTTCGCAGAAGTCGTCTCGTAGGATCGTTGACCAGATCGCCGCGGTCGTTCTCCTCCAGCAGGCGATCGATGTCGAGAAGAGCACCGGCAACCCGGCCGGTGCGGCGCTGTAGAAGACGCAGGAGTCCATCGATGCCCGAGACCCCGTCGCCTGGCGACCTCCCCGAGGCGCCGACGTCGCGTCGTGCGGCTCGAGAGGCGCAGCGCCAGAACACGCAGAGTTTCTCGGGCGTCGACGACGCTCCTGCTGCAGAGAACGTGCAGGGCGACCCGCAGTCGGTCAGCGAGCCGGTTGCAGCTGTGCCCCCGGCATCCGCTGTCCCTCGTCGTACCCCCGTGGCGGAGCGGCCTCTCGCCTCGACGACGGCGCCGATCGACGCGCTCTTCGAGGAGAAGGGCTTGAAGGCCCCGTCGAGCTCGTCGAAGCGCCACGACAAGGACCGTCGGAAGAGCCGCGTCGCGGCATGGGGCGTGTTCGCGATCGTCCTCGTGATCATCGGCGGGCTCGTCGGCGGCGGCGTCGCCGTGTGGACCACCTACGAGGATCAGATCCGGAAGGTCCTCGGCTGGGAGGAGCCGAAGGATTTCGAGGCGGGGATGGCCGAGGGCGAGGCCAGCGTCACGGTGCTGTCGGGACAGACCGGCGCGGACATCTCCCGCGCGCTGTTCGACGCGGGCGTGACGAAGACCTCCGACGCGTTCTACTCGTACTTGATCGACAGCGCCGAGGACCCCAGCGCGCTCAAGCCCGGCGTCTACGCGCTGCAGAAGAAGATGACCTCGGAGGCCGCCTACCAGGCTCTGCTCGACCCGACGAACAAGCAGGAGTACACCGCGCAGCTCCGCGAGGGTCTGACGGTCGCACAATCCGTCCCGCGCATCGCGGAGGGCATCGGTCTGCCTCTGGAGGACGTCGAGAACGCCGTGAAGGACCCGAGCGCGTACGGCGTGAAGGCGGAGACGCTGGAGGGGTGGCTCTTCCCGGCCACGTACACCTTCGACCCCGACGTGACGGCGAAAGAGGTCATCCAGAGGATGGTCGACCGCACCGTGCAAGCGCTCGACGACGCCGGTGTCCCCACCGATCAGCGGGAACGGATCCTCACGGTCGCGTCCATCATCGAGAAGGAGGCGCGGTACGCCGACGACTTCTACAAGGTGTCGCGCGTCATCGAGAACCGGCTCGACCCGGCCATCAGCGACACCGACGGGCTGCTGCAGATGGACTCGACCGCGCAATACCCCTTCCAGGACCGCGAGGGCGGCACGAGTTCGCGGGCGGAGGAGCTCGAGGACGACAACGGCTGGAACACCTACAAGAAGAAGGGTCTCCCGGTCACCCCGATCGCGAACCCGGGCGAGCTCGCGATGAAGGCGGCGCTCGAACCCGCGGACGGGCCCTGGCAGTACTTCGTCACCGTCAACCTCGAGACGGGCGAGACCGTCTTCTCGGCGACCTTCGCCGAGCACGAGAAGGCCGTCGCGCAGTACCAGCAGTGGTGCCGGGACAACCCTGACGGGGGCTGCTCCTGATGAGCGACGTCGCCCTGGAGGTCTGGGGCGATCCGATCGACCACAGCCTGTCCCCGGCGATGCACACGGCGGCGTACGGTTTCCTCGGCTGGGACTGGACGTACGGTCGACGGCGCGTGGACGAGCGTTCCTTCCACGCGGAGTTGACCGGGTTGGATGCCGCACACCGCGGTCTCTCACTCACGATGCCGCTGAAGCACGCCGCATTCGCCGCCGCGGCCGATCGGGACGCGCGCGCGATCCTGACGGGAGCGGCCAACACCCTCGTTCGGACGGGCGACGGGTGGCATGCGTACAACACCGACGTCGGCGGCATCGTCGCTGCGTTGGGCGAGCAGGGCATCGTGTCCGCCGATCGGGCGCGCATCGTCGGAGCGGGGGCGACGGCATCCGCTGCCCTCGTCGCGCTGGCGGAGCTCGGGGTCGGCGAGGTCGAGATCGCTGCTCGGCGCCCGGAGGCCGCGGCGCCGCTCGTGGACCTCGGCCACCGCATCGGTGTCGACGTGACGAAGGTGCTTCTGAGCGAGCCTGCAGAGCGCCGCGTCGACGTCACGATCGCGACCCTGCCCGGCGGCGTATCGGTGGAGGACTCCGTCGCCGGTGCTCTGGCGGCGACCGGCGGTCCGCTGATGGACGTCGTGTACGGTCACTGGCCGACCGACCTCTCGCGAGCGTGGGATCGCGCGGGCGCGTCGGCGCGCGGGGGAGAGGGGATGCTGCTGCACCAGGCCGTGCTGCAGATCCGCGCGTTCGCGACCGGCGGGGTCGACGAGCCGCTGCCGCGAGAGGCCGAGGTGGTGGCCGTCATGCGCCGCGCGCTCGTGGGAGACTAGGGCAATGCTCCGCGTGCTCACCGCCGGCGAATCCCACGGCCCCGAACTCGTCGCCATCATGGAGGGTCTGCCCTCCGGCGTCCCCGTCTCGCTCGACGCGATCCGCGCCGACCTGGCCCGCCGCAAGCTCGGCTACGGCCGTGGCTCGCGGATGAAGTTCGAGGAAGACGAGCTGAACCTCTCGGGCGGCGTTCGGCACGGCCTGTCGCTCGGCAGCCCGATCGCCCTGCGCATCGGCAACACCGAGTGGCCCAAGTGGATCGAGGTCATGAACCCCGAGCCCACCGAGCTGAGCGAGCGCTCCCGCGGCCGCGGTGCCGCGCTCACGCGCCCCCGTCCCGGCCACGCCGACCTCGTCGGCATGCAGAAGTACGACTTCGACGAGGCCAGGCCGATCCTCGAGCGCGCGAGCGCGCGCGAGACAGCCGCTCGCGTCGCGCTGGGTGCGATCGCCCGCAGCTTCCTCTCTGAGCTCGGCATCCGCCTGGTGAGCCACACGTTGTCGATCGGTCCCGTCCAGGTGCCCGAGGGCGCGGAACTCCCCGGACCCGACGATGTCGATGCGCTCGACGCCGATCCGCTGCGCTGCTTCGACCCGGCCACGTCCGAGCGCATGGTCGCCGAGGTGGATGCCGCCAAGAAGGACGGCGACACCCTCGGCGGCATCGTCGAGGTGCTCGCCTACGGCTTGCCTCCGGGGCTCGGATCGCACGTGCACTGGGATCGGCGCCTCGACGGCAAGCTCGCCCAGGCCCTCATGAGCATTCAGGCGATCAAGGGGGTCGAGGTCGGCGACGGGTTCGAGACCACGCGTCGTCGCGGGTCAGCGGCTCACGACGAGCTCTTCGCGACCGAGGACGGCATCACGCGCGCGTCCGACCGTGCCGGCGGCACCGAAGGCGGGATGTCGACGGGCACCGTCCTCCGCGTCCGCGCCGGGATGAAGCCCATCGCCACCGTCCCGCACGCGCTGCGCACTGTGGACGTCGCCACCGGTGACACGGCCGCCGCCCACCACCAGCGCTCGGACGTCTGCGCGGTGCCGGCAGCCGGCGTCGTCGCCGAGGCGATGGTCGCGATCGTGCTCGCAGACGCGGTCCTCGAGAAGTTCGGCGGTGACAGCATCCGTGAGACGCGTCGCAACCTCGAGACCTACCTCGAGGCGATCCCCGAGACGCTGAAGACGACCCCTGCGTCTGAGGCGGCACTCCTCGCGCATGACCTCGCCTGACGCCCGGGCGATCGTGCTCATCGGTCCCATGGGGGCCGGCAAGACGAGCGTCGGCAAACGGGTGGCGAAGCGACTCGGGCGAACCTTCCACGACACCGACGCGATGATCGTCCGCACCCACGGGCCGATCGCCGACCTGTTCGCGACACACGGTGAGCCGCACTTCCGCTCTCTCGAACGGGATGCGGTCGCGCAAGCCCTGAGCAGCGGCGGCGTCGTCTCGCTCGGCGGAGGAGCCGTGCTCGACGAGGCCACGCGGGAGCGACTGCGCTCCCACCGGGTGGCCCTGCTGACCGTCGCGCCGCGCGTCGTCGCCCGTCGATTGGGCGAAGCGGCATCCCGCCCCCTGCTCTCGGGGGACGACGAGACACCGATCCAGCGCTGGGAGCGCATCTACGCGGAACGGCGGCCCGTCTACGAGGCCGTCGCCGACGCGACCTTCGACACCTCGTCGGGGCCGCTCGAGAACATCGTGACCGCCATCGCGGAATGGGCAGGGCCCGCCGCCGACACCTCAGGAGTCACCCCATGACCCACACCACCATCAGCGTTACCGGGGCCTCGCCGTACGACATCCACGTCGGCCGGGGCCTGCTCGCCGGTGTCCGCGAGCACTTCGCCCCCACCGTCAAGAAGGTGCTCATCGTGCACACCCCGCGCCTGGGTGCGAAGGCCGCCGACCTCCGTGAACTGCTCCTCGCCGACGGCTCGCTCGAGGTGCTCACCGCCGAGGTTCCCGACGCCGAGGACGGCAAGCGTATCGAGGTCGCCGCCTTCTGCTGGCAGGTCATGGGGCAGGCCGACTTCACCCGCACCGACGCGGTCATCGGCTTCGGCGGCGGTGCAGTGACCGACCTGGCCGGGTTCGTGGCCGCATCCTGGTTGCGCGGTGTGCAGGTCGTGCAGATCCCGACGACCGTCCTCGGGATGGTGGATGCCGCGGTCGGCGGCAAGACGGGCGTGAACACCGCTGAGGGGAAGAACCTCGTCGGCGCGTTCTGGGCTCCCCGTTCGGTGATCTGCGACCTCGACGTACTCGACACGCTGCCGCGCAACGAGACGGTCGCCGGTTTCGCGGAGGTCGTGAAGGCCGGCTTCATCTGGTACCCCGAGATCCTCGACATCGTCGAGCGCGACCCCGAGGCGGCGGTCGACCCGACGACGGACGAATTCCGCCGGTGCATCGAGCTCGCGATCGAGATGAAGGCGCGCGTGGTGAGCGAGGACTTCCGCGAGGCAGGCCTGCGTGAAGTACTGAACTACGGCCACACCCTGGGTCACGCGATCGAGCACGCCGAGCGGTACCGCTGGCGCCACGGCGCCGCCATCTCGATCGGCATGATGTACGCCGCCGAGCTCTCGCGCCTCGCCGGGCGGCTCTCGGACGACGACGTCGCGCGCCACCGCCGGATCTTCGACCTCCTGGGCCTTCCCACGAGCTATCGGATGGATGGCTGGCAGCACCTGCTGGGCGTCATGCAGCGCGACAAGAAGTCGCGCGCCGGCATGCTCCGCTTCATCGTCCTCGACGCGATCGGCAAGCCCACCGTCATGCAGGCTCCCGACGAGTCGCTGCTGTTCGCGGCCTACCAGGAGATCGCCGGGTGACGGATGCCGCGGTTCGCCGCGTCCGCCTGCACGAGTGGCGCGAGGTCCGCGACCTCCGCATCCGCGCGGTCAGCGATCCGGCCGCGTCCATCGCGTTTCTGACCACCCGCGAGCAGGAGCTCGCCCGCGACGACGTGCACTGGCAGTCGCGGACCGCCGACGCCGCCCTGGGTCAGAACGCGGCGCAGTTCGTCGCGATCGCGGGGGAGCGGTGGGTCGGCTCCGCGACGGTCCTCATCCGGGATGCCGGTGCTGCCGACGCCCTGGGGCGCGGCGTCGCCGCCCCGCGGGCCGAGCTCGTCGGTGTCTTCGTCGATGCCGAGCACCGCGGGCGGGGCGTCCTTGACGAGCTCGTGGCCGCGGCATCCGCCTGGGCAGAGGCCGTCGGCGCCGACGGGCTCACCCTCGACGTCCACATCGACAACGCCCGTGCCCAGGCGGCGTACCGTCGCCTGGGGTTCGTCCCGACGGGACTCGCGCTCGACACCGAGGTCGGCCGCGAGATCCAGATGCACCGCCCGTCCCAGTAGGGTCGTCACGTGTCGACCGCCCGCCGCCTGCTCCTCGTCAACGGACCGAACCTGAACCTTCTCGGCATCCGCGAACCCGACGTCTACGGGCGCGAGACCCTCGCCGACGTCGAGGCGCTCGTCGAGCGGACCGCCGCGGAGTCCGGCTTCGAGGTGCGCGCGGTGCAGAGCAACCACGAAGGCGTCCTCATCGACGCGATCCACGCGGCCCGCACGGACTGCGCCGGCATCGTCATCAACCCGGGCGGGCTGACCCACACCTCCGTCGTGCTGCGCGACGCGCTCTCGGGGGTCGCTCTCCCTGTCGCCGAGGTCCACATCTCCGACGTGATGGTCCGAGAACCGTTCCGCCACCACTCCTACGTCGCCGACGTCGCCGTGGTGCATGTCGTCGGCCGCGGGGTCGCCGGATACGCCGCCGCGACCCGCGAACTGCTCTCGACCCTCGACGGCTGACCGCTTTCCGGGGCGGATGCTGCGGCATCCCGTAGAATCGATCGTCGGCCGCATCGGCCTCGAACCCACGGAACGGAAAATCGCACTCTCATGGCATCCACTGCAGACATCAAGAACGGCGTCGTCCTGTCCATCGACGGACAGCTCTGGAACGTCGTCGAGTTCCAGCACGTGAAGCCCGGCAAGGGTGGCGCCTTCGTCCGCACGAAGCTCAAGAACGTCGTCTCGGGCAAGGTCGTCGACCGCACCTACAACGCGGGCGCGAAGATCGAGATCGAGAACGTCGACCGCCGCGACTTCACGTACCTCTACAACGACGGCGACAGCTACGTCTTCATGGACGTCGCCGACTACGACCAGCTGAACGTCTCGGCCACCGTCGTCGGCGACGCGGCCAACTACCTGCTCGAGAACCAGCAGGTGCAGATCGCGCTCAACAACGGAAACCCGCTCTACGTCGAGATGCCCGCCTCTGTCGTCCTCGAGATCACGTACACCGAGCCGGGCCTGCAGGGCGACCGCTCCTCGGCCGGCACGAAGTCCGCGACCCTCGAGACCGGCTACGAGATCCAGGTCCCGCTGTTCGTGGACCAGGGCACCAAGGTCAAGGTCGACACGCGCACCGGGGACTACCTCGGCCGCGTGAACTGACCGCCCGATGAGCGCTCGGAGCAAGGCGCGCAAGCGCGCCCTCGACATCCTGTACCAGTCCGACATCCGGGGCGATGACCTCGGCGTCACCCTCGCCGCCGAGGCCAAACGCGCCGCGAACGAGCCGGCGCGCGAGGCCTCGTGGCTGTACGCCCGCGAGATCGTGGACGGCGTCATCGACGCGCAGAGCGAGATCGACGAGCAGATCGTCACGCACGCGCGTGACTGGAAGCTCGAGCGGATGCCGGCGGTCGACCGTGCGATCCTTCGGATCGGCGTGTGGGAGATCCTGCACAACGACCAGATCCCGACCGCGGTCGCCATCGACGAGGCGGTGGAGCTCGCGAAGGAGTTCTCCACCGACGACTCCGGCTCGTTCGTGCACGGCGTCCTCGCCCGCATCGCGCGCTCCTGACCCGAGGGCCGGCGACCCGGCACATCCACCGACAGACGGCATCCCGTCCGAGATGCGCGGCTTCGCGTCGAGTCTCGGCCGCGATGCCGTCTTTCGTCGGCGGGGGAGTCCTGGAGAGCGACCGGATGCCGCGGCCGCCCGCCCGGCCCCGCTAGAGTGGTCTCGTACAAGCAACCTTTAACACCGTCCTGTGAGGCGGAGAAGGGAGCGGCGGATGACTTCGCGCATCGTCTTGCACGACGCTGACATCGCCCGCGCACTCACGCGCATCTCTCACGAAATCCTCGAGTCGAACAAGGGCCCCGACGGGCTCGTGCTCCTCGGGATCCCCACTCGCGGCGTCACTCTCGCCGAACGCATCGCGGGGCTCATCGCGTCGTTCACGGGCGTGACCGTCCCGGTCGGATCGCTCGACGTCACGATGTACCGCGACGATCTGCACCGCAATCCCACGCGGACGCCGCGCCCCACCGAGATCCCGCCCGGCGGCATCGACGCGAAGACCGTGGTCCTCGTCGACGACGTGCTGTTCTCGGGTCGGTCCATCCGTGCCGCCCTCGACGCGCTGCAGGACATCGGCCGGCCCGCCGTCGTGCGCCTCGCGATCCTCGTGGACCGCGGTCACCGCGAACTCCCCATCCGGCCGGACTTCGTCGGCAAGAACCTGCCGAGCTCGCGTGAGGAGCGCGTCAACGTGCGGCTGGCCGACGTCGACGGCGCCGAAGAGGTGACGATCGCGTCATGAGACACCTCCTCGACACCCGCACCCTCAGTCGGGACGACGCGCTCCGCATCCTCGACGTCGCCGAGGACATGCGCGACACGCAGTCCCGCGAGGTCAAGAAGCTCCCCACCCTCCGCGGGAAGACCGTCGTCAATCTCTTCTTCGAGGACTCGACGCGCACCCGGATCTCCTTCGAAGCGGCTGCCAAGCGGCTCTCGGCCGACGTCATCAACTTCTCCGCGAAGGGGTCCTCGGTCTCAAAGGGCGAGTCCCTCCAGGACACCGCGCAGACCCTGCAGGCGATGGGCGCCGACGCGGTCGTGATCCGTCACGGTGCCTCGGGAGCCCCGCACACGCTCGCGACGAGCGGCTGGATCTCGGCCGGAGTCCTGAACGCCGGTGACGGCACGCACGAGCACCCCACACAGGCTCTGCTGGACGCGTTCACGATCCGCAAGCGCTTCTTCGGGGATGACAGCAGGGGCCGCGACCTCGCGGGGCTCCACATCGCGATCGTCGGCGACATCCTGCACTCGCGCGTCGCGCGGTCGAACGTCTGGCTCCTGACGACGCTCGGGGCTCGGGTCACCCTGGTGGCACCTCCGACGCTGGTCCCGCAGGACGTCTCGGCCTGGCCGGTGACGATCTCCTATGACCTCGATGAGGCCATCGCTTCCGCGCCGGACGCCGTCATGATGCTCCGCATCCAGCTCGAGCGGATGAACGCCGCCTATTTCCCCACTGAACGGGAGTATTCACGCCGCTGGGGCTTGGATGCCGCGCGGATGGGATCTCTTCCGACCGCTAGCATTGTCATGCACCCCGGACCCATGAACCGGGGTCTGGAGATCTCCGCCGACGCCGCCGATTCACCACGATCGACCGTGCTCGAGCAGGTCGCGAACGGTGTCTCGGTCCGCATGGCGGCGCTCTACCTGCTCCTTGCGGGGGAGCGACCCACCACCCACCCACAGGAGGAGGCCCGATGAGCGAGAGCATCCTCATCCGCGGGGCGCGGATCGACGGCGGCATCGCCGCGGACATCCTGATCCGAGACGGGGTCATCGCCGAGCTCGGCACGGGCCTCAGCGAGAACGGCGCACGGACGGTGGATGCCGACGGCCTGATCGCGCTGCCCGGCTTGGTCGACCTGCACACCCACCTCCGAGAGCCGGGCTACGAGGCGTCCGAGACGATCCTGTCGGGCTCCCGTGCCGCCGCCGCCGGCGGCTACACGACGGTGTTCGCCATGCCGAACACCTCTCCGGTCGCGGATACGGCCGGCGTCGTCGAGCAGGAGCTCGCCCTGGGCGAGGCCGCCGGCTACGCCCACGTCCAGCCGATCGGCGCCGTCACCGTCGGGCAGAAGGGCGAGCGCCTCGCCGAGCTCGGCGCGATGGCCTCATCACGCGCGCGCGTCCGCGTCTTCAGCGACGACGGCTTCTGCGTCTTCGACCCGCTCATCATGCGCCGGGCGCTGGAGTACGTGAAGTCCTTCGACGGCGTCGTCGCGCAGCACGCGCAGGACCCGCGACTGACCGAGGGTGCCCAGATGAACGAGGGCACCGTCTCGGCCGAGCTCGGCCTCACGGGATGGCCGGCCGTCGCCGAGGAGTCGATCATCGCGCGCGACGTGCTCCTCGCCGAGCACGTCGGTTCGCGGCTGCACGTCTGCCACCTCTCGACCGCCGGCTCCGTCGACCTGATCCGGTGGGCGAAGAAGCGCGGCATCAACGTCACGGCCGAGGTCACGCCCCACCATCTGCTGCTGACCGAGGACCTCGTCCGCGGATACGACCCGCGCTTCAAGGTCAACCCGCCGCTGCGGCGGGACGAGGATGTGCGCGCGGTCCGAGAGGGACTCGCGGACGGCACGATCGACATCGTCGCCACCGACCACGCCCCGCACCCCGCCGAAGCGAAGACCTGCGAATGGCAGGCTGCGGCCAACGGGATGGTCGGACTCGAGTCCGCCCTGCGCGTCGTGCACTCCGCGATGGTCGAGACGGGTCTGCTCGAGTGGTCCGACGTCGTCCGTGTCATGTCATCGGCCCCTGCCCGCATCGGCAGGCTCGCGGATGCCGGGACCCCGATCGCGGTCGGATCGCCGGCATCCCTCGCCCTCTACGACCCGGCGCCGGTCCGCGCATTCAGCACGGAAGACCTGCGGGGAGGCAGTGTGAACTCGCCCTACCTCGGGCGGGAGCTGCCGGGCGAGGTGCGCGCGACGTTCTTCCGCGGCCGGCAGACCGTCGCCGACGGCGCGGTGATCGCCGAGGTCGCCTCGTGACGCGCGAGGCCGCCGTCCTGGTCATGGTGGCGGTCGCCGTCATCCTGATCGTGATCGGGCTCGTCGCCTGGCGACGACGATCGAGGCGGGATGCGGACCTGACCGCCCCGGTCGGCGACGCCCCCGACGGTGCCGTCACGAGTCTCCGCTCGGAGGGCCTCTACGTCGCCACGACCCGTCACGACGATGCGCTGGAACGGCTCGCGATCCGCGGGCTCGCCTTCCGGTCCCGCGTCGACGTCACCGTGACCGACGCCGGCGTGGCTCTCGATCTGACCGGCCAGCCGCGGATCTTCCTCGCCGCGGACGCCCTCGTCTCCGTGGGCCAGGCGACGGTCGCCATCGACCGGGTCGTCGAGCGCGACGGTCTCGTGCGTCTCGCGTGGACCACCCCGGAAGGCACGGTCGTCGACAGCTACCTCCGCCCGCAGGACCTCTCCGCGCGATCGCTCAGCGACGCGATCAGCCGTGTCCTCCCCGCCACCTCCTCTCCCACCTCTCCCCAGCAGACCCCCGGAAGCGACGCATGAGCATTCAGAGATTCCAGGCTCCCGAACCCGCCGTCCTCGTCCTCGAGGACGGTTCCCGACACCCCGGCCACGCCTACGGCGCCCGCGGCACCACCCTCGGCGAGGTCGTCTTCGCCACGGCGATGACCGGCTACCAGGAGACGATCACCGACCCGTCCTACGCGGGTCAGATCGTCTTGCAGACCGCCCCTCACATCGGCAACACCGGCATGAACGGCGAGGACCACGAGTCCCGCCGAATCTGGGTGTCGGGGTATGTCGTGCGCGACCCCTCGCGCATCGTCTCCAATTGGCGCGCCGACCACTCGCTCGAGGACGCGCTCGTCCGCGACGGCATCGTGGGCATCAGCGGCATCGACACGCGCGCGGTCACCCGGGTGCTGCGATCGGCGGGCTCCATGCGGGGTGGGGTGTTCTCAGGGGATGCCGCGGCGCTCAGCGATGACGAGCAGCTGCGCATCGTGCGCGAGGCGCCCGAGATGAGCGGGCAGAACCTGTCCGCCGACGTCTCCGTGCCCGCCGCGCAGGTGACCCCGGCGATCGGCGAGAAGGTCGGCAACCTCGCGATCCTCGACCTCGGCGTGAAGCAGGCGACGGTGAACAACCTCGCCGCCCGCGGGTTCGAGGTCCACGTGCTGCCGCAGACGATCTCGTTCGCGGACATCCAGGCCGTCGACCCCGTCGCCGTCTTCTACTCGAACGGCCCCGGCGACCCCGCGGCATCCGATCGTCACGTCGCGCTCCTGCGCGAGATCCTCGACGCCCGACTGCCGTTCTTCGGCATCTGCTTCGGCAACCAGCTGTTCGGCCGCGCCCTCGGGTTCGGCACGTACAAGCTGCCGTTCGGGCACCGCGGCATCAACCAGCCGGTCCTCGACAAGACCACGGGCCGCGTCGAGATCACGGCGCACAACCACGGCTTCGCCGTCGACGCGCCCATCGAGGGCGTCATCGACAGCCCGCACGGCTACGGCCGTGTCGAGGTGAGCCACGTGGGCCTCAACGACAACGTGGTCGAGGGGCTCCGCGCCCTCGACCTCCCGGCGTTCAGCGTGCAGTACCACCCCGAGGCCGCCGCCGGCCCGCACGACGCCAACTACCTGTTCGACCGCTTCCGCGACCTCGTGGTCGCCACCCAGGAGACGAAGAATGCCTAAGCGCGACGACATCCAGAGCGTCCTCGTCATCGGATCGGGCCCGATCGTCATCGGTCAGGCCTGCGAGTTCGACTACTCCGGCACCCAGGCGTGCCGCGTGCTCCGCGAGGAGGGCGTGCGCGTCATCCTCGTGAACTCGAACCCGGCCACGATCATGACCGACCCCGACTTCGCCGACGCGACCTACGTCGAGCCGATCACCCCCGAGGTCATCGAGACGATCATCGCCAAGGAGAAGCCCGACGCGATCCTGCCGACCCTCGGCGGCCAGACGGCGCTCAACGCCGCGATGGCGCTCCATGACCGCGGCATCCTCGAGAAGTACGGCGTCGAGCTCATCGGCGCCAAGGTCGACGCGATCCGCAAGGGCGAGGACCGCCAGGTTTTCAAGGAGCTCGTCCTCGAGTCCGGAGCCGACGTCGCGCGCAGCGTCATCGCGCACACCATGGACGACCTGCTCGCCGGTGCCGAGGAGCTCGGCTACCCGCTCGTGGTCCGCCCGTCCTTCACGATGGGGGGCCTCGGGTCCGGGTTCGCGTACGACGAGGAGGACCTCCGCCGCATCGGCGGCGCGGGCCTGCGCGACTCGCCCACGACCGAGGTGCTCCTCGAGGAGTCGATTCTCGGGTGGAAGGAGTACGAGCTCGAGCTCATGCGCGACACCGCCGACAACACGGTCGTCGTGTGCTCGATCGAGAACGTCGACCCCGTCGGCGTGCACACCGGCGACTCGATCACCGTCGCTCCGGCACTGACGCTGACCGACCGTGAGTACCAGAAGCTCCGTGACATCGGCATCGACATCATCCGCGCCGTCGGCGTCGACACCGGTGGCTGCAACATCCAGTTCGCCGTCGACCCGGCGACCGGCCGCATCATCGTCATCGAGATGAACCCGCGCGTCTCGCGCTCGTCGGCGCTCGCCTCGAAGGCGACCGGCTTCCCGATCGCGAAGCTCGCCGCGAAGCTCGCGATCGGCTACCGCCTCGACGAGGTGCCGAATGACATCACGAAGGCGACGCCGGCGAGCTTCGAGCCGACGCTCGACTACGTCGTCGTCAAGGTGCCGCGCTTCAACTTCGAGAAGTTCCCCGCCGCCGACACGACCCTCACGACCACCATGAAGTCGGTCGGCGAGGCGATGGCGATCGGGCGCAACTACACGACCGCTCTCCAGAAGGCGCTCCGCTCGCTCGAGAAGCGCGGCTCCAGCTTCCACTGGGGGCCCGAGCAGCGCTCGATGGAGGAGCTTCTCGAGATCTCGAAGACGCCCACCGACGGCCGCATCGTCGTGCTGCAGCAGGCGCTGCGCAAGGGCGCCACGCTCGAGCAGGCGTTCGACGCGACGGCGATCGATCCGTGGTTCCTCGACCAGATGATCCTCATCAACGAGGTCGCCGAATACATCCGCGAGGCGGACGAGCTGACCGAGGACATCCTGCGCCTCGCGAAGGATCACGGCTTCAGCGACGCCCAGATCGCGGAACTCCGCGGCCTCGACGAGGCAGGCGTTCGCGGCATCCGTCACGGCTTCGGACTGCGCCCCGTCTACAAGACGGTCGACACGTGCGCGGGGGAGTTCCCGGCCCTGACGCCGTACCACTACTCCTCCTACGACCGCGAGACCGAGGTCACGCCCAGCGAGGGCCGCAAGGTCGTCATCATCGGCTCGGGTCCGAACCGCATCGGTCAGGGCGTCGAGTTCGACTACTCCTGCGTCCACGCCTCGTTCGCACTGTCGGACGCCGGTTTCGAGACCATCATGGTCAACTGCAACCCCGAGACCGTCTCGACCGACTACGACACGAGCGACCGGCTGTACTTCGAGCCGCTGACCCTGGAGGACGTCCTCGAGGTGCTGCACGCCGAGGCGCTGTCGGGCGAGATCGTCGGCGTCATCTGCCAGCTCGGCGGACAGACGCCGCTGGGCCTCGCGAAGGGCATCGAGGCGGCCGGGTACACCATCCTCGGCACGAAGCCCGCTGCGATCGACATCGCGGAGGAGCGCGAGCTCTTCTCGCAGCTGCTCGACCGCGCGGGTCTCACCGCCCCGCGTCACGGGACGGCCACCGACGAGGCGGGCGCTATCGCCATCGCCGAGGAGATCGGTTACCCGGTGCTCGTCCGGCCGAGCTTCGTGCTCGGCGGCCGCGGCATGGAGATCGTCTACGACACCGACAGCCTGCGCGACTACTTCGTCCGCATCGCCGACCAGGCGATCATCCGCGAGGACGCACCGCTGCTGGTCGACCGCTTCCTCGACGACGCGGTGGAGATCGACGTCGACGCCCTCTTCGACGGCGAGCAGCTCTACATCGGCGGCGTGATGGAGCACCTCGAGGAGGCCGGCATCCACTCCGGCGACTCGTCGTGCACACTGCCGCCCATGTCGCTCGGCCGGGGCGAGATCGACCGGGTGCGCGTTGCGACGCACGCCATCGCCGAGGGCGTCGGCGTGCGAGGTCTGCTCAACGTGCAGTTCGCCGTCTCGGCCGGGGTTCTCTACGTCATCGAAGCCAACCCGCGCGCGTCGCGTACGGTGCCCTTCGTCTCGAAGGCACTCGGCATCCCGATGGCCAAGGCCGCCAGCCGCATCATGGCGGGCGCCTCGATCGCCGAGCTCATCGCCGAAGGCCTGCTCCCCGAGCAGGACGGTTCGCGCGTGCCGCTCGACGCCCCCGTCGCCGTCAAAGAGGCCGTGCTGCCGTTCAAGCGGTTCCGCACCGCCGATGGCCGCACCGTCGACTCCGTGCTCGGCCCCGAGATGCGCTCGACGGGCGAGGTCATGGGCATCGACCGCGACTTCCCGACGGCGTTCGCGAAGAGCCAGGCCGCGGCCTACGGCGGGATGCCGACCTCGGGCACCGTCTTCCTCTCGGTCGCCGACGACGACAAGCGCGCCGTCATCCTGCCGGCGCACCGCCTGCAGGAGCTCGGGTACACGCTCATCGCCACGGAGGGCACGGCGGAGATCCTCGCCCGCAACGGCATCCGGGTCGAAGTCGTCTCCAAGTACTCCGAGACACAGGACTCAGGTGAGTCGAACGTCGTCGACCTCATCAACGCGGGCGAGATCGACATCGTCGTGAACACCCCTTCGGGCGGCATCGCGCGGGCCGACGGCTACGAGATCCGCGCCGCCGCGGTGGCCGCCGACAAGGCGCTGTTCACCACGATGGCCGTGCTCGGCGCGGCGGTGTCGGCGATGCCCGTCCTCCGGAGCGGCTTCGAGGTCCGGAGCCTGCAGGAGTACGCCGCCGACCGGAAGGCGGCGGTGTGACCTCATTCGGTTCGCGGCTGGCCGCGGCGCTCGACGCCCGCGGCCCGCTGTGCGTCGGCATCGACCCCCACGCGTCGCTCTTGGACGCGTGGGGGCTCCCGGCATCCGCTGCGGGCGTCCGCGACTTCGGGCTCCGCGTCGTGGATGCCGCGCGCACCCGTGTCGGCGTCGTCAAACCCCAGGTGGCGTTCTTCGAGCGGTTCGGATCAGCGGGCTATGCGGCGCTCGAGGACGTCATCGGGACGGCCCGGGCAGCGGGCCTGATCGTCATCGCCGACGCGAAGCGCGGCGACATCGGGACGACGATGGACGGGTACGCCGAGTCCTGGCTGTCGGCGGGCTCTCCGCTCGAATCCGACGCTGTGACCGTGAGCCCGTACCTCGGACCCGATTCGTTGCGCGGCACGATCGCGACGGCCGTCCGAGAGGGCAAGGGCGTCTACGTCCTCGCGGCGACCAGCAACCCCGAGGCCGCAGGCCTGCAGTCCGCTGAGATCACGGCGGTCGACGCCGAGCGCGGCCAGACGGTGGCGGACTGGGTCGCGCAGCGCGCCGGCGCGGCGAACTCGTCGGCAGTCGTGGGGGAGGACCGTTTCGGTCCGGTCGGCTTCGTCGTCGGGGCTACAGTGGAGCGCGCAGATCTCGGACTGACGGATGCCTCGCTGCACCGCGCGTCCCTTCTCGCCCCCGGATTCGGAGCGCAGGGTGCCCGCCTTCGCGACATCTCCGAGCGGTTCGGTGCCCTGGCACCGCAGGTGCTCGCCAGCGCCAGCCGCAGCATCCTCGGCGCGGGTCCCGACGGGATCGCCGCCGCCATCGACACCCACAACTCCGAACTCCAGGACGCCCGACATGCCTGACTCCCGCACCCCTCCCGAGGTCGACCGCGCCGCCGCGTCGCGTCGCGCCGTCGCCGCGCGCCGCGAGCGTGCCGCCCTCAAGCGCGACGTGTCGACGCGCGTCATCAGCCCGCAGGACCTGCTGCGGCGCGCATGGGCCGAGCCGCAGTCCGCAGCCGCCGCGATGCGCGTCACCGAATTCCTCACCGCGATCCCTGCCATCGGCGAGGGCAAGCGCGACCGCATCCTCGCGGACCTGCAGATCGCTCCCGTGAAGAAGATCGGCGGTCTCGGCATCCGCCAGCGGCAGGTGCTGCAGGACTACCTCGACCGTCGCCTGCCCGAGCCGCGCGCGCGTGACGCGCGCAGCCGTCTGATCGTGCTCGCCGGCCCCACCGCCGTGGGGAAGGGAACGGTCGCCGCGCACATCAAAGAGCACCACCCCGAGATCCTCCTCTCGGTGTCCGCGACGACGCGTCCGCCGCGCCCGGGCGAGGTCGAGGGCGAGCACTACTTCTTCGTCGACGACGCCGAATTCGACCGGATGGTCGAGGCGGGCGAGCTCCTCGAGTACGCGACGGTGCACAACGCCTACCGCTACGGCACCCCGCGTCGCCCGATCGATGCCGCCCTCGCCGAGGGGCGGACCGTCCTGCTCGAGATCGATCTGCAGGGCGCGCGTCAGGTGCGCGCCGCCGCTCCCGACGCGACGCTCGTCTTCCTTCTGCCGCCCAGCTGGGACGAGCTCGTCAACCGGCTCGTCGGTCGGGGGACCGAGGGCGAAGAGGAGCGCGCACGCCGGCTGAAGACCGCACGCGTCGAGCTCGCGTCGCAGGGCGAGTTCGACTACCGCGTCGTGAACGACGACGTCGCGCGGGCCGCGGCGGAAGTCGCCCGACTGGCGCACTGACGCCCGCCGCGGCATCCCGGCGTTTCGTTTCACATCGTTACGCCCCGATGCGGGAGCCGCGTCGGGGTCCGGGAAGCTGGACTCATGTCCACCGTCCTCACCGCCTCCGACGCTGCCCGGAGCACGCCCGCGCCGCGGGGTGCCGTGTCGCTGTCGGGCGTTCGTCGGACCTTCTCCGGAGCGAGCGGGCCCGTCCCCGTCCTCCGCGGGGTCGACCTCGACATCGAACCCGGTGAGATCATCGCGATCGTCGGGCCCTCGGGATGCGGCAAGTCGACGCTCCTGCGCCTCCTCGCCGGTCTCGACGCGCCGACGGCCGGATCCGTGACCGTCGACGGCACACCACTGCGCGACACGGACGAGCGCACCGCGGTCGCCTTCCAGGAACCGCGCCTGCTGCCGTGGCGCACGATTTCGCAGAACGTCGCCATCGGGATGCCGCGCGGCACCGCGCGTTCCGACGCGTCCGCTCGCGTGGCCGAGCTCCTCGAACTCGTGGGGCTGACCGCCGCCGCTTCTCTCCGTCCCCGTGAGGTGTCGGGTGGGATGGCCCAGCGGGCGTCGCTCGCGCGGGCTCTCGCGCGCGGACCCGAGGTGCTGCTTCTCGACGAGCCGTTCGGAGCCCTCGACGCCCTCACCCGCCTCCGGATGCAGGACCTGCTCCTCGATATCCATTCCGCCGAACCCACGACCGTCGTCCTCGTGACGCACGACGTGGAGGAAGCCCTCTACCTGGCAGATCGCGTGATCCAGCTGCGCGCGATCGACGCCGACTCCGAGGACTCCTCGATCGCCCGCGTGATCGAGGTCCCCGGCATCCGTCCCCGTGACCGCGCCGATCGCGGGTTCACGGACCTCCGCGCCGAGCTCCTCGCGGGGCTCGGCGTCGACACCCACCGCTCAACCCTTCAGGAGACCCGATGAGCACCGTCATCCGCCGCACCGTTCCCGCCCTCGCCGTGGGTGCCGTGGTGATGCTCATGGCGACGGGATGCCTCGCCGGCGAGAACGCGAGCTCGACCTCCGACGGCGCGAGCGCCGGATCGTGGTCGACCGACACCCTCTCGATCGACTTCGCGACCTACAACCCGCTCAGCCTCGTGGTGAAGGACCAGGGCCTCATCGAGAAGGCGCTGGGCGACGACGTCGACGTCGAGTGGACGCAGTCCGCCGGGTCGAACAAGGCCAACGAGCTCCTCCGCGCCGGAGCGCTCGACGTCGGATCGACGGCCGGTTCGGCCGCGCTCCTCGCCCGGGCGAACGGTTCGCCGATCAAGGTCATCGACGTGTACTCGCAGCCGGAGTGGTCGGCGATCGTCGTCGGCCCGGACAGCGACATCACCTCGGTCGCCGACCTCAAGGGCAAGAAGGTCGCCGCGACGAGCGGAACCGACCCGTATTTCTTCCTGCTGCAGGCGCTCGAGGCCGAGGGGCTGAGCGTCGCGGACGTCGACGTGCAGAACCTGCAGCACGCGGACGGGCGCGCTGCCCTCGACGGCGGCTCCGTTGACGCGTGGGCGGGTCTCGACCCGATCATGGCGGCGGCCGAGGTCGAATCCGGCGACAAGCTCATCTACCGGAACGTCGACTTCAACTCGTACGGCTTCCTCAACGCGACGGAAGAGTTCCTCACCGACCACGAGGACGTCGCGCAGGTCGTCGTCGACGCCTACGAGGAGGCCCGCGAGTGGGCGCTCGCGAACCCCGACGAGACCGCGGCGCTCCTCGCGGACGTCGCGGGGATCGACCCGAAGGTCGCGACGACCGTCATCGGCGAGCGCTCGAACCTCGACGTCAGCGGCATCCCGGGCGACGCCCAGCTCGCCGTCCTGAAGAAGATCGCTCCGGTCCTCGTCGACTCCGACGCCGTGACCGGTGGTCAGAACGCCGTCGACCAGGCGCTCGACACGATCATCGAGCCGACATTCGCCGAGAAGGCGGCAGGCTGACGATGACGGCATCCGTCGACACGACCGCCGCCGCCGCGCCTTCGGGTGCCGCGGCGGTGCGGCCGTTCTGGACCCGGACGAGTGTCCGGGTCGTGGGCGGCCTCGTCGTCCCGCTGGCCGTCCTCGCGCTCTGGCAGGCGGTGACGGCGTTCGGCCTGATCCCGACGTATCGTCTGCCGGCTCCGATCGACGTCGTCGGCGCCGCCGTGCAGCTCGGCGACTCGGGTGTGCTGTGGGGGCACATCGCGATCTCGGTGCAGCGCGTGATCCTCGGGTTCTCGATCGGATCGCTCGTGGGGCTCGCCGTCGCGGCCGTCGTCGGGTTGACCCGCGCGGGCGATGTGCTCCTCAGCCCGATCCTGGCCGCGTTCCGCGCGATCCCGTCGCTCGCCCTCGTCCCGTTGCTCCTGCTCTGGATGGGCATCGGCGAGGAGCCGAAGGTGACCCTCGTCGCGATCGGCGCCTTCTTCCCCGTCTTCACGACCGTCGCGGGCGCGCTCCGACACGTCGACCCGCACCTCGTCGAGATGGGGCGTTCGTTCGGGTTGCGCGGCTGGGAGCTCTTCCGCTCGGTGCAGTTGCCGGCGACCGTCCCGGCGCTCGTCTCGGGTCTGCGGTTGGCCCTGGCGCAGGCGTGGCTCTTCCTCGTTGCGGCGGAGCTGATCTCGGCCTCGATGGGACTCGGATACCTGCTGACCGATTCGCAGAGCACGGGTCGCGTCGACCGCATCTTCTTGGCGATCGTGATCCTCGCGGCCCTCGGGACCCTGTCCAACGCCCTCGTCACGCTGCTGCAGCGGCGCGTCCTGAGGAAGTGGACGTGAGCGGCACGGACATCGACGAGGTCCGTCTCGTCGAGAACCGCACCTATCCGGCACCGGCCGGCTTCTCGGCGCAGGCCAATGTGACCGCCTCGGCGTACACGGATGCGTCGGCGGACCCGACCCGCTTCTGGGAGACGGCGGCCGCGCGCCTGGACTGGGTCACGCCTTGGCACACCGCGCTCGACTGGCGCCCGCCCGTCCGCGACGCCGACGGTGAGCTGACGATCCCCGCTGCGCGCTGGTTCGAGGGCGGCACCCTCAATGTGGCGGTGAACTGCGTCGATCGCCACGTCGCTGCCGGCCGTGGTCAGAAGGTCGCCCTTCACTTCGAGGGCGAACCGGGCGACCGTACGACGGTCTCCTACGCCGACCTGCAACGCCGCGTGTCCCAGGCGGCGAACGCGCTCGTCGCCCTCGGCATCCAACCCGGCGACCGCGTCGTCGTGTACCTGCCGGTCCTCGTCGAGACCGTCGTCATCGCGCTCGCCTGCGCGCGCGTCGGTGCGGTGCACTCCCTCGTCTTCGGAGGGTTCTCCGCCGAAGCCGTGCGGTTCCGGCTCGAGGACACCGGCGCGAAGCTGCTCGTCACGAGCGACGGTCAGTTCCGTCGCGGGGAAGCGGTCGAAGTCAAATCCGCCGCGGATGCCGCTGCGGCAGGCCTCCCCGAGCTCGAGCACGTCCTGGTCGTCCGGCGCACGGGGAACGAGGTCGAGTGGACCCCGGGGCGCGACGTCTGGTGGCACGACGTCGTCGACACCGCGTCGACGGTCCACGAGGCCGCAGCGTTCGAGGCCGAGCATCCCCTTTTCATCATCTACACGTCGGGCACGACCGGGAAGCCGAAGGGCCTCGTCCACACCTCCGGCGGATACCTCACCCACGCGAGCTGGGCCCATTGGGCGCACTTCGACGGGAAGCCGGACGACGTCCACTGGTGCACCGCCGACCTCGCGTGGGTCACGGCCCACACCTACGAGATCTACGGCCCGCTGTCGAACGGCCTCACCCAGGTCATCTACGAGGGCACGCCGGACGCGCCCCACCGGGAGCGCCACCTCGAGATCATCGAGCGGTACGGCGTGACCGTCTACTACACGGCGCCCACCCTCATCCGCACCTTCATGACCTGGTTCGGCGAGGATCTCCCCGAGGGGCACGACCTGTCGAGCATCCGTCTCCTCGGCACCGTCGGCGAGGCGATCAACCCCGCGGCGTGGGCATGGTTCCGCCGTGCTTTCGGCCGCGACGAGGTCCCCGTGGTCGACACGTGGTGGCAGTCGGAGACCGGCGCCGCCATGATCGCGCCGCTGCCGGGAGTCACGACGCTGAAGCCCGGATCGGCGACCGTGCCGCTGCCCGGGATCGACGCCGCCGTGGTCGACCCCGATGGGCGCGAGGTCGAACCGGGCAGGTCCGGCACGCTCGTCGTCCGTCGTCCCTGGCCCGGGATGGCGCGGACCGTCTGGGGGAACCCCGAACGCTACCGCGATTCCTACTGGTCGGCCTACGCCGGTCACGGCGAACACGGCGGCTACTACGTCGCGGGCGACGGAGCGACGCGCGACGCCGACGGCCACATCTGGATTCTCGGCCGACTCGACGACGTCGTGAACGTCTCGGGCCACCGGTTGTCGACGATCGAGATCGAGTCCGCGCTCGTCGCTCACGCCTCGGTCGGAGAGGCGGGGACGACCGGGGTGGTCGACGCGCTCACCGGCCATGCCGTGGCCGCCTTCGTCGTCCCGTCCGGCGCCGGGGAGCCGGATGCCGCCGATCTCCGCGCGCACGTGGCGCGGGAGATCGGACCGATCGCCAAGCCGCGGCATGTCGTCGTCGTGCCCGATCTTCCCAAGACCCGCTCGGGCAAGATCCTCCGACGCCTCCTCGCCCAGTTGTGGGAGGCCGAACAGGACCGTCGAGCGGGCCGCGAACCCGCACCCCTCGGCGACACCACGTCGCTGCAGAACCCCGACGCCGTCGCGCGTATCGCCGCCGCCCTGGCAGCGGCGTGACCTGCCGCATCCACCCCCGGCATCCACCCGCCAGAGAGAGAACATGACTGACGAACACCGCTTCGGCTTCCGCACACGCGCCCTCCATGCCGGCGGGACACCCGACGCCGCCACCGGCGCCCGCGCCGTGCCGATCTATCAGACGTCATCGTTCGTCTTCGACGATGCGACGGATGCCGCGAACCTGTTCGCGCTGCAGAAGTACGGCAACATCTACTCGCGCATCGGCAATCCCACCGTCGCGGCCCTCGAAGAGCGCCTCGCATCGCTCGAGGGCGGCATCGGAGCGGTGGCGACCGCGTCGGGGATGAGCGCGGAGTTCATCACGTTCGCCGCGCTCGTCGGCGTCGGCGACCACGTCGTCGCTTCGGCGCAGCTCTACGGCGGCACGGTCACGCAGCTGGACGTGACGCTTCGCCGCTTCGGCGTGGACACGACCTTCGTCGCCTCGAGCGATCCGGCCGACTACGCGGCGGCGATCCGGCCCGAGACGAAGGTCCTCTACGTGGAGACCATCGGCAACCCGTCGGGAGAGATCGCCGACATCGAGGGGCTCGCCGAGGTGGCCCACGCCGCCGGCATCCCGCTCGTGGTCGATTCGACCCTCGCGACCCCCTACCTCGCGCGACCGCTCGAGCACGGCGCCGACATCGTCATCCACTCGGTCACGAAGTTCCTCGGCGGACACGGCACCACCCTCGGCGGTGTCGTGATCGAGAAGGGCACCTTCGACTGGGGGAACGGCAAGTTCCCGCAGATGACCGAGCCGGTCGCGTCCTACGGCGGCATCAAGTGGTGGGACAACTTCGGCGAGTACGGCTTCCTGACCAAGCTCCGGAGCGAGCAGCTCCGCGACATCGGCGCGGCCCTCAGCCCGCACTCGGCCTTCCTGCTGCTGCAGGGCATCGAGACCCTGCCGCAGCGCATCGATGCGCACGGTGCGAACGCGCGGATCGTCGCGGAGTGGCTCGACTCCGACCCGCGCGTGTCCTTCGTCACGTGGGCGGGCCTGCCGGATCACCCCCACCGCGAGCGGGCGGAGAAGTACCTTCCGCTGGGTCCGGGGTCGGTCTTCGCGTTCGGCGTGAAGGCCGCAGGCGACGCCGCCAGCGACGAGGAACGGGTCGCCGCGGGCCGGCGAGCAGGGGAGGCCGTCATCGACGCGCTCCAGCTCGCCTCGCACCTCGCCAACATCGGCGATGCCCGGACCCTCGTCATCCACCCGGCCTCGACGACGCATCAGCAGCTCAGCGCCGACCAGCTCGTCGCCGCCGGCGTGCCCGCCGACCTCATCCGCATCTCGGTGGGTCTCGAAGACCCCGAGGACATCGTGTGGGACCTCGATCAGGCCCTCACCGCCGCGACAGGAGTCTCCCGATGACCGACGCGAACGCCTGCGCCGTGCCCCAGCCCGCCCCGACCGATGGCGCCGCGTGCGCGCTTCCCGGTGCGGCTCCGGCCGCGCACGCGGAGCGCACCTGGCCGGCTGCCGGCCCTCAGGAGCGGTTCGAGATCCTCCGCCGTGCGAAGACCATCGCGATCGTCGGCGCGTCCGACAACCCGGCGCGCGCGAGCTACTTCGTCGCGACCTACCTGAGCGGCAGCTCGCCGTACGACGTGTACTACGTCAATCCGCGGGCGAGCGAGATCCTCGGTGAGCCCGCCTACGCGTCGCTCGCGGACCTGCCCGTCGTCCCCGACATCGTCGACGTCTTCCGCAAGCACGACGACCTGCCCGGTGTCGCGCAGGAGGCGGTGGATGCCGGTGCCGCAACCCTCTGGCTGCAGCTCGGCTCGTGGCACGAGGGCGCCGCGAAGATCGCCGCCGACGCGGGGCTGTCGGTCGTCATGGATCGGTGCGTCAAGATCGAGCACGCCCGCTTCCACGGCGGGCTCCACCTGGCGGGCTTCGACACCGGGGTCCTCAGCTCGAAGCGGCAGCTGCTCAGCCGCTGACGCGGCGCGCGCCGGCTCGTCGCGACCTGTAGACTGAGAGGATGCCGCGCCGCTTCAGCGTGCGCTCAGGCAGACCTCTCGCCTCACCGATCCTGGAGGACCACCATGGCCAACCGTGACCAGGGCATCATCGACCCGCCCATCGACGCACTGCTCGACAAGGTCGACTCGAAGTACCAGCTCGTCATCTACGCATCCAAGCGCGCGCGTCAGATCAACGACTACTACTCGGACCTCCACGAGGGGAACCTCTTCGACAACGTGGGCCCGCTCGTCGACTCGAACGTCGAGGACAAGCCCCTGACGATCGCCCTCCACGAGATCCACGAGGACAAGCTGCGCCTGCGCGCGGCCGAGTGACCTCGACATCATGACCCGGGCGCCACACGGCGTCATCCTCATGCCCGCGTGTCCCCCGTGTCGGGGACCGCGGGCATGATGGTTTTCACACCCCCGATCCGCCCTCTGGAGGACCGATGAGCGCGCTGCGCCTGTTCACGTCGGAGTCTGTGACCGAAGGTCACCCCGACAAGATCTGCGACCAGATCTCCGACAGCATCCTCGATGCCCTCCTCGCGGTCGACCGCGGCAGCCGTGTCGCCGTCGAGACGCTCGTGACCACCGGACTCGTCCACGTCGCCGGCGAGGTCCGCACCGACGGGTACGTCGACATCCCGGGGATCGTCCGCCGGGTCGTGAACCGCATCGGCTACACCTCCTCCGAGACCGGCTTCGACGGCGACTCGTGCGGTGTGACGGTGTCGATCGGCGAGCAGTCGGGCGACATCGCCGCGGGTGTGGACAACGCGCTCGAGCACCGCGAGGGCGGGTCCGTCGACCCCGTCGACGCGCTCGGCGCGGGGGACCAGGGAATCATGTTCGGCTACGCGACGAATGAGACGCCCTCGTACATGCCGACCGCGATCTGGACGGCTCACCGGCTCGCCGAGCGGCTGACCGACGCCCGTCGCAGCGGCGCCCTGCCGTTCCTCCGTCCCGACGGCAAGACGCAGGTCACCCTCGGCTACGACGGCACGACGCCGCGGACGGTCGACACGGTCGTCCTCTCCACGCAGCACCACCCCGACATCTCGCTGCCGGCCCTCCGCGCCGCAGTGCAGGCCGAGGTCATCGACCCCGTCCTCGCACAGACCGGCCTCGACGTATCGAACGTCCGTTACGTCATCAACCCGGCGGGTCCGTTCGTCGTGGGCGGACCGAAGGGCGACGCCGGCCTGACCGGCCGCAAGATCATCATCGACACGTACGGCGGTGCCGCACGTCACGGCGGCGGGGCCTTCAGCGGCAAGGACCCGTCCAAGGTCGATCGCTCGGCGGCGTACGCGATGCGCTGGGTCGCGAAGAACGCCGTCGCGGCAGGGCTCGCCGACCGGCTCGAAGTGCAGGTCGCCTACGCCATCGGTCGCGCCGCCCCCGTCGGGCTGTACGTCGAGACGTTCGGCACAGGACACGTCTCCGACGAGAAGATCACGGCCGCGATCCGGGAGTCGTTCGACCTCCGGCCGCAGGCGATCATCGACGACCTCGACCTGCTGCGTCCCATCTACGGACAGACCGCGGCGTACGGACACTTCGGGCGCGAACTGCCCGAGTTCACGTGGGAGCGCACGGACCGCGTCGACGCCTTGCGGGCCGCCGCCGGGCTCTGACGCCCGTGATCGCCGTCGCGCGGATCCTCCTCGATTCGCCGCTCCCTCAGCTCGACCGGCTCTTCGATTACGCCGTCCCGAACGCTCTGGATGCCGACACCCAGCCGGGTGTGCGGGTGAAGGTTCCGCTGCGCAGCGCCGGGCGGATGATCGAAGGCTGGGTCATCGAGCGGGCGGAGGTCGAACCCGGCGGCCGTCCGCTGTCCGAGGTGGCGTCCGTCGTCTCCCCGGTGCCGGTGCTCCCGGCATCCCTCTATGCCCTGGCGCGGCGTGTCGCCGATCGGGCCGCCGGTTCTGCGAGCGACATCCTGCGCCTCGCGGTGCCGAAGCGGATGGTGCGGGCTGAGAAGGCCTGGCTCGCCGCCGATCCGCCCGGAGTGCCGCAGGTGGATCCGGATGCCGTGACCCGCGCCCACGCGCTCGCATCGCCCTATCCCGGGCTCGCCGATGCCGTCCTGTCGGGGGAGCGGGTCGCGGTCGACGCACCGCCGCACCCGACTCCCGGAGCTCTCCGCGGTGCCTGGGCGGACCTGCTCGCCGGCCTCGCTGCGCTCGTCCTGGACAGCGGCCGGAGCGCGCTGCTCGTCGTCCCGGACCACCGCGACCAGACGCAGCTCCTCGACGCTCTCGCGGCCCTCGTCCCGGGCGACGCGGTCGTCCGCGACGACGCCAGGCGCTCGGGGCCGGAGCGGTACGCGACGTACCTCCGGATGCTGAGCCCCGTTCCCTGCATCGTCGTCGGGAACCGGTCCACCGTGTACGCGCCTGCTCACGATGTCGGTGCCGTCTTCGTGTGGGACGACGGCGACACGCTGCTCGCCGAGCCGCTCAGCCCGGGGGTGCACGCACGCGATGCCGCGCTCGTCCGGCAGGAGGAGGAGCACTCCGCTCTCGTCTTCGCGGGCCACACCCGTACGACCGATGTCGAGCGTCTGGTGCAGCTCGGGTGGGTGCGGGAGATCGCCGCGGCGCGTCGGGTCAGCCCACGGGTCGTCCTGTCCGCGACGCACGAGGCCGAGCACCGCGGGGCGCGCGTCCCCTCTGCCGCGTTCGGCGCTGCGCGGGAGGCGCTGCAGCACGGGCCGGTGCTCGTCCAGGTCGCTCGACCCGGCTATTCGCCGGTCCTCGTCTGTGCGGAGTGCCGCACTCCCGCCCGATGCCGGCACTGTTCCGGCCCGCTCCGGGCCCGCCGACCGGGGGCGACGCCGGACTGCGGGTGGTGCGGCCGGTCGGCGCCGAACTGGACGTGCGCCAACTGCGCCGGGACGCGCTTCCGGATGGCGTCGTCGGGGAGTGAGCGGACGGCGGACGAACTCGGTCGGGCGTTCCCCGGCATCCGGGTCATCGTCGCCGACGGCGACCACCCCGTCGCGTCCGTCGACAGTCGGCCTGCCCTCGTCATCGCCACGCGCGGGGCGGAGCCCCCGGCGGAGGGCGGCTACCGAGCGGTCATCCTCCTCGACGGCGACAAGATGCTCATGGCCGAGCAGCTGCGGATCGGCGAATCGTGCCTCCGGTGGTGGTCGAATGCCGCCGCGCTCGCGGCTCCCGGCTCGCCGGTCCATCTCGTCGGCGTCACGGGACCGGTCGCCCGTGCCCTCGCGACGTGGACGCACGCCGCCTACGCCCGCGCCGAGCTCGCGGACCGAGCTCCGCTGCTCATGCCCCCGACCGTCCGGGTCGCCGCCGTCGAGGGGGCCGCGGCATCCGTCGACCGTGCCCTCGCGGAGCTGCGCGACGCGGTTCCCGATCTCGCCCCGCTGTCGGCGGTCGGACCCGTGCCCACCGATGACGGCACGCGCGCGCTCGTCCGGGTGGACTACGCGCACGGCCGCGCGGTCGCCGAGCAGCTGCGGGCGTCCGTCGTCGCCGATGCGGTCAGCGGTCGGCGCCGGGGTCCGGGGCCCCGGACTACACTCAGGGTTCGGCTCGATGTGCCCGAGCTCGATCTGTGAGGACCTGCATGCGCGTCGTTTTCGCCGGAACCCCCGAACCGGCCGTCCCCTCTCTCCGCGCCCTCGCGGCCTCGTCCCATGACGTCGTCGGCGTCGTCACGCGACGCGACGCTCCGATCGGCCGCAAGCGCGTCCTGACGCCCTCCCCGGTAGCGGCGGCGGCGGCGGATCTCGGTCTCCCCGTCATCAAGGCGGACCGCCTCGACGACGCTGCGACGGCTGAGATCGCCGCCCTCGGCGCGGATCTGGGCGTGATCGTCGCCTACGGCGGGCTGGTGCGCGAACCGCTCCTGTCGATGCCTCCGCACGGCTGGATCAACCTGCACTTCTCGCTCCTGCCGCGCTGGCGCGGCGCGGCGCCCGTGCAGCACGCCCTCATCGCGGGCGACCGCGTGACCGGCGCCGCCGTGTTCCAGCTGGTCCCCGCCCTCGACGCCGGTGACGTCTTCGCGGAGCTCCGCTACGACGTCCCGCGCGGCGCCACGGCGGGCGACGTGCTCACCGACCTGGCTGCGTCGGGTGCGGAACTCGTCACGTCCGTCGTGGATGCGATCGCCGACGGCTCCGCGGTCGCGACGCCGCAGGTCGGCGAGGCCACCCTCGCGCCGAAGCTCTCGCAGGCCGACGGCGCTCTCGACTTCGCCGAACCCGCCGATCGCGTCCTCGACCGCTTCCGCGGGACGACACCCGAGCCCGGTTCCCACCTCTCGCTCGACGGTCAGCGGGTGAAGGTGCTCGCCGCGCTCCGCGGACCCGACGCTTCTCTCGAGGCGGGACAGGTCGCGCTCGTCGGACGCGACGTCGTCGCCGGGACGGGGGAGGGAACCGTCCTTCTCCGGACGGTCCAACCCGCCGGCAAGGGGGCCATGAACGCGGCGGACTGGTGGCGCGGGCTCCGCTCCGACGGTCCCCGGATCGATCTCCCCGGAGCGGCCTCGTGAGCGCCGCCCGCGACGTCGCGTACGAGGTCATCCGCGCGGTCGGCGAGGACGACGCCTACGCCAATCTGCTCCTGCCGCGCGAACTCGAACGCGCGCGACTGTCGACGGCGGACGCTGCCCTCGCGACCGAGCTGACGTATGGCACGCTCCGCCGCGTCGGGACGTACGACGCGATCATCGAGATGGCGGCATCCCGACCCGTTTCGGGGATCGACGCTCCCGTCCTCGACGCCCTCCGTCTCGGAACGCACCAGCTCCTCGCGACCCGCGTCCCCGCTCACGCCGCCGTCCATGAGACGGTCGACCTCGTCGGCCGCGTCGCGGGCCGGCGTGCGACGGGGTTCGCCAACGCCGTGCTCCGCCGCGTATCGGAACGGGATGAGGAGGAGTGGCTGACCCGCATCGAGGATGCCGCCCGCTCCGACGACGAGCGCCTTGCTGTCCGGTTCGCGCACCCCGTTTGGATCATCCGCGCCTTCCGGCGCGCGCTGGCCGCCGAGGGACGTGCCGACGAACTCCTGGACCTGCTGGCGGCGGACAACGCCGCACCGACGGTGACCCTCGCGGCTCTGCCTCACGTCGGTGAGATCCCGGACGATGCGGAGCGCACTCCCTTCTCGCCGATCGGCTTCCGCCTCGCCGGAGGTGACCCTGACCGGGTCGTCCGCGGGTCGGGGGGCGCGGTCCGCGTGCAGGACGAAGGATCGCAGCTCGCGGCTCTCGCCCTCTCCCGTGCCGTCCCGGTCCGCGCGGGTGAGCGGTGGCTCGACCTCTGCGCCGCGCCGGGAGGCAAAACCGCTGTGCTCGCGGCCGAGGCAGCGGCCGCCGGCGCGACCCTCGAGGCGAACGAGCTGTCCGCGGCCCGCGCACGACTCGTCCGCCAGTCCGTCGCCGCCGTTCCTCTCGAGGTCCCCGTGTCGGAGGAGGACGGCCGCACCCGCGCGGGCCGCGGCGTCTACGACCGGATCCTCGTCGACGCCCCCTGCACAGGCCTCGGCGCGCTCCGACGCCGGCCCGAGGCGCGGTGGCGGAAGGCCCCGGCGGACGTCCCCGAACTCACCCAGCTGCAGACCGAACTCCTCACCGCGGCGGTCGGCGCGCTGGCCCCCGGCGGCGTCGTCGCCTACGTGACCTGTTCGCCCCACCTCGCCGAGACCGCGGGCGTCGTGTCAGAGGTCGAACGCCACTTCGGTGAGGCGCTCGCGCAGCTCGACACACGCGAGGTGCTCCGGCAGGTCGCCGGGGACGCGATCGACCTCGCGGCGCCTGCGGACGGATCGGGACGCGCCCAGCTGTGGCCTCACCGCCACAGCACCGACGCGATGTCGATCTGGCTGCTCCGGAAGAACTGAGCAGGCACCGGGATAATGACTGACGTGGCCGACTCCGACGTACGCATCAACCCCAGCATCCTCGCCGCCGACTTCGTGAACATGCAGGCTGAACTCGCCCGCATCGCGTCGGCCGACTTCGTCCACGTCGACGTCATGGACAACCACTTCGTCCCGAACCTGACGTTCGGCCCGCAGATGGTGGAGCGGATCCAGGCGACGAGCCCTGTGCCGCTCGACGTCCACCTCATGATCAGCGACGCCGACCGCTGGGCTCCCGAGTACGCCGAGATCGGCGCGGCATCCGTCACGTTCCACCTCGAGGCCGCCGCCGAGCCGGTCGCCCTGGCCCGCAGGCTCCGGCAGATCGGTGCGCGCGCCGGCGTGGCGGTGAAGCCCGCGACCCCCGTCGAGCAGCTGTTCGACGTCCTCGACGAGTTCGATCAGATCCTCGTCATGACCGTCGAGCCGGGCTTCGGCGGGCAGAGCTTCATGGCCGACCAGATGCCCAAGCTCCGCCGGCTCAGCGACGAGGCCCGTCGCCGCGGGTCGCAGGTCTGGCTGCAGGTCGACGGCGGCATCGGCGAATCGACCATCGCGCAGGCAGCGGATGCCGGTGCCGACACATTCGTGGCGGGCTCGGCCGTGTTCGGTGCCGAGAATCCGGGAGCGGCGATCAGCGCGCTCCGCTCGGCTGCGGCATCCGCCCACCGGCACTGACGCCCACGGTCGTCACGCGAACCGGCCGGGATCGGCGGGCCGGTACCCTGGAAGGTGTGAAGACCTTCGACGCACTGTTCTCCGAGCTGAGCGAGACCGCGGCGAGCCGTCCCGAGGGATCGGGCACGGTCGCGCAGCTGGACCGCGGCGTCCACGCCATCGGCAAGAAGATCGTCGAAGAGGCCGCTGAGGTCTGGATGGCCGCTGAGTACCAGTCCGACACCGAGACGGCCGAGGAGATCTCGCAGCTGCTCTACCACCTGCAGGTGATGATGCTCGCGAAGGGCCTGACGCTCGAGGACGTGTACCGACATCTCTGATCGGTCCCTCGTGCCGTCCGCCCACCTCCACACCGAAAGACGCTCCATGCTGCGCATCGCCGTCCCCAACAAGGGCATGCTCGCCGAAACCACCGCGGGGATGCTCGCCGAGGCCGGGTACACCGGTCGGCGCGACCCCAAGGACCTGCACGCCATCGACCCCGTCAACGACGTCGAGTTCTTCTACCTCCGTCCCAAGGACATCGCCACCTACGTCGGCTCCGGTGCGCTGGACGTCGGCATCACGGGCCGTGACCTGCTGCTGGATGCCCGGATGCCGGGTGCCCGAGAGATCGAGAAGCTCGGCTTCGGCGGCTCGACGTTCCGGTTCGCAGGTCCTCCCGGACGCTTCACCGAGCTCGCCGATCTCGACGGACTGCGCGTCGCGACGGCCTATCCCGGCCTCGTGGACGCCTACCTCGACGACCTCGGCGTGGCGGTCGACCTCGTGCCGCTCGACGGCGCGGTCGAGTCCGCCGTCCAGCTGGGTGTGGCGGATGCCGTCGCCGACGTCGTCTCGACCGGCACGACCCTCCGCCAGGCGGGCCTCGAGATCTTCGGGCCGGTGCTGCTGGAGTCCGAGGCGGTCCTGATCGGCGCGCCGACCGAGGCGGACGGCACCGAGACGCTCCTCCGGCGCCTGCGCGGCGTCATGGTCGCCCGGCGCTACGTCCTCATCGATTACGACCTGCCCGCGCACCTGGTCGACCAGGCGGTCGCCCTCGCTCCCGGGATCGAGTCGCCCACGATCTCGCCGCTGCGCGACCCCGAGTGGGTCGCGGTCCGCGTCATGAGCCCGCGGAAGACCGTGAACCAGGTCATGGACGCCCTCTACGAGATCGGCGCTCGTGCGATCCTTGTGACCGCGATCCACAACGCGAGGCTCTGACGTGTCGCTTGTCAGCCGCGTGATCCCGTGTCTCGACGTGGCCGCGGGCAAGGTCGTCAAGGGCGTCAACTTCGAGAACCTGCGCGAGATGGGCGACCCGGTCGAACTCGCTCGCCGGTACTACGAGCAGGGCGCGGATGAGATCACGTTCCTCGACGTGACGGCCACCGTCGATGCGCGCGACACGACGTACGACGTCGTGCAGCGCACCGCCGAGCAGGTCTTCATCCCGCTCACGGTGGGCGGGGGAGTGCGCTCTGCCGAGGACGTCGCACGGCTCCTCGGGGTCGGCGCCGACAAGGTGGGCGTCAACTCCGCCGCGATCGCCCGGCCCGAGCTCCTCGGCGAGATCGCCGACCGCTTCGGGGCGCAGGTGCTCGTCCTCTCCCTCGACGTCAAGCGCGCTCCCGGCACGCCGTCCGGTTTCGCCGTCACGACGCACGGCGGCCGCACCCTCACCGACCTCGACGCGCTCGCGTGGGCGCGCGAGGCGATCGAGCGCGGCGCGGGGGAGCTCCTCGTCAACTCGATCGACGCCGACGGCACGAAAGACGGCTTCGACCTCGAACTCGTCTCGCTCATGCGCGAGGTCTCCACGGTCCCCGTCATCGCCTCCGGCGGGGCGGGGGATGCCGCGCACTTCGCCCCGGCGATCGCCGCCGGCGCCGACGCGGTGCTCGCGGCATCCGTCTTCCACTCCGGACAGCTGACGGTCGGCGACGTGAAGGATGCCCTGGTGGCCGACGGCGTGGAGGTGCGGCGATGACGCGCCTCGTCGACGAGCGCATGGCGCGGGTCGTCTACAACGCGGACGGCCTCGTCCCCGCGATCGTGCAGCAGCACGACACTCGCGAGGTGCTCATGCTCGGGTGGATGGATGCCGAGGCCCTCCGCCGGACGCTCACCGAGGGTCGCGTGACGTTCTGGTCGCGCTCGCGTCAGGAGTACTGGCGCAAGGGCGACACGTCGGGTCACGCGCAGTTCGTGAAGGGCGTGCGGCTGGACTGTGACGGCGACACGCTGCTGGTGTCCGTCGAGCAGGTCGGCGCGGCCTGCCACACCGGCGACCGGACGTGCTTCGACGCGGACGACCTCGACCCCGTCGTCGGCGAGTTCTCATGACCGAGGCGGCCTCACGCCGGACACGGCTCGCGGCCGTGCTCGCGATCCTCATCGGCGGCGCGATCGGCATCATCGGGTCGACCCAGACCTGGCTCGAGGCGACGGTCGACGACGGCTCCGCCGTCCCGATCCCGGTCCCCGGGACCGATGCCCTCGCCGTCGTGGCACCGCTGAGTCTCGCGGCACTCGCCCTGGCACTCGCCCTGACGATCGTGGGGCGCGTCCTCCGCTACGCCTTCGCGGTCATCGCGGTCGCCCTCGGCGCGGGCCTCGGGTGGGGTGCGTTCCGGATAGCCTCGCAGCGCCCCGTCGACGCCGTCGCGGGGCCGGTCACCGACGCGACGGGTCTGAGCGGCGCGCAGGGCATCGCCGGGGTCGTGTCGGAGATCACGGCGACGCCGTGGCCGGCGGTGACGGTCGCGGCATCCGTTCTCATCATCCTCGGCGGAGTCGTCGCGCTCGCGACCGCCCACCGCTGGACGAGCGCCGGTCGCAAGTACCGGACCGACCGTACGAGCGGGCCCCGCGACAGCATCGACTCGTGGGACGACCTGTCGCGCGGCGAGGATCCGACGACCTGACCCGGCGGGGCGGGGCAGCGTGCACGCCCCGCTAGACTGGTGACGCGGCTCCGGCCGACCCAGAGAACCCGTGCTTCGCATCGAAGGAGAACTATGAGCGGCATCGAGGACCCCGGCCACGGACACTCCCCGGCGGCATGGACGACGGTCATCATCATGCTCGTCGCCGTGACGATCGGCACCGTCTTCTTCTTCTTCGACATGCCGCTGCTCGTCTGGCTCTCGGTCGTCCTGCTGTTCATCGGCCTCATCGTCGGCTACATCATGACCAAGGCCGGCTACGGCGTCGGTGGGTCGAAGACCGTCACGAAGCAGCACTGACGTGCTCGCCGACCTCATGGCCGGCGCGGTGGAGGATGCACGAGAGCGGGAGTCCGTCCGCCCCTTGGCGGTCGTCGAGAAGCTCGCTCTGGCGCAGCCTGCCGCGATCGACGCCCTGGCTGCACTCGCACCCGCTGATCGCGTGAAGATCATCGCCGAGGTGAAGCGCGCGAGTCCGTCCCGTGGCGACCTCGCCGACATCCCCGACCCTGCCCTCCAGGCACGCCGATACGAGCTGGGCGGGGCGTCCGCCATCTCTGTCCTGACCGAGGCGCGGAAGTTCAAAGGCTCCCTTGCCGACCTCGAGGCCGTTCGTGCCGCGGTCACCCTTCCGGTCCTTCGGAAGGACTTCGTCTCGACGCCGTACCAGGTGTTCGAGGCGCGCGCTGCCGGTGCCGACCTCGTGCTCCTCATCGTCGCAGGGCTGGAGCAGGACGTCCTCGCCGAGCTCTACGGCCTCATCCGGGAACTCGGCATGACCCCGCTCGTCGAGACGCATTCCGCAGAGGAGCTGGCGCGCGCGAACGACATCGGCGCAGGTCTGATCGGCGTCAACGCGCGCAACCTCTCGACCTTCGAGCTCGACCGCGACCTCTTCGGCCGGCTCGTCTCCGACATCCCCGAGGGTGTGATCAAGATCGCGGAGTCCGCGGTCCTCGCACCCGCCGACGTCGCGCACTACCGCGCCGCGGGTGCCGACGTCGTCCTGATCGGTGAAGCGCTCGTCACGAACGACCCCGTGTCGACGCTCGCCTCGTTCCTGGAGGCAGGTTCATGAGTCTGCGCGCAGCCGCGGGTCCCTTCTTCGGCGAGTTCGGCGGGCGGTACATGCCCGAGTCCCTCATCGCCGCCATCGACGAGCTGACGGCGGTGTACGAGGAGTCCAAGGCGGACCCGGCGTTCGCCGCGGAGTTCGCGCGACTGCTGAACGTCTACGCCGGCCGGCCCTCCGCCCTCACCGAGGTGCCGCGGTTCGCGGAGCACGCCGGCGGGGCGCGGGTGTTCCTCAAGCGCGAAGACCTCAATCACACCGGTTCGCACAAGATCAACAACGTCATCGGTCAGGCGCTCATCACGAAGCGTCTCGGCAAGAAGCGCGTGATCGCGGAGACCGGTGCCGGCCAGCACGGCGTCGCCACGGCGACCGCGGCCGCCCTGTTCGGCTTCGAGTGCACGATCTACATGGGCGAGGTGGACACGGAGCGCCAGGCGCTCAACGTCGCGCGCATGCGTCTGCTCGGCGCCGAGGTCATCCCGGTCACGACCGGCTCGCGCACGCTCAAGGACGCGATCAACGAGGCCTACCGCGACTGGGTCGCCTCCGTGGACACCACCAACTACATCTTCGGCACGGCCGCGGGCCCTCACCCGTTCCCCGCCATGGTGCGCGACTTCCAGAAGATCATCAGCGAAGAGGCTCGTCAGCAGCTGCTCGACGAGATCGGCAGACTCCCCGATGCGGTCGTCGCGTGCGTGGGCGGCGGGTCGAACGCCATCGGGATGTTCGACGCGTTCCTCGACGACGAGGGCGTGGCCCTCTACGGCGTCGAGGCTGCCGGTGACGGCGTCGACACGCCCAAGCATGCGGCATCCATCGAACGCGGTCGTCCCGGCATCCTGCACGGCGCGAAGACGTTCGTCCTGCAGGACGAAGACGGTCAGACGACGGAATCGCACTCGATCTCCGCGGGACTCGACTACCCGGGCGTCGGTCCCGAGCACGCGTGGCTCGCGAGCATCGGCCGGGCGCAGTACATCCCTGCGACCGACACCGAGGCGATGGAGGCCCTGCGTCTGCTGAGCCGGACCGAAGGGATCATCCCCGCCATCGAATCCGCGCACGCCCTGGCCGGTGCACTGCGCATCGGACGCGAACTGGGCCCGGAGGGCGTGATCGCGATCAACCTCTCCGGTCGCGGCGACAAGGACATGGACACCGCCGCCCGGTGGTTCGAGCTGTACGACGCAGACAAGGAGCCCGTCGAGGTCCCCTCCGACCCCGAGCACGGCAGCGGCGAAGGAGTCGAGCTGTGACCTCCCGCGTGGCGGCTGCCATCTCCGCCGCGAAGGACGCGGGTCGAGGGGCCTTCGTCGGCTACCTCCCGATCGGCTACCCCGACCTGCAGACGAGCATCGACGCCGCGGTCGCCCTGGCTGAGAACGGCGCCGACATCCTCGAGCTGGGTCCGCCGTACTCCGATCCCGTCATGGACGGCGTCGTCATCCAAGAGGCGACGCAGGCCGCCCTCGCAGCCGGGTTCCGGTTCCGCGACACGTTCACCGCCGTCCGCGCGATCGCCGAGCGGGTCGACGTGCCGATCGTCGTCATGACGTACTGGAATCCGGTGTTCCAGTACGGCGTCGACCGCTTCGCCGACGACCTCGCCGCTGCGGGGGGAGCGGGGCTCATCACCCCCGACATCACCCCCGACGCGGCCGCCGACTGGATCGCCGCGTCGGAGCGCACCGGCCTCGACCGGATCTTCCTCGCCGCGCCCTCGTCCACCGAGGAGCGGCTGAAGATGATCGCCGAGCACTCGACCGGATTCGTCTACACCGTCTCGACGATGGGCATCACGGGGGAGCGGGCGGAGTTGGATGCCGCGGCTCGCGCCCTCGTCGGCCGTCTCCGCGCGCACGGGGTCGAGAACGCGTGCGTCGGTATCGGCATCTCCACGGCCGATCAGGTCGACGGCGTCCTCGATTACGCCGACGGTGCCATCGTCGGTACGGCCCTGGTGCGCGCACTGCGTGACGGCGGCGTCGAGGGGCTCGCGGCCACGGCGCGCGAGCTGTCGCAGGGCGCAGGACCCCGCACCGTCACCGCGTAGACTCGCCGTCGTGACTTCTGCAGCCCTCTCCGTCGTCGCGAGCATTCCCAGCCCGCCGATCAGTTCGTTCCAGCTCGGCCCGCTGACGATCCACTTCTACGCCCTGTGCATCCTGGCGGGCATCGTCGTGGCGACGTTCTGGACCAACCGCCGTCTCACCAAGCGCGGCGCGGAGCCCTGGGTCGTCATCGACATCTGCCTGCTCGCGGTCCCGCTCGCCATCATCGGCGCACGCATCTTCCACGTCCTGACCCACCCCGGGTTCTACTTCGGCGAGGACAAGGACATCTGGGCGATCTTCCGGATCTGGGAGGGCGGCATCGCCATCTTCGGCGCCCTGATCGGCGGCGCCATCGGTGCGTGGCTCGGCTGCAAGTGGAGCGGCATCCGCTTCTGGAGCTTCGCGGACGCGCTCGCGCCTGCCCTCCTGCTCGCGCAGGCCTTCGGGCGGTTCGGCAACTGGTTCAACCAGGAGCTGTACGGCCTTCCCACCGACCTTCCGTGGGGGCTGAAGATCGATTACCCGAACTCCGCGTGGCCGGCAGGCCTCCCGGAGGGAACCCTCTTCCACCCGACCTTCCTCTACGAGGTCATCTGGAATGTCATGGGCGTCATCATCATCGCCGCGGCCGGACGACGCTTCCGGCTGCAGTGGGGCCGCCTGTTCGGTCTGTACCTCGTCTGGTACTCGGCCGGTCGCATCGTCTGGGAGTCGATCCGCATCGACCCGAGCGAGATCTTCCTCGGTCTCCGCACCAACGTGTGGGCCGCGATCCTCGGTGTCGTGGTCGGTCTGGTCATCATGATCGTCCAGAACCGCCGGCACCCGGGCTTCGAGCCTTCGCCGTACCAGCCTGGTCGCGAGTGGACCCCTTCCGGGGAGGTACACTCACAGGGAACCGATGACTTCGTGGACGTGAGCGCACCCCCCGCGTCCGAAGAATCCTCCGGTGGGGCCACAAGCTCCCTCACCACCCGATAGCAAGTACCGCAGGGCCGACGTCGTCCCAGGTTGAGCACCCATGTGAGGACGGTAGGCATGCCCTCGAGCTCCCGTCACGAAGACACCACGACGACCATCACCGGTGGTTCGTTCCCTGCGAAGCAGGGGATGTACAACCCGGCGTTCGAGAAGGACGCCTGCGGTCTCGCGATGGTCGCGACGCTGCGCGGCGAGGCGGGCCACGACATCGTGGACCTCGCGCTGACCGCGCTCCGCAACCTCGAGCACCGCGGCGCCATCGGATCGGATGCCGGAACCGGCGACGGTGCGGGCATCCTGACTCAGATGCCCGACGCCTTCCTGCGCGCAGTCGTCGATTTCGACCTGCCCGCGGTCGGCGAGTACGCCGCCGGTCTGGCGTTCCTGCCCACGGATCATGACGAGCGCGTCGCCCAGAAGGCGGCCGTCGAGTCGATCGCGGCGAGCGAAGGTCTGACCGTCCTCGGGTGGCGCACGGTTCCCACGGCCGACGAGAACCTCGGCAAGCTGGCGTTCAACGCGCGACCGGTGTTCGAGCAGCTCTTCGTGTCGCGCCCCGCGGTCGGCGACGCGCCGGCCCTGGCGGGCATCGCTCTCGATCGCCGCACCTACCGGCTCCGCAAGCGCGCGCAGCACGAACTCGACGCCTACTTCGTGTCGCTGTCCAGCCGCACCCTCGGCTACAAGGGCATGGTGACGACGCTCCAGCTGGAGCCGTTCTACCCCGACCTGCAGGATGAGCGGTTCGCGACCGAGCTCGCCGTCGTGCACTCGCGTTACTCGACGAACACCTTCCCGTCGTGGCCGCTCGCGCAGCCGCTGCGGATGCTCGCCCACAACGGCGAGATCAACACCGTCAACGGCAACCGCAACTGGATGCGGGCGCGTCAGTCCCAGCTCGAGTCGGAGCTCCTCGGCGACATCAGCCCGCTGCTGCCGATCTGCAGCCCGGGTCAGAGCGACTCGGCATCCTTCGACGAGGTTCTCGAGCTCCTCACGCTCACCGGGCGGAGCCTGCCCCACGCCATCATGATGATGGTCCCCGAGGCGTACGAGAAGCAGGCTGACATCTCCGACGAGCTGCGCGCCTTCTACGAGTACCACTCGATGCAGATGGAGCAGTGGGACGGCCCGGCCGCCCTCATCTTCACGGACGGCTCGCTCGTGGGTGCGACCCTCGACCGCAACGGTCTGCGTCCGGGTCGGTGGACCGAGACCACCGACGGCCTCGTCGTCATCGGCAGCGAGACCGGCGTGCTCGACTTCGAGCCGGAGCGCATCAAGCGCCGCGGACGTCTGCAGCCCGGGCGCATGTTCGTCGTCGACACCGCACAGGGTCGCATCGTCGAGGACGAGGAGATCAAACGCGACCTCGCCGCCCTCCACCCGTGGCAGGAGTGGCTCGACGAGGGCCGCGTGCGCCTGAGGGATCTGCCCGAGCGCGAGCACATCGTGCACCCGATCGCCTCGATCACACGGCGCCAGCGCACCTTCGGCTACACCGAGGAGGAGGTGCGCATCCTCCTGACGCCGATGGGGCAGACGGGTGCCGAGCCCCTCGGAGCGATGGGGTCCGACACGCCGATCGCCGTCCTGAGCGAGCGTCCGCGCCTGCTGTTCGACTACTTCGTGCAGCAGTTCGCGCAGGTCACGAACCCGCCGCTCGACTCGATCCGCGAAGAGGTCGTCACCTCCCTCGGCCTCGGCCTCGGCCCGGAGCGGAACCTCCTGGCCTCGGGTCCGGACCACACCCGTGTCATCACGCTGGACTTCCCTGTCATCGACAACGACGAGCTGGCGAAGCTGCAGAACATCGACCGTGCCCTGCCCGGTCGTCGGTCGATCACCATCCGCGGTCTCTACCGCTCCGACGCCGATGCGGATTCGCTGCGTTCGCGGCTCGATGAGATCTGCGCAGAGGTGGATGCCGCCATCGCCGACGGCGTGGAGTTCATCATCCTGAGCGACCGCGACTCGACGTCGGACCTCGTGCCGATCCCGTCGCTGCTGACGCTCTCCGCCGTCCACCACCACCTCATCCGCAACGAGAACCGCATGAAGGTGGGTCTGGTCGTCGAGGCCGGCGACGTGCGCGAGGTCCACCACGTCGCGACCCTCATCGGTTACGGCGCGTCGGCGGTCAACCCGTACCTCGCGATGGAGACGGTCGAATATCTGGTGCGGGCGGGGTACATCACGGGCGTCGAGCCCGAGAAGGCCGTCAGGAACCTGATCTACGCGCTCGGCAAGGGCGTGCTGAAGATCATGTCGAAGATGGGCATCTCGACGGTCTCCTCCTACGCCGGGGCGCAGGTCTTCGAAGCCGTGGGTCTGTCGCAGGAGTTCATCGACACCTACTTCACCGGCACCGAAACCAAGCTCGGCGGCATCGGGATCGAAGAGATCTCGCGCGAGAACCTCGCCCGTCATGAGTTCGCGTATCCCGCCGACCAGGCGGCGCGCGCGCACGAGCGCCTGTGGACGGGCGGCGAGTACCAGTGGCGGCGGGACGGCTCGCCCCACCTGTTCAACCCCGACACGGTGTTCCGTCTCCAGCACGCCACGCGGACGCGCCGCTACGACATCTTCCGCGAGTACACGCAGCTGATCGACGAGCAGGCGAGCGAGCTGAAGACCCTGCGAGGGCTCTTCCGACTCAAGAACGGCACCCGCCCCGCGGTCCCGATCGACGAGGTCGAACCGGTGTCGTCGATCGTCAAGCGGTTCTCGACCGGTGCGATGAGCTACGGGTCGATCTCGCAGGAGGCGCACGAAACGCTCGCGATCGCGATGAACCGGCTCGGCGCGAAGTCGAACACGGGGGAGGGCGGCGAGGACGTCGACCGGCTCCTCGACCCCGAGCGTCGGAGCGCGATCAAGCAGGTCGCCTCGGGACGCTTCGGTGTCACGAGCATGTACCTGACCCACGCCGATGACATCCAGATCAAGCTCGCTCAGGGCGCCAAGCCCGGTGAGGGTGGGCAGCTCCCTCCGGGCAAGGTCTACCCGTGGATCGCGCGCACCCGCGGCGGCACCCCGGGCGTCGGCCTCATCTCGCCGCCGCCGCACCACGACATCTACTCGATCGAGGACCTCAAGCAGCTCATCTTCGACGTCAAGCGGGCCAATCCGTCCGCGCGCGTGCACGTGAAGCTGGTCAGCCAGTCCGGGATCGGCGCGGTCGCGGCAGGCACCGCCAAGGCCCTGGCCGACGTCATCCTGGTCTCCGGTCACGACGGTGGGACGGGCGCGAGCCCGCTGAACTCGCTCAAGCACGCGGGCACGCCGTGGGAGCTGGGGCTCGCCGAGACGCAGCAGACCCTGATGATCAACGACATGCGCGGTCGGGTGGTCGTCCAGGCCGACGGGCAGCTCAAGACCGGCCGTGACGTCCTCATCGCGGCGCTCCTGGGGGCCGAGGAGTTCGGCTTCGCGACGAGCGCGCTCGTCGTGGAGGGCTGCATCATGATGCGCGTGTGCCACCTCGACACGTGCCCGGTCGGCGTCGCGACCCAGAACCCGGAACTGCGCAAGCGCTTCACGGGCAAGGCGGAGCACGTCGTGAACTTCATGGAGTTCATCGCCCAGGAGGTGCGGGAGTACCTCGCCGAGCTCGGGTTCCGATCTATCGAGGAAGCCGTCGGCCACACCGAGGTCCTCGATGTCCAGCCGGCCGTCGACCACTGGAAGGCATTCGGTCTGGACCTCTCGCCCATCCTCCACGGACCGGCTTTCGGGGAGGACGCACCGCGCCACCGCGTCCGCGAGCAGGACCACGAGCTCGAGGACCACTTCGACGTAGCCCTGCTGGACCGGGCACGTGACGTCGTGGAGCACGGCGGTCATCTCGTGATCGACCTGCCGGTGCGCAACACCGAGCGCGCTGTCGGCACCATGCTCGGCCACCACGTCACGAAGGCGCACGGCGAGAACGGGCTGCCGTCCGGGACGATCGAGGTCAACCTCACCGGTTCGGCCGGCCAGTCGTTCGGTGCGTTCCTGCCGTCGGGCATCACACTGCGACTCGAGGGCGACTCGAACGACTACGTCGGCAAGGGGCTCTCAGGTGGAGAGATCGTCGTCCGGCCCCCGCGCGACGCCGCCTTCGACGCCTCGCAGAACGTCATCGCCGGGAACGTGATCGGCTACGGCGCGACGCAGGGGTCGATGTTCCTGCGCGGCGTCGTCGGCGAACGCTTCCTCGTGCGCAACTCCGGCGCGACGGCGGTCGTCGAAGGGGTTGGCGATCACGCCCTCGAGTACATGACCGGCGGTCTCGCCGTCATCCTCGGCGCCACCGGGCGCAACCTCGGCGCCGGCATGTCCGGCGGATCAGCGTACATCTACAAGCTCGACCGTGCGCTCATCAACCGCGAAGCCCTCGCCACCGGCGAACTCGAGCTCCTCGAGCTCGGCGCCGGTGATGTCGAGATCCTGGGGGATCTCCTGACCCGCCACGCCGAGGAGACCGGCTCCGATCTGGCCGAGGGGCTGCTCGCCGACCTCGACAGCGAGGCCGCGAACTTCACCCGTGTCCTGCCGCGCGACTACGCGGCTGTCCTGAAAACCCGCCAGGAGGCGGCCGCTGAGGGGCTCGACCCCGACAGCGACGTCGTCTGGAACCGCATCCTGGAGGTGACCCGTGGCTGACCCGAAGGGCTTCCTCAAAGTCACCGAGCGCGAGCTCCCGCCGCGCCGGCCCGTTCCCGTTCGCATCATGGACTGGAAAGAGGTGTACGAGCAGGGCGACCAGGCCGTGCTCCGTCGCCAGGCGGGCCGCTGCATGGACTGCGGCGTGCCGTTCTGCCACCAGGGCTGCCCGCTGGGGAACCTCATCCCGGAGTGGAACGACCTCACCTGGCGCGGCGAGGGCCGCGCGGCGATCGAGCGGCTCCACGCGACGAACAACTTCCCGGAGTTCACCGGTCGCCTGTGTCCCGCCCCGTGCGAGAGCTCGTGCGTCCTCGGCATCAACCAGCCCGCCGTCACGATCAAGCAGATCGAGGTCTCGACGATCGACGAGGCGTTCGCGCACGGCTGGGTCGAGGCCGAGCCCCCCGGACGCCTCACCGGCAAGACGGTCGCGGTCGTCGGGTCGGGACCCGCGGGTCTCGCCGCCGCGCAGCAGCTGACGCGCGCGGGGCACACCGTCGCCGTGTACGAGCGCGACGACCGCATCGGTGGCCTGCTGCGCTACGGCATCCCGGACTTCAAGATGGAGAAGCGCCACCTCGAGACGCGACTGCGTCAGATGCGCGACGAGGGCACGCGGTTCCGGGCAGGCGTCGAGATCGGCAAGGACCTGTCGTGGGCCGACCTCCGCGCCCGCTACGACGCGGTCGTCGTCGCGACGGGGTCGACCGTGCCGCGCGACCTGTCGATCCCCGGCCGCGACCTCGACGGTGTCCACTTCGCGATGGAGTACCTCGTCGAGTCGAACAAGACCGTCGCGGGCGACCAGGTGCCGCACCAGATCCACGCCGAGGGCAAGCACGTCATCGTCATCGGCGGCGGCGACACGGGTGCGGACTGCATCGGCACGGCGCACCGACAGGGGGCGCTCAGCGTCACGAACCTCGCCATCGGAAAGCAGCCGCCCGAGGCGCGTCCCGACCATCAGCCGTGGCCGATGATGCCGACTCTCTTCGAAGTGGCCTCTGCGCACGAGGAGGGCGGTGACCGTTCCTACCTGGCTTCGACCGTCGAGTTCCTCGGTAACGAGGCGGGGGAGGTGCGCGCCCTCCGCGTCGCCGAGACGGAGTTCGTCGATGGCCGCCGCGTCCCCAAGAGCGGCACCGAGCGCGAGATCCCCGCCGACCTCGTCCTGATCGCGATGGGCTTCACCGGCCCGGAGCGGTCGGCGCTCGAGCAGCAGCTCGGCGCCGTCTTCACCTCGAACGGCAACGTCGAGCGGGCGGACGACTGGCAGGCGACGGCACCGGGTGTCTTCGTGGCCGGCGACGCCGGACGCGGCCAGTCCCTCATCGTCTGGGCGATCGCAGAAGGGCGCGCGGCGGCTTCGGCAGTCGACGAGTACCTCATGGGGTCGACCAGCCTCCCGGCGCCGGTCCGACCGACCGACGTCGCGATCGGTCTCCAGCACGCCTAGGCTGGAATCGTTCCCACATCACTACCCGACGGAGCTATTTCTGTGAGACGCGCGAAGATCGTCGCCACTCTGGGTCCCGCCACCGAAAGCTACGAGATGGTTCGCGCCATCATCGACGCCGGTGTGGACGTGACCCGCTTCAACCTCAGCCACGGCGACTACCCCGACCACGACGCCCGACTGGCGAACGTGCGCAAGGCGGCGGATGACGCCGGCCGTGCCGTCGCCGTCCTCGTCGACCTGCAGGGCCCCAAGATCCGACTCGGCCGGTTCGCCGAAGGTCCCCACTTCCTCGCCGTCGGCGACGTCTTCAAGATCACGACCGAAGACATCGCCGGGACGAAGGAGATCGTCGGCACGACTTTCAAGGGCCTGCCCGAGGACGTCAAGAAGGGTGACTTCCTCCTGATCGACGACGGCAAGGTCCGCGTCCAGGTCACCGGTGTCGAGGGGCCGGTCGTCACGACCGAGGTCATCGTCGCCGGCTACGTGTCGAACAACAAGGGCATCAACCTGCCCGGCGTCGCGGTCAACGTGCCCGCGCTGTCGGAGAAGGACGAAGCGGACCTCCGCTGGGGTCTGCGCGCCGGAGCCGACATCATCGCGCTGTCGTTCGTGCGCAACGCCGCCGACGTCACCCGCGTGCACGAGATCATGGCGGAGGAGGACCGCAAGGTCCCCGTCATCGCGAAGATCGAGAAGCCGCAGGCCGTCGACGCTCTCGAAGAGATCATCGACGCGTTCGACGGAATCATGGTCGCGCGCGGCGACCTCGGCGTCGAGCTGCCCCTCGAAGCCGTGCCGATCGTTCAGAAGCGCGCCGTCGAACTGTGCCGCCGCATGGCCAAGCCGGTCATCGTCGCGACGCAGATGCTCGAGACCATGATCGAGAACCCCGTCCCCACCCGCGCTGAGACGAGCGACGTCGCCAACGCCGTCCTCGACGGCGCGGACGCGGTCATGCTCTCGGGCGAGACGAGCGTCGGCAAGCACCCCGTGGGCGTGGTCGAGACGATGGCCCGGATCATCGATGCGACCGAGACGCACGGGCTCGAGCGCATCCCGCCGCTGACGGCGAAGCCGCGCACGCAGGGTGGCATCATCACCCTCGCCGCCAACGAGGTCGCAGAGTTCGTCGAGGCGAAGTTCATCTGCCTCTTCACCGAGTCGGGTGACACCGCGCGTCGCATGTCGCGGCTGCGCTCCGGCATCCCGATGCTCGCCTTCACCATCGAGCCGGCGATCCGTCGCCGCATGGCGATGACGTGGGGCATCCAGTCAGCCCTCGTCGAGCACGTCGCCCACACCGACCTCATGTTCCTCCAGGTGGACGACTACTTCCTGTCGCGCGGCCTTCTGGAAGAGGGGGACAAGGTCGTCGTGATCTCCGGGTCCCCTCCTGGAATCATCGGTGCGACCAACGACATCCGGATCCACAAGATCGGCGACGCCGTTCACGGCAAGGCTCCGATCTACAAGGCGGAGAGCTGATCCCTCGCCTGTGATGCACGAAACGGCGCCCCTTCGGGGGCGCCGTTTCGCTGTGGTGCCGGTGGTGGGAGTCGAACCCACACGCCCTTTCGGGCAACCGAGTTTGAGTCGGTCGCGTCTGCCATTCCGCCACACCGGCGCGCGCCTCAACGACGATACCGCAGGATGCGGGTGCACCCTGGCCTAGGATGGACGAGTGACTGAGCAGGAACCCACCTCCGCCCCCCAGGCAGCTCCCGCCCCTCGACGCGTCGTCGTCGCGGAGGATGAGTCGCTGATCCGCCTCGACATCGTCGAGATCCTGCGCGACAGCGGCTTCGACGTGGTCGGCGAGGCGGGCGACGGCGAGACCGCCGTGCAGCTGGCCACCGAACTCCGTCCGGACCTCGTCATCATGGACGTCAAGATGCCGATCCTCGACGGCATCAGCGCCGCCGAGAAGCTGAGCAAGAACCACGTCGCACCCGTCGTCCTCCTCACGGCGTTCAGCCAGAAGGAGCTCGTCGAGCGCGCTAGCGAAGCCGGCGCGCTCGCCTACGTCGTGAAGCCGTTCACGCCGAACGACCTGCTGCCCGCAATCGAGATCGCCCTCGCGCGCTACGAGCAGATCATCACGCTCGAGGCCGAGGTCGCCGACATGGTCGAGCGCTTCGAGACCCGCAAGCTCGTCGACCGGGCCAAGGGCCTGCTGAACGAGAAGATGGGCCTGTCCGAGCCCGAGGCGTTCCGCTGGATCCAGAAGGCGTCGATGGACCGTCGCCTCACGATGCAGGACGTCGCCAAGGCGATCATCGAGCAGCTGGCGCCCAAGAAGGCGTGACGCCTCCGTCATGATCGACGAGCTCGATCTCCCGGTCGATCTCGCTGTGCGAGGCGGATCGGTGCTGCTGCGGGGCGCGACGCAGGGCGACCTCGATGCGATCGTGGCGCTGCTGTCGGACGACCCCGTCAGCGCCGGTCGCGGCGACGTCGCGGCAGCGGAGGACCATGGCCTGTACCTGCGGGGCCTGTTGCGCATCCTGGACTCGGAGAGCAACGACGTCCTGATCGCGGAGAGCGACGACCGTGTCGTCGCGACCATGCAGCTGACCGTCATCCCCGGGATGGCGCGCCGCGGCAGCACGAGACTCCTCGTCGAGGCCGTCCGGGTCGCCAGCACGGAGCGTTCGGCGGGGATCGGCGCCGCGATGATGACGTGGGTCGCCGACGTCGCCGCTCCCGCCGTCGGAGCATCCCTCGTGCAGCTGACGTCGGATGCCGCGCGCACCGACGCCCACCGGTTCTACACGCGACTGGGCTTCGTGGACTCGCACATCGGCTTCAAGCTCGCCGTTCCGCGCTGAGCGGATCAGGATGCCGGCAGGTCCCGCACCATGTTGGTGATCCGCACCGTCGAGCACCGCCTGCCCTGATCATCGGTGACGACGATCTCATGGACGGTCATGCTCCGGCCGAGGTGGATCGGCGTGCAGACCCCGGTGACCCACCCCTCCGTCGCCGAGCGAGTGTGAGTCGCGTTGATGTCGATGCCGACCGCGAGTCGTCCCTCGCCTGCGTGCAGGTTCGCGTGCATCGAGCCGAGCGACTCGCCGAGGACGACGTAGGCGCCGCCGTGCAGGAGACCGACGGGCTGCGTGTTGCCGGCCACCGGCATCCGCGCCACCGCCCGTTCCGGGGTGAATTCGATGAACTCGATCCCCATCTTCTCGGCCAGGGCTCCCATCCCGCGGCCGGCGGCCCAATCGAGCGCGTCGGCGGGGGAGGAGGCGGTCTCGGGCATGGCGCATCACCTTCGGTTCGGGTGGTGCCGACCCGGCACCGGTGCGGGGAAGTCGATGTCGCGGGCCCGAACTAGGCTGGTCGGGTGAGCGACTCCGGAAAGCCTACTCTGCTCGTCGTCGACGGCCACTCGCTGGCCTACCGGGCGTTCTACGCCCTCCCCGTCGACAACTTCTCGACGAAGGACGGCCAGCACACCAACGGGATCTACGGCTTCCTGTCGATGTTCGTCAACCTCGTCAAGGCCGAGAAGCCGACGCACCTGGCCGTCGCCTTCGACACGTCGCGTCAGTCGTTCCGCACGCGTGTCTACGAGGAATACAAGGCCAACCGGTCGGAGTCTCCCGCCGAGTTCAAGGGGCAGATCCCGCTGCTGCAGGACTGCCTGACCGCCATGGGTGTGCCGGTTCTGACGAAGGAGGACGTCGAGGCCGACGACATCCTCGCGACCCTCGCGACGCAGGGTGTCGACAGCGGCTACGACGTGCTCGTGTGCTCCGGCGACCGCGACACGATCCAACTGGTGACCGATGACGTCACGCTCCTCTACCCGAGCGTGCAGGGCGTCTCGCAGCTGAAGCGCTACACCCCCGACGCGGTGGTGGAGAAGTACGGCCTCCCGCCCGAGAACTACCCCGACATCGCCGCGCTGGTGGGCGAGACGAGCGACAACCTCCCGGGCGTCCCGAAGGTCGGCGAGAAGACGGCCGTCAAGTGGATCACCCAGTTCGGGACCCTCGACGCCCTCCTCGAGCGGGCCGACGAGATCAAGGGTGTCGTGGGCGGCAATCTCCGCGAGCACCTCGACGACGTCCGCCGCAACCGTCAGCTCAACCGGCTGCTCCGCGACGTCGAGCTCGAGTACGCGCCGCAGGACCTCGTCATCCGCCCCCTCGACACGCAGGCCGTTCGCGACATCTTCGCGCGCCTGGAGTTCCGCACCCTCTTGCCGCGGGTGTTCGAGGCGTTCGACGCGACTGACGAGCCGCCCGCGCCCGAGGTCTCGGCGCCCGACCCGCAGCAGACGGATGCCGCGGCCCTGGCCGCATGGCTTTCGCAGCAGACGAGCGAATTGGCCCTGACGGTCACCGTCGCCGGTGGCCTTCCGACGCGCCTCGGCGTCGCGACCTCGGACACCGTCCACGAGCTCGATTGGGACGAGAGCGCCCGTGCGGCGCTCTCCCCGTGGCTCGAGAGCGACGCGGCGAAGATCATGACCGACGCGAAGCCCCAGGTGAAAGCACTCCGCCGCGCCGGCGTGCGGCTGGGCGGGCTGACCTTCGATGTCCTGCTCGCCGGCTGGCTGCTGCGTCCGAGCCTGCCCGACAAGACCCTCGCCGATCTCGTCGACCGCTACCTCGACGAGAAGCTGCCCGAGGCCGATCCCTCGCAGCTCGTCCCCGAGACCGAGGGGGCCACGCCCGGGCAGCTGGCCTGGTTCGCCCTGCGCGTCGCCGAGCAGGAGCGCGCGGAACTCCCGGCATCCGTCGGTGCGGTGTTGAGCGACATCGAGATTCCGACCCTCGACGCGCTCGCGGACATGGAGCTCGCGGGTGTCTCGGTGTCGCGGGACAAGCTCGGCGGGTTCTCGGGGGAGCTCGCGGCGCGGGCGGACGCGATCGCGCAGGAGGCGTACGGCATCATCGGGCGCGAGGTGAACCTCGGCTCGCCCAAGCAGTTGCAGGAGGTGCTGTTCGATCAGCTGGAGCTGCCGAAGACCCGCAAGACCAAGACGGGCTATTCGACGGATGCCGCGGTGCTCGCCGATCTGCAGGACTCCCACCCGCATCCGTTCCTCGGGTTGCTCCTGCAGCACCGTGAGGCGACCAAGCTCCGTCAGATCATCGAGTCGCTGACCGTGGGGATCGCCGACGACGGCCGCATCCACACCACCTACGTGCAGACCGGCAGTCAGACGGGTCGCCTCTCGAGCACCGATCCGAACCTGCAGAACATCCCGATCCGCAACGAGGAGTCGCGCCGCATCCGCGCGGCTTTCGAGGTCGGCGAGGGGTACGAGACGCTGCTGACTGCGGACTACTCGCAGATCGAGATGCGCATCATGGCGCACCTGTCGGGCGATCCCGGACTCATCGAGGCATTCAACTCGGGCGAGGACCTCCACCGCTTCGTCGGCGCCCGCGTGTTCGGGGTGGAGCCCGCCGAGGTCACCGCGCCGATGCGTACGAAAGTGAAGGCCATGTCGTACGGCCTCGTGTACGGACTGAGCGCGTTCGGGTTGTCGAAGCAGCTGCGCATCGAGCAGTCCGAGGCGAAGCAGCTCATGCTCGAGTACTTCGCCCGCTTCGGCGCGGTGCGCGACTACCTGCGCTCCTCGGTCGAGCAGGCGCGGATCGACGGCTACACCGAGACGATCTTCGGCCGCCGCCGGCCATTCCCCGACCTGACGAGCCCCAACCGGGTCCTCCGCGAGAACGCCGAGCGCGCCGCGCTCAACGCCCCGATCCAGGGGAGTGCGGCCGACATCATGAAGATCGCTCTCGTCGAGATCCACGACGACCTCCGCGCACGCGATCTGAGGTCGCGCGTCCTGCTGCAGATCCACGACGAACTCGTCGTCGAGGTGGCGACAGGGGAGTGGGAGGAGGTCGAGACGATCGTCCGCACCCGCATGGGCGATGCGGCGGAGCTCTCCGTGCCGCTCGATGTGCAGATCGGTCGTGGGAGCCACTGGGACGAGGCGGCTCACTGACGCGGAGCGCACGACGCTCTACGCTCGAGGAATGACCGACGCACAACGCACGCCCACTCCGATCGACACGATCGCGGAACGCTGGGTGGATACGCTGGCCGAGCTCTCTCCGAGCCTCGCGACGTACATCGGACGGACCGAGTACAACGGCCGTCTCGACGACTTCTCTCCCGAAGGGCACGAGCGGCTCGCTGCCGCGGCGGCCGACACCCTTCGCGCGCTCGAGGCCGCCGAGGCCGTCGATTCCGTCGACGAGGTCACCAAGATGGACCTGTCCGCGGAGCTCGGTCTGCAGCTCGACCTGCACGCGGCGAAGTCGCACCTGCGCGACATCAACGTGATCGCCTCACCCTCGCAGGACATCCGCGCGGCGTTCGACCTCATGCCGACGGACACCGTCGACGACTGGTCGGTCGTCGCGACGCGCCTCTCGGCGATTCCGACGGCGCTGGCCGGGTACGTCGAGACCCTGCGTCAGGGCATCTCCGAGGGCGTCGTCCCGGCGCGCCGGCAGGTGCGCGAAGTCGTGACGCAGATCGCCCGCTACACGAGCGACACCGGCTTCTTCGCGACCTTCGTCGGTGACGCCGCTCCCGCGGAGGGGCACCTGCCCGCCACGCTCGCGCGCGAGCTCGCCGACAACGCGGGTGCCGCTCGCGTCGCTTACGACCAGCTGGCCGCGTTCCTCCGGGACGAGCTGGCCCCGGCGGCCTCCGATGTGGATGCCGTGGGCCGAGAGCTCTACGCGCTCCACTCGCGTCAGTTCCTGGGGGCGACCATCGATCTCGACGAGACCTACGGCTGGGGTGTCGAAGAGCTGTCGCGGATGGTCGCAGAGCAGGAGTCCATCGCGAACGAGATCAAGGCCGGCGCCACCGTCGAGGAGGCTGTCGCCTTCCTCGAGCAGGACGAGGAGCGGAAGCTCCGCGGCACGGACGCCCTGCAGCGATGGATGCAGGAGACGAGCGACCGCGCGGTCGACGAGCTCGGACGCACCCACTTCGACATCCCGGAGCCGATCCGCCGACTCGAATGCATGATCGCGCCGACCAACGAGGGCGGCATCTACTACACCGGCCCGACCGACGACTTCTCGCGTCCGGGCCGTATGTGGTGGTCCGTCCCCGAGGGCGTCGACACGTTCGACACGTGGCGCGAGCTCACGACGGTCTATCACGAGGGCGTCCCGGGGCACCACCTGCAGATCGCGCAGGCTGTCTACAACCGCACGGAACTGAACTCGTGGCGCCGACTCCTCGCGGGCTCCAGCGGCCACGCCGAGGGGTGGGCCCTGTACGCCGAGCGGCTGATGGCCGAACTCGGCTACCTCGACGACCCGGCTGACCGGCTCGGGATGTTGGACGGTCAGCGGATGCGGGCGGCCCGCGTCGTCCTCGACATCGGCGTCCACCTCGGCAAGCCGCGGCTCGACGGCACCGGCACCTGGGACGCCGACTACGCGCTGGAGTTCATGCGGCGCAACGTCAACATGTCCGACGAGTTCATCCAGTTCGAGGTGAACCGCTACCTGGGATGGCCGGGTCAGGCACCGTCGTACAAGGTCGGGCAGCGGATCTGGGAGCAGATCCGCGACGAGGCCGCCCAGCGCGGCGGATCCGACTTCGACATCAAGACGTTCCACATGCGGGCGCTGCGCCTCGGCGGGGTCGGGCTCGACACCCTCCGCGCCGCTCTGCGCGACGGCTGAGAGGAACGACGGAGGGCGTCGGGAATACCCGACGCCCTCCGTCGTTCCTACCCCGTAGGCTTTATGCACATGAATGAAAGGGGCCGACGTGGCCGCAGTGGAGCTGGGACTCGACACATTCGGTGACATCACCGTGGACGACAGCGGTGAACGCGTCTCGGGTGCGCAGGCGATCCGGAACCTCGTCGCACAGGCGACTCTCGCCGATCAGGTGAATGTCGACTTCATCGGCGTGGGGGAGCACCACCGGGCCGAGTACTCCGTCTCGAGCCCGGAGATCGTCCTCGCCGCCATCGCCGCCAAGACGGAACGCATCCGTGTCGGAACGGCGGTGACCGTCCTCTCCAGCGACGATCCCGTCCGGGTCTACGAACGGTTCGCGACGCTGTCGGCGATCTCCAACGGGCGCGCCGAAGTGATCCTGGGACGCGGCTCCTTCACCGAGTCCTTCCCGCTGTTCGGGTTCAACCTGGCGGACTACGAGGCCCTCTTCGAGGAGCGTCTCGAGCTCTTCTCGCTGCTGCGGAGCGAGAAGCCCGTCACGTGGCAGGGGTCGACGCGCGCCGCCCTCACCGACGCCGACATCTTCCCGAAGACCGAGGGCGGCATCCGCGCCTGGGTCGGTGTGGGCGGCTCGCCCGAGTCCGTCATTCGTACAGCACGGTACGGGTACGGGCTGATGCTGGCCATCATCGGTGGTCCCGCCGCCCGATTCCGCCCCTACGTCGACCTCTACCACCGGGCGATCGGCGAACTCGGTACCGAGGCCCAGCCCGTCGGCATCCACTCGCCGGGGCACATCGCCGACACCGACGAGCAGGCGTGGGAAGAGGCGTACCCCGGCTTCGAAGCGCAGAACAACTCTATCGGGCGCGAGCGCGGCTGGCCGCCCTACAGCCGATTGCGGTTCCAGCAGGAGGTCGGTCCGGGAGGATCGATCTACGCCGGCTCGCCCGAGACGGTGGCGCGCAAGATCGCCGACACGATCACGACTCTCGGGGCCGGCCGCTTCGATCTCAAGTACGCCAACGGCACCCTCGGGCACGACAAGCTGATGCGCTCGGTCGAGCTCTACGGCACCCGCGTGATCCCGCTCGTGCGCGACATGCTCGGCGAGTGATCGCGACGCTCCCGCGGCCTCGTACGATGCGAGGATGACCACGACCACGACCGGCTCGGTCAGCAGCCGGCTCGATCGCCTTCCCTTCACCCGCACGCACCTGCGCGTCCTCACCGGATCGGGCGCCGGCTGGGCGCTCGACGCGATGGACGTGGGTCTCATCTCCTTCGTCATCGCCGCGCTCGTGAGCGAGTGGAATCTGACGACCGCGTCGACGTCCTGGATCGCCTCGGCGGGCTTCGCGGGGATGGCCATCGGCGCAACGGTGGGCGGATTGCTCGCAGACCGGATCGGTCGCCGCTCGGTCTTCGCGCTGACACTGCTCGTCTACGGCCTCGCGACCGGGGCGAGTGCGCTGGCGGGTGGGCTCGTCGCCCTCATCGCGTTGCGCTTCGTCGTCGGGCTGGGGCTCGGAGCGGAGCTGCCCGTCGCGAGCACGTACGTCAGCGAGTTCGCGCCCGCGCGGATGCGGGGACGCATCATCGTGGTGCTCGAGGCGTTCTGGGCGGTGGGCTGGACGGCGTCCGCGCTCATCGGCTACCTCGTCATCCCGTCCGTTCCCGAGGGGTGGCGCTGGGCTCTCGCCATCGGCGCCGTCCCCGCCGTGTACGCACTGATCGTCCGATGGGCCCTGCCGGAGTCGCCGCGCTGGCTCGCCTCGCGGGGACGCGCGACCGAAGCCGAACGCGTCGTCGCGGGGCTGGAAACCTCTCCGGCGCTGTTCGGCCGTCCCGCGGCGCCTCCCACCGAGGCCGCGGAGGTCGCCCCGGGCCGCGCGACGACCGTTGGGGAGCGACTGCGGGGCCTGTGGGCTCCAGCCATGCGCCGGCGGACGGCATCCCTCTGGATCGTCTGGTTCTGCGTCAACTTCTCGTACTACGGGGCCTTCATCTGGATCCCCACGCTGCTCGTCTCGCAGGGGTTCGGCCTGGTCCGCAGCTTCGAGTTCACGCTCCTGATCACGCTCGCACAGCTCCCGGGTTACGCCGTTGCGGCGTGGCTCATCGAGGTGTGGGGGAGGCGCGCGACCCTGTCCGTCTTCCTCGCCGGATCGGCGGTCGCGGCGATTCTCTTCGGGCAGGCCACGACTATTCCGGTGATCCTGGCGACCGGCATGGCGCTGTCGTTCTTCAACCTGGGCGCCTGGGGCGCGCTGTATGCGGTGACCCCGGAGACCTATTCGACGTCGCTCCGCGCGACCGGGGCCGGGTGGGCCGCCGGCATCGGGCGGATCGCGTCGATCCTGGCGCCGCCGATCGTGCCGGTGCTCCAGGCCGTCGGCGGCATCCCCGTCGTCTTCATCGTCCTGAGCACCTTCTTCGCGATCGCCGCAGCGGCGACGTGGGGTCTCTCGGAGTCGCGGGGACGGTCGCTCGCGGACTGAGTCATAGGCTGAGGGGATGCCGCAGGATATCCGCTACGTCGCGATCGGGGACTCGTTCACGGAAGGCGTCGGTGACGAGCTGCCGGGCGGCAGCGTCCGCGGCTGGGCGGACCTCGTCGCCCAGGGCTGGGCCGACTCCCGCGGCCAGGCGATCTCGTACGCGAACCTCGCGATCCGCGGGAAGCTCATCCAGCCGATCGTCGAGGAGCAGCTCGAACGCGCTCTCGCACTCCGGCCGACGCACCTCTCCTTCAACGGCGGCGGTAACGACATGCTTCGCCCTCGAACGCCCATCGCGCGGGTCGCGGACGTGTTCACCCGCGTCCTCCGTCGCTGCGACGAGGAGGGGGTGACCCTCATCGTCCTCTCCGGAGCCAACCCGTCGGCTCAGCTGCCCCTCGCGCGCCTGATCCAGCGACGCGGCGACGAGCTCTCGCGCGCCGTCACCGAACGCATCGCCGGGCGCGATGATGTCGTCGTGGCGCTGAACTGGCCCGACACCGACCTGTCGGATCCGTCGTTCTGGTCCGAGGACCGGCTCCACATGAACGATCGAGGGCATCACCGCGTCGCCGCTCGGGTCCTCGAGGCTCTCGGCGAGAGGGCCCCCGGCGAGTGGTGGCGCCTGGACGAGACGGATTCGGCCGTCGCTCTCACGCGGGGCCGGTACTTCCGCGAGCACCTCGGACCGTGGTTGCGCCGCCGCCTGACCGGAACGTCGTCGGGGGACGGCCGCGAGGCGAAGTACGGGGACTGGTTCCGCGTCGAACCTCGTCCGCGCGGCTGAATCCACCACCCTGCGCGCCTGTCAAGGGCTATCAGCTTCCTATCAGGGGCGGCGATGATCGGAACCACACCGCCAAGAAAGTGAGGGTGCGCATGAGCATCGGATCCGGAATCGTGCTGTTCGTGATCGGCGCCATCCTGGCGTTCGCCGTGAACGTCGACGTCCAGTACGTCGACCTCAACCTGATCGGCTACATCCTGATGGCAGCCGGTGTCGTCGTCTTCCTGCTCGGCCTCGTGCTGATGCTGCGTCGACGTTCCAGCGAGTCGACCGTCCGAACGGTCGACCCCGTCGCAGGGGAGCGGGTCACCCGCTCCGAGACCCGTACGTCGGGAGACGGCACCGTCTGACGACGCCCGCGACATCGAAACGGCCCGTTCCCCTCCCGGGGACGGGCCGTTCGTCGTCCCGGTCAGCGCCGAGGGCGACGAGGCTGATCCATACCGATGTGGATGCGGGTGCGTCGCCGTTCGATGCTGATGAAGGTCGCACCGATGAGCCAGAGCGGGATCTGGACGAGGAAGGCGACCCGGAAGGCGTCGAGACGGTAGGTGTCCGGCGTCCCTGCGCCCTGCAGGTCCAGCACGAAGCCGATGGCGAAGATCGCGATGAGCGCCGCAAGGAAACCGCCCGCGTTCGTGACGCCCGTCGCCGTGCTGAGACGGTGGGACGGATTGTGGGTGCGGGCATGGTCGAAGGCGATCATCGATGCGGGGCCACCCATGGCGAGGGCGACCAGCAGGACGACGAGGAGCCAGATCGGAGCCCGGCCGGGCCAGACGATCACAGCGGTCCAGGCGATCAGCTGGAAGGCGACGGCGGGGAGGACGAGGGCGCGGGAGCGTCGGTGCGGTACCCGTCGGGAGAGCTCTCCGAGGACGGGCCCCAGGGCCATCCCCGCGAACACGTAGAGCGACGTGAGGAGGCCGGCCTGCCCGGTGGTGAGGCCCTCTCCCGCCGTGAGGTAGGGGAAGCCCCACAGCAGGATGAACGCCGTGCCGGCGAAGGGCGTCGTGAAATGCGACCAGAACGCGAGTCGCGTCCCGGGGTGAGCCAGGGCGGCGCGTATCCCGACGCCGGTGTCGATCGTGGAGGTCACGACGCGTATCGCCCCGGTGTCGGTGTCGACGCTGACGTCGCGGGCGAGCTCGGGCGGCCGGTTGCGCACGACGGCGAAGACGAGGACGGCGAAGAGGACGCACAGTCCGGCGATGCCACCGAAGGTCACCGACCAGCTCGTCGCGTGGAGGACGGCGGCGATCGGGATCACGGCGACGAGCTGTCCCGCCTGTCCGAGGATCCCCGTCAGCTGCACCATGAGGGGACCCCGTTGCGCGGGGAACCAGGTTGCGACGAGACGGAGGACCGCGGGGAAGACCGCGGCATCCCCGGCGCCCAACAGCATGCGGGCGACGATCGCGACGCCCACGCTCGGCGAGAGGGCCATCGTGAGTTGACCGACAGCCATGAGGATCATCCCGATCGTCATGATCGGGCGCGACCCGTAGCGATCGAGGAGGACCCCGACCGGGATCTGCATGCCGCCGTAGACCGCGAGCTGGACGACCGCGAACAGCGACAGGGTCGCGGCATCCGCCTGGAAGCGGTCGGCCGCGTCGACGCCGACTGCGGCGAGCGACGTACGGTTCGTCACGGCGAGCACGTACGCGGCGACGCCGGTGCCCCAGATCAGCCAGGCACGGAAGCCGGGGCCGTTCGTCGGGGTGGTCTCCTGCCGACGTGCTCCGCTCACCCGCCCACGCTACTCTCCGGCGGGCGTACTCTGAGCCCACACCATTCGGGCGATCGGAGAACACATGAAAGCGACCATCGGTGACACCGTCATTGCAGAGGCGGCCGACGACGAGATCATCCGGATCGAGGGGAACGCGTACTTCCCGCCGTCATCCGTGAAGCAGGGTGTCCTGGTCGAGAGCCCGACCCCGTACACGTGCCCGTGGAAGGGGGAGTGCCAGTACTTCCACGTCGAGGCCGGCTCCGAGCGGATGACCGACGGCGCGTGGTCGTACCCCAACCCGTACCCGTCCGCGTTCGACCGCGTCGGCGCGGACTTCTCCGGCTACGTCGCGTTCTCGCCGGGGATCACCGTCGGCCAGTGATCCGGGCGCGCGCCGTCACTCGTGCAGAGGCCCGAGTGACGGCGCACTGACGAATCGCGCCGAATCCGGCACCGGCTGCTCGATCTCGACGACCGTGATCGTGTTCGATCCCGCCTGCGTCACCGGGGCAGGGACGTAGAGCGTCCGCTGTGGACCGTTCGACCAGTACCGGCCGAGCAGGAAGCCGCCGACGAAGACGTACCCCTTGCCCCATCCGGTCGTGTCGAGGAACAGATCCGACGGGGCGTCCAGATCGAAGCTCCCCTCGGTCACGAGCAGTTCCGGTGCGGCCGCGGCCTGGTCGAGGGGGACGGGTGTCGTCCGCCACCCGGACAGCGCGTGGCCGTCGACGGCCACCGGCCCGATGAGGCCCTTCGCCTCGCCGAGGCGGTCGTCGTAGTTCACCCGCCCCTGTTCCTCCACCAGGATCGAGAGGTCTCTCCCCGGGGGCAATCGGAGCGCATGCTCGTGCCGCGTCCGTGAGAGCGATCCGACGCGGATGCCGTCGACGGACACCCAGGCCTGATCGCGGGCTTCACCGATCGACAGCACCCCGCCGGAGAACCCGTCCGGCAGAGCGGTCTCGTGCCGCAGCAGCGAACCGGTGTGCTCGGCCTCCTCGAATGTCGCGAGGCCGGGCAGGGAGGCGAGACTCGTGTCGGCCGTCCGGGACACCGGGGCCAATGCCACCGTGATCGCCGGCCGTGCCGCGGCCGGCGTGGGGGCCTCCGCGGGCACATCCGCGTACTTCGCGATGACATCGCGGAACGCGTGGTATTTCTCTGTCGGGTCGCCCGCTTCGTCGAGGGGGGCGTCGTAGTCGTAGGAGGTCACGATCGGCAGATAGCGGCCCTTGTCGTTCGCCCCGTTGGTCGTCCCGAAATTCGTGCCGCCGTGGAACATGTAGATGTTCACCGATGCGCCGGCTCCGAGGAGATCGTCCAATTCGGCGGCGGCGGTCGCGGCATCCGTCGTGTGGTGCGGTCCACCCCACCAGTCGAACCACCCGTCCCAGAACTCCGAACACATGAGAGGGCCGGTCGGCTGGTGCTCGCGCAGCGTGGCGAGGCGCTCATGCGCCCGCGAGCCGAACGAGCCGGTCAGGTGGAGGCCGGGAAGCGACCCCGCCTCGAGCATGTCTGGCTCGGGCTGGTCCACCGTGGTGAGGGGAACCGTGATGTCCGAATCCCGTGTGACGCGGACGAGCTCCGCGAGGTAGTCCTTGTCCGAACCGTACGCGCCGTACTCGTTCTCGATCTGCACGAGGACGACATTGCCGCCGCGGTCGATCTGACGCGGCGCGACGACGCGGTACACGCGGCGGAGGTACGTCTCGAGCGCCGCCTGGTAGGCGGCATCCGTTCGCCGCAGTCGGATGCCGGGGGTCGCGGTGAGCCACGTGGGCAGACCGCCGTTGTGCCACTCGGCGCAGATGTAGGGTCCCGGCCGGACGATCGCGTGCAGCCCTTCGGCGGCGATCAGATCCAGGAATCGACCGAGGTCGAGCCCGTCGGACTCGTCCCATCCGCCCTCGACGGGTTCGTGCGCGTTCCACGCGACGTACGTCTCGATCGTGTTGAGCCCCATGAGGCGCGCTTTGCGGATGCGGTCGGCCCAGTCGCCAGGGTGGATGCGGAAGTAGTGCATCGCTCCGGAGATGATCCGGTGCGGCTGTCCGTCCAAGAGGAAGTCGCGGTCGCCGATGGCGAAAGTGCTCATGTGATCTCCGCTCGGAGCTGTCCGTCCAGACACCCTGATGTCGCGAGAAGGGGTGTCCTGCCGCTGCGTCAACTGCTATGTTTACGCAATCATGTCGCCTCAGCGTAGCACGCGACCGACCCCGGAGACGGGTGTCGTTGCACCCCTCGACGAGCCCGCGGCGCGTCGTGGGGGTACGCCCCACGGGGTGCCCACGCAGGCCGATGTCGCCCGTCACGCAGGCGTCTCCGCGCAGACGGTGTCCCGCGTCGTCACGGGGGCTGCGCGGGTCGACGAGCCGACACGGGAGCGGGTCCTCGCCAGCATGCTCGAGCTCGGCTATCGGCCGAACCGGGCGGCGCGGGCACTGCGCTCCGCCCGCTACCGCAGCATCGGCGTCGTCATGAGCGACCTGACCTCGTACGGCAGCGTCCGCACCTGGGAGGCCATCTCGCGCGCGGGCGCGGAGTCCGGGTACGCCGTCGCTCTGGTCCCGACCACCCGGTTCGATCGGAGCGCCGTCGCCGAGGCGATCGAGCGCGCACGTGACCAAGCCGTCGACGGGCTCGTCATCGCGATCGGCGACCACCTCTCGGCGGGGGAGGACCTTCCACTGCCGGACGACCTCCCGGTCGTCGTCGTCGACGCCTCGGCGCTCCAAGACCGCTCCTTCGTCGACACCGATCAGACGATGGGCGCGGGGCAGGCCGTCAGGCATCTGCTCGACCTCGGCCACGAGACCGTCCACCATGTCGCGGGTCCGGCGCGCTCGTACTCGGCGGTCCGTCGGGAGCAGGGCTGGCGGGCGGCTCTGTCCGACGCGGGACGAGCGGCTCCTTCCCTCGAACGCGGGGACTGGAGCGCGCAGTCCGGGTACGACGCGGGATGCCGCCTGCGCGAGGTTCCGGCCGTCACCGCCGTGTTCGCCGCCAACGATCAGATGGCGCTCGGCGTTATCCGCGCGTTCCACGAGGCGGGGGTCGCGATTCCCGCCCGGGTCAGTGTGGTCGGCTTCGACGACATGCCCGAGGCCGCACAGTTCTGGCCGCCGCTCACGTCGATCCATCAGGAGTTCGACGAGGTCGGTCGCGCCGCGGTCGACGTGCTTCTCGCCCGGATCGACGACGCGGACGCGGTCCGCCGACTGCTCGTACCCACCCGACTGGTCGTGCGAGGCAGCACGGCCGCGGCACCACGGAAGGCGATCTCATGACGTTCCACGCTTCGGACACCGGCGTGCGCTGGCACGGCGACGGTCAGACCGTCTTGATCGAGGCGTGGGGCCGCGGCGTCCGCGTGCGCGCCGCGCTCGGTCCGATCGACGACGCCCCGGGCGCGCTCGTCGAGGCCGCCGACACCCGCGCTGATGTATCGGTCGACGGCGCGGTTGCGACCGTCTCGGCCGGCGGCGTGCGCGTGGTGGCCGAGGAATCGGACTTCAACGACTGGTCGGTGGGTTTCCACACGACGCGGCTGCGGCTGCGGGTGCAGGATGCCGACGGTCGCCTCCTGTTCGAGGAGATCACCGACGGCGGGGCACTCAAGCTCTCCGCCCGTGAGTTCCGTCCCAGCGAGGGCGGCGATCAGCGGCTGCGGCTGAGCCTCGCGACTTCCGCTGACGAGCACCTCGTCGGCATGGGTCTCTATCAGCAGGACCTCGTCGATCTGAAGGGGACGGTGCTCGAGCTCGCTCACCGGAACTCGCAGACCTCCGTCCCCTTCGTCGTCTCGAGCGCGGGGTACGGATTCCTCTGGAACCTGCCGGCAATCGGGCGAGCCGTGTTCGGGTCGAATCGGACCGAGTGGGAGGCGGAGAGCGCGACGCAATTCGACTGGTGGGTGTGCGCCGATCCACGCCCCGCAGAGATCGCCGCCGCGTACGCCGAGGCGACCGGGCACGCGCCGATGATGCCGGAGTACGGCCTCGGCTTCTGGCAGTGCAAGCTCCGGTACTCGACCCAGGAGGAGCTCCTGGCCGTCGCGCGGGAGTACCGGCGGCGCGGCATCCCCATCGATGTCATCGTGGCCGACTTCTTCCACTGGCGGTGGATGGGCGACTGGCGCTTCGAGGAGGAGTTCTGGCCCGATCCCGCCGCGATGACGGCGGAGCTCCGTGAGCTGGGTATCGAACTCATGGTGTCGGTGTGGCCGCAGGTGGCCCCGCAGTCCGACAACTGGGAGGAGCTGCGCGACGGGAACATGCTCGTGCGCACCCGGCGCGGCATCGACGTGCAGTACTACTTCGACGGCCAGTACACGCGCTTCCTCGATGTGACCGAGCCTCGCGCGCGCGAGTTCCTGTGGCAGAAGCTCGCCGAGAACTACGGCGCCTACGGCATCACGGCGTTCTGGCTCGACGAGGCCGAGCCCGAGTACGGCGCCTACCACTTCGAGAACTACCGCCTGGCGGCAGGGCCGAGCGCTCAGGTCGCGAACCTCTACCCGCGCGAGTTCACCCGCGCGATCGCGGACGGCCTTCGTGCCGACGGCAACGATCAGCCGGTCTCGCTGGTCCGTGCGGCCTGGGCGGGATCGCAGCGGCACGGCGCGCTCGTGTGGTCGGGCGACGTCCATTCGACTTTCGACGACCTCAAGGCGCAGATCGCTGCGGGGGTCCACATGGGTGCCGCCGGCATCCCGTGGTTCACGACCGACATCGGCGGATTCACGGGTGGGGATGTGCGCGAGCCGGCATTCCACGAACTCCTCGTCCGCTGGTTCCAGTTCGGCGCGTTCAGCCCCGTCATGCGTCTGCACGGCGACCGCGTGCCCGGGACGCCGATCATCGACGCGCAGGGCGTGGCGCGCGTCGGGACCGGTGCCGACAACGAGGTGTGGAGCTTCGGCGACCGGATCGAGTCGCTCCTCGTGGAGTACATCCGGCTGCGCGAGGACCTGCGGGGTTACACGCGTGAGGCCATGGCGGACGCGCACCGGCGCGGTGCGCCCGTCATGCGCGGCATGTTCTTCGAGTTCCCCGAGGACGAGAGAGCGTGGACGACACCCGGGCAGTACCTGTTCGGGCCAGACATCCTGGTCGCCCCGGTCACAGAGCCGGGGGCGACCCGGTGGGAGGTCTACCTCCCCGCCGGAGCGGAGTGGACCGACGCCCGGACGGGGAACACGCACCGCGGCGGGCAGACGGTCGCAGTCGACGCCCCCCTCGCGTCGATCCCCGTGTTCCACCGCGATGGACGCGTCGGAGCCGCGCTCGCCCGGCTCGCAACCCTTCCCGATCTCCACCAGCCCTGATACGACCGACCCCACACCCTCGACGGAGAGAACCGCATGAGCCTCATCACCGCCACCACCCGCGCCCACCGCATCGACCGCAGGATCTACGGCCAGTTCGCCGAGCACCTCGGACGCGGCATCTACGAGGGCCTGTGGGTCGGCGAGCAGAACGAGATCCCGCACAAGAACGGCCTTCGGGTGGACGCGATCGCAGCCCTCCGCGAGATCAAGGTCCCCGTCGTGCGGTGGCCGGGGGGCTGCTTCGCGGACGAGTACCACTGGTTGGGCGGCGTGGGCCCGAGCGAGCAGCGCCGCGCGATGGTCAACACGCACTGGGGCGGCGTCGTCGACCCGAACACGTTCGGCACGCACGAGTACTTCGAACTGCTGCACCAGCTCGACGCCGAAGCCTATGTGAACGGCAACGTCGGCAGCGGGTCGGTCGCCGAGATGCAGGACTGGGTCGAGTACATGACCCTCGATCAGCACACCCCGATGGCCGAGCTCCGTCGCGCGCACGGCCGCGAGCAGCCCTGGAAGCTGCAGTTCTTCGGTGTCGGCAACGAGAGCTGGGGGTGCGGCGGCAACATGCTCCCGCTGCATTACGCGAACCTCTACCGCCAGTACCAGACCTTCGTGCGCGACTACGGCGACAGCCACGTCGCCAAGGTCGCGTGCGGCGCGAACGCCGACGATTACGAGTGGACGGAGGTGCTCATGGCGCGCGCGGCCGGCCACATGGACGCGCTGAGCCTGCATTACTACACGCTGCCGACGGGGGAGTGGGACGTGAAGGGCGCCGCATTGAGCTTCGACGATGCCGCCTGGTACGACACCATCCACCGCACCCGCGCGATGGACACGCTCCTGCGGCGTCACGGCGAGATCATGGACCGGCACGACCCGTCGCGTCGCGTCGGACTCTTCGTCGACGAGTGGGGCACCTGGTACGACGTCGAGCAGGGAACCAACCCCGGGTTCCTGTTCCAGCAGAACACGATGCGCGACGCGATCGTGGCAGCCGTCAACTTCCACATCTTCCACCGGCACGCCGCCCGCGTGCGGATGACGAACATCGCGCAGATGGTGAACGTCCTCCAGGCGATGCTCCTCACCGACGGAGCGCGCATGCTGAAGACCCCCACGTTCCACGCGTTCGGGATGTACGTCGACCATCAGGATGCCGACTTCGTCGAGACCGTCGACGACGGCGGACGCGCGAACGGTCGCGGCGGCGCGCACCTCGACCACACCGTGAGCGTCAAGGACGGCGTCTACACCGTCAGCGCCGTCAACTGGGACCTGGAGGCCGATGCCGACCTGACCCTGCGGCTGCCCGAGCGCGTCGGCGAGGTGGTGAGCGCACGGATCCTGCATGCGCCGGCATCCGCCCACAACACCTTCGACGAGCCGGATGCCGTCGCCCCGACGGACTTCGCCGGGACCGTCGTCGAGGGGAGCGACCTCCGGCTCCCGCTGCCGCCGCGGAGCATCGTCACCGCCCGGGTGCGGACCGCGGGATGACGGGAGCCGAGCCGCTGCCGCTCGGCGCCGTCACGCTGACGTCGGGGCCGTTCGCGCGCGCGCAGCAGCGCGCCCTGCGGACGGCCCTGGAGCTCGATCCGGACCGACTGCTGGCGCCCTACCGACGCGAGTCGGGCGTGCCCACCGGCGCCGGGTACGGCGGGTGGGAGACGGAGGGCCTCGACGGGCACACGCTCGGGCACGTCCTGAGCGCCCTGTCCGCTCATGCTGCCGGCGGCTCCGCACCGGCGCGCGATCGAATGGAGCTGCTGCTCACCGGTCTCCGTGAGTGCCAGGTGACGCTCGGAACGGGGTACATCGGCGGGGTTCCCGACGGTGTCGCGCTGTGGCACGACATCGAAGGCGGCCGGATCGAGCCGCAGACCTTCGACCTCGACGGACGCTGGGTTCCGCTGTACAACCTCCACAAGGTGCTGACCGGGGTCATCGATGCGACGGTGTACGCGGAATCAGCGCTCGGCCGGACGATCGCGACGGAGTTCGTCGCGTGGTGGATCCGTGTCTTCGCCCCCATCAGCGACGCCGACGTCGACCTCATCCTCCGGACCGAATCCGGCGGTCTGGCGGCTTCCCTCGCCCGGTGGGCGGACCACACCGGCGATGAGGATGCCGCGACGCTGGCCGCGCGCCTTGCGGTGCGGGCGCTGTGGGAGCCGCTCGCCGCCGGCCGGGATCCGCTCGACGGGTTGCACGCGAACGCGCAGATCCCGCTCGTCGTGGGTCACGCGGTCCTCGCGCGACAAGGCCGTGGCGACGAGTTCGCCGCGGCGGGGCGCGCCTTCTGGGAGAGCGTGACGCAGCACCGCACGACGGTGATCGGTGGCAACAGCGTGCGCGAACACTTCCCGCCTCGCGACGACTGGTCGAGCATGTTCACGGCCCGTGAGGGCCCTGAGACCTGCAACACCGTGAACATGGTCGAACTCGCGCGCGAGCTGTACCGGCTCGATGGAAGGGTCGAGCATCTGGCCTACATCGAGCGGGCGCTGAGCGCACACATCCTCTCGATGCAGCATCCCGATCACGGCGGAATCGTCTACTTCACCTCGCACCGCCCCGGCCATCACCGGGTGTACTCCCGATCGGAGACGGGGTTCTGGTGCTGCATGGGTACCGGCCTCGAAGCACCCGCTCGATTCGCTGCGTCTGCGTTCTCGACCGGTCCGGGACAGCTCGACGTGAACATGCTGCTCGGGTCGCGCGTCCAGTGGGGCGACGCGGTCGTCGAGATCGAGACGGAACGCCCGTTCGGCGACGACGCGCTCCTGCACGTCACCGTGCCGAACCCGGGCGCGTTCGTCGTCAGAGTCCGGATGCCCGAGGGAGTGGATGCCGAACGGGTCGAAGCGCACATCGCGGGTGCCGTTCTCGGGCCGGGACCTGACGGATGGCTGCGCATCGATCGCCAGTGGCACGGTCGAACGACGGTTCGTCTCGTGTTTCCGCCCATCATCCGCAGCACGGAGGCGCCGGACGGTTCCGGCTGGGTCTCGCTCGTCGACGGGCCGCGCGTGCTCGCGGAGCGCCTCGCGGGTCCGCCGGTCGACCCGCTGGCGACCGACGCCCGCATGGGACACATCGCCCGGGGAGCGCTCCTGCCCCTGGCTGACGCACCCGTCCTCACGCCGGAGGACCTGACGGCCGCGCGCCGCACCGTTGAGGGAACCGTGATCCTGCCGGCATCCGCGACCCGTCGCGAGGTCGTCCTGGAACCGTTCGCCTCACTCCACGACGACCGCTACATCCTCGCGTTCCCCTATGCCCGGGACGGGGACGCCGACGGTCGCCGCGCGGACCTCGCGGCGGAGGATGCCCGCGCGGACGCGGTGGATGCGCGGACGATCGACGTCGTGACCTTCGGGCAGCAGCAGCCCGAGTCCGATCATGCTCTCGCCCTCGCCGACTCGGAGTCGGGCTACGACGAGGGGTCGCATTGGCGACGGTTCGGGGCGGAGTCGACCTTCGTCCTTCAGGACTGGGGTGGCGCCGCGGCGACGATGCGTATCGGCTGGCTCGGCGATACGTCGCCTCGGCGCCTCGTCGTCCGGATCGACGATGACGTGGCGGCCGATGTGCGGGTAGCGCCGACGCGGGATCAGGATGCCATCGAGATCGACCTCTCCGGGTACGCCGACGGCCGCGCGCGATGGTCGATCACGGTCTCCGGGGCAGAGGCGGGCACGCCGCGCCTCACCGAAGCACGGCTGATGAGCGCGCCGGCCGTGTGACCTCCGTGCGCCTCAGCGGTCGTGTCGCCAGAAGACGCTCTCGTGCGGCAGGAGTGTCAGATCGATCGCGTGCGAGTCGGGCGCGACACCCCGCGTCGTCGTCGATCCCGTGCGTCCAGGTCGCGCCGGCACCCGTCGCCCCGTCCATACGTCCACGATGGTCGCCGGCTCGGCTCCCAGTCCGAGATCGCGGGTGTCGAGCGTCGCCGTGAGGTCGTCGTCCGTCGTGTTCACCGCGGCGATCCACGTCGTTCCCCCACCCGTGGCCTGCCACAGGACGAGGCCGTGCTCGCGGCGGATCTCGGCGCTCCGATCGGCTCGCGCCAACAGGTCCGCGAGCGCGGGGTTGCGGAGAAGCTCGATGGTCGCGGGGTCGGTGCTCGGGAGGTCTCCACCGAACATGAGCGGTGAGCGCGCGATCGTCCACAGCGTCAGCAGGCTTCGCCGCTGGGCGGCGGTGAGCGCGTCGTCCCGCGGCTCGCCGCGTTCGGCGCGGATCCCGATGCGACCGAGCGGCAGCATGTCGGCATCCGGCCACGCGCCGCGACGGGCGTGGGGGGCCCACCGCGCCATGCGGCTGAGGTTGTCGAGGACGTCCTCCCAGCGGTCCCAGACGTCGTCGCAGATGCGCCACATGCTCGCGTGCTCCGACAGATGCTCCAGGTGCGCCGCCGACAGGTCGCGTCCGGGCGACAGACTGAGGACGATCTCCCGCTCGGCCGCGTGCACCGCCTCGCTGTAGGCCGTGATGTCGCGCTCCTGGTAGGGCCACAGCATGTCGTCGGCCTTGATCAGGTCGATACCCCAGGAGTCGTAGAGGGCGACCGTCGAGCGGTAGTAAGCCGCGGCATCCGGATGTCCATGGTCGATGCCGACGAAATGGGGGTTCCACTCGCAATCATTCGCCGGGTCGGCGATGTCCGACAGCGGTGTCGACGTCCCGTGCAGGAGCATTCCCTCTGCGAGGGCGCGACGGGGGATGCCGCGCATGACGTGCAGGCCGAGCCGAAGGCCCAGGGCGTGGACCTGTTTGGCGAGCGGCGCGAACCCGGCGCCCCCCGCCGAGGACGGGAAGCGGACGGGGTCGGGCAGGAGCCGGCCGTGCGGGTCCAGGTGCAGACGGGCGTCGTCGTTGTAGCCGTGGGCGCGCGCGTCGGGGTCGGCCCAGTCCGCGTCGATGACAATGGTGTCCCACCCGGCGTCCCGCAGGTGGTCCGCCATGAACCGGGCATTGGCGAGCACCTCGGCTTCGGTCGCCGTCGTGCCGAAGCAATCCCAGCTGTTCCATCCCATCGGCGGACGTTCGGGGCGCGCGAGGACCATGAGGCTCCTGTCGGTCGTGATCAGCCGGCGATCGGCTGCGGGGTCTGCGGAAGAGACGGCGGCGTCAGCGTATCGGCTGAGATGATCGGGTCGGTTCGCGGCCGCGAGCGGCGCGCCAGGGCCCGGGAGTCGAGATGGTTCTCGAACGCGAGGACCGCCATGCCGGTCGCGACGCTGTTGATGCGTACGGGCGAGACGCCCAGGTCGAGGCGGGACGCGGTCAGCTCAGGTGCGCGCTCCGCCAGAGCGGCGCGCGCACCTGGCAGGAGGGCGTCGCCCAGGGCCCAGGCCGTCCACCCCGTGAGCGTCAGGACCTCCGGATTCAGGACGGCGACGATGTCGGACAGCGCGATCCCGAGGTACCGCGCGGTGTGCGTGAGAGTCTGGGACACGGCCGGGTCGTCGACCGCGTTCCGGAGGCCGCGGATGAAGTCCCGCTGATGCAGACGCAGGAGCGGATGCGCGGCATCCACATCGCGGAGCGTGTGACGGATGCCGGGAACCCCCACATACGCTTCGACACATCCCCGGCGGCCGCAACGGCACATGCGCCCGTCGAGTTCGAGCACCGTGTGGCCCCACTCACCGGCGGTGCTGGTCGCGCCCCGCAGGACGCGCCCCTCGACGATGATGCCCGCGCCCACTCCCGTGCCGAGGTTGACGACGACCGCGCTCGAGCGGCCCCGTGCGGTGCCGAACCAGATCTCCGAGTGCCCGACCGCCTGCAGCGGGTTGGCCGTCACCACGGGATTCGGCAGGTGGGGCCGCACGCGATGCTCGAGTTCGCGGATCTGCGCCGCCCACCCCTGGGGGGATGCCGAGCCGCGGGGGTCCATCGACACGATCCCGGGGAGGCCGAGGCCGACGCCGAGGATGTCGTCGCGATGCCGCCCGCCCCGAACCAGCGCCTGGTCGACCGCCCTCACGAGCGCCTCGGCGACACGATCGACGGAGGACCAGGCTTCGTCGACATCTACGTCCGCCGCGCCGATCTCGGTGAGGGCGGCATCGAAGACGACCGCGCGGATGTAGGTCTCCGCGACATCGATCCCGAGGAAGGAGCCTCCCTCGCCGTCGATGCGGAGGACCGTCGTCGGCCGGCCCGTTCCGGCGTTGTCGGTGCCGGCATCCGCGATCAGTCCGGCCTCGCGCAGTTCGGTGACGAGGTTCGAGACGGTCGCGGCACTCAGCCCGGTCGACCGGGCCAGGTCGTTCCTCGTCGCCGTGCCGCCCACGACGAGCGCGCGGACGATCTCCCGGCGCGAGGCGTCGCGGATCTCACTCGAGGACCGTGTCCGGGTCATGTTCGTCGCAGGTTTCTTCCCGGAGCTCGGCTCAGGAGCCCCCGAGGCCCGTCTCCGCGACACCGCGCAGCAGCCACCGCTGCAGCAGGATGAAGACGAGCAGGACGGGGATGGAGGCGAGGAACCCTGCGGCGAACAGACCGGTGTAGTCGAAGGTCTGCGCCGTGATGAACGATGACAGGTAGACCTGCACCGTGAGCGCGCCGAAGCCGGTCCCGGCGACGACCAGCGGCCACAGGAACGCGTTCCACGCACCCAGGAAGCCGAGGACCGTGAGAGCCGAGGCGAATGCGAGCGAGTTGGGCAGGACGACTCGGAGGAAGGTGCCGATGTACCCGAGTCCGTCCAGCTTCCCGGCCTCCTCCAGTTCCTTCGGGAATGACAGGAAGAACTGTCGGAACAGGAACACGTTGAACGCCGTGAACAGCGTCGGGACGACGATGCCCTGCAGAGTCTCCGTCCAACCGAGCCACGAGACGATGAGGTAGTTCGGCAGGAACGTCGTGGCGCTGGGGATGAGGAGCATGGTGACCGTGAGAGCCAGCAGAGGCTTCGACGCCCGGTTCGGGATGCGGGCGAGACCGTAGCCGGCGAGGGCGCCGATGATGATCTGCCCGACGGTCATCGAGACGGCCACGATCGCCGACGTCACGAGAGACTGGCCGAATCGTTCATCGGCGAAGATCTCGGCGAACTTCCCCCAGTTCGGGTCGGCGGGCCACCAGACGAAGGTCTTGGAGGTAACGTCCTCGGGCTGCGAGACGGCCGTCTTCACCATGACGTACAGCGGGAGGAGGAAGACGATCGCGAGGACGATCAGGACGGCGTAGCGGAGCGAGAGCTCGACTCGACGTCGCACCGGGTTTCCGACGACGCTCATGAGGCGCGCTCCTTCCGTGCCCCACGGCGGGGCTTCTTGGCCTCGTCCGCCGCTCCGAACCCGAAGAAGCGCGACTGGAGCAGGGCGACGAGGACGACGACCGCGGTGACGACGAACGCACCGGCGGACCCCTTCCCGTAGTCGAGCTGCTGGAATGACAGGTTGTAGATGTAGAGCAGCGGCGGCCTGGCCGAGGGGATCGTCCGCACGAGGTTGTAGAACTCGTCGAAGGCCTGGAATGCGGCGACGAGCAGAAGGAGCAGGACGGCTGCCGTGGTGGGCCGGAGCTGGGGCCACGTGATCGCGAAGAAGCGCCGCGGGCCGCGGGAGAGCCCGTCGAGGGCGGCGGCTTCGTACAGCGTGTCGGGGATCCGCTGGAGGCCTGCGATGAACAGCAGCATGTAGAAGCCGACCTGCAGCCAGAGGCGCACGGTGACGATGACGACCCAGTAGTAGGGAGACTGCGTCAGCCACGCGTCGATGGGCGGGAGCCCGACGGAGGAAAGGACGGTGTTCGCGACGGACGACGGCGACCCGCTGAAGATGCCGAGCTTCCAGATGAGCGAGGCGATCACGTACGAGAACGCCGTCGGGAGGAAGAACACGGAGCGGAAGAAGGCGCGTGCCACCGGCAGGTTGGCGACCAGCATCGCGAGGACGAGCGAGACCAGGAGCGTCGTCGGCACCACGAGGATCGCGAACACGGTGAACGACAGCAGCGACGAGAGGAAGCTGGGGTCGGTCAGGAGCGAGACGTAGTTGTCGAACCACACGAACTCGGTCGGCGAGATCGTCGCGACGGCGCGGGTGAAGCTCAGGTAGAAGCCCCAGAACAGGGCGATGATGCTGAAGATCAGCAGGCCGGTGAAGAAGGGGCCGACGAAGATCCAGAAGGCACGACGCGTGCCGCGGATCGGACGCCGGCGACGCGGCACGGAGGGCGGGGGAGTGGGCCGGTGGCCCGGGTCTGAGACCCGGGCCACCGGAGTGTTGAGCTGAGTCACTGGAGTGCGTCCAGCATGCCCTGCATCGTGGTCTGAGCCGCAGCCAGCTCCGACTTCGCGTCCGCGCCTTCGACGACGATGCGGTTGACCGCGTCGGTGAGCGCTGTGCTCATCGCGGGCGTGTAGTACGGGCCGCCGGTCCAGCCGTATTCGGTGGTCAGGTCGACGATGTCCTTCGCGATGCCGTCGCCGAGGGTCTCCGCCTGCTCGCGAGCGTCCTTCAGCGGCGGGATGTGGAATCCGTACTTGGTGCTGAACTCGATCTGCCAGTCGGCGTCGTCGACCCACTGCTTCTTGGCGATCTCCTTGGCCTTCTCGATCTTGCCGGACTTGCCGGCGACCATCTGGTTCCACTGCGACACGCCGACGATGGGCTGTCCGCCCTCGAGAGCAGGCACCGCGAACGCGCCGACGTCATCGCCGAGGGCTTCCTTGATGGCCGGGATGGCCCAGAGGCCCTGCCAGCTCATCGCCACATCGCCGGCGATGAAGGACGTCGGGTCCCACCAGTCGGTCGGAGCGCCCATGAGGAGCGACCCCGAGTCGTAGAGATCGTGGGCGGAGGTGAGGGCCTCGGCCAGCTCGGGCGACTCCAGCGAGACCTTCGTGTTGCCGTCGTCGATGATCCCGCCGGGAGCTGCCGGGGGCAGGTTGGCGGCGAGGATGCCCGCGCCGCCGTCGTTGCCGAGGAACAGACCCTTGTGCTCCGAGTTGGTGAGCTTCTTCGCAGCCTCCATGAGCTCGTCCCACGTCTGGGGGACCTCGACACCGGCCTCCTCGAACATGGACGGGCGGTAGATGAACAGCTGGGCGTCCGTGATCATCGGGATGCCGTAGTACTTGCCGTCGATCGTCACGGGCTTGAGGGCGATCGGGAGGATCTGGTCCTTGACCGGCTCGACGATGTCGGTCATGTCGGCGTACTGGCCCTGGCGTGCGGCCTCGACGTTGATCGCGTTGTATTCGAAGAGATCGATGCCCTTGCCCGAGGCGAGGAGGGCGTTGACGCGCTGCGCGTAGTCTCCCTCGACCCACTGCACGTCGATCTTCGCGTCCTTGTCCTCGTCTGCCCAGCGGTTGACGGCCTCCTGGACGCCCGCTTCTCCGTACTGGTGGTAGAACTGCGAGACCGGGCCGTCTGCGCCTCCGCCGGCGTTGCTCGAGCAACCCGAGATCAACAGCGCCGACGCGCCGAGGATTGCTGCTGTGACTGCGATCTTGCGTCGCTTGGGTGATGTCATCCTTCTCGCCTCTCTGCGGGATGGTGACGGCGATTCAGGTGTCCGATCGGTCCGCCGTCGCACCGATCGGCCTTAATCTAACGCTTAAAAGAAGGGATGGTCTAGACCCGATACCGAATCGTGTTCTCTGGCAGTATTCATGCAGGCGTTCGCGCAGGACGATGCGTGCGCAGGGGGAGAGGACACCGTGGTCGCCAAGAGATCGTCACGTGACATCCGCAGCGAGTCGCGACTCGACGTGCTCCACGCACTGCTGTCCGCAGGAACCTCCACCCGCAACGAGCTCGCGCAGACGACGGGGCTGAGCGTCGCGACGGTGGCGACGATCGTCCAGGATCTTCGCGGCGAGGACCTGGTGGTGGATGCCGGCAGTTCCGCTCTCGGCGCGGGGCGGCCGACGACCATGCTCCGCGTCAATGGGGAGCGGGGCCGAATCCTCGGCATCGATGTGGCCGAGACCTACGTCCGCGCGATCGTGTTCGACGCCAGTCTCGAAGAGATCGGCTCCGTCGAGGTCCCGATGGACGAGTCCCTCCCGTCTGCCAGCAGCGTGACCGAGAGCATCGTCCGCGCCGTCGACACGGCGCTGCGCGAGAGGGCCATCGACCGCGAGCGGGTCCTCGGAGCGGGGATCGCTCTTCCCGGCCTCATCAGCGCCGAGGAATCCGCAGACGCCGTCGCGCCTCGATGGGCGGCGCGGAACGTGGAGGTCCTCAGGCAGCTGCGCGAGCGCATCGGGCTGCCTCTCGTGGTCGAGAACCCGCTGAAGGCGATCGCCACGGCGGAGCTCTGGTTCGGACGCGGCCGAACGGCGTCGTCCATGGTGATCGCCAACCTCGGTACCGGCGTCGGCGCCGGTATCGTCCTGGAAGGCAAGATCCTCCGCGGCGCGACGCACAGCGCGGGGGAGTGGGGTCACGCCGTGCTCATGCTCGACGGGCGCTCCTGCCGGTGCGGTCGCCGGGGATGCGTCGAGGCGTACGTCGGTGCCCCCGGCATCCAGGTGACACTTCGCGAGATCGCGCCGGATCATCCGCTCGCCGTCGTCCCGCAGCGCGAGTTCGTCGACGGACTGGCGAGCGCGCACCGCAAGCCCGGGGGTGACCCCGTCGTCGACGAGGTGCTGACGCGCACGGCTCACTACCTGGGTGTCGCCCTCGGCGACCTGGCCTCGATCATCGATCCTGAAGTCCTGATGCTGACCGGCTGGACCGCGTGGATCCTCGGCGATGATCTAGTGGAGCCGACGAAGCATGAGTTGCAACGGAGGGCGCCGGTAGGCGCGACGGCGCCGGTGGAGCTCGGCGTCTCGACGGTGCGGGGGAGTTCAGTCGCCATCGGGATGGCGACGCTCGCGTTCGAGCGCTTCCTGGGCGATGTCGGCCTCTCGACGACGCGTCTCCCGCTCGCGCTGTAAGGCGGTCTCGAATCCGAGTTGACATAATGTGCATTATCGGCGAACGAGAAAAGAGGCATCACCGGGCGAGGCAGGCCGTGGCGATCGTCGCATGGATGAGCCCATCGATCGTCGAGCGGTCCGCCAGACGCAGAGACACCGTCGTCTCCGGGTCGAATCGTATGTCGAGCTGGATCGCACGGTCGCGCTCGTAGCCGGCCGCATCCCATGTCGCGAGGATCCTCGCGACGGATGCGGCATTGTCCGGTGTTGCGAGCGTGAAGGTCACCGATGATCGCGCGGTCGAGCTGTCGCATTCCGTTCGCGTCGGCGCAGTCGGCGTCTCGCCCGCCGGGCCGTGATCCCCGGCAACCGAGGCACGTGTCCGCGCGTACATCTCCGTCACCTCGGCCTCGGCACGGTCCAGGGTGATCGGCGCCGCCGGGGTCGGTGCCGGCGGCACCGCCTGATGCGTCGGACGTGTCAGTCCGCAGTCCGCTGCGCGTGGCGTCAGCTTCGGTACGGCGACGGGCCCGCCCTCCGCGGAAGCAGACGACACCCGCAGCGTTCCGTTCTGCGTCGTCACCGCGTATTCACCGTCGTGGAACGGCATCGCGGCGTCGGGGTTCGACAGCGTCGCCGCCCGCGTGCCGACGAACCCATCCATCCGGTAGAGCGTGCTCGAGCTGGAGAGCCAGTGCGTCTCCTCCCGGACGACGTACCCGGTGTCGCACCCGTCATCGTCGACGAGTGTCGACACGACGGTGGTGGACAGCGTCGCCAGGAACACGCCCGCGCCCGCGACGACCACTGCACCGGACAGGATCATGCGCGTCAGGACCACTCCCACGCGTCCTGCGATGCTCTGCCCGCGGAGGCTGAAGGCGACGACGACAGCGTCGACGGCGCCCGCCAGAACGAGGACGGCCATGATCTGGGGTGAGTCGAGCGTCCCCACGAGGACCGTCGTGTTCGCGGTCGTCAGCGCGGTGACGGCCGTCATGCTGCCGACGATCAGGACCGCGACCACCGCTGCGGCCACGCGGATGCCGACGGTCCCCCGTCGCACCTCACTCACCGACATACGCCCCGCCCACCGGCATATGCGTCAGTGACCGGCGTCCGCGTCGGAATCGGGCTCCCAGCGCAGCACATCGCCGGGCTGGCACTCGAGCGCTTCGCACAACGCGTCGAGCGTCGTGAACCTGACCGCCTTCGCCCGGCCGTTCTTCAAGACAGCCAGGTTCGCCGGGGTGATGCCGATGCGCGCAGCCAGATCGCCGACCGCCATCTTCCGACGGGCGAGCATGATGTCGATGTCGACGACGATGGGCATCAGACGACCTCGTCGAGCTCGGAGCGCATCTCGATCGCTTTCCGGAGCAACGACTTCATCACGACGACGACGAGCGCGACTCCCCCGGTGGCCAAGGCGGCTCCGTAGATGATCCCGACCGCCCCGGGCGCGACCTCACCCGGCACCAGGAGCGTCGCGAACCCTGCCGTCAGGATCGCCGCCGCCGAAATAGCCCCGATCACGACGTTCACGAATCGGAATGCACCTGCGGAGAAGACCGCATCGTCGGCCGCCATCGAGACGAGCCGCCAGACGCAGATCGCGACCACCTGCAGGCAGACGAGCCACAGGGCGACGGTGGTGACCGAGGCCACTCGCCACCCTGTCGGGGCGTCGGAGAGGTCACGCCAGACCGTGGGCAGGATCAGGACCTGGATCGCCAGAGAACCGACCAGGGACAACGCGATCGCGATGCGAAGGGTGAGGATCGTGGCACGAGTCATGATTGCCTTTCGATGGACATCTATCGAAAAACGATACATCTCCCCCGGTTCTGCGACAAGGGATGCCGAGACGTAGGCTCTAACCGTGCTGGAGGTGCTGACCGGATTCGTCGTCATCGGGGTTGCGATCCTGGTCGGGTGGATCATCGGGCGGATCGACCTCCTCGGCCCGACGGGGTCGCACGTTCTCAGTCGCCTCACCTTCTTCGTCCTCAGTCCGTTCCTGCTGTTCGTCGTGCTCGCTCGGGCTGACGTCGCCACGCTCTTCTCGGCGCTCCTGCCAGTGTCGGCACTCGCCGCCGTGACGGTTTTCGCCGTCTTCGGCCTCGTGTCGAGGTTCGTCTGGCGCCGCCCCGCAGGTGAAGTGCTCATCGGGGTGCTGTCCGCGGGCCAGGTGAACTCGAACAACATCGGCATCCCGCTCTCGCTGTACCTCCTCGGGAGCGCGGCCTATCCGGCCCCCGTCATCTTGTTCCAGCTTCTCGTTCTGACGCCGGTGGTCATGGCGATGTTCGAGGCGTTGACGACGGACGGTCGGCGCAGGCCGTGGCCCATCCTGCGACGGACCATCACTAATCCGATCGTCGTCGGCTCGGTACTCGGCACGATCGTCTCGGCGACCGGCATCCCACTCCCCCAGATCGTCATCGATCCGCTCGAACTGGTCGCGGGAGCCGCTGTTCCGGTCCTCCTGATCAGTTACGGGATCTCGCTCAACGGCCAGCGGGTGCTCGGCATACCCGGGCGACGGCGCGACATCCTCCTTGCCACCGGCCTCAAGCTCGTACTCATGCCTCTTGCGGCATGGGCGCTGTCGCGCTTCGCCTTCGGGCTCTCCCCTGCCGAGGTCCTCGTCGTGACCGTTCTCGCCGCTCTTCCCACCGCGCAGAACGTCTTCAACTACGCGCAGCGGTACACGATCGGTCAGACCATCGCGCGCGACACGGTGTTCCTCACGACGATCGGATGCGTGCCGGTGCTGTTCCTCGTCGTCGTGCTGCTGAGCCCCGGGGTGTGACCCCGGCCGCCGATCACGCTCCGAACGAAGCGGTGTCGCCGATGAGGCGGGTGTTGTCGGCCGGAACGGGCTCGACGGCTGCGCGGGCGACCTCAGCGGCGAACTCCGACACGTTGTAGAGCTTGCCGGCGCTCTCGCGGCGCTCGGCGATGGCCCCGGGGTTCGCACGCTCCAGCAGCGTCGCGGTGATGGTGCCCTCGATCATGTCACCCGAGACGACGACGAACTCGACGCCCTTCTCGGTCAGTGCGGGGATGCGCTCGCGCAGCGCGTCCTCGCCGGCGCGCTTCGAGCGTGCGACGGGCTCGTACTCCGGCATCGTCGGCGTCGTGTGGATGAAGTGGGCCTGGTGGCTCGTGACGAAGACCACTCGGCCACCGGCCGGGATCAAGGGCAGCGCCGCCTCGAGCGCGCCGACCTGGGCGTCGCGGTTCAACGTGAGGGCGTAATCCTCGGCCATGCCGCCCTCCATGCCGCCGGAGGCGTTCAGCACGAGGATGTCGAGGGTTCCGAAACGCTCCTGGATCGCCGCGAACATCTCCGACACGGATGCCGCATCGGTGAGGTCCGCGCCGACGGTGAGGACCTCGACGCCGAGTCCCCGCAGCTCCGTGGCCAGCTTCTCCGCGCGGGGGGCCTTGTTGCGGAAGTTGATCACGACGTTGGCACCCGCCTGAGCGAGGTAGCGCGCCGTGTCGGCGCCGATTCCCCGGGACGACCCGGTGACGAGGGCGGTCTTACCGGTCAGGGATGCGGCGGGGACGGGCTGCGACATGGGGCTCTCCTGCGACGTGCTCGGCGGATGCGAGGCGGATGGGGCGCCGTCGAGCCTACCAATCTGGCGCGCCGGGCCTGAGCGACGGAGCCGGTTGGTAGTGTGCCAGGACACGCCAACCGAAGGAGCCGACGATGTTCCCGGATCTCATCCAGTACCTGTGGATCGGATGGCTGGCGCTCGCGGTCCTCTTCGTCATCATCGAACTGCTGACCCTCGAGTTCACCTTCCTGATGCTCGCGTCGGGGACTCTGATCGGCGGCCTGGGGGTCAACCTCGCGGGAGGCGTCTGGTGGCTTCAGATCCTCGCCGCCGCGGCCGTGTCGGCCCTGCTCCTGTTCACGATCCGGCCGCTCCTGCTGCGCGCTCTCCACCGCTCCAGCCAGCACATCCCGACCAACGTCGACGCCCTGACGGGCATGTCCGCGCGGGTCGTCTCCGTCTTCGTGGACGGCGACGGCTCGGTCAAGCTCGACAACGGTGAGACCTGGACGGCCCGGTTGACGGACGCCGCGGCATCCGTCGCTCCCGGTCAGCGTGTCACCGTCACCGCCGTCCGCGGCGCCACCGTCGTGGTGGCACCCGAAGAAGGGAACCCCGCATGATCCTCCCCGCCAGAGTCGACGTCGGCGGCTTCGTCGGCCAGATCTTCGTCGTCGTCCTTCTGGTCGTCGTCGCGATCTTCGTCGTCGTCGTCCTGTTCCGCGCCATCCGCATCATCCCGCAGGCCTACGCCGGCGTGGTCGAACGACTCGGTCGCTATCAGCGGACCCTCTCCCCCGGACTCAACCTCCTCGTCCCCTTCATCGACCGGTTGCTGCCGCTCGTCGACATGCGCGAGCAGGTCGTCTCCTTCCCTCCGCAGCCCGTCATCACCGAGGACAACCTCGTCGTCTCCATCGACACCGTCGTCTACTTCCAGGTCACCGACGCCCGCGCGGCCACGTACGAGATCAACAACTACCTGGGCGCCGTCGAGCAGCTCACGACGACCACCCTCCGCAACGTGGTCGGTGGCCTCAATCTGGAAGAGGCGCTGACCAGTCGAGACAACATCAACACGCAACTGCGTGTCGTCCTCGATGAGGCGACGGGTAAGTGGGGCATCCGGGTGTCGCGCGTGGAACTGAAGGCGATCGACCCGCCCGTCTCGATCCAGGACTCGATGGAGAAGCAGATGCGGGCGGAGCGCGACCGCCGCGCCGCGATCCTCACGGCGGAGGGCTCCAAGCAGTCTCAGATCCTCGAGGCGGAGGGTCGACGCCAGGCCGAGATCCTGCGAGCCGAGGGTGACAAGCAGGCCGCGGTGCTCCGCGCCGAGGGTGAGGCGGAGGCCATCCAGTTCGTCTTCGACGCCATCCACAAGGGCGACCCGGACGAGAAGCTCCTCGCCTATCAGTACCTGCAGATGCTGCCGAAGATCAGCGAGAGCTCCTCCAACAAGCTCTGGATCATCCCGAGCGAGTTCACGAATGCACTCAACTCGTTCAGCACGGCGTTCGGCGGCACGGACAAGCACACTGCGAAGCCGTCAGACGGGACGACCCCCGCGTCATGACCCATCCGTGGTTCCTTGGTGAGTCGACCCCCCGCATCCTGGCTCACCGGGGATTCGTGCCGCCCGATTCCGAGAACGTCGCCGAGAACTCGGTCGCGGCTCTCGCCGCCGGCCGTTCGACGGGGACGGTGTATCTGGAGTCCGACTGCCACGTGACCGCGGACGGCGATGTCGTCCTCTTCCACGACGACGACCTGCAGCGCGTGGCAGGCGATCCTCGTCCGGTCGCGGCTGTTCGCACCCGAGAGCTGGCCGACATCATGTCCACCCGAGGTGGGCTGGCGATCCTCCCCGACGTCCTGCGAGCCTTCCCGGATGCGCGCTTCAACCTCGATGTGAAAGCGGATGCCGCTGCTCAGCCTGTGGGCGCGCTGGTCGCTCGCGAGTCGGATCGCGTGCTCCTGACGAGCTTCTCGGACCGGCGGCGAGAGGTCGCCCTGCGAGCAGCGCGGGATCGCGGCGGCGAACCGGCGACTTCGGCCGGTTCGAGCACCATCGCGGGGGTCCTCGCGGCGCTCGCATTCCGACTCCCCCGGCTCGCTGCGCGACGTCTCGAGGGCGTGCAGGCCCTGCAGATCCCGGAACGCCACCGTGGCGTGAGAATCCTCTCGCGCCGCCTGCTGGATGTCGCTCACGGCGTCGGCGCGGAAGTGCACGTGTGGACGGTCAACGAGCCGGGCGAGATGCGGCGCCTGATCGACCTGGGCGTCGACGGCATCGTCACCGACCGGGTGGATCTCGCTGTCATCGAGCGAGCGCGAGTTCTATAGTCGGCGGCCCTGGAGATCGGCTGTGAATAGCACATCGATTGAGGACTTCTCGGATGATCCGCACAGGTGAGTTCGTTATACCTGAGGACGACGAGAGGACCACACAATGGCAGATCGCAGCCTTCGCGGCATGCGTCTCGGCGCTTCGAGCCTACAGAGCGAAGAAGGCGTCGTGTTCGTAGAGCGCACCAACCACACCTACGTCTGCACGCAGTGCGAGCGGGAGACCGTTCTGACCTTTGCTGCAGACGCTGAGGTTCCCGAGGCCTGGGAATGCCGGACCTGCGGAGCCGAAGCAGTCCGCCGTATCGGCGACACCGTCGCCGTCGTGGATCACTCCGGCGACAAGGCAGCCCGTACCCACTGGGACATGCTCATGGAGCGTCGCACCATCCCCGAGCTCGAAGAGCTGCTCGAGGAGCGACTGGCTCTCCTGCGGTCCCGACGCGGCGAGAACTCCGGCAAGCTGAGCGCCTGACACTCACACTTCAGCGGCGTCGTCCTTCGGGGACGGCGCCGCTTTCGTGCGCCGGCGAACCACGAAGCCGAGCAGGAGAAGAGCGGGGACGGCGGACCACCCGAGAACCCACTGCATCGCCGGGCCGATGATCACGGCTGGCGTGAGACCGGTGCGAAGCGGCACGTCCACCAGGAGCGCCCCGGCGGTGTCCGCGGCCAGGCCGTCGATGACGGAGCCGTCGGGGCCGATGACCTGACTCGTCCCCACCGTCGAGATGTTGACGACGGCGCGGCCCGTCTCGATCGCCCGCATGCGAGCGAACCCGAGCTGCTGCACGTTCTCGTCGGTTCCGCGGAAATCAGCGTTGTTCGTCTGGAACATGTACACCTCGGCCCCATCGCGAGCGCCCTGCCAGATGACGTCGTCGTAGATGACATCGAAGCAGATCGCCAACCCGACGCCGACGCCGTTCACGTTGAAGAACGGCGGGTTGGTGCCCGGCGTGTACTCCCGCTGGATCAGACCGACCAGGTCTGGAGCGAGCGCCTCGAAGAACCAGCGGTCCGGGACGTACTCCCCCATCGGGACCGGGTGCGTCTTGTCGTGAATGGCGATCGGGTTCTCCGCGCCCGCCTGCCAGAGCATCGACGAGTTGTAGACCTTGCTGCCGCGCTCGGTGGCGGCGTTGATGATCAGCGGAGCGTCGACCTTCTTCGAGAGCTCGTCCAGGGCCTTCGCCATCGACTCGTCATTCAGCGGGTCCGAATCGACACCGCCCTCCGGCCACAACAGGACGTCGATGTCCTCGCCGACGAGCGGCTGGGTCGCCGCGAGCTGCGCACGGTAGACGTCGTATGAGCTCCGCTCGTCGAAATAGCCCGACGGCCCGTTGCCCTGCACCGCCCCGACGCGCATCGTGCCGGCGTCCGTCGTCGGGAACTGCGGGATGAGGATGAGGAGGGCTGCGGCGGCCACAACGGGGGCGGCGAGCCGCAGTCGACGCCAGAACCGCATCCGGACCGCCTCGATGGCGGCCGCGACGGTGAAGGCCATGACGAAGGTGAGTCCGCTGACGCCGAGCCACGACGCGAGCTCGGCGAGCGGTCCATCCGACTGGCTCATGCCCAGCCGGGCCCACGGGAAGCCCGTGTACGGCCAGGAGCCCATGAACTGCTCCCTCGCCGTCCACGCGGCTGCGACCAGTGCGGGAAGGAGCGTCACGCGCGCCCAGCGCGCCGGTAGCACCCGAGGCAGCCATCGATAGCAGAGCGTGATGGCGATCGCACCCACGGCGCTGAGGACGGTCTCGACGCCTGCGAGGGCGAACCACGGCACGGGGCCGAGGTAGCGCGTGATCCACGCGATGTGCAGGAGGTAGAAGGATGCGGCGAAGACGGCGCCGACCGCGACGGCGCCCCAGGCGGACCGACCGATGAGGGTGAGGAGGGTCATGGCGGCGCCGACGAAGGCGAGGGGCCAGATGCCGATGTCGGGATACGCGAGATCGAGGACCGCGCCACCGGCGACCGCCACGGGAAGCGCGAGCCAGAGCGGGAGGACAGGACGGCCGGGCACGGACGAAGCTTAGAGGAGTCCCGCTATGGCGCCGCTGAAGGCGGAGCGCGCATCGATCACATGGCCGACCCGTGCCGCTCCGAGTGCGAGAGGTAGATCTCGGCGTTCCGAAGGATGCCCGCTCGCTCCTCCGCTGTGAGCTCGCGGCGGACCTTCGCGGGGACGCCCGCCACGAGAGAGCCGTCGGGAATCTCGGTGCCCTCGAGGACCACAGCACCGCCCGCGACGAGGCATCCTGCCCCGACGACGGCACCGGAGAGCACGACGGCGCCCATCCCGATGAGCGTGCCCTCGCCGATTCGGCATCCGTGCACGACGGCGTTGTGTCCGATCGAGACGTCGTCTCCCACCTCGACGCCGTGCGCCGCGTCGACATGGATCGCGACGCCGTCCTGGACGTTGCTCCGTGCGCCGATGACGATGCGGGCGCTGTCGCCACGCAGCACCGCGTTGTACCAGACGCTCGAAAGCACCCCCAGGGTCACGGCCCCGACCACACGGGCACCCGCCGCGACGAAGGCGGACTCCGCGATGGCGGGCGCCGCACCGGGCAGGGGGATGACGCTGGCGTGCGGTGAGACGGTCATCGTTCTCCTCAGGGGGCGATGTGGGTGAGCCGACCCGCGAGGATCGTGGCAGCGACCTGCGTCGTGCGCATCTCCGCGTCCGACGCCGTGAGCGGATCACGGTCGACCACGACGAGGTCCGCGACTGCCCCGGGCTCGAGCGCACTCCCGGCCGCCGATCCGCCGGAGGTGGATGCCGCGAGCGCGACGGCTGCGGAGACGCCCTGATCCGGGTGCCACGGCTCGCGGCCGCCGCGCGTGCGGTGCACGGCCGCCGCCATCGCCGCCCACGGATCGAGCGGCGAGACCGGGGCATCCGATCCGAACAGGAGGTTCGCCCCGGTGTCGGCGAGCGAGCGGAGCGGGTACGGCAGAGCCGTCTGCGCGGCCCACACCGAGTCGGTCAGGTCGCGGTCGTCGATCGCGTGCTCCGGCTGCACGCTCGCACCGACGCCGAGGCGAGCGAACCTAGGGATGTCGGCGTGGGCGACGAGCTGTGCGTGCTCGATCGTTCCCGTTGCACCCGAAGCCGCGAAGGCATCGAGCGCATGGGAGTTGGCGACGTCGCCGATCGCGTGGATAGCGCACGACATTCCGGATCCGGTGGCGCGCACCATGAGGGCGCGGAGGTTCTCCGGGGCGACAGTCATGACTCCGGTGTTGTGCGGATCGTCCGGGTAAGGGTGGGAGCACGCGGCGGTGCGGGTACCCAGCGATCCGTCGGTGATCACCTTGAGCGATCCCACGCGGACCAGACCCAGGGGGTCGAGCGCATCGCCCGTCGCGAGGCCTTCGGCGATCGCCCGCTCCAGAAGGTCGGGATACACGCCGAACGACACCCGCATGCCGTCGAAGCCCGCCGCGAGGCGTCGAGTCCAGGCATCCGCGTTCCAGGCCATGTCGAGGTCCACGATGCCGGTCACGCCCCGTGCCGCCGCGCGGTTCAGGGCGGCGTGAACGTACCGGTCGACCACGGCGGTGTCCAGGTCGTTGAGACGGCGGGAGATCTCGAACGCGGGCTCCTCGCGCAGGATGCCATCGGCGGGGGGGACGATGGACTCCCGCCGGAAGGCCGCACTGTTCAGCCAGACGCTGTGGACGTCGGCGTTGATGAGGTACGTCGGCACATCGCCGGTTCTCTCGTCGAGCAGCGTGAGGCTGGGGGTATCGGCCCAGAAGGCATCCCGGAACCCCGTGCCGACGCGCCTCCCGTCGTCCAGGACGGGTGAACGTCCCATGACGGATGCCGCTTCGGCCGCACTCTCGACGTCACCGAGCGGGGTCCGCTGCGCGGTGAGGGCCCATTGCACCGTGTGGACGTGGTGATCCCACAGACCCGGCACGAGCCAGCCGCCGGAGCCGTCGACGACGACTCCTCGTGCCGGCAGAGCGCCCGCGGGAGCGATGTCGATGATCAGACCGTCGCGGACGTGCACGTCGACGGGATCGTCCCCGAACGGGTCCACACGGTCCGCCCCGGTGAGCCGGACATCGGCGACGACGCTGATCGCCTCGCCCCGCCCGGGGGTCACGGCCGGGTCTCCCGCGCGTGCCGCATGGCATCTCGCGAGCGACGCATCTCGTCGGCCAGGCGAGGATCCGCGTACGGACTCGCCCCGGCATCCAACCGCTCGATGATCGTGTCGACGACGTCCTCGGGACGGTTCTGGCTGAGCTTGCGCTTGGCCGTCACGTGGGTGGGCGTGAGCCGGAAGCCGACGGTCCCCTTCTCGAGGCGCCGGACGAACTCGGCGTCGTTGGGTGCCTCCCACATCGGACGCGGCTCGGGCAGCCCCGACTCGAAGCGGTCGACGAGCTTCTCGAGGACGTCGAGGTTCTCCTCCGCGGAGAGGATCTCGGGCACTCCGCGCAGGTGGACGGAGACGAAGTTCCAGGTCGGTACGGCCGGGCCGTCGCCGTACCAGCCGGGCGAGATGTATCCGTGCGGCCCCTGCACGACGACCAGGAGCTCGGACTCCCCCAGTCCGTGGATGAGGTCGTCCGGACGCCCCACGTGGCCGACGATCGTCAGGTCGTCGCGCGTCGGGTCGAGCAGGACGGCGTAGTGCGACGCGACGAGACCCGTCTCGGTGTCGCTCACGATCGTCACCCACGGGTGAGCGTCGATGACACGGCGCATCTCCGCGACGTCGCTCATCGCGAAGCTCGGGTTCTGTCTCACTCTTCGTGCTCCTCTGCCGCGCTCAGGCCTGGCACCGCGGGCACCAGTACAGCTTCCGCGCCGCCATCTCCTCGAGGAGGATCTCCGTCCCGCAGACACGACAGGGCAGTCCCACCCGGTGATAGACCCAGTGACGGTCGTCGCGGCTGGCCATCGCACGTCGGTAGGCCTCCGGATCGAGGTCGTCCACCGTCATCATCTGACCGGTCTCGACGCCGATCGCGAGGAGGCGCACCCAGTCCTGCCAGAGCAGCCGGAGGGTCTCCTCCGGCACGTCACGGCCGGGCGTGTGCGGGTTCAGGTTCGCCCGGAACAGCATCTCGGCGCGGTACACGTTGCCGATCCCGCTTACGACCTTCTGGTCCATCAGCAGCTGCCCGATCGGAGTCGGCTTGCGGCGCACCGCGGCGACGAAGCGCTCCTCGCCCTCCGAGATGTCATCGACGAGGGGGTCGGGCCCGAGCGCTGCGACGGTGGCGAGCATCTCGTCGGTCGTCTGCAGTTGGCAGGCAGTCGGACCACGGAGGTCCGCGCACGTCGAATCGGTCAGCAGGCGCAGGCGAACCTGCCCGACGATCGGAGGCGGCCATTCGGCATCCGTCTGCTCGGCGAGGCCCTTCGTCTGCTCGCTCATCCGGACCGCTCCGCGCGCGCGCCGAGGCGCGCCGATCGACGAGAGGGAGTTCTCGCCTGCGTCGTCGTAGACCGGGTCGACGCCGCGCTGGTTCGTCTGTCCCATGCGTCCGTTTGCCGAGGCGATCGTCGGATCGAGGAGGATCTCGCCCGCAAAATCCCACGCCCCGTAGATGCCGAGGTGCACGCGCAGCCAGACGTCGTCGCCGAAGTCCAGGAACATCTGCTTGCCTACGGCGCGCGCCTCGACCGGCGTGCGGCCGTCGAGGACCGCGGCGCCCTCGGCGAACCGGCCCTGAGGGCTCGACGCGGACACAGGCCGCCCCACGAAGTTCCGGTCGAACTGGCGGGCGATGCGGTGGACGGAATGCCCCTCGGGCATCAGCCGGCTTCCGGGTCGAAGGTCTCCGAAGCATCGAGCACGTCGGGGGTCACGGCGCGAGGGTCGGCCTCGAGCGTGCCGTCGGTCTCGTACGCCGCGAGCTGCGCGATCCGCCTCGCGTGGCGCTCCTCACCCGAGAACGGGGTGGCGATGAAGCGGTCGATGAAGCCGACAGCCTCGTCGAACGTGTGCTGGCGCGCACCGATCGCGATGACGTTCGCATCGTTGTGCTCACGGGCGAGTTCCGCCGTCGCGATGCTCCACACGAGGGCGGCACGGATGCCGCGCACCTTGTTCGCGGCGATCTGCTCGCCATTGCCGGAGCCGCCGAAGACGACGCCGAGGGTCTGGATGCCGCGAGCCTGGTCCTCGGCGACGGCCTGCGCCGCACGGATGCAGAACGACGGGTAGTCGTCGAGCGGGTCGTACTCGACCGGACCGTGGTCCACGACGTCGTGACCGGCTTCGGCCAGGTGATGCTGCAGACGGGTGGAGAATTCCATGCCCGCGTGGTCGGTCGCGATGTGGATGCGCATGTGACGATTCTAGGGACGCCGGTACCCCGTTCCGGCGAGCCATCGGCGTAGGCTGTGACGGTTGCCGTCGGCGCCAGCAGCGCCCGTCCGCGGCACCCCACCCTCACCCCTGGGAGACACGAACGTGCCTGGAGAGAACCTCACCCGCATCGAAGCGCAGGAGCGCCGCGCGACCGTCGAGACGCATTCGTACGACGTTACGCTCGATTTGACGACTGGTGACGAGGTCTTCGCTTCGCGGAGCGTCATCCGCTTCGCCGCGACCGCCGGCGCCTCGACCTTCGTTGACCTGATCGCCCGCGGCATCCGCGAGATCACCCTCAACGGCCGCTCTCTCGATCCTGCCGCGGTCTACGCCGATTCCCGCATCGCACTCGACGGGCTCACCGACGAGAACGAACTCGTCGTCGTCGCCGACTGCGAGTACACGAACACCGGCGAGGGCCTGCACCGTTTCGTCGACCCCGTCGACGGCGAGGTCTATCTGTACTCCCAGTTCGAGGTTCCCGACTCCCGTCGCGTCTTCGCCGTGTTCGAGCAGCCCGACCTGAAGGCCACGTTCCGCTTCACGGTCACGGCCCCCGCCGCGTGGAAGGTCGTGTCCAACTCCCCCACGCCCGAGCCGCACGCTGCGGGCCACGGCGTCGCGACCTGGTCGTTCGAGCCGACGCCGCGTATCTCGTCGTACATCACCGCGCTCGTCGCCGGCCCGTACGAGGAGGTGTTCTCGGAGCTCACGAGCGCCGACGGCCGCACCATCCCCCTCGGTGTCTTCGCCCGCAAGAGCCTCTGGCAGTACCTCGACGCCGACTACATCTTCGAGAAGACCCGCCAGGGCTTCGCCTACTTCGAGGACAAGTTCGGCGTGCCGTACCCCTTCGCGAAGTACGACCAGCTCTTCGTGCCGGAGTTCAACGCCGGCGCCATGGAGAACGCCGGCGCGGTGACCTTCACCGAGACCTACGTCTTCCGCTCCAAGGTGACGGATGCCGTGAAAGAGCGTCGCGTCGTCACGATCCTCCACGAGCTCGCCCACATGTGGTTCGGCGACCTCGTCACCATGAAGTGGTGGAACGACCTGTGGCTGAACGAGTCGTTCGCCGAATGGGCGTCGACCATCGCGACCGCAGAGGCCACCGAGTGGACGGAGGCCTGGACGACGTTCAACGCTATGGAGAAGACCTGGGCGTACCGCCAGGACCAGCTCCCCTCGACCCACCCCGTCTTCGCCGAGATCAACGACCTCGAGGATGTGCAGGTTAACTTCGACGGCATCACCTATGCCAAGGGCGGATCCGTCCTCAAGCAGCTTGCGGCCTGGGTCGGCATCGAAGCGTTCTTCGCCGGCGTCTCCGCGTACTTCCAGAAGAACGCATGGGGCAACACCGAGCTCAGCGACCTGCTCGTGGAGCTGGAGTCCACCAGCGGTCGCGAGCTGACGACCTGGTCGAAGAAGTGGCTCGAGACCGCCGGCGTCAACACGCTCGCGCCCGAGATCCGCGTCGACGGCGACGGTGCGATCACGCGATTCGCCATCGTGCAGACGGCGCCCGCCGATTACCCGACGATCCGTCCGCACCGCCTCGGAGTGGGCTTCTACACCCTCGACGGTGACGCGCTCGTGCGCACCCACCACGTCGAACTCGACGTCGACGGCGACCTGACCGAGGTCCCCGAGCTCGTCGGCCTCTCGCAGCCCGACCTCGTCCTCCTCAACGACGACGACCTCGCGTACGCGAAGATCCGTCTCGACGAGCGCTCCCTTCGAACCGCGACGGCGCACCTCAGCAAGATCAGCGACCCGCTCGCGCGCTCCCTCGTCTGGGGCGCCGCGTGGGACCAGACCCGTGACGCCGAGGCCTCGGCATCCGAGTACATCGATCTCGTCCTCCAGAACATCGGCTCCGAGACCGAGTCGACCACCGTGCGGACGACCCTCGCTCAGCTGCAGCTAGCCGCCAATTCGTATGTCGCTCCGGACAGGCGGGATGCCGCGCGCCGGCGCGTCGCGGACGGTGTCTGGGACCTCGCCCAGGGCGCCGAAGCGGGAAGCGACAGCCAGCTTCAGTTCGTAACCGCGTTCGCCTCTGCTGCGGCCACCACCGCACAGTGGGAGCGTGTCGGACAGCTGCGCTCCGGTGAGCTCGCGCTCGAGGGTCTCGAGATCGACGCGGACCTGTCGTGGGCGCTGCTCGTCTCGCTCGCGGCGGGCGGGGTCGTCTCCGCGGCCGACATCGACGAGGCGCTGGCCGCCGACAACACCGCGAAGGGCGGAGAGTTCGCCGCCCAGGCACGGGCTGCTCTCCCGACCGTCGAAGCGAAGCGTGCCGCCTGGTCCTCCCTCATCGACAGCGGTGACCTGCCGAACACCGTGGTCCGCTCCGCCGCGGCAGGATTCGTTCACCCCGCCGGCACCGGCGCCCTCAGCGAGTTCGTCGGCGCGTACTTCGACATGCTTCTGCCCGTCTGGGAGTCGCGGACCTATCAGATCGCCCAGTACCTGATCGTGGGCCTCTTCCCCGCGCCGCTGGCCGACGCCGCCCTGCGAGACGCGACGCGCGGGTGGCTCGCGGAGCACCGCGACGCCCCGGCCGCTCTGCGACGTCTCGTGAACGAGAACCTGGCCGGTGTCGAGCGGGCGCTGTCCGTCCAGGAGCGCGACGCACAGGACTGAGCACGGCCCGTCGGGGCGGTCATGTCGTACCACGGGAGGACATGACCGCCCCGATCTCCTGCTCGCGGGGGACGCGACGGATCCCAGTCCGTCCGTAGCGTGAAGCACATGATCGTTGCAGAAGGCCTCACGAAGAGGTACGGAGACAAGACAGCCGTCGATGGCGTGAGCTTCACGGTTCAATCCGGCAAGGTGACCGGCTTCCTGGGGCCCAACGGCGCAGGCAAATCGACCACCATGCGGATGATCGTGGGACTCGACCGTCCCACTGCGGGGCGCGTTACCCTCGATGGGCGCGACTACCGGTCGCTGCGCTCCCCGCTGACCGAGGTGGGAATCCTGCTCGACGCGAAGGCCGTCCACACCGGTCGGAGCGCCCGCAACCACCTGCTGGCGATGGCGGCGACCCACGGCATCCCGCGCTCACGGGTGGACGAGGTGATCGAGATCACCGGCCTCCAGAGCGTCGCGAAGCGGCGCGCCGGCAAGTTCTCCCTCGGCATGGGTCAGCGGCTCGGGATCGCGGCAGCTCTTCTCGGCGACCCCCAGACGCTCATCCTCGACGAGCCGGTCAACGGGCTCGACCCCGAGGGTGTGCGCTGGGTGCGCCAGTTCGTCCGCGCCCAGGCGGCCTCCGGACGCACGGTCCTGCTGTCGAGTCACCTGATGAGCGAGATGTCCCTCACGGCCGACCACGTCATCGTGCTCGGGCGAGGCCGCGTACTGGCGGACGCCGGCATCTCGGATCTCGTGAGCGCGTGGACGCGCAGCGCCGTCAGCGTGCGTTCGCCGCGTGCCGCCGAACTCGCGCAGCTGGTCGCAGGACCGGACATCATCGTCACATCCTCGGAGTCCGGTCTCCTCGACATCACCGGCACCACGGCCGCCGTGGTCGGCGACATCGCGGCGCAGCACGGGATCGCACTCCACGAGTTGACGCCGCGCAGCGGCTCGCTCGAGGACGCCTATCTCGCCCTGACCGAGGGTTCCGTCGAGTACCGCACGCAAGGAGCAGCAGCATGAGCGTCACGACCGAAACACGCGCCGCGGCGCGACCCACGGCATCGTCGTCCTCCTACCGGCTGAGTTTCGGACGTCTTCTTCGGAGCGAGACCCTGAAGCTCTTCACACTTCGATCGACCTGGTGGTCCCTTGGGATCACGGTTCTCCTCGCCGTCGGCATCGCGGTGGCTGTCGGTCTAGCGACCCAGAGCCTCCCCGACGAGTTCCGCGACCAGGTCCCGCTCAACCCGGTCACGGCCGTCGTGTCACCGCTGCAGCTGACGATGCTCGTCGCCGGGATCTTCGGCGCGATGGCGATCACCGGCGAGTACTCCACGGGGATGATCCGATCCACCATCGCTGCCGAGCCTCGGCGCGGAGCCGTCCTCCTCGCGAAGACGATCGTGGCCGGCGCCACTCTGGTGGCCACCACCGTCCTGACCTCGCTCATCGCGATCGTGATCCTGACACCGATTTACGGCAGCAATGGATTCGCCTGGGACGACGCAGACCTCACCTGGGTCCCGCTGGGCTACTCGCTCCTCGCGATCGCCAGCGTGACGCTTCTCGGTCTGGGCGCCGGTTTCATCATCCGCAACGGGGCGGGGGCGATCGGGGCCACCGTCGGTCTGCTTTTCGTCGCTCCGCTGATCCTCAGCATCTTCGCGGCCTTCGGAGAGAGCTGGCGCTGGGTCGTCGACCTCGCGCAGTACCTTCCGTACAACGCGGCGGGAACCCTGGTGAACGGCGGCGGCGATGACGTCGTGCCTGCGCTGATCGCGATCGTCGCTTGGCCCGCTGCTGCTCTGATCACCGGCTGGGCTCTCCTGCGCACGCGGGACGCGTAAGGTCTTGGCGTGACGACTCGAAGCCGCAGCTCCTCCTCCGCGGAGGGCGAGCTGCGGCTTCCTCGTCCGCCGGGCATCCTGCGACGCTACTGGGCGAGGCATCCGCTGTTCGCCGACATCCTCGTCACCGTCATCTGCCTCCTCGTGTCGACCATCCCGGTGATCGCGACCCCGATCCTGCCGGAGGGTGTCGGCACCAACGCCCGCGAGTGGCGGGACGTGCTGCCGACTCTGGGAGTCATCGTCGTCCTCGGCTCCGTAGCGCTTCTCCTGCGGCGCCGTCATCCGCTGATCGTCCTCGCGACCTCGTACGTCGTCGCTCTGGCGTACATGTTCGCTCCCGCGCCGATCACCGGGCCGCTGCTGCTGGTCGCCACGTACTCGGTCGCCGTCTACGTCAGTTCCCGCGCCGCACTCGTCGGCGGCATGATCGGGACAGCGGCGCTCGCGGGCGCAGGGCTCATTCTCACCGCAACCGAGGCCAGCTCGGCGACTGTCGTCTGGGGGTCCCTCGTCAACGAGACCCTCAACGCCGTGATCGGCGGTCTCATCGGAGCCAACGTCGGTTCCCGGGCACGCTACGTGAAGGCGCTCATCGATCACTCGCAGCGTCTCGTGGTCGAACGCGACCAGCAGGCGCAGCTCGCCGCGTCGTCGGAGCGCGAGCGGATCGCGCGCGAGCTCCACGACATCGTCGCTCACTCGCTGACCGTCATGGTCGCCCTCGCGGAAGGCGTCGCGGCCTCGCGCGACGCCGAACGCTCGCGACCCGGGGTCGAAGCCATCGCGGCGACCGGCAGAGAGGCGCTCCGCGACATGCGGGCGACCCTCGGCATCCTCCGCGAGCACGAAGCGGCACCTCTCGCGCCGCTCGCCCGTGACACGACGGCGGAGACCGTCGCGTCGGCGCGCGCCGCCGGATTCGACACACGTCTGGTCGTCTCGGGCGATCCTGGGGATCTCGATTCCCGGACGCAGCTCGCGGTGTCACGGATCGTGCAGGAGGGCGTCACCAACGTCCTCCGCCACGCGTCGGCTGCGACGCACATCGATGTGGCCATCCGCCACGCACCCGACGGCGTCTCGGTCAGCGTCACGGACGACGGCCTTCCGACGACCGTCGGAACCGACGCCGGCGGCTTCGGGCTCCGGGGGCTCCGCGAGCGCGTCGGGCTGGCCGGCGGTACCGTCACGGCGGGCCCGCGACAGCCGCACGGGTGGTCCGTGACGGCCCACATCCCCCGACAGGAGACCACCGCGTGAGCACGTCCCCCTCCCCCGCCTCCGTGCGGGTGTTGATCGTCGACGACCAGTCGCTCATCCGTCTCGGTTTCCGCATGGTGCTCGAAGCCGCCGACGGGATCGAGGTCGTGGGCGAGGCCGCCGACGGAGCCGGCGCCGTCGAGGCGACGGCGCGGCTGAGACCCGACGTGGTGCTGATGGACGTCCGGATGCCGGGAGTCGACGGAATCGAGGCGACGGCGCGCATCGCGCGGGACCACCCCACGGTGCGCGTCCTCGTCTTGACGACCTTCGACCTGGACGAGTACGCGTTCGGCGCACTGCGCGCCGGAGCAGGAGGCTTCCTGCTGAAGGATGCCGGCCGAGACGAGCTCGTCGCCGCCGTCCGCGCCGTGGCCGCGGGCGAAGCCACTCTCGCGCCGCGGATCGTTCGACGGATGATCGAGCTGGTCACGGACACCGGCGGAACCCTCCCGGGAGGGTCTCCGGAGCCTGCGCCGCGCGGACACGGCTCGCTGACCGCCCGCGAGGAGGAGGTCCTCGGGGCGATGGCGCGGGGTCTGACGAACGCCGAGATCGCAGACGAGCTGTTCCTGGGCGAGTCGACGGTGAAGACTCACGTCGGTCGCATCCTGGCGAAGCTCCCGGCCCGGGATCGCGTGCATGCAGTCCTCATCGCGCACGGACTCGCGGACCCCGTCGACAGCGGCGGTGCCCAGCTGGAGGAAGGGTGGCCTCGATAGGATCGGAACGATGACCTCGACCGATCTCGCCGCGTCCTCTTCCTCGTCGCCTGCCCCCGCGCCCGGCGGATGGGAGGGTATTCGCGACGGATTCCTCGCCTTCCTCGTGTCCGCGGGGTGGAGTCTCCTCTGGGTGGCGGTGACCGTCGTCGTCGCGCTGCTGCTGTCGTGGGTCATGCGTCGCCTCATCGGCCGCGTCGTCGATCGCATCGTCACGGGGGCGAAGTCCCGGGCCGCGGCGGAGGACACCCGCGCGATCGACATGTCGCCGCTGGCTCAGGTGCGCATCGTGCAACGCACCCGGACCCTCGGGTCCATCCTCACGAACATCGTCAACGTCGCGATCGTCATCATCGCCACCCTCACCATCGTCTTCATCCTCAATCGCGACGTCCTCGCGTCGTTCACGTTGCTGTCTGCGGCGATCGGAGCCGGTCTGGGTTTCGGCGCGCAGAACATCGTCAAGGACGTCCTCAACGGGATCTTCATCGTCGCAGAGGACCAGATCGGCATCGGCGACGTCGTCGACGTGGGGCTGGCCACGGGCGTCGTCGAGTACGTGAGCGTCCGAGTGACGCACGTCCGTGACGTCAACGGCACCCTGTGGTTCGTCCGCAACGGCGAGATCACCCGCATCGGGAACATGTCGCAGGGGTGGGCGCGGGTGGTGGTCGACGTCGGAGTTCCCCTCGACGCCGACCTCGAGGCCGTCGAGGAGGCCATGCTGGCCGCGGCGAAGGACCTCGTGCGCGAGCCCAAATGGCGCACCCGCATCATCGACAAGCCCGAGGTATGGGGCCTGGAGTCGATCAGCGGCGAGACGATCGTCACCCGCCTCGTGGTCCGGACCCGGCCCAACGCGAAGGACGACGTGTCACGCGCCCTCCGCACCCGTCTGAAGAAGGCGCTGGACGACCTGGGCGTCCCGCTCCCCCAGCTGGAATCGACCTTCCTGACGGGCGCCGACGCAGCGCAGAGCGTGCGAGGAGCCAACCCTCCCAAGACGAAGCCGCAGCAGGTCACGCCGCCTGCGACCCCGCCGCGTCTCGCATGGCGGCCGAAGAAGCGCGGTCGGACCGACGGCGACGCGCCGGAGGGGACATCCGCACCATGAGCGATCAGCGCACCTTCTACGACGAGGTGGGCGGACACGAGGTCTTCCGCCGCATCGTCGACGCGTTCTATCGCGAAGTCGCCACGGACGACGTCCTGCGTCCGATGTACCCCGAAGAGGACCTGGGACCGGCTGCCGAGCGCCTGCTGCTCTTCCTGGAGCAGTACTGGGGTGGCCCGACCACCTACGGCGAGACGCGCGGGCACCCGCGCCTGCGGATGCGTCATCAGCCGTTCCACGTGAACCCCGACGCGCGTGACCGGTGGCTGCGAGCCATGCGCATCGCCGTCGACGAAGCGGAGCTGTCGCCGTTGCACGAGGCCACTCTGTGGGACTACCTGCAGCGCGCTGCCCACGCCATGGTGAACACCTTCGAGCCGACGGGAATCGGGCCGGTGGCGAAGCCGCACGGCGGCACGACGCTGCCGCTGCACCCCGAGTCCTGACGACTCGCCGGTCAGCGGCCGCCGGTCGTCCGCACCGTCGTGAGCCCGGTGGGGTTCCCCGCCCTGACGAGCACATGGCCTCGGGCCAGGCTCACGCGGGTCCACGTGCCCGTTCGACGGACGGATGCCTGTTCGTCGCGGTCCTCTCCCAGGAATCCCAGCGCGTCGGCGGCGAAGGCGACACCGGCGACAAGCCCCCTCAGCTCGGGTTCGGGAGCGCCCCACACGGCCGCCCGGACGGTTCGGACGAGATCCTCTCCGGGCGAGGCGGGCAGGGCCGTGGCGACCGCGTCGACGCCGCGACGCACGGCAAGCGCGAGCGCATCCGCTGCGACAGGCTCCCCCGGGACCCATCCGCCGCGCGGCGGCGAGATCCCGGCCCACGCGGCCGTGACGCCGCTGTCGGGAAGGGCGACGGTGCTCGCATCGCCACCGGCTCTCAGGGCCCCGGCATCCACGACGAGGTCGCACTCGAGCTCGGGGTCGATCCGCAGGAAGCGCATCCCGAGAACGGTCGGTGTGTCGTCACCGAACCCCCGGGGGGACAGCGGCGCGGCGGACACCGCGAGTGTCCCGCCGACGGCGCGCAGGCGGACCGCCGGGTCCCCGAGCCGGGCGGCACGAGCGGCGAAGGTGAGGAGGTCGGTCGCCGTGCGCGAGTCGGGGAAGACGAGGTGCGGAGCCATCCGACCTAAACTACCAACCGGGGGCATCGTGATCGCATCGGGCGCCTGGAAGGGACGCACCGTGCCGGAATCTGGACACGTCGACGGGCTCCTGGCGGTACTGGACCTCGCATCCAGCGACGCCCGGACCACAGAGGACATCTTCACCGGTGTCTCGCAGGCGATGCCCCTGGGGCGGGTCTTCGGCGGTCAGGTCCTCGCTCAGGCGGTCATCGCCGCGGAGCGCACCGTCGACGACGGCCGTGCGGCCCATTCGATGCACGGCTACTTCCTCCGGCCCGGCGATTCGACCCGCGGCATGACCTTCTCCGTGGACCGCATCCACGACGGGCGCTCCTTCTCCACGCGACGGACCCAGGCCTTCCAGGAGGGGGTGCCGATCTTCTCGATGATCGCGTCCTTCGAAGTGGATGCCACCGGGCTCGAACACCAGGACGAGATGCCCGCCGGCATCCCCGGGCCCGACCGCCTCTCGGACGATTCCGTCCTGGCCGGGCTGCACCCGATGAGCAAGCGGCACTTCGACCAGAGTCCCGTCGAGGTCCGACACGTCGAGGATCCGATCTACGCGAGCGTGGGGGGCGAGCGCGTCGCGCACCAGTCGGTGTGGGTCCGCACGCGCGGCGAGGTCCCCGACGACCCGCGGCTGCACCGCGCGGCCCTCGCGTACATGAGCGATCTCACGATCCAGGAGTCGGTCCTGCGGGCGCACGGCGCGTCGTGGGCGACTCCGGGTCTCAAGGTCGCGAGCCTCGATCACGCCATGTGGTGGCATCGACCGGCGCGGGTCGACGAGTGGTTGCTGTACGTCCAGCAGTCCCCGAGCGCGCAAGGGGGCCGCGGACTCGCCACCGGTCGCATCTTCACCCGCGAGGGACTGCTCGTCGCCTCCGTCGCACAGGAGATCATGGTTCGGATGCCCGACGTGCGCTGAGCCGGTTCAGCGCCGTCCGAGCGGTGGCAGCGGTTCGCCGAGGTAGGGCTCCCAGGCCGCTCGCGTCTCGGGCGCGAGGCGCACGGGCCGCCCGCTCACGGCATCCACCTGCACGATGACCGTGGATGCCCGGGCGTACAGCGTCCGCGGTTCCTGGCCGGCAGGAGTGAAGACCTCGTAGTGCACTTCGGCGCTCGAGCCGCCGATCTTGCCGAACCACATCTGCACGTCGATCGGGTCGCGCTGATACGGGACGGGCGCGAGGTATTCGATCTCCTGCCGGGCGATGAGGGTGAGGTGAGCCGCACCGTGGCTCGCGTCGATCACCGCGGTGGGGACGACCCGCTCTCCTGCTCCCGGCACCCAGAAGGCGCGCACGCGCGCCTCCTCGAGGAGCTTGAGCATCGACGCGTTGTTGACGTGGTTGTACGCGTCGAGGTCGCCCCACCGCAGGTGGATGGGAACGCGGATGCGAGCGTCAGTCACGCGTGAGCTTGCGGTACGTCGACTTCGCGGGGTTCGCCGCGTCGGCCCCGAGCCGTTCGATCTTGTTCGCCTCGTACGCCTCGAAGTTGCCCTCGAACCAGTACCACTGGTCGGGCGCCTCGGCGGTGCCCTCGTACGCCAGAATGTGCGTCGCGATGCGGTCGAGGAACCACCGGTCGTGCGTGATGACCACCGCGCAGCCGGGGAACTCGAGCAGCGCGTTCTCGAGCGAGCTCAGCGTCTCGACGTCGAGGTCGTTCGTCGGCTCGTCGAGGAGGAGCAGGTTGCCACCCTCCTTGAGCGTGAGAGCGAGGTTCAGGCGGTTGCGCTCACCGCCGGAGAGCACGCCGGCCTTCTTCTGCTGGTCCGGTCCCTTGAACCCGAACTTCGACACGTAGGCGCGCGAGGGGATCTCGGTCTTGCCGACCGTGATGATGTCGAGGCCGTCCGAGACGACCTCCCACAGCGTCTTGTTCGGGTCGATGTTGGAGCGCGACTGATCGACGTAGCTGATCTTGACCGTCTCGCCGATCTTCAGGTCGCCACCGTCCAGGGGCTCTAGGCCGACGATCGTCTTGAAGAGCGTGGTCTTGCCGACGCCGTTCGGGCCGATGACGCCGACGATGCCGTTCGGCGGAAGGCTGAAGCTGAGGCCGTCGATGAGAGAGCGGCCGTCGAAGCCCTTCTGGAGCTTCTTCGCCTCGATCACGACGCTTCCGAGGCGCGGCCCCGGCGGGATCGAGATCTCCTCGAAGTCGAGCTTCCGCGTCCGCTCCGCTTCTGCCGCCATCTCCTCGTAGCGAGCGAGACGAGCCTTCGACTTCGTCTGGCGGCCCTTGGCACTCGAGCGCACCCACTCGAGCTCTTCCTTCAGGCGCTTCGCGAGCTTGGCGTCCTTCTTGCCCTGGATGTCGAGGCGCTCACCCTTCTTCTCGAGATAGGTCGAGTAGTTGCCCTCGTAGCCGATGAGGCGGCCGCGGTCGACCTCCGCGATCCACTCCGCGACGTTGTCGAGGAAGTACCGGTCGTGGGTGATGGCGATGACCGCACCCTTGTACGCCTGCAGGTGCTGCTCGAGCCAGAGCACGCTCTCGGCATCGAGGTGGTTCGTGGGCTCGTCGAGGAGCAGGAGGTCCGGCTTCTGGAGGAGGAGCTTGGCGAGCGCGACACGGCGCTTCTCGCCACCGGAAAGCGGCGCGATGGCGGCGTCTGCCGGAGGCGTCCGGAGCGCGTCCATGGCCTGCGAGAGCTGGGAGTCGAGGTCCCAGCCGTCGGCCGCGTCGATCTCCTCCTGCAGCGTCCCCATCTCCGCCAGGAGCGCGTCGAAGTCGGCGTCGGGATCGGCCATGAGGGCGGAGATCTCGTTGAACCGGTCGAGCTTGGGCTTGATCGCCACGCCGTCCTGGATGTTCTCGAGGACGGTCTTGGACTCGTCGAGTTCCGGCTCCTGCATGAGGATGCCGACTGAGAACCCGGGCGAGAGCTTGGCCTCGCCGTTCGACGGGGTGTCGAGACCCGCCATGATCTTCAGGATCGTCGACTTACCGGCGCCGTTCGGGCCGACCATGCCGATCTTGGCGCCGGGCAGGAACGCCATCGTGACGTCATCGAGGATGAGCTTTTCGCCGACCGCCTTGCGGGCGCGGACCATGGAGTAGATGTATTCGGCCATAACGGCCCAAGTCTACGTGTGCCGTCCCTCGCGGCGGGACCGTCCGGGCGTCACCAATCGATGCGACGCGTCTGCCCCACGAGACATTCGCCCTCGGGCAGGCCAGGCATGACGATCGCAGTCGGGCGCGAGACGGAGGGACCGACCTGGCCCACGAGGCACTCGTCGCCGACGCGAACCGAGAACTGGATGCTGTCCGCGGGGTCGTCGACCGAGGTCTCGTCCTGCGTCACCTGCATGGCGTCCTTCGGGAAGCCCGCTGAGACGAGTGCGTCGATGTAGTCGCGGCCCTTGACCGACTTCGACCCGTTCCACACGCCGTTCATCGCGGCGGTGAAGTCGGACAGTTGCGCCTCGGCGGTGTCAGCCGCCGGTGTCGGCGAGGGATCCGCGGAGGGGCTCGGCGCGACGGGCGACGATGGCGCGGGCTCGGAGGGCGCAGGAGTCGGCTCTGGAGCACAGGCGGCGAGAGACACCGCCACAGTGGGCGCGAGCACGAGAAGAAGCAGGCGGGATCCCACGGAGGGCTGGTGTCTGCGCACGGGCCAGAGTCTAGGGGGTGCGACCTCCGAGCCTGCTGAGCCGACTCAGAACGGAGTGGGCACGGGGGCGGCGTCCCAGTGCGCCTCGTCCGCGGCGGGAACGGCGTCCGCCGGGGCCCATCCCGGTTCGGCGTCCGCCGCGGGCGCCTCACTTCGCGGCCGCGCGGCGCCGGTGAAGACGGTCGTGCCGAAGGCGAGGTCGTGGCCGATCGCGAGGGCGTCGATCTCGGCATCCGTTCCGGACTTCTCCCCCGCCTCCCACCGCTTGATCGCGAGGACCCCGTGGACGACGACGCGCTGGCCCTTACGGACCGACGCCGCGACGTGCTCGCCCAGTGTCCTGAAGATCGATACCCGGTACCAGCTGGTCAGTCCGTCGACCCATGCGCCCGCCTTCGCGTCGTATCGGCGGTCGGTGCTGGCGACCCGCATCGACACGACGGGGGTGCCGTCCGGCAGGCGCCGGAACTCGGGGTCGGCAGCGACGTTGCCGACGATCGTGATGTGGTCTTTCATGGCGATTCCTCCAGTCGTCGAGGGCACGGGCGTGCCCGATCGATGCTCCGACGCCCGCGTGCCCGGCGGACGTCGGAGCGCACTCAGGATCGCGGCCCCCGCGGGATGCGCAGCGCCCCTGCTCCCGACCGGTGGAGATGGTCGGGAGCAGGGGCGCTGGGGAGGAGACTCCGTCTGCGCGTCAGCGGCGCGCGTATTCCCCGAAGCGCGCACGGACCTTGTTCACCTTCGGAACGGCGACCGCGAGGCAGTAGCCCTGTCCGGGGTTCTTCGTGAAGAAGTCCTGGTGGTAGTCCTCAGCCGGGTACCACTCGCTCAGGGGCTCCATCGTCGTCACGAGTCCGCCGCCCCACCAATCCGACGCGCGCTCGGCCGCCTTCTCGAACGTCTCACGCTGAGCGTCGTCGGCGGGGAACATGGCCGACCGGTACTGGGTCCCGACGTCATTCCCCTGCCGGTTGAGCTGGCGCGGGTCGTGCATCGTGAAGAACGCGTCGAGGATGACGTCGGACGGGATGACCTCTTCGTCGAACGTGACCTTGACCGCTTCGGCATGCCCGGTCGTGCCGGTGCACACCTGCTCGTAGCTCGGTGAAGGGACGGATCCGCCGACGTAGCCGGACTCGACCGAGACGACACCCTCGAGCGCGCGGTACGCGGCATCGAGACACCAGAAACATCCGCCGGCAAGCACATAGGTCTGCATTCGAGACCTTCCTTTCACTGTTGATCGTCGAGGAGGACAACGCTGTCGACGCCTCCGGTGTTCCGTGGCGGGGTGCGTGTCGGAGGCCGAGCGTACCGTGCGACTCGACGCAGAGGAGGCACCTTGACCACCATCTCAGTGAGCACCGATCCCCGGCTCCGCTCGTACCGGCTTGCGCCCGCGTCCGACCGCTTGTGGCGTGTCGTGGATGCCGCGGGCCTCGTCATCGGCCATCTCGCCCGCGTCGGCGGGGAGGGGGCGGACCGGTTCGGCGCGCGCCGATTCCGCGCTTACGTCGGGGGGTTCGTCGAACTCGGCGAGTTCTGTCGGATCGAGGATGCGGTCGCCGCTCTCCACGACTCGCGCTGAGCGGGTCTGCTCAGACGATCGCGGCGACGGCCTCCGTCTCGTCGATGGCAGGAGCCGCAGCGTGGCCGCTCACTTCGGGCCACAGCCGCGCGAGGACGGCCACCGCGTCGCGCATCTGGCCGGCAGGGGCCGTGAAGGGCACGCGGAGGTAGGACTCGTAGCCCCCGTCGACCGAGAACCGGGGTCCCGCGGACAGCAACACGCCCTCCCGGCGCGCGGCGAGCACGAGGGACCCGCTTCGCGGCGCGTCGAGTCCGACCCATAAGGACACACCGCCGTGCGGCACGGGGACCTTCCACCCGGGCAACGAGGTCCGGAGCGCCGCGACGACGGCATCCCTCCCCCGACCGAGCAGCGCTGCGCGCTGAGGCAGGATGTCGGGCATCATCCGCAGCAACCGGGTGGCGACGGCCTGCTCGAACTCGGCGGTTCCGAGGTCGCGGCGGGGTCTCGAGGCCACGAGACGGCGGATGAAGGCCCGATCGCCTCGCACCCAGCCCACCCGGAGGCCGCCCCACACGGTCTTGCCGAGGGATCCGATCCGAACCGCACGATGCCCGAAGTCGAGGGCGACGGGGGCCGCGGCGTCGATCGCGAGCTCCGCCGTCGTCTCGTCGATCACGAGGACCGATCCGGCGGCATCCGCCGCAGCTCGGAAGGTCGCGGCGTCGAGGGACGTCATCGTCCGCCCGGTGGGGTTCTGGAACCACGGCATCAGGTAGGCGAGCGCCGGTCGTGCGCGTCGGAACGCCTGGACGGCACGGTCGAGGTCCCAGCCGTCGTCGACGGTCACCGGCGTGCCCGTCACGCGGGCGCCGGTCGCCTTGATCGCCTCCGTCGCGTGCGGATACGTCGGCGTCTCGAGAAGCGCCGTCGACCCAGGGTGCAGAAGCGCATCCGTCACCAGATGGATCGCGTGCTGTCCCCCGTTCGTGACGAGGATCTCCTCGGGATCGGTCGGGATGCCGCGCGCCGAGTATCGATCCGCGATCGCCGCCCGGAGGTCGATGCTCCCGACGATGTCGTATCCCGGCCGGCCGACGAGGGACGCGGCATCCGCCCCGACCTCGGCCATCACGCCCGCGAGACCGGGCCACGCCGCAGGACTGGCCTGTTGGAGATCGATCCCGTCGCCGTCGTCGAAGACCCGCCCGGCGCCTCGGCGCACCTGCGGGAGGGTGATGCTCCCCGACCCGCGCGTGCTCTCGATGTGCCCGCTCTCACGCAGGGAACGGTACGCCGCCGCAACCGTCGCCCGGCTGAGGCCGAGCGCCGCTGCGAGTTCCCGCTCGGCGGGCAGGGCGGTGTGGGCGGCGATGCGATTGTCGAGGCAGAGCAGACGGATACCGTCGGCCAGGGCCTCGTAGGTCGGTGTGCGCGTGCGCCACCCTCCCAACGTGAGGGCGAGGGCGCGCGCACCGATTCGCGAATCCATGGTCCACCTTTCCGCGATTGGACTGCACGCAGGGGGCCAATCCTACGGTGAAATGGTCACATGCTTCTCCGCCTCCTCCGCCTCGTCATCGGTCTCGCCCTGTTCGGCATCGGGTGCGCGGTCCTCGTCCAGGCCGGCATCGGCCTCGACCCGTGGACGGTCCTCGCCGAGGGGCTCTCGGTGCAGACGGGGATCGGGATCGGATGGATCGTCGTCATCACGGGGGCGATCGTCCTGCTCGCCTGGATCCCCCTGCGGCAGCGTCCCGGAATCGGCACGGTCGCGAACATCCTCATCGTGGGAACCGTCATGCAGGGTGCGCTGGCGGTCATCCCGCCGGTTGAGAACTACCTGTGGGGAATCGTGGTGTTCCTGTCCGGGATCGCGCTCATCGCGGCGGCATCCGGGATCTATCTCGGAGCCGATCTCGGACCGGGACCGCGCGACGGGCTGATGACCGGCCTGCACGCACGGTTCGGTTGGCCGATCTGGGTCTGCCGCTTCGCGGTCGAGGGGAGCGTCCTCGTCACCGGCTGGCTCCTCGGCGGCACCGTCGGCCTCGGCACGGTTCTGTTCGCCGTCCTCATCGGGCCCGCCGTCCACCTCGCACTCGATGTGTCCGCACGATGGCGCGCCCTGCGCGTGCGTCGAGCGACCATCGCCGTCTGAGCGGTAGCCTGGGGGGCGAGCATCCTTCCCTCCATAGCTCAGTGGACAGAGCGAGCGGTTTCTACCCGCAAGGTCGGGGGTTCGAATCCTCCTGGAGGGGCTCCGAGTCGCCGCATCTGCGGTCGACTCCTGTGGGAGGAGACCACGTGTCAGCTGCGGAGAACGACCGCCTCGTCTGGATCGACTGCGAGATGACGGGTCTCGACCTGTCGGTCGACGAGCTGGTGGAGGTCGCCGTCGTCATCACCGACTTCGAGCTCAACGTCCTCGACCCCGGGTTCCAGATCGTCATCAAGCCGGACGATTCCGCGCTCGCCCACATGAACGACTTCGTGACGAAGATGCACGAGAGCTCGGGCCTGCTGGAGGAGATCCCGAACGGCGTGAGCCTCGCCGACGCCGAGTTTCAGGTGCTCGAGTACATCCAGCGGTTCGTCCCCGAGGGCAAGGCTCCGCTGGCAGGCAACACGATCGGGACCGATCGGATGTTCCTCGCGCGGTACATGCCGCGTGTCGACCGCTGGCTCCACTACCGCAACGTCGATGTGTCCAGCGTGAAGGAACTCGCGCGGCGGTGGTACCCCCGCGCGTACTTCAACGCTCCTGCGAAGGACGGCGGTCACCGCGCCCTCGCCGACATCCGTGAGAGCGTCCGGGAACTCGCCTACTACCGCGAGACCGTTTTCGTGGCCGCCCCCGGGCCCTCGAGCGAGGACGCGCGAATCGCCGCGGCATCCACCGTGTCGTCGTTCGCCTCCGGACTGTAATACACTTGGGGGGTTGCCCGGAGACGGGCACATGGTGGGTATAGCTCAGTTGGTAGAGCACCTGGTTGTGGTCCAGGGGGTCGCGGGTTCAAGTCCCGTTACTCACCCCATATCTTCTCCGCGTGAGGCGTGGTCATGATCGATATGGATGCTGAGGCATTCGAGGATCTGGTCGCGTCCGAGCTCGATGCGTTGCCCGATGACATGGTCGCAGGCCTCGACAACGTCGTGTTCGTCGTCGAGGACCGTCCCGAGGACGGCTCTCTCGATCTGCTGGGTCTCTACGACGGGCTCGCGCTGACCGAGCGCGACCGGTACGGGATGGGCGATCTGCCCGATCGCATCATCGTCTACCGGGAGCCGCACCTCGACGTGTGCGACGACGTCGACCACCTCCGTGACGAGGTGCACACGACTCTCGTCCACGAGATAGCCCACTTCTACGGCATCGACGATGCGCGCCTTCACGAACTGGGGTGGGCCTGATGAGCACCGCGTCGCCCGAGATCGATGAGCAGACGGACCTCCATGCATCCACATCCGGTCCCTGGCAGACCGTCGTCTGGAACGACCCGGTCAACCTCATGAGCTACGTCGAGCACGTCTTCCGGCAGTACTTCGGGTTCTCCCGTGAAAGGGCGCACCGCCTGATGCTCGCCGTGCATCACGACGGACACGCGGTCGTGGCCGAGGGGTCGCGGGAGCAGATGGAACTGCATACGCAGGCGATGCACGACTACGGGCTGTGGGCCACCGTCCGCGAGGCGGGGTCGTGACCGGTTCCGGGGTCGTCATGGAATTGACCCTCCTCGAAGCGGCGCACCTGTCCGACCTGATCGGACAGTTTGAGGATCTCGTGACCTCGGCGGACGGGTCCGATCCGGCGCTCCGCCGACTCGTCCCTGATGCCTACGCCGACGACGCCGAGGCCGCCTCGGAGTTCCGTCGCCTCACCGAGGGCGATCTCCTCTCACGACGCGCTGCAGACGCGGGAGTCGTTCGGTCGTCTCTTCGCCGCGATGGGCGCGATGTCGATGCCGATCAGCTCGACCGTGCGGCTGCGGAGGACATCCTCGTCGTCGACCTGACTCCGGATGCCGCCGGTTCCTGGCTTCGTACGCTCGCCGCCCTTCGTCTCGTCCTGGCGGATCGGCTGGGTGTCACCGACGAGGACCAGCGCAGCGACGGCGACGTGCGGTTCGGCGTCTACGAGTGGATCGGGTATCGCCTGGAGATGCTCGTCCAGGCGCTCGACTCCTGAACGGCCGCAGGTCAGGGCAGGCGGAAGACGTAGCGGGCGATCCGCGCAGGGTCGTGCTCGCGGAGGTGTGCGTCCTCCTGGCGTTCCCAGCGTTCCCAGTGCGGCCGGTAGGTCTCTCCGTCACGATGGAGGGCACGCGCGCGTCGTGCGCCCCGGGGCGCATCGAGCCAGACGGTCACGTCTGCCAGTTCCGCCGATTCCGGGGTCAGGATGCCGGCGCCCTCGACGATGACGACGGGCGCGGGCGCGACGCTCCGCACCCGGTCCGACTGCCGATCCGAGCTCCAGTCCCACGTGAGCCACGACCCCTGGTTTCCCTGGCGCAGCGGTGCGAGGACGCGCTCACGAGCGGTGTCCGCGCCCGCCTGCAGCCCGTCCCATCCCGGATAGATGTCGTCCAGACGCACGATCGCCGCGCTCCCGAGCAGAGCGGCGATCATGTCCGCGAACGTGGACTTCCCGGCGCCCGAACGTCCGTCGATGACGACGATGGCCGGGACGCGGCGAACCTCGGCGACGGCCCGCACGACCTCGTCCGCAGCAGCGGCGAGGGCGTCCCCGAGCGACTCAGCGCTTGAGCGCACGGATGACGCGGCTGAGTGCGCGTCCCGCGATCCACACGAACGGGATGCCGACGGCGACGAGCGAGACCAGGTTCGGCTCGAAGCGCAGGTCGTCGCCCTTCCGGATGTACGCGCCGATCGGGACGGCCGCACCTCCGCCGCCGCCTCCGCCAGCGCCGCCGGAGGCGTCCTCGCCCGCACCGAAGCCGGACCAGGTCAGAGCGACGGGGATGATGCGGATGCCGTCGACGTCCTGCTGCTCGCCGTAAACGGTGGTCACGCCGAGCGAGGCGAACTGCTTGCCGAGTTCGAGAGGGAGGTTTGCCATGTCCTCACGGTAGCCGGACCGGGCGAGGAAAACAGGGGGTTGCGCCGGTTCCCCTCAGTCCCGCGAGGGGCGCGGGTTGGTGGGGAGGGCGTTGACGTCGCGACGAGGCCCGAGCGTGCTCGCCCTCGTCACGGCGCCGCGGCCGAAACGAGAACGCGCGTCGTCGAGGGCGGCATCCACTCGGCGCCACTCCGCGTCGTCGTCCCACAAAGCGAGCCCGCCCATCCCGTCCCCCGTCAGCTTCTCGCCGCGGACGCCGATGAGCCGGATCGGCTGGACGAGGTCGATCTTGCCGAAGAGCTCGAGGGCGACGTCGCCGATCCGCTGTCCGACATTGGTGGGCTCGGGAACGCTGACCGACCGCGAGAGCGTCGTGAAGTCCGAGAAGCGCACCTTGATGGCGATCGTCCGAGCCTCCCAGGCGCCCGCGCGGAGCCTCGACGCGACCCTGTCGGCGAGGCGACGGAACTCGCTCCGGAGCATCGCCGTGTCGGTGACGTCCTCGAGGAAGGTCTCTTCGTGGCCGACGCTCTTCTCGGTGTGCTCCGTCTGCACTGACCGCGGATCGTGGCCGCGGGCGAGCTGCGAGACGCGCGCGCCCATTGCGGGGCCGAGGGCTCGATCGAGGACGCTCCGCGGGGTGTTCAGGATGTCGGACACCATCCGGATGCCGCGGGCTTCCAGGGCCTCTGCAGCCTTGGGGCCGACGCCCCAGAGCGCGCCGACAGGGCGAGCGGCCAGGAACGCCTGCGTGTCCGGCTCGTTGACGATCAGCAGACCGTCCGGCTTCGACACCGTCGAGGCGATCTTCGCGACGTGCTTCGTGGCAGCGACGCCGATGCTGCACGTCAGGCCGGTCTCCTCCAGCACGCGCCGACGGACCATCCGGGCGATCTCGCCGGGACTCCCCCAGAGTCGGCGGGCTCCGCTCACGTCGAGGAACGCCTCGTCGATCGACAGCGGCTCCACGAGCGGGGTGATGTCGCGGAAGATCGCCATGATCTTCTTGGAGAGCTCCGAATACCGCTCGAAACGCGGGACGACGACGATCGCCTGCGGGCACAGCTGGAGAGCCCGGCCGACCGACATGGCGGACCTCACCCCGAAACGGCGCGCCTCGTACGACGCGCTGGAGACGACGCCGCGCCCCTCCATCCCGCCCACGATCAGCGGTTTACCCGCCAGCGACGGGTCGTACAGGACCTCGACCGACGCGTAGAACGCGTCCATGTCGACGTGGAGGATGCGCGTACCGGTGTCGTCGGCACCGTCGGGTGAGACGATCCGTCCCGTCCCGTCACCGCGTCCCATACCTCCATTGTCGACGATGCCGCCGACACCGAGCCCGGATCGGGCATCGGCGCGGCGGCATCATCGATCAGCGTCAGGCTTGTCCGGCGCGCTCCAGGATGAGCTCGCGTACGCGTGCGGCATCCGCCTGGCCCTTCATGGCCTTCATGACGGCGCCGATGACGGCACCGGCGGCCTGGACCTTGCCGTCCTGGATCTTCGCCAGGACGTCGGGCTGCGCGGCGAGGGCCTCGTCGATGGCGGCGATCAGCGCGCCGTCATCCGAGACCACGGCGAGACCACGCGCGTCGACGACTTCCTGCGGGGTCCCCTCCCCCGCGATGACGCCTTCGAGCACCTGACGGGCGAGCTTGTCCGTCAGCGTGCCGGCGTCCACCAGCTTCTGCAGTTCGGCGACCGACTCGGGCGAGACCAGCGCGGCGGGCTCGGCGCCCTGCGCGTTGGCGACGCGGGTGATCTCGCCGGTCCACCATTTGCGGGCGGATGCCGGGGACGCACCGGCGGCGATCGTCGCCTCGACCTCGGCGAGCAGGCCGCCGTTGGCGACGTCCTGGAACTCGAGGTCGGTGAAGCCCCACTCGGTCTTCAAGCGTCGCCGGTACACCGAGGGAGCCTCGGGGAGCGCGGCGCGCAGCTCCTCGATCAGCTCCGGAGACGGCTCGACGGGAAGCAGGTCGGGCTCGGGGAAGTAGCGGTAGTCGTCGGCATCCGACTTCGGTCGGCCGGGCGAGGTGCGTCCGGTGTCCTCGTGCCAGTGACGCGTCTCCTGCGTGATCGTCCCGCCACCGGCCAGGATGGCCGCCTGACGCTGGATCTCGTAGCGGACGGCCCGCTCGACCGAGCGCATCGAGTTGACGTTCTTCGTCTCGGTGCGGGTACCGAGCTTCTCCTGCCCCCGTGGGCGGAGAGAAACGTTCGCATCGCAGCGGAGGTTGCCGCGCTCCATTCGCGCCTCCGAGATGCCGAGCGACCGGACGATGTCGCGGATCGCCGCGACGTACGCCTTGGCGACCTCGGGGGCACGGTGCTCGGTGCCGAAGATGGGCTTCGTGACGATCTCGACGAGCGGGACTCCGGCGCGGTTGTAGTCGACGAGCGAGTACTCCGCACCCTGGATGCGTCCGGTCGAGCCGCCCATGTGGGTCAGCTTTCCGGCATCCTCCTCCATGTGCGCTCGCTCGATCGGAACCACGACCACGTCGCCGCCCTCGAGTTCGATCTCGACGCTGCCCTCGAACGCGATGGGCTCGTCGTACTGCGAGATCTGATAGTTCTTGCCGAGGTCCGGATAGAAGTAGTTCTTGCGCGCGAACCGGCTCGACGGCGCGATCGAGCAGCCGAGGGCGAGGCCCAGGCTGATCGAATACCGGACGGCGGTCTCGTTGACGACCGGAAGCGAACCGGGCAGGCCCATGTCGACCGGGGCGACGAGCGTGTTGGGCGCTGCGTCGTGGTTCGCCTCGTGCGCCGGGTTGGCCGCCGGCGAGAACATCTTGGTCTCGGTGTTGAGCTCGACGTGCACCTCGAAACCGAGGACCGGCTCGAACATCTCGAGCGCGGCGTCGAAGTCCATCAGCGCGTCCTTGGCCATCAGCGGGCTCCTCCGAGGATCGGGGCGCGGTCCAGCAGAGGACCGCCCCAGCTGTCGACGAGCAGGGCCTCGAGGGCCGCGCCGACACGGTACAGACGTGCGTCCTCCCGGGCGGGGGCGACGAACTGGATGCCGACGGGCAGCCCGTCCTCCGCCGCGAGGCCCGAGGGGATCGAGATGCCGGGGACGCCGGCGAGGTTGACCGGGATGGTCGTGACGTCGTTGAGGTACATCTGGATCGGGTCGTCGAGCTTCTCGCCGAGGCGGAAAGCCGTGGTCGGCGCCGACGGCGTCGCGATGACGTCGACCTGCGCGAACGCCTCGTCGAAGTCGCGCTGGATGAGGGTGCGGACTTTCTGCGCGCTGCCGTAGTAAGCGTCGTAGTAGCCGGCCGACAGGGCGTACGTGCCGAGGATGACGCGCCGCTTGACCTCGTCGCCGAAGCCCGCGTCGCGGGTCGCGGCCATGACGTCCTCGACCGTGCCGCCGGGTACGTTCACCCGCATGCCGAAGCGCACGGAGTCGAACTTGGCGAGGTTGCTGGAGGCCTCTGCGGGGAGGATCAGGTAGTACGCGGCGACCCCGTACTCGAAGTGGGGTGCGCTGACCTCGACGACCTCGGCGCCGGCGGCCTCCATCGCGGCAAGGGAGGCACGGAACGACTCCGACACCCCGGCCTGGAAGCCGGAGTCGTCGAGCTCGCGGATGACGCCGACCTTCAAGCCCTTCAGGACCTCGCCGGTCGCACCATCGCGGGCCGCGGCGGCGAAGGACGGCCAGGTGTCGGTGAGGGATGTGGCGTCGTGCGGGTCGTGGCCGCCGATGACGTCGTGCAGGAGCGCCGAGTCGAGGACCGTCCGCGAGACGGGGCCGACCTGATCGAGGCTCGACGCCAGCGCGATCGCGCCGTAGCGGCTGACGCCGCCGTACGTGGGCTTCATGCCGACGGTGCCGGTCACGTGAGCGGGCTGCCGGATGGATCCGCCGGTGTCGGAGCCGAGAGCCAGGGGCGCTTCGAAGGCGGCGACGGCTGCAGCGGAGCCACCGCCCGAGCCGCCGGGGATGCGGTCGAGGTCCCACGGGTTGCGCGTCGGGCCGTACGCGGAGTGCTCGGTCGAGGAGCCCATGGCGAACTCGTCCATGTTGGTCTTGCCGAGCGGCACGAGACCGGCGGCGCGGGAGCGGGCCACGACCGTTGCGTCGTAGGGCGACATGTAGCCCTCGAGGATCTTCGATCCGCTGGTCGAGGGCATGTCGGTCGTCACGAGGACGTCCTTGATCGCGAGCGGGACGCCGGCCAGTTCGCCGAGCTCCTCGCCCGCGGCGCGGCGCCGGTCGATGTCGTGGGCGACCTCGACCGCGTGATCCGAGACGTGGAGGAAGGCGTGGACGTCGCCGTCCACGGCGGCGATCCGGTCGAGGTGGGCCTGCGTGGCCTCGACACTCGACAGCTCGCCGGCACGGAGCTTCGCCGAGAGGTCGGCGGCGGTCAGCTTCAGGATGTCGCTCACTGCTCCTCCCCCAGGATCGCGGTGACGCGGAAGCGGCCGTCGGCGGCATCCGGCGCGTTCTGGAGCACCTGGTCGACGGTCAGCATGTCGCCGGGGACATCGGGACGGAACACGTTGCTCAGCTGGATCGGGTGGCTCGTCGCGGCGACCTCGGGGGTGGCCACTTCCGACACCTTGGCGATGTTGTCGACGATCGCGTCGAGCTGGCCGGTGAGGCGTTCCACCTCCTCGTCGCTCAGCTGGATCCGGGCGAGCACGCCGAGATGGCGCACGAGATCGGGGGTGATTTCAGACACTCCCCCAGTCTAGTTCGGGCCACTCGCGGTCTGAGCGCTCACCCTAGGCTGAGGACGTGACCGATTCGATCTCCGCTGATCGCCCCTGGCTCTCGTCCTACGACACGGGCGTCCCCCTCGATCTCCCACCCGTCACCGGGTCGCTGATGGACCTCCTCGATGACTCGGCGCGCGATTATCCGCAGGCGCCGGCGCTGCAGTTCTTCGGCAAGGAGACGACGTACGCCGCGTTGGCGGATGCCGTGGACCGAGCCGCTGCGGGGTTGCGTCGCCTCGGTGTGAACAAGGGCGACCGGGTCGCGATCGTCCTCCCCAACTGCCCGCAGCACATCGTCGCCTTCTATGCCGTGCTGCGCCTGGGCGCCGTCGTCGTCGAGCACAACCCGCTCTACACCCCGCGGGAGTTGCGGACGCAGTTCCAGGACCACGGCGCGCGCCACGCGATCGTGTGGAACAAGGTCGTCGCGACTGTTCAGGAGTTTCCCGCGGACCTCCACGTCGACGCCCTGGTGTCGGTCGACATCACGAAGGCACTTCCGCTGCACACGCGACTCGCCCTGCGGCTGCCCGTCGCGAAAGCCCGCGAATCCCGCGACGCGCTCACCGCGCCGGTGCGCGGGACGCGCACGTGGGAGGACCTCATCCGGGAGGAGCCACTCCCGGCATCCCACCCCCGTCCACAGACCGATGATCTCGCCGTGCTCCAGTACACGTCGGGGACGACCGGAACCCCGAAGGGAGCGATGCTCACGCACCGCAACCTCCTCGCCAACGCCCGCCAGAGTCAGGCGTTCATCCCGGCGGTGGTCCGCGGAGACGGATGCGTCTTCTACGCCGTCCTGCCGATGTTCCACGCTTACGGGCTCACGCTGTGCTTGACCTTCGCGATGTCGATGGGGGCACGGCTCGTGCTCTTCCCCAAGTTCGACGCCGACATGGTCATCGACGTCATCAAGAAGCATCCGCCGACCGTCCTCCCGCTCGTCCCGCCGATCGCGGAGCGGTTGCTGGCGCGTGCCCGCGAGAAGGGCGCCTCGATCCGGGGGATCAAGATCGGCGTGTCCGGAGCGATGGCACTGTCGCCCGACCTGGTCGAACCGTTCGAAGAGGCTACGGGCGGCTACCTCATCGAGGGGTACGGCCTCAGCGAATGCTCTCCCGTCCTCATGGTGAACCCGCCGGCCGACAGTCGCAAAGCGGGGACGATCGGCATCCCGATACCCGGGACCGACGCGCGCGTCGTCGACCCGGAGAACCCGGCGCGGGTCCTCGGCGTCGGCGAGCCCGGTGAGCTCGTGGTGCGCGGTCCGCAGGTGTTTTCGGGGTACTACGGCAAGCCGGAGGAGACCGAGAAGGTTCTCATCGACGGCTGGTTCCACACGGGCGACATCGTCGAGCGGGACGAGGACGGCTTCTTCCGCGTCGTCGATCGCCTCAAGGAGCTGATCGTCACGGGCGGCTTCAATGTGTCGCCGTCCGAAGTCGAGGCGACGCTTCGTCAGCACCCTCAGGTCGCGGATGCCGCCGTCGTCGGTCTGCCCGATCCGCGCAGTGGGGAACAAGTCGTCGCTGCCGTCATCCCCGCTCCGGGTGTCACCGCGCTGGACGTCGACGACATCCGCGCTTTCGCCCGGACGCGATTGACGCCCTACAAGGTCCCGCGGCAGATCGAACCGGTCGACGACCTGCCCCGTTCGCTCATCGGAAAGGTGCTCCGGCGTCAGGTGCGCGACGCGCTGCTCGCGAAGAAGGACTGATCCTCACTCCGCGGCGGGCACCTCGCCCAGGGCCGCCGGCCCCTCCGTGACGAGCAGATGGAACTGCGCGGCGTCGATGATCCGCAGGCCGAGGGCTTCCGCCTTGGCGAGCTTCGACCCTGCTCCGGGACCCGCCGCGACGAAGTCGGTCTTCTTCGACACGCTGGATGCCGCTTTGCCGCCGGCCTGCATGATCGCTTCCTGAGCGCCTTCACGCGTATACCCCTCGAGGGAGCCGGTCGCGACGACGGTGATGCCATCGAGCACTCCGCCGGCAGCGGCGGCCGCGCCCGGGCCCGGGTGACCCGGGATCGACAGGCGCGCCCCGGCTGCGACCCAGCGGTCGACGATGTCGACGTGCCAGTCCACGGCGAACCAGTCCTGCAACGCGTCGGCGATGATCCCGCCCACGCCGTCCACGGCGGCGAGCTCATCCCGAGACGCAGCACGGATCGCCTCGAGGGAGCCGAAGTACTGCGCCAGCGCGCGCGCGGCGACGGGGCCGACGTGCCGGATGTTGAGGGCGACGAGGAAACGCCAGAGGTCCTTCGTCTTCGCCTTCTCGAGTTCGTCGATGAGAGTGAGCGCCTGTGCCGAAGGCTGGGGGCCCGTGAGGCCTTCCTTCTTCTCAGCTGCGCTGGGGTTTCGGCGGAAGGGGGCGCGGCGGACGATGTCACCGGTCTTCTCGTCGACGCGCGCCTCGCCCGTCTCGGAGTCCCGGACGATGACCTCGATCGGGACGAGCCGCTCGACCGTCAGGTCGAACAGTCCCGCCTCGGTGTCGAGGGCGGGGTTCTGCGGCGGGAGCGGCTGCGTCAGGGCTGCAGCGGTGACCTCGCCGAGCGCCTCGATGTCGAGCGCTCCGCGGGAGCCGATGTGCTCGACGCGGCCGCGGACCTGGGCGGGGCATCCGCGCGTGTTCGGGCAGCGCAGGTCGATGTCGCCCTCTTTCGCGGGGGCGAGGGTGGAGCCGCACTCAGGACACTCGGTCGGCATGACGAACGCCCGTTCCGTACCATCGCGCAGTTCCGCGACCGGCCCGAGCACCTCGGGGATGACGTCGCCCGCTTTCCGCAGCACGACCATGTCTCCGATCAGCACGCCCTTGGCCTTGACGACGTCCTGATTGTGGAGGGTGGCCTGCCGCACGACGCTGCCGGCCACCAGGGCCGGTTCCATCTGCGCGTAGGGTGTGGCCCGGCCCGTGCGCCCCACCGACACGATGATGTCGACGAGCCGCGTCTGCACCTCTTCCGGCGGGTACTTGTAGGCGATCGCCCACCGCGGTGCGCGACTGGTCGTGCCGAGCTCGTCGTGGAGGGAGAGCTCGTCGACCTTGACGACGATCCCGTCGAGCTCGTGCGCGACGGAGTGCCGCTTCTCGCCGTATTCGGAGACGAAGGCGAGGACGCCGTCGACGTCGTCGAACGTGCGGGGGTACGGGCTCACGGGAAGTCCCCAGGCCGCCAGCAGGTCGTACACCTCGCTCTGCGCAGCGACGGGAGGGTTCTGCCACGCGCCGATGCCGTGGACGTACATGCGCAGCGAGGCGAGTCGGGCTTCGCCTGCTTCGAGCTCGATCCCGGACTTCTTGTCGAGCTGCTGCCGCAACCCGCCGCTGGCCGCATTGCGCGGGTTGGCGAAGGCGGGGAAGCGACGCGCGGCGCTCTTCTGGGCCTTCTCCTCGTCGTACCTCGGCCGCGCGGCGGCGTCGGAGATCACGCGTTCCCGCAGGCGCGCCTGCAGGGCGTTCAGCTCCTCGAACGCCGCGACGGGGATGAAGACCTCGCCCCGAACCTCGACGAGCGCAGGATGCCCCTCCCCCGACAACCGCTCGGGGATACCGGCCACGCGCACGGCGTTGACGGTAACGTCCTCGCCGATGCGGCCGTCGCCGCGCGTCGCGGCAGAGGTCAGGACCCCGTCCTCGTATCGCAGCGAGATGGCGAGTCCGTCGATCTTGAGCTCGGTCAGCCACCGCACCGGGCGTCCCGCCGAGGCCTCGGCCTTCGTGCACCATTCTCGAAGCTCGTCCGGCGAAAACACGTTGTCGAGGCTCAGCATCCGCTCGGCGTGCTCGACGGGCGCGAACATGGACGACTCCGCGGCTCCGACGGTCTGCGTCGGCGAGTCCTGCCCCTGCAGCTCGGGGTGGGCACGTTCGATGGCCTCGAGCTCGTGCATCCACGCGTCGTAGGTCGCGTCGTCGACGAGACCGATGTCCCCGCCGTAGTACGCCTCGCGCGCGCCCAGGATCTTCTCGGTGAGGCCCTCTGCTGCGGCGCGAGCCTCGTCGAGCGTCAGTGCGGGGAGTTCTGCGTCAGCCACATCGACAGTGTAGGGACGGCCGCCGACACTCCCGAGACGGTGTCGCTCTCGGGCAGGATGCGGTACGCGAACGATCCCGTGTAGCGGAAGACCTCGCCGAGGAGCGGCATCCGGAGGCGGACGTCCACACGCTGGCGGCCGCTGTCACCGGGATCCGCGTTCTCTCGCACCTCGACATGCGCCAGCGGCGGGACCGGTACGCGCACGTCCCGGACCCACCACGCGAGCGCCCGCGAACGCAGCACCATTCCGCCGTCCTGGACGCTCGGGCGCAGGCGCACCTCGAGGCCGCCGCGACGTCCGAGCCGTTCGACGATCTCCCCGCCGTCAGCGTGCATCGAGTCGCGCATGACGCGCACCACTCGCGGGAACCCGAACCACCGCGACCCCGCCAGCCCGTCCCTGCTCGGACGGTTCTCGACGACGAAAGGCACACGGCGGCCGCTCTCGGGGAACAGCGTCTCGTGACGTGCCGCCCAGCGCAGCAGCGGCCATCCGATCGCCCCGAATCGGGAACCGACGATGTCGTAGACGCCCTCGCCCACGCCGACGTGACCCGGAGGGATCGGTCCGAAATAGCGTGCGAGCACGGGCGGCAGGTCCGCGAACGCGTCGCAGAGGGCGGACTGGTAGACGGATGCCGGGGCTCCCCCGTCGGCCGTGGTCATGGTCGGAATCTACCCGCCGCGCCGACCGGTACGGTCGAGACATGCGCACCGACCGTCCCCGTGCCGTCGTCGCCGGAGCCGGCGGCTTCATCGGCGAGGCTCTCGTCGCCGCCCTCGAGGCCGACGGCTACGACGTCGTCCCCGTCGGCCGCACCTCCGCCGTGTCCTGGGACGATCTGGAGGCGCTCCACGCGGCGGTCGACGGCGCTGACCTTCTCGTGAACATGGCCGGAAAGTCCGTCGACTGTCGCTACACCGATGCCAACCGGAACGCGATCCTGTCGTCCCGAGTCGAGACGACACGAGCGCTGCACGACGCGGTGGCGGCGGCATCCGTCCCGCCGCGGCTGTGGATCAACTCATCGACGGCGACGATCTACCGGCACGCCACGGACCGGCCGAACACGGAATCCACCGGCGAACTCGGCGCCGGCTTCTCCGTCGACGTCGCGAAGGCGTGGGAGAAGGCCTTCTTCGCGGGAGACCTCCCCGCGACCCGGCGGGTGGCTCTCCGGCTCGCCATCGTGGTCGGTGACGGTCCCGCGACGCGCATGCTCCTCACCCTGGCCCGGACCGGTCTGGGCGGACCGCAGCACGACGGCTGGGTGCCGCCGCACCGCCGCTACCGGGGCATCGGCGATGATCCGACGGGCGACCGCCCGCCCTGGTACCGCACCCGCGGCCGTCAGCGATTCAGCTGGGTGCACATCGACGACGTCCTCGACGCCGTCCGCTTCGTGGTCCGTCGGGACGACATCGCGGGAGTCCTGAACGTCGCGGTGCCCCAGGCATCCGACAACCGTTCGCTGATGCGATCGCTCCGCAGTGTCGTCGGGATGCCGGTCGGCGTTCCCTCGCTCCGCTGGATGCTGGAGCTCGCCATGTGGGCGCTGCGGACCGAGCCCGAGCTCATCCTCAAGAGCCGCTGGGTCGCGCCCGAAAGGCTGCTCGATGCCGGATTCCGCTTCGCGCACACCGACCTCCGGGCGGCGCTCGCCTCCATCGAGGCGGAGCGGAGGCTCAGGCGTGCTGCGGAACGGCGGACACGGTCCGCGCGATCGTGAACTGGCCGATGACCCGCGTCCCGTCGTAGAGGACCGCAGTCTGACCGGGCGCGACCCCGTCGAAGGGCTCCTCCGGGACCACCGTCACCGTGCCGGCGTCGACCGTCGCGCGGGCCGGAACCGGATCGGCGTGCGCGCGGATCTGCACATGGCAGTCGAACGCGCCGTGGGCGGGTGCGCGCCCCGCCCAGCTGTGCCGTTCGCCGGCGATCTCCGCCGTCGCGAGAGCCTCCTTGGGACCGACGACGACGGTGTTCGAGACGGGCCGCACCTCGAGGACGAACCGCGGCTTCCCGTCGGCGGCGGGGACCCCCAGCTGCAGCCCGCGACGCTGACCGACGGTGAACGCATGCGCACCCTCGTGGCGACCCACGACGGCGCCGTCCCGGTCGAGCACGTCGCCCTGCTCGGCACCGACCTTCTCGGCCAGCCAGCCACGGGTGTCGCCGTCGGGGATGAAGCAGATGTCGTGGCTGTCGGGCTTCTGGGCGACGGTCAGACCGCGCTCGGCGGCCTCGGCGCGGACGACCGCCTTGGAGGGGGTCGTGCCGAGCGGGAAGTACGTGTGCGCGAGCTGGTCCGCCGTCAGCACGCCGAGGACATAGGACTGGTCCTTCGCCTCGTCCGACGCGCGGTGCAGCTCGCGACCCTCGGGACCATCGACCAGGGTCGCGTAGTGCCCCGTGCAGACCGCGTCAAAGCCGAGCTCGAGCGCGCGCTCGAGAAGGGCGGCGAACTTGATCTTCTCGTTGCACCGCATGCACGGGTTGGGCGTGCGCCCGGCGCGGTACTCGTTCACGAAATCGTCGATCACATCGTCGCGGAAGCGTTCAGAGAAGTCCCACACGTAGAAGGGGATGCCGAGCAGGTCGGCGGCGCGCCGCGCGTCGAGGGCGTCCTCGATCGTGCAGCACCCGCGGCTCCCCGTCCGGAGTGTGCCGCCCGCGCGTGAGAGCGCGAGGTGGACGCCGACCACATCGTGTCCGGCGTCGACGGCTCGGGCCGCGGCCACCGCCGAATCGACCCCGCCGCTCATGGCTGCCAGTACGCGCATCGTTCCAGTCTACGAACGCGAAGCCGCACGGGCGCTGGATGCCGCTGCCCGCCGGTGTGCATCCGGGAGCGCCGCGAGGAACGCATCGACGTCCGCGTCGCTGCTGGAGCGGCCGAGCGTGATCCGGAGCACGGAGCGCGCCTCACGATCGCCGTAGCCGAGCGCCAGGACGACGTGGCTGGGCTCTGCGATGCCGGCTTGGCAGGCCGACCCGGTCGACACCTGAACGCCGGAATGATCGAGCAGGAACAGCAGGGTCTCCCCCAGCGCGTCCGGGAAGAGTACGTGCACATGGCCCGGCAGTCGGCGTTCCTCCGCCCCGAGCAGAGTGGCCCGCGGGATCGCGGCGCGGATGCCGGTTCCCAGCCGATCCGCCAGTGCGCGGAGCCGTCGGGCTTCCTCGTCCCGTTCCCTCGCCGTGAGTTCGAGCGCGACCGCGAGTGCGGCTGCCCCGGCGACGTCCGGCGTCCCGGAGCGCAGCCCGCGCTGCTGCCCACCGCCGTGGAGGACGGCGCCCATTCGCGCGTACCGCGACACGACGAGGGCGCCCGTCCCGACCGGCGCCCCGACCTTGTGGCCGGCGACGCTCAGCGCGACGAGCCCGCCTGATTCCCGCCCGCTGCCCCGCAGATCGCCGAAGTCCAGCGCGACGTGCGCGATCGCGCCGACGGCATCGAGGTGGAGGGGCACGCCCGCGTCGGCGGACGCGGCGGCCATCGCGGCGACATCCGACACCGAGCCGACCTCGTTGTTGGCGACGAGAGCCGTGGCCAGCGCAGCACCGGGCAGGGCATCGACGAAGGCGTCGAGGTCGATGGCTCCGTCCGGCCGCAGACGCACGGACCGCACCTCCGCGCCCTGCGCGCCCGCGAGCCAGTCGACGGTGTCGAGCGTCGCGTGATGCTCGCCGTCAGGCAGCACGATCGCCTGACGGTCCTGCTCCCGCGCCCACCACAGGCCTTTGACGCCCAGGTTCACGGATTCGGTCCCGCCGGACGTGAAGACGATCTCGATGGGGTCGCAGCCGAGGACGGCGGCCACGCGCTCGCGTGCGTCCTCCAAAACCCGGCGCAGTGCCTGCCCTGCTCCGTGCACCGACGAGGCGTTACCCGTCAACTCCGTCGCCGCCAGCCACGCGTCACGCGCCTCCGGCCGGAGCGGTGTGGATGCCGCGTGGTCGAGATAGACCATCCTCATCCTCCGCCCGCCGCAGTCGGCCATCGCCCGCTCACTACTGTAGAACGCATGATCTCCGCCTCGGCCGACCCGACGACCGCGGCATCCGAGTCCCCCATCCCGGGTCTCCTCTCGGACGCCTTCCAAGACCTCGGCGTGCGCGTGCACGACGGCGTCGGCACACTGCGCGTGTGGTCCGAGAACGCGAGCGCCGTCGAGGTCGTCGTCTTCGACGACGACGACCCTGACTGGATCGTCGACACCCTCCCCCTGGCGCCCGTGGGCGGCGGAGTATGGGAGGCGACGACGCCCGGGCTCCGCGTCGGCGCGTCGTACAGCGTGCGCGTCGACGGCCCGCACGGCCCCGGGATGACCTTCAATCCGGCGACTCTGCTCATCGACCCGTACGCACGCGGACTCGCGAGCCCCGGCATCCATTCCTGGCGCTCCGTCGTCGTGGACGAGGGCTTCGACTGGGGCGGCGTGGCGAAGCCGAGCACGCCGATGGACCGGACCGTCGTCTACGAAGCCCACGTGAAGGGACTCACCAAGCGCCACCCGGACGTCCCCGCGGCCCTCCACGGCACGTACGCCGGCATCGCGCACCCGGTGATGATCGAGCACTATCGGAGCCTCGGTGTCACCGCGATCGAACTCCTGCCGATCCATGCGTTCGCGAGCGAGCCGCGCCTGCTGCAGCTGGGGCTCACGAACTACTGGGGGTACAACTCGGTGGGCTTCTTCGCGCCGCACGCCCCATACGCGACCGCCGCCGCGCAGGCGGAAGGGGCGAGCGCGGTCCTGCGCGAAGTGAAGGGAATGGTGAAGCTCCTCCACGAGGCCGGCATCGAGGTCATCCTGGACGTGGTCTACAACCACACCGCGGAACAGGGCCTCGGCGAACCCCGCTCGAGCTTCCGCGGCCTCGACAACCGCGCGTACTACCGGCAGTCCGACGACGGCACCTACGTCGACGTGACCGGATGCGGGAACTCGGTGAACACGTCGACGGATGCCGCGGCCCGCCTCGTCCTCGATTCCCTCCGCTACTGGGCGAACGACGTGCAGATCGACGGATTCCGCTTCGACCTCGCACCCACCCTCGGGCGGGATGCATCCCACACCTTCACCCCCGATCACCCCCTCCTGCGCGCCATCGCCCAGGACCCGGCCCTCACGGGCGTCAAGCTCATCGCCGAACCCTGGGACGTCGGACTCGGCGGCTGGCAGACCGGCGCGTTCGGAGACGGCTGGGCCGAGTGGAACGACCGGTACCGCGACCGCGTCCGGAACTTCTGGCTGAGCGACATCGACTACTCCCGGCGGGCGGCTGCCACCCCGGTCGGGATCGGCGGGTTCGCCACTCGTCTGGCCGGCTCCGCCAACACCTTCAGCGCGGAACGCGGACCGCTCGCCGGGGTCAACTTCGTCACCGCGCACGACGGCTTCACGCTGCACGACCTCGTTTCCTACGACGTGAAGCGCAACGAGGCCAACGGCGAGCACGGACGAGACGGCGCGGGCACCAATCGGTCCTTCAACCACGGTTTCGAGGGACCGACCGACGACGAAGGCGTGCTGGCGACGCGTCGCCGCGCCATGCGGAACCTCTTAGGCACCCTGCTCCTGTCCGCCGGCGTCCCGATGATCACGGCGGGTGACGAGATCGCCAGGTCGCAGCAGGGAAACAACAATGCGTACTGTCACGACTCCACGCTCACCTGGTACGACTGGTCGCTGGAACCTTGGCAGGAGGATTTGCGCGCGCATGTCGCACTCCTGACCCGCATCCGCCGGGAGAACCCGGCACTGCGCCCCGGCCGATTCGCGCATGCCGACAGGACCGTCCCCGGCGCCTCGGTGATCGACTGGTACGACGAGACCGGGCAGACGATGTCGGTCGAGCAGTGGACGGATCCTTCGCACCGCACGCTCCAGTACGCCGCGCAGTCGACACCGGAACACGAGGCACCCAACCGCACGCTCCTCATCGTCCACGGACGCGAGGACGCCGTCGAGGTCACGCTCCCCGCGCTCGACGGGGTGACGCGCTTCGTCCCACTGTGGTCGAGCGTCGACGAGCGGCCGTGCGCGGAGGCGCCCGTGCGCGGCCCTGGAGAGACCTTCACCGCCGAGGGGACGTCAATGTACCTGTTCCGGGCCGAGTGATCCAGGCCCGTTTCCGGGTCGGCTCCGCGACGGTAGGTTCAGAGCGTGGCCTCACAGATCTCCCCCGCTTCCGTCCGCAGCTCCGCAGAGATCCCGCTTCGCCCGGCGAAGGCGACCCGGAAGGATGCCGGCGTCCGCAACGGCCGGATCCCGATCGCTTCTCATCGTCCCAGCGTTCCCGGCGGCCGTTTCGCGCCGTCGGCGTTCGTCGGCGAAGCCGTTCCGTTCACCGTTGCGGCCTTCCGTGAAGGGCACGACCGGATCGGCGTCCACCTTCGTCTCACCTCGCCCTCGGGTGTCTCGACGCTGCATCGGCTGCGGCCGCTCGAGGACGGCTTCGACACCTGGCAGGTGAGCGTCGCGCCGTTGGAGCAGGGCACGTGGAAGTTCCGCTTCGAGACCTTCGGCGACGACTACGCGACGTGGCGTCACGCGGCGGAGCTGAAGATCGCCGCGGGCGTGGACCCGATCCTCATGCGCGAGATGGGTGCGCGCCTGTTCGACGGCGCGGCCGCGGAGAAGACCCGTCCCGCCGACGAGCGAGCCGCGCTCACCACGGCTGCTCGTGCCCTACGGGACGAGAGCGTCGACGACGACGCTGCGCTCATCGTCGTCCGCGACCCCGGCCTCGCGCGGGCTTTCGCCGACCGACCCGCGATCTCCCTCCACACGCTGCACGAGGAGAACACCCTTCTGGTCGAGCGCGAGCGGGCCGGTGTCGGCGCCTGGTACGAATTCTTCCCGCGTTCCGAGGGTGCGGAGCGGATGCCGGACGGCACCGTGCGCAGCGGCACCTTCCGGACGGCGACCAAGCGCCTCCCCGCCGTCGCGGCGATGGGCTTCGACGTCCTCTACCTCCCCCCGATCCACCCGATCGGAGAGGTGAACCGCAAGGGACCCAACAACACGCTGGACGCAGGACCCGGCGACCCCGGCTCCCCGTGGGCCATCGGTTCCGCCGCGGGCGGGCACGACGCCGTCCACCCCGACCTGGGCACGCTCGAGGACTTCCGCGCGTTCGTCGACGCGGCCGCCGAGCAGGGACTCGAGATCGCGCTCGATCTCGCGTTGCAGGCAGCCCCCGATCACCCCTGGGTCACCGAGCACCCCGAGTGGTTCACGACCCTCCCGGACGGCTCGATCGCGTTCGCCGAGAACCCGCCCAAGAAGTACCAGGACATCTACCCCGTCAACTTCGACAACGATCCCGTGGGCATCCGCACCGAGGTCCTCCGCATCGTCCAGCACTGGATCCGACAGGGCGTGAAGATCTTCCGGGTTGACAACCCGCACACCAAGCCGCTGCAGTTCTGGGAATGGCTCATCCGCACCGTGAACGCGGAGCACCCCGACGTGGTCTTCCTCGCCGAGGCCTTCACCCGCCCGATGCCGATGCGCGCGCTCGCGCAGAGCGGCTTCCAGCAGAGCTATTCGTACTTCACCTGGCGCAACACGAAGACCGAGATCGAGGAATTCTTCGCATCGATCTCCGACGAGACCGCGGACTTCATGCGCCCGAACCTCTTCGTCAACACGCCCGACATCCTCACCGAGTACCTCCAGTTCGGCGGACGGCCGGCGTATCGCATCCGCGCCGCGCTCGCCGCGACCGCGGGTGGGAGCTACGGCGTCTACGCCGGCTACGAGCTCTACGAGAACGTCGCCCGCCCGGGCTCCGAGGAGAACATCGACAACGAGAAGTACGAGTACAAATTCCGCGACTGGGACGCGGCCGAAGCCGCCGGTGACTCGCTTGCGCCGTACCTGCGCCGGCTCAACGAGATCCGTCGCGCGCACCCCGCACTGCGGCAGCTGCGCGGCCTGCACCTGCAGGGGACCAACGACGACGCGATCGTCGCCTACGTCAAGCACCTGCCGGAATCCCTCTCCCCAAGCGGCGACTCCGACACGATCATCGTCGTCGCGAATGTCGACCCGCACTCGACCCGCGAGACGACGGTCCATGTGGACTCGGAGCTGTGGGGCCTCCCCCGCGGCCACGACTACGACGTCGAGGACCTGATCACGGGCGCGCGCTGGACCTGGAACGAACACAACTACGTCCGCCTCGACGCTTTCGCCGAACCCGTCCACATCCTCCACGTGAAGGCACGCTCATGACCCGTCCCGACGATTCGATCCTGGATGCCGTCGGTGCCGGCGCCTACCATGCCCCCCACGACGTGCTCGGCCCCCACCAGGACGGTGAGGGGTGGGTGGTTCGTGCCCGCCGTCCGTTCGCTCAGACGGTGACCGCCGTGCTGTCCGACGGTGCTCGTGTCGAGCTCCGACACGTCCGCGCGGGTGTCTGGGAAGGCGAGGCGACGGTCCAGCCCACCGCTTACGACATCGTCGCCACGTACGAGGGTGCGCCCGACTACCGCGTCGACGATCCGTACCGTCATCTGCCGACAGTCGGCGAAGTGGACCTCCACCTGATCCGTGAGGGACGGCACGAGCAGCTCTGGAAGGTGCTCGGTGCGCACGTGCGCCACTACGACGCGCTGAGCGGCGTGTCCTTCGCCGTCTGGGCTCCCAACGCCCGGGCCGTCCGCGTCGTCGGCGACCTCAACGGGTGGGACGGCACGCAGCACGCCATGCGCTCCCTGGGATCCTCCGGCGTCTGGGAGCTGTTCGTCCCCGGCATCGGCGTGGGATCCGCGTACAAGTTCGAGATCCTCACCGCCGACGGGCAGTGGGTCATGAAGGCCGACCCGATGGCGCGTCGCGCAGAAGTGCCCCCCGCGACGGCATCCGTCGTCACCGACAGCGAGTACACCTGGTCGGACGACGCGTGGCTCGCCGACCGCGCGAGCGGATCGGTGCACGACCGGCCGATGTCGACGTACGAGCTGCACCTCGGCTCGTGGCGTCCGGGACTCGGCTACCGCGAGGCCGCCGACGAACTCGTCGACTACGTCGGCGGGCAGGGCTTCACCCACATCGAGTTCCTCCCGTTGGCGGAGCACCCCTTCGGCGGGTCTTGGGGCTACCAGGTCACCGGATACTACGCACCGACGAGCCGGTTCGGCACCCCCGACGAGCTGCGCTACCTCATCGACCGTCTCCACCAGGCCGGCATCGGCGTGATCATGGACTGGGTCCCCGGTCACTTCCCGAAGGATGCCTTCGCGCTCGCACGTTTCGACGGCGCACCGCTGTACGAGCACCCGGACCCGCGTCGTGGTGAGCACCGCGACTGGGGCACCTACATCTTCGATTACGGCCGCAACGAGGTGCGGAACTTCCTCGTCGCCAACGCGCTGTACTGGTTCGAGGAGTTCCACGTCGACGGACTGCGGGTCGACGCCGTCGCCTCCATGCTCTACCTGGACTACTCGCGGGAAGAGGGCCAATGGGAGCCGAACATCCACGGCGGCCGCGAGAACCTCGAGGCGATCCGTTTCCTGCAAGAGGTCAACGCGACCGCGTACAAGCGCTACCCGGGCATCGCGATGATCGCCGAGGAGTCGACGAGCTTCCCCGGCGTGACCGCACCGACCAGTCAGGGCGGTCTCGGGTTCGGGTTCAAGTGGAACATGGGCTGGATGAACGACTCGCTCGTCTACATCGGGCGTGATCCGCTGTACCGGTCGCACCACGAGGGCGAGCTCTCGTTCTCGTTCGTCTACGCGTTCAGCGAGAACTTCGTCCTTCCCATCAGCCACGACGAGGTCGTTCACGGCAAGGGATCGCTGTTCACCCGGATGCCGGGCGATCACTGGCAGCAGCTCGCCAACATGCGGGCATTCCTCGCCTACATGTGGGGCCACCCCGGAAAGCAGCTGCTGTTCATGGGGCAGGAGTTCGGGCAGATGTCCGAGTGGTCCGAGGGACGCGGACTCGACTGGTGGATGCTGGACCAGCCGGCCCATCAGCAGCTGCAGCACTTCGTCTCGGCCCTCAACCACACCTACCGCGCCGAGTCGCCGCTGTGGGCGCGCGACAGCGACGGATCGGCGTTCAGCCGAGTGTGGCCGCACTCCCCCGACAGCAATGTGCTCGGGTTCGCGCGACGCGACCACGACGGCGGGACCGTCGTCGTCCTCTGCAATTTCGCCGGCTCACCGCGTCACGACGTGCGTCTCACGCTCCCCGAGAGCGGTGCGTGGACGGAGGTCCTGAACTCCGATGCAGAGGAGTTCGGCGGATCGGGCGTCGGCAACTTCGGCGGGGTGACGACGGATGCCGATGGCACCGCCCAGGTGACGCTGCCGCCGCTCGGTGTGCTCTGGCTTCGCTACGAGGCGTGACCGATCGGGGTCCGGGACGATCCCGGGCCCCGATCCATCTCAGAACAGCAGGCTGGCGAGGCGTCCGCGTGCACGGATGACGCGGGAGTCGGCGTCTCCGACCACACCGAACAGCTCGAGTAGTCGTTCCCGCACCGGTGCGCGCTCATCCGCCGGGAGCGCGGCGAACAGGTCGAGCAACCGCGCGAACGCGTCGTCCACGTGTCCCCCGGCCAGGTCGAGATCCGCCACGTCGAACTGGGCCGCGATGTCCGTCGGCCCCGCCGCGGCGGCCGCTCGCGCTTCAGCGAGATCGAGGCGCTGGACCCGCGCGAGAAGCTGCACCTGCGCGAGGCCCGCCTTCGCATCCTCGTCGCGAGGATTCTCCGTCAGAGCCTGCTCGTACGCGGTCGCCGCGGCCGAGTAGTCGCCCGCCTCGATCGCGTCGAAGGCGGCCTGATGAAGCGGCGGCAGGGCGGGCGCCTGCTGTTCGGCATCCGCCGGCGCGCCCTCCATCGGGACGGTCCCCGTCACTCCGTGCTGGGCGGCGAGCTGCAGAAGCTGCGTGAAGACTTCGCGGACCTGCACTTCGGGCACTGCGCCGGTGAACAGCTGCACCGGCTGACCCGCGACGAGCGCGACGACCAGAGGGATCGACTGCGCACGGAAGCTCTGGGCGAGCTGCGGGTTCGCGTCGACGTCGACTTTCGCGAGGACGAGACGCCCGCCGAGTTCGGTGATGACCTTCTCGAGGACGGGGCTCAGCTGCTTGCACGGCCCGCACCAGTCGGCCCAGAGGTCGACGACGACCGGTACGGTCTTCGACAGTTCGAGGACCTGACCGAAGTCCGCATCCGTGACGTCGAAGACCAGACGGGATGCCGGTGCCTGCCCGTCCGGCGAGGGTGCAGGCGAGGCGGGCTGATCGGCGGCGGGTCGGTTGCGGAGGGACGAGAGGTCGACGGCGCCGCGCATGACGGCACCGGGTGCGGGAGTGCTCACTCTTTCTTAACCACCTTGGCGTCGAGGACGTTGGAACGGGAAGCGAGCAGCTGGATCTTCTCGTTGGATCCCTGCGCGGGGACGAAGAAGTACAGCTGGTCGGTGTACTGCGTGCGGAACCCGGTGCTCGATTGCGAGACGCCGGAAAGGGCCTTCACCACGACGTTGTCGCCCAACTTGATGACGGCGTCGCTGTCCGTCGGAACGATCGTCTCGTTCTCCGTCACCGTGACCGCCACGATTGCTCCGCTGTCGAGAGTCACCAGCGACAGCGGTTCGGAGGGACCGGCTTCGGCCTCGAAGGAGACGCGTCCGGTCTTCTCGCCGGTTTCGTTGAAGTTCTTCAACAGCGTGGCCCGGTTCTCCGCCACGAGGGAGCGGAACGTGTCGGACTTCTCGTCGAACATCGCGGCGTACTCGCTCTTCGCGCCCTTGTCCAGGACATCGGCATACGCCGCCGCCAGATCCTTCGGCGGCATGAGCAGGAACGGGGAGTTCGGTTCCACCGCGACGGCTCCGACATACTTCGCGGCCAGGTTCATGCTCGCATCAGCGCGGAGGCTCGAGATGTAGGCGACCTTGTATTCGGCCCACGGATTCTCCTGCGTGGCCGTCACCATCGTGCCGACGCCGTCGGCGTCCTCGACGACGGCGAGGAACATCCGAGGCCAATCGTTCTTCGCCTGGGGCAGGAAGGCCGTCATGTCCCCGGACGGAATCGCCGGGAGCGACTCCGCTTTCGAGAGCTCCTTGCGAAGGCGGTAGTTCGTCTCCCGCTCGACGAGCGCCGGCCCGGTCAGGCGAATCGCAGCCGCCTTCGGGTCGTTGACCTCATCGGCCGCCGCGACCTGCTCCGAGATGCGCGACAGGATCCGTTCGGCCTGCGTCTGGGTGACCGCGGGTGCACCCTGGCCCTCGGGGACGATCACCGACGCCGTGGGCGACGGGGTCGCCTCGGGCTGGAGGTCGGGCCACGCCTCGGGCGAGCATCCGGTGAGAGCGATGCCGCCGAGCACGACGGCGGAGACCGCGATCAGAGGGCGCCGTCCGATCGTCAGTCGGCGCCGTGCGGGCGCCGCCGTGATGACGCCCTTCTCGGCTTCTTCCACGGACAGGTCGATCGGCTGTGTGGCTGTCAACGGCAGTCCTTTCCGACGCGGGCCGCGTGAGCGTCGGACGTGGCGCAGCGCGAAGATGTAGAGGACGAGTCCGACCAGTGCCATCAGGATCCCGCCGACGAGAAGAGGGCCGGCCCACGGTGTCGTCGCCCCCGTCGGCCAGCTGACGCTCAACGACGACGGTGCGGCAGAGGTGCCGTCGGTGGCCACGAGCACGCTCATGTCGGCGGGGAGCCTCAGGGTCGTCGCGAGCGAGCGATCCTGCTGAAATTCGTCGAGCCACAGATCCGAACCGACCGGCGAGGAGGTCGGGGATTCGCCGTCCGGGGTGACCGACGCCGGCACCGTCTTGGTCACCGGCTCGCCTTCGCCGTTCACCGTCACGTGCTGATACGACGTGGGAGCGAGCCACGCAGCGACGTCCTGGGTCCGGCCGTAGGCGGCGAACACCCGCCCGTCGCCCTGGATCCGCAGGGTCTGGGATCCCGGGCGGCTGTCGAGGACGGAGCCGTCGATGAGGACGTACGGCGTCGAGCCGTCCGTGGCGATCTTCGCCGTCTCCGTCGTCGGTGCCTCGAGGACCGTGCGCTGTGCGACTCCCGCACCGATCATCAGCGTGGCAAGTACGAAGGCGATGATCGCCCACACGAATCTCACGAACCGCCGCCCTCCTCCAGCCGCCATCACGGGTGTGCGGCCGATCTTCGACATTCCAGCCTAGCGAACGGCGCTGGCAAACACGTGGGAGGGAGTCGCTGCCCGAAGGGAGAGGCCGAGCGAACTAGGGTGAGTGCAGACCTGGGAAAGGGCAGTCGTGAAGATCCAACATGCGTTCCGCACCGCGCTCGTCGCCACGCTCGGCGTCGGCGTCGGCATCCTGATCCTGACCGGGGTCGAGACTCTTTCGACGGTCCTCTTGTACATCGGGACCGCGCTGTTCCTCGCGCTGGGCCTTGACCCCGTGGTCTCCTTCTTCGAGCGCCGCGGCCTCCCGCGATGGGGTGCCCTGGTCGCGACGTTCGCCGGGCTCCTGGCGATCGCCACCGCACTCGTCCTCATCGTCGTGCCCGTCCTCGTGGATCAGATCGCCAAGCTCGTGCAGCAGACGCAGAAGCTCGTGCAGAGCGCGGTGGAAGGACAGTGGAACCCGGTCACCGTCGCGAGCGACTGGCTCTCGCAGACGTTCCCGCTGCTCCAGGTCGACATGGTGCTCGGGTACGTGAACGACTGGTGGAACGGCCTCGACTTCGCCGACATCGGCACCTCCCTGGGAACGGGGCTGCTGTCCTTCGGCGCGGGCATCGTCGCGTTCGCGACCGGGACGATCATCGTTCTGATCTTGACCATCTACTTCACGGCGTCGATGCGGTCCCTGAAGCGCTCCGTGTACCAGCTCGCGCCGGCGTCGAAGCGCGAGCGATTCGTCGGTCTCTCGGAGCAGATCACCGCGTCCGTCGGCTACTACGTCATGGGGCAGGTCGTCCTGGGGGCCATCAACGGCATCCTGAGTGCGGTCTTCCTGTCGATCATCAAGGCACCCTTCCCCGCCGTTCTCGCCGTCATCGCCTTCTTCTTCTCCCTCATCCCCCTCGTGGGCACGCTGACCGGCTCCGCGATCATCGTGATCGCCTGCCTCGGCCTCGCGTCGCCGCTGACGGCGCTGGTCGCCCTGATCTGGTACCTCGTGTACATGCAGGTGGAGGCGTACTTCCTCTCGCCGCGCATCATGAGCCGAGCTGTTTCCGTCCCCGGAGCAGTCGTCGTCATCGCCGCGCTCGCTGGTGGATCCCTCCTGGGCCTGCTCGGCGCGCTCATCGCGATCCCGGTGGCCGCGAGCGTCCTGATCATCTACCGCCAGGTGCTCATCCCGCGGCAGAACGAGCTCTGATTCAGGCGATCCGCCAGCAGGCCGTGTGCCAGTGCCGGCGGGCAGCCAGGTCGGCGGCATCCCCGAGCACACCGTCCGCGCGCCAGACCACCACATGCGCCGTCCCGGACGGAACGACGCGCCCGCAACCGGGGCAGACGTAGTCCTTCTGCGCCTGGACGGCGGACACCGGCTGCACCGTCCATTCGACGCCGCGACGGCTCTCCGTCCGCTTCCACCCCGCGAGGAGGCGATCGAACGATGCGTCGGGACCGGCGGGCTTACGCCTGTTGGATCGGGGCATCGGCTCAGTACCAGCCCGAGCGCTGCGACTTCCCCCAGGCGCCACAGGGAGTGCCGTAACGTCCCTGGATGTAGCCGAGCCCCCAGGTGATCTGAGTAGCAGGGTTCGTCTCCCAATCGGAGCCGACGGACGCCATCTTCCGCCCCGGCGTGGCCTGGGGGATGCCGTACGCGCCGCTGGATGCATTGAAGGCGTTGACACGCCAGCCGGACTCCTTGTTCCACAGCGCGACGAGACAGGCGAACTCCGAGTCCCCCCAGCCACGGGCGGTCACCATGTCGTAAGCGATCGCCTGCGCGCTGCCGGGGTTCGGGGTGACGAAGGGCGGACTCCACCCGGACGAGGAGGATCCCGACGATGACGAGCCGGAGGAGGATTTCTTCACCGGCGTCGGGGTGGGCGTTGGCGTCGGGGTGGGCTTCACGTAGACGGTGTAGTCGCTCGCCCGCTCCAACTCCAGGTCCGGCGCGTCTCCTGCCTGATAACGCTGAGCATCGTGCACGGCGGTGGCGTACAGCGACAGGGGATCGAGTTCCGTCGCCTGCGCCTGGGCCTGGAACGACACCAGGGGGACGAGGGATGCCGCGACGAAGCCCGCCGTCGCCATGACGGAGAACGCCGCCAGGACACCGCGCCTCCGGGACCACCGCGGCGCGGAAACCGCCCGGCGCGGTGACACCGCGCCACGCGTCTGGACGGCGGAACGCGTCGGGAGGATCTCGTTGCCGGAAGTCACAGTCCCCCGATCATATCCGCGCTCGTGAGCGGTCGCCACGCGATCATCCGACCGACTGCATCACATCCACGACCGCATCCAGAACCGCATCCACCTGGGTTTCGTCGTACCCGCCCAACTGCATGCGGAACGCCACCGTGCGGACCTGCTCGATCGTGAGACTCTCACCCGACTCGAGGTACCGAGCGATCCGGCCGGCCACGAGGTCGACCTCATCGATGCGGTAGCCGAAACGAAGGAGCGAGACGCGCCGGAAGCGACGACGCGAGGGGCGGGACAGACGGTCGAGGATCTCCTGAGCGAGCGCGCGAGATGCGCCCACCCAAGCACGCGCGCCTCGCCGAGACATCGCTGACGCTCGCTCGCGCTGCGCGAAAGCGTCCTCGATCCGAGCGAGCGCGCCGTCGACGGCGTCGACGGCGTACCCGTGGCGCACGAGCGGGAACGCCGCAGCGCGGACGTCATCCGAGGTGAGCGTCGCCGCCTCGTCTTCGAAGGCCGCGCGCGCGCCGGAGAGGAAGTCGTCGACGGCACCGGGGTCGTAGCCCTTCCGACGTCCAGACGTCATGGGGAAGGCTGCGGGTGAGGTCAGTTCGGTCATGGAAGCGCGCTCAACGGGTTCAGGAGGATGTACAGGGCGAGGCCGGGAACGAGCGAGGGAAGGATCGAGTCGAGCCGGTCGAGCACTCCCCCGTGTCCGGGCAGGAACGAACTCATGTCTTTGATGCCGAGGTCGCGCTTGATGAGCGACTCGCCGAGGTCGCCCACCGTGGCGGACACGAGGATCGCGGCGCCCAGCACGAGGCCGGCCCACAACGGGATCTGCAACATCAGTACGCCGAGCAGTCCACCGGCGATGAGGCTCGCGAGTACGGCGCCGCCGAACCCCTCCCACGTCTTGTTCGGGCTGATGCGGGGTGCCATCGGATGCCGCCCGATCGCGACACCGCTCGCGTAGGCCCCGGTGTCGACGGCGACGGCGATGATGAGGACGGCCAGCAGCCAGAGCTCGCCGTGTTCCTGCCGGAGGAGGACCAGGGCGAGACTGCCGTGGAACACCACGTACAGCTGGATCAGAACACCAGCGAGAACGTCGTTCACCACGTCGCCGTATCGACGACCGTCACCGGCCGCCATCTGAGCCACGAGACGCCACACGACGACGAGGACGACGGCGGCGAAGATCACGAACCAATGTGTGAGATAGCCCACGAACGCTGCCCCGAGCACAGCGACACCCGCGGACAGCTGCGCCGCCAGGTCGATCCGGCGTCCGGCGGCCTGGAGCGCACGGGTGAACTCGAGGGCACCCATGAGGCACAGGGGTACGGCGAAGGCGATGAACGCCCACTTCCAGAACAGGAGCGATCCCAGCACGACGGCCCCGATGGCGAGACCGATGAGGGTCGCCATGATCAGGTTGCGCCCGGAACGTGCGTTCAGTCGCTCGTTCGCCTCTTCGAACTCGACTCGAGCCCGCTCGAGCTGGCTCTCGAACTCGGTCCGCGCCGCTTTGACGTGCGCCTGGAAGGACGACGGATCGCCCCCCGGTCCCCCTGCGCGGCGCAGATCGGATCGACTCGACGAGGTATCCGATCCGGCCGCGTCCCCCGATGCGTCTCCGGACATGGCGATGTCAGACCTCGAGGAGCTCTGCCTCTTTGCGCTTCAACGCCTCGTCGATCAGGTCGACGTGCGTCTTGGTCACCGCGTCGAGCTCCTTCTCGGCCCGAGCGAGGTCGTCGTCGCTCACTTCGCCCTTGAGGGCGTCGAGCTCGTCCTTGGACTTGCGCCGGATGCCGCGCACCTGGACCTTGGCATCCTCGGCCTTGCTTTTGACGAGCTTGACGTACTCCTTGCGACGGTCCGCGGTCAGCTCGGGCATCGTCACGCGAATGACGTTGCCGTCGTTCGAGGGGTTCGCGCCGAGGTTCGGCATGTCGCGGATGGCGTGCTCGATGCTCTTCAGCGCCGACTTGTCGTACGGAGTGATGACGAGCGTGCGCGCCTCGAGGGCATTCAGCGACGCCAACTGCGCGAGCGGCGTCGGCGTGCCGTAGTACTCGACCATGACCTTCTGGAACAGCTGCGGGTTCGCGCGGCCCGTGCGGACGGTCGAGAAGTCCTCTTTCGCGGCCTCGACGGCGCGGTCCATGCGGGTCTTCGTGTCGGCCAGGGTCTCGGCGATCACGGTCTCTCCATTCGTCGGTACGTCCGGTTAAGTCTAGTCGTCAGGAGGGCCCGACCTCAGACGCTGACGAGCGTGCCGATCGATTCGCCGAGAAGCGCGCGGGTCACGTTCCCCGCGGGCTCCATCCCGAACACGCGCATGTCCATCCCGTTGTCCATGCAGAGGCTGAAGGCCGTCGAATCCACGACCTTCAGTCCGCGCTGCAAGGCGTCGCGGTAGGTGATCGTGTCGAGCTTCTGAGCCGAGGCATCCACCTTCGGGTCCGCGGTGTACACGCCGTCCACTCCGTTCTTGGCCACGAGGACCTCGACAGCACCGATCTCGAGCGCGCGCTGCGCGGCGACGGTGTCGGTCGAGAAGTACGGGAGTCCGGCGCCGGCGCCGAAGATGACGACACGGCCCTTCTCGAGGTGACGCTCGGCGCGACGCGGGATGTAGGGCTCGGCGACCTGCGTCATCGAGATGGCGGACTGGACGCGTGTCGCGGCGCCGGCCTGCTCGAGGAAGTCCTGGAGGGCGAGCGCATTCATGACCGTGCCCAGCATGCCCATGTAATCCGCGCGGCCGCGGTCCATGCCGCGCTGGCTCAGCTCGGCGCCGCGGAAGAAGTTCCCGCCGCCGACGACGACGGCGACCTCCACGCGGTCGACCGCTGCCGCAATCTCACGGGCGATCTGGCTGACCACATCGGGGTTGACGCCGAGCTGGCCGGCGCCGAAGGCTTCGCCGGAAAGTTTCAGAAGGACGCGACGGCGTCCGGTGTTCTCATCGATCACGCGGGGATCCTCTCGTCTAGGGGGAGACTATCGAACGGCATGGAAAAGGGGTTCGCATCTCGCGATGCGAACCCCTCGTCCATCTGCTTACGCGCCGACCTTGAAGCGGGCGAAGCCGGTGATCGTGATCCCGGCGTCGGCCGCGACCTTGGCGACGGACAGCTTGTTGTCCTTCGCGTAGTCCTGGTCGAGCAGGGCGACCTGCTTGAAGAACGCGTTCACGCGGCCCTCGACGATCTTCGGAAGGGCGGCCTCGGGCTTGCCCTCGTTGCGGGAGATCTCGGTGACGATCTCGCGCTCCTTCTCGACGTCGGCCTCGGGGACCTCGTCACGCGAGAGGTACGTCGGGTTGGCGAACGAGATGTGCTGCGCGATCGAGCGAGCGGTCTCGGCGTCGTCACCCGAGTAGGCGACGACGACGCCGACCTGCGGGGGCAGGTCCTTGCTCGTCTTGTGCAGGTAGACCTGGAAGGCGTCGCCCGAGAGGGTGCGGACGCGTCGCAGTTCGACCTTCTCGCCGATGATCGCGGCCTCGTCGGAGATCAGGTCGGCAACCGTCTTGCCGTCGGCGTCGGCGGCCAGAGCGGCCTCGGCCGAGTCGGCACCGGCAGCGGCAGCCGCGTCGAGGACCTTCTCGGAGAGCGCGATGAAACGCTCGTTCTTGGCGACGAAGTCGGTTTCGGTGTTCAGCTCGATGAGCGTGACCTTGCCGTCCTGCTCGCGCGCGGCGATCAGGCCCTCGCTCGTGGAGCGGTCGGCACGCTTCGCGTTGCCCTTCGCGCCCTTGAGGCGGAGGATCTCGACGGCCTTCTCGAGGTCGCCCTCGGCCTCCTCGAGCGCCTTCTTCGTGTCGACCATTCCCGTGCCGAGCTGCTCGCGCAGCGCCTTGATGTCGGCGATGGTGAAGTTTGCCATGGGTGGCGGCTCCTCAGTAGTTGGGTGGTTGTATCCGGACGTCGGCGCCCCGCCGGTGACGGGGCGCCGACGGGAAGATCACTCGGCGGACTTGGCCTCGGCGGGAGCCTCGGTCGCCTCGGCGGCCGGAGCCTCCTCGGCGGGTGCCTCGGCAGCGGGAGCGGACTCCTCGGCAGCCGGTGCCTCAGCCTGCTCTGCGGGAGCGGACTCGAGGAGCTCGCGCTCCCAGTCGGCCAGCGGCTCGGCCTCGGCCGACTCGTCGGTCGGGTTGTGACGCTGGATGAGACCCTCGGCGGCGGCGTCGGCGATGATGCGCGTCAGCAGGCTGACCGAGCGGATCGCGTCGTCGTTGCCCGGGATCGGGAACTGGAACTCGTCCGGGTCGGCGTTCGTGTCGAGGATGCCGATCACGGGGATGCCGAGCTTCTGCGCCTCGCTGACCGCGAGGTGCTCGCGCTTGGCGTCGACGATCCAGATGGCCGACGGCGTCTTGGTCAGGTTGCGGATACCGCCGAGCGACTTGTGCAGCTTGTCGAGCTCGCGCTTCTTGAGCAGCAGCTCCTTCTTCGTGAAGCCGCTCTCGGAGGGGTTCTCGAAGTTGAGCTCCTCGAGCTCCTTCATGCGTGCGAGGCGCTTGGAGACGGTCGAGAAGTTCGTGAGGAGGCCACCCAGCCAGCGCTGGTTGACGAAGGGCTGGCCCACACGCGTGGCCTGCTCCGCGATGATCTCCTGTGCCTGCTTCTTGGTACCGACGAAGAGGACGGTGCCACCGTGGGCAACGGTCTCGCGGACGTACTCGTACGCCTTGTCGATGTAGCCGAGCGACTGCTGCAGGTCGATGATGTGGATGCCGCTGCGCTCGGTGAGGATGAAGCGCTTGACTTTCGGATTCCACCGGCGGGTCTGGTGTCCGAAGTGAACGCCGCTGTCGAGCAGCTGGCGAATGGTGACGACGGCCATGGCCGTTCTCCTGTTCTGTGTGGTTGATCGCGCCGGACCGTTGGTCGCGACGAGCCTGGTGCCCGGCACGCACCCACTCCCGAAGGAGACCGTTGGGTGGGATGCCGCGATGTCGATCGACGTGTCGGATCGAGCCGCTCTGGGCACGCGTAGTCACCCCGACGAGCGAGGTGCCCTGCAAGCATAGCAAGAACGGGGGCTTCTCCCCCGCGCCGCCGCCACCGAGATCATCCACGATCAGGATCGCTCCGCGCCGCCTTCGTCGCCGCCGTTCGACGATCATCGGATGCCGCGGTTCCGCCTCGTTCTCACCGTCACGATCGTCCTCCTCGCTGCGCTGTCCTCTTCGGTCGACGAGGGGCTCGGCGAAGGCCGTCCATCGTGGACACTTCCCGTGCCGGGTGCGAGCGTCCTGAGACCTTTCGAGGCACCCGCCCATGACTATGCGGCGGGTCACCGGGGCATCGACATCGGCCCGGTCGACGGGACCGTCCTCTCCCCGGCCGACGGCGTCGTCGCCTTCGCGGGAACCGTCGTGGATCGGGGAGTCGTCACGGTCGATCACGGCGACGGCTGGGTGACGAGCGTCGAACCGATCGACCCGAGCGTCGCGGTCGGGGACGTGGTATCCGCCGGGGATCCCCTCGGCACGATCGGCCTCGGCGGTCATGCGCCGCCGGGAGCCCTCCACGTGGGCGTCCGTCACGATGGACGGTACGTGAATCCGCTGGTGCTGATGGGGCGGGTTCCGCGGGCCGTGCTCCTCCCCTGCTGCTGACGGTGCCGCTCAGGCCCGAGGATGCGCGAGTCGGTAGGCGGCGGTGAGGCGCTCCGTCGAGACGTGCGTGTAGATCTGCGTCGTCCCGAGACTCGCGTGCCCGAGCATCTCCTGAACGGCGCGGAGGTCGGCGCCTCCGTCCAAGAGGTGCGTGGCGGCGGAGTGCCGCAGCGCGTGCGGACCCACGGCATCCGTCCCCACGACCGGCCCGACGACACGTCGCACGACGTCATACGCCGCGCGGACGCCGAGTCGACCACCGCGCACGCCGAGGAAGAGCGCCGTCGCCTTCGGGTCGGAAAGGAGTACCGGACGTCCGCGGACGATCCACGCCTCGACGGCTCGCTGAGCGGGTGCGCCGTAGGGCACGACGCGTTCTTTGCCGCCCTTGCCGAGCACTCGAACGGTCGCCGCGGAACGGTCGAGAGAGGCGAGGTCGAGCCCGCACGCCTCGGAGACGCGCAGCGCGGCTCCGTAGAGGATCTCGAGGAGTGCGGCGTCGCGGAGGGCGAGCGCGTCTCCGCTCTCGTCGGCCGCAGCACGCGCCGTGTCCAGGACGTCGGCGAGCGACTGCGAGGAGGCGACCGCGGGAAGGGTGCGTCCTCGCTTGGGGGTGACGAGGTGGAGACTCGGGTCGCCCGGAAGCATCTTCTCGTCCGTCGCCCATCCGAAGAACCCCCGGACCGAGGCCGTCCGCCTCCCGAGACTCGTGCGCGCGATGCCCCGTTGCGTCGCGTCCCACAGCCACTCCCGCAGGTGTTCGACATCGACGTCGCCGAGCTCGGGGTCGCGGAGGAAGTCCGCGAGATCGGCGAGATCGGAGCGGTAGGCGCGCACGGTCGCGGGCGACAATCGGCGCACGCGTTCGACGTGCTCGATGTAGAGCAGGGCTGCCGATGACACGCGCACGTTCTCAGGATGACGTCCGGACCGTGAGTGCGAGGTGAGGCGTGCCGCGACAGGGTCAGGAGGATGCTGCGCGGCGCCACCCCTCCGGTCCTCGGCGTGCCCTGCCGTCGAGCTCGAGGAGCGCGAGCAGACCACGGATCTCCTCGGGGGCGAAGCCGGCGCGGCGGGCCACGTCCTCTGACGACCGGGGGCTGCGCACGCTCAATGCGTCGAGCACACGGGTCCGGTCGTCGGTCCGCCCGCCGGCGGTCTCCGACAGGTGCACGTCCGCGCCGACGAGTTCGCAGGCATCGTCTGCCGACGTGATGCACCGGGCGTCGTACTCCCTGAGCAGCCGGTGGCACCCGGCTGACGCCGCGCTCGTCACCGGCCCGGGGACAGCTCCGAGGGGCCTCCCCAGGGCAGCGGCATGCCCTGCGGTGTTCAGGGACCCGCTCCGCCACCCGGCTTCGACGACGACGGTAGCGCCGCTGAGCGCGGCGATGAGCCGGTTGCGCTGAAGAAACCGCCATTTCGTCGGGGGTGTGCCGCAGGGGACTTCGGCCACGATGGCGCCAGGCCCGGCGGCGATGCGGCCGAAGAGGTCGGCATGCCCGGCGGGGTAGGCGCGGTCGACGCCGCCCGCCAGCACTGCGACCGTCACCCCGCCGACGGCGAGGGACGCCCGATGGGCCATGCCGTCGATCCCGTACGCGCCGCCGGAGACGATCGCGATGTCCCGCTGTGCGAGGCCGGTCGCGAGTTCTCCCGTGACGTGTTCGCCGTATCCCGTCGCGGCACGGGCACCGACGAGCGCAATGGCCGTCTCACCGTGAGCAAGAGAATCGAGCCGTCCGCGCGCCCACAACGCTCGCGGACCGTGTACGCCGAGGTCGGCGACGCTGCCCGGCCACCCCGCGCCTCCGGGGACGAGGAGCCTCGCACGCGCGCGTCGCGCTCGGTCGAACGCGTCGTCCACGGACTCCAGCCGTGAACGCCACCGGCGCCGGCCCGCGTCGAGCGACGGGCTCATCCCCGCGCCGTCCTCGAAGGCGGTGCGCAGCGCGGACACCGGTCCCCGCTCCTCGATCAGCGTGCCGGCCACGCTGTCTCCCGGCTCGGTCAGGCACGACCACACCGCGTGCGCGTGTTGGTGCGCGACGGCATCCGCGTCATCCAGGACATCCTCTGGAACGAGCCCCTTCAGACGCCGCCGCCAGAGCTCGATGTCTTCCCTCAACATGCCGATCCTCCGCGCTTCAGGTACAGCGCACCCCCGACGTCAGCGGCATCCGGATGATCTCTTCCCGCGAGGTCCGCGAGGGTCCAGGCGACACGGAGGACGCGGTCGTACCCCCGGAGCGTAAGGGACCCGCGGTGCAGCGCGTCGTCGAGGGGGCGCGTGATCGCCCGAGCCACGCGGAGAGGTCCGGATCGGAGCCACGTCCCCTCGACCTCGCTGTTGGTTCGCCAGGGTGTGTCCGACAACCGTCGCTCCGCCCGGCGCCGCGCCTCGATCACCCGGCCACGGGCATCGTCGGTCGTCACACCGGTCGCCAGTGACTGCGTCGCGGAGACGCGCTGAAGCCCGAGCTCGATGTCGATGCGGTCGATGAGGGGGCCCGACAATCGACCGAGGTATCGGCGGATCGCGAGAGACGGACACGTGCACGCACCGCCCGGGACCCCGTAATTTCCGCACGGACAGGGGTTCGTCGCGATGACGAGTTGGAACCGGGCAGGGAGCACGGCGCGGAATCCGACGCGGTGGATCTCGATGCGGCCCGACTCCAGCGGCTGACGGAGCGCGTCGAGGGCATGACCGCTGAACTCACCCGCCTCGTCGAGGAACAGCACCCCGCCGCTCGCGCGGGCGATCGCCCCCGGTTGGAGGACGCGACTGCCACCGCCGACGAGAGCGACCGCGGAGGCGGTGTGGTGCGGAGCCTCGAACGGAGGACGTCGTCGGAGGGTCGTCACGGGAAGCCCCGCGAGTGAGCGGATCGAGGCGACCTGGAGAGCCGTGTCGTCGTCCAGATCCGGAAGGAGCCCCGGCAGGCGCTTCGCGAGCATGGTCTTGCCGGCGCCGGGCGGTCCGCTCATGAGCAGGTGGTGCCCGCCGGCCGCGGCGACGACGAGCGCCTCCACGGCGTCCCGCTGACCGATCACGTCGGCGAGGTCAGGGGTCTGGGTCTCGTCCGTCACCGCGGCCTCGAGCGCCGGCACCGGCTCGGCTTCGACGTCGGGGACGTCCAACCCGTGCGCCCGCGCGACATCGCGAAGGGTGACGGCACCGCGCACCTCGATGCCGTCGACGAGTTCCGCCTCGGCGAGGTTGCCGTGGGGGACGATGACGCGTCGGAATCCGGCACGAGCCGCTGCGAGAACGGCGGGCAGCACACCCGAGACCGGTCGCAGTCTCCCGTCGAGCCCCAGTTCCCCCAGGTGAACGGTCTCCGACAGCGATTGACGGTCGAGCGGGGCTTCCGTCGCGACGGCCGCGATCGCGATGGCGACGTCCAGCGCCGAGCCTCGTTTGGGCAGATTCGCCGGCGACAGATTGACGGTGACGTGGCGCCGCGGCAGCGATAAGTCGCTGTTGGCGCACGCGTTGTGGACCCGCTGCTGCGCTTCACCGAGAGCCTTGTCCGCCAGTCCGATGATCGAAAATCCCGGGATCTGATTCGATAGGTCGGCCTCCACCTCGACGATGTCTCCCAGGAGTCCGGACAAGACGACGGACCAGGTCCGGCCGAGGCTCATCGGAGGTCTTCCAGGTGCTCGACGACCGCGGAGCGGGGGTCTGGCCCCGTGATGCCGATCAGATCGAGCCGGAGCCGTCGGCCCCGCGCGGCATCCGGGTGCGCCACGACCCACGCCGCTCCCAACCGCCACAGCCGGTCCCGCTTGCGCGCCGTCACTGCAGCGAAGGGATGACCGAACCACTCCCCTCGTCGCGTCTTGACCTCCACGACGACGAGGTGGCGACCCCGTTCGGCGACGATGTCGATCTCGCCGCCCGGACTTCGCCAATTGCGATCGAGGATGCGGTACCCGCGGGTACGGAGGTACTCCTCCGCACGATTCTCGCCGGCTCGGCCGAGGTCGTCTTTCGCTGCCATGCCCCTACTGTCGGGGCACCGCGCACTCCGATTCCGCGTCCGCTCGGATCCGTGGACCCGCCGACGCCTCGCGCGCCTGGGGAGAAGGCTCAGCCGTCGAGCGACAACTCCTCGGGGAGCTGGAAGTCGCGCCGCTGAAGCTCCTCGACATTGACATCCTTGAAGGTGAGGACACGCACGGACTTCACGAACCGGTCCGCGCGGTAGATGTCCCAGACCCAGACGTCGTTCATCGAGATCTCGAAGTAGAAGTCATGCTCGGTGTCACGACGGACGACGTTGACCTCGTTGGCGAGGTAGAACCTGCGCTCGGTCTCGATCACGTACTGGAACTGACCGACGACGTCCCGGTACTCCTTGTACAGAGCCAGCTCGAGTTCGCGGTCATAGTCCTCGAAGACTTCGTCATCCATGGTGACTCCATCCTAGGCGGGCGGCGGACCGTCGCAGACCTAGAACAGGGTGGGGGCGGCCGCGATGGACCATGACGCGCGGTGGTGAGCACTGAGCCCGTGGCTCTCGATCGCGGCACGGTGCTCCGCGCTCGCATACCCTTTGTTGCGGGACCAGCAGTAGACCGGTGCCTGCTCGTCGAGATCCCCCATGTACTCGTCGCGCGCGACCTTCGCGATGACGGATGCCGCCGACGCAGACGCGCAATCACGGTCGGCCTTGATGACGGGCCGAACACCCCGCCCGACGGACGCGATCGGCGTGATGTAGTCGTGGTTACCGTCGAGGATCACGAGCGCGTCCTCGACCTCCACCCCCTGCGCCCGAAGGTCGTCGATCGCCCGCACGGCGGCGAGCCCCAGGGCGCGGATGATGCCCACCTCGTCGACCTCGCCGGCTGTCGCCCACCCCACCGCATGGGCCGGCACCCAGGCACGCGCTCGCTCCGCCACGCCAGCACGGCGCGGTTCCACGATGAGCTTCGAGTCGCGCAGCCCTTCGGGTACGCGTCGACGGCTGAAGGCGGCATCCGCAGCCACCGCTCCCACGGCGACCGGACCCGCGAGCGCCCCGCGGCCGACTTCGTCGCACGCGATGACGAGGGTGTGTTCGCGCAGGAGACGCCGCTCGAGGGTGAGCGTCGGAGCGACGGCCGCCATCATGGCGCAGGAACCCCGCGGAAGACTTCGTGGTGGAAATCGATCGTGCCGAACCTGTCGAACGGCCACGTGATGAGGAACGCGCGTCCGACGATGTTGTCGATGGGCACGAAGCCATGTCCCGGCTGCTCCTGCTGGTACCGGGAGTCCTGCGAATTGTCCCGGTTGTCACCGAGCACCCACACCGATCCTTCCGGCACGGTGACGTCGTAATCGAACTCGTCAGGCGCGGACTGCGACGGGCTCAGCGCCACATAAGGCGTCTCATCGATCGGAACATCGTTGACCGTCACCTGACCGAGCGTGTTGCAGCAGACGACGTGATCGCCCGGCAGTCCGATGACCCGTTTGATCAGGTGATCCTCGCTGTCCGACGCGGACAGCCCCACGAGCGAGCCGAGCCAGTCCACGGCAGCCGTCAGCGGCGGCTCCTCGGGGCGATACGTCGTGGGCAGCCACCCGCCAGGGTCCTTGAACACGACGACATCCCCGCGTTCGTAGTCGCCGAACCGCGGCGTGAGCTCGTCGACGAGGATGCGATCCCCCTTCAGGAGCGTGTTCTCCATCGAGCCGGAGGGGATGTAGAACGACCGGACGAGGAACGTCTTCACGAGGAACGACACGAGGATCGCGACCAGCAGGATCACGAGCACGTCGCGGATGAAGGGCCAGGGTCCCCGGCGTCGGGGACGTGCGCGGACGTCGCTGTCGAGAGCGGACGACGGGGAGTCGGTGGTCATGCTGTCCTTCACCGGTGCCGGGGTTCGGCGACCGGTATCCAGCGTCGCACATGACGTGCGCGCGGAGCATCGAAACACCCGGGAACGAAAGATGCCCCGGGACCGAAGTCCCAGGGCATCCCTTCGGAGAGGCGCTCAGCGGTCGCGCTTCTCCTTGATCTTGGCCTTCTTGCCGCGCAGCTCGCGCAGGTAGTACAGCTTCGCGCGACGGACGTCACCGCGGGTGACGACCTCGATGTGGTCGATGACGGGGCTGTGCACGGGGAACGTGCGCTCCACGCCGACCTGGAAGCTGATCTTGCGAACGGTGAACGTCTCGCGGACGCCATCACCCGAGCGACCGATGACGACACCCTGGAACACCTGGATACGCGAGCGGTTGCCTTCGGTGATGTTGACGTGCACCTTGACGGTGTCGCCGGCGTTGAAGACGGGGATGTCGGAGCGCAGCGAGGCTGCGTCGACGGAGTCGAGGATCTGCATGATCATCACTTCCTGCGACCGCCCCAGGTCGACCGCGAGAGTTAGAGGAGAAAGGATGCGGTGCCCCGTCGGTGCCGATGCGGCTCCGAACTCCCCTGAGGCAGAGATCTGTCAGGGCACAAGCGTCCATTCTGCCATGGATGCCGACCCCCGCCAAACACGCACGGATCAGCGCAGCGGGTCGCGCTTCTCCTCGAGGATCACGACCGTCGGGTCCGCTTGCGGACCGCGTGCCGGCGCGGTGTAGCGGCGCAGGATGACGGACGGACGAGCCTCCTGGAACAGCTGCCACAGCGACGACCAGAACACCGCGAAGAAGACGAGGGTGGCGCCGATCAGCAGCGGCCAGAACCAGGCTTGGCTGAAGAACCCCACGAGGATGGTCAGAGCGTGCCAGAGGCCGACCCCGGCGACATCCCACCACGACAGCGCCCGCGTGTGACGTACCGTTCCACGCGACCGGACAAGGAGCGTCAGGACGAGTTGCCCCACCAACACAGACGGGATGGCGATGACGATCACCCATGCCAGGGCCCATCCCCCGGCATCCGAAGCGATCCAGCCGATCAACAGCCACAGCGGCAGGATGACGGCGCTCGGCAGCAACCAATGGAACAGTCCGCGACGCAGTGGCATCCTCCGATGCTACGCCGCCGGGGCTGGGCGATCCCGGAGAGGAGGCTCAGTCGGCCAGCAGGTCGGGCCGCCGCGCGCGGGTGCGCTCCACCTGCTGGTCACGGCGCCACTGGGCGACGCGACCGTGGTGCCCGCTCAACAGGACGTCCGGCACGTCGTACCCACGCCAGGAGCCCGGCTTCGTATAGGACGGGTACTCGAGGAGTCCGTCTTCGTGGGACTCCTCGACGAGGCTCTCGGGGTTTCCCACGACTCCCGGCACGAGCCGCGCGACGGCCTCGATCATCGCCATCGCCGCCACTTCGCCGCCGTTGAGCACGTAGTCGCCCAGGCTGACGAGGCGGACCCGGCCGAGGGTCGCTGCATACGAGAAGACTCGTTCATCGATGCCTTCGTACCGCCCGCATCCGAAGACGATGTGGTTTTCGGCGCTCCACTGGCGGGCCGTCGCCTGCGTGAACCGCTCCCCCGCCGGCGACGGGAACACGAACAGGGGCCCGGATGCCGGATCCCCCGCGCCGTCGTCCGGTCGAGACGCGATTTCATCGAGGGCGAGGCCCCACGGTTCGGGCTTCATGACCATGCCGGCACCGCCGCCGTAGGGGGTGTCGTCCACGGTCCGGTGCCGGTCGGTGGCGTGGTCGCGGAGATCGTGCACGCGGATGTCCAGCAGGCCGGCGCCGCGCGCGCGCCCGAGCAGCGAGACTTCGAGGACGTCGAAGAACGCGGGGAAGATCGTGACGACGTCGATGCGCACGTCAGGACCCGGCGGTACCCTCGTCGCCCGATTCTGCGGGCGAGTCGTCCTCGGCGGTCAGGTCTTCGAACAGACCTGCCGGCGGCGTGACGACGAGTCGTCCGGCGGCCATGTCGACCTCGGGGACGATGGCCTTCACGAACGGGACGAGGACCTCGCGGTCCTCCCCGCCGGTGAGCTGGACGCCGAGCAGATCCTGTGCCGGGAAGTGGTCGACACGGGCGACCCGTCCCACGACCTCACCGTCCCGGACGACATCCAGGCCGACGAGTTGGTGGTCGTACCAGGCGTCGTCCTCGACGACCGGGGCTGTCGGATCCTGATCGATCCAGAGGATCGCGCGAACGAGGGACTCCGCGCCGTCGCGGTCCTCGACCCCGTCGAGGAAGACGACCGGGTGGGAGTTCATCCACTTGAACTCGCGCACCGTCACGGTCTTCCCGTGCCACGGCGAGGACTCCGGGACCTGCAGTGTGAAGACCGCACCGGGCACGAAACGGCCGTCGGGGTCATCGGTGTACAGCTCGAGCTTGAGGGCGCCCTTGAGCCCGTGTGCCTTGACGAGACGGCCGACACGCAGCTGCGTCCGAGCCGGGTTGACCGACACGTCAGTCGTCCGCCACGTCGACGCGGACGCGCGAGCCGTCTGCCAGGGCGGAGATGAGGGTGCGCAGGGCCTTCGCCGTGCGTCCGCCGCGCCCGATCACACGACCCCGATCATCGGGGTGCACACGCACCTCGAGCACCTCGCCGCGAGGCGAGGAGCTGGAAGCGATGGTGACGTCGTCCGGGTGATCAACGATCCCCTTGACGATGTGTTCGAGCGCGGCGGCCAGCAAGGTCTTACTCGGACTCGGTCGCGTCGGCGGCCTCGGCGTCGGCGGCAGGCGCCTCGGCCTTCTTCTCCGCCTTCGGCTTGATGACCGACTTCTTCGACGAGTCGAGCTCGAAGGGGGCCTTCGGCTCGGCGGTCTTCACGGTCGAGACCGCGTCCTTGTCGCCCTTGAACTTGCCCCAGTCGCCCGTGAGCTTGAGGATGGCGGCGACCTGCTCGGTCGGCTGAGCACCGACGGAGAGCCAGTACTGCGCGCGCTCCGAGTCGACCTCGATGAACGAGGGCTGCTCGGTGGGGTGGTACTTGCCGATCTCCTCGATGACGCGGCCGTCGCGCTTGGTGCGCGAGTCGGCGACGACGATGCGGTAGTACGGCGCACGGATTTTGCCCATGCGCTTCAGACGGATCTTGACAGCCACAATTCTCCTGAATGGTGTTGCGAGTGATGATGAACGTCGCCTGGAGCGTGGGGTGCACACCCGGCGGGAGCTCTGCGGTGGACCTCCGAGCCGGATAGAGGGTCGGGCAAGGCGGTCCAACCGTCCATTCTGCCAGATGGAGAGGGATGCCGCGAACCGCCGCACCGGCGTGCCACACTGAGCCCATGACGGTGACCTTCGCCACATCCGCTCGTTCGTCCGTCGGGATCGAATGGGAGATCATGCTGGCCGACCGGTCGACCGGCGACCTCGTCCCCGCGGCTCCCGGCATCCTGGATCAGATCGAGGAGCAGACCCGCCACGAGCGTCACACCGTCACCGGAGAACTGCTGACCAACACGATCGAAGTGACGAGCGGGGTCGGTGACACCGTCGCCGCCGCCGTCGACGACATCGGCGACGCCATCGACCTGATCCGTACGGTCACCGACCCGCGCGACATCGAACTCCTGTGCGCCGGCAGCCACCCGTTCGCCCGCTGGTACGACCAGCAGGTGACGGACAAGACCCGGTACCACAAGCTCATCGAGCGCACGCAGTGGTGGGGGCGAAACATGATGATCTGGGGCATCCACGTCCACGTCGGGGTCGAGGACGTGTCGAAGGTCATCCCCATGATCAACGCACTCTCCGCCTATCTCCCCCATCTGCAGGCGCTCTCCGCGTCCAGCCCGTTCTGGGCGGGCGACCGAACCGGCTACGCGTCGAACCGCGCGCTCGTGTTCCAGCAACTCCCGACGGCGGGACTCCCCTGGCCGCTCGAGACCTGGGCCGAGTACGAGGCCTACCTCGCCGACATGGAGCGGACGGGCGTCATGGCGGACGCCACCGAGGTGCGGTGGGACATCCGTCCCGCTCCCCGATGGGGGACGATCGAGATCCGAGCGTGCGACGGGATGTCCACGCTTCCCGAGCTCGCCGCCGTCGCCGCGCTCGTGCAGGTGCTGGCGGAGCACTTCTCCCGGATGATCGACGAGGGCATGCCGTTGCCGACGATCCAGCCCTGGTTCGTCCGCGAGAACAAATGGCGCGCAGCCCGCTATGGCATTGACGCCGACATCATCGTCGACCGCGAGGGACGTCAACGACCCGTCGCCGAACACCTCCGCGAGCTCGTGGAGTCCCTCTCTCCCATCGCATCCGAACTCCACTGCGCGAAGGAGTTCGCCGGCATCGCCCAGATCCTGGATCAGGGCGCGAGCTATCAGCGTCAGATCCGAGTGGCGGATGCCGCCGACGGAGACCTCCGCGAGGTCGTGCATCACCTCATCCGGGAGTTCCGGGGCGGCCCGAGCCTCCGCGAGGTCGTCTCGGTCGGCTGAGACCGGTCAGCTCTTCCCGAAGAGCTTCTGGATCTCGGCGAGGTCCGCCTCGGTCGGCTCCGTCGGCGAGCCGAGGCCGAAGCCCGACCCGGATGCCGCCGTCGCCGCCGCCGAAAGACCGGCGTTCTCGGCCGCCCGCCTTGCGGGATTGCCCGACCGGGAGCCCCCGCTGCTCTTCTGCTTCTTCCCACGCTTGCTGGACGCGCCGGGCTTTCCGCCGACGGCGCCCATTCCGGGCATGGAGGGGACGCCACCGCGAGCGACCGTCTTCATCATCTTCGCGGCCTGATCGAAGCGCTGGACGAGCTGGTTGACGTCGGTGACGGTCATGCCCGACCCCCGCGCGATGCGGAGGCGGCGCGAGCCGTTCAAGACCTTCGGATTGCGACGCTCGATCGGCGTCATCGAGCGGATGATGGCCTCGGTGCGATCGATCTCGCGCTCGTCGAAGTTCTCGATCTGCTGCTTCATCTGGCCCATGCCCGGCAGCATGCCGAGCATCTTCTTCATCGAGCCCATCTTGCGGACCTGCTGAAGCTGCTCGAGGAAGTCCTCGAGCGTGAACTGCTCCGTCGCGAGCTTCTCCGCGACGCGCTGGGCCTCTTCTTCGTCGAACGCCTGCTGAGCCTGCTCGATGAGGGTGAGGATGTCACCGAGGTCGAGGATGCGGCTCGCCATGCGGTCGGGGTGGAAGGGCTCGAGGTCGTCGAGGCCTTCACCCGTCGAGGCGAAGATGATCGGGCGCCCGGTGACCGACGCGACGGAGAGTGCAGCGCCACCTCGGGCGTCGCCGTCGAGCTTGGACAACACGACGCCCGTGAAGTCGACGCCGTCCTGGAACGCCTTGGCCGTGTTGACGGCATCCTGACCGATCATCGCGTCGATGACGAACAGGACCTCGTCGGGCGCCGTGGCCGTGCGGATGTCTGCTGCCTGCTTCATGAGCTCGGCGTCCACACCGAGACGGCCGGCGGTGTCGATGATGACGGTGTCGAACTGCTGGCGACGAGCATGCTCGACTCCGTCGCGGGCGACCTTCACGGGGTCGCCGACGCCGTTGCCCGGCTCGGGGGCGTAGATGGCGGCACCGGCGCGCTCCGCGACGACGGTGAGCTGGTTCACGGCGTTCGGGCGCTGCAGGTCGCACGCGACGAGCAGAGGCGTGTGGCCGTCCTTCTCGAGCTGCTTGGCGAGCTTGCCGGCGAAGGTCGTCTTACCGGAACCCTGCAGCCCCGCGAGCATGATGACGGTGGGCGGCTGCTTGGCGAACTGCAGGCGACGCTGCTCACCGCCGAGGATCGCGACGAGCTCCTCGTTGACGATCTGGACGACCTGCTGAGCGGGATTCAGTGCGCGGCTGACCTCGTCGCCGAGCGCGCGGTCGCGCACCTTGCCGGTGAACTCTTTGACCACCTGGAGCGCGACGTCAGCGTCGAGCAGGGCGCGACGGATCTCACGCACGGTGCCGTCGACGTCGGCGGGCGACAGCTTTCCCTTCGTGCGGAGGTTGCGGAAGGTCTCGGTGAGACGATCGGAGAGGGTGCCGAAGGTAGCCATGATGACTCGAGTTTAGTCGAGCGGGAGCGCCCGCCCGGCGCCTCGGGCAGGCAGCGTGATCGCGGCTACGCCAAGGGCACCCTCGAGCTCGTCGGAGAGCGAGGCCCGGCCAGCGCCGGCGCGTGCCCAGCGCTCGATGGCGATCATCACGGCCTCGGCGTGGGCAGCGCCGCAGACCGCGGCAGCCACCTGCTCCGCACCATGCGCGACGAGGGATGCCGAGACCACCGCGGCGATCCGCGCACTGCGGACCGCCGCGCCCCGCTCCAATTCATCCACCAGGCCCATGGCGTGAGCATTGACCAGGGCGAGGGCGAGGCTGTCGGGCTGGAGATCTCGACACATGGACATCAGAGCCGCCGCCGGGTCCTCCACCGGCGCGCCTGCCCGCAGCGTCTCGATCCGACCGTCGAGCGAGGACCAGAGGATGGCTTCCTTCGACTCGAAGTAGTTGAAGAAACTCGACCTGCTGACCCCCGCGCGCGCCGAGATGTCCGTGATCGATGTCGCGTCGAAACCGCGCTCGAGGAAGAGTTCGCACGCCGCCTCCGACAACACCTCGCGAGACGACGCGCGGGGCCGACCGGTCGTCATGACGTCAGCCTATCGGGGGCGTATTGTTGCACGCAGTCCAACAACGCGAGAGGCCCTCATGATCGAAATCCGCACCGTCGGCATGGCGCCCGACCTCGTCCCCTACCGTGACGGCTGGGCGCTCCAGCGCGAGCTCCACGCCGACATCGTGAACGGGAGCCGCGGCGACACGCTTCTCCTTCTGGAGCACGAGGCCGTCTACACGGCCGGAGCGCGCACGGCCCCAGACGAGCGCCCCGTCGACGGCACGCCGGTCATCGATGTCGACCGCGGGGGGAAGATCACCTGGCACGGTCCGGGCCAGCTCGTCGGCTACCCCCTCGTCCGCCTCCCGGAGCCGGTCGATGTCGTGGCGCACGTCCGCCGACTCGAGGACGTTCTCATCCGCGTCGCACGAGCGCTCGGTGTCGACGGAAAACGCGTCGACGGGCGAAGCGGGGTCTGGGTCGATCACGCCGGCGCGACAGCGAAGCTCGCCGCCATCGGCGTCCGAGTGCAGGGCGGGGTCACGATGCACGGGTTCGCGCTGAACTGCGACAACTCCCTCGAACCGTTCTCTCGGATCATCCCGTGCGGGATCGCCGACGCCGGCGTCTCGACGCTGTCGTCGCTCCTCGGCCGCGACGTAGCCCCCTGCGATGTCCTTCCCACGGTGGCATCCGCTTTCGCAGCGGAGTTCGGCGCGGAGGTGGCGGCGTGAGCGCGGCCGGTCCCGATGGCCGGCGGATGCTCCGCCTCGAAGTGCGCAACGCGCAGACCCCCATCGAGCGCAAGCCCGAGTGGATCCGCACGAAGGCGCGCATGGGACCCGAATACCAGGAGCTGCAGGCCCTCGTGAAGGACGAGGGACTCCACACGGTCTGCCAGGAAGCGGGGTGCCCCAACATCTTCGAGTGCTGGGAGGACCGGGAGGCGACGTTCCTCATCGGCGGTTCGCAGTGCACGCGTCGATGCGACTTCTGTCAGATCGACACCGGAAAACCCGCCGACTACGACACGGATGAGCCCCGCCGCGTCGCGGAGAGCGTCACGCGCATGCGCCTGCGATACGCAACCGTCACGTGCGTGGCCCGCGACGATCTGCCCGACGGCGGTGCGTGGCTCAACGCCGAGACCGTGCGCCAGATCCACGCGACGAACGCGGGAACAGGCGTGGAGCTGCTCGCCACGGACTTCAACGGCGACCCCGAACTCCTCGACGTCGTCTTCGCCTCGCGACCCGAAGTCTTCGCCCACAACGTCGAGACCGTTCCCCGGATCTTCAAGCGCATCCGCCCCGCCTTCCGGTACGAACGGTCCTTGGGTGTCCTCACGCGGGCGCGGGATGCCGGATTGATCACGAAATCCAACCTCATCCTGGGCATGGGCGAGGAACGGCACGAGGTCGAGGAGGCGCTGCGCGATCTCCACGCTGCGGGGACCGACATCATCACCTTGACGCAGTACCTGCGTCCGTCGCCCCGACACCTGCCGGTGGCGCGATGGGTGACCCCCCAGGAGTTCGTCGAACTCAGAGAGCTCGCCGAATCGATCGGCTTCCTCGGCGTGCTCGCAGGACCGCTCGTCCGTTCGTCGTACCGCGCAGGTCGGCTGTGGGCGCGGTCGATGACGTCCAAGGGCCGCGACATCCCCATTGAGTTCGCGCACCTGGCGGAAGAGGCCGCTGCCGAGGGGTTCGCGCAGGCCGTCTGATTCCTCCACAGGCGCCGGGCGGCGGCATCCGTCCACCGGGACCGCCGTTTCCGCAGGCGCGGAGTGCTCCCGCTCGTACTTTCGTGGTGCCGGACCGACCGGCACCACGAACGGAAGAGCCCTCATGCGCACTCCTCTCGCCCTCACCGCCCTACTCGGAGCCGCGATCGCGGTCGCCGCGGCGCTCCCCCAGACCCACGGGGCGCAGCTCCCGGCCGAGCCGGCTGCCGACACCGTGGTCTCCGTCACGGGTGACGCCGCGAACGGGTTCGAGATCACCTACTACGACGGATCCGGAGAGTATCCCCCTACCGACTCCGAGGCCATGGCGGAATGCGCCGAGTACGAGACGCGGATCGAGCGGGTCAGATGCCGAGCCGAGGTGCGGACCTGGTACCGAGACCTGGCCGCATTGCGTGATGCCCTCGACTGGGCGCACGCGTCACGCGGTTGATGCTCAGTCTGCGCTGGTCACGGACTGCACGGCCCCCGCGACATCGAGGTTGACCAGGAGGACGTCGTCGGTCGAGTCGGGATCGAGCGCATACTCGAGGACCGCGAAGGGGTCCTTGCCGCTGTGCTCGTCGGCGAGGATCGTCATGCTCATCAGTTGAAGGGAACGGATCACGTCCATGTGCGTGTCGCCCGAGACATCGACGAGGAGGTCCTCGATGTCCTCCCCCAGCATCTCCTGCTGCTGCAGAATGAATTCGGTCACCTCGCTGGTGCGGTCGTCGAGCTCCGACACCATCGCGTTCCGCGCGCGGAGGTCGATGGTCTCCAGCGCGGCGATCATCGCAGCGGCGACGTCGAGCGCTTCGATGGACACGTCGTCCTGATCGGGCGCGGTGAGATCGACGGTCACCCGCTGATCACCGAAGTCGACGACTTCCGACCAGAAGATCGACCCGTCGGGTCCGGACTCCAGAAGTCCGAAGTAGTCGTGCTCGATCGCCATGCGTCAATGAAACCAGCCTTGACGGCCCTGCGCGACCGCTCGGGTCAATCCACCAGGGCTGAAGCGAACACGTGCGGCGTGAAACCGGTCAGATCTCCGATGCCCTCGCCCTGTCCGAGGAGCTTCACGGGGATGCCGGTGCGCTCCTGCACGGCGAGGACGAAGCCTCCGCGAGCCGAGCCATCGAGTTTCGTCAGGACGAGACCTGTCACGCCGGCGTGCTCGAGGAATGCCTCGGCCTGCATGACCCCGTTCTGACCCGTCGTGGCGTCGAGGACGAGGAGCACCTCACTGATGGGTGCCTGCTTCTCGATCACGCGGCGGATCTTCGTGAGCTCGTCCATGAGCCCGGCTTTCGTGTGAAGACGCCCCGCAGTGTCGACGAGGACGATCTCGGTGCCGGTGCGGATCGCGTGGTCGATCGTCTGGAAGGCGACGGATGCCGGGTCCTGACCCTCCTGCTGAGGACGCACGATGGCCGCACCCCCGCGCTCGGCCCACGTTGCGAGCTGATCGACCGCGGCCGCGCGGAAGGTGTCTGCAGCCCCCACCACGACGCTCCGTTCGAACCGGCGCAGGTAGGCGGCGAACTTGCCGATCGTCGTCGTCTTGCCCACGCCGTTGACCCCGACCACGAGGACGACTGCGGGGCGTTCGCTGAGGCGGAGGGTGGTGTCGAACTTGGCGAAATGCTCCTCGAGCGTTTCCCGCAGCATGCGCTGGAGGTCCTTCGGATCGGTCGTTCGGAACCGCTCCACCTTGTCGCGGAGCTCGTCGATGATGCGTTCGGTGATGTCCGGACCGAAGTCGGCCGTCAGGAGTGCCGTCTCGAGGTCATCCCATGTCGTCTCATCGATCGTCGGTTTGACGAACAGGCCGCGCAGCGCGCGACCGAGTGACCAAGAGCTCTCCGCCATGCCCCCAGGCTAGTTGACCCGATCAGCCCTACTCGCAGGCGATGCCGTCCTTGTCGCGGTCCATCTTGCTGTTGGCGTTGTACAGGGCCGTCGAGAACGTGGGGCTTCGCCGCCGGAGCCACTCGCGTCGCGCTGACGGATGCCGTCGGCACGGGTGCCGCGGACGCCACCGAGGGCGCGCCCACCAGAGCACCCGCCACGACAGACCGAGGACGCGGCCCCGGTGCAGAGCCCATGGCTCTCAGACGGCGGCCCGCTCGCGGACGCGTTGGCCCACCACGGCCGATACACCGTCCTGACGCATCGACACGCCGTAGAGCGCATCCGCGATCTCCATCGTCCGCTTCTGATGAGTGATCACGATCAGCTGGCTCGATTCCCGGAGTTGCTCGAAAACGCCGAGCAGCCGCCCGAGGTTGGCGTCGTCGAGCGCAGCCTCCACCTCGTCCAGGATGTAGAACGGACTCGGACGCGCCTTGAAGATCGCCGTCAGAAGCGCGACCGCGGCAAGTGAACGTTCTCCGCCCGACAGCAGCGAGAGCCGCTCGATCTTCTTGCCGACCGGTCGCACCGCGACGTCGATGCCCGTCGTCAGCGGGTGATCGGGATCGGTGAGGGAGATGGACCCCGTCCCGCCGGGGAACAGGATCGGGAAGACCTCACCGAACGCCGTTCGCGTGTCCTCGAACGCGGCGAGGAAGATGGTCTGCATCCGCTCGTCCAGCTCCTCGATGATCGTGAGCAGATCGGTGCGTGTACGCACGAGGTCATCGAGCTGCGCCGTCAGGAAGGAATGTCGCTGCTCGAGCGCGGCGAACTCCTCGAGAGCGAGCGGGTTGACCCGGCCGAGCTGAGCGAGTTTGCGCTCCGCGTCATGGAGACGCTTCTGCTGGGTCGCGCGGTCGAATACTGCGGAATCCTCGCCGGACTCTTGCGGAATCGCCACGTCCGGACCGTATTCCGCGAGGAGAATATTGTCGTCGAAGCCGAGTTCGGACTGGACCCTGTCGAGCAGGCTCTGCACGTGGAGACGCTTCTCGTGCATCTGCAGTTCCAGCCCGTGGACGGACTCCGTCACGCGTGAGAGGCGCTCCCGCGCCTGTCCGTCCTCACGCCGGAGCTGCGCGAGCTCCGCGGTCAGGGCCGTGCGGGTCTGCTCCGCACGTTCCAGCTCGACCCGCGCCTGGGCGGTCGAACGGTCGATCGAGTCCAGCACGGGCGGCAGCGCCGTCACGACCTCGGACGCGATCGTGCGCTGAGCACGACGGACGACGGCACGACGCGCGGCCGCTTCTGCCGCCGCACGTTCCTTCTCGCGCTGACGCTCGAGCTGGACCACGCGCGCCTCCGCCGCGCGGACGCGCTCCCGCAGCGTCTCGACATCCAGACGCGTGTCCATCTCCCGAGCGCGGGCAGCCTCGAGCGCATCCAGGAGGCCATCCCGAGCCGACGCATCGAGGATCGGCCGGGGAGTCTCCTCCGCGGCACTGAACGCCTCCCGCGCCGTCCCCGCAGCCGTGTCGGCATCCCGCGCAGCAGCCTCCGCCTGTCGGACTCCGGCCTCCAAGCGTTCGCACTCGGCGATGGCGGCCTCGAGGCGAACCGTCGCACGGTTGAACTTCTCCGCCTGCGCCGCGCGCTCCGAGTCGTGCTCCCGCAATGCGGTCAGCGACTCGCGTGTCCGCTGGCGGGCGGCATCCCACGCGGACTGCGCCTCGTCGAGGGCCTCGCGCAGGGAGTCGGCGATGACCGAGACCTCCGTCAGCCGCTCCCGGGCAGCGTCGCGCTCGGCCGCGAGCTCCAGACGCGATCGAGACTGTCCCGAACCCGCCTGGAGGGTGCTCGCGGTGACGGTCTCCCCTGCGCGGGTGACGGCGACGATGCGGCTGCCTGCGCGGGCAGCGCTCCGGCACGCGGCGAAGGCGCCGTCGATGTCATCGGCGATGGCGACGCCCCCCAGCGCTGCCCGCACGCCCGCGGGCGCGTCCACCACGTCAGCCGCCCACGTCCACTCCCCGTCGAGGTGCGGTTCACGTGAATCCGGTCCATCCATCAAGGCGATGTCGACAGCGCCCAGATCGTGGTCCCGAGCGGTCGTGATGACCGTCCGCGCCGTCTCGAGGTCGTCCACGAGCACACCGTCCGCGAGGGCTCCGAGGGCGGCAGCTACCGCGGCTTCGTACCCCGCAGTCACGCGGATCGCATCGCTGACGATGCCCCGGATGCCGGCGCCGCCCCGCTCGACGACGGCCGCAGCGGCGTTCCGGATGTCCAGCGCGCGACCCAGTGCAGCCGTCTCGGCCAGCAGGGACTCGCGCTCGCGCTCCGCCGCGTGCAGCCGCTCGCGAATCGATCCCAGTTCGCGCTCGGCGTCGGTTGCATCCCGCTGGGCGCGTTCATACGCAGCCGTGTACTCGACGGCGGAATCCTCCGGCGTCTCCGCAGCCGGGGTGATCTCCGCCAATGCGGATTCCGCCTCGGAGCGACGCTGTTCGGCCGCGTCGAGCGCCTTCTGCTGGCGTTCGACGGTTGCGCGCAGAGCCTCCGCCTTCGACGCGGCCGCCTCCGCGCGGCCGCGCAGAGAGGCGAGGCGCATGTCGTGTTCCGACACGAGCGCGCTCTGCGCGGCGATGTCGGTGTCGAGTGCATCCAGGTCGGCGCGGGACCTGATGACATCACGCGCAGCCGCGGCTGCGGCATCCTGAGCTGTGCCGAGACCGGAGCCGATCTCGTCGATCTCGCTTCGCGCCTCGTCGATGACGGCTTGCGTCACCGTGGCGCTCGCGTCGGGAGCCTCTCCGTCGTCCTCGAGGAGCGTCAGTCGTTGCCCGGCGAGCGAGTAGAGACCCCGCAGGCGTTCTTGCACACGACCGAGCTCGAAGGTGACGGCGCGGGCGCTGTCGACCGCTTCCGCCCGCTGGTCGTTCTCGAGCTCATCGATCCGACGACGGAATCCGTCGGCGCGATCCTGCAGAACGAGACGCTCGGCGTGGCGCTCCTGTTCGTTGCGGGAATGGTCCGCGAGTTCCGTGCGCAGACGCGCCAGTTCGTCGGCGTAGAGGCGCGCCTTCGCATCGCGCACCACCGCAGCGATCGATGCCGCCTCGCGGGCGATCTCCGCTTGTTTGCCGAGGGGTTTGAGCTGGCGACGCAGTTCACCGGCGAGATCACTCAGCCTCGTCAGGTTCGCTTCCATCGCCTCGAGCTTGCGGAGGGTCTTCTCCTTGCGGCGGCGATGCTTGAGGATGCCGGCCGCTTCCTCGATGAATCCGCGGCGATCCTCGGGGCTCGCCTGGAGGACGGTATCGAGTCGGCCCTGTCCGACGATGACGTGCATCTCTCGACCAAGGCCGGAATCGCTCAGGAGCTCTTGCACGTCGAGGAGACGGCAGGTCTCACCGTTGATCGCGTACTCGCTGGAGCCGTTGCGAAACAGCGTCCGGCTGATGGTGACTTCGCTGTACTCGATCGGCAGGACACCGTCCGCGTTGTCGATCGTCAGCTGCACTTCGGCGCGACCGAGCGGGCCACGCGTCGCGGTGCCAGCGAAGATGACATCTTCCATCTTGCCGCCGCGGAGAGTCTTCGCGCCCTGCTCACCCATCACCCAAGCGAGGGCATCGACGACGTTCGACTTGCCCGACCCGTTGGGTCCCACGATGCAGGTCACCCCCGGTTCCAGGGCGAAGGTCGTCGGTTGGGCGAAGGATTTGAACCCCTTGAGCGTCACGCTCTTCAGGTGCATGCGGGGCCTCCGGGGTCGTCGTCCCGTCCACGCTAGCGGACGAATCACGGACGCCACTTGACGGCGCGCCCGGGGCGGCGCTAGTGTCAGGGCTCGCGTCAGAAGTCTGAGAAAGGAGGTCCCCGACATGATTACTCGCATGATGCCCACCGGAGAAGCGTTCACCGCGTTCCCGTTCGCAGGGGGGACCGTCTCCTTCGACGCCGTAGCGGACACCCGCGCCCTCACCGGCCGCTGACCACGGCGCCCGTGAGCTCCGTCTTCTGACGGATGACCGCGTCGGACCCGCTCGGACTCTTCGTCCCTCCCCGCCGTGTGCGGCGGCCCTCGAGGCCCGCCCACGGTCGTGCTCTCTCGTGCTGCGGCACGATCCCCGCCGCGCCCGCGGCACAACCCACTGCAACGATCGAAACGAGATCACTCATGCGCACTCTCACCGCGCCGCAGCGCACAACGGCGGTCCTCGCCGCGCTGCAGCATCCGACCCCGACGGGGCCCGGTCCCCGTCAGACGTTCATCGACCGACTCGCCCTCCGGATCGCGCTGGCGCTGCTCCTGTGGAGCACCCGCCCCGGCGCGAACCGGGAGGAGATCGAGGCTCGACACCGCGAGAGCCTCGCTCGCCGCGAGCGGGAAGCCGAGTGGGACCGCCGCCGCGCGTTCCTCGGCCCCCGCCTTTGATCCCGTCCGGGGCTGCGACACCGTCGCGGCCCCGGACCCACACACGTCAGGAGCACGATCATGACCACCCCCGACTACGAGATTCGGCCGCTCATCGTCCCCACCTCGCTCGACGCACCGGACGCGAAGGACTTCATCGCGATGGTCGGCGTCCGCAATGAGATCTACCGCGAGATCAGTGCGAACGATGATGAAGCCGCGACTCCGGCACAGCTGCTGCCCCACTTCCAGGAGGACCCCGACAACGACAAACACAGCTGGATCGTCCTCGTCGACGACGAGGTGGCCGGACGCGTCATCGTCGACATCCCCGCCGAGGAGGGATCACAGGTCGCGTTCTGGACGGTCGAACTCCTCGAGCGCGTCCAGGGCAGGGGAATCGGCTCCGACCTTCTCGAGCTCGTCGAGGAGACCGCGCGCCGAGCAGGACGAACAGTCCTGGAATCCTGGGCGGAGCACCCGGAACCGGCGCAAGGCGTGTCGGTCACACGGCTCCCCGCGCCGACCGGGTTCGGCACCATCCCACAGGACCGTCCGGCGCGGTACTACCTGCGCCACGGGCACACCCTCGAACAGGTGGACCGCAAGAGCATCCTCGACCTGGATGCCTCGCTCGCGACCACCCGCGAACTGTTGGCGGATGCCGAGTCCCACTCGGCCGGGTACCGCGTCGAACAGTGGCTGCTCCCCATTCCCGCGCAGTACCGCGAGAGTTTCGCCTGGGCGAAGTCCCGCATGTCGACGGATGCCCCCACGGCCGGCCTCGAGGTGGATGAGGAGAAGTGGGATCTCGATCGCCTCGATCGTCACGAGGCGCGCTACCTGGACGCCGGTCAGACGGTCCTGATCACTGCAGCGGTCCACGAGGCCACCGGCGATGTCGTCGCCTTCAACGAGCTCTGCTCGGGAGCCGACCCGACCGCGACCACGCAGCAGATGGACACCCTGGTGCTCCGAGAGCACCGTGGTCACCGTCTGGGGCAGCTCATCAAGTGCGCGGGAATCCTGCGGTGGCGAGAGATCGCACCCGAGTCACGCCGGATCATCACCTGGAACGCCGAGGAGAACCGGCCGATGCTGAGCATCAATGAGGCGATCGGGTTCGTCCCCACCGCCTACATCGGCGCCTGGAAGAAGGTGCTCGCCTAGGCTCGGCGCTGGCACTTCGGGCAGTAGTGGCTCGACCGGTTGGTGAAGCTCACCCTGACGATGGGCGTCCCGCATCGAGGACATGGTTCCCCCGTGCGACCGTACGCGTTCAGCGAGTGGGCGAAGTAGCCGGCCTGACCGTTGACGTTCACGTACTGCGCGTCGAAGCTCGTTCCGCCCTCGGCGAGTGCCCGGTGCAGAACCGCCCGGACCTCGCCGAGGAGGCGCCCGAGTGACCGAGACGAGAGATCGTGGCCGAGGCGCTCAGGGTGCAGCCGTGATGCCCAGAGCGCCTCGTCGGCGTAGATGTTGCCGACGCCGCTCACGACGGTCTGGTCGAGGAGTACCCGTTTGATCGCGGAACGAGTGCGGAGCACCGCGCGCCGGAAAGCGTCCTCGTCGAAGGCCGGATCGAGCGGATCGCGCGCGATGTGCGCGACCTGGCTCGGCACCAGCGCGACGCCGCTCCCCCGCCCGCCGGCCGCACCATCAGGCGTGGGGTCCAGACGATCAACGGCCAGAGATCCGAACGTGCGCTGATCGACGAAGACGACGGCCAGATCTCCGTGTTCCGGATGCCGTACGTCGAGCCGGATGCGCTCGTGTCGCAGCGGCGGGGTCCCGGACTCTCGGAGGAGCATCTGACCGCTCATACCGAGGTGGCCGACGATCGCCTCAGGCTCACGGTCAGTCCCCACCGTGGTCGCCGCCAGCGGCATCCACAGGAACTTGCCGCGACGGACGACACCGTCGACGCGTCGACCGGTGACCCGGGATTCGAAGTCGGCGGCGTCGCCCGCGTGCCGTGTCAACGCTCGTTCGTCCGAGACGGTCACGGCGTCGATCCGCGAGCCCGCCAGAGCCGGTTCGAGGCCTGCGCGGACGACCTCGACCTCAGGCAGCTCGGGCATGGCGCCTCACGGCTGCGACGACAGCTCGCGCCAGACGGCGAGGGCAGCCGCCATCTCGGCCTGCTTCTTGCTGGAGCCGCCCCCGGTGCGCGAGACGTCGCCGACGGCGACCGTTGCGGTGAAGACACGATGGTGATCGGGCCCGGCGGCATCCACGCTGTATGTCGGTGCCGACATCCCGCGCCGTGCCGCGAGCTCCTGGAGCGCGGTCTTCGGGTCCATCGCTGCGCCGTACCGCTCCGGGTCGGCCATCAGCGGCGAGACGAGACGGAGCACGAGCGCGGTCGCTTCGTCGATGCCTGCGGAGAGGTAGGCGGCACCGATGAGTGCTTCGGTCGTGTCCGCGAGGATGGAATCCTTGTCGCGGCCGCCGGTCTGATCTTCACCTCGCCCCAGTCGCAGGTGGGCGCCGAGGCCCATGCCGCGAGCCACTTCTGCGAGGGCGACGGTGGATACGACGCTCGCGCGCCTCTTCGCCAGCGAGCCTTCGTCCAGCTCTGGATGCGACCGGTAGAGGTGCACCGTCACGGCCATGCCGAGGATCGAATCGCCGAGGAACTCCAGCCGCTCGTTGTGAGCGATCCCGCCGTGCTCGTACGCATACGAGCGATGGGTGAGCGCAAGCGACACAAGCTCGGGGTCGATATCGACCCCGAGCTTGTGTGTGAGTACCGAGTGATCGGTCACTGCGTCGGTCACGACGCGGCGATCAGATGTCGGCGACCTTGCGGCCCTTGTACTCGAGGAACAGCTCCGTGCCCTGCGAGTCGGTGACGACCTTCGCCTGGTGGGGACGGCTGTAGACGACCTTGCCGTTCTCGATGGTCTTGACGAGCGTGGGGGCCTCGGCCTTCCACTGCGCGCGACGCGAACGGGTGTTGGAGCGGGAGACCTTCCGCTTCGGGGGGTTACCTGCCATGGTCAGCTCTTCTCTGTGTCGTCGGCGGCGGGGCGTACTGCCTCGTCGTCGTGGTCTGTGGATGGGGCCGACAAGGCGGCCAGCGCAGTCCAGCGCGGGTCGATCTGAGTCTCCGGTACCGGTGCTTCGGTCAGCTTCTCGCCCGTGTTCGGATCGAGTCCGGGGCAGTCCGGCTGACACACCGGCTGGAACGGAAGCGACAGGACGATCGCATCCCTGACACCTGTTTCAAGATCCACGTGGTCGTCTTGAACCTGGAAGTCAGTCGCTTCGTCCCCAGAATACCCGAAGAGCTCCTGAAACTCGACTTGGAGCGGGCGTGTCAGGTCCATGAGGCACCGGCTGCACTGCCCCTCGTACGTCGCCGTGATGTCCGCAGTGACCAGGATCCCCTCGTGGACCGATTCGAGCCGGGCGTCGACATGGACGTCGCTCCCCTGGTCGACCCACGCCAGCCCCTCGCCCCACTTCTCGGGTGCCGGGACCGTCACCTCGAACTCGCGCATCTCCCCGGGTGCTCGGACGATGTCCCGAACGGGGAGGACGAAGGGACCGCTGTTCACACGCTTTCTGACCACGGTCGTCCATGCTACGCGTGACGGAGACCACGCGGGCCGGATCAGCCGGTGCGCGCACCGTTGTCGAGGAAGCGCGCGACGGGGCCGGGCACGAACGGGGACACATCGCCCCCGAGCGAGGCGACCTGACGGACGAGCGAACTGGACACAAGCGCGTGCGCGGGATCGGGCAGTAGGAAGACCGTCTCGATGTGAGCGAGATGACGGTTCACGATGGCCATCGGCGTCTCGTACGCGACGTCCACCTGCGACCGGATCCCCTTCACCAGCACGCCGGCGCCCACATCTGTCGCGTAATCCACGAGAAGTCCCACGCTCCAGGCGGCCACGACCACATCGCCCTCGATGCCTCCCTCCTCGATCGACTGCTCGAGGAGGGACAGACGCTGCGCGATCGGCAGCATCGCCTCTTTGCCGGGGTTGTGCACGACGAGGACGTGCAGCTGGTCGTACAGCGCTGCAGCCCTCCGGATGACGTCGAGATGCCCGAGGGTCGGAGGGTCGAAGGAACCCGGGACGACGGCGATCCGGTTGTTCATGCCGTCGAGCCTAACGACACCCTGCGCCTGCCGCGCCGCGACTCAGTTCTTTCCGAGTGCGGCGCGTTCGCGCTGACTCACCCGCCCGGCGATGGCGGCGGTGAGACCCGGCGCTCCGTCCAGGGTCGGGTCTTCCGCGAGCAGACGTTCCGCCTCGGCGCGAGCCGTGGCGATCAGGTCCGCGTCGGCGACGACACGAAGGAGTCGCAGGGAGGACCGGACGCCGGACTGCGCATCTCCGAGGACATCCCCCTCGCCGCGCAGATCGAGGTCGACTTCGGCCAGTTCGAAGCCGTCCGTCGTCGCCGTGACGGCTTCGACGCGCTGTCGCGCGGGTGTGAACGGGTCGGCCTCGGTCACCAGCAAGCAGAGCCCGGGGACCGAGCCGCGACCGACGCGACCTCGCAGCTGGTGCAGTTGGGATACGCCGAACCGGTCCGCTTCGAGGATCACCATCGTCGAAGCGTTGGGAACGTCGACGCCGACTTCGACCACGGTCGTGGCGACGAGTACGTCGATATCCCCGCGGGCGAAGGCCTGCATGACGGCATCCTTCTCGTCACCGGGCATCTTGCCGTGCAGGATCTCGACGCGGATGTCCCGGAAGTCGGGATGCCCCGCCAGCAGCGCTGCGGCCTGAACGACACCCCACCGGGTGCGGCCCGGCTCTTCCGTCTCGACCGATTCCTCGTCATCCGTGTCGGTCGCGGCGTCGATCGCCGGACACACCACGAAAGCCTGCCTTCCGAGACGCACCTCCTCAGCGACGCGCTCCCAGACGCGCGCGAACCATGCGGGCTTCTCCCCCACGGGAGCGACGAAGCTCGAGATCCCGGCCCTGCCGCCCGGCATGGTGCGGATGGTCGACACGTCGAGATCGCCGAACACGGTCATGGCGACGGTCCGCGGGATCGGCGTGGCCGTCAGGACGAGAACGTGCGGTGAGCTGCCCTTAGCGCGGAGCGTCTCTCGCTGATCGACGCCGAAACGGTGCTGTTCGTCGACGACGACGAGTCCCAGATCAGCGAACGTCGTGGACTGGCTCAGGAGGGCGTGCGTCCCCACCACGATGCGGGATTGCCCGGACGCCACGCGCAGGGCCGCGCGTCGGCGCTCGGCCGCGCCCAGCTGCCCGGTGAGCAGCGTCGGCATGAGCTCGGGTGCGAGCTCGGGGCCCAGCATCCGCGCCATGGAGCGCACGTGCTGAGCGGCCAGGACCTCCGTCGGGGCGATGAGCGCGGACTGCCCTCCGGACTGGGCGACCTGCAGCATCGCTCGCAAGGCGACGAGCGTCTTCCCCGAACCGACTTCGCCCTGCACGAGACGGTTCATCGGCCACGGGGCCACGAGGTCCGCGGCGATCCTGTCACCCACGGTCACCTGGTCGGGAGTGCGCTCGAAGGGCAGAGCGGCGTCGAATCGCGACAGGAGTTCACCGGAGGGCCGAGCGGTGGCCGACATCATCCGGACGAAGTGACGCTGCTGCAGGAGCGCCGCCTGCAGGACGAATGCCTCGTGCATCCGGAGCGTCTCCCGCGCCGGACCGATCTGGTCGAACGACTCCGGGTCGTGGATGCGGGTCAGCGCCATGCGGGCGTCGAGGAGGCCTTGCTCGGCACGGAAGGCGGCGGGCAGGGGTTCGGGGACGGCCCCGAGCTTGGGGAGCACCAGGTCCACGCACTTCTTGACCTGCCAGCTCGAGAGGGTGCTCGTCGCGGGGTAGATCGGGATCGGACGATTCCGCCACGCCTCCGCCGTGAGCCGGGCGGTTCCCTCGTCGTCGAAGAGCTGATAATCGGGATGCGTGAGCTGCTTCTGCCCGCGGTACTCCCCCACCTTGCCGGTGAAGATGCCCTGCCGACCGGCAGTGAGATCCTTCACGCGCCACGCTTGACCGAAGAACGTGAGCGACATGGTGCCCTCGCCATCGCCGATGACGACCTCGACGAGTTCTCCGCGGCGGCCTCGCATCTGCCTCGTCGACGCGGAGCGGACCTCGGCCACGATCGTCACGAGCTCGCCGACCGGGAGCGCCGCGATGGGTGTCAGCTCCCCGCGGCTCGCATACCGGCGCGGGTAGTGACCCAGCAGCTCCCCCACCGTGGTCATCTGGAAGGCGCGCTTGAGCCCTTTCGCCAGATTCTCGCCGACGGCCTCCGGGAGGGACGTGTCGAGCGAGTACGAGGCCATGCGACGAGTCTACGAGCGGGCGCCGACGCGGATATCGTGTGGGGGTGACGAGGATCATCGCCGGTGACGCCGGGTCGCTCCCGCTGGCCGTGCCGAGCGCGGGCACGCGACCGACGAGCGAACGTGTGCGCGAATCGCTGTTCGGTGCGCTGGAGTCCGCCGGCCTCGTCGACGGTGCGGCCGTCCTGGACCTGTTCGCGGGTTCGGGCGCGCTCGGCCTCGAAGCGGTCAGTCGGGGCGCGGCGTCGGCCGACCTCGTCGAGCGCGCGCCGCGCGCGGCATCCGTCATCGAACGGAACGTCCGCGCCGTCGCGCGGAGCCTTCCGGGACGACGGCTGACGGTGCACCGCTCCGCCGCGGACGCATTCCTCCGGAGCGGAGCGTCGTCGTTCGACCTCGTGTTCGTGGACCCGCCGTACGACATGACGGATGCCGAGGTGTCCACGACCCTCGCGCTCCTCACCCCTCGACTCACCGCTTCCGCGGTGGTCGTCGTCGAGCGCGCCACACGGTCCGGCGAACCGGATGTGCCCGCCGGCCTGGTGGCGGGGCGCGCGAAGAAGTACGGCGACACGACGCTCTGGTGGCTCAGCCCCGCGGATCCCGCGGCCGCTCCTCACCCGAGCGCCGAGTCCCAATCGACGTAGGGGTCCCACCCGCCCCGGGCCGACGGAACCACGCCGTCAACGAGGACGGCGGCTTCCGAACGCTCGCGGACATGCCCGATGACGTCGAAGCCGCGCGGGGCGGACCCCGCCGGGAAACACGCGAGGAGCGCGTGATCCTCCCCGCCCGTGAGGGCATCGTCGTCGAGACCTGTGTCGATGGAGATCGTCACCCCCGACGCGTCCGCGATCCGCGACGCATCGAGCAGGAGACCGTCGGAGACGTCCATGAGCGCCGTCGCGCCCGCCCGGGCGGCCATCACACCGAGCTCCACGGGCGGCCGCGGACGCAACTGCGCCTCGAGGTCGTGCCGATCGGCGACCGACAGCACATCGTCATCGATGGGAAGAGGGATGCCGTCGGCATCCCGGAACCGGTCGAAAAGGATGCGCAAGCCTCGAGCCGCCGCACCCAGCTCGCCCGCCACCGCGACCTCGTCGCCGGGACGCGCCCCGGACCGGCGGACCGGTTCCACGCCGTCGAGGACGCCGAGGGCGGTGACGGCGACGGTGAGCGTCTCGGACACGGTGAGGTCGCCCCCTTCGACGGCGCAGCCCGGTGCGAGCTCGGCGAGGGCGTCGCGGAAGCCGGTGGCCAGCGCATCGACGAACGCGGCGGGAAGCGAGTCCGGGAGCGCGAGGGCGACGAGGAGCGCCGTCGGCCGTGCCCCCATCGCGGCGACGTCGGCGACGTTCACCGCAGCCGATTTGAATCCGAGGTCGTACGGGGACGTCCAGGCGAGCCGGAAGTCGGGCCCGTGGACGAGCGTGTCGGTCGTGGCGACGACGCGTCCGCCGGGGACCGCGAGGACGGCTGCGTCGTCGCCGGGGCCAACCTCGGCACGCGATGCCGGGCCGAGCACGCGAAGGATCCGGGCCAGCAGCTCCCTCTCGGACACGTCGCGCACACGGAGCTCACCCATGCGTCCACGGTAGCCTGGAGCGATGCCCCGAACCCGCTCGTCCGCTGCGCTCGCCTTGCTCGTGGCGGGAACGGCCGTCCTGTCCGGGTGCTCCGGGACGGTCGCCGTCGACACCCCTCCGCAGGCCGAGGATCCGCGCTGCGCGCAGGTCATGGTCCGGCTGCCGGACGTCCTCGAGGACCAGCAGCGGCGGTGGACCGATGCGCAGTCGACCGCGGCGTGGGGCGAGCCGACGACGGTGCAGTTCGCCTGCGGAGTGCAGCCGCTCGGACCGACCACCCTGCCGTGCTTCACCGTCGACGGCGTCGACTGGGTCGTCGACGACTCGAAGGCGCCGCTCTACCGGATCACCACATACGGCCGGGTGCCCGCCGCGGAGCTCATCCTGGACTACGACGTCGTCTCGTCGAGCGGTCCCGTCTCCGCCCTCAGCCGACTCATCACGAAGCGGTTCGAGACGACAGCGAAGTGCGTCGCGCCGACAGAGACGCAGCCCTGACCGGGGTCAGCGCGCGAGCTCGACGAGTTCCGTGATGAGGTCCGGGTAGCTGAGGCCGCTCTGGATCCAGCACGTCGGGAACATCGAGATCGGCGTGAAACCGGGCATCGTGTTCACCTCGTTCACGAAGAACTCGGATCCCGTGTAGAAGAAGTCGACGCGGGACAGTCCCTGTCCGCCGACGGCTTCGAATGCCTGGGCGGCGATGCGCTGCATCTCGCGGAGTTCGCCGTCGTGCAGCTCCGCAGGGCAGACGAGATCGATACCCGGGGCACCGAGATACTTCGCCTCGAAGTCGTAGAAGTCCCGACCGCTGACGACGATCTCGCCCGCGACGCTGACACGGGGCTCCGCTCCGTCGCGGCCCTGCAGGACGCCGCACTCCACCTCGCGACCCGAGACAGCCTGCTCGACGAGGACGCTCGTGTCCTCATCGAAGGCGGTGTCGAGGGCGGCATCCAACTCGCTCCATTCGGAGACCTTCGACACCCCGACGCTCGATCCCGCACGAGCGGGTTTCACGAAGACCGGCAGACCGAGGGCGCGGATGCGGCGACGCCACAGGTCGTCGTCGCGCTCCAGTGCCGCACGCGTCACCGTCACCCACGGGACCACGGGGACGCCGGCGGCGCGCAGGACGCTCTTGGTCGTGTGCTTGTCCATGCCGATCGCGGACATGAGGAGCCCCGCTCCGACGTAGGGCAGGTCGAGGAGCTCGAGGAACCCCTGCACCGTGCCGTCCTCGCCGAACCGGCCGTGGAGGATGGGGAAGACCACGTCGATGTCGCCGAGATCTTCAACGGTCCCATCGGGACGACGGACCGAGAGCGTGCGTGTCGCCGTGGAATCCGGCCAGACGATGCGAGTGCCGTTGTCGACGACCTCGGGAAGCCGCTCGGGGTTCAGCGCGAACTTGTCGGGGTCGTCCTCCTCGAGGACGAAAGCGCCGTCGCGGGTGATGCCGACGGGGATGACCCGGTAGCGCTCACGATCGATCGCGCGCAGCACCCCGCCCGCCGTGGCGGAACTGATCGAGTGCTCGCTGGAACGCCCGCCGAAGAGCAGAACCACTACCGCCTGAACCATTCTGAGTCCTCTCCTCCGTGGGCTCATCGTCATCCGTCGTCAGGTGCGGAGCGATGTCACGGGGGTTCATCGTGCCGTCGAGCACCATCTTGACCTGCTCGACGATGGGCATCTGGATGCCGGCTGCCCGCGCCAGCTGAAGGACGGGAGCGACGGAGGCGAGGCCTTCGGCCGTCTGGTCCATCTGCTTCACGACCTCGGTGAAGCTGTATCCCTGTCCGAGCAGGCGGCCGGCCGTGTTGTTGCGGCTGAGGGGCGACTGGCACGTCGCGATCAGGTCGCCGAGACCGGCGAGTCCCTGCAGCGTCTCGGGCTGAGCGCCCTGCGCGACGGCGAAGTCCGTCATCTCCACGAGACCTCGGGTGATGATCGACGCCTTCGTGTTCTCGCCGTAGCCAACCCCGTCGACGATCCCGATCGCGACGGCGATGAGGTTCTTCAGCACACCGCCGAACTCGGTGCCGATCACGTCGGTGTTGACGAAGGTGCGGAAGTAGCCGTTGCGCGCGACGCGGGCGACGGCTTCAGCGGTCTCCTGGCTGGAGGACGAGATGACTGCGGCGGTGGGCTGCTGGCGCGCGATCTCCAGGGCGAGGTTGGGCCCCGAGGCGACGGCGATGCGGGCGGGATCGCAACGGAGCTCTTCTTCGAGCACCTGACTCATGCGGAGCCCGGTCTTCTTCTCCACGCCCTTCATGAGGGAGACGATCGGAGCGTCGCTGTTGCCGAGCAACGGGCGGACGCCCTTCAGGTTCTGCCGCAGTGCCTGGCTCGAGATCGCGATGTAGACCTGAGTCGCACCGTCGAGCGCCTCCGCGAGATGGTGGGTCGCCGACAGCCCGCGGGGCAGGTTGATGCCCGGGAGGTACTGCGTGTTGCGCTTGCCCTCGCGGATCTCGTGCGCGAGCTCTGCTCGACGTGCCCACATCATGACGTCGGCGCCACCGTCTGCGAGGACCTTGCCGAAGGTCGTCCCCCAACTCCCGGAACCGAGAACGGCGACGCGAGGAGCGACGACGTCGCGGCGCGGCGATTCCCTAGGAGTCAAGACGCCCCGTCTCGTTCTGCCCGTGCTTGGCCGGGTTCCACCGCTCTGGAGGAGGCTCCTCGCCTCGAAGGCGGCCCAGGAGGATCGAGATGTCGCGCATGACGGCATCCGTCGCGGCGGCGAGGGTGGCGGGCGTCGTGTCGGTGAAAGCGGTCAGATCGACGGGAGGGCCGACGAGGACGCGCACACGGCGACGCGGCGGCCACAGCCGAAGACGGCCGTACCGCGGCAGGATCTCCTGCACGCCCCACGTCGCGACGGGGATCACCGGCAGCGTCCGGCCTGCGGCGAGGGCGAGCCGGATGGCGCCCGTCTTGCCGCGCATCGGCCACATGTCGGGGTCCCGTGTGAGCGAGCCCTCCGGGTAGACGATGACGCCGCGCTGCGCGGCCACGAGGGCGTTCGACTGCGCGAGCGTCTGCGTCGCAGCTGCCGAGTTCGACGCCCGTGCGACGGGGATCATGCCGGTCGCACGCAGCAGAGCGCCCAGTACGGGGACCTTGAAGAGGCTCTCCTTCGCCATGAAGCGCGGAGCGCGGCCCATGCGCCAGGTCGCGACCGCGATGATCACGGGGTCGAACTCGCTGTAGTGGTTGGGTGCCAGGACGTACGCGCCCTCGAGCGGCAGATTCTCCGCGCCCTCGATCTCGATCCTCGCGAACCACCCCGTGGCCGGCACGACAATCATGGCGGCGGGCCAGAACACGCTGGGGCTCGTCTTCTCCGCCGACGCGCGGCGACGCGGGCTCACCCGGGTCACTCCGTGACGTCGAAGTCGGCGCCGAGATCGGTGAGCTTCTCGAGGAACTTCTCGTACCCCCGGCGGATGATCCCGATGTTGCGGACGGTCGACTCGCCCTCGGCGGCGAGGGCCGCGATCACGTACGAGTACCCACCCCGGAGGTCGGGCACGACGACGTCGGCGCCGCGGAGCGGAGTCGGCCCGTTGATGACGGCCGCCTGCTCGAGCGCGCGTCGGGGGACGCGCCGCTCGGAGCTCGCGATGCCGTCGGGGTGAACGACGATGTCGGCGCCCATCTGGACGAGGGCGCGCGTGAAGCCGAGCCGGTTCTCGTAGACGGTCTCGTGGACGACGGACTCGCCCTCGGCCTGCGTCAGAGCGACGATGAGCGGCTGCTGCCAATCGGTCATGAAGCCGGGGTGGACGTCGGTTTCGACCATGACGGGCTTGAGTGCGCCGCCGCGACGGAAGCGGATGCCGTCCTCGGCGATGTCGAAGTCGCCGCCGACCTTGCGGAAGACGTTGAGGAAGGTCAGCATCTCCTGCTGCTTGGCACCGCCGACGAAGATGTCGCCGTCAGTCGCTAGGGCAGCGGCGGCCCACGAGGCCGCCTCGTTGCGGTCGAAGATCGCCCGGTGGTCGTAGCCGCGGAGCGACTCGACACCCTCGATGAAGATGACCCGATTGGGCTCGTAGGAGATGATCGCGCCCATCTTCTGCAGGACGGCGATCAGATCCATGATCTCGGGCTCGATGGCCGCGTTCCGAAGCTCGGTGGTGCCCTTCGCCCGGACCGCGGTGAGCAGCACCTGCTCGGTCGCACCGACGCTGGGGTACGGAAGCTCGATGTTCGCGCCGTGCAGGCCACCGGGTGCCGAGAGACGGATGCCGCTGGGCAGCTTGTCGACGATGGCACCGAACGAGCGGAGGGCATCGAGGTGGAAGTCGATCGGGCGGTCGCCGATGCGGCATCCGCCGAGGTCCGGGATGAACGCCTGACCCAGCAGGTGCAGCAGGGGGCCGCAGAAGAGGATCGGGATGCGGGAGGCACCGGCGTGCGCGTCGATCTCCTCCATGTGCGCTGAGACGGCGCCACTCGGGTCGAGTCGGAGGACACCTTCCTCGAGGTCCTCGACGCGGACGCCGTGGACCTCGAGGAGCGAACGCACGACGTGGACATCGCTGATGTCCGGCACGTCTCGGAGGATGCTGGCGGTCTCACCCAGGAGGGCGGCGACCATCGCCTTGGTGGCGAGGTTCTTCGCCCCCTTCACCTCGACGCGGCCCCGCAGCGGTCGGCCGCCGCGGATCCGGAGCGTCTGACCGGTGTTTCCGCCGCTGGCGGGCGTCGACGCGGAGTCGCTGAGAAGTGTGTTCATGGGTGGGACCTCATTACTGGTGTCGTGGAAGCGTGGTCCGGCCCCGTTGTGCGGGGCGCTGGCCGATCAGCGGACGGGGAGCGTCCGCGGCCGCCACGCCTCGCGGCGCGCCTCGAACTGCGCGATCTGATCTTCGCTGCGCAGCGTGAGCCCGATGTCGTCGAGCCCTTCGAGAAGCCGCCACCTAGTGTAATCGTCGATGTCGAAGGAGGCCTGGAGGTCGCCGACCTCCACTCTCCGTGTCTCGAGGTCGACGGTGATCTCCCGCCCGGGCTCGGCCTCGAGCGCAGCCCAGATCGCCTCGAGGACGTCCTCGGTGACGACGCCTGTGACCAGGCCTTGCTTGCCCGAGTTGCCGCGGAAGATGTCCGCGAACTTCGTGCTGAGGACGACACGGAAGCCATAGTCGCGAAGCGCCCAGACCGCGTGCTCGCGACTCGAGCCCGTGCCGAAGTCAGGGCCCGCCACAAGGACGGAACCGCCGCGGTAGGCCTCCTGGTTGAGGATGAACGCGGGGTCCTGACGCCAGTTGGCGAACAGCGCGTCCTCGAAACCCGTCTTGGTGACGCGCTTGAGGTAGACGGCGGGGATGATTTGGTCCGTGTCGACGGCGGAGCGCTTCAGGGGCACGCCGACGCCGGTGTGGCGAGTGAACTTCTCCATGTCAGGCCTCCGTCAGGGTCAGTGCGTCGAGATCGCTGGGGCTCGCGAGGCGGCCGAGGACGGCCGTCGCCGCGGCGACCAGGGGTGACACGAGATGTGTGCGACCGCCCTTGCCCTGCCGGCCCTCGAAGTTGCGGTTACTCGTCGAGGCGCATCGCTCCCCCGGCGCCAGCTGGTCGGGGTTCATGCCGAGGCACATCGAGCAACCGGCGAAGCGCCACTCCGCTCCGAAGTCGGTGAAGACCTTGTCGAGCCCCTCGGCCTCGGCCTCGAGGCGCACCCGGGCGGAGCCCGGAACCACCATCACCCGGACGCCCGGGGCCTTCGCCCGACCCTGCACGATCGACGCGAACTGACGGAGGTCCTCGATGCGGCTGTTCGTGCACGAGCCCATGAAGACGGCATCCACCGACACGTCCTTCAGCGCCGTCCCCGGAGCGAGGTCCATGTACTCGAGGGCGCGTTCGGCGGCTGCGCGCTCATTGGGGTCGGTCATCTGCTCGGGGTTCGGGATGACGCCGCTCAGCGACACCCCCTGACCGGGGTTCGTCCCCCACGTGACGAAGGGCTCGAGCTCGTCGGCATCGAGGAAGACCTCAGCGTCGTAGACCGCCCCCTCGTCGGAGGGCAGTGTCCGCCAATAGGCGACCGCGTCGTCCCAGTCCGCGCCCTGGGGGGCGTGCGGCTTGCCCTTGACGTACGCGAAGGTCGTCTCGTCGGGGGCGATCATGCCGGCGCGGGCGCCCGCCTCGATCGACATGTTGCAGATCGTCATGCGCCCCTCCATCGAGAGGGAGCGGATGGCGGATCCGCGGAACTCCAGGACGTAGCCCTGACCGCCGTTGGCACCGATCTTGGCGATGATCGCGAGGATGATGTCCTTCGCGCTCACACCGGGCTTCAGCGTCCCCTCGACGGTGATCGCCATCGTCTTGAAGGGTTTGAGCGGGAGCGTCTGCGTCGCGAGGACGTGCTCCACCTCGCTCGTGCCGATGCCGAAGGCCATGGCTCCGAACGCGCCGTGCGTGGAGGTGTGCGAATCGCCGCAGACGACCGTGATGCCGGGCATGGTCAGACCCAGCTGGGGCCCCACGACGTGGACGATGCCCTGCTCCTTGTCGCCCAGCGAATGCAGGCGGACGCCGAACTCCTCGGCGTTGCGCCGGAGGGTCTCGATCTGGGTCCGGCTCGTGAGGTCGGCGATCGGCTTGTCGATCTCGAGGGTCGGCGTGTTGTGGTCCTCGGTCGCGATGGTGAGGTCGAGGCGACGCACGGGGCGCCCTTCGGCGCGGAGCCCGTCGAAGGCCTGCGGGCTCGTCACCTCGTGCACGAGGTGGAGGTCGATGTAGATGAGGTCGGGGCTGCCGTCCTCACCCTTCACGACGAGGTGGTCGTCCCACACCTTCTCGGCGAGGGTCCGCGGACGGTCGGGAATCGTGCTCATGATGTCTCCTGATGTCGGATGGCGCCCGCGACAGCCTCCGCGACGAGAGAGGGCTCAGAACGAGGTCTCGTCGCGGCCGATAAGGAGTCGAGCGGTCCGCACGGCGCCAGACTATCACCGGCGCGGCCGGACCCGCGTGGCCGCTGCCCGTAACACCGCGTCTCACGACGATCGCCGCGCGCGGGGCCGTGGCACTGTGTCGGTCTGAGGACAGGAGAGCCGCATGACCGAACGAGCCCCCGGCGGATTCACGACGCGTCAGGTGCACATCGGGGCGGATGCCGCACCGGCGACGCCGCGCGCCCTCCCCATCCACCTCACCGCCGGTTTCACGTTCGACTCCTTCGACGACGCCGCCGCGCACTTCGGTTCGGGCGACGGGTTCGGCTACTCGCGCACCGGCAACCCGACGGTCGATGCCGTCGAGCGGAAGCTCGCATCCCTCGAGGGCGGGGCCGAGGCGCTCCTCGTCGCCTCCGGCCAAGCAGCGATCGCGGTCGCCCTCCTCGGTCTGGTCGAGTCCGGTTCGCACATCGTCAGCTCGACGCACATCTACGAAGGCACGCGCGGCCTCCTCCTCGACAACCTCGCCCGCCTCGGGATCGAGACGACGTTCGTCGACGACATCGCTGATCCGGATGCCTGGCGTCGCGCGATCCGGCCCGAGACCCGCGTGCTGTTCGGCGAGTCGATCGCGAACGCACGGAACGACGTCCTGGACGTCGCGGCCATCGCGGCCGTGGGCGAAGCCGCCGGCATCCCGCTGATCGTCGACAACACATTCGCGACTCCCTACCTCCTGCGTCCTCTCGAGCACGGCGCCGCGATCGTCGTGCACTCGGCGAGCAAGTTCCTGTCGGGCCACGGATCCGTCCTGGGCGGAGTCGTCGTCGACGACGGCCGGTTCGACGGCGCGCGTGCGGGCCGCCTGTTCCCCCATCTCGCGCGGCGCGGTCCCGACGGCTCCCCCAGCCCGTGGGAACGCCACGCGGGGCGCGCGCGCATCGCGCACCTCCGAGAGAGCGTCGCCCCGCGGTACGGTCCGACGCCGTCCCCGCTGACGGCGTTCTTCGTGGGTCAGGGAATCGAGACGCTCAGCCTCCGCGTGCAGCGTCAGTCCGAGAACGCACTCGCCGTCGCGCGCTGGCTCGATGCCCGCCCCGACGTCGCAGCGGTCGACTACGCCGGCCTGCCGACGCATCCCACCCATCACCTCGCGCGGACCTACCTGAGCGGTGGATACGGCTCCGTCTTCGCCGTGACCCTGCGGGGCGGTCTGGCTGCGGCGCGGGCGTTCATCGAGGAGCTCTCGGTCATCACACATATGACCCACCTGGGAGACGTACGCTCGCTCGTCCTGCACCCCGCGACGACCAGTCACGCACGCCGGTCACCGGAGCAGCGGACGCAGCACGGCGTCCACCCGGGGACGGTCCGGCTCTCGGTGGGCATCGAGGACGTCGATGACCTCATCGGCGATCTCGCGCGGGGACTGCGGGCCGCGGCATCCGTCACCGAACCCGATGTGGCGGTCGTGGCGTGAGCCGTCCGCAGCACTTCGGCTGGTTCCTCGCCCGCGGATTCGGACCGCACGGCTGGGGCCATCCGTACCTCGACTGGGACTACGACTGGACCTCGCCCGCCCTGTACCAGCAGGCGGCGCGCACCCTCGAACAGGCCGGATTCGACCTGCTCATCATCGAGGACGCACCCTCGCTCGGCTCGGCCGCGACGATCGACCTGCGGGTGCGGCAGGCCTTCGGCGGGCCGAAGCTCGACCCCCTCCTGCTCGCGCCGTACCTGTTCGCTGCCACCGAGCACATCGGGATCGTCCCCACCGTCAACCCGGCGGCGACCCTGCCGTACACCGCTGCCCGTCAGTTCGCGACGCTGCAGCACCTGAGCGGGCATCGGCTCGGCCTCAACGTCGTCACCGACACCGGCAGCGCGCGCCACTTCGGGACGGCGCCGCAGCTCGGTCACGACGCCGCGTACGACCGCGCCGAGGAATGGATGTCGGCGGTCACCGCCCTGTGGCGGAGCTGGCCCCAGGGCGCTCTGATCGCAGACCCCGCCACGGGTCGCTACGCGGACGGCTCGCTGTTGGAACCGACCGTGCACCGGGGCGAGTACTACTCCTTCGACGGGCCGCTGAACGCGATCCCCTTCGCTCAGGGCGAGCCCGTCATCGTCTCGCCGGGCGGATCGGCGCGCGGTCTCGGCTTCGCCGGAGCGAACTCCGACGTGCAGCTCGCGCTGGCGCCGATGACAGAGGAATCGGTGCGGTCGTACCGCGCGCGTATCCACGAGGCGGCCGCCGCCGCCGGGCGCTCGCCCGACGACATCACGATCCTGTTCGCCATCCAGCCGGTCGTCGTGTCCTCACCGGAAGAGGCCGACCGGCTGGTGGCCGCGTCGCAGCATCCCGACGACAGGACGCTGCGGGCGATCGCCGAACGACAATCGAGCGACCTCGAGACCGACCTGACCGCACTCGACCTGGACCGCCCCATCGACCGAGGGATCTTCGGCGAGCACGTCTCCCACGGCAGCATCCGCCGTCTCATCGGGGATCACGACGACGATGCGCCGTTGCGCACGATCCTCACCGCGCACGCTCGGCTCGGCCGCCTCCGAGACGGGTCCGGCTGGGTGGGAACCGCCGCCGAGCTGGCCGACCGCATCGAGGAGTACGGCACGTGGGGCAACGACGGCGTGCTCCTCTGGGGCGACCTGCATCCCGTCACCGTGCACCGCACGCTGGACGAGCTGGTGCCGATCCTGCGGCGCCGCGGCATCCTCCGCCGCGAGTACGACGACACCCTGCGGAAGAACCTCCGACCGTTCTGACGGGTGCGCTCAGCGCGACGTGTTGCCGTCCGACGGGTGCGGGTCGACGGTGCGGGGAGTGCCCTGCTCTTCGGCGACGTCCTCCGCATGGCGGACCGGCGTGGGACCCGTCGCTGGCACGGGCTCCCGCAGTCCCTCGCGGCGCGCGGCGACGAGGCTGGCGACCGTCGCGACGGCCATCGACCCGACGATGACGCCGAGCGACACCCACGTCGAGATCTCGGGCGCCCATTCGACGTGCTCGCCGCCGTTGATGAAGGGCAGCTCGTTCTCGTGCAGGGCGTGGAGGACGAGCTTCACGCCGATGAAGGCGAGGATGAACGCGATGCCGAAGTGGAGGTACTTGAGTCGGTCCAGCAGCCCTCCGAGCAGGAAGTAGAGCTGGCGGAGCCCCATGAGCGCGAAGATGTTCGCCGTGAAGACGATGAAGGCGCTCTGCGTGATGCCGAAGATCGCCGGGATCGAGTCGATCGCGAACAGCAGGTCGGTCATGCCGAGTGCCGCGAACACGATGATCATCGGAGTGAAGACCTTCTTGCCGTCGATGACGGTGCGCACCTTCGCGCCGTCGTACTCCTCGCTGACCTTCATGCGGCGACGGAGCAGGCGGACCAGGAAGCTCTCCTTCTTCTCCTCGTCCTCGTCGTCGTCACCGTCGAAAGCCTGCTTCCAAGCGGTGTAGATGAGGAAGGCGCCGAAGATGTAGAAGACCCAGCTGAACTGCTCGATGATGGCCGCGCCGAGGAGGATGAAGATGCCTCGGAGGATCAGCGCGATGATGATGCCCACCATCAGCACCTTCTGCTGCGCGGCGCGCGGCACCGAGAACTGGCTCATGATCAGGACGAACACGAACAGGTTGTCGATGGAGAGGCTGTACTCGGTCAGCCATCCCGCGACGAACTGCCCCGCGTACTCCCCGTTCGTGACGACGAGCATCAGCAGCGCGAACAGCAGGGCGAGCGCGACGTAGAACACGACCCAGAGGGTGGATTCCTTCGTCGACGGGACGTGCGGGCGCTTGATGATCAACAGCAGGTCGGCGACGAGGATGAGCGTCAGACCAACGAGCGAGCCGACCTCGAACCAGAGGGGGAGCTCCATGGGGGCCTTTCATGCGGGGGCGACCCTAAGAGTACCTTTCGAGATGTCTGAGACGATCCCCGAAGTGGCGACACTCCCCCAGCGACAGAACGAACGAGGATGCCATGGCCGACCCGCTCGCGAAGAGTGACGCGGACCTGGTGGCAGCCGCCGCGAGCGGCGACCAGCAGGCCTTCCGCGAGCTCTATCGCGCGTACGCGCGGCCGGTCTATTGGCTCGCCCACGGCCTCCTCGGCGACACATCGGATGCGGAGGACGTCATGCAGGAGACCTTCCTGGTCGCGTGGCGGCGCCTGCCGACGCTCGATCTCGTCAGCGACTCGCTTCTGCCCTGGCTCGTCACGATCTGCCGGTTCCAAAGCGCGAACAGGATGCGGCGGCAGCGGCGCGACCGCGTGAACACCGACGCCGCGGCGGACGAGACGATCCCCGCGACCGTCGACGTCGAGGATCAGGTCATCGGTTCCGCGCTCGCCGAGCGCGTCGTCGCCGAGCTCGGAACGCTCTCGGCCCTCGATCAGCAGATCTTCCGGCTCTGCGCCACGGAGGGGTACGCCTACGCCGCTGCGGCCGATGAGTTGGGCATCTCGCACGCCGTCGTCCGCAACCGCCTCTCGCGGGTCCGTACCCGGTTGCGGACCGCCCTGGGAACGGAGGGATCATGACTCCGGACGACATCGCCCTTCCCACCCTCACCCGGACCCGGCAGGACGAGATCGAGCGCGCGCTGTTCGCCGAGATCGCGGAAACCACGCGCCCGGCTCAGAAAGCCACGGGCCGTCGGCGTCGGCGCGGGTGGGCATACGCCGGAGCGGCGGCGGCCGTCATCGTGGTCGCCGGCTTCATCGGTCCTGTCCTCGCGAACGGGGTCGGCACCGGCTCTGCCGGGTCCCTGGCGGACGGTGCCGCCTCCGAGGAGTCGATGACACGCCCCGATGACGGGGGCGGCGAGATGAGCGGCGGCACGCAGGTGAACGGCGGGAGCCAGGACGTCGAGGATTCCGGCGCAGCGACGACCTCCGTCGGCGAGAGAGCCGTGATCGCTCGTGCCGAAGCCCGCCTCGAGGCCGAGGACCCCGCCGACGCCACAGATGAGATCGCGACGAGGGCTCAGGCATCCGGGGGCTACGTGGAATCCCTGAACGTCAGCAACGTGACGACGGGAGGCACGACGGGATCAGACGACGCCCGCGTCACGGTGCGCGTCCCGGCGTCGGACCTCGCGGAGTTCCTTCGCGACCTCGACGAGCTCGGCGCCGTCGGCGCGACCGACATCTCGCGGGATGACGTCACCGCCGAGACGACGGATCTGCGCGCCCGGATCGCGTCGCTCGAGACGTCCGCGGAGCGCCTTCGGGTACTGATCTCGGAGGCCGCGACCACGGCGGACGTCCTCGCGGCTGAGGACGCCCTGGCGCGACGTCAGGCCGAGCTCGATTCGCTGCGGGCCCAGGAGAAGGCTTTCTCGGACGACGTCGCGCTGTCGAGCGCGACGATCACGATCTCTCGACCCGGCCAGTCGGTGGCCGCCGAACCGGAAGGTTTCGGTGACGGTCTCGCCACCGGGTGGAACGCCCTCCTCGTGACCCTCAACGGCGTCGTGATTGGGCTGGGATTCCTCCTCCCCTGGCTCGCGGTCGCCGCCGTCGTCATCGTCATCGTGCGCGCGGCACGGCGCGCACGACGGAACCGGCGCGCGAGGGCCACGACCGAAGAGTCGTGACGCAGCGCCGCAACGACGAAACCCCCGACCTGATGGTCGGGGGTTTCGTCATCTGTGTGACCCCAGCGGGATTCGAACCCGCGTTACCGCCGTGAGAGGGCGGCGTACTAGGCCGCTATACGATGGGGCCGTACTTTTTCGTTCCCTCCCTGCGGAGGCAACCGTTCAATTATGCACGACGTTCACAGTCGTGCAAAATCGGCGCGCCCTTGCCAATGACCGCGCGTCCTGAGTTGACTGGATGCATGCGCGTTACGAAGCACGAACATGCCTGCCTCCGCCTCGACAGCGAGGGGAAGACCCTTCTCATCGATCCGGGTTCGTTCACCCTCCCCCTCGACGATCTGGGCAACCTGGTCGGTGTCGTCCTCACCCACGAGCACCCCGACCACTGGACTCCCGCCCAGCTCGACGCGATCCGATCGCAGGCGCCCACGGTGCCGGTGTTCGGGCCGGCTGGGGTGGCGGCCGCGGCATCCGACTACGACGTCACGACGGTGGCAGTCGGGGACGAGGTCGAGATCGGTCCGTTCCGGCTGCGGTTCTTCGGCGGGACGCACTCCGTGATCCATGAATCGATCCCGGTCATCGACAACCTCGGCGTCCTCGTCAATGACGAGTTCTACTACCCCGGCGACTCGTACGCCGTCCCCGAGGGCGTCGACGTCGGGCTTCTCGCCGCGCCCGTCGGAGCGCCCTGGCTGAAGATCGGCGAGGCGATCGACTACGTCCTCGCCGTGAAGCCCCGCCGCGCGTTCGGCACCCACGACATGACGCTGTCGCGCGCCGGGCTCGCGATGCACCGCGACCGCCTCAAGTGGGCGACCGAGCAGAACGGCGGCGAGTTCCTCGAACTCGAACCGGGAGAGTCGGCCGACCTCTGATCGGACACGACAGAATGACGGATGCCGCGGGGCTTTCGCTCCGCGGCATCCGTCATTCGTGGGGGTCGAGACTCACTCGGCGTCGTGGTCCGTCTCGATGAAGGCGACGAGCTTGTCGAGCGCCTCGTCGGCGCCCTCGCCCTCGGCCTTGAGCGTCACGACAGTGCCCTGCGTCGCGCCCAGACCCATGAGGGTGAGGATGCTGCCGGCGTTCTGGTCGGGACCGCCGGGCACGGCGATCGTGACGGGCACACCCGTCTCCTTGACCGCCTGCACGAAGAGCTTTGCGGGGCGGGCGTGCAGTCCAGAGCTGCTCGCGACGGTTGCGGTCCGTTCGGCCATGGTGGTTCTTCCTCCGAGTTAAGCGGCGACCGGCACGGCCTCAGCCGCGTCGACCTCTACGGGCTTCCGCTTTCCGACGTATCTCTTGAGCACGACGAGCAGAAGCGCAGAAACGACCGTACCCGCGACGAGCGCCACCACGAAACCCCAGATGGGATCGATGGCGAACAGGACGAAAATGCCACCGTGAGGGGCCAGGCTGGTCACACCGAACCACATGCTCAACGCGCCGGTGACCGCACCTCCAGCCATGGATGCAGGAATGACACGCAACGGGTCCGCTGCCGCGAACGGGATCGCACCTTCGGAGATGAAGGCAGCACCCAGCAGCCACGCCGCTTTGCCGTTCTCTCGCTCCACGGGAGTGAAGAGAGGTCGAGCGAGGACGGTCGATGCCAGTGCAAGCGCCAGCGGCGGGACCATGCCGGCGCACATCACGGCAGCCATGATCAGATACGGGGCGGGGTTCGAGGTCGACGCTGCAGCGAGCCCCGTGGTGGCGAACACATAGGCGACCTTGTTGACGGGCCCACCGAGGTCGAAGCACATCATGAGCCCGAGGATGACGCCGACCAGGATCAGGCCGGCGCCGCTCTCAGTGAGGCCTGTCAGCCCGTCTGTGAGCCATGCCATCAGGGTGGCGATGGGGCGCCCCAGGAACAGAATGAGAAGCCCAGAGGCGACGATGGAGCCGATCAACGGCACGATGACCACCGGCATCAGGCCCCGCAGCCAGCGCGGAGCGTTGAGGCGACCGAGCGCGTAGGCCACGCCGCCGGCGAGGAATCCGCCGACGATGCCACCGAGGAAGCCGGCATTCATGGTCACCGCGATCGCTCCGGCGACGAAGCCCGGTGCGATGCCCGGGCGGTCGGCGATCGCATAGGCGATGTAGCCCGCGAGAGCGGCCACGAGGAAGCCCATCGATGTGGACCCCATCATGAACGCGACGGACCCGAGGTATTGGCCGAGGGGACCGAACTGCGACGTGATGTTCTCGGTCGGCAGGTTCCAGAGCGAGTTGGCGATGATGACCTTCGCCGCGTTGTCAGTGACCTTGTACCCGCCGAGCGCGAACCCGATCGCGATGAGAAGGCCACCACCCGCAACGAAGGGGATCATGTAGCTGACGCCCGTGAGCAGAATTCGTTGGATCTTCGCGCCGACGGACATCGGGGCCGCAGGCGCAGACCCCGAGGAGGCTGCTGCGGAGCCGGGAACGCGGGCCGCATTCGGGTTCTTCGCCGCGGCGACGGCCTCACGGACCATCTGCGCGGGCTGCTCGATACCGCGCTTCACACCGGAGCGGACGACGGGCTTGCCGGCGAACCGCGCCTGCTCGCGGACGTCCACGTCGACGGCGAAGATGACGGCGTCCGCCTCATCGATGATGCGCTGGTCGATCGCCTTGTAGCCGCTCGATCCCTGCGGCTCGACGGTGAGGTCGACGCCGTCCTTCTTGCCGGTCGCGGTAAGTGCGTCGGCGGCCATGAAGGTGTGGGCGATCCCGGTGGCGCACGCGGTGACCGCGACGATGCGTGCCGGCCGACCGTCGATGAGGAGTTCGTCGTCGACGGCGGGCGCGGACGGCGCCGCCGCGCGCGCCTCGGCGCGGGACGTGGGCGCCTCTGTGGCGGCGGGCGCGTCGGAGATCGCGTCGCGGACGATGGCGACGACCTCGTCGGCGCTCGACGCGGCGCGAAGGCCCGCGGTGAAGTCATCGCGCATGAGGCTGCGCGCGAGCTTCGACAGCACCGCGAGGTGCTCCTCGGCCGCAGTGTCGGGAGCGGCGATGAGGAAGACCAGGTCCGCCCCACCGTCCTCGGCACCGAAGTCGACGCCGGGGTTCAGGCGAGCGAAGGCGAGCGACGCCTGCGTCACCGCGGCGCTCTTGGCGTGCGGGATGGCGATGCCGCCCGGGAGCCCGGTCTCGTCCTTCTCCTCACGCGCCCACGCGTCGTCGGCGAGGCGGCCGCCGTCGGTGGCCCTCCCCTGCGCGGCGACGCGCTGCGCAAGCGCGTCGATGACGGCGCGCTTGTCCGCGCCCAGCGGCTCGTCGATACTGACGAGTTCCGCGGTGATGATCTCAGTCACGGTGACCTCCAGTGGTCGGGTTTTCCTGCTGCGGGAGTCGTCGGACCGGCACCTCGCCGGTCGACAGGTCGTTCGGGGTCGGGGGTTGGGTTCCAGGCAGGGCGGCCGCGGCGGATCCGTAACGGATGCCGGTGCGCAGTCGCTCTTCGGGCGCGGCGCCGGTCGTCTCGGCAAGGAGATACCCGGCGAGCGAGCTGTCCCCCGCGCCGACAGTGCTCCGGACCCGCGTCGGGGGCGGCGTGCCGTGCCAGGAACCGTCGCCGGTCACGAGGACCGCGCCGTCACCGCCGAGGGTGACGAGTGCGGCGCCGACCCGTGCGGGCACGAGGTCCGCGGCGATCGCGGCGACGGCGTCGGCGAGGGCGACCGTGGTGTCGAGGTCCCGCCCGGCGAGCTCGGCGAGTTCCTCGTCGTTCGGCTTGATGAGATCCGGGCGGCCCGAGGCGACGGCGGCCGCGAGCGCCGGCCCCGAGGTGTCGACGGCGATGCGAGGAGCCGCAGCACCCCACGTCGAACGGACGGCCTCGATGACGGAGACGTAGTAGTCGTCCGGGAGTCCCGGTGCGAGCGAGCCGGCGAGGACGAGCCAGGAGGCGCCCTCCGTGGCGGTGACGACCGCGGCGGTCAGGGCCGCGGCATCCGCTTCGGTGAACGCCGCACCCGGAAGGTTCAGCTTCGTCGTGGTGCCCGCCTCGTCGGCGATCGTGACGTTGGCGCGGGTGGCGCCGTCGTGCGGGACGACCCGGGCGGGGATGCCGGTAGCCGTCAACGCGACGGCGAAAGGGTCGCCGGCATCGAGCGGCAGAACCGCGAGAGTGGGACGGGATGCCGCCGCGACGACCCGCGCAACGTTGATGCCCTTCCCGCCCGCATCCTCGCGCGCACCGAGGGCCGCCTGCACCTCGCCGACGCGCAGCGGTTCGCCGAGCGAGATGGTGCGATCGAGCGAGGGGTTCGTGGTCAGCGTGACGATCATGCGACGAGCACCTCCACATCGGCCTCGCGGAGAGCTTCCGCGAGGACCCTTCCGGGCGTCGTATCGGTCAGGAGCACGTCGACGTCCGACAGCGAGGCGAAGGAGACCAGGAGCTCCGCATCGAATTTGTCGCCGTCGGCGACCACGACGATCCGACGCGCGGATGCGACGATCGCGCGCTTGACGGCCGCTTCGTCGGGATCGGGGGTGCTGAGGCCGAACCCCGCGGCGACGCCGTTCGTGCCGATGAAGGCGATGTCCGGTCGCAGGCGGGCGATCGCCTCCACGGTCTGAGCGCCGACGGCCGCGGCGGTAAGCCCGCGGACCCTCCCGCCGATCGCGGTCAGCCCGATCCCGTGGGCACCGGCCAGTGTGTGAGCGACCGACATCGAATGGGTCACGACCTCGAGGTCGCCGGCAGGATGGGGACCGGTGGCGAGGAGTTGCGCGATGGCACCGGTCGTGGTCCCGGCATCGAGATACAGGGCACCGTCGAGTTCGGAGCCGAGGAGGTCGACCGCCGCGCGGGCGATGGCCTGCTTGGAACCGCTGCGTTGCGAGGCGCGCTCGGCGACGGATGCCTCCGCAGTGCTGGCACGGGCACGGTGCACCGCTCCCCCGTGGACCCGTCGGACGATGCCGGCCCGTTCGAGGGCGGCGAGATCGCGGCGGACGGTCTCGGTCGTGACGCTGAATCGGTCGGCGAGGTCCATGACGGCGACGCGGCCATCGCTGGCGATCAGCTGCTCGATCTGCTGCTGGCGCTCCGTTGCGTACATGTGGTCCTCCTTGAACAATTCCACACGTTACAACAGAAACCAACACGAAACAAGAATGCGATAACGAACGACGCCCCCGGTCCAGGACCGGGGGCGTCGTCGCGTGATGCGGAGGGTCAGGCCTCGCTCATGGCGAGGACTTCGCGCTGACCGCGCGCCGCGAGTGCGGCGGCACGAGCGGCGATGCGACGCTCCTGCTCGGCCTGCCCGGCGTCGATGGTCTCCTGGTCGAGCGGAACACTCTCGACGGTGTTCACGCCGTTGTACTTCTCCATGTAGGCGTCGAGCTCGGGGCCGGACTCCCACGACGTGATGAGGCAGTAGCGAGGAGCGTCGCCCGGGTGGTAGGCGGCGTGCCAGAGGCGCTGCGTGTCGATGACGAGCTGCGCACCGGCGGGCAGAGCGATGCGCGTCTCGCCGTTCGGGTCGGTGCGGTTGTCACGCAGGACGAAGAAGCTGTCCTTGTCATCGGTGAGGTTGAAGAAGCTGCGGACGACCCAGCCGGTCCCATCGGGGTTCAGGCGGTTGTTGTCGTCCTGGTGCAGGTTGTACAGAGCGTCGGCGTACGTGTTGGGCTGCAGCTCGATGATGCGGCAACGTCCGACGTTCGAACCGGGCTCGAGCGCGCGCTCGGTGAGGGTCGGCGCCTTCTCGGTCTGGGACGGGATCCAGACGCCGTCCTTGTCGGTGCGCGGCGGCTGGTGGTTCCAGAAGCCGTTGCACTCGATCTCGCCCTTGGCCGACGCCAGCGGCGCGAATCGGGTGTCACCGGAGGACTTCCAGTCGACGTACTCGATGTCGAGCCATTCCTTGGGATCGATTTCCTTGCCGTACATGTCGAGGACGACGTAGCCGGTCTCCTCGAGCAGAGCACTCTTGATGTAACCCATGCGGATCAACCTTTCTGTCGGACGAGCGAAGTTTTTACAGGCCCGACTTAGGTCAGCCTACCTAGCGCCTCTGAGACCGTCAGTAGACTCGACCGGGAAAATTCGAGGAGCGATTCGAGGAACATGAGCAGCGCCACGAACGTCGATGCGACCGCCGTCAACACGATCGATTGGCTCTCGGCCTCGGACACGACGATCGTCGTTCCGGTGTACCAGCGGCAGTACCGGTGGGACATCGGAGGGTGCGAGCAGCTGCTCGGCGACATCCGCGCCGTCGCCGCCAGCGACGACGGCCAGACACACTTCATCGGGTCGATCCTCTCCACCGCGAGCACGGCGGCTGATGACGACGCGCACCTCGTGCTCATCGACGGACAGCAGCGCGTGACCACGCTGATGCTGCTCATCGCCGCACTCCACCACACGCTCCGCGACGACGATCCGGCTCTCGCGACCGAGCTCGAAGCCGTCCTCGTTCGCCGCGACGATCCCCTCCGGACCAAGCTTCGTCCGCACCGGGCGTGGGCGGACGTGTTCGAGAGCGTGGTCCTTGACCACCGCTCCCCCGCAGACGCCGACCGCGCATCGCGTTTCGACGACAACTACGCGTTCTTCCGGAGTCAGATCCGCCCCGACGAGGCCGCGGGGATCTGGCGCGGTCTGCGCAAGCTCGAACATGTGGCGATCACCCTGGGCGTAGGCGCCAACGCCCAGCAGATCTTCGAGAGCCTCAACTCGACGGGTGAGCCCCTCCGTGATCACGAGCTCATCCACAATTACGTCCTCATGGGGCTGTCGCACGCCGAGCAGAGCGAGATCGAGAACGAGTACTGGCTCCCGATCGAGGCGAACACCGGTGAACAGATCGGCGCGTTCTGGCGGGACTACCTCGTCATGCTGACCGGTCGCGAGGTGCTGATCGAGGGTGAGCGCGGTGTGTACGACGCGTTCCGGCACGAATTCCCGCGCCTCGATCGCGAGACCCTCCGTGCGAACGCGGCGCAGTGGCGGGAGCTGTCGGAGATCTACCGGCTCCTGCTCGAACCGTCCGCAGCAACGGATCCCGCCGTCGCGCGCCACTTCGGGGCGATCAACGTCCTCGGTCGCGGCATGTTCCCGATCGCGATGCGTCTGTACCGCGATCACCTGCGGGGCGAGCTGTCGGCATCCGATCTCTCTCAGGCCCTCACCCACGTCGAGTCGCTCCTGCTGCGTCGGACGGTCGTCGGCCTGCCGATCGACCGCCTCGTCGCCCGCTTCTGCCGGGCCGCGGACGAGGGCATGGAGTCGCTCGTCCTCGCGATCGCGCGCATCACGCCGTCCGATGAGCGGACCCGGGTCGGCCTCCGCTACGGGGAGCTGCCGCACCCGGCTTTCGTCCTCGAGCGCCTCGCGGGAGTCGGCCCCGATTCGGACCTCGTCCTCGAGCACATCCTGCCCACCGCTCCCGCCGATGACTGGAGCGGGGACGGGGTCCGCCGGTGGGCGGCTCTCACCGACGATGAGCAGAACGCGCACCGGGCGCTCGTGAACACCTTCGGAAACCTGACCCTCCTCGAGGAGCACCTCGCGGACCGCGTGTTCGATGCGTCATTCGCCCACAAGCGCACGGCGTACGAGTCGAGCTCGGTGCCGCTTACCCGTGAGGTCGCGGGCGCCGAGGCATGGTCGACGGCGCAGATCGCGGCGCGCACCGAACAGCTGACCGCCCGCTTCATGGATGCCTGGCGCCGGCCTGCCGTCGTGGGGATCGACGACGACAACCTGACGCCGATCCTCGATGCCAAGAAGCGGCGCGGGTGGCCGCGCGGCTGGCAACGGGAGTTCGATTACGTCGAGTACCGCGGCGAGCACTGGGATGTGCGGGACGTCCGCTACCTCTTCAACCGAGTGTTCGCCCGACTCTGGGCAGACTCACGTCAGAGCGTCATCGACTACAGCGCACGCCAGGGTGGTCCGGTGTACCCCGCGATGGCGTGGAACGGTCAGTGGGACCAGCTGGGTGAGGGTCAGTACCTGTACCTCGGGTGGGATTCGAAGTACATGCTCTCCGCGATCCAGGGCGTGCTCGAAGAGGCGGGCTGGGCGTCGGAGGTCTTCGTCATCTACTCCTACATCGGCGACGCGATGCGCTGAGGTCAGTCGCCGTCGGCTCCGCCATCGGCCTCGGGCGCGGGGTCGACCGGGATCTCGATCCAGGTGGCCGTTACGGGCGCCTGCGACAGCAGATCGGGCGTCCACCCGCCGACCGCCGGACCCTCACCCAGCCGATCGATCGGGTTCGTCGGTTCGAGAGGCTCGGACGGAAGACCGCCCCATTCGGACGGTTCTTCGGGTCGTTGCGTGAAGAGTCCCATGGGACCATTCTGCGCCTGCGCTCGCAACGGCGAAAGGTGTCGCAGGAAAAGCAAAACCCCCGCCGGAGCGGGGGTTTTTTATCTTGCTGGGGTACCTGGACTCGAACCAAGAACAACGGAACCAGAAACCGCCGTGTTGCCAATTACACCATACCCCACTGGATCCGGCCGGAACCGTTCCGAGGGTCAAGCTTAGCCCACGGCGCGGTCCCGGCCAAACCGGGGCATCAGCCGCGTGTCGCCCGCAGCTTCTCGAGACGCGCGATCGACACGTCCTTGCCCAGAAGCTCCATCGACTCGAACAGCGGCGGGGACACGCGACGGCCACTGAGCGCGACACGGGCCGGCCCGTAGGCGACGCGCGGCTTCAGGCCCAGTCCGTCGATGAGCGAGCCCGCGAGGGCCGCCTGGATGGCGTCGGCGCGGAACGCGTCGGCCGGCACGCCTTCGAGTGCGTCGATGGACGCGGCCAGGACCTCGGCGGCGTTCGCGGGCAGCCCCTTGAGGGCGTCCTCGTCGTAGGTCTCGACGTCGCGGAAGAGGAAGCCGAGCAAGCCGGGGGCCTCACCGAGCATCTGCATGCGCTCCTGGACGAGCGGTGCGGCCTTCGCGAGCATCTCGCGCTGCGCGTCGGTGGGAGGCGTGCTGACGACACCGGCGCCGACCAGGTAGGGCACCAGACGCGACGCGAAGTCGGCGGGCTCCAGCATCCGGATGTGGTCTCCGTTGATGGACTCGGCCTTCTTCTGATCGAAGCGGGCCGGGTTGGGGTTGACGTTCACGATGTCGAACGCCTCGATCAGCTCCTGACGCGTGAAGACGTCGCGGTCGGCGGCGATAGACCAGCCGAGGAGCGACAGGTAGTTCAGCAGACCCTCGTGGATGAAGCCCTTCTCGCGCTGCAGGAAGAGGTCGGCCTTCGGATCGCGCTTGGAGAGCTTCTTGGTGCCCTCCTCGCCCAGCACGAGCGGCATGTGCGCGAAGCGCGGCACGAAGTCGGTCACCCCGGCGTCGATCAGCGCGCCGTAGAGCGCGAGCTGGCGCGCCGTCGACGGCATGAGGTCCTCGCCGCGGAGGACGTGGGTGATCCCCATGAGCGCGTCGTCGACCGGGTTGGTGAACGTGTAGAGCGGGATGCCGCCGGCGCGAACGACCACGAAGTCGGGGAAGGACCCGGCGGGGAAGGTGACCTCGCCGCGGATGAGGTCGACGTAGGTGACGTCCTCGTCGGGCACGCGCAGGCGCCACGCGGGCTCGCGCCCCTCGGCGCGGAAGGCGGCCTTCTGCTCGTCGGTGAGGGTCCGGTCGTAGTTGTCGTACCCGAGCTGCTTCGCGCGACCCGCCGCGACGTTCCGAGCGTCGATCTCCTCGGCCGTCGAGTAGGACTCGTAGACCGCTCCGCTGGCGACCAGCTTGTCGAGCACCTCACGGTAGGTGTCGTGGCGCTGAGACTGCCGGTACGGCTCGTGCGGTCCGCCCTTCTCCACGCCCTCGTCCCAGTCGATCTCGAGCCACGTGAGTGCATCGACGAGCTGACGGTAGCTCTCCTCGCTGTCGCGGGCGGCGTCGGTGTCCTCGACGCGGAAGATCATCTTGCCGCCCGTGTGCCGCGCATACGCCCAGTTGAACAGGGCGGTGCGGACCATGCCGACGTGCGGCAAGCCGGTCGGCGAGGGGCAGAAGCGGACGCGGACGTCCGAGCCGGAAGCGGTCGTGGTGAGGGGGTGCGGTGCAGTGGACATCGCCCTCAAGTCTACGGCCGCGGCCCGCGCCCTCCCGCGAGCTCAGCGGCGGGCGTAGGGCGAGAGGGCCGTGATCGCGACGACGACCGCGAGAGCGACGAGCGCGAGCCCGCCGTACCCGATGAGACTCAGGATGCCACCGGCCAGCACGGACCCGATGGCCGCCGACAGCGTCATCGCCGTGTCGCTGCGTCCCTGCCGGCGCGGTCGGAGCTCGGTCGGCGTCGCCTCGGTCAGCAGCGCCGCACCGCCCACGGTCGCGGCGCTCCATCCGAGCCCGAGCAGCAGGAGCGCGATGAACACGGCTGTGGGCGAGTTCGGCGCGATCGCCGCCGTGACGAGCGAGGCGGCGAGGATCGCCTGCCCGAGCAGGATCGTCTGCAGCCTCCCCCACCGATCGGCCAGGATGCCGAAGACCGGCGAGAGACCATACATGCCGAACACGTGCGACGCGATGGTGACGCCCACGATCGTCGTCACGTTCCGGGGGTCGAGGTGGGACAGATGCACCGGCGTCATCGCCATGACGGACGCCATCGTCACATGCGACCCCGCCACGGCGAACACCGCGTATCTCGCGACGATGGGACGGTCGACCTCGACGATTCGCTGCGCCCCGATGTCCCTCGTGCGCGCGAGCTGCTGCGCGACCCTCAACGGGTCCGGCCGGAGGGCGACGAGGTACAGGATCAGGGCGAGCGTCTGCGCGACGATCGAGAAGGCGTACGAGCCGGTGAGCGGCGGCATCCCGAGCCACTGGCCGACCGCTTCGCCCGGTGTCAGCATCAGGGGCCCCACGACCCCGCCCACGGTCGTCGCCCACACCACGGTGCCGAGGTCCCGTCCGCGACGCCCCTGCCCCGAGAGATCGGTCGCGGCGAACCGCGACTGCAGGTTGCCCGCATTGCCGGCGCCGATGAGGATGACACCGACGAGCAGGAGCGGGAACAGCCGCAGGGCGGCCGACGTGATCACCACGGCGATCCCGACGAGGGCCAGCAGGTTCCCCAGGGTCAGCGCGCGACGGCGCCCCTGCGCCGACGCGAGTCGGGCGAGGGGGATCGCGCAGAGCGCGGCTCCGAGGGTGACGGACGCCGTCGCGAACCCCGACAGCGACTCCTCGCCCGACAGGTCGGCCGCGAGCAGCGCCCCCAGCGAGACCGTCGAGCCGAAGGCGACGCCGCCGAGGACCTGCCCGGTGGCGAGGACGCCGACCGTCCGCCGCTGGATGCGGGCGACGTCGGCCGCCGAGAGGGTGAGGTCTCCCCCGTCAGGCATTCCGCGCCGTGTTGCGCAGGATGCCGAGACCCGTGATCTCGACTTCGAGCACATCACCGGCGTGGAATTCACCGATCCCCGCGGGCGTGCCGGTCAGGATCACGTCGCCCGGCAGAAGCGTGAAGGCGGCGGACGCGTAGGCGATGATATCCGGCACGGAATGGACCATGTCGGAGATGGGGCCGTCCTGACGGACCTCTCCGTTGACGCGGGAGACGATCCGCGCCCCGCCCTCCAGGTCGAACTCCGTCTCGATGATCGGTCCCAGGGGGCAGAACGTGTCGAACCCCTTGGCACGCGACCACTGTCCGTCCGAGCGCTGCAGATCGCGGGCCGTGATGTCGTTGCCGATCGTGTACCCGAAGACGTAGTCGAGGGCCTTCTCGGCCGGGACGTTCTTCGCGACGCGGCCGATCACGACGGCGAGTTCGCCCTCGTAGTCGGTGCGCTGCGACTGCGGCGGCCGCACGATCGCGTCATCGGGGCCGATGACCGAGGTGTTCGGCTTCAGGAACAGAAGCGGCTCGGCGGGCGCCTCGCCGCCCATCTCCGCGGCGTGGTCCCGGTAGTTCTTGCCGACGCAGACGATCTTCGACCGCGGGATCGACGGAGCGAGGAGGGTGATCTCGGCGAGCGGGATGCGCTCGCCCGTCGTCTCGAAACCGGCGAAAAGCGGGTCCCCCGTGAGCTCGACGACCTCTTTCTCGTCGATGATCCCGTAGCGGATGGCCTCGTTGCGGCTGTAGCGGACGATGCGCACGGCTCAGCCGTCCAGCCGGGTGAGCCAGCCGTGCACGTCTTCGGCGCGACCGTATTGGATGTCGGTCAGGTGCTGCCGCAGTTCGAGCGCGAGCGTGCCGGTCGGTTGCGCGTCCTCGAATCCGGCGGCCTTCAGTGCGCCGATGGGGGTGACCACCGCCGCGGTGCCGCACGCGAACACCTCGACGATGTCTCCCGATGCCACGCCGTCGCGCCACTCGGCGAGCGATACGGGGCGGCGCTCGACGCGATGCCCCCGGTCCTCCGCGAGCTGCAGGATCGAGTTGCGGGTGATGCCGGCGAGGATCGACTCGGACTCGGGCGTCACGAGCGTGCCGTCCTTCATCACGAAGACGACGTTCATCCCGCCGAGCTCCTCGACGTTGCCGTCCTCATCGAGGAAGACGACCTGGTCGCAGCCCTTCTCGTAGGCCTCGGACTGCGGCAGAAGGCTCGCGGCGTAGTTGCCGCCGGTCTTCGCTGCTCCTGTGCCGCCCTTGCCGGCCCGCGCGTAGTCCTCGCTCAGCCAGATCTTCACGGGGTTCACGCCCCCCTTGAAGTAGGCGCCCGCGGGGCTCGCGATCAGGTAGTACGCGACCTTCTCCGCGGGGCGGACGCCGAGGAAGGCCTCCTTCGCGAACATGAAGGGGCGCAGGTAGAGACTCTGGTCCTCGCCGGAGGGGACCCACGCGCCGTCGACGGCGATGAGCTCGCGGAGTGACTGCAGGAAGTACTCCTCGGGGAGCTCCGGAAGCGCCATCCGACGAGCCGACCGCTGCAGGCGCGCCGCGTTCTCCTCAGGACGGAACGTGTGGATCGAGCCGTCGACGTGGCGGTACGCCTTGATGCCCTCGAAGATCTCCTGGCCGTAGTGCAGCACCGCCGCGGCTGGCGAGAGCGAAATGGGGCCGTAGGGCGAGACGCGCGGACGATGCCACCCGCCCTTCACAGACCAGCAGATGTCGACCATGTGGTCGGTGAAGTTCGTGCCGAAGCCGGGGTTCGCGAGGATCTCCTCGCGGGCGGACGGCGAGACGGCGGCCAGGTTCTTCGTCACCGAGAAGGTGAGGGGGGCTGCGGTCGAGTCGGTGAGGGTCATGTCATTCCTGTTCCTCGCGCGGCGTCTGCGCGGCGCGCATCCAGTCAGATTACGCCCGGAGGCGTGCGGTGATGGCGTCGCCGACCTGCGCGGTCGTGCGGGCGGAGCCGTCCCGCGCCTCGATGTCCTCTCGCGCAGCGCGGGTGACGCGCTGCGCCTCGTCGCTCAACCCGAGGTGCTCGAGCAGGAGGGCGACGGAGAGGATCGCGGCGGTGGGATCGGCGATCTGCTGTCCGGCGATGTCGGGCGCGGAACCGTGCACGGGCTCGAACATCGACGGGAACGCGCCGTCGGGGTTGATGTTCCCCGAAGCGGCGAGGCCGATGCCTCCGGTGACGGCGCCGGCCAAGTCGGTCAGGATGTCACCGAAGAGGTTGTCGGTGACGATCACATCGAAGCGGCCCGGGTTCGTGACCAGGAAGATCGTTGCCGCGTCGACGTGCAGGTAGTCTACGGCGACGTCGGGGTGCTCCTGCGCCACCTCGTCGACGATCCGCTTCCACATTCCCCCGGCGTGGACGAGGACGTTCGTCTTGTGGACGAGGGTGAGCTTGTTGCGACGCTTCTCGGCCTGCGCGAAGGCGAACCGGACGACCCGTTCGATGCCGAACGCCGTGTTGACCGACGTCTCGTTCGCGATCTCGTGCGGGGTCCCCGTACGGATGGAGCCGCCGTTGCCGACGTAGGGACCCTCAGTGCCCTCGCGGACGACGACGAAGTCGATGTCCCCGGGGTTCGCGAGCGGCCCGGAGGCGCCCGGGTAGAGCACGGACGGGCGGAGGTTGACGTAGTGGTCCAGGGCGAAGCGCAGCTTCAACAGCAGGCCCCGCTCGATGTTCGCGTCCTTCAAGCGGGGGTCCCCCGGCATCCCGCCGACGGCGCCGAGCAGGATCGCGTCGTGAGACGCGATGGCTGCGAGGTCATCGTCGGTGAGAGTGTCACCGGTCTCGAGGAAGCGTACGGCACCCAGTGAGAACCGGGTCTTCTCGAACGCCACCTCCGCCCCCTCGGTGACGGCGTCGAGGACCTTCTCGGCCTCTGCGACGACCTCGGGGCCGATGCCGTCTCCGGGGATGATGGCCAGCTTCACGACGCGCGACATCGCTCTCCTCGTTGTCGGGGGGACCCGCGTGTCGTCAGTGGTCGACGCGCGGAGTGCGGGTTCCCTTCAGCGTAGTGGCCGCGATGACGGCTGCGCCGACGACGAGGACCGCGCCGATGATCGACGTCACGCCGACACCGGAGTCGAAGGCGGATGCCGCGGCATCCAGCACGCGCCGGCCGAGCCCCGCCGGCAGGCCCTCCGCCACCGTCACCGCGCCGCCCAGCGTTTCGCGGGCGGCGTCCGCAGCGCCGGCGGGCACTCCCTCGGGAAGGCGGATGCCGGAGCGGTAGAGGGCGGTCAGGATGCCGCCGAGCACAGCCGTGCCCAAGACCGCGCCGAGCTCGTATGCCGTCTCGGACACCGCGCTCGCGGCGCCCGCCTTGGCCGGCGGAGCGGTCGCGAGGATCAGCTCGTTCGACACCGTCTCCGCGGCGCCGATGCCGAGACCGAGGAGCCCGAAGGCGGCGATGAGCGTGCCGAGGGCCGCGGCATCCGTCGACAGGGCGATCATCACGTACGCGGCGACCGACAGCGCCAACGCGACGGGCACCACCGCTCGCGGAGAGACACGGCGCGAGATCGGCACGACGGCGAGGCCGGAGACGATCATCAGCACGAGCCCGGGCACGAGGGCGAGACCGGCCTTCAGCGGGCTGAGGCCGACGATCAGCTGAAGATGCTGGGTCACGAAGTACAAGAACCCGACGAGGGCGACGACGCTGAGGAGGTTCACCAGCAGAGCGCCCGTGAACGCACCCTGCCGGAACAGCCGCATGTCGAGCATGGGGGCGTCGGAGCGCAGCTGACGGCGCACGAACATCCACCCGAAGGCCAGACCAGCGAGGACCAGCACGACCGGCAGCACCCCTGGACCGTGGACCGCGAACTCCTTGATGGCGTAGACGATCGGAACCATCGTCGCCATGCTGAGGACGATGCTCAGCGGATCGATCCTGCCCGGCTTCGGATCCCGGCTCTCGGGCACGAGGATCGGCGCCAGCACCAGGAGCGGAACGAGGACCGGCACGGCGAGGAGGAAGACGGAACCCCACGCGAAGTGCTCGAGGAGCACACCGCCGATGATCGGGCCGAGGGCCGAACCGGCCGAGAACATCGACGCCCACACCGCGATCGCGAGCCGGCGCTGGTCCCGGTCGGTGAAGATGCTCCGCAGGAGCGACAGCGTCGACGGCATGAGCATCGCCCCGAAGAAGCCCATCGCCGCGCGGGCGACGATCAGGAGCTCCGGCGAGGGCGCGAACGCCGCCAGCGCGGAGATGACCGCAAACCCGGTCGCGCCGATCATCAGGAGGCGCCGGCGACCGAGACGGTCTCCCAACGAGCCCATCGTCACCAGCAGGCCCGCCAGAACGAGCGGGTACACATCAATGATCCACAGCTGCTGCGCGCTCGTCGGGGTCAGGTCGCGTGCGATCTCGGGCAGCGCGAAGCTCAGCACCGTGTTGTCCACCGACACCAGGAGCACCGGCAGCATGAGCACCGCGAGCGCCGCCCAGCCCCGCCATCCCTGTCGCGTCCCGGCGGCGTCGGCCACTCGGATCTCTTCTGTCAACGTCATGATTTATACACCGTCCAGCCGGTATAGTAACAGAATCGGATGCTGGCCGGGAGAGGATCGGAGACATGAGCAGACCACCTCGGGCGCGCGAGAGCGTCCTCGACGCCTTCGAAGCCGCCCTGATCGACGGGGGCGCCCGCGGCGCGACGATGGACGCCGTGGCCGCCGCCGCCGGCGTCTCGAAGGGCGGACTGCTCTACCACTACGCCACGAAGGAGGCGCTCGAAGCCGCCCTGATCGAGCGGATGCGACGCCTCGTCGACGCAGACGTGGAAGACATGCTCCGCTCCCCCGACGGGATCGTCGCCGCCTTCGTCCGCACCTCCGTCCAGTCCGACACTCCCCTGGACCGCGCGATGGTGGCGACCTCCCGCCTGGCGCAGACCGGGCACGACGCGGCATCCGTCGCCCTTCGCGACGTGCGGCGGGTGTGGGAGGATGCTCTCCGGCCGCACACGCGCGACGAGAGCGCTCTGCAGCTGGTGCTGCTCGTCAGTGACGGGCTCTACTTCAACAGCGCGCTGGCGACGACGGGCGTGCCCGGCCCCATCCCGCAAGGCGCCGACCTCGACGCACTGATCGCGCTCGTCGAGCGCGCGGCGCGCTGAGGCATCCACCGCCGACCTGGCGAAGGATGCCGCAGCGCCTCAGACCTCGGTGAGCTCGATCTGCCGGAAAAGGTCCGCCTGGACCGAGGCGCGGAGCTCGTCGAGCATCGCCTCGGGGATCGGCGAGTCGACCGTCAGGACCGAGAGAGCACGGCCGCTCGCGTCGGGGCGCGCGACCTGGAGCCCGGCGATGTTGATGCCCGCTTCGCCGAGCTTCTGCCCATAGATCGCGACGATGCCGGGCCGGTCGGCGTACCGCATGACCACGTGATAGCGGTTGATCGGCACCTCGACCTCGTAGCCGTTGATGCCGACGACCTTCGGCACCATGCGCGTCCCGGCGAGGGTCCCCTCGACGGTGAGCACGGTGCCGTCCGACAGCGTCCCTCGGAGGATCGTGATGTTCCGGTAGAGCGGGCTCTCGGACTCGACGATCAGTCGGGTCTCGATGCCGCGCTGCTCGGCGAACAGCGGCGCGTTCACGTACGAGACGTTCTCGCTCACGATGTTCGTGAAAATGCCCTTCAGAGCTGCCAGCCGGTAGACGCTGACGTCGTAGTCGGCGAGTTCGCCGCGGACCTCGATGTCGAGGCTCGTGAGGGCGCTCGGGGCGAGCCCCGTGAAGATCTGACCCAGCTGCTCGACGAGCGCGATGCCGGGACGCACGAACGGGTCGATGACGCCACCGGCGACGTTCACGGCATCCGGAACGAGGTCGCCCTCGAGCGCAAGCTTGACGGACTTCGCGACCGACACGCCCGCCTTCTCCTGGGCCTCTTCGGTCGACGCGCCCAGGTGGGGCGTGACGATGACGTTCGGCAGCGACAGCAGCGGGAAGGCCGTGCCGTCCTCCTTCGGCGGCTCGCTCGTGAACACGTCGAGTCCGGCGCCGGCGATCTGGCCGGTCGTCAGCGCCGTGTGCAGCGCCGCCTCGTCGATGAGGCCGCCGCGGGCGACGTTCACGACGTAGGCGGTGTCCTTCATGATCTCGAACTGTGCGGCGCCGATCATGCCGGTCGTCTCGGGGGTCTTCGGCATGTGGATCGTGACGAAGTCGCTGGAGCTCAGCAACTCGTCGAGACCCAGGAGCTGCACTCCGAGCTGCTGCGCGCGCGTGGGGGTGACGTAGGGGTCGTAGGCGACGACGGAGACCCCGAAGGCCTGCAGACGCGCAGCGATGAGCGCGCCGATGCGACCGAGGCCGATGATGCCGACGGTCTTCTCGTAGAGCTCGGTGCCCGTGAACGACGAGCGCTTCCACGCGCCGGTCGCCAGCGACGCGTGCGCCGCCGGGATGTGACGGGCGAGGCTCAGGATGTGACCGACGGTGAGCTCGGCGGCCGAGATGATGTTCGACGTCGGTGCATTGACGACCATGACGCCCGCGCTCGTAGCCGACTTGATGTCGACGTTGTCGAGACCGACTCCGGCCCGCGCGATCACCTTGAGCGACGGAGCTGCGGCGATCGCCTCGGCATCCATCTTCGTCGCGGAGCGGATGAGGACGGCGTCCGCATCGGCGAGGGCCGGGAGGAGCGCGCCACGGTCGGCACCGTCCACGGATCGGACGTCGAAATCGGGGCCCAGGGCCTCGATCGTGGCGGGAGAGAGTTCTTCGGCGATCAGGACGACAGGCTTGGGCACGGCAGACCTTCGGGTACGCGAGTGTGGATCGCCACGAGTCCGGCCGGGCTGGGACCGACGACGGTACGCGGCACGGCCAGCCTAGCGAATCCGACCGGACGGCCCCGACCGTGTGACGCCGATCACGACCCGATGAGGGAGTTCCCGTTGGTGATCGCGTAGGTGAGGATGTTCAGCCAGAAGACGGCGACGAGCCCCAGCCCGACGAGGAGGACGACCGCGAGCTGGAAGAGCGGGCGCCTACGCCCGAGCACCACGGCTGCGACGAACACGATGATCGGGAAGACGACCGAGAACAGCAGGATCGCCCATCCACCGCCGTTCAGTCCCTCGACGCCGCTCGCCTGCGCGACGAGGAAGGCGACCGCCGTCCACACCGCGTAGGCGTAGAAGAGCCCGAAGACACCCGAGATGGCCGCGAGCACCCAGGACGTTCCGCGGCGGACAGGAGAAGACGAAGTCGTCACGGCGTCACAGTCCGATCACGAAGGGCCAGGGAACGAGGAGGAAGACGCCGACGACCAGCCAGACGAATCGAACCCACGTCGCAGCGGAGCGGGTCAGGAGGAAGGTGCCGCCGAACCACAGCACCGGGGCCGCAGCGGCCACGAACAGGGCCGGGACGACCGAGGCAGGCTCGAGCCAGAACGACGTCGCTGCCGACAGGCGGGAGGCCGCCAGGATCCAGCCCACGGTGTAGAGCAGGTAAATCCCTCCGAGCAATCCGAGCGAGACGAGGGCGACGTTGCCGAGGGATGCCGGGGGCTCCGCCTCGTCCGTCGCGACGTCACCAGCCGACTCCGGCTCGGTGACGGCTGCACCGCTCCCCTTCCCCACAGCCTGCCAGCCGCTCGGCAGAGACGCATCGGTGCGCTCGGGGCGCGGCGGTCGCGTCGGAGAATCGTCGCCTTCCCAGCGGAAGGCATCCTCGTCGTCTCGGGGGTCGGAAGCCACGGTCCGAGTCTACCGACGCCGAAGGCCCGACCCCTTGTAAGAGTCGGGCCTCCGTGGCTCATGTCAAGCCGATCCCGGCGGATGCGCCGAGGGCTGGATGCCGGAGGTCAGCGCGCGGCCGACCCCTCGGTGTTCTGCGCGCCGTCGGCGCGGTCGGTCAGCGCGCGGCGCTTCCCTCTGTGTAGTCCGAGTCCTGCTGCTTCCACGCGAAGAGCGCGCGCAGGTCCTTGCCGACGGCCTCGATCGGGTGTGCGGCGGCCTTGGCCCGGAGCTCCTGGAACTCCACGGCACCGTTGTCCTGGTCGTCGATGAAGCGCTTCGCGAAGGCACCCGACTGGATGTCGCCGAGGACGGCCTTCATGTTCTCCTTGACGCTCGGGTCGATGACGCGCGGGCCCGAGACGTAGTCGCCGTACTCGGCCGTGTCGGAGACCGACCAGCGCTGCTTGGCGATGCCGCCCTCCCACATGAGGTCGACGATGAGCTTCAGCTCGTGGAGCACCTCGAAGTAGGCGATTTCGGGCTGGTAGCCCGCCTCGGACAAGGTTTCGAAGCCGTACTGAACGAGCTGCGACACACCGCCGCAGAGGACGGCCTGCTCGCCGAACAGGTCGGTCTCGGTCTCCTCGGTGAACGTGGTCTTGATGACGCCGGCGCGGGTGCCGCCGATGGCCTTTGCGTACGAGAGCGCGACGTCCCAGGCGTGACCCGAGGCATCCTTCTCGACCGCGATGATGTCGGGGATGCCGCGGCCCGCGACGAACTCGCGACGCACCGTGTGGCCCGGGGCCTTCGGGGCGACGAGGATGACGTCGACGTCGTCGGGGACCTCGATGTAGCCGAAGCGCACGTTGAAGCCGTGCGCGAAGGCGAGCGTCTTGCCGGCGGCGAGGTGCGGCTTGATCTCGTCGTTGAAGATGCCGCGCTGGTGCTGGTCCGGCGCGAGGATCATGATGAGGTCGGCCCATTCGGCGGCATTCGCCACGGACTTCACCTGGAAGCCGTCCTCCTCCGCCTTCGGCGCGGACTTCGAGCCGTCCTTGAGGGCGATGACGACCTCGACGCCGGAGTCGCGGAGGTTCTGGGCGTGGGCGTGGCCCTGCGAGCCGTACCCGACGATGGCGACCTTCTTGCCCTGGATGAGCGAGATGTCGGCGTCGGCGTCGTAGAGGATCTCAGCCATGTTCGTGTGTGTCTCCTTGTAGATGTCGGTAGAGAAGTTGTGGCGTCAGCCGCGCAGGACGCGCTCGGTGATGCTCTTGCCGCCTCGGCCGATGGCGACCATGCCGGACTGCGCGAGCTCTTTCACGCCGAACGGCTCGAGGGCTTTGAGGAAGGCGTCGACCTTGCCGCGGTCGCCGGTGACCTCCACCACGAGTGCGTCGGTGGCGTAGTCCACGACCGAGGCGCGGAAGAGGTTGACGACCTCGATGACGTTCGAGCGCGTCTGGTTGTCGGCGCGGACCTTGACGAGCATGTGCTCGCGCTGGACCGACGTCGCGTAGTCGAGCTCGACGATCTTGATGACGTTGACGAGCTTGTTCAGCTGCTTCGTCACCTGCTCGAGGGGCAGCTCTTCGACGTCGACGACCACCGTGATCCGGGAGAGCCCGGGGACCTCGGTGACGCCCACGGCGAGCGAGTCGATGTTGAATCCGCGGCGGGCGAACAGGCCCGCGACGCGGGTCAGCAGACCGGGCTTGTCCTCCACGAGGAGGCTCAGGACGTGCTTGCTCATCGTCAGTCCCCCTGCTCGAACGCCGGCGCGTGCTCGCGCGCGTACTGGATGTAGCTGTTGCTGACGCCCTGCGGCACCATCGGCCACACCATCGCGTCGGCGCTCACGACGAAGTCGATGACGACGGGACGGTCGTTCGTCTCGAGCGCAGTCTGGATCGCGGCATCCACGTCCTCCGCCTTCTCGACGCGGATGCCGAGGCAGCCGTACGCCTCGGCGAGCTTCACGAAGTCCGGGATGCGGATGCTGTCGTGGCCCGTGTTGAGATCGGTGTTCGAGTGGCGCCCCTCGTAGAAGAGCGTCTGCCACTGCCGCACCATGCCGAGCGACGAGTTGTTGATGATCGCGACCTTGATGGGGATGTTGTTGATCGCGCAGGTGGCAAGCTCCTGATTGGTCATCTGGAAGCAGCCGTCACCGTCGATCGCCCACACCGTCCGGTCCGGCTCGGCGACCTTGGCGCCCATCGCGGCAGGGACCGCGTAGCCCATCGTCCCGGCGCCGCCGGAATTGAGCCAGGCGTTGGGGCGCTCGTATCCGATGAACTGCGCCGCCCACATCTGGTGCTGCCCGACGCCCGAGGCGTAGACGCCCTCGGGCCCGGTCAGCTCGCCGATGCGCTGGATGACGTGCTGCGGCGACATGAGACCGTCGGTGGTCGGCGCGTACCCCAGCGGGAACTCGGTGCGGAGGCCCTCGAGATAGGACCACCACTCCGAGATGTCCGGCTTCTCGACCCCCGCGAACGCCGCATCGAGGTCGACCAGGACGTCCTTCAGATCACCGACGATCGGAACGTCCGCCGTCCGGATCTTGGAGATCTCGGCAGGGTCGATGTCGACGTGGACGACCTTGGCGTCGGGGGCGAACAGGGCCGCCTTCCCGGTGACGCGGTCGTCGAAGCGCGCACCCAGCGCGATGAGCAGGTCGGATTCCTGCAGCGCCAGGACGGCCGGCACCGTGCCGTGCATGCCCGGCATGCCCAGCTGCTGCGGGTGAGAGTCGGGGAACGCGCCGCGCGCCATGAGGGTCGTGACGACGGGCGCACCGGTCGCCTCAGCGAACCGCCGCAGTTCCGCGGCCGCGCCCGCACGGACCACGCCGCCGCCGACGTACAGCACCGGCTTCTTCGCTTCTGCGATCAGTTGGGCCGCTGCCTGGATCTGCTTGCCGTGGGCCTTCGTCACCGGGCGGTAGCCGGGGAGGTCGACCTTCGGCGGCCAGACGAAGGGAGCCTTGGCCTGCTGGGCGTCCTTCGTGATGTCGACGAGAACGGGTCCCGGGCGACCCGTGGAGGCGATTTCGAACGCCGCCGCGATGGCACCGGGGATCTCGGCCGGGTCCTTCACGAGGAACGAGTGCTTCGTGATCGGCATGGTGATGCCCACGATGTCGGCCTCTTGGAAGGCGTCCGTCCCCATGAGGGTCGAGTACACCTGCCCGGTGATGCAGACGATCGGCATCGAGTCCATGTAGGCGTCCGCGATCGCGGTGACGAGGTTCGTGGCGCCGGGGCCGGACGTCGCGATCGCGACGCCGACGCGACCGGATGCCGCGGCGTAGCCCTCGGCAGCGTGGCCGGCGCCCTGCTCATGGCGGACCAGGATGTGACGCAGAGCGGTGGAGTCCATCAGCGGGTCGTAGACCTCGATGATGGCGCCACCCGGGAGACCGAAGACGTCGGTGACGCCGAGGAGTTCCAGCGAGCGGACGACGGCCTGAGCTCCGGTGAGCAGAGGCGTGGACGAGCCTCCGGCCGGTGGCCGGGGCACAGCGGCGACGGTGTCAGAAGACATGAGAGAGACCTCTGTGGTGATGGATGACGAGTGTGTGGGGCCTAGCCCGTCGTCGCGCCCTCCGCAGCGGAGCGCACGAGCTTCGAGTACTTGGCCAACACGCCACGGGTATAGCGCGGGGGAAGGGGCTCCCAGCCCTCACGGCGGGAGTTCAGCTCAGCTTCGTCGACGAGTAGGTCGAGAGAACGAGCCGCGATATCGACCCGTATCAGATCACCATCGCGCACGAAGGCGATGGGACCAGCGTCCACCGCTTCGGGTGCTATGTGGCCGATGCACAGGCCGGTTGTGCCGCCTGAGAATCGTCCGTCCGTCAACAGTAGTACATCTTTTCCGAGGCCTGCGCCCTTGATGGCGGCCGTCACGGCGAGCATCTCGCGCATGCCGGGACCGCCCTTCGGGCCCTCGTATCGGATGACGACGACGTCGCCGGCGGCGATGCGTCCCTCCTCGAGGGCGTCCATCGCGGCGCGCTCGCGCTCGAACACCCGGGCGGGTCCTTCGAAGACGGCGGCGTCGAATCCGGCGGTCTTGACGACGGCCCCCTCGGGCGCCATCGAGCCGTGCAGGATCGTGATGCCGCCCGTGGCGTGGATCGGGTCGTCGAAGGTGTGGATGACGGTGCCGTCGATCGGGTCGGGGTCGAGGTCGCGCAGGTTCTCGGCGAGCGTCTTGCCCGTGACGGTCAGCGCGTCACCGTGCAGGAGGCCCTCGTCGAGCATGGCCTTCATGATGACCGGGATGCCGCCGTGCCGGTCGACGTCGTTCATGACGTACTTGCCGAACGGCTTCATGTCGGCCACGTGCGGGACCTTGTCGCCGATGCGGTTGAAGTCGTGGAGCGTCAGGTCGACGTCGGCCTCGCGGGCGATGGCGAGGAGGTGCAGCACGACGTTCGTCGAACCGCCGAGGGCCATCGCGAGCGCGATCGCGTTCTCGAACGACTCCTTCGTGAGGATGTCTCGGGTCGTGATGCCCTGGCGGAGGAGGTTGACGACGGCCTCGCCGGAGCGGTGCGCGAAGTAGTCGCGGCGGCGGTCGGCGGAGGGCGGGGCGGCGGAGCCGGGGAGGCTGAGGCCCAGGGCCTCGGCGACGGATGCCATCGTGTTGGCCGTGTACATGCCGCCGCACGCGCCCTCGCCGGGCGCGATGGCGCATTCGATGCGCTTCAGGTCTGCTTCGCTCATCTTGCCCGCGAGGCACGCTCCCACGGCCTCGAAGGAGTCGATGATCGTGACGTCCTTCTCGGTGCCGTCGCTGAGCTTGACCCAGCCCGGCGCGATCGAGCCCGCGTAGAGGAAGACGCTCGAGAGGTCGAGGCGGGCGGAGGCCATGAGCATGCCCGGGATCGACTTGTCGCAGCCGGCGAGCAGCACCGAGCCGTCGAGGCGCTCGGCCATCATGACCGTCTCGACGGAGTCGGCGATGACCTCGCGGCTCACGAGCGAGAAGTGCATGCCCTCGTGGCCCATGGAGATGCCGTCCGAGACCGAGATCGTGCCGAACTGGAGGGGGTAGCCGCCGCCGGCGTGCACTCCCTCCTTCGCGCCCTGGGCGAGCCGGTCGAGGCTCAGGTTGCAGGGGGTGATCTCGTTCCAGCTCGAGGCGATGCCGATCTGGGGCTTGTCCCAGTCCTCATCGCCCATGCCGACCGCGCGGAGCATTCCGCGTGAGGTGGTGGCTTCGATGCCGTCGGTGACCGCGCGACTGCGGGGCTTGATGTCGATGTTCTCGTCGGGAGAGGGCATTCTCGAAGTCTATTGCCGTGCGGCGACGCGCTCGCGTGCGACAGTCGACAGCAAAGCGGCGAGTTCTTCGATGTCTCCCACACGAACCGATGCCGCGGTCTCCCCCGCGCCGACCCGAATCCCGAGATCGTCGGGTCCGAGCGAGCCGAGCGCGTCCTCGTCGGTGACGTCGTCCCCGGCGAAGATCACCGCCGATGCGTCGACGACATCTCGGAGGTGCGCGACGGCGGCATCCTTCCCCACATCCGTGAAGGCGTACTCGACGATGCCGTGCCCCTGCCGGCGACGCCAGCGGGGTGCGGCTTCCGCCACGAGTGCATCGACGGCGGACCGCAGACGCTCGGCCGACGCCGGGTCCGAGACGGTGCGCAGGTGGACCCCGAACCCGAAGGTCTTCGGCTCGATCCAGGCTCCCGGCACCTCGCGGGCCATCTCCTCGGCCTCGGTGCGCAGGCGGTCGCGCAGATCCGTGTCGCCGGGATCCAGAGCGGGATCGGAGTCCGCCCCGGGGAGGAGGTACTCCGCGCCGTGTGATCCCGCGAGCAGGATCGGCGAGTCGTCGGTGTGCTCCGCGATGATGCGGAGATCGCCGAGCGAGCGGCCGGAGACGAACGCGACGACCGTCGCGGGCGCGGCGACGAGGGCATCCACGGCGGCGCGCGCCTCCGGCGCCATGCGGGCGCTCATCGGGTCGTCGACAAGAGGCGAGAGCGTGCCGTCGAAGTCCAGCGCGACGAGCAGCTTCTTCGTCCGCGCGACAGCGTCGACGTCGCTCATGAACGCTCCTTGCGTGCGGCGCTCAGGTCCGAGAGGAACCGCTCGGACCACTTCGCGACGTCGTTCTCGCGCACCCGGCGCCGAAGCGCACGCATGCGGCGGTCCTTCTCTTTCTCAGGCATCTCGATCGCCTGCATGATCGCGTCCTTCAACCCCGCGATGTCGTGCGGGTTGACCTTTATCGCCTGAGTCAGCTCGTCCGCTGCCCCGGTGAACTCGCTGAGCACGAGCGTGCCGCCACCGTCGACTCGACTCGCGACGTACTCCTTCGCGACCAGGTTCATGCCGTCGCGCAGGGCTGTGACGAGCATGACGTCGGCGGCGAGGAAGAGCGCGACCATCTCCTCGCGAGGGTACGAGTGGTGCAAATACTGGATCGCGCTGTAGCCGAGCTCATCCGCGTCGCCGTTGATGCGACCGACCGTCAGTTCGATCTCGTCACGAAGCTCCATGTAGGTCTGCACCCGCTCGCGGCTGGGGCTCGCGACCTGCACGAGGATCACGTCGTGTACCGACAGCCGGCCGTCGGCGAGCAGTTCGCCGTACGCCTTCAGACGGTGACGTATCCCCTTCGTGTAGTCCAGCCGATCCACGCCCAGCAGGATCGCCTTCGGGTTGCCGAGACTCGAGCGGATCTCCTCTGCGCGCGCCCGGATGTCGGGCCGCTTCGCGAGCTCCTCGTACTCCGCGGCGTCGATCGAGATCGGATAGGCGCGGGCTACGGCGGTGCGCACTCCCCCGTCCTCGGTGGGGACGGCGATGGCGCCCGCTTTGGTGTCGAATCCCAGTTGGCGGCGCACGGCACGCGCGAAGTTGCCGGCATCCGCCACCCGCTGGAAGCCGATGACATCGGCGCCCAGCAGACCTTCGAGCACCTGGCGACGCCACGGCAGCTGCGCGTACAGACCGTATGCGGGGAACGGAATGTGGTGGAAGTATCCGATGGTGAGGTCGGGGCGGAGCTCGCGGAGAAGCTTCGGCACGAGCTGGAGCTGGTAGTCGTGTACCCACACGGTCGCCCCCTCGGCAGCGTGCTCCGACGCCGCCTCGGCAAACCTCTTGTTGACCTTGACATAGGCGTCCCACCAGGTGCGGTGGTAGGTGGGAGCAGCGATGACGTCGTGGTACAGCGGCCAGATCGTGTCGTTCGAGAAGCCCTCGTAGTAGAGCTGCATGTCGTCGGCCGAGAGCGTGACGGGCACCAGGTGCAGGCCGTCGAACTCGAATGGGTCGAGCTCGACACCCGGCTGGCCGGGCCACCCGACCCAGGCACCGTTGGTGCTGCGCATCACCGGATCGAGAGCGGTGACGAGTCCACCGGGAGAGCGTCGCCAGGGTTCGTTCTCGTCGTCGGTCCGGTCGACGGGAAGGCGGTTGGACACGACGACGAAGTCGGAAGCCACGGTCACGGTGTTCCTCTCGATGGATGACTTCAGGCTAACAACCGCCGCGGCATGCGTCCGGCGCAGTACCGTGGGTGGTATGCGAAAATACCTGTTCGGAACCGGACTGCTGTCAGCCCTCACCGGCGGTGTCACGCTGCTGCGCTCCGCGCGCAGCCCGGAGCCGTTCACGTGGCGCACCGCCCTCGCCTGGCTGAGCTGGGGCATCACCCTTGCGCTCGCGATCGGCTCGGTCGTCGACACGCGGCGAGCATCCCGAGGCAAGCTCATCCCGATGGACTCGCCGCGCGACGGCGAGAAGAAGAAGCTGCTCAAGCGCCGCCTCTCCCGCTGACGCCTGTCGGATTCAGCGCGTCAGGATGAGGGCTTCGCCCTGACCGCCGCCGCCGCACAGCCCGACCGCAGCGGTACCCCTCCCTCGACGGGCGAGTTCGTGCACCGCGTGGACGACCAATCGTGCACCGGAGGCGCCGATCGGGTGACCGATCGCGATACCGCCGCCGTGGATGTTCACGATGTCCTCGTCGACGCCGAGCTCGCGCTGCGACTGGGCGACGACCGCGCCGAAGGCCTCGTTGATCTCGACGACGTCCAGGTCGGATGCCGACAGCCCCTGCCGCTCGAGGGCGTGAGCGATTGCGCGGGCCGGCTGGGAGTGCAGCGAGTTGTCGGGTCCCGCCACCTGCCCTGCGGCGCCGATCACCCCGAGGACAGTCCATCCTTCTGCCTCGGCGCGGGATCGGGTCGTCACGACGACCGCGGCCGCGCCGTCCGAGATCGGTGAGGCGTTCCCCGCGGTGATGTCGCCGTTGGGCGAGAACGCCGGTCGCAGCCCTGCCAAGCTCTCCACCGTCGTACCGGGGCGGACGCCCTCGTCGGCGGTGATCCGTTGCGGCTCGCCCTTCCGCTGCGGAACCTCGACCGTCACGATCTCGGCGTCGAACACGCCTGCCTCGGCCGCGGCGGCAGCACGCTGGTGCGAGAGCGCCGCGACGGAGTCCTGCTCCCGCCTCGTCAGTCCGAGGCCGGCATTGCGCCGCTCGGTGGAGAGCCCCATCGAGATCCCCTCCGCGGCGTCGGTGAGTCCGTCGTGCGCCATGTGGTCGAGGACCTCGATCGAGCCGTAGGTCCAGCCGTCGCGCGAGCCCTTGAGGAGGTGCGGAGCACGGGACATCGACTCCATCCCGCCGGCGACGACGACCGCGGCATCCCCCGACGCGATCATGCGTTTGGCGTCGATCACCGCGGTCAGACCCGACAGGCAGACTTTGTTGACGGAGGATGCCGGGACGCCCCAGCCGATCCCGGCCCCGAGAGCCGCCTGCCGTGCCGGGTTCTGACCCGAACCGGCAGGCAGGACCTGCCCCATGATCACCGCGTCGACCATCGCGGGATCCACCCCACCGCGTTCGAGGGCTCCGCGGATCGCGAACGACCCGAGCTGCGGCGCCGAGAAGGACGACAGCGCGCCTTTCAACTTGCCCTGCGGGGTGCGGGCCGCACCGACGATGACGATCTCTTCGCTCATGACTCCACCTTCGCATCGGACACGATGAGGCCCGGCTCCGTCGCGTCGCGGACATCCTTCACGCTGACGCCCGGGGCGGTCTCCACCAGCACCAGACCCTCGCCCGTGACGTCGATCACGGCGAGGTCCGTGATGATGCGGTCGACCACGCCGCGGCCGGTCAGCGGCAGGGAACACGCGTCGACGATCTTCGGGGAGCCGTCCCGGGCGACGTGCTCCATCAGGACGATCACGCGGGCTGCGCCATGGACCAGGTCCATCGCCCCGCCCGGACCCTTGACCATCTTCCCGGGGATCATCCAGTTCGCGAGGTCGCCGGTCGCCGAGACCTGCATCGCGCCGAGGATCGCGGCGTCGATCTTCCCCCCGCGGATCATCCCGAAGCTGAGTGCGGAGTCGAAGAACGCAGCCCCCGGGAGCGTCGTCACCGTCTCCTTTCCCGCGTTGATGAGGTCGGGATCGACGTCGGACTCTCGGGGGTAGGGCCCGACCCCCAGGATGCCGTTCTCGGACTGCAGTACGACCACGACCCCTTCAGGCACATGATTGGGAACCAGGGTCGGGAGCCCGATCCCCAGGTTCACGTAGGAGCCGTCCTGCAGCTCCGCAGCCGCCCGTGCCGCCATCTGATCCCTGGTCAGCGCCATCTCACTCCCCCTCCGCAGCGACCGTACGTCGCTCGATGCGCTTCTCGATCTCGGTCCCGACCTCCACCACACGGTGCACGAAGACGCCGGGCAGGTGGACGGCATCCGGATCGATCTCACCCAACTCGATCAGCTCCTCGACCTGCGCGATGCAGACGCGACCCGCCATCGCGGCCAACGGGTTGAAGTTGCGGGCCGACTTCGCGAAGACGAGGTTCCCGTGCCGATCGCCGCGGAGCGCGTGCACGAAAGCGAAGTCGGTCGTGATCGCCTCTTCGAGCACGTACTCCTTCTCGACGCCATCGACCGCGAACGTCCGGACGTCTTTGGCCGGGGATGCCAGCGCCACCCCGCCCCGGCCGTCGTAGCGCCGTGGCAACCCGCCATCGGCGACCTGCGTCCCGACACCCGTCTGCGTGAAGAACGCCGCGATGCCCGATCCGCCGGCACGCAGCTTCTCGGCGAGGGTCCCCTGAGGCGTCAGCTCGAGTTCGAGTTCACCCGAGAGGAACTGTCGCTCGAACTCCTTGTTCTCACCGACGTACGACGAGGTCATCTTCCGGATGCGGCGCGCGCGCAGGAGCACCCCCAGCCCCCAGTCGTCCACCCCGCAGTTGTTGGAGACGATGGAGAGGCCCGTGGTCCCCTGCGCGAGCAGGGCCTCGATCAGGGCGATCGGATTGCCCGAGAGCCCGAAGCCACCCACGGCGATGCTCGCCCCGTCCGAGATGTCGGCGACCGCCTCCGCCGCGCCTGCCACCGTCTTGTCGATCACTGCGCACTCCTTCGTGTCGTCCGCCGTCCAGACTCCCCCGCCGGTGCACCGGAACGGGAACGGATGATTGCCATGTGGGCGAGCCGGCGCCTAGGGTCCACATTGTGGAACGACCTGCGGCATCCGTCCCCGGCGCGCAAGTGATCGCGCGCGCAGCCCACCTGCTGCGACTCGTCAGCGCGGCGGGGACGACGGGCAAGGGTGTGAGGGAGCTGGCCGCCGACGCCGGCCTCACACGCACCACCACCCACCGCCTGCTGTCCGCCCTCCGCGCGGAGGGGCTCGTCGACCAGGACGAACGGAGTGCGCGCTGGCTCGCAGGCCCGGAGCTGTTCCTCATGGGCGCCGCGGCCGCCCCTCGCTACGACGTCACCCATCTCGCGGGCGACATCGTCCGCTCCCTCGCAGTCAAGACGGAGGAGAGCGCGTTCCTGTCCGTCCGGAGAGGCGACGAGACCGTGTGCCTGGTGCGCGAGGAGGGCTCGTTCCCGATCCGGTCCTTCGTTCTCAGCGAGGGCGTCCGGTTCCCCCTCGGCGTGGCGTCCGCCGGACTCGCCGTCCTGTCTTTCCTGCCCCAGGAGGACGTGGATGCCTACCTCGTCCGACATCCCGAACTCGTCGCACGATGGGGTGAGGCCCACGATGCGGCATCCCTCACACGGCGAGTCGCCGAGACACGCGACCGCGGGTACGCCGTCAATCCCGGACTCATCGTGCCGGGGTCCTGGGGGCTGGGCGCGGCCGTCTTCGATCACGCGGGACGACCGGCGTGGGCCCTCAGCCTCACCGGGGTCGAGTTCCGGTTCGGCGCGGACCGGCTGCCGGAACTGGGCAGGCTGCTGCTTGCCCACGCGCACCAGCTGACGACGCGCGTCCAGTCCGCGAGACGGGTGTGACGCGGGTCAGAGTCCGGCGGACTCCAGCCACCGGAGCCAGACCTCGCTGATCGTCGGATACGCCGGGACAGCGTGCCACAACCGCTCGAGCGGGACCTCGCCGACGATCGCGATGGTCGCGGCGTGCAGAAGCTCGGCGACGTCGGGTCCGACGAACGTCGCTCCGACGAGGACACGCCGCTCGGTGTCGATGACGGCCCGCGACATGCCTTCGTAGCGGTCCGAGTGGGTACTGGCCCCGGCGACCCACGACAGGTCGTAGTCGACGACCTGGACGGCGATGCCGGCGGCTCGTGCGGATGCCTCGGTGTGCCCGACGGCGGCGACCTCGGGGTCCGTGAACACGACCTGCGGCACGGCGCTGTGGTCGGCCGTCGCCGCGAGCGGGCCCCAGGCCGAGGTGTCGACGTCGGATGAAGCCGCGCGCCGCGCAATGACGTCTCCGGCAATCCGGGCCTGGTACTTGCCCTGGTGAGTGAGGAGCGCGCGGTGATTGACGTCGCCGACGGCGTAGAGCCAGTCGGTTCCGGGGACACGGAGCGTGTCGTCGACCTCGATCCACTCTCCGGCCTTCTGCCCCACGACGTCGAGCCCGACGTCGTCGGTCCGGGGCACCCGACCCGTGGCGACGAGGACCTCCTCGGCACGCACCGTCGACCCGTCGTCGAGCGACACGGTCACCCCGCCCTCGGCACGCTCGACCCCGGTGACCCCGACGCCGGTGCGGACGGTTGCGCCGGCAGCGGTGAGAGCCTTGCCCACGGCCTCTCCGGCGAAGTCCTCGAGGCCGCCCAGGAGGGACGACCGGGCGATCACCGTGACCTCGGATCCGAATGCGGCGAACGCCGTCGCCATCTCGACCCCGACGACGCCGCCACCGAGCACGACGAGGGAGGCCGGCACGTCGGTGACGCCGGTCGCCTCGCGACTCGTCCACGGCGCGGCATCGCGCAGTCCGGGGATATCGGGCAGCAGCGCGGCCGACCCCGTGCAGACGGCGACCGCATGGCGTGCTCGGAGCACCGTCGTCGACCCGTCGGAAGCCTCGACCGTGACCTCTTTCTCCGCTGACAGGCGGCCGTGGCCCCGGACGAGATCGATCCCCGCACTCTGAAGCCACTCGACCTGCGACGTGTCCTGGTAGTCATGCACCATGCGGTCGCGCCGTGCGAGGACAGCCGCGACGTCGACACTGCCCCTCACCGCTTCGGCCGCACCCGCGACATCCCGGGCAGCGCGCAGAGCGGCGGGTGCCCGCAGGAGCGCTTTCGACGGCATGCACGCCCAGTACGAGCACTCGCCACCGACGAGTTCGCTCTCCACGATCACGGCCGACAATCCGCCGCGCACGGCCCTGTCGGCGACGTTCTCGCCGACAGGGCCGGCTCCGATGACGATGAGGTCGTACTCGCGTGTGGTCATGCCCCACACCGTACCGAGCGGACGCCTCCCGAGGCCGCCCCTTGCCATATCAGGCAGATGACGTCAATGGACGTCGGGGACTGCCGGGATGTCGGGGGTCTGTGGTTTGCTGAAGCACCGGCCGAAAGGACCCCCATGGCGATCGAATTCCGATCCGTCACGAAGCGATTCGGCGACGGAGCACCCGCCGTCGACGACGTCTCCCTCGAGATGCCGGCTCGCAAGACGACGGTGCTGGTCGGATCCTCCGGCTGCGGCAAGACGACCTTACTCCGGATGATCAACCGGCTCATCGAACCGACCTCGGGCGACATCACGATCGACGGCGAGTCGATCCGCTCGCGCGATGCCGTGCAGCTTCGTCGCAGCATCGGTTACGTGCTCCAGAACGCCGGTCTCCTCCCCCACTACACCGTGGCCGACAACATCGCGACCGTGCCGGTGCTCACGGGCCAGACCCGCGCGAGCGCCCGGCGTCGCGCGTTGGAGCTGATGGAGGTCGTCGGCCTCGACACGGCGTTCGCCGACCGCTACCCCGCGCAGCTCTCGGGCGGTCAGCAGCAGCGCGTCGGGGTCGCACGCGCACTCGCCGCGGACCCCAACATTCTGCTCATGGACGAGCCCTTCGGGGCAGTCGACCCCATCGTGCGAAAGGAGCTGCAGGCAGAGGTCATCCGGCTGCAGCGCGAGCTCGACAAGACGATCGTCTTTGTGACCCACGACATCGACGAAGCATTCCTGCTGGGCGACCAGGTCGTCATCCTGCAGAAGGGCGCTCGCATCGCGCAGCGCGGGACGCCGTCGGAGATCATCGAGGCCCCCGCCGACGAGTTCGTCGCGAGCTTCATCGGCGCCGACCGCGGCGCACGGGCCTTCCACGCCAAGCAGACCGACCGGGGCACGGTGCTCGTCGACGGGTCCGGCCGGACGCAGGGCGTCCTTCTCCCCGGCGCGCCGGGTGCCGAAGGGTGACGCCCGAATGAACTGGGTCACCGAGAACCTCGACCTGATCGGGCAGCTGACTCTCGCCCATCTCCGCCAGAGCGCCATCTCCATCGTCCTCGGCTTCGTCATCGCCATCCCCCTCGGCTGGGCGGCGTTCCGGTTCACGAGGCTCCGCGGCACGCTGCTGGGCGTGGTCGGCATCCTCTACACGATCCCCTCGTTCGGATTGTTCGCCCTCATCAGCGCGACGACGGGCATCGGTCTGCTCTCCGAGACGAACCTCGTCGTCGCCCTCACGATCTACGCGGTCGCGATCATGACGCGCTCCGTGACCGACGGGCTCGCATCGGTGGATGCCGCTGTCCGTAGCGCGGCGGTGGCCGTCGGGTTCGGACCCGTCCGGCGCTTCTGGACGGTCGACTTCCCGCTCGCCGGCCCGGTCATGCTCGCCGGTCTGCGTGTGACCGCCGTGTCGACGATCTCGCTCGCCACGGTCGGAGCACTCATCGGGGTGCAGAACCTCGGGTACCTCTTCACGAACGGATCGCAGCGGCGGATCATCCCCGAAGTGCTCGCGGGTGTCCTGGCCGTCGTGGTCATCGCTCTCGTGATCGACCTCATCCTCGTGCTCGCCGGGCGTGCGCTCATGCCGTGGACCCGTCGGACACGAGTGCCCCGCGAGCGTGCACGCGCGGCGGAGGTGACGGCATGAACATCTTCCTCGAGGCCTTCGCGTGGATCTTCTCCCCCGACCGGGCCACCGGCTACCTCCCCCTCTGGGAGGCGGTCCTGCAGCACCTCGGTTTCACCTTCGGCTCGGTTGCTATCGCCGCGATCATCGCGATCCCCGCCGGGTGGGCGATCGGCCACACCGGCAAGGGCCGTGAGATCGCCGTGTTCCTCTCGGGAGCCGCGCGGTCCCTCCCCTCGCTGGGGCTCGTCGTCCTGCTGTACCTCGTCATCGGCGTCAACTTCAAGGAGCAGGCCGCCGTGGTGGCCTTCGTCCTCCTCGCGATCCCGTCGATCCTCGCCGGGGCCTACGCCGGCGTCGAAGCGATCAGCCGGTCCACCGTGGAGGCGGGACGCGCCGTCGGGATGACGCCGATGCAGATCCTCTGGAAGATCGAGGTCCCCCTCGGCCTCCCCCTGCTCATCGGCGGCATCCGTTCAGCGGTCCTGCAAGTCGTGGCGACGGTCACCATCGCGGCGTACGTGGGCCTGGGCGGTCTCGGCTTCGCCCTCATCCAGGGCATCCAGACCCGCAACGCCGCGCAGATCCTCGGGGCGTCGATCGTCGTCGTCATCCTCGCCCTCGCACTGGACGGGATCTTCGCCCTCTTCCAGCGCATCGTCGTGCCTCGCGGCGTCGCCGTCCAGCACGCTTCCCCCGCGCGTCGCCGCACCCGGCGCACGGCCCTTCCGACCACCTGACCCAGACATCCCGACCACCACCCCACCCGGAGGCATCCATGTCCATCACACGCACCCGCATCCTGCCAGCCGTCGGCCTCGCTGCCGTCGCCATCGTCGCCCTCTCCGCCTGCGGCTCGAGCGACTCCCTCGAGGGCAGCGGCTCGAACGGCAACGAGGGCGGAGGAGACCAGTCGAAGACGATCGTCGTCGGCTCGCAGTCGTACCCGTCGAACGAGATCATCGCCGAGATTTACTCGCAGGTGCTCGAGAGCGACGGCTTCACGGTCGAACGGAAGTTCGCGATCGGACAGCGCGACGCGTACATGCCGTCGATCGAGGACGGCTCCATCGATCTCTTCCCCGAGTACACGGGCAGCCTGCTGCAGTACTACGACAAGTCCGCGACGGCGGGATCGGCCGACGAGGTCTACGCAGCCATGGAGAAAGTGCTGCCGGAGAACTTGACGGCGCTCGATTACTCGCCGGCGACCGACCAGGATTCGTACAACGTGACCGCCGCCTTCGCGGAGGAGAACAACCTCACGGAGATCGGAGACCTGGCCAGCCTCACGGATCTGACGTTCGGCGGCGCGCCCGAGCTGGAGCAGCGCCCCTACTTCACCGACCTCCAGAAGGTGTACGGCGTCGATGCCAAGTTCGAGGCGACCGCCGACACGACCGTCGACGAACTCGTCGCGGGCAACATCCAGGTGGCCAACGTGTACAGCGCGGACCCGCGTATCGAGACCGAGGACCTCGTCACGCTCCAGGACCCGAAGGGGCTCTTCCTCGCAGCGAACGTGGTCCCCATCGCCAACGCCGACAAGGCTGATGAGATCGCGGACGTCATCAACAAGGTGAGCGCGGCGATGAGCCCTGAAGAGCTCGTGGCCATGAACGTCGAGTCCACCGACGGGCAGCGCTCGAGCGCGGACATCGCCAAGGACTGGATCGCTGAGAACCTCGGCTGAGTCATGACAGGCGAGGGCCCGCAGGACGCCACCGGATCCGTCAGCGTCGTCATCCCCGTGAAGGACGACGCCGAAGGACTCCGGCGATGTCTGCGGGCCCTCGCGCTGCAGACACGTGCGGCCGACGAGATCGTCGTCGTCGACAACGGCTCGGACGACGATTCCGCCCGCGTCGCGCGTGAGGGCGGCGCCCGAGTCGTCGCGTGCGCCCAGCCAGGGATCCCCGCCGCCGCAGCGACCGGTTACGACGCTGCGAGGGGTGAGCTGATCCTCCGGCTCGACGCGGACTGCGTGCCGGCCGCGTCATGGATCGAGACCATGAGCACAGTCGCCCATCGACGACTCGACGTCGACGTCTTCGCCGGTGGCGCTCGGTTCATCGACGGCCCCCGCACTCTTCGACGGCCCCTGGCCGCGGCGTACCTCGGCAGTTACGGACTGGTCCTCACCCCCACCCTCGGCCACCTCCCTCTTTTCGGGTCGAACCTGGCGATGCGTCGCAGCGCGTGGAGGCAGGTCAGTGCCGCGGTGCACCGCGGCGATCCGGAACTCCACGACGACCTCGACCTCGCATTCCACCTGGGCGAACATCACCGGATCCGCTTCGTCCCCGAGGCAGGAATGGGTATCTCGATGCGGCCGTTCGCCTCCGCGTCGGCATTCCGGCGCCGGATCGTCCGCGGCATCCGTACGGTCGTGTCGCACTGGCCCGCGGACTTCGCGCCGATCCGAGTGGCCCGCTCGGTCCTGCGCCGCGCACGGCGGCATCGCGCGCTCAGGGAGCGGCAGACATGACTTCTCTCCTCGGCGATGTCGATGGGGCCCTCATCCACCTCGCGACGTTCAACGTGCGCCGTCCCCTCCCCCGCTTCCTCTCCCTTCCCGCTGACAGCTGGGACCGTCGCCGGCCGGCGATGATGCGGATGCTGGCCCGCGAGGCCCCGGCGGTTCTCGCCACGCAGGAGGTCCTGCCCTCACCTGCGCGCGACATCCTGCGGTCGTTGGGAACGTCGTACACGCGGATCGGCGTGGGGCGCGGACGCGGAGGACGCGGCGAAGGCTGTCCCATCTTCTTCGACACAGCGCGACTCGAGCTCGTCGCGGCACGACAGCTCGCTCTCTCCGACACTCCGGAGCTCCCGGGATCCCGCTCGTGGGGCAACCTCGTCCCCCGGATCGTGGTCGTCGGGGTCTTCCGGCATCGGACCACGGGCGCACGGTTCGCAGTGATCAATACCCACCTGGATCCGTTCTCCGCTCGTTCCCGCCTGCGTGCGGCCGAGGCTGTCCGAGACGAGGTCCGGGGCCTCGGCATCCCGGCCGTCGTGACGGGTGACCTGAACGCCGGACCGGACTCGGCGACTCAGCGTGCGCTTCTGAAAGGCGATCTCCTGACGGATGCCTGGGCCACGGCGGACGAGCGCGTGACGCCCGAGCTCGGCACCTATACGGGATACCGCGACCCGGTCCGCGGCGGTGCACGGATCGACGTGATCCTGACGACTCCCGACATCGCGGTGGACCGCATCGGCATCGATGCTCGGCGAGAGGACGGCATCGCGCCGTCGGATCACCTGGCGATCCACACGGCGATCGAGGTGCCCAGATGAGACACGAGGCCCTCCGCCGTCCCCGCACCGCGACGGAATGGATGGCCGACGGCGTCCGCCTCCTGGGTCTCGTGAGCGTGCTGGCCGCCGCCATCTGGTGGACTCCGACGGATGCTGGCATCCTGGCGCTCGCCCTGCCCGCGCTTCTGATCCCTCGAGCGATCGCTGCCAGGCCGGGCTTCGATCTCCTCTACGGAGCCACGGTCACCGTCGCTGCCTGGAGCAACGTCCTCGATCTGTACCGATCGATCGCCTGGTGGGACCTCGTCGTGCACTTCGCCGCCACCGGCCTGATTGCGGCCATGACGCTTCTGCTCCTGCAGCGCCTCGACGTCGTGCCCCCGACGCTTCCACGCCGGGGCACCGTCGTCCTCGTCCCCACGATCGGACTCGCCATCAGCGCCCTGTGGGAAATGGTCGAATGGCTCGGCAAGACCTACCTGGCTCCCGACATCTTCGTCACGTACCAGGACACGATCGGCGATATGGCCGTCGGCGGGCTCGGCTCGCTTCTGACGGGCATCGTGCTCACTCGCGTCCCCATCGACCGGTCCGCGCTCGCCGCGGTGAACAAGGAGGAAGAGACATGGCAGATCTGAAGAAGGGCGATCGCGTCAGCTGGAACACGTCGCAGGGACGGACGCAGGGCACCGTCACCGAGCGGAAGACAAGCGACTTCACCTTCGATGGCCAGGACTTCACCGCCTCATCGGACGAGCCCGCCTTCATCGTGGAATCCGAGAAGACCGGAGCGAAGGCAGCGCACAAGGGTTCCGCGTTGCGCAAACTCTCGTCGTGACGCGACGACGCCTGACACGACCGGCGACCTCATCGGCGCCGTCGCAGGCCACCTGATGGGTGCTCCGGACGAGTGGACGTCCTTCGCGATGGTGCTCACCGTCGGCGGAGGGCGTCTAAGGGGAACGTACGGTCACGCCTGACCGCGTCGCGGGGGCTTATGAGATCACGTTCGAAGACTCCGATGCCTCACGATGGCGGGTGACTCCGGACACCCTGGATGCCGTCGAGCGGGACCTGCGCCCACATCTGGGCTGAGGCACGCGAGCGCGGCGGCGGCATCCACTCCCTCGCAGGACGGAGAATCGTCCCATGCCCATCGTCGACAACGCCGTATACGTGGACGGCCATCGCATCCAAGACCCCTCGAATCTCAGCGAGACCTTCGAGTACATGCGGAATCATCACGGGATGGCCTGGATCGGGCTGTACCGCCCGACCGAGGACGAGGTCGCCGCTGTCGCCGCGGAGTTCTCGCTGCACCCGCTCGCCGTCGAAGACGCCCTGACCGGTCATCAGCGCGCCAAACTCGAACGGTACGGCGACGTCCTGTTCGCGGTGCTCCGGCCGGCACGCTACGACGACCAGACGGAGTCGGTGGCGTTCGGTGAGCTGCATGTTTTCGTGGGCCCAGATTTCGTTGTGACGGTGCGGCACGCGGACTCGCCCGATCTCGCTCAGGTACGCGCCCGGATGGAGCAGCAGCCGGAGCTCCTGCGTATGGGACCGGAAGCGATCCTCTACGCCATCCTCGATCAGGTCGTCGACGAGTACGCGCCGGTCACCGCCGGCGTGGAGAACGACATCGACGAGATCGAGGAGGTGCTCTTCGGCGGATCGGATGCCGGCCTCTCGCAGCGCATCTACGGCTTGGCCCGCGAGGTGATCGCGCTCCACAAGTCGACGCTCCCGCTCGACGACATGCTTCAGCGGTTGCTGCAGGGGTCGGACAAGTACGGGGTCGACATCGAACTCCAGCGTTCCCTGCGGGACGTCCTCGATCACGTCATCCGCCTCAACGAGCGGATCGTGGCGTTCCGCTCCATCCTCGAGAACGCGTTGACGGTGCACTCCACCCTCGTCACCCAGCGTCAGACCGACACGTCACTGGAACAGAACGATCAGGTGAAGAAGATCTCCGGGTGGGCGGCGATCCTGTTCGGCCCGTCCCTGGTGGGAACGATCTACGGCATGAACTTCGAGAACATGCCCGAGCTCCGCTGGACCTACGGCTACCCGATGGCGCTCGGCCTGATGGTCGCCAGTTCCATCGCCCTCTACGTCGTGTTCAAGCGCAAACACTGGCTCTGACGGCGACTCCGGCATCGGAGGAAGGTGCGGGAAAAGCAGAAGGCCCCGATCACTGGCGAGAGTGATCGGGGCCGTCCGTGCACCCCCTGGGACTCGAACCCAGAACCCACTGATTAAGAGTCAGTTGCTCTGCCGATTGAGCTAGAGGTGCGTGATTCGAAGAACTCGAACCGAGGGTCAACACTAGCATCACGATCGCGTCCCGCGCCAATCGAGGCACCCTGCGCGCGTCGGCGCACTCAGGTGCACGCCGTATCCTGGTCACCGTGACGCCCTCTCCCTCTTCGACGGACTGGACAGCCCCCTTCGGCGACGACCTCAGTGACGACCTCGCGCTCGCCCTCCGCCTCGCGGATGCCGCGGATCGCGTCTCGATGGAACGCTTCGACGCACCCGACCTCGAGATCAGGACGAAAGCGGACGACACACACGTCACCGAGGCTGACCTCGCCACGGAGCGCGCCATCCGCGACCTCCTGGCCGCGGAGCGCCCCGGCGACGGCATCTTCGGCGAGGAGTACGGCACGAGCGGCGACACCCGCCGCCAGTGGATCATCGATCCGATCGACGGCACCGCGAACTATCTCAAGGGCATCCCCATGTGGGCGACCCTCATCGCCCTCGTCATCGACGGCGTCCCGCGCGTCGGAGTCGTCAGCCAGCCCGCCATCTCCCGCCGCTGGTGGGGCGCCACGGGGTCCGGTGCGTGGACGCGCACCGCCGACGGCGCGACCCGCCCGATCCGGACCTCGGACGTCACCTCGCTCGGCGATGCGAGCATCAGTTTCCAGAGCATCGGTCAGTGGGATGCCGCGGGTCGCACAGACGCGCTTCTGCGCCTTACACGCGCCGCGTGGCGGGACCGCGGGTACGGCGACGCCTGGCCGTACATGCTCCTCGCCGAGGGGCGCCTCGAGTTCGTTGCGGAGTTCGACGTCCGCGAGTACGACATCGCGGCTCACGTCCCCATCATCATCGAGGCCGGCGGCCGCTTCACCGACATCGACGGCGAGGAGCGACTCGACGCCCGGTCGTCGCTGGCGACCAACGGCATCCTGCACGACGCCTTCCTGGAGATGCTGCGAACGTGACGCTCCTCTCCGCACGTCTGCGGGCGGCCGGGATCGCCGCCCTCGTCGCGGTCGGCTCGGTCGTCCTGCTCAGCGCCTGCGTCCCCGGGGGCACCCCCGGCGCCGCTCCTTCCGACGGCACGCCGCAGGCGTCGTCGACGGCGGTACCTGCGCCGGCGCAGATCGATCCGGACGACGTCACCTGCGAGAACATGCTCTCTCCCGACACCGTCGAGACGTTCGGTTCGACGGGGTGGACGGTACGGGAGGATCCGTTCGTCATCCTCGACCTCGAACTGCCGAAGGGGATCGCGTGCACCTGGGGGGACTTCAGCTCCCCCACGAACGACGACCTCATCCTCTTCGGGTGGTCGCCGATCAGCGAGGCCGACGCGTCTGCGGCGGAGGCCGCTCTGGAAGCGGAGGGATGGCTCCGCAAGGACGACCCCCGCGGCATCATGATCACCGAGGATCCGTCGTCTGCCCTGCGCCTGGACGACCAGGGGTACGGAATGACCTATCTGTTCCGCAACGGGTGGGTGGAGGTCTCCGACACGAGACAAGGCCTCGACCTGATCGACCTGGGCTGAGGCAAAGACGAAGCCCCCGCGTCCGCGAACGGACCGGGGGCTTCACTCCGTGACAACGGTTCGTGGAGATGGGGGGAATCGAACCCCCGTCCATCGCTGAGAGACGGCGTCTTCTCCGGGCGCAGTCTGTAAGAGGCGTTCTGCTCGGCTCCGACCTTTTGTACAGACACATAAGTCGACGAGCCCAGCCTGAAAAAGTCCCGCGTGACGCTCAGGCGACGCCACGCAGCGAGATCCCTTAGATGACGCCAGGGACCATGAGGGGATCACTCACGGACTGACGGACTCGAGCTGGCTGCTTACGCAGCGAGGGCGAAGTCGGACTGCTTCTTATTGGCAGTTATTGGTTCGCAGAGATCGTTTACGAGATAACCCTGCATCCTCGGCCCGCTTCCCGCAGAGTCACAGGCGATGTCGAAACCGATCATCCCCGAGACGCCTGACGGCGTATGGACCGTTGTCACGCTGTGGAGTTGTCATTTCTCGGATGCCGGAGCGTCCGAGCGTCCCAGACTACCACCGCTCGTGTCGCCACCGCTCTCGTCGGGATCACTCGGCGAGAAAGTACTCGGCGGCGAGAGGCGCGATCTCGATCCCGCCGGCATCGCCGCGCGACGCCCATCGAAGCTCCGCGATCTCCGCGGCAGCGACCGGTACCTGGCCCCCGAGAGACACTTCGAACACGTCCGCGACAACCGCATGGCCCGGCTCGTTCGCGGCATCCGCGCGGAAGACGCCCAGCCCTCGGAGATCCTCGAGCCCGACCGCAACGCCGAGCTCCTCGCCCAGTTCACGGACGAGCGTCTCGGCCGGCGTCTCCCCCGGCTCCGGCTTGCCGCCGGGCTGCATGAAGGCGCTCGTGCCGGTCTTGCGCACGAGCAGCAACCTGCCGGCGTCGTCGCGGATCACGGCCGCCGAGACGCGGATGGACGGAGCGGAGCCGGCGTCGGGGAGCATCACGCGAAAACGCTAACAGGCGGGTCGACGTACAATCTCATGTGCTCCCCGACGCCCTGCCCGATGAACCCGGGATCGATCCCGACGACCTCGCAACGACGCTCCGCGTCCTCGCGACGCTGTCGTCGCTCCCCCAGACGCATCCGGACTTCATCACGGTCCGACAGGCGACCGCCGCCATGTTCAAGGCGGCGAAGAAGGAGCGGCGGCGTGAGATCCGCCAGACGATCGCCGACGCCGACCGCGATGTCGTCCATGCGACGGCAACCGGCGCACCCGACCGCATCGACGACGAGACACGAGGCATCCCCATCGCGGCGCGAACCGCCGCGCCCATCGCCGGTGTGCTGAAGAAGGCGCGCGGGTGCTACATATGCAAGCAGCCTTACACGATCGTCGACGCCTTCTACCACCAGCTCTGCCCCGACTGCGCGGCCCTCAGCCACGCCAAGCGCGAGGCACGCACCGATCTGACGGGCCGCCGCGCCCTCCTCACCGGCGGTAGGGCGAAGATCGGCATGTACATCGCACTTCGCCTGCTGCGAGACGGCGCGCACACGACCATCACCACCCGGTTCCCCCGGGACGCGGTGCGACGCTTCCGCGCCCTGCCCGACTCGGCGGACTGGATCGATCGCCTCAAGATCGTCGGTATCGACCTCCGCGACCCCGCACAGGTCATCGCTCTCGCCGACGACGTCGCCGCGGACGGCCCGCTCGACATCATCGTCAACAACGCCACGCAGACCGTGAGGCGCTCCCCCGGCGCCTACCAGCCGCTCATCGACGCCGAGCTCGCACCGCTGCCCGACGGTCCGCTCCCCGAACTGGTCACCTTCGGGCACACGAACGACCGGCATCCCGAAGCCCTCGAGCGCTCCGTGAGCGCCCATCCGATCCTGGCTGCCGCAGCCGACCGTGCGGACATCCTCACCCGCGAGGCGATGACCGCCGGATCCACCTCGCTCGACCGCCTCGCGGACGGGACCGCGATCGATGCGGGCGGACTGATCCCCGACCTCGACCACTCCAACTCCTGGGTGCAGCGCGTCGAGCAGGTCGACCCGCTCGAGATGCTCGAGGTCCAGCTCGCGAACACGACCGCTCCGTTCCTGCTCGTGTCGAAGCTGCGGCCTTCCCTCGCCGCGAGCCCGGCGCGACGCACCTACATCGTCAACGTCAGCGCGATGGAGGGCGTCTTCGAACGTGGCTACAAGGGGCCAGGGCACCCGCACACCAACATGGCCAAGGCAGCGGTCAACATGCTCACCCGCACGAGCGCACGCGAGATGTTCGAATCAGACGGCATCCTGATGACGAGCGTCGACACCGGGTGGATCACCGACGAGCGCCCCCACCCCACGAAGATCCGCCTCGCCGAAGAGGGCTTCCACGCTCCGCTCGACCTCGTCGACGGGGCCGCGCGCGTGTACGACCCGATCGTCCGGGGTGAGGCCGGTGACGATGTCTTCGGCGTCTTCCTCAAGGACTACGCCCCGAGCCGCTGGTGATCTCTCTTCCCGAACCCGGAGCCCGCGTCGTGGTGCGCTACGTGCTGCCGGATGGACGCGCCACCGATGCTCTGGGTCCGCTCGTCAGCGTCGAGGCGGACCTCGTCGTGGTCGACGGCGTCCGCGGAACCGTGCGCATCCCGCGCGGTGCGATCATCGCGGCGAAAGCCGTTCCCCCGCCACCGGAACCTCGGCAACGCCTCCGGCGGCCGTGAGGTCACTCCCCGAGACGGTTGCGGCCGCGCATCGCGCGCTCGGCTTCGCGCTTGTCCTCGCGCTCGCGGATGGTCTGGCGCTTCTCGAACTCCCGCTTGCCCTTCGCCACGGCGATCTCGACCTTCGCGCGCCCGTCGGAGAAGTAGAGCTTGAGGGGGACCAGGGTGTAGCCGCCTGCCGAGATCGCATGCGAGAGCTTGATGATCTCGTCCTTGTGCAGGAGCAGCTTGCGGGTGCGCTTGGTCGAGTGGTTCGTCCAATGACCCTGCGAGTATTCCGGGATGTGCACGGCGTCGAGCCAGGCCTGTCCACCGTCGATGAACGCGTAGCCGTCGCTGAGGTTCGCGCGCCCCTGCCGGAGCGACTTGACTTCGGTTCCGGTGAGCACGAGGCCCGCCTCGTACGTCTTCTCGATGGCGTACTCGTGGCGCGCGCGACGGTTGGTCGCGATGACCTGCTCTCCGCGTTCCCTGGGCATGATGACTCCTCGACGCGGCCGCACTCCGCGCGCGGCCGGCCTGCCAGTCTAGCGGAGGCGCCGGTTCAGGTGCGCAGCCATCTGCGGATCGCGAAGCTCGCCGACAAAGCGGCGAGGACGAGTCCCAGCCCGACGATGACGGGGATCACCAAGAGAGCATCGCGTCCGTCGATCCAGGTGGTCACGAAGTCGATCTCATCGACCAGGTACCCACGCACCCCGTACTGCACACCCAACCAGATCGCGACGCTCGCCAGCGCCGATCCGATGAACGCCGCGAACACGCCCTCGAGGACGAAGGGGGTCTGGATGAACCGGTTGGATGCCCCCACGAGCCGCATGATGCCGAGCTCCTTACGTCGGGCGTAGGCGGACAGGCGGATCGTGGTGGCGATGAGGAGGACGGCCGCCACGAGCATGAGGCCTGCGATCGCCACCGCGATGTACGTGGCGATCGTCAGCGCGGAGAACAGGGGCTGCAGGTATTCCATCTGGTCCTTCACCTCCTCCACGCCGCTCATGCCGCTGAACGCCTCGTCGATGACGTCCGTCTGCGTGGGGTCGGTCAGGTTCACCCAGTAGGTCTCGTTGAGCTGAGCGGGGGTGATGAAGTCCTTGTAGTCCTGACCCATCAGGTCGAGGACGTTCTGGTAGGCCTCGTCGCGTGTCTCGAAGCGGACGCTGCGGACGATGTCTTTCAGAGCGGGGCTGTCCAACTTGTCGGCGACCTCCTTCAGCTGGTCCTCCGTGGCCTCGCCGTCGCTGCAGGTCGTCTGCGTCGAACCGTCGCGGCACATGAAAACCGCGACCTGTGCGCGTTCGGCCCAGTAGCCCTGCATCTTCGCGATCTGCATCTGCATGAGCATCGCGGCGCCGACGAAGGTGAGCGAGACGAAGGTGACGAGGATGACAGAGATCACCATCGAGGCGTTGCGGCGAAGGCCGGTGAGCGCTTCGCCGAGGACGAGACGGGCTCTCATGCGGTCGGCCCCACTTCATCGTCGTCGCGGCGGCCCAGACCCAGCCGGTCGGCGGCACCGAGGCCGTCGATGTCCGCCAGGTCGATGTCCGCAGGCGTGATCGGGATGCCGCGGGTTCCGGTGTCGGGCTCGGCGTCCGCCGGGGTGGCCGAGGCATCCGTCCGGGTCTCGTCTCCGCGCTCGGGCGACGCCGGCGGGTCCTGCACGACCGGAACGGCGGGGAGCACGGCGTCCTGCTGCGGTGCGGGCAGCTCCACGGGCTCCGGCAGCGGCTCGACATCGCCGGTGTCACCCGATGAGGCGATCTGCTTCTGCAGCTCGAGGACCGCGGTCAGCGCAGCGGTGGCCGCGGCACCCTTGACCGTCTCGGGCGTCAGGACCGGGAGACCCGAGGTGTCGCCGTACCCGCCGTGTCGCTCATCGCGGACGACGACGCCGCCGCGCAGTTCGATGACGCGGCGCTGCATCTGGTCGACGAAGCCCGCCTCGTGCGTGGCCATGACCACCGTCGTGCCACCGGCGTTGATGCGCGCGAGCAACTGCATGATGTCGATCGACGTGCCGGGATCGAGGTTTCCGGTCGGCTCGTCGGCGAGGAGGATCTGCGGCCGGTTGACGATGGCCCGCGCGATCGCGACGCGCTGCTGCTCACCGCCGGACAGCTCGTGCGGCAGGCGCTTCTCCTTGCCCGCGAGGCCGACGAGCGCGAGGGCCTCGGGAACCGACTGCTGGATGAAGGCGCGGCTGGAGCCGATCACCTGCAACGAGAACGCGACGTTCTGGAAGACGGTCTTGTTGGGGAGGAGACGGAAGTCCTGGAACACCGACCCGATGTGGCGGCGGAAGTACGGAACCTTGCGGGTGCTGAGCCCCCGCACGTCGCGTCCGAGCACGACGACGCGGCCGTCGGAGGCGGTGTCCTCGCGGAGGATGAGACGCAGGCACGAGGACTTCCCCGAGCCGGAGGCGCCGACGAGGAACACGAACTCACCGCGCTGGACATCGAACTCGACGTCGCTGAGGGCGGGTTTGCTGGTGCCTCGGTAGCGCTTGGAAACCTTTTCGAACCGGATCATGGCCTGACGAGCCTAAGCGGGAAGACACCGGCATCCGTCAGCGACACTCCCGATGGCTCAGGGGCTGACAGGGTTCCGACGACCCAGCTCGGATCAGTCGTCGTCGTCCTTGCGCTTGCGCCAGCGGATGCCGGCCGCGATGAACCCGTCGAGGTCGCCGTCGAAGACGACCGCGGGGTTGCCGACCTCGTGGCCGGTGCGGAGGTCTTTGACGAGCTGCTGACCGTAGAGGAAGTAGGAGCGCATCTGGTCGCCCCAGCTCGCCGTGATGGTACCGGCGAGCTCCTTCTTCTTCGCGGCTTCCTCTTCCTTCTGCAGCAGCATGAGGCGGGTCTGGAGCACGCGCATCGCGGCGGCGCGGTTCTGGATCTGGCTCTTCTCGTTCTGCATCGAGACGACGATGCCGGTCGGAAGGTGCGTCAGGCGAACGGCGGAGTCGGTCGTGTTGACCGACTGACCACCGGGACCCGAGGAGCGGAAGACGTCGACGCGGATGTCGCCCTCGGGGATGTCGACCTCCTGGGCCTCCTCCATCACCGGGATGACCTCGACGGCCGCGAAGCTCGTCTGGCGCTTGTCGGCCGAGCCGAACGGGCTGATGCGGGCGAGTCGGTGCGTGCCGGCCTCGACCGAGAGCGTGCCGTAGGCGTAGGGCGCGTCGACCTCGAACGTGGCGGACTTGATGCCCGCGCCTTCGGCGAAGGACGTGTCCATCACCTTGACGGAGTACTTGTGGCGCTCGGCCCAGCGCAGGTACATGCGCATGAGCATCTCGGCGAAGTCGGTGGCGTCGTCGCCGCCGGCGCCCGAGCGGATCGTCACGACCGCGCCGCGGTCGTCGTACTCGCCGTCGAGGAGCGTCTGCACCTCGAGCTGGCTGATGACCTTCTCGAGGTCCGCGATCTCGCGACGGGCCTCCTCGGCGGAGTCCTCGTCGTCCATCTCCTGCGCGAGCTCGACGAGCACCTCGACGTCGTCGAGTCGCTGCTCGACCTCGGTGACGCGCTTCAGCTCGGACTGGCGGTGGCTGAGGGCGCTGGTGACCTTCTGCGCCTTCTCCACGTCGTCCCAGAGGTCGGGAGCGCCCGCCTCGTTGGACAGACGGGCGATCTCGGCAGTGAGTGCGTCGACATCGACGACCGCCTTGATCTCACCGAAGGTGGAACGGAGGGCCTGGATGTCCGCAGACGGATCGAATTCAAGCATGACACTCCAGAGTAACGTGGATGGCGATGACCGACCGACCCGACTCCCCCACTGCTCGGGAGGTGCTCTGGCGTTTCGGACCCATGGTCTACGCGCCGACCGTCCTCTTCGCGATCGGCGAGGGAGCAGTGCTCCCCCTCATCCCGATTCTGGCAGGCAACCTGGGCGCGGACGTCGCGCTGTCGGCACTCATCGCTTCGCTGCTCGTCATCGGACAGCTGGTCGGTAACCTGCCCGCGGGCTGGGCGGTCGCCCGGGTCGGCGAGCGGGTGACGATGATGATCGCGGGTTCCGTGGCGCTCGTCGTCTCGCTGGCCGCCGCGCTGGTGCCGTCCTTGCCGGTCTTCGCAGGCGCGGTGTTCCTCATCGGCTCATGCGCGGCCGCCTTCGGCCTGGCGCGCCACTCCTTCATGACGACGCGGGTACCGGTGAAGTTCCGCGCGCGTGCGCTGTCCCTTCTCGGCGGCACCTTCCGCCTCGGCATGTTCACCGGCCCCTTCATCGCGGCGGCGCTCATCGGACTCTTCGGCGACGAGCGGTCGACGATCTGGTTCTTCGCCGTGTGTCTCGCCGCCCTCATCGTCCTGGTGACCTTCGGGCCCGACCCCGAGAAGCAGTTCGTCGCCGACACCGTGCGCAGCCACGAGGCTGAGGACTCGGGCGAACCCGTGACCGGCTCGATCCCGGTCGCCGAGCGGGTCGGCGTGTTCCGCACGATGTGGCTGCACCGGAGGGTGCTGTCCCGCGTCGGACTCGCGGCGGCGAGCCTGTCGGCCGTCCGATCGGCGCGTCAGGTCGTCCTGCCGCTGTGGGGCGTGTCGATCGGCTTGGACGCGCAGTCGATCGCCCTCGTCGTCGGCATCTCCGGCGCCCTCGACTTCGCCCTCTTCTACGCGAGCGGTCAGGTGATGGACCGCTTCGGCCGGCTGTGGGCGGCTCTTCCGGCGATGGTCCTCATGGGAAGCGGCTTCCTCGCCCTCTCGGTCACGCACGACGGCGCGAGCGCCGAGATGTGGTTCGCGATGTTCGCGGCGGTGCTTGGCGTGGGCAACGGCCTCTCCAGCGGCATCCTGCTGACGATCGGCGCCGATCTGGCACCGAAGGACGATCCGGCGCCGTTCCTCGGGTCGTGGCGCACGTTGACGGATGCCGGTGGTGCCACCACGCCGCTGATCGTCACGGGCATCACCGCGGTCTCGTCGCTGTCGTTCGCGGCCGGAGCGGTCGGCGTCATCGGGCTGCTCGGCGCCGTCGCTTTCATCCGCTGGCTGCCGAGGTTCCTCCCCCACGCGGGACGCTGATCGGCCGCTATTCCAGCGCGGTGCGACTCGTCGCCGTCGCCTGCAAGGTGACACCCTCGGGGACGAACAGCGTCGAGATGGGCGGATGCCACACCGAGCTGACGACGACCCGCGCCGACACCCCGTCGGGGCTGGCTGCGGAGACGATGGTCGCATCAGGCTCGGTGGCGACGATCGCCTGCGCCTGCTCGCGCACTCCCCCGTCCGTCAGCTCCGCACGAGGCTCGCCGTCGACGACGTCGAGGGTGAAACCGTCGGCGCCGGCGAGAGCCGCGGCATCCGCCGTCGCCTGCGTGCGCTTCTGAGCGAGGTACAGGCTGGTCGCGTCGACCGTCACGAACACCAGGACGAGAGCGAGCAGTGCGTAGCCGATCGTCAGGAGCAGGATGCTGCCCTCCTCGTCATCGCGCCGGATCATCCGTCTCTCCAGTACCGCGAGACCTTCTGCACCGAGGACGACTCCACCCCGACCCGGGCCGCGTCGTCGAGACCGAGGACGGGCGGGACGAGCGGAAGCTGGACCGACGAGGAGACGGTCACTCGAACGATGGCACCCGCGGTGGGGCAGGTGGCGGCGTCGCCCACGCAGGACACGTCGACTGCCAGCGCGTCGCGGTCGAGGTCGTACTCGGTCACGAGGGAGTCCAGGACGGCGGCGGCGCGGTCATCGGCATCCTCCACCGTCTCCGCGGACGCGACCGCCCGAGCGACGTGACGGGAAGCGGACTCGACGCCGAGAGCGTGTGACTGGATGATGCCGAGGGTGACGACGAGGTAGACGATCGGAACGAGCAGGATGACGCCACCGACGATGAACTCGAGCGCCGCCGAGCCCGCCTCATCGTCGAGCAGGCGGTCAGTCGAAGCTCTCCGCGGGCGCATGCACCGTCACCTCCCATCCGTGGGGGACGCCGAGCAGTCCGATGATCGGCAACCGCGTCGTCAGGGTCACCGACACCGTCTCGTACCCGAAGGCACCGGATTCGGTCGCAGTCGCGCTCTCGACGAACCCGCCGCCGACCGCACGGTCGACGAGCTCTCGTGCCCGGGCGGCGCCGGCAGACGTCTCCACATCCGCCAGAGCAGCGTGGTAGGCGCCCTCGACGGCGGCATCGTGGACGACGTTCCGGACGTAGACAGCGAGCCCCAGCTGGAGCACCCCGAGGGTCAGGACGGTCAACAGCACGCCGACGAGCACGAACTCGACCGGGGTCGATCCGCGCTCATCTGAGAGGAGCCGCCGCATCTCAGAACCTCAGAAGCTGGAGACCTGGTCGATCGCCTGCTGGAACAGTTGTGCGAGCGCCGGCCCCGCGAGCGCCCAGATGACGACGACGAGACCGGCGGTCATGAGCGTGATCAGCACCCAGCCGGGCACATCTCCGCGCTCATCGTCTCGAAGGTCCGCCTGCACGGTTCCCCACGCGGTCCGCAGTCGTATGAGGGTGGAATGGATCATGGTGATCTCCTTTCGATCGAGGGTCAGCCGACCCCGAGGCGAAGCATGACGATGCCCGGGAAGACGGCGAAGAGCACGCTCATGGGAAGCAGGAGGAACACGATCGGGAAGAGCATCGCGATCTCCTTCTTCCCGGCCTGCTCGATGAGCGAACGCTTGGCGTCCTCGCGGGCATCGCCCGCCTGCGCCTGCAGGACGCCGGCGAGCGGGGCGCCGCGGTCGATCGCGGCGACGAGGTGCTCAATGGCTCGCGACAGCGCGGGCACATCCAGGCGCCGCCCCAGGTCGAGGAGCGCGTCGGAAAGATTCGATCCGGTGCCGCTGTCGAGGACTGCGCGTCGGATCTCCACGGTGAGCTCGCCGCTGCCGATCTCGCCCACCCGATGAAGCGCGTCCCGCAGTCCCTCGCCGGCCGCGAGGCACAGGGAGAGGAACTCCAGGAGGGTGGGAAGCTCTTCCTCCACGCGCGTCCGACGACGGCGGGCGGCCGCCGTGAGACGGAAGTCCACGAGTGCCGCCGCCGACAGGGCGAGGACCGGCGGCAGGACGGCGGCTCCGGGCGTGAGTCTGCCGCTGACGGTGAGGATCACGACGACGACGCCGCCGAGAAGGGCACCCACGACGACCCACGTGAGCTGACGAGCGCGGAAGCCTGCGGCATCCTGCGTCCAGCCGGCCTGGCGCAGGCGATGTTCCAGTCGCGCCGCCCCACCGACCGATGCCATGAGGCGATCGCGGCGCGCACGCCAGTCCCCGGGAACCGGGGCCAAGGGTGTCAAGCCGCGCGGATCCGCGATGTCGCGCAGGTACGGCGCGATACGACGGGAGAGCGTCGGGGCGGCGAGACGCGGAATGCGCGTCGCGACGAGAACGAGGCCACTGGCGAAGGCGCCGCCCAGGACGATCGCCAGTGCCACTTGCGTGAGGCCGCTCACGCGAACCACCTCCGCGGCTCCGGCAGGCGACCGATCCCCAGCATGAGTCGGAACGCGACGACCGAGACGGCCGCACCCAGGATGATGACGGTCACCCCTTCCGGGCTGCTGTACGCCGTGGCGCCCTCGGGCCGCAGGGCGAGAAGTCCGAGGATCACCCACGGTGCGACGACACCCAGGACGGCGGCGCCGCGGATCCACGACTGGCGCGCTTCGATCTCCGCCCGCAGCGCCGCCTCGGCACGGACGGACGCCGACAGGGCCCGGAGGACGCTCGTCAGCTCGGTGCCCCCCACCTGCCGCGCCATCCGGAGCGCCTCAATGATCCGGTCCGCGACGGGATCGGCGAGGCGTGCTTTGAGGCGCAGGGAGCTGGAATCGAAATGCCCGGAGGCGGAGACGTCCGACGCGAAGGCCGCGAAAGCGGGACGAAGTGCCGGTGGCCCGACCTCACCCAGGGCGGAGACCGCGTCGGGGAGCGACATCCCCGAACGGACCGAGGCGACGAGGAGGTCGCAGACGTCGGGCCACAGCTGCCGACGTCCCTTCTGCAGGCGACGCACGCGTCCGCGCAACCACGCCGCCGGAGCGAAGAAGCCGGCCACCGCGGCGACGGCGGCGAAAGCGGGGAGAGCTGTCACCAGCCAAACCGCCGCACCGGCGAGGGCTGCCGCGGCGAGCGAGACCGTCGCGAGATGCCCGACGGTGGCATGCCCGAACCCCGCATCCTGCAGCAGGCGCGCGGCTCGACCGTCCCGCCGAGCCCCCTCCTCGCGGACGGTGCGAGGCGGCCACAACCACGGTGAGAGGGCGAGGAGGATGCCGGCGGCGAGCGTCACGCCGAGAACGGTCGTCATGCCGGCTCACCCCCGAACACGGGACGGGTCTCGATGACACCGTCGACCACCCGACCGGTCGGGGCGACGATCTCGTCGACGGCTCGCCGGCCGTCGGCATCGCGTCGGCAGTGGATGACGAGCCCGACGGAGGCGGCGATGGCCGGGAGGAGGAAATCGCGGTCGATGTTCCGGCCGGCCAGGAGCGGGAGCGAGCCGAGCTTGCGGAGCGCGTCGGTCGCGGAGTTCGCATGGATCGTCGCGGCTCCGGGCACGCCGGTGTTGAGCGCCAGGACGAGGTCGAGTGCTTCGGCGTCGCGGACCTCGCCGACCACGAGCCGGTCGGGTCGCATGCGGAGTGCTTCCTTGACGAGTCGTCGGAGGGACACCTCGCCGGTGCCTTCCAGACTCGGCTGCCGTCCTTGGAGCGCGACCAGGTCAGGCGCCTGCGCCGTGAGCTCGAACGTCTCCTCCACTGTCACGATGCGGTGGTGCGAGGGCGCCGCAGCGATCAACGCACCCAGCAGCGTCGTCTTGCCGGCGTGCGTCGCACCGGACACGATCACGCTGGTGCCGTCGCGCATCGCTGCGCGGAGTATCGCAGCCTCCGCAGAGCCCACCGATCCGGCTGCGACGAGGTCGTCGAGGGTGCGGAAGCGTGTCAGGAACTTCCTGATGTTCACGGCCCAGTGGCGGCGCGTGATGTCGGGGATGACCACGTGCAGCCGGGATCCGTCGGGCAGGGAGGCGTCGACGAACGGCTGGCTCAGATCGACCCGTCGCCCGGTGGCGTGCAGCATGCGCTCGACCAGGTCCCGCACCGCCGTGTCACTGAGCATGATCGGGGCCCGTTCGCTGCGTCCGTCTCGAGCGATGTAGACCTTGTCGGGCGCGTTGATCCAGATCTCCTCCACGTCCGGATCGTCCAGGAGCGCCTGAAGCGGACCGTAACCGGAGACCGTCGAGAGGATGTCTCGAACGGATGCCGCTTCGTCCTCGATGACGTCGACGCCGCGCGCGAGGGCGAAATCATTGTGCCGCCGCACCTCGGCCCGGGCGATGTAGGACGCCCGCTCGGGGTCCCGCGACGGGTCGACTTCTTCGGTCCGCAGTCGTTCTCGCACGCGCTCGGCGATCGAGGTCAGGCCCCGAGTCGTCGACGTGGTCTGCGGAAAGCTCATGGTCTGGGATCCTCGCAACCCTGCCGCCGCCGATGCCGGAGTTATCCACACCTGATTCGGGGGTTATCCCTCCCAGGTCCCTCCCACCGCGCGCTCTAGACTGATCCCACCAGCGGGAGTGGTGAAATTGGCAGACACGCAGGATTTAGGTTCCTGTGCCTTCGGGCGTGGGGGTTCAAGTCCCCCCTTCCGCACGGGGTACTGACGTGCCTCACACCTTGCGCCCATCTGTCGGCGGATCTCCGCCGCGATCTGAAGGACCTCTGTGCACCCCTTCGCCTTGATCCCCTGGCTGGATCCCGAGACCATCATCAACGCGGCCGGTCCTTGGGCGCTCGTCGTGGTCTGCTTCATCGTCTTCGCCGAGACGGGACTGCTCGTCGGCTTCCTCCTCCCGGGCGACACCCTCCTGATCATGGCGGGCCTGCTCTCGAACCCGGTGACGCATGCACCGAACGGCGTCTTCGGCGTGAACGTCTGGATCGTCGGTCTCCTCATCGGTCTTGCCGCCTTCCTCGGCGGAGAGGTGGGCTACCTCATCGGGCGCAAGGGCGGACCCGCGGTCTTCGAGCGCAAGGAATCGGGATTGTTCAGTCGCAGCAACGTCGAGCGCACGAATGCGTTCTTCGAACGGTACGGCGGCGTGACGGTGATCCTCGCGCGCTTCGTGCCGATCGTCCGCACCTTCGCACCCGTTGCTGCGGGCGTCGGCAAGATGGCCTGGCACAAGTACTCGCTGTACAACCTGATCGGTGCCGTCATCTGGGGCTTCGGTCTCACCGTCATCGGCTACCTCGTGAGCCTCATCCCCGGCGTCGGTCAGTTCGTCGCCGAGTACATCGACGTCATCCTGCTGGTCGCGGTGGCGGGCACGATCATCTTCATCGTCTGGCACTACTTCGCCGAGAAGCGCAAGGTCAAGCGTGAGATGGCCGCCGGTCCCGACGGCGTAACGGACACCTCCGAGGCACAGGAGCTGGTCCTCGAACCGGAGGCCTTCGACGACAAGACCGACGGTCGCGGCGGGCACACCCCCCGCCTCTGATCAGGACGCCTTCTTCTTCGCAGGAGCCTTCTTCGCCGGAGTCTTCTTCGAGGGCTCCTTCGTGGCCGGCGCCGACGTCTCGTCGGCGTCGGCCTTCGTCTTCCCACCGGCATCCTTGCCCGTTCTCGCCGCTCGGCTCTTCTCGACGCTGGCCCGCAGGGCCGCCATCAGATCGATGACCTCGCCACCCTCGGCATCCGCCTTCTCCCCGAAGGTCTCGGCGGTGTCGAACGCGTCACCCTTCTCAAGCTTCGCGTCGATGAGGGTGCGCAGTTCCTTCTGGTACTCGTCGGTGAACTCGCTCGGATCGAAGTCGCTCGAGAAGCTGTCGACGAGGGATGCCGAGAGCTCCAGCTCCTTGCTCGAGATCTTCACCGCCTCATCGAGCACGGGGAAGGATGCCTCGCGCACCTCGTCCGCCCAGAGAAGCGTCTGCAGAACCAGCACGTCGCCTCGCACCCGGAGGGCGGCGAGCCGCGTCTTCTGCCGCAACGCGAACCGAACGATCGCGGTGCGGTCTGTCTGCTCGAGGGTCTGACGCAGGAGCACGTACGCCTTCGGGCTCTTCGAGTCGGGTTCGAGGTAGTACGCCTTGTCGAGGGTGAGCAGGTCGATCTGCTCGGTGGGGACGAACTCGACGACCTCGATCTCGCGGCTGCGCTCGCTCGGCAGCGCCGCGAAGTCGTCGGAGGTCAGGACGACGGTGCGCTCGCCGTCGTCGTAGGCCTTGTCGATGTCGGAGTACGGCACGACCTCGCCGTCGATCTCGCAGATGCGCTGATACCGGATGCGGCCGCCGTCGGCCGCGTGCACCTGGTGCAGCGACACGTCGTGGTCCTCCGTCGCCGAGTACACCTTGACGGGAACATTGACGAGTCCGAAGGTCAGCGCGCCTTTCCAGATCGATCTCATGCCCTCAGTACACACCCCGCCGACGCGACGACCAATGGGGGTTGCGCACTAATCTGGCCCCATGCCAGCCGCGCCGCAGGAGGTCGTCGTCGACGGACGCCGACTGCGGCTGACGAACCTCGACAAGGTGATGTACCCCGAGACGGGGACCACCAAGGGCGAGGTCATCGACTATCTGACGCGGATCGCGCCGGCGATCCTCCCTCATCTCGACGGCCGACCGGTCACCCGCATCCGCTGGCCCGACGGGACGGGCGCGGGCTCGTTCTTCGCGAAGCACCTCGAGGCGGGCGCGCCGTCATGGGTCGCCCGGAGACCGATCGAGCATTCGACCGGCGCGAAAGACTATCCGCTCGTCGACGGTGTCCCGACCCTCGTCTACCTCGCGCAGGTGGCGTCGATCGAACTGCACGTCCCGCAGTGGCGTTTCGACGCCGAGGGCGTGAGACGCAACCCCGACCGGCTCGTACTCGACCTCGATCCCGGCCCCGGTGTCGGCCTCGCCGAGTGCGCGGAAGTCGCCCGGTGGTCCCGCGAGATCCTCGCCGACCTGGGCATGGAACCCCTTCCTGTCACGAGCGGCAGCAAGGGCATCCACCTGTACACCCCGCTCGACGGCAGCCGCACGAGCGACGAGATCAGCGCCTTCGCGAAGGAACTCGCGCGAGCGCTCGAGGCCGATCATCCCGACCTCGTCGTGAGTCAGATGTCCAAGGCCGCCCGGCCGGGGAAGGTGTTCCTCGACTGGAGCCAGAACAACGGCAAGAAGACCACCATCGCGCCGTATTCGCTGCGGGGCCGTGAACGTCCTACGGTCGCCGCGCCGCGAACGTGGGCCGAACTCGACGATCCCGACCTGCGACACCTGCTCTTCGACGAGGTCCTCGACCGGGTCGCTGCGGGCGGCGATCTGATCGCGCCGCTCGCGCCCACGGGCACGGGGCCGCTGACGTCCTACATCGCCAAACGCACCGCGGCGCGGACCCCGGAACCGGTGCCGAAATCCCCCGCTGGTTCCGTCCGCCCGGCATCCTCCCGGTTCGTCATCCAGGAGCATCACGCGAGGCGACTTCACTACGACCTCCGGCTCGAGCGCGACGGCGTCCTCGTCAGCTGGGCGGTGCCGCGCGGCATCCCGGAGTCCCCCTCGACCAACCACCTCGCCGTCATGACCGAGCCGCACCCGATGGAGTACCTGGATTTCGCCGGAGACATCCCCGCCGGTGAGTACGGGGCCGGATCGATGTCGATCTGGGACACCGGCACCTTCGAGCTCGAGAAGTGGCGCGAGGACGAGGTCATCTTCACCGCGACCGGACGCGGCGACGGCCCGCTCGGTACCATCAAGCTCGCGCTCATCCGAACGAGCGGCGACGGGGAGAAGTCGCAGTGGCTGCTGCATCGGATGAAGACGGATGCCGCGGCTCCCCCCTCCCCTCATACCCCCTCGAACGCGCCGCCCCCTGGGCCGACACCAGCACCGGCGCCGGCGCCGATGCTCGCGACATCCTCGACCGCAGCGCTTTCGCGGCAGGCGGCGACCCGGTGGGGTCCGTGGGTCGAGTTCAAGTGGGACGGGGTGCGCGCCCTCGGGATCTGGGACGGCGAGCGGCTCCGCCTCCGCGCCCGAAGCGGGACGGACATCACGGCGCGGTATCCCGAGCTGACCGGCGGCGATCCCGGGTTCGGCGCCGCGCCCTGCGTCGTGGACGGCGAGATCGTCGCACTCGACGATCGCAACCGGCCGAGCTTCTCGTTGCTCCAGCACAGGATGCATCTCACGAAGGCCGGCGAGATCGACCGCGAGTCCGCGCGGATCCCCGTGCAGTTCCTGCTGTTCGACCTCCTCGAGGTCGACGGGACGGATGCCGCGCCACTCCCGCTCTCGCACCGGCGCGAGCTGCTGGAGAGCGTGGCCGAGAAGACGATCGACACGATCGTCGTGCCGCCCGTCGCGAGCGACGTCGACGACGCCCTCGCGACGGCCCGGATGCTCGGACTCGAGGGCGTGGTCGTGAAGGATCCCGCGTCCGTCTACCGCCGTGGCGTCCGCAGCGAGCAGTGGCTCAAGGTGAAACTGACTCTGATGCAGGAGGTGGTGATCGGCGGCATCCGGCCGGGCAAGGGCGGCCGCACCGGCGAGATCGGTTCGCTGCTCATGGGAGTGCCCGCCGAGGGTGGTCTGCACTACATCGGTCGCGTCGGATCGGGTATCAGCGAGGCGACGCTCGCCCGCCTGGATGCCGCACTCTCACCGCTCCGCACCGCCGAGAACCCTTTCATCGACATCGGCCGTGCCGAGGCATCCGACGCGCTGTGGGTCAGACCGGAGATCGTCGGCGAGGTGGAGTACGCCGAGGCGACACCGAGCGGAACCCTCCGTCACGCCCGATGGCGAGGACTCCGCCCCGACAAGACTCCCGCGGACGTGCGCATCGAAGATTGACGGCGACCGTCACCCGTTCTGGACGAGAGTCAGCTGAGTGCCGTCGGGGTCCACGAGATACGCGACTCGCCCGCCCCACACCTCGGTCTTCGGCGGATGCCGCCGCGGGAAGCCGGTCGCCCCCTCGGGCACACCGGCGTCGGATATCCGTCGGTACCATGCGTCGAGGTCATCCACCCGCAGACAGCACATGACCGCGTTCGCCGCCGGGTCGAGCACAGGATCGGGGAAGAACTCCAGCTGCAGCTGCTCCCGGCGCAGGATCAGCCAGTCCTCGGCGCGGTAGACCACATCGAAGCCGAGCACTCCGTAGAACCCGACAGTGGCGTCGAACCCTCGGGACGGCAGGTTGGGGGTGGCGAAATCCGTCATCGGAGATCCCTTCAGGTCGGGGGTCACGCGTGGGCTTCGTGCTCGACGTGACCCGCCGGCTCGAGCTGGAACGTCGAGTGCTCCACGTCGAAATGGCGGGCGAGGCAGGACTGTAGTTGGGACAGAAGCAGACCCGCGCGGTCGTCGGCGAAGTAGTCCGTCGCGACGACGACGTGCGCCGTGAACACCGGCGCGCCGCGCGTGAGCTGCCAGACGTGCACGTCGTGCACGTCGACGACTCCCTCGGTGCCGAGGATGTGGTCGCGGATGTCGGTGACCTTCGTCCCCGCTGGCGCCCGCTCCCCCAGCACGGCGAAGACCTCCCTCAGCAGGGTGATGGCGCGCGGCACGATGAGGGCGGCGATGACGAGCGAGGCCACGGCGTCGGCCGTCATCCATCCCGTCAGCCAGATCACGCCCGCCGCGATGATCACGACGACCGACCCCAGCAGGTCGCCGAGGACCTCGAGGTACGCGCCGCGCACGTTGATACTCGTGCGCTGCGCGACGCTCAGGACGAAGAGCGACACGCCGTTGGCGACCAGCCCGATGATGGCGACGACGAGCATCGGCAGACCTTGCACCTCGGCCTCAGCGGGGCGGATCAGTCGCCCGACGGCCTCGACCGCGATCCAGGCTCCGAGGGCGATCAAGATCACGGCGTTGAGCAGAGCGCCGAAGACCTCGGCGCGCTGGTATCCGTACGTCTGACGTTCGTCGGCGGGGCGCGCCGCGACCGAGGCCGCGATGAGGGCGATGACGAGCCCCGAGCTGTCGGTGAACATGTGGCCGGCGTCCGCGAGCAGCGCCAGCGACCCGGTCAGGATCGCCCCGACGAGCTGAACGATGAGCACCGTGGCCGTGATCCCCAGGGAGACCGCGAGCAGGCGTCGCGGATGTCCTCCCCGGATGCCGGCGGGTGCGTGATCGTGCATACCTACGAGGGTAGGACCCGCCGTCCCCCCGACCGGCCCCATCGGCGAACTCGGGAATGAGTCCGATTCTCAGCCTCAGCGGGCGGGGGCGGGTCCTCAGAGGGTCGCGAGCAGGGGTCCGAGCGAGGCGAATGCCCGCGCGCGGTGCGACGACGCGTTCTTCTCGGCCGGCGTCAACTCCGCCGCGGATCGGCCCGCCGCGTCGTCCGGCAGGAATACGGGGTCGTAGCCGAAGCCGTTCTCGCCCGCGGGCGCCGCCGCGAGACGCCCGGGCCAGACACCGGTCACGACGTGCTCCTCACCGCCGGGGACGACGAGAGCGATCGTGGAGACGAACTGCGCCGTCCGGTGCGGATCGGCGATGTCGGCCAGCTGGTCGAGCAGCAGCTCGTAGTTCGCGACGCCGTCCTTCTTGTGACCCGCCCAGTAGGCGGAGAACACCCCGGGCGAGCCGCCCAGCACATCGACGGCGATCCCGGAGTCGTCCGCCATCGCCGGAAGGCCGGTGTGTGCGGCCGCGGCGCGCGCCTTGATGAGCGCGTTCTGCGCGAACGTCACGCCGTCTTCGACAGGCTCGGGTCCGTCGTAACCGACGACCTCGAGATCGGGACGGGTCGAGGCGACGATCGCCCCGAATTCCTCGACCTTGTGGGCGTTGTGGGTGGCGAGGACGATGCGGCGCGTCGTCACGCGAGCTCCTGCGCCAACGCGGCGAGCTGCGCCTCGCGGAGGTCGCCGCACCCGTTGACACCGAGCTCGAGGAGGGCGTCGAGCTCGCGCTTGTCGAACGGCGCACCCTCCGCGGTGCCCTGCACCTCGACGAACAGCCCGCGGCCGGTGACCACGACGTTCATGTCGGTCTCGGCGCGGACGTCCTCGACGTAGGCCAGGTCGAGCATCGGCTCGCCGTCGATGATGCCGACCGACACCGCCGAGACGGAGTCGAGGAGCGCCTTGGCGTTCTTACCGACGAAGCCCTTGGCCCGACCCCACTCGATCGCGTCCGCCAGGGCGACGTACGCACCGGTGATCGCCGCGGTGCGGGTGCCGCCGTCGGCCTGCAGGACGTCGCAGTCGATGACGATCGTGTTCTCACCGAGGGCCTTCGTGTCGACGACGGCCCGGAGCGCGCGGCCGATGAGGCGCGAGATCTCGTGGGTGCGACCACCGACCTTACCCTTGATCGACTCGCGGTCGTTGCGCGAGTTCGTCGCACGCGGGAGCATCGCGTACTCAGCGGTGACCCAGCCCTTGCCCTTGCCCGTCAGCCAGCGCGGAACGCCGTTGGTGAAGGATGCCGTGCACAGCACCTTGGTGCCGCCGAAGGAGATCAGTGCGGAGCCCTCGGCGTGGGCGCTCCAGCCGCGTTCGATCGTGACGGGTCGCAGCTGGTCGACGACGCGGCCGTCGGCACGGGTGGTCTCGCTCATGGGGTCTCCTTGGGTAGATCGATAGCGCCGGTCTGCACGAGCCGGACGGCGCTGACGCCGCGACCCATCAGCCGATCGGCGAGTCGGATGAAGTCGTCGGCGGAATCGCCGGTGGCCTCGTACACGTGGGTCGGAAGCGCGTCCGGCCCTGCCAGCAGGTCGCGGGAGACGAGCTGCCGGTAGACGTCCTTCGCCGTCTCGGTGTCGCTCGAAACGAGAGACACGTCCGGACCCATGACGTAGCTGATGGCCCCCTCGAGGAACGGGTAGTGCGTGCACCCCAGGACGACGGTGTCGACGGCGGCGTGGCGAAGCGGTGCGAGGTACTCCTCCGCGACGCGCAGGACGTCGGTCGTGTCGGTCACTCCCGCTTCGACGAAGTCGACGAAGCGGGGGCACGCCTGCGCGAAGACGCTGAGGCGTTCGTTGACGCCGAGCATGTCCTGATACACCCCCGAGCCGATGGTGCCGGCAGTCCCGATCACGCCGATTCGTCCGTTGCGCGTGGTCGAGATAGCGGTCCGGACCGCCGGCCCGATGACCTCGACGACGGGCACGTCGTAGCGCTCTCGCGCGTCGCGCAGCAGCGCGGCGGAGGCGGTGTTGCACGCGATGACGAGCATCTTCACGCCCTGGTCGACGAGCGAGTCGAGGACCTCTAGACCGTACCGCCGGACATCGGCGATGGGCTTGGGTCCGTACGGGGAGTGCGCGGTGTCGCCGATGTAGAGGATCGACTCGCGCGGGAGCAGCTGCGAGACGGCACGGGCCACGGTGAGACCGCCCACTCCGGAGTCGAAGATCCCGATCGGTGCGTCCGTCACGATCGACCAGCCTAGTCTCGGTCCGACCCGACTCCGCGCCTGGATAGAGTGACCGGATGGCCACGTCCACGGCATTGCTGACCGACCGCTACGAACTCACGATGCTGGATGCCGCTCTGCGCGACGGCACCGCGAATCGCCGGTGCGTCTTCGAACTGTTCGGACGGCGTCTTCCGGGCGGCCGCCGCTTCGGCGTCGTCGCCGGCACCGGCCGCCTCCTTTCGGAGATCGCGGATTTCCGCTTTGAAGAGGCTGAGCTCGCCTACCTGCGCGACAACGACATCGTCAGTCCCGAGACGGTCGGCTACCTCGAGGGCTATCGGTTCACCGGCACGATCAGCGGGTACCGCGAAGGCGAGATCTACTTCCCCGGCTCCCCCATCCTCACGATCGAGGGCACGTTCGCCGAAGCGGTGATCCTCGAAACCCTGGCGCTCAGCATCCTCAACCACGACTCGGCTGTCGCAACAGCTGCCGCGCGTATGAGCATCGCCGCCGGCGACCGTCCGCTCGCCGAGATGGGGTCCCGTCGCGCCGCGGAACGTTCCGCCGTCGCGGCAGCACGGGCCGCCTACATCGCGGGCTTCTCGGCGACCAGCAATCTCGAAGCCGGACGCTCGTGGGGCATTCCCACGATGGGTACCGCCGCACACGCCTGGACGCTCCTCCACGACACCGAGGAGGATGCGTTCCGCAGCCAGATCGAGGCCCTCGGCACGGGGACGACGCTTCTCGTCGACACCTACGACATCCGCCAGGGAGTCGAGACCGCCGTCCGGGTCGCAGGCACCGGGCTCGGCGGCGTCCGGCTCGACTCCGGCGACCTCCCGACCGTGGCCGCTTCCGTGCGTCAGCAGCTCGACGAGCTCGGCGCGACAGCGACACAGATCACCGTGACGAGCGACCTCGACGAATTCGCGATCGCGGCACTGGCGGCATCCCCCGTCGATGCATACGGCGTCGGAACCTCTGTCGTCACGGGATCCGGCACGCCGACGGCGGGAATGGTCTACAAGCTCGTCGCCCGGCAGGGCTCGGACGGCGGCTGGGTGCCGGTGGCGAAGGCCTCGACCTCCAAGGCGTCCATCGGCGGTCGCAAGGCTGCATTCCGCCGCCGCGCCGACGGGGTCGCCACCGCAGAAGTCATCGCCGTCGCCGACGGCTTCGAGGAGCTCGACGCCCCCTCGGCCCACCCCGACGCCCGCCCGCTGCAGACCGTGCTCGTCGAACACGGCGAGACGGATGCCGCTCACCTCGGCCCAGACGGCGTCTCTGCTGCGCGCGCGCATCACCTGCGCGTCCGCGAGGAGCTTCCCGTGACGGCGCTGGCGCTCAGCCGCGCCGATCCCGCTCTGCCGACCGTCTACGAGGTCAGCGAGGCGTAGATCTCCTTGCACGTCGGGCAGACCGGGAACTTCTCGGGATCACGTCCCGGCGTCCACTTCTTGCCGCAGAGTGCGCGCACCGGTTTGCCGGTGATGGCGGACTCCATGATCTTGTCCTTCTTGACGTAGTGCGAGAACCGCTCATGGTCGCCCGGCTCGATGGACTCCTCGCGGATGAGCTCCTCGAGCTCGCGGTCGAGTGTGGCGAGGCCGCCCTGATCAGGGCTGTCGATCGGCGTGCTCATTCCCCCGAGTGTACTGGGGTCGGGGCCGCGGTGGCCGGGCGTCAGAGGGTTTCTGCGAACTCCATGATGCGTCCGGTGCGACGCTCGAAGAGCGCTCCGCCGACAGCGATGCCTACGACCAGCACACCGACCCCGACGCCGATACCGGACCAGAACGACGTCCACGCGGCATCCTCGTCGCCACTCAGTGACAACCATCCCCACCAGAGCGACGGGGCGGAGAACACGATGGCGCCGAAGAGGACGACCGCCTGGGTCACCCCGCCGCCCGTGCGCTGCGGCTGCTCGAACGGCCCTTCGCCGGGGCGCGAGACGGCGTAGGGCGCCGCGACCGACGCGATCGAGCCCAACCCGAGACCGGCCGCGAACAGCGAGATGCAGACACCGACGAGGGCCGGGAGGACGGCCCACCGGCCGTGCAACCAGATGGACCCCGTGATCATGAGCGCCAGCAGCGGGATGCCGATCATGAGGATGGGCACGAGCCGTCCGATCCGGTCTGCGACACCGCGCACCCCCGCGGAGATGTGGAGCCAAACGCCGGTCGAGTCGTAGGCCAGATCGTTGTGGATCAGCCATCCGAGGAAGAGGGCGAGGATCGGCGGAGGGATGAGCGCGACGGTCTGCAGCGGAACGCCGACGATGAGCAACGGCGTCACGATCAGGATGGAGGCGATCGGCACGACGATCACGTTGGCGAGGTAGCGGGCATCGCCGAACCAGTAGACGATGCTGCGCGCGGCGACCGCGCCGCCCGGCAGCCCGGGCATGACGGCGAACCAGCCGAGGCCGCGACGCTCGCGGACGGGAACCGGGCGCTCCGTCCGGGTCATCATCAGCTGGACCAGCAGATACCACGCGAGCGCCAGGAGAACGATCGTTCCCACCGCGACGAGCAGCGACGCGACCAGCGCGCCGCCCGCCCGCACCGCGATCGCGGGCGCCGCGCCGAAGGGAGTGATCGCGAGCACCTGAGCCGCTTCCGTCAGAGGCGACGGAAGCCCGCCCGACCACTCGAGCGAGAACGCGAAGGCGGCCACCGGGATCACGACGACTCCCGCTGCCGTCACCATCAGCCCGGTCAGCTGCGGCGAGCGTCGGTCTCGCAGAGCGACCGCCGACACGGCCATGGCACACCGCGACGCGAGCACCGTCGTGGCGACGAGCAGGACGGCACTGAGGACGGCCTGCCAGACCGGGGCTCCGTGTCCGGTCGCCGCGACGGCCATCGCCACGGCGATCGCCAGCACGACGACACCGGGGACGCCCAGGGGCGACGCGGCAGCGACCGTCCAGGCGACGGTCCGCGGCTCAGCACCCGTCGTGACGAAGCGGCGCGGATCGAGGGGGTCATCGGCGCCGGCGAACAGCGGTATCAGCAGGAACCCCGCGATCAGCGCCGCGCCTCCCACCACGGCCAGTGTGGCCGCTTCGTCGGCCGGGACGCGGTCGAGCCTGACGAAGGCGACGCAGACGGCGGCGACGGCGACCGCGAGGACACCGAATGCGATCAGGCGGCGCGCGACGACGGCAGGGCGTGCATTGAGCGCGCCGATGAGAAGGGCGAGTCTCAGTCGGAGTACGTGTGCAACCACTCCAGGCCTTCCACATCGCTGATTCCGCCGGAGAGCTGGACGAAGCGCTCCGCGAGAGTCTTGTCGCCGCGTACCTCGTCGACCGTGCCCTGCGCGAGCACCTGGCCGGCGACGATGACCGCGACCCCGTCGCACACCCGCTCGACGAGCTCCATGCCGTGACTCGAAAGGACGACGGTGCCGCCTCTCGCGACGTACGCCGACAGGATGTCGAGGATGACGGCGCTCGAGACCGGATCCACCGCCTCGAACGGCTCGTCGAGGACGAGCAGCCTCGGCGCGTGGATCATCGCTCCCGCCAGCATGATCTTTTTCGTCATGCCTGCCGAATAGTCGGACACCGGACGCGCCAGTGCGGCGGTCAGGTCGAACGCGCGCGCCAAGTCCTGCGTGCGCTCGGTGACGACAGCGGGGCGAAGCCCGCGCAGCACACCGTAGTAGTGGAGGAGCTGACGACCGGTCAAACGGTCGAACGTGCGCAGACGGTCCGGGAGGACCCCCATGAGCGCTTTCGCGCCCCGAGGATCGCGGCGAAGGTCGACGCCGCCGACCTGTATGGAGCCGCCGTCGGGACGCAGGAGACCCGCGATCATCGACAACGTCGTGGTCTTTCCGGCGCCGTTCGGTCCGACGATGCCGTAGAACGTGCCGGCCGGGATTTCGAGATCGACTGCGTTGACGGCGAGGGTCCGACCGAAGGACTTCGACACCTTCGACATCCGGAGTGCGGGAGCCGTGCCGCTCTGGGCGACCTCTCCCTCGCCGGGCGCGGACAGCACGGCTGTGACGGGCGCGGGGCCCTCCGGCTCGAGTTCGGGCTCCGGCTCCGGCTCCGGCTCCGGCTCGAGTTTGGGCTCCGGCTCCGGCTCCGGCTCGAGTTCGGGCTCGGGCTCCGGCTCGAGCTCGGGCTCGAGTTCGGGGTCGGGCTCCGGCTCAGACTCCGGGTGTAGCTCGGTGTCGGCCTCTCCTTCGTCCCCGACATGGATCTCGGGATCTGTGCGGGTGCCTTCGAACTGTGCCGCGGCGACGGATGCCGGCAGATCGGGCTTCGGCGGAAGGGCGACGGTCGCCTCCTCATCAGCGGGGGCGTTCGCCCCTCGGGCTGCGGCGACATCGGCAGGCAAAGGTGGCGGAGGTGGGACAGCGGTGCCGGCGCCGGACACTCGTGCCTTACCGCGGGGCTGTCGTGTCTTCGGAGGCGTCACTCCTCAAACCTACCAAGGGGTGACCACCGTCTCCTGGGACCTCGTAACCGCAGCACGGTTATCACGAATGCGCAACGCCATACCCGGATTCGGGCCTTTGCCAGGCGCCCCGGCTACCATTTAGCTGGCACAAGGATGTGTCTTTCCGATGTACGGACAGTGACCACATCGTCAGGAGCACCCCCGTGACCAAGATCGTCATCCTCGCAGCCGGCATGGGCTCGCGGCTCGGCCGCAGCCTGCCCAAGCCGCTGACGCCGCTGAGCGACGGCCGCAGCATCATGGGCCAGCAGCACGACAACATCCACGCCGCTTTCGGGCCCGCGGCATCCATCACGACCGTCGTCGGCTACCGCGCCGAGACGATCGTCGAGGCGTTCCCCGACGCCGACTACGTCTACAACGACCGTTACGACCAGACGAACACCTCGAAGAGCCTGCTGCGCGCACTGAAGGCCACGGGCAAGTCCGGCGTCCTCTGGATGAACGGCGACGTCGTCTTCGACCCGCGTGTGCTCGGCCGCGCCATCGCCCTCATCGAGGCGGAGCAGTCCTTCGTCACCGTGAACACGTCGAAGGTCAGCGACGAAGAGGTGAAGTACACCGTCGACGCCGACGGCAACATCGCGGAGCTGTCCAAGACGGTCGCCGGAGGGCTCGGCGAGGCGGTCGGCATCAACTACATCTCGCGTGCCGACAAGCCGGCGCTGATCGCCCAACTCAACCACGTCGACAACCAGGACTACTTCGAGCGCGGCCTCGAGCTCGCCGTCGCCGAGAACGGGCTGAAGCTGCGTCCCCTCGACATCTCCGACCTCTATGCGGTCGAGGTGGACTTCGCCGAAGACCTCGACCGGGCGAACTTCTACGTCTGACGCACGAGGCGGCGCTGGGGAGCCCGCCGTGAACCCTGTGACGGCGAACGTCCCCCGAATCCATTCGCTGCCGGATGACTCGGCCTGGGCAGGTGGACTGCCGCCGGTCGGTTCGTCGGAGCATCCCTGGCTCATCCGGATACTGGACCGCGTCCTCGCCACCCAGCGCCCGGCGGTCCTCTCCCATCTCCGGGCCATCCGTGCGCGGCATCCGGATGCCGCACCCGCAGACATCTGCCGGATCCTGGAACGCCGCTATCTCGCAACGGTCACGACCGGCGGAGCCGCCGTCGGTGCCACGGCGGTCGTCCCCGGCATCGGAACCGGGGTGACCCTCGCACTCGCCGGTGCGGAGACGGTCGGCTTCCTGGAAGCGACGGCACTGTTCGCGCAGTCACTCGCAGAGGTGCACGGCATCCGTCTGTCCGATCCCGACCGGGCGCGCGCGCTCGTTCTCACCCTGATGGTCGGGCGCGAGGGTGTGGACCTCGTCAGCCAGTTCGCCGGGCAGGTCAGCGGGGGCGGAAAGCCCCGGCAGGCCTACTGGGGGGAGCTGGTCACCACATCATTGCCCCGAGCGATGGTCGGACCTCTCCTCGACCGACTGAAATCCGCTTTCATCCGCCGGTTCGCCGTGCAAGGCGGCGTCTCGGTGGTCGGCCGTGCGCTGCCCTTCGGGGTCGGCGCCGTCGTCGGCGGCAGCGGCAACCACATCCTGGGTCGGCGCGTCGTCACGGGTGCCCGGCGCGCCTTCGGCGCTCCTCCCCCGGTGTTCCCCGCGGAACTGACCGTGACGCCCCCGGACGCTGAGAAGCCTCGGCGTCTTCGTGGACCGCGTCGTCGCGCGCGGCACGGCGACGAGATCAACGGGTAGCGTGGCCGGGTGATCCCGGTACTCGTCACTCTGCTCATCCTCAACGGTGTCTTCAACGCCGTCGTCTGGCCTGCCTTCTACCGACGCGTGGCGCGCGACGAACGTTCGCGGGACGAGCGTGGTCATGCCACTCGCTTCCTTGTCGTCCACACGGTGTTGATCGCGGTGGCACTCGTCCTCGCGGCGGTCTCGATCCTCGCCGGGATCATCGCCGCGACAGGTGCCTGGACCTGACCCGCGCGGCCTGCACACCCCGTGGTGCGCGCGCAAGTGGTTCGGCCCGCCTCGCAACACTGACTAGCGTTGTCGGGTGGTAACGACTCCCCCGACGCACCCGCCCGGCCGCATCCGAAGCCTCGACGGCCTCCGTGGAGTCGCGGCTCTGGTCGTCCTCTTGCACCATTGGCTGCTGATCGCACGCCCGCTGCTCGAGGGCACCGTCAGCTGGGCAGTGATCTCGGAGTCGCCGGTGAAGCTCCTCACGGCCGGCAATGAGGCGGTCCTCGTCTTCTTCGTCCTCTCGGGGCTCGTCGTAGTCCTCCCCGTGTTCCGCGAGAACTTCTCCTGGATGGGATTCCTCTCCGCACGAGTCGTTCGACTGTACGGACCGGTCATCGCCTCGTTGGGACTGAGCGCCCTGCTGATATTCCTCGTTCCGCGCGACCGGTCAACGATGCCCCCGGGGTCCTGGATGGCCGAGACGCACGCCGAGAGCGTCACGTGGCAGTCGTTCCTCGCTCAGGCATCCCTCGTCCCGCGTCAGTACTCCCTGAACAACCCCCTCTGGTCGCTCCACTGGGAGCTCCTGTATTCCATCGTCCTGCCGCTCGCCACGGCTCTCGCGCTCCTCGTCCGGCGGCACGCCCTGGCCGCGGTGCTCCTCTGCTGCGCGCTGAGCGTCGCAGGTCGCCTGTTCGAGCAGAGCGAACTCCTCTACTTCCCCGTCTTCGTGATCGGTACGATCATGGCCGCGCGCATGCCCGATCTGCTGGCGTGGGTCGAACGCCCGCGACCTCGGTGGTTCATGCCGCTGTTCACGCTCGTGAGCGTCCTCATGCTCATCGGCAGCTGGCTCGCGCGCCCGATCGTCCCGAGCGGCACCGACCTCAGCCAGGTGCTGTGGGCCTTCGCCGCCCCCGGCGCTGCGGGGATCGTCCTCGTCGCGCTCGCGTGGGGACCCGCGATCCGGCTGTTCGAGACGCGCCCGATCCAGTGGCTCGGCAAGATCTCCTTCAGCCTCTACCTCGTGCACGTCCCCGTGCTGGCAACCCTCGCCTTCGCCTTCGGTTCCGAGGCATGGGGGCTCGTCGGCCTTCTCGGCATCCCGATCAGCCTGCTCGTGGCCTGGGGGTTCTACGAGGTTGTCGAAGCTAGAATGCATAAGGCGGCGCGACGCGTCCACCGAGCTGTTGCGGCGCGAGCCCGTCGCCGGGCCGGTGAAGTCGCGCCCTGACCTGCCGTCGACGAGAGCACAGCACATACATGCGTTCGCCCCTTCCGCCCGCCGTCACCCGTGCTGTCCGCTCGGCGCTGAGCCGCGCGAAGCGCATCCCGACGTCGGAGCAGATCGCCTGGGCGAGATCCCGGCCGATCCGGCACCGGACGGTGGTTTACGAATCCTTCGCCGGCAACGGCGCGCTCTGCAACCCCGAGGCGATCTTCCGAACGCTGCTCGCCGACCCCGAGTTCGCCGATCTGACGCACATCTGGTCGATCAGTGATCCGGATGCCGCGGCGGCACTTCGCGCGGAGTTCGCGGACACCCGCAACGTCGTCATCGTGGCACGCGGGAGTGCCGCGTACTGGCGCGCGGTCTCGACGGCCGGATATCTCGTCAACAACGCCACTTTCCCTCCGGCGTTCAGCAAGCGCGTCGGCCAGGTCTACCTGAACACCTGGCACGGGACGCCCCTGAAGCTCATGGGCTTCGACATGCCCGGCGGTGCGCGGGAGTCCGCCAACACCCTGCGCAACCTCCTGAACGCCGACTACCTCCTCGCCGCCAACCCGTTCATGGCCGAGACCATGTACGAGGATGCGTACCAGCTCCGCAACGTCTACCGCGGCGCGATCATCGAAGAGGGCTATCCGCGTATCGACCGGCAGTGGATGTCGGATGCGGAGCGGGAGCAGCGCGTCGGTGCGCTCGCCGCTCAGCTGGGCACGTCGCTGACCGGGAAACGCATCGTGCTGTTCGCCCCGACCTGGCGGGGCAACTCCTTCCAGGCCCCGGATGCGGATCTCGCGCACCTGGCCGACCAGGTCGCCGGACTCCAGCGGGAGCTCGGCGACAAGGTCGCTGTGCTCCTGAAGACCCACCAGGTGGTGCACCGGGCGGCCAGCGGCATCCCGGCTCTGCGGCGTGTCCTCGTGCCGAACATCGTCGCGACGAACGTCCTCCTCGGGCTCGCCGACGCGCTCGTCACGGATTACTCGTCGATCTTCTTCGATTACCTGGCGACCGGCAGACCCATCGGCTTCCTCGTTCCCGACGGCGACGCGTACTCCGCCGATCGAGGCACGTACATGCCGCTCGACGAACTGCCCGGCCCCGTGCAGACCGATCCTCGGGCGCTCGGGCGCGACCTCGCCGACCTGCTGCGACCGGATGCCGCGGCACACCCGCGGTACGCAGAATGGGCGGAGCGATTCGTCCCGTACGACGACGGCCGAGCGACCTCTCGCGTCGTCGACGTCGTGTTCCGTGGCCGCGAGGAGGGACGCCGCGTGCGCCCCGTGCGGCGGGACGACCGTCCCCGTCTGCTGTTCTACCTGGGCGGGATGCGTCTGAACGGCATCACCACGGCCGCCGTGAACCTCCTGAACTCGCTCGACACCGAGCGCTACGACGTGACGGCTCTCATGGCCTTCCCCCGGGGGGCGACGACCCGTCACAACCAGACACGCCTGAACCCGAACATCCGTCAGATCTTCCGCGTCGGCGGCATGAACGGCCTGAAAGCACGTCAGATCATGCGACGCGTCGCGGATGTCAGCACCGACCCGCTCCGCGCGCACCGCCGCCTCGGGCATCGCACACTGTGGCGGGACGAGTGGACACGCATCTTCGGGTCGGCCAAGTTCGACTGGGTCGCGGATTTCAGCGGATACAGCCCGTTCTGGGCGCACCTGATGCTGCACTCGCCTCGCGCGGTGCGCGCGATCTGGCTGCACAACGAGATGGCCGCCGACCGCGACCGGACGGTCAACGGCAAGCAGGCGTTCCGGCGTTCGCTGGGGCGGGTCTTCGCGATGTACCGGGCCTACGACCAGCTCGTATCCGTCTCCCCTGCCCTCACGGATCTCAACCGCGCCGAGCTCGCCGACTACGCCCGCCCGGACAGCTTCGTGACCCTCAGAAACCTTCCGGACCTCGTCTCCGCCGAGGCCGTCGACGAGCGCGACGAAGACGGGGACGAACCCGAGGACGACGCGATCCTGGGGCAGGTGCTCGAGGCCGCGCTCTCGGCCCCCGGCATTCGGAGGTTCGTCTCGGTGGGCCGACTGTCGACCGAGAAGAACCATGCCCGCCTCATCCGCGCGTTCGCGCGCCTCGCATCGGAAGCTCCCGACTCTCAGCTCTTCATCGTCGGCGGCGGGCCGTTGCGCGCGCAGCTCGAGCAGCAGGTGCGGGATGCCGGTCTGACCGGACGGGTCTTCCTGACCGGACCGCTCCGGGACCCGGTGTCCGTCATGCGACGGTGCGACTGCTTCGTCCTCTCGAGCGACTACGAGGGGCAGCCGATGGTCCTCATCGAAGCCGCCCAGTTGGGGCTGCCCATCGTCTCGACGGCGTTCGGCTCCGCGCGCGGCGCTCTGCCGGGCGATGACATGCACATCGTCGATCGTGACGACGAGGCGCTCGCCGAAGGGATGACCGCATTCCTCGAGGGCCGGGTCGCGCCGGCATCGCTCGACGCGGAGGCGTACACCGCGGAGGTGCTCTCGCAGTTCGATGCGCTGATCCCGCGCGGTGCGCCCGTGCGCGCTCCCCACGCCACGGGCACGCAGTGACGGTCGACGCGCCGGTTCCGGCGCCCGACGCCGGCGTCACGTTCGTGATGCCCGTACTCAACGAGCGCGATTACCTCGAACGTGCGGTCGAGACGGTCCTGCAGCAGGACGTCGACGGCCCCGCCGAGCTGATCCTCGCCCTCGGACCGTCTTCGGACGGGACGACCGAGCTCGCACAGCGGCTGGCCTCGGCCGACGAACGCATCCGCCTCGTCGACAACCCGCGAGCCGACATCCCCGTCGCGCTGAACCTGGCGATCCGCGCGGCGCGGCATCCCACCATCGTCCGCGTCGACGCCCACTCCGAACTCGCGCCGGGGTACACGCGTCGAGCGCTCTCCACGCTGGACCGCGTTCGCGCCGCCAACGTCGGCGGTGTGATGCGCGCGGACGGGCGCACCCCGTTCCAACGAGCCGTCGCGATCGCCTACAACTCCCCGGCCGGCCTCGGTGGGGGCGCGTACCACGGCGGCGCCCCGGAGGGACCTGCCGAATCCGCATACCTCGGCGTCATGCGCCGGAGGGTGCTCGAGGAGGTCGGCCTCTTCGACGAGTCGATCCGGCGCGGGGAGGATTGGGAGCTCAATCTCCGCATCCGGCAGGCCGGTTACCGGGTGTGGTTCGACCCGGAACTCGCCGTCACCTACTGGCCGCGCGAGAGTTGGGCGCGTCTTGCCCGCCAGTTCGTCGCCACGGGCACGTGGCGCGGGGAACTCGTCCGCCGGTTCGGACGCCAGAACTCACTGCGTTTCTTCGCCCCACCGGCGCTCGTCGTCGCCCTCACGGTCAGCATCGTCCTCGGCGCGCTGCAGGTCACGGGGCTCGTGAGCGGACTTCTCGCAGCGATGCTCTCCGTCGTCCACCTTCCCGTGGCCCTCTACGTCCTGGGAGTGCTCGCGTTCAGCGCGATCGCCGGACGGACCCTCGGGCAGCGCGCGTGGCTCGCGGCGGTGCTCCCCACGATGCACCTCGCGTGGGGCGCTGGCTTCCTCATCGGCGCCCTCAGAGGCGCTCACGACACCGTCGACACGTCCCGCCTGGACCGCAACACGCCGCTGCCCTGACGCGCCTCAGTCGCGGAGGATCATGCCCTGGTCGAGGAGCCTGGCCACGATGCGCTCGGCGGCCCGCCCGTCGTCGCGGGCGTTGAACCGCGCGACCCACGACGCGTAGCGTTCGGCGTAGCGCTCGGGCGTGCCCGCGTCGGTGAGCGCCGCCGTGAGCTCCTCCTGCGTCGAGGTCAGCGGGCCGGGCGCCCGTGCGGCCAGGTCGAAGTAGAAGCCGCGCAGCTTGCCGCGGTAGTGGTCGAGATCCGGAGCGAAGAAGTAGACGGGCTTACCGGTGACGGTGAAATCGAACATCACCGAGGAGTAGTCCGTGATGAGCGCATCCGCGGCGAGCAGGAGCGCGGAGGTGTCGGGGTAGGCCGTGACGTCGACCACTCGCGAGCCGGTCGTGTCCGTGCCGGGCACCAGGGTGCGCGAGTGTCCCCGCACGAGGACCACCGCACCGGCGTCGGCTGCCAGTCGTTCGAGGTCGAGGAAGTCGACCATCTGATCCCGGTCGTCCCGCCACGTCGGCGCGTAGAGGAGGACCCGCTCCCCCGGTGAGACGCCGAGACCCCGGCGGATGCGATCCCTGTCGCCCGTCGAGAGGACGTCGTTGCGCGGGTACCCCTCCACCCAGATCGGTCGTCGACCGAATGCATACGCCTGGGCGAGGATGCCGGCCGCGTAGGGGTTCTGTGCGAGGAGGACGTCCCATCGCCTGCTCTCGCGGATGACGGCGAGGATGCGACGAGGGTCGAATCCCGGACGCTGAAGGGCAAGACGCTTCAGGGGGGTACCGTGCCAGGTCTGCAGGACCCGCTGGCCGGGACGGCGGACGAACCGCTTGCGGAGCCAGTCGTTGACGACGAGAAGACGCGCCGCCCCCCGGACCCGCCACCACTCTGGAGACCCTTCGACCACGGGGACGGCGCCGTCGGGTACCTCGACGGAGCGGTCGGCCACGCTCCAGTACCGCGTCACCTCCGGAGCGACGCGAGCGAGCTCCGCGTCGATCGCTCGGGGGTTGCAGCTCGCGTTCCGGCCGTAGAAGCTCTCGAACATCACCGCGTTCTCGAGCGGAGACGATGCGCGAGCATAGGCGTCTTCGAGCGCGGACTGGCCGCCGACGGAGGCATCCGCGTCCGTCAGCGGGGGTGAGACGATCACACGCCCACCATGGACCTCGACGGCGAGCATCTCGCCCACCGCCCGCGGGAACGCCACGAGATCTGCGGCGTGGACATCGCGGCCGTCCGCCGCGACGCGGTATGTGCCGCTCGGGAGGGCGAGAAGCGGGCCGCCCCATCGCGAGATGCGCAGCGGGACCGTGGCCCGCCATCCGGCATCCGTCTCAGCGATGGAGCCCGCGACGCGGGCACGCGGACCCTCGAGACGGATGTCGGCAGGAGCCGTCCCCGCCCCCTCGAGGATGAGCGCGTCTCCCGATGCCAGTGCGGCCTGGATCATTCCTTGCCCTTCGTCGTTCGCGATGCGTCGAGACCGCGCCGGATGGCGCGGTACACGCGCTCGGCGTTCCGGCCGTCGCGGTAGGCGTGGACCTGGGAGCTGAGGTCGCGTGCTCGCGCGATCCGCCGGGCGCGGTCGGAGTCGTCGAGCAGAACGGTCGTGAGGCGGCGCGCGACCTCGCCCCACGTGGTCGCCGCATCCTCGCCCGCGAGGTCGCCATATCTGCCGTAGAACCCGCGTTCGACGGCGTACCGGCGCTCGTCCGGAGCAAAGAACACGACGGGAAGCGGGATGAGCGCCGTGTCGTAGATGAGGGAGGAGTAGTCGGTGATCAGCGCGTCGAACGCCGGGAGGACCGGCGTGACGTCGGCGATCAGGCCCGTTCCCATCCGCCGGACGCGGTCCGTTCCCGGGGGTGGCGCGTACTCCCCCGCGCCGAGGGGATGCGAACGGATCACGAGGACGGCGTTCGCGGCGTCGAGCGCCTCGATGATCGTCGCCCATTCGTCCGGCCCCGGGATAGCGGGATCCGGCGCCCCGTCGCGCCACGTGGGCGCGTAGAGCACGAGGCGCGCGTCGGAAGCCGGTCCGACCAGCGCCTCGACCGAGGCCCGCGCGTCGGCCGCCGAGCCGTCGGCGAGCACGTCCACGCGAGGTTCACCGGTGACCGGAATCCTGTCGTAACTCAGCCCGAAGGCCGACTCCAGGCGTCCGCGGACGAGATGCGACGCGGCGGGCAGCAGACGGATGCGTCGTTGCGTGCGCCGATAGGCGTACCGCAGGAGGGGAGCCAGTCCCGGCAGGTTCACCGGCGCTTTCGCGGTGACCGGGGAGTCGAGTCCGAGGCGCTTCAGAGGGATGCCGTGCCACAGCTGGACGAGGAACGATCCCGCTGTCCCGTACCGGTTCACATCGCCGGCACCGTGGGTGACGACGACCACCCGGGCCCTGGCAGTGAGCCAGAACCCGCGCACACCGCCCTTCGGGGCGAACGGGACTCCGGCGCGTCGGGCGGCAGCGGCATCCTTCTCGGATCCCGTCAGCCAGACGGCGTGCTCCCCGTTCGCCGCGGCGACCTGCCAGAGCGCCCACGCTCCCTCGCCGATTCCGGCGGCGGAGCCGAACACCCACAGATCCTTGGACCGAGGGATGAGACGCGTCGCGACGAGACCCAGCGCGTGGAGTGGGAGTCTCAGCACCTGCGCCGCATTGCCCGACGAGAACGAGAACGACCCCATCCCGCGAGCCTATCGCGGGATGGGGTCGCGCCTCGGAGGTCGCTGGAGCGATCAGTCGGTCAGCGTGCCGAGCGTGACGTCGGCGCTCTGCGACCTGCCGTCGCGGACGTAGACGAGGTTCGCCGAGCTGCCTGCCGCCAGAGCGCGGACCTGGGCCGTGAGGTCGGTCGCGTCGCGGACCGGGACTCCCTCGAACTCCGTGACGACGTCGCCCGCCTTGAGGCCCGCCTGCGCTGCTGCGCCGCCCGGGGTCACCTGGCTGATGAGCGCACCGGCGACGGTGCTGTTCTCCGCGTCCGCGGCATTGCCGACCATCGCGCCGAGCAGGCCGTGGGTGGCCTTGCCGTCCTTGATGATCTCGTCCGCGACGCGCTTGACCACGTTCGACGGGATCGAGAAGCCGACTCCGATGGAGCCCGCCTCGCTGGAGGAGGACGAACCGCCGCCCGCTGTCGCGATCGCGACGTTGATGCCGATGAGGTTGCCTTCATCGTCGACGAGTGCGCCACCCGAGTTCCCCGGGTTGATGGCGGCGTCCGTCTGGATGACCGCGATCGAGATCGTTCCCGACGAACCCGAACCGCGCTGCTCGCCCTGGCCGAAATCAAACTGGAACGGCGACTCGCCGTTCTGGCCCTGTCCCTGCTCCTGCTCGCCCGAGTCGGGGACGGCGGAGGAGGCGATCTGGATGGAGCGGTTCAGTGCGCTGACGATGCCGGTCGTGACCGTGTTGGACAGGCCGAGCGGGGCGCCCACAGCGACGGTCGTGTCCCCGACATTGAGCTTGGCGGAGTCGGCGAAGGTGATGGGAGTGAGGTCGGTCGCGTCCGTCAGCTTGATGACGGCGAGGTCGTAGATCGGATCGGTGCCCACGATCTTCGCGTTGAAGACGCGGCCGTCGGAGGTCGTGACCCGGAGGGACGCGTCGGAGCTCGCTCCGTCCAGGGTCACCACATGCGTGTTGGTGACGACGTAGCCGTCCTCGCTGAGGATGACTCCGGATCCCGTACCGCCGCCGCTCGACGACGTGGCGCTGATGGTCACGACGCTGGGAAGTGTCTTGGTAGCGATGCCCGTGGTCTGGTTGACCTGGTCCGGATCGTTGACTGTGATCTGGGTCGACCCCTTGGGCGCGACCGCAGCCGCTTGCGGCTGGAAGACGTCGTTCCCGATCGCTGCACCGCCGAGGCCCGACACCGCGCCCACGATGGCCGCGGCGACGAGCACCGCCACGATCTTGCCCGAGCCGACCTTCGCGTCGTGAGACCGCTCCGCCGCCGGCTCACCGGGCTGGGGCTGCGTCGAGAACGCCGCGCCCGGGGCGTGGCGGCCGGCATCATGGGCGCCCTGCGGGTGGGGCGCCTGCCCGTACCACCCCTGGCCGGAGTGATGCGCAGCCGTGGCCTGGGCGTCCGGGGCACCCCGGTGACCGGGCGCACCGGATTCAGGCAAAGGCGGACGCGGGGGCACGTTCGCTCCGGACGTGTTCGGGTCGGGGGTGTTCGAATCGCTCATGGGACTGCTCCTTTTTCGAGGCGACTTCAGAGTGCTCCCGGAGTCTGTGGACCAGCTATGCCACCCCTCCGATCAGCCTATGGGAGTGCACCGGGCATCCGGGCCGCCCGGCGATACGCTGGGCTCGTGCTGCACATATCCGGCGCCTGGCAACGCGCGGCCCGCGGAGCGGGCCTCCTGTCCCCCGACGGCGACCTGACCCCCACGATCTTCGCCGAGATCACGGCGGCGGCCCTCCGGCACGACGCCGTCAATCTCGGCCAGGGCTTCCCCGACGAGGACGGGCCCGCCGAGGTGCTCGACGCAGCTCTCGCCGCCATCCGCAGCGGCGTCAATCAGTACCCGCCGGGGCGCGGCATGCCGGTCCTCCGTGAGGCCGTCGCGGACCACCAGCACCGGTTCTACGGCGTCGACCTCGATCCCGACCGCGAGGTCCTCGTCACCGCGGGTGCAACGGAGGCCCTGACCGCCGCTATCCTCGCGCTCCTCGACGGCTCCGACGACGAGGTCGTCGTGTTCGAACCGTTCTACGACTCCTACGCGGCTGCGGTGGCACTCGCCGGGGCGCACCTCATCCCGGTCCCGTTGCGGTGGCCGGGCTTGGAGCCGGACCTGAACGATCTCCGGACCGCCGTCACCGACCGGACCCGGATCATCCTCGTCAACGATCCTCACAACCCGACCGGAACGATGTTCTCCGCCGAGGTCCGCGCGGAGATCGTCCGGCTCGCGCATCTGCACGACGCGCTCATCTTGACCGATGAGGTCTACGAGCACCTCGTCATGTCGGGCAGCCACACACCGATCGCGACGCTCCCCGGTGCAGCCGAGCGGACGCTCACGATCTCGTCGGGAGGGAAGACGTTCCGCACCACGGGATGGAAGGTCGGGTGGATCAGCGGGCCCGCTGATCTCGTGGACGCCGTCCTTGCCGTCAAGCAGTACCTCACCTACGTGAACGGGGCACCGTTCCAGCCCGCGATCGCCGTCGGCCTCGGTCTGCCCGACCGATACTTCGAGGATCTGGCGACGACCCAGCGGGAACGGCGGGACCTGCTCGGCGCCGGACTCGTCGCCGCGGGATTCGAGGTGAGCACCCCCGCGGGCTCGTACTTCACGGTTGCCGACGTCCGCTCGATGCTCGACGAGGGGGAGGATGCCGCCGACTTCTGCCGCGCGCTCCCCGAGCGCGTCGGCGTGGCGGCGATTCCCGTGACGGCGTTCGTGACGCCCGACCACCAGTCCGAGTACGCAACGCTCGTCCGCTTCGCATCCTGCAAGCGGACGGACGTCATCGCAGAGGCTGCGCGGCGGTTGGCGGCATCCGCCCGCTGATTCGGGACGCGCGCGTCACACGCGCGGCGCGACCGTGTACCGGCGCAAGGCGAGGGCGGGGTTGACGCGGCGCACCCGCTCAACGGCACGCGCGTCGACGAAGGCGACGGCGACATCGGTGGCCGTCCCGATGTGCACGACCGGCACGCCCTGCGGGTCGATGACGACCGAGTGCCCCACGCCGAGCGGCGGCGGATGGTCCGCGCCGGCGACGTACAGGGTGTTCTCTATGGCGCGGGCCTGCAGCAGCGTGCGCCAGTGGTCCTCTTTCAGGGGGCCCCGCACCCATTCGGCCGCGACGAGGACGACGTGCGCTCCGGTGTCCGCGAGCACACGGGCGACCTCTGGGAAACGGAGGTCGTAGCACGTCATGAGGGCGAACCGGATGCCGCCGGCGTCGAACGTCTCGGCGACGTCGATGTCCCCCGGCTCGACCCAGTCCGATTCGCGCTGCCCGAAAGCGTCGTACAGGTGGAGCTTGCGGTACCGCGCGACGACGCCACCGGCATCCACGGCGACGACGGTGTTGCGGACTCGGCCCGGGGACGCAGCCCGTTCGACCAGCCCCGCGACGATGTGCACGTCGTGTGCCGCCGCGAGCGCGGTGAGCGCGCTGACGAACGGTCCGTCGAGGTCCTGCGCGTGATCCGCCAAAGAGGCGTCGAAGGGGTCGACGAAGTAGCTCGAGTACTCCGGGAAGAGCACGACGTCGGCACCGCGGCGGCGTGCACGCTCCACCAGGTCCGCGATCGCGTCGAGGTTGGCCGACTCATCGGCGGTCGGAGCGAACTGGGCCACGGCGACGCCGAGGGGCGTGACGGTCATGAGGTCCTCTCCGAACGACGACGGGCGATCACGGGTAAGACGACCCACAATCCGACGATGACGGCCGCGAGACCGACACCCGCCACCCAGGATGCCGCACCACCGACGACGACGTCGAACACGAACACCACGACGCCGACGAGGAGCAGGGACACCAACCCGAGCGAGCCCAGCATGCAGAAGTGACCGAAGCGGACGATCGCCGGCTTCGCACGCCGCGCGAAGAGGAGCCGGTGGACCGATACGGGAGCGAGCGCGACGACGGCGCTGAGCGCCGAGAGCACGACCAAGACCAGGTACATCGCCCGCTGTGTCGTGTTCAGCTCGCCGAACGAGGGTTGGAAGGCGAGGGCGAGAAGGAACCCCGTGAGGATCTGGGTTCCGGTCTGGAGCACGCGCAGCTCCTGCAGGACCTCGCTCCAGTTGCGGTCCGCGCGCTCGTCCCGCGTCTCGTCCCGACCGTCGGGTTGGGCGTCCGAAGTGACATCCGACTCTCGCGCAGACATGTCCTCATCCTTCCCATTCCGGACGCCATGTGCGCCCCGATTCGCGTCCCCCCGAATCGCGTGCTAGTGTTTTCTCTTGTGCCGCGGGGTGGAGCAGTTCGGTAGCTCGCTGGGCTCATAACCCAGAGGTCGCAGGTTCAAATCCTGTCCCCGCAACGAAAAAGAAGGCGTTCCCTCTCCGGAGGGGACGCCTTCTTCGCGTGTCAGGGCGGGTCACTCCGGCACCATCGCTGTCTCCATGTCCGCCAGGAAACGCACGATCGCGCGAAGCTCCGCATCCGTGTAGGCGTCCGCGGCGGTCCGCATCCGCCGCAGCCTGTCGCCGAAGTGACGACGGAACGTCGTGCGCGCCTCGTCCGTCAGCACCACGATCCGAGCGCGACGATCGTGCGGATGCGGGATGCGGGTCAGGTAGCCGTCCGCGGTGAGCCGGTCGAGCAGCTTCGTCGTCGACGCCGTCGAGATGGCGAGGTGGGACGCCAGGTCGTTCGGCTTCACGACCTCGCCGTGCTGCTCCCGGATGATGAGCATCCGCAGCGCCGCGAGATCTGTCGCGTTCATGTCCATGTCGCCGCGCATACCCGCGTACATTCGATCCAGAGAGTCCGAGAACGCGCGAATGGCCTCGAGCGCGTTCATCACGACGGCCTCACGTTCGGTCGTCGGGATCCACGGTTCTGCAACCATTGGACACCTCCTGGGTCGGTAGGTAGCATGACGGATGATCGCTAGATAATCTAGCAACTTACGGAGGATATCGTGTCTGACATCGAGTACGTCGTCTTGATGGATGATGACGGCCGCGACATCGGGACTGCTCCCAAGGCAACGGTCCACGGTACCGACACGGCACTCCACTTCGCATTCTCCTGCCACGTCTACAACTCCCGGGGGCAGATCCTGGTGACGCGCCGAGCGCTCAGCAAGGCCGCATGGCCCGGAGTCTGGACCAACTCGTTCTGCGGTCACCCGGGCCCCGGCGAGGCGGTCCTCGATGCCGTCCACCGGCGCGCTGCGCACGAGGTCGGACTGGCCGTACGCGACGTGACACCGACCATCCCGGGCTTCCGCTACCGTGCGGTCGACGCATCCGGGATCGTCGAGAATGAGATCTGCCCCGTCTACGTCGCCTACACGGACGAAGAGCCGGCGCTCAACCCCGACGAGGTCGCCGAGGCACGGTGGGTCGACCCCGCCGACCTCGCCGCCTCGGTCTCGGCTGCGCCCTGGGCATTCAGCCCGTGGCTCGTCCTCCAGGCGCAGCAGTTCGATCTGGCAGACCCGGTGTCCGTCCGGAGAGTCTCATGATCGCCCTCTCCGCGATCGCCCGACGAGAGATCGACGACGCCCTGCAGGTCGCGCTCGAGCGTCTCCGCATCCGCTCCGCAGCCCTCGGCGAGGCATCGGCCGCCCTCGGCGAGGCCACCGCCGCCTCCGCCACCGGCGGCAAGCAGCTGCGGCCGGCGCTCGTCGTCGCGGCGTTCCAGGCCTTCGGCGGCGACCTCGGCCACTCCCCCGGCCTCTGGCGGGTCGCCGCCGCGTTCGAACTCCTGCACGCCGCATTCGTGGTGCACGACGACCTGATCGACGGCGACGTCGAGCGTCGCGGCATCCCGAACGTCGTCGGACGGTTCCGCGAACGCGCTCTTGCGCGCGGCGGGGATGCCGACGACGCGAACCTGCTCGGGGCCGCTGCCGCCGTCCTCGCGGGCGATCTCCTGCTCTTCGAAGCGACGCGCCTGATCGCCACCGCTCCCGTGACCGCGCCGCAGCGCGCCGCGCTCTTCGTCCTCCTCGACGACGCCCTGCTGGTCTCGGCCGCCGGCGAACTCGCCGACGTCGAACAGACCATCGGGGCTGACCTCCCGCCCACCGATTCACTGATCCGCACCGCCCGCGACAAGACGGCCTTCTACTCCTTCCAGGCCCCGCTCGCCGCCGGTGCGCTCCTGGCGGGAGCCAGCGACGACGAACGGGCCGCGCTCGAATCCGCGGGCTCGGCGATCGGGGTGGCCTTCCAACTCGCCGACGACCTCATCGGCACGTTCGGATCCCGGGCGGAGGCCGGGCGGGAGCCGGGTGCCGACCTCCGCGCGTCCAAGCGGACGCCTCTGATCGCCATGGCCGCCGAGACCGAGGCGTGGCCGCGCATCGCGTCCGCCCTCGCCATGGCGCCGACCGGTCCCATCGCCATCGCCGAGGCGCAGCGCGAGCTGGCCGCCAGCGGCGCCCGGGAGCGTGCAGTCGAGATGATCACCGAGACGCTCCGATCCGCGCGCAGCCATGCGGCCGACGCCGCGCTCCCGCGCGACGCCGTCGTCCTGCTCGCCTCCCTCGCGGCTGCCGTGGAGGACCGCATCCCGCGATGAGCGACTCCCTCTACGACGAGACCGCAGCAGCAGCGGCGGCATCCGTCATCCGCGCCTACTCCACGTCCTTCGGACTCGCGACCTCTCTTCTCGGGGCTCGCGTGCGGGGCCATGTGCGGAACGTGTACGCGCTCGTCCGGGTCGCTGACGAGATCGTCGACGGTGCCGCCGAGGCCGCAGGCGTCCCTCTCGACGAGCAGCGACGCGTCCTCGACGCGCTCGAGACGGAGACCTACGCGGCGATCGACCGCGGCTTCAGCGCGAACCTCGTCGTGCATGCGTTCGCACGAACCTCGAGGGAGTGCGGGATCGCGAAGGTGCACATCGAGCCGTTCTTCGCGTCGATGCGAACCGACCTCGAGCGGGCCGAGCACGACGACGCCTCGCACGACGACTACGTGTACGGCTCCGCGGAGGTCGTCGGCCTCATGTGCCTGCAGGTCTTCGTCAACGCGGGGAGCGCGTCACCGCGGAATCCCGACGCGAAGCTCGTCTCGGGTGCCCGGCGCCTCGGGGCGGCGTTTCAGGACATCAACTTCCTGCGCGATCACGCCGATGACGCGGGTCGCCTCGGCCGGGATTACCTCGGCGTGGGTGTCGGCGCTGAGCGTCGGGCCGACGTCCTCGCACGCATCGACGCGGATCTGGATGCCGCCGCCGCGACCATCCCCCTCCTTCCCGCGGACTGCCGTGTCGCGGTCGCGACGGCGCACGGGCTGTTCGCCTCGCTCGCCGACAGGATGCACCGGACCGAGGATGTCGACACCCGCGTACGCGTGCCGAATCCCGTCAAGGCCGCGATCGCCGTGCGCGCCGCGGTCACGCACCGCACGCTCCTTCCCGCCCGACGATCCGCACCCTCACGGAGGTCCCCCGCATGACCCGCCGCATCGCCATCATCGGAGGCGGGATCACCGGTCTCGCGACCGCTGCGCTCCTCGCCGACCGCGGGGATGAGGTGACCGTGTTCGAGGCGCTGGAGGACGTCGGCGGCCGCGCCGGCAGCTGGGAGAAGGACGGCTTCCGGTTCGACACGGGCCCCAGCTGGTACCTCATGCCCGAGGTCTTCGACCACTTCTTCGCCCTGCTCGGCACGACGGCGGCGGAACAGCTCGACCTCGTACGGCTCGACCCCGCCTACCGCGTCTACCACGAGGGCGAGCGCGAGCCGTTCGACGTCGTGTCGGGACGGGATGCCGCCGTCGCCGCCTTCGAGGCGCGCGAACCCGGCGCCGGTGCGAAGCTCGCCGCGTACCTCGACTCCGCCGGCGAGATCTACGATCTCGCCGTCTCGCGGTTCCTCTACGACCCGTACGTCTCCCTGAAGGGGCTAGCCCACCCCGACGTCCTCAGCAAGCTCGGCACGCTGCTGCCGCTCCTGCTGCGCCCGCTCTCGACCCACGTCGAGAAGCAGTTCTCCGATCCGGTCCTGCAGCAGGTGCTGGGGTACCCGGCGGTGTTCCTGGGCGGATCCCCGTACGACGCTCCGAGCCTGTACCACCTGATGAGCCACCTCGACCTCGACGACGGCGTGCTGTACCCGCGGGGCGGGTTCGTGCAGATCATCCGCGCCATCGCCCGCCTGGCCGAGGAGCGCGGCGCCGTGATCCGGACCTCGAGCAGGGTCGATCGGATCATCACCGTCGGCGACGTGGCCACCGGCATCCGTCTCGCCGACGGCACCCGCGTCGAAGCCGATCACGTCATCTCCACGGCCGACATGCACCACACCGAGACGGAGCTGCTCGAGCCCGACCTCCGCTCGCGGAGCGACGCCTGGTGGGACAAGCGCGTCCCCTCGTTCGGCGCGCTCCTGATCCTCCTCGGCGTCGAAGGCGAACTGCCCGAGCTCGAGCACCACACCCTCCTGTTCACGAAGGACTGGAAGGCGAACTTCGACGCGATCTTCGGCGAGGACACCGCCGGCGCGATCCCCGATCCCGCATCGCTGTACGTGTGCCGACCGAGCGCCACGGATGACGACGTCGCACCCGCCGGGCACGAGAACCTGTTCGTCCTCGTCCCCATGCCCGCGGCTCCCGAGCTCGGTCGCGGCGGCGTCGACGGCGCCGGCGACGCCCCGATCGAGGCCGCCGCGGACGCCGTGGTCGCTCAGATCGCCGCCTGGACGGGCGTCGCCGACCTCGCCGACCGCGTGCGCGTGCGCCGCACCATCTCGCCCGGCGACTTCGCCGCCGACTTCGGCTCGTTCCGGGGCGGTGCGCTCGGCCTCGCCCACACCCTGCGGCAGTCGGCCATGTTCCGCCCGGGCCTGCGCTCCAAGGTGGACGGGTTGCTCTACGCCGGCCAGACGGTCCTGCCGGGCGTCGGTCTGCCGATGTGCCTCATCTCGGCCGAGCTCATCGTCAAACTCCTCGACGGCGACATCTCGACGGGTCAGATCCCCGAGTCCCTCTCCTCGGAGCGCTGAGGTCGATGCCGGGTCTCTACCTCGGCGCCCTGATCGTCTCGGCGCTCGGCGTACTCGCCGTCGACCTGCGCCACCGACTCGCTTTCGGAGGGGCCCCGCGGCGGACTGCTGTCCTCGTCCTCTGCGGGACCGTTTTCCTCCTCGTCTGGGATCTCGTCGGGATCGCGACCGGCGTCTTCGTCCGTGGCGACAGCCCGCTCCTCATCGGGATCGACCTCGCGCCGCACCTGCCCCTCGAGGAGCCCGTGTTCCTCGCTTTCCTCTGTCACCTCGCGCTCGTGGTCCACGCCGGCGTGACGCGCGCCCGCGCCGCACGACGCCGACCCCGCGGACAGGAGACGATGTGACGTACCCGCTGATCGTTCTCCCGTTCCTCGGCCTCACCGTCGCCGTGACGCTCGCCTCTCTCCGGCGCCCCGGCCGTCTCGAACGACTGATCGCGTCGGCGTGGACGGCTGCCGTTCTGTTCGTCCTCACCGCGATCTTCGACAACATCATGATCGCCGCGGACCTCTTCACGTACCCCGAAGAGCACATCAGCGGCATCCGCATCGGGCTCGCTCCTGTCGAGGACTTCGCTTACCCGCTCTGCGTCGCCTTCCTCCTCCCCGCGATCTCGGCCCTGCTTCCCGAACGAAGGGACGCCGCATGACGCCGGTGCGCTTCGCCCGACAGCTCTTCGTGTCCTCCCGACCGGTCAGCTGGATCAACACCGCGTTCCCGTTCGCGGCCGCGTACCTTCTGAGCGCACGCGAGATCGATCTCGTCCTCATCGCGGGAACGATCTTCTTCCTCGTCCCGTACAACGTCGCGATGTACGGGATCAACGACGTCTTCGACTACGAGTCGGACCTCCGGAACCCGCGGAAGGGCGGGGCGCACGGAGCCGTCCTCGAGAAGAGCCTGCACGCCCCGACCCTCTGGGCCTCCGCGTTGCTGTGCGCGCCGTTCGTGATCTTCCTGGTGATCGTCGGTCCGCCGCTGTCGTGGCTCGTCCTCCTCATCAGCCTGCTCGCCGTCGTCTTCTACAGCGCACCGCCGCTCCGTCTGAAGGAGCGGCCCTTCGCCGACTCGGCGACCAGCAGCATCCACTTCTTCTCGCCGGCCGGTTATGCGCTGGTGCTGACGGACGCGACGTGGACGCCGCAACTCGTCCTCATCATCGCCGCGTTCGCGCTGTGGGGCGCGGCCTCGCACGCGTTCGGAGCGGTGCAGGACGTCGTGGCCGATCGCGAAGCGGGGATCTCCTCGATCGCGACGGTCCGCGGCGCAGCCTGGACGGTGCGCTTCTCGCTCGTCGCCTACGCGGCGGCGGGACTCGCGATGCTCGGCACCGCGTGGCCGGGGCCCCTCGCGGCGATCGTCGCTCTTCCCTACCTCGCGACGGTGTGGCCGTACCGTTCGGTCCGCGACGAGGATGCCTCGTCCGCCACCCGCGGCTGGGACCGGTTCCTCTGGCTCAACCAGTTCGCCGGGTTCGTGGTCACACTGCTGATGATCTGGTGGGGGCTGTTCCTGTCCTGAACAGCCGCCACCGGGATCATCGCGGGATCAGTTCCCGTCGAGCTGGATGAGCCGGTCGAGGATGTTGGTGAGCTTCTCGTCTTCCTGGCCGTAGGTCGCCCAGTCGCCCTTCTGCATCGCTGCGTCGCGCGCCATCATGACGTCGCGGGCCTCCTGCAGGAGCCGAGCGGTCTCATCGCCGGTGCCGGCGGTCGGCGGCTCGGTGCCGTCGGTCGCCTCGGGGGACGGCGTCGCCTCGGGCGAGCCCGAGGGCGTCGGGGTGGTCCCCTCGTCACCCGCGGTGGCACCGGAGTCGCCGCCGAAGAGCTGGTCGAGCGCTTCTTGGAGCGTGTCCTCGAAGGCGACCTCCTTACCGAACGAGACGAGGATCTTCCGAAGCTGCGGGAGCTGCGTCCCGCTCGAGGCCTGGACGAACACCGGCTGGACATAGAGCAGACCGCCGCCGACCGGCAGAGTCAACAGGTTTCCGTTGCGCACATCGGACTGACCCTGTTGGAGGAGGTTGACCTCCCGCGCCACGGTGGCATTCGACCGGAAGTCGTTCTGCACCTGACCGGGTCCCGGGACCGACACGTCCGCGCCGATCTCGAGCATGCGGAGCTTGCCGTAGTCGGCGCCCTTCTTGCCCCTCTCCGACCCTGCGTTGGAGTCCACGGCCAGATATCCGAGCAGGACGTTCCGCTCTCCGTCGCCCTCTGACGCGGGGATGAACGAGGTGAACATCGAGAAGGAGGGATTGTCCTGCCCGGGCATCTGCATCGTCAGGTAGTAGGGGGGCTGCAGGTTCGAGTTGTCCACCGGATCCTGCGGGGTCCGCCAGGCGTTGTCGCGTCGGATGAACGACTGCGCATCGTCGACGTGGTAGGTGCCGAGCATCGCGCGCTGCACCTTGAACAGGTCGGTCGGGTACCGCACGTGGCTCATGAGGTCGCCCGACATCTCGCTGATGGGGCGGAGCGTCGAGGGGTAGACCTTCTGCCACGCCTGCAGCAGGGGGTCGGTCTCGTCCCATGCGTACAGCTTCACCGAACCGTCGTAGGCATCGACGGTCGCCTTGACGGAGTTGCGGATGTAGTTGATGTCATCGAGCGCCACCCGCGGCTGCGTGTTCGTCGTGTCGGAGATCGCGTTCCGGAGGCTCACGATCGACGAGTACGGGTAGTTGTTGCTCAGGGTGTACCCGTCGATGATCCACACGACGCGCCCGTCCACGACGCTCGGGTACGGGTCGCTGTCGAGCTCGAGGTACGGTGCGACCTTCTTAACGCGGTCGCGCGGGTTCCGGTCGTAGAGGATCTGGGATTTGTCGTTGATCCCGTCCGAGAACAGGATGTCCGTGGACTGGAACTTCAGCGCGTACAGCAGCCGGTTGAAGGGGTTGCCGATGTCCGGTCCGCCGTTCCCGGCGAAGGTCGTCCGCGTCTGGTCCGACCCGTCCTCGCCGCGCGGGTAGTCCAGCTCGACGGGATCCGATCCCTTCGGGGCGCCGACGATCGAATACGGCGGCGAATACTCACCGAAGTAGATCCGCGGCTCGTAGTTCTCGTTCTTGGTCAACTCGCCCGAGGTCGGGATGCCGCGCTCCATGAAGACGGGGTTGCCGTCATCGGTCCGCTCGTTGCCCTTCGCAGCGACGACGCCGTAGCCGTGGGTGTACACCAGGGTGTTGTTGTACCAGGACTGCGCGTTGCCCAGCTGGCCGAGGTTCAGCTCACGGACCGAGACCACGGCATCCTGCGTCTTGCCCTCGATCTCGTAGCGATCGACGTCCAGCGGATTCTGGAACTGGTAGTACGAGCGGTACTGCTCGAGCTGACGGACGGTGGGGCCGATGATGGCGGGGTCCATGATGCGCAGCGACGCGGTCGTGTCGGCGTCCGCCCGCAGCTGCCCCTCCTCGGCCGTGGTCACCGCTTCGTAGTCGGTCTTCTCGAGTCCGTTGATCCCGTAGGCGAACTTCGTCGCGGCGAGGTTGCGGTCGACGAACGGCGCCTCGTACGTCTCGAGGTTCGGCGCGACCTGGAACTGGCTGACCGCCCACGGGTAGGCGACTCCGACCACGAGGGACGAGACGATCAGGAGTGCGGTACCGATGAGGGGGAAGCGCCACCGGCCGATGATGGCCGTCACGATGAACAGCGCCGCGACGATGGCGGCGGCGATGGAGACGATGGCGAGACCCGGGATCACGGCGTTGACGTCGACGTAGCTGGCTCCCGTGAACCGGTCACCCTGCGTCGTGAGGGTCTTGTAGCGGTCGAACCACAGGCTGACCGCCTGCACGGCCAGGTAGAGCGCCGCGACGACCGCCAGCTGGATGCGAGCCGCCTTCGAGATGCGCAGCTCGCGCTGACCCACCCGGACCGAGCCGTAGAGGTAGGCGACGACCACCGTCACGAGGAGGCAGATGAGCAGAACCGCCGACGCGAAGCCGAGCACGATGCTGTAGAACGGCATCTGGAACAGGTAGAAGCCCGTGTCGAGACCGAACTGCGGGTCCTTCTGGCCGGTCGAGACGCCGTTGACCCAGAGCCACACCGTCTCCCACTGCGCCGACGCGGCGAACCCGGCGAAGAAGCCGAAGAACACCGGGATGCCCCACATCGCGAGGCGACGCAGGGGCTCGACGACCTCCTGGTAGTGGTCCAGCTGCGAGCTCAGTCGTGCGTACACGGGACGCAGGCGGTAGGCCAGCTGGATGGCTGCGAAGACAGGGACGGCCATCGCCACGAATCCGATGAGGAACATGACGACCCGCGCGGTCCACTGCGTCACGAGGACGCCGTCGAAACCGAGCTGCCGGTACCACTGCCAATCCGTGTACAGGTTCGCGAACGTGAAGAACGCGATCACCAGCACAACCAACACTCCAACGGTGATGGCGATCGTGCGGCGGACAGGATTCGGAGGGGTGGACGTGGCCGGCCCGGCAGGTGTCGAGGTCACACCCTCATCCTAGGCGGCGGCTGTTGCGACCCGGCCTCGCCCCCGTGCGCTCTCGGCGGAATCGCAGGGGTGCTGCCCTCACCCCGCCGCGCAGACGGGCAGCTCGTCTACGCCCGTGCCGCTTCGGATCGCGTCGAGCGCACCCAGCGAGTCGGCGAGCTTCGAGACGGGGATCACGCGGAGCCCGTTCGGGACGTGTCCGACGACTTCGCCGCAGTTTTCCTTCGGGGCGAGGAAGTAGGTCGCTCCGGCATCCCGCGCACCGTAGAGCTTCTGTCGGATGCCGCCGATCGGACCGATCGTGCCGGCGGCGTCGATGGTCCCGGTGCCGGCGACCTGCTTGCCGCCGTTGAGCTCGCCGGGTGTCAGGGTGTCGATAATCCCCAGGGCGAACATCTGACCCGCGCTCGGGCCGCCGATGCGGTCGAGCTGGATCGTGACGTCGATCGGGAAGTCGAAGTCGCGCTCGGTGGTGATGCCGATGATCCAGACCGGTCCGTCCTTCGACTCGGTGCGGGCCGGAGTGATCGTGACCGGGCGCTCTTCGCCATCGCGACGGATCACGAGGTCGACCGGGTCGCCTTCGCCGTCATTGATGACGGACCGCAGCTGCGCCGTGTCCTTGATGGTCGTGCCGCCGGCGGAGACGATCTCATCGCCCACCTGGAGAATCCCGGTCGCGGGAGAATCCTTCGGGAGGGCGCCCACCCCGACGTGCTCGCGCACCGTGTAGCCGAGCTGGGTGAGGGCGGCGGCGGTTGCTTCCTTCTGGGAGTCGACCATGAGCGCGGCGTTCTCCTCGTTCCGCTGCTCCGTCGTCGTCCCGGCGGGGAAGATGCTGTCGACCGGGAGGACGGCTTCGGCGGGGTCGAACCAGGCGAGCGCGAGCTCGAACCACGAGGGGGTCTGCTCGCGGTTCCCGAGGACCTGCACCGTCGTCAGATCCAGCGCGCCTCCCGTCGGGTACGTCTGCGCACCCGACACCGAGATCAGCGGGACGTCCTCGCCGTCGGCGTTCTCGGCCGTCCCCAGCGTGTTGACCACCGGCCCCTGTCGCTGGATGACGTAGCCGGTCGGAAGGAAACTCAGGATGAGCAGGGCGACGAGCGCGACGACGAGAGCCCAGACGCCGGCGGCGAACCGCCGCGAACGGGTGGAGGAGCGACGCTCGGCGCGCTCGGGTACAGGCGTGAAGAACGACACGCGGGTCCTTCCTCCGGTGCTCGTTCGCGACCGGCGTACACGGGACGTCTCCCGCTCGGACCGGGCGGAGAAAACCTGCGACTAGCGTAGAACGAGACGTCTCCCCCCTGCTGAAAGGCGCCTGACATGACCGATCCTGCGGACGACGATCTGCCCGGTGACGACGACCTCGCCGAGATGCTCCGGCGCATGCTCGGCGGGCAGGGCGGGATCGACCCCGAGCAGCTCCGTCAGCTCTCGAGCATGGGCATCGATCCGGCGATGATGCAGAACATCATGCGGCAGTTCCAGGCCGCGATGTCCGCTGACGGCGACGACGACGGCCTCGACTGGTCCGCCGCGAAGACGCAGGCGCTGCACATCGCGAATCGCGACGGGCTGGGCATCAGTTCCGGTGCCCGAACCGAGTTCGATCAGGCGTTCGCCCTCGCCTCGCTCTGGCTCAGCGAGGTCACCGCGATCGCCGAACTCGCCCAGGAGCCGAAGCCCATCACGCGCGGCCAGTGGGTCGAAGCCACGCTCCCGGTGTGGCAGGAGCTCGCCGAGCCGGTGGCCACGTCGATCAGCGACGCTCTCATGGCGGCTCTCGAATCGCAGACGCCCGAAGAGATGCGGCCGGCGATCCAGGGGGCGGGACGCCTCATGCGCCGCGTGGGCGGCGCGCTCTTCGCCGGGCAGCTCGGGTCGGTGATCGGAAAGCTCTCCCTCGAGGTCGTCAGCGGCGGCGACGTCGGCATCCCCCTCATGCCCACGGGCGATGCCGCGATCCTGCCGCAGAACTTCGCCGATTTCGGACGCGATCTCGAGATCGAGGAGGATCAGCTCGCCCTCGTCCTGGCGACCCGCGAGCTCGCACACGCCCGCCTGTTCCGCCACGCCCGATGGCTGCGCCTGCACGTCATCTCGCAGGTCACCGACTTCGCGCGCGGCGTCCACGTGGACACGGATGCACTCGAGGAGCTCGCGTCGCGCTTCGACCCGTCGGCACCCGAGGAGCTGAAGGCGGCCATCGAGAGCGGCGCACTCCTCCCCCAGCGCTCCGAAGCCCAGGTCGACGCCCTCACCCGGCTCGAGAACCTCCTCGCCACGATCGAGGGGTGGGTCGACGTCGTGACCGCGGACGCGACGACGCGCGTCCCGGCAGCCGATCGCATCGCCGAGGCGGTACGCCGCCGCCGCGCCGTCGGTGGACCCGGCGAGCAGGCGATGGCCTCGCTCGTGGGTCTGGAGCTGCGTCCGCGTCGCCTGCGTGAGGCCGCCGCGATGTGGCGGGCCGTCACGGATGCCGTCGGCCCCACCGTCCGCGATGGGCTGTGGGACTATCCGGACCTGATGCCCACCGCAGAGGACATCGACGACCCCGCGGGTCTCATCGCCCGCCTGCAGGCCCGCCAGCGGGGCGAGGAACCCGAGCGCGACGCCTTCGACGACGCCCTCGCGGCGCTGCTCGACGAGGAAGCCGCGGCGGACGACGCCTCCGGAGAAACCCCGCAGAACGACGACGAGCCGGGTGACGACGGCCCGACGGGCCCGCGCCCGGTCTGAGCCGACAGCCTCCTCCACAGAAGCCCCGCAGCGGATCGTGATCGCGGCGGCTGTGGAGGGGGCCCACGCCGCGCGGCGGTCGCCGACAGAATCGCGGCATGCTGCGCCTCGCTCCCTCGCATCCTCCGCTCTGGCGGACACCCACGAGCGTCCAGTTGGGGATCGACGACGAGACTCCCCTGACGGGACTGCGCCCGTGGCAGGAGCGACTGCTCGATGAACTCGTCAGCGGCATCCCGGACGCGCGACTCGGTCCGCTCGCACGCGAACTGGGCGCGAGCGATGCCGAAGCGAGCGCCTTCATCCGCCGCATCCAGGACTCGCTCGTCACCGACGAGGTCGCGAGCCCTCCGGTGCGCGTCGAGCTCCCCGCAGACCTCGCGCAGGAGGAGGAGCGGACGCTGCTGGCGGGTATGGCGGGCGCGGGCCTGACCGTGGAGGACACGGCGCGCTGGACGCTGCCATCGGGGTACGCGCCGATCATCCTCGTGGCGGCTCGCCTGGTCGACCCGCATCGCGCCGCGCGCCTCACGGCGAGCGACATCCCGCACCTTCCCATCGAGCTGTCGGGCGATCGGGTCGTGGTGGGACCGCTCGTGATCCCCGGCGCCACCGCCTGCCTCGCGTGCGTGCACGCCGAACGACGCGAGCGTGATCCGGAGTGGCCGCTCGTCGCCGCTCAACTGCTCGCCCGGCCATCGGTCCCGACGGACCCGCTGCTCCTCGTCGAGGCGGCGACGCTCGCCGCGCGCGTGCTCCGGACCGGAGACGCCGGGCGATCGATCGTCGTCAGCGCGACGGTCGACCGGCGCGAGCTCCGCGAGCACCGGCCTCACGGAGCGTGCCTCTGCCGATCTCCTGAAGGAATCTGGATCGCTGACGCTCCCGATTCCCCGACCGCTGCGCCCACGACAGTGACAGCGTTCGCGCGGCCCGCGTGACGCCGACGTAGGCCAGGCGGCGTTCCTCGTCGACCTGCTCGAACGTCGTCGCGTAGGAGATCGGGAGCAATCCCTCGCTCAATCCCATGAGATGCACGTGCGCCCATTCCAACCCCTTGGCCGCGTGAAGGGTCGCGAGGGTCACGGTGCGCATCGCCGGTTCGTGCTGGGCCTTGGCGCGGGCGGTCAGCTCGTCGGTGAACGCCCGCAGGGTCGTGCCCTCCGGCGCCTCCTCGGCGAGGCGGAGGACCGCAGCCCGCGCCTCCCACTGATCGCGCAGCGCGCCGCCCGCGGGCGGAGCCTCGTCGCTCAACCCGAGCGACCGCAGCACGTCCCGCACCGTCGCGATGAAGGATCCGGACATCGGCGCGACCGACGCGCCACGCAGTGCGAGGAGCGCCTGACGGACCTCGGGCAGGTCCCAGAACCTCTTGCCGCCGAGGACGGTCGCGGCGATGCCGCGCGACGAGAGCGCAGCCAGCAGCGGCGCCGACTGGGCGTTCAAACGGTAGAGGACCGCGATGTCGTGCGGGTCGATTCCCGCCTTCAGCTGCGCGGCGATCCGATCCGCGATGCCGTCGGCCTCAGCGGCGTCGTCGTCGTAGGAGGTGACCTCGGGCGCGGGACCGGCGGGGGCCGGCGTCACGAGCTGGAGCGCCCCGGGCCGCCCGCGCATGAGTTCGTTCGCGACGGCCAGGACCGCGGCATCCGATCGGTAGTTCCGCTCCAGGCGCACGACGGTGACGTCCTCGTCGCGCTGGGCGAACTCGAGAAGATAGCGCGGATCGGCGCCCGCGAACGAGTAGATCGTCTGGCTCGCGTCGCCGACGACGCACAGATCCTTGCGGTCGCCGAGCCACAGCTGGAGCAGGCGGTGCTGGACTGGCGAGACGTCCTGATACTCGTCGACCGTGAAGTGCCGGTACTGCTCATGGACGGCCGTCGCGACGCGTGGCTCGGACTCGATCATCCCGGCGCACGCGAGCAGGACGTCCTCGAAGTCGAGCTGACGACGCTCGTCCTTCAGCTTCTCGTAGGCGCGTTGCAGGCCGACGAGGGGGTCGATCGAAAGACCCGGGATGCCGGTGGGCCGCACCTGCGCGTAGTCCTCGATCGATCGCATCGTGACCTTGCGCCACTCGATCTGCGAGGCGACGTCACGCAGCGTCGACGCATCGAGGCGGAGCCCGATCCCGTCGGCGGCGTGAGCGAGGAGGCGCACCTTGCTGTCGACGATCGCCGGGGCGGTGTCTCCCGCGACCTGGGGCCAGAAGAAGTTCAGCTGTGCGAGGGCGGCAGCGTGGAACGTGCGTGCCGCGACTCCCTCCACGCCGAGCGACCGGAGTCGGCCGCGCAGCTCGCCGGCGGCCTTCGTCGTGAACGTGACCGCCATGACGCGCTGCGGCGAGTAGGCGCCGGTGTCGACGCCGTGAGCGATCCGGTGTGTGATGACACGCGTCTTTCCGGTACCGGCACCCGCGAGGACGCACACGTGACCCCGGAGGGTGCTCGCCGCTTCGCGCTGACGGTCGTCGAGATCGGCGAGGGGGTCCGAGCTCACTCCCCCACCCACCGCAGGATCAGGCTGCGTGCGATCGACGCGGACCCCGGGAGGCGGATCTCACCGCGACCCGCGAGAGCCTCGCGGATCTCCGCGCGCGTGAACCAACGGACGTCGAGGATCTCCTCCCCGTCGGGACGCGCCTCGTCATCGGCGACGGCGTAGGCGGTGAACCCGAGCATGAGCGAACGCGGGTACGGCCACGCCTGCGAACCGCGATAGACGATGCGGTCCAGGCGCACGCCCGCCTCCTCGGCGACCTCGCGTTCGACGGTGGTCTCGAGGGACTCCCCCGCCTCGACGAATCCGGCGAACGTCGAGTACACCGGGATGTCGCCCCACGCCGCGTTGCGCCCGAGCAGGAGTCGTTCACCGTCCGCGCTCGCGACAGCCACGATGACGGCGGGATCCGTTCGGGGGAAGTGCTGACGTCCGCAGACGACGCATCGCCGGGACCAGCCGGCCTGCTGGATCTCCGTCGCGCCTCCACAGGTCGGACAGAACGGCGCGTCGAGAAGCCAGCGCCCGAGGCTCAGCCCCTGGACGACGCGTCCGGCGTCGTCGGGATCGAGTTCTCCGCCGATCACGCGCAGGCTGCCCCAGCCCGCCGCATCCACGACCGGCTCGGGGGCCGCGGCGGGCAGAGCCGCCAGCGCGACGGCATGCTTGCCTGCGTCCCGTCCCAGGAAGGCCCAGACGGCGTCTCCGGGGACGGCGTCCGGCCGCAGCCACCGGAGCGCGGAATGCTGGTCGAGCGGGGCTCGGTCGCCGTGCAGGAGCAAGACACGCGTGCCGGCGTCCTGCTGGATGCGGGTGAGCAGACCTTCGTCGAGCCGCTCGTCGGCTGCACGGTCGATGACCGCTCGAGCCAGTGGCGGCGGGACGTCCTTCGTCGTCATCGAGGACCTCTCTTGCGGGCGTGGCGCGAATGCGCTGCGGCGGGCCCCGCCTACCCTGGGGGGCATGGCACGCTCTCCTCTCACTCTAGCCGCGGCGGCGACGGCAGCTCTCTCGCAAGCCTCGGGCGTGCGCACGAGCATCACCGCAGCGGGACGGCTGAGCGAAGGGGCCGGCGGACGGTACGACAGCGCGCTCGTCCACCTCGATGACGGCACACGGCTGGTCGTCCGGGTGCCCGAGAGCGACGAGGCCGAAACGGACGCCTCGCGGGAGGCTGCCGCGCTCGCTGCGCTGACGGCCGGTGTCCGGGCCATGCTTCCGTTCCGCGCCCCCGAGGTCCTCGGCCACGCACGGATCGACGGCCGCACCGCGCGTGTCGAGACCCACCTGCCGGGGTACCGCGTGGACGCGGCGCACATCCCGGCCGGCCGCGGTGTGGCGACAGCCGTTGCGACGGCGATCGCCGGCATCCACGATCTGCCGACCTCGATCGTCCAGAGCGCGGGCCTTCCGTTCCGCACGGCCGCGCAGGTCCGTTCCGACACCGAGCGCCTCCTCGACCGCGCCGAAGCCACCGGTCGTCTCCCGTTCGGGCTCCTGCGTCGGTGGAGCCGCGCGATCGCGCTCGACGGCCTGTGGAACGTCGAGCCCACGGTCGTCCTGGGCGGCATCGATCCCGCCTCCTTCACCTTGACCGACGTCGACGGCGTTCCGACCGTCGACGGCCTGCTGGCCTGGGGCGGACTGAGCGTCGGCGACCCCGCCGAGGACCTCCGCTGGATCGCCAGTGCCCCCGACGCCGCCCCCGACGTCATCGCCGCGTACACCGCGGCCGCGGGACGCTCGCCCGACACGATGCTCGCCGAGCGCGCTCGCCTGCATGCCGAGCTCGAGTTCGCCAAGTGGCTCGTGCACGGACACGAATCCGCGTCCGATTCGGTGATGACGGATGCCGTCGCCCTGCTCACCTCCCTCGACGAGAGCGTCCGCGACGAGCCGCCGATCGGATCGGGCACGGTGAGCATCGACGACGCCATCGCGGCGATCGGCCGCGTGCCCGCAGCGACCACCGAGTCCATCGACACGTCGATGCAGACCGACGCGTACGACCCCGGGATGCTGGACGGCTACGAGGACGAGGCTCCTGAGCCGGCGGCATCCCGCGAGGGCGACGAGACCGAACCGATCGAGTTCAGCGATTGGCCCGGAACCGACGAGGCGCCGGCGGCCGAGGAGCGCGACCCCGACGACGCCGCGAAGAATGCGCTCCGCCGCTGGACGGGAACCGCCTGAGCCCTCCCGCCCGCTGAGGGGCGTCCGGTCAGGCCCGGAGGATGAGTCCGTCCGCGACGTAGAAGAGCGCGACGTCGATCATCTCCAGGGGCACCCCGTGCTTGGCGTGGTACGCCCGTCGGTACAGTTCGAGCTGCAGCATCCGCTCGGTCCGTTCGGCTGCCGTGCGCGGCGGGCGGCCGGTCTTCCAGTCGACGATCTCGATGCGGTCCCCCCGCCGGTAGACGGCATCGAGCTTGCAGATGACGATGTGCGGGCGCCCGTCACCGAACGGGTCCACGTCGACGAAGTCGATCTCGGTCTCCACCTCGATCGGCTGCAGCGGGCCCCACTCCGACGCGAGGAAGGCCTCCCGCAGTCGGTCCAGCGCATCGGCGTCGGCGGAGGACATCGAGACGACGTCCTCGTCGTCGTCCCACAGGACGTCGTCCGCGGAACGGGACCTCCCCACGAGGCCGGAGCGCTGCTCGACCCAGGAGTGGAACAGCGTCCCGAGCCGGGTCTGCCGGTAGGGCCGCTCCGGCAGCGGGCGCGCGACCGCCGTCGCCGCCGCGTCGTAGTCGGCGACGAAGTCTTTGAACCGTGATGCCGGGATGCGGGTCGGTGCGGCGCGTTCCTGGCCGGCCGCGCGCGCGGCCCGCTCGGCGAGCAGCAGCTCGAGGTCGCGGGTGGGTGTCGCCGGGGTCGAAACCATCGCCTCTCGCACGCGCGCAGCAGCATCCCGGACCCTCGGCCCGCGTGCGCCGAGCGGGTCGATGGGCCACTCGAGGGTGGCTCGCGCACCCTCGTAGGGGTTCTCGGTCACGTCCACCTCGGGGAGCGGGATCTCGAGCTCCGCGGCGATCTCGGTGACGAATCTGCTCACTCGGCGCGGCTTCTTGGTACCCGCCCACGGCGAGGCGGAGATCAGCAGATGCTCACGCGCCCGGGTGACGGCGACGTACGCGAGACGCCGCTCTTCTGCCAGGTGGCGCTCACGGATCCCCTCGGTGAACGATCCGAGAGCGGTCTTGAGGTCCTGTTGGGTGGGTGCGTCGTGCGCGCGCCATCTCAGGTCGGGGAGCCAATCCCTGTCCCCTCGGAAGGAGTACGGCAGCACCCCGAACCCCACCCAGCCCTTCGCGTCCTGCAGCCGAGCAGGAAGCTCCTCCTCGACGCCGCGGACGACGGCCACGGCATCCCACTCGAGGCCCTTCGAACCGTGGATCGTCAGCAGCTGGACCACGTCCTCCTCGGGGGGCTCCGTGCGCGGGGCGAACTCGTCGATGCGTTCCGCCCGGTCCAACCAGGCGAGCAGACTCGGCAGCGAGCCGCGTTCGTCGGTCTGCAGGAAGCCGTGCAGTTCATCGATGAAGGCGCGGAGCTGATCCGAGGCCGTCCGGGCGGGGCCGCGCGACTCGTTCGCGGCCAGTTCCACGTCCAGACGCAGTTCCGCCTCGATGAGCCGGACGAGCTCGGGAATCGGAAGGGCCGATGCGCGGCGCAGTCCCGCGAAGACCGCGCCCGCCTCTCGCAACCGCGTCCGCGCCGCCGGGGTGAATCCGCCCAGCCAGCCGTGGTCGGGCTTCTGCCGCGAGACGAAGTCGAGTGCCGCGACGAGCGAGCCGCCCTCGTCCCCGGCCGAGGAGCGGATCGTCTCCGCGAGCTCGGGCGGCAGCGGCTGAAGCGCCGTGTCGTGACGGACCAGCCGGGAAGCCACCTGGGCGAGCTCGCGCAGATCCGCGAGCCCGGTCGACCACCTCGGCCCGGCGAGCAAGCGGATGAGAGAGGACCCCGCTCGCGGGTCGCTGATCACCCGGAGCGCGGCGACCACGTCGACCACCTCCGGTGTCGAGAGGAGTCCGCCGAGCCCGAGGATGCGATGCGGGATGCCGCGCCGCCCCAGCGCGTCGGCGAACCGGACCATGTGCTTCTTGCTCCGGACCAGCACCGCTGCCGTCGTCTGACGACCGGCACGCTGACGCTCCTCTCGGACGTCGCGGAACCAGTCGGCCACGGCGCCCGCCTCCGCGTCGACGTCGTCTTCGACGGCGATGTCGACGCGTCCGGCGGGGGCTCCCGGGCGGGGGCGGAGAGCTCCGACCTCGACGGGTGCGTGGAGCGGCTCGAGGACGGCGCCGGCGGCGCGGAGGACGTCGACGCCGTTGCGCCAACTCGTCAGGAGCGAGTAGGTGCGAGCCGCGGCATCCGGATCGAAGGATCGCGCGAAGTCGCCGAGGTTGCCCGCGCTCGCGCCGCGCCACCCGTAGATCGACTGGTGCGGGTCGCCGACCGCCATGACCGCGGTTCCGCGGAACAGGGCGGCCAGCAGATCCGTCTGCACGACGGACGTGTCCTGGTACTCGTCCAGAAGGACGACCCGGTAGCGCTGCCTCACCTCGTCGGCCACCGACGGATGTACGCGGACGACCTGCAGAGCGCCGGCCACCTGGTCGGAGAAGTCGATCAGGCCGCGGCGACGCTTCTCGGCGTCGTACGTGCGCGCCAGAGCGGTCAGGACTGTGAGCCCCGATACCTTCTCAGCCGCCGTCCGCACGTCCGCATAGACCGTCGTCCCGGCGCGCTGACTCGGCCTGTCGAGGACGTCCTGGAACCCGCTCGCGAATGCCTCGAGGTCGGCGAGGGCGACGAGGTTGTCGACACTGTCCCGAGCGATCCGCAGAGCGGCGTCGATGATCGTCGAGGGTCGCTCCGGGCGATCGGGCAGGCGCGGGTCGTCGGAGGACAGCACGACCTGGCGCATCAGCAGCCACGCCGCCGACTCGCTGAGCACCACCGCTTCGGCGTCGCGGCCGATCCGGACCGCATTCTCGCGCACGATCGCATCCGCGAAGCTGTTGTACGTCGAGACGGCGGGCCGCTCGAGCAGCGCGTCTCCCGCGTCCGGCGCGGCGCCATCGGGCGCGAGAGCGTCGAGCGCGGCGCGGCGGGCCGAGTCGGGGGCGCCCGAGCGCTCGAGCTCTCCGAACACGGCGAGACGACCGTCGGCGTGGAGTCGTTCGAGCTGCGGGAGCAGTCCTCGCCGCTCGAACTCGGCGAGCCGGCGAAGCCGCGACCCGATGCGCTCCGCCAATTCGCCCGCGGCCTTGCGGGTGAAGGTGAGTCCGAGCACCTCGTCGCGGCGGACGAGGCCGTTGGCGACGAGCCACACGACGCGGCCGGCCATCGTCTCCGTCTTACCGCTCCCGGCTCCCGCGACGACGAGCGCGGGAGACATGGGCGCGGAGATGACCGCTGACTGCTCGGTCGTCGGCGGGAACTGGCCGAGGGCCGCCGCGACCGCTTCGGGACTGACGAACGGGGCACTCACGCAGAACTCACCGGCCCGATCGTGTGGATGCGGCAGAGCCCGCGGGTGTGGTCGTCGCGGCAGTGCTCCTCGAAGGGGGCGATGAACGAGGTTCCTCGCATCACACGGACCGCCTCATCGACGCGGGAGAGGAACGCCGCGCGCGTCTCGTCGTCGAACGGTGCCTGCCTCGGCTGAGCGTAGGGAGCGTTCCGCGTCCCCTTCAGGACCAGGAGCTTCGCCCCGCCCCCGTCGGCACCTGCCACCTCGGGGATCGCCCCGCGCTCGAAGGCCAGTTGGTATGCAGCCAATTGCGGGTTCTCCGCAGCGGCCTGGTCCCCCGTCGCCTCATACCGACCCGTCTTCAGGTCGACGATGACGACGCGGCCGTCCCGCGTGCGCTCGACCCGGTCGATGTACCCCGACAGGATCGCCGGGTGCGCAGCATCCGGAACCGGCAGCGTGACCTCGAAGTGCGGCTCCGCGCCCACGAGGGTGGTGCCGTCCCGCTCCGTGTCGCGGAGGTAGGCGGCGAGTCTGTCGACGAGGTCGCGGGCGCGACGGCGCTCGGCCTCGTCGATCCACGCGGCGTCGAACTCGAGCTGCGACCAGCCTTCCTCGACGAAGGCCCAGAGCGTCTCGGCATCCGACGCCTCCGCACGTTCCAGGGCAGCGTGCAGGAGGGTTCCGAGTCCCGCGACGGCAGTCCCGGGATCGCCTCCGAGGTCGCCGATGACCCAGTCGAGCTGGCACTGCTCGAGGGCGTGGATGCGCGACGGCGAGATGTGCAGCGGGGCGGCATCGAGGTCTCGGATGGGAGACGTCGAGGTCGGCTCGGCGAGTCCGTACCACTGGGCCGGATCCGCGCCGGGGACGCCGGCCTCGGCGAGGAGAGCGAGCTGCCCCGCCGCCCCCGCTCGCGCCGATTCCGCGCTGCGCGGATCCGTGAGCGTGCGACGGTGGGCTGCGACGAGACCGCGCAGCGTCAGCGGGTGCTCTGCCGAGCGCGGAGCGGGCATCGCGGGGGGCAGCAGCTCGAACAGGACGCTGGGGCCGGAGTCGTCGTCGTCCACCGCGGTCACCACGAGCCGGGACCGCGCCCGGGACACCGCACGCGCGAACAGTCGGAGCTCGTCGTGAAGGACCGCGCGGCGCCGGTCCGCGGTGTCGCGGTCGGTGTCCTCCTCGGCGAGCCGCGCGGTCTCCAGGAGGCTGCCGCGCAGTCGGAGGTTCGGCCACACCCCGTCCTGCACACCAGAGATGATCACGGTGTCGAACTCGAGGCCGAGGGCTGCAGCCGGCGTGGAGATCTGGACGCCGCTCGTCACGGTCCCGGTCCGCAGGCGATCCTCGGCGACCTCGGAGTGCAGCAGAGCGCGCAGATAGTCGATCGGCGCCGTGCCGTCCTCGCGCTCCCCGTGCCGCTTCGCCGCTTCGAACAGGGCGACGACGGCATCGAGGTCGCGACGGGCTCCGTCGGCCATCGATCCCTGACCGTCCGCCAGGGATCGCAGCTGACGTTCGAGGCCACGCTGCTCCCAGACCGTCCAGAGGAGCTCGTGGGCGGTCGCACCGGCCTGCAACTGCTCTCCCAGGTCTGCGAGAGTGCGGGCCACGCGCGCGGCGCGGCGAGCTTCGGGGGTGTCGATCATGTCGAACTCGATCGGATGCCGCATCCCCGACGCGAGCAGATCCCGGGCGGACCGTTCGCCGCCGCTCCGGAGCTCCGCGTGGCGGAGTGCGGCGCGCAGGCGACGCAGTTCCACCGGGTCGAGGCCACCGCCGACCAACGCATCGAGCACGTCGTCGTCCGTGCGTTCCGCCGATGCGATCGCGGCGAGATCGACGGTGCGCAGGAGATCCCGGACGATCACCGTCTCGGCGAGGGCACGGGCGGGGCCGACCGCCGCGGTCGGGACGTCGCGCGCAGACAGCTCCGCCTCGAGGGCCGTGACCTGTCGAGAGTCATGGGCGATGACCGCGCAGTCCTCCCAGCGGATCCCGTCGTGTACATGGCGCTCCCGCAGGAGTCGGGCGATAACGTCGAACTCCTCGGCTCCCGATCGCAGCGTGAATGCGCGGACGCTCTCATCCGGATCGACGCCGACGGGTGGATGCCGGTGCGCCACGAGGCCGGCCGCGCCGATACGCGAGGTGACCTGTGCCGTGAGGTCGCGCTGCGCCGCCGTCCCGCGGTGCACGCGGTCGAGGACGTGCGTCGTCGTGGCGAGTCGCGCGAAGTTCTCGGGATGCGCACCGCGGAAGGACCCCGAGCCGACGTCGGGGTCACCGAAAGCGAGGACGGAGATGCCGCGCGTCCGGCATGCCTCGAGCAGCTCGACGCCACCGAGAGTCAACTCCTGGGCGTCGTCGACGAGGATCGCTCGGAGGCCGGCGACCGAGCCCAGAGCGGGCGAGCCCGCGGGGGCGTCGCGGAGGAGCCCCACGGCCTCGCGCACGAGGCCGGCGGCATCCCGGTGCGCGCCGCGCATGCGCGCGCGGACGGCGCGATACTCCCTTGCGAACGACGCCAGCGACGCCCACACCGGCCTGTCCGTCGCGTCGGCGCGCGCGGCGAGCCGGCCGGGTTCGATGCCGAGCGTGGTCATCTCCGCGAGGAAGGCGCGGATCTCCGCGCGCAGGCCCGGAGTGGAGCGGATGTCGGAGGCGAGCCACTCCGGCCACCGGGACGGCCCGTTCTGCTCGTCCTCGGCGTCACCGGCGAGCAGGTCGCCGATGATGCGGTCCTCGTCGGGCCCGGTCAGGAGTTGCGGGGGCTCATCACCGGTGTGGACGGCATGCGCGCGCACCACCTGATACGCGAAGGCAGCCACCGACCGGGCGAGCGGACCGCTCGTCGCGACGCCGACACCCACCGCGAGGCGATCCCGCAACCCGGTAGCCGCCGTCCGGGTCGGGGTCAGCACGAGCAGTTCCTCAGGCGTCATCCCCCCGTCGATGAGAGCGACGACGCGGTTCACAAGGGTCGCCGTCTTCCCCGTTCCGGGCGCCCCGATGACGACGCCGGAGGCGGTGTCGTCAAGCGCGATCACCGCCAGCTGCGCCGGGTCGGGTCGGGAAGGCACAGCGGGCATGCCGTCCACGCTAACCGGCACCGCGGACACCCGTGGCGCGGCGCCCCGCGCGCCGGGCCCGCGTTCGTTCGCCGACAGCGAGCAGCCACCCGCATCCCCGGACCGGCCGGTGTCGTAGGCTCGAAACGCGCCCGGAGACCCGGGCCGGGAAAGGCAGGCATCACCGTGGAGATCCGCATCGGCATCGCCAACTCGCGCGAGCTCGGCTTCGATTCGAACGAGACCGCCGAGGCTGTGAAGCAGACGGTCAGCGCCGCGCTCGACAGCGGCGCGAACTACGTGACCCTCGCCGATGCGAAGGGCGCGACCTACCTCATCCCGACCGCGGGCATCACCTTCGTCGAGGTCGGAACCGACCAGTCCCGCCGCGTGGGCTTCGTCGCCTGACATGCTCGTCGTCCTGGCGCTCGTCTTAGGAGCGATCGCCGGAGCGGCCGCGCACTACGCGCTTCCGCTCCGCTCGATGCGCGGCGCATCCGTGGGAGCGATCCTCGGCGCCCTGCTCGGGACCGGGACGTGGACCGCGCTCACCTGGGCCGGCATGGGTCCCGACAGCGGCTGGATCTGGCTCCTGAGCATCGCGGTCCCGGTGATCGTCGTCCCGATCGCACTGCTCGTGGTCTCCCGACTCCGCGCCGCGCGCGACGCTCGGACGCAGCGCGAACTCGGCATCGCCTGAGCGCGGATCGGCGGGATCAGGCGTCGAGCCCGATGCTCGTCATCCGGCGGGAGTGCGCCCCCAGGAGCTGGGTGAACACGGGCTCGACCTGCTTCTCGTCGTCGAGGTCGAGCGCGCCGCGACGCTCCGTCGCACTCGAGCGCAGCGCGCCCCTCGCGACCAAGAGCGTGTCGCCCACCAGGCGCCGACCCCACAGACTCAGCAGGGAGCGCAGCTCGTCATCGGTCGAGATCGCATCGGAGATGATCGCGACGAGCGGCGAGCGGTCGGCATCCGCTCGGAGGATCGCTGCGGCTCGGCGACCCGTATCGCCGTAGCTGCCCGAGAGGGACAGATAGAAGTCGTCGAGCAGACCCGCCGTGACGTGCACGGTGAGCATCGTCTCGAGCGGACGCATCCCGTGGGTCGCCATGCGGAAGGCGTCGAGCGGTTCCCGGAACGGGAGCATCAGCTCGAGCGGGTCATCGCCCCGGTCGCGGATGAGCTCGACCAGCGCCTGGTGCTTGAGCAGCGCCGCGCCCGTCGCCCGGGAGAGCGATTCCTTGTGCGCGAGCTCGGGGCTCCGCTCGATGACCGAGCTCAGCGTTTCGGCGTACCCGAGCTGGAGGTAGGCCGCCTGTCCGAGGTAGGTCGCCACGTCGGGAGCGAGCTGCTGGAAGTCGACACGGCGAACATCGCTCGCCTCATCGCGGGACCGCAACCGCAGGATGCGCCCGGGGGGTCGCCGTCGCTGCCAGAACCACCTCACCACGGGGCCAGCCTACGGGGCGGGAGGCACCCCTCCGGTAGGGTGGATCCGTCCCGGCGTCGGATCGGGACCCCGCGCCTGGGGCTGAGTGAAGGGCGTGGACCCTCATCACGGCGGCATCTCACCGCCAGACAGGCACGGAAAAGCATGACCACGTTCGCAGAGCTCGGCGTCGATCAGGACATCGTCGACACCCTCGCCGCCAAGGGGATCGTCGACACGTTCCCGATCCAGGAGCAGACCATCCCCCTCGGCCTGCCCGGCCAGGACATCATCGGCCAGGCGAAGACCGGTACCGGCAAGACCTTCGGCTTCGGCATCCCCGTCGTCCAGCGCCTCGGCCTGAACCCCGAGCCCGGCGTCAAGGCCCTCATCGTCGTCCCGACGCGAGAGCTCGCCGTTCAGGTCTACGAGGACATGGACATGCTGACCTCGGGGCGCGCCACGAGCGTCGTCGCCATCTACGGCGGGAAGGCCTACGAAGGACAGATCGACCAGCTGAAGGCCGGCGCGCAGATCGTCGTCGGCACGCCGGGCCGACTCATCGACCTCAACAACCAGCGCCTGCTCGACCTGTCGCACGCGACCGAGGTCGTCCTCGACGAGGCCGACAAGATGCTCGACCTCGGGTTCCTCCCCGACATCGAGAAGATCTTCCAGAAGGTCGCGCCCGTCCGCCACACGATGCTCTACTCGGCCACCATGCCGGGCCCGATCGTCGCGCTCGCGCGCCGGTTCATGTCGAACCCCATCCACATCCGGGCGAGCGACCCCGACGAGGGCCTCACGCAGGCCAACATCAAGCACGTCGTCTACCGCGCGCACTCACTCGACAAGGACGAGGTCATCGCGCGCATCCTGCAGGCCGAGGGCCGGGGCAAGACCGTCATCTTCACGCGTACCAAGCGCGCCGCGCAGCGACTCGTCGACGAGCTCGGCGACCGCGGCTTCAGCGCCGGCGCCGTGCACGGCGACATGAGCCAGGAAGCGCGCGAGCGTTCGATGGCCGCCTTCAAGGCGGGCAAGCGCGACGTGCTCATCGCGACCGACGTCGCCGCCCGCGGCATCGACGTCGACGACGTGACCCACGTCATCAACCACACGATCCCCGACGACGAGCAGACCTACCTGCACCGCGCCGGCCGCACCGGCCGCGCCGGCAAGACCGGCATCGCGGTGACGTTCGTCGACTGGGACGACCTGCACAAGTGGGCCCTCATCAACCGCGCTCTCGACTTCGGTCAGCCCGAACCGCTCGAGACGTATTCGTCGAGCCCGCACCTGTTCGAGGACCTCGACATCCCGGTCGGCACCAAGGGTCGGATCGCGACGGCACCGAAGGCCGCACCCGCGCGCACCAACTCGGCACCCGCACGTGCGGCCGACGCCGCCGCGGAACAGTCGACGGATGCCGGTACCCGCCGTCGCCGTCGTCGCCGCACCGGCGGCGCGGACGCGAAGGTCGGTTCGACGTTCACCGCGGACGGCGAGTCGTCGGCAGCCGACGCCGCACCCGCCGCATCCGACGGCGCCGAGCGCACCGTCGACGGCGCGGGTACCCACGACGGTGCCGGCAAGGAGCACCATGACGGCAAGCCCGCTCCCGCACGTCGCCGTCGTCGCCGTCGCGGCGGGTCGGGCTCCGGCGCGCCGGTCGCCGGCGCCTGAGCGCGGGCGCCCTGCTAGGGCGTGACGAGCGAACTCCCCGTCCCGAGGGAGACGATCCGCGCGATCGCTTCCTCGGACGTGGTGTTCTCCCCCGGCACGTTCGGCTTACCGCGTCCGTGGTAGTCGCTCGACCCGGTGGCGATCAGGCCCCGTTCGGCGACCAGCCGGTGGAGCTCGCTCAGCGCGGGCTCCACGTTCTCACGGTGGCCGAGTTCGAATCCGGCGAGGCCCGCGTCGAGCATGCCCCGGACGATCCGACTGGGCAGCAGTCCGGCGCGGCCCGCCGGATGCGCGATGACGGGCACGCCTCCGGCCCCCGCGACGGCGGCGACGGCGGTCACGGGATCAGGGGCGTACAGCGCGACGTAGTACTCGCTCGCGGGTGACAGGATGCCGCCGAACGCCTCGCCCCGATCGCGGACGTGTCCGCGCGCGACGAGTGCGTCCGCGATGTGCGGCCGCCCCACGGTCGCTCCGTCGGCGGTCTGCTCCTCGATGTCCTCCCACGTGAGGTCGTAGTCGCGGCCGATGCGGTCGGCCATGGTACGGGCGCGCGTGAGGCGCGAGGCGCGGATGCGATCGGTCAATGCGCGCAGACCCGCATCCTCGGGATCGATCAGGTAGGCGAGCACATGGACGCTCCGCCACTCATGGCGCGCCGACAGCTCCATGCCCGGGAGGAAGGACATCCCGAGCGAGACGGCCGCGTCTGCGGCTTCGGCCCACCCCGACGTCGTGTCGTGGTCCGTGAGAGCGGCGGTGCGGATGCCGTGGCGGTGCGCGGCCGCCATGACCGCGGCGGGAGGCTCGGTCCCATCCGAGTGGTCCGAATGCAGGTGCAGATCGCCCGGCCCGAGGGGGGCAGATGGAGCGTGCGACCCGGCGGACATGCTCACGAGCGTAGCGCGCGCAGAAACTCCCCAGCCTCCCCGCTTAGTGTCGTGGTGTGCTGCGACTGACGGGGATCCTCTTCACGATCGCCGCCGCCATCGGTGCCGCGATCCTCACGTGGCCGCAGTTCTTCCGACTCGAGCAGAGCTTCCCGATCGCCCAGCTCGTCTCGCTCCGCCCCATCGTCGCCGTGGGCTTCGCCGTCGTCGCCCTGCTCGGCCTCCTCGTCTGCCTCGGCCGCCGCACCCGCGGTTTCGGCGCGGGGATCGCGATGATCGGGATCCTCGCCTGTGCGGCGAATGTCGGCATCCTCGCCTTCCGCGGTGTCGGGACGCCGGAGCTCCCGGAACCCACCGCCGACAGCATCCGCGTGATGACATGGAACACCGCAGGGGCGGCGACCGACGTCGACGCGATCGTGCAGACGGCCATCGCGATGGACGTCGACGTCGTCGCACTCCCCGAGACGACGGAGGAGACGGGCAAGGCGATCGCGGTCGCGATGCGCGAACGTGGAAACCCGATGTGGGTCCACGAGGAGAACTACCAGGGGTGGGATGCCACTTACACGACGCTCCTCATCTCCCCCGAGCTCGGCGACTACGCCGTCGTGACGTCCGACTCCTCCGGAACGCGCAACACGTCGGTCGTCCCCAGCGTCGTGGCGATGCCCGTCAACGGGAACGGACCGACGATCGTCGCCGTGCACGCCGTCGCGCCGAGGCCGAACGACATGGACCACTGGCGCAGCGACCTCCGGTGGGTCGCGGATCAGTGCGCGAGCCCTGATGTGATCCTCGCCGGCGACTTCAACGCCACGGTCGACCATATGAGCCGCTTCGGCACCGGCGGCGGAACCCTCGGTCGATGCCATGACGCGGCATCGGTCACGGGGAACGGTGCCGTCGGCACGTGGGACACCGACTGGCCCGCTCTGCTGGGCGCTCCCATCGACCACGTCATGGCGACGGATGCCTGGCGCGCGACGGGGTCGGTCGTCGTGACCTCGCTCGACGGGTCGGGCAGCGACCACCGTCCGGTCATCGTGCAGTTGGAGCCGGTGGGCTGACGTCCCAGGCGGTCGGTGCGAGACTGGGACGATGACCACCGACGAGCGCGACACCATCGCAACGGAGACCCCTGAGACCCCGACTGCAGCGACCACCAATCGCAAGCAGCCCTTCCCCGCCGGCTTCCTCGACTCGATCTCGACGGGCTGGGCCGAACGCCCCGCGTCGCGCCCCTCGGAGCGCGCCGAGGCGCCCTACGCCGCCGCACGCCGAGCAACCCTCTCGGCCGCCTTCCCGGGTTCGCGCCTGGTCATCCCCGCCGGCTCGTTCAAGCAGCGGTCGAACGACACCGACTACCCGTTCCGCGCGCACTCGGCGTTCTCGCACCTCACCGGGTGGGGCGCGGATGCGGTCCCCGACTCCGTCCTCGTCTTCGACCCGACTGACAGCGGGCACGAGGTCACGCTGCACCTCCGCGAGCGCGCCGATCGGACGACGACCGAGTTCTACGCGGATGCCGCGATCGGCGAGTTCTGGATCGGGCCGCGTCCGTCCCTCGACGAGGTGGCGGCCGAGCTCGGCATCGCGACCGCGCACGTCGATGCGTTCCGGGAGTCAGATCGCGACAGGACGGTCGAGGTCGACGACGAGCTGACCCGTTTCGTGTCCGAGATGCGTCTCGTGAAGGATCCGTACGAGATCGCGCAGATGCGTCTGGCCGTCGAGGCGACGGGACGCGGGTTCGACGACATCGTCGCCGAACTCCCCCGCATCATCGACACGCCGCGCGGCGAGCGGGCGATCGAAGGGGTGTTCCACCTCCGCGCACGCACCGACGGCAACGGCGAGGGCTACGACACGATCGCCGCGTCGGGACCGCACGCCTGCTACCTGCATTGGACGCGCAACGACGGCGCGGTCGTCCCGGGCGACCTCGTCCTGATCGACGCGGGCGTCGAGGTCGACAGTCTCTACACGGCCGACATCACGCGCACCCTTCCCGTGTCGGGCACGTTCTCCGCCGTCCAGCGGCGGATCTACGAGACGGTCCGCGAAGCGGCCGATGCGGCCTTCGCCGCCGCACGCCCGGGCGTGAAGTTCCGCACGATCCACGAAGCCGCGATGGAAGTCATCGCGGCACGGACGGCCGAGTGGGGCCTTCTCCCCGTGACCGCCGAGGAGGCGCTCGACGCGGACCGCGGCGGACAGCACCGTCGCTACATGGTCCATGGCACGAGCCACCACCTCGGCATCGACGTCCACGATTGCGCGCAGGCGCGTCGCGAGATGTACTACGACGGCGAACTGCAGCCCGGCATGGTCTTCACGATCGAGCCGGGGCTCTACTTCCAGATCGACGACCTGACGGTCCCCGAGGAGTACCGCGGCATCGGCGTACGCATCGAGGACGACATCCTCATGACGGAGGACGGTCCGGTCAACCTGTCGGCCGACATCCCCCGCACCGCCGATGAGATCGAGGCCTGGATCGCCCGCGCCTGAGGTCGCGGCGATGACGATGTCGGGGTACACGCCGCCGCCCGCTTTCACGACGCGCCCTCAACTGACGGGGACGTTCGGGATGGCGGCATCCACCCATGCCACGGCGACCGCCGCCGCGCAGGCCGTCCTCGAGCGCGGCGGCAACGCGTTCGACGCGGCCTGCGCCGGCGGATTCGTGCTGCACATCGTCGAACCGCACCTGAACGGTCCCGGCGGCGACCTCGTGGGGCTGTTCCAGCCGGCGGATGCCGCGACGCCGACAGTCCTCATGGGCCAGGGCGCGGCACCCGCCGGGGCGACGATCGAGCATGTCGTCGGACAAGGTCTCGATCTCGTCCCCGGCGCCGGCGGATTGGCCGCGGCGATCCCCGCCGCCGTCGATGCCTGGCTGCTCCTGCTCCGCGACCACGGCACATGGTCCGTCGCCGACGTCCTCTCGTTCGCGATCGCGTACGCCGAAGAGGGGCATCCGCTCCTCCCGTCCGCTGCGGCGACGATCGGCCGCGTCGCCGACCTGTTCCGAGACCACTGGCCGTCCTCGGCGGACCTGTGGTTGCTCGGAGGCGACGTCCCTGCGGCGGGTGCCCTGCACCGTAACCCCGCCTACGCCGGTGTCCTGCGCCGCCTCGCCGATGCCGGCGACCCCGTCGACGAGCGCGCCGCGCGGATCGACGCGGCGCGCACGGAGTGGCGGCGGCTTCTCACCGACGCCTGCGCGTTCCTCGCCCGCCCTCACCGGCATTCCAGCGGCACCGATCACGCGGGCGTCCTCGCCCCCGCCGACCTCGTCGACGCGCCGGCGCGGTACGAGGCTCCGCTGTCCGTGGGCTTCCGCGGCCGGACGGTCTTCAAAGCGGATGCCTGGTCGCAGGGCCCCGCTCTTCTCGAGGCCCTGCGCATCCTCGAGCCGCTCCCGGACGTGCAGCTCGATCCTTCGACCGCCGACGGCGCACACACGCTCATCGAGGTTCTGAAGCTCGTCCTCGCCGACCGTGATGCCTACTTCGGAGAGGGTGCGGATGCTGCTCCTCTCCTGGCCGACGCCGTCGTCGCGGCGCGGCGGGCCGAGATCGGCGACCGCGCCTCGTCGCAGTGGCGCCCCGCCGAGCTTCCCGGCATGCCCCCCTGGCGGCCTCCGCTGCGCCGGGAGGGCGCGGCCGCGGCCGGTACCGGCGAGCCCACCGTGGCGCGTACAGGCGAGACGCGCGGGGATACGTGCCACATCGACGTCGTCGACCGATGGGGCAACATCGTCTCGGTCACTCCGTCAGGAGGCTGGCTGCAGTCCTCCCCCACGGTCCCCTCGCTCGGGTTCTGTCTCGGTACACGCCTGCAGATGTGCTGGCTCGACGAGCATGCGCCCGCGGCCCTTCGCCCCGGGCACCGTCCGCGGACCACGCTGTCGCCGACGCTCGTCCACGACGGTGACACGAGTATCGCGCTCGGGACCCCCGGCGGGGACCAGCAGGACCAGTGGCAGCTGCCGATGCTGCTGCGCATGTTCGTCGGCGGGTACACGGCGCAGCAGGCGATTGACGCTCCCACGCTGCACACGACGGCGATGGTGGATTCGTTCTGGCCGCGGACGTGGGATCCGACCGGGGTCGCCGCCGAGGACCGTCTGGGCGACCGCGTCCTCGACGGGTTGGTCGAGCGGGGTCACCGCGTCACGCGGGCCGGGGACTGGTCTCTCGGCCGGCTGTCGGCGGTCGGCGTCGACCGGGGCACCGGCATCCTGTGGGGCGCGGCCAACCCGCGCGGCGTGCAGGGCTACGCGACGGGACGCTGAAGCCGCGCTGAGAGCCACGGGACGGCGGTCCGTGCGGTGGCCGCACCGACCTCGTGTGCGGGCAGTTTCTTCCCGGCGACCTCGAACGAGTGTCCCCCGCCCTCGAACCATTCGATGTCGGCGACCTGGCAGGACGCGACGGCGGCCTCGAGATCGGCGAGCGGCTGCAGGAACGGATCTTTCGTGCCCGCGAGGAACAGCTGCGGTGCGGACACCGACGGCAGATGCGCCGCGCGCGCGTTCTCCGGGCGCCCGGGAGGGTGCAGCGGATAGCCGAGGTAGACGAGTGCGTCGGGAGTGATCCGCCCCTCCGCGGCCCCCATCGACGCCATCCGCCCGCCGTAGGACTTGCCTGCTGCCGCGAAGGGGATGCCGGGCCGCAGCCCTCGGCAGTAGGTCTCGACAGCCGACCAGGTCTCGATCGCGTGCGCGGCGGGACCCGGCATCCGTCGCCCGGCGTGCCGATAGGGGAAGTCGAAGCGGACCGTGGTGAAGCCCGCTGCGCTCCACGCGTGCGCGACGCCCTCGAGGAAGGGATGCTCGTGGCCCGCACCCGCGCCGTGAGCGAGGGCGATCACGGCGATCGGATCGGTGGCCTCATCGATCCAGGCGTCGAGCTCGACCCGGCCCGAGGGCAGGGAGACCGGGATCATCGCTGCGGGTCGGGACCTGCGGGGTTCGCGCCCTCCTGCGGAGGCAGCGCGGGCGGCGCCGGTGCCGGATCGACCCGCTCGCCGTACCGCGGCGGCTCCGCCGGATCGACGCGCTCGCCCGCGACGGGCGCCGGGGCCGGATCGACGCGTTCGCCCGCCTGCGGCACCGGCGCGCCGGGATCGACCCGCTCGCCGTACCGCGGCGGCTCGGAGGGATCGGCGGGCCGCGCCGGCGGTGACGACGGAGCGGCGGGCGCGCCGAGCAGCTGCTTCGCACGGCCGATGCTGCGCGGCAGCACGGTGACGTCGTAGTGGTCGGCGATCACCTGGGTCACCGAGGTGAAGTCGCGCCGACGCCGGAGGATCGAGTAGCTGATGATGCTCAGCAGCATGCCGAGGGCGATACCGACGAGCATGACGCCGACGAAGAGCTGCAGGACGGCTCCCGGGCTTCCGAGCACGAAGATCGCCGCGAACAGGAGCCCGAGCAGGACGCCGTTGATGGCGCCCGAACGCGCCGCTGTGGCGTAGCCGAGACGACCGGTCACGCGCTCGACCGAGCGCAGACCGCGCCCGACGATCGCGATGTCCTGCGCGGGGACGTCGGCCGCGATCAGGGTCGAGACGGCCTTCTGCGCCGCCTCGTACGCCGTGTACTCGGCGACCGTCGCGCCGTGTTCCTTGGGGGCTCCGCCCATCATGCTCATGCGCTCAGTCTCGCACGGTGGTCTTTGCGTGGGCGCAGGAACCGCGAGGGATCCGCCGACTACGCTGGTCGGGTGAGTACGCAGCGGGTCTTCGTCGCGCGCCTGACCGGGTGCGCCGTCTTCGACCCGTCGGGAGACCGCCTCGGGCGGGTCCGCGACGTGGTCGTGATCTACCGCAAGGACGACCCCCCGCGAGTGGTCGGCCTGGTGGTCGAGATCCCCGGCAGACGCAATGTCTTCCTCTCCATCGGACGGGTCACCTCGATCGCGAGCGGCCAGGTCATCACGACGGGACTCATCAACGTTCGCCGCTTCGAGCAGCGCGGCGGCGAGGTCCGGGTCATGACCGAGCTCATCGGCCGGAACGTGCACCTGAGCGACGGGTCGGGTCGGGCCGTCATCGAGGACGTCGCCATCGAACGCGACCGTCTCGGCGAGTGGCACGTCGGTCAGCTGTTCCTGCGCCGACCCAAGACGAGCGCGTCGCCGTTCGCGAAAGGACCGACCACGTTCGCGCAGTGGGACGACGTCCGCGAGGAGCAGGTCGCCGGCCAGACGCAGTCCGCCGAGCTCCTGGTCGCCTCCTACTCCGAGCTGAAGCCCGCCGACCTCGCCAACACGCTCCTCGACCTGCCCGAGGAGCGGCTGCTCGAGGTCGCGGAAGAGCTTCCCGACGACCGCCTCGCCGACGCACTCGAGGAGATGCCCGAGGACGACCAGGTGCACATCCTCGAAGCCCTGGGCGACGAGCGCGCCGCCGATGTCCTCGACGCGATGGAGCCGGACGACGCCGCCGACGTGCTCGGTCAGCTGTCCGACGCGCGCGCCGGCCAGCTGCTCGATCTCATGGAGCCCGAAGAGGCCGAGGACGTCCGCGCCCTCCTCGTGCATGGCCCCGACACAGCCGGCGGTCTCATGACGAGCGAGCCGATCGTCCTGTCCGCCGATGCGACGGTCGCCGAGGCGCTCGCCCTCATCCGTCGTCATGAGCTGCACCCGGCCCTCGCGGCCGCCGTGTTCGTGACGCTCCCGCCCTACGAGACCCCGACCGGACGCCTGCTCGGCGTGGTCCACTTCCAGCGGATGCTGCGCTACCCGCCCCACGAGCGCCTCGGCGCGATCATCGACGACACGGTGGAGCCCGTGACGACCGCGGCCAGCGCCGCCGAGGTGGCGCGCCTGCTGGCGAGCTACAACCTCGTCTCGCTCCCTGTCGTCGACCAGGCCCGCCACCTCGTCGGCACGGTCACGGTCGACGACGTCATCGACTACCTCCTGCCCGACGACTGGCGCTCGCAGGATGCGCCGCGCGACGTCCCGGAGGCGCAGCGATGATGGCGCGGGCCCCGAAGTCGGGATTCGAGGCTCCCCGCGGCCGTCGGGCGAGCGTCCTCACCCGCGCGCCGCAGCCCTCCCGTGACCGCTTCGGTCGATTCACGGAGTGGATCGCTCGGGCCATGGGGACACCCGCGTTCCTGCTCATCCTCACGCTGTTCTGCGTCGCGTGGATCGTGTGGAACACCGCCGCACCCGACCAGCTCCGCTTCGACGACGCCGCACTGGGCTTCACGGCCCTCACGCTCATGCTGTCGCTCCAGGCCTCGTACGCCGCCCCCCTCATCCTGCTCGCGCAGAACCGTCAGGACGACCGCGACCGCGTGCAGATCGAGCAGGACCGCCAGCGCGCCGAACGGAACCTCGCCGACACCGAGTACCTCGCCCGCGAGGTCGTGGCCCTCCGTATGGCCCTCACCGACATGCAGAACGAGGTGGTGAGCCGCGACGTCCTTCGCCAGGAGCTCAAGACGCTCTTGGACCGCCTCGACGAGCGCGACGCCGACCGCCGCGGCGACGCCTCTCCGACCTCGTGAGCGCCGTCGCCGCAGAGGACGTCCGCCGGGCGGTGGCCGCGGTCATCGACCCGGAGCTGCGCCGCCCGATCGGCGAGCTCGACATGGTCCGGGACGTCGTCGTGGACGGTGCCGTCGCTCACGTGGGCATCGCGCTGACCATCGTCGGGTGTCCCGCCGCTGATCGCATCGAGAAGGACGTCCGGGATGCCGCGGCATCCGTCGCGGGCGTGAGCGGCGTCGCCGTGGAGGTCGGCGTCATGACGCCCGCGGAGCGTTCGGCCCTCGTCGAGCGCATCCGCGGCACCAAGCGGATGGCGTTCACCGCCGACTCCCTGACCCGGGTCATCGCGGTCACGAGTGGCAAGGGCGGCGTGGGGAAGTCCACCGTGACCGCGAACCTCGCCGTCGCCCTCGCCGCTCGCGGACTCGCGGTGGGCCTCATCGACGCCGACGTCCATGGGTTCTCGATCCCGGGGCTCCTCGGTCTCGCGGACGCGGACGGTCGTCCGCCCCAGCCGACGCGGCTCGACGACCTCATGCTGCCGCCCGTCGCCCACGGCGTGAAGACGATCTCCATTGGCATGTTCCTCCCGCCGGACGCCTCCCCCGCCGTCGCGTGGCGCGGACCGATGCTCCACCGCACGGTGCAGCAGTTCCTCACGGACGTGCACTTCGGCGACCTCGACGTGCTGCTCATCGACATGCCCCCCGGTACCGGCGACGTCGCGATCTCGGTGGGACAGCTGCTGCCCCACGCCGAGGTGCTCGTGGTGACGACGCCGCAGGCCGCCGCAGCCGAGGTCGCCGTCCGTAGCGGCGTCGTCGCCCGTCAGACCGGTCAGTCGATCCTCGGCGTCATCGAGAACATGGCGGCGTTCACTCTGCCCGACGGCTCCGTCGTCGACCTCTTCGGCGAGGGCGGCGGTGCAGCCGTCGCGGCGGCGCTCGCCACAGACGACGTCGTCGTCCCCCTTCTCGGATCGGTCCCCCTCAGCCCCGCGCTCCGCCGCGGCGGAGATGCGGGGGTCCCCGTGGTGGTGGGCGCACCGGACGACCTTGCGGCCCGCGCGATCTCCGGGATCGCCGACGCCATCACGTCGACGCGGCGCTCGCTCGCGGGGCGGTCGCTGCCGGTGTCGCGCACCTGACGGAAACGGATGCCTCGGCTCAGGTCGCCTCGGAGTCGAACGGCACCGTGGACGGCGCCTCCGACACGGCATCCGTCTCCGCGACGCCGGCGAGCGGCTCGGCGACCGCGACGGCAGCGGTGGGCGAGGCCGACACCGGCTTCACCGGGGCATCGTCGATGAGGGCCTCGCGGATGATCCGACGCGGGTCGTACTGACGGGGATCGAGCTTGCGCCATTCGATCTCGTCGAAGTCGTCACCCATCTCCTCTTTGACGCGCGTCCGTGCACCGTCGAGCCATTCGCGGACCCGGCGCGTGAGGCGCGCCAGCGACGCGGCGTAGCCGGGCAGACGCTCGGGCCCGAGCAGGAGGGCGGCGATCAACCCAATGAGGAGGATCTTCTCCAGATCGAGCCCGAATGACATGGTTCCCAGGTTACCCGTGCGCCTGGGGGTTCAGCGGTGATCACGCCCCTAGGCTGAGCGTGGAGGTTCACGACATGGGAGATCACGAGGCGGTACGCCGGTTCGCTGCTGAGGCGACGGTCGAGACCGATGCCATCGCACGGGCGCGCGCCCACGCCCTCGAGATCGGCGCGAATCCGATCAGTCCCGAGGTGGGCGCGCAGTGCGCGGTCATCGCCGCGACCAGCCGGGCGCTGAACATCGTCGAGATCGGGACCGGCGGTGGCGTCTCGGGTCTGTGGCTGCTGCACGGATCGCCGCGCGCGACGCTCACCACCATCGACAAGGAGCCCGAGCACCTCGCGGTGGCGCGGAAGGCGTTCACCGATGCCCGCGTCCCGCCTGCTCGCGTGCGCTTCATCACCGGCCGTGCCGCCGACGTCCTCCCTCGCATGAACGAGGCGTCGTACGACATCGTCCTCATCGACGCCGACCCCGAGGGTGTCATCGAGTACGTGGAGCACGGCTTGCGTCTCGCGCGCGCCGGAGGCACCGTCCTCGTGCCTCGCGTCCTCGCCGGCGGGGCGGTCGCCGACCCGGTCAAGCGCGGACCGATCGAGAGCGCGTATCGATCGCTGATCCAGGAGACCCAGGCCTCGCCCGCGGTCCTCGGTGCGCTCTCCATCGTCGGCGAGGGTCTGCTCCAGCTGACCACCGTCGCCGACTCGAACTGATCCGCCGTCGGAACATGACGAAAAAGGCCGGCCCCGAGGGGCCGGCCTTTCGCATCGAACCGGGGTCAGGCGGCGCCGACGACCCCGCTGAGAACGCTGTGGAGTTCTTTCGCTTCGTCATCGTTCACCGAGACGACAAGTCGACCGCCCCCCTCGAGCGGAACACGCACGATGATGAGACGGCCCTCCTTGACGGCCTCCATAGGTCCGTCTCCGGTGCGCGGCTTCATGGCTGCCATTGTGGGGCTCCCTTTCGTCTTCGGCCTACCCCATTAGTCTACCTAATGGGGTGAACGCCTTCGGCGCGCGCACCTCTCAGCGGACGCTTATCGTCACGGAATCCGGAAGAACGTGTCCCCGAGGGCGAGCATCTCGTGGATCCAGAGCCACTGAGCACCGAGGCAGAGCACGAGAACGCCGATCCGCCACCAGCGCGCCCGCGGCACCGCGACGGCCGCCGCGACGGGAGTCAGCGGGAGGAGCAGTCGGAACACGCTCGACTGCGGGAAGAACACCGCCAGCAGGTAGACCAGATAGCTGGCCCCCCACAGCCGGATCTCGGGCCCGAGCCTGCGGACCTGCGGTGACCGGAGGAGGAGCGCCCCGGCGCCTGCCACGAGCAGAACGAGGACGACGGGCCCCCACAGTGCGGGGATGCCCCAGATGCCGAACCAGATCCCGGCTGCCTGGACGAATCCCGCGAAGGGAAGGAAATGCTCGTCCGACCCCACCCAGCTCCGGCGCCAGGCGAGCTCGGTGTCGAGGTAGGCAGAGGGATCCCCCGTCACGACACCGGCGATGACCTGCCAGGAGAAGCCGACGATGGTGGCCAGCGCCCCCAGCGCGATGATGTGGACGACGTGCGACGTCGGCAGCGGGTCGCGCCTGCGCCGGAACCACCGGTGTATGCCGTACAGACCGAGGAGCAGCGCGAAAGCCAGCACACCGGGCCGCGTGAAGCCCATCACGACGATGAGCGGATAGATCCACCCGAACCGCCGGCGCACGAGCGCCCAGAGGGCGAGGAACAGCCACAGCAGCAGGAGCGACTCCGCGTACCCCATCTGGAACACGGCGGCGAGCGGCCCGTTGGCGAAGAACACCACCGTCCACAGGGCCGCCGTGTCACCGATGCGATCGCGGAGCAGGAGGAACAGGACGACGGATGCCGCGTACCCCGCGACGACGGCCAGCGCGATGGCGCCGGCGGGGTAGCCGCCGAGGACCGTCCCGAGAGCACGTGCCAGCCACGGGTACAGCGGCATGAACGCCCAGGCGTTCTCGGTGACCTGACCGGTGTCCGACACCGGGAGCTGGGTCGGGTAGCCGCGATCGGCGATGACCCAGTACCACTGGGAGTCCCATCCCATCGCGAGCGACTGGATCGTGGCATCCGGTCCGAATCGCGAGGTCGGGCCCGACAGCTCCGCGGCGATCCAGAAGAAGAGGGTGGTGACCAGACGCGCCGAGACGTAGACCGCGGCGACCGTGCCGGCGACGGAGGCTGCGGTCCTCAGTCGCCGATCAGCCATGCCCGCAGACCCCGCTCGACGTCCTCGATCTGCGAGAGCGGAACCCGCTCCTCGTCGTGGTGGGCGAGGGACGGGTCACCGGGGCCGTAGTTGACGGCGGGCACACCCATCGCCGAGAACCGGGCGACGTCGGTCCAGCCGTATTTCGGCTTCGGCACCGCCCCGACGGCGGCGACGAACTCCTGTGCGAGGGGCGCGTCGAGCCCCGGACGGGCGCCCTCGGAGAGATCGACGATCTCGACCTCGAATCCGGCGAAGACGTCGCGCACGTGCGCGGCGGCGGCCGCGGCATCCTTGCTCGGGGCGAAGCGGTAGTTGACGTCGACCTCGCACGCGTCGGGGATGACGTTGCCCGCGATCCCGCCACGGATGGCGACGGCGTTGAGTCCCTCGCGGTAGAGGAGCCCGTCGACCTCGATCTCGCGGGGCCGGTACTCGGCGAGCCGGCTGAGGACGGGCGCGGCCTTGTGGATCGCGTTCTCGCCGATCCAGGCACGCGCGCTGTGCGCGCGGACGCCGGAGGTGCGCACGACAGCGCGGAGCGTGCCGTTGCAGCCGCCCTCGACCTCGCCGTTCGAGGGTTCGCCGAGGATCGCGAAGTCCGCCTCGAAGAGGTCGGGACGGGATGCCGCGAGCCGGTTGAGCCCGTTGAGATCGGCCGCGACCTCCTCGTGGTCGTACCACATCCAGGTGATGTCGACTCGGGGGTCGGTGAGTTCCGCGGCGAGCTTCAGCTGCACCGCGACGCCCGCCTTCATGTCGACCGTGCCGCGTCCCCACAGGAACGCCTCGCCGTCCACGTCGATGTCCCGGGTCGGGACGTTCGCGTTGATCGGCACGGTGTCGATGTGCCCGGCGATCGCGACGCGCTGCGCGCGCCCGAGCGAGGTGCGAGCGACGATCGTGTCGCCGTCGCGGTGCACCTCGAGGTGCGGCAGCGCCGAGACGGCCTCGAAGATCGCGTCGGCGAGGACGGTCTCATCGTCGGACACGCTGGGGATGTCGCAGATGGTGCGCGTCAGATCGACGGCGCTGGAGCGGAGGTCGAGCCGGGGCATGACGTCGAGTCTAACGAGGGGCCGATAGCCTGGAATCATGAGTGACGCGCGGTGGGTATGGGGTATCGGTCTGGCGACGACGAGCGAGAACGGCACGGTGCTCGACACCTGGTACCCGGCTCCCGCCTCGGGCCGAGCCCCCTCCCACGCCGACACGAGTGAGCTCGCCGCCTTCGCCGGCTCGGACGAGCGCCGCGGCGTCACCGTCGATGTCGTCATCGTCGAGATCGACCTCGATGCTGCCCCCGCCGGCACATCCGATGCCTACCTGCGTCTCCACGCCCTCTCCCACCTGCTGGTCGCCCCGAACGAGCTGAACCTCAGCGGCGTCTTCGGGCACCTTCCGAACGTCGCGTGGACGAGCGCGGGCCCCGTCCACCCCGATGACCTCACGCGTCTGCGTCCGGGGCTGCAGCGCGCCGGGATCCAGGTCAGCGGTCTCGACAAGTTCCCCCGGCTCACCGACTACGTCGTTCCGGCGGGAGTCCGAATCGCGGATGCCTCCCGCGTGCGCCTGGGCGCGCACCTCGCACCCGGCACGACGGTGATGCACGAGGGCTTCGTGAACTTCAACGCCGGCACCCTCGGCGCCTCGATGGTGGAGGGCCGGATCTCTCAGGGCGTCGTCGTCGGCGACGGCAGCGACATCGGCGGGGGCGCCTCCATCATGGGGACGCTGTCCGGAGGCGGTGACCACCGCGTCTCGATCGGCCGGCGCACGCTGCTCGGCGCGAACGCCGGCATCGGGATCTCCCTCGGCGACGACTGCATCGTCGAAGCGGGCCTCTACGTGACCGCGGGTACCAAGATCGTCCTGGCCGGCGAACCCGCGCGCCATGACGGCACGCGTCCCACGGCGAAGGGCGCAGAGCTCTCGGGCCAGGACGGCATCCTGTTCCGCCGGAACTCGCTCACCGGCGCTGTCGAGGCGGTGCGCCGCGACGGCGTCGGCGTCACGTTGAACGCCGACCTGCACGCCTGAGGGATTCAGCCCCGCAACACCGCCGCACGCGCGTCGCGGTGCTCTTCCTCGCTGATGACGCCGCGGGAGCGCAGGTCATCGAGCTCGGCGAGACGCATCTCGATCGTCGGCGCGGGCCGGGGTTCGGGTGTGGGCGCCGCCGGCGAGAGCGCGTTGCTCCGGAGGACCTTCGCGGCGATCGCCGCATCCACCGTGAACGGATCGACGCCGGCATCCTTCAGAATCCGGTGCTTGCGTATTGCGACGACGAATCCGAACACGGCGACGCCGAGGATCACGACGACCACGAGCCCGAACACTGCACCGAACGCGTCTCCGGCCGCACCCATGTCCGGCCCGGGCATCCCGGGATCGAAGAACCCGCCGTCCCCGTCGTCAGGCACCGGCATCACCGGCGCGAAACGGACTGCATCGACGACTCCCCCATGGACCATCATGGGCTCACCCTAGCGGGCGAGGCGCGGATCAGCGGGAGGTCGGGTAGTCCCGCTCGCCGGCCCCGGTGTACAGCTGCTGGGGGCGGCCGATCTTGGTCTGCGGGTCGTTCTGCATCTCGCGCCAGTGGGCGAGCCAGCCCGGCAGGCGTCCGATCGCGAACAGCGGGGTGAACATCCGCGTGGGGAAGCCCATCGCCTTGTAGATGACGCCCGTGTAGAAGTCGACGTTCGGGTAGAGGCGACGCTCCTTGAAGTAGTCGTCGCTGAGCGCGATCTCTTCGAGTTCGTTCGCGAGGGCGAGCAGCGGGTCCTCGACACCGAGCTCCCGGAGCACCTCGTCTGCGGACTCCTTCACGAGCTTCGCGCGCGGGTCGTAGTTCTTATAGACGCGGTGCCCGAAGCCCATGAGCTTGACACCGTCCTCCTTGTTCTTGACCCGCTCGACGAAGCGCTGCACGCTCTCTCCGGAATCGCGGATGCGGCCCAGCATGTCGAGGACGGCTTCGTTCGCGCCGCCGTGAAGCGGCCCGTAGAGGGCGTTGATCCCGGCGGAGATCGATGAGAACTGATTCGCTCCGGTCGATCCGACGAGGCGCACCGTCGACGTCGAGGCGTTCTGCTCGTGATCCGCGTGCAGGATCAGCAGCCGCTCGAGAGCGCGCGACATGACCGGGTTGATCTCGTACGGCTCGGCGTTGTTGCCGAAGTTCAGCTTGAGGAAGTTGTCCACGAAGCTCAACGAGTTGTCGGGGTACAGGAAAGCGTGCCCGATGCTCTTCTTGTGCGCGTACGCCGCGATGACCGGGAGCTTCGCGAGCATGCGGATCGTGTTGAGCTCGACGTGCTCGGGGTTGTGCGGATCGCTCTGCCCCTCGTAGTACGTCGAGAGGGCGGCGGTGGCCGCCGACAGCACCGACATGGGGTGCGCAGTGTGCGGGAGCGCCGAGAAGAAGTGCTTGAGGTCCTCGTGCAGCAGCGTGTGGCGACGGATCTTCTCGTCCCACCCGGCGAGCTCGTCGGCCGTGGGAAGCTCACCGTAGAGCAGGAGCCAGGCGACCTCGAGGTACGTGCTGTGCTGCGCGAGCTGCTCGATCGGGTATCCGCGATAGCGCAGGATGCCCTGATCGCCGTCGATGTAGGTGATCGAAGACTTCGTCGATGCCGTGTTCACGAAGCCGTAGTCCAGCGACGTGTGGCCGGTCTGCTTCGTGAAAGAAGAGAAGTCGACGCTCGGGATGCCTTCGGTACCGGCGACGAGCGGAAGCTCTGCGGTCTTGTCACCGATGGTCACAGTGGCCATCTGGGGGGTGTCCGCGTTGGTCACGAAGCCTCCTTGCGGTCGTCGGGGCGGTTTTTACAGCCTAATGGGGTGTGAGCGCGTCTCCGAACGGCGCCAACGGATCGAGCGATCCGTGTGAGGAAACCTACGACGTGGATGCCGTCAGTCGTGCGGCGGCTACCGCGATCCGATCGTCGGTCGCCGTCAGAGAGAAGCGGATGTGCTCGGGGAAGTGAGCGCCGTAGAAGTGTCCGGGGCCAGCCAGGATCCCGAGCTCGGCGAGCCTGCCGAGTGACGTCCACGCGTCCTCCCCCGCCGTTGCCCAGAGATACAGCCCGCCCTCGCTCCGATCGACTCGGAACCTCGCGGCTTCGACGGCCGGCTTGAGGACGGCACGACGGGCGCGGTAGAGCTCCTTCTGGTGATCCACGTGGGCATCGTCCCCGAGAGCCGCGATCATCGCGGCCTGCACCGGACCGGGGACCATGAGCCCCAGGTGCTTCCGCGCGGTGACGAGGCTCGCGACGATCGCAGGATCGCCGGCGAGGAAAGCGGCACGGTAACCGGCGAGGTTCGACTGCTTGCTCAGCGAGTAGACCGACAGCAGGCCCGACAGGTCGCCGTCGGTGACGCGGGGATCGAGGATGCTGGGGACCGCGGCATCCGCCCACGGACCTTCCCAACCCAACTCGGCGTAGCACTCGTCCGAGGCCAGCACGGCACCGAGCTCCCGCGCCCGGGCTGCCGCGCGACGGAGCTCGTCGACGGCGAGGACACGGCCGTCGGGATTCCCGGGGGTGTTCAGCCACACCAGACGCGTCGATTCCGGCCACTCGCGTGGATCGTCCGACGCGAGTGCGGTCGCACCGACGAGGCGCGCCCCCACCTCGTAGGACGGGTACGCGGCGCGAGGGTGAACGACGGTGCCGCCCGCTCCGACGCCCAGGAGAAGCGGCAGCAGGGCCACGAGCTCCTTCGAGCCCACCGTCGGGATGACGTGCGCCGGAGTCAATCCTGGAACGCCGCGCCGGCGGGCGTACCAGCCGGCGATGGCCTCGCGCAGGGCGGGCGTGCCGACCGTCTGCGGATAAGAGTGGGCGTCGGTCGCGCTTCGCAGCGCGTCGGCGACGACCGCCGGGGTCGGGTCGACCGGCGAGCCGATCGAGAGGTCGACGATGCCGTCGGGATGCTGCCGGGCGCGCTCCGCGTACGGGGCCACGGCGTCCCACGGGTAATCGGCGAGATCGTGGACGCTCATCGACGGATCAGTGCGCCTGCGGCGGCAGCCCGGCGATGACGGGGTGATCCTTGGCGATGACGCCGACCTTGGCGGCACCACCCGGCGAACCGAGGTCCTCGAAGAACTCGACGTTCGCCGTGTAGTAGTCCTGCCACTCGGCGGGGAGGTCGTCTTCGTAGTAGATGGCCTCGACGGGGCACACCGGTTCGCAGGCGCCGCAGTCGACGCACTCATCGGGGTGGATGTAGAGAGAGCGTTCGCCTTCGTAGATGCAGTCGACGGGGCATTCGTCGATGCAGGCTCGGTCCTTCACATCCACGCACGGGAGAGCGATCACATACGTCACAGGACGAGTCTAGTTCGTGGATCGGAGGCGGGATGCCGTCGGCCACGCGACGACGAGCGCAGCGGCCAGCGGGACCAGGAACGTCCAGATGAGACCGGGGGTGACCGCCGCACCCTCCGGCGGCGCGGGGACCACTACCGAACCGCCCGGCCCCTCGTTGGCGAAGACGAGCGTCGCGAGCATGGCACCGATGCCGCAGGCGAGGGCGGACGTGCGCTCGCCCGTGAGGGTGCGTACGGCGATGAGCAGGGCGATGAAGCCGATGGATGCGACCAGAAGGCCCACCGGGATGACTCCCCAGACGGCGGCCTGCCCGATCGTCCCCGCCGCGCCGTAGACGACGCCGATGACGGCGGCGAGCACCCAGGTGGCGATGCGGGCGAGGAGGGCGTTCACCCGCACAGTCTAGGCGCGGGACCTGAGTGCTCTCAGGCCGCGAGGCCCGAGAGCCGCAGGAGCGCAGCGACGACCGCCGCGGCCAGCACCACCACCAGAAAGGGCGCCCGCAGCGCCAGGAGGCCCCCGGCGACGACGACGGCCGGCACTCGGGCGTCCACAACGATCGCCTGGCCGACGCCCAGGGTCTGGACGACGACGAGAGCGGAGAGGAGGGCGACCGTGAGGAGGTCGATCGTCCGCGACGGCCGAGGCGCCTCGAACCAGGCGGGTGGAACGAGGTAGCCGGCGGTCTTCAGCGCCACGCAGACGATGGAGGCCAGGAGAACGGAATGCCAGAGCGTCACGCGGCGGCTCCAGGCGAGGAGGTGCGCGACGCGAACCAGTTGGTCCACCCCACCACTATTGCGACCAGCGCGGCGACGAGGACCGGCACTCCCGGCATGAGCGCGGGGGTGAGAACCACGGCGACCACGGCGGCGGCGACCCCCACCGCGATCGCCTGACGACGACGCAGGCGCGGCCAGAGCAGGGCGAGGAAGGCGGCGGCGGCCGCGGCATCCAATCCGTACGCCTTCACGTCGCCGAGCACGTCGCCCAGCAGGGCACCCGCCAGGGTCGTCACGTTCCAGCCGAGGTAGATGCCGATGCCCGTCACCCAGAAGCCGACGCGGCGAGCCGCGGCATCCGGCTGCGCGAGCGCGACGGCCGTCGATTCGTCGATCGTGAAGTGGGATGCCGCGGCACGACGCCAGAAGCCCTCGCCGATGACCGGGGACATCCGCAGCCCGTACGCGACGTTGCGGATGCCGAGGAGCCCCGCTGATGCGATCGCCGCGCCCGGCAGTCCGCCTCCCCCGATGACACCGACGAACGCGAACTGCGATCCGCCGGTGAACATCAGGAGGCTGAGGACGCACGTCTGCCAGACGTCGAGGCCCGACGTCACCGCGAGTGCGCCGAACGAGATGCCGTAGGCACTCGTCGCGAGCACGACCCCGAGGGAGTCACGCCAGGCCCGACGAGTCGGAGGCTGCTCCCCCGTCACCGTCAGGAGCCGGCGTCCTGGCGCTTCAGGCGGGACGCCGTGCGGCCACGCTCGGTCGCGTCGAGGACGACCTTGCGGATGCGGACCTTCTCGGGCGTGACCTCGACGCATTCGTCGTCGCGCGCGAACTCGAGGCTCTCCTCGAGGGTCAGCACACGCGGCGGCGTCATCGACTCGAAGGAGTCGGAGGTCGACGAACGCATGTTCGTGAGCTTCTTCTCCTTGGTGATGTTCACGTCCATGTCGTCGGCGCGCGAGTTCTCGCCGATGACCATGCCCTCGTAGACCTCTTCGGTCGGCTGCACGAAGAAGCTCATGCGCTCCTGCAGAGCGATCATCGCGAACGGCGTCACGACACCCGAACGGTCGGCGACGATCGAGCCGTTCTGACGCGTCGAGATCGCACCGGCCCACTCGTCGTAGCCGTGCGAAATCGCGTTGGCGATGCCGGTTCCGCGCGTGATGGTGAGGAATTCGCTCCGGAAGCCGATGAGACCGCGCGAGGGGACGATGAACTCCATGCGCACCCAGCCGGTGCCGTGGTTCGTCATGGTCTCCATGCGGCCCTTGCGGCCGGCCATGAGCTGCGTGATCGCGCCGAGGTGCTCCTCGGGGGCGTCGATCGTGAGGTGCTCGAACGGCTCGGTGAGCTTGCCGTTCTCGTCACGACGCGTCACGACCTGCGGCTTGCCGACCGTGAGCTCGAAGCCCTCGCGACGCATGTTCTCGACGAGGATCGCCAGCGCCAGCTCGCCACGGCCCTGGACCTCCCACACGTCGGGCTTGCCGATGTCGACGACCTTGAGCGACACGTTGCCGATCAGCTCGCGGTCGAGGCGGTCCTTGACCATGCGTGCGGTGAGCTTGTGGCCCTTCACCTTGCCCATGAGGGGCGAGGTGTTCGTACCGATGGTCATCGAGATCGCGGGGTCGTCGACCGTGATCGCAGGCAGCGGGCGGACGTCCTCGGGGTCGGCGATCGTCTCGCCGATCGTGATGTTCTCGAAACCGGCGATGGCGACGATGTCGCCGGGGCCGGCGGACTCGGCCGGGTAGCGCTCGAGCGCGCGGGTCTTCAGGAGCTCCGTGACGCGGGCGTTGCTCGTCGTGCCGTCGGCACGCACCCAGGCGACCGTCTGACCCTTCTTGAGCGTGCCGTTGAAGACGCGCAGGAGCGCGAGGCGACCGAGGAACGGCGACGAGTCGAGGTTCGTGACCCAGGCCTGCAACGGCGCCTCGTCGTCGTACGCCGGAGCGGGGACATGCTCCAGGATGGCCTCGAACAGCGGTTCGAGGTCGTCGTTGTCGGGCAGCGAGCCGTTGTCGGGCCGGGTGCGGGACGCCGCGCCGGCGCGCCCCGAGGCGTAGACGACGGGGACATCGAGCAGAGCGTCGACGTCGAGGTCGGGGACATCGTCCTGCAGGTCGGAGGCGAGGCCCAGCAGCAGGTCGTGCGCCTCCTCCTCGACCTCGGCGATGCGCGCGTCAGGACGATCGGTCTTGTTGACGAGCAGGATGACCGGCAGCTTCGCCTCGAGCGCCTTGCGCAGGACGAACCGAGTCTGCGGGAGCGGGCCCTCGGAGGCATCCACCAGAAGGACGACGCCGTCGACCATCGACAGGCCGCGCTCGACCTCGCCGCCGAAGTCGGCGTGGCCCGGGGTGTCGATCACGTTGATCGTGATCGGCTCATCGGTGTGGATGCCGTTGTACGTGATCGCCGTGTTCTTGGCGAGGATCGTGATCCCCTTCTCACGCTCGAGGTCGTTCGAGTCCATCGCGCGCTCTTCGACGTGCGCGTGCTCACCGAACGAGCCGGTCTGGCGGAGCATGGCATCGACGAGCGTCGTCTTGCCGTGGTCGACGTGCGCGACGATCGCGACGTTACGGAGGTCAGGACGAAGGGCGTGCGCCATGAAGGGGATTCCTTGCAGAGAGGGTGATGCCGGGATGCCGGCAGTCCACTTTACCGCAGACGGCGACACGCCGACGGGGCGAGGACCTCTCGGTCCCCGCCCCGCCGTGTATCAGGCGATGCTGATGAGCGATCCTCGGATCACTCGGTGTAGCCGACCAGCGACCAGTCGATGTTCTTGAACGTCGCCGTGCCGTAGTTGGCGAGACCCTCGTCGGTGGCCACCACCTCGGGGTACGGGTAGATCGGAACGCTCGGCAGGAAGTCGGCGATCACCTCGTTGATCTGCTTCGCGATCTCCAAACGCTTGGTCTCGTCGAGCTCGGAGTTGGCCTGCTCCCACAGGTCGGCGAGACGGTCGTCCGTCACGCGCGAGTAGTTCTGCGGCGAGTCAGCCGGGGTGTAGATCGTCTCGGCGGACGAGATCGGGAACAGCGTGCCCTGCCACCCGAACGTGACGGCCTGGAAGTCCCCGGCCTCGATGTTCGTGAAGTAGTTCTCGCTGGGGACCTCGTTGAGGGTGACCTTGACGCCGATCTTGGCGAGGGCGTCCTGGACGCCCAAAGCGCGGGTGATGTTCGACTGCGTGCCCGCGGGAACGGTGATCGCGAACTCGAGCGGCTTGCCGTCCTTCGTCCAGGAGTCGCCCTCCTTGGTCCAGCCGGCTTCCTCCAGCGTGCTCTCGGCCTTGGCCGGGTCGCTGCCGATCTTCTCGTCGAAGACGTCGCTGTAGCCTGCCTGACCGGGCATGAAGATCCAGTCGCCGAGCGTGGTCGCCGGGGCGCCCAGGGGCTCGTTGGCGACGCGGGCGATCAGCTCGCGGTCCATCGCCATACCGATGGCCTTACGGACGTTCACGTCGTCGAACGGCGCGGCGGTCGCGTTGAAGGTCAGGTGCGACCAGGTGACACCACCGGAGCGGCCGACGACCGCGCCCGCCTTGCCGCTGGCGGTCTCCAGGGCGTCGGGCGTCTGGATCTCGATCGCGTCGATCTCATCGTTGGAGTACGCCTGCGGCAGAGTCTCCTGCGCGATGACCTTGAAGGTGATGCTGTCGAGCTTCGGCTTGTTGGCACCCCACCAGTTCGGGTTGGGGACGAGCTTGAAGATCTTGGCGCTGTTGTCGATCGCGTCGACGACGTACGGACCTGCGGAGGGAACGGCCTCGGACGCGAAGCCGCTGTTGAAGGCCTCCTTGTCGTTGGCGATCGCCGCCGGGAGCACCGGGGTGCTGAACAGGCTCGGCCAGTCGGCGTAGGCGCCCTTGAAGCTGACCGTGTACTCGAACTCGCTGACGACCTCAGCCTTGTCGATGGCGTCGAACACCGACGACGGGACCGTCTCGTAGCCGTCGGCAGCGCCACCGGCGGCGGCGTACGTCGCGACGTAGTCCTCCGCGGTGATCGGCTTGCCGTCGGGCCAGACGGCGTTCTCGTTCAGCTTGACCGTGACCACCTGGGGCTCTTCGCTGGTCAGCTCGATGGACGTGGCGTAGTCCGGGTTCGCGGTCCAACTGCCGTCGTCCGCGATGACCCACATCGACGAGAGCGTGGGCTCGAGGAGACGCTGGACGTCGACGTTCTGGGCGAGGGCATGGTTCGGGTTCCAGCTGCCCTCATCCGTCGGGCTGCTCGTGACGGAGAGGTTGAGCGTGCCACCGTCGGTGAGGTCGCCGTAGTCCACCGTCTCGTAGCCGACCAGGGGGAGCGATTCGGGCGACGCCGAGGAGGACGGCGACGGCGACGACGTGGTCCCGCCAGCACAGGCGGTGAGCATGAGAGCTCCCGCGCTGAGCACAGCAAGACCCGCAAGTGCTGTCTTACGGATCATGTGCATCTACTTTCTTCTTGGGTCCGCCGGAAAAGACGGAGTTCAGGGGTTAGGTGACGACGAGGACGTTCTTCTCGACGTGGTGGCAGGCCACCTCGGCGCGGCCGCGCCTCGCCAGATCGGGATACTCGCCGAGGCAGAGCCGTTGATCGTCTTCGGGGAGGAGGCGGAACAGCGGGCAGCGGGTGCGGAAGCGGCATCCCTGGATCTCGACGGCCGGACTCGGCAGGTCGCCGTCCAGCAGCACGCGTTCCCGGGTGCGCTCGATGTGCGGGTCCGGGATCGGGGCCGCCGACATGAGCGCCTGCGTGTACGGATGCCGCGGGTTGCTGAACACCTCGGCGATCGGGCCGGACTCGACGATCCGTCCCAGGTACATGACGGACACGTCGTCGGCCAGCTGGCGGACCACAGCCAGGTCGTGGGCGACGAACACCATGGACAGTCCGAGCCGGTCGCGGAGGTCCTGCAACAGGTTGATGACACCGGCTTGGATGGACACGTCGAGCGCTGAAACCGGCTCGTCGAGGACGAGCACCTTCGGGTTGGTCGCAAGTGCGCGGGCGATGCCGATGCGCTGACGCTGACCGCCCGAGAACTCGTGCGGGTACCGATCCGCCATCGCGGGGTCGAGCCCCACGAGTTCGAGGAGTTCCACCACACGCTCGTCACGCTCGGCCTTCGGGACGTCGTGTACGAGCAGCGGCTCGGCGATGACCTCGCCGATCGGGAGACGCGGGTCGACGGCGGCGGCTGGATCCTGGAACACGATCTGGATGTCGCGACGGAGCTCGCGCCGGCCCTTGCGGGTGAGCGAGGCGACGTCCTTGCCGTCGAAGGTGATCCGTCCACCCTGCGGTGCAGTGAGCTCCATCATCTCCAAGATGGTGGTCGTCTTGCCGCATCCGGACTCCCCCACCAGGGCGAGCACGCGGCCCTCCCGGAGGTCGAAGGACACACCGTCGACGGCCTTGACGTCGCCGACACGGCGACGGAACACGCCGCCCCGGTAGAGGGGGAAGTGCCGTTTGAGGTAGCGGACCTCGACGATGGGGGCTTCGGTCGTCTCGGCGACGACCTCTGCAGGCAGCGGCTCGGGACGCGGGAAGATGTCGGAGCGCCGGAGGATCCCCTCGGCGAGTTCGTCGGAACGGTGGCACGCAGCCAGCTGACCGACGGAACGTCCCGCAGGAACGAGCTCGGGCTCGACGTCGTGGCAGACCGCGATCGCTGCGGGGCAGCGCTCCGCGAACGGGCACCCCTTAGGCAGGGAGGCGAGGGACGGCGGACGCCCCTCGAGAGGGACGAGGCGTTCGGTCCCCGCTGTGCGGATGTTGGGCACGGACCGCAGGAGACCGACCGTGTACGGCATCACCGGCTCGCGGAAGATCGTGTCGACGCTCCCGTACTCGACCATCTTGCCGGCGTACATCACGCCGACGTTGTCGGCGTGGCCGGCGACGACACCGAGGTCGTGCGTGATGAGGGAGACGGCCGCGCCGGTGATCCGCTTCGCCTCCTCGAGAACCTCGAGGATCTGCGCCTGGATGGTCACGTCGAGCGCCGTCGTCGGCTCGTCCGCGATGATCAGGCGGGGATTGTTCGCGATCGCGATGGCGATCATCGCGCGCTGACGCATGCCGCCCGAGAACTCGTGCGGGAACGCCTTGGCACGACGAGGCGCGTCGGGGATGCCGACGACCTTCAGCAGTTCGACCGCACGCGCGGCGGCCGCCTGCTTGCTGAGCGCTGAGTCGTGCAGCCGCAGCGCCTCGGAGATCTGGTCGCCGACGGTGTAGACCGGGGTCAGGGCCGACAGCGGATCCTGGAAGATGATCGCCAGTTCGCGTCCTCGGATGCGGGAGAGGCGACGGTCGTCCAGGTCGAGGAGGTTCTGCCCCTGGAACAGGATCTCCCCCTCGATCTGTGCCGTATCAGGCAGCAGCCCCATCACCGCGAGCGACGAGACCGACTTGCCGGAGCCGGACTCCCCCACGATGCCGAGGAACTCGCCCTCGTGGATCGTGTAGCTCACGTCGCGCACCGCGCGAACGGGCGACCGGTCACGCTGCGGGAACGTGACGGAGAGGTTCTTCACCTCGAGGATCGGACGTCGTACGTCGCGAACGGTCTCCTCGATCGAATGCAGCAGTTCATCAACCACGGTTGGCTCCGGAAGTGGGATCGATGGCGTCGCGGAGAGCGTCGCCGACGAGGCTCAGGCTCAGGAGCAGGACGACGAGCGTCGCCGCGGGGAACACGAAAAGCCAGGGTCGGGTGGCCGCGGCGGTGTTACCAGCCGCGATGAGGGTGCCGAGGGAGACTTCGGGCGCCTGCACGCCGAAGCCGAAGAAGCTGAGGCTGGTCTCGGCGAGGATCATCGCCCCCACACCCAGCGTGGCGTCGATGATCAGCAGCGACGCGACGTTCGGAACGACGTGTCGGGTGACGACCGACCAGGTGCCGAAGCCCATGTACCGCGCGGCCTTGACGAACTCGCGCTCGCGCAACGACCGCGTCTGCGACCTGATGACCTGGGCCATGATCATCCAGCCGAACAGGGCCAGGAAGAAGGTCATGACGATCCAGCCGGACTCCCGGAAGAAGGGGAAGAGCAGGACGAGGATGAAGAAGGCAGGCAGCACGAGGAGGAGGTCGATGAACCACGCGATGACCTTGTCGCTCCATCCTCCGACGTATCCGGCGATCGCGCCGACGAACCCCGCGATGAGCGTCGCCAGCGGACCCGCCACGAAGCCGACGATGAGGGAGATGCGCAGGCCGGTCATCGTCTGGGCGAACAGGTCGTAGCCGAGGGTGTCGGTCCCGAACGGGTGCGCCGGGCTCGGTCCCTGGTTCAGGGAGAAGTAGTCGCGTGTCGTGTGCGAGATCGGCCACACGAGTGGCCCGATGACAGCCCACAGGACGATGGCGACGAGGACCGTGGCGCCGATCCAGAACTGCTTCGACGACCGCAGCCGCTGCCAGATCAGGCGCGAACGGGTGAGCGGCTTGCGGGTCTTCTGATCCGCCGAGACCGACAGCTCTGCGACCTCGGCAGATTGTTCGAGAGGGATGACCATGATTACCTCCGCACGCGCGGATCGAGGGCGGCGTACAAGATTTCGGACAGCGTCGACGAACACAGGATGAGAACGGCGACGAACATCGTCGAGCCCGCCACGGCGTTGATGTCGTCCTGCTGCACCGCCTGGATCGTCAACTCACCCATCCCGTGCCAGCCGAACATGATCTCCAGCATCGTGGCGCCGGCGACCAGCGTGCCGAAGCTGTACGCGAAGAAGGTCGACATCGGGATGAGGGCGACGCGCACCCCGTGGCGCACGAGGGCCGATCCGCGGGTGCGTCCCTTCGAGCGCGCCGTACGGATGTAGTCGGCGCCCAGGACATCGAGCATCGCGCTGCGCTGGTAGCGGCTGTACGAGGCGGCGGCGCCGAGGATCAGGACGAGGGTCGGCAGCAGGAGGTGCGACAACCGGTCTCCCACTTGCGGCCAGAACTCGTTGGGTATGCCCGGTGAGTACTGCCCCGTGAACCGGATGATCTGCGAACCCGCAGCCTGGTTGAAGTAGGTCGCCAGGATCATCAGCAGGATCGCCATGACGACGGTGGGCGTTGCGAAGAGGAGGTAGGAGGCCGCGGTGACGATGCGATCGCTCGCGCGGTACTGCCGCACCGCGCCCCAGACTCCCAGGATCACGCCCAGGACGGCCCCGATGATCGAGCCGACGAGCAGGAGCTGCAGGCTGACGCCCGCGCGCACGAAGATCTGCTCGACGACCGGCTGGTTGCCCGTCGTCAGCCCGAGCGATCCCTGGGTGACGAGGTTGCCCAGCCAGCGGAAGAGTCGGAGCAGCAGAGGGTCCTCAGGATTCACGCCCCAGCGGTCGAGGATCCCGTCGATCGTCGACTGGGGAACCGGAGGGTTCCGCTGAAGGAACCGTCGCTCCGGCACGAGTCCGATGCTCGCGAGCACGTAGGCCATCGACGTGGCTACGAGGGTGAGGATCGCGTAATTCAGGATTCTCCTGATCAGGTACAACGTCACGCGTCTCGGGTGTCCTCTCCGGCCGTTCCGGCGTCGAGGACGCCTTGCCAATGGGGGGCTTCACTGCCCCGCCGGCACAACGCTAACAAACATGCCCACCGATCCGACGAAACGGTGAACAGTTCGTTTCACGATCTTTACTTCACGGATGCACAAGTGTCACAGAAGCGATCGAGAGCGCGACGAGCACTAGTCCGGTGAACAGCACAGGGAGGTCCCATCGAGAGGACGCGGGACGAGTGGACGGCGTCGCCGCCTCCCGCAGAGCCTCCATGACGAGCGCCGCATCCGTCGAGGCATCCGGTGTCCTCGTCATCCGCCGACGCGGCGGGAACGGCCCACCCCAGCAATCGATGCGCCGGCCCTCGACCAGCACCACACGCAGCTGCGCCGACTGGACGACCTCCGCCACCGACGACCAGGGGAGATCGTGGATGCGAAGAGCATTGATGATCACGACACCCTCACGATCGGCCCGAACCTGCGACCGCCAGAACAACAGCCACGCGAGCCAGCCGATGAGGACGAGAAGCGCGGTCCACCGAGCGAGGAAGGCCCAACTGCCCCGCAGCGCGGCATCACCGAGGAAGAACGCCAGCACCGCGACGACGACCCAGAAGGAGACCAGCGTCGACGAGGCGCGGAAGACTCGAGGGCGGAGGAACCGGGCGTCGTGCCCGGTTCCTCCGCTCTCCAGGGGGCTCGTCATGCACGCCCACCCAGGGGGATGTCCGCCCCGGGGATGGCCGCGAGGAGCCGCTTCGTGTAGTCCTGAGCGGGCGTGGTGAAGATCTCGTCCACCGTGCCCTGCTCGACGACGCGCCCCTGCTCCATGACGCAGACCAGGTCCGCGGCGACACGGACGACCGCGAGGTCGTGCGTGATGAAGAGGTACGTCAGGTCGAGCTCGGACTGAAGATCGGCGAGCAGACGCAGGATCTGGTCCTGCACGAGCACGTCGAGTGCCGATACCGCCTCGTCGAGGACGACGATCGACGGCTTGAGTGCGAGCGCGCGCGCGATGGCGATGCGCTGACGCTGGCCGCCGGAGAGCTCGTTCGGGTAGCGCCACGCGACTTCACGCGGGAGCGACACCTGCTCGAGGAGCTCGAACACGCGCTCGCGGCGCGATTTCTCATCACCGACGCCGTGCACACGCAGCGGCTCGGCGATCAAGGCGCCGATGCTCCGGAGCGGGTCGAGTGAACCGTAGGGATCCTGGAACACGGGCTGCATGCGGCTGCGGAGGCCGAAGACCTCTTTGCGGCTCATACCCGAGGTGTCGGCACCGTCCACGAGAACCGAACCACTCGTCGGTTTCTCGAGCTGGAGGACCATCTTGGCGACCGTCGACTTGCCCGAGCCGGACTCCCCCACCAGCGCGAGGGTCTTGCCCCGCGGGATCTGGAAGGACACTCCGTCCACCGCGCGGAACGGCTCACTGCGGAAGCCACCCGACCGGATCTTGTACTCCTTGACGAGGTTCCGGACCTCGACGACCGGCTCCGCGTCGAGCACCTCTTCGGCGTGCTCGACGCCACGACGCTCCACGACGGACTGAATTCGCTGCGAGGCGATACTCGGGGCCGCAGCGACGAGGCGCTGAGTGTACGGATGCTGAGGCGATTCGAGAATGGTGCGGCTCGGTCCCGACTCGACGATCTCGCCCTGGTTCATCACGACGATGCGGTCCGCGCGCTCCGCAGCCAGACCGAGGTCGTGCGTGATGAAGAGCACGGACGTGCCCTTCTCCCGAGTCAGGGAAGCCAGGTGGTCGAGGATGACGCGCTGCACCGTCACGTCGAGTGCGCTGGTGGGCTCGTCGGCGATCAGGAGCTTCGGGTCGGCCGCCAGACCGATGCCGATCAGCGCCCGCTGGCGCATACCTCCGGAGAACTGGTGCGGGAACTGGTGCATGCGACGCTCAGCGTCGGACAGTCCCGCCTGCTTCAGCACCTCGATCGCGCGTTCGCGCGTCTGCTTCCGCGTGGAAGCCAAACCGTTCGCACGGACGGCCTCCTCGACCTGGAACCCGATCGACCAAACCGGGTTCAGGTTGGACATGGGGTCCTGCGGGACGTAGCCGATGTCGCGCCCGCGGATGGATTCCATCTGGCGACGGCTCGCCGCGGTCAGGTCGACGCCGTCGAGAAGGATCGAGCCGCTGGTCACCTTGCCGGTGCCCGGAAGGAGGTCGATGACGGCAGCTGCCGTCGTCGACTTCCCGGATCCGGACTCACCGACGATCGCGACCGTCTCACCCGGGAAGACGTCGAGGTCGACGCCGTGAAGGACTTCTCGATCCTTCTTGCCGACGGAGAAGGCGACCCTCAGGTCGCGGATCTGCAAGAGGGGCTGCGACACGGCGCTCTCCTTGTGGCTGCTGCGCGGACGCGCGCGGCTGGTCGGGTTCTCGTTGTCGCTCGTCATCGCTGCGCCCTCGACTTAGGATCGACGGCGTCGCGCAGGAGCTCTCCGAGCGTGATGAACGCCAGCACGGAGATCGTCAGTGCGAGCGACGGCCAGAACAGCGACAACGGCGCCGTCCGGATCGACGTCTGGGCCTGGCTGATGTCAGCGCCCCACGACACGCCGCCCAAGCCCACACCGAGGAACGACAGCGTGGACTCGGCGACGATCGCGGTGCCTAGACCGAGGGTGGTCACGACGATGACGGGCGCCATGGAGTTCGGGATGACGTGGGTGATGAGGGTGCGGAATCGTGACAAGCCGATCGCGATGGATGCCGTCACGTAGTCCGACTGCTTCACACGGAGGACCTCAGCGCGAGCGATACGCGCCGTGCTGGCCCACGAGAAGCCACCGATCGCCAAGGCGAGAACGAACTCGTTCTTCTGCTCCGCGAGAACGGACATGACCACGACCGCGGCCACGATGTAAGGGATCGTGAAGAAGATGTCGCCGACGCGCGAGAGCAGGGAGTCCAGGAAACCGCCGTAGAAGCCGGCCAGAGCGCCCATGATCAGGCCGATCACCGTGGAGATGACCGTCGCCAGGACACCGACCGACATCGACACGCTCGTTCCGTGGACCACGCGGGACCAGATGTCGCAGCCGAGCAGAGTGAAGCCGAGCGGGTGACCCGGCTCGGGCCCGCCGTTGCTCTTGGAGAGCTGGCACGCGCCGCCGGAGGGCGCTACCGACGTGAAGAGGTTGGGAGCGACCGCGATCACGATGATGAACAGGCAGAGGACGATCGACACCCAGAACATGGGCCGACGCCGCAGGTCACGCCAAGCGTCCAGCCACAGGTTGCTCTTCTTCTCGCTCAGCCGTAACTGGTCGACGACCAACTCATCGGCCTTCACCGGTGCGACGTAGTGACTGGAATTACTTGACATAGCGGATCCTCGGGTCGAGCAGGCCGTACAGGAGGTCGACGACCAGGTTCACCAACACGTAGATGACGACGAAGATCGTGACGAAGGAGACGACCGTCGGGGTCTCGTGGCGGATGATTGCCTGGAACAGGGTGTTGCCGACGCCGGGCACGTTGAAGATGCCCTCGGTGACCGTGGCGCCCACCATCAGGACACCGAACTGCGTGGCCGTGTCGGTCACCATCGGGATCATCGAGTTACGCAGGACATGGACCGGGATGACGCGGCGACGCGACAAACCCTTCGAGTACGCGGTACGGACCCAGTCCTGACCGAGCGACTCGATCATCGACGAGCGGGTGAGACGCATGCTCGAGGCGTAGATGCTGAGCCCGAGGACGATGGCGGGCAACCACAGGTCACCCCAGTCGTTGCGTCCACCCACTGTCGGACGGAACCAACCGAGCTGGACGCCGAGGAAGTACTGGGCGAGGAAGCAGAGGACGAAGATCGGGATCGCGATGAAGACGAGGGCGGTCACGAGCGCGCCATTGTCGAAGATCGACCCCTTCCACACGGCCGACAGCGCACCGATGACGACCGCGAGGACGAAGGCGATGGCGACCGACATGATCGCGAGGCGCATAGTCACGGGGACCGTCCGCGCCATGACGTCGTTCACGCTCTGTCCGGAGAAGGTGTTGCCGAAGTCGAACCGCAGCACCCCACTCAGGTAGTTGGCGTACTGGACGATGAACGGCTCGTTGAGCTTGTACTGGTCCCGGAGCGCATCGATGACGGCCTGCGACGGCTGCTTGTCACCGAAGAGTGCGGCAACCGGGTCGCCGGGTAGTCCGAAGACCATGTAATAGATCAGCAGCGTCGCACCGATGAATACCGGAATGACCTGCAGGATCCGTCGGAGGATGTAGTAGGCCACCCTCGGCCCCCCTTTCAGGGAAAAGACGTAATCGGTGCTCACGCACGAAGAAGGGCCCCGCAAAGCGGCGCCCCTGACGCTCCCATACTCATCCCGCGTTCCTGGGAGAAAGGTGAGATGGTCGGGTCACGCCACGAGGCGGTGACGGGTGACCGTCACCGCCTCGTGTGAGGTGATGCTGTAGACAGATTACTTGGTGATCTCGTAGTACAGCGGCACGGAGTTCCAGCCGAACTCGACGTTCTTCACGCCTTCAGCCCAACCGCCGTTCACGTTCGAGTACCAGAGCGGGATGGCGGGAAGGTCCTCGAAGAGAACCGACTGCGCCTCGAGGAGCGTCGCGTTACGGGCGGCCTCGTCCGTCTCGCTGATGCCCTTCGCGAGGAGGTCATCGAACTTCTTGTCCGAGTACTTGCCGTCGTTAGAACCTGCACCGGTCGCGTACAGCGGGCCGAGGAAGTTGTACAGACCGGGGTAGTCGGCCTGCCAGCCGGAGCGGAACGCGTCGACCTTCTCGTTGTCGCGAGCGTCGAGGTACGTGGCGAAGTCCGGGAAGGGCTTGCCGACAGCCTTGATCCCGAGAACACCCGAGATCGAGTTGGACACCGCGTCCACCCACGTCTGGTGGTTGCCGTCGGCGTTGTACGAGATCGTGAAGTCCTCGCCGCTGTAAGGCTTGATCGCGTCGGCCTGGTCCCACAGTTCCTTGGCGAGCTCGGGGTCGTACTCCAGGACCTCGTTGCCGGGAACCGAGTCGCTCCAGCCGTCGATGACCGGCGACGTGAAGTCCTGGGCGGGGGTACGGGTGTCCTTGAAGATGACCTTCGTGATCTCGTCGCGGTTGATCGCGTGAGAAATTGCCGCACGACGCAGCTTGCCCTCTTCGTCCGTCTGGAAACCGTCGACCCACTCGGGGATCGTCATCGACTGGAAGATGGCAGCGGGCTGGTTGACCGCACGTCCGTCCAGGTCCGACTCGTAGGTCTCGAGCGCGCTCTCCGGGATAGCGTCGAGGACGTCGAGGTTACCGGCCTGCAGGTCCTGGTATGCGGCATCCTGCGTCGCGTAGAAGACGATGTCGAGGCCACCGTTCTTGGCAGCACGCGGCCCGTCGTAGTCCTCGTTGGGGACCAGGTCGATGCGGACGTCGTGCTGCCACGCGCCCTCCTTGGCCAGCTTGTACGGGCCGTTGCCGATCGGGTTCTCGCCGAAGGCTTTCATGTCGTCGAACGCGACCGACGGGAGCGGCGCGTAGGCCGAGTAGCCCAGGCGCTGCGCGAAGTCGGAGGCCGGCTTGTTGAGCGTGATGGTGAAGGTGTAGTCGTCGACCTTCTTCAGACCGCTCAGCTCCGAGTCCTCGTCGTAGCTGAAGCCCTCGATGTCCTCGAAGAAGTACGACGAATTCTGCTTGTTGGATGCCAGTGCACCGTAGTTCCACGCATTGATGAAGCTGTCAGCGGTGACCTCTTCGTCGTTGGTGAACTTCAGGCCCTCACGGATCTTGACCGTCAGCTGGGTGGGCGAGTCGGTGGTGATCGACTCGGCGACGTCGTTCTCGACGGCGCCGTCCGCCTTGTAGGAGATGAGGCCCGCGAAGATCGAGTCGACGACCTTTCCACCACCGGTCTCATTCGTGTTGGTGGGGATCAGCGGGTTCTGGGGCTCCGAGCCGTTGGTCGAGATGACCTCGGTCGTGGTGCCGCCGGAGCTGTTGTCGTCGGTGTTGGTGTCGCCACCGCCGCTGGCGCAGCCGGCGAGAACCAGGCTGGTCGCACCGAGCAGGGCGAGGCCCGCCACGCCAATCTTGTTGCGCTTCAAAGTGTCCTCCAAGAGACCTAATGAAAGCCCGGGTCGAGGCTTCGAGACCCAGGCGTGATGAGAAGCACACTAAGCAGGCTGAGCGCAATGCGACAAATCCCTCACAAGACCGTTACACAGCCTTTACTTGGGACGCTCTGGATAAAGCAGTGTGATAGCTCACGTGTATCGGCGCCGGTGGCCGAGCTGGACGTGGCATCCTGACCGGATGGCAGCTTTCGCGGACTCCCCCGCTCCACACCGCGCGCGGCTGTGGTGGGAGATCGGAATCGTCCTCGCGCTCTCGCTGGGGCGTTCTGCGGTCTATTCGGTGCTCGCTCTCGTCGAAGCGCTCACACGCGCACCCCTCGGGGATCAGCAGACGTCCCTGAACCCCGGGGCGGCGCCCTCGGCCGTATGGGACGTCATCGGCCGGTTCGTCGATGCGTTCTTCGCGTTCGCCCCCGTCGCGCTGGCGATCTATCTGCTGTGGGAGCCCGCACGTTCGGGCTTCGCGAAGATCGGCCTGACCTTCGAACGATTCGGACGCAACCTGGGCGGCGGCGCACTCCTCGTGCTGATCATCGGCGTTCCCGGCCTGGGACTCTACGCGCTCGGCCGCGTTCTGGGCATCACCGTGCAGGTGGATGCCTCGCCGCTCGATTCGTCCTGGTGGACGATTCCGCTCCTCCTCCTCGCGGCACTCCGCGCGGGCCTCTTGGAGGAGGTCGTCATGGTGGGCTACCTCTTCGACCGCCTGCGACGCCTCGGATGGAACACGTGGACGATCATCGTGTCGACAGCGGCGCTGCGCGGGGCGTATCACGCGTACCAGGGCTTCGGTCCGCTCATCGGGAACATGGCGATGGGCGTCGTCTTCGGATGGGTGTACTCCCGTTGGGGCCGGGTCATGCCGCTCGTCGTCGCCCACGTGCTCATCGACATCATCGCGTTCGTGGGATACCCCCTCGCCGCCGCCTGGTGGCCCGGCGTGTTCGGCCCGCCGGCGTAGCCCGGACGCGCGGGCCGGGTTTCGGGCTCCGATCCCGCGAGACTGCACGTGCGCGCCGAGGCTGCCGCGCGGCGCTGCGGTCTCGTGCGCCGCGTGCTGTCTCACGGTGGGGACGGGACGGGCGACGGTTCCTCCACCGCGTGCGCGCTCGGCGCGGAGTCCACCAGGCGGGGTGCGGTGGCGCTCGGGCGGACGGCGCCTCGCGAACATCGGGGCCATGCCGTGGAACGCCGACCTCCTGCCCGTCGCCCGCCCCGCTCCCGTCGCCTGCCCGGTACCGCTCCTGCGCGCGCGGGATGTGCCCCACGCCGCCCGCCTCGCGTCACGAGGCGAGCTCGTGTCGGTCGTGCGCGGGGTCTACTCGCCAACGGCGTCGTGGCGACCGCTCCCCCCGTGGGACCGCTATCTGGCTCGCGTTCACGCCACGATCCTGGTGCACCCCGGACTCGTCCTGAGCCACGAGTCGGCCGCGGCGATCTGGGGGATGCCGGTGCTCGGCGACCCCGGCGTCGTCCACGCCGTGGGCGACCCGACCCGCACGTCGCGCCTGCACGCCGGGCTCCGCCTTCACACGACGACGGGCGCGCGGGACGTCGTCGACTTCGGCGGATTCGCCGCCGTCGCGCCGGCGGACTGCGCCGTCGATCTCGCGAGGGCTCGCCACGTGGTGGTGGGGCTGATCGCTGCCGATGCCGCGCTGCGTCTGGATCCAGCGGCATCCGTGGAATCGCTCGTCGAACAGAACGAGCAGCGGCCGAGTTCGCGGGGGCGCCGCATCGCCCGGTGGCCCCTGCATCGTGCCAGGGCTGAAGCGGAGTCCACTCTCGAGTCCGCGAGTCGGGCGATCATCGAGTTGCTCGGCTACGAGGAACCGGAGCTGCAGACCGACTGGAGCGGGCCAGCCGTCACCGACCGGACCGACTTCTGGTGGCCAGGATCGGGGATTGCCGGGGAGGCGGACGGCGACCTCAAATTCGACGGCCGGTTCGGTGACCCCGTGTCTCTGCTGCGCGCGCGCCGAGAGCGGGATCACCGCCTCCGGTCGCGAGGCATCCGCTCAGTCGTGCACTGGGGCTGGTCAGACCTCGTCGACCCCGACGCTCTGGACGGCATCCTTCGGGGCGCGGGCCTCCCGCGCATCGCGCTCCCCGACCCGTATCGCCTCGCGACCGCCCGACTCGCGCTCGCCCCGCGCCACTGCGCCCCGAGACTGCACGCACGCGCCGAGTCAGCGGTCTGAAACCGCGGTCTCGGCGTCCACGCGCGGTCTCGCGGGAAAGCCGGGCTTGCGCGTGTGCGCCCGTCCGCCGCGCGGTGTCGGAGCACGCGGTCTCCCGCCGCCCGCCGCCCGTGCCGCGAGACTGCATCTGCGCGCCGAGACAGCCGTATGGAACCGCGGTCTTGGCGTACAGGTGCAGTCTCGCGAAACGGGGGCGCGCGTAGCGAGGTCGCGCGCTGCCGAGCCCGACGGCGCCCGGGGCGTCCACCCCGCGGGGCGGACACCCCGGGCCGAGCGTCAGGCGAAGGCCTCGATCGGGGGGCAGGCGCAGACGAGGTTGCGGTCGCCGTAGGCGTTGTCGATGCGGCGGACGGGCGGCCAGTACTTCGTGCGCACGATGCCGGGCACGGGGTACACGGCGATCTCGCGCGGGTACGGGTGCGCCCATTCGCTGGTGATGACGGATGCCGCGGAGTGCGGTGCGTTCACCAGCGGGTTGTCGTTCGCCGGCCACTCCGCCGCCGCCACCGCGTCGGCCTCGCCGCGGATCGCGATCATCGCCTCGACGAAGCGGTCGAGCTCGGCGAGGTCCTCGGACTCCGTCGGCTCTACCATGAGCGTCCCGGCGACCGGGAACGACATCGTCGGGGCGTGGAAGCCGTAGTCGATGAGCCGCTTCGCGACGTCGTCGACCGTGATGCCGGTGGCCTCCTTGAGCGGACGCAGGTCGAGGATGCACTCGTGCGCGACGAGCCCGCCCTCGCCCGCATACAGCACCGGATAGTGGCCTTCAAGACGGCGGGCGACGTAGTTCGCCGCGAGCACCGCCGCGCCGGTCGCCTGCCGGAGGCCGTCGGCGCCCATCATCCGCACGTACGCCCACGAGATCGGCAGGATCGACGCCGAGCCGTAGGGCGCGGCCGACACCGGTCCACCGTCGAAGACATGGCCGCCGGCGTGCTCGGCGCGCTGCGCCATCGGGTGCGACGGCAGGAACGGAGCGAGGTGCGCCTTCGCCGCGACGGGACCCACACCGGGTCCGCCACCACCGTGGGGGATCGCGAACGTCTTGTGCAGGTTCAGGTGCGACACGTCGCCGCCGAGGTCGCCGAACCGGGCGAACCCGAGCAGGGCGTTGAGGTTCGCACCGTCGACATACACCTGGCCGCCGGCTTCGTGCACCGCGCCGGTGATGTCCATGACGTCGTGCTCGTACACGCCGTGCGTCGACGGGTAGGTGATCATGAGCGCTGCCAGGTTGTCGGCGTGCGCAGCCACCTTGGCGCGCAGGTCCTCGAGGTCGACGTTGCCGGCCTCGTCGCACGCGACGACGACGACCCGCATCCCCGCGAGGACGGCGGATGCCGCGTTGGTCCCGTGCGCGGACGACGGGATGAGGCAGACGTCGCGGTGCAGGTCGCCTCGCGAGTGGTGGTACCCGCGGATGGCGAGCAGGCCCGCGAGCTCGCCCTGCGACCCCGCGTTCGGCTGCAGCGACACCGCGTCGTACCCGGTCACCTCGGCGAGCCACGCTTCGAGCTGCTCGATCATCACGAGGTACCCGGCGACGTCCTCGGCCGGGGCGAACGGGTGGACCCGCGCGAACTCGGGCCACGACACGGCCGCCATCTCGGTCGCCGCGTTGAGCTTCATCGTGCAGGACCCGAGCGGGATCATGCCGCGGTCGAGCGCATAGTCGCGGTCTGCGAGCTGCTTCAGGTACCGCATCATGGCCGTCTCGGAGCGGTGCGTGTTGAAGACGGGATGCGTCAGGTACTCCTCCGCGCGCCGGAGCGACTCGGGCAGGTGGGCGTTCCGGTCCCGCAGCGGCACGAACACCTTCGACGAATCTACGCCGAAGACGGATGCCACGGCCTGCAGGTCCGCGACGGTCGTCGTCTCGTCGACCGAGATCCCGACGGAGTCGCTGTCGCGGAACCACAGCTGGTAACCGCGGCGGCGCGCATCGGCGATGAGGTCCTCCGCGCGACCCGGCGTGCGGACCACGAGCGTGTCGAAGAACGCCTCGTGCATCACGTCCGCCCCGGAGCCGATCAGCCAGTCGCGCAGGAGGGACGCCTTCGCGGTGGTCTCCTCGGCGATCCGGCGCAGGCCGTCGGGACCGTGGTAGACGGCGTACATCGCGGCCATGACGGCCAGCAGCACCTGGGCGGTACAGATGTTCGAGGTCGCCTTCTCACGGCGGATGTGCTGTTCGCGGGTCTGCAGCGACAGGCGGTAGGCGGGCTGGCCCGCGGCATCCATCGACACGCCGACCAGGCGTCCCGGCAGCTGACGCTCGAGACCGGCGCGGACGGCCATGTAGCCGGCGTGCGGTCCGCCGAAGCCCATCGGCACGCCGAAGCGCTGCGTCGTCCCGACGGCGACGTCGGCGCCCATCGACCCCGGCGAGCGGAGGAGGGTGAGCGCGAGGAGGTCGGCCGCGACGACGACGAGGCCCTTCTGCGCCTGCACGGCGGCGATGACCTCGGAGGGGTCCCAGACCCGTCCGGTCGCGCCGGGGTACTGCACGAAGGCGCCGAACGCCGCGGGCACCTCGTCGCCGTAGGAGGTCTCCCGGATCTCCACGCCGACCGCGGCGGCCCGGTGATGCAGCAGCGCCTTGGTCTGCGGCATCGCGTCCGCGTCGACGAGGAACACGTTCGACGCCGACTTCGACGCGCGGCGGGCGACCAGCATCCCCTCGACGACGGCGGTGGACTCATCGAGCATCGACGCGTTCGCCGTCGCGAGCCCGGTGAGGTCGGTCACCATCGTCTGAAAGTTGATGAGCGCCTCGAGGCGGCCCTGCGAGATCTCGGGCTGGTACGGCGTGTAGGCCGTGTACCAGGACGGGTTCTCGAGGACGTTCCGCTGGATCACCGACGGCGTCAGCGTGTCGTAGTAGCCGAGGCCGATCATCGCGCGCGCCGCACGGTTCTGCGACGCGAGGTCGCGGAGCTCTGCGAGCGCCTCGGCCTCGGTCGCCGCGGGTGGGATGATGCTCTCGCGCTCGGCGACGTGGATCGCGTCGGGGACGGCCGTGTTGACGAGCGCCTCGACGGAATCGCGCCCGAGGACGCGGAGCATCTCGGCCTGCGCGGCCGCGTCGGTACCGATGTGGCGGCCCTGGAAGGTCGAGCTCACGCGTCGCCGCCCGTCAGCGCGACGTAGGCGTCGCGGTCGAGGAGGTCGCCCGTGGGCGAGCCGTCGACGCGGATCTTCACGAGCCACGCGTCGAACGCGCCGGCGTTGACCGACGAGGGGTCGTCGACGACGGCGTCGTTGATCTCGACGACCTCGCCGGTCAGCGGCGCGTAGAGCTCGCCGACGGACTTGGTCGATTCGATCTCACCGCAGGTGTCACCGGCGGTGACAGCGGTGCCCACGGCGGGGAGCTCGACGAAGACGACGTCACCGAGCTTCTCGGCGGCGTAGTCGGTGATGCCGACGGTCGCAACGTCGCCGTCGAAGGCGATCCACTCGTGCTCGGCGGTGTAGGAGAGGGCGGTGAGGTCGGTCATTTCTGTCTCCGGTAGAAGGGCAGGGCGGTGACGGTCGCGGGGATGCGGGTCCCCCGGACGTCGATGGTCAGTTCGGTGCCCTCAGCGGATGCCGAGGGGTGGACGAGGGCCATCGCGACGGGATGGCCGAGGGTCGGGCTGAGGGCTCCCGAGGTGATCTCGCCGACGGTGTCGTCCCCGGAGAGCACGGCGTAGCCGGCGCGTCCGGCGCGGCGGCCCTCCGTGACGAGCCCCACGAGGACGGGAGCGCCGTCGAGGTCGCGGGCGGCGAGGCCGTCCTTGCCGACGAACTCCTGCTTGTCCGTGACGACGACGCGGCCGAGGCCCGCCTGTGCGGGTGCGATGTCGCGCGAGAGCTCATGGCCGTAGAGCGGCATCCCGGCCTCGAGGCGGAGGGTGTCGCGCGCGGCGAGCCCGGCGGGCACGAGCCCGTGCGCGGAGCCCGCCTCGGTGACGGCCTCCCAGAGGGCGGCAGCGGTCTCGTTCGGGACCATGAGCTCGAAGCCGTCCTCGCCGGTGTACCCGGTGCGGGCGACGAACAGGCTCCGGCCGTGGAACGAGCCGAGCGCCCAGGAGTAGTAGGTCATGTCGGCGAGGGCGGGGTCGACGTCCGCGATCCCCGCAGTTGCCTCGAGGATGCCGCGGGCCGCGGGGCCCTGCACGGCGATGAGCGACATCCGGTCCGTGAGGTCCTGGATGCGGGCATCGCCCGGGTCGACGGCCGCGAAGGCGGCTGCGACGTCCGCGCGATTGCCGGCGTTCGAGATGACGAGGAACTCGTCGTCCGTGATCCGGTACACGATGACGTCGTCGACGATGCCGCCGTCGGCGGCGAGGACGAGGGAGTACTTCGCCTTCCCCGCCTTCATCGAGGAGATCCGTCCGGCCAGTGCCCGGTCGAGGAAGTCCGCCGAGCCAACCCCTTCGACGCGGAACTCCGCCATGTGCGAGATGTCGAAGATCCCGGCGGCGCTGCGCACCGCATGGTGCTCGGCGAGATCCGACGTGTAGCGGACGGGCATGAGCCAGCCGCCGAAATCGGTGAAGGACGCGCCGAGCCGCTCGTGCAGCTCGTGCAGCGGCGATCGCCGCGGTTCGGTCGTGGTCTCGGTCATGCCGTCTCCGCTCAACATTCCACGACGCTGACCGCGAGGCCGCCGAGCGCCGTCTCCTTGTACTTGCTGCTCATGTCGCGCCCCGTCTCGCGCATGGTCACGATGACCTCGTCGAGCGAGACGCGGTGGGTGCCGTCGCCCCACAGCGCCATCTTGGCGGCGTTGATCGCCTTCGCCGCGGCGATCGCATTACGTTCGATGCACGGGATCTGGACGAGACCGCCGATCGGGTCGCACGTGAGGCCGAGGTTGTGCTCCATCGCGATCTCGGCGGCGTTCTCGACCTGCCGGGGCGTTCCGCCAAGGACCTCGGCGAGCCCTGCTGCCGCCATCGAGGATGCCGAGCCGACCTCGCCCTGGCAGCCGACCTCGGCGCCCGAGATCGACGCGCGGGCCTTGTAGAGGACCCCGATCGCCGCGGCGGTCAGCAGGAAGGGGATGACGACCTCGTCGCGAGGCCGCCCCTTCGCCGCGTAGTGGGTCGCGTAGTGCAGGACGGCGGGGATGATCCCCGCGGCGCCGTTCGTCGGTGCGGTCACGATCCGTCCGCCGGATGCATTCTCCTCGTTGACCGCGAGGGCGACGAAGTTCACCCACTCCTGCCAGAGCGCGGGATCCTCCCCCGTCGGGTCGTCGAGGCGAAGCCGGTTCCGCCACGCGGGCGCACGGCGCGGGACCCGCAGGCCGCCCGGCAGCATCCCGTCCCGCGACGCACCGGAGGCGACGCTCTCGCGCATGACGTCGGCGAGATGGAGGATGCCGGTCTCGACCTCGACCTCATCGCGCGAGGCGAGCTCGTTGCGGCGCTGGATCTCGGCCATCGAGACGCCTTCGCTGTCGCAATGGGCCAGGAGCTCGGCCGCCGTCTCGAAGGGGTACGGGACGGCGGTCGCCGTCGTCGCCTGCGCCTGCTCGCCGTCGCGGACGATGAACCCACCACCGGTCGAGTAGTACACAGCCTCGTCGAGCAGCAGCCCCTCGGCGTCCCACGCCTGCAGTCGCAGGCCGTTGGTGTGCCCGGGGAGGATCGTGAGGGGGTGCAGGACGATGTCGTCCTCGCAGAGGGGCACATCCCCGGTACCGCCGAGGCGAACCCGACGCTCTTCCGCGATCGCCGCCGTCCGCTCCTCCACCTCGGCGGGCAGAACCTCCTCGGGCTCGAGCCCCTCCAACCCGAGGAGCACGGCCGTGAGCGTGCCGTGTCCGCGGCCGGTCGCCGCGAGCGACCCGTAGAGGTCGACCTGCACTCGAGCAACACGTCGTGCGTCGATCCGCGACACGTAGTCCGCCGCGGCCCGCATCGGCCCCACCGTGTGCGAGCTGGACGGCCCGATACCGACGGTGAACAGGTCGAAGACGCCGATGCTCGGGGTCATCGCGGTGAGCGAGCGGGTGGGTGAGACGGTGGGAACAACGGAACTCCTGACGGCGCAGCGGGATGCGGGTGAGTTCCTCCCCCTCTGTCATCGGCCTGAGAGATTTCACGGGCGGTGCCCGCTTGCCCCGTCGGCGGGCACCCGAGGGTGCCGCTTTTCAGAGTGACCATGTCGGCTCGGTACGGGGGCCTGAGAGATTCCGGGGAGGGATTGCTCCTTCGGCAGCCACGAGGGCTTCTCCCGAGCAGACGCGATGGTCCGGTGTGCGATTGTGAGCGCGAGCCTATCACCGGCCCCCGCAGCGCCGATACGGCCTCAGCGCGCGCACTTCCCGGAAGACACGGTCGCCGCGTCGGCCGAGACCTCGAGCGCAGGCTGGAGTTCCTCCGTCGTCATGGCGTACCCGCGCGTCGCGTCGTCCTGCCCCCGGGCGAAGACGAGGCCGGTCACTTCGCCATTCGCCGTCAGCAGCGGGCCACCGGAGTTGCCCGGGCGCACGTCCGCCTCGAGCGCGTAGATCTCACGGGGCTGCGAGCTGTCCTCGTAGATGTCCGACACGATCGCGTTCCCCACCGAGAGGACATACGCCGAGGTGCTCGTGAAGGGACCGCCGAGGGGGTAGCCCTGGACGGCGACCGGCGTGCCTGCCGCAACGTCGCCCACGATGGGGAGCGGCCGCGCGTCGAGACCGGCGACGCTGATCACGGCGATGTCATCGATCGGGTCGAAGTACACGACGCGTCCTTCCTCGGCATCCCGGCCCGGGAGCTCGACGAGCGGGGTGTCGACGCCCGCCACGACGTGGGCGTTCGTGACGACGAGGTCGTTCGCGACGACGAACCCCGAACCGGTCAGCGACGCTCCGCACGCGTACGCGTTGCCGCTGATGCGGGCGACGGATGCCGCGGCCCGCTCGAGCTGCGGATCGTCGAGCGACACCGGGGGCGCCGTGGGCTCGACCTCGGGTGCCAGCAGGTCGCCGACGCGCGGGATGCCCTCGTCGACGATGAAGCCGCGGAGCTCGGCGAGCGCGGAATCGACCGCGGGCGGCGTGACCGCGTCGATGGCGCCCAGCACGCGGGAGGACGCCACGGCGGGGGCGACCACCGGCATCCCGGACCCGACGATCGCACCGCTCGCGAGCAGGAGGACGATGGCGGCGGCGACCGTGTTCACGAGCCCGCCGAGGATCCGATCGAGGGGCGCGAGCTTGGCGCGGTCGACCCCGCGGCGCAGGCGCGCGCCGACGGCGGTTCCGATCGAGGCGAGGACGACGACGATCCCGAGGGCGATGATCGCGAGGACGAGGCTGCGGTACTCCCAGCCGGCGAAGGTGGGCGCGATGACGGGCGTGAGCCAGACCGCGATCACCGCGCCGAGGATGATGCCGACGAGGGTCCCCGCCGTCGCGACGAGGCCGCGCAACAGCCCGCCGAACAGTGCCGCAATGAGCACGAGCACGACGATGATGTCGACGACGAGCACGGCGGGCCTCCCTTGACGAGTCCGCCCGGGAGAGCCGGCGGTTCCTCGTGATCAGCGTAGGACTCGCCCCCTGTGAAATCGGTTCGTGTTGCTGTTCTTGTCACTCTGACTCTAAGATCGAGCCAGCACTTAAGGTCACCATGACAAGAACACCTTCCTCCTCCCCCATCGGCGTCGCCGTGTCGACGGTCATCTTCCGCCTGCGACGGGACGCCGACGATGCGCGCATCGAGCTGCCGCTCGTGCGCCGGACGCGCGACCCGCACGAGGGCCAGTGGGCCCTGCCGGGCGGGTGGGTCGACCCCGTCGAGAACATCGAGGCGACGGCATCCCGCACCCTCGCCGAGACGACCGGGCTGGCACCGAGCTACCTCGAACAGCTGTATGCCTTCGGGGATGTCGGGCGGTCCCCCGGCCGCGTCGTGTCGATCGTGTACTGGGCGCTCGTGCGCGAGGACGTCACCGAGGCCACCGAGTTGCACAACGTCGCCTGGTTCGATGCCACGGCTCTGCCGGCCCTGGCCTTCGACCACAACCACATCGTCGACTACGCCCTGTGGCGGCTGCGCAACAAGGTGGGCTACAGCCGCATCGCCCACGGATTCCTCCCGGACCGCTTCACCCTCGCCGAACTCCGGGAGGTCTACGAGGCGATCCTCGGCCGGCGCCTCGACCCCGCGAACTTCCGCCGCCAAGTCGACGGATCCGGCACCCTCATCCCCACCGATGACTTCCGCACCGGGAGCCACCGCCCCGCCCGCCTCTACCGCTACAACCAGGACGTCGAGCTGGCCGATCGCGGCCCGCTCCCGCAGTGAAGGACCCGAACCGACATGAGCGCCACCCTCGTCACCATCCAGCCCCGTCCCATAGACCCCAGCGTCGATCACGAGATCCAGGCGATCGTCGCCGGTGAGACCACCGCCGAGACGTGCAACACCGACCTCGCCGCCGGCCCCTGGACCTTCGACACCCGCCCGGGCTACGGACCCGGCTCGTCGATGGGCGACGTCATCCCCACGGGCGCGCCCCGACAGGGGCAGCTGCCCGCCGAGTACCGCGAGGCGGACGAGTCAGAGCTCGCCGCGCGCATCGTCGCTGCGAAGCAGACCCTCGGCGAGCGCGTCGTCGTACTCGGGCACTTCTACCAGCGCGAAGAGGTCGTCACCCACGCGGACTACGTCGGTGACAGCTTCCAGCTCGCCAACGCCGCCCTCGAGCACCCCGACGCCGAGGCGATCGTCTTCTGCGGCGTGCACTTCATGGCCGAGACCGCCGATCTCCTCTCCCGCCCGGAGCAGGCCGTCATCCTCCCCAACCTCGCGGCCGGCTGCTCCATGGCCGACATGGCCGACATCGACCAGGTCGAGGAGTGCTGGGAGCAGCTCGCCGATGTGTACGGCGACATGGACACTCCGGATGCCGAGGGGCTGCTCCCTGTCATTCCCGTGACGTACATGAACTCGTCCGCGGCGATCAAGGGCTTCGTGGGCCGCCACGGCGGGATCGTCTGCACCTCGTCGAATGCACGGACCGTCCTCGAGTGGGCCTTCACCCGGGGACGTCGCGTGCTCTTCTTCCCCGACCAGCACCTCGGCCGCAACACGGCGAAGGCCATGGGCGTCCCCCTCGAGCAGATGCCGATGTGGAATCCGCGAAAAGCGCTCGGCGGATCGACCGAGAGCGAGCTCGCCGACGCCCGCGTCATCCTCTGGCACGGCTTCTGCTCGGTGCACCGCCGGTTCACGGTCGACCAGATCGCCGCCGCGCGGGCGGATCACCCGGGCGTCCGGGTGATCGTGCACCCCGAATGCCCGATGGACGTCGTCGACGCGGCGGACGAGGCGGGCTCGACGGATTACATCCGGAAGGCCATCGCCGCGGCTACCGAGCCCACGACATTCGCTATCGGCACCGAGATCAACCTCGTCCAGCGTCTGGCGGCGCAGTTCCCGCAGCACGAGATCTTCTGTCTCGACCCGGTCGTCTGCCCGTGCTCGACGATGTACCGGATCCACCCTGGCTACCTCGCCTGGATCCTCGAAGGGCTCGTCGCCGGCGAGGTGCGCAACCGCATCACGGTGCCGGCCGACGTCGCCCAACCGGCGCGCGTCGCCCTCGAGCGGATGCTGGCGGCCAAGCCGTGACCTGCGTCGTCGTGGTCGGCTCGGGCATCGCCGGGTTGACCGCCGCCCTCCACGCGGATGCCGGTGGCTCGACGGTGACGATCGTCACCAAGAGCGAGCTGGCCGAAGCCAACACGCGGTACGCGCAGGGCGGCATCGCGGGCGCGCTCTCCCCCGCCGATCGGACCGCCGATCACGCCCGCGACACCCTCGTCGCCGGAGCGGGCCTGGCGGACCCGGCCGCCGTCGACGTCCTCGTCACGGAAGGTCCGGACCGCATCCGGGACCTCATCGCCGCGGGCGTGCAGTTCGATCGGGACGCCGACGGAACACTCCGCGCGGGACTGGAGGGCGCGCACTCGTTCCCCCGCATCCTGCACGCCGGGGGCGACGCCACCGGCGCCGAGATCGAGCGCGCGCTCGTCGAGCAGATCCACCGGAGCGGCATCCGTGTCCTCGAGCACTGCTTCGTGACCGACCTGGTCCGCCGGGGCGGACGTGTCGTCGGTGTGGACATCCTCGGCGGCGAGTGCATCGAGGCGGACGCCGTGATCCTCGCGACGGGTGGCGCAGGCCGGCTGTTCGCCCACTCGACCAACCCCGCCGTGGCGACCGGCGACGGCATCGCCCTCGCCGCCAGGGCGGGCGCTGCCGTGCAAGACCTCGAGTTCGTGCAGTTCCACCCCACGGTGCTCGCCACCGGCGACGCGTTCCTCGTCTCCGAGGCCGTGCGCGGCGACGGCGCGGTCCTCCGCGACGAGAGCGGACGCCGATTCGCCGTCGACGTCCACCCGGACGGCGAACTGGCGCCCCGCGACGTCGTCGCCCGCGCGATCACGGCCGCCATGGCGCGCCAGGGCGGACGACCCGTCCTCCTCGACGCCACGGCGGTCCACAGCCCCGACCCCGACGAGCGAGCACGGTTCCTCGCCGCCCGGTTCCCCACCATCGACGCCGCCGTCCGCTCGCGCGGGCTCGACTGGGCGCGCGAGCCGATCCCCGTCACACCGGCCGCCCACTACCTGATGGGCGGCGTGGTCACCGACCTCGACGGCCGCACCGACGTCCCAGGCCTGTACGCGGTCGGCGAGGTCGCGCGGACCGGAGTCCACGGGGCGAATCGTCTCGCGTCGAACTCCCTGCTCGAGGGCGCCGTCTTCGGCGCCCGTGCCGGTCATGCCGCGGCCACAGACGGTGCGGCGTGGCCCGTGCACGCCGACGCCCCGACTGTCCGCGAGACGGCGGCCGACGGCATCCCGCACCCGCCCTTCAGTCGGCGCGCACTGCAGGAGCTCATGTGGGCGGATGCCGGGGTGACGCGCGACGGCGACGGGCTTCGCCGTGCGGTGCGCACCCTCGCGGCGTGGCGCGCCTCCGCCACGTCGCCGCTGACCCTGCCGGAGCACGAGGACGCCAACCTCCTGCTCGTCGCAGAGCTCATGGTCGCCGCCGCCCTCGCGCGGACCGGTTCGGTGGGTTCCCACCAGCGCACGGACGACCCGGCCTCCGCTGACGCGCGCATCCGACCCGACCTGGAAGGGGCTGCGTGATGCTCTCACCCGCCGTCATCGAGACCACTGTCCGCGCAGCCCTCCTCGAGGACGCCCCGTGGGGTGACATCACGAGCGAAGCGCTGATCCCGGCATCCGCCACCGCGACGGCCGAACTCGTCGCGCGGGAAGCCGGCGTGTTCAGTGGCGGCGCCGTGTTCTCTGCGGCGTTCACCCTCACCGACCACGGTGTCGAAACGGATCTCCGGGTGCCGGACGGAGCCCGCTTCTCCCGCGGCGATGTCCTCGCCGTCGTGACGGGACCCGCCCGCGCCATCCTGACGGCGGAGCGGATCGGCTTGAACTTCGTCCAGCGGATGTCGGGCATCGCGACCGTGACCGCCGCCTACCGGGATGCGGTGGCCGGGACGGGCGTGTGCATCGCCGACACCCGCAAGACGACACCGGGCCTGCGCGCCTTCGAGCGGCACGCCGTCCGCAGCGGCGGCGGCGCCAACCACCGCCATTCGCTGTCGGATGCCGTGATGGCCAAGGACAACCACCTCGCCGTGCTCACGCGCTCGGGCTTGTCGGTCACCGAGGCGATCATCGAGGCCAAGACCCGTCTGCCCCACACCGCCCACATCGAGATCGAGGTCGACCGTCTCGACCAGATCGAGGCCGTGCTCGCCGCGGGCATCGGCACGATCATGCTCGACAACTTCACCCTCGCGGACCTCCGGACGGGTGTCGCGCAGGTGGCGGGGCGGGCGACCGTCGAGGCATCCGGCGGGGTCTCCCTCGACACCGTGCGGGCGATCGCCGAGACCGGTGTCGATGTCATCTCGGTCGGCGCGCTGACGCATTCGGCGCGGGCGCTCGACCTGGGACTCGACGTCCGCATCGAGGCCTGAGGTGCTCTACCTCGACCACGCGGCGACCGGCCCCGTCCGTCCCGAGGTGCGGGAGGCGATCCTGCCTTTCCTCGGCGAGCGCTACGGCAACCCCTCCAGCCACCACACGGTCGGCGAGGCTGCCGCCGCCGCCCTCACCGACGCGCGTCGCCGGGTCGCAGCCGTCCTCGGGATGCGGCCGGGAGACGTGATCTTCACCTCCGGGGCGACCGAGGCGAACAATCTCGCGCTGAAGGGCGTTGCGATCGCCGACCTCCTGCGCACCGGACGCCCCGGGCACCTCGTCACGAGCGCGATCGAGCACGAGTCGCTGCTCGCGTCGGCGGAGTTCCTCGAGCGCGTCCACGGGGTGGCCGTGACCCGGCTGCCGGTCGACCACGACGGTCTCGTCTCGCCCGACGACCTCGCGGCCTCCCTCCGGGAGGACACCGTGCTCGTCTCGCTCGGGTATGCCAACAACGAGATCGGGACGGTGCAGGATGCCGCCGCCCTCGCCGCCGTCTCGGCAGCGGCGCGTGTGCCGCTCCACCTCGACGCCGTCCAGGCAGCGGGGTGGCTGCCGCTGGCGGGGACCGGCGCCGACGCGCTCTCGATCGCGGGGCACAAGATCGGCGCCCCTCAGGGGACGGGAGTCCTCGCGATCCGCGGTCGCATCCCGGTGGAACCGCTCCTCCACGGCGGCGGTCAGGAGCGCGAGCGTCGCAGCGGCACGGAGAACGTCGCCGGTGCGGTGGGCCTGGCCGTCGCGCTCGAACTCGCCGAGGCGGAACGACTCGACGCGGCGGCGCGCGTCACAGCGTTGCGTGACGCGTTCGTCGCCCGCGTTCTCGCGCTGATCCCCGAGGCGCGGCTCACGGGCCACGCATCCCACCGCCTGCCGGGGACGGCGAGCTTCACATTCTCGGGCGTCAGCGGTGAAGCGGTCCTGCTCGAACTCGAACGGCGCGGCGTCGTCTCCTCGAGCGGATCCGCCTGCGCAGCCGGCAGCGACGAACCTTCCCATGTGCTCCTGGCGCTCGGCGTCGCACCCGAGGTCGCCCAGACGTCGGTCCGCTTCAGCTTCGGTCACCACGCGACGATCGACCCCGCCCCCCTCGCCGACGCCGTCGCCGCATCTGTGGCGGCGGTACGATCGCGGTGATGAGCACCCCGACCGTCACCGTCGTCGTTCCCGGACGCGACGTCGGCGCGTTCGCCGACGAGGCCCTCGCCTCCCTCCGCGGGCAGACGTACGAGCACTTCCGCGCGATCCTCGTCGACGACGCCTCACGCGATCGGACGGCCGAGGTGTTCGCCTCGGCGGCCGCCGCGGATCCTCGCTTCACGGTGCTGCGCCACGACGTCGCCCGCGGCCTGGGCGCCTCCCGGAACGAGGCACTCGATCTCGTCGACACCCCCTACGTCGGCTTCTTCGACGCCGACGACGTCATGCTGCCGGGCGGGCTCGCCACCCTCGTGGGCAGCCTCGAGGAATCCGGCAGCGACATCGCCGTCGGCGCCTACGTCCGATTGCGAGCGGATGCCTCGGGTCACTACGCCCCGGGGGTCGTCCAGCCCTGGGTCGCGGCATCCACCTCGCCCGCCCGGCGTAGCACGACCCTCACCGACCACCCGGACGTCTCGGGGAACATCGTCGCGTGGTCCAAGGTCAGCCGCATCGACCTGTGGCGTCGCGAGGGTCTGCGTTTCACCGAGGAGCGGGCGTACGAGGACCAGGTCGTCGCACAGCAGCTATATGCGGCGGCCGCAGCCATCGACGTGATCCCCGACATCGTGGTGCATTGGCGCGAGCGAGCAGACGGCACCTCGATCACGCAGCGGCGCCACGCCGTCCCGGTCCTGCAGGACTACCTCGACGGTATGCGGGGCGGCATCGCCGTCCTCGATGACGCGGGGTTCGACGGCGCGGCGCGCTCCCGTGTCCGCCTCATCCTCGACATGGACGTCCCCGCCCTCGTGAGGGTCGCCGAGCACCACCCCGACGACACCTATCGGCAGCTCCTCGGCGCGTTCACGCGAGAGCTCGTCGAGCGCGCCGAGAACGAGGGCGTCGTCCTCGACGAGGCATCCGCTCCCCTGCTCGCCGCCGCGCGGGCCTGGTGAGGGCTCAGCCGGCGCCGTCGATACGCGCTGCCGCGACCTGCTGCGCCGCGAGCTCGGCGTAGAGACCGCCCGCAGCCAGCAGTTCGGTGTGCGTGCCCGACTCGACGATGCGACCCGCCTCGACGACGTGGATGACGTCGGCGGCGATCACCGTAGACAGCCGGTGCGCGATCGACAATGTCGTCCGCCCCCGCGCCGCCTCGTCGATGGCCTCCTGCACGACCCGCTCCGAGACGGTGTCGAGCGCCGAGGTCGCCTCGTCGAGCAGCAGCACGGGCGGATCCTTGAGCAGCACGCGCGCAATCGCGATCCGCTGCTTCTCGCCACCGGACAGGCGGTAGCCCCGCTCGCCGACGACGGTGTCGTAGCCGTCCTCGAAGCCGGCAATGACGTGGTGGATGTTCGCCGCGACGCAGGCGGCCTCGATCTCGGCATCCGTCGCCTCGGGCTTCGCATAGCGGAGATTGTCGCGGATCGACGCGTGGAAGAGATAGGTCTCCTGCGACACGATGCCGATCCGGTCGATGATCGAGGCCTGCGAGAGCGAGCGCACATCGGCTCCGGCGAACAGCACGGTGCCCGCTGTCGGCTCGTAGAGGCGCGGCGCGAGGTACAGGATCGTGGTCTTTCCGGCGCCGGAGGGTCCCACGAAGGCGACGTGCTGCCCGGGCTCGGCCACGAAAGAGACTCCGTCGAGGGTCGCAGGGCTGTCGGACCCGGCATCCGGGTATCGGAACGACACGTCTCGGAACTCGATCCGCCCCACCGGGCCGGGGGCGTCCGTCACGTCGAGCGCGTCGGCGGCGTCGGCGATGGCGGGGCGCAGATCGAGGTACTCGAAGATGCGGGCGAACAGCGCCCGCGAGGTCTGCACGTCGAGCGCAACGCGCATCAATCCCATGAGCGGCATGAGCAGCCGTGCCTGCACCGTCGTGAACGCGACGACAGCCCCCGCCGTGATGGGGACCGCGTCCCCCGTGATGAAGAACCCGGCGACGAGGTAGATGATCGCCGGGACCGACGACATGATGATCTGCACGACGGCGAAGAAGCCCTGACCGCTCATCGCCTGCCGCACCTGCAGACCGATCTGGGTCCGATTCTCGGCGGCGTAGCGATCCGACTCGGCCCGCTGGCGGTTGAACGACTTCGACAGCAGGATGCCGGAGACGCTCAGGGTCTCCTGGGTGATGGCGCTGAGCTCCGACAGCGACTCCTGCGTCTGACCGGCGATGCGGGCGCGCACCTGACCGACCCGTCGCTGCACGAGGATCAGCACGGGCATCATGACGACGGCGATGAGGGTCAGCCGCACGTCGATGAGGAGCATCGCGACGAGCGCGGAGATGACCGTGACGGTGTTGCCGAGGATGCTCGTGACCGTGTTGGTGAGGACGCCGGACACCCCGCCCACGTCGTTCTGCAGCCGCGACTGGATGACGCCTGTCTTCGTCCGGGTGAAGAATCCGAGGTCCATCGCCTGCAGATGCGCGAACATCCGCACACGCAGGTCGCCCGTCACCCGGTTGCCTACGGTCGAGGTCAGCCAGGTCTGCGCGATCCCGAGCGCCGCGCCGAGGACGAACAGCCCGATCATCGAGAGCACCAGGACGCCCAGGAGCCCAAGCTGGGGAGACGAGCCGTCGACCGGGAAGAGGGCGTCGTCGAAGATGCGCTGGACCAGCAGCGGCGGGATGACGCCGACGGCCGCGCCGAGGACCACGAGCGCCGCGGTGGCGACCAGTCGGCGGCGGTACGGGCGGAAGAGGGCGACCACGCGCCGGCCGAGATCCGGGATGCGGGGAGCCGACGCGTTCCGCTCCCGTTGCGTGTCTTCATCGATTCCGCGGAACCCTCCTCGGAAGCCTCCGGGTCCGCCCATGCTCATCTCGTCACCATAACCCCGCCCGATCCCCCGCCGGCCCGGGGAATGAAGCGCAACCCGCATCCGTTAGGCTGAACGACTCGCGAGACGCGTGTGCCTGTCTCCGCCGCGCCGACCGCCCCTCCCACTCGAAGGACTCTCGTGCCCCTCTCGGACACTACATCCACGCCCACCGCCGCACCCGCTCCGGCGCCGACGAGGACGGGTCCGGTCATCGCACTGCTCGTCGTCGCCGCCTTCGTCGTCATCCTGAACGAGACGACCATGAGTGTCGCCCTGACCGACATCGTCGTCGACCTCGGAATCACCGTCGCCACCGGCCAGTGGCTGACGACCGGCTTCCTGCTGACGATGGCCGTGGTCATCCCGCTGACGGGGTACCTGTTGGAGCGGTTCACGCTGCGGACCGTCTTCTTCGCCGCCATGACCCTGTTCTCGGCCGGAACCCTGATCGCCGCCCTCGCACCGGGCTTCGAATTCCTCCTCGCCGGCCGGATCGTGCAGGCCAGCGGCACGGCGATCATGATGCCGCTACTGTTCACGACGGTCCTCAACATCGTCCCGCCGTCGCACCGCGGCCGGATGATGGGCACCATCACCGTCGTGATCGCCGTCGCCCCGGCGATCGGTCCCACCGTCTCGGGCCTGATCCTCTCCACGCTCACCTGGCATGCGATCTTCTGGGTGATGCTGCCCATCTCCCTCATCGCGATCGCACTCGGCGCGGTGTGGGTGAAGAACGTCACCGAGACCCGCCCGGACGCGCGTTTCGACGTGCTGTCCGTCCCGCTGTCCGCCCTCGGTTTCGGCGGCCTCATCTACGGCTTCAGCGCCATCGGCGAGTCGGCATCGGGGCATGCCCCGGTCCCGGTCGCGATCCCGCTGGCCGTCGGCGCACTGGCACTCGTGCTCTTCGTCCTCCGCCAGCTGCACCTGCAGAAGACCGACAGCGCGCTGCTGGACCTCCGCACGTTCCAGACCCGGGCGTTCTCGCTCGCGGTCGTCCTCGTGGTCGTCGTCTTCGCCGCCCTGTTCGGTTCGATCGTCCTGCTGCCCATCTACCTCCAGCAGGTGCTGGGACTCGACGTCCTCGGCATCGGGCTCATGCTGCTTCCCGGCGGCATCCTCATGGGTGCCATGGCGCCCTTCGTCGGTAACGCCTTCGACCGGGTGGGGCCGACTCCGCTCGTCATCCCGGGCATGATCATCGCGGCCGCAGCCCTGTGGGGAATGACCCTGTTCGACGCGAACACGGGCGTCCCCTTCGTGATCGCGGTGCACCTGGCCCTGAACCTCGGGCTCGGTCTCACGTTCACGCCGCTGCTGACGTCGGCGCTCGGCTCACTCCCCCGGCGTTACTACCCGTACGGCTCCGCGACGGTGGGAACCCTGCAGCAGGTCGCCGGAGCCGCCGGGACCGCGCTGTTCGTCACCATCATGACCGTGACCACGGCGGCCGGACTGGCCGACGGGCAGACCGAGGTGCTGGCCAAGGCCGGCGGTGTCCACGCCGCGTTCCTCGTCGGGGCGATCGTGGCGAGCGCCGCGGTCGTGCTCGCGCTGTTCGTCCGCAAGCCGGCCGAGGGGTCTGCGGACGAGGGAGCCCCCCTCGCCCACTGATCAGTCCTAGCGACAGCTCAGTTGGTGCTGCAGCATCCTCCGCCGCAGCACGACGCACCCTCGTCGAGAAGGTCGACGGCGTCCGTCTCCTCCGTCGCGTTCTGGAGCGTCGAGATCGGCTGCAGGGACGGGGTAGGCAGGTTCGAGGTGGCCATGGTCTCCATGCTACGCCCGCGTAACCCGCACCGGCGCGAGGGTCAAGGGCCTGAAGACCGGGCGGTCCGACGCCTACCGTCGATGGCATGAGCACCCTCAGCGGAAAGCGCGTCGCGTTCCTCGCGACCGACGGATTCGAAGACAGCGAGCTGACCTCCCCGTGGGAGGCAGTGACGGATGCCGGGGCCACCGCGGTCATGATCGCCCCCGAGGCGGGCACCATCACCGGCAAGAACGGGCACGAACAGTCCGTGGACGCCACGTCGGCGGATGCCGAAGCCGCCGAGTACGACGCCCTGGTCCTGCCCGGCGGCGTCGTGAACGCCGACGACCTGCGCCTCGACGCTGCGTCCGCGCGTTTCGCCCGCGACTTCTTCGCGCAGCACAAGCCGGTCGGCGCGATCTGTCACGCCGCCTGGCTCCTCGTCGAGGCGGACGTCCTCGGTGGGCGCACCCTGACGAGCTACCCCAGCCTTCGCACCGATCTCGTCAACGCGGGCGCCACCTGGCAGGACGAAGAGGTCGTGGTCGACGCCGGCCTCGTCTCGAGCCGGACTCCGGATGACCTGCCGGCGTTCAACGCGAAGCTGGTCGAGGAGATCGCCGAAGGCCCTCACGCCGCCCAGACCGTCTGACACCGGCACCCCGACGCCCCCGTCCGCGACTCAGTCGCGCGCCGGGGGCGTCGTGCGTCGACGGGCCACCGCGAGGGCGACCACCACCACCACGACGACCACGACGACGATGCCTCCGACGACGAAGGGGACGACGGACATCCCGTCAGCCCCGGCATCCGGGGTCGCCTGCGACGACTGCAGGGGCGTTGCCTGCCCGACGGCGAAGGGGATCGTGCCGCTGATCGGGTGGCCGTCGCTCGAGACGACCCGCCATTCCACGAGGTAGCCCGCCTCGGGCATACCGGAAGCCAGCGGGGCGGTCAGGGTGTTGGTGTCGATGACGGGCGCGCCATCGGTCCAGTCCTTGCCCGCGGCATCCACCACGATGACTTCGGCCCCCTCCGGCATGATCGCGGCCGAATACGTGAGCACCACCGACGCGGGCGCTGTGGTGACCTGCTCGTCGGGCGATGGCGTGCTGCCGATGAGCTCGTCGTGGGCGAGGGCCGGAGTGGCAACTCCGAGAACCAGGAGGGCCGCGATGCCGGCGGAGACCGCCAGGATGCGGGACAGCGCGGAGCGGACGGGGGCAGTGCGGGACGACGCGGCGGACATGACTCCAGCCTGCCATCGGACGCTGTGCACCTTCTGCGTCGGCGTACCGCCCGCACGGCTGCGGAGCAACCCCCGGCGAACACGTCGCCCCCGCGTCTACCGTGGCCGTCACGACATCCTGGAAGGACGACGAGATGGACATCGACGACAGCGGCGCGCGGACGAATCCGGAGGACCTCTCTCCCGAGCTCGAGCGTCCCGAGGATCGCGGTGCACCCTCCGCCGAATCGCACTACCTCGTGACGGAGCACGACGGCGTCACCCGGGTGGACATCGCCGACGACGCGACCTTCCGACCCGGTCCCGGCCAAGGGCAGCCCGAGGCTGACGCCGAGTGACGTCGGGCTCGCTCTGGCGACCTCTCAGAGGCCGAGCAGGTCCTCGGGACGGTGCCCGTACGCCGCGAGGTGATGCCGCCTCAGGCCGGCGACGGAGAAGCCCCAACGCGAGGCGATCTCGCTCAGGTCGTCGACCGAGCCGATGGGCGTCCCGACCATCTCGGCACGGGCGGCGTCGAGCCTGACGGCGGTGAGGTGCTCCATCGGTGTGCGTCCGGCAGCCGAGTGCGCGCGGAAGGCGCGTCGAAGCGCCGCGCTGCCGACGCCGGCCGCAGCGGCCGCATCGTCCACCGTGATCGGCAATGATGCGTTCTGCTCGAAGAACGCGACCGCCGAGCGGTACGCCCGCTGTTGCTGGGCGACAGTCTCCCTGCGCTCGGCGCGATCGCCGATGAGAGGGAACGCCTCGAGCGTCGACACCGCGATCGAGCGGAAGAGCGAGGCTCGCGCGAGGTCGTTGTCGAGGGCGGTCTCGGCGGCGAACGCCATCGCGGACGCCGACCGCCACGCGCGCAGGAGCGCGGGGTCGGCAGCGCGCGTACCGTCGAAACGCACCGTCACGGTGTCGTCGTTGTAGACGGTCCGTGCGAGGTCCGTCAGAGCGTCCATCGGTAGCGCGACGACCTGCACGCGCGTGTCCTGGAGTCGGCAGGCGAGAGTCGAGCCCGGCTGGAACAGGACCGGGTCCGCCGCGTCGCCCCGTTCCCCGTCGATCTCCCATTCGTAACGCGCGTCACTGTGCACGACGATGATCGCGTCGAGGTCGCACTCCGCGCTGTACCCACCGCGGACGTTCAGCCGCCGGAGCCCGAACCGATCGTCGCCCACGCTCGATTCCTCGAACACGAGGTCCTGCGCATCGAGATCGACGCTCCCGTAACTGCGGTTGATGTACGCCTCCGCCTCGCCGAGATCGGCGGAGCGGAAATGCTCACGAAACGCAGGCACGCTGTCCCTCTCTTTCCCGGTCGGCTGCGGTCCGACCGGACCCGTTCAGAGCCTACGTCTCCCGGGCGCGCCGGGGGCCGACGTCGTTCTGCGTATTACGGATGACGTGCGCATAATGGATATTACGACCCCCGAGAGGACACAGTGGGCAAGTTCATCTACAACGACCGCATCCGGGCCGAGTTCGAAGATCGGCTCCTCGCGCACCTGCAGCTCGTGATCACCACGAAGCTGCGTCGTGGCGAAGCGTTCACCTTCATGTGGCGCAACGACCAGAGCCTCGGCGACGGTCGACAGGTGGTGTGGCTGCACCCTGGTGCCGACCTCAACTGGCAGTACTTCGGCAGCCGCCAGCCGTCGTTGAACCCGGCCTGGCTGGACGCGCTCAGCCACGTCGCGAACTCGCCGACAGGTCTTTACGTCATCCCCGAACCGCAGGGATCCGCCAGCCGCGCACCCAGCGAAGCCATGGAATGACACCGTAAAGATGATCCATGTCTACTGACCACGAGCCGCGCGTCATCGACGTCACGCGCGAAGCTCTCGACGTCGACGCCGCCGCAACCTTGCTGCGACAGGTCGCCGCGGGAGCATCGATCCGGGAGTCGGATGACGCCTTCTCGCTGCGCCAGCGGATCGTGGGCGATGAGCGGCTGCAGGTCACGAGGTTCCAGACGACCGGCTTCCTGCACTCGCACATCGACATCCGCGGGTACGTCGGGGTGGCGCGGCTCGACGACGGAGGCCTCCGCGCCGAGTCGAACGGCGCGCGCGTGGATGTGGACGCTCCGTTCCTGCTCGGTCCCGGCTCGGCCGAGACCTGGTCCTCCGCCGTCAACGCCGAGGTGGTCGGAATCGGCCTCCCCGCGCTCGGGGCCTTCACCGGGATGGACCTCGGGAGCCACGGGCGCTTTCCGCACTCCTGCGCGCTCACGCCGGATCTGCAGCGCCACTGGGAGTCGACGATCACCCACGTCGGCCGGATCTTCGACGACGCCGCGCTGCTTCACAACGACCTGATCCGTCAGGCGGCCGTCGACGCCGTGTTCGCGGCCACGATCAGCACCTTCGGCATCGACGCGGATGCCGAGAAGGCAGCCGTCGGCTCACGTGCCGTCCACCGCGCCACGGCGTTCATCGACGACAACCTCGGCGACCCGCTGAGCGTCGCGGACATCGCTGCGGCTGCGAAGCTGAGCGTCCGAGGTCTGCAGAGCGCCTTCCAGCGCGCCCTCGGCGTGACGCCGGCGACGTATGTCCGGGCTCAGCGGTTGCAGGCCGTGCGGCGGGACCTCGTAGCGTCGGATGCCGACGCCACGACGGTCGCCGAGGTCGCCCGGCGCTGGGGCTTCGCCCATCTCCCGCGCTTCGCTCAGCACTATCGCGTGGAGTTCGGCGAGCAGCCCCACGCGACGCTCCGACGCTGACGCGTCACCCCGGGCTCAGTCCCAGCCGAGGTAGTCCTCGATCTGGAACGCCGTCTCACCGGGGTGCGTCATCGGGAACAGGTGTCCAGCATCCGGCAGACGGACGACACTCGTCCGGTCGGCGGCCGTCGCCTGGAGGTCGTCGCCGTTCGCGGGCGGCGTGATGGGATCCTCAGCACCCTGGATGATGAGGATCGGCAGCGACGCGGCGAGGCTCGCCCACTCGGCGACGGGTGTCGAGGCGAGGGCGGCGCTCTGCAGCTCCTCGACATCGAGGTCGCGCGACCGCGCGAAGACGTCCCAGGCGACGGGGATGGAGATGCCGGGCCCGACCAGGGTGCGAACGGCGTCGGCGTCGGGGGCGTCGACGGGTGCCGAGAAGGCACTGTGCAGGGCGCGGGCTGCGTCGTCGTCGAGCGCGCGGGCCGCCTCGACGCCGAGCAGAAGGACGCCGCTGGCGCGGCCGGGGTGGTCGAGCGCGACGGTGCGGGCGACGGCGCCACCGAACGCGTGGCCGCCGATCCATGCGGAGCCCACGCCGAGGTGATCGAGGACGTCGACCACGTCCTGCGCGAGGTCATGCATCGAGGGCACCGACTCGCCGGGACGGCGGGAGCCGATGCGTACGATCCGGAAGCCCTCCTCCTCGAGGATGCTCGCGAGCCCACCGAGGTAGGCGACGTCGAGCCCCTGCGCCGGAACGAGGACGAGGGCAGGGCCGTCGCCCTCGTCGATGAACGGGATGGCACGAGCCTCGGCGTCGAACACCTGGCGCTGAATCTGTGTCATGGGGAAATCCTCGGTTGGTGACGCGGAACTCGACGAGAACTCCGGAATACGGGTCGGTTGCACGGAGTTCCTGACCAACAGGAAACCCTACCCGAGCGAGCACAGGCGCTCCGCCGCGCCGAGCGAGTGAGCCCTGACGGGGACCCAGCTAGCCTCCTACTATGACCGACCCGGTACCGACGAAGAAATGGTCACGAGGCATGCGAACCCGGGAACTGACCCGAGTCTTCACGCGAGCGGGGTTCGAGCGACGCGGCGACGAATGGATCCTCGAGACATCCGAGCTGCGGTGGTGGGTGTACCTGGGGACCGCCAAGTTCGATCCGCATGAACACGAGCTCTCGGTGGGCGCGACCGTCTTGGAGGACGGTCAGCTCCTGGAGGACGCCATGCACGTCGTCAGCCTCGGGTTGCCGGACCTCCACGGCGCTTCGCGACGCAGGTACCGGGACACAGATGAAGCCGCGCGGGACCCGTTGCTCCTCGATGTCGAAACGCTGCTGATCCCCCTCATCACACGCCTCCCGTCAATCGAGTCCGTGATAGCGATGTGGCTCGCGGGAGAGATCAAGGCTTCCACGACCGCTCTCGCGAGGCCCCATCAGATCGCGCATGCCTGGAAGCTCGCGAAAGCGCACGACAAGTACGTCCTCGCCGATAGGGCGCTGCAGATGGCCGAAACGGCTCGCTGGACCCCACAGGCGCGACGGCTCCTCATAGAGCAGGGTATGCCGATCAGCGGCCCGGTGCGGGAGATCCGCGGTTACTCGCTGGTCGACCGCCTCGTGCAACGCGCCTACGTCCGACGATTCAGCCCGATCACGGATGAGACCCGCTTGCCGCTGTGATGTTCACAGGATCTCGGGTGACGCTCGTCGGCCCGTCACACGCCGAGATCTGACGCGAGCCGGGCGAACCAGCGACGCTGATACGCGGGCAGATCGCCGCTCAGGGCTGATCGGGTACCTTCAACGACGAAACCACGTTTCCAGACGCCCGCCGTCACGAGCCCCGGGACCACCACGGTCCGCATCGGATGGTCGACCGAGGCATGGTCTGCCTGTTCGAGAGACGCACCCCTGACGCCTGGTGTCGAGAAGATGCGGGTGAATATCTCGGCGGTGACCTTCGGCCGCGCGAGCAGCCAGCCCAACAGCGGCCTGCCGGGATCGGCAGCCCAGCCGCCGACGAGCATGAGGACCGCGCCGTCATGACGTGGAGTCTCGACGACACCGCTCTCGATCCACTCGTACATCACGGCACGGCCGCGATTGCGATCCCAGTGCGTGGGGTTCGACGCGAAATCGGCCGACCACCGCTCGACGATCTCTGCGACCTCGTCTGGGAAGAATGCAGGGTAAATCCACCGAGCGAACGCCTGATCCTCGGGGATGGGCCACACCCTGGCGGCCTGACCTGCAGTCTTCGCCCCTAGCAGAACCGCGGTGGCGGCATCCCAATGCCCGCCTCTCAACCGTCCCGTCCACGCGTCGATGAACTGCCCGTGACCACCGGGATAGTCCTCTCGCAGACCGCCCAACCACGAGGCCACCGTCGATCCGAAACGGGCGTTGAGTACGGCTTTCGCCTGCCGCGTCAGCGGCGAGCACACGACACGGCGCTCCGTCGGTTCGAGACGAGCGAGCACGTGACCGATCTCGTGCGCGCGGCCGGTCCTCAGGAGCCTGCGAATCGCCTCGGTCGAGGTCACGTGGGATGTCACCCCGCTACTGTGACACGTCGTCCATCAGCGGTCGCGACTAGTTGTTGAAGCGGAACTCGACGACGTCGCCATCCTGCATGACGTAGTCCTTGCCCTCGAGGCGCGCCTTGCCTTTGGCACGTGCCTCCTGGACGGACCCCGTCGCGACGAGATCCTCGAACGAGATGACCTCCGCCTTGATGAAGCCCTTCTCGAAGTCGGTGTGGATGACCCCGGCAGCCTGCGGGGCCTTCCAGCCCTTCCCGATCGTCCAGGCGCGAGCCTCCTTGGGGCCCGCCGTCAGGTAGGTCTGCAGGCCCAGGGTGTCGAAGCCGACGCGGGCGAGCTGGTCGAGGCCCGACTCGTCCTGGCCGGTGGACGCGAGCAGCTCCGCGGCATCCTCCGGGTCGAGCTCCGCGAGCTCCGACTCGATCTTGGCGTCGAGGAAGACGGCCTGGGCGGGCGCGACGAGCGCGGCGAGTTCCGCCTTGCGCGCGGCATCCGTCAACACGGCCTCGTCGACGTTGAAGACGAAGATGAACGGCTTCGCACTGAGGAGGCCGAGCTCGCGGATCGGTGCGAGGTCGATCCCGGACGCCGCGAGCAGCTCACCGCGCTGAAGCGCCTCCTGCGCGGCCTTCGCGGTCTCGAGGACCGTCGGGTCGAGCTTCTTGCCCCGGACTTCCTTCTCGTAGCGGGTGATCGCCTTCTCGAGCGTCTCGAGGTCGGCGAGCTGGAGCTCCGCGTTGATGGTCTCCATGTCGTTCTTCGGGTTCACCGCGCCGTCGACGTGGACGACGTCGTCGTCCGCGAAGCCGCGAACGACCTGCGCGATCGCGTCAGCTTCGCGGATGTTGGCGAGGAACTTGTTGCCGAGCCCCTCACCCTCGCTCGCGCCGCGGACGATGCCCGCGATGTCGACGAAGGAGACCGTCGCGGGGAGGATGCGCTCCGACGAGAAGATCCCGGCGAGCACGTCCAGACGCGGGTCGGGCAGGTTCACGACGCCGACGTTCGGCTCGATCGTCGCGAACGGGTAGTTCGCCGCGAGCACGTCGTTCTTGGTGAGGGCGTTGAAGAGGGTGGACTTGCCGACGTTGGGCAGTCCGACGATTCCGATGGTGAGAGCCACGGGCATCCACTCTACGCGGCGGGCAGGCCGGAGCCCGCGCCGAAGGCCGGCTGAGACCACCCGCGGCGCGCCTCCCCCGTCGCCGGGATGCCGGCGGAGAGGCTGAGCGCATGGGTCTGGACTTCACCGCGATCGACTTCGAGACGGCGAACTCCTCCAATGCGTCCGCCTGCGCGGTGGGACTCGCCCGGGTCAGAGACGGCCGGGTCGTGGCCTCGGAAGGGTGGCTCATCCGTCCGCCTGCCGGTCACGACCGGTTCTTCGAGATCAACGTCGGCATCCACGGGATCCAGGCGGACGACGTCCTGACCGCAGACACATGGGCCGACCAGCTTCCCCGCCTGCTCGACTTCGTCGGCGACGACATCCTGGTGGCCCACAACGCCGGCTTCGACATGCGGGTGCTCCGCACCGCGTGCGAGGTCACGGGTCACGCGGCACCGCCGGCTCGTTACCTCTGCAGCCTGCACGTCGCCCGGAAGACTTACGATCTGCCGTCCTACCGGCTCCCCTTCGTCGCGGCCGCCGCCGGTCACCTCGATTTCGCGCATCACGATGCGACCGCCGACGCCCTGGCGTGCGCCCAGGTCGTCATCGACTCCGCCGTTCGCGCCGGCGCTGAGGACCTCGTGGAGCTCGCGATGCTGCTCGGCGTCCGCATCCCCCAGATCCCGCACCCGGTGCCCGCTTCCGCGGCCTGACCCGAGCGGGACCGCGCGGCGGCGCCTCGATGTCGGTGGCCTCCGCCACGATGGACGACATGGATGCCGCCTTCGTCACCGTCCTCGCTCTCGTGTGCCTCATCGTCGGCGCGCTCGCGGCCGGGGCGTTCATCGCCGCACGCGAGGCGAATCGCCGCGTAGGCCTGGAGGCGCGCGCGTCCGCTGCGGAAGCGGCGCGAGACGCTCTCCAGACCCAGCTCGATCAGCAGCGGGCGCTCCACCGCGACGTGACCAGCCGGGTTCATGCCGAGCAAGCCGCACGCGATGAACGTGAACGACGCGAGCAGACTGTCCTGCGCGCTCTCGCTCCCGTGCAGGAGACGCTTTCCGCCATGCAGCAGAAGGTCGACCACCTCGAGCGCGACCGGCAGGAGCAGTTCGGCTCTCTCGCCGAGCAGCTGCGACGCTCCGCAGAATCCGACGAGGCCCTACGCGCGACGACCGAGTCGCTCGCCGGGGCGCTCCGCTCCAACGGCACCCGGGGAGTCTGGGGCGAGACGCAATTGCGTCGTATCGTCGAGTCCGCGGGCCTCACGCGTTACGTCGACTTCGACACGCAGGCATCCATCTCCTCGGATGCCGGGAGCGGACGACCCGATCTGATCGTCCGCCTCCCCGGCCAGAAGGCGCTGGCCGTCGACGCGAAGGCCCCGTTCGACGCCTACCTCGAAGCGAGCGCGATCCCCGTCACCGCGGTCGGCGAAGAAGCGGCACGACGATCGCGCCTGCTCGCGAAACATGTGACTGCCGTCCGTGCCCACATCGACGCCCTCGCGAAGAAGCGGTACTGGGCGGGGATGCCGTCGAGCCCGGAGTTCGTCGTCTGCTTCATCCCGAGCGAATCGCTCCTGGCGGCCGCGCTCGAGGAGGACCCCGCACTGCTGGAGTACGCCTTCGGGAGGCGGGTGGCACTCGCCTCCCCGGTGAACCTGTGGGCCGTTCTGAAGACGGTCGCCTACACGTGGACGCAGCAGGAGGTGTCCACCGAGGCTCGACGGCTCTTCGACCTGGGGAACGAGCTGTACCACCGACTGGGATCGCTCGCCGGGCACGCGGACGATCTGCGTCGAGCCATCGAACGGACCGTCGACAGCTACAACCGATTCGCCGGGTCTCTGGAGACGCGGGTTCTGGTCAGCGCGCGGAGGTTCCCCGGAATCGACGACACGCAGCTCGAGACACTGTCGACGCCGCAGCCCATCGAGTCTACGACTCGTCGGCTGACCGCGCCGGAACTCCTCGACGACATCCCCCAGCCGGCGGACCTCGGCGACCTGCGGGAGAGGCTGGGACGCGACGGGGAGGTCAGGCCGGGAAGAACGTCATGAGCCCGATGACGCTGAGGGATACGGCGACGAACGCGCCGATCATCCACCACGCACTGATCTCATGGCCGGGGGGCATGCGGCGACGCAGCAGCACGTCGGGGCGACGCGCGGGGTCGTCGACGACAGGGACCTGTGCCGTCACCGGACGTACGCCGCCTGCCGTCTGACCGACGATCGGGATCTGCCCCGTCGGTGTGACGGGCAGGTGACCGGTGAGCGAGAGCTGACCTGTGCGCGGGTCACTGGATGCGGTGGACATGGGGACTCCTGAGGGGCGGTGACGAGTGCCGGGGACCGCTGACACCACCGCCCATTGTGCCAGAGGGGACGTCCGCGATCCTGGGTTGACGCTCCGCGCGCGTGTCCGCTAGAGGGCCCGGCTGCTCGTCACGGGGTCACAGCCACTTCGACGTGAGGTGCTCCGACGAGATGCGACGGAGCGTGCCCGAGGCCCCGCGGAGCACCACGCTCTCGGTGTAGACGAAGTCGCCGGCACGGCGCACCCCCGCCACGAGCTCGCCGTTGGTGACACCCGTCGCCACGAACAGCGTGTTGTTCCCCCGGACCAGATCGTCCGCTTCATACACGTGATCGTCGAGCTTCAGGCCCGCGTCGATCCCCCGCTGCTTCTCGTCGTCGTCGCGGGCCCAGAGGCGACCCTGGATGTGTCCGCCGAGTGCCTTGATGGCACAGGCGGTGACGATGCCCTCGGGGCTCCCGCCGACGCCGACGCACATGTCGGTGCGGGCGTTGTGGCGCGCCGCATTGATCCCGCCGGCCACGTCACCGTCACTCATGAGGCGCGTCCCCGCGCCGGCATCCCGGATCTCATCGATGAGCTGAGCGTGCCGGGGCCGGTTCAACACGGACACGACGAGTTCCTCGACGGGTTTGCCGAGAGCCTTCGCGAGACGACGGATGTTCTCCGCGATCGGGAGCCGGATGTCGACGACGCCGACACCCTCGGGGCCGGTGACGATCTTGTCCATGTAGAACACGGTGGATGCGTCGAGCATCGCGCCTCGGTCGGCGACGGCAATCACCGACAGAGCGTTGTTGCGCCCCTCCGCCGTCAGCGTGGTGCCGTCGATCGGATCGACGGCGATGTCGCACTGCGGTCCCCGGCCCGTGCCGACGCGTTCGCCGTTGAACAGCATCGGCGCGTTGTCCTTCTCGCCCTCGCCGATGACGATCACGCCGTCGAAATTGACGGTCGTGAGGAAGGCGCGCATGGCGTCGACCGCGGCGCCGTCGGCGAGCTCCTTCTTCCCTCGCCCGATGAAGGGTACGGAGCGGATCGCCGCCGCCTCGGTCGCGCGGACGAGCTCCAGCGCGAGGTTCCGGTCGGGGTGCAGAGGGCTCATGTCGGCAGTCAGGCTCACCATGGGCTCAGCCTAGGACTGCCAGCCCAGTCCGCCGCCGGTTTCTCGGGGCACGGGGACGAAGGAATGCGGATTCTTTCCGATCCGGAAGAGAGGGCACCTTCTCGATCAGCAGGCTCGCTCCGGAGGGGGCGGCATCCCTTCGATAGAGTTGCAGCGAATCACCGACTTCTCCGAGGAGCTGACATGCCCGTCGCCACACCCGACCAGTACGCCGACATGCTGGACCGCGCGAAGGCAGGCGGCTTCGCCTACCCCGCGATCAACGTCTCGAGCTCGCAGACCATCAACGCCGTGCTCCAGGGCCTGACCGAGGCCGGCTCCGACGGCATCCTCCAGGTCACCACCGGCGGTGCGGACTACTTCGCCGGCCACACGGTCAAGGGCCGCGCCACCGGTGCCCTCGCTTTCGCGAAGTACGTCACCGAGGTGGCGAAGAACTACCCGATCACGGTCGCCCTCCACACCGACCACTGCCCGAAGGACGCACTCCCCGGCTTCGTTCTGCCGCTCATCGAGGCGTCGGAGGCCGAGGTCAAGGCCGGCCGCAACCCGATCTTCCAGTCGCACATGTGGGACGGCTCGGCTGTTCCCCTCGATGAGAACATCGAGGTCGCGAAGGACCTGCTCCCCCGCATGAAGAACATCAACGCCATCCTCGAGATCGAGGTCGGCGTCGTCGGCGGGGAAGAGGACGGTGTCCAGCACGAGGGCTCGAACGATGCGCTCTACACGACCGTCGCAGACGTGACCAAGGCCGTCGAGGCCCTCGGCCTCGGCGAGAACGGCCGCTACATCTCCGCCCTCACCTTCGGCAACGTCCACGGCGTCTACAAGCCGGGCGGCGTGAAGCTGCGCCCCGAGCTCCTCGGCGAGATCCAGGAGGGCATCGCCGCGCACTTCGGCACCGGCCCGAAGCCCCTCGACCTCGTCTTCCACGGCGGCAGCGGCTCGACCGACGAAGAGATCGCCCTGGCCGTCCAGAACGGCGTCGTGAAGATGAACATCGACACGGACACCCAGTACGCCTTCACTCGCTCGGTCGCCGGCTTCATGCTCGCGAACTACGAGGGCGTCCTGAAGCTCGACGGCGAGGTGGGCAACAAGAAGCAGTACGACCCGCGCGCCTGGGGCAAGGTCGCCGAGTCCGCGATGGCTCAGCGCGTCGTCGCTGCGACGCAGCAGCTCGGCTCGGCGGGCAAGTCGCTCGGCGTCTGACACCCGTCCGACGACGAAGCCCCGGTCCGCATCGGACCGGGGCTTCGTCGTCGGTGCTGTCTGAAGTCAGTAGCTCGCGCCGCCCAGGACGTCGCGCGGGTAGAGCTCGAACCTCACACCGTCGACGGTGAAGGCCGTGTGGAGGTGAGGGCCGGTCGAGCAGCCCGTCGATCCGACGGAACCGATGCGCTGCCCGGCGGTCACGCTCTGCCCGGTCTTGACCGAGAAGGCGCTGAGGTGCGCGTACACCTGCTCGAGCCGGCGGCCGTCGACGGTCGAGGTGACGACGACCTCCTTCTGCTTCGTGGTGTTCGGCGCCCAGGAGGGGCAGCCCGAGGTGATCCAGAGCTCGCGGACCGAGACCGTACCGCCACGCATCGCGTAGATGGGCGTCCCGGTCGAGGCCGCTATGTCGTCGCCGCTGTGGCCGGCGTAGGTCGTGAATGTGCCCGAGGGACGCAAGGGGTAGGCCCAACCGAAACGACCGGGAACGGATGCCGCGGCTGCCGTCGCGTCCGGTTGCGCCGCCATCTTCGCGCTCGTCCACACGTCGTCACTGTTGCCGTCGACGAGACGCAGCACACCGTCGTTGCCCAGAACCGCGCCCGTGGCGCCGAGTCCGCCGGTCCCCGAGCTCCAGAGCGCGACGTCGTACTGGTTCAGCAGCAGCAGCTCACCGTCCTTCGTGAAGGACAGCCTGCCGTCGAGCACGAGCGTCGTCTTCGCGGTGCGGACGAGGGCGGTCCCCCGCGTGAGCGCGACGTTGCCGTCGCCGAGGATGCCGAACGAGTACCGGCCGTCCGGAGAGGTCAGCTTCACCCCGGGCCGGAGGATGGTTCCGGGCGTCATCACGGATCCGAGCGACCACGAGACGGCGCGAGCTGCCGAGGTCGTCGTCTTCGTCTGATACCCCGCGCGACTGGCCGTGACCGCGACCGAGACAGAACGGCCCGCGACCCCGGTCGGAAGCTCCCACTCGGTTCCCGTCGCACCATCGACGGGGTTGCCGTCGACTCGCCACTGGATGTCGAGTCGGCTGGGCGCGGGTTGCCAGGAGCCCGCACTAACCGTCAGCACGTTGCCGGCGACGGCGGTACCGCTGATGGTGGGTGCCGGGGCCCGCGTGAAGGCGGCCTGGGTCGCGGCGGGCGCCATGGTGATGCTCCACGGAGAGAGGACCTCTGGCGCTGCGGTCGCCGCACTCGGCGCTGACAGCAACATGACCACGGCCGACGCCGCAGCGATCGAGAGGGAGGCGATCCTCCGGGTTCTGGTCACGGTTCTCCTCCCGAATCCGACGCGCGAGGGAGAGCCCGCACCAGCCGTAAAAGTACCAGGTCACGCGAACGGCCTCCTACCGCTCATCCGCGTGGGCGGGAACGGCGGGTCACGAGCCGGGCGCGACCCCCCGCAGGAGATCCGCGTCGCCGAACAGCGGCACGACGAGACAGACGCTGACGATGAGGAACGTCACGATGGCACCCACGGGCGGAATCCACCAGCTCAGCCTTCCGCGCGACAACGACCACCACGACAGGATCGCGGTCAGCAGCCACCCCACCGCGAACACCGTCGCACCGATCCCACCCCAGAGGGCTCCCTGCGCCGTGTTGGTGAACTCGCCACTGACGCCGGCGACCTCCATCCACGTCTTCGCGAACGAGCCGTAGTCGACCAGCTGCGGGATCGCGCCGATCACCGTGACCAATCCGTACGCGAGGAGCGCGAGGGTGATCACGCGATCGGCCATCCGCGTCGGACGCGCGGCCACGGTGGTCGCCGGTGCGGTCGGCGGGTGCGGCGGATCGACGGGTGCCGCAGGCTCCGGCGTGGGCTGACGGATGGCGGCCCGCTGCTCCTCGGGCGTCGCGTACTCCCCGTACGGCGGTCGCGGTCGGGGCTCGTCGCTCACGAGCGGTTCCGCCCCCCGAGAGCGCGCTCGTCGCGGCGGCCTTCGAGGTCCTGCCGCAGTTCCTTCGGCAGTGAGAACATGAGGTCCTCCTCCGCGGTCTTCACCTCCGCGACGTCGCGGTACCCCGCTCCTGCGAGATCCTCGAGCACCTCCGTCACGAGCACCTCGGGAACCGACGCACCGGAAGTCACGCCGACGGTCTGCACGCCGTCGAGCCACTCCTGCTTGATCTCGTGCGAGTAGTCGACGCGATAGGCGGCCCTCGCGCCGTACTCGAGCGCGACCTCGACAAGGCGGACGCTGTTCGACGAGTTCGCCGAGCCGACGACGATGACGAGGTCGGCATCCTGCGCGACCTTCTTGATCGCGACCTGACGGTTCTGCGTCGCATAGCAGATGTCGTCCGACGGCGGGTCCTGCAGGTTCGGGAACCGCTCGCGAAGGCGCCGGACCGTGTCCATCGTCTCGTCGACCGACAGGGTCGTCTGGGACAGCCACACGACCTTGTCGGGGTCCTTCACCACGACGGTGTCGGCGTCCTCCGGAGAATTCACGATGGTCACGTGCTCGGGAGCCTCACCCGCGGTGCCCTCGACCTCCTCGTGACCGTCGTGTCCGATGAGGAGGATCTCGAAGTCGTCACGGGCGAAGCGCACGGCCTCGCGGTGGACCTTCGTCACGAGGGGGCAGGTCGCGTCGATGGCCTGCAGACCACGATCCGCCGCGGCGTTCACGACGGCGGGCGAGACCCCGTGCGCGCTGAAGACGACGTGCGCCCCTGCCGGCACTTCGTCGACCTCGTCGACGAAGATCGCGCCCTGCGACTCGAGCTCGGTCACGACGTGGATGTTGTGGACGATCTGCTTCCGGACGTAAACGGGTGCGCCGTAGCGCTCCAGCGCCTTCTCCACGGCGATGACCGCCCGGTCGACGCCGGCGCAGTACCCCCGGGGGGCGGCGAGGAGGACGCGCTTGTCGCCCTGGACGGGAAGGTCGACGAGCCGCCCGCGGGCTCCCGGGATACGGGGCATCGGCAGCGAAACGGCTGGTGAGGTCACACCTCGATTGTACGAACCCCCGGCTGGGTGGGGGACGTGTAGGCCAAGATGGGTGTCCGTGACCACTTTCCAGACCGAGGCGGGAGCCGTCCCCCCACCGGATGCGGTGCACCCGCGGGACTCCTCCCCCGACACGCCCACGTCGGTCTCCCGGCTCAACGAGACGATCCGCGACTTCGTGCAGAAATGGGGCGCGGTCTGGGTCGAGGGTGAGATCACCGCGTGGAACCTCCGCGGCGGCCACGTGTTCGGGCGGCTGAAGGATGCCGACGCCGACGGCATGCTCTCGTTCCGAATGTGGTCCTCGACCCTGCAGCGCACCCCCGGCGACCTCAAGGTGGGCGACCGCGTCATCGCCTGCGTCAAGGCCGACTACTTCGTCAAGACCGGCGACTTCAGCTTCACCGTGTCGGCCATGCGCCACGTCGGCCTCGGCGATCAGCTCGAGCGCCTCGAACGACTGCGGGCGACGCTGCGTTCGGAAGGCCTGTTCGACGCAGCGCGCAAGAAGCCGCTCCCCTTCCTCCCGCACGTCATCGGCCTCATCACGGGCGAACGCAGCGACGCCGAGAAGGACGTCCATCGCAACGCCGAGCTGCGCTGGCCGCACGTGCGCTTCCGCACGATCCACGCCGCGGTCCAGGGCGACCGCTGCGTCCCTGAAACGCTCGCCGCCCTGCGGACCCTCGACGCCGACCCGGAGGTCGACGTCATCATCATCGCCCGTGGCGGAGGCGATCCGCAGACCCTGCTGGGGTTCAGCGACGAGCGATTGCTCCGTGCGGTGGCCGCGGCATCCACCCCGGTCGTCTCGGCGATCGGGCACGAGAACGACCATCCCCTCCTCGACGACGTCGCCGACCTGCGCGCATCGACGCCCACCGATGCCGCCAAGCGCGTCGTCCCCGACGTGTCGGAACAGCGTGCCCTGGTCCAGCAGCTGCGCAGCAGAGCCCGCACCCGGCTCACCCAGCGCGTGACGCATGACATCGTCGCTCTCGCGCAGTTGCGCTCGCGTCCGGTGCTGCGAGATCCCGAGTCTCTCCTCACGAGCCGTGCGCAGGAGGTCGTCGCACTCTCGTCCCGCGGTCGCGACGTGATGGCCAGGCGGTGGGATGCCGCGGCCCGCACGACGGCGGAGCTGCGCGCATCTCTGCGCGCCCTCTCCCCCGGCGCGACCCTCGACCGGGGCTACGCGATCGTGCACCTGCCCGGCGGAGGCATCGTCCGCGACGCACAGCAGGCGCCGGCGGGCGCGGACGTCGTCGTCATGGTCGGTCGCGGATCGTTCGCTGCGCGGTCGACCGGCGAGGTGGCGGAGACGGATGCCGCCGGCTCCGCGATCTAGGATGGGAGACATGACGAGCGACGCCGGGGATGTGTCGGCCCTCTCCTTCGAACAGGCCCGCGATGAGCTCGTGCAGGTGGTCGCGAAGCTGGAGCAGGGGTCACCGACCCTCGAAGAGTCGCTGTCCCTCTGGACCCGCGGCGAAGCACTGGCCGCCCGCTGCGAAGAGTGGCTCCTCGGCGCCAAACGCCGGCTCGACGAAGCCCGACCCGATGGCGAGGCCGTGTCCTGATGGCGAGGCAGCGCATCGTCGCCGAGCTGGGACGGCCCGAAACCCCGGCGGAGACCGCCGCACGCAAGGCGGCGGCGTCTCAGCGCTACCGGTCGAGCAAGACCTTCCGGAACCTCATCGCCGCCCTCATCGTGTGTGTAGGGATCATGGCGGTCGTCTATCTGGGCGTGCCGCGCGGGACCCCCGCGGACGTCCCCGAAGCCGACGTCGCCGCATCCGCGACTCAGGCTGAGGAGATCGCGGGCCACGGCGTGGTAATTCCCGATGTCCCGGATGCCTGGCGTGCCAACTCCGCGCTCGTCGAGGGCGGAGAGTGGCGCATCGTCTACGCCCCCGCCCGGGGGTATGTCGAGGTCACCCAGTCCTTCAGCGCTCCGGACGGCTGGGTCTCCCGCGAGCTCGGCGGATTCGCGCCGACCGGCTCGACGACGATCGACGCGATCGAGTGGGACGTGTACGAGCTCCCGAGCCCCGTCCAGCAGATCGACTACGCGCTGGCCACCACCATCGGCTCCGACACGGTGATCATCGGCTTGTCCGAGTCCACCGATCGTTCGGCCGCCGCAACCGTCGCCGAGAGCCTCGGCGACCAGATTCGCACCCTGCGAGAGGAGGCGCGATGAGCGCACACCCGACCCCGTCCGACGTGTGGTCCTCGATGCTCGCCGGGAACCGGCGGTTCGTCGCAGGTGAACCCGAGCACCCCCGGCAGGACGCTGAGCGTCGCCACGAGCTCGCACACGCGCAGCGCCCGACGGCCGCACTCTTCGGGTGCTCCGACTCCCGCCTGGCTGCGGAGATCATCTTCGACGAGGGGCTCGGGGACCTCTTCGTCATCCGCAATGCGGGGCAGGTCATCTCGGACTCCGTCGTCGGCAGCCTCGAGTACGCCGTCGCCGTGCTGGGCGTCCCCCTGATCGTGGTCCTGGGCCACGACGAATGCGGCGCCGTCCGCGCGGCGATCGATTCCACCGCTCCGGATGCTCCGGCTCTCCCGGCGGGGATCTGGCGCCAGGTCGCCCCCATCGTCCCCGCCGTCCGTCGCGTGCTGCAGGCATCCCCCGGCACGACCTCCGCCACGGTGGACGCCGAGGAGGTCGGTCGCGAGCACCTGCGCGACACGATCGCCGGCATCCTGCACTCTTCCGAGCTCATCAGCGACGCGGTCGCCGAAGGACGCCTGGCCGTCGTCGGCGCGAACTACCGCCTGGCCGACGGGACCGCCATCCCCGACGTGGTCGTCGGCGAAGCCGGCTGACCACTCTTCCCCCACCGCACACACGTGAAACGAGGACGTTGACCACCATGACCGACGAGACCGACTACCGCATCGAGCACGACACGATGGGTGAGGTGCGCGTACCCAAGGACGCCCTCTACGCCGCACAGACCCAGCGAGCGGTCGAGAACTTCCCCATCTCCGGGTCCGGCCTCGAGTCGACGCAGATCGCGGCGCTGGCGCGCATCAAGAAGGCCGCAGCGCTCGCGAACAAGGACCTCGGCACCCTCGACGGCGCGATCGCCGACGCGATCGCCTGGGCCGCGGACGAAGTCGTCACCGGTGCCTACGACGCGCACTTCCCCGTCGACACGTACCAGACCGGTTCGGGCACCTCGTCGAACATGAACATGAACGAGGTGCTCGCGACGCTCGCCACCCGCAAGCTCGGCGGCCCCGTTCACCCTAACGACCACGTCAACGCGTCGCAGTCGTCGAACGACGTCTTCCCGACCTCGGTCCACATCGCGGTCACGCAGGCGCTCATCGACGACCTGATCCCGGCCCTCGACCACCTCGCCGTGGCGCTCGAAGAGAAGGCCGACGCGTGGAAGAGCGTCGTCAAGAGCGGCCGCACCCACCTCATGGATGCCACCCCCGTGACCCTCGGTCAAGAGTTCGGCGGCTACGCCCGGCAGATGCGGCTCGGCATCGAGCGCGTCCAGTCGGTCCTTCCCCGCGTGGGCGAGGTCCCCCTCGGCGGAACCGCCGTCGGCACGGGCATCAACACGCCCCTCGGCTTCCCGCAGAAGGTCATCGAGCTGCTGGCGGCCGAGACCGAGCTGCCCATCACCGAGGCGAAGGACCACTTCGAGGCTCAGGCCAACCGCGACGGTCTCGTCGAGGCATCCGGTGCGCTCCGCACCATCGCGGTGTCGCTGACGAAGATCAACAACGACATCCGATGGATGGGCTCGGGCCCGAACACCGGGCTCGGCGAGCTGCACATCCCCGACCTCCAGCCCGGCTCCTCGATCATGCCCGGCAAGGTCAACCCGGTCGTCCCCGAAGCGACCCTCATGGTCGCGGCGCGCGTCATCGGCAACGACGCGACGGTCGCCTGGGCCGGGGCATCCGGATCGTTCGAACTGAACGTCGCGATCCCGGTAATGGGAACCGCCCTGCTCGAGTCCATCCGCCTGCTCTCCAACGCGATGCGCGTCCTGGCGGACAAGGCGGTGTCCGGTCTCGAGGCGAACGTGGAGCGTGCCGCCGCATACGCCGGCATGTCGCCCTCGATCGTAACGCCGCTCAACAAGCTGATCGGTTATGAAGCGGCTGCGAAGATCGCGAAGCACTCTGTCGCCAAGGGCATCACCGTCCGCGACGCCGTCATCGACCTCGGGTACGTCGAGCGGGGTGAGCTCACGGAGCAGCAGCTCGATGAGAAGCTCGACCTCCTCTCGATGACGCGCCCGGGGTGATAATCGGAGCGTGAACAGCGCCGCCACACCGCCGCGACGGGGCACGCCGGGACTCGGGATCCTTCTCGCCGTCGCCGCAGCGGGCCTCGTCGGCGTGGGTGCGGCGGCGTTCGTCGTCGTCCTGCTCGTCGCGCCTCAGGCCGCGGGCTGGACGGCGTTGGCGTGGACCGTCGCGGCGGTGCCGGCGCTCGCGGGCATCGGCGTCGTCGGATGGGCGGTGCTCGAGCGGCGCGGTCTCGCCGCGGCGATCACGGCCGACTCCATCGAGGGTGCGTTCGAGACCCAGCAGCGACTGCTCGACGACGTCCGGCACGAGTTGAAGACGCCCATCACGATCGTGCGCGGTCACCTGGAGATGATGGATGCCGCCGACTCCGACGACGTCGAGTCGATCCGCGCCCTCGGCATCGCCGAGCTCGACCGGATGACCCGGCTGATCGGCGACATCGACGTCCTCGCGGCGGTCGAGGGCGGGCGGCTCTCGCGCGGCGACGTGGACCTCGCGGCACTCACGCAGCGGGTCTTCGAGATGGTGGGGGTCATCGGCGATCATGCGTGGCGCGTCGAGCAGTCGGCGGACGCCGTCATCCGCGCGGACGGGGATCGCCTCCTGCAGGCGTGGGTGGCCCTAGCGGACAACGCCGCGAAGTACTCCCCCACCGGGACCGCGATCGAGATCGGCAGCGCGGTCAACGCCGCCGGCGCACAACTCTGGGTCCGCGATCACGGCCCCGGCATCCCTCCCGCCGTCCGTCACCGCATCTTCCGCCGCTTCGACCGCGGCGCCGGAAAACGTCACGTCGGCGGGTCCGGACTGGGTCTTGCGATCGTCGATGTCATCGCCAAAGCGCACGGCGGACACTGCACCGTCGCGGACACCCCCGGCGGCGGTGCTACGTTCACCCTGGAGATACCGATCGGCACGCGTGGGGCGCTGCCGTCCCCCATCCGCGCCGGCGACGTGCTGCTGCAGCGAGAGGCAACCGAATGACCCGCATCCTGATCGTCGACGACGAACCGCACATCGTCTCGCTCGTCTCGCGTGCGGTCCACGCCGAAGGCTTCGAGGCGGTGGGCGTCGAGGACGGCCCGGACGCCCTCGAGATCGCCCTCGCCGGCGACGTCGACCTCATCGTGCTCGACGTCGGGCTTCCGACGATGGACGGCTTCGAGGTCCTGCGGGAACTCCGGGGAGCGGGGCACACGACGCCCGTCATCATGCTCACGGCACGAAGCGGCACGGACGACACGATCGAAGGACTGGATGCCGGGGCGAGCGACTACGTCCCGAAGCCGTTCGCGGTGGCCGAGCTCATGGCGCGGGTGCGATCACGTCTGCGGGACGTGGCCGCGAGTGCGCCCACCTCGCTCACCCGGGGTGATGTGACGCTCGACATCCTGGCGCGTCGGGCGAGCGTCGCGGGTCGAGAGGTGGAATTGTCCAGCCGGGAGTTCGCTCTGGCCGAGCAGTTCGTCCGCAACGCGGGCGAGGTCCTCACCCGCGAGGTCCTGCTGAGCCGCGTGTGGGGGCTGGACTTCGACCCGGGATCCAACGTTGTGGACGTCTACGTCCGGTATCTGAGGGCCAAGCTCGGAGCGGATCACATCGTCACCGTGCGCGGCGAGGGCTACCTCTGGGAGTGACCCCGTGAGCCAGGACACCCCCGGCCACGCGGCCGGGGGTGTCCTGCGTTCGAGGAGGTTCAGCTGAGTTCGCCGGCCTCCAGCAGGTCCGTGACGAGCGCGGCGATCGCCGAGCGCTCGGAACGCACAAGCGTGACGTGTCCGAACAGGTCGTGGCCCTTGAGGGTCTCGATGACGGAGGCGATGCCGTCGTGGCGTCCGACCCGGAGGTTGTCGCGCTGGCCGACGTCGTGGGTCAGCACGACGCGGGAGTTCTGGCCGATGCGGCTGAGGACGGTGAGGAGAACGTTCCGCTCGAGGGACTGCGCCTCGTCCACGATCACGAACGCGTCGTGGAGCGATCGCCCGCGGATGTGGGTGAGTGGCATGACCTCGAGCATGCCGCGCGCGACGACCTCTTCGAGGACGTTGCCCGTGACCACCGAGCCGAGGGTGTCGAACACCGCCTGACCCCACGGGTTCATCTTCTCCTGCGCGTCGCCCGGGAGGTAGCCGAGCTCCTGGCCCCCGACGGCGAACAGCGGGCGGAAGACGATGATCTTCTTCTGCTGCTGCTGCTCGAGGACCGACTGGAGCCCCGCGCAGAGCGCGAGAGCCGATTTTCCCGTGCCGGCGCGTCCACCGAGCGACACGATCCCGACCTCCGGGTCCAGCAGCAGGTCGATGGCGATGCGCTGCTCCGCCGACCGCCCGTGCAGACCGAAGACGTCGCGGTCGCCGCGGACGAGCTTGTACGACCCGTCGCCGGTCACGCGGCCGAGCGCCGACCCGCGTTCCGAATGGATGACGAGGCCCGTGTTGACCGGAAGGCCCCGCACATCCTCGCTGACGCCGACCTCGCTGTCGTAGAGGTCGCTGACCTCGTCGCCGGAGAGGTCGATCGAGGCGATCCCGGTCCACCCCGAGTCGACGGCCTGCTCGGCGAGGTACTCCTCCGCGTTCAGGCCGAGCGACGCGGCCTTCACCCGCATCGGCAGATCCTTCGACACGACGGTGACGGCCTGCCCCTCCTGGCTGAGGTGCATGGCCACCGACAGGATCCTCGTGTCGTTGTCGCCGAGGCGCATGCCGGCGGGGAGGACGGTGGGGTCGGTGTTCGTCAACTCGACGCGCAGGGTCCCGTCGGCACCGACGGGGACCGGGAAGTCCAGACGGCCGTGCTCGACGCGCAGCTCGTCCAGGTGGCGCAGGGCCTGGCGGGCGAAGTACCCGATCTCGGGGTCGTGGCGCTTGCGCTCCAATTCCGTGATGACGACGACCGGCAGCACGACGGAATGCTCGGCGAAACGGAACAGCGCGCGCGGATCGCTCAGCAGGACGGAGGTGTCCAGCACGTACGTGCGGAGTTCCTGGTCCTGAGCCGCCTCCGCGGACTCGTGCTGGTGACGCTGCTTCTCAGGTGCTCGTGTGGTCACAACCCACTCCCGCCCCGGGTGGGAACCCACCCGGCAGTCACGAGTCGACCAGGGGTCACGAGTCGTGAGAGGCCGACTCGAACAGGCGCTTTGCCCGTTGGGATGAACCTAGGGTCGCCCGGCGACGCGGCACGGTCGCGACACGCCGCCGGATGTGTCCGACGCGTGAACTCTCCGTGTCAGCGCTCCAACGGGAACAGAGCAGAGGGATGCGTCGCGACGGGACCGACGCGGGACGCGGCCAGCGCGGCATCCAGCATCCCGAACGCATCGTCCGATGTCCCCGCGTGCGGCGAGATCCGGACGATCCCGCCCCGGACGGTCGCGGTGATCCCCGCGTTGACCAGTTCTGCAGCGATGACGCCAGTGCGTTCCGGCTCCGGAGTCAGTGCGACGATCCCCGCGTGGCGATCGCGATCGGTGAGCACCGGGATGCCGTGGCTGTCGGCGATCTCCATCACACGGCGAGCTTTCTCGGCGACGAGCGCGGCGATCGCCGACACCCCGGCATCCGTCACGTCCCGGAGCGCCGCGCTCAGTCGTCCTGCCGCCTGCGGGTCGGGGCGGGAGATCGCGTAGGCGGCGGCACCGTCACGGGGTCCTCGCACCTCGAGGTCGCCGAGCTCGACCGCGGTGCCGGCGACTCCGGCCAGAACGGGAGTGATGCGTTCGCGGGCGCGGGCCGAGAATCGGGCGAAGCCGGTACCCCGCCCCGCGCGGATCCACTTGTACCCGTGCCCTGCGACGACGTCCGCCGCCGCCCAGTCGGTGTCGACGACGCCGAAGCCCTGGATGGCGTCGACGATCAGCAGCCGATCGCCGACGACCTCGCGGAGGGCGGGCAGGTCGGCGACGTACCCGGTCCGGTAGTCCACGAGGCTGACCGCGACGGCCGTCACCTCGTCGCTGAGGGCGGCACGGACGGCGTCGGGGGTCACGCGGGTGACCGTCGGATCGAGCTCGCGGACGCTCAGCAGATCCCGGAGGTCGGCGGCGCGACGCGCCGCGACCGGGATCGTCGGGTACTCGTTCGGTGAGAGGAGAACGGTTCCCGAGAGCCCGAACAGGGCGTGGAACATCGCGTCGGTCGTCGAGGGTGCGAGGGCGACCTCGTCGGCATCCGCTCCCAGCATCGACGCCACGAGCGAGCGAGCCTCGTCGACATGCGAGGCGACGAGGTCGATGCCGGACGGCCGTCCCGACGCCGAGAGTTCGTCGTCGGCACGGGCCTCTTCACGGACCGCCACGGACAGCGGGCCGAACGAGGCCCAGTTGAAGTAGCCCGTCTCGACCTCGAAGCCGGCCAGGTAGGACTGCAGATCACTCACCGAGCGATTTTCCCACGGATGCCGCTGGTCGCCGCCACCGCAGCGCCCCGGTCGATCAACGCCCTGGAGAGTCAGCTCCCGAAGCGCCGGTCCCGGTCGCCGAAGTCGCGGATCGCGCGGAGGAAGTCCACCTCGCGGAGATCGGGACCGAGAGCCTCCACGAAGTAGAACTCGCTGTGCGCCGACTGCCACAGCAGGAAATCACTCAGACGCTGCTCTCCCGACGTGCGGATCACGAGATCCGGATCGGGCTGGCCGCCGGTGTACAGGTGCTCGCCGATCTGCTCGGGCGTGAGGCTCTCGGCGAGTTCGGTGAGCGACCCGCCCTTCTCGTTGTGCTTCGCGATGATGCTCCGGACGGCATCGACGATCTCGCCTCTGCCGCCGTAGCCGACCGCGAGGTTGACGTGCAGTCCCGTGTTCTCGCGTGTCCGCTCCTCGGCGGTGCGAAGGCCCGCGGCGAGGTCGGGCGGCAGGATCTCGGCGCGGCCCACGTGCTTCACCCGCCAGCCGGGCTCCTGCGAGAGGGTCTCGGCGAGGTCGGCGATGATCTCGATGAGATCGGTGAGCTCCTGCGAATCGCGCTTGACGAGGTTGTCGGTGGAGAGCAGATACAGCGATACGACCTGGATGCCGAGTTCGTCGCACCACCGCAGGAACTCGTGCATCTTCGCGGCGCCGGCGCGGTGACCGTGCGAGACCGTCGTGAAACCGAGTTGCCTCGCCCACCGGCGGTTGCCGTCGATCATCATCGCCACGTGGTGCGGGACCGTTCCCGCCTCGATCTCCCGCCGCAGCCTCGAGCTGTACAGGCGGTAGAGGAGTCCGCGGCCTTGGGTCGAGGATGCGCGGGTCACAGGGATACGCTACTCCGACCGCGCCGCCAGGACGGGATGGCCGCGTATTCAGCGCTCGGTATGACGCCGCGCGTAGGCTCACCCGTGTGACCCGACACCTTTCCGACGACGGGGCCGAGATGCCTCAGCTGCCCCTCCTCGAAGCGGCGGCGGTCGACGACCAGGTTGAGATCCGACCGACCTGGCGCGGGTGGATCCATGCCGGGACCTTCCCCGTCGCGATCGCCGCCGGCATCGTGCTGATCACCCTGGCGCAGGGTGCTCCCGCCAAGTGGGCGGCTGCTGTGTTCATGGCGACGTCGCTGCTGCTGTTCGGCAACTCCGCGCTGTATCACCGCTTCGATTGGGGGCCGCGGACCAAGATCGTCCTCAAGCGCATCGATCACGCGAACATCCTGCTGCTGATCGCCGGCACCTACACACCGATCGCCACGCTCGCCCTGTCGCCCCCGCAGGGCACGCTGCTGCTCATCCTGGTCTGGTCGGGCGCCCTGCTCGGCATCCTCTTCCGAGTCTTCTGGATCGGCGCTCCTCGGTGGCTCTACGTCGCCCTGTACCTGCTCCTCGGGTGGGCCGCCGTCATGTACCTCGGCGACCTCCTCCGGGCGAGCGTCGCGATGATGGTGCTGGTGATCGTCGGTGGTCTGCTGTACACGGGCGGAGCGATCGTCTACGCCCTCAAGCGCCCCAACCCGTGGCCGGGGCACTTCGGCTTCCACGAGATCTTCCACGTCTGCACGGTCCTGGCATTCCTCTGCCACTGGGCCGCGTGTCTGCTGATCTCGCTCGAGCCGCTCAGCCCTTCGCTGGGCCTTCCGGCCTGACCTCGCCCGACCCGCTCTCGTCGTCGCCGTCGGCAGCGTCGCGCTCCTTCGCGGCGGCCTCCTCGGCGTCGAGCATCTCGTTGACGTCCGACCGGTACTGCGCGCGTCGGATGCGACGGAGCATGTCGATCGCGAGGAGCACGATCACGACCGCGACGAGGGCGATCGCGATGAACCCCGCGACGCCGGGCGTCACCGCCTCGGCCGGCGGCCCGGTGGGCGTGGGCGACGGGGTGGCGGCGAGCCATCGCAGATCCGGCATGTGACCTCATTCCTCAGCCAGAGCGAATAGCCTGGGATCCCAGCCTAGAACGGATGCCGCATGACCCCGACCGACCTCGACCGCAAGCTCGCGGAGCGGTACGGACGCGCCCGGTCGTCGGCCTCCCGACGCGTGACCTGGGTGATCGTCGGTGTCGTCGCGGTCGCCGCCACCGGGCTGCTGGGGTGGTCGACCGTCTCGAACGCGATCAACTCGGTGGACGCCGATGCGACCGGGTTCTCCGTCGTGGACGAGCACTCCGTCGAAGTCCGGTTCCAGGTGTCGATCCGACCCGAGACAGCGGTCGCGTGCGCTCTCGAGGCGCAGGATCCCGATCACGGGATCGTCGGCTTCAAGGTCGTGGAGCTCGCTCCGTCGACCGATCACACCCGCACCCTCACCGAGCGCATCCCGACCACCGCCGAGGCGACGACGGGTTTTGTCCGCTCCTGCTGGATCCTCTAAGCTGAGGGTTCTCGCGCCCCGGTGACTTGCCGGGGCGTTTGGCTTACCCATCGACCGCACCGGGAGATCACGTGTCCGAGACGTTCCTGACCCAGGAGGCCTACGACCGCCTCGCCGCCGAGCTCGAGGAGCTCTCGACGACGGGCCGCGAGGAGATCGCCAAGCGCATCGAGGCCGCCCGCGAAGAGGGCGACCTCAAGGAGAACGGCGGCTACCACGCGGCCAAGGACGAGCAGGGCAAGCAGGAGGCGCGCATCCGCACCCTCCAGCAGCTGCTGAAGGACGCGAAGGTCGGCGTCGCACCGGAGTCCGACGGCACGGTCCTGTCGGGCACGGTCGTCACGGCGATCGTCGCCGGCGGCGAAGAGGTCTTCCTCCTCGGCAACCGCGAGATCGGCGCCAACAGCGAATTGGACGTCTACAGCGAGGCATCCCCCCTCGGCGAGGCCATCATGGGCCTGCGCGAGGGTGAGAAGACGAGCTACACCGCGCCGAACGGCAAGGAGATCTCGGTCGAGATCGTCAAGGTCGAGACCTACTCGGGTCAGTGACGCGCCGGCGCCGGCACGCTCAGTTCGGGACGACCGTCGGAGCGTAGCCGGCGTCCTGCAGGATCGCCAGGACCTGCGCCCGGTGCTCCTCGCCTCGCGTTTCGACGCTCAGCTGCAGGATCACCTCACTGATCTGCAGTCCCTGACCGTGTCGTGTGTGCAGGACCTCGATGACGTTCGCGCCGACGACGGACAGGAGCTCCGACACACGAGCCAGCTGCCCCGGACGGTCGGGCAGGGGCACCTGGATGGTCATATAGCGACCGGATGCCGCGAGTCCGTGCGCGACGACGCGCTGCAGCAGCAGCGGATCGATGTTCCCCCCGGAGAGGATCGCGGCCGTAGGACCGGACGCGCGGATCTTGCCGGTGAGGATCGCGGCGACGCCGACCGCACCGGCGGGCTCGACGACCTGCTTCGCGCGTTCGATGAGGACGAGGATCGCACGCGCGATGTCGTCGTCGCTCACCGTCACGACCTCGTCCACGAGGTCGCGGATGATGTCGAACGGGATCGTCCCGGGTCGTTTGACGGCGATGCCGTCCGCGATCGTCGGCGAGACGTGCTCCGCGTCGAGAGGCCGTCCTGCGACCAGGGAGCCGGGGTAGCCCGCGGAGTTCTCGGCCTGCACGCCGATCACGTGGATCGTGCGGCCCTCCGCCGCGGCGCGGGCCTTGACTGCCGCGGCCACGCCTGCAGCGAGGCCTCCCCCGCCGATTCCCACGACGACCGTCTCGAGCCCCGGGATCTCGTCCATCAGCTCGAGACCGAGCGTGCCCTGACCGATGATGATGTCGTGGTTGTCATACGGCGGGATGAAGACCGCCCCCGTACGCTCGGCGAACTCCTGGGCGAGGCGCAGCGGGGTCTCGACGGTCGCCCCCTCGAGGATCACGTCTGCGCCGTACCCGCGTGTGGCGAGGAGCTTCGGGACGGGAACACCGAGCGGCATGAAGATCGTCGCCGGAATACCGAGCGTCTGTGCACCGAGGGCGACGCCCTGCGCGTGGTTACCCGCCGATGCCGCCACGACGCCACGCGAGCGCTCTTCGTCCGTCAGCCGTGAGAGGCGGTACGTCGCTCCCCGGATCTTGAACGATCCCGTACGCTGCAGGTTCTCGAGCTTCAGGTGGACCGGCGCGCCGAGAACGCCGGACAGGAATTCGGAATCCTCGACGGGCGTCCGCGACACGACGCCCGCGAGCTCCGCGGCGGCCGTCTCGAACTCGGCCAGGGTCGGGGCGATGATCTTCGTCTGTTCGCTCACGTGGTCGTCCTTCTTGCTCGCGGCACGGTGCTCCAGATGAGGTCGTCCGGCCCGGGATCCACCGGACGTTCCCACCCGCGTCGGGACAGATACAGCCAGACGACGTTCACGAACGCCGCGAGGGGGACGGCGAAGACGGCGCCCGCGATACCCGCGATCATGGCGCCGCCCGCGACGGCGAGGACGACGGCGAGCGGGTGCACCTTCACCGCGGCGCCCATGAGGAGGGGCTGGAGGATGTGTCCCTCGACTTGCTGGACGCCGAGGACGATCACGAGCATCCAGAGGGCGATCCAGGGGCCGTTGTAAACGAGCGCGAGGAAGACGGCGAGAGCACCCGTCAGGACGGCTCCCACGAAGGGGACGAAGGCGCCGAGGAAGACCAGGACGCCGATGGGTGCCGCCAGCGGAACGCCGAGGAGCGCCGCACCGACCCCGATCCCGATGGCGTCGATCGTGGCGACGAGCAACTGCGTTCGCGCGTAGGTGATGACCGTCCGCCATCCGGCCCGCCCGGCACCGTCCACGGCGGCACGGGCGCGGAACGGGAACAGGCGCACCACCCAGCGCCAGATGCCCGCGCCGTCGGCGAGGACGCAGATGAGGATGAAGAGCGTCAGCAGGATGCCGGTGGCGACGTGTCCGAGAGTCGACCCGATCGCGAGCGCCCCCGACCACAGCAGCTGCGCCTGTTCCTGGAGCATGCCGAAGCCCTGGCGGACGGCGTCGTCGATCTGACCGCCCGTCAAGTGCAGCGGGCCCTCGATGAGGAAGTCCCGGAATTGGCCGATGCCGGCGACGGTGCGGTCCCGAACGGATGCCGCATCGCGGGTGATCTGCCAGATCGCCACCCAGAGGAGTCCCGCGATGACGGAGACGGTGAGAAGCAGGGTGATGATGAGCGACAGCCAGCGCGGCAGGCGTCGCAGCAGGAGGGAGAAGAGCGGCCAGACGAGAGCCGTCACGAGGATGGCGGCCAGCAACGGGATGATCAGGAGCCGGAGCTGGATGACGATCCATACGACAACGGCGATCGCCGCCGCCAGGACGAGGAACCGCCAGGCGTACGCGGTCGCGATCTTCAGACCGCGCGGAACGGTGCCCGACACGTCCGTGGACACCGTCCGAGCACGCAGGGATTCGAAGAACCCGCCTCGGGGCTTGTCGTCGGTACCGCTCACTGGCCCATCCTAGGACTCGGCGCCTCGAGGGGACGCCCGCCCCGCTCGGCGGACGTCAGAACTGGATCCGTGGCGGTTCGGCGATCGCCGCGCCGTCCACGACCTCGAAGAACTCGCGTTCCCCGAAGCCGAGTCGCCGGGCGAAGAGGTTGTTGGGGAACACTTTGATCTTCGTGTTCAGCTCCCGCACGCCGCCGTTGTAGAAGCGTCGCGAGGCCTGGATCTTGTCCTCGGTGTCGACGACGGCCTGCTGCAGCTGCAGGAAGTTCTGGCTCGCCTGGAGCTGGGGATAGGCCTCGGCCACGGCGAACAGCGACTTCAGCGCCTGCTGCATGTGCCCTTCGGCAACCCCCGCATCAGCGGGCGTCGTCGCGGTGAGCGTCTCCGCGCGTGCATGCGTGACGTTCTCGAAGACCGCCTTCTCATGAGCCGCGTAGCCCTTCACCGTCTCGATGAGGTTCGGCAGGAGGTCGGCGCGACGCTTGAGCTGGACGGTGATGTCGCTCCACGCCTCATCCACGCGCACCGCGAGGGCGACGAGGGAGTTGTAAGTGGCCCAGAGGTAGACGCCGACGATGACGAGGAGGGCGAGGACCACGAGGACCGGGATGAGGTATTCCATGAATCTCCGATCGATAGCCTCCTCATCCTAACGACGCGGGTGGCGCCTGTGCGGATGGAGGATGCCTCTTCTCAGATGTTCCACACGGGGCGGCACTTGTAGGGTCGCAGTGTGACGGGTCTGCGCACGCATCGCTCTCTTCGGCTCGCTCTGGTCGCCGTCGCGGTGGCGATCGCGGCATCCGTCCTCATCCAGCTCGCGCACGACGGCTGGGTCCCCCTGCCGTCCCTCAGCGACTACTACTACTCCCCCGCCGGCGGCGTCTTCATCGGTGGGCTGACGGCCGCCTCGGTCGCCTTGCTCGCGCTGTCGGGCCGCGACGCGGAGTCCATCATGCTCGACGTCGCCGCCGTGTTCGCGCCTCTCATCGCGATCATCCCGACCGGCTATCGGGGTCGGCAGTTCATACCGGACGATGTACTCCCGTCGGTCCGCAACGGCGTCGGCGTCTACCTCGTGATGGTCGCCGCCCTTCTCGTGCTCGCCGTGGTCCTCGCGGCGCGGGGCGAGGTGGCCTGGCGGCGGGTCGCGATCGTCGGGGGTATCGCGGGCGCGGTGTCCACGGCGCTCGCGGTGCTCACCTTCGTGCCGGGGGTGTCGCAGTCGTTCCCGTTCGCGGGAGGCGTGAACCTCCACCTCATCGCAACGGTGTGCTTCTTCGCGATGTTCGCAGCGATCCCGCTGACCACCGCGTTCGGATCTGCGGAACGGACGGAGAGGCGCTACCGCCTGATCTACCTCGTCGTCGCTCTCGTCATCGTGGTCGCCGTGGCAGTGACCTTCGTCGCTGCGATCGTCCGTCCCGAAGACGGTGGCGTGCTCATCGGCGAGACCGTCGCCTTGACGGCGTTCGCCGTGTTCTGGACGACGCAGACGATCGAACGTTGGCGGGATGCCGATCCGCCCAGCATCCTCGCCGGATGAGACCGTACCCCCACTGGGACTCGAACCCAGACTGAAGCGATTTTAAGTCGCCTGCCTCTGCCATTGGGCTATGGGGGCCCGCGGCCAGGGTATCCCGACCCAGCGGTCACGCAGAGCGACCCCCGCTCCGGCGGGTGCCGTCGCGGGGGTCGCTCGATGCGGTGAGGTCAGCCCGCGGCGACCTTGCCGGTTTTCTCCGCGGCGACCGTCTTCGGGTCGATCGCGGGGTTCTCCGGAGCGGCCGGGCGCGGGCGCGCGGCGAACTCCTCGAAGACCTGACGGGGGTTCTGGAGGGTCTCGGTCGAGACGTTGTCGCGGCCGAGCCAGAAGTTCTGCCACCAGTCGCCGACGACCCGGAACTTGCGCTCGAAGGTCGGCATCGCGAGGCCGTGGTAGCCGCGGTGCGCGACCCAGGCGACGAAGCCCTTGAGGGCGATCTTGCCGGACTGGAAGACACCGTTGTAGAGACCGAGGCCTGCGACGGCTCCGAGGTTCTTGTGGAAGTACTCCTTGGGCTCCTCACCGCGGAGCACCGCCACGACGTTCTTCGCGAGCAGCTTGCCCTGACGCACGGCGTGCTGGGCGTTGGGCACGCAGAACCCGCCCACGCCGCCGCCCGAGAGGTCGGGAACGGCGGCGACGTCACCGGCGGTCCAGGCGCCCTCGACGAACTCCTCGGGGGTTCCGACGCGGAGGTCGGCACGGGCGCGCAGGCGACCGCGCTCCTCGACGGGGAGGTCGCCGCCGCGGACGACGGTCGGGTTCGCCATGACACCGGCGGTCCAGATGATGAGGTCGGTCGGGATGACCTGACCGGTCGACAGCTCGACGTTGCCGTCGACGGCGCCCTTCACCTGCGTGTCGAGGTGCACGTTCGCGCCGCGCTTGGCCAGGTCCTTGAGCACCCACTCGCTGGTCTTCAGCGACACCTCGGGCATGATGCGACCCATGGCCTCGATGAGGTGGAAGTGGGTCTCCTCGAACGTAATGTTCGGGTAGTCCTTCAGCAGCGCGCTGGCGAAAGCACGGGTCTCGGCGAAGACCTCGATTCCCGCGAAGCCGCCGCCCACGACGACGACCGTCAGCAGGCGATCGCGCTCGGGTCCCGGCGGGAGGCTGGCGGCGCGGTCGAAGTTGGTGAGGATGCGGTCGCGGATGGCGACGGCCTCTTCGATCGTCTTGAGCCCGATCGCGTTCTCGGCGATGCCCGGGATCGGGAAGGTCCGCGAGACGGCACCTGCGGTGACGACGATCTGGTCGTACTGCTCCTGCCACGGCTCGCCGAGCTCGGGCGTGATGGTGGCGGTCTTGTTCGCGTGGTCGATTCCGGTGACCTTGGCGATCACGACACGGGTGCGCTTCAGGTGACGACGGAGGCCTACCACGACGTGGCGGGGCTCGATCTCACCGGCCGCGACCTCGGGGAGGAAGGGCTGGTACGTCATGTACGGAAGCGGGTCGACGATGGTGACCTCGGCCTCGCCCTTGCGGAGGTGCTTCTCGAGCTTCCACGCCGTGTAGAAACCGGCGTAGCCGCCTCCGACGACCAGGATCTTGGGCACAGTGGTAGTCACAGTCGGAAGAACTCCTTGATTCAACGGCTCGGCGGTCGCGGGGTGCGCGCCGATCGGATGCGCCGGGCAGCAGCGGTGACCCCGAGCACGACCAGTATAGTCCCCAGGCTGAGCGCGATCAGCGGCACCGTACCGTAGCGCAGTGATTCGTTGCTGGGGAGAAACGGTGAGACCTCCGCACGGGGAGGCTCGGCCTCGGGCAGCGGCGCGACGCTGAAGGGTGTCGGGGTGGGACTGGGCGCCGGCGTCGACTCGGCGCGGCGGTACAGTCGGATCCATTCGCGGAGGTCGCCCATCGGGTTGGCGGACACCGCCGACACCGGTGCCGAGACCGCCTCGGCCGCGTTGATCAATCCGTACCCGTACAGCGCGTTCGGCACCTTCTTCTCGCGGTCGGACGGCGTCGCCGTGCGGACGATGCGGTTGATCACATTGGCCGCGTCGAGGTCGGGGTGGGCGGATCGCACGAGCGCGGCGACACCCGCGACGATGGGCGCGGCGCCGCTAGTGCCGTCCCAGATGACGAGGTCGCCGTTCGGGGAGACGCCCAGCAGCTCCTCGCTCGGGGCGGACACCCCGATCGTGATGCCCTGGGTCGACGCCGTGCTGCTGGCGCGACCCTCCTTGTCCACGCCGCCCACGGTGAGGACTCCGGGGATCGTGGCGGGAGCACCCACCTCCTCCGTTCCGCTCTGGCGGTTGCCGGCAGCGACGACCACGACGACATCGTGATCGGCGGCGTACAGGAACGCGTCGTCCCACGACCGGTCCCAGTCGAGCGTGTTCGTCGTGAAGGAGAGGTTGATGACGTCGGCGCCGTGGTCGACCGCCCACCGGATCGCCTCGGCGACCTGATCGACGAACGGGACGCTCGCATCTGCGCCGAACCCGATCGACAGGGAGAGGAGGTCGGCCTCGGGCGCGACCCCGATCATGCCCTTGTCGTCCCCGGTTCCGCGGGCGGCGGCCAGGGACGCGACCCAGCTGCCGTGGTTGCGGTCCTCCTCGCCCACGGGGGTGCGACCGTCCGCCTTGCCGACGCCCGAGAAGTCCGCGCCGCCGACGACGGCTCCGTCCAGTTCCTTCGGGCCGCTCGCGATGCCGGTGTCGATGACCGCGATGGTCGTCCCAGCGCCCTTGGTCGTCTTCCAGGCGTCGGAGATCCCATACTCCGTGAGCCAGTACTCCATGTTGCGGACAGGATCGACGGCAGTCGTGGGAGTGGGCGCCGGTGCAGCGGCCGTGAGCGCGGCCGTCACGGCCACGAGCACAGTGGCCAGGACGGCGCGGACTGCCCTCATCCGGTCGTCCTCGGTGTCGCGCACGTGCAGCGCTCGGGCGACCACGATCCCCGGGCGAGAGCGATGTCGCCGATGGGATTCACCCCGGGACCCGCCACGAGAGCGTGCGCGGCGAGGGCGTGCAGGCACTTCACGCGGGTCGGCATCCCACCGGCGGACACTCCTGCGATCTCCGGAACCGTGCCGTGGACCTCGCGGTCGGCGAGGTACGCGGTGTGCGCAGCGGAGTACGCAGCGGCGAGATCCTCGTCCTCAGCCAGCTCGTCGTTCATCTCGCGCATGACCTGGGTGGCTTCCAGCGCCGACATGGCTGCGGTGGCACCCGGGTGGGTCAGGTAGTAGAACGTCGGGAACGGGGTGCCGTCGGGTAGCCGCGGCTCGGTGGCCACGACCGTCGGATTGCCGCAGGCGCACCGGGCCGCGATCCCGATCACTCCGCGCATGGGCCGACCGAGCTGCTCACGCATGGTCTCGTGGTCAGCAGCGGACGCGGGCGAGAGTGTCGGATGGGGCACCGCTCAAGGGTACCCGGCGACGCGCGTCGGGGCTGGGTGTCAGCCCGGCGCGACGGTCTTGGCGAGGCCTGCTTCGGTGACGGACCGGAGGAACTGCGTCATCCAGTCGCGCTGCGTCTCCTGAACGCTTCCGCTGACCGGGCGCTGCTCGGGTTCGATGACGTCGGCGGGCCGGTCGTCGGCGACGAGGTAGACCACCTCGCCCGGACGCCGGTAGTACAGACGCTCGCGCGCCTGGGCGACGATGTAGGACTCGTCCCGCCAGCGCTCGCGCTCGGCGGTCAGCTCGGCGATCTCGTCCTGCGTCGCCTTCACGTCGTGCTGCAGCGCCGCGATCTGCTGACGCTGATCGACGTACGTCCCGATCGTCGGGACGAGGACCAGGGAGGCCAGGACCACGAGGCCGAGCATGATGCCCATGAACCCCGACATCCGGATGCCGCCGACCCAGTCGCGGACGTTTACGAGGCGCTCCGGCGCCCCATCACCCCGGCCGCGTCGGGACCGGGAGACGCGGGAAGGGGGAGCCGATGGTCTGTCCATTGCTCCCCCTTCTCGTGGATGTCGGTGCGGTGCGCTCGCGGGTCAGGCGGTGAAGCGCGGGAACGCGGCGGCGCCGATGAACTCCGCTGCCTCGCCCAGGTCTTCCTCGATGCGCAGAAGCTGATTGTACTTCGCGACGCGCTCGCTCCGAGCGGGCGCGCCCGACTTGATCTGACCCGAGTTCACCGCGACGGCGAGGTCGGCGATGGTGGTGTCCTCGGTCTCGCCGGAGCGGTGCGAGAGCATCGTGGTGTACCCCGCGCGGTGCGCGACGTCGATGGCGTCGAGCGTCTCGCTCAGCGTGCCGATCTGGTTCACCTTGACGAGGAGCGAGTTCGCGGCCCCGCGCTTGATGCCGTCGGCGAGACGCTGCGGGTTGGTGACGAACAGGTCGTCGCCGACCAGCTGCACCTTGCTGCCGAGGCGCTCGGTCAGAGCGGTCCAGTTCTCCCAGTCGTCCTCGGCCAGCGCGTCCTCGATCGTGACGATCGGGAACGAGTCGACGAGGTCGGCGTAGTAGTCGACGAGCTGCTCGGCGGACCAGTCTTTGTTCTCGAGGCGGTAGACGCCGTCGGAGAAGAACTCGGTGGCGGCGACGTCGAGGCCGAGGGCGATCTCGCGCCCGGGGGTGAAGCCGGCCTTCTCGATCGCCTTGACGAGGAAGTCGAGGCCCTCGCGGTTGCTGGGGAGGTCGGGGGCGAAGCCGCCCTCGTCGCCCAGGCCCGTGGCGTAGCCGGCGGCCTGCAGTTCCTTCTTGAGGACCTGGTAGACCTCCGCGCCCCAGCGCAGCGACTCGGAGAAGGTCTCGGCGCCGATGGGCGCGAGGAAGAACTCCTGCATGTCGATGCCGTTGTCCGCGTGCTCGCCGCCGTTGATGACGTTGAACAGCGGCACGGGCAGGACGCGCGCGTTGGGTCCGCCGAGGTAGCGGTACAGCGGCAGGTCGGCGCTGTCGGCGGCGGCCTTGGCGACGGCGAGCGAGACACCGAGGATGGCGTTCGCGCCGGTGCGCGACTTGTTCTCGGTGCCGTCGGTCGCGATGAGGACCTCGTCGATGATGCGCTGCTCGCTGGCGTCGATGCCTTCGATGGCGGGGCCGAGCTCGTCGATGACGGCGTTCACGGCCTTCAGGACGCCCTTGCCGCCGTAGCGGCTCTTGTCGCCGTCGCGGAGTTCGTACGCCTCGAAGGCGCCGGTGGACGCGCCGGAGGGGACGGCTGCGCGCTGGACGATGCCGTCGTCGAGCAGAACCTCCACCTCGACGGTCGGGTTGCCGCGCGAGTCCAGGATCTCGCGTGCGCCTACTGCCTCGATCAATGCCACGGGGGTTTCTCCTTGCTTGTGGAGGATGGAACGGGAGCGTCGTCGGTCCGCCATCGAGTCTAGTGAGACGAGGGATGCCGCACAGGACCGGACGTCACACGAGGAGCGCGATCGCGAGGCCGTCCCAGCCTTTGCGGTCGAGGGTCTGGAGTGCCGTCGCCTCGAACCGCGGATCATCGCGGAGCATCTCGAGCCCGGCGCGGACGCCGTCGACCTGGGACCCGGCATCCGTCTCCACGACATGCCCGGATCGCACGACGTTGTCGACGACGACCACGGCGCCGGAGCGCCCGAGCCTCGCCGCCCAGTCGAGGTAGAGGACGTTGGACTCCTTGTCGGCGTCGATGAAGACGAGGTCGAACGGCTCGGATCCCGCCAAGGACGGGAGGACGTCCGCGGCGCGCCCCTCCCGCACGTCGACGCGGCCCGCGACGCCGGCGCGCTCGAGGTTTCGGCGGGCGACGGCGGCGTTGCGGGGCTCCGCCTCGATCGTCACGACGCGTCCGCCCTCGGGGAGGGCGCGGGCGAGCCAGATCGTCGAGTAGGCGCCGAGCGTGCCGATCTCGAGGACGCGCCGGGCACCCGCGAGTCGCGCCAGCAGGTGCAGGAGTTTGCCCGACAGCGGCGCCACCTCGATCTCCGGCATCCCCTCCGCCGCGAGTGACGCGATCGACGCGATGAGCGCGCCGTCCTGGGCGACGAGCGTCTCGGTCAGGTAGGCGTCGACGCCGTTCCAGCGGTCGGGTACGGGATCGAGGGGCGAAGGATGGACCATGCCGCCACTCAATCGGTCCGGCGCTCGGGCGTCAACGCCGCGTAGGCGGTGAGGAGCCCGGCAGCGGTGGCCGCGTCGTCGACGGTGACGGTCAGCGTGCGTCCGTCGCGCCGGCGGACGAGCACGCCTTCGCCAGTGCGGAGGACGACCCCCTGACGTCCGCCGGACGCCCAGCGGATGCCCCAGCCGCCGAACTCGCCCATGGGTGAGACCTCGACGACCTCGGCCGAGACGATGTCGGCGCTCGGGACGTGGACCCGGGGCCACCCCGCCGCCGAGACGGCGGTCAGTCCCTCCGGGTCGACGCGCACGTGGAAGCGGAGCGTCGTGGCGACGACCACGAACAGGACGACGACCACGATTCCCGCGATGACCGCCGAGACGAGGTCTCCGAGGAAGAGCACGGGCAGGACCGCGAGGCATCCGATCCCGAAGGCGATCCACAGGACGACGGCGCCGGCCCGTGCGAGCGTGACGCCCTGCAGCCAGACGACCCGCTCCCCCGCCCGGACCGGCACGTCGATCGCCGCGCCCGCCGGCGTCGGTCGCCACGGCACGTGGGGCTGGATCGCCCACCCGATGAGGCCTGCGGCGACAGCGGCGAGGAGCACGGTCGGGATGAGGAGGACCGGGAGCGTCACGGCGGGGTCCGTCCGATCGATCTGGATGCCGAGGGTCGCCGTGCCGAGCGCGCCGACCAGGACGGCGACGCCCAGGGCGACCGCACCCAGCAGTCGATAGGCCGTGCCGTGGTCACCGCGGCGGAGTCCTCCGACGCTGGCGGCGAAGAGGGCGACCGGCATCCCGATTCCGATGAGCACCGTGGCGAGGGGAACGGTCCACGCGGGAGCGAACCCGTCCGGCGCGCCGCTCCACCCCCAGTGCGTCGCGACCGTCGAGGGGACGCGTGCCACCAGCAGCAGTTGAGCCGCGGCCGCGGCGACGGTCACGACAGCCGGCACGACGAGGGCGATCAGAGTGAACCGGCGGCGGGCGATGTTCAGGGTGTCAGCGGTCACGAGCAGCCTCCTTGACGAGGGCGGACAGGGTGTCGGGCGAGACGTTCAGGGACCGCGCCTTGTCGACCAGCGCGACGATCTCGGCCTGGAGGCCGGCGAGCGCCGCACCGGCGGGGGTGACGACCGCCCCGCGACCGCGGCGGAGGTCGACGAGACCCTCGTCGCGGAGGTCCTGGTAGGCGTGGAGCACGGTGTGGAGGTTCACCTGCAGCGCCTCGGCCACCTCCCGAGCGGAGGGCAGACGCTCGCCGACGGTGAGGTGGCCCCCGGTGATGTCGGCGCGGAGCGCGTCCGCGATCTGCGCGAACAACGGCACCGTGCTTTGCGGGTCGACGCGGATGAGCATGCAGTAATTATAGCGCAACTATAACTATCCTCACGTTTCCCCGGGTCGGGTACGCTCGCGCCGTGTCCTCCCCCGGCCTGTCCCGTCGCCTCGGGCTCGGCGATGCCGTCGTCATCGGTCTCGGAGCGATGATCGGTGCCGGGGTGTTCGCCGCGTTCGCCCCGGCGGCCCAGGCGGCAGGCAGCGGGCTCCTCATCGGGCTCGGGATCGCGGCGGTCGTCGCCTTCGGAAACGCGACATCGACAGCGCAGCTCGCCGCCGTGCACCCCACCTCGGGAGGGGTCTACGCGTACGGTCGCGCGGAGCTCGGTCCGTGGTGGGGGTTCCTCGCGGGCTGGGGCTTCGTCATCGGCAAGACCGCGAGCTGCGCGGCGATGGCCCTCACCTTCGCCGCCTACGTCGCGCCGCCCGGATGGGAACGCCCTCTCGCGGCGCTCGCCGCCGTCACTCTCGGCGCCGTGAATCTGCTTGGGATCACGCGCACCGCCCAGGTGGCGCGCACCCTCGTGACGGTCGTCCTCGTGATCCTCGCGCTCGTCACCGTGGCGGGGTTCTCCGCGCCGCCGTCCGCTCTCGGGTGGAGCGCCGGCCCCCTCGCAGCGGGGCCTCTCGGGATCCTCCAGGCGGGCGGCATCCTCTTCTTCGCCTTCGCAGGCTATGCCCGCATCGCGACCCTCGGCGAGGAGGTCCGGGACCCCGAGCGCACCATCCCGCGCGCGATCGTCCTCGCCTTCTCGGGGGCACTGCTGGTCTACGCCCTCATCGGCGTCGTCGCACTGGGCGTCCTGGGGCCCGACGCACTCGCGGCGTCCTCCGCGCCACTGGTCGACGTCGTTCGTGCCGCAGGGTGGGATGCCGCTGACCCGGCCGTGCGGATCGGTGCGGCGGCGGCATCCCTCGGTGCCCTCCTGGCCCTGATCGCCGGAGTCGGGCGCACCTCGTTCGCGATGGCTCGGGAGGGCGACCTCCCGCGGATCCTGGCGACGGTGGATGCGCGGTGGCGGGTGCCGCGGAATGCGGAGATCACCGTCATTGCGGTGGTCGTCGTCATCGTCGCCCTCGGGGACGTCCGCGGAGCGATCGGGTTCTCGTCCTTCGGGGTCCTGCTCTACTACCTCGTCGCCAACATCGCGGCCTTCCGCCAGACGGGCGACGCCCGCCGCTATCCGCGCATCCTGCAGATCGTCGGGGCGGCCGGGTGCGTCGCGCTCGTCGTCACGCTGCCGTGGCCGGCTGTTCCCGCCGGGGTCGGGGTGCTCCTGGCGGGACTGGGGTATCGGATGCTGCGGCTTCGGCGTCAGCGCGCCTGAACGCATCCCTCACCACGGGGAGGAGCGCCTCCGCCGTCCGGCGGTACCCGAGCGCACTGGGGTGGAATCGATCGAGGCTGAACATGCCGTCGGGATCGATGCGGAAGAACGGTCCCACGGCCCGGCGCAGCGACACGATGTCCGCGCCCGCGGAACGCGCGTGATCGGACTGCGCCTCGGCGAGCTGCTGCGAGGCACGCGAGCCGATGCTCCGCAGAGGCTGAGGGACGGCACGGAGCGCCCCGAGGTCCGGGCACGTCCCCACGACGACGGCGGTGCCCATCTCTCGCAGCCGCCGGACGGCGTCCGCGAGGTGGGCGGTCGCCACGGGGACCGGAACGCGGTGCGTGACGTCGTTGCCCCCGACGATGATCACCGCGACGTCGGCGCGGTAGTCCTTCGGCAGCGCGGCGAGCTGACCCGCCAGATCGGACGACTCGGCCCCGACCACCGCCCCCGTCATGAGCCGCACCGGCCGGTCGAGCTCCCCCGCGAGCGCCTTCGCGAGCCGGCCGCCGAGGGTCTCCTTGCGGTGCTGGGCGCCGAGTCCCGCGGCGATCGAATCCCCCAGCATCAGCAGGTCGACGGGCTCGCCGCCGAGCCCGGACCGCCAGATGCGGTCGGCCACGGGCGGAGTCTCACCGAGGGGCTTGCCGATCCGTCGCCGCGCGAGCGCTGCTTGGCGCGAGAGCCCCACGCGTATGCCGACGGCCAGCGCTCCGGCCACGGCGCCGCCCGAGGCGAGCAGGGTGAGTCCGAGGGGGGTCCGCGTCGTACGTGCCACGCGGACAGCACACACCCGAAGGGTGAACAGCACCCGACGCACCGGTATCGGGCGGGAGACGCTTCGCGGAGGAGCGCTCAGGCGCTCCCGGGCGAGCGCAGTGAATCGACGGCCGAGGCGATCCGTTTCTCGCGGGTCTCCGCCTTCTTGGCCTCGAGGACGGAGCGCACCATCTCCTTGCGCCTCGACGGCGCGAGGGCCTCGAAGGCGGCGCGAACCTGCGGCTCGGCATCCAGGGCGCGTCCCAGGTCTTCCGGGACCTCGATGGCGCGCTCCTCGCTGTCGAGATCGATCTGCGCGTCGACCTCGTCACCGATCTCGACGCCGAGCTCGGCGCGCGCGGCCTTCGACAGGCCGATGAGGTTGCGTCCGCCCATGACGCCCAGACGTACGCGCGCAGTGCGCCCGTCGATCGTGACGACGACTGCGGCGCGCTTGCCGCCGCCGAGGTCCTCGACCTGCTCGTCGGTCAGCTCGATCGCGGTGGCGGGCCCGTTCTTCGGCAGCACCGTGCGGACGTGAAGAGTCATGGCCGCACGCTAGCAGCGAGACCCTGCCGTGTCAGCCGAGGGGACGCGTCTCGAGCGAGGACGATTCCGCGCCGGCCGACACGGTCGCGAACGATGTGTACCCATCCGCTGCGGAGCGCTCCAGCAGACCCTTGAGGTTCTTCGTGCGCTGCTCGAGGCGCACACGGGCACCCTGCGAGACGAGGAACGCCTTGTGGGTCGCCAGTTCCGCGAGCGGGACGTCGCGGTCGGCGATGAGGACGATGGCAGCGGATGCCGCATCCTCCGCCGCTCCCACGAGGTCGACGATCCGCTCGAAGCCGATCGAGAACCCGACGGCGGGGACGTCCTGCCCGAGGAACCGGCCGATCATGCCGTCGTAGCGACCGCCGCCGCCGAGCGAGTACGACACCGACGGGTGGGCGAGCTCGTAGATCGTGCCGGTGTAGTAGCCCATGCCGCGCACGAGGAAGGGGTCGAAGCGCAGCGGCACGTCGGTCTCGCCGCGAGCCGCGGCGACCGCCTCGCCGATCCCGACCAGGTGGGCCACGACGTCGTCGGGAACCCCGGCGGGCAGCGCCTTGCGGATCTGCGCCTCGCCGAACGGCAGGTACTCGCGGGTCTGCGGGCGGGTCAGGAACGCCTCCAGTGCGGCGACGGCGGCCTCGTCGGCTCCCCGGTCGCGGAGTTCGGCGACGACGCCTGCGGGACCGACCTTGTCGAGCTTGTCGATCGTGATGAGGACGCCCGCGCGGTCGGCGTCGGCGAAGCCGAAGACCGCGAGCATCGCGTCAAGCGCGCGACGGTCGTTGATCCGGATCGTGCCGCCCTCGAGGCCGAGCGCGTCGAGGACGTCGAGACTCGCGGTCAGGAGCTCCACCTCCGCTCGCGGCGTCGCGTCGCCGATGATGTCGATGTCGCACTGCACGAACTGGCGGTATCGGCCCTTCTGGGGGCGCTCCGCACGCCACACCGGCGCGATCTGGATCGCGCGGAACACCGACGGGAGCTGAGCCCGGTTGGTCGCGTAGAACCGCGCGAGCGGCACCGTCAGGTCGTAGCGCAGACCGAGGTCGGACAGTGCCGCCGGGTCGTCCGCGGCATCCCGGATCGCGTCGGCGTCGAGACCGCGACGGAGGACGTTGAAGGCGAGCTTCTCGTTGTCGCCGCCGATCCCCGAGTGCAGCCGCTCGTAGTCCTCGACGACGGGCGTCTCGATCTCGTCGAAGCCGTGGGCGCGGTAGCGGTCACGGATGACGGCGAGTACGCGCTCGCGGCGGGCCTTGTCGGCGGGGAGGAAGTCGCGCATACCGCGCGGCGGGTTCACGGAGGGCACGGCCCCATTCTTCCAGACCGCGCCGTGCGCTCAGGAGGACTCGGCCGCGCGCACCTCGTCGGCGAGCGCGCGCAGTCGCTGCCGCAGGGCGCGCTCGGCGTCCCATCCCTCCGAACGGGCACGGGCGACGAGGGCGAGGAGCGCGTCGCCGAGCTCGGACTCGTCCGCGGGGTCCGCCGGTGCCGGCGACCCCGTCACCCCCACCTGCGACGCCTTACCGAGCATCTTCTGCGCGAGCGCGAGGGAGGGCATGTGCGTCGACACCCCGTCGAGCACGCTCGTGCGCGTCCGCTTCTCAGCCGCCTTCGCCGCGTTCCAGTGGACGAGGACCTGCTCGGGCGTCGTGGCGACCGCGTCGCCGAACACGTGCGGATGCCGGCGGACCATCTTCTCGGCGAGCGCATCGGCGACGTCGTCGATGTCGAAGGGGTCCTGATCGTCCCGCGACGCGATCTCGGCGTGGAAGAGCACCTGCCAGAGGAGGTCGCCGAGTTCCTCCTTCAGGTCTGCGCGCGTGCCGGTCTCGACGGCGTCGACGAGCTCCGCCGCCTCCTCCTGCAGGTACGGCACGAGGTCGTCGTGATCGATCCGCTGCGTCCAAACGCACCGGTCGCGGACGGCGTGCATCGTCTCGGCGGCGCGACGGAGAGCGTCGCTCGACGAGGGAAGGGGCTGCGACATGACCGCAACGATACGAGGGATGCCGGGCCGCGGCATCCGGGGACGGCCGACGTACCCTGGTTCGATGACTTCCCCCGTCTCGACGGCGGCGCCCGCGGCCGGCGGGACCCGCGTCTCGATGTTCACGCTCTCGACCTTCGTCGTCGGATCGATGATCGGCGCCGGCGTGTTCTCGCTGCCCTCGACCTTCGCCGAATCGACCGGTGTCGCCGGTGCCCTCATCTCGTGGGCGATCGCCGGGGGCGGGATGCTGATGCTCGCCCTCGTCTTCCACCGGCTCGCCCTCCGCCGCCCCGATCTCGATGCGGGGATCTTCAGCTACGCGAAAGCGGGCTTCGGCAACTACCTCGGCTTCTTCGCGGCGTTCGGCTACTGGGCGAGTGCGTGCGTCGGGAACGTCTTCTACTGGGTGTTCATCACCTCCACCCTCGGCGGCGTCTTCCCCGCCCTGGGTGAGGGCAACACGCTTCTCGCGGTGGTGGTCTCGTCGGTGGGGATCTGGCTGTTCTTCCTGCTCATCCGCCGCGGTGTGCGGCAGGCGGCCGCGCTCAACCGCGTCGTGACGGTCGCGAAGGTCCTGCCGATCGTCGTCTTCGTCGTGCTCTGCCTGACGGTGTTCGATCCCGCCGTCTTCGCGGCGAACTGGGGCGGCGGCGACATGACCGGCCTCGGCGAGCAGATCCGCGCGACGATGCTCGTGACGGTCTTCGTCTTCATCGGCATCGAAGGGGCGAGCGTCAACTCCCGTCACGCCCGCCGTCGTAGCGACGTGGGTAGGGCGACCGTGCTCGGGTTCTTGAGCGTGCTCGCGGTCTTCGCCTCCGTCACGATCGTGTCCTACGGCATCCTTCCCCGCGGGCAGCTGGCGGCACTTCGTCAGCCGTCGATGGGCGGCGTGCTCGAGCAGGCCGTCGGCGGCTGGGGCGCCGTGTTCGTCGCGGTGGCACTCATCGTCGCCGTCCTCGGCGCCTACCTCGCCTGGACGCTCATGGCCGCCGAGGTCCTCCTGTCGGCTGCGCAGGCCGGCGACCTCCCCGCGTTCCTGCGCCGCACCAACAAGAACGACACGCCCATCGGCGCGCTGACCCTCTCGACGGTGCTCGCGCAAGTCATGCTCGTCGTGGTCCTGTTCGCGCAGAACGCCTTCGATGCCGCCCTCGAGCTCACGAGCGCGCTGGTCCTCATCCCGTTCTTCCTCTCGGCGGCCTACGGGCTGAAGCTCGCGATCCAGGACGGCGCGTCCCGCCGCACCGGCGAACTGATCATCTCCGCCGCAGCGACCATCTACACGGCGTACCTGCTCTGGGCCGCGGGGCTCACCTACCTGCTGCTGTGCCTGCTGATCATCGTGCCGGGCACGATCCTCTACATGATCGGCCGACGCGAGCAGAGGGCCCGAGTCTTCACGCCCGTCGAGTGGGGGCTCTTCGTCCTCGCCGCGGCCGGCGCGGCGGTCGCCGTCGTGCTGATCGCAACCGGCGCCATCTCGATCTGACGGAGCCCGCGCCTCCGCGGTCGCACCGCGTCATCGTGTCAGGAAGCCCCGAGAACCCCCGCTAGCGTGAGACGGTGCACGAACTCACGAACACCGAAGCGATCGACCTCGTCGGACGGTACGAGGCGGAGCAGAACATCCCGGAACAGATGCGCGCCGACGTGCGCGTTCTCGGCTCGCTCCTGGGCCGAGTACTCCGCGAGAGCGGTTCCCCGGGCCTGTTCGAGGACGTCGAGCGCCTCCGGATCGCAACGATCCAGGCCTACACCGACGACAACCCCGAGGCGTTCGCCCGTGCGGCCGCGATCGCCGAGTCCTACACGCTCGCACGCGCCGAGGAGGTCGCCCGGGCGTTCACGTGCTACTTCCACCTGGTGAACCTCGCCGAGGAGCACCAGCGTGTGCGCATCCTCCGCGAGCGCGGCGGCCGCGGGAACGAGAAGAACGCGAGCGACTCGATCACCGCGGCCTACCGGAGCCTGGCATCCGAGATCGGTGAGGACGCCGCCCGCGAACGCCTGCAGGGTCTGCGCTTCCACCCGGTCTTCACGGCGCACCCGACCGAGGCGCGACGCCGCGCGGTGTCCTCCAGCATCCGACGCCTCGCCGAGCTGCTCGCCGACCGCGACGCCACCGACACCGACAGCGCCGATCGCCGCCGTGCGGAGCGACGCATGCTCGAAGAGGTCGACACCCTGTGGCGGACCGCGCCGCTGCGCGCCGAGAAGCCCTCGCCGACCGACGAGGTCCGCTCGGTCATGGGCGTCTTCGACGAGACCCTTTACACCGCCATCCCGCACGTGTACCGCCGCGTCGACGACGCTCTGCAGGGTGAGGATGCCGGTGCCCGTCCCCCGCTCGTGAAGCCTTTCGTGCGCATCGGCTCCTGGGTCGGCGGCGACCGCGACGGCAACCCGTTCGTGACGGCGAAGACGACCCGCAAAGCCGCCGGCATCGCGAGCGAGCACGTCCTCCTCGGCCTCGAGCGGACCGCGGGCCGTGTGGGCCGGACGCTGACCCTGGACGCCACGACCACCCCGCCGACGTCCGCCGCGCTCGCCCTCTGGCAGAAGCTGAAGGATGCCGACGAGGACGCCGCCGCCGAGATCGCCAAGCGCTCGCCGAACGAGCCGTACCGCCGCATCCTGCTGCTGCTCGCACGCAAGATCGCCGCGACCCGCACCCGCAACGCGGACCTCGCCTACAGCGACCCCGAGCACCTGCTGGCGGATCTGCGCATCGTGCAGGACGCGCTCGTGCAGGCCGGCGCGCCACGCCAGGCGTACGGCCACCTGCAGCAGCTCATCTGGCAGGTCGAGACCTTCGGGTTCCACCTCGCCGAGCTCGAGGTGCGTCAGCACTCCGCCGTGCACGCGAAGGTGCTCGCCGAGCTCGAGGAAGGCGGTTCGACGCGCTCCGAGCTCGCCGACGAAGTCCTCGAGGTGTTCCGCACGATCGGGTTCCTGCAGGAGCGCTACGGACCCCGCGCCGCGGGCCGGTACATCGTGTCCTTCACCCGGTCGGCCGAGGATCTCGCCGCCGTGCACACGCTCGCGCGTCACGCCGTCGGCCCCGACGGCACTCCCCCGGTGCTCGACGTCATCCCGCTGTTCGAGACGTTCGCGGACCTACAGGCGGCCCCTGGCATCCTCGCCGAGATCGTCGAGCACCCGCAGTTCGCGTCGCGCCTCGCCTCGACCGGCCGGCGGCTCGAGGTCATGCTGGGGTACTCCGACTCGTCGAAAGACGTGGGGCCCGTTGCCGCGAACCTCGCACTCTACGAGGCCCAGGCCGAGATCTCGGCATGGGCCGTCGAACAGGGCATCGAACTGACGCTGTTCCACGGCCGCGGCGGTGCGCTCGGGCGCGGCGGCGGTCCCGCGAACTCCGCGATCCTCGCGCAGCCGCCGCACTCCGTCGACGGCCGATTCAAGCTGACCGAGCAGGGCGAGGTCATCTTCGCCCGCTACGGCGACCGCTCGATCGCGATGCGACACATCGATCAGGTGGCGGGCGCCATGCTGCTCGCCTCGGCACCCTCGATCGAGGAGCGGAACCGGTCGGCGGCCGAGCGGTACGCCGGCATCGCCCGCGTCATGGATGCGGCATCCCGGGAGCGGTTCTTCGCCCTCGTCAAGGCGCCCGGGTTCGCTCCGTGGTTCGCTCAGGTCACCCCGATGGAGGAGATCGGACTGCTCGCACTCGGGTCCCGCCCCGCGCGTCGCGGACTGTCGGTCGAGTCCCTCGAGGATCTCCGCGCCATCCCGTGGGTGTTCGCGTGGACGCAGGCGCGCATCAACCTGGCCGGCTGGTTCGGCCTCGGCACGGCTCTCGACGCGGTGGGCGACGAGAATGCGCTCCGCGAGGCCTACGAGCAGTGGCCGCTGTTCCGCACCCTCATCGACAACGTCGCCATGAGCCTGGCGAAGACCGACGACCGCATCGCCCGGCATTATCTCGAGCTCGGCGACCGTGACGATCTCGCGTCCCTCGTCCGCGACGAGATGGCGCTCACCCGGGCCTGGGTCGTGAAACTCACCGGCGGGACCGAGCTGCTCTCCAACCGTCCGGTCCTCGGCCGCGCGGTGAAGATGCGGAGCCCGTACGTCGACGCCCTCTCGCTCCTGCAGCTGCGTGCTCTTCGCGGACTCCGGGACTCGACCGGCGGCGAGGTCGACCCCGAGCTGCAGCGCCTGCTGCTGCTGTCGGTGTCGGGCGTCGCGGCCGGCCTGCAGAACACCGGCTGAGACCCCGAGCCGACGAACGCCCCGCCCCGACACGACGTCGGGCGGGGCGTTCCTCGTTCGGGCCGTTCTGTGAGTCAGGCCGTGGCGTCGCCCGTCGGCAGCGGGAAGATCTGGTCGAGCAGCGTGCTCGTCCAAGCGATGAGGTCCGCGTCCGCGAGCGCCTCTCCCGCGGCGGTCGGCAGCGGCACGACCATCGCCTCGCCGCCCGAGACGACCTTCGATTTCGGGTGCAGCCGTTGCAGGCGCACGCGGATCGAGTCCGCGAGGTGCGCGGGGGCGATCCGGAGGTTCGGTCCCATCGCGACGACGTCGGAGAGCCCCGACTGCGCGGCGCGACGACGCAGTCGCGCGATCGCGATCAGGCCGTCGACCTCCGCGGGCGGCGTGCCGTATCGGTCGCGGAGCTCTTCGAGGACGAGGTCGATCGCATCGTCCGCCGCCGTGACGGATGCCGCCGCGGACAGCTTCTGGTACGCCTCCAGACGCAGCCGCTCGCTGTCGATGTACGACTCGGGTATGCGCGCCTGAACGGGCAGCTCGAGGCGCAGCTCGGTGGGGCCTTCGGTGTCCTCGCCGCGGAAGGTCGCGACCGCTTCTCCGATCATGCGGAGGTAGAGGTCGAAGCCGACGCCGGCGATGTGGCCGGCCTGTTCGGCCCCGAGCAGGTTTCCCGCGCCGCGGATCTCGAGGTCCTTGAGCGCCACCTGCATGCCGGAGCCGAGGTCGTTGTTGACCGCGATCGTCTCGAGACGGTCGGCGGCGGTCTCGCTCAGCGGCTTGTTCTCGTCGTACAGGAAGTAGGCGTACGCACGCTCGCGGGCACGCCCGACGCGGCCTCGCAGCTGGTGCAGCTGCGAGAGGCCGTACTTGTCGGCGCGGTCGATGATCATCGTGTTCGCGTTCGCGATGTCGAGGCCGGTCTCGATGATGGTGGTCGAGACGAGGACGTCTGCCCGGCGCTCCCAGAAGTCGTCGACGACCTGCTCAAGGGCGTGCTCGCCCATCTGGCCGTGGGCTACGGCGATGCGCGCCTCGGGGACGAGTTCGGCCAGCTGCGCGGCGACTCGCTGGATCGACGAGACGCGGTTGTGCACGAAGAACACCTGTCCCTCGCGCAGCAGCTCGCGACGGATCGCCGCGGCGATCTGCTTGTCGCTGCGCGGTCCCACGTAGGTGAGGATCGGATGCCGCTCCTCGGGCGGCGTGGCGAGCGTCGACATCTCGCGAATGCCGGTGACCGCCATCTCGAGCGTGCGCGGGATGGGTGTGGCGCTCATCGCGAGGATGTCGACGTTCGTCTTCAGCTTCTTCAGCGCATCCTTGTGCTCGACGCCGAACCGCTGCTCCTCGTCGATGATCATGAGGCCGAGGTCCTTGAAGACCACCTTCTCGGTGAGGATGCGGTGCGTCCCGATGACCATGTCGATCGTGCCGTCGGCGAGCCCGGCGAGGGTGTCCTTCGCCTCTTTGGGGGTCTGGAACCGTGACAGCGGGCGCACCTTGACGGGGAAGCCGGCGAACCGCTCGGAGAACGTCTCGAGGTGCTGCTTGGCGAGGAGCGTCGTCGGCACGAGCATTGCGACCTGCTTGCCCTCCTGGATCGCCTTGAACGCGGCCCGGACGGCCACCTCGGTCTTACCGAAGCCGACGTCGCCCGAGAGCAGGCGGTCCATCGGGATCGGCTTCTCCATGTCGGCCTTGATCTCGTCGATCGTCTGGAGCTGGTCCGGCGTCTCGGCGAACGGGAAGGCCTCTTCGAGCTCGCGCTGCCAGGGCGTGTCGGGGCCGAAGGCGTAGCCCTTCGACGACATGCGCGCGGAGTACAGCTTGACGAGCTCCACCGCGATGTCGCGGACCGCCTTGCGGGCCTTGCCCTTGGCCGCAGCCCAGTCCGAACCGCCCATCTTCGACAGCTGCGGCGCCTCGCCGCCGACGTAGCGTGACAGCAGGTCGAGCTGGTCGGTGGGCACGTAGAGCTTGTCGCCCGGGTGGCCGCGCTTGGAGGGCGCGTACTCGAGGACGAGGTACTCGCGCTTGCTCTTGACGGCGTTCCGTCCGCCCGAGGACACCTCGCGCTGGACGAGTTCGACGAACCTGCCGATGCCGTGGGTGGAGTGGACGACGTGGTCGCCCGGCGTCAGCTGCAGGGGGTCGACGACGTTGCGCCGGCGCGAGGCGAGCTTCTTCACGACCCGGTTGTCGCCGCCGATGGTGCGGCCGTAGAAGTCGCTCTCGGTGAAGACGGCGAGCTTCGCATCGGCGAAGAGGAACCCCGCCTCGAGCGTCGCGACGGTCGACACGGCGATGCCCGCGTCGGGGACCTCGGTGATCGCGTCGGCGGTCCGCGCCGCGAGCCCGCGTTCGGACAGCACATCGCGCGAGCGGTCGACGAGCCCCGAGCCGGAAGCGGCGACGACGACGCGCCATCCGGCGCCGAGCAGGTTGCCGATGTGCTCGCTCGCGCCCTCGACGTTGCCCTGGAACGAGGGCACGGCCGTCGCCGGGATCCGCACCGCGGCATCCGCCCGTTCGACGAGGCCTTCCTCGGCGGCGTCCGCCGCACCGGAGTCGAAGGTGCTGAGGCTCCACCACACGCCGCCGCGGGCGGATGCCGCGTCGCGCAGCTCGGGCAGGGTCAGGAAGTCCCCGGCGCCGAGGTCGACGGGGCTGTCGGCGCCCGCCGTCGCCGCGCTCCACGCGGCTTCGAGGAACTCGCGGTTCGTCTCGGAGAGGGTCATCGCACGGGTGACCGCGCGTTCGGGGTCGACGACCGCGACGGCCGCACCCTGGGGAAGGTAGTCCACGAGCGGCAGGACGGCGTCGGCGACGGCCGGGAGGAGCGACTCCATGCCCTCGACCGGGATGCCCTCGCTCATCTTCTCGAGCATGGTGCCGAGCCCCGGCATCCGGTCGCGAAGGCCCGCGGCGCGCTCGCGGACGGCGTCGGTGAGGAGGAGTTCGCGACTCGGGAGCAGGGTCACGTCGCGCACGTCGCCGGGCAGCGAGCGCTGGTCGGCGACCGAGAACGCACGGATCTGATCGATCTCGTCGCCGAAGAAGTCGACGCGGTACGGGTGGTCCGCGACCGGCGGGAAGACGTCGAGGATGCCGCCGCGCACGGCGAACTCGCCCCGGCGCGAGACCATGTCGACGCGGTGGTAGGCGAGGTCGACGAGGCGGTGGACGATGTCGTCGAGCTCTTGCCCGCGCGAGCCGAGCTCGAGCCGGACGACACCGGCATCCGTCAGTCCCGCCGCGATCGGCTGCAGCGCGCCGCGGACGGATGCCGTGACCACGAGGGGCGTGCGACCATCCCAGTCCGCGGCTTCGCGGAGGACGCTCAGACGGCGCCCGACGGTCTCGGCGCTGGGACTGAGGCGCTCGTGCGGGAGCGTCTCCCATGCGGGCAGGTGGCGCACGGCGGCGTGGGGCAGAAGGCACTGCAGGGCGGCGCCGATGCTCTCGGCGCGGCGGCCCGTAGGCGCCACGAGGAGCAGCACGGGAGGCTGTCCCGACGCGGCGCGCCGCTCGAGGAGAGCGGCGAGCAACGGTGCGTCGAGGCCCGTCACCGCCGAGAAGTCGACGTCCGAGGCGGCGCCGTCGAGGGCCTCCCGGAAGCTGTCAGCCTGTTCGAGGGCGCGCACGATCCCGGGAATTGTCACCGGGGAAGTCTACGCGGCGCATCCGACATCGGATCCGCCGCGGACACTGCCCGCTCAGGCGCGCGGCGCGTGGTGGCGCTGCTGGGCCGCGAGGAGCCCCTCGTCGACGAGCTGCTCCACGGCGTCCGCCGCCTCCCCGATCATGATCGGCAGCGTCTGACGCTCAGCCGAACCGAACGGATCGAGGACCCAGTCGGCCGGGTCCTGGCGTCCCGGCGGACGGCCGATGCCGACGCGCACGCGGGGGAAGTCCGGGGTGCCGAGCGCTTTGGCCACGTCGCGGACGCCGTTGTGCCCGCCGTGCCCGCCACCGACCTTGAGCTTGAGCGAATCGAACGGGATGTCGAGCTCGTCGTGGACGACGACGACGCGTTCAGCGGGCACGCCGTAGAACGAGGCGAGACCGGCGACCGGCCCGCCGGAGACGTTCATGAACGAGTTCGGCTTCGCGAGCACGAGCTTGGCGCCACCCGGCCGCAGCCAGGACTCCGCCACGCGCGCCCCCGCCTTGTGGGAGCGCAGCGACTCGGACCGGCGCCGCGCGAGCTCGTCGATCACCATCTGCCCAACGTTGTGACGGGTCGCCTCGTAGCGCGGGCCCGGGTTACCGAGTCCCACGATGAGCCAGGTGTCGGCCATGAACGGTCCTTTCGACGACGAAGCCCGTCGCAGCGGATGCGGCGACGGGCTTCGGACGTGGATGTCTTACTCGGCGGATTCCTCGGCGGGAGCCTCGTCGGAGTCGGCAGCCTCGGCGCCCTCCTCGGACTCCTCCGCCTCGTCCTCGACAGGCGCCGGCGGCAGAGCCACGGCCACGACGAGCGTCTCGGGGTCGGTCACCAGAACGGCGCCGCGGGGCAGCGTGAGCTCGCCGGCGGTGATGTGCGAACCGTCCTCGAGGCCCTCGACCGAGACCTCGACGTTCTGCGGGATGTGCGTGGCCTCGACCTCGACCGTGACGGTCGTGTACTCGAGCGTCGCGATCGTGCCGGAGAACGGCTCGCCGGTGACGGAGACGGGGACGTCGACCTGGATCTTCTCGCCCTTCTTCACGACGAGGAGGTCGATGTGCTCGATGATCTGGTGCACGGGGTCCTTCTGGACGTCCTTGACCAGCGTGAGCTGCTGCTTGCCGTCGATCTCGAGCTCGAGCAGCGCGTTGGCGCGGCGGATGAGCAGCGAGACCTGGTGGCCGGGCAGCGCGACGTGCACGGGGTCCGTGCCGTGGCCGTAGATGACGGCGGGGATCTTGCCGGCGGCGCGCAGACGGCGGGCGAATCCCTTGCCGAACTGCTCGCGCAGCTCGGCGACGACCTTGGTGTCGGTCTCAGTCGACATGAGTGTTCTCCTTGCGGGCCTTCGCGGCCCAGTCAATCGGGGCCGGTACGGCCTCGTCTGTCATCGGGGCCGATACGGCCTCGACGTGGTCTGTGGTTCGACTCGAACGCATGCGCGTGAGGAAAGCCGCGAAGCCTGCTCACCGCGTCGATCACGGATGCAGTGCATCCCTCGCCGAAGTTCGCACCGAGTCTATCAGCGCGATGGATACGATGGAACGTCAGTCCCGCCACGCCCGAAAGACGGAGGAACCCATGGACTACGGATGGATGTCGCACGCACTGCTCTGGTTCGTCGGAGCGCTGAGCGCCGCAACCGCCGTCTGCGTCGTCGGCGCGTTCTTCTCGATGGGCCGCGGCTACAAGGACTGATAGCGCAACACCGAATCGCCCCTTCGGTCCAGCCGATACAGTGACCGATGGGGCTCAGCCGGTTCCCGGCATCCCCTCCCTCCCGCTCGAACCCCACGCAGACCTGGAGCTACGCATGTCGTCGTCCCCCTCTTCCACCGGACATTCCAACGACCAGGACCAGGCTCCGAACGAAGCCACGCAGCAGCACGAGGGGGCGCCGCAGCCCGAAGAGGTCGACCGCCCCACCCACCCGGAGGCGGCGTCCACCGGCACCGAGTCCGGATCCGCCAACATCGGCGTCGTGGGCCTCGCGGTCATGGGCTCGAACCTCGCCCGCAACCTCGCCTCCCGCGAGGGCAACACGGTCGCCGTCTTCAACCGGTCGCGGTCGAAGACCGACGAGCTGATCGAGGCCCACCCCGAGGCCGAGTTCGTCCCCGCGTTCACCTACGAGGAGTTCGCCGCGTCGCTGCAGAAGCCGCGCACCGCGATCATCATGGTCAAGGCAGGCAAGCCGACGGATGCCGTCATCGACGAGCTCATGCGCGTGTTCGAGCCCGGCGACATCATCATCGACGGCGGCAACAGCCTGTTCACCGACACGATCCGCCGCGAGAAGGCGGTCTCCGAAGCCGGATACAACTTCGTCGGCATGGGCGTCTCGGGCGGCGAGGAGGGCGCGCTCAACGGCCCGTCCCTCATGCCCGGCGGCCCCGACGAGGCCTGGGTCACCCTCGGCCCCATCCTGAAGTCGATCGCCGCCGTCGCCGAGGGCGAGCCCTGCGTCACCCACATCGGCCACGACGGTGCCGGTCACTTCGTGAAAATGGTGCACAACGGCATCGAGTACGCCGACATGCAGCTGATCGCCGAGGCGTACGACCTCATCCGCCGCGGCACCGGCAAGTCCCCCGCCGAGATCGCCGACGTCTTCGCCGAATGGAACCGCGGCGAACTCGAGTCGTACCTGATCGAGATCACCGCCGAAGTCCTCCGTCAGACGGATGCCGCCACCGGCAAGCCCCTCGTCGACGTCATCGTCGACCAGGCGGGCGCCAAGGGCACCGGCGCGTGGACGGTGCAGACCGCGCTCGACCTCGGCGTCCCCGTCTCCGGCATCGCCGAAGCCACGTTCGCCCGGTCGCTCTCGAGCCACCGCGAACAGCGCGACGTCGCGGGTGAGCTCCCCGGCCCGTCCTCGGAGGACTTCACCGTCCCCGACGCGGACGCGTTCATCGAGCAGGTCCGCCTCGCCCTCTACGCCTCGAAGATCGTCGCCTACAGCCAGGGCTTCGATGAGATCCGCGCCGGAGCCGCCCAGTACGGCTGGAACATCGACCTCGGAGCGGTCAGCAAGATCTGGCGCGGCGGCTGCATCATCCGTGCGCAGTTCCTGAACCGCATCGCCGACGCGTACGACGAGCAGGCCGACCTGCCCGTCCTGCTGACGGCGCCCTACTTCGTCGAGGCCCTCGGCCGCACGCAGGATGCCTGGCGCGAGATCGTCCGCGTGTCGGCGGCCGCCGGCATCCCGGCTCCCGCCTTCAGCTCGTCGCTGGCGTACTACGACGGGCTCCGTGCGGACCGCCTGCCGGCCGCCCTCATCCAGGGGCAGCGCGACTTCTTCGGCGCGCACACGTACAAGCGGATCGACAAGGACGGCACCTTCCACACGGTGTGGTCCGGCGACCGCAGTGAGATCGAGGCCGAGGACACCCACTGAGTCGCACCGACACGGCGCTCCGCGTCCACCGCGTCGCCGCGCGCATCGTCCTCGCGATCCTCACCGCGCTCTATGCGTGGACGGTGGGGTGGATGACGCTGCGCGCGGCGCCGTACGGGTCGGACATCGGCTCCGCCCTGGACAGGCTGCTGGCCTGGTTCGCCGAACGGCCCTCCACCGCGTGGATCACCTTCGACCGGGTGGAGTTCGGCGCGAACGTGGCGATGTTCGTGCCCCTCGGGGTCATCGCGGTCCTGTGGTTCGGCGTGCGGGGCTGGTGGGCGGCCCCGATCCTCGGCGCCCTCGGGAGCGCGGCGATCGAGGTGCTCCAGGCGATCTTCATCGACACCCGCGTCTCGGACGTGCGCGACGTCGTCGCCAATACCCTCGGCTCGGTGATCGGCATGTGCCTCATGCTCCTGCTCGCCTTCCTGCTCTCGCCGCCCCGCCCGCGGCATCCGGTGCGATCCGAAGCGTGACCGAAGGCACCGCATAGCGTGCGCATAGGAATGTCATGAGAATGAGAGACATGACCATGCCTGCCCCCCTCCTCCAGCGCCCCGACGGCTCCCCTCTGCGCGTCCTCGTCGTCGACGACGAGCAGATGCTGACCGACCTGCTCTCGATGGCGCTCCGCATGGAGGGATGGGAGGTCCGCACAGCGGCATCCGGCTTCGACGCGCTCAACGTGGCGCGCGAATTCGCCCCCGACGCCATGGTGCTCGACATCATGATGCCCGACCTCGACGGCATGGCCGTCCTGCAGCGCCTCCGCCAGGCCGGGGACGACGTCCCCGTCCTCTTCCTCACCGCGAAGGACTCGGTCAGCGACCGCGTCGCCGGCCTCACCGCCGGCGGCGACGACTACGTCACGAAGCCGTTCAGCCTGGAGGAGGTCGTGGCACGCCTGCGCGGCCTCATGCGCCGGGCCGGGGCATCCACCGACACCGCCGACCCGATCCTCCGCGTCGGCGACCTCACGCTCAACGAGGACTCTCACGAGGTGTTCCGCGGCGACGACGAGATCGAACTGACCGCCACCGAGTTCGAACTGCTCCGCTACCTCATGCGCAATCAGCGCCGCGTGCTGTCGAAGGCGCAGATCCTCGACCGCGTCTGGAACTACGACTTCGGCGGACGCTCGAGTGTCGTCGAGCTCTACATCTCCTACCTCCGCAAGAAGATCGACGCGGGCAAGGAGCCCCTCATCCACACCGTGCGCGGCGTCGGATACATGATCAAAGCGAGCCAGTGAGCACGAAACCCCGACGGCGGCGGCACCGCTGGAGTCTGCAGGCGCGGCTCATCACCGCCGTCGTCTCGTTCGTGTCGGTGATCCTCATCACCGTCGGGCTCGGGACGGGGACGGTGCTCGAGTCGATCCTGCGGGAGAACCTCGACGCGAAGGTCACCCGAGCGCAGGACTCGATCTACGTCGATCTCAACAACCGCGCCGAAGACATCCTCAGCCGCAGCCGTCAGGAACGGGGCACGATCCTCGTCGTCAGCAACATCAGCGGCATCACCGCGGCGTACGTCGATGACGAGAACGATGTGCGCTCGCTCGATGTCAGCCGCATCATGCTCGTCCCGTCGGACCAGGACGGCTGGGCCGACGCGACCGTCACCGGCCTCGGCCACTATCGCGTCCACGAAGAGCCGGGGCCGTACACGACCATCACCGGCCTTCCCACCTCGGAGGTGACGAGCGTCAGCGCCCGCATCGTCACGACAGTCGCGCTGCTGACGACGGGCGGTCTCCTCGTGCTCGCCGCGGTCATCGCCCTCTTGATCCGTCGCGCGCTCGCACCGCTGCGATCGGTCGCCGCGACGGCATCCCGTGTCGCGTCGCTCCCCCTCGCAGAGGGTGCCGTCACGATCACCGAGCGCGTCCCCGACGAGGACACCGACGCGCACACGGAAGTCGGACAGGTGGGTCACGCCCTCAACACCCTCCTCGACCATGTGGAGAGCTCCCTGGCCGCCCGCCAGCGCAACGAGGATCGGATGCGGGCGTTCGTCGCCGATGCGAGCCATGAGCTGCGCACGCCCCTCGCCTCGATCCGCGGATACTCCGAACTCTCCCTCCGCGGCATCCGTCAGGCGGAGGCGTCCGCCCCGCACGCGTCCGGGGTGATCGCCGACACGACGAAGGAGTCTCTGGAGCGGATCCAGGCGCAGTCTCTCCGGATGACGGCGCTCGTCGAGGATCTGCTGCTCCTGGCTCGCCTGGACGAGGGCACGGAACTGGTCTACAGCGCCGTCGACCTCACCCGGCTCGCCGTCGAAGCGGTCTCGGACGCCCGTGTCGCGGGCACCGATCACGACTGGGTGCTCGAGGTCGACGACGACCCGGTGATCGTCGCCGGTGACGCAGGGCGCCTGCACCAGGTCGCCGCCAACCTCCTCGCGAACGCCCGACTCCACACCCCCGCCGGCACCCGTGTCACGACGACCGTCGAAACCGAGGACGGTGAGGCGATCCTGCGGATCCACGACGACGGCCCCGGCATCGACCCCTCCGTCGTGAACGAACTCTTCGAGCGGTTCAGCCGGGCGGACTCCTCGCGAGCCCGTCAGACCGGCGGTACCGGACTCGGGCTCTCGATCGCCAGGGCGATCATCACCGGACACGGCGGCCGGATCGTCGTGGACTCCGAGCCCGGCTCGACCACGTTCGAGGTGCGGCTGCCCGCCCGCCCCGACTCCCCCGCCGACGCCACCACCGAGTGAAGGCAGCTCAGTAGCCGCTGAAGGCGTCCGTGGTGACGGACTTCGCGCGGTTCAGCGCGGGTGTCAGCGTGGCGATGAGCGCCGGCGGACCGGACACGAAGGCGTGTCGCCGGTCGATGTCGGGAACGTGGCGCACGAGGCTCTCGGCATCGAGCCGGTTCCCGCCGCCCCACGTCCAGCCGTCGGGCAGGTTCGCCGGTTCGTCACGGGTCACGACGATGACCGGAATGCCGGCGGCTTCGAGGTCGTCGCGGAAGGCCAGCTCCTCGCTCGCTGATGCCACGTAGACGAACACCACATCGCGCTGCTCCTGGGTCATCCGCAGGTGCCGCAGGTGCGACACGAACGGCGTGACCCCGATGCCGGCGGCGACCATGAGGACGGGCGTCTCGGTCTTGCGCGGCAGCACGAAGTCACCCCAGATGCCGGTGATGGTCAGCTCGTCCCCCGGTTCGACCGTCGCGATCGCCTTCTTGTAGCTCGACTGAGACCCCTCCCGCATCGCGATCCGCACGACCGGCAGTTCTGCCGGCGAAGAGAGAATGCTGAACTCGCGCCGTGTGCCGCGCGAGTCGGGTCGCGCATGAGGCACCTCGAGCTCGAGGTACTGGCCCGGAGTGAACTTCACCGGCCGCTCCGCGCGGAAGCTGTACTCGCGCACGCTCGGCGTCACCGCGGTGCGCTCGACGATCGTGAGGCGGACGGCGGTCCGGAGTGCGAAGACGAAAGCGACGAGGTTGCCGATGAGCAACGCACGCTCCTGGCCGAGGGTGATGTCGCCGACCGCGAGAGGCCAGCCCGCCAGGATGCCGACCACGGCCGCAACGATGAACTGCTGCCACCGTCGCGGCGGGAGCGTCAGCGGCTCGGAGAGCATGAACGCGCCGAGGAACAGGAACGGCGACGACAGGACGAGGCTCGAGAACGTCATGGCGGGATCGAGGGCGAGGCCCGCTTCCTGCGCCTGCACGATCGTGCGGACGAGGCCGACAGCGATCGCGACGACGAGGAACAGCCCCACCACGCGCACCTTCTCGGTGCGCACGAGAACGGCCAGCCCCAGCAGGACCACGGGAACGGTCATCGCGGGAGAGCCGATCCACCAGGCGGAGAATCCGAGATCCGGCGCCCAGATGCTGATGATCGTGAGGGCACTCGCACCCACCGCTGCGGGATTGAAGATGTGGCGCCCCTGCCAGGCGAGGATGTACTTCGACGCCGACGCGATCGCCCCGGCCAGGGCGAGCCCCAGGAGCGCCATTGGTTCGATCCCCGGACGGAGGACGAACATCAGGATGAGGGCGGTGATGAGGGCCGATTCGATGCGCCACGGCCTGCGGACGATCCGCTGGGCAACGGCATCCACCACCATGATCGATGCGGCGAGGACGGCGAACGAGACCACGAGGTCGAGCGGGGCCACCGACACCGCACCGGTGAAGGAGAGCACCAGCGCGATGACGGCGAGAGCCGACAACGCCAGCAGGACCAGGCGGTACATGGACAGCCGACCGAGCGCGCCGATGAGGCGCGTCCATCCGGCGCTGAGGGACGAGATCACGAGAACAACTCCGCTTCGCATCGGGGGGACCATTCGACGGAGCCGTCGGTGCCCATTCGCACCCACTCGGCTCCCCATTCGGCGGCCAGCTGAGGGCCGCCGTCGAAGAACAACGCGGTCGCGACGGCATCGGCCGTCATCGCGTCGGAGGATGCGGCCCAGGTGGCCGCGTATCGCCGCACCGGCTGGCCGGTGCGGGCGTCGAGCACGTGGTGGAGACCGTCGCCCCATGCGCGCCGGTTGATCGCCGAGGCGCAGAGGGCGGCATCCGTCACCGACCAGACACCGATCGCACGCGACGCGTCGTACGGATGCTCGAGAGCGATCCGCTGCGTTACCGCGCGAACGGCGATGTCGCCGCCGGCATCCACGACCGCGGGGCCCGCCGGGACGAGATCCAGCACGATGTCCGCGAGACGCCCCTTGCCGAGCGCTCCGACGTCGATCAGGGCAGGCTCTGCGAGGGAGAGCGTGCCGGGAGACCACGCGAGGATATCCCGCCAGTTCTGCGGTGCCGATACGACACCGCGGTCGACGAGAGAGTAGTCGGCGTCATAGCCGCGCCGCGCGAGCGCATCTCCGACGAGGGGATTCACTGCCCCGGCGGTGGCGGTGTCGAGAGCGTCGTAGGCGTTCAGCATGGCGACGGCGTCGGCGGGAGCCGGGACCTCCCCGCCTTCCGTCCCCAGCCGACTGACGAGCGACTCGGCGCGGAAACGCGACCACTCCAGGTCGAACGCGGCGATGGCGTCCGTGATCTCGTCACGGACGCCATCGTCGAGTGGGGATGCGGCGTCGATTCGCCATACCGTTCCGATCGCCTCGAACGCCCAGGAGTGGGCGAGGGGGGCGATCTCGGTCATGACGCGGCTTCGGTCCGGATCTCCTTGACAGCGGCGTTGAACCCGCCGCTGGTGAGGGAGGAGCCGCCGACCTTGTCGACCGAGATGTCGTCGAGCTTCTTGCCGACGACCTCGTCCTGGATGCCGCCGATGAAGTCGCCCTGGTACTGGCGCGTCTCCCGAGCCTTCGGCTCGCCGGTCACCTCGACGTCGGTGACGGTGCCGTCCGCGAGGGTCAGGGTGACCGAGATCTCCTCGACCGATTCCGGGGTCTGGTACGTGCCGTTGGCTGTGTACGTACCGTCCTTGTAGGTGCCGGTCGACGCACCGCTCCCCGCGTCGGTGGAGGCGGAAGGGTTCTGCGACGACGTGCCGGCGTCCGTTGATCCGGACGTGGTCTGGCCGGCGCAGCCGGCGAGCAGGGCGAGCCCCGCGACGGATGCGGCGGCGGCACCGACGCGGATCGGCCGGGGTACGGCGGTGGTGCGGATCATGAGAGGTCCTCCTTGTGTCGTTCCCGCCCGGTCTGGGGTAGGGGGCGTTGACCTCAAGAAAAGCCAGTCCTCACATGCCGATGCTTGCAGAAGCCTATGCATCGGCTGAAGACGACGGCCGTACGTGAACGCGAGGTTAACGGACAGCCGGGTTCCTGTCCAGCACGAGGACCTGAGATCAGGCCGCGCCGTCGAACATGCTCGTCACGGACCCGTCCTCGAAGACCTCGCGGATGGCGCGCGCGAGCAGCGGGGCGATCGGCAGGATCGTCAGGCTCTCGAAACGCTTCTCGGGGGGCAGCGGAACCGTGTCCGTGACGACGACCTCGTCGATCGACGCATCCTGGAGACGCTCGGCGGCGGGGTCGCTGAAAATCGCGTGCGTCGCCGCGACGATCACGCGCTCGGCGCCGTTCGCTTTGAGCGCCTGCGCTGCCTTCACGATGGTGCCGCCGGTGTCGATCATGTCGTCGACGAGGAGGCAGACGCGGCCGTCTACCTGGCCGACGATCTCGTTGACCGTGACCTGGTTCGCGACGTTGGGGTCCCGGCGCTTGTGGATGATTGCGAGGGGTGCGCCGAGGCTGTCGGACCACGTGTCGGCGACCCGCACGCGGCCGGTGTCGGGCGAGACGACAGTGAGCTTGGCGCGGTCCTCGGCCGAGAGCGTGTTCTCGAAGTACTCGAGGAGGACGGGCTTGGCGAACAGGTGGTCGACGGGGCCGTCGAAGAAGCCCTGGATCTGGGCGGCGTGGAGGTCGACGCTCATGACCCGGTCAGCGCCGGCGGTCTTGAAGAGGTCCGCTACGAGGCGGGCACTGATCGGCTCGCGGCCGCGGCCCTTCTTGTCCTGACGCGAGTACGGGAAGTAGGGCGCGACGACGGTGATCCGCTTGGCGGATGCACGCTTGGCGGCATCCAGCATGATGAGCGTCTCCATCAGCCACTCGTTGACCGGCGGACCGAAGCTCTGGATGAGGAAGAAGTCGCAGCCGCGGATCGAGACCTCGAAACGGGTCAGGATCTCCCCCGAGGCGAAGGTGCGGTGCTCGGTGGGCACCAGCTGGGTGCCGAGGGCTGCGGCGACGTCGGTCGACAGCTCCTCGTGCGAGCGGCCCGACGCGACGACGAGGCGCTTCTTGGTCTTGGCTACCAGGCCCGGCGCGATTCCGCGCTCGGTGTCGAGGTCAACCGTCTGCTGCTTCTTGCGACCCATCGCCAGCTTCCTGTGCGGACCGGGCGCGAGCGGCGGCTTCTGCCGCTCCCGTTCCCGGTCGATTGTTCTCGACCCACCCGGCGATGTTCCGCTGGGGGGCGATGCTGAGGGCGAGGGCGCCGGCCGGAACATCCTTGCGGATGACGGCTCCTGCACCCGTCTTCGCGCCCTCACCGATCCTAACGGGCGCAACGAACACGTTGTGCGAGCCGGCGTGGACTTCGTCCGCGATCTCGGTGCGGTGCTTGGTGAGGTCGTCGTAGTTCGCGGTGATCGCCCCGGCGCCGAGGTTCACCCCTCGCCCGATCGTCGTGTCACCGATGTAGGACAGGTGCGGAACCTTGCTGCCCTCGCCGATGACGGAGTTCTTGATCTCGACGAAGGTGCCGACCTTGCCGCGCTCGCCGAGTTCGGCTCCCGCACGCAGATAGGCGAACGGACCGACGGTCGCGCCGGCACCGATCACGGCGAGGGTCGCGTCCGTGCGCGTCACGGTCGCACCGGCACCGACCTCGCAGTCGACCAGGCTCGTGTCGGGCCCGATGGTCGCACCCTCGGCGACGCTCGTCGAGCGCAGGATGTGCGTGTTCGGCAGCACCGTCACGTCGGGGGCGAGCGTCGCCGTGACGTCGATCCACGTCGTCGCCGGGTCGATGATCGTGACGCCCTCGAGCTGCCAGCGGCGGACGGTGCGGGCGTTGAGCAGCCGGCCCACCTCGGACAGCTGGACGCGGTCGTTCACGCCGTACGTGACGGTGACGTCCGTGGCGACGGATGCCGCGACCCGCCCATCCGCGCGGCGCAGCAGCGCGACGATGTCGGTGAGGTACTTCTCGCTCTGCGCGTTGTCGGTGCCGAGCTGCGGCAGGTGCGTGCGGAGGGCCGATGCCGCGAAGACGTACATCCCCGCGTTCACCTCGGTCACGGCGGCCTCGTCGGGCGAGGAATCCTTCTGCTCCACGATGCGGGCGACGCTGCCGTCGCTCTCGCGGATGATGCGGCCGTACCCGGTCGGATCGTCGACGACGGCGGTCATGAGCGTCGCCTCTGCCCGGGTTGCACGGTGCTCGGCGACGAAGGCGTCGAGCGTGCCGAAGTCGGCCAGCGGGCAATCGCCGCTGAGAACCAGGACGTCCCCGTCGAAGTCGGTCAGCGCACCGAGCGCGACCTCGACGGCACGTCCCGTCCCGGGGATCTCATCCTGATCCACCACGACGACCTTGGGTGCGACGCCCAGCACGGCGTCGGCGACCTGGTCGCGCTCGTGTCGCACGACGACCACGACGTGCGCGGGCCCGAGGTCGAGTGCGGTGTCGAGGACGTGACCGAGGAGAGGTCGTCCGCCGATGCGGTGCAGGACCTTGGGGAGGGAGGACTTCATCCGCGTGCCCTGTCCAGCGGCGAGGATGACGACGGCCAGGCGCGAATCGAGGTTCTCGGTCATGCTCCGCCGCCAGGACTCGAACCTAGACCTCACAGCTCCAAAGGCTGTCGTGCTGCCATTACACCACGGCGGACCGCAGCCGTCCGGGGTCCGGCGGCCGCCTGACAAGTCTGCCATGCGACCGCCGTCCCTCCGGGCGCGTCAGCGACGCACCGTCACCGTGAGCGGCTTGCTCGTCGTCGTCCCGGCGGCGTTCCGGAACTCCACCGTGAACACGTGCGATCCGCGGCTGAGACCGGATGCCGCATAGCTCGCCCGCTGCGCCTTGGGTGTACGCGCCGCCAGGTCGCCCTCCGCCACGACGCGCCCGCCCTCGAACACCCGGTAGGACGTGGCGTTCGTGCCCCACCACAGGTCCGCGATCAGGGTGAAGCTGCCGTCGCCGTCGTAGTCGTCGTGGCTGAGGACGGGGATGCCGGGGGCCGCGGCATCCACAAGGACCGTCATCTCCGCGGTGCGCGTCTCGCCGCGCGTGTTCGCCAGCACGGCGGTGTAGCGGTACGTGCCGTCGGCTCGTCCGGTGACCGGCACCCGGGCGGTCTGCGCCCGCGTACCCCGGTACGCGAGGGGCACGGTGCTCAGGAGAGTGCCGTTCTCGTAGAAGCGCACCGACGACGCGTTCTCACCCCACCAGAGGTTCATGGTGACGGTGAAGTCGCCGTCCCTCAGTCCGGTGTCGTAACCGTTGTCGTTCGACAGGGTCGCCTCCGCCGGCCGCGCCGTGGCGGTGTCGCCGTCCGCCCGGACGAGTCCGGCGCGGATGTCGGACAGCAGGGCCCGGGCGCGGTCGACGTCGGCCGCAGTGGGCCAGGCGGCGGCGACGACGATGCGGGCCTTCTCGAGCCCCGCCGGGATCCGCTTCGCCGACCACGCCGTGTACGGTGCGGGGTCGAGCTCGGCGAGCTCGGCGATCTGCGCGGCGAGCTCGTCGGTCGACACCCGGTCGCCGGTGCGGACGACGCGGATCTGATCGACGGTGCCCCACGCCTCGGCGGGCAGATCGGCGGCGACACCGACGGTGAGGATCCCGTCCGACCCGACCGTGATGGCGGGGGTCGTGCCGGCGCGGAACTGCTGCCAGCCCTCCAGCGGGACGCGTGCATCGGCGGTGCGGCCTCCGCTGGTCGCGGTGACCGTGAGGGCGCCGCTCCCCTCTCCGTCTCCCTGCGCGGTCGCCGAGACGGCGTAGGTGCCGGGCGTGACGCCCTCGATGCGCTGCGTCACGGCGAACCGGTACGCGGACCCGGACCAGAACGACACGGCACGAGCGCCGGCCGCGGCATCCGTCGTCGCACCGATCGTGGCGCCGGTGCCGGTCACGGTCCACGGCGATGCGCCCGAGGATTCGAAGCCCCCGTCGCGCACCCAGGCGGCTGCGGTGACGGTGACGGCGGCCGTCACGTCCGTGTCGGCGGCACGACCGCTCACGGTGTACTCGCCCGGCCCGGTGATCCATGAGACCGCGTCCGACCACGTAGCGGGCGTCGTGCGGACCGCACCGTCCCAGGCGCGGACGGTCACGGCGGCGGGCAGGGCCACCGGCTCGCCTTCGCCGACGGTCACGGCGACCGGCAGCACGACGGGCGCGGGTGCCTCGCCGACGAGCACGAGACCCTCGAAGGCAGCCGCCAGCGCGGTCTCGGCGGCGGTGACGCGGTCGGCGCTCGGGGCCGACGACGACAAGACGAGACGCGCGATGCGCACGGCCTCGTCGAGCGTCTCGATCGATCCCGTGGTGGCAGCCGAGCGCTCGACGTCGCCCGCTCGCGTGACGAGCGCCCGGAGGTCGGCGGTGTCGACCGCGTCGGCGGCCCGGGTGAGCACGAGGTCGTCGAGCGTGCCCCACGCACCGGCCGGGAGGGATGCTGTGACCTCGATGGTCGCGGTGCCGCCCTCGACGACGGTGACGGCGTCCGTCGCGGGCGTCGACCAGGCACGCCAGCCGTCGAGCCCGAAGTCAGCCGAGGCCGCAGCGTCCCCGGACGAGACGGTCAGCCGGACGGTCCCGTCGCTGCCCTCCCCGTCGCCCTGGAGCGCTCCCGATGCGGTGTACCGGCCCGCGGGGAGCCCCGTCACGGTCTGACGGAGCGTGTAGGTGTAGGCCGACCCGGAGTAGAAGTGAGCCGAGCGCTCCCCCGTGCGGGGATCGTCAGTGGACCGCAGCGTCAGTCCCGCACCGGTGGCACGCCACATGGACACGTCCGCGTCCTCGAATCCGGGGTTCCGCAGTGCGTTGACCGGACGGATGACGACAGTCGCCGTCGTCGCATGTCCCGATGCGGTCGTGCCACCGAGCGTGTACGTGCCCGGTCCGCCGATCCACTCGGCATCCCGCGACCATTCGACCGTCTCGTCGTCGACGGAACCGTCGTTGAAGGTGACGGCGACCGTCGACGGGAGGACGATCTCGTCCCCGTCGGTGAGGGTGACCGTGGGTTCCTCGACGTCGACGACCTGGCGCGGGGCGACGGCGCCGGTGCGGGCGTAGGAGAACACGTTCAACGATTCGAGCGGGACACCGTCCGCGGCGAAGAGCGCCTGATTGTCCCACGCCGATCCGCCGTACCAGTGCCCGGCGTCCTCGGGCTCGTATCCGCCCGCGAAGCTCGACGCCCAGCCTGATCCGTCGCGCTCCCACAGCACCTTGTTCTGCTCGAGCCGCTCGGGCGGGCCAACGGGGAGCCAAGCCGGCTCCCAGTAGAAGACGCCGATACCGGCGTCGCCCACGTCGACGACGGCCTGGATGACGTCCCGCACCGCGGTCGCCTGTCCCTGCACTGAGACGGGGTACTGCGTCGCCTCGGAGGGGAGGTCGATGACGTTGCCGTGGCCGTCGGCGTCGTCGAGGGTGTGCGCCCACGACGTCTCGGCGACCATGACTTTCTTGTCGTACGTGTCGGCCACCTGCCGGAGGACGGAGGTCAGGTTCGCGGTGCTCCCGTGCCAGAAGGGGTAGTAGGACGACGCGAAGACGTCGTAGTCGACGCCGTAGGACTTCAGGTTGGCGGCGTAACCGGCATAGCGGCCCGCGGTCTCGGGGTTGGTGAAGTGCACCGCGACGAGCGCGTCGGGGAACACGTCGCGGACGGCGGCCGAACCGGCGGAGAAGATCTTCGACATCCCCGGCCACCCGGTGACCCCTGCGACGGCGTTGTTCGTCTCGTTTCCGACCTGCACCATGTGCACGTCGACACCCGCGTCGGCGAACTCTTCGAGGGCGTCGGTGGTGTACTCCCGGGTCCGACCGGCCTTCTCATCGACGCTGAGATCCCGCCACGCCTTCGGCGCCTGCTGTTTCGCCGGGTCCGCCCAGAAGTCCGAGTAGTGGAAGTCGACGAGGACGCGCAGCCCGGCCTCGGTGGCGCGTTTCCCGATCTCCACGGCGCGGTCGACGTCGACGTCACCGCCGCCGTAACCGTTGCCGTCGGCATCGAACGGGTCGTTCCAGACGCGGACGCGGACGTCGGTCACGTCGTGATCGGCGAGGACGTCGAACAGGTCGGCGGGCTCACCCTCGTCGTCGCGGAAGACGACGCCGGAGGCCTCGAGGGAGAGCACGGAGGAGACATCCACGCCGTTGATGAAATCGGCCGGCAGGCCGTCGACCTTTCGGACGGCGATGCCCGCGTCGACGGGTCCCTCCGCGGCCGAAGCGGCGGGCGCGACGATCGCGCCGGCACCCAGCAGGCCGAGGACGAGGGCGGTGGTGGTGGAGACGGCGGTCGTCCGCCGGGCGCGCGATGCAGGCATCGAGGGGATCCTCTTCGATCTCGGCGGTCACGTCATCGCCCGCCTGTTACCGGTCACAGTAGCAGGCGCTCTGCGATGATGAGGGGATGGTCCCCGAACATGACGAGGTCGATCGGATCGTGAGCGCGTGGGTCGCACAGCGGCCCGATCTCGACTTCTCCCCCCTCGAGGTCCTCTCGCGCGTGGACCGTCTGTCTCGCCACCTCGACCGCGCCCGCCGCGAGGCGTTCCACCGCAGCGATCTGGAGCCGTGGGAGTGGGACGTGCTCTCCGCGCTCCGCCGCGCCGGCGAGCCCTACACGCTGAGCCCGAAGCAGCTCCTGCAGCAGACCCTCGTCTCGAGCGGCACGATGACCAATCGCATCGACCGCCTGGTCGAGCGCGGGCTGGTCGTCCGTGCCGCCGATCCCGGCGACGGCCGCGGCGTCCTCGTGACCCTGACCGAAGAGGGCCGGAACCGAGTTGATGCCGCGATCACGAGGCTCGTCGACGCCGAGGCGGAGCTGCTCGGCCAGCTCTCCCGCGCCGACCGCGAGCGGCTCGCCGGGCTGCTGCGCAAGCTCAGCCTCGGCTTCGACGCCTGAGCGCGACATGGCGATGCGCGCTCCGCTCCCCGTCCGCGACGGGGTGGGTCCCACCCGGCTGCGGGTACCGCGGACGGGTCCGTGGGAGACGATCGCCGACTACGTGACCGGGCGGTTCTCGCACATCGACCCTGAGATCCTCCTCGGCCGCTTCGACCGCGGTGAGGTCGTCGCCTTCGACGGCTCGCAGCTCACGCGGCAGACACCGCTGGGGGCCGAGGACTTCGTCTGGTACTACCGCGAGCCGCCCGACGAGCCCGACATCCCGTACGACGTCGCGGTGCGCCACCTCGACGACCATCTGCTGGTCGTGGACAAGCCGCACTTCCTGCCGACGACACCGGGCGGCGGGTTCCTGATGAACTCCGCCCTCGTGCGTCTGCGCCGGCGGTTCGACAACCCGGATCTGACGCCTATCCACCGACTCGACCGGGCGACGGCCGGTCTCGTGATGTTCTCCGTCCGCCCCGCGACCCGCGGCGCGTACCAGACCCTGTTCGCCGACCGCACCGTCGAGAAGGTGTACGAGGCGGTCACCGCGGTTCCGGCGGACGGGATGCCGGAGCTCCCCCTCGTCGTCCGATCCCACCTCACGAGCACGCGCGGGAGCCTCCGGGCGGTCGTGCACGACGACCGCGAGCCGAACGCCGAGACGCTCGTGGAGGCGATCCGCATCGGCGAGACCGCCGCCCATCTGCGCCTGCACCCGCGGACCGGCCGCATGCACCAGTTGCGTTCCCACCTCGCCGGGATCGGCCTCGGCATCCTGGGCGACCGGTTCTACCCCGATCTCCTCGACGAGGCGCCCGACGACCCCGAGCACCCGCTGCAGCTGCTGGCCCGCGAACTGCGCTTCGTAGATCCCCTGAGCGGCCAAACGCGCGAGTTCACGACCGGCCTGGCGCTGCGCGAAGCGGGTCGCGTCTGATCAGCCCAGCTGCTCGCTGAGTTCGAACCAGCGCTCCTCCGCCTCGGCGACCTCGGTCTCCATCGCGGTGATCTGGTGCATCTTCTCGCCGAGACCGACGTAGTCGCCCTGGTCGTGATCGGCGAGCGCCGTCCGCGCCTTCGTGATCTGGTCGGAGAGCTTGGCGATCCTGCGCTCGAGGCTCGTGACCTCCTTCTCGGCCGCGCGGCGGTCGGCGCCCGACAGAGCGGATGCCGTCGGTGCCGCGGCATCCGCCTTCTGACCACCGGGAGTCGCCGCTCCCGTCGCCTGCGGCTGGCTGGCCCGCAGGCGCAGGTACTCCTCGATGCCGCCGGGGAGGTGACGGAGCCCGCCGCCCATGACCGCGTACTGCTGGTCGGTCACGCGCTCCATGAAGTAGCGGTCGTGGGACACGACGATGAGCGTTCCCGCCCAGGAGTCGAGGAGGTCCTCGATGGCCGCGAGCATGTCGGTGTCGAGGTCGTTCGTCGGCTCGTCGAGGATCAGCACGTTCGGCTGGTCGAGGAGGATCAGCAGCAGCTGCAGGCGCCGCTTCTGACCGCCCGAGAGGTCCTTCACGGGGGTGGAGAGCTGCGCCGAGGCGAAGCCCATCCGCTCGAGCAGCTGCCCGGGCGTGAGTTCCTGAGCCTTCGAACCGGCACCGAACGTGTAGGTCGTCCGCAACCGCGAGACGACGACGCGCACGGGCTCGTGCAGATGCGGATCGAGCTCGTCCATCCGCTGCGTGAGGGTTGCGACCTTCACGGTCTTGCCGTGCTTGACCCGTCCGCTCGTGGGCTGAACGGCGCCGGAGACGAGACCGAGGAGCGTTGACTTGCCGGCGCCGTTTACGCCGAGGATGCCGGTGCGCTCCCCCGGCGCGATGCGCCACTCGACCCCGCGCAGGATGTCACGGCCGTCGTACGCGACACCCGCGTCGAGCAGGTCGACGACGTCCTTGCCGAGCCGTGCGACCGCGAGGGACTGCAGCGAGACCCGATCGCGGATCTCGGGGACGTCGGCGATGAGCTCGTTGGCCGCGTCGATGCGGAACTTCGGCTTGCTCGTGCGGGCGGGGGCACCGCGGCGGAGCCAGGCGAGTTCCTTGCGTGCGAGGTTCTGGCGCCGCGCCTCGATCGAGGCCGCCTGGCGATCGCGCTCGACGCGCTGCAGGATGTACGCCGCGTAGCCGCCGTCGAACGGCTCGACGATGCGGTCGTGCACCTCCCAGGTCTTCGTGCAGACCTCGTCGAGGAACCACCTGTCGTGCGTCACCACCATGAGCGCCCCGGAGGAGGCCGACCAGCGCCGCTTCAGATGCTCGGCGAGCCAGGCGATCCCCTCGACGTCGAGGTGGTTCGTGGGCTCGTCCAGCGCAAGCACGTCCCAGTCCCCCGTCAGCAGCTGCGCGAGGGCGACACGGCGACGCTGACCGCCAGAGAGCGTGCCGATGGCGGCATCCCAGTCGAGGTCGGACAGCAGGCCCGCGATGACGTCGCGGACGCGGGCGTCCCGCGCCCACTCGTGCTCGGGGCCGTCGCCGACCACGGCGCGTCCCACGGTGAGGTCGTCGGGGAGGACGTCGCTCTGCTCGAGCACCCCGATCGTCACTCCGCCGCGAACGGTCACCCGGCCGGAGTCGGGTTCGCGACGGCCCGCGAGCATCGCCATGAGACTCGACTTCCCGTCGCCGTTGCGGCCGACGATGCCGATGCGGTCGCCTTCGTCGACGCCGAGCGAGACGCCGTCGAAGACGACCTTGGTCGGGTATTCCAGGTGCAGGGCCTCGGCCCCGAGAAGATGTGCCATCGCCTCCAGGCTACGCGGCGTCGCCTGACCGGCCCGCGTGTGCGGTCTGCCGATTGTGCTAGGCGATCGCGAGAAGACCGACGAGCGCGCCCGCGAAGAGGATGACCGCCGGCCATACACCCGAACGGCCCGCGAGGCTCAACGCCGAGAACACGAAAACGACGATGCCGACGACGCGCGTCACGATCGACCCGGGTGGCACGACGTCCGCATTCCTCAGCATCGGAATGCGGCGTCCCGCGTTGGCGCGCAGCGTCGCCCAGAGCGACCACGCCAGCAGGACACCGCCGACGAAGATCCCTACCCAGGCGAGCGTGTCCACGGTCAGTACCAGAAGCTGAGGCGCGGCGTGGTGGTCGCGGCGAAGACCCGCGCGGCGCGGTGCGGGTCGTCCGTCTCGATGCGGCCGGCCCGCGCGAGGGTCACCGGCGAGACCCCGCCGAGGAGGATCGCGGACAGCTCCGCGACGCCGAGTCGGACGACGGGCACCCCGAGGGGCGGCTCGTCGACGACGTCGACGCCGGGAGTCTCACCCGCCGACAGGATGAACGTGCCGCCGGCGATCTCGAGCGGGTCGCTCACCTCGAGTGCGATGACGTCGTCGACGTCGTAGCTGCGTGCCGCCAGGGTCGCCGGGACGTCCAGCACGCGCAGGTAGTGGTGGTCGCGACTGGTGATGCGGGCCGCTCGCTTGTTATCGATCATCCACCAGAGCGGCTCGTCGACCGAGAGCTCGCTGGCCCGGACGGTGCCCACCAGATCGAGGGATAGCAGGAAGCGCCAGAGCCCGGCGTAGGCGGCATCCGTCCCCGCCACCACCCGCGACACCGTGGCCGTCGAGGCGGCCCAATCGTCGTCGTCCTCGCTGATGCTGTAGATCGCAACGCCCTCGACCTCACCCGACGGCGATCGGTACTGGACGACGCGCAGCTTGTCGGCCTTCTCGACATCAGGGCGCGTGCCGAATGTGCGGTCCCAGTGGCCCCCGGGCATGGTGATCTCGCCGGGTGTGTCCAGACGGACCCTCTCGTACAGCGCGGTCGCGGCATCCCGCCCCTGCTCCCGCGTGACGTAGTCGATGCGCCCCGGGGCGACCGGGCCGATCCACCCGGTGCGGCGTGTGGAGATCTCCCACGAGGTGGCGGTGACCGCGGGAGCGAAGCCGAACCGGCCATAGATGCCGGACTCGCTGACGGTGAGCCCCGCGATCGGGAAGCCGAGCGAGACCGCTGTGCGCAGCTCGCCGCGCATGAGGGTGCTGAGGATGCCGCGGCGCCGATGCGTGGGCGCCACCGTGACCGCGCTGATGGCGCACATCGGGATCGCCGAACCGCCAGGCAGGGTGAGCTCCGTCCCCCACGACGCGAATGTCGCGACCGGGACGTCCGCCTGTACACCGCCGTCGTCGTAGACGCCCACCTTGCGCCGGTATCCGTTGCGCGCGAAGGACTCGGTGTACTGGACCTCGGTGGGCTCTCCGTCCAGGAAGCCGCGGGCGACGGCATCCTGCCACCGGCGTGTGCCTTCACGATCGTCGTCTCCGACGCGAGCAGCCTGGAGGCCCCGGGCCTCGAATGTCGAGGCGAGTTGTTCGTCGAGCGCGGCCGAATGGAACTGGTCAGCGAGAGAGCTCATGCCCCCAGGCTATGCGGGGGTGGCGACACGATGCCAGGTCAGATCAGCCTCGCGCCGGCGACCGGACCCGAGACCGTGTGGGCCTGCCGACCGGCCGCCCCCAGACGCTCCGCGACCTCGCGGGCGTGTCCCGCGCTCGAGGCGAGGAACGCGGTCGTCGGGCCCGACCCTGACACGATGCCGCCCAGCGCACCGGCGTCCAGCCCCTCATCGAGGAGCACGGCGAGGTCGGGGCGGAGGTGGACGGCGGCGAGCTGGAGGTCGTTGCGGATCGCCGCGCCCAGGGCCGCGGCATCCCCCGATCGAAGAGCCCGCAGGACCGCGGGGCCGACCGACGGGGTCGCCCGGTCGGGGGCGATGTCGGCGTCCGCGCGCAGGCGGTCCAGCGTGCCGTACACCTCGGGGGTCGAGAGCCCGCCGCCGTCCGCGACGAGGACCCACGCGAAGGAACCGCGACCGAGGGCCGGAGCGAGCTCGTCTCCGCGCCCCGTCCCGACCGCTGTGCCGCCCAGGAGCGCGAACGGGACGTCCGCGCCGAGCTGCGAACCCAGCGCGTGCAGGTCAGCCGCGCTGAGACCGCCGTCGATCAGCTCATTGACCGCGACGAGAGCGGCCGCCGCGTCCGCCGACCCGCCTCCCATGCCGCCGGCGACGGGGACACCTTTGTGGATCTCGAGGCGGATGCCGCCCTCCCATCCGACGGCGCCCGTCACCAGGCGGGCCGCGCGCAGGGCGAGGTTCGACTCGTCGAGCGGGACGCCCGACACGTCGACGTCGCCGCTGACGGAGAGGGAGGTGGTGTCGGCGTGAGAAGCCCAGACGTCTTCGAACAGCGAGACCGCCTGATAGACGGAGGCCACGTCGTGGTAGCCGTCGTCTCCGACGGGACCGACCTCGAAGAAGAGGTTGATCTTGCCCGGCGCGCGCACGTGGACGCGCCGGGCGTCATCGAAGGGCAGACTCACGCGTTCGCCGAGTCGGCCCACAGGTCGACGTCGATCGCCCCGGACAGCTCGTCGATGCGGGCGAGTTCATCGTCGTCGAACGGCGCCCCGTCGACGGCGGCGAGGTTCTGGTCCAGCTGCTCCGGACGCGAGGCCCCGATGAGCGCGGAGGTGACGACCTCGTCGCGCAGCACCCACTGGATGGCCATCTGCGCGAGCGTCTGCCCGCGCTGCTGAGCGATGTCGTTGAGCGAGCGCAGGGTGTCGAGCGCCTTCTCGTTGAGCTGCCCGTCGGGCAGCGAGAAGCGGCTCTGGGCGCGCTCCGCGCGGCCGTCGCCGAGGTACTTGTCGGTGAGGAGTCCCTGCGCGAGCGGGGTGAACGCGATGGCCCCCATACCCGCCGTCTTGAGCGAGTCCGTGAGCCCGTCCTCGACCCAGCGGTTCAGGATCGAGTACGAGGGCTGGTGGATGATGAGCGGCGTGCCGAGGCTCTTCGCCACCGCAACGGCCTCTTCGGTGCGCTCGGCGCTGTACGAGGAGATCCCGACGTACAGAGCCTTGCCCTGACGCACGAGCGTGTCGAGGGCGCCGATGGTCTCCTCAATGGGCGTCACGGGGTCCGCGCGGTGCGAATAGAAGATGTCGACGTAGTCCACGCTCATTCGCGTGAGTGACTGCTCGGCGCTCGCGATGAGGTACTTCCGCGACCCGTAGTTGCCGTAGGGACCCGGCCACATGTCGTAGCCGGCCTTGGAGGAGAGGATCAGCTCGTCACGGTAGGGCGCGAAGTCCTCGCGCATCATGCGGCCGAAGTTCGTCTCGGCCGAACCGAACGGCGGGCCGTAGTTGTTCGCCAGGTCGAAGTGGGTGACGCCTCGATCGAAGGCGTGCCGGAGCAGAGTACGCTGGTTGTCGAAGGGGATGTTGTCCCCGAAGTTCCACCAGAGTCCCAGCGAGATCGCCGGCAGATACAGGCCGCTCGAGCCGACCTGGCGGAAGGCCCCCGCATCGTAGCGGGAGGACGCCGCCTGATAGGGGCGGTGGGTGTCGCCATTGCGCGACGAGGGGAAACGGTCCGGGTAGTCGGTCATCACCCCAGGCTAGCGATGCCGGACACCCGAAACGTCGGCGAAACGACCGACATCTACTCTTGCCCGACCGAACATGCACAACAAGGAGAACATATGGCGCGACTGACTGCACTGCCGTCCGAGGGTGGTTCCTGGACCGCACTCCTCGAACGCGAGGACATCGTCCTCATCGGAGGCATGCTGCATCTGCGCCATGACGACACCACTCCCGAGCAGGCGCGCATCGCCGACCTGCTGCTGATCGCCGACTCCCTCTCGGATGCCGGCATCCCGCATCTCCTCATCCGCCACTCCCGTTCCGTGCCGGGTCTCGTCGTCGACCTCGACCACCGCGACCGCGCGCTGAGCGCGCTCGCCGATCGGGCCGTCACCGAGCCGCTGTACGCGAAGGCCAAGGGCGGTACGCCCGTGCCGCTCGGCGAGCTCCGCCTGCGCGCGTCGGGACCCTCCTCGGTGCGGGTGTTCCGCCCGCGCATCGCCGGAGAGCTGCGCTACGGCGCCGGCCACGGCGTGCGGGTCGAGTTCTGGCGCTTCGGCGAGGAGCTGGTCGAAGCGCCCCACACCAACGACCTCACGCGTCGCGTCTTCGCGGCCGAAGACGTCGAGCCGGCGACCGTCGACCGGTACGGCCGCACCTGGCAGACCCTGCACGGCATGTTCGACCCGCATCCGGGCGACGTGACCCACGAGATCGACATGGTCTTCTCGTGGGTCGACGGCTCGTCGTCGGAGTTCCAGCGCCAGCGCGCGGCGCAGATGTCGGAGTACGTGGTCGGCGACGGCGACGACGGGCCCGCGCGCTACCGACACGTCGACGAGCTGCGGTACGCGCTGCGGAGCGTCCACATGTACGCGCCGTGGGTGCGCCGCATCTTCATCGCGACCGACTCCCCCGCCCCCGCGTGGCTGCTCGACCACCCGAAGGTGACGATCGTCCGCAGCGAGGAGTTCTTCGAGGACACCTCGGTGCTGCCGACCCACAACTCGCACGCGGTCGAAGCCCAGCTGCACCGCATCGAGGGGCTGTCGGAGCACTTCCTCTACTCGAACGACGACATGTTCTTCGGTCGGCCGCTGTCGCCCGAGCTCTTCTTCTCGCCCGCGGGCGTCTCGTCGTTCGTCGAGTGCGACGTGCGCATCGGCACCGGACCACGTCGCGTCGCCCGCAGCGGCCACGACAACGCGCTGCGCCTCAACCGCGAGCTGCTGCAGGAGCGGTTCGGCCGCACGATCGTCCGCGACCTCGAGCACTGCGCAGCGCCCCTGCGTCGCTCGGTGATGTTCGAGCTCGAGCGGGAGTTCCCCGAGGAGATCCGGCGCACCGCGGCATCCCGCTTCCGGTCCGCCACCGACGTGTCGGTGACCAACTGCCTGTACCACTACTACGCGCAGTTCACGGGGCGCGCGATCGCGTCGACCGCGCCGCGCGTGCGGTACTTCCAGACGACGCAGGCCGCGTCGCTCCGCCGCATGGAGCGACTCGCCGAGCGCAGCGATGTGGACATGTTCTGCCTCAACGACGGCGGCGACCTCGAGGTGCCCGAAGCGGTGCGCGTGCGCGCCGTGACGGGTCTGCTCGAGCGGCTCTTCCCGGTGCGCGCGCCATGGGAGGATCCCGCGGTCAGTGCAGCGCCGGCACGCCCGGTCGAGCTGCACGCGTGACGGACCCGGTGACGCCCGCCTCCCGCAGGCGTCGCTGAGCCTCGTCGGGGGCGATGTACTCCAGCGGCCGCGGCACGTCGATCGGGACGACCGAATGGACGACCGTGTCGTCGTAGACGTGCACGAGGTTGTACGCCTGCGCGCCGTCCTGCGGACGCGATCCGCCGACGGGGACGGTCAGATCCTGCGCGTAGCAGGTGGACGACGCGACCGAGACGGGGATGCCCGCGAACGTCGCGAACGTCGAGTAGTGCAGGTGTCCGGCGATGATCGCGCGGACATCCGTGCCGCGGAGGACGTCCGCGAGCCGGTTCTGGTCGCGGAGTTCGACGCTCGCCGCCAGCGGGAGGACGCTCGGAACCGGCGGGTGGTGCATCGCGAGGACGGTACCGAGCGGGGCCGGGGTAGCGAGCACGTCGCGCAGCCACTCGAGCTGCTCGGCCGAGAGCTCGCCGTGGTGATGACCTGGAACGCTCGTGTCGAGGGTGACGATCCGGAGCCCGTCGAGCTCGTCGACGCGGTCGTAGGGCGCCGTCGGGTCGGCGGGCGTCTCGTCGAGCAGGTGCTCGCGGAACGCACCGCGGTCGTCGTGGTTTCCCATGACCCACAGCAGACGCGCCCCGAGGCGATCGGCGAACGGGTCGACGAGCGCGCGTATCGCGTCGTAGGCCGCTGCCTCGCCGAGGTCGACGAGGTCGCCCGTGAAGACGATTGCGTCGGGGGCGATGCCGCTGGATTCGATGGCGTCGAGAGCGGCGGTGAGGGACGCCTCGCCGTCGACGCTGTCGAACAACTGCGGGCCAGGGCCGCGCAGATGGGTGTCACTCAGGTGGAGCAGGATCCGTTCGGCGGCCGGATGCTCGGCGCGGCGCATGGTCACTTCTTCCGTCAGTGCGAGAGCTCGGGTGCCCCCGCCTTGCTCCGCCACGTTACCGGCATGTTTCGGGAACCTGTGATGAACGACGCGCGAACACGCTGAGAACGGGGCGTTGTGTCGCTTCGGGAGGAGATGACGGATGCCGAGGGCAGAGGCCCGGCATCCGCTCCTCTGGACGCGTCATCTCCTCGCGAATCTGCGCGCGAGTGCCCGTCGGTGGGATGCCGCTGGTTCAGGCGCGGGCGATGCGGACGAAGTCCTCGATCGTGAGTTCCTCGCCGCGCGCAGTCGGGGCGACCCCGGCGCGCTCGAGGACCTCGCTCGCCGCAGCGGACGAGCCGCCGAGGACCGTCGAGAGCGCTTGGCGGAGCATCTTGCGGCGCTGCTGGAACGCCGCGTCGACGATCGCGAAGGTGCGCAGGCGCTCCTGCTCGGTGCCCCGGGCCGCGGCATCCCGCTCGAAGCCGACGAGGACGCTGTCGACATTGGGGACGGGCCAGAACACCTGACGCGAGACGGTGCCGGCGAGGCGCCACGTGCCGTACCAGGCAGCCTTCACGCTCGGGGCGCCGTAGACCTTCGACCCCGACGGCGCCGCGAGGCGTTCGCCGACCTCGGCCTGGACCATGACGACGCCGCGCTGGATGGTCGGGAAGTGCTCCATGAAGTGCAGGAGCACCGGGACGCTGACGTTGTAGGGCAGGTTCGCGACGAGGACGTCGGGGTTGCCGGGGAGCTCGCTCACCCGCAGGGCGTCCTGGGCCACGACGGTGAGGGCTCCGTCGGGCACGCCGTGCGCCGCGGCCGTGGCCGGCAGGCGCTCGGCGAGGCGGTGGTCGATCTCGACGGCGGTGACGGGGGCGCCGGTCTCGAGGATGGCGAGGGTCAGCGAGCCGAGGCCCGGCCCCACCTCGACGACGCGGTCGGCCGAGGTCACCCGCGCGGCGGTGACGATCTTGCGGACCGTGTTGGCGTCGACGACGAAGTTCTGCCCGAGCTTCTTGGTGGGAGTGACGTCGAGGTCGGCGGCGAGGGCGCGGATCTCGGCGGCTCCGAGGAGGGTGACGGGCATGGGTTCCAGCCTAGTTGCCGGGCCCCGTGCCGCCGATCAGGGGATGATGAGCTCATGGTGGACGGCTGGGTGGTCGCGGCGAGCATCGTCGGCGGCGTCGTCCTCTTGTGGGTCGCCCTGCTCGTCGTGCTCTGGGTGCAGGTGCGACGTTCCGGCGGCACGATCGATTGGCGCGAGGCGGTGCGGCTCGTTCCCGACGTGGTTCGCCTGATCCGCCGGCTGGTCGCCGACGACACCGTGCCCCGCGCCGTCCGCTGGTGGCTCGCGGGGCTCCTCGTCTACCTGCTGTCACCGATCGACCTCGTGCCCGACGTCATCCCCGTCCTCGGGTACGCGGACGATGCGATCGTCGTGGTCATCGCCTTGCGCTTCGCCCTGCGTCACGCCGGGAGGGACGCCCTCGAACGGCACTGGCCGGGCACTCCGGCGGGACTCGACAGCGTGCTCGCGCTCGTCGGTCGCTCACGCACGCGCTGACGGGTGCGCGACCGCCGGGACGGGAATGATCCCGAGGGGCGGGCGGGACGAGGTCCGGGCGACGGACCGTGCCGTCGTCGCCCGGACGGTCGTTCAGCCGGCGGCCGCCTTCGCAGCAGCGGGCAGGGCGTCGACGATCCGGCCGATGGCCGCGTCGTCGTGCGCGGCCGTGACGAACCACGCCTCGAACGCCGATGGCGGCATCGAGACGCCGCCCTCGAGCATCGCATGGAAGAAACGGCCGTAGGCGTCGGCATCCTGCGACGTCGCCGTCGCGTAGTCGGGCACGCCGTTCACGACGGACTCGCCGAAGAAGATGCTGAACAGGGTCCCCGCCCACTGCACGACGTGCGGCACCCCGGCATCCGTCAGCGCAGCGGATGCCGCGTCCGCGACGGTGTGCGCCACGGAGTCGAGCGTGCGGTACACCGCGTCGTCGGCGTGCGTGAGGGTCGCGAGGCCCGCGGCGACGGCGACCGGGTTCCCCGACAGCGTGCCGGCCTGGTAGACGGGACCGGTCGGCGCGAGGAGGTCCATGATGTCGGCCCGCCCGGCGACGGCGGCGACGGGGAGCCCGCCGCCGATGACCTTGCCGAACGCGATGAGGTCGGGGACGACGTGCTCCCTCGCCGCCTCGAGGACACCGGCATAGCCCGAGCGCGACGAGCGGAACCCGGTGAGGACCTCGTCGCTGATGAGAAGCGCGCCGTTCCGGTGTGCGATCTCGGAGAGGAACGACGTGAAGCCGGATGCCGGGGGCACGACGCCCATGTTGGCGCCAGCGGCCTCGGTGATGATCGCGGCGATCCGGCCCTCGTGGGCGCGGAACACCTCCTCGACGGCGGCGCGGTCGTTGTAGCCGATGACGAGGGTCTGCGCCGCGATCGGAGCCGGGACGCCCGCCGAGCCGGGCAGGGCGAGGGTCGCGAGGCCCGAGCCCGCCTGCGCGAGGAGGCCGTCGGAGTGCCCGTGGTAGTGCCCGGCGAACTTGATCAGCAGGTCGCGGCCGGTCGCGGCGCGCGCGAGGCGGATCGCGGTCATCGTCGCCTCGGTGCCGGTGGAGACGAGTCGGATCTTCTCCGCGGCGGGCACGCGCGAGCGGATCCCCTCGGCGAGCTCGGTCTCGGCCGCCGTCGGCGCTCCGAACGAGAGCCCGCGCTGGGCGGCCTGCACCACCGCGTCGATCACGGCAGGGTGCGAGTGACCCAGCAGGGCGGGCCCCCAGCTGGCGACGAGGTCGACGTAGTCGCGGCCGTCGGCATCCGTCACGTAGGCGCCCTGCGCCGACACCATGAACCGCGGCGTGCCGCCGACCGATCCGTAGGCCCGGACGGGCGAGTCCACACCGCCGGGGATCACTCCGCGGGCGCGGTCGAACAGCTCCTGATTGCGGCTCATGCGAGTTCCTTCCCGGCGCGCAGCCAGTGCGCGACCTCGACGGCCCAGTAGGTGAGGATGACGTCGGCGCCGGCCCGGCGGATGCCGAGGAGGCTCTCGCCGATGGCGCGCTCTCGGTCGATGAGGCCCGCGGCCGAGGCATGCTCGATCATCGCGTACTCCCCCGACACCTGGTACGCCCAGACCGGCACGTTCGAGCGGTCGGAGACCCGGGCGAGCACGTCGAGGTACGGCATGGCGGGCTTGACCATGACGACGTCGGCGCCCTCGGCGATGTCGACGAGCGCCTCCTCGACGCCCTCGCGGGCGTTCGCGGGGTCCATCTGGTACGTCCGGCGGTCGCCCTGCAGGGTCGACTCGACGGCGTCGCGGAACGGGCCGTAGAAGGCGGAGGCGTATTTGGCCGAATAGGCGAGGATCGCGACGTGCGCGAAGCCGGCGGCATCCAGTCCCGCACGGACCGCGGCGACCTGGCCGTCCATCATCCCCGAGAGGCCGAGCACGTCGGCGCCGGCGCGGGCCTGCGCGACGCCCATCTCGGCGTACACCTCGAGGGTCGCGTCGTTGTCGACCGAGCCGTCGGCGGCGAGCAGGCCGCAGTGGCCGTGGTCGGTGAACTCGTCGAGGCACAGGTCGGCCTGCACCGTGAGGCGACCCGCGGCGGCGCGCGCCGCGACGGCGATCGCGCGGTTGAGGATGCCGTCCGGATCGGTGGCGCCGCTGCCGACCGCGTCGCGGACGGCCGGGACGCCGAAGAGCATGATCCCGCCGATGCCCGCGGCGGCGGCCTCGTCGACGACGGCGGCGATCGCGTCGATCGGATGCTGCGACACCCCCGGCATGCTCGCGATGGGCTGCGAGGCGGTGATGCCCTCCTTCACGAACACCGGCAGCACGAGCTGCGACGGCACGAGGTGGTGCTCGGCGGCGAGGCGGCGCAGGGCGGGCGTGCCGCGGAGACGACGGAGACGGCGGGTGGGGAACGAGGTCATGAGGACTTCTCCGAAAGGACGCGGGCGTCGAGCTCGGCGATCAGCGCGTCGATGCTCTGGCTCTGGGCGGTGTGGCCGACGGTGAACCCGAGGGCGGTGGCGTCGCGGGTCGTACCGGGACCGATCGAGGCGACGAGGGTGGATGCCGGGAGGGTTCCGACCTGCCGGCGGAGCTCGCGTCCGACGCTCAGCGACGTGAGCAGGACGACGCCGATGTCCCCGGACCGGAGCCCCTCGACCACGGCGGGCGCGAGGTCGACCCCGATCGTCCGGTAGGCGATGCAGACGTCGACGGCGAAGCCGCGGACCTCGAGTTCGTCGCTCACGACGGCCTGCGCGAGATCGCTGCGGACGACGAGGGCGCGGCCGGTCGTGGCGGGCGTGCGGGCCGCGCACCACTGGGTCACCAGGGCCACAGCCGACGAGGCACCCGCGGGGACGAAGTCGACCTCCCACCCGGCGTCGGCGACGGCGCGGGCGGTCGCCCGACCGACGGCGGCGATCCGGGTGGTCGCGGGGATCACGACACCGTGCTGACGCAGCTGCTCCACGCTCGCGGCGCTCGTGACGAACAGCCAGGCGTACGCACCGTGCGCGAGGGCGGCGAACGCGCGATCGCGGGTCGTCGTGTCGCGCGGCGGCGCAGACGAGATCACCGGCGCGACCACGGCTTCCGCGCCCCGCGAGGCGAGGTCGGCGCGGACCCGCTCCCCCCACGCCCCCGCGCGGGGGACGAGGACGCGTGCGCCGTGCAACGCGCCGCTCATCGCGACGACCCCGCGAGATCGGCGAGGTCGGCGGCACCGCCCTCGAGCAGCTCGGCGACGACGTCGGCGGCAGCGGCATCCGCATCGATGTGCGGGTCGAGGCGACGGGACGCGACGACGGACCGGCGCCCGTCCTCGGCGTACACGTGGGCCACCAGCGTCACCGTGTCGCCGTGGTGCTCCGCGTCGATCGCGACCGGCGCGGCGCAGCCCGCCTCGAGCCGACGCAGCACAGCGCGTTCGAGGTTCGCGGCGAGGGCCGTGTCGGCGTCCTCGATGAGTCGCACGGCGTCGGCCACGGCGGCATCCCCGTCGCGGATCTCGACGGCCAAGGCGCCCTGTGCGGCCGAGGTCGGCCAGTCGAGCACCTCGGTGATCGCGGCGTCGCGCCCGATGCGTCGCAGGCCCGCCTCGGCGAGGACGATCGCGTCGTACTGACCGTCGGTGACCTTGCGGAGTCGACTGTCGACGTTGCCGCGGATGCCCTCGACGACGAGGTCGGGGCGGCGCGCGAGCACCTGGGCCACGCGACGCGGCGAGCCGGTGCCGACACGGGCGCCGGCGGGCAGCGCGTCGAGGGTCAGCCCGTCGCGGGAGTGCAGGATGTCGCGCTGCGAGGCGCGCGCCGGCACGGCGCCCACGACGATGCCGGGGTACGGCGCCGTCGGCAGGTCCTTCATCGAGTGCACGAGGAAGTCGCATTCGTCCCGCAGGAGCGCATCGCGAAGCGCCGTCGCGAAGACGCCGGTGCCGCCCATCTGCGCGAGCGGCCCGGTGAGGACATCGCCCTCGCTGGTGATCGGCACGAGTTCGACATCGCGACCGGATGCCGCGGCCACGGCATCCGCCACATGCTGCGACTGGGTCGTCGCGAGCAGGCTCGCCCGGGTGCCGAGACGCAAGGCGCCGGTCACGGTGCGACCCCCGACAGAGCGGGCTGGAAGCCGAGGCGCTTGTTCTCGCAGCACCCGGGACGGCACACGTCGTACCAGGGACCGAGGTCCGTCACGGCGGGTCGATCGGCAGCCGGAGTGCCCTTCAGGCGCTCCTCGACGAGGTCGACGAGACCGGCGACGTAGGTCGGGTGCGTGCTGGGGGTCGCGGTGCGGACGGCGACGAGGCCGAGCTCCTCCGCCGTCTCCATCGCCTCGGTGTCGAGGTCCCACATGACCTCCATGTGGTCGCTCACGAAGCCGAGGGGCACGATGAGGACCGCCTTCCGGCCGCGGCCGGGCAGCTCCTGCATCGCGTCGTTGATGTCGGGCTCGAGCCACGGGACCTGCGGCGGGCCGGACCGGCTCTGGAAGACGAGCTGCCAGGCGCCCGGGAAGCCGAGGCGCGAGATGATCTCCTCGCCGACCGCGAGATGCTGCGCGACGTAGGCGCCGCCGGGGCCGAAGCCGCGCTCGGGCGGGCCGGAGCGGTCGGCGTCGGAGGTCGGGATGGAGTGGGTCGAGAAGAGGATCTCGACCTCGTTCGCGAGGTCGGTGACTCCGCGCTCGGCGAGCTCGGCGATGCCCGCTCGGATGCCGTCGACGAACGGCGCGACGAAGCCGGGGTGGTCGAAGAACTGCCGGACCTTGTCGATCTGCACGTCGGTCTGGTGGCCGGTGGCCTCGACGGCGTCGGCGAGGTCTTCGCGGTACTGCCGGCACGACGAGTACGAGCTGTACGCGCTCGTCGCGATCGCGAGGAGCTTGCGTCGCCCGTCCGCAACGGCGGAGTCGATCGCATCGGTGACGTATGGCATCCAGTTGCGGTTGCCCCAGTAGACGGGCAGGTCGAGTCCGCGGGACGCGAGCTCGGCGTCGAGCGCCGCCTTCAGCTCGCGGTTGTGCTCGTTGATCGGCGACACGCCGCCGAAGTGACGGTAGTGGTGCGCGACCTCCTCGAGACGTTCGTCGGGGATGCCGCGGCCCGCCGTGACGTTCCGCAGGAACGGGATGACGTCGTCCTGTCCTTCGGGTCCGCCGAAGCCGAGTAGCAGGATCCCGTCGTAGTCGACGGGGATCGTCGCGTGCGGATCGCCCGCGCGCGCCCCCTCGGTCGCGTTCGGGATGACGGCGCCCTCGGCGACGACCACGCCGCTCGCCCGCGGCGGCTTGGGACGGAACTCCGGGTTCCTCGCGCCGATGTTCTGTGCGCTCACGAGAGCACCTCCGTCAGTTCATCGATCTCCACGCGACGGCCGGTGTAGAACGGGACCTCCTCGCGCACGTGGCGACGCGCGTCGGTGGCCCGGAGCTCCCGCATCATGTCGACGAGGCTGATCGGGTCGTCGCTCTCGAGCGGCAGCAGCCACTCGTAGTCGCTGAGCCCGAAGGTCGAGACCGTGTTCGCGACGACGTCGCGGAACGCGGCGCCCTTGCGGCCGTGCTCGGCGAGCATCCGCGAGCGCTCGTCCTCGGGGAGCAGGTACCACTCGTAGCTGCGGACGAAGGGATAGAGGCACAACCAGCCGCGCGCGTGCTCGCCGCGCAGGTAGCCGGGCACGTGACGCTTGTTGAACTCGGCCTCGCGGTGCACGCCCATCGCGCTCCACACGTTGGTGAAGGAGGCGAGCAGGGAGGTCCGACGCAGCTGACGGAGGGCCTTCTGGAGCGCAGCGGGATCTTCGCCGTGCAGCCACACCATGAGGTCCGCCTCGGCGCGCATGCCCGTGACGTCGTACAGACCGCGCAGGGTGACGCCGTCCGCGGGGAGTCCCTCGGCGACGGCACGCAGGGCGTCGAGATCGCTCGGCGACGGGGTCCCCGCACGGGGACGCGGACCCGCGAGGATCGCGAAGAGGGTGTAGCCGAGGCCGGGGACAGTCTCGTCAGCGGACATGACGTGCTCCTTCGGATGGGGTGGGAGAGGACGTGAGGGCGGCGGCGAGGGCTCGCGCATGCGGGATGACCGAGGCGAGTCCGGTTCCGGCCGCGACGGCTCCCGCGAGTCGGATGCCGCGGGTCGCCGCAGCCTCGGTGACCGCCGCGCGGGCGGACGGGGTCGCGACGGCGTCCGGCCACGCGACCGGGATGACGCGTCGCACGTCGGCGGGCGTGATGCGGACCCCGGTCAGGGTGCGGATCGCGGTGGCGGCACCGGCGGCATCCGTCAGTTCCCCGTGGCGACCCTCCTGCGCGGAGAGGCGGACGAGGTGCGTGCCGGCGGGGAGGGCGGCCGCGGCCCATTCCCACTTCGCGTCGACGTGGGTCAGCGCCTTCGCCGCACTGTCTATGTCAGGGGCGGCGATGACCCCGGACCCCACCGGGAACGCGTCGAAGGCGTCGGCGACGACCTCGGCGACGATGAGTCCGACCGGCGGCGCGGGAGCGACCTCGACGTGGAGGAGCCGTGCCGCGGCCGTCGGCCCGGTCGCGAGGACCACGGCGCGCGCCGAGAGGGTTTCGCCGTCGAGTTCGACGGTCGTCGCCGTGGCGGCGCGGGCGGGCGCACCGGTGCGGATGACGGCGCCCACGCGGAGCGCAGCGGCGTGGAGCTCCGCGGCGAGACGCCAGAGCCCGCCCTCGACGCCGCGGACGGCGGATCCGGCGCGGACGGCCGGCGCGAGAGCGTCGACCGCAGCGGTCAGAGAGCCGAGGGCCTCTGCCCTCTCCCACAGCACCGGGTGGAGCGCGGACAGACGTACGCTGTCGGCGGCTTGCGAGTAGACGCTTCGGCAGAGCGGCTCGACGAGGCGGGCCGTGACGCGCGCACCGTAGCGGCTCGTGGCGAGCTCGGCGAGCGTCGGCTCGGGGCCGGTCGACCAGGGCATCGAGCGTTCCTGCGCCGCGCGCCGCGCGCCGGCGCGCCCGATGATGCGGACGACGTCGGCGGCCGGCGGGTCGGCGGGCATCCCGACGAGAGCGCGGCGGGGCAGGGGCGCCCGGTCCACCCGGCCGGACCGGCGGCGGAAGGCGACGTGGGCGCCGGCGGGTGCGGGCTCGACGAGCTGGACGGGAAGGCGCGCGTCGGCGACGAGGTCGGCGACCCCCGTCGTCCGGGTGGCGAACGATTCGGCGCCGAGGTCGGCGTCGAGGCCGGCCACCGCACCGCGACGCAACATCCCACCGGCGTCGTCCGACGCCTCGACGAGGACGACGTCCCGACCCGCGCGGGCGAGTTCCCACGCGATCGTCAGGCCGGCGATGCCGCCGCCCACGATGACGACGTCGTGGGTCACGTCGGAGGTCACGGTGCCCGCCAATCGTGGACGGTCCGGACCACCGCCGAAATGGCGTCGGGGTCGGCCTCCATCGGCACGCCGTGACCGAGGTTGAAGACGTGGGCGCGGGCGGCGAGGCCGTCCTCGAGGACGCGGTGGACCTCCGCCGTCCGCACCGCCTCGGGAGCGAACAGCAGCGCCGGGTCGAGGTTGCCCTGCAGCGTCAGGTCGCGTCCGATCCGCTCACGTGCGTCGGCGAGGCGCACGCGGTAGTCCACGCCGAGCGCGTCGATGTCGGGCGTCGCCATGTCGGCGAGGATCTCGCCCGTGCCGACGCCGAAGTGCACGAGCGGCAGGCGGTCGACGCCCTCCGGGAGCGGGAGCGACCGCGCGTGCTGAAGTGCGGCGACGGATGCCGGGAGCACCGACGCGCGGTAGTCATCGGGGTTCAGGCCACCCGCCCACGAGTCGAACAGCTGTCCGGCGCTGGCGCCCGCCTCGATCTGGAGGGCGAGGAATCGGCCCGTGACCTCGGCGAGCCACATCGTGAGGTCCTGCCATGCCGCGGGATCCTCGTGGATGAGGCGCCGGGCGGCGAGGTGATCCTTCGACGGTCCGCCTTCGACAAGGTAGGCGGCGAGGGTGAACGGGGCCCCGGCGAACCCGATGAGCGGCAGCGGCTCACCGCGCTCCTCGGACAGGTCGGCGAGCATGGCGGTCGTGCGACCGACGGCATCCGCGATGGCCTCACCGCGCTCGGTCACGAGCGCCGGGTCGATCGCCGTCGTGCGGGCGATGTCGGCGGCGGTGCGCAGGGGCTCGGAGAACACGGGGCCTCGGCCGGCGGCGATCTCGACGTCGATGCCGAGGAGCGCGAGCGGCACGATGATGTCGCTGAAGAAGATGGCCGCGTCGACGCCGTGACGGCGCACGGGCTGCATCGTGATTTCGCTCGCCAGAGCAGGGTCGAGGCACGCGTCGAGCATCGTCCCCTGGGACCGCAGCGCCCGGTACTCCGGCAACGAACGACCCGCCTGGCGCATGAACCAGACGGGGGTGATGTCGGGGCGGTCGCCCAGGAGTGCACGGACGAGTCGCGACTCGCGGGTGCGTGCGGCGACGAGAGGGTGGCTGAGGCCGGGAATGATGAACTCCTCGAATCGGTTAATCGATATACTAGTCGCGATCCAAGGGGGTTCTCCGCACCGTGCTCGTCTGCCTGACCGCGCATCAGCGCTCCACACCGTTCGACTCGCTCGAGCGGCTCTCGACGGTCGGCGACGACCTCGCAGAGCGTCTGTCCGCGGTCCACGACTCGGTGCGCGGCGCCGTCGTCCTCGCCACCTGCAACCGCTTCGAGGCGTACTTCGACCTCGCTGAGGAGCCCGACCTCGCCTCCCCCGTCCCCGCGATGGATGCCGCGATGGAGGCGATCGCCGGCGCCGCCGACATGGACTACCGATCGCTTCGCGAGAACGTCGACTTCGCCCACGGCAATCAGGTCGCCCATCACCTCTTCACCGTCGCGTCGGGCCTGGACTCGGTCGCCGTCGGCGAGGACGAGATCGCCGGACAGGTGCGGCGCGCCCTCGAGGCCGCCCGCGGTCGCGGCCTGACGACCGCACCCCTCGAGCATCTCTTCCAACGCGCGACCGAGACCTCCCGTGCCGTCAAGAACACGACGCGCCTCGGCGAATCCGGCCGCTCGCTCGTCCGTCTCGCCGTCGACCTCGTGAGCTCCCGCGTCGACTGGGACACCGCGCGCGTCCTGCTCGTCGGCACCGGACGCTACGCCGCGGCGGCGCTCGCCGCCCTCCGCGCCGTCGGCGCCACCGACATCCGCGTGCACTCCCGGTCCGGACGCCAGCGGTTCGCGAATCGCGAGCACCTGGTCCACGTGAGCACCGAGGATTATGCCGAGGAGGCGGCCGCCGCGGACGTCGTCGTCACGTGTACGGCGACGACCGACACCTTCGCCCTCGAGGCGTTCTCGCATGCGACGGCCCGCGCGGGCAGCACACAGGCCCAGGTCGTCATCGACCTCGGTCTTCCCCGCAACGTCGACCCCGAAGTCGCACTCCTGCCCGGAGTCGAACTGCTCGACCTCGAGACCATCCGTCTCCACGCGCCCGTCGACGAGGCCGAGACCGTCGGTCAGGCCCGCGAGATCGTGCAGGCCGCCGCACAGCGCCACGCCGCCGCCCGCCGCGTGCACGAGGTCGCACCCTCTGTCGTCGACCTCCGCGGATTCGTCCACGGCGTCCTCGACGAGGAGCTGACACGCGCGCGCCGCCGCGGCGACTCGCCCGAGGTCGAGACGGCCCTGCGCCATTTCTCGGGCGTCCTGATGCACCAGCTCATCGCCCGCGGCCACACGCTCGCCTCCTCGGGCGCGGGCACCGAGTGGGCCGAGGCGATCCGTACGGTCCTTCCGGACAGCCGTGAGGGCATCTCGCCGGACGAGGGCGAACAGCCGTGAGCCCGAGCGTCACGCTGAAGGACATCGCGCGCGCCGCAGGCGTGTCGACGGCGGCCATCAGCCAGGCGCTCAACGATCGCGGAAGCATGCGTCCCGAGACGCGCGAGCGCATCAAGGCGATCGCCGCCGAACTCGGCTACGTACCCAACCGGCACGCCACCGCCCTCCGCAGCGGCCGCACGATGACGGTCGGGTTCGTCATGGTCGACGACTCCGAGGCCGACCGGCGCGCCGAACTGCAGCGCGCACGCAAACTCATCTCGCTCGTCCGCGCCTCCGCCGTCCACGGATTCACCGTTACCGTCCTCCCCGACTCGAACCCCGATCTCATCTCGGGCACGACCCTGGACGCTCTCTACGTGCCCGATGCGCGGGGCAATCAGCCACTCCTCCAGGCGGCCATCGCCCGCGGCATCCCGATCGTCGCCGACGACCAGTTCGTCGACGGCTCGCGCGGCCTCAGCATCCGCACCGGTTACGACGCCGCCGTCCGTGCCGGACTCGACGAGCTCGAGCGCGCAGGGGCCAAGCGGATCCTCTTCCTGACCGAGGAGGGGCGGGAGCCCCGCGACGAGATCGGGCGCGCGGCGTACGAGATCTGGAGTTCGGTGCGCGGACGCGAGCCGCTCGTGCGCGCCGTCGACCCGTCCCGTCGGACGCTCCCCCGCCTCCTCACCGAGGCCCTTTCCGACGGAGCCGACGCCGTCTTCGCGGGCGCCGAAGACGGGCCCGACGTCTACCTCCAGCTCGAGGAGATGCGCCTCGTCATCCCGCGGGACGTCCAGCTGGTGGCCCTCTGCACGACCGACTGCGCCGTCAACCGGAGACTTGGCGTCACCCATGTCTGCATCCGTCCCGACCTCGCCGCCGAGGCGATGTTCGAGACACTTCCGGCCGCCCTCCTGGACGAGGGGCCTCGCGTCGTCGACCTGCCGTGGGAGCTCGTCCCCGGAGCGACGACGCGGCCACCTCTCACGGCGAGCCTCGTCGCCGCTCAGGCGGCTCAGTCGGTGAAGGCTCCGTAGACCTCGAGGGTGTTCTGCGCCAGCTGCGCGCACAGGTCGTCGAGGTCGATGCCGAGCTCCGCCGCGAGGAAGCGCACCGTGACCGGCACGAGGTACGGAGCGTTCGGTCGCCCGCGGTGCGGCACGGGCGTGAGGAAGGGGGCGTCCGTCTCGACGAGGATCCGCTCACGCGGGGTGACCGCGAGGGCGTCCCGCAGATTCTGCGCGTTCTTGAACGTCACGTTCCCGGCGAAGCTGAGCCAATAGCCGCGGTCGGCGCAGTAGCGGGCCATGTCCGCGTCGCCCGAGAAGCAGTGGAAGACCGTGCGCTCGGGCGCACCGACCCGCTCCAAGGTCTCGAGGACGGCGTCGTGGGCGTCGCGGTCATGGATCTGCATCGCGATGCCGTGGCGCTTCGCGATGTCGATGTGAGCCTCGAAGCTCTCGACCTGCGCGGGGATGCCCTCGGCGTCCGTGCGGAAGAAGTCCAGCCCCGTCTCGCCCACGGCCCGCACACGCGGCTGCGCAGCGAGCTCGTCGATGACGGCGATCGCCTCGTCGAGACGCCCGGCCGTCTTGTAGGCGGGCGCCTCGTTCGGGTGGATGGCGACGGCTGCCAGCACCGACGGGTGGGATGCCGCGGCCCACGCGGACCAGCGCGACGAATCGATGTCGCCGCCGGCTTGCACGACACCCGCCACACCGACGCCCGCTGCGAGGGCGAGCTGCTCATCGAGGCCGCGCGGCTCATCGCCGTCCTCGATCTCGAGGTGCGTGTGGTTGTCGTAGACGGCCACGGGCAGCGGCTCGGGCGCGTCCGGCCAGCGGACGTCCCGCGCCGACTGTTCGCGCTGACGGACGTAGCCGCTCGGATCCGTCGGTTCCGTCGTCATGCGGTCTGCTCGACGCGGGGGAACAGCGGTGCGAGCGCAGCCACGCGGCTCCCTGCGGGGAGCTGGCCCCACGTCCCGGCGTCGCGCAGCGGCTGAGCCGTCAGCTCGCCGGGGGCGCCGAGAGCGTTCCAGAGCGTCGCCGTCGACTGCGGCATGACGGGCGAGAGCAGCACGGCGAGGGCCCGCAGCCCTTCCGCCGCCGTGTAGAGCACGGTCGACAGCCGCTCGCGCTTGTCCTCGTCCTTCGCGAGCGCCCACGGCTCGTTCTCGGTGATGTAGCCGTTGAGCTCGTCGACGATCGTCCAGATCGCCGCGATCGCCTCGTCGGGACGGAACGCCGTCATCGCGGCGTCCGCAGCGGTCGCGGCATCCGCCACGGTCCGCTGCACCCGCAGGTCGATCTCCGCGGCCTCACCCGCGGCCGGCACGACGCCGTCGAAGTAGCGACCGATCATCGCGACGGTGCGCGAGGCGAGGTTGCCGAACCCGTTGGCGAGCTCGGCCTGGTAGCGCGCGGACAGGTCCTCCCACGAGAACGAGCCGTCCTGGCCGAAGGCGATCGCCGACAGGAAGTAGAACCGGTAGGCATCCGATCCGAACACGTCGGTGATCTCGGTCGGCGCGATACCCGTGAGCTTCGACTTCGACATCTTCTCGCCGCCGACGAGCAGCCAGCCGTGCGCGAAGATCCCCTTCGGCACCTCGAGACCCGCGGCCATCAGCATGGCGGGCCAGATGACGGCGTGGAAGCGGAGGATGTCCTTGCCGACGACGTGATACGCCGGCCAGCGACGCTCGAACTGCTCGGGGTCGTCGCCGTATCCGACGGCGGTCGCGTAGTTCAGCAGCGCATCGACCCACACGTAGATGACGTGCGAGTCGTCCCACGGGACGCGGATGCCCCAGTCGAACGCGGACCGCGAGATCGACAGGTCCTTGAGGCCTGAGCGGACGAAGGAGACGACCTCGTTGCGGGCGGAGTCGGGGCGCACGAAGTCGGGCTGGGTCTTGTAGAGCTCGAGAAGGCGGTCCTGGAACTCGCTGAGCTTGAAGAAGTAGTTCTTCTCCTGCAGCAGCTCGAGCGGCTTGGAGTGGATCGCGCAGACCTTGAGGCCCTCGAAGGGGCCGGTGCCGTCGACGATCTCGGCCTCGGGCTTGAACTCCTCGCAGCCGACGCAGTACAGCGCCTCGTATTCACCCGCGTAGATGTACCCGCTGTCGTAGAGCGCCTGCACGAAGGTCTTGACGCGCTCCTCGTGGCGAGGCTGCGTCGTGCGGATGAAGTCGTCGTTGGCGACATCGAGGGTCTTCAGCAGCGGGAACCACGACTCCTCGACGAGCTTGTCGACCCACGCCTGCGGGGTGACGCCGTTCGCCGTCGCGGCACGGAGCATCTTCTGCCCGTGCTCGTCGGTGCCGGTGAGCATCCAGGTGTCGTCGCCCGACTGGCGGTGCCAGCGCGCGAGCGTGTCCACCGCCACCGACGTGTACCCGTGCCCGATGTGGGGCAGATCGCTCGGGTAGTAGATGGGGGTGGTGATGTAGAAGGCGCCGCCGGAAGTCACCTGGAGATTCTACGGGCGACGCGGCGACCCCCGTCGTTCATGACGGGTCCATCCCCCGGTCGCTCAGGCGCTCGCGCGCGGTACGAGCGTGGTCGGCAGCACGATGGACTGGCCGGGACCGCCGTCCACGACCTCGAGCAGCACCTCGACCATGCGCCGCGAGATCTCCGTCCACGGTTGGCGCATCGTGGTGAGCGGCGGGTCGGTGGTGGCCGCCAGCCCCGAGTCGTCGAAGCCGGCGACGGCGACGTCCTCGGGGACGCGTCGTCCGGCTTTTCGGAGAGCGGCGATCGCCCCGACGGCCATGATGTCGGATGCCGCGAACACGGCGTCGATGTCGGGCGCCCGTCGAAGGAGTCGCGTCATGGCGGCCTCGCCCGCGTCGCTGGAGTAGACATCCTGCTCGACGAGTGAGGGGTCGAAGCGCTCGCCCATCTCGTCTCGGAAGCCGACCAACCGGTAGCGGCCGCCCGGGGTGTCGTCGGGACCGGTGATGATCGCGATGCGCTCGTAACCGCGGCCGATCAGATGACGGGTCATCGCGCGCGCCGACGCCTCCTCGTCGACGGAGACGGTGGGCACGTGCGCCCGGTCGCCGAGAGGGACCCCCGTGCACACCGTCGGGACGCCGGCTTCGGTCAGCGCGGCCAGCAGCGGATTGGACTCGTGCGACGAGATGAGCAGGACGCCGTCGACGTGGCCGGCACGGACGTAGCGCTCGATGTTCGCGTACTGCGAGGGGTGCTCCGCGATGAGGAGGACGAGCGTCATGTCGCGGGCGGCGAGGGCCTCCGTCGCCCCGCGCAGCAGGAGGGCGAAGGTGGGATCGGCGAAGAGCAGGTGCTGCGGCTCGGTCAGGAGGAACGCGACGGAGTTCGCCCTGCCGGTCGCCAGGGAGCGGGCCGCGTGGCTGACGGTGTAGCCGGTCGCATGGATCGCCTCTTCGACGGCGAGGCGGGATTCCTCCGACACCCAGCGTCCGCCGTTGATGACGCGCGACACCGTCCCGTGCGACACCCCCGCGACCTCCGCGACGTCGCGGATGGTGGGACGTCTGCGTTCGGAAGGGAGAACCACGCGCTGACTCTATACCCCGGCGGCGACGGCGCCGATCACTTCTGGGACCGGTCACAGTTCGGTAACGGGGGCCGGTGGGGCGCGGCATCCGATTTACACTTCCAGACGTACCTGTTACCGGTCCCAGTCGCATCACCGCGGCACCGGTCAGCGCTTCGATCGATGAGGATGGCACCGCAGCATGACGACCCCCGCCTGGCCGCGACTGGACGGCATCGCCTATGGCGGTGACTACAACCCGGAGCAGTGGCCCCGCGAGGTCTGGGACGACGACGTGCGGCTCATGCGCGAAGCCGGCGTCACGATGGTGAGCATCGGCATCTTCTCGTGGGGTCTCCTCGAGATCCGCGAGGGCGAATTCGACTTCGCCTGGCTCGACGACATCATCGACCTCCTGCACGCGAACGGCATCGCCGTCGATCTCGGCACCCCGACCGCCTCACCCCCGGCCTGGTTCTTCGCGCAGTACCCCGAGGCCCGCGCCGTCACGAAGGACGGCGTCCCGATGGGCTTCGGCGCGCGCGGCATGGTGTCGCACTCCGCTCCCGAATACCGCACCGCGATCTCCCGCATCGCCGGAGCGCTCGCGGAGCGATACGGCGACCACCCCGCCGTCGTCCTCTGGCACATCCACAACGAATACGGCGTGCCCGTCGGAGAGGACTTCTCCCCGCACTCCGTCCGCGCCTGGCGCCTCTGGCTGCAGGAGAAGTACGGCGATGTCGCGGGGCTCAACGCCGCGTGGGGCACCGCCTTCTGGGGCCAGCACTACGAGGAGTGGGACCACGTCGGCGCGCCCGCCGCGGCTCCCTCGACGATCAACCCGTCGCAGAAGCTCGACTGGGCGCGGTTCACCGACGAGATGCTCCGCGCGTGCTTCCGCACCGAGAAGGACGCGATCCGCGCGCACGCTTCGCAGCCCATCACGACGAACTTCATGGCCAACCAGCACCACGGCGTGGACCTCTGGGCCTGGGCCGACGAGGTCGACATCATCTCGGACGACCACTATCTGTGGGCAGCCGACGAGGAGGGTGAGATCGGGCTCGCGATCGCCGCCGACCTCAGCCGCTCCGTCGGCCGCGGCAAGCCCTGGATCCTCATGGAGCACTCCACCTCCGCCGTCAACTGGCAGCCGCGGAACGTCGCGAAGCGCCCCGGCGAGATGGCCCGGAACTCCCTGAGCCACCTCGGTCGCGGAGCCGACGGCATCCTCTTCTTCCAGTGGCGCGCCGGACGCTCCGGCGCCGAGAAGTTCCACTCCGCGATGCTCCCCCACGCCGGTACCGAGTCCCGGGTCTTCCGCGAGGTCGTGGACCTCGGCGCGAAGCTCGGCCGCCTGGCCGAGGTGCAGGGGTCGCGTGTCGAGGCCGATGTCGCCGTCCTGTGGGACTTCGAGTCGTTCTGGGCGCAGGACCTCGAGTGGCGCCCCTCCGAGGACGTGAGCCACGACGAGCGCATCCGGGCTTTCTACGAGCGGCTCTGGCGCGACGACATCACCGTCGACTTCGCCCTCCCCGGTCACGACCTGTCGCGCTACCGCCTGGTCGTCGTCCCGTCGCAGTATCTGCTGACCGCAGCGGATGCCGCGAACCTCACGGCCTACGTCGCCCAGGGCGGGACGCTCGTCGTCTCCTTCTTCTCGGCCGTCGTCGACGAGAACGACGCCGTCCACCCCGGCGGCTACGGCGCCGTGCTGGCGGACGCGCTCGGAGTCCGCGTCGAGGAGCACCTGCCCCTGCGCGAAGGTCACGTCACCGGCATCCGCCTGGGCGACGGGGACGTCGCCGCCGACATCTGGCAGGAGGACCTCGTCGTCACCACCGCCGACGTCCGCGGGACCTACACCTCCGGTCCTGCGGAGGGTCGAGCCGCCGTGACGCGGAACGTCCACGGTCAGGGTGTCGGCTGGTACATCAGCACGCGACCGGATGCCGAGGGTCTCCGCGCGATCATGCGCGAGGTCTACGCCGACGCCGGGATCGAGATCCCCGCGACGCCCGACGGCGTCGAGACGATCGTCCGTCACGGATGCGACGCGGACTACCTCGTCGCCATCAACCACGGCACCCGTGAGGTGTCGCTCACGACCTCCGGAACCGACCTGCTGGCGCAGGCCGAGGTCCGGGACACGCTGGTGCTTCCGGGGGGCGACGTCGCCGTCGTCCGACTGGCGCACACAGCTCCTCGGGGGGATCGATGACCGATCGCCCCACGACGGGACACCGTCGAACGCACTGAGAGAAAACCCGTCGCGGCCACCCGGCTGCGGCGATCACACCCCGGTCGTGACGGCGCGACCTCGCAAGAGGGCCGCCGGAGCGACCACATCCGGAAGGAAGATCCATGCGCAAGATGGGTATCGGCATCGCCGCACTGGCGGCCGGCTCCCTGCTGCTGGCCGGTTGCGCCGGCGGCAGCGGCAACACCGCCCCGGCACAGTCCGAGTCCGCGGCTCCGATCGACGCCAGCGGCGTGACCCTCACCGTCTGGACGGACGAGAACCGCAAGCCCGCCATCGAGGCTGCGGCGAAGACGTTCGAGGAGGAGACCGGCGCCAAGATCGAGCTCGTCCAGAAGAACTTCGAGGACATCCGCAACGACTTCACCAACCAGGTCCCGACCGGCGAGGGCCCCGACATCACGATCGGTGCGCACGACTGGCTGGGCAGCCTCGTCCAGGCGGGTGTCGTGGCCACCGTCGACCTCGGCGAGTCCGCGGCGAACTTCGAGAAGGTCGCCACCGACGCGTTCACTTACGAAGGCCAGACCTACGCGCTGCCGTACTCGCTCGAGACCATCGCCCTCGTGCAGAACACGGACCTCGTCGGCGAGGACGCCCCCGCGACGTGGGACGACATGATCGCCGCGGCCAAGGAGGCGGGCGCCGAGCGTCCCGTCGTCATCAACACGGCCGGTCAGACCGGTGACGCGTACACGATGTACGGGTTCCAGACCTCGTTCGGCGCTCCGGTCTTCGTCCAGGACGACTCCGGCTCGTACACGGCCGAGGTCGGCATGGGCGGCGACGCCGGCGACGCCTTCGCCGAGTGGCTCGGTGAGAACGGTGAGAAGGGGTCGGGCGACATCTCGACCACGATCGACTACGACACCAACAACGAGCTGTTCGCCTCGGGCAAGGCCGCGTACACGATCCAGGGTCCGTGGGCCGTCGAGGCGCTGACCGCACAGGGCGCGAAGATCAAGGTCAACCCGATCCCCTCGGCCGGTGACGAGACCGCGTCGCCGTTCGTCGGCGTGCAGGGCTTCTACATCAGCGCCGAGAGCAAGAACGCACTGGTCGCTCAGGAGTTCCTGACGAAGTACCTCGCGACCTACGACGCGCAGAAGGCTCTGTACGAGGCCGACCCGCGCATCCCGGCCTGGTCCGACCTCGCCGAAGAGGTCTCGTCCGACCCGGTGATCGCCGGCTTCGTCGCCTCGTCGCAGAACGGCGTTCCGATGCCCAACATCCCCCAGATGGGATCGGTGTGGGACCTCTGGAACGCCGCGCAGGTGCAGATCATCAAGGGCGCCGACCCCAAGTCGACCTGGACCACCATGGTCGCCGACCTCGAGAAGACCATCGGCTGACACACTTCCGGGGGCGGGGCGGCCACGCCCCGCCCCCGGAGACCACTTTCCTCGAGAGGGAGACGACATGACGGCTCTGCAGAGCCCCACCCTGCCGGAAGAGGCACCGCCGACGGCGGAGTCCCACGCCCGGCGCTGGTCAGGCCTCGGCTGGGGCTTCCTGGTCAAGCTGGTCCTGATGGGCCTCATCAACGCGGTGGGCCTGCTGGGCATCATCGCCGCATTCCAGGCCGAGTCCTGGATCGTGTTCGGCGTCGCCGTCGCGCTGCTGCTCGCAGCCGACGTCGTCTACTTCACGAAACGCGCGCTCCCCCTCAAGTACCTGCTGCCGGGGCTGTCGTTCCTGCTCGTGTTCCAGGTGTTCATCTTCCTGTACACCGGGTACATCGCCTTCACGAACTACGGCGCCGGCCACATCGGCTCGCAGGAGCAGGCGGTCGCCGCCTCGCTCGCGCAGGGCGAGCGCCGCGTCGAGGGTGCTCCCACGCTCCCTCTCACCGTCGTCGAGCGCGACGGTGACCTCGGCTTCGCCGTCGTCGAGGACGGCCAGCTGCTGGCGGGCTCCGCCGACGACCCGCTCAGTGTGGTCGGTCCGGCCCCGGCATCCGGTGCCGCGACGGAGGTCCCGGGGTGGAACGTCGTCCCCCGCAACCAGATCATCGGCGACCAGGCGACTCAGCAGGCGGTCATCGACCTCCGTGTGCCGGTCTCGGACGACCCCAACGACGGCTCGATCCGCACCCGCGACGGGTCGAGCGGCGCCACCTACCTCTCGACGATGACGTGGGATGCCGAGTCGCAGACCATCACCGACAGCGCCACCGGCCTCGTCTACACCGCGAGCCCGACCGGCAACTTCGTCGCCGACGACGGCACGACGCTGCCGACCGGCTGGGTCGTCAACGTCGGCTTCTCGAACTTCGTGGAACTGTTCACGAACCCCGCGATCCTCGAGCCCCTCGGACTCGTGACGGGGTGGACCTTCGTCTGGGCGGTCCTGTCCGTACTCATCCCGTTCGCGATGGGTCTGATCTTCGCTCTCATCTTCAACGACCCGCGCGTGCGCGGTCGGAAGATTCTCCGGACGCTGTTCATCCTCCCGTACGCGTTCCCGGCCTTCATGTCCGCGCTGCTGTTCCGCGGCATGTTCAACGCCGAGTTCGGCGTGATCAACGAGTTCTTCTTCGGCGGCCAGAACATCGACTGGCTCGGCGATCCGTGGCTGGCCCGGGCCGCCGTGCTGTTCGTCAACGTCTGGCTCACGTACCCGTACTACTTCCTCGTGTGCACCGGCGCCCTCCAGGCGCTCCCCCAGGACGCGCTCGAAGCGGCGTCGATCGACGGGGCGGGCCGGTTCCGTCAGCTGCGCTCGATCATCCTGCCCCTCGTGTTGGTCTCGACGGCACCGCTGCTGATCTCGTCGTTCGCGTTCAGCTTCAACAACTTCACGATCATCTACATGTTCAACAACGGCGGTCCGGCCATCCCCGGAGCGCCGTATGCGCTCGGCTACACCGACATCCTGATCTCGGCGATCTACGACATCTCCGGCGTCTCAGGGGGCGCAGCCGACTACGGCCTCGCCAGCGCCCTGTCGATCCTCGTGTTCATCGTCGTGGGCGTCGTATCGGCCCTCGCGTTCCGTCAGACCAAGAAGCTCGAGGAGTACCAGTGATGTCCGCTCCCTCCACCGCCGCGAACACCGCGACGATCACGACCGGTTCCTCCGCGACACGTACCGCCGCCCTCCGTCCTGCTCAGCGCAAGCGCTGGGTGCTCGAGGTCGGTTGGAAGTACCTCGTGGCCGCCGGCATCCTCTTCTACGCGATGTTCCCGCTCGTCTACATCCTGTCGGCGTCGTTCAACCCGAACGGCACCCTGTCGGCGGCGAACGCGCTGTTCTCGGTCATCGACATCGGCAACTACACGGCACTGTCGGGCACGAGCTACTGGGCCTGGTACGGCAACACGCTCATCGTGGGCGGGGCCTCGGCGGCCGGGGCCGTCCTCATGGGTGCGGCGGCCGCGTACGCGTTCTCGCGCTTCCGCTTCACCGGACGACGGATCAGCCTGACGGCGCTCCTCATCGTCCAGATGTTCCCGCAGGCGCTCGCGTTCGTCGCGATCTTCCTCATGCTGCTGACCCTCGGCGAGGTGTTCCCCGTCCTCGGGCTCAACTCCAAGATCGCCCTCATCTGCGTCTACCTCGGTGGCGCGCTGGGCGTGAACACGTTCCTGATGTACGGGTTCTTCAACACGATCCCGATGGAGATCGACGAATCGGCCAAGATCGACGGCGCGACGCACGCGCAGATCTTCTGGCGCCTCATCATGCCGCTCGTGACCCCGATCCTCGCGGTCGTCGGGCTGCTCGCCTTCATCGCGGCGTTCGGCGACTACATCATCGCCAAGATCGTCCTCGTCTCGGAGGACAACTGGACCCTCGCGGTCGGCATGTTCCAGTGGGTCTCGAACCAGCTCGCCAGCAACTGGGGTCTGTTCGCCGCCGGTGCGATCCTGGCGTCGATCCCCGTGCTGGCGCTGTTCCTGTCGCTGCAGCGCTACATCGTCGGCGGTCTGACTGCCGGGTCCGTCAAGGGCTGAGCGGCTTCTTCGCCGCGACGGCGGCACGGTAGAGGTCTCGCGAGGGCAGTCCGGTCTCTCGCGAGACCTCGCCGGCGGCATCCTTCAACCGGATGCCGGAGGCCACGAGAGCCTGCACCTGGGCGACGGCGTCGTCCTCGCTGACGGCGCGGACGCTCGCTCCCTCGACCACGACGACGATCTCGCCGCGGACGCCCTGGGCGGCCCACTCCGCCAGGTCGCGGAGCGGGCCGCGGACGACCTCCTCGTGAAGCTTCGTGAGCTCGCGGCAGACGGCCGCGCGACGCTCCGCGCCGAACGCCTCCCCCATCGCGGCGAGCGTGTCGGCCAGGCGCGATGGGGCCTCGAAGAAGACCATCGTGCGGGCTTCCGAGGCGAGCGCGCCGAAGATCGTCCGCCGCTCGCCCGCTTTGCGGGGCGCGAAGCCCTCGAAGGTGAAACGGTCCGTCGGCAGGCCGGCCAGGGCGAGCGCGGTGATCACGGCGCTGGGCCCCGGGAGCGCCGTGACGTCGACGCCCTGCTCGACGGCGGCCGCGACGACCGCATAGCCGGGGTCGCTGACCGTCGGCATCCCGGCATCGCTCAGCAGCAGCACATCCTCGGTCGCAGCGAGGGCGACGAGCTCCGTGGCGCGCTGCTTCTCGTTGTGGTCGTGCAGGGCGATGAGCCTCGGCCGGTTCTCGATCCCGAGGGCCTGCAGCAGTCGCTGCGTCGTGCGGGTGTCCTCGGCGGCGACGATCGTGGCGTCCTCGAGGGCGGTCCGCAGGCGCCCGGTCGCGTCGCCCAGATTTCCGATCGGGGTCGCGGCGAGGATCAGCACCGCCCCAGCATAGGCTGGTCGCCGTGAGCTCGACCGCGGAACCGCTGCTGCCGCCGCTCCCGGTCCGTCCTCGCCTCGACGCCCGCGCGGACGCCCTGCTCCGCCGGGTGAACACTCTCCCAGCCGCGTCGTGGATCGCGCCGCTGATCGTCACGATCCTCGCCGGCATCCTGCGGTTCTGGAATCTCGGCCACCCGCACGCGATCGTCTTCGACGAGACGTACTACGTGAAGGATGCCTGGACCCAGTGGAGCCTCGGCTACGCCGCCACCTGGCCCGACGACGCCGACCAGCGCTTCGCCGACGGCGAGACCGGCATCTACGAGACGGAGCCGAGTTTCGCCGTCCACCCGCCGCTCGGGAAGTTCCTGGTCGGCGCGGGGATGGCGCTGTTCGGGCCGACGTCGTCGTTCGGCTGGCGTTTCGCGGTCGCCCTCGCGGGCACCCTCGCCGTCCTCGTCCTCTACGCGATCGCGTGGCAGCTGAGCCGCTCGATCGTCTTCAGCACGGTCGCCTCGGGACTCATGGCGATCGACGGACTCGCGATCGTCATGAGCCGGGTCGCGATCCTCGACATCCTGCTCACCCTCTTCGTCCTGCTCATGGTCTGGTTCGTCCTGCTGGACCGTCGGCGTCACCTCGATCGGCTCGCCCGAACGATGCAGCGACGGGATGCCGCGGGCCGGGCGCCGTGGTGGGGGCCGGTGCTGTGGTGGCGTCCGTGGCTGTTCGCGGCGGGCATCGCCGGCGGCGCCGCGTGCGGCGTGAAGTGGTCGGGCGCGTGGGTCCTCGGTGCGCTGGGGATCTACGCGGTCATCAGCGACGCCCTGGCTCGGCGGCGGCTCGGCGTCTTCTTCTGGCCGATGGATGCCGTCCGCCAGGGCGCGGCGACCTTCCTCGTGTTCGTTCCCGTCGCGGTCGTCGTGTACCTGTCGACCTGGATCGGTTGGCTGTCGAGCGACGGCGGCTACGGCAGGCACGCGGTCGACGCCACCCCGGCACAGGGGTTCTGGTCGTGGGTGCCCCTCCCCCTGCAGAACCTGTGGCACTACCACGAGACGATCTACACGGCGACGGCGCAGATCACCTCCTCGCACCCTTACGCGAGTCCCGCCTGGCAGTGGCCTCTCCTGCTGCGCCCGACATCGATGTACGTGGGCAACACGGCGAACGGCGTCGACGGGTGCGTGAGTGCGCGCGGCTGCATCGAGATCCTGTACTCGATGCCGAACCCGATCCTGTGGTGGCTCGGGGTCCTGGCCGTCCTGTGGCTCGCCGTGCACGGCGTCCGCACCCGCGACTGGCGCGCGGGGATCGTGCTCGTCGGTGTCGGGTCGACCTACGTGCCGTGGCTGTTCTACCCGGAGCGGACGATCTTCCAGTTCTATACGGTGCTGATCCTCCCCTTCCTGCTGCTGGCCGTCGTCTTCGCGCTCCGTACGCTCTGGGGGTCGGGGCGCCACGCGGCGGGATCGCGGCTCGCGGGCCGGCGGATCGTGCTCGCGACGGCGGCGATCGTCCTCGCCGTCTCGGTGTTCTGGTATCCGCTCTGGGCCGCGATCAGCGTGCCGATGGAGTTCTACTGGATGCACAACTGGCTTCGCGGATGGGTGTGAGTGTCAGCCATCAGTAGGCTGTGACCGTGTTCCGTTACCCCACCCCGACGCTCGCCGCCGAGGCGGGGTACGCGATCGCCGGCGATCGCTTCGCCATCCTGCTCGGTGCCGGCGTCACGGAGGGCGTGATCGCACGGCTGTGGAACGCCGCCGCGGCCGAGACCGCCGTCCTCGAGGACGTCCTCAGCGTGCTCGTCGCCGGCGGCATCCACGACCTTCCGGACTTCGCCGTGGCCGAGTTCCCCGACGACGATGCGCAGCCAGTCCGCGTCGCCGTGCGCGGTGCCGCGATCGTCGAGACCTCCGATCGCACGCGCGTGTCGGGTGCCGATGCGCGGACGTGGATCGAGACGGCGCTCGCGGGGGCCGTCGGCATCCGTCTCGCCCTCGGCACCGGACCCGCCGGCGGCGACCTGCTGCCCCTCGGCCTCGGTGTCACGCGCGCCCACGAGCTGTCATGGGGGCGACCTTTCCCCGCCGGCCGCGAACCGGATGCCGACGTCACGCCCGCCGCCGCGGGAGAGGTTCCTCCGGGCACCCTCGCGCCCGTGACTGTCGCCGTCCCCACGATCGCCCCGGCCGCCCCTGCTCCTCGCACGCCGGCGCCGGTGGCCCGCGATGAGGAGATCGACGTCCTCCAGACCATCTCGGTCGACCGCAGCCTCTTCGCACGGCTCTTCGAGGACGAGGACGACCTCGAGCTCCCCGACTTCCTGCGCGACGACGCGCGCGGCGGGGACCTTCCGGACGAGCGCACGCGGTTCGGTTCGCGACGCGGCTCGCGTCCGGCCGCACCCGCGACGTCCTACGGTCTCAGACTCCCGGGCGGCCGGACGGTCCCGCTCGACAGGCCCGTCGTCCTCGGTCGCGGGCCGCGCGCGGGTGAGCACCCCGACGCCCGCATCGAGCGGGTGTCCTCGCCGCACAAGGAGATCTCCGGGACGCACCTCGAGGCGGTCCTCGACGGGGCCACCCTGGTGGTCCGCGACCTGGGCTCCACGAACGGCACGATCGTGCGCCCGCCCACCGGTGCGGCTGCACTGCTGCGCGGAGGCGCGGCCTCCCGCGTGCCGGTCGGAACGGAGCTGGACCTCGGCGACGGTGTGACCGCCGTGTTCGACGCGCTCGAACCCTCGACGGCGGGATGATCGAGCGCGTGTCCAGCAGGCTTCCGTCTTCGCCGCCCGGGCTGTCCGGGTTCACGTACGTCCGTCCGCTGGGCGCGGGTGGCTTCGCCGACGTGTTCCTCTTCGAGCAGAACCTCCCGCGGCGCCCCGTCGCGGTGAAGGTGCTGCTGGAGGACGTGGTCGACGAGAACGTGCTGCGGATGTTCAACGCCGAGGCAGACGTGATGGCCCGCCTCAGCGCCCATCCGTCGATCCTCACGATCCACGAGGCGTCGGTGTCGGCCGACGGGCGGCCGTACCTCGTCATGGAGTACTGCCCCACCTCGCTCACGCACCGTTACCGCCGCGAGGAGATCCCCGTCGCGGAGGTCCTGCAGCTGGGCGTCAAGATCGGCTCCGCGCTCGAGACGGCGCACCGAGCGGGACTCCTGCACCGCGACATCAAGCCGTCGAACATCCTCATCACGGCGTTCGGATCGCCCGTCCTGTCCGATTTCGGGATCGCTGCCGCCGTCGAGGCCCGTCCCGACACGGAGGAGGTCTTCGCGATGTCGGTGCCGTGGTCCGCACCCGAGGTCGTCGACGAGCGCGTCTCCGGATCGATCGCCGCCGAGGTCTGGAGCCTCGGCGCCACCGTCTACTCCCTGCTGGCAGGCCGCAGCCCCTTCGAACGTCCCGGCCGGGGCCAGAACACCCGCGACCAGCTGAAGGCCCGCATCCGCAAGGCCGTCTACACGCCGATCGGGCGCGCAGACGTCCCCAGCGAACTGGATGCCGTCCTTGCGCGCGCCCTGAACCGCGACCCCGCCGCGCGGCATCCTTCCGCCGCGGCGTTCGCCCACGACCTGCAACTGATCCAGCACCGGATGGGCCTGCCGCACACGCCGCTCGAAGTCGCGGTGGACGAGTGGGCGTCCGCCGGGGCGACCGTCGACTTCGCCGACGACCAGCCACGCGGCCCGGTGCGACCCGCCGTCGAGTACGCCTCGTCCCGTCCCGCGCGACGCCGGAGTACGCCCGCACGCCGGCCCGACGAGGGCACGATCCTGGCGGGCGCGGAACCCGCATCGCGGATGCGGCGCGGCACGGTCGTCGCGCTGATCGTCGGCGCCGGCGTCCTCGTCGCCGCGGCGACCGCAGCGACGACGTTCGTCCTTCTCGGCGGAGCCGGCTGAATGGCGCGCGCGAGCACCGAGCGACCGCGCGTGCGCAGGTCGACCTGGATCGGCGCGGGCGCCGTCACGGCGGTCGTCGCCGTCGTCGGCACGCTCGCCGTCGTCTGGCCCGGCTACGACGCGCAGCAGACGCCCGTCGAGGATCCGACGGTGTGGGCGCTGCAGACCGGTGCCGGCAGCGGCTACGCCCGCGTCAACCTCGACCTCGGCGAGATCGACACCGTCAAGCAGGTCGTCAACGGCACCCAGGTCGCGCAGACCTCGGACCGCCTGTTCGTCTTCAGCGAGGGCGGCTCCGCCTTCTCCGACGTCGACCTCGCCCAGCCCGCCGATCTGACCGGTGAGGACGAGGACACGACGGCGCCGACGCCCGCGGGCACCGTCGAGATCGTGACCGCGGGGGACGCGATCGTCTACCGCACCGAGGGCGGCGGCGTCTTCGGAGCGACCCTGTCCGGCGGCGGTGCGGCCTCCCCCATCGACCCGTACGCGGAGGTCGAACGCGACGCCGACGAGCAGGCGCCGCGCTTCTCGGCATCCGCCGTCGCCGTCGACGCTGACGGCCTCGTCTACGCCTACTCAGCCGCCGAGAAGCTCATCGTCCGCGCCGACGCCGCCACCGGACGCATCGTCGGGCAGGACGAGACCCCCATCGCCCCGGTCGACGCCCAGCTGAGCGCCGTGGGCGGCCGCTGGGTCCTCTACGACGTGACGACGGGCGACGTGGCCGTCCGCGGCCGGGACGGCCTGGTGGAGACCACCCCGCTCCCCGGCGCCGTGCTGCAGCGCGCGGCGACCAGCGGCGACGCCGCCTACATCGCCGACCCGACCGGCCTCACGCGCGTTCCGATCGAGTCGGGCACCGCGGACCGCCCGGTGGAGTCCCCGGGCCTCGGCACGCCCGCCGTCCCGACGCCGTCGGGGAACACCGTCCACGCTGCATGGCTCGGGGACGGCACCGGCAGCGGCAGCCTCTGGTCCAGCGCTCGACCGGATGCGACCGTTCCCCTCGACTACGCCGGTGCCGACATCGGCGACGGCGTCGACCCGGTCTTCGTCGGCAACGGATCGAGGCTGGCCGTCAACGATCGCGGGTCGGGCTGGGTGTGGCGGGTGCCCGACGGCGCGATCGTGCCGTCGTCGCAGCAGTGGCGCCCCGAGGACACGAGCGAAGCCGCACCCGACACCGAGGACGACGTCGAGCGGGTCCTCGAACCCAAACCGCCCGTGGCCGTCGATGACGAGTTCGGGGTCCGCGCCGGCTCTGTCGCCCTGCTCCCGGTGCTGCTGAACGACCACGATCCGAACGAGGACGTCCTCAGCATCGACGTCGGCGGCTTCGACGGAGTGGATGCCGCCTTCGGCCGCGCGAGCATCACCGGCGCCGAACAGCAGATCGCCCTCGACGTCGCCCCCGACGCGACGGGCACGACGACGTTCCGATACCGCGTCACCGACGGCACGTCGTCGGGAGGACGTCTGTCGGCGTATGCGACGGTCACCGTCCGCGTGATTCCCGAGGAGGAGAACTCGCCTCCCGTCTGGTGCGGCGTCGCCGAGTGCCTCGCCACCTGGCCCGTCCTGTCGGTGGCGCCGGGCGGAACCGTGTCGGCCGACCTCCTCCGGGGCTGGGTGGATCCCGACGGCGACCCGGTCTATCTCGCCGGGATCGACGGGGCACCCTCCGTGGGGACGGCCACGACCTCCCCCGAGGGAGAGTTCACGTACCAGCATCCCGATCCGAGCGAGACGGAGGCGGCCAGCATCCCGGTCCCGGTCGTGGTCTCGGACTCGCGCGGCGCCACGACCACGCAGTCCGTCACGGTGCAGGTGACCCCCGCCCCCGACCTGCGGGCCGAGTCTTTCGCGGTGACCGGCGTGGTCGGCGAACCGCTGGACGTCGACCTGACCCCGTACGTCACCGGCGCGTCGGGTCCGCTCACGATCGGATCCCTCGTCGCGCTGGACTCCGAGCGCGCCACGGTGACGCCCACCCCTTCGGCCCTGCGCATGACCTTCACGGCACGCGAGGCGGGCTCGTACGTGGTCCAGTACTCCGTGCGCGACGGCGTGACCGAGGCATCCGCCCTCGCCCGGGTGACGGTCCGCGAACCCGCCGACACCGTCGTGACGACGCCGCCGCTCACCGCCTTCGTCCGCCCCGGCGAGGATGCGACGATCGACGTCGCGTCGGCCGCGGCGAACCCCGCCGGGCTCGTCCTCCTGCTCGAGGACGTCCGTCCCGACAGCGACCCGACGGCATCCCTCAGCGTCGACCTCGTGGGGCAGAGCCTCCTCCGCGTCAGCGGCACCACCGGCGACGGCAGGCCCGGACGCCTCGGGGTCGTCCGGTACACGCTCACCGACGGAGGTGGAGACGCGACGACCGCGGAGGGCGAGGTCACCGTCATCCTGCTGCCGGCAGGTTCCGCGGAGCAGCCGATAGCGGTCGACGACGCCGTCACCGTGCGCAGCGGTACGCAGATCGACATCCCGGTCCTGGACAACGACCGGGCGCCCGCGGGTGCACTCATCGGCATCGACCCGGGGTCCGTCGTCAACGAGACCGGTGGCGGTCTCGCCTTCGCCTCGGGACGCGTGCTCCGCTACCTCGCACCGCGCGAAGCAGGCACCTACGCCCTCACCTACACGATCTACCGGGTGGGCTTCCCCGAGGTCGTCGACACGGCGCGCGTGACCGTGACCGTCACCGGCGGCGACGACAACCGCTCCCCGGTGCCGCGCACCCTCGTCGGACGCGTCGTCGCCGGACAGTCCGTCACGATCCGCTTCGATCCGTACGCGGTCGACCCCGACGGCGACGACGTCGTGCTCGAGACGATCACCACCCAGCCGGAGCAGGGTTCCGCCGCCATCTCCGCCGACGGCCGGTCGATCGTCTACACGAGCAGCGAGGGCACGTCGGGGCAGGTGCGGTTCGGGTACCAGGTGAAGGATGCCCGTGGTGCCACCGGTGTCGGCGAGGTCCGCGTGGGCGTCATCGCCGGTCAGAGCGACCCCAGCCCCGTGACCTTCAGCGACTACGTGCAGGTGCAGGCGGGAGCCGACAGCACCGTCGTCGTCCGGCCCGCCGACAACGACGTCGATCCGTTCGGCAGCGCTCTCGAACTCACCGACGTCGTCCCGAACGCCCCCGCGGACAGCCCCGAATACGCCGCGCTGGCCGATCGAGTCAGCGTCGACGGCCCCGCCGTCACGGTCCGGGCGGGTACGGCCCTCGGGACGTTCTCCTACTCGTACGAGGTCGCCAATGCCGACGGCGACACCGCGATCGGTCTGCTGGTCGTCAAGGTCGTGCGGGACCCGGTGCCGGACCACCCCGTCGTCTCGGACACGGTGCTGACGATCGAGGACCGGGACCGGTTCCCGACCGGTGTCGACGTCCTGAGCGGACGGGTCGCCTGGACCGGCGGGGACCCGTCGTCACTGACGCTGCGCCTGTGGGGCGCCCCGGATGATCTGCGCGTGTCCGGCTGGGAGATCTCGGGCGAGCTGCCCGCGCAGAGCCGCCTCATCCCCTTCGAGGTGACCGGAACGGCTTTCGACGGCACCGAGGTCACGACGTACGGATTCCTGCGCGTTCCCGGGACGGACGAGGTGCGTCTCACGCTCCGCGCGGGGGCCGAGCCGCTCCGCGTGCGTGAGGGCGAGAGCGTCGACGCGGATCTCGCCGAGCTCGTCGCGCTTCCCGAAAACGCGACGCTCGTGCTGGACGGCACGGGGACGAAAGCGGGGGGCGCCCGCCCGGAGGCGACCTGCCGCATCCTGTCGGGCACCGTCATCCGCTACAGCGCGGGACGCGGCGCACCGTGGACCGATTCGTGCATCGTGACGGCGCGGTTGGCGGGGGGAGACACCCCGACCGTGCTGCCCGTGCCCGTGCAGATCGAGGCGGAGATCCCGCAGCCGTCGCTGCGCAGCGCATCGATCGGGGTGCGGCCGGGGCAGACGCAGACCTTCGACCTCACGCGGATGGTGCGATGGGCGGGTGCCGCCGACGAGGGGGCGCTCGAGTTCGACGTCTCGTACCGCGGCGACCAGTTCGACGTCACGCAGAAGGATGCCGTCGTGACGGTAACCGGGCGCGACGAGGCCCGTCCCGGGCGCGAGGAGGAGGTGACGGTCTCGCTGCCGAGCCATCCCGACGCCGCCGCCGCGAGCCTCATCCTCACCGTCGGCCCGTCGCCCTCGACGCTCCCCCGCGGCGGTTCCGCGGTCCAGACGTGCTCACAGGCCGACGGCACCACCTCCTGCACGATCGACGTCGTCGGCGCCGACGGCGAGGTCAATCCCCTCCCCGGCACGCCGCTTCGCGTGGTCGCCGCATCGAGCTCGGGCAACTGCGACGGCGTGCGCTTCGCGCCTGCGGGAGACCGCGCCGTCCGCGCCAGCTGGAGCTCGGATGCCGAGGGGGCGGCACGCTGTGCCGGGACCTTCGTCGTCGAGGACGCCCAGGGCCGGCAGTCCAGCGGCGACCGCAACGGCTCCATCGTCCTGGACCTGCGGGGGCTCCCCGCGAACCCGACGCGCGTCGAATGGACCGCCTACAGCGAGGACTCGGTGAGCCTCCGGGTGACATCGGATGCCGGTTCCTACCCCTCGGTCCAGGGCTATCGCATCACGACGGGCGGCCGCGAGGTCGCGACCTGCCCCGCCTCGGGTGTGTGCGCACCGATCTCCGCGCCCGTCGGCGAGCAGCGCGTGTACGAGGCGCGCGCGACGAACGACGTCGGCGCGTCCCGCGGCGCCGTCCGGACGACGGCCTGGTCGTACCGCCCGCCCGCCCGCCCCGGGTCCGCGTCGTTCCAGCCCGAGCCGAACGGGCGCGACGGCGGCGTGGCCACGATCACCGTCACAGGCCTCGACGACACGACGGGGACGGTGCGACTGTCGGGCGGAGTCGCGGGCAGCGCGACGCAGCCGGTGAGCGGAGGAACGGCGACCTTCACGGGCTACCGCGTCGGGTCGAACGAGCCCACCCAGCTCACCGCGACGCCGCTCACCGAATTCGACCTGCCTCCGATCGCGGGCGGATCGAGCGAGGGACGCGCGCTGGAGCTCTCCGCTCACGGCGTGGGTGCGCCCACCATCGAGCTGTCCGAAACGACGACGTCGAGCTCGATGACGGTGTCGGTCCGCGTCACCGGACAGAGCGCCGGGACCGAGCCGCTGTTCGGGTTCAGCGAGTCTCCCGCCTGCACTCCGAACAGCCGCTCGTCCAACCAGAGGTTCGACGCCGTCGCTTTCCAGCGCAAGACGATCTACGTCTGCGTGACGAGCACCTTCAACGGCACAGGAGGGTTCGGTGTCACGAGCGATCAGATCACCGCGCGGCCGACCGGCAGTGTCGACGCACCCCCGCGCCTGACCTACACCGTCTCCTCGAGCCCCAGCGGGAACCAGGGCTCCGGCTTCACCTACGCCGCGAGCGGACACAGCAACGCCGGCGCCCCGCCGTTCGAGGTAGCACAGCTGCGCTACCGGCTCAACGGTCGAGCCGTGGACGCGTTCGTGCCGCGACTCAACCAACCCGGCGACCGCTGGGGCGCCGTCTGGTGCGACACGTTCCTCGGGTTCGACGCGGAATGCTCCGGCGAGACGCCCATCGAGCCTGCGTCCGGAAGCGCGGATTGGCCCGTGTACGTCGCCACCGACGACATCCCCTCCTGCCGATCCGACGAGGCGGTACGGGACTGGTTCCCCCGCGGCATCGGGCGCAATGTCGCGACCGTCGAGACGAGCGTGCTACCCGGTGACCTCGGCCCGGTGTCGGTCACGTATACGATCCGTTGGACGGGCGCGCTCGCGGAGCTGCAGAGCCCTCCGGGTATCACCGTCGACTGCCGCCAGATCGCGCCGCCGGATCCCGAGCCGGAGCCCGATCCCGAGGCCCCGGCGGGCTGAATCGCCCCCGCCGCCGAGATCACCAAGAACACCCGTTCTTCGAGAGGAACACGATGACGATCACCCAGGAGCAGAGCGCCTGGTTCGCCGAGACCTTCACCTCGCTCGTCGACAACGTCGAGCAGGTCGTGCTCGGTAAGCGCCACGTCATCGAGCTGGCCTTCACCGCCATGGTGTCCGAGGGCCACCTGCTCCTGGAGGACTACCCCGGCACGGGCAAGACCTCGCTGGCGCGGGCGATGGGACGTTCGGTCCAGGGGACGAGCTCCCGCATCCAGTTCACACCGGACCTCCTCCCGGGCGATGTCACCGGCATCACCGTCTACGACCAGCGGCGCGGCGAGTTCGAGTTCCACCAGGGCCCGATCTTCGCCAACATCGTCCTCGCCGACGAGATCAACCGCGCGTCCCCCAAGACGCAGTCCGCCCTCCTCGAGGTGATGGAGGAAGGGCACGTGACCGTCGACGGCATCACCCGGGACGTGGGTGTCCCCTTCCTCGTCGTCGCCACGCAGAACCCGGTGGAGCAGGCCGGAACGTACCGGCTGCCCGAAGCCCAGCTCGACCGGTTCCTCATGAAGACCTCGCTCGGCTACCCCGATCACGCCGCGACCCTGCGGATCCTCGAGGGTTCCGGCGAGGCATCCCGCGACGTGGCGCCCGTCGTCACTCCGCAGGGCGTGGTCAGCATGGCCGACATCGCGCGCGGGGGGTATCTCGCGCCGCTCGTCCTGGACTACATCGCGCGCCTGGTCGAGGCGACCCGTCTCGCCCGCGAGGTTCGTCTCGGCGTGAGCGTCCGCGGCGCGCTCGCTCTCACGAAGGCCTCCCGGACGTGGGCCCTGGCCCACGGGCGAACCTACGTGACCCCCGACGACATCAAGGCGCTCGCGGTCCCCGTTCTCGCCCACCGCCTCATCCTCGACCCCGAGGCCGAGTTCGACGGCGTGACCGCCGAGGCCGTCATCGGGCAGGTCCTTCTGGACGTCGTCCCGCCGTCGCAGCAGGAGCGCGCGGACGACCGTCGTCAGCGAGAGAACGTGTGAGCTCGTCGACCGAGTCCCGTCTCACCCGGACCTCGGGGACGACGGGGTACACCCGCACCCGTTTCGGCTCGGAGCGTTCGGCGGCCGTGCTCGCCGTTCGCGGTGTCCAGGGCTGGCGGCGGCTCCGCCGCGCCGTCGCCCGTGCCGCGCGGAACACCGCTGAGACCGTCGCGCCCGCGGGCTGGGTCGTCGTCGCGGTGGCGGTCGTGGGACTCGGCTTCGGGCTCGGATTCGGACTGCTCGAATTCGCCGTCGCAGGCGGCGCGGCTCTTCTGCTCCTTGCTCTGTCCGTCCCGTTCCTCTTCGGGGCGCGGGCCTACCAGGTCACCCTCCGCCTGGCCCATGACCGCGTCGTGGCGGGAACCCCGGTCGAGGGCGCTCTCGTCGTCACGAACGTCGGCAGGCGCACGGCGCTCCCCGGCAGGGTCGATCTGCCGGTCGGTGACGGCCTCGTCGACGTGCACGTGCCGCTTCTGCGTCCAGGGCACGAGCTCTCCGAGACCGTCGTCATCCCGACGCAGCATCGTGGCGTCATCACGGTCGGTCCCGCGCGCACCGTCCGCGGCGACCCTCTCGGCATCCTCACCCGCGAAGCAACCTGGCAGGACACGCACACGCTCTACGTGCACCCCGTGACGACCGCGCTCCGCAGTTCCGCGGCCGGCCTCATCCGCGACCTCGAGGGCAGCCCCTCCCGCACCATCGTCGACGCGGACTTCTCGTTCCACGCGCTGCGCCCCTACGCCCCCGGAGACTCCCCCCGCCAGGTGCACTGGAAGTCGACGGCGAAGACCGGCGCCATGATGGTGCGTCAGTACGAGGAGACCCGGCGCTCCCGCATGATCCTCGTCCTCGCCCTCGGCGCCGACGAATACGCCGACGAGGACGAGTTCGAGCTCGCCGTCAGCGCTACGGCATCCATCGGCGTCCGCGGCATCCGCGACGGGCGCGACGTCGACGTCGTCGCGGGGTCGGAGATCCCCGAGTTCGCGCGCAGCCGGATGCGGACCTTCCGCACTCTCACGACCATCTCCAGCCGAACCCTCCTCGACGACCTGGCCGGCATCGAGCGCGGCGAGAACCCGAGTCGGCTGCGCGAGGTCGCGGCGCTCGCCTCGGGACGTCATCCGGATGCCTCGATCGCCTTCCTCGTGTGCGGTTCGGCCCCCACTCCCACCCAACTGCAGAGCGCAGCCCTCGCGTTCGGTTCCGAGGTCGCCGTCGTCGCCCTCGTGTGCGCGCCGACCGCGGCCCCCGGCATCCGGCGCCTCGGGAGCATGACGGTCATCTCCATCGGTCTGCTCGAAGACCTCCGGCAGCTCCTGGCACGGGGCGGGCGATCATGACCGCCGCACCGACCCGTCGCGACGCCCGTCGGCGCCGGGGATCCTCGCGCCTCGGCTTCTACGTCGGTCAGGCGGTCGTCATCGACCTGCTCCTGGCGGTGGGCGCGATCGCTGCCTGGCCCATCTATCGCAGCACGGCCTTCATCGTGGTCGTTTCGGCGGGCATCGCCGCGGGCCACGGCGTGGCCGCCATGGGCGCCCGGTGGCGCTGGTCGGGCTGGTGGGTCGCGCTCGCGGCACTCGGCGCATACCTGGCCCTGGGCGTGCCCGTCGCAGCCGCCGGATCCCTCTCCTCGGCCGACGCCGCCCTCCGGGCGCTGGTGAGCGTCGCGACAGCCCCCGTGACCGGGTGGAAGGACCTCCTCACCCTCGACCTGCCTCTCGGCAGCTACCAGGCGACCCTCGCGCCCACCCTGCTGCTCTTCTTCGGCAGCGCCGTCGCGGCTCTCTCGATCGCCTGGCGGGGAACGAGATGGTGGATGCCTGCGGTCGCCGTGGCGCTCGTGCCCGCCGTCTTCGGGGTCGTCTTCGGCGCCCGCTCGCTCGCCGCGCCCCTGCGCGTCGGTCCGGTGGCGGTTCAGCCCGAGACGCTGGTGGGCGTCGCTGCCCTCGTGACCGCTCTCGTCGCGGTCATCTGGCGGAGGGCCGACGAACGCCGTCGGGCTCTCGCGACAGCGAGCGCTGCGACCGGGGTCGTCCGGGGACCCGGTGGCCGCCGACGGGGCAGCGCGGCACGTGCCGCGACGGCGGTCGGGATGGTCGTCGTCGCGATCGCGGCCGCCGCCGCCTGGGGCCCGTGGGCTCTCGCCGACCAGCCCCGGTCGGTCGCGCGGAGCGTCGTCGACCCGATCCTCGAACTCGAACGGGCACCGAGTCCGCTTGCCGCCTACCGCGCGTCGTTCACCGATGAACGGTACGACGAGACGCTGTTCACTGTGACGGCGTCGACGGGGATCGATCGCGTGCGACTCGCGACGCTCCCGTTCTACGACGGTCGCACCGTCCGGGCGGTCGACCCGGCCACGGGCACCACGGACCCGCTGACCTCCTTCACCCGGGTTCCCTCGAGCCTCGACGAGAGTGCGGCCGGCACCGCCGTCGTCACGGTGCGGATGGGCACCGGCACCGGCATCTGGGTTCCGACCATCGGCACCCTCCGGGCGATCGCGTTCGAGGGACCGCGTGCGGCCGACCTCGCCGACGGGTTCTTCCACAACGCGGCGACCGGAGGCGCCATCGAGATCGCCGACCCCGGGCTCGCCGAGGAAGACGCGTACCGGCTCGAAGTCGCCCCGGAGCCCGCCGCAGCACCCGTGGCATCCCTCGTTCCGTCGCGCACCGGATCGTCACTGCCGGCCGACGTCGTCCCGGCGTCGCTGACGGAATGGATCGAGGCGCAGCAGGCGGGAGCGGGAGGGAGCGGACTCGAGACGCTGCTCGACCGGCTGCGCTCGCGCGGCTACCTGAGCCACGCGCTGCAGCTGACCCCGGGTCAGACCCCGTCGTGGCTGCAGGACCTCGGCGAGGGCGGCTTCCAATCGTCGCGAGCCGGTCACTCCGCGGACCGGATCGGTGCGCTCTTCACTCAGCTCCTGGACCGCGAGGCGGAGGCGCCCGGCCGTTCCGATGCCGACCTCGTGGCCGCCGTGGGCGACGACGAGCAGTTCGCGGTCGCCGGGATGCTCATCGCCGATCAGCTCGGCTTCGACGCCCGCGTCGTGGTCGGCACCCGCCTCGCGTCCGCCGAGGACCTGCCGGTGTGCGACGAGGGCACCTGTCGCGGCGGGGATCTCGCCGCGTGGATCGAGGTGCAGGATGCCGCGGGCCGGTGGACTCCGATCGACGTGACGCCGCAGCACGAGAGCTTCCCCTCCCCCGACCTCGAACAGCGACGCGATCCCGAGAACCCGACGGACGTCCGACGGGACGAGGCCGAGCCGGTCCTGCCCGCCGACGCGTCTCCCGCCGACGGCGACCGCACGGCGCAGGATGCGCCGGAAGAGCAGGCGGACCTCTCCGCGCTCTGGACGGCGGTCCGCATCGGCGGCATCTCCCTGCTCGCCGTCGTCGTCCTCGTCGGCCCGCTCGTCACGGTTCTCGCGATCAAGGCGCTTCGACGACGCGGCAGACGGCGCCGCCCCGATGTCGCCGGACGGTTCACCGGCGGCTGGGAGGAGTACGTCGACACAGCGGTCGACCACGGATACCCCGCGCCGGCGCATCTCACGCGGCAAGAGCTCGCGCTCCTGTTCGCGCAGGGTACCGCAGGGGGCGCCGGAACACGGCTGGCGACGTGGGCCGACCGCTCGGTGTTCGATGTGGCTCCTCCGACGACGGAGGAGAACGAGGAGTTCTGGCGGATCGTGGCGGCCGAGCGTTCCCGGTTCGCGGCCGACAAGGGCTTCTGGGCGCGACTGCGGGCGCGACTGTCGCTGCGCTCATTGCTGCCGCGCGCACGGCCTCGGCGCCGATAGGGTGTGCGATGCGGGACCGAGGGAACCGATGACGGAGGACGAGGACAGATGCAGAGCGTGACGACGGGGAGCGTGCTCCCGATCGCCGAAGACGCCGCCGGATCGTTGGCGGGTGTCGCAGCGGTGTCACTCGTCGCCGTCGTGATCCAGCTGATCGCAGCGGTCGGCGTGTACGTCTGGGGGTCGATGGCGCTCGCGGCCGTCTTCCGCAAGACGGACCGTCCGCCCGGTCGGGCCTGGGTCCCGGTGTGGAACCTCTGGCTGCTGTTCGAACTCGCCGGGATGAAGGGCTGGTGGGCTGCCGTCCTGGTGGGCAGCGGCATCCTGACCGTCATCCTGTCGACGGTGACGGCGTCGCTGTTCGCTCAGTCCGCGCAGAACGCCGCGTTCGGCGGGGGCGGAGACGCCTCGGGCGCCCTCCTGGCCGCGGCCGTCGTCCCGGTCGTCTTCTTCCTGGTGTTCGCCGCGGCCGCCGTGATCCTGATGCTGCGCATGATGGGTCCCCTCAACCGCGGCTTCGGCCGCGGCGGCGGGTTCGTCGTGCTCGGCGCCCTGCTCCTCCCCGTCTGGGCCTCGGTGATCGGGTGGGGTTCGGCGACCTGGCAGGGCATCCCTCGGGGCGGGATCCCGCCGACTCCGTTCGCCGCGCCCCCCGCTGCCCCGACCGCCGCGCCCGTGGCCGCCGACACCACCGCCTTCGCGCCGCCGCCCGCTCCCGCCCCGGCCGCTCCCGCACCGCCGATCGCATCCCCGACCCCCGTCGCGGTGCCCCTGCAGCCGGGCGCGCCGGTACCGACGAATCCCTGGTCCCCGCCGCCGCTCGCGGCCACGACGCCGGCCGCCGCTCCGATCATCGCCGCTCCCGTCGCACCGTCGTTCGACGCGGCGCCGGCCGCCGAGACCGGGATCGAGGAGCACACCGTCCTCGCCGCGCACCGCCGGCCGAGCGCCACGCTCCGGCTGCCGACCGGGCAGACCGTCGCGCTCACCGCCGCCGTGGTCGTGCTCGGCCGCAACCCCGCACCGCCGGCCGACGAGCCGGGGGCGCAATCCGTAGCGATCGACGACGCGACCCGTACGGTCTCGAAGACCCACGCGCTCCTGTGCCGCACGGATGACGGCTGGACCATCACCGACCTCTCGTCCACGAACGGCGTTCTCGTGGGCGACAGCGAGTCCGAGATCCCGGTCGGGACGCCGACTCCCCTGGCCGGCCGGTTCCTCCTCGGCGACGCCGAACTCACCCTCGACGCAGGTACGCGATGACGATGCGCGAACCTTCACCTCTCCCGTTCGAGGTCATCAGCGGTGCCCTCACCGACACGGGGCTCCGCCGTCGCGTAAACGAGGACTCGCACCTCGCGAGCTTCCCCGTCTTCGTCGTCGCCGACGGGATGGGCGGCCACGAGGCGGGCGATCTCGCCTCCGCCGCCGTGATCGATGCATTCCGCGGCTTCGTGGGCCGCGGCGACGTGACGCCCCAAGAGGTCGCCGACGCGGTCCACGCCGCGCATGCGTCGGTCGGCGCGATCTCGCGCCGGACGACGCGCGGCGCGGGGTCGACGCTCACCGGCATCGTGGCGGTCCAGCAGAACGGCGAGAACCGCTGGCTCGTCGTCAACGTCGGGGACTCCCGTGTGTACCGGCTGCTGTCCGAGCGTCTGGAGCAGCTCACCGTCGACCACTCGGTCGCGCAGGAGATGGTGGATGCCGGCCGGCTGGCCCGCGAGGACATGTCGTCGTTCGAGGGACGCAACGTCATCACGCGAGCCGTCGGCGGCGAGCAGAGCCCCGCCGACTTCTGGCTCCTGCCCGTGGTCACCGGCGAGCGCCTGCTCGTGTGCTCGGACGGTCTCTCCGGCGAGATCACGGACGAGGCGATCCGCGCCGGGCTCCTCTCGGGAGCCTCCCCCGCTCAGACGACCGGCGCGCTCATCTCGCAGGCCCTGGCTCACGGTGGTCGCGACAACGTCACGGCGATCGTCGTGGACGTGGTGGGCGGCGGCATCCATCCCCGGCTCGAAGACACGACGGGCGGCCTCGTCACGAGCGAACCCGCCTCCGGCACGATCGAGGTCGAGACGGTCCCCTCCCGCCGGAGACGTCATGACTGATCCGGTCGACGACCGCACTCATCGCGCCGACCACGACGACCTCGACGACGAGACCCTGCTCGCTTCGCGACACGCCCCGGACGACCAAACGCTTCTGGTCGAGCGGCGGTCACCTGATGACGAGACCTTGCTCGCGGCGCGCCGCACGCCCGACGATGAGACGCTCCTCGCCGAGCGACGGGCCGACGACGCGACGCTCCTCGCCGAGCGACGTGTCGACGAGGAGACCCGGGTGGCCGAACGGCGGGAGGCATCCGATCCCCCCGGGCGCGGTGTCGTCCACGGGCGGGCGGACACGCCCCGCTCCGCCTCGGCGGCGGGGACCCTGGCTTCCCGCGCGGTCTACGCGCCTCGTGGCGGCGAGGCACCGCCGGCGATCACCCGCGCACCGGTCGCACCGCCGACCGCGCCGACCCCCGCGCCGGCGGCACGTCCGCGCCGCGGTGGTCTCATCGCGATCGCGGTCGTCGGCGTGACGCTCGTCGCCGGCGCCGTGTGGGGGATCATCCAGATCGTTCAAGGGGGCATGTGATGAGAGAAGACGTCGAGTTGACAGCCGAGACGGATGCCGCCGAGCTCGGCATCGAGTTCTGCGGTGAGTGGTTCCACCCGACGCCGGGCCAGACGTACTCGATCGGACGCGACGCCGATCTCGTGATCGACACGAACCCGTACCTGCACCGACGGCTGCTCGAGATCGAGTCCTCCCAGGGCATGTGGTGGCTCACCAACACGGGGCGATCGATCTCCGTCGCCCTGGCGACCTCGGACGGCGCCTACCAGGCGATGCTCGGTCCCGGCACCCGGGTGCCGCTCGTCTTCCCCGAGCTGATCGTCATGTTCACGGCCGGGGCCTACACGTACGAATTCACGATCCGCAACGGAGCCGCTCGGTTCACGGGCCGGATCACGGGGCTCGACGGCGACAGCACCGACGGGGGCACGACCATCGGCGCGGTCCCTCTGACGGCCAGTCAGCGTCTCCTCCTGATCGCGCTCTGCGAGCCGATCCTGCGCGGCGGGATGATGGGCTCGAGCCAGATCCCGACGTCCGCGAAGGCCGCGGAACGGCTCGGGTGGCCGCTGACGACCTTCAACCGCAAGCTCGACAACGTGTGTGACAAGTTCGACCGCGAGGGCGTCCAGGGGCTCCGCGGCGGCGTCGGCAAGCTGGCCACCAATCGGCGCGCACGCCTCGTCGAGCACGCGATCCTCTCGCGCCTCGTGACGGCGGCCGACCTGCCGCTGCTCGACGAACCGCAGAACACCGACCGCTGAGCCTGCGGCGGCGCGCGGCGGGCCCGACACGCGCGGGCGCCCGCCGGCATCCGCCCGCGCGATAGCATCGAAGGCTGTGTCCGCACCCGCCCCCGTCCTCTCGTATCCCCCGGAGCTGCCCGTCAGCGCCGCGCGGGACGAGATCACGCGCGCCATCGCGGAGAACCAGGTCGTCATCGTCGCCGGCGCCACCGGCTCGGGCAAGACGACGCAGCTGCCGAAGATGTGCCTCGAGCTCGGCCGCACGCGCATCGCGCACACGCAGCCACGGCGTATCGCGGCGCGGTCGATCGCCGAGCGCCTCGCGCACGAGGTGCAGGTGCCCCTCGGGGGCGCCATCGGCTACAAGGTCCGCTTCACCGACGAGGTGACCGACGCCACGCAGGTCACGCTGATGACCGACGGCATCCTGCTCAACGAGATCCACCGAGACCGGCTGCTGCGCCGCTACGACACGATCATCGTCGACGAGGCTCACGAGCGGTCCCTCAACGTCGACTTCCTGCTGGGCTACCTCGCCCGCATCCTGCCCGAGCGCCCCGACCTGAAGGTGATCATCACCTCGGCGACGATCGACCCCGATAGCTTCGCGGCGCACTTCGCCGGGGCGGCGCCGGACGGCGAGCGCGTCCCCGCCCCGATCATCGAGGTGTCGGGCCGCACGTATCCCGTCGAGATCCGCTACCGCGCCCAAGACGAGGAGACGGAGGACGACGTCGACGGTCTGCTCGCGGCGCTCCGCGAACTCGACCGGGAGCCCGACGGGGACGTGCTCGTCTTCCTCCCCGGCGAGGCCGAGATCCGCGACGCGATGGATGCCGTCCGGGGCCTGTACGCGAAGGACGCCCGTCCCACCGAGGTGCTGCCTCTGTTCGGACGGCTCTCGTCCGCCGAGCAGCACCGTGTCTTCGAGCCGTCCGCGGTCGCCGGCGTCCGGCGACGGATCATCCTCGCCACGAACGTCGCCGAGACGAGCCTCACGGTCCCCGGCATCCGCTACGTCATCGACACCGGCACGGCGCGCATCTCGCGCTACAGCGTGCGGTCGAAGATCCAGCGTCTGCCGATCGAGGCGATCTCGCAGGCCTCGGCGCAGCAGCGCTCCGGCCGCGCCGGCCGCACGTCGGCGGGCATCGCGATCCGCCTGTACGGCGAGGACGACTTCACCGCGCGCCCCGAGTTCACCGAGCCCGAGATCCTGCGGACCTCGCTCGCGTCGGTCATCCTGCAGATGCTCTCGCTCGGCTTCGGCGACGTCACCGAGTTCCCGTTCCTCACCAAACCCGACAGCCGCGGCGTGAAGGCAGCCGTCGAGCTGCTGACCGAGCTCCGCGCCGTCGCAGGGCGCACCGGCGCACTGCGGCTCACGAGCCTCGGTCGCCGCATCGCGCGCCTGCCGATCGACCCGAGGTTCGCGCGGATGCTGCTCGAGGCCGAGAAGCTCGGCGTCTCGCGCGACGTCCTCGCGATCGTGTCGGGGCTGTCCATCCAGGACGTCCGCGAGCGTCCCGAGGAGCGCCGCGAGGAGGCCGACCGCCTGCACGCGCGGTTCGTCGACCCGACGAGCGACTTCCTCACCCTGCTGAACCTCTGGAACCACCTGCGCGAGCAGCAGCGCGAGCTCGGCTCGAGCGCGTTCCGGCGCCTCTGCCGCAGCGAGCACCTGAACTACGTGCGGGTCCGCGAATGGTTCGACGTGCACCGGCAGCTCTCGACGCTGTCGCGTTCCGGCTCGCCGAAGGATGCCCCGCGTCAGGCCGCGGGCGCCGCCGATCCCGACGCGCTCCACCGGGCCGTCCTGTCGGGGCTCCTCTCGCACATCGGCATCCTCGATACGCGTTCGGTGACGACCGATCCGGCGAAGAAGAACGCCCGGAAGCCCCTGCCCCAGTACCGCGGCGCGCGCGGCGCCTCGTTCGCCGTGTTCCCCGGCTCGGGCCTCCGCAAGGCCTCCCCCGACGCCGTCATGGCCGCCGAGCTCGTCGAGACCTCCCGCCTGTTCGGCCGTACGGTCGCCGCGATCGATCCCGCGTGGGCCGAGGACCTCGCCGGCGACCTCGCGCACCGGAGCCTCAGCGACCCGCACTGGTCGAAGGATGCCGGCGCTGCCGTCGCGGCCGAGAAGGTGACGCTCTTCGGCGTCGAGATCATCCCGCGCCGCCGGGTGCAGCTCGCCCGCCGCGACCGCGACCTCGCCCGGGAGCTGTTCCTGCGCCACGCGCTCGTCGAGGGCGAGTGGAACAGTCAGCACCTCGACAAGCGGCTCACCGCGTTCGAGCGCCGCAACAGCGAGCTGCGGCGTCGGCTCGAACGCATCGAGGAGCGCGAGCGCCGCCGCGACATCCTCGTCGGCGACGAAGCGGTGTACGCCTTCTACGACGCCCGCGTGCCGCACGACGTGTTCGACGTCCGCTCGTTCGAGGCGTGGTGGCGCGAGACGCAGCCCGCCGCCCCGAAGCTCCTCGACATGACCGAGGCCGACCTCCTCGGCGAGTCCGCGCGCACCGACGAGCGCGACTTCCCGACGCGCTGGCGGCAGGGCGACCAGGTGCTCTCGCTCGCCTACCGCTTCGAGCCCGGTGCACCCGACGACGGTGTCAGCGTCGTCGTGCCCCTCGCCCTGCTCGCGCAGCTGCGCCCCGACGGGTTCGACTGGCAGGTCCCCGGCATGCGGGACGAGCTCGTCACCGGGCTCATCAAGGCGCTCCCCAAGGCGATCCGCCGCCACGTCGTCCCCGCCGCGGACTGGGCGAGCACCCTCGGCGACGAGCTGCGCGGGTCGGGCCCCGAGGACACCGACGGACTCCCGGCATCCACGCTCCGTGCAGCCCTCGCCGCGCGCATCCAGCGCGTCGCGCACCAGCCGGTCACCGAGGGCGACTTCGACCTCGAGCGCGTGCCCGCCCACCTCGGTGTCTCGTTCCGCGCCGTCGACCAGCGAGGCCGTACCGTGGGGTCCTCCCGCGACCTGCGCGAGCTCCAGGACCGCCTCGCCGGCCGCGCCCGCGAGTCGGTCGCCCGCTCGCTCGCGTCGAAGCGCGGCCCGCAGCCGGCGGCATCCCCCGCCGCGGCCGTCGCCGCCGCGAGCGCCCCCGTCGAGCGCACCGGTATCACGACGTGGGACGTCGGGGACCTGCCCGAGGTCGTCGACACGAAGGTCGCCGGCGGCGTCGTCCGCGGGTACCCGGCGCTCGTCGACGCGAAGGACGGGGTGTCGCTGCGCATCGAGGCGACCGCCGAACGCGCCGCCGACCTGACCCGCGCCGGCGCCCGGCGGCTGCTGCTTCTCGCCGTCCCCTCGCCCACCGGCTACGTCATGGACCACCTGACGGCGCCCGAGAAGCTCGCCCTGGCGGCCTCGCCCTATCCGTCGGCGAAGGCCCTCATCGAAGATGCCCGGGTCGCGGTCGCCGACGCCGTCATGGGGGACGCGGTCATCCGGACCGAGGCCGCGTTCATCGCCGCCCGCGACGCGTTCTCTTCCCGGGTCGTCGACGAGCTGTTCCAGACCGTGTCGCTGGCCGCCCGCATCCTCACCCTGCAGCGCGACGTCGAGCGGGCGGTGAAGAACCAGAACTCCATGACGCTCCTCGCCGCCCTGGGAGATGTGAAGGGCCAGCTCGCCGGCCTCATCCACCCCGGGTTCCTCTCGCGCACCGGCACCGCGCGCCTCGCGCACCTTCCCCGCTACCTGCAGGGGGCGAAGGAGCGGGTCGACGGGCTCTCGGACAACCCCGGTCGCGACCGGCAGCGAATGACCGAGTACGAGCGCGCCGCCGCCCTGTTCGCGGATGCCGGGGGCACCCTCCCGCTGCCCGCCGGCACCTCCGCGCGACTCGAACACGCTCGCTGGCTGCTCGAGGAGTTCCGCGTGAGCCTGTTCGCGCAGCGCCTCGGCACAGCCGAGCCCGTCTCGCTGCAGCGCATCTCGAAGGCGCTCGCGGGCTGAGTCAGCTCGCCCGCAGCAGCTCGCGGTAGAACTCGATGCCGCGCAGCCACGAGCCCACACGGATCCGCTCGTCGTGCGAGTGCAGCGCCTCGCGCTCGCCCCGCGTCAGGTGGAACGGCGTGAAGCGGTACACGTGTCCGCTGATCTCGGTGAACCAGCGGCTGTCGCTCGCGCCGAGCTGGATGTAGGGGGTCGGCAGGACCTCCTCGCCGAGCGCCGACCGCGTCGCCGCCGCGAGACGGTCCCACGCGGGACCCGACCAGGGTGACACGGGTGACGGGTCGGATGCCGAGACCACGTCGACCTCGACGAGCGGGTCGCCGACGACACGGCGGATGCGCGCCTCCGCCGACGTCGCGGTGTCTCCGGGGAGGAGCCGGACGTTGACGCTCGCCCGTGCCGCCGTGGCCAGGACGTTCGCCCCGGCTGCACCGGAGAGCTCGGTCACCACCGCGGTGGTCCGCACGAGCGCGTTGAGCTCCGGCCCGAGGCGGGGGAAGACTTTCACGAGGAGCCGGCCGGTCACCCCGATGCTCGCGAACACGCGCCGGAGCGGCCCCGACGTGTATGGCGCGACCGTCTCGAACATGGCGCGCACCGGCGGCACGAGGCGGGTCGGGAACGGGCGCCGGTGCAGCCGCAGGACGGCTCGGGCGAGCCGTGCGGTCGCGGGATCGCGGGGCGGCGTCGAGGCGTGCCCGCCGAGCTCGCGGGCGGTCAGGTGCACCGTCATCACGCCGCGTTCGGCGACGCCGATGACGGCGGTCGGGACGGTCACCCCCGGCAGCGCTCCCTCGACGACGGCACCACCCTCGTCGAGCACGAGCGATGGACGCACGCCCCGCTGTCGCAGCACCTCGACGATCGCCTGCGCACCGTCGCCGGCGACCTCCTCGTTGTGCCCGAAGGCCAGGTACACGTCACGCTCGGGCACAACGCCCTCCGCGACGAGCGATTCCACGGCCTCGAGGATCGCGACGAGGGACCCCTTGTCATCGACGGCGCCGCGCGCACGGATCTCGGCGGTGTCCCCGGAACCGACGAGCTCGGCGCCGAACGGCTCATGCGACCACTCCGACGCGACGACGGGAACGACGTCGATGTGCGCCATGAGGACGAGCGGGGACGCGGCATCCCGCCCGCGCCAGCGGTAGAGGAGCGAATAGCCGGCCACCACCTCCCGCTCGAGGACCGCATGCAGGGCCGGGTAGAGACGAACGAGAGCGTCGTGGAAACGGAGGAAGTGCGTGCCGTCGGCGTCGGCATCACCCGGATCCAGGGAGACCGTCGGGATCTGCAGGAGTTCGCGGAAGCGGCCGAGGGAGGAATCGGAGGTGCGGGCCACGGTCCGACTCTAGATCGACCCACCCGCGCCCGCCGATAGGCTCGGGGCATGACCGCTCTTCGATGGGGAATCCTGGCCACCGGCGGCATCGCGCACGCCTTCACCGCCGACCTGAAGACGGCGGGTCTCACGGTCACCGCCGTGGGCTCGCGCCGCTCGGAGTCGGCGCAGGAATTCGCCGCGAAGTACGGCATCCCCCGCTCCTACGGGTCGTACGAAGAGCTCGTCGCCGACCCCGAGGTCGACATCGTCTACATCGCGACGCCCCACAGCCACCACCTCGCGTGCGCGACCCTCGCCCTCGAGCACGGCAAGCATGTGCTCATCGAGAAGCCCCTGACCCTCGACGCCGACCAGGCCGTCGCGATCCGCGACCGCGCCGCCGAGCACGGCCTGCTGGCGATGGAGGCGATGTGGACGCGGTACCTGCCCCACATGGTGCGCCTGCGGGAGGTCCTCGCGGCGGGCGTCATCGGCGAGGTGCGGGTCCTCAGCGCCGACCACACGCAGAACCTCCCCACCGACTCCGGTCACCGGCTCAACGATCTCGCGCTCGGCGGCGGTGCGCTCCTCGACCTCGGGATCTACCCCGTCTCGTTCGCGTGGGACGTCCTCGGCGCGCCCGCCGAGATCCTCGCGACGGCGCAGCTCGGCGAGACCGGCGCCGACACCGACGTCGCGATCTCCGTGCGCCACGCGTCGGGCGGGGTCTCGTCGCTCCTCACCTCCATGCGGGGCGCCGGCGCCAACGCGGCGCAGATCGTCGGGACGAAGGGGCGGATCGAGATCGACGGGGTCTTCTACGCCCCGACGTCCTTCCGGGTGTTCGATATCGACGGCGCGGTCGTCGAGGAGTTCCGCACCGAGATCGAGGGACGCGGCATGCAGTTCCAGGCGCTCTACGCCGAACAGCTCATCGCCGAGGGCCGCACCGACAGCGAGCTCCTGCCGATCGACGAGAGCGTCGCCATCATGGGCACCCTCGACGAGATCCGGCGCCAGATCGGCGTCGTCTACCCGCGCAGCTGAGTTCGCCTCAGGCCGGGTCTCCGAGCTCCCGGCGACGCCGGGCGAGCTCGGCGCGCAGCCGCTCCTCCTCGATCTCACGCTCGAGATCGGCGAGCTGCTGCTCGGTCGATCGGGCGTCCGATCGGCGCACCGGCGCGGCCGCCGGCTCGGTCGCCCACGGCGCGAACTGCGGCGCGCGGCGCACCTCGCGTTGCGGGTATTCCCGGCCGATCGCGAACCACAGCACCGTGCCGAGGAACGGCAGCAGGATCACGACGAACAGCCATATCGTCTTGGGCATGTGCTTCACGAGGCTCTGGTCCCGCGTGATGATGTCGATCAGCGCGAAGATCATGCCCGCCAGCACGACGAGCGAGATGAGGTACGGCATGGGCCAGAGTCTATGAGTGCGCCATGTCGTCGCGCACCCTCGTCCTCACCACCCTCGCGGGACAAGCTGTAAGACTGGGGGGATGCCGGATTCCTCCACTCCTCGCGTCGCGGTCTACCTCGATTTCGACAACATCGTCATGAGTTGGTACGACCGGGTCCACGGTCGCAACAGCTACTCGCGGGACCGCCAGCGGATCGCCGCCGACCCCGACGAGAAGGAGATCTCGGAGCGCCTGGCCGCCGCGATGATCGACGTCGGCGCGATCATGGACTACGCGGCATCCTTCGGAACGCTCGTCCTCACGCGCGCGTACGCGGACTGGTCGTCGCCCGTGAACTCGCTGTACCGTCAGCAGCTCGTCGCGCGCGCGGTCGACCTCGTTCAGCTGTTCCCGGCGGCCGCTTACGCGAAGAACGGCGCCGACATCCGACTCGCCGTGGACACCGTTGAGGACCTGTTCCGTCTCGAGGACCTCACCCACGTCGTCATCGTCGCGGGCGACAGCGACTACGTCCCGCTCGCGCAGCGGTGCAAGCGGCTGGGGCGCGTCGTCGTCGCCGTCGGCGTCGCGGGCTCGACCGCCAAGTCGCTCGCTGCCGCCTGCGACCAGTTCGACGCCTACGACGCCCTGCCGGGCGTCGCGACCCGCGAGCCCGAGCCCGCCCCGGAGACCGCACCCTCGACGGCACGCCGCCGCCGAAAGGCCGTCGATCCCGTGGAGCAGCTCCTCTCCCGCGCGCTGCGCCTCGAGCAGGTCCGCACCGACGAGGAGTGGATGCACCTCTCGGCGGTCAAGAACCTGCTCAAGCGCATGGACCCGTCCTTCAGCGAGAAGGCATTGGGTCACCGCTCGTTCTCGGACTTCGTGAAGGCGCACCCGAAGATCGCCGAACTCGACGAATCGACGAACATCGTCCGCGTGCGCGCCGTCGACGGCTCCTGACGGCGCGATCCGGGCCGCATCCCGACTCGGACGACCCCCGGCACGGTAGGGTGTCCCCGTGGCTCGCCGGTCAACTCCGCCCGGCTCGCAGTCCTCACTGCGAGAGGCGAATCGTGCACGACTGCTCGATTCGCTCAAGAGGCATGGGCGCTTGACGCAGATCGAGCTCGCCGGCGCCACCGGCCTCTCCCCCGCGACGGTGTCGAACATCGTCAAGGAGCTCACCGCCTCCGGCGTGCTCCACACCTCCTTCACGTCCCGCAGCGGCCGCCGCGCGACCCTCGTCTCGCTCGCCCGGCAGGTCGGCCTCGTCGCCGGTGCGCACTTCTCGACCCGCAAGCTCCACGTCGCGATCGCCGACGCCACGCGGTCCGTCGTCGCCGAGGCATCGATCCCCCTCGCCCCCGACCACCGGCACGATGCCGAGCTCGATCGGCTCAGTCTGCTGCTCGGCGACATGGTCGACGGGCTCGGCGGGTCCCTGTCGGATCTGCTGGGCGTCGGCTTGGCGCTGCCCGCCCCGGTGGATCCGCGCACGTCCGTCATCTCGACGCCCGGCCTCCTGCCCGGATGGGACGGGGTCGACATCGCCCGCAGCCTCTCCGCGCGGATCGGCCGCCCCGTGCACGTGGACAGCGAGGCGAACCTCGGTGCGCTCGCCGAAGCGCGCGAAGGCGCCGCCCGAGGCGCCTCGTCGTCGGTGTACGTCACGGTCGGCCACTCCATCAGCGCAGGGCTCCTCGTCGACGGCGAGCTCTTCCGCGGAGTCAGCGGCCGCACCGGTCAGATCGGTCACATGACGATCGACGAGAACGGTGCGCTGTGCCGCTGCGGCAACCGAGGCTGTCTCGAGACAGTGGCCGCAGGTCCCGCTCTCCTGGCCGGCTTCAGCGAAGCCGACGGCATCCATCGCCTCCGTGATCTCGTGACGGCGGCGGGCGACGGCGTCCCGGCCGCGCAGCGCACGATCGCGGATGCCGGCCGCCACATCGGCATCGCCGCGGCGAGCCTGTGCAACCTCATCGATCCGGAACGCATCGTCGTGGGCGGCGAGTTGGCGCGTGCCGGCGAGATCCTCCTGGCACCGCTCCGACACGCCCTGGAACGCGCGATCCTCGGCGGCGGGGTTCCTGAAATCGTCGCGTCCGCCTTCGCGGAGTGGGCCGAGACCCGCGGGGCGATCGCCCTGGCCCTGGACCACGTGGCCGTCGACGCCGATCTGGTCGCTCTTCCCGCATGAGGCGACTCGTCACCGCCGTCGTGCTCGCGGCGGCATCTGCTGCCGCACTCTCGGGGTGCGCCCTTCCCGACAACTCACCCGCGCAGACGACGATCGCGCTGCTCCTGCCCGACAAGAAGACGGCGCGCTACGAAACGTTCGATCGCCCCGTGTTCGAGAAGCGGATCGCCGAGCTCGGTGACGCGCAGGTGTTGTACACGAACGCCGATCAGGATGCCGCCCGCCAGCAGCAGCAGGCGGAATCGGCACTCGCGGCGGGCGCTGCGGTGCTCGTCCTCGATCCCGTCGACGGGCGGGCCGCGGCATCCATCCTCGCCTCCGCGACAGCCGAAGGCGTGCCGGTCGTCTCGTACGACCGGATGATCATCGGGGGCGGAGAGCCCGCCTACTACGTCTCGTTCGACAACGAGCGCGTCGGCGAACTGCAGGCCGAAGCTCTCGTCGCCGGTCTGAACGCCGAAGGCCGAACGGACGGCGGCATCCTGATGGTGCACGGGGCTCCCACCGACAGCAACGCGGCGCAGTTCCGCGAGGGTGCCCGGCGTGTGATCGAGAAGGCGGGCCTGCGCGTCCTCGCCGAATACGACACCCCCGACTGGAGTCCCGACAAGGCTCAGTCCTGGGTCGCGGGGCAACTCGCGCAGTACGGCGACGAGGTCGCGGCGGTCTACGCCGCGAACGACGGCACCGCGAGCGGAGCGATCGCCGCGCTGCGTGCCGCCGACGTCTCACCCTTCCCCATCGTCACCGGACAGGACGCCGAACTCACGGCGCTGCAACGCATCGTCTCGGGCGATCAGTACATGACCGTCTACAAGGCGATCCGCGAACAGGCGACGATCGCCGCCGACGTCGCGACGGAGCTGGCGGCGGGCAAGCGACCCACGGGCGACACGACGGTGGACGGCATCCCCTCCACCCTCCTGACCCCCGTCGCCGTGACCGTGAAGGACATCGCCTCGACCGTCGTCGCCGACGGCTTCTGGACCGTCGAGGACATCTGCACGCCCCCCTACGCCGAGGCCTGCGCCGCCGCAGGCCTGGAATGAGAGCACCCCGCGTGAGCGTCTCCTCCCGTCGCACCGGCGACCACGTCCTGTCGATGCGAGGCATCGACAAACGATTCGGCGCTGTGCGCGCGCTCAACGGCGTCGACTTCCGTGTACGCGAGGGCGAGGTCGTCGCCCTCGTCGGCGACAATGGCGCGGGCAAATCGACCCTCGTGAAGGTCCTCGCAGGCGTGCACCCCGCCGACGCCGGCACGATCGAGCTCGACGGCGAGCTCGTGCAGCTCTCGAGCCCCGCCGACGCGCAGGACCTCGGCATCGCGACGGTGTTCCAGGACCTCGCTCTCTGCGAGAACCTCGACGTCGTCGCCAACCTCTGGCTCGGTCGCGAGCTCATCGACCGCGGACGCCTCGACGAGGTCGGCATGGAGGAGCGGACGTGGATGCTGCTGCGGGAGCTCGCGGCGAAGATCCCCTCCGTCCGCGTCCCCGTCTCGACGCTCTCCGGCGGCCAGCGTCAGACGGTGGCGATCGCCCGGTCGCTGATCGGCGAGCCGCGCATCGTGATCCTCGATGAACCGACCGCCGCCCTCGGCGTCGCGCAGACGGCAGAAGTCCTGAACCTCATCGAACGCTTGCGCGATCGCGGCCACGGCGTGATCCTCATCAGCCACAACCTGACCGACGTCCTCGCCGTCGCGGACCGCATCGTCGTCCTCCGTCTCGGCCGCAACAACGGCGAGTTCGATGCGGAGACGGCCACGAGCGAAGTCCTGATCGCCGCCATCACCGGCGCGCTCGACACTCCGCGACCGGTGCCGCCTCCCGAGGAGCCGCGCGCTCCGGTCATCCCCCTCGCGGGCGCCCGACGCCGCTTGGACGGCGACCGGTGAACCGCGACGACGGGATCCTCGCACGCGTCGTCGCCCGTGTCCGGTCCGGGGACGTGGGACGGATGCCGGTGGTGCTCGCCCTGGTCGTGATCGCGATCGTGTTCCAGGCCCTGAACCCCGTGTTCCTCACGAGCCGGAACCTGAGCGACATGCTCATGCAGTGCGCCGCGCTCGGGACGATCTCGCTCGGCATCGTGCTCGTCCTCCTCATCGGCGAGATCGATCTCTCCGTCGGCTCCATGTCCGGTGTGGCCGCCGCGATCCTGACCGTGGGCGCGGTGCAGCTGCAATGGCCGCTCGGGCTCGCGATCGGGGCCGCTCTGACCGCCGGAGCGGTCGTCGGCGCGGTCTACGGGTTGCTCCGCACGACGCTGGGCCTCCCGAGCTTCGTCGTGACGTTGGCGGGCCTGCTGGGCCTGCTGGGCGTGCAGCTGTGGGTCCTCGGCGACGCGGGGTCGATCAACCTGCCCTTCGACTCGTGGATCGTCCAGTTCGCGCAGCAGTGGTACCTGCCCGCGTGGCTGTCGTACGCCCTGTCGGCGGCCACCGCGCTCGGCTACACCGGCACTCTGCTCAGTCGCGCGCGGCGACGCACGGCTGCCGAACTCGAGAGTGATCGCACGGTCAGCATCCTCATCCGCGGCGGGCTTCTGCTCGTCGGACTCGTGGGCGGGTCCTGGTACCTCAACCTGTCCCGCGGCGTGGGCGTCATGTTCGTCCTGTTCGTCGTTCTCGTCGTGATCGCCCATTTCGCTCTGACCCGTACCCGGTGGGGGCGGGCGGTGTTCGCGGTCGGCGGCTCGATCGAGGCCGCGCGGCGTGCCGGCATCCGGGTCAACCGGATCGTCGTCTCGGTGTTCGTCCTCTGCTCGGTCCTGGCGGCGACAGGCGGTGTCCTCGCCGCCGCCCGACTGGCGGCCGCCAACCAGAGCACAGGTGCAGCCGACACGAACCTCAACGCGATCGCCGCGGCGATCATCGGCGGCGCGTCCCTGTTCGGCGGGCGCGGCTCGGCTTTCGCCGCTCTCCTGGGCGTCGTCGTCATCCAGGCGATCTCGTCGGGGCTGACCCTGATCAACCTCAGCTCGGCCGTCCAGTTCATGGTGACCGGCGCCGTCCTGGTGTTCGCCGTCGCTCTCGACGCCATCACGCGACGCATGCAGCTCGGCACCGGCCGGACCTGATCCTGGCACGCCGGACGCCGCTTCCGGAGAGGGCTCGGGACGACCGTCGACGGTGACGAAAGCGTTATGTTCACATCTTGACTTCATTTCGTGAACACATCAAGATCGTCGTCAAGCGCGAAGTCGCGCTCGCTCGATTTCACTGTCGAAAGGCGAACGATGAAGAAGTCCCTGTCCGTTGCCGCAGCCCTCGGGGCCGCGGCACTCCTGCTCGCAGGCTGTTCCAGCACGAGCACCCCCGCTCCCGGCGGGTCGAGCGGCGGCGACGCCCCCGCCGACGCCGGCCGCGCCTGCGTCATCCTCCCCGACGCCGCGTCGTCGCCCCGCTGGGAGAACTTCGACCGCAAGTACCTCGACGAGGGGCTCAAGAGCGCCGGCTTCGAGGTCGACATCCAGAACGCCCAGGGCGACACGTCCAAGTACGCGACGATCGCCGACCAGCAGCTCACCCAGGGCTGCGGCGTCATGCTCCTCGTCGACTACAACGGCGCTGCCGCGGGTGTCGCCTCCAAGGCGAAGTCGCAGGGCATCCCGGTCATCGCTTACGACCGCCCCTTCGCGGGCGCCGACTACTACGTCTCGTTCGACAACGTCGAGGTCGGCAAGCTCGAAGGCCAGACCGTGCTCGACGGCCTCGAGGCTGCGGGCAAGGACCCGAAGACGGCCGCCGTCTTCTACATCGGCGGGGACCCCGCCGATGGCAACGCCGCGATGTTCCGCAAGGGCGCCGTCGAGGTCATGGAAGCGGCGGGCATCAAGCCGGTCGCCGAGCCTCCGGGGGCATGGGACGGCGCGAAGAGCCAGACCAACTTCGAGCAGGCACTGACCGCCAACGGCGGCAAGGTCGACGGCGTCTGGGCCGCCAACGACACGAACGCCGACGGCGTCATCAAGGTGCTCCAGGATCGCGACCTGAAGGGTGTCGCCGTCTCGGGTCAGGACGCCAACGTCGAGGGCCTGCGCAACATCCTCGCAGGATGGCAGACCGCGACGGTCTACAAGCCGGTCAAGGACGAGGCCGAGGCCGCCATCAAGGTCGCGACCGACCTCCTCAAGGGTTCGACCCCGACGGCTGACCAGAAGCTCGAGGACGGCACGCCGTACATCGCGGTCACGCCTCAGCTCGTCGGCCCCGACAAGGTCAAGGACGTCGTCGCCGCCGGTGACGCGTCGGCCTCGGACATCTGCTCGGGCGACATCGCCGGCGTGAGCCTCGCCGACAAGTGCGCCGAGTTCGGCGTCGAGTGATCTGACGGGAGTGGGGATGCCGCACCCGCGGCATCCCCACTCCCCTCTGTCTGCGCTGATCCCCCTCGATCTCTCAGGAGAAACCGCATGAGCGAACCCATCATCGAACTCCGGCACGTCACGAAGTCCTTCGGTCCCGTCAGCGTCCTCAAGGGCGTCGACCTCAAGGTCCGCCCGGGCATGGTGACCGCCCTCGTCGGCGACAACGGCGCCGGAAAGTCCACCCTCATCAAGGGCCTCGCCGGTGTGCAGCCCTACGACACCGGCCAGATCCTCGTCGACGGCACCGAGGAGCACCTCCGCACGCCTCGCGATGCCGGTGCCCTCGGCATCGAGGTCGTCTACCAGGACCTCGCGCTCTGCGACAACCTCGACATCGTCCAGAACATGTTCCTCGGGCGCGAAGAGGTCAGCGCGGGCACGTTCGACGAAGGTCGGATGGAGAAAGAGGCCTCCGACACCCTGCGGTCTCTGTCGGTGCGCACCGTCAAGAGCGTCCGGCAGAAGGTGTCGAGCCTGTCCGGCGGCCAGCGTCAGACGGTCGCCATCGCGCGCGCCGTGCTCAAGAAGGCGCGCGTCGTCATCCTCGACGAGCCCACCGCCGCGCTCGGCGTGGCCCAGACGGAGCAGGTGCTGAACCTCGTCCGTCGCCTCGCCGACCAGGGCGTCGCCGTGGTCCTCATCAGCCACAACCTGGCCGATGTCTTCGCGGTCGCCGACGACATCGCCGTTCTCTACCTCGGCCAGATGGTCGCGCAGGTGCCGACCACCGAGTCGACCCGCGACGAGATCGTCGGCTACATCACCGGAACCAAGGTCCCGCCGGGCGTCCAGCTCGTGGGCACGTCCACCATCCCCGTCGGAGGCGACGCATGAGCACCAGCACCCGAACCGCGGCGGCACCCGACCCCGTCGCGAGCGACCTCATCGGAAGCGGCGTCGAAGGCGGCGTCGGAGACCAGATAGGCGCCTGGTGGCAGCGCGTGCGCGGCGGCGAGATGGGCGCACTCCCCGCCGTCGGCGGGCTGATCCTGCTCGTGATCCTCTTCAGCGTGCTCAGCAGGTTCTTCTTCACCCCGGTGAACTTCGCGAACCTCATGAGCCAGGCAGCCTCGCTCGTCGTGCTCGGCATGGCGCTCGTGTTCGTCCTGCTGCTCGGCGAGATCGACCTGTCGGCCGGTGTGACCGGCGGTGTCGGCGTCGCGGCATTCGCGGTGCTCAACGTCAAGTTCGAGTTCCCGTGGCCCCTCGCCCTGGCCATCGGCTTCCTGATCGGGTTGGCGACCGGAGCATTGATCGGCTTCCTGGTGGCGAGGATCGGCATCCCGTCCTTCGTCGTCACCCTCGGTCTGTTCCTGGGGTACCAGGGTCTCGCTCTCCTCATCATCGGAGCGGGCGGGCTTTACCCGATCCAGGTGCCCGAACTCCTGGCACTCCAGAACGGACGCATGCCGATATGGGCCGGGTGGGCCATGCTCGCCGTCATGCTTCTGATCTCGGGCGGCCTGTCGTTCTGGGATCGTCGCCGTCGCACCCGCGCCGGCGTCCCCAACCGGCCCATGGCGCTCGTGTGGGCCAAGCTCGCCGTCATCGCGCTGTTCGGCGGTGCCGCGGTCTTCGTCCTCAACCTCAACCGGTCGCAGTCGATCATCCCGATCGAGGGCGTCCCGATCATCGTCCCGGTGGTGCTGACGATCCTCTTCATCGGCACCTTCGTCCTGGACCGCACCCGGTTCGGCCGTTACGTCTACGCCATCGGCGGCAACGCCGAGGCAGCTCGTCGCGCGGGGATCAAGGTGCGCTGGGTGAAGTGGTGGTGCTTCGTCGCCGCGTCGGGCCTCGCTGTGGTCTCGCTGCTGTTCGCGCAGACGCGCGTCGGATCCGTGGATGGTGCGGTCGGACGCGACGTCGTCCTGTCGGGTGTCGCGGCGGCTGTCGTCGGCGGCGTGAGCCTGTTCGGCGGTCGCGGCCGGCTCATCCACGCCGCGATCGGTGCGCTCGTCATCGCCGTCATCATCAACGGTCTCGGCCTGCTGAAGATGGATGCCGGCTTCAACCTGATCGTCACGGGCGGTGTCCTGATCCTCGCCGCCACCGTCGACGCCCTGTCGCGACTGCGAACGGGCGGCATGCGGACCTGATCGTCCGCAGTGACGCGACGAGGCCCTCGACCGGAGCAGGTCGAGGGCCTCGTCGCGTGTCAGGCCGGGTCAGTCGCGCGTCGACCAGAGAGCCCACGCGACGAGCACGGGCTGGAACAGCAGCCTGCCCCACCGAGCCTTGTCGCTGTCGAGGCTGAACCCGTCGCGCTTGCCGAGCGCCTGACCGATGTTGCCGGGGAAGATCGCGACGAAGAAGGCCGCGAGGATGACGCCGATCCGGCGCCGCTCCTTCGGGAGCACCACGAGCGCGGCGCCCAGCATCATCTCGACGGCCCCGGACGCGACGACGACACCGTCCTTGTCGATCGGCAGGGTGTCCGTCACGAGGTCGGGCACCTGAGCTTGGAACTCCTTGCGCGCCCAGAACAGGTGGCTGAGACCGGCGAACACCATGGCGCCGGCGAGAGCCCAGCGAGCGATTGTCTTCATCCTCCGAGTATCCCCCGCGCAGGCGACGAACCGGCCGATGCCCTCACCTACGCTGGTGAGGTGACGCGACCAGACCCGTTCCCTTTCGACCGGCTCTCCCGTCGCCCCGACGTCGAAGGTCCGGATCTGGTGGCATCGGATGCCGCCGACCGGCTCATCCTGGACGAGTCCGCCGACCTCCGCGCCGGTGCACCGGCCGGGTCGATCGTCGCGATCGGCGACACCCACGGCGCTCTCGCCCTGGCCGCCGCGCATGACGGCGCGCAGGGCGTCCGCGTCCATCAGGATGCGCTGGCCGGCGAGCAGGCGATCTCCCGGAACGCCGCGGAGCTCGGGCTGAGCGATCGCGTCCGGGTCGTCGGGCTCGACGCCGACGCCGTCCGAGACGCTCGGGTCGTGCTCGTGCGCCTGCCGCGCGCGCTCGACGCGCTCCGCGACGTCGCGGGGCTGATCTCCGCCCACGCCTCCCCCGACGTCGTCGTGGTGGCCGGCGGCCGATTGAAGCACATGACCCCGACGATGAACGACGTCCTGGGCGAGCACTTCGGACGCATCGACGTTTCGCACGCCCGACAGAAATCCCGCGTCCTGTTCGCACGGGAACCGCGATACGGCGGCGACCCCGTGCCTGCCGAAGGACGCGAGAGGGATCTCGAGATCCGCGCCTTCGGCGGCGCATTCGCAGGCGCGCGCCTCGACCACGGCACCCGGCTCCTCCTCGCAAACCTGCCGGAGCACCCTGCCGGCGGATCGCCGGAGGATCCGCTCATCGACATGGCGTGCGGAACGGGTGCCGTCGCCGCACACCTCGCGAAGCGGCATCCCGCAGCCTCCGTCTACGCCTCGGACCAGTCCGCGGCAGCGGTCGCCTCGGCGCGCGCGACGGCAGCCGCGAACGGCGTCGCGGACCGGATCGAGGTCGTCCGCGATGATCTGCTCGCGAGCCGAGCCGCGGCATCCGCCTCGTTCATCGCACTGAACCCCCCGTTCCACAGCGGAGCGGCGCTGACCGAGCGGCTGGCGTTCCATCTGTTCGCGGACGCGGCACGCGTCCTGCGCCCGGGCGGCGAGCTCTGGTGCGTCTGGAATTCGGGAATGCGGTACCGCGGCGATCTCGAACGCCTCGTCGGGCCCACCCGTCAGGTGGCGAGGGACGCCAAGTTCACCGTGACGGTGTCGACGCGTCGCTGACGATCAACGCCCTCCGGGAGGGCCGACGATCAGAAGGACGACGTAGAGAGCGACGACCGCGACCACGACGAGCGCGATCAGGATGCCGGCGTGCCGCAGGAACCAGCGCAGCAGCCGGTCGACGGGGCGACGGTCGCGCGGGTCCGAGGTCTCCTCGAGTCGCCACGCACCGTCGAGCCTTCCGCTGCGTCGCAGCCACATCTCCACGGGGAGCGTCGCGTAGGGGACGACGGCCGATCCGACCGCCAGTACCGCCGTGCCGAGACCCCACCGGTTGTTGAGGGCGACGACGAGCGCGGTCGCCCCGTAGGACAGGAAGACGAAGCCGTGGATGCCGCCGCCGATCGTGACGGCGAGCGCGGGTCCTCCCACGGCACGGATGATGAGACCCGCGATGAGCAGGGTCCACGAGAACACCTCGGCGATGGCGAGGATGCGGAAGATCGAGAGAGGGGTGCGGAACACGCCTTCAGCCTACCTGAAGGACCGGGGCGGTGAGAACGCGGCGTGGCGGGAACGCGGGTCAGCGCCGCGTCGACCACACGGCCCATGCGACGAGCACCGGCTGGAGGAAGAGCCGCCCGAACCGCTTCGCGTCCGAGTCGAGCCCGGGCACGTCCCGCCCCGAGCGCCAATGGTGGATGTTCCCGGGGAAGACGGCGACGAACAACGCCGCGATGGCGAACCCGACCCGACGTCGCTCTCGAGGCAGTGCGGCTAGGGCGACGCCGAGCATGATCTCGACGACGCCCGAGGCGACGACGATGGTGTCCTTGTCCATCCGCAGCACGCGGGTGGACCAGTCGGGGACGGCAACCCGGAACCCGCGCCGGAGCACCGTCAAGTGGCCGAGGCCCGCCCCGGTCAGGAGGACGGCGAGAAGGGCCCGCGCCACCCCGCGGACGACCGTGAGCGACCGGCCGCGGCGAGAGGTCACTCGATCACGCCCGCACGGATGCCGCCGAGGGAGTCCGCGATGCGCGGGTGCGATTGCGACAGCGCATCGTCGAGTCGCTCGAGGCGGTCCTGAGCGTCGCGCAGCACCTGGGCACCGCGTTCGGTCACGCTCAGGTCGCTCGCCGCCCCGGCCTGGGCCGTCGCGTCGGCGACGAGTCCGTCGTCCACCAGAGCGTGCACGGCGGCATGAGCGGACTGGACGGTGATGCGCGAGCGACGGGCGAGCTCCGAGAAGGAGATCCCCGGCTCGGCCCCGATGTGCCCGAGCAACCCGAACTTCCGGGTCGAGATACCGAGGCCCCGGAGCTCTGCCGCGAGCTGGGCCTCCCACGATGCCGAGACGGCGAGCAGCGCGATGACGGGGCTGAAACGCGGTGCGTCCTCTGCGGGGGTATCTACCACGGCAGAAGTCTATGAGTCACCCGCGCCCGCGGTCAGTATTCAAGAGGGAGATGAGCATCTCTGCGGAGCTCTATCATCAGCGGTATGCTGAGCGCGCTCGCCCACCCCGCCGTCGCGCTGACCGCTGCCGCCGTCCTGCTCTTCGGCCACATCGGATCGTCGGGGAGCACGCGCCATTCTCCCGCTCACGACTCCCCCGGTTCCGACGCGCCGACACCGATCGACGCCGGTCACATCGGTCCGTATGCCGCCGCCGTGTGGTGGTCGAGCCTCTCCCCCGCGACCCGCGAGACCCTCATCCGGTCCTCCCCCGAGCAGATCGGCGCACTCGACGGCCTTCCGGCCGACGTGCGTGTCGCCGCCAACCGCGTCGCGGCCCGAGAACGACTCAGCAAGCTAGAGACGGTCCTCGCGACACTCGCGCGACGGGTGTCCGCTCCCGCGTCGGAGGCGGAACTCGAGCCCCTGCTGCAGGAGCACTCCTACCTGGCGAGAGTCGTCAGCGGCGCGGTGAACCTCTACCTCTTCGCCCCGGACCGCGGCGCCCTCGTCGAGATGACGGGAGAACCGGCGACCGCCACCGGCATCCTCCTGGTCGTTCCGGGGACGAACGCAACGGTACGAAGCTTCATGGTGCCGGACCCCGTGACCGCATTCGCCGACTGGCAGGTGGACCACGCGGACCCGTCGACACCCGTTCTCGCCTTCACCGTGCTCGCCGCCCCGATGCCGCAGCTCTCGATCGATCTCGCCTCGGGGCCGCAGAACAACACGATCGCGACGGCAGCGGGCGCGAGCTACGCTCGTATCGTGGAGGGAATCGACGTCGCTTTCCCGGGTCTACCGACGCTCAGCTACGAGCACAGCGCCGGATCGCAGGTCGGCAGCGCCGCCGAGGAAGACGGTGCCCATTTCGACGCCCGCTTCCTCGCGGCCGGTGTCGGGGCGACCGACGGCTACACGACCTCCCCCGGCACGGCCTATTACGCCGCCCAGGCAACCGACGACATCAACCGCCTCTACGCCGGATTCCAGATGGGCGACATCGGCTACGGCGTCGGACCCGAGGAATTCCCCGGCATCACCATCATCGATCCCGGCCTGTCCGACGTTCCCGTCTCGGCGATGGGCGGCATGCTCGCTCGCGGGCTGACGCTCCACAACCGCCTGTTCAGCGGCGACGCGTCGGCCAACGGAACCGTGCTCGCCGATGTCCGCCTCCTCCTCACCTCCCTCGCTCGCGAGAGAACCGGCTGATGGCACCCCGCTCCGCCGCAGCAACGGTGCTCGTCGGTCTTCTCGTCATCGCCCTCGCGGGATGCGCCTCACCGCAGGGAGCGACGTTCGCATCGGTGCGCGCTCACGCCCAAGAGGCGGTCGCCGATGTCGTCGCCGCCCTGCCCGACGGAGCCGAGTTCACCCCGACCGGGGACCCCACGTCGACCGCGTGCGACAGCGGCACCGCGGGCCCCACCGGTCCCGAGGGAACCGCCTTCGCCACGTTCCACGGGTCGGCGGTGCTCCCCGACACGGCGGACACCGGGGCCGTACTGACCGAGCTCCCCACGACCCTGGGCGAGGAGTGGGCCGTCGAGCCCGTCGGCATCGACACCGACGTCGCCACCGTCCGCGTGAACCGGGCGGGAACCGGAGTGTCGGTGGACGTGACGGAACAGGCCGGTGGCGGCCCGAAGACGCTCGACATCCTCGCCGTCTCACCCTGCGGCCGGATCGAGTGACGGGGCGCCGGTCGTCGCCGTTCTCCTCCGCTCGACAGCCGCACCCGTTCAGTCGGGCGGTGGGGCCGTGGAGCTGCGGACCTGCAGCGTCGGCACGTCGACGACGGGGCTCGCGGGAGCGGGAGCGCCGATCTTGTCGAGCATGTCGGCGACGATCTGACGCCCGCGCGCAGCGAAGTCGACGCGAAGCGTGGTGAGCGGCGGGTCGAAGAACGCCGCCTCGGGGATGTCATCGATACCCGCGACGCTGACGTCCTCCGGCACGCGCAGACCGCGCTCCTTGAGGGCGAGCATGGCACCGAGTGCCATCTGATCATTCGAGGCGACGTAGGCGGATGCCGCGGGCAGCCGCTCGAGCGAAGCGAGGGCGGCGTGAGCCGACGCCGCCGACCAATCGCCCTGGAACTCCGCGACCACCTCGAGCCCGTGGGCGGCCGCGGAGGCCGCGACGGCCCGACTGCGGTTACGGCTGGCTGGCCAGTTGCCCGCGCCGGAGATGTGCACGATGCGACGGTGGCCGAGCGCGGCCAGGTGCGCGATGAGCGTCGGGAGACCGGTGTCGTGGGCGCCCGTCGCATCGTCGGGCTCGGAATGCACGTGAAGGGGCACGGCGAAGTCGGCTCCGGCGAACACCCGGTTCATCTCGTCCGTCGAGGACAGCGCGAGGACGCCGGCGAGCGTCTGCTGATTCAGCAGACGCAGAGACTCCTCGATCGCGCGCGGATTGTGGACGTCGAGGGTGATGAGGTCGAGGACGTACCCGGCCTCGCGGGCTGCGGCCGCGGCACCCTCGGCAACGCGTGCCGGCCCCACCTGCCCGAGCTCGTGGGTGAGGGCGGCGATGATGTGCGATCGACCGAGCTTCAGGCCCCGCGCACTGAGGTTGGGCCGGTACTCGAGCCGGTGGAGGGCATGCTCGACGCGTTCCCGGGTCGCCGGGCGGATGCCCTCGTACCCCGCCAAGTACCGGCTGACAGTCTGATGCGAGACACCGGCCGCCTCGGCGACGTCGTAGATCGTCGCCGGCTTCGTGCTCCGACCAGCCATGCACCCTCGTCCCCGAACTGTTACTTGACATCTGATGTTATCGGAAACATCATGGTGCGCATCGGAGATGTTTCCGACAACATCCAGCCTGACGACGGAGTCCCTGCATGCCTGCGCCCCTGCCCTCGCACCTTCTGTTCGGCGCCGCGTACTACGCGGAGTACCACTGGACGGAGCGCACCGAACTCGACCTCGACCTGATGAAGCAGGCGGGGTTCACCGTCATCCGTGTCGGCGAGTCGGTCTGGTCGACCTGGGAGCCCCGTGACGGCGAGTTCGACCTCGACTGGCTGCAGCCCGTGCTCGACGGGGCGCACGACCGGGGTATCGCGGTCATCCTCGGCACGCCCACCTACGCCGTCCCGCCGTGGCTTCAGGCCGCCCACCCCGAGATCGCTGCGGAGATCGCCACCGGCCATCCGCACCCGCGGGGAGCTCGTCAGGAAGTGGACTACTCCCATCCGACCTTCCGCCACTACGCCGAGCGCATCATCCGCGCCGTCGTCGCCCGCTACGCCGATCACCCTGCCGTGATCGGCTACCAGGTGGACAACGAACCGGGCATGCTCCTGCCTCACAACCGGAGCACGTTCCAGCGATTCGTCCGGCGGCTGGCTGCCACCTACGGCGACGTCGAGACGCTCAACCGAGAGTGGGGGCTCACCTACTGGTCCCACCGCATCGCGGACTGGTCGGAACTGTGGACACCGGACGGCAACAGCCTGCCGCAGTACGACCTGGCCTGGCGGCGCTACCAGGCCGACCTCACGACCGAGTTCATCGCCTGGCAGGCCGCCATCGTGCGGGAGTACGCCTCACCGGACCAATTCGTGACGACCTGCATCGCCTATCCGCGACCGGCCCTCGACGACCGCTCGGTGACACTCGAACTCGACGTGACGGCGGGCAACCCCTATTACGCGATGCAGGACCACCTCGACGCGACCCAGGAACTCCCCCCGGTCACGCCGTGGACGACGTCGGGCGTCAGCAGCATGTTCCGCCAGGCGGACCGCACGTTCTCCTCGAAGCAGGAGCGGTTCCTCATCACCGAGACCGATGCCCAGTCCATCGGCGGCTCCGCCTTCAACCTGCCGCCCTACCCGGGCCAGCTGACGCAAGCCGCCTTCGCCTTCGTCTCGCGCGGCGCGGCCATGATCGAGTACTGGCACTGGCACACGCTGCCGTACGGCACGGAGACCTACTGGGGCGGCATCCTGCCCCACAGCCTCGAGCCCGGACGTGTGTACCGCGAGCTGTCCGAGGTCGGCGCGGCCTTCGGAGCCATCGGGCCGACCCTCGACGGCTTCGAGCCCGACGCCGACGTCGCCCTCCTCTGGTCCACCGACAGCCGGTTCGCGTTCGACTTCTTCCCGCCTCTCATGGACGACGCCGGGGAACCTGCCGCCGCGTCGTACGAGCGCATCTTCGACGCCTCGTACCGGGGTGTCTTCGACGCGGGCGCCCAGGCACGGGTCATCCACGTCGCGCAGGCCCGCGATCTCGGCGCAGCCGAGCTCGCGGCACGCTTCCCCGTCCTCATCGCGGCCGGTGTCTACGTCGCCGACGACGACGCTCTCGAGTTCCTCCGGGATTACGCGGATGCCGGTGGCCACCTGATCGTCGGCATCCGCACCGGCTACGGCGATCACGAGGCGCGGGCCCGTATCGAGGTCGCGCCGGCCCGCCTCGCCGGGCCCGCCGGAGTCTCGTACGAGGAGTTCTCGAACCTTCAGCGGTCCGTGACCGCGATCGGTGTCGGAACCTTCGAGGTGACGCCCGGCGCGACTGCGGAGGCTTGGGCCGACGGACTGATGCCGACGGATGCGGACACGCTCGTGACCTACGATCACCCGCGGTTCCGCGACTTCGCTGCCGTCACGACGCGCTCGCACGGCAGCGGCAGGATCACGGTCGTCGGCACGCTGCCCTCCCCCGCCCTCGCGGCCGATCTGGTGCGCTGGGCCGTCCCCGAACCGATCTCGGTGGGACTGCTCCACAAGGCCGCCCTCCCCGTCTCCGTCGCGTCCGGCACGCTTCCGGACGGTCGCCGGGCCTGGTTCGTCTTCAACTGGGGCTGGGAGCCGCAGACCGTCGAGCTCGCCGTCGGCGCGCGCGACGCGGTGACGGGCGAAGAGCTCGCTCCCGGCGCAGACCTCGTCCTCGCAGCGTGGGCGACCCGCTGCTTCCTCAGCTCCACTCCCGACAACTGAACCACCCCACCCACCACGAAGGAAGATCACATGAGAACGGCACGCAAGACAGCAGCGGCGCTGGCAGTCGGCGCCATGTCCATCGGCGGGCTCGCGGCCTGCGCCCCGGCATCCTCCGACGGGCCCTCGCAGGAGACGGTCACGCAGGATCAGATCGACGAGGCGATGGACACCCCCACCAAGCTCACGTTCTGGACGTGGGTGCCCGACATCGAGAAGGAGGTGGCCCTCTTCGAGAAGAAGTACCCGAAGATCGACGTCACGGTCGAGAACGTCGGCCAGGGCCTCCCCCACTACCAGAAGCTCCGGAGCTCCATCGAAGCCGGCCAGGGTGCGCCCGATGTCGCGCAGATCGAGTATCAGTACATCCCGTCGTTCGTCCTGGCCGACTCGCTCCTCGATCTCGCGCCCTACGGCGCCGACGACCTCTCGGGCGACTACGTCGAATGGGCGTGGAACCAAGTGTCCCCTGGCGATGAGGTGTGGGCGATCCCGCAGGACGTCGGCCCCATGGGCAACCTTTACCGCGAGGACATCCTGAAGAAGGCCGGCGTCACCGAGGCCCCCACGACGTGGGAGGAGTACGCGACGGCCGCGGAGGCGGTGAAGTCCAAGACGGGCTCGTACATCTCGAACCTCGGCGCGACCCAGGCCGGCCAGCTCATCGGGTTCTTCTGGCAGCGCGGCATCAAGCCGTTCGGCTACGACGGCAAGGAGACCGTGTCGATCGACGTCAACAGCACCGAGGCCAAGGAGGTCGCCGCCTACTGGACTGATCTCATCCAGCGCGACCTCGTCTCGACCGACGTCGATTTCAACGACCAGTGGTACCAGGGCCTCGCCAGCGGCAAATACGCCGGATGGCTGACCGCCGCGTGGGGGCCCGTGTTCCTGCAGGGCACCGCCGAGGGCACGTCCGGTCTCTGGCGCGCCGCACCGCTCCCGCAGTGGGATGCCGGGTCGCAGGTCTCGGGCAACTGGGGCGGGTCCTCGGACGCCGTCCTCGCATCGTCGGAGAACAAGATCGCGGCAGCCGAGCTCGCGAAGTTCATCAACCACGACGAGGAGTCCGCCATGATGCTGGCGACGGAGCAGTTCTTCTTCCCGCCGCAGAACTCGGTGCTCGAAGACCCCGCGTTCCTCGACGCTACGTCGGAGTTCTACGGCGGCCAGCAGGTGAACAAGCTGTTCGCCGACATCTCTCAGACGGTCGACACCGACTTCCAGTGGCTCCCCTTCATGGAGTACGTCTACTCCAGCTACGAAGAGACCCTCGGCACGGTCATCGCCGACAAGGGCGACATCGCGGCGGCGCTGGACACCTGGCAGGACCAGCTCGTCTCCTACGCGAAGGACCAGGGCTTCACCGTCAAGTGAGTGCGATCGGGGCGTCCCTCGGGGCGCCCCGATCCCCTCCGCATCCGATCCCAGGAGGATCCGTGACCACCACCTCGACGCTCAGCGCTGAGCGTTCCCCCGCCGCGTCTCGCGGTCGCACCGGCTCGAACCGCCGCCGACAGAACGTCGCCGCCTACCTCTTCATCCTGCCGTTCTTCATCGTGTTCATCGCGATGCTGATCGTGCCGCTCGCCTACTCCGGCTACCTCTCGCTCTTCCAGAGCAAGCTCATCGGCGGCGACGTGTTCGCCGGCTTCGCCAACTACGTCCGCGCCCTGCAGGACTCCGCATTCCTCGCGAGCATCGGACGTATGGGGCTGTTCCTCGTCATCCAGGTGCCGATCATGCTCGGGCTCGCGCTGTTCCTCGCGCTCGCGCTCGACAGCGGCCGGGTGCGCGGTTCGCGCAGCGTCCGCCTGCTGGTGTTCATGCCGTACGCGGTGCCCGCGGTCGTCGCGACCCTCATGTGGGGTTACCTGTACGGGCCCGACTTCGGCCCCATCGCGCAGATCGCCCGCGGCATCGGCTGGGGCACTCCGGAGTTCCTCTCGCCCGGCAGCATCCTCGGTTCGATGATGAACATCGTCACGTGGGAGTTCGTCGGCTACAACATGATCATCATGTACGCGGCGCTGCGCGCGATTCCCGCCGACCTGTTCGAGGCGGCGGAGATCGACGGAGCGGGACAGTTCCGTGTCGCGTGGAGCATCAAGATCCCGGCCATCCGCCCCGCCATCCTGCTGACGGTCATCTTCTCGATCATCGGGACCTTCCAGCTGTTCGCCGAGCCGAGCCTGCTCAACAACATCGCGCCGGACGCGATCACCAACTCGTACACGCCGAACTACTACGCGTACAACCTCGCGTTCATCAACCAGGAGCTGAACTACGCCGCGGCGATCGCATTCCTGCTCGGACTGTTCATCGCGATCGTCTCGTACGTCGTCCAGCTCGCCAGCCAGCGCAGCGAGCGTCGCGAACGGAAGGCCGTCCGATGACCGATCTGGAGACCCGGGCTGTCGTGACCGGCACGCCTGCACGCCGAGTCGGCGCCCGTCGCGCCTACGACCGCGGGCGTCAGCGGAACGTGCCGTTGACCGTGCTGCTGTGGCTGTGCGCCGCGTACTTCGTCCTACCGCTGTGGTGGCTGATCGTGTCGGCGACGAAGGACAATTCCGACCTGTTCGCGACCTTCGGACTGTGGTTCAGCGGCGACTTCCACCTGTGGGACAACCTCGCGACCCTCTTCACCGTGCGGGGCGGGATCTTCTGGCGCTGGCTCGTCAACACGGTGCTGTACGCCGTCGTGTCGGCGGCCGGGGCGACCCTCCTCTCGGCGATGGCCGGCTACGCGTTCGCGAAGTACGACTTCCCGGGCAAGAAGGCGCTGTTCAGCGCGACCCTCGGCGCCATCATGATCCCGCTCACCGCCCTCGCACTGCCGACCTACCTGCTGTTCTCGAACGCGGGTCTGACGGACACGCCGTGGGCGATCATCGTCCCGTCGCTCGTGAGCCCCTTCGGCGTGTACCTGATGCGCGTCTACGCGGCCGACTCCATTCCGACCGAGCTCATGGAAGCGGCACGGGTGGACGGCTCGGGCGAGTTCCGGATCTTCTGGCAGGTCGGGCTGCGTCTGCTCGGGCCCGGCCTCGTCACGGTGTTCCTGTTCTCGCTCGTGGCGACCTGGAACAACTACTTCCTGCCCCTCATCATGCTGAACACGTCGGAGCTGTACCCCGTCACGGTGGGACTCGCTCAGCTGCAGTCCGCCGCCTCCGCGGGCGGCGGCGCGCAGGCGCTGTTCTCCACGGTGATCACGGGCTCGTTCGTCTCGATCTTGCCGCTGATCATCGCGTTCCTCTTCCTGCAGCGGTACTGGCAGAGCGGGCTGGCGACCGGGAGCGTCAAGGGCTGATCGACGCCCGGCGTGACGTCGACGGATGCCCCGCTGTCCCAGATGTCCTCTGGGCGGCGGGGCATCCGTCGTGTAATCAGGAACGACCGGATCTTCCACACGGTGTCCTCGTCCGGACCCCACCTGCGTCGTCCCTGTGACACCGACCTTCGAAAGAGAGAACCATGGAGTATCTGCTGTTCATCGTCAGCGATCCCGCCGCCCCGACCTACGTGCCGGAGGAGGACGACATCGAGAACTGGGCCGCCGATCTGGACCGGCGCGGCGCGGCCCGCGTCGGCAATCGCCTGCGCCCGCCGTCCGATGCGACGACCGTCACCGTCCGCGACGGTCGCACCATCCTCACCGACGGCCCCTTCACCGAGACGAAGGAGTGGATCGCGGGTTTCGATCTGATCGACGTCGCCGACCTCGACGAAGCGATCGAGGTCGCGTCGCGGCATCCGATGGCCCGTTTCGGACGCGTCGAGGTGCGCCCCGTGTGGCCGTTGGGATGACCCCGTGACCGGCGATCCGGCGGCCGTCGCGGTGGGCAGGGTGCTCGCCGAGACGGTCGCCGCCGAGCGCCTGCGGATCGTTGCCGGCCTGATCGGTCGTACCGGCGACTGGGAGCTCGCAGAGGACGCGATGCAGGATGCCGCGGCAGCGGCGCTCACGACGTGGGTGCGCACCGGCATCCCTCGCAATCCGGCGGCGTGGCTCACGAGGGCCGCGCAGAACGCCGCCGTCGACGGTCTCCGCCGGGCGTCGACGCGGCGGACCACCGCAGGCCGAGCCGCCGTCGAGGCCGCGGTGGACTTCGATCAGGCACGCACCGCCGTGTGGGGAGACCCTGAGGAGCACACCGAGGTCGGCGATGATCGGCTCCGTCTGATCTTCACCTGCTGCCATCCGGCGCTCTCGATGGAAGCGCGAGTGGCTCTCACGCTCCGCACTGTCGTCGGCTTCGATGTGGAGGAGGTGGCACGGGCCTTCCTCGTCGCCCCCGCCACGATGCAGAAGCGGCTCGTCCGCGCTCGGGCGAAGATCCGCGACGCGGGCATCCCGTACCGGGTTCCGGCGCGGGAACAGCTGCCGGCACGCACCGACGCCGTGCTCGCCGTGCTCTACACGCTGTTCACGGAGGGGTACTCCGGCGGCGGAGACCTCGTGCGGCCTGCACTGGCGCACGAGGCGATCCGCCTCGTGCGGCTCCTCGACGTCCTGTTGGAGGGCTCACCGCACCTTCCCGAGGTGCGAGGGCTGCTCGCCCTCATGCTCTTCCAGCACTCGCGCACCGCGGCCAGACTCGACGTCGAGGGCGAGCTGGTTCTCCTCGCCGACCAGGACCGCACGCGATGGGACGCGCGGATGATCGCCGACGGTGTCGCGGCGCTCGCGGCGGCTCAGTCTGCGCGGCGCCTCGTCGACGGTGCCGAAGGCCCCTACCTGCTGCAGGCGGAGATCGCGGCTCTGCACGCGACCGCGCCGTCGCCCGGCCACACGGACGTGGCGCGCATCGCCGAGCTCTACGGTCGACTCTCGCGAGTGGCGCCGTCACCGATCGTGGAACTCAACCGCGCCGTCGCCGTGAGCTTCGCCGAGGGGCCGGAGGCGGGTCTCGAACTCCTCGCCGCGCTGCCGGAAGGCACGCTCGACGGGTACCACCTGCTCCACGCGACCGTCGCGGACCTCCTGCGTCGGGCGGGTCGGAGCGACGAGGCGCTGGCGCGCTACGAGCGCGCGGCCGACCTGGCCCCCACCGAGGCCGAGGGCCGGTTCTTGCGGCGGCGGGCCGAAGAGTCCGCCTGAGGCGAGGCACTCGCCCTCGCTGCACGTGCGCCGATGCAATGGATCCGACGCGACACGCCGTTCCCAGCGCCCGCGCGGCGGCGCGTCACGCCCGATCTATTGCATCCGCCACCGGTTGAACCGCGAGGACGAGGAAGGCCCCCGGCATCCGCTCTCTCGAGCAGTGCCGGGGGCCCTCTTCAGAGGCTCCGCGTATGGGACCGCTGTCTACCTGACCCAGTTCCGGAACACTTGAACCATGTAATACCTGGCGCGCCCACTCATCGTCATCGGTCAGGGCCGCAGTGAAGTTGACCTGCCGCAGAAATCCCAGGTCAGCGGTGAAAACGAATTCGCTCGTATAATGGCGGGTCGATCCGCTGAGCACCCCAGGCGTTCGAGGGTTGCATAGGGAGCGATCCGCCTCGGCACCTACAGCCCCCGATATTCGTCTCGTAGCCATGACGCGCGAGCGCTCTTCGCCTCATCCGAAAAGCCAAGGCGCCATGTTCCCGATGCGTCCGCCTCGTATCCGAGAGCTCTGAGGAGCGCTTTCGCAGTGTCGGGTTCAATCCCAAGGCGCTCAGATACTTCCGACCATGGCCAACCGGTCTTCCGGTCGAGCCACTCTCGCAGTTCGTGGGGAGATCCGAGTCCTCGTTGATCCGCCCAGCGTCTAGCCGCGGGAGCAGCCCTGCGATCAGAAACTGTCCGACCAATTTTCTTCCTGAACGCTGAGACAGCTGCTACAACCACTGCATCTAGCGCGAGGTTCACTCCTCGATCGCTAAGGAAGGTGATCAGCGACTCGACATCTCCACCCTCACCGCCCCAACCGACTTCGACCTCCACGACCCATTCGTGGGGGTCGCCAGTCATGTAGCCCGCCTCGACGGTCCGTTCGACTTCTCCGAGCGTTGCGTCACTCAAGGGTATGAACGGAACAAACCTGACACGGCCGCTGTCCTCGACCAGTACGACAGGGCGCTCTCGCGGACCAGCAAGACGGAAGTCGGCGAGTCCTTGGAGCACGACACTGCGTTGAGCCTCGTTGAGGAACGGCAATTCGGTCACTGTTGCGAACTGACGGAAGACCGAAGCTGGCATGTCTGTCGGCGTTGCCTGGAGTCGCACCTCACCGAGCACTTCCCCTCCAAGCTCGGGTATCCGAACGACAGAGAAGGTCAGCGTGGTCGACACCATCTCAGCCTTTCACCGCGGACCGCCTCTGCACCAGGAATGATCTCTGATTCGCAAGGACAGCGTGGAGGAGGGACATTTTGCGAAGACGGTCTGAGGCGACCGCAACTTCGAGGCCGGCTTTGTTATGAATACGTCGCACGGTGCGCGCAGGCGCGACGCCGGGCTCGGCGTCTGCAGGCCTAGATTCCTTCGAACGGAGAACCGATAACTACTGGCTTGGCCCAAATACGGCAATGCCCCTTCGGGGCATTGAGCCTCGTGTGCGGGTTCCACGCGCTGCGGAAGACTTTCGTACTGAACCCCCGTGCGAGCGCCAGTGGAAGCGTAAGCAAAAGATTTCGTGGCCTTCGCACGATCTCAACGAAAGGAGCTGCGTACTGGTCGTGATGCGGCAGCCCGTCGTCTCGCCACTCGCCGATCGGAGGGTCGTAGCTTGACGCGGGTCTCCTGAACAACCCACCATTAGCCCAGTCCCAGTGCGCGTCCTTGAGTCGGACACGACCGCGAATAGCAACTGCGTCGTGTGGCTCGAGACGATGCGGGAGTTTCGTCGACGAGTTGGCGTCGTGAATATCCTCGGAATGGGTGCCGTAGCTGTACCACCAGCCGCTCCTCGTGATCGTGACCGCGCGTTCGCCGACGTTTGTCACAAGGATCTCCGCGTCCCAGCCTTTCAGCGTCGATCGAAGAGAGCACTCCAAGACGATTACAGGCCTCGACCAGTAGATCTCTCGTAGTTGCGTAAGCAACGAGGCGAGGGCAAGCGCCGCAGCGACCCCGGCGATGAGGACCGACCAGACCTCGAACCAGCCGGGGCCCTGAGCCACGCGGTGCAGGCCGTCAGCGAAGGCTAGCGGCCCGACGCCACGGAGGAGAAGGTCGCCGACGTTGGGCATGTCTCTTCGACCCTCCGGATCATTTCTCGCCGCAAGAAAAGCTGACGCGTGCGGTCACATCTGCGGCTGTCCCACCGCTCGCCCCTGGATCTGGGCATCTCGCAACGGACATTGAAGTTGCGGGTGACCTGACGCGGCCCCACCCCACCTTCAAGTCACTCATTCACCGAAATGGCAGCCACAGTCGCCGCTCAGTGTAGGCCCACAACGGCGTCGGACGACGTCATGACAGGCGATAGGTTGCTCGCATCACCCGGCCCCCGCCACAGGTACGGCCCGGACATCCACTGCGAGAATCAACACGTGCGTTGACCTTCGCTGGCCACTCGCGGCCACACTGGCACAACCACCACGCTCGCGTCGCTGACCGCCTGGTCAATTCAGACGGGAAGCCACCGTTCCTCGTTGGGTGCCACTGGCGGGCCAACGGCGGGTGTGTCGTCGCAAGATCATTCACCCCTGGAACAAGCAGCCGCCCGGTGCAGACCGGACAGGTGGGGTCTTTCGCACGCGATCTTTGTTCGGGCGACGCCGGCCATTCATGACCCTCTGCGCACTGCCACCAGTATTCCCGCGCGGCGCGTGAATGAATATCCGAGGCCGTGGTCGATCCGTTCTTGGTCGGGTGGAACTCAGCCGCCAATTCGGGGCGGACTGCAGCGAGCGACGTGGTGGGACCGACGGCTCGTCCTGAGCATTCCGCACACGCGGAGCTGTTCACCCGGGCCGAGATGGTGGTTACTCTCACGTGCCCAGCCGGACATAGCCACCAGAACGCGCCCGACGTGCCGGCCATCACCATCTCAGGTGTGAGGTTTCCGTTCAGTGTCGGGTGCCAGAGCCGCGCGACGTCCGGATGAGTTGCTGCGAGGCATGTAGTTGAATGTACGGTCCTATGACTGCACACCGTGCAGCTACCGCCCTCCTTAGCTCGATAGCTGGGGCTCATGTCGTAGTCGTGACCATCCGGGCACAACCACCAGACTTTCCGATCGGTGTAGGGCGATACCGTCTCCGGGGTGTCGGACACGTTCTTCGCCGGGTGCCACTCCGCCGCCAGGTCTGGGCGGAGAACGGAAAGCGCGTTGATCGTTGGGGCGACCCGAGTGTTGGTACAGAAGCCGCAGCCGTGACCACTTGTGCGCGTGTTCGGTGATGCAGGGTAGACATGTCCGTCAGCGCAGACCCAGTTGACTGGCGTGCCCGAACCAGCCATGACACCTTCGGGCGTCAGCTCTCCGTTATCAGGACCCCACTCCGGCGATAACTCCGGATGGGTGTCGGCGAGTGTGTTGAAACCAGGTTTGAGCCGTTTCCCGGCACAGAAGCCGCATCCGCCGCTGTCCTTCGCTTCAGGAACGGTGCGGCCTTCCGACGGGAAGTGGTGGCCCCGGCTGCACGTATACAGCGAGAGGGGAACGTTCCTCAAACGAGCAACGTCGTAGCGGGTGGCAGCTCGAGCGGTCCAGGTCAGCTGCAAGAGATTGTGGTGGCGTCCCCGAGGGTACGCACTTGAACGGAGGACGCTCAGCTCCGCTGTGTCATCTACGTCTTCCTCAGATGCCTCGCTGATGAACGCATGCGGCTGCGACGTGTTGTGCCTCATCACGCGCAGGAGCATCCAGAGCCCGTCCACCAGCGCCACGGTCGTAGACGACTCCCCCACGGTCCGTTTAACCGCCGAGGTCAGGTTCTCGTAGCGCTGTGCTACCGGAAGCGCTCGCGACTGGAACGCGGGCAGCAGGGACGGCACGAGGATCGCCTGGGCCAGCCGAATTGCGAGCATGAACACCGTCGACGGAGCCGTCTTCTGCCCGTCCATCGGAGTCCACGATGCGACGCAGTCCAGCAACTCGGCGAGCCGGTGAGCATCGAGCACGCCCGCGGCACGCAGCCGAGCGTAGGCGGCGTCGGCTGCTCTGACATCGGCGGCGACAACTAACTGTTCTTCCGGTCGAACACCAGGGCCAATCCAGAGTCCATGACGCCGGCATACGCGCGGACCATCATGGGGAAGCTGCGGGGCGATCGCGCCCTGGGTGCACCGACGACATCCGAAGCGCTCGGCGAGCCGAGTGGTGCACCTTGCACATTCCTCACCGTTCGCGTGGCGGCGTAGTCGTTTCTCCTGGTCGAGGAAGTGTCCTTCTCTGAGCTTGCCGAACCGTTCGAGTAGGAGGCTTCGCGCTTCACGCGGTTCCTCGTCACGCGCTCGGATGGCGGCGTTCATCCCCCGCTTCCATGGCCGACTCTCGATGCCGTTCGCGAGCCGAAGGCGTTCTTCATAGCTCTCGAGCGTCTCGAAGGGAACGGGTCGGACCCGGACGGGCAGCGGCGCCAGGTCAAGCTGCACGACGACGACCCTTCTGCGTGTGGAGGCCGATTTCGTTGGCTCGTTCGAGTTCGAGCTCACTTGTCAGATCGAGCCTGATGGATTCCAGCAATTCTTTGGTGATCACTTCGTTGTCCGGCTCGCCGGCCTCGACGAGGTCGAGTGCGGCATCTGTCAGGAGCCGGGATAGCGCGCTGATGGACCCACGGGTTCGAGTCCACAAGTAGTCGGCGAGCTGGGGCAGAGACTCAAGCGGTTGGTTCAACAGCCCGAGTTGCTTTTCGAAGGCCAAGATGACGCTCCGCCAGACGCGCTGTTCTGCGTCATCGTCGATACCGAGCTTGCCCAGCGTGACCACGGCGGAGCGAGAAGCGAACTGAGCACCGAGGCCGTCGCCTGTCAGCAGCCGGGACTCGAGGTTGATGCCAACATAGAGCGGGGTGGCACGGACGGCGTTGAACATTCCTTTCAGCGCCTGCAATGCCTCGGAGTGGCCTTTGCTGTCGCGCGCCAGGTTCTGCATCTCATCGACCACAATGAGGGTCGTTCGAGCACGCACGAGGTGCTGGACCGCGAGCTGCGTCCTCTCTTCGAGCGTCATGCGGTGGACGAAGGGCAGTTCGAGGGCTTCCAGGAAGCGCCCCATCATGCTTTTGGCGGTGCAGTTCGGCGGAACCTCGGCGTACACCACGGGGGTGTGTCCGAGCTGCTTCCAGTCTGGGTAGCGGAGTGCGTGTCGCCTCATGCCCTCGACCATCACGTGGAAGGCTCCCGTGGTCTTTCCAGCTGTGGGGGGACCGCTTAGCACTACGCCGGTCCGTCCCACAGGCTTGTCCGCCCGTAAGGAAGCCCGCTTCACCTCCTTCAGCAGTGTCGCCAACTGTGGAGTCTTCACGACGATGCCGTCGATGAGATGTGCGCGGCGCCGCTCATCGAACTGGGCCCGGGCTACCGTGTTCAGCTCTCGGTAATCAGGTCGGGCGATGACGGGCGCGGCGGGCGCTTCGTAGTTTTCGAGGAGGTGGGTCAACGTGGAAACCCGGTCGAAGTGTCCGGTCGCCTCTTCATCTGCGCCGCCGGTCAGGGGGCTGATGTGAATAGGGGTGCTCACAATGTCTCCAGGTCCAGGAAGTCGGTGAAGCTGTCGGTGACCATGGGCGCGACTCGCCTTCTCTCACTCGCGACGGCGTCCTTCGCTCGCCGGCGTTCTTCCGCGGCTGCCGCGAGACGGGCTTCCTTCTCCTCCGCGATGGCTTCTCCGCGAAGCATCACCATGAGCTCGTCGGCTCGGCTGTCCGTGAATCCTTTGCGATTCCGGGTGGCCGAGGCCGCGGCCTCCATGATGGTTCGGTGGTTGGGGCGACGCAGCCCAGCTTCCTCGACCCATCCGCACGAAATCCATTGCGAGTCGATGGTCGAGCGCACCCACACCTGCGAGAGGTCGTTCGGGTCGTAGTGCACGTCGTACTCCACCGAGTTACCGTCTGAGTCCTTCTCCCTGCGCATCGGAGCGAGGTGCGGGCTGTCGTACTTGCGATTGAGGAGCTTGATGCCGTCGAGCTGGACCGTTCGGGACTCTCTTGGCATGAGGGCGATGTAGTCATCCGCGTCGAGAGGGATGAGGAAGACGCCGGTCACCTCGACCGATGCTGCGTACAGGCTGTTTGGAGTGTGCTTGATGGCACGGTCATACGGGTCTCGAAGACCTTTGTGCTGCCGGTTCTGCCAGACCAGGTTCACCCACCGGTCGAACAGCTCGACAACCGTGTCGAGGTCGAGCACACCCTCCTTTTCAGGCGCCTCCCCCCGGCCATTGATGTCCCCGCTCACGTATCCGGGGAGGAATTGGGTGAACTTCGTCTTGATGGTGCGAAAGTTGCGTTCAACCTTCGCCTTGCTCGTCGGCGAGAAGGGCGGGGCCTCCGTGCGGTCGATGCCGTAGCGCGCGCACGCGGAGAGGAAGGTGGCGCCGAGATAGTCGGGGCCGTTGTCAGTGAGGATTCGTCGCGGGACGATGTATGGACGGTACGTGTCGATGCCGTCCTTCTCATCGACGTACGGGGCCCAAGGCATCTTGGGCAGGTCGAGCGCTTCGTAGTGCTTCTTCCACGGCTTGAGCTTCCGCGGGACCAGCGCGCGCGCAAGCGTAATCGCATGGTCGTCGCCGGTGGGGGCGCCCGCGGTGAAGTTGAACGACAGAATCGACCGCGTCTGCTTGTCGATGAGGATGCTGAGCCATGGACGGATGACGGTCTTGTCCGGCATCCGAACGAAGGCATCGAACCAGGTCGAGTCCACCTGCACCTCATCGCCCGGTGCCGCGACGAGACGCGAGTTGAAGGGCTTGTTCGGAACGAGCGCATCTGTGCGCCGGCGCTTTGCTGACTTGGTTGGATTACTTGCCCCGGTGATGGCCTGGACGTAGCGTTCGACCGTTGAGATTGAAGGGGTCGAAGGCCGGTCGCCGGCGTCGGGGTACATCTCGTAGAGCTTGGTGTGAAGCTCGGCCCGGACAGCGCTGTAGGTGGGGCTGGAGCGGTTCTCGTAAGTGGCGAGGAGCTCGGCGAGGGCGTTCTTCACCTTGTCGTCAATCCGAGACTTGGGGTTTGCGGTGCGGTTCTGGCGCTTGTCCATGAGCCCGGCGGGTCCGTGTGACTTGTACTCTGCGATGCGACGCTTGAGGCTTGAGAGCGACATGTCGATGCCCAGGCGGTCGAGTTCCAGAAGCTTCGCCTCCTGGCGCCACTTGACGGGCTTGTCGAGGCTGTACTGGGCCCGAGGTTCGTTTCCCACGGCGGGGGTCCCGTTGATGAGCTCCTCGAGGTGCGGAATCAGCTTCCTCGAGTCCTCGCTCAGGCGGCTAAGCGCATCGGCCACCGTTCGCTTAGGCGCATTTTCGGTGGAGAGCGGCTTTCCGGGGGCGAGTAGCCTTCCCAACTCAGTGAGGTGGACGAGGGAGTACTTGCCGGTGAGCTCATTGCGGAGCCGGAAGACGTCGTCCTGATGCGCGACGAGTGTGTAGATGCCGTCCTTCAGTTCGACGGTCTGTCCGATGGTGACGGTTCGGGGGGTTGTCATAGTTCTTGCTTTCAATTCGTGCGGGAGGGTGTGCAATTCAGGAGGTCGATGCCGACGTCCGCGAGTCCGCTGTTGGGGGTGATGACGTCTCTTGACAATCGGGAGCGGCGCTCGCCAATCGAGATGATGTGCGGCGCACGATGCTGACGGAGTCGCTCGCATTCCGCGGGCTGTGGGCGCTTGGGGCGTTCTGGTTCCAGCAGTGTCGGTTTGGGGTTTGTGTTGGTCATGCGAAGTCTTCTCGGTCTTCACGCGGCGGTGAGGGTCGTGTCGTCGTTGAAGGGCTTATGCAGGTCGAATGCGATGTGCCGGTTCCACATCAGGTGGTAGAGCGCCGGCATCAGCTCGCCGGGCTTGTCAGTCCTGATAGCGGTTCGTAGCTGCCCGAAGCTTTTGGGCTTTCGTAGAGGGCTCAGAATTGCTGCCGCGACGTTCTCGTCGGGTTCGTAACGCGGGTGGCGATAAGCCGCCATCAGCTCGAGGTTCCAGCGGAAGACCTGAGGCAGGAGCCCGACCAGCAGGTATTCCCATCCGACGTTGCGACAGACCCGTTGCGAGTGGTCAAACTTGACCCACTGCTCGACCGACGTCCGGTGGGCGGCATGAACGTCGAGAAGGAGGCGCCCACCGCCGCGAGTGGTCAGAAGGTAGTCGGGGTAGTGGGTGTCACCGTCACCGAAGACCATCAACATCGGCTGCGCAACGATGTCGACAACGTCGTAGAGGTGGTCCAAGAGCATGACGCCGGAATACTCCGCCATTGACTCGTGCCATACCATCGTCTGCGTGCCCGCGACCCAGTAATGGCCCTGGAAGGCCTCCTGGCCGGACCACTTGCCCGGAGTGCGTGCGAGCCGCTTCGGGTGAAGGCCGCGCACAGACGCCGCGTCGACAGCGCGAACCCGACGAGTGCTTCCACGCGCGTCGAGCCATTCGAGGCGGTCGTAACCGTCACCGGATGTCTGCTTGATGGCTGAAAACTTCTTCATGACTGTCCTGTGCGGGGCGCGGTCGCGGCGGATGCCGATTTTCGCCAGTTCTTGCATCCTTTGGCGAATATGGGGCGCTTCAGTACGCTTTGTGAGTGTCGAGCCCCCGCTACCAGCCCCGATCGTTTCTGATCACGGAGGAACTGTTTGGACGGGATCCAGACGCCGAATGGCGCCAGCCCAGACCCGAAGCAGGGAGTGAGGAACGAGCGCGACTTCGGGCATCACAGATGCAGCATCGCGTCGCCTGCGGGATCACAAGCGAATACTTCGCCTTGTCGCAAACGAAGAAGATCACCACCCTCGCCGCTCGCCTAGACGTTCCCTACGCTCGACTCCAGCGATGGATGTCGGGATTCAGCGTGATGCAGCTGGAGGATCTCGGTCGTCTCTACGACCTGATCGGCCCCACGGTTGACATCTGGCTGCTTGAACCCCGCAACGCGGAGATCGCCCTGGCGCTGAGACGCGTTCGAGCGCACCAGAGAGCGCAAGCTACCCAGCGCGGGGTTCCTCAGCCACCTCGCCAGCAGCGGCAATGAGGGCCGGCGTGTCGATCGCGAATCTCCAACATGTGCGGATTATTATCCGCGTCTGATCGTCGCGCAAGGGGTCGAGGTCGCGCCACGAAGGGCGGGGCCCCCTTGACACATTTTGCTGCGCCGCGGATTATTATCCGCAAGATGAGCCGGCGTTGCAGATGTCGAAGGGTTCTCCACCACGATCCCTTGCTTGAGGCATCCGGTGCCCGCTCTGCGGTATCAGCTCCTTGCAACAGGACCTCCCTCAAGCAGAAAGGGTTCCATGAGAGTTCATGAGACTTCGACAACGATCAACCTGCCAGACCGCCGGGTCGCCTTCGCCGGCGACTGGCACGGCGATGCCGGTTTCGCGAAGATGGCCGTGCGAGGTCTGTCCCGGCTCGCGCCGGACGTGACGACGATCTTCCATGCTGGTGATTGGTCGATGGACCTCGGCAAGAGTGATCAGATCTGCCGCGCCTTCGGTATCGAAAGGCTCCTCGTCTGCTTGGGCAATCACGATGACTGGCGCACGATAACTCCTCTGCTTGATGCCCACCTTGGCGAGGCACTCCGGGTAAGCGAGTCGACCTGGATCATGCCCCGCCCCTTTCGGCTGACGGTGGGCGGGCGCACGCTGCTCGTGCTGTCTGGCGCTACGTCTGTTGACCGCTACTGGCGACGGCCGGGTGACTGGTCTCCTGACGAGACCATCAACGATGAAAACGTGGCTGCGGCGATCGCCGGCGGCCTCGCGGACCTCATGCTCACGCATGAAAGCCCGGCTGACACTCCCGTGTCCGCAGTCCGCCGCATTCTTCAGACCAACCCCCTCGGTTTTCCGCGAGAGTCGCTTATCGAATCGGCGGCCTCGAGAGTCCGTGTCCGGCAGGTGTGGGACGCCGTGAACCCCCGCGTTCTGCTTCACGGGCACATGCACGCCCCGGGAGCTGGGACCGCCGAGGACGGGCGTCGAGTCATCTCTCTCGGCTGTAACGGCCAGCAAGGCAACATCGCGATCCTGAGCCTTGAGGATCTGACCGTCGAGGTGCCATCGCTGCGAGAACTTCGCGGAGACGACCCGACACCTTCGACATCGGGAAGACCATGAGCGATCGTGACCGGCTCAGCGGAGATCGTCTTCGACCAGTCGTTGCAATCGAGGTCGGAGGGCTCATCGCGGTGCACCACGAGCTGGGGCGCCTCCCCAGCTCGGACCGCTGGCCTCTGAGAGTAGATGTTTACCGCGACATGATCCCGGAGGAAGCCTGGGAGGTGCCGCGCTGGGATGAGGACGACCACTGGGTTCGCTGGTACTGGATCTCGAGGACCGGGGTCGATTGGGTCCAGAGCCTCCTCGGCGACGGCATTGACGTCGTATGGATTTCGCAGTGGCACGGCGCCGCGAACACCTGCTTCGGTGCGCCGGCTGGGTTGCCAGAGCTCGACTCGGTGAGAGAGAAGTCGCGGCGAGGCCCGTTCTCTGTGGCCGAGTTCGAGACCTCCCCGCTTCGAGCGCGAAGTGATGCGCGCCCGCTGCTCCTGGTCACCCGGGTAGCGCCCGCAGACGGAGGGCAGAGCCTGATGCAGCTGCGGCGCCCCCGCGACAGAGCAATCACCGCCCTGCGAACTGTCAGCTGGGAGATGGGACCTACCCCCGAAGCCCTGGCGGAGATCGATCAATGGCTCACACTCGCCAGCGATCCCGCGGGGCAGGAAGCGCTACGCGACCAGCGTCGACGCGACCTCGCTCGCTCCCGCCGCCGGGCATCTCCTCCGGACGAGATTCAGCAACGACTACCCCAATGGGAAGCGGTCGAACGGATCATCGCGCGAGACCAGGCCATCAACGCGTGGGTCGAGGAGGTCGTCGACAACCTCCGGAAGGCACTCTTCGACCGCGGCCTCGAGCTCAGCGACCTGGGCACCCCGACCCAGGCTGCCGATCAGATCGTCGACGCGATGAAAGAGGTCTACCGCCGCAACCATGATCAGGGCGATTGACGCGAAGATGACCGAGCTGCTCAGACCCGTCGTTGTCATCGACATCGACTACGTCGTCCGAATCCCCAACTCCAAGCCCGGCCTAGAGTTCCGCGAGAACGTGCGTACAGCGGAGATAGTCATGCGAGCCGGGGCCGTTCCGACTCTCCACCACAGTCAGCCCCCGTGGGACTCTGAGGGGCTCTGGAGGGCAACGCATTCCTTCTCGGGCATCGCCGTCGATTGGATCCACCACCTCCTCGACAGGGGTATCGAGGTCTACTGGGCCTCGACCTGGAGGGAGTACGCGAACATGTACTTCTCCCCGATCCTGGGGCTGCCTGACCTGCCCCTCGCCCTCATCGACGACGGGTACCGCGACGAACGCCAGGCCGCTTGGAAGGCGCGGCAGGTCGTGGAGCTCGCTCCCGGTCAGCCACTGCTGTGGATCGACGACAACATCCCACGAGGCGATGTCGACTGGGTAGTCTCGCGCCGGAGCCAGGAGCGATCCGCCCGCACCCACTTTCATAGAACTCGGGAGCGCGCCGTCGGGTTCTCCCGGTCCGACGAGGAGGTCTGCTCCCGGCTTCTCGCCACTTGGCGCCATATCTGAGGTTGTTCGATCGAGGCGCGTAGTCCGACGCCTACACGAGTGGCGACGGTGATCCTCTTCGCGTGAGGAAGCGCGAGACGCGACGAGCCCATACACGGACGACGATGATCGTCGATCGGTGGGGACTGTCGGCGCTCCTCCGCGGTGAGGACGCGTGCTGCGAGGCTGGCGGCCTCCACTCGCGCTCCGCGGTCGCGCTGATGCCTGCGCGGCAAACCAAACCTAATCACGGCGGCCTCGCGCGCCGTAGTGGCGCTCAGGGGTTCAGCCGTTCCGCCGGGGAGTTGAGAGGGGTGCTGATACATCGCCATGGCGGACCTATGCGCGTGATCTGCGAGAGCGCCGCGAGAGCCGCGGTCACCCGACCGCACCAGGCGGAAGCGCGCTCGCCGGCTCGCTCGGCTGGGAATGGAGTTCGACAGATTCTCGGCCACGCCTAACACCCTGCGGCGACTCCGAGCGGACGGGCGTCCTGCACCCCAACGTGCGAACGTGCCTCGGAGATCGCGCCGGCATCACCAGGCCGCCCGACCTCGTCCCCGGCGCCGTTGTTCTCCCGGGGATAGCGGCTCAAAGCGGCGCCGATAGCCGCGAAGGCCGATTGAGGGCAAAACCGCTGCGGCCAAGCACCCACCAAGCTCAAAACCAAGCGGAATCGACCGTAAAGTCCAGATCAGCCGACTTTTTTGTACCGCTGCCAAGCAAACCAAGTGCGGGGCAGCTATCCATAGAGAGAGAAGGGAAGTATCTTCTGGGCCCTCTACTCTTACTACTTACTTTTTCTTCTTATGGAATACATCTACTACTTGGCAACCTTGGCAGCAGCCTCCGATCCCAGTGGATTACTGGGGTCGAACCTGCCAACTGGAGGTTGGCAGCACTTGGTTGGAGCGGTCATATCTAGGCATCGAGGCCCCCTGGGGAGCTGAATCGGCTGAATGCGTACAGAAGGGTGCCAAGAATATTTTAGGCTAATTGGAGTACCAAAGCCCTAGAATATTCCGGTGCCCCACTCCAAACCCGTTCGATCCATGCTCGAAGCGCTCCGGATTGCCGCCGGGTTAACGCAGTTGGACCTCGCTCGGGCAACAGGGACGGCGCAGAGTGAGATCTCAAAGCTCGAGAGCCGGGGCCTCGATCCGGACGATCCTCGCCTGGACGGGTTGGCAAAGGCCCTGAATCGCGCTCGGGCAGCCCTGCTCGCCCCGTCGATCAGGCCCAGATTGCTCCACAGCTTTGGGCGGCAGGTTCCCCTGCGATCTATCCGTTCGCACGAGGCGTCCGTCATGATCGTTCACGCTCAGGTTGCGAGCCTTCTTTCCGGAGTTGACGGCCTCCCCCAAGCCGACGACAAGGCCTACGGGCTGTCGGACCTATCCGAAGTCGACCCGGAAAACCTCGCGACCCTCCTGCGGCAGAACTGGGGCCTCTTCCGAGAACCGTTCATCGATGGAGTCGCTCTGGCCGAAACTCACGGGATCATCTGCGTGCGAGGAGACCTTCAGCATCTTGGGGTGGCCGCCCTCGGAAGCTGGCCAGACGGGCATCGGCCGCTGATGATCATCGACCCCGAAACTTCACCGTCCGCACAGCGACGAGCCATCGCGCACGAGATCGGTCACCGGCTCCTGCAGAGGGAAGCGTCCGGTGCGGCTGAGCGGGCAGCGCAAGCCTTCGCCGAGGAGTTCGTGCTCCCGGCATCGCCGATCCGTGCTGCGATGTACGTGGACCCCGACGGTATCCCTAAGCAAGCCGACTACTGGGGGGTGCCGGTGATCGAGTTCGCGAAGAGGCTCCATGATCTCCGTTTACTCCCTCGCCGGCGGCTTGAGCGCTACGTGACGGACTTCGCGGATCAGCCGGGGAGCGAGGCGGCCAACTCTCGACCGCAGACCGTTCGTACGGCCGTCAAGACCCGACAAAGTAACGGTGAAGCGCTAGATCGCATCGCCGAGAGCGCGTTCGTTTCCCCCAATCGGATCTCCTGACGGTGACAAGGTGAGGCGCGTAGCCGATCGCGTTCCCAGACCCCGGCCCCGCGCATGCCCTTACGTGAGCTCGTTTCAGGCCGGCCGCGCCGCACGCCGACCTGGACGTCACAGATGCCCGAAGCTTCCTCGTCCACTGACCCCCATCCGCGTCGATGGAGCGGAGAGGGAGTCCGAGTAGTCGGTTAGAAGGAACCGCCGGAGCAGCTCGCCATCCAGCCGGACCGTATGGTTCGCATGAGGAGGACCGTCTACGTACCCCGCGAACGGGAACGTTGGGACCAGGAACTCCACGATCACGCTCACGGTGGCATCCACGATCGGGAATTGGTAGGCGTAATGCCCTCTTGCTCCAACCAACGGAGTAGTACCGCTTGCTCCAGCAGGAAACCATGCACCAGTGGCTTCGTGATCCACTCAATCGCCCCGAGCGGGAGCACATCCCAGAAGTCCTCAGCGTCCAGGACCAGGTCGCTCGAACCGACCACGAGCCGTCCAACATGAGCGGGGCGCGCCAACCATGCAAACGTGCCGTCACCAGTGCGTGGACGACTTGATTCATGATCCTGAGCCTCCTCGCCCGCAAACGGAGCAGGTAGCGACGGCCGCCTCGGTGATCGCCACGTCTCTTTGAAGACACACTTCGACTTGATCACCTTCACACCAGGCCAAAGCCGTCCAGGCGCGACGCGGCGGGCTGCCCGAGCAACGGACTGTCCGATCGAAAGCCGAAGTCGACCCACTCCGAGCGGGGAATCGGCCGCTCGACGACGCGCCATTCTCGAAACCCGCCAGCTGCAGCGAGGCGCGCTCGATCCGCCCCCGAGCTGCCGTGTCTCACTGACCAATCTTTCCACTCGTGCACCTCGTCCGCCGGGACGTGTACCTCGATACGAACCTGGGCCTTGGAGCGCCCGTCAGCGAGCTGCAATCCGTTGGCGGTGGTGCCGATCAGGTCGGGGTTGGTGGTCAGCCAGACGACGCGGGGGCCCGCATGCTCCCGCGCGAGGCTGATGTTCGACTCGGTTGTCCGCAACTCCCCTGTCCTGAAGATGCTCTCCAGGTGGTGCTCGTGGGTGTAGTGGAAGAGGCGAGCGGCGACGTCCTGCTTCGGGCGTCCCGCGGTCTTTCGTCGGGTCATGATGATGATGTCTTTCATCTCAGTCTGAGGGGCGCCCCCGGGCAATCGCGACGCGGGCGGGCCGGAGAGCCCGCACACACTTATCGGCGCAGCTATCGCTTCGGCTGGGGGTCTCAGAGAACCTATCCGCCCGACTACGCACATTGCGTACGAGTCGGAAAAGTCGAGTAGATGAGAGGCTGAAATGGCGTAGGAAACCTCAAGAAGTGCGTAGATCGGAGGCCGAATCGCGTAGATCGAGGATCCGAATAGCGTAGGTACCCAACGGCCGATTCTTGACTGGATCCCCACGCCACGTCGCGCGTCTCGCTTGCTCGCTCGCTCGCTCGCTCAGCGTGCCGCCCACCTCGTGAGTCCTCGCAACCGCGTCGGCCGCCCCGTGTTAGGGATGGCTCACCGGAGTGACAGCGGACGCCCAGACCCATGCGCGAAGCTCCTTCTCCCCGACTCGGAATTGGACACCACAGGCCCTTTCGGTCCATCGGCAGACCTCGGCATCCACAAGGGCAGGCGTGCTCCCGAATCGCACCCACACCGATGCACGGCGAGGGTTCGGGTCGACGGTAACCGGCTCCCTGCCGAGCCCAACCTCTTCCGGCGAGAGCGACTGGAGCGGCCCACCCTCGGCGAGTCGCCGAAGAATGCGTTCATCCATCTGTCGGTCGACAGAGGCCGCGTAGCGCCGCGACGTTCCCATTCGACCTCCCACGGCGAGGATACGTCTGATAGAACATAATTTCGAGTTATGCGAGGCGCTCGGTGCACACCTGCCCCCACGCGTTGACAACTATTCGACAACGCGAGCCCTCTAGGCCGCGGCGCTAGCTGGCGGCGGGCTCCGTGCGATGGCAGCGATGACGACCGGCCATCGTCGCGATGATCGACTCGAGGTTGATCCGGTGTGATCGCCGGACGCGACCGGGCCGACGCCGTCGGCTCCGGCTGCCGAGGCAGTCGCTCCTCCGCCGGACATGAGCGTGACGAAAAGGGCGGTCTCCGCCGCATCGGCGACCTGCGGAAGGGTGCTGACTGTGGAATCGCCGTGCCAGTACAGCTGCTGGGGAAAGCGACCCAAGGGCGGAGGTGAGACGAAGCCCCAGGTCCAGCTCCTTGTACCCGCGCCACACGGAGCGGCGCATTGCGATCCAGGTCGCGCGACGCCTCGGCATCCCTCTTACTGAGGTTGCCGAACAGTTCGCGACTCTTCCGGCAGACAGCATGCCCTCGCTACGCGACTGGACGCGGCTGAACGCCTCCTGGCGGGCGAGCCTGCGTGCTCGCCAGTTGGAGTTCGAGAGGCTGCAGCGCGAGATGGATCAGTGCATCGGTTGCGGCTGCGTCTCACTCAGCGCCTGCCTGGTGGTGAACCCCGGTGACAAGTTGGCAGCAGAAGGTGAGGGCGCGCGGCGCCTGCTCCCTATTGATCCAGGCGGCGCATCCGGTAGCGGCGAAGCCTGAATCGCCAGCTTTTTTGGTTCAAGGTTCGCCTCGCCGAAGCGGTATCTCGCTAACGGAGGCGTACACCGGCAGACCGAGCTGCTCGGCTATGGCGACGTCCTGGTCGGCGCCACGTGACTCACCAGGCAGACGCAACACAGCGTCGCAGTGCTGCAGTAGACGCTGCGCCGTGGGGTACATGACATCGGCGGCGAGTGGATCGGACGACCCTGAAGCCCCGGCACTGCTGAGGACTGGAAGCGCCACCCACTCGCCGATCATCGGAATGTGCCCGGCCTGAAAGATCGGCCAGGCTGCCTCTTCGAGGCGGTCGAGGTTGCGTCGCATCCGTGCCGGGTCGCCGCCCGTGCCCGACGCATACGGCCCGGCGATAAGGATGAGCATTGGCTTGGTGTCGTTCTGTCTGGTCACGGGCCTACACTAAGTGAAAACGCGCAACAACGTGAAGGAGTACGGATGCTTGCTGCATCACGTAAGGATCATCTGCTTACCCGTTTACGTGCGGAGGGCCGCATCGTCGCCAAAGACCTCGCCGCCGAACTGGGCGTGTCGGAAGACAGTATCCGGCGCGACCTCCGCGAGCTTGATGCCGCAGGGCTGGCGGTACGTGTCTACGGTGGAGCACTGCCAGCGTCCCCGGCCGTTGCCAACTACGGCGTACGCCAGACCGTCGCCACTATGAGCAAGCTGCGTGTGGCTCGTCGAGCTGCCGAGCTCATCGAGCCCGGCAGTACCGTCATCGTCGATGGCGGCACGACAGCGCACGCCACGATGCAGGCGCTTGATCGCTCGATCGAGTGCACGATCATCACCCACAGCCCGACCATCGCCGCGTCACTGCTCGAGCACGCCGCTGAGGTAACAATTCTGGGTGGGCGTCTTTTCAAACACTCCGCCGTCGCCAGTGGGGCCGCAGCGGTGGAGGCAGCGATGGGAATCAGCGCCGACCGGTTCATTCTTGGCGTCACCGGCGTTCACGAAGAGGCGGGACTAACCACCGGCGACGCCGACGAGGCCGCCATGAAGCGTGCGCTTGCTGGCCGCGCCAGCGAGACCTGGGTGCTTGGAAGCGCTGAGAAACTTGGCGCCGCATCGCGCTATCGGGTGCTGCCCATCGAAGCGGTCACCGGCATAGTCGCGGATGGCGCCGCAGCAGATGCGTCAACGACGCTACGTGCCCTGGAACACAGGGGCGCGCACGTGATGCGCGCAGACTGACCACAAGGAAGAACGGAATCAGGACAGACCACTCCCATACTCCCCCTGCGGCGGATCGCGCATGGTGAGCAGCAGCGCGCCGTTCCCCGACTCGCACTCATTCACCGCAACGCACTGGGCGTCCATGCGCCTCGAGGAACACCCCGGAGAAGCCGGCACTGCAAAGTGGCGCACCAAAGGGCTTGATGGCTTGCGCCTGCGCCGAGTGGACTATTCGCCTGGATACCTGGCCGATCACTGGTGCAGAGGTAGGGAGTGGCCAAGAAGCGCACCGATCCTCCACCACTACCGGCGCCGCGTTGTTCGTGATTGATTGAGGGCCGACTGTGGGTACGCCCCAGGCGACCAGCTCCGGGCGCGGCGTTCTCCCAGTGTGCAGGTGGGCGCACCCACTTGGCTGAGTTCGCGCGTCAGGGAACATCGAAGTGCTTGCACCGCGCCGACAACGACCCTTGCGGCTACTTCCCCCTCGACAGGTGGATGCGAATCGGACCTCGCGGGACATGTCGGTGTTCGTCGTGCAGATGGTGCGCACGGGTTGTGTTCGCTTCTCGTTCGCGGAGCGCGGCCCAGATGAGTAACGAGATGGATGCCCCGAGGATGGCGCCGGCGAGTGTGTCGGTCAGCCAATGTGCTGCGAGGTATGTCCTGCTCCATGCCATGGCGACGGTCCACGCGGCCGCTGTGCCCCACATCAGCCCCCGACCCACCAGCAGAGCGAGAGCGACTGCGACGGTGGCGGCGAGAGTCGTATGGCCAGATGGGAACGACATTGGACCGGTGTCGCTCAGTGACTCGATTGGCCGTTCTCTCGCGAATCCCAGCTTCATCAGTGTGGTGAGGGCCTCGGATATGACCATCGACGCGACGACGATCATCGAGCTCCGGAATTGTTGCTTGAGGACGAGCGTCACGACGATCAGGACGCCGACGATAATCATCCAGGTCGTTCCGCCGGCAACGGCCATTGCCTCTGCGACAACGAGACCAGCGCTGCTGCGTACACTCCGCATGAGTACGAGCCACCAGCTGTCGACGGGGAGTGGTCCGTTACCGAGCAGGTGGATGACTGACCCGAGGAGAACGACGAAGATCAGACCGGCCGCGCCGCCCCATATGGCGGTGCGTGGAGAGGCGAGCGTGCGGTGCATGTCGGCGACATTAGGAGCCGAATCTGATCAAGTTGGCCCGCGGCGCGCGCTATTGTCTGAGAGATCACTCAGGCGAGGGCTCGGCGCGCTGGACCTGCTTCTCTGAGAAATCCTTCATCTCCAAAGCCGGTTTTTGCGGGTGTACGTCGAGGTGGAGTCGAAAACGTGGCGGGATGACGAACACTCTCCCTGAACACGTCCGCACTATCTTGTTCAACCGAGTCCCCGAGGTGACAGTCGCCTTCTGGGTGATCAAGGTCCTATCCACGACAACTGGTGAGACGTTCGCGGACTACCTGAACGCCGACCTGGGCTTGGGCCTGTCGCTCACCACCTGGATCATGGGCGGCCTACTGATCATCGCGCTGATCGCGCAGTTCCGGACCCGGCGGTACACCTCCGGGGTGTACTGGACCGTGGTGGTGCTGATCAGCATCGTGGGAACCCTCATCACCGATAACCTCACCGATGTTCTGGGCGTCGAGCTGTGGGTGAGCACGCTGATCTTCGCCGCGCTGCTCGCCGTGACGTTCGGGATCTGGTTCGCTCGGGAACACACGCTCTCCATCCACACGATCTTCACGCGACGCCGGGAGGCGTTCTACTGGATCGCCATCCTGCTGACCTTCGCATTGGGCACCGCGGCTGGTGACCTGATCTCAGAAGGGATGGGACTCGGCTACCTTGTGGGGACGATCCTGTTCGCGGCGCTGATCGGCATCATCGCGATCGCTCGGTTCGCCTTCAACGCGAACGTTGTCTTCTGCTTCTGGGCGGCGTACATCCTGACGCGACCGTTGGGCGCGTCGATCGGGGATCTGCTCTCCCAGTCGCCCGCCGACGGCGGCCTCGGGATCGGCGCGACGTTGACCAGCATCGTGTTCCTGATCATCATCGTGGCCGTGGCGGCCCATCTGCATGTGAATGTCCGGCGCCAGCGCCATGTCGCCGCCGCCGAGAACCCGGGGTGGCGCCTCGCAGCCGCGTCGTAGGATCGCACCACGAGGGAGGTAGGCCCGCATGGCATTGCGTGTGCTCATCGTGGAAGACGAACCGGAGATGGCGGCCCTTCTGCGCCGCGGGTTAGAGGCCGAAGGTTACGTCGTGGACACGGCTCCCGAGGGGGTGCACGCAATGACCCTCGCTAACGATCGCCCCTACGACATCGCCGTCCTGGACGTCATGCTGCCAGGGATGTCCGGGTTTGAGATCTGCCGGTGGCTGCGCCGTCAGGACGAAGCGCTCGCGATCCTCCTCCTCACCGCACGAGACGCCGTCGACGATCGGGTGAAAGGGCTGGACGCTGGCGCCGACGACTACCTCACCAAACCATTCGAGTTCGTAGAACTTGCCGCACGTCTGCGGGCGCTGCGGCGACGTGATGCGATCGGCGGCGCCCGGGTGGATGTCGGGACGCTGCAGATCGACGTAGCCCAGCACTCTGTCCGGACGGACGGACGCGAGCTACGGCTCAGCCGGACAGAGTTCGACCTGCTGCGCCTGCTCGCGATCAACACGGAGCGAGTGGTCCCGCGTTCCGAGATTCTCGACAGCATCTGGGGCTCCACCGCGCACGTCGACCCGAACACCGTCGACCAGTACGTCAGCTATCTCCGTAAGAAGCTAGACGCCTCGTCCACGACGGCGAGGATCGTCACCTCACGCGGCGTCGGGTTTCAGTTGATCGCTCCGCCACGCATATGAACCCCGCCCGGCTGACTATCCGCGCCCGGATCACCGCCGGGAGCCTGCTGATCGCGATCCTCATTTCCATCGCCGCGGGGATCATTATCTTCAGCCAGGTTCAACGCATCGTCCATGAGGGGCAGGTCCGCCTCCTGGAGGGCGTGCAGGGACAGTACGTGACGGCGATCTCCACCGGGGATACGGAGGAGTTCGACGCCCCGGGACCTGGTCAGCTCGTCGCGGTCCTCTCGCCCACCGGCACCCCTTTGATCAACACTCTCCCCGTGCCTCTCAACCAGCAGCTGACCCGACTGGTCGGCGGGCCGGACGAGGTCCGCACCGTCACGAACGGACAGGACAGTTACCTCGTCATGACGAGCACCGTGTCCACCATGGGGAAGCAGTGGCGAGTGATCACCGCCAGCGCCGAAGACACCGAGGTGTTGGCTCAGGTCGCCGCCCTGCTGATCGCAAGCGTCGCCGCGATCACAATCGGATTTGGCGGGGCGGCCTGGTTCATCGGATCCGCAGCTCTCAGCCCTGTCACGCGGCTCCGTCAGAGCGCGAAACGCCTCGTGTCGGCCGGCAACGATCAACTCCTCCCCGTAGGACCGGTTCGAGACGAGATATCCGAACTCGCCCAGACCCTCAACGAGCTCATCAGGGACCTCAGGTCATCAGCCGAACGAGAACGGCAAATCGTCTCGGATGCCAGTCACGAATTCCGCACCCCGATCGCCATCATCCAAACCCGACTCGAGCTCGCACAACAACAAGCCACAACGCTGCAAGAAATGAAGATAGACGTCGCCGCAGCCCAGAAAACCGTGGCCCAATTATCGTCCCTCGCAACCTCGATGCTCGAACTCTCCCGCCTCGACTCCGAGACCACACCCGGGCACGCCACCGCGCGCGAGCTCGGCGACGAGCTGGCCGACGCCGCCGACCGCGGGCGAGCACGCGTCGGCGGACGCAGCATCCAGCTCGATTTCACCATCGACGACACGACAAACCCCGAGCAGTCAATCGCGGTCAGCGAGGCCGACTTCGGCCGGATCTGCGACAACCTCATCAACAACGCTTTGACCGCTATCGGCGAGAAAGGCCACATCACCGCGGCGTTGAGGACGGACGCCGCGGGCGCCGCCGTCTCCATCACCGATGACGGTGGCGGCATGACGGAAGCATACGAGCCTCACGCGTTCGATCGCTTTTCCAGAGAACGGCGCACAGCAAGCCGCTCCGAGACAGGCGCCGGGCTCGGCCTGCCCATCGTTGCGAGCATCGTCGCCCGTTCCGGGGGGAACGTCAGCATCGTCAACCGTCCCGGCGACGGACTCACGGTCACGGTGACCCTCCCCACCACGACGACCGGGAAGGCGATGCCTGCACGGGCGCCGATACCTCCTGTAGATTAGGCGAGCCTCACCTAATAATGCGCCGGGCGAGTGTCGCTCGAGTGCGACACCGCCCGCGCATTCGAGGCTCCTCACACAGCAACCATGGGAGTTATCCGTGTCTTCACGCCGCCTGATTGGCGCCGCCGTCCTCGTTGTGAGCGCTTCGCTCGCCCTGTCAGCCTGTGCCTCGTCGCCTAGCTCACCCTCTGTCTCATCCACCGTTGCGGACGACGCTGCCTACCCCGTCACGATCGAGCACGCGCTGGGCACAACCGAGCTCACGAAGAAGCCTGAGCGGGTAGCTACCGTCGCGTGGGCAAACCACGAGGTCCCGCTCGCGCTGGGAGTTGTGCCGGTCGGTATGGCTGCGGCGAACTTTGGTGACGACGACGGCAACGGCATGCTGCCGTGGGTGGAAGAGAAGCTGGAGGAGCTTGGGGGCGAGGCTCCGGTGCTGTTCGACGAGACGGACGGCATCGACTTTGAGGCTGTTGCGAACACGAACCCTGACGTCATCCTTGCGTCGTACTCGGGGCTCACGCAGGAGGAGTACGACACCCTGAGTGAGATCGCGCCGGTCGTTGCGTACCCCGAGGGTCCGTGGGCGACGTCGTGGCGAGATGTTATCTCGTACAACGCGGCAGGTATGGGTATGGCTGCTGAGGGAGAGGATCTCATCGACTCGCTTGAGCAGGAGATCTCCGACGCGGCCGCGGCCTACCCGCAGCTCGACGGCAAGGCGACGATGTTCCTCACGCACGTCGACCCGTCCGACCTCGGGACAGTTAACTTCTATACCGCCAACGACACGAGGGCCGCGTTCTTCCAGGACCTCGGGCTCACCGAGCCGTCCAGCATCCAGCAGGCATCGACCGATAAGCAGAAGTTCTCCGGGTCCGTCAGTGCGGAGCAGGCGGACGTGTTTGACGATGTCGACATCATCGTGACCTACGGAGACAATTCCCTCATCTCCACTCTGGAGTCCGACCCGCTGCTGTCTAAAATGCCCGCAGTGGCAAACGGGGCGATCGTGGCCCTGGATGGTTCTGGTCCTCTGGGCACGGCAGCCAACCCCACGCCCCTGTCGATCTCGTGGGTGCTGGATGACTACGTGGCGCTGCTCGCTGAGGCAGCCGATAAGTCGGAGTGACCGCTCACGCATCACCGAGTTCGGGCGTCGCCGTGGTGCGGCGCCCGAATCGCGTTCGTCTGGCGTGGCTCCTGGCGTTGACCGCTGTGACCGTGGTTCTCGTTGCCGCGTCGATCACCATTGGGTCGCGCGCGGTCTCGTGGGATGAAATCGTGGCGGCGTTCACGGGGTCGCAGGACACGCTCGCCGTCGCGGCGGTCGGTCAACGATTCCCCCGCACCGTGCTCGGGTTAGTCGTAGGTGGTGCGCTGGGCGTGGCGGGCGCGGTCATGCAGGGAGTGACACGAAACCCGCTGGCTGACCCTGGCATCCTCGGCGTCAACATGGGGGCGTCCCTCGCCATCGTGGCGGGGATCGCGTGGTTCGGGCTCTCCTCCGCGACGGGCTACATCTGGGTAGCGATCGCAGGGTCCGCCGTCGCTGCCGTGTTCGTCTATGCGGTGGGATCGATGGGCCGTGGTGGAGCTACTCCCCTCAAACTCGCGCTAGCGGGCGCTGCTACCTCTGCCGCGCTCGTCTCGTTTGTCACGGCCATCTCCCTCCCGCGGGGCGACATCTCCGGCAACGTACGTTCGTGGCTGATCGGCGGCGTCGGCGGCGCCACCTGGAACGCCGTCAGCCTGGTCGCACCGTTTCTCCTCGCCGGGTTCGTCGTCAGCCTGCTCACCGCATCCAGCCTGAACTCCCTTGCCCTCGGCGATGAGCTCGCGGCTGGCCTCGGCGAACGAGTGGCCGTCGCGCGAGGAGTCGCTGCACTCGGCGCCGTCTTGCTGTGCGGCGCAGCAACGGCCGTAGCCGGCCCGATCGCATTCGTCGGCCTGGTCGTGCCCCACGCCTGCCGCCTCCTCATTGGGGTCGATCACCGATGGTTACTCCCATTCTCGGGCGTGGCCGGCGCAGGCCTTCTTCTCGGCGCGGACATCATCGGCCGAGTCATCGCCCGACCCGCCGAAATCGACGCAGGCATCGTCACCGCCGTCATCGGAGCCCCCGTGTTCATCGCCATCGTCCGCCGACAGAAGGTGAAGTCACTATGAGCACCACCACCCACCCGGCACTGGCGGAGACGGTACAAAAGGTCAGACTCCTTCGCCGCCGCCGCACCACACGACGACGTTGGATCCTCACCGCGATGACAGCCGTGGGAATCGGCCTAGCCGCCGCCAGCGTGATGGTCGGGCAGGTCGTCTACTCCCCGACCGAGGTGTTGGACGTGATCCTTGGACGCGATGTGCCGGGCGCATCCTTCACCGTCGGCCGGTTGCGTCTACCGCGCACCGTCCTTGCGACGGTTGTCGGGCTCAGCTTCGGGCTCGCGGGTGTCGCGTTCCAAACGATGCTGCGCAACCCGCTCGCCAGTCCCGACATCATCGGGATCAGCGCGGGGTCCAGCGCGGCCGCTGCATTCGCGATCGTGGTCTTGAAACTCGACGGGCCGCTTGTGTCGCTGCTGGCCATCCTCGCCGGTCTTGTAGTCGCGATGCTTATCTACCTTTTGTCCATCTCTGGTGGCGCAGCCGGCACCAGGTTGATCCTGATCGGCATCGGGCTCGCCGCCATGCTGGATGCCCTCACCCAGTACGTCCTCTCCCAAGCCGGCCAGTGGGACCTGCAAGAGGCGATGCGCTGGCTGACAGGCAGCCTGAACGGAACAACATGGGCGCAGACCCTGCCAGCTACTGCCGCGCTTCTCGTTCTAGGACCAATGCTCCTCCTCCAGTCGCGAAACCTGAACGCGCTTCAGCTCGGCGACGACACCGCCAACGCAATCGGAACTCGAGTCAACCTGACCCGACTCGTCGTCGTGGTTGCCGCGGTGGGGCTCATTGCCTTCGCCACAGCCGCGACCGGCCCGATCGCGTTCGTCGCCTTCCTGGCCGGCCCGATCGCTGCGCGCATCATCGGGCCCAACGGGTCACTACTCCTACCCAGCGCGCTCGTAGGAGCGATCCTCGTTCTCATTGCAGACCTCGCGGGCCAGTACTGGCTAGGCGCGCGTTACCCCGTAGGAATCGTGACCGGAGTCCTCGGAGCGCCCTACCTTCTCTACCTCATCGTCAGAACCAACCGCACCGCGAACTCGCTCTAGCTGTACTTCGGCCCCGACCTTCAGTGATTCAGTCGATGGGGGTTTGGTTCTCGATGCAGAGGTAGCTCGATCGAACTACTAGCTGTCGAGCCAGGCAGGCCGGGCGCGAGCGCTCTGCGCCAAAGGGAAAATTTCGTGCGCTTAGGCCCGTTCGCTGACCAGAGTGCGAGTGAGCAACGTCGGCTGCACAAGCCGCTCAAGGGCAACTGCGAGGACCTGAATGAGGAGGAGACAACGGGCCGCTCAGCTACGGGGCCCAAAGGAATCCGGCGCTCTACGCGCGCCCGAGACTATCCCGAATGACTAGAAGACGCGCGCGCCGAATCGAACTGAGTTGAGCCTCGGTGTCCGGTCGAGCTCGCCCCTGCGTCCCCCCAGGCCGATCATTCTGGCGGTCGCGTTCCCACTTCTCGGAGCAGTTTGGTGCCCGCGCTCGTGAAGAGCTCCGACCAATCCGGACGCCTCTTCGAACGTGAGATGAAGGTGCCGCACGAGGACGGGACTCCCACGCGAACCGCGTCGGCCGAGCGACGCCAGGGCCCGAGACGCCCCCGATGCCTCGGGCCCAGCCGCCCGTCGTCGCTCAGCGATTCACAAAGCGCATGTGCTGCGAGTTGTATCGGTCGCCGTGGACGCCGATCCGCTGAGCCAAACCGTCCAGACCAGCCTTTTCATCCGCAGATATCCCCACCGTGACCGAGCCCGCGTTCTCCTCGATACGCGAGGTACGTCGGGTCCCGGGGATGGGGACGATGTGAGGGCTCTGAGCGAGAAGCCAGGCGAGCGCGACCTGCCCGGGAGTGCATCCCTTCTGCGCGGCGAGGTCGCGGACATAGGCGACGAGCTCCTGGTTAGCCGCGAGGTTGTCGGCTTCAAACCGAGGAACGCGGGTGCGGATGTCGCCGTCGCTGAAGGTCGTGGATGTATCGACGGTTCCGGTGAGAAATCCTTTGCCCAGCGGACTGAAGGGGACGAAACCGATCCCGAGCTCCGCGAGGGTCGGGAGGACCTCCGCCTCGGGATCGCGCGTCCACAGAGAGTACTCGCTCTGCAGAGCGGTCACCGGGAAGGTGGCGTGCGCCGCGCGGATGGTGGCCACCGAAGCCTCGGACAAACCGAAGTGTCGCACCTTGCCTTCCGCCACCAGCTCCCCCACGGTGCCGGCTACGTCCTCGATCGGCACCTCGGGATCGACACGGTGCTGGTAGAAGAGGTCGATCACGTCCGTCCGGAGCCTCTGCAGGGAGGCCTCGGCGACGCGCCGGATCTGGTCCGGTCGACTGTTCAGACCGGCCATCGTCCCGTCCTGGATGTTCCATCCAAACTTCGTCGCGATGACGACCTGGTCCCGGATGGGTTCCAGCGCCTCACCGACCAGCTCCTCATTGTCATACGGTCCGTAGACCTCGGCCGTGTCGAAGAAGGTGACTCCGGCATCGCGAGCCGAGCGCAGCACGTGAATCATGTCGCTGCGGTCGCCCGGGTTCGGGCCGTATGACTGCGACATCCCCATGCAGCCGAGTCCGATAGCCGAGACCTCGAGGCCATGGCCCAGTAGCCGAGTGTGCATCGTCATTCCTCCTTCGCCGCTGCCGCGGCATTCCGCAGTGACCCAGCATGGGCCTCTGCATCTCGTGTGGCCTGCCACGCTGCGAGCAGTTGCATGCGCTCGAAGCTGTCCGACCCCGGTTCCGCGACGTAAACGAGGAACGTGAGACCCGGATGCTGGACGAACTGCATGTCCTCATAGCTCAACTCGATCTCACCGACTGCCGGGTGCACGAATCGTTTGACTCCCGCACCGTGCTGCCGGACGTCGTGGGCTCCCCATCGAGTTCGGAACTCATCGCTCCGGGTGGACAGCTCGCCGACAAGGTCCTGTAGCCCGCGGTCGTACGGGTCGCGTCCAGCCTCCGTGCGCAGGATCCCCACGGTGATGTCAGCCGCCACGTTCCAATTCGGGTGGAAGGTGCGAGCGCGGGGATCCAGGAACGCGAATCGTGCGAGATTTCCGTCGCCGGGCGATTCGAGGGCCAGGGACTGTATGGCGCGGCCGAGCGCGTTGACTGCGACGATGTCCATTCGACCGTTGCGCACCATGGCTGCGCCACCCGTTATCGCGTCCAGCATGAGCTGCACTCCTGGGCGGACGGTCGATACGGCGACGGGCTTCCGTCGAGGGCGGGACAGGGGCTGCGCTGCCGCTCTCGCAAGATCGAAGAGGTGGGCGCGCTCCGCGTCGTCTAGGCGCAGCGCTTGCGCTAGTGAGTGCAGCACCGACTCGGACGCACCACCGATATGGCCGCGCTCGAGCTTTGCGTAGTACTCGTTGCTTACCCCGGCCAGGGTGGCCACTTCACTGCGACGCAGTCCTGGTACGCGTCGTCTGCTCCCCGCCGGCAAGCCGACCATCTCGGGGGTGAGCTTCGCGCGACGCGAGATAAGGAACTCGCGCACCTCGGCCTTGTTGTCCATGGCACGAAGGTACGCCCCGCCCGGGGGTCGGAGGGATGCCATGTCAGTACACGTCTCAAGAGTGACTCCCTCGGAAGCCGACCTCGGAGTTGAGTGGTCGGCACTGGAAGAAGGAGGACATCATGACTGACGAAGCCAGTACAGGCTGGACGGGTGGAGCCAAGGCGTTCGGGGACTTCGCCTCGGGGCTTGCCCACTACACCGATAAGGTCCTCTTCGATGAGGTCTGGGAACGGGAGAGCCTGGATAAGCGTGACCGCAGTCTCATCACGGTCGCTGCGCTGACAACGATGGGGAAAACGGATCAGCTCAAGTTCCATCTTCCCTTCGCTCTCCAGAACGGTGTCGAGTTGGAGGAACTGAAGGAAGCCATCCTTCATCTGGCGTTCTACGCCGGCTGGCCCAACGCGATGGCGGCAATGACCGTGCTGAAGGACGCCGTCGAGGCCGAGGCTGGCGACTGACATGGCCTTCGACAGCATATTCCCGCTGGGCGAACCAAACGATTCCTTCGCCGAGTACTTCATCGGACAGAGCTACCTCGCCCCACTCGCATCCCTCGGCATGACCATCTCCAATGTGACCTTCGAGCCTGGATGCCGCAACAACTGGCACCGCCACAACGCAACCTCCGGCGGCGGCCAGATCCTCCTCGCGATCGCCGGCAGCGGCTGGTTCCAAGCCGAGGGTCGCGAGGCGGTGAGCCTCGAACCGGGGACGGTTGTCGAGATCCCCGCCGGATTGAAGCATTGGCACGGCGCCAAAGCCGAATCCTGGTTCGCTCACGTAGCAATCGCAGTCCCGGGCGAGAACGCATCTAACGAGTGGCTCGAACCCGTGGACGACGCCTACTACAACCGCCTGACCCCCACACCCGGGCGCTGACCAGCGCTCTTGGAACGGAGAAATGTGATGCAAGGCACCATCATGTATGCCCCCGGGGACGTCCGGGTGGAAGAACGGCCCGACCCCGTCATCGTGCACGACACTGACGCCATCGTACGTCTCACTGCGACCTGCGTGTGCGGATCCGACTTGTGGCCGTACCGCGGCATCGAACCCGTGGACCACCAGCCGATGGGCCACGAGTACGTCGGAGTAGTCGAGGAGATCGGCGCGGACGTTCGCAACGTTCGTGTCGGAGATTTCGTCATCGGCTCCTTCATGGCCTCAGACAACACGTGCGAGGTCTGCCTCGGTGGATATCAGTCCCGATGCGTACACGGCGAGTTCGCCGGAGCCGGGGGCGCACAATCCGAGCTCCTTCGCGTGCCACTGGCCGACGGGACTCTCGTCGCTACACCCGGCATGCCGGACGCAGATCTCGTGCCGTCCCTCCTCGCGGCGTCCGACGTCTTGGGCACCGGATGGTTCGGCGCGGTCGCCGCCCAGACCGGGCCGGGTAAGACGGTAGCCGTCGTGGGCGATGGGGCGGTCGGCCTACTCGCCGTCCTCGCCGCGAAGCATCTCGGCGCTGAACGGATCATCGCGATGTCGCGGCACGAGTCCCGGCAGGAGCTAGCCCGTGAATTCGGAGCGACAGATATCGTCAGCGAGCGCGGCGAAGACGGTGTTGCGCGCATCAAGTCGCTCACCGGTGGGTTCGGCGCACACTCGGTCATCGAAGCCGTCGGCACGCAGGAGTCGATGATGCAAGCAATTCGCGCGACCCGACCGGGCGGACATGTCGGTTACGTGGGGGTCTCACACGGGGTTGAGCTTCCCGGCGAGGAGCTCTTCTTCTCAGGCGTGCACTTTCACGGAGGTCCCGCGCCGGTGCGCCGATTCTTGCCAGAACTTATCGATCTGATCTGGAATCGCGTGATCGACCCCGGCAAGGTCTTCGATCTGACCCTGCCACTTTCGGAGGCAGCAGAGGGCTACCGCGCTATGGACCAAAGGCGCGCCATCAAGGTGCTCCTGCAGCCGTGATCACTGAAACAGGGATGAGACCGTGACTGCATGGGAAGCGGAGACTCTGCACAGCATTACGGCGGCAGACGATCTTCACGTGTCACCGTTCCGCGACGACGGCATTACCTTGGGAACCCCGACCTGGATCTGGTGCGTTGAGGTCGATGGACGCCTCTATGTCCGCCCATGGAACGGAAAGCGATCGCGTTGGTACATCGCCGCGATGACACAAGGCGCGGGTCGTATCCGCGCGGCCGGCAGCGAGTTCGACGTGCGTTTCAGGGCAGCCGATGAACAAGCCCGGGACGCCGTCGATGAGGCGTATCGCGAGAAGTACGCGGGCAGTTCCTACCTGCCTCCGATGCTCGGAGATGGACCCCGGTCAGCCACCGTGGTCATCACGCCGATTCCATGAACGAGGCTCCGAGCGGCTTCGCTCGGAGCTCCTGGTGGGCGAGGCGTGGGGGCCAGTAGGTAACCGATAGTTCAGTCGAACTCGTCGATGGTCCATTCGTCGCGCCACTCGATGACCGGTCGGTCACCCTCGAAGCGGATGGGCAGCCACACGTAATCCGCGCTGGTGGTATCGACCTCGGCGAACTCTTCCATCGGCTCATCGCCGTCCTTGCCGGGGGCAAAGTGCTCGACAAACGCGTCGCGGGCACGGGCGCCGTGGTCCAGGTACTTCGGTAGCCACCGGTCGGCGATCGCGATGTACAGGTCCTTCTTGTCGGGGTGTTTGAAGACGGAGGAGATCTGCGAATGGAACGACGTGCGCGACTCGTCGGTCGGGTGGAGGTCTCCCAGCACCTCGAACGGACCGTGATAGGACCGCGATACGGCCGCCTCTGACGGATTCGGGTAATAGCCGGTCGTCCCCGAGGTCAGCAGGTAGTGCAGCCGGTTCCGGTAGAGGTGCGCGGGGGCTTCACGGACGAAGGGCGGCTGGGGCTGCGGGAAGTGGGTGGAGTAGTAGCCGGTGACATCGGTGTAGTCGGTGGTGAGATCGGCGCAGATCATCTCCGAGTGCACGCGTTCGAAGTAGTAGTACCCCTTGCCGTCGTGTGGGTCGACGACGAGGTCGAAGTCGCCGGCGCTCATGTCCAACGGTTTCAGCCACGTCCGCACGAGCTCGTACGGACCGAGGATGTCGTCCGCTACCAGGACCGTCGAGCGCTGGAGTGAGCCCTTGGTCATGATCTTGAGCCAGGCGACGAACTTCTTCGTCTCGGCGTTGTAGATGATGTGCGGCCGGTCGACGAGCTGCTTCGGGTGGAGGGGGGATTCTTCGTCGTCTTCGACTGGCGGGATGATCAGCCCACGGTCTTCCCAGTTGTAGAGGTCTGTCGATGAGTAGCAGCGGACGCCCCAGTGCCAGATGCCGCTCCCGGGTTCGGAGAACTCCTTGTTCTCGCCGTACCAGTAGTGAATGCCGTCGACCGTGATCACCGAGCCGCCGTGCGCGTGGATGCGTTCGCCCTTGGTGTCAAGCCATACCTGGCCGGGCTTGATGGATGTCTGCATGGACTTCTTTCTGTAACGCGCTCAGGCGTCAACGGGTTCGGGTTTGCGCCAACCGACGACCGGTGCCGCCGGATCGTCGTTGGCGGGTCGGAACGACTCGGTGAAGGTGTGTTGGCCGGGACCGACCTCGATCTCCTGGCCGGCGCCGGGCAGCACAACGACACCGGTGGAAGCTGCGGGAACCTCGACGTCGATGGTCAAGGTCTCACCCTCCCGTGCCCACCGGATGGAGGCAGTGCCGCGCACGCTGTCGTAACGTGCGGATGCGTGGGACAGCCCACCGCCGGGTCGCGGTTGGTATCGGACGCGCTCCCAACCGGGGGCATCGCTGGCGAGGCCCGCGACGGACTGATGCAAGAAACTCGCTACGGCTCCCAACGCGTAATGATTGAAGGACGTCATGTCGCCGGGATTGATGCTGCCGTCGGGCAGCATCGAGTCCCACCGCTCCCAAATCGTGGTCGCCCCCATCGAGACTGGGTAGAGCCAGGAGGGCAGCTCCTCCTGCCGAAGCAAGTGATAGGCGTAGTCGACACTCCCTGCGAGGACGAGGGCGTCGCAGATAATCGGCGTGCCTACGAATCCCGTGGAGATGTGGAAGCCGCCCTGCTCCACCAGTTCGAGGAGCCGCTTCCCGGCCCGCGCGGCCTGAGCCTGGTTCTCAAAGAGGTCGAACACGAGCGCGACGGCGATGGACGTGGGCGTGTCGCTGACGACCCGGCCCGACGGGGAGATGAACTCCTCCCGGAATGCGCGTGTGGCACGATCGGCGATCGCGGCGTATCGCTGAGCGTCCTCCTCGTTGCCGAGCAGCGCCGCAGTGTCCGCGAGGATGCGTGACGTGCGGACGTGATACGCGGTGGCAACGAGGTACTTATCCGTGTGCGACTTCCCGGGGTCTTCCGGGGGCGCGGTGGGATCGAGCCAGTCGCCGAGTTGGAAGCCGCCATTCCACAGTCCGGTGTTACCGGTGAGGCCGTCGACGAGGTCAACCCACGCGCGCATGCTCGCGTACTGTTCCGCGAGGATTCTGGTGTCGCCATCGGCGAGGTACATCTCCCACGGCACGATGACCGCGGCGTCCCCCCAGGCGGCGGTCGGGAAGTTCGGGAATCCGCACTCGACCCAGGGAACGAACTGGGGTACATGGCCCCGGTCAGCTTGCTCGAAGGCGAGATCGCGAAGCCAGCCGGCGAGAGTCCCTTGGGCCGCGAACAGACGGAGGGCGGTGGGCGCGAACACCTGGATGTCGCCGGTCCAACCGACCCTCTCGTCTCGCTGCGGGCAGTCGGTGGGGAGATCGACGAAGTTGTCGCGCATGCTCCACTGCACGTTCGAGTGCAGCTTGTTCAACCCGTGATGGGAGGACTCGAACCAGGCGGTCTGCCGCATGCGAGTGTGGATGACCACTGCTTCGACATCGCCATCGCGGAGGTCGTCCGGCCAGTTCTCCAGTTCCGCGTACTGGAACCCATGGATGGTGAAGCGGGGGGTGTAGACCTCTTCGCCACCGCTCCCCCGCGCGGTGTACGTGTCGATGGATGTGGCCGCTCGGAGCGGGCGCGTTCCGAGCTTGCCGTTCTCGATCACTTCAGCGTGGTGCAGCCTGATCGTGTGGCCCGCGGCTGCTCGTACCCTGACGCGAAGGACACCGGAGATGTTCTGACCGAAGTTGAGACGGATGCGGCCGTCCGGCTGACGCTCCACTGACACCGGTGCGAGCGTCTCGATCTGTTCAACCGGCCGTGCCGTGGGCGGCTCGATTCGAGCGGGGAAGTCGACGCGCGGCAGGATCGTCGTGGGCGTCCATCCGGTCGCATCGAATGACGCCGTGGACCAACCCGCTGGAAAGCGGCGAGCGTCGAAGGTCTCACCCTCGTAGAGCCCCACTGCGGTGATCGGTGAGGCGAACCATGACCACGTCAGAGGCACGGGGTGGACAGTACCGTCGGTGGTGGTGATCTCGAGCTGGGTGAGGAGGGCGACATCGGTGCCGTAGATGTCCCAGAGTCCACCGTCGAAGCCGATGTGGCCGCGGTACCAGCCGTCCGCGAGCCAGGCTCCGACGACGTTTGTTCCGCGGACGAGCCTGTCGGTGACGTCATGCGTCTGATACCGGATCCGATGTCCGTAGCTGGTCCAGCCGGGCGCCAGGATGTCGTCCCCGATACGGGCGCCGTTGAGTTCGAGTTCGTAGACTCCGTGGGCCGTCGCGTAAACGCGGGCGCGAGCGATGTCGCCAGGGACGTGCGTGAGGTCGAAGCTCGCACGAAGTAGCCACGCGGGGCGAGGTCCGTGGTGGTCCGCTTCGATCGAGGGGGAGACGAAGTCAGCGTTCCAGTCGTCCCCGAGCCCTGCCTCGATTCGGACGTTCAGGGCGTCGTCGTTCGAGCCGGCGCGCAACTCTCCTCCCTGACGAGGACTCAGCGGCGCGAAAGGCCAGGGTACGAGCTGCGTGCCCAAGACAGTGGCCGTCTCTTCTCGGCCGTCGTCGTGCGTGAAGTGAAGGTCGAACGGCCCGGGGCCGGCGGCGGTGAAGGAGATGCGGGGCGCTCCTTCTCCGATGCCGATCGTCTTTCCGCCGCGCCTGTTTTCGAGCCAGAGCTCGGTGATGGTGGTCATGTCAGCCTTTCACTGATCCTGCGGTGAGGCCCTTCATGACCTGCTGGTTGAGGAAGAGGTAGATGAGGAGGGTGCCGAAAACGTTCACGGCGATCGCGGCGAAGGTCGGCCCGTACTGGACGGCTCCGTACTGGCCGGTGAAGTTGAGCAGTCCGACCTGGATCGTGCGGAGGTCGCTGCTGTTGGTGAACGTCAGCGCAATGAGCAGGTCGTTCCAGAGGAAGAAGAATTGAACGAGACCCACGGTGAACAGCGCGTTCCGCACCAGCGGCAAACCCACGGACCAGAAGGACCGGAAGATGTTGGCACCGTCGAGCGTGGACGCTTCGAAAATCTCGCGAGGCACAGCACGGAAGAACGTGGCCATCATGAAGACGGTCAGCGGCATGCCGATGGCCGTGTAGGTCAGGATCAGCGGCCACAACGAGCCGTTCAGGCCGGTCCGGAAGTAGATCGTGAACAGCGGCAGGAGGATCATCTGAGCCGGCACCATGATCCCGGCGAGGAAGAGAAGGAGCACTGTGCCTCGGCCCTTCCAGACCATCACTTCGAGGGCGAAGCCGGCTGCCGCGCCGAAGACGAGAATGATTGCGAGGGATGGGAAGACGGCGATCACGCTGTTGAGGACGTACTTGCCGAACTCCCCGGTGGTGAACACCTCGACGTAGTTCTCGAATCCGAACGAGCTCGGGAGAGCCCAAAACGGTTCGTTGAGGAACTCGTTCTGCGTTTTGAAGGAACCGAGCAGCATCCAGATCATCGGGTAGATCTCGATGATCAGCAGGATGGCGATGCCGAGTCGCAGCGGGAGCCGTCCGAAGAAGTCCTTCGGGCCCCTCCGGCGCCGATTGGGGGGTCGCGTAGCGGTCTCGAGGCGCTTGCCGGAGACGAGCAGGCTGGTGGTCGTCATGGGTCAGCTCTCCTTCGTGAGGTCGCGGCGCGTTGACCGGAAGATGAACACGGTGAACAAGAGGCAGAGGATCGTGAGCATGAGCGCGATGGTGCTGCCGTACCCGTACTGGCCGTAGGTGAACGACGTGCGGAACATGTAGAGGGTGAGCGGCGTGGTGGCGCTACCCGGGCCGCCGTTGGTGAGTGCGACGACGGTGTCGAAGACTTTCAGAGTGCCGTTGATGCTGAAGATGAGCGACGAGAGCAGCACGGGAAGCGATAGCGGCAAGACGATGGTCCGGACGAGCTTCCATCCGGCGGCGCCGTCGATGCGTGCAGATTCGAGCAGCTCGTCCGGAATGTCGACGAGGCCTGCGTACAGGAGCACCGCGTAGAAGCCCATCGACCGCCACAGGTCCATCAGGATGATGATCCAGAAGGCTGCCCCAGGCGTTCCGAACCAGTCCACCGACTCCAGCCCGAAAGCGTTGAGCAGGGAGTTCACAGGGCCCGTGGTGGGTGCCGCCTCGAAGAGCCGCTGGAACAGCAGAGCGACAGCGACGGTGGGAAGCACGACCGGGAAGAAGACGATCGTCCGGATGAGGCCCGACGCCTTCCTCAGCCAGAAGACGTACATCAGTGCGAGCAGGTACCCAACGCCGACTTGCAGGACCGTGAGGATCGCGGCGTACATGAGGGTGAACCCGATCGCGTTCCACGCGGCGGGGTCCTGGAAGAACGTCACAAAGTTGTCGGCGCCGTTGAACTCGAATCCCGTGATCGGGTTACCGTCCTGCACCGTGTAGAACAGCGACCACACAATCGGGATGAGCATGATTAGGGAGTAGACCAGCAGCGCTGGGCCTACGAGGACGAAGATGGCGCGCTTGTCGCCCAGAACTTTGTTCATGAGGGTCTTTCGGGTGTGGATGAGCGGGGGTCGGGGCGAGCCGAGGCCCGCCCCGACCGTGGTGGGCTCAGCCCTTGTCGTTGGCCGCCTGGACCAGTTCCATGAACTGCTGACCGGAGACCGAGCCGGTCGCGAGGCCGCCGCCGTTGGTCTGGCTGACGCTGGTACCTTCCGAGCTGAACAGCGCCTCGAACCAGAGGACGCTCGAAGGTGCCGCCTCGATCTCGGCCTGGACTGCCTGAGTGGTTGAGGGGAGGTCGGCTGGCGGGTTGTCCACAACGAACCCGGACACGACACCACTGTCTGCCAGGACCGTGTCGCCGTAGTTCTCGGCGATGCACTTGATCCACGCCCCGGTGTCGTCACCGTAATTCTTCTGCGCGAACATCACGGGGATGCCGACGTTGGCGGGGATCTCGTCGATGCTGCCGGCGCCACCATCGACGGCAGGGAACCGGGCGAAGCCGATGTTGTCCGGACCGCCGATCTGGTTCTGGGCTTCGTCGGCGAAGTTCGCGAGAGCCCAGCTGCCCATGTAGAAGAAGGCCGCCTTGCCCGTCAGGAAAGTGTTCATCGCGGCGTTGTAATCGACCGATCCAACCGCGTCGCCGAAGTATCCGGCCTTCCCGAGCTCTGCCACAGCGTCGGCTGCGGCGACATACTCGGGATCAGTCAGCTTCGCGTCTCCATCCGCGACCTTCTGGAGCGCGTCGGCGCCGAGGTCGCGGAAGATGTAGTCGCCGACGAGTCGGGTGACCGGCCAGCCGTCCTTGCCCGCCGCGCTGAAAGGCTGCACGCCGGCGGCATCGAGGGTCTCTGCTGCAGAGACAAGGTCATCCCACGTCTCCGGAACATCGACGCCGTTGTCGGCGAGAAGCTCCTTGTTGTACCAGAAGCCTTCGATGTTGAACTCGGTCGGGAGAGCGTAGAGGCTGCCGTCACCGTACAAAGCCTTGATCGTCGACTCGGCTGCGGGCTGGATGCGATCGGCCACACCGAGCTCATCGAGGGTGTCGGACAGGTTGAGAACCTGCCCCGCCTCGATGAACTGGCTCATCAGCGACGGCGTGCCGGCGGCCATCGACATGTTCGACAGACCGTTCTGGCTGGCGAGCAGTTGGAGCTGCTGGTCCCACTGGGTACCGGCGATGTCGTCGCCCTTCAACGGGGCCGCCTTCTCCTCCGCCGCGCACTGGTCCTTCGCCAGCGTCTCGAGGGTCCCGACGATCGTGGTGTTCTCGGTCTGACCGAGGTAGGTGAACTCGCCAGTCGACTCCCCAGAAGACGACGGACCTCCCGCAGGACCGCAGGCCGCAAGCGCGAGAGCGCCGACGCCGAGAGCGGCGAGAGCAGGAACGAGGCGACGGGCGCGCCGCGATGCTGTGGACACTATTCCTCCTTGAACATGACGCCTCGTTTTTGAAGCGCTCCAACGAACGATGACACCGGCTGAAAGGCCTGTCAAGCACGTTGCCGGTAACAAATGTGAAACGCTTCATTTGTTGCGGATTGGCCGATATCATTTCAATAGCCGCGGATGTCACCCGACGCACAGCGGCGAAAGGATCCCATGGTCATGGAGCGGTCGCCGGCGCCTAAGCCGCAGCCCAGCATGGCCGACGTGGCTGCCCATGCCGGGGTCGCTCTGGGCACAGTGTCGAACACCCTCAACAATCCCGAGAAGGTGCGCGAGGCGACGCGGCGGCGAGTCTTGTCGGCCATTGCGGAACTTGGGTTTGTGCGGAACGACGCGGCGCGATCCCTCGCCGCCGGCGTCAGTACCTCCGTAGGCCTCGTGCTCGCAGACCTCGGGAACTCATTCTTCGTCGACATCGCGCGCGGAGTAGAAGCGGTGATGCGACGACGCGGCATGGACGTCCTGATCGTCAACTCCGACATCGAGCCCACACGCGAGGTCCACAACCTGGAGTTGCTCGATCGCTCCCGAGTTGCAGGCATCATCATCGCTCCCCTCGACACAGCCCTCGCTCGTTCGAGCGTCCTGCCTACTCGTTCTACCCCCACCGTGCTCGTCAATTTCGAGTCCCCATCGCTCGCCTACTCCGGCGTCATTGTGGACGAGCATCACGGCGGCCGGCTAGCTGCCGAGCATCTTCTTGCGCTGGGTCGACGACGGCTAGTCTTCGCGGGGGGTCCGCTCTTCCTCTCTGCAGTTGAGGCGCGGCTGGACGGTGCCCGGGCGGCCGTCGCGGAGGTTCCCGGCGCCTCACTTGAGGTGATCGAAACGCGAGGCCTGAACATCCGCCATGGCCGCGAGGTCGGAAAGCGGCTCGTGGGCCTGGGCGCCAGCACTTTCGATGCGGTGATCTCCGCCTCTGACCTGCTTGCGATCGGCCTGGTGCAGGTGCTCAGTGAGGTGCCTGGCTTCTCTGTACCGGCAGACATCGCCGTCACCGGATACGACAACAACCATTTCGCTTCCGAGAGTGCCGTGCCGATCTCGACCGTGGCTCAGCCCGGCGAGGAGATGGGGCAGGCTGCCGCGGATCTCCTGTTGGATCGGATCGAGAATCTGACCACCTCAAACCGGACCGTGACACTCGAACCGCGTCTCATCCCGCGCACGTCATCGCTGGGCGCTGCTTGGCGTCGGGACTGATCAAGCGCCACAGATGCGCCACGCGGGTAGTCGAAGCGGCAAAGGGATACTGCTCCCGAACCGCACGCGGGGAATTGCCAACTGGCCCACTCCGGGAGGGTGTGTCAGAACAGGCGCGCGACCCCGTCGTCCTCGAGCTGCATCCATAGGGCGAGGTGAAAGTCCTGGTCATTGGCGAGCGGGTCCGCGAAATGAGCAGGAACGCCGTCAACGGATGTCGGCATCACGAACGCACATGTCGCCGACCCGTCGACCCCGTAGTTGACCATGTTGGCGCGCAGGATCGTCTCGGCGAGTTCGTCGGTGTGAGGTGTGTGGAGTGGCTGAGGAAGCCGCAGTAGCACTGAGGCGGTCAGCGCGCTCCAGTAGTGCGGGAAGACGTCCCCCCATTGCCGCCGCTGACCGAACCAGTACCCGTCCCAGTGTCGGATTGCGACGCCGTTCAGCCGTGCGTGCGGCTGCGGCCCGCCGAAGGCGAGTAGCCACGGGAGCCGAGCGCCGATGGCATCTTGGAATTCATCATCGCCTGTGAGTCGGTGCGCGTCGATGAGCAGGTTGAGCAGGGGTGCAACGATCGCCTGCTCATAAGCGACCTCATGCCCTGGTAGATCGGATCCGCGCGCCGCGAAGTGTCGGGCGCTGGAAACGACCTCTTGTCGGATTGCAGCGGCCCTCGTTAGTTGGCCGTCGTGTTCGAGCGCGTCGGACACGGCGCACGCGACCTCGGAGAATCCGATGGTGAGTATCCGACTCAGCCCGAGTTCGAAGCCGCGTTCGAGGAGGCTTGCTGCGAGCTCGAGATCTGCGGGTCGGCCGTGTTGCCGGTGCCGCAGTAGGAAGAATCGTGACAGCCACGGCGAGTCGTAGAGTCGGATCCCGGCGTGCTGCTGTTGGGAGCCACGGCGCGGTGCCGCGGTGTCGTCGATGAGGTACCGCCGCGCGAAGTCGGCCCACCCATCGAGCGCAACGTCGGCGTCCGCGTCGAGCCAACCCCGCATGAGGGCGTGCTGGATCATGAGTGCAACGCCGATGCGTTCCGACCCGTCGGTCCAGTCGTTCCACCCGTTGGTCGGCTGGGTCAGACGCGTTCGCGTGTCGACCGGGAGGATGGCGTGAGCGAGTAGACCCGGGCGTTCAGCGCTCCGCTGATAGTCGAGGACATACCTCGCGCGCTTCCGCACGGTGTCGCGCACGGTGTCATGGAAAAGGACTTCGGTTCGGCTGCCCCCGCCGATGCGCACTCCATAGATGCCGGGTGTCGTGGCGGTGAGGAGCACGTCCGTCTCCGATGGCGTGACGGTGACGCCGACATCGGCTGTGACAACCTGGGAGGTCCGGACGGTGATCATCTCTCCCACCGTCGCGCTGTACGTACTGAATTCCGCTGGTGTCGGCGCTTGTCGGGTGAACGCGGAGATGTCTTCGTACCAGGCGAGCTCCCATGCGAGCGAGTAGGTCGCCCCGGGTGCCAGTTTGATGACTGGTTGCCCTCCGAAGGCGTCTGGGACGCGCGCGCGGTCGGTGGCATGGAGAACGAGGTGGCCGCGGGCATTCGAGATGGTGCCGGCGTTACGCGTCTCGACTGAATAGCCCCATAAGGCTCCCTCGGTGAGCGTCAAACCAAGGACGGGCCCACTGCCGTCCATCGGTTGCGCCGCGACCCAAGACCATTCACCGCCAGTGAAGATGTGCGCGTGGACCCGCCGAGTGAGCGCATCGAGCGCGCCCGGATAGAGGTCGGCGAAGGGCGTCTGAACCGCCAGTCCCGTGATTTCTATCGGTCGATCGCCGACGTTCGTGAAGCGATAGCTCTCGCGATACGTCGGACCGGCGACGCGTTCGACGTCGAGACGTGCCCGCTCGCCCAGCTCATGAACCGAATGTGTCCGGTCGTTCGCGACAGTGAGAGCGGATGGCGCATTCCATCTGGCCGCGAACCCGTCGGCGACGAGGTAGCCGCTCCCCCACGCGTGTTCGATGGAGTGCCAGGCCGTGTCATCGGCGAGCAGATAGACACGCTCGGGATGTGCTGCGTGCACGAACTGAAGCGGCGAGCCTGTCTCACTGTCGAAGATCACCCGGCCGTCGCCAAAGGCGAAGTGAGCGGTCGGCCTCGGCTCAATGTCAAGCGATGTAGTGGTGGCGATAGTCGTCTCTTGCAACTCAGACTCCATGGGCTCGCGTGCCCTCAAGGCTTCGATGTTCGTCACGTGGTCACCCTTTGATCGAGCCAGCCACGCCACCGAGCACTTGGCGTTGCAGGATGAGGTAGAAGACGACGAGCGGCAGAACGCCGAGGACCATCATCGGGAACAGCGACGTCCAGTCGATCGAGAACTGGCCGATGTTTCTGTAGACCTCCTGGAGAATGACCTGCTTATCCCGAGACTGAAGGAAGTACAGCGGTCCCATGAAGTCATTCCAGGCACTCAGCGTGTTGAGGATCGCGACGGTGACCACCGCTGGTCGCAGCAGCGGAAAGACGATGGTCACGAAACTACGGAACACTCCGGCGCCGTCGATCGAGGCCGCCTCCTCAAGTTCTTTCGGGATGGTCGACGTGAAGGCGTAGAAGAGGAGCGTCGCGAAAGGCAGATTGACCGCGATGTTGATCAGGATGACGGCGAGAAGGCTGTTCATCAGGCCGAGCGCCTTGACGACTTCGTAGAGTCCCAAAATCGACATCTGGTACGGGAACATCAGACCGCTGAGCAGCACAAGGAACGCGATCGATGCGACTCGGCTGTTGCTCTTCCGGTTCAGGGCGTACCCAGCCATCGAGCCGAAAACGACGACACCGACGACCGACCCCACCGTGATGAGGAAGGTGTTCAGGAACGCCCGCGGGTACTCCATCTTCACGAAGGCGTCCACGTAGACCGAGATGTCCCACGTTGCGGGCAACGCCATGGGGTTTGCGGCGGCCTCTGCTGGCGACTTGAAGGTGGTGACGAGCAAGTAGTAGATCGGGATGAGCACGATCACCGCGAGCACCGAGAGCACGACGAATGAGATCCCGGCCGTGAGTCGTCGAGTGCGTCGTACGGAGGGAAGTCGGGTTGCGGTCGTGGTCATGAGTATCTCGTTTCGAGCTTGCGGAAGACCCGTAGCAGCAAACCGCCGATGAGGAGGCTGACGATCAGGAAGAGGATGCCGAAGGATGCCGCCAGGCCGTAGTTGCCTTCCGAGAATTTGCGGTACATGAGGGTCAGCACGGTTTCCGTCGCGAACCCTGGGCCGCCGTTGGTCATTGAGATGACGACGTCGAACACTTTCAACCCGGAGATCAGACCAGTCACGATCGTGATCTGGAAGGCGGGAATGAGCCCCGGCAACGTGACCGTGAGGAACGACTTCCATCGCCCGGCGCCATCTAGAGCGGCCGCCTCGTACAGATCGGTGTTGATGGTCTGCAGGGCGGCGAGATAGATGACCATCTGGTACCCGAACCACTGCCAGACCTGTGTGGCGATGATGCTCCCGAGCGCGAGACTTGGGTCGCCCAGCCAGTTGACGTTCTCGAGGCCGATACTCCGAAGCAAGAGGTTCAGCAGGCCATAGTCGTTGGACGAGAAGATGTAGCTCCACAGGTATCCAACGACGAGGACGCTGAGGACTGCTGGCCCGAAGAAGATGGTTCGGAACCCGCCGCGGAACGGAATCTTCGAGTGCAGCAGCAAGGCGATCGGCAGTGCGATCAGATTCTGCAAAATCACGACAGCCACGGCGTAGACCAGCGAGTGCTGGATACCGGCGACGATCTGCGGATTCGTGAGCGCCTCTGCGTAGTTCTCGAGTCCGACGAAGCTCACGTCTGGGCGGAAGTTGCTTTGATCGGTCAGGCTTAGGATCGCCGTTCGGATCACGGGGATGATGAAGAAAACCGCGAAGACAAGCATGGCCGGCGCCACCATGAGCACGAACGGTGCGTTGGCGCGCCACCGGAGCCGCCGTGAGGTAGGCAGGGTGGTCTCCTTCCTGCGGGTCGGTTTCGCTGGCACTGGCGCGGGTGCACCAGCGGCGCGGGGCCGTACTTGTTCGGTGGTCATGTGTTCCTTCCGAAGATGGGGTGTGCGAGCTGTCCAGCTCGCACACCCCACCGCAGCGTCAGTAGCGGATCGAGTCAGCCTGGCTGTCGAGCTGAGCGATGAGATCGTCGGTGGTTTCCTGACCACTGATGACGCTCTGCAGGCCCTTGGTCAGCGTGTCGAGCATGGTCTGGGCGGGCATGTTGACGCCCCAGCGGTCCCATGCCACAGCCACGTGTCCTTCGGAGAGCAGTGGAGTGACGAGGTCGTACTCCGCGGGGAACGATCCCTCAACACCGCTGTAGTAGCTGAATGCTCCAGGGTTGGCATCCACGGTCGCCTGCATTGCTTCTTTCGAGGCGAGTGCGTTGAGCGCGGCCATCGCCTGCTCGGGATGCTTGCTGTCAGCGTTGACGCCCATGCTGGCTGCCGGCCCGCCGAGCAGCCATTGGTTCGACGCGTCGGCGCCCACGTGGGAGAACATCCCGAAGTTCATTCCGGCGTCGGCGAAGGTCTGGTAGTCCCAGGGACCGCTGATGAACATCGCTGCATCGCCGTTAGTGAATTCAGCGACAGCTTGGGTGAGGGGCACTCCCAGCATCTCGGGAGTCAGTACCTTGTGGTCGATCAGCTGGCTCCAGGAATCCAGCGCCTCGTTCCACTTGCCTTCGAGAGTCGTCTTCCCGTAAGCGAATTCCGTATCCACCTCAGGGCTGCCCCCGCCGTTGTGGTAGTGGGCGTTCTCGAGGTACCCCATGAGCGAGTGAATCGCCTTATCGCTGTCAGCGAGACCGGCGGCGAGAGGCTGGATGCCGGCTGCAGTGAGCTCATCGGACACGTCGAGGAACTCGTCGAAGGTTGTCGGCACGCTGACGCCGGCCTTCTCGAACAGGTCCTTGTTGTAGAAGATGCCGGAGAACCAGCCGTACGACGGGACCCCGTAGACCTTGCCGTCTGCGTCGCTGGCCAGAGCCAGACCCTCGTCCGTGAAGTTGCTGACCATCTCCTCATCGGAGATGTCGACGAGGTTCCCGGCGGCGACGCGCGCTGGGAAACTAGCGCCGTCCATGATGATGTCGGGCCCCTCGCCCGACGCGAGCTGCGTGCTCAGCCAGGTGTTGTACTGGTCAAGCGGCACCTGCGTGTACTCGAGCGTCACGCCGTCCGCCTCGAGAATCTTGTTGGCGGCTTCGAGGGTGGTGCCGATCTGGCCCTCCTCGTACCAGCCCGCGAGCGTGACGGTCCCCGAGCTCGATCCCGAGCCTTCCGTGCCGGCGGGTGAAGTTGAGCATGCGGACAGCGCGAGTGCAGCAATGGTGAGCGTGGACGCAGCCACAGCCACACGCGAACCGGCTCGACGTTGAGTCATCGGAGTTCCTTCCGTGCCGACCTCAGCGGCGGCGATTGGAGATTCGGATTTCGATGCGCATCGATTCGATGCGCATCGAAAGATTAGAAGAAGGAACGGGAGAACTACAAGCGATGTGTGGAATCAGAAGGTCGCAGTCGTGTAACGACGCGTCAGTCGAGGTGCGACGAGCCGCGTTGCATGGTCGGAGTCTCCCCCACCGAGTCGCCGGAAGAGCGTCGTCATGGCGAGCCGTGAGACGTCCCTCGGTTCCGGAGACACATTCGTTACGTGTGTACGAAATCCCTGCGCTGTCGCATCCGTGCAAAGACCGACCAGCGAGACGTCCACACCCAATTGCAGATCAGCCGAGGCCAGCGACTGCATGACGATGTCAACCGCCTGTGGCGTGCGGGCGATGATGCCTGCACGCTGCTCCGACAAACCACGTGCGTACGCATCGAACGACGCGAACCCTGCCCAGCCGTCGGCGTCGGGCGTAAAAATGGCGAAGTCCACCGCATTGTCGAGAGCGGCGATGCTCGCGCCGTCGTAGAACTTGGATATGAAGCCGAAATCCTCTGCCCGAACGGTAGGGGGCTCCCCCACGAGGACAATCTTTCGGTGACCCGTCGAGATCAGATGTTCGACCGCCATGCGGCCGGCGCTCTCGACGTCGAAGTCGATGCAGTCGATCCCTTCCGCGTCGTCGGGAACACCGATGAGCACGCAAGGTACGTCGAGCTTCCGCACCGTGGCGATCCGGTCATCGTTCCGTCGGATGTCCATCAACACGATTCCGTCGACGATAGACCTTCCCGCTAGACGCTCGAGGCCCGCGGGCCCCTCATCCTCAGTGATGAGGACTAGGTCAAAGTCACGCTCACGGCAGAAGGACGAAATGGTGTCGATGAACGGGAGCAGCGCCGCGACGTCGGTGTTCGACGGTAGCCGCGCAACCAGGCCGATGACGTTCGTTCGCCGTCCCGCTAAGGCGCGAGCACCGGCATTGGGGTGATAAGCCAACTCGCGCATGGCCTGTTCCACGCGCGCGCGAGTCTCGGGAGAAATGGACCGAGCGCCAGACATGACGTACGACACCGTGCTCTGCGATACGCCAGCCAGCTTCGCGACATCGCTTGCGGTAGCCAATGGAACCTCCCGCGGAGAGTGTACGGGGTCTTGAGTGAACTACCGAAGGGCGGCGCACCGGTTCACCGATCTGCGTGGTGCCCCGTCGTCGACATAGTCGGTTTCGCAAGACCACGCGGGCCGGCTGCGCTCGGTGACTCAGTCATGCTCGCGTCTTCGCCATCTCTGATCGCCAGCCTCCCGGGGATCTCGATCGACGCAGAAGTATCGCGCTCAACGTGGGCGGCGCGCCGCGGATTCTGTTTTCGATGGCGCGACGGGGCGAGCTGCGCAGATATGCGGTCGTCGGGCTCGCTACGAATGGAGCTGTAAGCCACTCACTCCTTGAACGAATCCTGGATGCTGTGGGCTCTGAGGGGACCTTGGTTCTCGTGACTCTCCACGCCCCAAGGCAGTGGATAGATGGTGTGAATGGCAACATCGAGGCGTTTGCGTCGTAGCGGCGGATTGGAATGCAGCTCTGAGCGACGTGCCGGGAGCGCTAGCCAGCGACGGTATTCATCCGACACGGAAGGGCGCAGACATCACCGAGACGCTCATGGCAGCCCCCCATCAACATGACGCGAGGTAACGGTGGAACCCGACGGGATCAACAATCTCCCGATCTCGACTCCGCTGTTCTGCCAGCGGTCGAGAGCTACCCCTCCCTGAGGGCGATGGTAGGCGGGGCGCAACTCCCCCTGGCGCCCCACGGTGACCCGTTGGGAGGTGCCGACTGATCGCCGAGACACGATGAGTCGCTTGGTCGGAGATCTGGGCACATCGTCCTCTCGCCCGATTCTAGAATCGAGGTGCGCTAGCTGATGCCAGCCGAATAGGAACCTTGATCCGATCGCGCGCGACAACGATCCCGTCTTTCAGGACGTAGCACTCGACGAGATGATCCCCGCGGAACTCGGTACGCTCGTGCCTGCCGGTCGGAGTGTTTGAGGAGATGATCTGACCTCGGATCTTGTCCCGGCGTTGAGCCTCCTCGCCCTGATTGAGCACTTTCCAGCGAACATCGTAGGGGTGGGGGACATCGCAGTCCCTCACAGCAAAGTCGAGCTCCTTATTCGCATGGAGGAAGGTTCCGGATCCGAGCAAATCACGGAGCCACGCCGGACGCCAGCCGTGCTGGGTGACTTTGCAGTCGATGCTGACGGAATAGCGGACGTCGACAGGAAACTGGTCTTCGACATACTCCTCGGTGTCATTGAACGAGCGAGCGAAAGTAGTAGCCGCGGCCGCCTCCAGGGGCACAGCAGTGCCGAAGACCTGTCGCCAGGTCTTGTTCGCCGAAGCCTTCCCTTCATCAGCGATCGCGTCGAGGCACCGCTTGTGCGCCTTCTTGGCCTTGGGCTGAAACCGAGCTTTGACTTTGACCCGCTGATTACTGCCGAGGGCAAGGTAAAAGTCCTTATCAGGCTCGTTGGCCATGAAGTCGAAAAAATCACGCACCATCATGTCGAAGGAGCCGGTACCTGCCGAGTCGTACTCATCGGTTTGTTCGAAGAACCGGTGTACGAGCGTGTCGATCAGCAGACCGCCCATGTTGACCCCGTTCGCGTTTTTCCAAGCGCGTGCCATGCGCGCAAGGTGTCGCATGTTCTTCGAGGTACGGTCGTTGCGCTCTCTCGTGGCCCGGATTTCATCGCGCGGCTTAGTGACCTTCCAGCTCTTCGCCGAGGTGTCGGGATACTCGAAACTCCCCTCGGCCGTTTCAAACGCCGGCTGCACTTCGAACTTGAAGGCGTTCGTCTTGAACTGCACGCGAACAACGCACTGATCGACACGGATATCGGTGTTCGGGTAGCGAGCCTGGAGGTCGTCTCGGACGCGCTCGAGCATACGCTTGGGCCCGGTCTCGTTGTCGTAGCTGGCCTTGATCGTGGCGGGTATCACAAAGATCATGTCGAGGTCGGAGACTCCCTTGATCGCGGTGTGACGGCCGTAGGAGCCGACCATAAGCTGGTGGTCGATCGAGCCCTCTTTGCCCCAGAAGTCCTTATTGAGCGACTTTGCGATCTCATCCCGACGCTCGGCGACAGCAGCGTTGGCGCCGCGAACCTTCAGGTTCTGGAGCAACGTGTCGAAGACTTCTGATGTCTTCATGAACGCGCACCGGGCTGTTCGAGACGAAGCGCTTCGGGGAGGAGAAGGTCGATCTCGCTCGCGGAGAACGTCAGTTCTTCATTCTTTTTCAACCCGTCCGAAGCGCGGAGATACGCCTTCGAACTAGTACGCGGCGCTTCAGCGTAAGCGGCCCTCGTCAGTTCCTGCAGCGCATCACGACGAGCGCGGCCCTGCTCATCAGAGATACTTCCGGCCATCAAGTCAGCGATTAGTGAGATGTAAGACTCGCGCACATCCCACAGCTGCGAGGCGACATCGCGATGGACGTTCGCTTCCTCTGCAAACCGGAACGTCTTCGAGCCGAGACTCAACCACGTAACCAGGAGAGCGATCGATGAGGTGACGAGGGTTGTCACCGCCGGATCCCCCAGGACTCCCATAACCGAGACTAGGAAGGTGCCGGAACCGATAGCGGTGAGCGCGATTAGCGATCCCTGCTGCCAGCGGTGCTTTGCGAAGCAGATATCCGACTGCTTCTCGCGGGTCTTGTGGCTGTAAACCACACGCCCGAATGCCTCTCGAACCTGCCCCATCAGGCGCGGGTCTCCCGCGTTTCCGCGGGCGGTTCCAGCGCCCTCGCTCACCTGAGTAGTCATGAATCTCCCCCGATCGGGCGCCTAGCGCCCCTGGCATTGGTGCCGATTCTGCAGCCACCGATCGACACGGACTCGAATCGCTTCGTCAAACTAGCTCACCCGGCAGGAACCCTGGTCGGCTTCTACTCTCGGATCACAGCTGCCGCGCGGGGCCATGGCGGGTACAGAGAAACCCCAAGAGCATCTTCCAGCCGCGCGACGGTTCGAACATCGGGATAGCTCGCCCCAGCGATCAAGCGGCGAAGAGTCTTCTCGTTGATCCCTGCATCCCGCGCAACACCCCTCACTCCACGCTCACCCATGGCAGCGAGCAAATTGACCACAATCAATCGGGCCACCTCTGCGTCTTCCGAGGCGACTCGTTCGTGGGGCCATTTCGAAGAATCCGCCGCAGGGAAGCCTCGGGCCGGAGGCTCCCCTGCGGGTGATGCCGTCATTTTCATGGCTCAAGTACCTGGATGGAATCAGCTAGCTTGACGCCGGCTCAAGTTGAACGAGAAAAGGGTCAGCTAGCTTGACGGACCATACCGCGCCTCAGAAGTCCCAGTCGTCGTCCTCGGTGGCGACGGCCTTGCCGATGACGTACGACGAACCCGACCCGCTGAAGAAGTCGTGGTTCTCATCCGCGTTGGGCGAGAGCGCCGACAGGATAGCCGGGTTCACGTTGGTGACACTCGCCGGGAACATGGCCTCGTAGCCGAGGTTCATGAGCGCCTTGTTGGCGTTGTAGTGCAGGAACTTCTTGACGTCCTCCGTCTGACCGATGCCGTCGTAGAGGTCCTGCGTGTACTGCACCTCGTTGTCGTAGAGCTCGTAGAGCAGCGAGAACGTATAGTCCTTGAGCTCGTCGCGCTCGGCCTGACCGAGCGTCTCGAGTCCGCGCTGGAACTTGTAGCCGATGTAGTAACCGTGCACGGCCTCATCACGGATGATGAGGCGGATGATGTCGGCTGTGTTCGTCAGCTTGGCCTTCGACGACCAGTACAGCGGCAGGTAGAACCCCGAGTAGAAGAGGAACGACTCGAGCAGGGTCGAGGCGACCTTGCGCTTGAGCGGCTCGTCGCCACGGTAGTAGTCCATGACGATGCGGGCCTTCTTCTGAAGGTTCTCGTTCTCCACCGACCAGCGGAACGCGTCGTCGATCTCGGGCGTCGAGGCGAGCGTCGAGAAGATCGACGAGTAGCTCTTCGCGTGCACCGACTCCATGAACGCGATGTTCGTGTAGACGGCCTCCTCGTGCGGGGTGATCGCATCGGGGATGAGCGAGACGGCGCCGACGGTGCCCTGGATCGTGTCGAGCAGCGTCAGGCCGGTGAACACGCGCATCGTCGTCTGCTGCTCCTCGGGGGTGAGCGTCGCCCACGACTGGATGTCGTTGGACAGCGGCACCTTCTCGGGAAGCCAGAAGTTGTTGACGAGGCGGTTCCACACCTCGAGGTCCTTGTCGTCCTGGATGCGGTTCCAGTTGATCGCCTGGACCGAGCCGAGGAGCTTGAGGGGTTCGGGGGTCATATCTTTTCTCTCTCGAATCTCAGCCGGTCAGAGCATGCAGGAGACGCACTCGGTCATATCAGTGCCCTCGAGCGCCATCTGACGGAGGCGGATGTAGTAGATCGTCTTGATGCCCTTGCGCCAGGCGTAGATCTGCGCCTTGTTGATGTCGCGCGTGGTGGCGGTGTCCTTGAAGAACAGCGTCAGCGACAGGCCCTGGTCGACGTGCTGCGTGGCAGCGGCGTAGGTGTCGATGACCTTCTCGTAGCCGATCTCGTACGCGTCTTCGTAGTACTCGAGGTTGTCGTTCGTCATGAACGGCGCCGGGTAGTAGACGCGGCCGATCTTGCCTTCCTTGCGGATCTCGATCTTCGACGCGATCGGGTGAATCGAGCTCGTCGAGTTGTTGATGTACGAGATCGAGCCGGTCGGCGGGACGGCCTGCAGGTTCTGGTTGTAGATGCCGTGCTTCTGGATGGATGCCTTCAGCTCGAGCCAGTCCTCCTGCGTCGGGATGTGGATGCCCTCGAAGAGCTCCGCGACGCGGGCCGTCGCCGGCTTCCAGGCCTGCTCGGTGTACTTGTCGAAGAACTCGCCGGAGGCATACTTCGAGTCCCAGAAGCCGTCGAAGACCTGACCGCGCTCGATGGCGATGCGGTTCGAAGCCTGCAGCGCGTGGAACAGCACCGTGTAGAAGTAGATGTTCGTGAAGTCGACACCCTCCTCCGAGCCGTAGTGGACGTGCTCGCGGGCGAGGTAGCCGTGCAGGTTCATCTGGCCGAGGCCGATGGCGTGCGACTTGTCGTTTCCGTCCTCGATGGAGCGGACCGAGCGGATGTGGCTCTGGTCGCTGACCGCGCTGAGGGCACGGATGCTGGTCTCGACCGTGCCGGCGAGGTTGCGGCCGTCCATCGCCAGGGCGATGTTCATCGAGCCCAGGTTGCAGGAGATGTCCTTGCCGATCTGGTCGTACGAGAGGTCCTCGTTGAACGTCGTCGGCGTGTTGACCTGCAGGATCTCCGAGCACAGGTTGGACATGTTGATCCGGCCCTTGATCGGGTTGGCCTTGTTCACCGTGTCCTCGAACATGATGTACGGGTAGCCCGACTCGAACTGGATCTCGGCGAGGGTCTGGAAGAACTCGCGCGCCTTGATCTTCGTCTTCTTGATGCGCGCGTCGTCGACCATCTCGCGGTACTTCTCGGTGACGGAGATGTCACCGAAGGGCACGCCGTAGACCTTCTCGACGTCGTACGGCGAGAACAGGTACATGTCCTCGTCGTTCTTGGCGAGCTCGAACGTGATGTCGGGGACGACGACGCCCAGCGAGAGCGTCTTGATGCGGATCTTCTCGTCCGCGTTCTCGCGCTTGGTGTCGAGGAACTTCATGATGTCGGGGTGGTGCGCCGAGAGGTACACGGCACCGGCGCCCTGACGCGCACCGAGCTGGTTCGCGTAGCTGAAGCTGTCTTCGAGGAGCTTCATGACGGGGATGATGCCCGACGACTGGTTCTCGATCTGCTTGATCGGGGCGCCCGCCTCGCGGATGTTCGAGAGGAGGAGGGCGACGCCGCCGCCGCGCTTGGAGAGCTGGAGGGCGGAGTTGATGCCGCGGGCGATCGACTCCATGTTGTCCTCGATGCGCAGGAGGAAGCACGAGACGAGCTCGCCACGCTGCGCCTTGCCGGCGTTGAGGAAGGTGGGGGTGGCGGGCTGGAAGCGACCCGAGAGGATCTCGTCGACGAGCTTGTTCGCGAGGTCCTGGTCACCGGCGGCGAGGGCCAGGGCGGTCATGACGACGCGGTCCTCGAAGCGCTCGAGGTAGCGCTTGCCGTCGAAGGTCTTGAGCGTGTAGCTCGTGTAGTACTTGAACGCGCCGAGGAACGTGTCGAAGCGGAACTTCGCCGCGTACGCACGGTCGTGGATCTGCTGGACGAACTCGAACGGGTACGCCTCGATGACGGCACCCTCGTAGTACTCCTTCTCGACGAGGTAGTCGAGCTTCTCCTTGAGGGAGTGGAAGAACACGGTGTTCTGGTTGACGTGCTGCAGGAAGTACTCCCGCGCGGCCCGCTTGTCGGCGTCGAACTGGATCTTCCCGTCCTCGCCGTACAGGTTCAGCATCGCGTTGAGGGCGTGGTAATCCATCCCCTCGAAACGAACCTCCGTCTTGAAGGCCATGTCGGTCACTGCAGCTTCCACCAGTCTTCCAATCCGCCGCTCACGCGGTCGACGTCCTCAGGCGTGCCGAATACTTCGAGCCGGTACAAGTGCGGCACACGACACTTGCGGCTGATGATGTCTCCGGCCAGGCAGAACGCCTCGCCGAAATTGCTGTTACCCGCGGAGATGACTCCGCGCAGCAGGCTCCGATTGCCCTCGTCGTTGAGGAAGCGGATGACCTGCTTGGGGACCGCGCCCTTCTCTTCTCCCCTGCCCTGGCCTCCCCCATAGGTGGGGGTGACCAGGACGTACGGCTCTTCGATGCGGAGAGCGGGTTCGGAGGAGTGAAGCGGGATGCGGCGGGCCGGCATCCCGAGCTTCTCGATGAATCGCGCCGTGTTACCCGACACGCTCGAGAAGTAGACGAGCAGCGGCACGTTCGTCATGACGGCCGCGCTCATCGGTCAGACCAGGCGAGACGCGAGCTCGTCGATCTTGTCGGGACGGAAGCCCGACCAGTGGTCCTCGTCGGTGACGACGACCGGAGCCTGGAGGTACCCGAGCGACTTGACGTGCTCGAGGGCCGCCGGGTCCTCGGAGAGGTCGAGGACCTCGTAGTCGATGCCCTTGGAGTCCAGCGCCCGGTACGTCGCGTTGCACTGCACGCAGGACGGCTTCGTGTACACGGTGATCGCCATCTGTCGACCTTCTCTCTGCCTCTGGTCCCCGCCGGTGCGGGGTCCTTCTCGTTCGTGAAATCTGACTGCAGGATGCGGGCGGGATCCGCCCGTCGACCTGGTTCCCGGGGGTGTGAGGCCGCCGGGAGCTCAATACTACATATGGGTACGGACACCCGGAAGCACCACAAGGGGTAGTAGTTACATCTGTGTAGTTTTTCCGCATCTCTCCACAGATACAACACAGGTTGTCCACCGATTCATCCCCAATCCGCGAAGTTCGGGACGGACTCGAAAAGGCCGGGATTCCGGCCGAAACCGCGAAGCCCTCGGCTGGTTGTCCACAGGTCGGACGATACGAGGAACCTCCGACATCGGATCGGGAGCGAATCCGACCCCCCGGCGTGTCGTCGGCGTGTCGCCGCGGGAGCGCACCCCACATCTGGGATGTCGGTGGGCGACGGTAGATTGGCAGGGTGGCGGGATACTCGGAACTCCTGCGCGCACCGGGTGTCGCGCGCATCATCGCGGCACAGCTGACGGCGCGTTTCCCGAGCGGGATGACGAGTCTCGCCGTGCTCCTCCACGTCGAGCAGTCGACCGGGTCCTACGGCTACGCGGGCATCGTCCTCGCCGCCGTCTCGATCGGCCAGGCCATCTCCGGTCCCGTCACCAGCCGGTGGATGGGCGTCTGGGGCATGCGCCGCGTCCTCACCCTGACCGCCGCCGTCTGCGCGGCCGCCGTCCTCGCCCTCGCGGTGAATCCGTTCGGGATGCCGGGGTTCATCGTCCTCGGCTTCATCGCCGGCATCGCCAATCCCCCGGTCCAGCCCGCCGTCCGGACGATCTATCCCAAGATCGTCACGTCGCGTCAGCTGACACCGCTCTTCTCGCTCGATGCCAGCCTGCAGGAGATCATCTGGATCTTCGCCCCGGTCCTCATCACGCTCGTCGCGACACAGGTGGGCACGGTTCCGGCACTCTTCCTCATCGCCGTGATCCTCATCGGCGGGTGCACCTGGTTCATCGCCTCGCCCGAGGTGGGCCGCGTCCGCATCCCCCGCAGCCGTCGCGGATTCGGACGGGTCCTCGGCAAGCCGGTCGTGCTGCTGTCCACCGTGACCGGCTTCCTGCTGATCGGCGCGTGCGCGGCCGTCGAGGCCGGCGTCGTCGCGTCGTTCGGCCACGAGGGGCTCGAGGCGGGGATCGTCCTGGCCGTCTTCGCGGTCGGCAGCCTCGCCGGCGGTCTGGGCTTCGGCCACATCCCGATCGGCCGGTGGGCGATGGCTCGTCGCCTGACGATCGTCGCCGTCGGCGTCTCGCTCGTCATGATCAGCCTCAACGCCTGGTGGATGGGCGCATCGCTCTTCGTCGCCGGCCTCGGCATCGCTCCGGCCCTCGCCGTCATGTTCGCGATCACGAGCGCGAGCGTGCGCTTCAGCGAGACGGCAGAGGCCTACGGGTGGATCGGCACCGGCCAGCTCATCGGCGCCGCCGCCGGTTCCGCGGTCGCCGGCTTCCTCATCGACGGCGTGGGCTCGGTCGGCGCGTTCATCGCGGCCTCCGGGTTCGCCGTCGCCGGCGCGCTCGTCGCCGCCGTGTTCGTCCGCGGGTTCCCCGACCTGCGCGGCCGCGACGCGAGCCCCATCCCCGACACGGAGCCCGTCCCGCTCATCACCTGAGCGAGCACATCACGCCGCGCGACGCAGCAGGAACAGAACGGCCTGCGCGTACGCGTCGGCAGGCTGCGGATGCCGGAAGAGGTGGGGCGCGGCATCCACTTCGATCTCCACCTCGTGGATGTCGGGAAGGCGACGGAGCGACCGGAACGTGCCCCGGAGCATCTCACGCAGCTGCGCCTCGGAGGGCAGCCACAGCGCGTCCTCGAGGGCGACCGAATCGAGCGCCCACTCGGTCGTCCCGTTGAAGGCGAGCAGATCGCCGGTCGGGTAGCTGCGAGCCTCGACAGTCATGTCGCTGACGGTGTAGACGTCGGCCTCGAACTCGGGTTCGTCGAGCTGGAACCGATCGCCGGAGCGCGGACGCCAGATCAAGCCGCTCGCGCGCAGCTCGCGTGCCAGGTCGGTGGAGATCATCCCCCCATCCTGGCCCGGCTCGGGGGCCTGGGACCCGTCCTAGGCTGAGAGCATGCCCTCACCCATCACCCTCCCCCGCCTGAGCTGGGGAGATCCTCACAGCGACCGCCGGGCGCTCCTCGTCCACGGCGTCGGGTCGAGCGGAGCGCTCATGTGGCGCTACGCCGTCGCCCTCGCCGACGCCGGCTGGCGTGTCGACGCCGTCGACCTGCGCGGCCACGGCGCCGCTCCGCGGGGCCTGGACTACACGATCGACGCGTACGCGGTCGACCTCGTCCACACGCTGCCCGCCGGCGAGGCGACGTGGGACCTCGTCCTCGGCCACTCGCTCGGCGGCGCGGCGGCAACCGTCGCCGCATCGTCGACACCCGCCTGGACGCGCCATCTCGTCCTCGTCGATCCTGCGATCCACCTCGCGGACGCCGATCGCGACGCCGTCCGCGCCAGCCAGGAGCAGGCGTTCGCCGACACCTCGGTCGGCGCGGTCCGAGCCGCGCACCCCGAATGGCTCGAGCTCGACGTCGAGCTGAAGGCGATCGCCGCCCAGCAGGCGAGCCGCTTCGCCGTCGAGCAGACGGGACTGCAGAACACGCCGTGGGACGTGCGGGAGGCGGCATCCCGTCTCACCGTCCCCACCCATGTCATCGCGGGCGACCCGGCCGTCTACTCGATCTTCACGGGCGACCTCGCCGCCGAGGTGCTGCAGAATCCCCGGGTGTCGATGTCCGTCGTGCCGGGCACGGGGCATTCACCGCACCGCGACGCTCCGGATGCCGCGGCCCAGGCGCTCCTGGACGCGATCCGGACGTGGGGATTGCCGTCATGACGTTCGATGCTGCCGCGCACCTCCCGGACGATCTGCTGGAGCGCATCCGCTCCCGTGCGGCCGCCGTCGACGCCGAGAACCGGTTCCCCGACGAGGATCTCGGCGAGCTCCGCGACGCCGGCTACCTCGCGATCCTCGTGCCGACCGAGCTCGGCGGGGCGGGGCTGGGGCTCCGAGAGGCATCCGTCCTGCAGCAGCGCCTCGCAGGCGCCGCTCCCGCGACGGCCCTCGCGATCAACATGCACCTCGTGTGGACGGGCGTCGCAAAGGTGATGTCGGACCGCGGCGACGACGCGCTCCGCTTCGTGCAGGAAGGTGCCGCGGCGGGCGAGGTCTTCGCTTTCGGCATCAGCGAAGCGGGGAACGACCTCGTGCTGTTCGGCAGTGATACGGATGCCGTGCCCCGGCCGGACGGCTCGTACGCCTTCACGGGCACCAAGATCTTCACGTCGCTCGCGCCCGTGTGGACGCACCTGGGGCTCCACGGACTCGACGCGTCCGACCCCGAGGACCCACGACTCGTGTTCGCATTCGTTCCCCGAAGCGACGCCGTCGTCACCCGCGACGACTGGGACACCCTCGGCATGCGCGGAACGCAATCCCGGACGACCGAGCTGCACGGTGCCGTCGCCCCGGCGGACCGGATCGTCCGCCGCCTGCCGGTGGGTCCGAGCCCCGACCCGCTCGTCTTCGGGATCTTCAGCGCCTTCGAGATCCTGCTGGCCTCCGTGTACACGGGGATCGCCCGCCGCGCGCTCGACCTCGCCGTGGAGACCGCTCGCTCGCGCACGTCGAAGAAGACGGGCCGCACCTACAGCCAGGATCCCGACATCCGCTGGCGGGTAGCCGACATGGCGCTCGCGTACGACGCCCTCCCGGTGCAGGTCGAGACCCTCGCCGCCGACGTCGACGGGCTCGTCGACCACGGCGCGATGTGGTTCCCGAAGCTGTCCGCCATCAAGCACCGCGCCGCGACGACGGCGAAGCAGGTCGTCGACGAGGCGATGCTCGTCGCGGGCGGGTCGTCTTTCTTCACCCGCAACGAGCTGAGCAGGCTCTACCGCGACGTGCTCGCCGGGGTGTTCCACCCCTCCGACCCGGAGTCGGTGCACAGTGCGCTCGCGAACGCGTGGCTGGGGCCGGTCGAACCGTGAGTCGCCCGGGTCGCTGAGGGCCACCGTGGCAGGATGGCCGAATGGCCCGCATCCCGTACGACTCGCTGAGCACCGCTGACCAGCAGCGGTATCGCGGGCTCCGCACCATGAAAGCGGTCGCCCTCGGCGCCCTGCTGTTCATGGCGATCGTCTTCGTCATCGCGTTCATCCTCGAGAAGGACCTCTCGGGCTGGGGCTACGTGCGCGCGGCGGCCGAGGGCGGCATGGTCGGCGCCCTCGCGGACTGGTTCGCGGTGACGGCGCTCTTCCGGCACCCCCTCGGCATCCCGATCCCCCACACCGCGATCATCCCGCGCCGCAAGGACGAGATCGGACGCACGCTCGGCGAATTCGTCGAGACCAACTTCCTCGAGGGCGGCGTCGTCCGCCAGAAGCTCGAGTCCACCAATATCGCCCGCACCGCCGGCACGTGGCTGCAGGATCCCGCTCACGCGAAGACCGTCGCGGCCGAGGCCTCGACGATGGCCTCCGGCATCCTCACCGCCCTCAGCGACGACGAGGTGCAGGACCTCATCAGCGACCTCGCGCACGAACACCTGCTCTCGCCCTCGTGGGGTCCTTCGCTCGGCACCTGGCTGTCGCGGGTGGTGGATGCCGACGCCCACCGCGGCGCGGTCGACCTGGGCGTCGACAGCATCGCCCGCTGGCTCGACGCGAACCGCGAGGCGTTCGACGGACTCGTCTCACGACGCCTGCCGTCGTGGGTGCCGTCGGTCGCCATGCGCCTCGTCGACGACACCGTCTATCACGAGGCCACGAAGTTCGTCGCGGCCGTGCAGCGCGACCCGGAGCACCCGGCCCGGAAGGCGCTCGACCAGTATCTCGAGCGCCTCGCCGACAACCTGCAGTACGACCCCGAGACCATCGGCCGCCTCGAGGGCGCGAAGAGCGCGGTCTTCGACAGCCCGCGCGTCCGGGCGCTCGCCGCCGACGCCTGGAACACCGCGAAGGCGGGCCTCCTGCGCTCGCTTGCCGACGAAGAGAGCCCGCTCCGCCGCCGCGTCACCGCCGCCCTCGGCGATCTGGGCGACCGGCTCGCGACCGACACCGCGCTGCAGGAGCGCGTCGACAAGCGCATCGCCGACGCCGCCGTCTTCCTCGTCGACCGCTACCGTCACGACATCGCGTCGATCATCACCGACACGGTGGAGCGGTGGGACGCCGATGAGACGAGCCAGAAGATCGAGCTGCAGGTCGGCCGCGACCTGCAGTACATCCGCCTGAACGGCACGATCGTCGGCGCCCTCGCGGGACTCGCGATCTTCACCTTCGCCCACCTGCTGCTGCCCTGACCATGGCGCTGTCCGTCGATCCGCTCTGGCCCCGCGCCGGGGACTGGCCCGCACCCGAGGGGCGGGTGGACGCCGTCCTTCTCGGTCTCCCGGCTTTTCGGACGTCGCTCTCGCCCACCGGGGCGCACGCGACGCCGACCGCGGTCCGCGAGGCGCTGCGCCGGTTCAGCCCGACACTGCTCGGCCCTCCCCCGGTCGACCTGAACGACGCGCTCCGGATTGCGGATGCAGGCGATGTCGACGATCCCGATGGACCCGAGGGTGAGGATCGTGTGCGGCAGCGGGTGCGCGCGCTGCGCGCCGCCGCCGACCTCATCATCGCGCTCGGCGGCGACAACTCCGTGACCTACGCGACGGCGCAGGGCGCGGGCGTCACGGGCCTCATCACCCTCGACGCGCACTTCGACCTGCGCGACGGCGTCTCGAACGGCTCGCCCGTCCGCCGCCTCGTCGAGGACGGACTCGACCCCCGTCGGATCGTTCAGATCGGGATCGCCGACTTCGCCAACTCGGTGGCCTACGCACAGCGAGCCGCCGACCTCGGCATCACCGTCATCACCCTCGACGAGGTCCGCCGCCGCGGCGCCGAGGACGTCATGATCCAGGCTCTGGCCATCGCGGGGTCAGCCGGCGACGTGCACCTCGACATCGACGTGGACGTGTGCGACCGCTCAGTGGCGCCGGGATGCCCGGCATCCGTCCCCGGCGGACTCGAGGCGTGGGAGCTCCGCGCTCTCGTCCGTGCGGCGACCGGTGACCGGCGGGTCGTGAGTGCCGACATCGTCGAGGTCGACGCGACGGCCGATGCCGCGGACGGCCGCACCGTCAGACTCGCCGCGCTCTGCGTCCTGGAACTGCTCGCCGGAAGGGCTCTCGCATGATCACCCTCATCCTCGTCCGACATGCCAAGAGCGACTGGGGCACCGGTCAGGACGACCACGAACGCCCACTCAACGACCGCGGCAGGCGGGACGCGCCGCTCATGGCGCGTCGACTCGCGGCGACGGGCGTGCGGCCCGCGCGCATCCTGTCGTCGACCGCGGTCCGTGCGCGGACGACGGCGCAGGTCTTCGCCGATGCGCTCGGGCTCGAGGTCGAGACCGACGAGGGACTCTACGGTGCGCCCGGCGCTCGTCTGCTCGCGGCCGCTGCGACGAGCGGCGTGACCGACGTCGTGGTCGTCGCGCACGACCCGGGGATGACGGTGCTCGCCGAGCAGCTGTCGGGCGGCGGCATCGGCGCGATGCCGACGTGCGCGGTGGCCACGTTCACCTGGGACACCGACGACTGGGACGTCGCGACGTCCGTGCCGCCGGCTCGGTGGAGCGTCGACACCCCGCGGGACGTCAGCGCGGACTGAGCTCCTCGCCGCCGCGGTAGACGCGGCGCACGAGCGGCACGCCCGGCCGATAGGCGAGGTGGCGTCTGCTCGGGGCATCGAGCACCATCAGGTCGGCACGCGCCCCCGCGCCGAGGTGGCCGACGTCGGTGCGGCGCAGCGCCCTCGCTCCCCCGGCGGTCGCCGCCCACACGGCCTCACCGACCGTCATCCCCATCTCTCGCACGGCGAGCGCGATCATGAGCGGCATCGAGCTCGTGAAGCTCGAGCCCGGGTTGCAGTCGCTCGCGAGCGCCACGGTCACACCGGCGTCGATGAGTCGGCGCGCGTCGGGGTACGGCTGCCGCGTCGAGAACTCGACACCCGGCAGGAGGGTCGCGACGGTATCGGATCCCGCGAGCGCCGCGATGTCGGCATCCGTCAGGTGGGTGCAGTGGTCGACGGATGCCGCACCCAGCCGCACCGCCAGCTGCACGCCAGGCCCCTCGCCGAGCTGATTGCCGTGCACGCGGACGCCGAGCCCGGCATCCGCTCCCGCGCGGAGGATGCGCTCGCTCTCGGCCTCGGTGAACGCGCCGCGCTCGCAGAACACGTCGACCCAGCGCACGTACGGCCTGGCGGCGGCGAGCATGCCGTCGCACACGAGGTCGACGTACGCCGCACGGTCCGCCCCCTTGGGCACGACGTGCGCGCCGAGGTAGGTCACCTCGTCGGTGACCTCGGCCGCGAGTCGCGCGAGCCGCGACTCGCCGTCGACGGTGAGGTCGTAGCCCGTCTTCACCTCGAACGTCGTGGTCCCCTGCGCGTGCAGTTCGGCGACGAGCGCGGCGAGTCGAGCGCGCAGCTCGTCGTCCGTCGCCGCGCGTGTCGCCGCGACGGTGCGCCGGATGCCGCCCGCGGCATACGGCGCACCGGTCATCCGCGCCTCGAATTCATCCGCGCGGTCGCCGGCGAACACGAGGTGCGTGTGACTGTCGACGAAGCCCGGGATCACGGCGTGGCCGCCGAGGTCGACGCGCGCGACCTCAGCCTCTGACCGCGAGACTGCAGCGGCAGGCCGAGACGTCGGCAGCAGACCGCTGTCTCGGCGCGCGATTGCAGTCTCGGCGTCAGTGGCCGCACCCGACCACGCGACCCGGCCCCCGTCGACGAGGAGGGCGGCGTCGGCGATCGTCGCGGTGGGGGCCGCGGCATCCGCGTTCGTCGTCAGTTCGGCGATGCCGGTGAACAGCGTCGCCACGTCACGCGTCCAGCATGGGGACGGTGAGGCCGCGCTCGCGGGCGACCTCCTTCGCGCGGTCGTAGCCGGCGTCGACGTGGCGCATGACGCCCGTGCCCGGGTCGTTGACCAGGACCCGCGCGAGCTTCTCGGCGGCGAGCGGCGTGCCGTCGGCGACGGTGACCTGACCGGCGTGGATGGAACGCCCGATGCCGACGCCGCCGCCGTGGTGGATCGACACCCACGCAGCGCCCGACGCGGTGTTCAGCAGGGCGTTCAGCAGCGGCCAGTCGGCGATCGCGTCGGAACCGTCGGCCATCGCCTCGGTCTCGCGGTAGGGGCTCGCGACGGAGCCGGCGTCGAGATGGTCGCGACCGATGACGATCGGACCCGACAGCTCTCCCGACGCGACCATCTCGTTGAACCTCAACCCCGCGAGGTGGCGCTCCTGGTATCCGAGCCAGCAGATGCGTGCGGGAAGTCCCTCGAAGTGCACCTTCTCGGCGGCCTTCTCAAGCCATCGGTGCAGCGCGGCGTCCTCGGGGAAGAGCTCGGCGACGGCGCGGTCGGTCTTCGCGATGTCCTCGGGATCGCCCGACAACGCCACCCAGCGGAACGGGCCCTTGCCCTCTGCGAACAACGGCCGGATGTACGCAGGCACGAACCCGGGGAAGGCGAACGCGCGGTCGTAGCCGCCGAGCTCGGCCTCGCGGCGGATCGAGTTGCCGTAGTCGAAGACCGCGGCCCCGGCATCCTGGAATCCGACCATCGCCTCGACGTGCCGCGCCATCGACGCCCGCGAGCGCAGCGTGAAGCCCTCGGGGTCGGCGGATGCCGCGCCCTTCCAGTCCTCGAACGCGACGCCCGAGGGGAGGTAGGCGAGCGGGTCGTGCGCGCTCGTCTGGTCGGTCACGATGTCGATCGGGATGCCGCGGGCCAAAAGCTCCGGGAAGACGTCGGCCGCGTTCCCCACGACGCCGATGGACCGCGCCTCGCCGGCGTCCTTGGCGGCCACGGCGCGCTCGATCGCGGCGTCGAGGTCGGCGGTGTGCTCGTCGAGGTAGCCGTGCTCGACGCGGCGGCGCAGGCGGGACTCGTCGACGTCGACGACGAGCACCGCTCCCCCGTTCATCGTGACGGCGAGCGGCTGCGCGCCACCCATGCCGCCCGCGCCACCGGTGAGCGTGAGCGTGCCGGCGAGCGAGTCGCGGCCGAGCGAGCGCGCAACGGCGGCGAACGTCTCGTACGTGCCTTGCAGGATGCCCTGCGTGCCGATGTAGATCCAGGAACCCGCGGTCATCTGCCCGTACATCGTCAGGCCGAGGTGTTCGAGCCGCCGGAACTCGGGCCACGTCGCCCAGTCGCCGACGAGGTTCGAGTTCGCGATGAGCACGCGCGGCGCCCACTCGTGCGTGCGGAAGACGCCGACCGGCTTGCCGGACTGCACGAGCAGCGTCTCGTCGGGCTCGAGCTCGTCGAGGGTGCGGACGATCGCGTCGAACGCCTCCCACGAGCGGGCCGCCTTTCCCGTGCCGCCGTAGACGACGAGGTCCTCGGGGTGCTCGGCGACCTCGGGGTCGAGGTTGTTCATCAGCATCCGCTTCGCCGCCTCGGCGCCCCAGCTCTTCGCTGTCCGGGTGTTGCCTCGGTCGGCGCGGACGCTGCGGGTCGTGGTCGTGTCGGTCATGCCGGTGCTCCTTCGGACGGCGGGGCGCTCGAGCGGACATCTGCGCTCGAGCGGACGGATACGGGGCTATTCGTCCTCGCGGCGGCGGATGTCCGCTCGACGGCGGGTCCGAACGCGGCGCGGGCGACCTCGCCCGAGACGACGAGCTGAGTCGCGGCCTCGATGTCCGGGGCGACGAAGCGGTCGGGCCCGGGCCCCTCGACGACCGTGCGGACGAGGTCGCGGACGGCCCCGGTGACCGGCGCAGGCTGCAGCGGGGCGCGCAGGTCGAGGGCGCGGCATCCCGTCACCACCTCGATCGAGAGCACGCGGGCCAGGCCGTCGATCGCGCGGCGGAGCTTGCGGGCGGCGGCCCACCCCATCGAGACGTGGTCCTCCTGCATCGCCGACGACGGGATCGAGTCGACGGATGCCGGCACCGCGAGACGCTTGAGCTCCGAGACGATCCCCGCCGCGGCGTACTGCGCGATCATGAGGCCGCTGTCGACGCCGACCTCGTCGGCGAGGAACGGGGGCAGCCCGTTGCTGCGCGTGCGGTCGAGCGCCCGGTCGGTGCGGCGCTCCGAGATCGAGGCGACGTCGGCGACGGCGATCGCGAGGAAGTCGAGGACGTAGGCCACCGGCGCTCCGTGGAAGTTGCCGTTCGACTCGACGCGACCGTCGGGGGTCACGACCGGGTTGTCGACGGCAGACGCGAGCTCGCGCTCCGCGACCATGCGCGCGTGGTCGAGGGTGTCGCGGGCGGCGCCGTGCACCTGCGGCGAGCAGCGGAGCGAATACGCATCCTGCACGCGGGTGCAGACGGCCGGATCGCGGTGGCTCGCGACGATCGGCGAGTCGGCGAGCGCGCGGCGCAGGTTCGCGGCCGACACGGCCTGCCCCGACTGCGGGCGGAGTGCCATGAGGTCCGCGGCGAAGACCGCGTCGGTGCCGAGCTGACTCTCGATTGACAGCGCGGCGGCGAGGTCGGCGGTCGCGAGCAGGGTGTCGAGGTCGGCGAGGGCCAGCGACAGCATCCCGAGCATGCCGTCTGTCCCGTTGATGAGGGCGAGCCCCTCCTTCTCCTCGAGGACGAGGGGACGGATGCCGGCGGCCGCCATAGCGTCGGCGGCGTCGACCTTCGTGCCGTCCGCCGTGCGGACCGGCCCCTCGCCCAGCGCGGCGAGCGCGATGTGCGAGAGCGGGGCGAGATCGCCGGAGCAGCCGAGCGAGCCGTACTCGTGCACGATCGGGGTGATCCCGGCGTTGAGCATCGCGGCGTACGTCTCGACGACCACGGGACGCACGCCGGTGCGGCCGGTCGCGAGGGTCTGCAGGCGCAGCAGGTGCAGCGCGCGGACCACCTCGCGCTCGACCTCGGGTCCGGTTCCGGCGGCGTGCGAGCGGATGAGGCTCGCCTGCAGCTGACGGCGCCGGTCGGGCGCGATGAAGGTCGTCGCGAGCGCGCCGAAGCCGGTCGAGATCCCGTAGTGCGGCTGGGGATCGTCGGCGAGCCGCTCGATGAGCGCGCGGGTCTCGGTGGTGCGTGCGAGCGCCGCGTCCGAGACGACGACGTGCGCATCGTGGCGGGCGACGGCGACGACCTCGGCGGGGGTGAGCGGGGCGTCCCCGAGGGTGACGGCGGTGAGGACGGGCATGCGTCGATTCCAGCGTGCGGCGACGGTCCGCGGGGGGCGGCCGTGGCATCCTGTGTCTGTGATCCCAGACAATCCGCAGGCGCCGATCCCAGACAAGCCGCAGGCGCCGGCCCCCGACAGGCCCAAGGTCCCCGCGGCGGATCAGACGCTCCGTATCCTGAGCTTCCTCGCGCACCAGCGCGGGCCCGTCGCGGCGCAGACGATCGCGACCCACCTCGAGCTGCCTCGATCGACGGTGTACCACCTGCTCGCGGCGATGGCGGCGCACGGGTTCGTCGTGCACCTCGACGGCGACCGCCGCTGGGGACTCGGTACCGCCGCGTTCGAGCTCGCCGGCGGGTACGCGCGGCAGGAGCCGCTCGCACGGCTGGGACGCCCCATCGTCGCGCAGCTCGCCGACCGCGCCGGCGAGAGCGCGCACCTCGCCGTCATGACCGGGCGCGACGTCCTGTACATCGTCGAGGAACGAGCCCCGCGACGCCCCGCCCTCATCACCGACGTCGGCGTGCGGCTGCCTGCGCACCTGACGGCGACCGGCCGCGCGATGCTCGCCGCGCTCCCCCGTGAGCAGGTCCGGGCATTGTTCCCCAATGCGGCATCCCTCTCCGTCCAGCGCACGGGCCGCGGGCCGGCTCGACCCGGCGAGCTGCGGGAACTCCTCCGGCAGGCCCGCGCCGACGGTCATGCGACCGAGGACGGCGAGGTGACGCTGGGCTTCCGCTCCGTCGGCGTCGCCGTCCGCGACCACGCCGACTGGCCCGCCGCCGCGATCGCCGTCACCTGGCCGGAGGACGCCGACGTCGACTCCGACCGCCTCGCCGCGCTCGCGAAGGACGCGGCGGCCGAACTCTCCCGCCGCATCGGCCGGCGATGACCCCCTGGAAGCGGCACCAACCGCGGGAATTCCGTTGTTCGCGGCGCGAAGAGGCCGGTTCCCGTCCGCAACGACCGAGAACTCAGCGGTCGTTGCCCGGAGCCCCGGGCGGCCGGGCGTGGGTCCACTCCTCGCAACCCGGGTCCCTGGCTGCGGCACCGGCCCGATACCCGGCGGCCTAACGGCGGAGATCCTCGGCGACGCGCCGAAGGCGACGCCGACGCCCACGGCGTGTCGCCCGGATGTCCGCAGCACGCGCAGCGGCGGAGCCGACGCGCCGGCCGCCGCGCCTTCCTCAGCGCACGACGAGGCGCGGCTGCACGAGCACGTGCCCCTCGCCCTCGCCCGCCGCACGTCTCTCGATGCGAGTCCCGCCCGCCATCAGCAGGTCGAGGGCTCCGGCGGCGACGAGTTCGGGCAGCTGTTCGACGCTCGCGAGCCCCAGCGCCTCGGCCGCGGGAGTGTTGTCGAAGCCGACGATCGCGAGGTCCGCGCGCTGCGCCGCGACCGCCGCCAGATGGGCTCCGACGGCGAGGGTGTCGCTCGCGCACACGATGGCGTCGACGTCGGTCGTCGCGAGGAGCTCCACCACCCGCTCGCGCGCGTCAGCGACACGCTCCTCGGACGACAGGCGCAGGTCCGGGCGGGCACCGGCATCCGTCATCGCGTCGCGCCACCCGCGCTCACGGTCATCGCCCGTGGGCGATCCCGCGGGCCAGCCGAGGAACGCGACGCGCGGGCCGACGGTCAGCGCGTGCTCGGTGGCGGCCCGCGTGCCCGATGCGCCGTCGACGTCGACCCACAGGTGCGCGGACTCGTCAGGCGAGGCGGCATCCCACGGCCTGCCGAACGACACGAAGGGCACGCCGCGCTCGGTGAGCCAGGCGATCCGGCGATCACCGTAACGGGTGCCGGTGACGACGACGGCTTCGACATCGCCGGCGTGGACGAGGTCGGACATCCGCCGGATCTCCTCGTCCTGATCGGATGCCGCGTACACGAGCACGCGCAATCCTCGGTCGCCGGCGCTCTCGGTCAGGGCGTGGACGAACCGGTCGAGCACGACGCCCGAGATCCCGCCGGCATACGGATCGAGGTGGATGCCGATGGTCGCACTCCGCTGCGTGCGCAGCCGCCGGGCGGAGGCATGCGGCGAGTAGCCGAGACGGGTGATGGCTTCCTGCACCCGCTCGCGTGTCGCGGTCTTCACGATGGCGGGCGAGTTGAGGACGTTGCTGACGGTCTGACGCGACACACCGGCCGCCGTGGCGACGTCCTCGATCGTTATCGACTTTTCACTCATCGACGCATCCCGCCCCCTTGACAGTGATGGGACCACCCTCTTACGTTGGTCAGCATTCCACAATTTGATCGTTCAAAGTCGACCGAGATCAGCACGGTCGGAACGATCGCAGCACCGGGATCGAAGGAGATACGGACATGCGACACAGCAGACGACTCATGGCGCTCGGCGGCGTCGGCCTCGCGGCCACACTCGCCCTCGCGGGATGCGGCGGCTCGGGCTTCGACGACGGCCCCGCCGCTTCAGGCGGGGCTGACGGGGCCGACGGCGGCGGGCTCACGTCATCCGACGACGCCCTCACGATCATGATCGGCTCGTCCGGCGACGCCGAGACGGCCGCGGTCAAGGAGGCCGTCGCCGCGTGGTCGAAGGACTCCGGCGTCGACGCCGAGGTCGTCGCCGCCACGGACCTCACCCAGCAGCTCTCGCAGGGCTTCGCCGGCGGCAACCCGCCGGACCTGTTCTACCTCGCGACCGAACTGCTCGCCGGCTACGCCGACAACGGCTCGGTGATCGCCTACGGCGACCAGCTCGAGAACAAAGACGACTTCTACCCGTCGCTCGTCACGAACTTCACCTACGACGACAAGTTCTACTGCGCGCCGAAGGACTTCTCGACGCTGCAGCTCATCATCAACAAGAACCTGTGGGATGAGGCGGGCCTCACGGATGCCGACATCCCGACCGACTGGGACTCGCTGGCCGCAGCCGCGAAGAAGCTGACCTCGGGCAACACCACGGGTCTCGTCTTCAGCGGCGAGTACCAGCGGGTGGGTGCTTTCATGGCGGAGGCCGGCGGCCGACTGGTCTCGGAGGACGGCGCCACGGCCGTCGCCGACAGTCAGGAGAACACCGACGCCCTCGCCTACGTCAAGGAGCACCTCGCCGACGGCACGTTCGCCTACGCCGCCGACGTGGGCGCCGGCTGGGGCGGTGAGGCGTTCGGCAAGCAGCTGGGCGCCATGACGATCGAGGGCAACTGGATCACCGGCGCGCTCGGCGACTACCCCGACGTCGACCCGCTCGTCGTCGAGCTGCCCACCGGTCCCGCCGGCAAGGGCACCCTGCAGTTCACGAACTGCTGGGGCATGGCCGCCGACAGCCCGAACCAGGAGGCCGCTCTCAGCCTCGTCGAGTACCTGACGACCGCCGAGCAGCAGCTCGCGTTCTCGAAGGCGTTCGGCCCGATGCCGTCGGTGCAGTCCGCCGCCGACCAGTGGACCACCGACAACCCCGACCTCGCCGCGTTCCTCGCCGGCGCGGACTACGCCCAGGGCGTGCCGACCAACGACGGCGTGTCCGATGTCTTCACCGACTTCAACGCGCAGCTGGCGACTCTGAAGGACGGCGACCCCGCCACGATCCTGCAGAGCGTCCAGTCCAACCTCGAGGCGATCGTCGGCTGACATGGCCTCGCCCGTCACCACGGAACGGGCACCCGAGAAGACCCCTCGCCGCGACCACCGCTCACACGGTCTGCGTCGCGGCGAGGGTGTCGCCGGGTGGTTGTTCGTCTCCCCCGTCGTCGTGATCCTCGGGGTGTTCCTGTTCCTCCCCGTCCTCATGGCGCTCTGGGTGAGCGTCTCGGACTGGGGCGGCCGGGGCAGCCCGCTCTCGCCGAACGTCAACTTCGTGGGGCTCGACAACTACAGCGAGCTGACCTCGGGCCAAGGGCTGCGCAGTCGCGACTTCGGCACCGCGCTGCGCAACAACGCCTGGTACGTCTTCCTCGTCGTGCCGCTGCAGACCGCACTGTCGCTGTTCCTCGCGGTTCTCGTGAGCCGCCGGATGATGAGGGCGCGCGGCTTCTTCCGCACCGCCTTCTACTTCCCGTCCGTGACGAGCTCGGTCGCCATCACGGTGCTGTGGATCTTCCTCTTCAGCGCCGCAGGCCCCGTCAACGCCCTCATCGCGGCCGTCACCGGCGGCAAGGGACCGAACTGGTTCAACGACCCCCGCGGCATCGTGCACCTGTTGTTCGGCGCCTTCGGAGTGGATGCCGCGCCCGCCGCGATCTCGCAGCCCGGCTTCCTGGGTCTCTCGGGCTGGGACTGGATCGCCGGCCCTTCGGTCGCGATGAGCGCCTTCATCCTCATGGCGGTGTTCACCACGAGCGGCACGTTCATGCTGCTGTTCATCGCGGCCCTGCAGAACGTCGGCTACGAGCTGACGGAGGCGGGGATGATGGACGGTGCGAGCGCGTGGCAGCGCTTCTGGCGCATCACGCTCCCCCAGCTGCGCCCGACGCTCTTCACCGTCATCACGCTCGGGCTCATCGGCTGCTGGCAGGTCTTCGACCAGATCTACACCGGCACCAAGGGCCAGCCGGGCAAGACGACGATCACTCCGGCGTACCTCTCGTACACGTCGGCGTTCAGCAATCAGGACTGGGGCATCGGCGCCGCGATCGCCTTCATCCTGTTCCTCATCATCATCGCGTTCACGCTCTTCCAGCGGTGGCTCCTGCGCGAGCGGCCCGTCTCGAAGCGCCGCATCCGCGCCTACACGCCGAAGGGGGCACGGTCGTGACCGACAGCAGAACCCTCGCTCGGACGAAGACGCTCACCGACGAGCCGATCGACCGCACGCCGCGGCGGCGGGGCCGGCTCACCCCGGCATCCCGTGTCGGACAGATCGCGCTGTACGGGACCCTCGCCCTGCTCGCCCTCGTCTACATCTATCCGTTCCTCGTGCAGGTGGCGACCTCGTTCAAGAGCGAGCAGGAGGCGGCATCCAACCCCATCTCGCTGATCCCGCAGACCTTCACGACGGCCGCGTACGAGCGGCTGTTCCTCAACAGCGACTTCCCGCTCTGGTTCGCCAACTCGGCGGTGGTCACGATCCTCGTGACCCTCGGACGCGTGTTCTTCGTCTCCCTCGCCGGCTACGCCCTCGCGCGGCTGCGCTTCCGGGGGCGCGGTCTGATCTTCGCGCTCGTGGTCGGGGTCATGGCGGTGCCCTCGGTCGTGCTGTTGATCCCCCGGTTCCTCGTGCTGAACCAGCTCGGGATGTACGACTCGTACGCCGGCATGGTCCTGCCGCTCCTCGTCGACGCGGCAGGCGTGTTCATCATGAAGAACTTCTTCGAGTCGATCCCGCCGTCGGTCGAGGAGCAGGCGCGCATCGACGGCGCCGGGACCTTCCGGGTCTACTGGTCCGTCGTTCTGCCGATGGCGCGGCCGGCGCTGATCACGATCGTGATCCTCTCGTTCCAGGGATCATGGAACGAGCTGACCCACTTCATCGTGTCGGTGCAGTCGCCCGAGCTCTTCCCGCTGACCCGAGGGGTGGCGAGCCTGTCGTCGGGGCAGCTGAGTCAGGGCACGCAGTATCCGCTGAAGCTCGCCGCCGCCGCGCTCATGACGATCCCCGTCGCGGTGGTCTTCTTCATCTTCCAGAAGCGCATCATGAACACCTCCGAAGGAGCAGTCAAGGGATGACCGCAGGCCTCCAGCCCTTCCTGTCCGACGCCGTCGTCGTCCTCCGCGCGCCCACCCAGGTGTGGTCCCGCGCGGACGGCGAGATCGGTGCCGGGTCGATCGACGGCGTCTTCCACGGCGACACGCGCTTCATCCGCGCGACCCGCGTCCGCTACGGGACGGATGCCGCGACCCACGCGCCGGAATGGATCTCCCGCTCGGCGGACTCGGCATCCGATGCGCGGTTCGAGGCGCTCCTGCGGCGACTCGACGACCGCACGCCGGACCCGAAGATCCGGCTGACCCGACGCCGCGTCGTCGCCGACGGACGGATGACCGAGGAGTTCACCCTCGTCTCGCATCTGGCGGAACCGGTCGAGCTCGCGATCGAGGTCACCGTGACCCCCGACGCGACGCCGATGCAGCTGGTCAAATCCGGCACGGGCGTTGGGGCCCCGATCGAGCGGACCTCCGCGGGCGACGCCGTCGAGCTGACGGCGGGCGAATCGTCGATGCGGCTGCAGGCGCCCGGCGCCGAGGTGACCGAGGACGGCGACGACCTCGCCCTGACCTGGCGCGTGACCTGCCCGCCCCGCTCGTCCGTCACGGTGTCGTGGCGCGTCGACCTCGACGACCCGTCGCTTGTGGTCCGGGGGACGACGCGGCAGGTCGACTGGGCGCTCGAGCCGGTCGAGGGGATCGACCCGCGGCTGTTCCGCTGGCTCCGTCAGGCCCTCGACGACCTCGACGCCCTGCGGCTGACGTTGCCGGGCAATCCCGACGAGTTCTTCGCCGCCGGCGCTCCGTGGTTCTTCACCCTGTTCGGGCGGGATTCGCTGTGGGCGGCGAGACTGTTCCTCTCCGTCGATCCGGGGATGGCGGCATCCACTCTGCGGGTCCTCGGGCGACTGCAGGGCTCCACCGCCGACCCGGCGACCGCCGAGCAGCCGGGCAAGATCGCCCACGAGCTGCGCGCCGGCACCCTCACGATGCCCGGCGAGGGCATCTCGCTGCCGCCCCTGTACTACGGCACCGTCGACGCGACCCCGCTGTGGATCACCCTCCTCGCCGAAGCGCACGAGGGTGGGATGCCGGAGACCGAGGTCCGCGACCTCCTCCCCACGATGCATGATGCGCTCGACTGGGTGATCGCGTCCGCGAACGCCGACGGCTTCCTGGACTACGTCGACGAGACCGGCCACGGCCTGTCGAATCAGGGCTGGAAGGACTCGGGCGACTCGATCCAGTGGCGCGACGGGTCGCTCGCGAACGGCCCCATCGCGCTCTCGGAGGTGCAGGGCTACGCCTATGAGGCGGCGGTCCGGGCCGCCGATCTGCTGGACTCGCTCGAAGAGGACGGCGCCGAGCGTCTGCGGTCGTGGGCGGCCGAGCTCCGCACACGCTTCCGCGAGCGCTTCTGGGTCGAGACCCCGGAGGGTCGCTACCCGGCGATCGCCCTCGACCGCGACGGCCGGGCGGTGGACACCCTGACCTCGAACGCAGGTCACCTGCTGGGCACGGGCATCCTCGACCTCGACGAGGAGCGCACGGTCGCCGATCTGCTCATCGGTCCGTCGATGTCGTCGGGCTTCGGCCTGCGCACGATGTCGACGGATGCCGGGGGGTACTGGCCGCTCAGCTATCACGGCGGCAGCGTCTGGGCCCACGACACGGCCATCGTCGCGCGAGGCATGGCGCGCGCGGGCCTCGCGGACCAGGCTCGCGAGCTCGTCGACGGAATGCTGGCGGCCGCCGAGGCGTTCGCGTATCGCATGCCGGAGCTCCATGCCGGTGACGCCGCAAGCGACGTCACCGTGCCCGCTCCCTACCCCGCGGCCTGCCGACCGCAGGCCTGGTCGGCGGCCGCGGCCGTCGTCTGCCACGAGATCCTCACGGCTCCCCGCTGACAGAAACCCGGCAGGGGTGGAGACTGGCATCCGACTCGACCCCCACCGGAGGATGCATGCCGCGCAAACTCGCTTCGATCGCGGACCACGTGGGCAGGATGGGCCGCACCCGGATGGGGGCGCTGCTCCTGCTGATCGCCACCGCCGCCGCCATCGTATGGGCGAACATCTCATCCGAGACCTACAACGGGTTCTGGGACACCCACCTGATGATCGGGCTCGGCGACATCCAGCTCGACTTCACGCTGCACGCACTCGTCAACGACGCGCTGATGGCGATCTTCTTCTTCACCGTCGGTCTCGAGGTGAGGCGGGAGTTCGCGATCGGCGAGCTCACCAGCTGGTCGCGCGCCGTCGTCCCGGTCGTGGCGGCCGTCGCGGGGCTCGCCCTCCCCGCCCTGCTGTTCGTCCTCATCGCGGGTCCGAGCGGGAACGCGGATGCCTGGGGCGTCGTCATCTCCACCGACACGGCTTTCCTCGTGGGCGCCCTGGCGCTCATCGGTCCGCGCGGTTCGGGACGCCTGCGGGTGTTCCTCCTCGCTCTCGCCGTCGTCGACGACATCGGAGCGCTCAGCATCATCGCGCTCGTCTACACCGAGACGTTCACGCCGATGCCGCTCCTCATCGCAGCGGTCGGGCTCGTGGGCATCTACCTCGTCCGCTACGTGCGCGCCGGGCGCGGTCCGATCTACGCGACCCTCGCCGTCGTGGTCTGGCTCGCGTTCCTCGCCTCGGGCGTCCATCCCACCCTCGCCGGCGTCGCCATCGCCCTGCTCGTGCCGGTGTACCGGCCCGACCGCCGTGACGTCGAGCACGCCCTCGAACTCGCCCGCACCTTCCGGCAGTCGCCGAGCACCGAGTACGCCCGCGCCGCGGCGAACAGCCTGCGGGAGTCGATCTCGATCAACGAGCGGCTCCAGACCGCGTACGCGCCGTACGTCGCCTACGTGATCCTGCCGCTGTTCGCACTCGCGAACGCCGGTGTCTCGCTCAGCCCCGACATCCTCGCGGCCGCCGTGACCTCCCCGCTCACCTGGGGCGTCGTCGTCGGTCTGGTCGCCGGCAAGCTCGTCGGGATCTGGGGGTCGACCGCCGTCCTCAAAGCCTTGAAGATCGGCGACTTCGGCCCGGGGCTCTCGCTCGACCGGATCGGTGGCGGTGCGGCCCTCGCCGGCATCGGCTTCACGATCTCGCTCTTCATCATCGACCTCGCGATCGAGGACCCCGACGCGCAGAACCAGGCGCGTGTGGGGGTGCTCGCGGCATCCGTCATCGCTCTCGGCCTCGGGACCATCCTGTTCCGCATCGCGGACGCGCGGAGCCCCGAGGAGGAGGTCGGCCAGACGCTCGTGCGCCCCGTCGACCCGCGGCGCGACCACATCTTCGGGTCCGCCGACGCGCCGTACGAGATCGTCGAGTACGGCGACTTCCAGTGCGGGTTCTGCCTCAAGGCGTCGGGGTCGATCCAGGAGGTCATGGACGAACTGGGACCGAACCTTCGCTACGTGTGGCGCCACGCTCCCCTCACGGTGCAGCACCCCAACGCCCTCGCCGGGGCGGAGGCCTCGGAGGCGGCGGCGAAGCAGGGCAAGTTCTTCGAGTTCGAGCGGGGCCTGTTCGCCGACCAGGACAACCAGCTCCCGTCCGACATCGTGCGCCTCGCCGCACGTCTCGGGCTCGACGTGCCGAGGTTCGAGCGCGATCTCACCGCGCCCGACGTGGCGAGTCGCGTCCGCGACGACATGTTCGACGCCGAGGCGATGAACATCCACTCCGTGCCGACGTTCTTCGTCAACGGCCGCCGTCACACCGGCCCGTACGACGCGCAGTCGCTCATCCGGGCGTTGCAGTCGGAATCCGACGCACCGGTCTCGCCCGCGGGTCGGTAGGTTGGGCGCCATGGCGCAAGAGAACGCTCCCATGACGATGGACGCGATGATGTCGCCCGACCTCTCCGACGTCCACTGGCAGCGGCTGGTCGCGGCCGCCGTCCCCGAGGATGTCGAGGTCGGCGACTACGTCTTCCGCACCGGCGAAGCGGGCTACGACCTCATCGTCGTCGAGTCGGGCGAGATCGAGATCGTCCGCGATGCGCTCCGCTGGATCGGCGAGGCGGTCATCACGACGGTCGGCCCCGGCCGGTTCGCCGGAGAGCTCGGCATCCTGAACGGCCAGAGCGCGTTCCTGTCGGCCCGGGTGACGAAAGCGGGCCGCGTGCACCGTCTCTCGCGGGCAGCGCTCCGCGAGATCATGAGCGAGGACGACGAGCTCTGCGACCTCATCCTGCACGCGCTGTGGGCGCGGCGCGAGTCGCTGCGGACGGGACCGGCCGCCATGACGCTCAAGTTCGTCGGCACGACGACCTCGAACGACTTCCTGTCGCTCCGACGCTTCGCCGAGCGGCTCGACCTCGTCCACAAGGCCGTCGCCCTCGCGCCGAGCGACCTCGACACGCTCGACGCGCACGAAGTCACCGCCGAGGACCTTCCCGTCGCCTATGTCCAGGGCGAGCCGATCCCCCGTGCCACCCCGGGACTCGTCGCGGAGCGCCTCGGCCTCAGCTACCGGTCGGAGTCCGATGAGATCGTCGACCTCGTCGTCGTCGGTGGCGGCCCCGCCGGCCTCGCGGCAGCCATCTACGGCGCATCCGAGGGGTTGAGCACCGTGCTGCTCGACGCCGTCGCGCCGGGTGGGCAGGCGGCATCCACCTCCCGCATCGAGAACTTCCTCGGGTTCCCCTTCGGCGTGAGCGGCGGCGACCTCATCGGTCAGGCCGTCCTGCAGGCGCTGAAGTTCGGGGTCCGCGTCTACGCGCCCTGCGAGGCGGTCGCCCTCACGCAGGTCGGCGCGGACCTGCTCGACGTCACCCTCTCCGACGACCGCGTCATCCGCGCGCGCAGCGCGATCGTCACCTCCGGCGCGGCCTACCGGCGCCTCGCCCTGGACCGGTGGGAGGACTTCGAACGCTCGGGCGTCTACTACGCCGCGACGCCGCTCGAGCTCCGCCAGGTGCAGAGCAAGCCTGTCGTCGTCGTCGGCGGGGCGAACTCCGCCGGGCAGGCGGCGCTCTACCTCGCCGCCCACGGCTCCCCCGTGCACCTCGTCATCCGCGGCACGGACCTCCGCACCCGGATGTCCAGCTATCTGGCCGACCGACTCGCCGACGATCCGCGGGTGCAGGTGCACACGGCATCCCAGGTCACCGCCCTCGACGGGAACGGGACCCTCGAATCCGTCACGATCGACTCGGCCGGGGTCGTCGACGCGCGCGGGCTGTTCTGCTTCATCGGCGCGGATCCCGCGACCTCGTGGCTGCCGGCCATCGATCGCGACACGGACGGGTTCATCCGCACCGGCGCCGACGTGGCCGTGCAGTCCATCGCGCAGTGGCGGGACCTCGGGCGGGAGCCGTTCCCGTTCGAGACGTCCGCCCCGCGCGTGTTCGCCGCGGGCGACGTCCGCCGCGGATCGATGAAGCGCGTCGCCGCCGCCGTCGGCGAAGGATCGAGCGCCGTCGCCTCGGTGCACCGCGCCCTGGCCTACTGACCCCATCGGGAGGATGAGATGAGCTCCGACATCGACACCAACGTCGCCCCCTCGGGCGCGGGCTGCGCCGAATGCGATCAGCAGGACGGGTTCTGGGTGCACCTGCGCCGCTGCGCGGCGTGTGGACACGTCGGATGCTGCGACACATCACCCGGGCAGCACGCGACGGCGCACTTCCGCGAGACCGGACACCGTCTCGTGCAGAGCTTCGAGCCCGGCGAGGACTGGTTCTGGGACTACGTCGACGAGACCATGTTCACCGGACCCGAACTCGCCGAACCCACCAGCCACCCCGCCGATCAGCCCGCTCCCGGCCCGCGCGGCCGGGTTCCCCTGAACTGGCGCGAGCTGATCCACACCTGAGCGCGCGCTAACTCCTCAGATCCGCACTCGAAGTGGCCGCCAGACGGCCATTACGACTCGCGCCGCGACGCAGATGAGGAGTTAGCGCGAGCTCATCCACACCTGAGCGCGCGTCAGACGACCGAGACGACCCGCCCGCCGGTGAGCCGCACGAGCTCGTCGAACGTCATGGGGAAGACGGTGTGCGGCGTGCCACCGGCCGCCCAGATCTCGGGGTAGCCGGCGAGGTCCTCGTCGACGAGGGTCTCGAGAGGCGCCGGGTGGCCGGTGGGGGCGACCCCGCCGATGGCCTGGCCCGTCGCGTCGCGCACCTGCTCGGGGGTCGCGCGGCTGATCTTTTCTCGCCCGATCCGAGCGGCGAGCGCCGCGGTGTCGACGCGGTGGGCGCCGCTGGTCATGACGAGCAGCGGCTGCCCGTCGCACTGGAACACCAGGCTGTTCGCGATCGCACCGACCTCGACCCCGAGGGCCTCCGCCGCGAGCACCGCGGTCGACGCCGCGTCGGGCAGCACGACGATCTCTCCCGGGATGCCGGCTGCGCGCAGCGCGTCGTGGACGAGGCGGCTGCGTGCGCCGAGGTTCTCCGTCACCGCTCAGCCCCGCGCGAGGATCTCGCCGTGCGGCATCAGGAGCCACCCGTCCGGAGCCGCGGCCCACTCGCGCCATCCGGCCGCGATGCGCTCGAGGTCAGCCTGGCCTGCGAGACCCTGCTCCACGGCGTGCTCGGCGTACGAGGAGTGAAGGGCGCGATCGGCCCACGACCCGCCCCACCACGCGCGCTGCTCGTCGGTCTCGAACAGCCAGGTCGACGCGCTCACAGTGACGTCGGTGAAACCGGCCTGGCGGGCCCACGCCTTGAGGCGCCGGCCGGCAGCCGGCTCGCCGCCATTGTTACGGCCGATGCGCAGCAGCAGGTCGAGCCACTCGTCGAGCGCGGGGATGTGCGGGTGGATGATGATGCCCGCGTAGTCCACGTCGCGCGCGGCGACGAGGCCGTCGGGGGCCGCGAGTCGGCGGAACTCGCGCAGGGCGTCGACGGGCCGGCCGAGGTGCTGCAGCAGCTGGTGCGTGTGGACGATGTCGAAGGAGCCGTCCGGGGCGTCGACGGCGTAGGCGTCCCCGGTCTGGAAGGCGACGTTCGTGACGCCTTCCGCGGCGGCGTGGGCCTGTGCCTGCGCGACGACGTCGGCCGAGGCGTCGAGGCCCACGACGCGACCCGGATCCAGCCGGCGCGCGAGGTCGACCGTGATGGTGCCCGGGCCAGATCCGACGTCGAGGAGGGACGCCCCGGGGCGGAGGTGCGGCAGCAGATACCCGACCGAGTTCTCCGCCGTCCGCCAGGTGTGCGCCCGCAGGACGCTTTCATGGTGGCCGTGGGAATAGCGTTCGGTCTGCATGGGCCACAGCCTAGGCGGGGGGCGATATGCGAGGCAGAATGATGACGGATGCCGCAGATCGGCGGCATCCGCACCGCAGTGCCCACAAGGCCCGTCGACAAGGATCGCGATGACGCATTCTCTGTCCCTGCCCGATTTCACCCACGAGCGCGTGGAGGTGATCACGGGTCGGCGAAGCGGCCTCGTCGTCACCGTCGCCCTGCACTCGTCAACGCTCGGCCCCGCCCTCGGCGGCGCGCGCCTATGGCGCTACCCGCACTGGTCCGACGCGATGGGCGACGCGCTTCGCCTGTCGGCGGCGATGACGCTGAAGAACGCGACCGCAGGATTGGATGCCGGGGGCGGCAAGTCCGTCATCGCCCTGAGCGAGGCGGACACCCTCGACGCCGATCGGCGCCGAGCCGCGTTCCTCGACCTCGGCGACGCGGTCGAGTCCTTCGGCGGCCAGTACCGGACCGCGGAGGACGTGGGATCGACGACCGAGGACATGCTCGTCGTCAGCGAGCGGACGGCGCACGTCGTGGGTCTGCCAGATTCGGTGGGCGGGTCGGGCGAGCCCGCCGGTCCCACGAGCCGTGGTGTCTACGCGGCACTCCGGGCGACACTCGAGCGCATCGCGGGCTCACCGGAGGTCGCCGGTCGCCGCATCACGATCTCGGGACTCGGTCAGGTCGGCAGCCGGCTCGCCGTCCGGCTGTCGGGTGAGGGTGCGATCCTCACGGTGACCGACGTGAACCCCGCGAAGATGTCGCTCGCTGCAGAGCTCGGTGCGACGTGGGTCGAGCCCGGTGCCGAGCACCTGGTGCCCGCCGACGTGTTCGTCCCGGCAGGTATCGGTGGCGTGCTCACCGACGAGGTCATCGACGTGCTCGCCGCGACCGCGGTCTGCGGCCCCGCGAACAACCCGCTCGCCGAACGCTCCGGAGCAGCTCGCCTGGCGGACCGGGGCATCCTGTACGCCCCCGACTTCGTCGCGAACGCGGGCGGTGTCATCTACCTCGACGTCGAGGCGCGCACCCCCGGCCACCGCGAGGAGATCGCGACGCGCATCGACGGCATCGGCGACACGCTGCGACGTCTCTTCGACGATGCGGCCGCCCGCGGTGTCACGCCGCTCGACGCGGCCGAGGCCTACGCGGCCGAGCGCCTGTCGACCGGAACCCGCGTTCCGGCGAGCGTCTGACCGTCCCCCGGGGCCCGCTGCGGCGGGTCCCGGGTCTCTCAGACCGCGACCACCGGCATCCGTCGCTGCATCTCTACGGCGCACCCGATGAGGGCGATGGCGGCGACCGCGGTCAGCAGGTGCACCATGACGGCGATGACGCCGAGGACGGGCGCGACGATCGCGGCGCCGATGGGGCTGAGCGTCGCCGCTGCCCGCGCCGGGAGGCCGGCGCGGCGCAGGAGCGCGGACCCGGCGACGGCGAGGAAGACGACGAGCGCGACGACACCGACCGCGACCAGGCCGACGGCGAGCGCGTCGACCGTCGCCGTCGGCAGTCCGTCGTCGCTCCGTTGGAAGGACGCCCGGACCGCGGCGGCAGCGAGACCTCCGGCCGTTCCCGCGACGACGGCGGCGACGAGGAGCGCCCCGGTGCTGCGAGCCCCGACCAGCCCGCCGAGGTGGGCGACGGCCGCGAGCGCGACGCCGATGGCGGCCGGGGCGATCCCACCCGCGACGAACAGGAACGCGTCCGGCACCTCGACGGAGAGCCATCCGACACCACCGGTGATCGACGCGATGAGGGCGAGGGATGCCGCGACGATCGCCACCGCCGACCACGCCCGGGCGCGGGGGGTCATCTACGCCGCCTGACTCACCGCGAGCGCGGGCGCTGGGCTCCGACGCCACGGCAGCACGAGGACGACCAGCGCCAGCACAGGGGTCGCGAAAGCGAGCATCGGCGTGAGCGCCAGGCCCAGGACGAGCGTGTAGGCGAGCGCGATGGCAAGACCCACACCGATGCGGATGCCGGTGGCCGAGCCGTACCCGGTGCTCAGCGGCATCCGCACGACGATCCACCAGGCGAGCGCAAGACCGACCGCCGCTGCCGCGCCCACCCACCCGATCGTGATGTCGCCGTTGCCGTACGTGACCAGATACTCCGTCGCGATGATGAGGAAGCCGGTCGCGGCGGCGACCACCGGTATCCAGACATCGCGACCAGGACGCCGACGCGAGCGGCGCAGCACGACACCGAGCGCGACCAGGGCGGGGATCATGCTGACGGCGAGGATGACGATGCCCTCCCGCATCGCCACCGTGTCGTCCCCCCGCGCCGTGGACGACCACGCAGCACCGGCGAACGCCCAGGCCATCCCCACCGCACCACCGGAGAGCGCGATCCCGGCGAGGACGCGGCTGAGGGCCGCCCCACCCACCGAGGAGTGCGGTGCGGCGGGCACCGGCACGGGCGCCGCCGGTGCGACGGCATCGGGTACGTCACGTCGGACGCCTCGCGTGCGGGGCAAGGCCGCGACGACGAGCACGACGATCGCCACGACCGCGGTGGTCCCGGGCGAGAAGAAGACGAACGCCCCCGTGACCGGGGCGGCGATGATCGCCACGACGATCGCGAGGAGCCCGGCCGGACGCCCGAGACCCACGCGTCGAAGCGCGGGAGCGATGAGCAGGGCGAACGCGATCGTCGTCAGCAGGACGCCGGCGCCCGCGAGCGGCACCGTCATCCCGGCCAGCCCCGTCTGGGGGAGCCCTGCGTCCGCAGCATCGAATCCCTGACTCCACCCGATCCCGGCGAACCCGCTGCAGACACCGGCGACGGCGAGGCACACGATCGCGATCAGCGCCGCGCCGTCGCGGAGGAGGGCTACGGCACGCAGCAGCGCGACGAGGGCGATTCCCGTCGCCGCAGGCGCGACACCCGTCATCGCGAACAGCATCGGCTCGTGGAGGACCTGCCCGCCGCCGGTGATGAACAGGATGCCGATCTGCCCCGCGGCGGTCGCGAGGATCGCGAAGGATGCGGCGAGTATCGCCGTCGTCGCACCCAGACGAGCGCCCACGCCGTGGACGATCGCGGAACGCGTCTCGGCGCCGGTGGGTCCCGCTCGTCCGGTGCGCTCGGCCTCGTCGAGCATCATGGCGACCAGCACGTCGCCGTGGTCACGGCGCCACGAACGGGGGTACCAGGCCAGCAGGCGCCGGAACCGCCGCTCGTCGAGGCCGCTCATGCGATCGCCGTTCGGCCGAAGCCGGGCTGGATCGCGGGTCGGCCCGCGGCGCGCAACCGCTCGCGCGCCACGCGGGCCTGGTGCTCGAGCGCGGTGATCTCCGCCTCGAGGGCCGTGCTCCCGGCATCCTCGATCGCGAAGTACCGCCGCGCGCGACCGTCGACAACCTCCTCGCCGTCCGCACGGATCAGCCCCTCGCGCTCGAGACGCTCGAGCGCGGCGTAGAGGGTCGTGACCTTCATCGCCGCGCGCCCGGACGAGGCGGCATCCACCTCGCGCAGGATGTCGTAGCCGTGCCGTCGCCCGCCGGCGAGCGCCGTGAGGATCCAGAAGCCCGTCGGGCCGAGTGTCGATGCCATGAGTCCCTTCATACTCCATCGACGGGCATATTCCCACGATTGATTCTTTACGCAGCTCGGGGGTCTCGCCATACTGAGTGACCACCCGCACTTGTTCATCTGTACAACTCCCTGGAGGCCTCATGCCCGGCGCGATCGTCATCACCGGAGCGAGCTCGGGGATCGGCGCCGGGTTCGCGCGCCGCTTCGCGGCACGCGGTCACGACGTCGTCCTCATCGCCCGACGCGCCGAGCGGCTCGAGGCCCTCGCCGAAGAGGTCCGGGGGCTGCACCGCGTCGAGGCCGCCGTGCTCGCCGCCGACCTCGCCGACCCCGCGGCGCCCGCGGCGATCGCGCGAGAACTGTCTGAACGCGGCATCCGCCCCGCGGGTCTCGTCAACAGCGCCGGATTCGGGACGGCATCCGCCTTCGTCGACGAGGATGCCGCGCGCGTCGCCGCAGAAGTGCAGGTCAACGTCGCGGCGCTCACCCTGCTGACGCGCGAGCTGCTCCCCCACCTGATCGCCGCGCGCGGCGTGCTGGTCAACGTCTCGAGCAACGCCGGACACCAGCCGTTGCCGGGACTCGCGGTGTACGCGGCGACGAAGGCCTACGTCACCTCGCTCACCGAGGCCATCTGGCAGGAGACGCGGGGCTCGGGCTTGCGGGTGCTCGCCCTGTGCCCCGGCCCCACCGAGACGGAGTTCTTCGCCGCGGCGGGGTCCGAGACGTTCAAGGTCGGCGCGACGAAGACCGTCGACGACGTGCTCGACGAGGCCTTCGACGCGCTGGACTCGTCCCACCCCTCCCCCGTCCGCTCGGTCGGCGCCGCCAACCGCGTGCAGGGCTGGGTGGCGCGCGTGTCGCCCCGGCGACTCCGCCTGCACGTCGCCGCCCGCGCCGTGGGGGGCTCCTGATGCGCCGGATGCCGCCCGAAGAGCGACGGGACGAGCTGATCGCCGCCGCGATCCGGGTCATCGCCCGGCGGGGCGTGGCCGCCGCGACCACGCGCGCGATCACCGCCGAAGCCGGCATGCCCCTCGGCGCCTTCACGTACATCTTCGGCACGCAGGACGAGCTGATGACGGCCGTCATCGACACGGTGATCGCGCAGGAGCGCTTCGCCGCCGAATCGCGGGCGATCGATCCGACCTCCCTGACGGCGGCGATCCGCTCGGGCCTCGAGGGGTACATCGACATGCTCGAGCACGACCCCGCCGACGAGATCGCCCTGCTCGAACTCGCCCTCGTCGCCCGCCGGCGCGACCCGCAGGGGCAGATGCGCGCGCAGTGGCGGACCTACTACGACGCCGCCGAGCAGATGCTCGCCTACGCCGCCGAGATCACCGGCAACCGGTGGACCGCTCCCCTGTCCGACCTCGCACGTCACCTCGTCGTCATCGCCGACGGGATCACGACAACGTGGCTCGCAGACGGGGATTCGGATGCCGCGCGTCGCACGGCGTCGTTCGCCGCCGCAGCGCTGGCCGCGGCATCCGCCCCACTCGAGGCACCGACCGAAGGGAGCCCCCATGCTGACGGAGATCGATGAGCGCGTCCTCGCGGCGGTGAACCTGCACGCCGTCCTCGGCGCGCTGCCGAAGCTGTCGGAGGTCGCGCCCGACGCAACGCGACTGCTCGCGGGCCTGACGCAGCCCGTGCGGCTGACCGCGCGGGTGATCGGCGGCGAGTCGATGAGCCTCGTGTTCGCGCGCGACGGCATCCGTCCCGCCGAGGGCGAGCACGGCGGGACGACCCGAGCGACGCTCGTGTTCCGCTCCCCCGCGCACCTGAACGCCGTCCTCGACGGCACGGGGACGCCCCTCCCGATCGCGGGACCGGCAGGCCTCCGGTTCCTGACACAGGTGTTCACCCCGGTCAGCGACCTGCTCGGGCGGTACCTGCGCCCGAGCGACGAAGACCTCGCCGATCCGGCCTTCACCGACGCGCACCGCGTCCTGCTCCTCGAGGTCGCGGTGGGGGCGATCGCGATGGTCGCGAACCGCGACCGGTCGGGCCGTTTCAGCGCCGCACAGATGTCCGACGGCGACCTCGACATCGCCGTCGGCGACGCGCTCCGCCACCGGCTGCGGGTGCGGGACCACCGGCTGTCTCGCGTTCCGGTGACGGATGCCGCGCCCCGCGCCGTCTTCCGGTTCGCCGACCTGCAGACCGCCGGCGACGTCCTCGCGGGCCGGGAGAGCGCGCTTGCGTGCGTCGGCGACGGGCGCATCGCCATCCGCGGCTACATCCCGCTCGTAGACAACACGAGCCGCATCCTCGACCGCGTCGGCCACTACCTCGGAAAGTGAGCTCCTCCGTGTACACCTTCGACAAGAGCCTCGCCGCCTTCCGCCGCGCTCAGCGGGTGATCCCCGGCGGCATCCCGGGTCACCTCGGTCCCACCGAGGGCCTGCACCTCCCGAACGAGGGCTTCCCGAAGTTCGCGACCCGCGCCGAGGGCACCCGCTTCTGGGACCTCGACGGCAACGAGTTCGTCGACTGGATGTGCGCCTACGGGCCCAACGTCCTCGGCTACAACGACCCCGACGTCGTCGCCGCCGCTCAGGCGCAGGCGAAGAAGGAGGACGTCGTCTCGCTGCCCTCCACCGTCATGGTCGACTTCGCCGAACTGCTGGTCGACCAGGTCGCCAGCGCCGACTGGGCGATGTTCGCCAAGAACGGCGGCGACACGACGACGCTCGCGATCATGACCGCCCGCGCGGCGACGCTGCGCAAGAAGGTGATCTTCGTGAAGGGCTTCTATCACGGGGTCGCGCCGTGGACGCAGAAGCTCGACTACCCCGGCGTCCTCGAGGAGGACGTCGCGAACAACCTCTACGTCCCGTGGAACGATCTCGACGCCCTCCGGACCCTGCTGTCCGAGAACCGCGGACAGGTCGCCGCCCTCATCTCGACGCCGTACATGCACGGCAACTTCGTGGACAACCAGCTGCCCGCCGACGGGTACTGGCAGGCGGTGCGGAAGCTCTGCGACGAGCACGGCGTCGTCCTCATCATCGACGACGTGCGCGCGGGCTTCCGCCTCGACCTCGCCGGCAGCGACCACTACTTCGGCTTCGAGGCCGACCTCATCTGCTTCTGCAAAGCCCTCGCGAATGGGTACAACGTGTCGGCGCTCCTCGGCAAGGACTCGCTGAAGGAAGCGGTGAGCTCGATCACCTACACGGGCAGCTACTGGATGAGCGCCGTCCCCTTCGCGGCCGGGATCGCGACGCAGCGGAAGCTCCGCGAGCTCGACGCCCCTGCGTTGTTCGACCGGCTGGGACGGCGGCTGACCGACGGGCTCACCGAGGCCGCATCGGACGCGGGCTACACCCTCGTCGCCTCGGGCGCCCCCGCGCTCTTCTACCTGCGCGTGGCGGATCCGGCGGACTCGCTCATGCTGCACCAGGACTGGATCGCCGAGTGCGTGCGCCGCGGCGCGTATCTCACGTCCCACCACAACCATTTCCTCAACGCCGCGGTCACCGAAGCGGACGTCGACCGGACGGTCGAGATCGCGGCGGACGCCTTCGCCGTCCTCCGGACGCGCCACCCCGCGGTGGTGTGAGGTGACCGCCACCACGGCATCACCCGCAACGACTACGCGCACCGTCGACGCCACCGCGGCCGTCTACGGGCTGCAGGGGCTCGGATACGCCGTCATCGTGACGGCGCTTCCCGCCTTCCAGGAGCGGACCGGGCTCGATTCGACGGGGATCGCCGCGATCCTGCTGGGCGTCTGCGGGACGGCAGCGCTCGGCTCGCTCGCCGCCGATGCGATCGCCCGGCGGGCGAGCAGCCGGCACGGCGTCATCACGGGCTTGTCGCTGCAGGCCCTGGGACTGGTCGCGACGGCGTTCTCGCCGGGGACCGCGATGCTCGCGGCATCCGTCCTCGTCTACGGTCTCGGGCTGGGTCTCATCGACGCGTCCTCGAACATGCAGGGCGTGCTCGCTCAGCGCGGCCGCGCGGCGCCGCTCCTCGGGCGCTTCTTCGCGACCCTGACAGCCGGCTCGATCATCGGCGCGCTCGGGATGGCGGGGATCCTCTCGTCCGGCGCTCCCGCATTCGCCGCCCTCGTGGCTGCCGCGATCCTGCAGGTCGTCTTCCTCCTCTCCGGCGCGCGCTTCCTCAGCCGGGAACGCGCGGCCCGCACCTCGGCGGACAGGGGACCGAGGGGCCCGCGGCTGCATGGACGCGCCATCACGGTCGTCGGGCTCGTGATCCTGGCCGCCTACACGATCGACTCGGCGGTGAGCTCGTGGGGGTCGATCCACCTCGAGGCGATCGGTGCCACCGCGGCGCTCGCACCCGTCGGGCTCGCGGCGTACCAGGGCGGTGTGCTCATCGCGAGGATGGTGACGGATGCCGTCGTCCGCCGCCTCGGCAGGGCGCGACTGCTCGCGATCGGCCTCATCTTCGGGGTCGCCGGAGCCCTCGTCGTGGCGGCGGTCCCGGTGCCGGTCGTCACCATCATCGCCTTCGCCGTAAGCGGTCTCGCCGTCGGCGCTCTCGTCCCCATCGCGTTCGGCCTCGCCGGGTCGATCGATCCCGCGCGCAGCGACGAGGTCATCGCCCGGGTCAACCTCTTCAACTACGCGGGCGCTGTCCTCGGAGCGGTCGGGGTCGGGGTGCTCACGGACGTCACGGGCTCAGGGCTGGCCTTCCTTCTGCCCGCGCTGCTGCTGGTCGCGGCCGTCCCCGCGTGGCGCCGGACCGCCGGCTGAAACGTTCAGACACCGAGGTTTTCAGGCGCTGAGGGTCACGCGCCGAGCGAGGCACGGAGCGCGCGCTCGAGCTCGGTGAGCAGGACGGCGCGCTCCGCTTCGGGCGCGGCGAAGGCGTCGTGCAGCACGGCGTCAGCCGACGCGAACGCGACCCGGGCGACGGCGGCACCCCGCTCGTCGTCTACGCCGTCGAGCACTCCCGCTTCGCGGAGCAGCGTGTGGACGCGATCCGCCATCGCCCGCTTGTGACGGCGACGTGCGGCATCCGCGTCAGCCGAGATCGCAACCGTGCCGAGCGACCGCGCGGACTGCTCATCCTGATAGACGGCGGCGACAGCGCGCAGGACGCTGCCGACGGGGTCCTCGCTGCGCGGGTCGGTGCGCAGTCGCTCGATGGCGTCGTCGAGCAGGCGCTCGAGGCGGTCGTGGTACCGCGAGACGATAGCGGCGAGGATCGCCTCGCGGTCGGGCAGGTACTGGTACAGCGCCCCGACGCTCACCCCCGCCTCGGCGGCGACGCGCGGCAGCGTGATGACGTCGACGCCCTCACGGACGACGAGATCCTCGGCGGCCGCGATCGCCTGCGCGACCTTCTGCCTGGAGCGCTGCTGCGTCGGGGTGCGGCGCAAGCCGAGGTCCGTCCAGTTCTGAGGGGTGTCGCCCGTGGTGCTCATGAAATCAAACTTGACTTTGGTTAGTGGGTGGCGGCAACGTTAGCAGCATGACGACGACGTCGCACCATCACGATCTCCGCGCGTCCGTGGCCGCGGCATCCCGCACCCTCGCCGGCCACGGCCTGCTCATCGGGACCGCCGGAAACGTCAGTGCTCGCGCGGGCGACGTGGTGGCGGTCACGGCGACGGGCGTCGTGCTGGGCGAGGCGACCGCCGACGACGTCACCGTCGTCGATCTGGACGGCGCTGTAGTCGAGGGCGGACTCGCCCCGACGTCCGAGCTCGCCCTGCACCTCGGGGTCCTGCACTCCGCGCCGGCCGAGAAGGTGTCGGCAGTCGTCCACACGCATGCACCGAGCGCAACGGCGCTCTCCCTCGTCCTCGACGAGCTGCCCGTTGTGCACTACCAGCAGCTCGTCCTGGGCGGGTCGCTGCGCGTCGCCCCGTTCCACGCGTTCGGGACGTCCGACCTCGCCGCCGCCGTCGGCACGGCCCTCGACGGCCGTCTCGCCGCACTGATGGCCAACCACGGCGCGGTCGCCCTCGGCGCCGACCTGAAGAACGCCGTCGAGAACGCCCTCCTCGTCGAGTGGCTCGCGGAGCTCTACCTGCGTGCCGCAACCGTCGGCACGCCTCGGGCGCTCGACGCCGCCCAGCAGCAGGAGGTCGTCGCCCACGCGATGCGTCTCGGGTACGGCACCACGAAACCGGTGTCGGTGTGACCGCCGTCGGCGGACTCGTCGCCCACGGGCGGTCGGCAGACGTCCACTCCCTGACGTCGTCGACGGTCGCGAAGGTCTTCCACGACGACTGGCCCGGTGAGGCGATCGACCGTGAAGTCGAGGACGCCACCGCCGCGTTCGACCTCGGCCTCACCCCGATCCGCTGTCACGGGAGGACGGATGTTGACGGCCGCCGCGCCGTCGTCTTCGACCGCATCGACGGGGTCGCCCTGACGACGGTCGCCGAGAAGAACCCGCTGCGCATGCGGCGCGTCGCCCGTACGCTCGCGCAGGAACATGCGCGCGTCCATCGGGTCGCGACAGACCGCTTCCCCGACGTGAGGGATGTCGCCGCCGACCTGGTCGGCACGGCCCCGTTCGCAGGCTTCACCGCTCGCGAGCGGGCGGCGTTGCTCGACCACCTGGCGTCCCTTCCCGGCGGCGACAGCGTGTTGCACCTCGACTTCCATCCGATGAACGTGTTCCGCCACGGCGGCGGCATCGCGACGATCGACTGGCAGTCGACGGCATCCGGCGATCCCGCAGCGGACGTCGCGATGACGCGACTGCTGTTCACCGAGGCCGAACTCTTCCCGGGCGCGACGAAGGCGCAGCTGCTCGTCTACGGTGCTGCGCGCGGCGCGATGGGGCGCATGTATCTGACCGAGTATCTGCGGGCGACGGGCATGACGACGGCGCGACTCGACCGCTGGGCGACGGCGGCGCGCGTGCTGCGCCTGGGGATGCTCGACATCCCGAGCGAGCGCGAGCGCCTGGTGCGCGGCATCCGGTCGGAGCTCACCCGATGACCACGACGGTCCACCGCTCCCTTCCCGCCGACGGTGAGGTCGTCGACGTCCTCGTCGTCGGGGGCGGCATCACGGGGGCGGCGATCGCGTACGAAGCGGCGAGCCGTGGCCTGTCGGTCGCGCTCGTCGAGAAGGACGACTTCGGTGCGGCGACCTCGGCCGCGACGGGCAAGCTCATCCACGGCGGGCTCCGCTACCTGAAGAACCTCGAAGTGGGTCTCGTCCGCGAGTCGCTTGCAGAGCGGCGGACCCTGTCGCGCATCGCTCCGGGGCTCGTCTCCCCCATCGCCATGGTGCTCCCCGACCCGGGGCTCGTCGAGCACGTCGGCCTCACTGCGTACGACCTGCTGTCGTTCGACCGCAACCGCGTGCCCGCGAGCCACCGCATCCCGCGTCATCGGAGCCTCCGTCGTGAGGAACTGCGGCTGCGAGGGCTGGGCCATCTCGAGCACGGGATCCTCTTCCACGACGCGATGATGCTCTCGCCCGAGCGGTTGACGTTCGCGTTCGTGCGGTCCGCCGTCGCGCACGGCGCGAGGGTGGCGAACTACGCGCGGGCCGACGGCCTGGTCGCCGCCGCCGGACGCGTCCGCGGAGCGCGGGTGACGGACCTCGTGACCGGCAGCGAGCACGAGGTGCGTTCGCGCGTCACGGTGAACGCGAGCGGCCCGTGGGCGTACGACGTGCTCGCTGCCGAAGGATTGTTGCAGCGGGCCGCCGGCCCCCGTCCCGAGGTGCGCTCGGAAGGCATCTACCTGATCACCAGGCCGATCACCGAGACGATGGTGCTCACCGTGTCGTCGGGCGGCCACTTCAGTTTCGCGCCGTGGCGCGGGCGGACGCTCATCGGTCCGACCGAGACGCCCTACACCGGAGACGTCTCGGATTGGCGGCTGACGCGGGAGTCGATCGAGCGTTTCCTCGCCGAGATCAACGCCGCCGGTCGCCTGCCCGTGGAGCTCTCGACGGCAGACGTCGTCGCCGCGTACGGGGGATTGCGCCCTCTGACGGAGACGAGCGGGACCGACACCTATCGCGCCTCGCGCGCGTCGGAACTCGTCGACCACGCGAAGGACGGCGTCCCCGGCGTCGTGACCGCGACCGGCGGCAAATACACAACGGCGCGGGCGTTCGCCGAGAAGGTCGTCCCCGCTCTCGCACGCTCGATCGGCCGCGTCGCCGCGCCGAGCCGCACAGCCGACGTCCCGCTCGACGGCGCGGACCTCGCCGACACGGGGACGACCGACCTGATCGATCGACTGTACGGATCGGATGCCGGTGCCCTCCGGGCCGTGGCATCCGAGTCCAACGTCCTCTCGAGACCGGCGACGGACGACGGGGAACTGCTCGCCGGTGTCGCGTTCGCGGCCCGTCACGAGGCCGCGGTGCATCTCACCGACATCCTGCTGAACCGCACCGGCATCGGACGCCGCGGTGACCCCGGCGAGGACGTCCTGTCGGCGGCGGCGGATGTCGCGGGCACGGAGCTCGACTGGTCTCCGGAACGTCGTGCGACCGAGCTCGACGCGGCGCGCGCGGCCGTCACACTCCCCCGATGAACCGCTCGGAGTCCGAGCCTCCGCCGCAGGGTGCGCGATGCTCGGTTACATCACGTTGGAGGCGGGCGTCCCGACGGTCGCCGTGGGGCTGCTGGCCGCGGCGGGTTCCCTTACGGAGTCGCTCGTGAGGACCAGATCACTCCCCCGCTGACCCACGGGTCACGAGCCGCTGGCGAGGATGGTGATCACGCCCGCCGCTGCGACGAGGCCCGCGGCGATGACGACCTTGGCCCGTGGCCGCCACGAGATCGTCGCTGTCTCCGCTCCCGCACTGTTCGGCTCATCATCCGATGCGGTCGATTCGGCGGCGGCGAGACGCTCGGCCTCTGCGACGCGCGCACGCCCGACGGAGGCGACGACAACTGCTCCTGCGACAAGGCACCAGCCGATCACGTGGAAAGCGATGCGAGCTCCGGTCAGGATCGATGACCCGCTGCACTGCATCCACGTTGCGTAGGGGTGTGCGCCGATCCCCACGAACAGGATGCCCGACAGGTAACCCTGCCAGTTGCGCAGGAATCGCGCGTACAGGCGCTCAACGCGGTTCCCTCGTTCATTGATGTGCCGGAGATATTCGATGAACCAGATGCCGAAGACCAGAAGGAGCGCGCCCATCGCGATCGCCGTCACCGGCACGCCAAGACCCTGGTCGTTGCATATCGCACCCACTGAACATCCCCCAGGGTTCTCAGGGACGCATGTGGCCCCGTTTCAACCTGGCAGAGCGGGTTCGCCGTCGCAACATGATCCGGCACGACCGCAGCGGCGCCAAAATCCGCGGAGATACGAAGAAAGACCCCCGCGAGCGGGGGTCTTTCCGGTGGTGGACCTGAGGGGATTCGAACCCCTGACCTCTTCATTGCGAACGAAGCGCGCTACCAACTGCGCCACAGGCCCGGAAGCCTCAACATTACCACGACCGATCGGGCCGCTCGAACGCGAGGCGGGCTCCTACTGCCCCGATGCGCGTCGTGCGAGGAGGTCTCGCACGTGCGCCTCGATGCGCTCGTCGTCGGCCGGTCCCGCGAAAGCGACCTCGGCCGCACGGGTGCGGCGGGCGGTGTCGATCGACGGCGGTGCGGCCTGCGCGACCCGCTCGCGGAGGGCTTCCTCGACGGCCGCCTGGCGGAGCGCGTCACGGGCGTCGGAGGCGTCGAGGACGGCTGCAGCGCGCGACCCCGCAGAGGCCGTGAGCGGACGCGGGAGGGTACGAGGCGTCCATTCGACGCGGTCCGACTCGAGCGCCACGTCCTGCAGCGCGCGCGCCTCGCGCACGATCTCGACCTCGACGGAGCGGGATGCCGCGCGTCGCGCGATCGTGTTCATCCGGCCGAGGACCAGCAGGCTCGAGACCGCGACGGCCCCCCCGACGGCGAGCAGGGTCCAGCCGGCGCCGACGGCGCCGAGGTAGCCGCCGAATCCGGCGACACCGAGGGCCACAACCCCGAGGATCGAAGCGGAGAGGCGCACGCGGCGGCGGGCCCGTGCGCGGCGGACAGCGGGAGTGGCTCGGGCTGCGGCGGCTTCGGCGATCGCCCGCTCTCGGGCGAGGGCGGCATCCGCTCGCGCCTTCTCGCGCTGGGCAGCGGCGTCGGCGGCAGCCTGACGCCGGTCGGCCTTGGCGAGTTCGCGGTCGACAGCGGCCTGCGCCTTCGCGGCGGCGAGTTCGGCGCGGGCGGCTTCGAGGCCGACGCTCTCCTTCTCGGCCTGCACGCGACGCGCGAGCTTCTGCTGGGCGAGGGCGGTGCGGGCATTCAGTTCGAGGCGGACCTCACCGGGAGTCTCGCTCGTCTCGGCGAGGACGCGCAGCGCCTGGTTGAGGCGGACGGCATTCCGTTCGGCGGCCTGGTACTGATGCCGGCTGTGCCACGACGGCAGGAGGTACACCAGCCACAAGAGGACGGCGACGAGCACGATCACCCCGCCACCCATCACCTGCTCACCCATGTCGCTCACCGTATGTTCCCGGAGCGGTGAGAACCGGCATCCGGTGGGCGTGTCTGAACTTCTGGTTGAGGGTTAACGGTCGGCGGGAGGGATGGATGCCGCATCCGCCGGCGCGCGCCCCGCCAGCCAGCGGTTCAACACGCCCTCGCGGACCTCGTCGCGGACGAGAGCGAACGCGTAGTGATCGCGCCAGTCCCCATCGATGTGGATGTAGCGGCGGCGCAGTCCCTCGTACCGGAAGCCCAGCTTCTCGACGACGCGGAGGCTCTTCGCGTTCTCGGGCCGGATGCAGATCTCCATCCGGTGCAGCCGCAGGTCCTCGAAGCAGACGTCCGTCGCGAGCGCCACCGACGTCGGTGTGATGCCGCGGCCGGCGAAGCGCTCGCTCACCCAGTAGCCGATCGTGGCCGACGACAGCGACCCGCGGGCGATCCCCCAGACGTTCAGCTGCCCGGCGACCTCGCCGTCGTACTCCATGACGAACGGCACGCCCGAACCATCGCGGTACTGCTGCAGCAACCGCCGGACCCCACTGCGCATGTCGAGCGAGATCGGCCCGTCCGGGCTCGTCGCCTCCCACTGCCGCAGCCACGAGCGATTCTGCTCCAGCTCGGTCTGCAGCGGCTTCGCATCACGGGGACGTACGAGCCGGATCGAGATCGGACCGTGCGCGCGCACGACCGGCCCGTCCATGCCCATCAGCGTCCCGCCGGGCTCAGAGGCCCGATGCGAAGTCCTTCAGCCACGGACGCAGCTCCGCCCCCAGGTCATCCCGGTCGACGGCGAGCTGCACGATGGCCTTGATGTAGTCGGCACGGTCACCCGTGTCGTACCGACGCCCGCGGAACACGACGCCGAGGACACCTTCGGTCGACGCGAGCTCCTCGAGCGCGTCGGTCAACTGGATCTCGCCACCCTTGCCGGGCTCGGTCCGCTCGAGGACGTCGAAGACACCGGGGGTGAGCACGTAGCGACCGATGATCGCGTAGTTGGAGGGCGCGTCCTCCTTCTTCGGCTTCTCGACGAGACCGGTCACCTTGACGACATCGGGCTCGTCCGTCTCCTCGACGGCCGCGGCGCCGTACATGTGGATCTGGTCGGGCGAGACCTCCATGAGCGCGACGACCGTGAGACCCGTCTTCTGGTTCTGCTCGAGCATCTTCTCGAGGAGGACGTCGCGCGCGTCGATCAGGTCGTCGCCGAGCAGCACCGCGAACGTGCTGTCGCCGACGTGCGAGCGCGCGCGGAGCACGGCGTGGCCCAGGCCCTTCGGCTCACCCTGACGGACGAAGTGGATGTCGGCGAGCTCCGAGGAGTCCTGCACCCGCTTGAGCTTCTCGTGGTCGCCCTTCTTGGTGAGGTTCGACTCGAGCTCGGGGACCGAATCGAAGTGGTTCGAGATGTTGTTCTTATTGCGTCCCAGGATGATGAGGACGTCGTCGATGCCCGCCGAGACGGCCTCCTCGACCACGTACTGGATGGCCGGCTTGTCGACGACCGGCAGCATCTCCTTCGGCATGGCTTTGGTGGCGGGCAGGAAGCGGGTCCCGAGCCCTGCGGCAGGGATCACGGCCTTGATGCGCTCAGCAGACATGCCCCTCACCCTACAGATGCCGCGAGCCCGCGGGACACACGTCGGGCCAGCGGGCGTGTCCCTTTAGAATCAGACCATGACCGGGCCGTTGGACACCGAGAAGCGCGCGCTGCGCGCGGAGCTCCGCGAGCGCCGCCAGCAGCGCTCCGCCGCCGCCCTCGACGAGGCCGCAGCCGGCGTCCGCGCCCAGCTCGACGCCCTGGTCGCCGAGCACCACGTCCGGTCCATGTCCTGCTTCCTCTCCACCCCGACCGAGCCCGGCACGCGCGAGTTCATCGCCGCGGCCGTGGCCCGCGGCATCCGTGTCCTCCTGCCGGTGACCCGCGCGGACGGTCTGCTCGACTGGGCCGTCGCCGAAGAAGAAGGCGACACGGCCGAGGGCATGTTCGGACTCCCCGAACCGGTGGGCGAGCTCCTCAGCCCCGTCGCCGTCAACGACGTCGATCTGCTCGTCATCCCGGCGGCCGCCGTCGACCGCCACGGGATGCGCCTCGGCTGGGGACGCGGCTACTTCGACAAGACCATCGGGTCGATGGAGAGGTGCCCGCCCGTCTACGCGGTCATCTTCGACTCCGAGCTCGTCGACGACGTCCCCCGCGACGTCCACGACCAGCCCGTCTCGGGTGTCGTCACCCCCACCCGCACCGTTCTGCTTCCCACCCGCTGATCCACGAGGTCCCATGCCCACCTACGCCTATGCCTGCACCGCGTGCGGCCACCGCTTCGACGCCGTCCAGTCGTTCTCCGACGCCGCCCTCACCGAATGTCCCGAATGCGGCGGCACGCTTCGCAAGCAGTACGGCTCGATCGGCGTGACCTTCAACGGCTCGGGCTTCTACCGGACCGACTCGCGTTCGTCGAGCGGAACGAAGACCTCTGGCGAGAGCTCGGGTTCTTCGACATCATCGACATCATCCGGAGCGTCCGCTTCGCCCGCCCCCGCGGGTTCGTAACACCCGGCCCCTGCGCCGGCAGAGGAAGGAGCAGCCATGATAAAAGGCTTCAAAGACTTCATCATGCGCGGCAATGTCATCGACCTCGCGGTCGCCGTCGTCATCGGCGCGGCGTTCGGTGCCGTCGTGACCGCCATCGTTGAGAGCGTCATCACTCCCCTGATCGCACTGTTCTACGAGGCGAACCCGGACGGCAAGTCCGGCCCCGTCCTGATCGGCATTTACGGCCAGAAGGTGACTTTCCCGCTGAGCGGTCTCCTCACGGCGATCATCAGCTTCTTCGCCATCGCCCTCGTGGTGTACCTCGTGTTCGTCCTGCCGATGAACAAGTGGAAAGAACGTCAGGCGGCGCGGGCCGGCGTCACCGAAGAGCCCGCGGCGAAGCTCCCCACCGAAGCCGAGCTGCTCATCCAGATCCGCGACCTGCTCGAGCAGCAGCGCGGCACGACGGCAGCACCGACGCGATCGACCGAACCGCCGTCGCCGTCCATCTGACGCGTCAGTAGTGCGGAGGAACGTCGTTCCGCAGGCGATCATCGTTCGGGCCGGATGCCGGGGGTTCCCCCGCGTCCGGCCCGTTCGTCGTCTCGGGGGTCGTGTCCGTCCCGGGCGCGGGCGTCAGCCTGGCTCGCCGGGAGCCCGGGACCCGCTCGACGCGCTGGCGCTCAGTCGACATCGATGGGCTGAGTCGACCCGGGCGCCGCAGGCGTCTCGGGCTGCACGCCGATGACGCCGGCGATGCGCAGCGCAACAGCGGAAGGATCGTTGTAGACGTCGAACGCGTGCACGCGGACGTAGTGCCATCCCAGGCGTCGCAGCAACTGCGGACGGCGGCGGAGGGTCTCGCGGAGACTGTCGTGGGTGCCCTCCCCATCGAGGTCGGCGACGACGGCCTTGCCCTTGTACTGGGCGACGAGCGGCAGCTGCCCGCCGCGGTAGTGGACGTCGACCGAGACACCGAGGCTTCGCAGGTGCTGAGCGAGCGTGAGCGTGAGCGGGTCGGCGAGATCTTCGAGACGCGCGTCGCGACCGCGGGCGGCGATACGCCCGAGGATCGACATCAGGGTCGCGGCGCCGTGCGTGAGGCGTCCCTCGTCGAACGCGGAGGGACGGATCGACGACACGATGACCATGGAGCGGCGCGCACGCGTCATGCCGACCGTCAGCAGCCGCTCGCCGTCCGGCGTGGAGAGGTCGCCGAAGTCGCTGAGGACGCGGCCGTGCTTCGTGAGTCCGAAGCCGAGCGAGAAGATGACGCGGTCGCGGCTCTCCGCCACTGATTCCTCGAGGCCGAGCACGGCGAACGGCTCGGCCGTCTCGCGCCCCACGAAGTCCGCGACATCCGAGCGTCCGGCGAAGGCGCTGGCGACGGCCGCGCGGATGCGATCGGCGTGACGCGACGAGGCGGTGACCACCATGAGCGATTCGGCAGGGCGATTGATCGCATGTTCGACGACGAGCGTCACGACGCGGGCGACCTCGGCATCCGGGCTCTCCACGGCTCCCGTGTCGGGGTCCGGCGCACCGGTGCCGCCCTCGACGTAGTCCACGCTCAGGCTGCCGCGACCGAGGTACGAACCCGCCCACGGCAGCGAGCTGATCGCTCCCCCGTAGAAGGCGTCGTTGACGAGCTCGGCGAGGTCCTCGCCGCCCGCCCGGTAGCTGCGAGTCAGTGTCTCGACCGGGATCAGCTCGCTGAGCCGGCGGAACACGCTCGTGTCGTCGAAGGGCACCTCGGGCGCTTCGAGATCGTCGCCGCGTCCCGACCAGAGCCGGAACGGGGTCGGCTTCTGCGTGACGGGGTCGCCGAAGACGACGATCTGGCGAGCGCGGCGGAGCGCGGGCGTCGCCTCAGCGAGGCAGAGGGCCGCGGCATCCGCGATGATCACGACGTCGAAGTCAGGGTGGTCGGGAACGTTGGGAACCTCGTAGGGTGACGCGAGCCACACGGGGGCGAGCACGCGCATGAGCGTGGGGGCCGAGGCGACGAGCTCTGCGGCCGAAGCCGTTCCGCCGCGCAGGGCCGACTTCAGGGATGCCGCTTCGCGCGGCTCGTCGACGATGGCGATCCGCCACCGCTTCGCGAGCTCCGACGACAGGAGCGGCCCCGCCGATGAGGCGTGGGCTTCGTCGACGAGACGGAAGTCGCGCTCGAGCCGGTCCAGCACCTGCGTGTTCGCGCCGAGCAGCGCGCGGTCCGACCGCAGCATCGCCTCGAGGGCGGAGCGCCACCAGGCGTACTCGAACTCGCTCGCGACCTCGGATTCGGGCACGTGGCGCGTCGAGAGTTCCATGAGGAGCGGCTCGAGCCCCAGCTGGGCGAGTTCGCTGCGCAGCGCAGCCCGCTCGACGAGGTTGTCGAAGACGTCGGATGCCGCGGCCAGCCCCGCGAGCGTGCGGAGCAGCTGCGGGATCGGGAGGGACGCGAGGCTCTCGGTGCGACCGAGCGCCGAGTCGAGCTCGCCCAGGTCCGCGTTGGCACGCTGCCACGCGGCGGCGACGTCGTCGAGTCCGATGGGGATCTCGGGTGTCACGCCGGCGTCGACGAGCTGCTGCCAGGAGGTGCGCTGCTGCTGCACCCGGAGCAGTGCTTCGTGCATGTCGGTGACGTGCATGCCGGGGCGCACGTACTCCTTCGACAGCCGGCGCAGGCGGCGACGGTTGGCGGGTGTCATCTGCGCCGAGTCGCGCCGCGACGAGTGCGCTGCGATCAGGTCGGTCAGCGGCCGTTCGAAGATCGTGGGGCTGAAGCGGTCGAGCGAGGCGCGGATGCCCTGCAGCAGCTGGACGTACGAGCCCATCTCGGCGATCGACGTGAATGGGCGCATGCGGGTCTGTCCGATGAGCTCGTACCCGCGCTCCAGCAGACCCGGGACTTCGGTGCGGTGCAGGCGGCCCGCCAGAGCGTGCGCGGCGCGGGCCTCGTCGGTCGTCGAGAACGCGACGCCATACCAGGGAGAGTCATCCGGTCCGATGCGGAATTCGCCGAGGCGAGCGGATGCCGCGAGGGCCTCCGCAGCCTCGACGCGACGGGTCGCGAGTCGCTGGACGGTCGCGAGGTCGAACCGCGTGGTCGCGGTCGGCTGCGGATCGTGTTCGGCGATGCGAGTGAGTTCGCGGAGCGCTTCGAGGGGAGATACCCCGACCGAGGCGTGCCGCTGCGTGAGAGCCGAGCGGTAGTCGCGGAGGACGGTGCGGAGCCGCACGAGGGCGTCATCGACCTCGGCGACCTTGGGCTGCTCGGCCTTCTCGTTCCGACCGATCGCACGGATCAGGTCGCGGTGCAGGCGAGCCGGCGACACGGCGAGGCCCGGGAGGCCGATGCCGGCGAGACGGTGCCGCACGCCGTCGAGCGTCGAGCGACGGGCACTGACGACCAGGACGCGCTTTCCGGAGCGGACGAGTTCGCCGACCGCATTGATGACCGTCTGCGTGCCGCCCGTGCCGGGCAGGGTGTGGACGGCGAGCGACTGGCCCTCGGTGATGCGGGCGAGCACGGCCTCCTGCTCGGCGTCTGCGTCGAGAAGGAGGCGATCCGCGGCGGGAGTCCGGTCGTCGGGGCCGACGGCTGCGGGCTGCGGACGGACGAACGAGAGGCGCTCTCGGTCGGCGGGGTGCCCCGCGAGCGCGTTGAGGACGGGGTGGTCGAGGTCGACGGCATCCCGCTCCATGTCGGAGGCCACGTCGGCGAAGGTCGAGACGACCAGACGCGGCAACACCGTGAAGGTCTGCACGTGCGCCGTGAGGGCGCGGAGTCGATCGATGACCGGCTGCGGCTGGAACACGCCGCCGTCGTAGGCGAGGGCGGCGAGGGCGGCGCCGTCGATGTCGACGCCGAAGTGGATGCGTGCCGCCGTGACGAGTTCGGGGTTGATGTGGAACGTGCCGTGGAGCCGCAGGTCGAAGTCCGCGTGGTGCCGCCGGATCGAGAGGGGGCGGAGCAGAACGGGAGCGGTGCAGCTGACCCCGCCGATGCGCCAGGACGCCATGCCGATCGCGAGGTGGACGGTGTCGAGGCCTCGGGCGGTGCGCAGCTCGACGTCCTTGGACGTGATGCGCTCGGCAGCCAGCCGCGCGGTGCGCAGGGCCACCTCGTCCCGGAACATGTTCGACAGGAGCGTCGGACGCCCGGTGATGAACTGCGGCAGGCTTCCCGGGTGCGCCTTGGTGATGTCGATGCCGGCATCGCCGTCGTCGCGGTAGTGCAGCAGCGTCGAGGCGCCGCCGAGCTGCGACGCTTCTTCGCGCAGCCGCTTCCGCTCGGGCACTGCGGCGTGCATGACGAGGACCTCGGGGTCGAACAGCGTCACGTCCGCCGGGGTCACCGCGTGAGCCTGCTCGGCCGTCTCGCCGCGCACAGCACCGCTCTCTGCTCGCCACACACGAGAAACATTAGGCGCGTCGGGCTGGGAAATCGGGATCGACGGCCGAGTTTCGCGGATCGGCTGTCGCACACGTCTCGTTTCCTCCACAACCGACGCCGGATACCGGTTCTCCCCGCCTCCTCGCTCCCCCGGTCCCGATCGACGCCGCCGCGCCAAGATGAGGACATGACGAACGCAACCTACGCGGTGCACCCGACACCGATCGGCGAGGCCCTCCTGGTGACGACCGAGGCGGGCCTCGCCGCGTTGTCGGTTCTCGACGGCCCCGCGTACGCCGAGGTGGCGCGGCTCAGCATGCTGCTGCACGCCGTTCCCATCGAGGACGAGGGCCCGTCCGCCGCGGCGGCAGCGGAACTGGACGAGTACTTCGCGGGTGAGCGTCGGGAGTTCACCGTTCCGCTGGACTGGGGCCTGACGGCGGGCTTCACCCGACGGGCTCTCGAGGCGATCGTCGACGTGCCGTACGGCCAGACGGCGTCGTACGCCGAGGTGGCGATCGCGGCCGGCGCGCCGCGGGCGCATCGCGCGGTGGGGACCGCGTGCGCTCGCACTCCCTGGTCGATCGTGCTGCCGGCCCACCGAGTGATCCGCAGCGACGGGTCCATCGGTGAGTACGGCGGCCGGCCGGAACACAAGCGATTCCTCCTCGATCTCGAGGAGCGGATCGCCGGTTCGGCCGGCCGCGCATGACGGAGGCGGGCAGGGACGTGTAGGCCGTCCCTGCCCGCCTCGTCGCGGCATCCGCTCTGTTAGTGGTCGACCGCCTTCTCGGCGCCGTACCCCGTGAGGGAGCGGACCTCCATCTCTGCGGCCTTCTTCGCATCCTCGGCCTTGCGCGAGGTCACGGAGCCCAGCCAGCCGAGGAAGAAGCCCACCGGGATCGAGACGATGCCCGGGTTGTTGAGCGGCCAGATCGCCGTGCCGACGTTCTTGAAGACGCTCGTCTCCGTGCCCCAGAACACCGGCGACAGGACGATGAGCACGATCGCGGTCGCGAGGCCGCCGTACATGCTCCACACCGCGCCGCGGGTGGTGAACTTCCGCCAGAACAGCGAGTACAGGATCGTCGGGAGGTTCGCCGAGGCGGCGACCGCGAAGGCCAGCGCCACGAGGAACGCCACGTTCTGCCCCTGCACGCCGATGCCGCCGAGGATCGCGAGAACGCCGATCACGATCACCGTGCGGCGGGCGACCTTAACCTCGCCGTCCGGCGGGACGTTGCCCTTCTTCACGACGTTCGCGTAGATGTCGTGGGCGAAGGATGCCGCCGCCGTGATCGTCAGCCCCGCGACCACCGCGAGGATCGTCGCGAAGGCGACCGCCGAGATGAAGCCGAGCAGGACCGGCCCGCCGAGCGCCGCCGCCAGCAGCGGCGCGGCGGAGTTCACGCCACCGGGAGCCGCCTTGATCGTCTCCGACCCGACGATCGCGCCGGCGCCGTAGCCGAGGACGAGCGTCAGCAGGTAGAAGAGACCGATCAGCCAGATCGCCCAGACGACGGAGCGACGTGCTTCCTTCGCCGTCGGGACCGTGTAGAAGCGCATCAGGACGTGCGGCAGGCCCGCCGTTCCGAGGACCAGCGCGATCGCGAGGGAGATGAAGTCCCACGGGTTGGCGCCGTATTGCAGCCCCGGACCGAGGATCGCCTCCTGCGGGTCGGTCGTCGACTTCTGGACCGCGGCCTCGAGGAGCGAGTCGAGACTGAAGCCGTTGATCGCGAGCACCCAGATCGTCATGACGATGGCGCCGCCGATGAGCAGGAACGCCTTGACGATCTGCACCCAGGTCGTGCCCTTCATGCCGCCGATCAGCACGTAGACGATCATCAGCACGCCGACGACGGCGACGACGATCGACTGTCCGATCTGCTCGGTGATGCCGAGCAGCAGCGAGACGAGCCCGCCCGCGCCGGCCATCTGGGCGAGCAGGTAGAAGAAGCAGACCGCGAGAGTCGTGATCGCGGCCGCCAGGCGCACCGGGCGCTGCTTCAGGCGGAACGAGAGCACGTCGGCCATCGTGAATTTGCCGGTGTTGCGCATGAGCTCGGCGACCAGGAGCAGCGCGACCAGCCACGCGACGAGGAAGCCGATCGAGTACAGGAAGCCGTCGTAGCCGTTGATCGCGATGGCGCCGACGATGCCGAGGAAGGATGCCGCCGAGAGGTAGTCGCCGGCGATGGCGAAGCCGTTCTGCGGGCCGGTGAACGAGCGACCGGCCGCGTAGTAGTCGGCGGCGGTCTTGTTGTTGCGGCTCGCCCGGATGACGATGAACAGCGTCACCGCGACGAAGGCGCCGAAGATCGAGATGTTGAGGACGGGGTTGTTCTCGGCTGCGGCCGCGGGCGCAGCGGCGAGCAGGATCGGACTCATCGGGCTTCCTGCCTCTCGAGGTCGGCGCGGATCTCGGACGAGATTGGGTCGAGCGTGCGGTTCGCGAAAGCGACGTAGCCCATCGTGATCGCGAACGTCGTGACGAACTGGCCGAGGCCGAGCAGCAGGCCGATGGTGATGTGACCGAAGACCTCCTGCGCCATGAAGTCGGGCGCGAAGGAGGAGAGCAGGACGTAGACGAAGTACCAGACGAGGAAGAGCAGAGCGAGCGGGAAGACGACGCTGCGATGCTTCTTCTTCAGCTCGACGAAGCGCGGCGATTCTTCGACCGCGACATAGTCGATGGCACTCCCTTCCACGCCTCCGTGCGGGGACTGGGACGACATGTGGCCTCCTTGCCTCATGGGGTGAGCGACGGTGCTCTCACCGGCCGTTCCTGGGAATCAGCCGCGTGGTAGGTTCGACCGTACGAAGGCGGCAGAGGTGCCGTCACCCCCGGAAGTAGGTACGCGTGGGATCGTCGGCAGAGAGCGACGCGGACACGCGGCTCGTCTCCCGAGCCGTGTCCGACCTGGCCCGTCAGACCCGCTTTCCCGTCGTCTTCGGCGGCCTCGAACGAGGCGGCGCCGTCCATGTGACCGCGATCGCCGGAACCCGGACCCGCAGCATCGAGGGACTCGTCGTCGAAGCCGGTCGCGGGCTCGGCGGAGCCGCGATGCTCGAGAAGCGACCGCGCCTGGCGCTCGACTATCGCACGGCCCGCACCATCACCCACGACTACGACCGCGCCATTCTCGGCGAAGGCATCTCGACGTTGCTGGCGGTTCCCGTCGTCGTGACGGGGCGTCCCCGCGGCATCGTCTACTGCGGGTCCTGGACCCCCGGCCCCGTCGGCGACCTCGTCAGCCGACCCGCCTTCAAAGCCGCCGACATGCTCGCGACCGAGTTGCGCGTCCGCGAAGAGGTCGACCGCCGGGTCGCCGCGCTCCTTCCCAGCGAGCCCGCACTGCCCGCGGCCGCACAGGAGGATCTGCGCGAGAGCTACGCGGAGCTGCGGAGCATCGCGGCATCCGTCTCCGACCCCGCACTCCGCGACCGGATCGCCGCCGTCGAGAAGAGGCTGACGGGGATGAGCCGTCCGGCAGCCGGCGACGCGTCGCTCGACGTCGCCCTCTCACCGAGGGAGCTCGATGTCCTGGCGTGCTGTGCCCTGGGGGCGACGAACGCGGAGATCGCCGCCTCGCTGTCGCTGCGCGAGGGGACGGTCAAGTCGTACCTGCAGGCGGCGATGGCGAAGCTGGATGCCTCCACCCGCCACGCTGCCGTGGCGAAGGCGCGCCGTGCCGGCTTGCTGCCGTAGCGGCCGCCTGCACCACTAGGCTCAGCGCATGGCCCGCAAAATCGTGCACCAGCTCGTCGATGACCTGGACGGCACCGTCCTCGAGGTCGGCGACGGCGAGACCGTCCTCTTCTCCGTCGACGGCACCGCCTACGAGATCGATCTCACCCACGACAACGCGAACGCGCTCCGCGATGCGCTGGCGCCGTACGTCGAGGCCGCCCGTCGCGTGTCGAACCGCGCGAGCTCGGGCCGCCCCGCGGCGTCTTCGGGCGGAAGCCGGACGCAGAAGCGCTCCGGCCAGCGCGACTACGCCCCGATCCGGGAGTGGGCCGCGAAGAACGGCTACCAGGTCTCGGAGCGCGGGCGCGTTCCCGCGCAGGTGCTCGACGCGTACGACGCCGCGCACTGACCCCTTCAGTCTCCTCCCCCGGCGCTAGCCGAGGACGAGCGTCACGGCGATGATCACCATGATCACCGCGATGCCGCCGTCGAGGATCCGCCACGCACGTTCGGTGCGCAGGAGCGGCGCCAGGTACCGCGCGCCGTAGCCGAAGAGCACGAACCACAGGGTGCTCGCGGCGATTCCGCCCGCGAGGAAGAACCAGCGGGCGTCGCCGTGGGTCGCGGCGACGGATCCGAGCACCACCGTCGTCTCCACGATGGCGTGCGGATTCAGCCAGGTGACGGCGAGGATCGTCAGAAGCGTGGCCGTCCGCGTCGCCGTGCGGGGACGGGTCAGCAGCGTGCCGTGGGGCGCGGCATCCGTCGTCTTCTCGTCAGCGGCCGCCTCGAGGCTCCCGCCGCCGCGCAGGGCCCGACGCGCACTCACGACCGCGAACCCGACGATGAAGATCGCGCCAGCCCACCGCGCCGCGGTCTCGAGCCACGGGTGCGCCGTCACGACGGTGGCGATACCGGCGACACCGATCGTCTGCAGGATCGCGTCGCTGACGACGCAGACCAGGACGACGATGCCAACGTGCTCGCGTCGCAGTCCCTGCCGGAGGACGACCGCGTTCTGCGCCCCGATCGAGACGATGAGTCCGAGGCAGAGGCCGAGGCCGGAGAGGAGGGCGACGAGTTCAGGAGGCACATCAGCGAACGTACGGAAGATGCGACATGCAGTACAGCGAATGATTCTTCACGATATGAAGACGTCCTTCAGTACACTCGGCTGCGTGGACATTCCGGTGGAGCACCTGCGGACCCTGGCCGCCGCCGTCGACGCCGGGACGCTGGACCGCGCAGCCGCGCAGCTGGGCATCACTCCGAGCGCCGTCAGCCAGCGGATCCGCGTCATCGAGCAGCGCGTCGGACGAGTGGTCCTCCGTAGAACCAAACCCGTGGCCGCGACACCGGCCGGTGAACCGCTCGTCCGCCTGGCCCGTCAGCTGAAGCTTCTCGAGCACGAGACCCGCAGTGCCCTCGGCGACGAGGACGGGCCCGCGCACGTCGCTCTCGCAGTCAACGCGGATTCCCTCATCACCTGGTTCCTGCCTGCCCTGGCCGCTGTGACCGACGCGCGGGACGTGACGTTCGAACTGCACCGCGAGGACCAGGAGCGCACCGCGCAGCTGCTCGCCGCGGGCACGGTGATGGCAGCGGTGACGTCGCAGCGCGAAGCCGTGCCGGGGTGCGTCTCCTCTCCCCTCGGCCGCATGCGCTACACGGCGGTGGCAACTCGGGCGTTCGCCGACCGGTGGTTCCCCGACGGGGTGGACCGCGCCGGGCTCGAGGCGGCGCCGCGGGTCGATTTCGACCGGCACGACACTCTGCAGAGCTCCTTCGCACGTCGGCACGGCGCACGGCGCGAGCCGCCCCGGCACATCATCAGCGCGTCCGCGGAGTTCGCGCAGGCGATCACCCTCGGCCTCGGGTGGGGGATGCTCCTCCCGGGCCAGTTCGACGCGGGCGTCGCCGACGGGTCGCTGACGATCCTCACGGCGGACACCGTCGAGGTCCCGCTCTACTGGCAGAGATGGAACCTCTCCTCTGACCTGCTCGACACCGTGACGGACGCCGTCCGGCGCACCGCGGCGGCATCCCCCGTCCTCGTGTAGCCGTCCGACACCACCTCGTCAATCCCCTCTGCCGACCCCGCCGCCCGGGCGATGGTGGTCATCTGGGATCAGTGTCGGCTGGGTGCGAGGGACGAGGTGCGGAACATGTACGTGGATTCAGAGACGCTGCGTGCGCTGCCCACCCGTCGACCGGCGGATGCCTCGCCTCGGGCCTCCCGCATCCAGTGGGACCTCGTCGCGGACGGTCGCTATGAAGTGCGGATCGGTGGCGAGGTCGCGGGTTTCATCGACGTCGTCGGAGCCGTGTACGTCGTCCTCACCGGCTCTCGCTACGATCGCGCGGAGGAAGTCGCTCAGACCCTCGTGTGGTCGACGGCGACCACTGCTCTCGATCAGCTCCGCGCGCGCGGCTGATCACGTCGCCGCACGGTCGGCGGCCTTCCGCGCCCGACGCGCAGCGTCACGGGTTGCGGCACGCGTCTCGCTGAGCTGCTCCGCCTCGGCCCGAGCGGCGTCGAGATCGTTCGAGGTGCGCGCACGTTCGCGCTCCAGCTCGGCGAGACGTTCCTCGAGTTCCGAGATCCGGGCGTGTGCCACCCGGACGCGTTCCTCCGCCCGAGCGAGATCCTTCTCCGCGCTCTCAGCGTGACGACGGGCCTCTGCGGCTACTCGCTCCGCCTCGCGCGCCGCGCGCCGCTCGGCGAGTTCGTCTCCACGGTCGGGTGCGGCGGAGCCGGCGTCGAACGGACCCGACACCGCGTCCGTCAGGTCGGGCGCGTCCATCCCGGTCGCCTCGATGGGACGCAGCAGCCGCGCGCTCGCGACGGCAGCGGCGGCATCCGGATCCCGCAGCGCCGCGTCGAGGGTCTGCTCGACCGACGCACGCACCGACGCACCGAGGTCCGCACCGTTCTCTTCGGCGAGAGCGACGGCACGGTCGACGAGACCCCGAAGGATGCCGCGCCGCCGGGTCGCGAGCTCGGCGAGCGCGCGCCCGTCCGCGGCATCCACCGCTTCACGGAAGGAGCCGGCCAGGTCGGCGGCCGGAGCGAGCGCCTGCGGGTCGCCCGCCGCGAGGAGGTTGACCACCCAGGCAGCGACCACAGGCTTGCGGAGCCGGCCGATGGCGGCGGCGAGCTCCCGATCGCCGGCCTCCTTCGCGGCAGCTTTCCGGAGGGCGACGAAATCACCGGCCGGGGCGACGCTGAGCCGCGCGGCGACCTCGATCAGCCGCGTGTCGTGATCCGGAGCGGTCATCTGCTCATCCTCTCTCACGCCCGTCGCCTCGGAGCGGCAGGATTCCTCCGACCCCCGGCATCCGTTCGATCATGCCCGCGGTGCCGGCGCTCGTATCGTCGGAGGATGCTCGAGATGCGACCCGCCTGCGAATCCTGCGACCGCGCCCTGCCCGCGGGCGGCGAGGCATTCATCTGCTCGTACGAGTGCACGTGGTGCGCGTCATGCGTCGCTGGATTCGCGGATGCCGCCTGCCCGAACTGCGGCGGCGACCTCCAGCGACGGCCGACTCGAGCGATCCGCGCCTGATCATCTGGCCCAGGATGCGGCGGCCCCGAGCGCGACGACGCAGATGATCAGCGGAACGACAGCGCCGGCACGACGCCGTATCGCGCCTACGGCCGCCAGGCCCACCGAAACCGCACTCACGACCACGAAGCCGATCGTCCTGTCCCACCCCGTCTGCGTCACGACGGTGCCGTCACCCGACTCCGCCGCCCAGGTGCACCGGCGTCCCACGGGCCACGCGGTCGCCTCCGCGGAGAGGAGCGCCACCTCGGATGCCGAGACACCCGGCGGGTGGACGTCTTTCCAGCACCGCCCCTCAGCGCTCTCGCGCGTGTCGAGGAAGAGGCCTGCGACGAGCACGAGCCCGGCCAGCAGGGAGAGGACGAGCATCACCCCCGTGGCCGCGCGCATGCGAAACCTACAGTCCTTGAGCCACCGCGGCGGCGGCGCGCATCCAGGCGTCCTTCGTCCGGGGCTGGAGCGCGTCGTAGCGGATGCGACCCGCCTTGAGGGAGTCGTCGAAGGGGATGATCTCGACCGCGCGGACGTGACCCTCGAAGCCCGCGGCGATCCGCTGCGCGGCGCCGATTCCCGCACGCTCGGACTGCCCGACGACGACGACGGCGCCGTCGGCGAGCCGGCGGGAGTGCTCGTCGCGTTTGCGGAGCGCGTCGAGGAGGAGCGCAGCCGATTCCGCCGACTCGGGCGCGGCGAGCGTCGGGACGACGAGCTGGTGCGCCGAGTCGATCATCCGCAGCCAGCGATCGGCAGACTCGTCGTTGCCGGAGTCGAAGATCACCATGCGGTAGTAGCGGGCCGCGACCTGCGCGAGCAGATCGAAGTCCGCCGTCGTGATGCGCTGGTCCGCGGCGAGCAGTTCGGGGTTGGAGCGCAGCACGTCGTAGCGGTCCACCGACTGGTGATGGACGAACCGGGCGATGTCCGAGACGGATGCTGTCGCCTCGAGCAGCCGCGGCGCTTCGGGCAGCAGATCGCGGATCGTCGTGTCGTAGTCGCCCTGTTCGGTGCGCCAGCCGAGCGTGCCGCGGGTGTCGTTGTTGTCCCAGGCGAGGACGTTGCCGCCGCCGTGCCGCGCGAACACCGCGGACAGGACGGCCGTGGTCATCGTCTTGCCGACGCCGCCCTTGCCGTTCGCGACGGCGATCGCGCGGCATCCCGCCCACTGGCGCGACACCGCCTTCTCGCGCTCCGCGCGCTCGACCTCTGCCCTCGACGGCTTCATGGGAACGCCGATGCGCACGAAGAACGCGCGCCAGCCGGTCACGGTGGCGGGGTGATCGCTGGGCGGCTCGATGAACGACGGGCGCGGACCCTGAGCAGCGGATGCCTCGAACGCCGTGTCTGGCGCGGGCGCCGCGTCGGGTGTCGTGGCCTCGGGCGTGAACGCCTCGGGTGCAGCGGGCTCGGGTGCAGCGGGCTCGGGTGCAGCGGGCTCGGCCGGGGCGACCTCGACGGGGGCGGGCTGATCCTCCGCGGCGAAGGATGCCCGAGCGACCTCGACCGGGTCGGTCCCGGTCGTCGGCCCGCCGCTCGCCGCGTCGTCCGGAGCGGGAGCCGCTACGGGGGCCGCAGCGGGGATCTCCGTCACGCGCGCGGGTTCCCATCCGGCGGGAGCCGGTTCGTCGAGATCATCGTCATCGCCGTCGTCGCCGGCCGAGGGCGGGAAGAACGCGGGGACCTCTGCGACGAGGACGGGTTCGACGAGCGGGGCCGCCTCGGGCTCCGGCTCTTCCTCGAGTTCCGCGGCCGCCTCCGGCTCCGGGTCTGCCTCGAACTCCGGGGCCGCCTCCGGCTCGGCCTGGTCCGCCGGCTCCGGGTCGGTCGTCCACCAGGCCTGCTGTCGCAGCTCGGCGCGGGTCACGGTGCGGTCGTCCAGCTCGACGTCGATGTCGCCAGCGGGGTCGACGACGAGTCGGTGCTCGCCTCGGTCCCCGCTCGTGAGCAGTTCGATGGGCGTGCCGGTCGCCGCGGCATCCGCTCGGACACGATCGACGACGAGGCGACGCACCGCGTCCGCGTCAGCGGCCTCGAACATCTCCTCCGCACCGTCGGCCGCCGTGAACCGTGCGGTTCCGCCGGTAACGTGCGCAGCCGCGCGTGCCGGGTCGCTGCCAATGCTCATGGGTTCCTTTCGACGGTCCGACCGCGGGGGCGGACCGATCCCACGCTATCGCGAGCGGCGCTGAAATCCCCGGTCCACGGGCAGGAACACGGCCTCAGGACACCTGATCCGGACTCGATCGACCCAGCGACGACACGAGGACGCGGTTTCGTGAGCGGATGAGCCGCTGCAGATAGGGCCGCAGGAGCAGCGGCTCGACGATCCACCCGAGCAACGGCGATCGCAGGGTGATCGTGTCGGTCATGACCGTCCCGTCGCCCTCGCGCTCGAATCGGTGCTCGTGCCGGAACGACCGGAACGGCCCGCGTACCTGCTCGTCCACGAATCGGTGGGGTCGTTCGAGCGCCGTGATCCGGGACGTCATGGTCCAGACGATCCCGAAGTGGCGCGCCCGCCACGTGACGGTCTCGCCCAGGCCGATCGTGCCGCTCGTGACGCCCCCGACCGCGCGCTCGCCCGACCGCGCCATCGACTCCAGGTGCGTGTCGATCGACAGCGACAGCTCGAAGAGCTCCTCGAGCGTGCAGGACGCCCGAGTGACCTCGGTGAAGGTGGCGGTCATGGTGCCCAGGCTAGCCAGGCGGCTTGAGCATCCGACGATCGAGTGCCCTAGCATGAGCGAACGCGCTGAGTCGCTCGACGAGAACCGCATATCAGACCGGCGCGAATGAAGACGGGGGATCTCGCAGCGGACTGACGTCATCCGGCTACCAGGCCGAGATCGATGCGCTGCGAGAAGCGATCGGAAAGATCAGAGGCGGGAATGCTGCGATTCACGCCGCGGGGACGACGACCGCTAAGAAGAAGCGCGCGGATGAGCTCATCCGCATGCTGGGGAATGCGGGCAGTAGATGGCAGTCCGTCCAGTCACCTGCCTACACCGCCCAGCGCTATCTGCACGAGGCCAAGAAGAATTCAGGGTGGGCGAGCGCGTCGAAGAAGACCCTCGATGTCGTCAAGAAACTGAACGCTTTGCTCGCTGTGTACGAGCAGGCGCAACAGAACCTGCTGGAGGCCGACAAGCGTGGCGGCGGGCTGTTCGGATAGATCTCCCCGCGATTACCCCGCTCCCCTGGATCGTGTCAGAGTACCGGGGTGGCGATATCGGTGCTGGTGGTTGACGACGACGACGACATCGCCATGCTCCTCGTCTCCAGCCTCGAGCGTGCCGGGATCTCCGTCGCTCGGGCGGGCAACGGGCGCGAGGGTGTCGAACGGGTTCGCGAGCACCGTCCGCGGGTCGTCCTGATGGATTGGATGATGCCCGGGACAGACGGCATCCAGGCTTCTCAGGAGATCCGTCGGAGCGTCGATATCCGGCAGCCGCACATCATCATGCTGACCGCGCGCGTCCACAGCAGCGACCGCGAGGTGGCACTCCGCGCCGGCGTGAACGAAGTCGTCGCGAAGCCGTTCCGCCCGCGCGAGATCGTCGGACACGTCAAGGAGCTCCTCGAGCTCGCGAGCTGAGCGCGGCTACGCCGTCAGCGGACATCCACCCGCGGGGGGACGCGGATGTCGGCAGGTAGTGGCACTCTGAGATCCATGCTCGGAACCCTTCTGGTCCGGTACCTCCGGACCTACCGCTGGCTGCTGATCGGCGTGCTGATCTTCCAGTTCGCCTCCGCCATGGCGGCGCTGTACCTCCCTCGGCTGAACGCCGACATCATCGACAAGGGCGTCACCCAGGGCGACGTCGGCTACATCTGGTCGCACGGCGTGCTCATGCTCGCCATCGCTCTCGGTCAGATCGTCGCCTCGATCGTGGCCACCTTCTTCGCAGCCCGCGCCGCGATGGCCGTCGGCCGCGACATCCGGCGAGACGTCTTCGAGCGGGTCAGCGGATTCTCCGAACGCGAAGTGACGCAGTTCGGTGCCGGATCGCTCATCACGCGCAATACGAACGACGTCCAGCAGGTGCAGATGCTGGCGATGATGGGCGCGACGATGCTCGTCACCGCTCCCCTGCTCGCCATCGGCGGCATCATCATGGCCCTGCAGCAGGACGTCGGCCTCAGCTGGCTGATCGGCGTCTCGGTGCCGGCGCTCCTGGTGATCGGCATCCTCATCATCAGCCGGATGGTGCCGCTGTTCCGCAGTTACCAGACCAAGCTCGACGCCGTGAACCGGATCCTCCGCGAACAGCTCACCGGTGTCCGCGTCGTCCGCGCCTTCGTGCGCGAGCCGATCGAGGAGGAGCGCTTCCGCGGCGCGAACACCGACATCCTCGTCGTCGGCCGCAAGGTCGGGTCGCTGTTCGTCCTGATGTTCCCGCTGGCCATGCTCGTGCTCAACGTCACGGTGGTCGGCGTCATCTGGTTCGGCGGCATCGAGGTCAACGAGGGGTCCGTGCAGATCGGGACCCTGTTCGCCTTCATGCAGTACATCGGCCAGATCCTCATGGGGGTCCTGATGGCCACCTTCATGACGATCATGATCCCGCGCGCCGCCGTCTCGGCCGACCGCATCGGCGAGGTCCTCGCCGTCGACGGCGGGCTCGCCCGTCCCACGCAGCCCGTGCGGGACTTCCCCCGGCCCGGCGCCGTCGAGTTCGAGGATGTGTCCTTCACCTACCCCGGAGCCGACTCGCCCGTGCTCGAGGGCCTGACCTTCGCCGCCGCCCCCGGCGAGACGGTCGCCGTGGTCGGCTCGACCGGCGCGGGAAAAACGACGCTCGTCTCGCTCATCCCCCGCCTCTTCGACGTCACCGGCGGCTCGGTGAGGGTCGCCGGCGTCGACGTGCGCGAAGCGGATCTCGACGAGCTCTGGAAGGGCATCGGCCTCGTCCCCCAGCGGGCCTTCCTGTTCACCGGAACCGTCGCATCCAACCTGCGTTTCGGGCGTGAGGATGCCACCGACGATGAGATCTGGCACGCCTTGGAGATCGCGCAGGGCCGCGACTTCGTGGAGCAGATGGAGGGCGGTCTCGACGCCCGCATCGCGCAGGGAGGCACGAACGTCTCGGGCGGTCAGCGGCAGCGACTGTCGATCGCGCGCGCCATCGTGCACCGCCCCGACATCCTCGTGTTCGACGACTCGTTCTCGGCCCTCGACCTCTCGACCGACGCGCGACTACGACAGGCACTCTGGCGCGAACTCCCGGAGGTGACGAAGATCGTCGTCGCCCAGCGCGTGTCGACGATCATGGACGCCGACCGGATCGTGGTCCTCGACGCCGGCCGCATGGTCGGCGTGGGCACGCACAGCGAACTCCTCGCGACCAACGAGACGTACCGCGAGATCGTCGAATCGCAGCTGGGAGTGGACGCATGAGCTCGCCCGACACGCAGATGACCGAAGACGAGAAGCTCGAGGCCGAGCTCGCCGAGCAGGCGCGCCTGAACAGCGGATCGTGGGATTCGGTCGCGCCCGGCAAAGCGTCGCAGTTCGGTCCGAGCTTCGTCCGCATGATCGGGCTGCTGGCTCCGTTCAAGTGGATGTTCGGTCTCGTCACCGTCGCCGGAGCCATCGGAGTGGTGCTCGCGGTCATCGCTCCGAAGGTGCTCGGAGAGGCGACGAACATCGTCTTCGAGGGCTTCCTGTCGAAGACCCTCGGCGACAACCCGGCCTTCGCGGGACTGACCCAGAGTCAGACGGTCGACGCGCTCCGCAGCCAGGGTCAGGACGACTTCGCCAACATCGTCGCTGCGATGCAGAACTACACGCCCGGCTCGGGCGTCGACTTCGACGCCCTCAGGGTGATCATCACGTGGGTGCTCGTCATCTACGTGGTCTCGGCGATCCTGACGTGGGCGCAGGGCTACGTCATCAACGTCATCATGGTGCGCACCATGTGGCGTCTGCGCGAAGACGTCGAAGCGAAGCTCAATCGCCTGCCGCTGTCGCACTTCGACCGCGTCCAGCGCGGTGAACTCATCTCGCGCGTCACGAATGACATCGACAACATCACGCAGACGATGCAGCAGTCCCTGTCCGGAGCGCTGACGGCCGTCCTCACGGTCGTGGGCGTGCTCATCATGATGTTCTCCATCTCGTGGCAGCTCGCGATCGTGGCGCTCATCGCCCTTCCCCTCATGGCGATCATCTTCGGCGTCATCGGCCCGAAGTCGCAGAAGGCCTTCGGCGTGCAATGGCGCAAGGTCGGTCGTCTCAACGCCCGCGTCGAGGAGTCCTTCTCGGGTCACTCGCTCGTCCGCGTGTTCGGCCGCGAGGCAGACGCGCGCGCGAAGTTCCAGGAGGAGAACGAGGAGCTCTATCAGGCCGCGTTCAAGGCGCAGTTCCTCTCGGGCATGATCATGCCGTCGATGACGTTCGTCGGCAGCCTCACCTATGTCGGGATCGCCGTGCTCGGCGGGCTGCAGGTCGCCAGCGGCCAGCTGCGTCTCGGCGACGTGCAGGCGTTCATCCAGTACTCGCAGCAGTTCACGCAGCCGCTGTCCGAGCTCGGCGGCATGGCCGCCGTCGTCCAGTCGGGCACCGCGTCGGCCGAGCGCGTCTTCGAGCTCCTCGACGCCGACGAGCAGGAACCGGATGCCGCCGACGCCCCCGCTCGTGGCGACGGTCGCGGTGTCATCGAGTTCGAGCACGTGAAGTTCGCGTACGCGCCCGAGCACCCGCTCATCACGGACCTGTCGTTCCGGGTCGAGCCGGGGCAGACCGTGGCGATCGTCGGCCCCACCGGCGCCGGCAAGACGACGCTCGTGAACCTGCTCATGCGGTTCTACGAGCTCGACGGCGGACGCATCCTGCTCGACGGTCAGGACATCGCGCAGCTCTCGCGCGATGACGTGCGCTCGCGCACCGGCATGGTGCTGCAGGACCCGTGGCTGTTCGCCGGGACCATCCGCGAGAACATCCGATACGGACGCGAATCGGCGACCGATGACGAGGTCGTGGATGCCGCGGTCGCGACCCGCGTGGACCGGTTCGTCCGCTCCCTCCCCGACGGGTACGACACGATGCTCGACGAGGATGCCTCGAACGTGTCCGCCGGAGAGAAGCAGCTCATCACGATCGCTCGCGCGTTCGTCGCACAGCCGGCGGTGCTGATCCTCGACGAGGCGACGTCGTCGGTCGACACTCGCACCGAGTTGCTGCTGCAGCACGCGATGGCGGCGCTGCGTGAGGGACGGACATCGTTCGTCATCGCGCACCGCCTGTCGACGATCCGCGATGCCGACCTCATTCTCGTGATGGAGCACGGCGACATCGTCGAGAAGGGCACGCACGAAGAGCTGATCTCGCAGCAGGGCGCCTACTACCGCCTCTACCGCTCGCAGTTCGAGCAGGCGCACGACGACCTGGTCGAGGCGGCACCGGCCGAGGAGGGCGCCCCGTCGGACGGGTGACACGCGGCTGGAATAGGACCGCTGCCCGCAAGGGTTACGTCTCGGTATGAGCCTGTACGAATCCGCCGTCTTCGGCGCCCTCGATCTGTCCAACCGTGTCGTCATGGCACCGCTCACCCGCACGCGGGCTGCGGAGGACGGTATTCCGAACGACGTGATGGTGGAGTACTACCGCCAGCGTGCGGGCCTGGGCCTCATCATCACCGAGGGGACCTGGCCGGTCGCCGCCGGGAAGTCCTACCCGGGACAGCCCGGAATCGAGACCGATGAGCAGATCGCCGGATGGCGCAAGGTCGCAGACGCGGTGCACGCGGAGGGCGGCACGATCGTCATGCAGCTCATGCACGGCGGCCGGGTCTCGCACCCGGAGATCTCCGGTGTCGAGCTCGTCGTCGGCCCGAGTGCGATCGCCTCGCCGGGGCAGGGTCGCACCGTCGCGGGTGAGAAGGTGGACCTCCCCGTTCCGCACGCCCTCACGACCGCCGAGATCGGTGACGTCGTCGAGCAGTTCGTTCAGGCGGCGCGCAATGCGATCGCGGCCGGCATGGACGGCGTGGAGGTCCATGGCGCGAACAGCTACCTGGTGCACCAGTTCCTCTCCCCCGAGTCCAACGTCCGGGAGGACGTCTACGGCGGTTCGCCCGAGAACCGCGCGCGGTTCGGAATAGAGGTGACCCGTGCGGTCGCCGAGGCGGTCGGCGCGGAGCGCACCGGCATCCGTCTCTCGCCACAGCATCAGATCCCGGGGGTCCTCGAGAGCGACGACGCCGACGCACGCGCGACCTACACGGCTCTCTCGGAGGGCCTCGCCCCACTCGGCCTGGCGTTCGTCGACATCTTGCACGCCGAGCCGAAGAGCGACCTCGTCCAGCACATCCGCCACACGGCGGGTGCGCCGACGATCCTCAACTCCGGTTTCGGCGTCGTCACGTCCCGCGAAGAGGCCGAGGAGCTCGTGCTCGAAGGGTGGGCGGATGCCGTCGCGGTCGGCCGCCCGGTCATCGCCAACCCTGATCTGCCGACCCGCTGGGAGCAGCGCGCCGAGCTGAACGATCCGCGACCCGAGCTCTTCTACACGGGTGGTGCCGAGGGCTACACCGACTACCCGTCGCTCGCCGAGGTGCGCGCGGAACGCTGATCCACGCGCCCGCCTCGATCAGTCGCCGGCGACGAAGTCGAACTCCTGGAAGTCGCGGACCTCGTGGCTCCAGCGGCTCTCGACGAAGGCGACGTGGTCGGGGTGGGCGTTGTACGCGTCGTACGCGTCCTGGTCGTCGAACAGCATCGTGAACTGCCAACGGAGATCGCTCTTCGGGCTGATCTGACGGTTGATGCGGAACTGCTGGACGCCGGGAATGGCCGTGAGCGACCGTTGCGCGTCCGTCAGGAACGTCTTCTCTTCGGAGGACTCATCCGCGTGGTGCAGGACGAAGACGACGGTGTGCTGGATGGTCATGGTGACCAAGGCTAACCCTGGGCCGCCCTGCTCGCTCAGCCGGCGGCGATCTGGCGACGCACCTCGTCGATGGTCGCCATGACCGAGACGACGTCGCCGTGCGGGTGCAACGGCGACTCGACGAGGCCGGCGCCGACGTACGAAGCGAACGCCGTCGCCTGGTAGCCGAGACCGTCGTGGACCTGCGGCAGGGCGTCGTCGCGCCACTCCTCAGCGGTGCCGTCGGAAAGGGTGAGGCGGATGCCGCTCGGTCCGAAGAACGGGCTCAGCACGTCGATGCGCCCCTGCGAGCCGAAGATCGTCGCCTCGATCGGCGTGACGGCGCGGAAGCCGGCGGTGAGCGCAGCCTGGGCCCCGGCATCCGTCCGCAGGGCGATCGTGGCGCTGTCGTCGACGCCGGTGGGCGCCAGCGTGCCCACCGCGCGGACGACGCTCGGAGCGCCGATGATCGACGCCGCGAACGAGACGGGGTACACGCCGAGGTCGAGCATCGCGCCGCCGCCGAGCGCCGGATCGAACATGCGGCTCGTGGCGTCGAACTCGACGAGCGAGCCGAAGTCGGCGCGGACGAGGGCGACCTCGCCGATCGTCCCGGCGTCGAGCAGCTGCGCGATGACGTCGGCCTGCGGGAGGTAACGCGTCCACATCGCCTCCATGACGAGCACGCCCGCGGCGCGGCCCGCGTCGAGGATCTCGCGCGCGTCGACCGCTGACACCGCGATGGGCTTCTCGACGAGCACGTGCTTGCCCGCGGCGATCGCGGCGAGCGCGAGCTTGCGGTGGAGCGGATGCGGCGTCGCGACGTAGACGACGTCGACCTCGGCGTCGGCGAGGAGGGCGTCGACGGACGCATGCACGCGCGCGATGCCGTGCCGATCCGCGAACGAGCGGGTCTTCGCGGCATCCCGTGCCGTCACGGCGACGGCGCGCTGACCCGTGTGCGCATGGATCGCGTGGACGAACCGGTCGGCGATGCCGGTACCGATCACGCCCCAGCGGAGCGCGGGAACGGCGGCGGGGTCGATGGGGCGCGGGGCGGGGAGCAGAGGCATCCCGCCAGTCTTTCGGATGACGATGCTCGCAGTCGAGGGCTTCTGCGTTCGACGAGGGCCGGTCATGCTGTGCAGATGAGGGTCCTGGTGAGCGGAGCGGGCCTGGGCGGCCTCGTGCTCGCCCACGCCCTGCGCGATCACGCCGAGGTCGTCGTCGTGGAGCGCGATGCAAGTGCCCTCGACACGGGCGGCTACCGGATCGCCCTGACTCCCGAGGCGGTCGCCGTGATGCGGCGGCACGTGCCGGGCAGCACGCTGGACCGCATCCGGCGGGTGTCCGACGGACCGGGGACGTTCTCGCAGTTCACCGTCGCGAACGCCCGGCTGCGGCCCCTCGTCGTCGCGCCCGAGCCCGCGGGGCAGGAGCGGATGCTCTGCCAGCGGAGGGCGCTGCGCAGCATCCTCGCCGAGGGTCTCGAGGGCGTGGTCCGGTTCGCCGCGGAGGTGACAGGAGCGGAGCAGACCGCGGGCGGCGCAGCGCTGACGCTCGCGGACGGCTCGAGTGTGGCGGGCGACCTGGTCGTGGCGGCGGACGGTGCGGATTCGCCCGTCGTGCGCGCGCTCGGCGCGACGACGAGCACCGACACCGGTCTCGTGGGGATCGCGGGGTCCACGCCGCTCGCACCCGGCGGACGGTATCCGAGCTTCCTCCGCCGGGGACCCGGGCTCGCGCTGGATCGGCGGGGGCTCGGGATGTTCCTGTCGCTCGCCTCCGTCGGCATGGGCGAGGTGCCGCAGGACCTCCGCGAGGCGGTGGGGCCGCCGTCCGTCGTCTGGGGGCTCATCGCGCGGCGGACGAGCGTGCCTGAGACCCGCGGCGCGACGGCGGCGGAACTCGTCGAGACGTCCCTCGCCGCCACCCAGCGGTGGCATCCGTGGCTCGCCGACACGATCGCGGCATCCGACCCCGATCGCACTGCGGCGTTCGGCTTCCGCGCCGCCTCCCTCACGGGACGGCGGTTCCCGTGGCGGGCGCCCCGCATCACCGCGATCGGCGACGCCGTGCACGCGATGCCGCCGACCGGCGGCAGGGCGGGCTCGACGGCCATCCGCTCGGCCGGTGCGCTGGCCGACGAGGTGATCCGCGGGTCGGACCTGGACGAGGCAGTCGCGCGGTATCAGGCGGCGGTGGACGACTGGGCGGTGCCGGCGATCCGAGAGTCCCTCGGTCCGGTTACCGCGATCCGTGCGCTGGCGCACCCCCTCGCGCAGGCGGTCGCCGGCCCGGCACTGTCGGCCGCCGGCGCGGTCGGTGCTCTCGGGTACCGCCGCGCGCTGCGGGTCTAGTCCGGCAGCAGACCGTCGCGACGATAGCCTCTGCGTGTCCGCTTCTCGGCGTCTGAAACCGCTCAGCGACCGGTCAGCAGACCCGCGCCGTCCAGCGCCTGGTGCAGAGCGGGCGCGATGTGCTCGGCGTACTCGACGGTGAGGTGCGTCTGGTCGTATTTCGTTGGGATCGAGCCGGCGAAGGGCGGGCACACATCGCCCGCGCACGTGAGCGGCAGGGATGACATCGCGTGATCGCCCGCTGCCTTCGCCGCGTGCTCGGATGCGGCCTCCATCTGACGCCACGTGCTGTCGACCGCACTGTCGCACGCCTTCGGCGACGACGACGGCGTGTAGCAGGCGGCAAGGCTGACGCCTTGCGGCGGCGGCGCGAGGTGCAGCATCCGCTCGCCCATCCGGTACGAGTCCGCTTCGCGACGCTGCGCCGCGATCAAGTTCTCGGCCGAGAGGTCGGTACCGTCGACCGACCGGCCGAGAGTGAACGCGTTCGACATGACGACGAGGTCGGGCTTGTCGGCGATGATCGCTGCCCGGACCGCCGCCTTGCGCTCTTGGCATCGCGCCATCACCTGCGGGTCGTCGTTCTGGACGAGGACATCGGTGAAGCGGCATCCGTACATGCCCATCGCCGAGACGCGGATGCCGCCGTCGCTGTCATCCGCGATGCGGCGGAAGGCGGGCGCATAGGCCATCGCGGTCGAGTCGCCGACGAGCCAGATGTGTACGGGCGCGTCACTGCTGCCCCACCCGCAGGCGGTCGCCGCTCCCGGGGAGAAGCAGTCGTGCGCGGGGTTCGCGGCCGACGACGCGATCATCACGCGGTCGAGCGAAGGGTTGAGGTCGGGCCAGGCGTCGGCGGCGGCAGCGGCGGCGAGTTCCGCCTGGAGGTCGGCGGTCGGATCCCCCGAGACGGACGGAGCCGATGCCGCCGGAGCGAGTTCGGGCAGGCCGAACCGCGGACCGTGACCGGATGCCGTCGCCCAGAGCACGCCCGCCAGCGCGACCGCGACGAGCCCGGCTGTCGCGAGGAACACCTGCGCGGCGAAGCGCTCGCGCCAGGCGGCGACGGCGCTCCCCCGATGCTCGGCGACCGGCTCGGCGACCGACTCGGCTACCGGCGCGGCCGCTGCGACCGCCATGCGGGCGGGCGCGGGGCGGGACGACCCCGGGAAGTACCTCGTGCCCGGGGTCCACCCCGCGGGGCGGGTCGTCGGAGCGACCGTGACCGGCGCCGGCTCCGCTTCGGGTTGTGGTTCGGGTTCGGGAGCCGCAGGCTGCGGCATCCCGCCGAGGAACGGTGCGTGGCGCAGCGGCTGCTCGACGATCAGATACGACGCCACGCCGAGGACGAGGCTCGCCCCGAGGACGATCCAGAGGTGCCACTCGGATGCCGGGACCAGCACGGCGGCGAAGACTACGACCGGGAAGTGCCAGAGGTAGAGCGAGTACGACGCGTCGCCGAGGAAGACGGCGATCGGATTCGTCAGCGGGACGAGGCGGCGGTGGCGCGGGTCTCCCCCGACGCCGCCCGCGAGTGCGACGGCGGCCCCGACGACCGGAGCTGCGGCCCACGGCGCCGGGAACCCACCCGCGGTCGGATCGATGAGCAGCAGCGCGGCGACGACGGCCGCGACGCCGCCCCATTGCAGCGTCGCACCGAGGACGCGAGGGATGCGGCGAAGCACCGGCACGAGCACGGCGACGAGCGCGCCGACGCCGAGCTCCCACGCGCGGGTCAGGGTCGAGAAGTACGCCACCGTCGCCTGGGCGTCGGACTGCGCGAGAGCCCAGCCGAAGGAGCCCGCGACGATCGCCGCCGCGAGCACGCCCGCCACGGCCGCCACCCGCGCCCGCCCGGCGAGCGCGAGGACGACTAGGAGCAGCAGCGGCCAGACGAGGTAGAACTGCTCCTCGACCGACAACGACCAGAAGTGCTGCAGGGGCGAGACGGCTCCGGTGTCGGCGAAGTAGTCGGTCCCCTGAGCGGCGAAGTTCCAGTTCGAGGCGAAGACGGCTGCCCAGGCGGCATCCCATAACGTCTGTTCGCCGCGGGCGCGGTTGAAGAGGAACCATCCGGCGACCCCGACCGCGATGAGCACGGTGAGCGCTGCGGGCAGCAATCGCCGCGCACGCCGGGCGTAGAACGAGCCGAGCGAGATGCGCCCGGTGTCTCGTGCCTCGCGCAGCAGCATCCCGGTGATCAGGAACCCGGAGATGACGAAGAAGACGTCGACGCCGAGTACGCCGCCCGCGGGCCACCCGGCCGCGTGTGCGCCGATCACCGCGAGGACGGCCAAGGCGCGCAGGCCTTGGATGTCGCGTCGCGGTGCGGAGCGGAAGGTCGGGGAGTCCATGAGGGGAACCGACGGAGAGTCTATGGGATCGGTCCCACGAGCTCAGGACGTCGCGACGACCTCATCCCCCACGCGCACCGTGCCCCCGTCGCCGACGGGCAGCAGCAGGATGCCGAGAGTCGCCTCGTTCTGACCGAACTCGGTCGTCAGCACGCGCAGCAGTCGCGCGTCGCGCTGGCCGGTGTCGGGGTTCGCAGTGATGGCGGCGCAGCGACCGATCGGACGCTGGACCTCGAACTCCACGTCGCCGATGCGGACGCGGCCCGACCATTCGAGCTCCCCCCATGGCGCGGTGCCCGAGACGACGATGTTGGAGCGGAAGCGGCGATCGTCGACGGGTGCGGGCACGGCGGCATCCACCTGTTCCACCGTCGACGCGCCGTGCAGGGAGACGAAGCCGCGCGCTCGGTCCTGGAACCTCGACGTCGCGCCGTCGCCGACGAGGCGCAGCGGCAGGACGCCGGGACGCCCCAGCACTTGCGCGTCGGAGGACCGCGCCACGAACGCGGTGACCGCGTCCTCGAGTTCGCGGCGTCCGGCATCGTCGAGCCCTGCCTGAACCAGCAGGCGACCGTCCTCGCTGACCCGGACGACGCCATCGTCGACCTCGACGTGCAGGCGGGCGATCGAGGGGAAATCCATGAGTGCGAGTCCGCGACTCTTCGGCCAGTACTCTAGGCCGCCGTCGTCCTCGGGAGTCGTCGCGTCGGCGAAGCGGAAGGCGAGGACGCGGTCTCCGGCGATGCGGCCGTCCGGCTGCACGATGAGCTCGGCCCTCGGTTCGGGAGTGAATCCCTTGACCGGGTAGCGGTACAGCGAGGTGACGACGGCCATCTCACGCCTGCCGGTAGTGCCGGACGCGCTCGTCGCGCTCGACGAGGTACTCGTCGTCCTCCGGGTAGAAAACCGCCTGCTCGATGTCATCGCCGGCGAACGCGGTGATCGCGTCGAGACTCGCCCACCTCGACACCGTCGTGATCTCGGTACGACCGTCGCCGAGGTCACGGGTGAGCAGCCACGCGTCAAGGTTGCCGGGCGTCGATCGGTAGGCGCTCATGCCGGTGCGCTCGACGTAGTCGGCGTACGCGTCCCGATCCTCGGTGCGGACCACGCCGCTCCACACCCGGACGACCGGCGGACTCTGCTGGGCAAAAGACGTCACCCGCCCACCCTGGCAGAGGGTGGACGGGTGACGCGAGGGATGCGGGGCTCAGCTGCCGAGCTTCGACAGCTCCGCGAACTCCTCGTCGGTGAGCTCGATGACCGCGCCCTGGAGGTTGTCCTCGAGGTGGGCGACGCTCGAGGTGCCCGGGATCGGGAGCATGACCGGCGAGCGCTTCAGCAGCCACGCGAGGGCGACCTGTGCGGGGGTCGCGTTCTTGCGCTCGGCGATGTCGGTCAGCGGCGAGTCGGTGCCGGTGAGGCCACCGGTCGCGAGCGGGAACCACGGGATGAAGCCGATGCCCTGCTCCTCGGACCAGTCGAGGAGCGCCTCGGCGTCGCGGTGCTGCAGGTTGTAGAGGTTCTGCACCGTGACGATCTCGGCGATCTCCTGCGCGGCCTTGACCTCGTCGACCGAGACCTCGGACAGTCCGATGTACCGGATCTTCCCCTCGTCCTGCAGCGCCTTCAGCTCGCCGACCTGGTCCTCGAGCGGAACCTTCGGGTCGATGCGGTGCAGCTGGAACAGGTCGATGCGCTCGAGACCGAGGCGCCGGAGGCTCATCTCCGCACCCTGGCGCAGGAACTCGGGGCGTCCGAGCGGGGGCCACACGTTCGGGCCGGTGCGGGTCAGGCCGGACTTCGTCGCGATGACGACGTCGTCGGCGTAGGGGTGCAGCGCCTCCTTGAGGAGCTCCTCGGCGACGTACGGGCCGTAGGACTCAGCGGTGTCGAAGAAGTTCACACCGAGCTCGACGCTGCGACGGAGGACGCGGATCGCCTCGTCGTGGTCCTTCGGCGGACCCCAGACGCCGGGGCCGGTGAGCTGCATGGTGCCGTAACCGAGGCGGTTGACCTCGAGGTCTCCGCCGATGCGGAACGTGCCGGACGACTGTGCAGGCTTCGTGTTGTTCGTCATAGGGAGGTTCAGCGCATCAGCCCGCCGGAACATTCCCGTCCGTCAGCTTTTCGCGCCGATCGGGCGAAGCCCCTCGGGCGATTCGATGAGCATCTCCAGGTCGCCGAGCGCGGGCCAGTCGCCGAGCTCTCCGAGGTCGCCGCCGGACTCGTACCAGGCGTCGCGTTGCTCGGACGTCCAGTCGGCGCCTTCGTCGACGAAAACGCTCGTGAGAACACCGTCCGTCACCATGAGCCGCACGTCGAAGGTGGCATCGCTCAGGGCGCGGAACCGACCGACGACCGGGAACGTCGCGTGCGCCGGAACGGCCCGCGGCAGGTCCTCGGCGACGAGGAGCTGCGCGTTCGGCCAGAACCCGCCGTCGCTGTCGTCGAAGACGAGACGCTCCGCATGCGCGAGCTGGGCGCGGAGCTCCGGCGCACCGAAGAGGTCGGTGGCGGCGAGCAGGTGGGCAGCGAGAGCCCGGACGTCCTCCGGCAGGTCGACGGCGATCTCCTGCGCTTCGGGGGTGTCCTCCGGAGTGTCGAGGGTGCGACTCGCCCACCACGAGCCGAAGGCGAGGACGGCCCCGCCGGCTGCCAGCCAACGGCGCGGATGCCGGGCGCCGGTGCGCGCGACCGCGTCCTGCACGCGGGCGTCCACCGCTTCGCCCGCATCGGCGAAGCCCAGGGCCGCACCGGCGGCGCCCGCGACAAGGGCCGCCCGCCCGGCCGGCGGGACGGCGCCGCTGGGATCGCTGCTGCGGAGACCGACGCCGACGGTCCAGGCGGCGAGCCCCGCGTTCGCCAGGCGGTAGACGAGGCGCTGCCCGACGGTGAGACGGCGTGGGTCGATGAGGGTGAGGGCTCCGACGACGCACGACGACACGACGCCGTGGGTGATCGAGGTCGAGTCGTTCAGGGCACGGAGAGCGGAGCGGATCGGCATACTCCGAGGGTAACGATCGCCGACTCCGCGCCGCGGCCCGCGAGATCTGCGACCATCGAGGTATGCACTCCATCACGACGGCGCAGCTGGCCGAGGCCTCCCCCGCGAACATCATCGACGTGCGCGAACCCGACGAGTTCGCCGCCGGTCACGTGCCCGGTGCGCGCAACATCCCCCTCGCCACGGTGCCCGACCACGTGGACGAGCTGCGCGAACTCGACGACCTGCACCTCATCTGCCAGGCCGGCGGACGCAGCGCCCGCGCGGCCGCGTTCCTCGAGCACCACGGTCTGGAGACGACGAATGTCGAGGGCGGCACCGGCTCCTGGATCGCGGAGGGCCGCGAGGTCGAGAAGTGACCCGGGGATAACACCCGAGCCGTTCGGTCCGACCCTCTAGGGTCGGACCCATGGCATCGACGGCGTCCGCGTACCTGACCGGTTTCGGCCGGTATCTGCCGGGCGAGCCGGTCGACAACGACGGCATCGTCAGCCGTTTGGGCGGCGACGATGCGGTGACGGCCCGCATCCGTCGTCGCGTGCTCGACGCGAACGGCATCCGGCAGCGGTACTACGCCCTCGACGAGGGTGGCGAGCCGACCGAGCTCAACGAGGAGCTCGCGGTCAAGGCGCTGACCGCGGCGCTCGACGACCGCGGCCTCGAGGCCGGTGACCTGCGCATGCTCGCGACCGCGACGACGATGGGCGACGTGCTCGTCCCCGGGTTCGCGTCGATGGTGCACGGCCGCCTCGGCGGCGGTCCGATGCAGTTGCTGTCGGCGTCGGGGGTCTGCGCGTCGAGTCTTGCCGCGCTGGATGCCGCGGTGTCGAAGATCAAGCTCGGTGACCACCCGCGCGCCGCGGTCGTCGGGTCGGAGCTGTCGAGCCGGAGCCTGCGGCAGCGGCGGTACGACGGCATCCGCGCCGGGATGGACTCGCACTTCCTGCGCTGGATGCTGTCGGACGGCGCCGGCGCCGTGGTCGTCGAGTTCCAGCCGCATCCCACGCGCATCTCGCTGCGCGTCGACTGGGTGCGGCACGTCTCGCTGGCCCACGAGCACGACGTCTGCATGCGTGCCGGCATGGGCGGCCCCGAGCCGGTCGTCGGGTCGACGTGGCAGGACCTGCCGGTCGACGACGCGGCAGCGGCGGGCATGTTCCTGCTGCGCCAGGACGTCAGCATGCTCGACGACCTCGCGGGCGCCGGCCTCGCGCAGTTCGAGGAGCTCGTCGACATCGGTCTCGTCGACGTCGGGAAGCTCGACCACGTCATCTGCCACTACAGCACGAACGCGTTCCGCGACCTGGCCTTCGACGGGCTGCGCAAGCGCGTGCCGACGCTCGACACCGACCGCTGGTTCTCGAACCTCGAGACCTGCGGCAACACAGGGGCGGCGAGCATCTTCATCGCGCTCGAGGAGGCGTTTCGGACGGGGCGCTTCTCCCCCGGCGAGACGATCCTGCTCGCCGTGCCCGAGTCGGGCAGGTTCTCTTTCGCGTTCGCCCACCTGACCGTCGTCGCGCCCCCCGAAGGAGCATCGTCATGACCGCATCCACCACCGTCGACACCCTCGCCGACCGCCTCGCCGCGGTGTGGGACGAGCTCGAGGAGCACCTCTCGCGCGTCCCGGTCCTGCAGCGATTGGATGCCGGCACCGTCACCCTGCACGACTACGAGCGGTTGCTGTTCAATCTGCGCCAGCAGGTGGTCGACGGGTCGCCGTGGATCTCGCGGGCGGCATCCAACTTCGACATCGCCCACTTCGACCTGCGCGCCGCGGCGATCAAGCACGCCGAGGAGGAGCACCGCGACTACCTGATGCTCGAGCGCGACTATGTCGCGATCGGCGGAACGCTGTCGGAGCTGCGCGCGGGCCGCAAGAACGTCGGGTCCGAAGCGCTGTCGGGCTACATGTTCACGTACGCCGACCGGCCGAACCCGACGGGGCTGCTGGGGGCGATGTTCATCATCGAGGGGCTCGGCGCGCAGCGCGCGGCGGGCTGGGCGAAGCGGTTCCAGGAGGTGCTGGGCCTCGCCGACAACCAGGTGAACTTCATGCGGTACCACGAGGTCGCCGACGGCAACCACACAGGCGACCTCGAGGCGATCCTCACATCCGGGATCATCACCGACGAGGACGCAAACGAGATCGTCCGGTGTGCGCAGGTCGTTGCCCGCCTGTACGCGCTCCAGCTCGAAGAGCTGGATCGCTGAGATGGCGAAGCGGCCGCCGCTGCCGGTGATGCGGGAGTTCGTGAAGAGCGATCCCAGCATGTGGGAGGCGATCTACTCCGATCCCTCGGTGCCGCTCGATCGCGCGGTGGTGCGCCAGATCATCAACGATCAGCGGCGGCTGTCGCGGCGGTGGCTGTACCCGGTCGCGCGGGTGCTCTCGCGGGTCGTCGTGGCGATCGTGTCGGTTGTGAAGCGGATGCTGCCGTTCCGGTGGATGCCGCTGCCCGTCATGGATGCGCTGTGCGTGTGGTTCCTGCGGCACTTCGTCTCCCCCAGCGCGGTGGACCTCCTGATTCGCCACTTCGTCGTCGAGACGAACCTCGTGAACTTCATCATCCGGAACACGCCGGTCGACATGGCGCCGGTGACGCTGCGGCCGACCGCGCTGTCGGGCCTCGGTGACTCGGCGGTCGTCGAGCACGACGTGAATGTCTACGACGTGCTGATCGCGCTCGACAAGGTGCGGGTGACGGAACGCGCCGAGCTGAACTTCGAGCAGCTTGACATCCCGCGACTCGACGCGGAGCGGCACGTCCGGCGGCTGATCCGTCTCGACATCCAGACGGCGCTGTGCTTCATGAACATCCCGTTCTCGATGGCGCTCACGGTGGAGGAGTACCGCCGGGCGGTGCACTCGATGAAGTTCGACGACTCGTTCCTCGAGATCCTCACGACGATCACGGGCGACGACACGTTCCGCGCGTGGAAGGTGGGTGCGCTGAGCCTGTGGATGGACTCGAACGTCGACGTGCCGCAGATGGTCTACCGGCACGCGCTGATCTGCGAGTACGCGCACGCGCAGCTCGTGAAGCTCGCCGGAGGCGAGTACCCGCGCGACACCCCGGCGGCGTTCGACTGAGGGTCAGCCGCCGCGCTGCATGACGCGCTCGGGGTTCGGGTGCAGAGTGAAACCGAACTGCTCGTAGAGGCCGTGCGCGTCGGCTGTGACGAGGAGCGTGCGCTTCAGCCCCAGCGGCTCGAGCGCGTCTACGACGGCGCCGACGAGCGCCGTGCCGACGGCCTTGCCGCGCGCCCCCGGATCGACGTAGAGGTCGCACAGCCACGCGAAGGTCGCGGAGTCGGTGACGACGCGCGCGTATCCGAGGGGCGTGCCGTCGTCGCCTTGGGCGTAAAAGTTCAACGAGTTCTGCGCTGCGCGCTCGACCACGTCGCGGGGGCGTCCGAGCGCCCAGTACGCGCCCTCGGACAGCCAGCGGTGCACGACGCCGAGGTCGATCTCGGCGAGGTCGGTCGTGATCCTCATGCGCGTGCCCCCTCGGTCGGCCAGGCGACGGATGCCGCGGGCCAGGACGACGTGCGCAGCTCGGCGAGCGCGTCGCGCTGACTCTGCACGGCCTGCAGCGAATCGGTGCGGAACGCCGTGGCGATGAGCACCTCGCGCCAGTACTCGTCCCAGCTGCCGTAGGTGCGGAACGCCTTCTCGGCGAGCGGCTCGAGCAGCGCCCACGTCTCGTCGGCCGTGAGGTAGCCGGCGACGTAGGCGTAGCGGATGCCACCGACGCCGCGCTCGATGTCGGCGGCGAGCAGCAGCCGGGCGGGCTGTTCCTCGCTGCCGCGGGCGAGGTCCTGGATGTCGAAGACGGGCAGCTCGGTGAGCGCTGCGACCCGCGACATCATGTGCTCGGCGTTGTCGCTGTGGGCGATCTCGGCGAAGCGCTGCGAGTTCAGTCCCATGACGAGCGTGTCGGCGACGAGGAGCTCGGCGTCGCCCTTCGTGACGATCTTGAACTGCTCGTCGAGCGCGCCGCGAAGCTGCTTGAGCGGCGTGACGGGGAGCGAGAACCACGGCGAGCTCTTCTCACCGTCCTGGTGCTTCGTGCGCAGCTCCCGCGGCAGCTCGGCGAAGGTGGGCGTGAAGGCGAGCGAGCCGTTCCAGCTGCGGACGGCGAAGTCGCTCGCGGCGTCGAGCGCGAGGATCTCCTGCTGCCGCGGGGTGAGTGGCTGCCGACCGGATGCCTCGATGTAGGCGAGCTGCGCACGGCGGGGAGCACCGGCATCCCTTCTGGCGAGGATGATCGAGGCGATCAGGAGGCCGAACGCCATGCCGACGGCGAAGGCGAAGAAGTTGACGATGACCTCGTCGACCTCCCAGACGAACGAGAGCACGAAGCCGGCGATGCCGAACGGGGCGGCGATGAGAGTGACGGGCAGCGCTCGCCTGCGCATCTCGGCGGGGTCTGCCTTGCGCTTGGCTTCGAGAGCCTGCGCGTAGCGGCGACGGGCTCGGACGGGGTACTCGACGTCACCGGGATGGTTCTGGAGGGCGTTCACGTCAGGGGCCACCGCACCATCCTGGCACCGGACGGTGTTCTTCTCAGGCGGGGACGACGAGCGTGTTCAGCGAGTCCGCCGGCAGGACGACCTCGAGCGCCTGCCCGTCGATCATGAACGTCATCGGCATCTCCTCGCCCAGGTCGTTCTGCACGACGATGACGAGGCTGCCATCGGGGTTCCGGAACACCAGCTGGTTCTCGTGGCCGCTGTAGCTGAGTGTCGGGATGCGGCGAGCCCCGCCGGCCACGAAGTGGGAGACGTGTTTGAGCACGTAGAGCTCGTGGGTGAAGGCGTACGAGCCGGTGTCGGGATCGACCACCACGAGCGAGTTCTGCGCCCAGCCCCAGCGGCTCACCCCGCCCTCGAGCAGCGACATGTTCCAATACATGTACGCCGCCGCCCCATGCGAGAGGAAGTGCTTCATGAGGGACCAGGCATGGCGCGCGAGGCGCCAGTCGTTCCGGCCGTCGCCGCACTCCTGCTCGGTCTGGTAGATCGCGAGCTCCGGGTGATGGCGGTGCAGGTAAGCCACGGCCCCCTTTCCCGCCCACTGCGCGCCGATCCCCGAGATCCACTCGGCGGCCGTCGCGTCGGCGAGCACGCGCTCGACGAGGCCGTCGTCGGCGCGCTCGAGCGTCCCGAGGAAGACGCTCACGCCGCGTGACGCCATCTCGGGACCGAGGTGTCGGATGAAGGCGGCGAGTCCCTCGGGGGTCCATGTGCAGCTCGGGAAGATCTGCGCCGAGTTGAACTCGTTCTGCGGCATCACCATCGTGACGGGGATGCCGAGTTCGGCATATGCGTCGACGAACCGGCCGAAGTAGGAGGCGTACGCGGCTAGCGTCCCGTCGTCGAGGCGCATCATGTCGGTGCCCTCGGCGCCGAGCTGGTCGTCGCGGATGCCGTTGTCGACTCCCGCCGCGAGCGGGCTCGCCTTGGCGGCGGCGTAGTGGCCGTTCGTCTTCATCCAGGTCGGCGGACTCCAGGGCGAGGCCCAGAGAGTGAGGTCGGGCTGGTGCCGCTGCGCAGCCTGGATGAAGGGCACGAGCGTCGCGTGGTCGTGCTCGATCGAGAAGTCGTCGAGCACGAGGTCGCCGGGGGTCTCGTCGTAGCTGTACCAGTCAGTCGAGAAGTCGTTGGCACCGACGGGCATGCGGCAGCGGGTGAGGTTCAGACCCGTTCCCGGTTCGAAGAGTTCTCGCATGACGGCATCCCGGTCCTCTTCGGTGAGGCGGGAGAGCGAGGTCCACCCGAGCTCGTTGAACGAGGCGCCGAAGCCCTCGACGGCCTGCTGCGGGTCGTCGGCCTGCAGGATCACCGACGGCATGGCGCGCACCTCGCCGAGGACGGGCGGGTCGAGCTCCCGCCAGGGATGCTCCTGAGTGGTGCTGATCCAGCGGATGGGTGCGGCCATGTGCTCTCTCCTGTGAGTCGCGTCCGCCCACGCTAGCGCAAAATCCAATGTACGTTGAATTTTGCCGGGTAGGCTGAACCCATGCCTTCTTCGAGCAAGCGCGGTCCGTACGCGAAGACGGCGGCGCGTCAGCGCGAGATCCTGGATGCCGCCGGCGACGTCTTCGCGACGCACGGCTACCGCGCGGGGTCGCTGAAGGAGATCGCCGATCGGGTCGGCATCGACGCGTCGACGATCCTGCACCACTTCGCGAACAAGAGCGTTCTGCTGCAGAAGGTGCTCGAGGACCGCGACACCCGGAGTCTGACGGATGCCGATTCGGACCGCACGGCCGGTCCCGCAGACACCCCCGCGGCGTTCCTGCGCCTGGCGCGCGCGAACGAGAAGATCCCGGGCATCGTCGAGCTGTACACGCTGCTCGCGGCCGAGTCGGCGACGCCGGACCACCCCAGCAACGAGTACTTCGTGCTGCGTTACGCCCGGGTGCGCAGCGAGTTCGCGTCCGCATTCCGCGAGATGGCGGATGCCGGGCTCCTCCGCCCGGGCGTCGATCCCGAGTTCGCGGCGGTGTCGACCCTGGCGCTGTGGGACGGGGTGCAGGTGCAGTGGATGCACGATCCGGATGCCGTCGATGTCACCGAGACGCTGCGGAAGCACCTCGAGCTGCTGACCACGGTCGACCTCTCCTGACAGCCGGTGCCGCGCGGTAGCGTGAACGGGGGCGACAGAGCCCGCGAGCCGATGTGTGGGAGAACGATGTCTGAGACGCCGACGAGGCAGTCCGCCGCCGCGCGACCGTCGAACCGACTCGCGATCGCGACGCTCGTCGTCGGCATCGCCGCGTTCCTCACCGGGCTCGTCCCGTGGCTCGGGCTGATCCTTGGCCTGACGGCTTTCGGGCTAGGTATCTACGCCCTGACGCGCGGTCAGTCGAAGGTGATGGCGCTGGTGGGTGGCTCGCTCGGATCGATCGCTGCGGTCACCGGCTTGATCTCGACGAGCGCCCTCATGATGTGGCTGCTCAGCGGTAACGCCTGACGCTGGTCAGTCGTCCGCAAGCGGAGCGCCGCGGAATCGGCGCTCGAGCACAGCGCCGGACTCGCTCCCCGTGAGGTACGTGCGCAGCGCCGTCGCGAGGCCCGTGAGGTCGGCGGGGTCGAGGAGCAGACGGGCGCCCTCGTCGATGGTCCGGTCGATCTCGCGCAGGTGCGGCACGATCTGCCGTCCGGCGTCGGTGAGCTTCAACTCCAGGGCGCGCCGATCCTTCAGGTGAGGCGTGCGTTCGACGTAACCCCGCTTGACGAGCGTGTCGACGATCCTGCTCGGGCTTCCCGTCTCGCAGACGATGAGCTCACCGAGCTCCTTGAGCGACACCGGACCGTACTGGTCGAGCACCAGGATGATCTCGAACTGCGACGACGTGAGGCCGAGGGGTGCCAGCTGACGCCCGAGCGCGCGGTTGCCTTCGCGCTGAGCCGCGAGCACGAGGTAGCGCAGCTCGAAGGGTGCGAGGGTCGCGGGGTCCGCCTCAGAGGGCGTCAGCGCCGTGTCGGTCATGCTTCATCCAGCCGTTCGGGTCGATCGCGGGTGTCGCTCTGCACCCAGTGTGCCAGGTGAGGAACGCCGGCCGGCGTCCGGGGGGAGGAGGTCCGCCGGCCGGCATCCCCGCTCAGGTGAGCGCCGGCTCCCTCGCGGGTGCCTCCCGGCCCGCGTCGGGGTCTGACGCGGGCTCCGGCTCGGCGCGTCGTCCGAACGCCCGCGGTCCGATCGCACGAAGGATGCTCGGCATGACCAGCATCCGGATGACGACCGCATCGAGCGCGACGGCGATCGCCAGTCCGATCCCGATCTCGCGGACGATGCTGATCTGCGCCGTCATGAATGAGAGGAAGACGGCGATCATGATGATCGCGGCGCTGTTGATCATCCCCCGGGTCCGTGCCGCACCCTGGAGGACCGCCTGCTCGTAGTCCGGCCCGCCTCGGTAGAGCTCCCTCATGCGGGACATGATGATCACCATGTAGTCCATGCTCAGACCGAACATCACGGCGAACAGCAGGATGGGCGTCACGGAGTTCAGGGGGACGTCGCTGATCGCTCGCTGGACGAGCGTCAGCAGTCCGACGCTCGCCCCGACGACGAGCAGGTTGAAGACAAGCGCCAGCAGGGGCAGCAGCACCGACCGCCAGGCGAGTGCGAGCATGATGAAGGTCAGCGTGAGCACGATGGCGGCGATGGCGGGGATGCTGCCGATGATCGTCTCATCGAAGTCGACACCCTGCGCGGTGGCACCGGTCACGGCGACGTCCGCTCCCCCGTCGATGCGGCCGGCGAGGTCGGCGCGGACGTCCTTTACGAGGTCGTGAGTGCTGACCGTATCCGGTCCCTCCGACGTCGTCACGAGCAGTCGCGTAGCGATGGTGCCGTCCGTCGAGCTCCAGAGGCGCTCGACCTCGGCCGGGACGGTGCCGTCACCCAGCGCCTGGGCGAGCGGGCTTCCGGACGGGGCGAACTGCGTCACGTCGAGCACCCCGTCGACGCCCGAGTGATCGACGAGCCAGTCCCGTGCCTCTCCGGTCTCGGCGAGCGCGGTGGCGGCCGTGGTCCCCTCGGGGAAGGTGAGGATGACGTCCACGGGGAAGAGGCCCTCCTGCCCGATGTCGGTTTCGAGCAGTTCGAGCCCGGCGCGCGCCGGGTCGCCCGCGGGGAGCACGGTCGCGCTGGCGACCGGCGATTGGAGCGAGAGTCCGGCGATGGGCACGGCGGCGAGGATCATGACCGCGGCTCCGGCGAGACCGACCAGCCCGGGGCGGCGGATGCGGGCCGAGCCCGCCACGGGGACCGGTCTCTTCCGCCGCGACGCGAAGGGCAGCCGGCCGGCGTCGATCCGCGTGCCGAGCAGGGCGAGCCCTGCGGGCAGGACGAGCATGGTCACGGCGAGCGCGACCAGCGCGACCACGATGCCGCCGAGCGCGATGCTGGTGAGCGCCATGACCTGCGGCACGAAGAGCGCCGACAGGGCGAGGGCGACCGCGAACCCGCTGAAGAGGACGGAGTGGCCGGCGGTCGCCATCGTCACGTGGATCGCGTCGGGCGTTGACCTGCCGGCCGCGAGTTCCTCGCGGAAGCGTTTGATGATGAACAGCGAGTAGTCGACGGCGACGGCCAACCCGATCATCGAGACGATGTTCGTGTAGAGGTTCGAGATCTCGGTGACCCCGGTCGCGAGGGTGCCGATGCCCATCGAGATCATCAGAGCCGATCCGGCGACGAGCAGAGGCAGGATGGTCGCGACGACGGATCCGAACACGAGAAGCAGCACGACGATGAGTATCGGGAAGACGATCAGCTCGGCGCGGATCGCATCCGCTTTCGAGTGCGCATTGAGCTGGTAGTCGAGCGCGGGTTGACCGGTGACGTAGGCGTCATCGGCGATGTCCTGTTCGTCGAGGGATGCCTGGAGTTCGGGCACGAGGTTCTGCACCGTCGTACTGTCCGCCGTGAAGCCGGCGATGACGGCGACCGTCCGGCCGTCGTCGGAGGCGAGGTCCGCCTGTTCCGACGGAAGGGTGACCCGCTCGGCCCCGGCCTCGCGGGCGAGGTCGGCCGCCTCATCGATCGCGGCGTCGGCGACGGGGTCCGCCGCGGAGAGGACGATCACGAGCTGGTTCGGGGCTTCGTCGAACTTCTGCTCGAGAACGGCCTGCGCCTGCAGCGCTTCGGCTCGCGGGTTGGTGAATCCCCCGCCGCTCAGCGCACCGTCCAGCCGCAGGGCGAGCAGCGCGCCGGCGATGAACAGCGTCGCCCAGACGGCGAGGACGACGCGGGGGTGTCGGATGGATATCGCGGTCACACGGTGCATGGTTTCCCCCAGTTGAGTGTCACGTCATACGTGTTGTGACATGTATACACCACATTGCTCGCGCGTGAACATCCCCGACTTTGCGCGTCACGTTCATTGACGCCGTGCATCCCCGTCCCTAACGTTCCGTGTTGTGACATTCATGCGATGACAACCGTCGTCAATGCTGGTCACGAACGCCGCGCGAGCGGCAGAACTGGGGGCAGTCATGACTATGGAAATCGATGCTTTCGTCGGGTCGACGATGCTGGATGCGGCAGTCGACGCAATCGAAGCGATCCGCCGGGGGCAGATGGTCGTCATCGTGGATGACGAGGATCGCGAGAACGAAGGTGACCTGGTCGTCGCGGCGGACCACGCCACGCCGCAGGTGATCAACTTCATGATCACGCACGGGCGCGGGCTGGTCTGCCTGTCGCTCACTCGGGAGCGGGCTCTGCAGCTGGAGCTGCCGCCGATGGTGACCTTCAATGAAGACCACATGGGGACGGCGTTCACCGTCTCTATCGACGCCACGCGCGCATTCGGCGTCACCACGGGGATCTCCGCGGCCGAGCGGGCGAGGACGATCCAGGTCGCCATGACGGGTGCCGCCGGCGACCTGCAGCGCCCCGGTCACGTCTTCCCGCTGATCGCCCGCGACGGCGGTGTCATCGAGCGGACCGGCCACACCGAGGCATCCGTCGACATCGCACGCGCCGCAGGGTGCACTCCGTCCGGGGTGATCGTGGAGATCATCGGTGACGACGGCGAGATGCTCCGCCGTGACTCCCTGCGCCGCTTCGCTGACGAGCACGGACTGCTGATGACCAGCATCGAGCTCCTGCGCGAACACTTCCTCGCGGGAGCGCGTTGACGTGCGCGGAGAGGTCACCGTCCGCCGGTTGACCGGCGCGATCGTCCGGCGGCGCCTTCGGCGACATCTCGTCACCATCGACGGCCTGCAGCACCTTCCGACATCGGGGCCGTTCGTGCTCGTCCCCAACCACCGCAGCTACTTCGATCACTTCGTGATGGAGCTGCTCGTCAACGCGGCCGTCGGTCGCCCCGTTTGGTTTCTGACGAAGAAGGAGAGCTTCGACGCCTACGTGTCGCGGCTCTGGACGCGGGCCTGGTACGGCATTCCGGTCGATCGAGACCGGCCGAGCCCCGAGACGCTGCGAGCGGTACAGCGGGTGTTCGCTGCAGGTGAGGTGCTCTGCGTCTACCCCGAGGGAACCCGGAACGCGACCGACGAGATGCTGCATTTCCAGGCGGGAGCGTTCCGCTTCGCGCTCTCGGCCGGAACGCCGGTCATCCCCGTCGCAATGGTCGGCACCGAGACGGTCCTCCCCAAGGGCAGTCGGCGGTTTCGGGATGACGGGCGCGTGCACCTCGTCATCGGCGAGCCCATCCTGCCGGATCTGGCCGCCGGAAAGCAGCGGGCCGCAGGCGAGCTCGCCCTCTCAACCCGGGCGGCCATCGTCGCCCAGCTCGAGGCTGCGGCGAAGAACGCCCGGGATGCCGAGAGTCTCGACCTCGTGGTCGGTGCCGCGAAGGCCGTGGATGAGCTCATCACGGCGGCGCTCAGTGCGGACGGACGACTGGCGGCATCCGACCGCCGCAGGCTCGGGTTCGTGGTATCGCTCCTGGAGCGGATGGAGAGTCACCCGATCCACCTCGAGACGCAGCGGATCAGGCTGCGCGGGTTGGCGATCTCGAATCTGCCGCCTGCGCTACGCTTCCTGCCGGCGTTGCGGATGCGGGCGCGACTGGATCGCGTGCTCGCGCGGGATTCAGAGCATGCGGTCGCGAACTATTCGCTGGGGCGGTGGCACCTCGCGATGCCGTCCGCACTCGGTGGCGGGCGGGTACGGGCGGAAGCCGCCTTCATCGTCAGCGCGAGGAACGCCGAACCCGGTGACACGCGGGCGCTGGCGGGTCTGGCCGAGCTGTGTCTGGCCGCGGGGCGCATCGACGAGGCACGGGCGCATCTCGAGCTGATCGCCCGCGCACCGGTACGCTCCGGGAGCCGTGGCGAGGCGCGCGTCGATCGGGCGCGGCGGCAGCTCGAGGCGCTCGAGCCGACCGCGGAGGTGGGGGCATGATCGGGGCGCTCCGCGCGGGGCCGCTGACCGTCATCGACGATCTCGCGATCGTGTTCGACGACGACTCGCGCATCCGGTGGTCGCGCGGGCAGGGCGACCGGTGGCTACTCGTGGAGAGCTGGCCGAACACGGAGGAGCGCGCCGCCGTCGATCAGCACCTGGAGGGAGGTGGCTGCATGCTCGTGCTCACCGACGCGCAGCCGATCACGACGTATGCGCTGGGCGACGAGGTGCCGGCGGCGGACGGCCCGGTCGCCGAGGGGGAGGTCGTCGAGCTGTCACTCCCCCACTTCGACTGGCTGCCCGATGTGATCCGCGCGCGGGGCGAGGCTTTCCTGCGCGCGCAACAGGAGCGCTTCGCCGCGCTCCCCACCCTCCTCCGGCCGCCGGTGGTACTCGAGGGCGACGAGCCGTTCTCGGCCGGGAAGGTGAGCTTTGCGCTCCTCTCCGCCGGGGTCACCCGCGCGAGGTTGGAACGCGAGCTCACGGAGTACCTCGCCTACCTCCGCAGCACCGACGACATCGCCTGGAGGACCGCATGATGTACAGCTCAACCCTCACGATCGACGCCCCGCCGGGTTCGCTCGCCGGCATCCTGACCGACCTCGGCGCCCTCGCCGAATGGAACCCGGCGCTCGGTCGCGTGAACGAAACCGGTCAGGCGCAGACCGGGCGCCGGTATCGCAGCCGGATCCGCGGCGTGGTGCCCGCCACGATCCAGTACGAGACGGCCAGCGACGCGGTGATCACGTATCGGATGCAGGGACCGGGGGTCGCAGAGCGGGGCGTCTGGACGATGGACCCCCTGCCGGACGGGCGCACGCGCGTCCGGCACGAGTTCGCGCACACGGGGCTCGCCCTCCGGATGATGTCTGCGGCGTTCGAACCCGTGGCGGGGTGGCGGCTCGAACGTCTACGGGATGAGGTTCGAAGCCGGCTCGCGAGCCGGAGCTGAGGCATCCGACCCCCACCTGAAACACGACTCGGGCAAGATGTCTGGCGTGACATCTGATCGATCGAGCGCGGACAAGAGTGCGCTCGCCAGCTTCCTCCGCGCGCGCCGCGCCGGATTGACGCCGGATGCCGTCGGCATCCCTCCCGAACCTCGTCGCCGCGTCCGCGGTCTGCGGCGCGAGGAGGTCGCCCGGCTGGCGGGCATCAGCGCCGAATACTACCGGCGGCTCGAGCAGGGCAGCGGACATCAGATGTCGCTGCAGGTCTGCAACTCGTTGGCCCGCGCGCTGCGGCTGGACCGTGCCGGCACGGCCTATCTGCAGCGTCTCGCGCTGCCCGATTCGGAGGCACCGTTCGAGGTGCATCGAGGCGAGGATCCGCCGGTCGACCTCGTGCAGCTGATCACGCACTGGGATCACACGGCGGCGTACATCATCGACCGCAATCAGGACATCGTGGTCGTCAACGACCTGATCCGCGCGGTCGCGCCCGGGTACATGGAGGTCGGCAACAACCTCGTGCTCATGCAGTTCGAGGCGCCGCCCGAGCTGCGTGAGCTGGCGTCGTGGCAGGAGGGCGCGCGCTCCTCGGTGTCACGGGTGCGCTACTACGGCAATCCGTCCGATCCGCGCTGGCAGGAGATCACCGGACTCCTGCTCGACGACGACGACTTCCGCGACCTGTGGGAGCAGCACGAGGCGCTGCCGCTGACCTCAGGCGTCGCGCCCAACTACTTTCCCGAGCACGGATGGGTCGACACGAAGTGGCAGATCCTCGAGGCGCATCCGGGCCTCTACACGGTCATCTGCTACGGCGTTCCGGGCAGCGTCGGCGAGCGCGCCCTGCTCGAGCTGCAGGCCGCACTGCGCAGCGGGACGATGACGCTCCCGGATGCCGGGTCATCGACGCCGACGTCCGCGAGCAGGCTGGCGCGGTACCGCGGCACGGGTCCCGGCGGCGCGCATGAGCGGATGCCGGTGGACACGACAGCGGCGTAAGCGGGTACTGAGAGGGCCACGACGAAGGCGGGGAAAGCGCTTTAGCGTGAGGGCATCCACCTCACCCCAGAAAGAGGGAAACAAGCCCATGCCTTTCATCACCACCGACGACGGCGCCGAGATCTACTTCAAGGACTGGGGCGACAAGAGCGCCCAGCCGATCGTCTTCCACCACGGGTGGCCGCTGTCGTCCGACGACTGGGACGCGCAGATGCTCTTCTTCCTGAGCAAGGGGTTCCGCGTGATCGCGAGTGATCGCCGCGGTCATGGCCGGTCGTCCGACATCGCAACCGGACACGACATGGATCACTACGCGAGTGACGTGAGCGCCGTCGTCGAGCACCTCGACCTGCAGAACGCCGTGCACATCGGGCACTCGACCGGCGGCGGCCAGGTCGCCCGCTACGTCGCACAGCACGGCGAACCGCAGGGCCGCGTGGCGAAGGCGGTGCTGGTCGCGGCCGTGCCGCCGATCATGCTGCAGACGGACTGGAACCCCGAGGGCACTCCCCTGTCGGTGTTCGACGGGTTCCGTGAGGCGCTGGCGGCCAACCGTGCCGAGTTCTTCGAGGCCGTGGCATCCGGCCCGTTCTACGGCTTCAACCGTGAGGGTGTCACGCCGTCGCAGCCGGTGATCGACAACTGGTGGCGGCAGGGCATGACGGGCAGCGCGCTCGCGCACTACGAGGGCATCAAGGCATTCAGCGAGACGGATCAGCGTGACGACCTGCGCGCGATCACGGTGCCGACGCTCGTCCTGCACGGCGACGACGACCAGGTCGTGCCGTACAAGGGCGCAGCGCTTCCGCAGGCCGAGCTGCTGCCGAACGCGACGCTCAAGATCTACGAGGGCTACCCGCACGGCATGCTGACGACGCATGCCGACGTGCTGAACGCCGACATCCTGGCGTTCATCCAGAGCTGACGGATGCCGCGCGGCGTGGCCCTGGGGTGGGTCACGCCGCGCTCGTCAGTAGTCCACGACTCCGCCGCCCTTCGCCCGCGTGATCGGGGGCGCACGCCCAGATCAGTGACGCCGACCGCCCGGTCAGGTACCGCTGTGGATGAGCCTGACCTCGACGCCGCCGTCGCCGCGGATGGCGGGATTCGTCGCCGCGATCGCGAGTGCCGCGTCCTCGTCGTCCGCCTCGATCACATACACACCGGCGACGACCTGAGCGGAGTCGACGAACGTTCCGTGGCTCACCCCGCTGACGCGGACGGATCGTGCGAGCGCGCGAGGCGTGAACGCGTACGCGGCGCGCAGCGCTCCCGATTGGGCCAGCTCGTCGCCGTGCGCGTTGGGCTCGGCGAGCTGCTGATCCGACGCGTCGAGGGCGTGCGCGGAGTCGTCGGTGTAGATCAGGACGGCGTACTGCGGCATGTCGGCATCCTCTCTCTCCTGGGTCGCATCGGGTAGCCGTCATCCGAATGATGAGAGTTCGCTAATCTACTGAACGGCCTTTTCTCCACCCGAAGGATTTTGATCTCGTGTCACCCCGACGAATTCGCGTAGCCGGCGTGCGCGGAGATTTCCTCACGCCGCGTGGATGGCCCACCCCCACCGATGAGTGGATTCGCGAGAACGCCTTCTGGCAGCCGCCGGTCGGATGGACGCCGCTTCCCGGCCTGAAGCCCGCGCCGGCCGGGTGGCAGTTCTGGACGACGAATCCGACATGGGATGCAGCGGCGACCGCCTGGTACGCGCCCATTCGAGGCTGGCAACGTGCTTCCACGATCGCGTTGATCGCGTGCGGGGCGGCCTTCATCGCTGCCGCTGCCTTTCGCATCGACGCCCTGCGGCTGGCAGCCTCCGCCTTCCTCCTCATCGGGTTTCTCTGCCTCGTCGCCCACGAGGTGCGAAAGCGTCGGATGACCGCCGAGATGATCCTTCACGTGACGACCGGAGCCGCGCGTAGACGCGACGAACGGCTGGTACGCGAGTACCAGCTCTATCTGCGGGACGCCGCATGACCCTCGATGAGGCGCGCGAGACGCTGGGTGTGGCTAGAGGCGCGAGCGCCAAGGAGGTCCGCGACGCGTTCCGCCGCCGCGCGCGCGACCTGCATCCCGATCGCCACCCGACGGCATCCGACGCAGAACGCCGTCGCCTCAGCCTGGCGTTCGACCGAGCGCGGCAGGCGCACGACATCCTCGTGACGTTCGCGGGCGCGCCGTCCGCCTCTTCACCATCGAACGAGCGGCGGCCGTCAACCTCGAGCAGCGCCCGGTCGTCCACGACGTCAGCCCCACCTCGCCGAGACCGCGCCCGCCCGCGGACGAGCGACTCTCATCGAAAGACAGAGGCGCCCCGCGTCACGGTGCGGTTCGACGAGTTCGTCCGCGCAGCGGATGCCGCCGGTTTCGGTCCTGGCTTGCGCACGCGCCGCTGGATCGACTGGCCGCGCGCCATCGCGTGGTCGACGGTGGGCGTCGCCGTACTGGCGATCGCCGGCGCCGGCTACGTCGCAACGGCCCTCGTCTGACAGCGCGGGCGTCTCAGCCGAGCTTCACCATCTCCACGCTGCGGTCCCACAGCTCGCGCGCGAGCTGCTCGTCAGTCGCGAGCTTATGGGTCTTCGTGACCCGGTCGTTCTCGTAGTACGCGCCGGGCAGCCAGTCGGTGCCGGGCTTTCCGTCGGCGAGGAACACCAGGCGCTTGCCGCCCTCGTCGGTCGTCGTCAGCAGTCGCTTGGCGAGGGGGTTGTGGTACATGAACCGGAACGGTCCGGTCAGGTTGCCCGCGAACCCGGTCGCGACGACGCCCGGGTGGAACGCGCCGGCCGAGATGTCTTCGCTCCCCCATCGGCGCTGCAGTTCGCGTGTGAAGAGGATGTTCGACAGCTTGGCGTTGCCGTAGGCGACGCGTCCGGAGTAGCGGCGCGCACCGTTCAGGTCGGCGATGTCGAACCGCGAGAAGATGCGGGCGGCGGCGCTGGCGGTCTGGATGATGGATGCCTCACTCTCGACCAGCCGCTCGCGCAGCAGGTTCGTCAGCAGGAACGGGCCGAGGTGGTTCACCTGGAACGTCTGCTCGAACCCGTCGGTGGTGAGCTTGCGGGGACCGAAGATGCCGCCAGCGTTGTTCGCGAGCACGTCGATGCGCGGGTAGGCGGCGAGCAGTTCGCCCGCGAGCCGGCGCACCTGCGCCAGGTCCGAGAAGTCGGCGAGGTGGTGCGGCATCCCCACCTCATCGGCGACGGCGCGGGTTTTCTCGGGCGAGCGTCCGACGAGGATGACCTGGTGGCCGCGGGCGACGAGGTGACGGGATGCCGCGGCTCCGATCCCGTCGCTGGCGCCGGTGATGACGATGGTTCGCATGAGGCGAGTGTCACACCCTTCGCTATGTCCGTGTCGGCTCTTGACGATGGGAGCGCGGTGTGGCCGGGTTCAGTGGCCACGGGTCGGGTTGATCGTGAACTCGAGCCGCACGGCGTCGTCGTACACAACGGACAAGGCGTAGTCCGTCCTGCTCATCGCGGGCCGGGTAGAGGATGAGCTCCTCTTTGCCGCGGTACCGCGAGACGGAGCGTCGGCATCTTCTCGGGTGCACGCGGCATCGTCATGACGGAGTCGAACTGCACGGTCGCGAGGTCGCTCACACTGATCCCGATGTGGTCGAAGACGGCTATGCCGCCATCCTCCGGGGCTTTATCCCCCTCGGCTAGGTGGCCTAGCCTTCAGCCGCCGCAACCGCAGCGCGCCATGTCCTGTTCAGACCCCAGGGCCCGCTCGAACGAGCCACGGAAAAGCGTTGCAGCCTCAGTCCGGAGGCGGTGTCCGCCGACGACGCGATGTGACGGTCCCAGCGGCTCGTAGAAGCACCCAGAAGCCGACGCCCAAGACGACAGAAGACGCAGCTCCGACACCGACGGCAACCACGTTGGTCGAGTAGTACAGGCCTATCGCATCCATCACAAGAGTGGCCGGAAGCACCACCGCACCAACCAGCGCAATCAACCGGTTCTGACGTTCCTGAGCCGCGACCTGTGCCGCTATCAGGGTCTCCCTCCGATTGTCGCGATCAGCGGAGCTAACTTCGACCAATCGCTGCAACAAATCGTCGGTGGTCTGATAACGCAAGTCCACACTGGCCGCCCGGCGATACGCAGCCGTGACGTCCATCACCTTGCCGGTGCTCGCAACAAGTCCGGTGAGACCGTACCGTGTCGCCTGGATGAGCAGTGATCGATTCAACGAGTTAGCTGCCTGCGCGAAGCGGCTCGCATCGACGTCATCCGCTTTCGACGTGAGTAGCAGGACTCGAACCCGTGACTCGAGCGCACGAAGGAGTCGGTCCTGCAGCCTGCTGAAGGCGATCCCGTCCGCATAGAGAGACCGGAAGTAGACCTCAGCCTGCTCGAAGCGCTCCCCCTCGGCGTCGTGGAGCTGAAACGCGGATCCATGCCGCAGGATCAGGGCGGACCAGGATCTGCTGAGCCGGAGGGCTCCCTGTACCCGTTCATCGACCTTCGTTTGCGCGGCGTGAATCTTGCTCGGCGATTGCGCGGAAGCTACGGCGAACAGCTCCACGTCACGCGTCGTCGGCGAATCGACGCCTCCTCCGGGCTGGCCAGTCCGGAACAAAACGGTCGGGTATATCGGGGGTGCCGTGTCGGCTCCAGGATCAGGACGCTGCACGTGCGTCCCTAGGACGCCCGCCTCCTCCAGCTTGGAAAAAATGTCGCCCCCACGCGTGAACCCCCTTTGTGCTTCGACGCGCTCATGGCTCAGCGCCGCCACCGCCGCGCTCAACTCATCGAGGTCACGGTGAGTGATGCGGAGTTGCATCATCAGAATGCCGGGAACTCGGGATGAGTTCTCGACCGAGAGGGCACGAAGCAACTCGACGGACTGGAACGACAGCTCACCCTGGCCATATCCGCTGTTGAGAGCTTGCAAAAGCGCGGCCGACATCCGGAATCGAGTGGCATGCACCATCGCCCCAGAACCGGATCCGTAAAGAACCGGACGAAGAAGGGGCGGGAAGTTAGTGGCCCGGGCCTCGGCGGTCGTGCGGAGACTCTTGCCGTTGAAGGAATAGTCCTCTTCAATCACGCCGCGCTCCCAGCCCCCTTGTGGGGGCTCCACGTCGGAGAGAACATCGACATCGACTGTTAACAGAAGAAGGGATTCTTCCGAAGTGATCTCGTTCACCCCTCTGCGCCTAGGCCTGTAACGAACGCCACCGCTCGATCTCTCCACTCGCCGAGATCCTCATCATCACTTATCGCTCGGTCGGTGACGTCTTGGTCAATACCCGTCGCGCGAAAAACGCCGTCGCTTTCCAGGGCTATGGCGGGCTCAGAGATACCCGCCTCCTGGACCGCGGCCTGGCGCAGGGCCGTGCGGTACGGGGGTGAGAAGGCGGTCAGTTTGTCCCGTCCGGTGAGCGTTCTCGCGTGCTCGATTGTGATTCCCTCGTCCAGCTGCGCGGATGCGTTCACGGCTGCAAAAAGAACCAGCAACTGATCGGTGTACTCACGCTCAAGGAGCCACTTGAGATAATCCCTGACAGCCTCGACCGGCCATTCGGCTTCGACGAGTCGAGATTGTGCCTGCGCCTGAGCCCGGGACTCTTCACTAACCGTCGCCCCGAAATGTTCGTTGGCTACTTCTAGCAACGCCCGGAATGTGCCGATACGGAAAACGCCGTTTCCAGTTTGCTCCGCGAACTCGCGAATGAGATGGCGGTGCGCCAAGGGAGCTGTGCTTGACCGCGGCTCGCGAACCCAGTCATCTTTCAGATCGTTGGTGATGAAGGTGACATCGACCGGCCGTTGTCGCTCTTTCGACACGGCGCTGGCCCGATCAAGGATCTGCCGCCAGATCAGATAGTCTCCGGCCGCACTCTCACCATTCTTGGATTCTGCGTCCCGGAAACCGGGCGGGATGCGAGCGGCCACTCTGGTCGAGAATTCGTCTATCCACTGACGACGTTGCTCGGAGGTGGGCGCGTCGCCGACTCGACCGTCGAGGGTCTTCTCGAGAGACGGAATGATTGTTCTCTGCCCGTCGCTGGCGTCGGTTTCGACTTCCTCGAATATCTCGATGACTCGCGAGACCGCACGGGAAAGATCGTCCCTGGCGTTCCGCGATCTCTGCACGACCTGGTCGCGTTCTGATACGAGGCCCGTCCTCTCGAGCCAGGTGCCGATCACCCGTTCCATCTCATCGTGCGCGCTCGACATCTTGCCTGCCGCCTCCCGGTGATGGTCGCCCCGGCGGACGGTTGCAACATTGCTCCAGAATTCGTTCATGACCTGGTGCGGTACGAAGAGAACAGATGACATCTGTTTCATCGCTGAGAGAATCTCCGCAGTCGCACTGCGGGTGAACTTGAATAGGTTGAGGAGAACGTTCGCGTCGATCACATACAGGGTCGAACGCACGGGGTCGAGCGGCGGCCTCGTGTCAGAGTCTCGGTACTCGAAAAAGTCAGAATAGATACTCATGTTCCCCCCCGGAAATGTGCCTCTCGCTTACAGAGGCGGTGCGGCGATGCACCTCTTCGACCCTACTGCGCCGCGCGTCGCGCGCTAGCCCTCCAGTCGTCGCAATCGCAGCCGTGCCATGTCCTGCGCGCGAGGGCCGGAACCGAGCGCGCGCTCGGTGACGCGTAGGATGAGGCGGGTCGCGGTCTTCACTGGCAGCCAAGAGCGGCGGACGCCGAGCATCCGCCGGATTCGCGGGGGGAACGTCGCGACCGCTGCGGCGAACAGCACGCGGTAGGCGACGCCCATGAGCCCAGTGAACGGGTGCTTCTTCAGGAACCGGACGACGTCGTCGACGCGCTCGTCGCGGCGCAGCTCGCCGCGGTCGAGGAAGCCGTCGATCTCGGCACGGAGCGCGGCCTCGGTGAGCGGCGGATCGGGCACGCGCATGAGGCGTCCGGCGGTGGCCCAGTCGGCGACGTACGCGTCGGGTCCGCCGGGGATCGACCCGCCGTAGGCCTCGTGGCTGCGAAGGAACGCGTCGGTGAAGGCGAGGTGCACCCAGCGCACGAGGTCTGCGGCTTCGGCGGTGTACGTCCGCGCGGAACCGTCACCGCCGACGTACTCGCCCTGCACGCGCTGATGAAAGCGCCCGACGCGGGCCGTCTCGGCATCCGCTTGCGTCGTGGACCCGTAGGTGAGCGTGATGACCCAGCGGACGGTGCCGGTGAGGCGCCCGATCGGATCGTCACGGTAGCGCGACCAGTCGTGCACGCCGGCGAGGGCGCCCGGATGCAAAGCCTGCAGGAGAAGGGCACGGATGCCGGCGACCAGGGTGCCCATGCCGGCGTGAACCGTCCACGCGGGGCCGTTCTCGGCGAAGTATCCGGCGTCGTCGCCGTCGGCGAGCGCGCGGACGTACGGAGCCATCCCGGTCGGGTCACCGGCGAGGGCGGTGAGCAGCCGGGCGCGGAGCCGCGCCACACGCGGAGGGGCGGAGAACGTCACGGTTCCAGCCTGCCACCGCCGCGGCGGCAGGGGGCGGTGCGGCTCTACCCGCGGGCGGCCATCGCGAGTTCGCCGTACCCCATCGCGATGAGGAGGGAGAGCACGGCGAGCAAGATCGAGACGGGCACCATCGTGTTCCGCTCCGGCTTGCTGCGCGAGATCGCGTTCATGAGGATGCCGAGCACGAAGTACGCGAAGACGACCCACATGCCGACCTGGGCGACGACGTCCGGCACGACGTCGATCGCCCGTACGCGATCCCAGGCGAGCACGGCGATCAGCGCATAGATCAGGAGGGAGACGAGGCTGCCGATGCGGAGCTTCGCAGGCAGCCCACGGTGCTGGCCACCCCACGCGAATCGCCCCAGCGGAGCTCCGAGCGCGAGCGCGATCTGGAAGACCGCGAGCAGGGCGAGGACGACGGTGAGCGCGAGGGCGAACGGCACGGGGTCAGGCTAGCGGGGCGTCGTTCTGGTCCGATCGGATCGATGGGCAGTTCTCCCCATCGCGACCGCCCAGCGCGCTTCCCTACGCTGACAGCGTTCGACAAACCCGATTGTCGCGGCGTCTCTTCTGGGGGATGGCATGCACGCCGCGACGCTTCTGACGGATGCCGCGCGGCGTGACCATGTGGGGACGGCTCACGCCGCGCGGAGTCCGCGCATCACTCCGCGAGCGCCTCCGCGAACGGCCGCGGCGCGCGCCCCTTCGGCTGGGTCGGGCGCTCCCCCGGATCCGGCAGCCGCGGTGTCGGGACCGTGACGTCTCCGCCGGAGATCAGCTCGACGGGCTCGTCGAAGTGCCGGATCGTCAGCGGCGCGCCTGCGCTCAGGCGGTAGGTCGTGGCATCCGACGCGATCTCGAGATGCAGCGTGCGCCCCTGCCAGCGGATGCCGAACGCGAGCCCCGTCAGCTGTTCCGGCAGTCGAGGGGCGAATCGCAGTCCATCGGCCGTGTCGCGCATGCCGCCGAAGCCGGCGACGAGCGCCGTCCAGATGCCGCCGAGCGACGCGATGTGCAGGCCGTCCTCGGCGTTGCCGTGCAGGTCGTCGAGGTCGATCGTCGCGGCTTCGGCGAGGTAGTCGGCAGCGAGCCCTAGATGCCCGACCTCGGCGGCGACCACCGCTTGGATCGCCGCCGACAGCGAGGAGTCGCGCACGGTCAGCGCCTCGTAGTAGCGGAACGCCCGTGCCTTCTCGTCTGCCGTGAACGCGTCGGTACAGAAGAACAGTGCGAGCACGAGGTCGGCCTGCTTGAGCACCTGCTTGCGGTAGAGCTGCACGTAGGGGTAGCGCTCCTGCAGCAGCTCGTCGCCGGGGGTGTCGGTCTCGAAGTCCCATCGTTCCAGCTCGGTGAACCGCGCCGCCTGGGGGTGCACGCCGCGTTCCTCGTCGTACGGCACGTGCATCGCGCCCGCGATGCGCACCCACTCGCCGATCTCGCCGTCGTCGACCCCGAGATCACGGGCGAGGTCCGGATGCCGACGCGCGGCATCCGCGGCGGCTTCGAGGTTCGCCCGCGCCATCAGGTTGGTGAAGACGTTGTCGTCGTAGAGGGCGGTGTACTCGTCGGGACCGGTGACGCCGTCGATGTGGAAGCGACCGTCGGCGTCGGTGCGGCCGAGGGACTGCCAGAGGCGGGCGGTCTCGACGAGGATCTCCAGGCCGGCGTCGCGCTCGAAGTCGACGTCGCCGGTGGCGCGCACGTAGTGGACGACGGCGGCGGCGATGTCGGCGTTGATGTGGAACGCGGCCGTGCTGGCGGGCCAGTATCCCGACGACTCGCGTCCGTCGACGGTGCGCCACGCGAACGCCGCACCCTGCAGGTGCAGCTGGCGCGCCCGGTCGCGGGCGTGATCGAGGGTGGCGTGGCGCCAGCGCAGGGCTTCCCTCGCGGCATCCGGTGCGGTCGCGGTGAGGACGGGCAGGACGTAGGCCTCGAAGTCCCAGAACGTGTGGCCCGCGTAGCCGGCGCCGGTGAGTCCCTTGCCGGGGACGGAGCGCTGCTCGGCACGCGCCGCGGCCTGGAACACCGAGAACAGCGCGAACCGCACCGCCTGCTGCAGGCGGGGCTGCCCCTCGACGCGGACGTCGGCGCAGGCCCAGAAGTCGTCGAGCCGTTCGCGCTGCGCGGCGAGGAGGCCGGTCCAGCCGTCCCGCATCGCGTCGGCGACGGCGGCTTCGGCGCGGTCGCGCAACGCGGGGGCCGAGAGTCCGGTCGCCCATGCGTGCCCGACGATCTTGACGACCTCGAGCCGTTCGCCGGGTGCGAGGCGGGCGCGGATGGTGGTGCGGGCGAGGTCGTCGGATGCCGCGGTGCGCACCTCGGCGGTTGCGCTCGACACGAGGTGGTCCATGCTGACGGCGACGCCGATCCCGCTGTTGCGGGTCTCATGGACGAGGGTCGCAGCGCTGTCGAAGACGAAGCTGCCTGCGCTCCGGAGCGGGGTCTCGAGGATGTCCTGCACGCGCGGGTCGGGGTGCGGCTCGGGCAGGGGTTCGTTCGCGACGAGCTCGGACTGGATGGTGATCGTCATCGGGTCGTCGACGGCTTCGACCTCGTAGCGGACAGCCGCGACGGAACGGTGGACGAGCGAGACGATGCGAGTCGAGCGGATGCGGACGGTGCTGCCTGCGGGCGAGGTCCAGGTGAGCGCGCGCTCGAGGGTGCCGGCGCAGAAGTCGAGGTGCTGTTCGTGGTCGTGGAGGGTGCCTTCGCGGATGTCGAGGGGTTCGTCGTCGACGGTGAAGCGGATCACCTGGCCGTTCGGCACGTTGATGACGCTCTGCCCGGACTCGGGGTAGCCGTAGCCGCCCTCGGCGTAGGGCATCGGATGCTCCTCGAAGACGCCGTTGAGGTAACTACCCGGCACGCCGTGGGGCTCCCCCTCGTCGAGCAGCCCGCGCCACCCGATGTGCCCGTTGGAGAGAGCGAAGACGGATTCGCGGTGCGGCAGGCGGTCCACGTCGACTCCGCTGAGGCCGATGCTCCACGGTGCGACGTCGAAGGGCAGGGGGCGGGTCATGATGTCACGGTAGGGCACGGTGTCTTTTCGCCTCGAAGGGTTGCAGTGGGCGACCGTGGACGTATGCTCGCCGCCCCCTCCCCCGGCTTCGTCACCGGGAGCCGCACGGGTAGCGTCGTCGCATGGCCAGCGATGACATCGACCCCGCGGAGACGCCGGTCGCGGAATGGGTGGACCGTCTCGCGCAGGCGAAGGGGGCACCGGGTGGTGGAGCCGCCTGCGGTGTGATGACGGGTATCGCCGCGGGGCTGCTGGGCATGGTGGCGGCCTACACCGCCGACGACCCCGATGCTCGACAGGCCGAGCAGCGGCTGAGCCGCACGCGGCGCCTGGCGTTGGGGGCCGCCGAGGAGGACGGCGTCCGGTCCGCGGCTTTCGGGGCGGCTCTCGCGATGGACCAGGGTCCCGAGCGGGAGCGGGCGGTTCGGGCGGCGACGATTGACGCGGTCGCGTCGGCGGTGGACGTCGGTCGGGTCGCAGCATCCCTTCTGGACGAGGTCCGGCTGCTGGCCGACATCGGCAACCCGCACGTCGAGGCGGATCTCCGCGTCGCGGTGGAGGCTTTGCGCGCAGCGCTCGAGGGCACGGATCACACGGCGCGAGCTGATCTCGACCTCCTGTCCCGGCATCGGGCACCGGACGACGACCTCGACCCGCAGGTCGCCGATGTCGAACGAGACCTCGTCGACCTCGCCGGGGCGCGCGCGGAGTGCAACCGCATCGTCGCGGGCTGGTCGTCCGAGTAGGCCGGCGAGCGCGGCGGACCGGGCGCGCCTCACCCATACACCCGCCGCAACACGACCCGCTGCCCCAGCGTCCACGTCACCGTCGTCAGCAGGTACACCCCCGCCGCGACCGGCACGAACACCGCGACGACCGCGGTCGCGAACTGCAGCGCCCCCAGCGCCGCCACCGGCACCCCCTCCGCCGGCTCGACCCGGAACGCCCGCCGCGTGATCTCCCCCACCGCCGCGATCGCGAGCACCAGGCATCCGATCACCAGCCAGGTCACCACGTCCGCAGTGCCGGTCGTGACGGCGTGCAGCAGGCTCGTGCCGAGCGGGACCCCGAGCAGCGTCTGCGACAGCAGCTCGTTGGTGTGCCCGGCGATGCTCGCGTGGATGAAGACGGAGTACAGCAGCCCGACGATCGGCGCCTGGATGAGGATCGGTAGGCAGCTCGCGAACGGCGACACGTTCTCGGAGCGGTAGAGCGCCATCGTCTCGCGTTGCAGGCGTTCCCGGTCGCCGCGGTACCGGGTCTGGATCTCGCGCAGCCGCGGCGCGAGCCGCATCCGCGCGTGGTCGGCTTTGGCTTGCGCGATGCCGGCGGGGATCAGCGCCGCCCGCACCACGAGGGTCACGAGCACGATGGCGAGCGCGCCGGCGAACGCTCCCGTCCAGGGGGTGAGCAGCGAGGTCAGGGTGAGCAGGCCGCGCGAGGTGAGGTCGAGCAGTGTGGAGATGACAGGCAGGGTGGTGATGTCCATGGGGGTCCGTTCGTCGGAGCGATCAGGGTCGGCTGATCGGCCGCGAACGGATGCCGGGGCACGAGGTGCCCGGACGGTTCGACGCTACGCGGCCGCAGTCACCTGACCAGGACCGCGACGGCGGACGTGTCCCGGCGCATCGGGATCGCTCTGCGCGAGCGGTGCCGTGAGTTCGATGCGACGGGTGGGATGCGGCGCCGCTCCGCGCGTGCTCGCGTGCACGGCGGTCGCGAGGAACGCGATCGTGAGGACGGCGAGCGCGAGCAGCGCGACGGTGAGCGTGGAGCCGCTCAGCGACGGATCGACGGCGACGAGGAGCCCGAGGACCTCGAGGACGACGCGCAAAAGATCGTGGATCATGCTCGCCTCCCGTCGCGTCGTGTGGACCTCAGGCTAACGGAGCCTCACCCGAGCCGCACTATCTCGGCGCTGCGCTCCCACAGTTCCTGCGCGAGACGCGGGTCGGTCGCGAGTCGGTGGGTCTTCGTGACGCGGTCGTTCTCGTCCTAGGCGCCGGGCAAGCGCCCGCGTTCGGGATGACGCCATACCGGCACCGCGCGATTTCTCGGCCACCAATGCAAAAGGGAATCCTCTGAAGGCCTTAGGTTCGAACCAGGAATGCACCGCTGCATCCATCCGGGAGACACCTGACGACCGCGACCGCACCAGTCACCTCCGCTCGCGTGCGCCTCGGCGCCTGACAGAACAGATGTCCCGCAAATCATGAACTTCTTCCGCGCCAAGGTCCGCCTGTGGCCGCTCATCGTCGTACCCGGAGTCCTCGTCGGCGCCGCCGCCGCCGCAGTGATGAGCGGCGTGGTCAATCCGTCGTTGTTCGCAGGCGCTTTTGGCGGGATGAGTACCAACACGTCGGAGGTCATCAAGTACCAGCTCCCGCAGCAGGAGGTCGCGCTGACGAGCCTGAGAATCGAAGGGCTCGAGCGGGCGAACGCGGACGGAAAGCTCTTCGGCGTTTCCGTGGATGCGGGCGACCGAACCAAGTACATCGAATACGGCTTCAATGCCAAGCTCGGCGTCGACGGCTCCCAGGTCGAGATCGTCGCTGACGGCGAGAACGCCTACACCGTCACGATCCCCTCGTTCATCTTCATCGGTCACTCCGACGAGCATTTCGAAGACCCGATCGAAGAGAACGGGATGTTGAGCTGGTTGACACCGCAGATCAGCGAGACGGGGATGGTCAACAAGATCCTCAGCACCGAACGCAAGGACAAGTGGGTCGCGAGCAGTTTTCAATTGCTGAAGGACCAGTCCGAAGTGTTCTACGGAACGATCATCAAGAGCGTCGACCCCGACGCCGAGATCACATTCGAGTTCGCACAGTAGCTATTGCCCGCAGCACCAGAGGAGACGACCAGATGACACCTGCGCCCACCCCCGGTGGAGATTTGGAGCTCATCAGCGATGGTGACGGGATCGCCGTCATCGGCGATCCGAAGGCGGTCGAGCTCTTCGTCGCTTCGGCTGGCGTGCCTTCGCAGGAACTGGACCTCCAGCGACTCAACTCCGTGGTCGCGAAGAGTGGCTCGGCACTGCAGGCGGCGTCCGAAGTGTCTGCGAACGCGGGCCGCTGGATGAAGCTGACGGAGGAATCGGCCCGCGCGGCCCATACCGCGAACCTCGTGCAGAGATCGGGTGGAAAGTTCGTCCAAGCGACCACCCGCGGCACCAACGGCCAGTTCGCAAAGAACCTGCAGTTCGTCGCAAAGCCGGGAGCGATGCTCACCAATCCGGCCATTCTCGCCGGCGTCGGCGGTCTCATGGCCCAGTACGCGATGCAGAAGCAGATGGAGGAGATCACCGACTACCTCGCGAAGATCGACGCGAAGGTCGACGACATCCTGCGCGCGCAGAAGGACTCTGTGCTCGCTGACATGATCGGGGTGGAATTGATGCTCGATGAAGCGATGGTCATCCGCGCCGAGGTGGGGTACGTCTCCGAGGTGACATGGTCGAAGGTGCAGGGGTCGGCGGCCACGATCGCGCGCACCCAGGCGTACGCATTACGCCAGATCGACGCACTCGCGGAGAAGCTCGAACGTGAGACGAAAGTGAGCGAACTCGTCGATCTCGCGAAGGAGGTGCACGCGACGGTCGTCGATTGGCTCGCCGTGCTGGCCCGCTGCTTCCAGTTGCAGGATTCGATGTCTGTTCTGGAATTGGATCGGGTGCTCGAATCCGCACCGGACGAGATCGATCGCCACCGGCTCGCATTGCACACGGCACGTCAACGACGCCTGGATGCAATCGCCAATGCGACGAGTCAGCTGGTGGCGAGAATGGACACAGCCGCAGGCCGCGCGAACGCCAAGGTGCTCCTGAACCCGGGGCCGGCGCGGGTGGTGGTGAAGGCCAGCAACGACATCGCGTCCGGTGTCGCAGACCTCCATCTGACTCTCGGGCTCGCAGACGATCGCGAGTCACTCGAAGCACGTCGGTGGACCGCAGCGGCTGCCGAGATGCGCGACGGCGTGGTAGGCGCAAGCAAGCAAGGGTTGAATGCCGTCGGTCGCTTCGGCGGTGACACCCTGGAGAGCGCGCGGATGTCCACCGGGCGGCTCGCCAACAAGGTGGCGAACAGACTCCAGCGCAACAACGACGACGACGACGAGAAAGCTGGCCTTTAGAGCTACGCCCGCTTGAAGAACTCGGCGGGAATGAGCGCCGCCTGCATCACGAGGGTCACGAGCAGGATCGCGAGCGCTCCCGTCCAGGGGGTGACGATCGAGGTCGAGCCGACCAGGCCGCGGGAGGTGAGGTCGAGCAGCGTGGAGATGATAGGCAGGGTGGTGATGTCCACGAGAGTTCCATTCGTCGGAGCGATCAGGGCCGGCTGATCGGCCCCGAACGGATGCCGGGACACCCGGTGCCCGGGCGCTTCGACGCTACGCGGCCGCAGTCACCTGACCGGACCCCCGACGGCGGATGTCTCCCGGTGCATCGGGATCGTTTTGCGCGAAGGGCGCCGTGAGCTCCCTGCAACGGGTGGGATGCGGGGCGGATCCGCGCGTGGCTGCCTAGAGCGCGGTGGTTAAGAGCGCAAGTCTGAGATTCTGCAGGCTAGCGGGTGCCGGGCTTCGACTGAAGCGACCGGACTGTGCAGCGGTTCTAGTTGTACTGACTCCGACCGTTGTTGATGCGGTCGATGGGGGTCAGGCTCCCGGACCATCTTCCTCGCGCGAAACTGGGACCCTCTGTCGGTGTGGACCACGCAGCCAGCGACGTTCCCGCGCCTGGTGACGGCGCTATTGACGGCGTCGACGGCGAGACGCGCTTTCATCCGGTCGCTCATCGCGGACCCCACGATCCGGTTCGAGAACACGTCATTGATCGCGCAGAGGTAGAGCTTGCCTTCACCGGTTTTGTGCTCCGTGTCGCTGAGCCAGAGCCGGTTAGGGGCATCGGCGTTGAACTCCCGACGCACGAGATCGTCGTGCACCGGGGGGCCGGGGCGTCGTCCTTTCCCGCGGCGGGGTTTCCCGAACGCGGACCACCAGCCGTTGTCTCGGCAGATCCGCCACGCCGTCCGCTCCGCCATGACCTCGCCAGCGTCGCGGGCTTCGTCGAGGGGTGTTGGTCACCGGGGGTGCCTGCGTGCATCGTCCTTGCTCCTGTCGCCTGGTCGGCCTCGAGGGCGTCGCGAGCGAGCACCTCGGTCGACTGCCTGACTGGCCGGGTCAGCCTCAGATACGACGAGCGTCAGACCGAGAGGCGCCTCACGCTCGCTCGAACAGCTCCGCCGGCCTCCCCCGCCCTTCGATGAGCAGCTCCCCGGTCGCGCGCAGCTGTGGCAACATGGCCCGGCGGAAGGTGTCAGGCATCAACGCCTCGCCCGACACCGCCTCGTGCGCCAGCCGAAGCTGCCGCATCGTGAACGGCGCTTCGAGAAGACCCGCGGGGTCAGGCGAACTGAGGTACTCGGCACGCAGGGCATCGACGGCGAACGCGACGATATCCCGGTGGTCGTATTTCAGGTCGGGCAGGTCATCAACGGGCGCGAGCAGGTGCACCTCCGACGCCGGAAGCCGATCCACGCGAACGACGTCCACGTGTGCAACGGACAGCACCCATCCCCGATCATCCCGCCCGGGCTCATCGAACACATGGAGCTGACGAGGGCGGAGCCCGTCGATCCCCGCCTTGGCCCGTAGCGAGCGCAGCACAGCACCACGGAGCGTCTCCCCCGCATGCAGAAACGACCCGGGCAGACGCCACTCGTCGTCAGAATCACCGGCACGGACGAGAAGCACGGCGAGCGCGCCGTCGGCGACCGTGAGGACCGCCGTGTCCACCGCGACGGACGGTTGAGGATAGTCATCCAGTCGCTTACCCGAGCTGTCGCGGTATTCGGCCATGCGCCGAATTTAGCGCACTCTTGCGCAATGTCGGAGGGCGGGTGCATGCTTTGTTTAGATCAGATTTGCGCTAAACATGAGGAGAAGATGATGAGCAAAGAAGTCAAGGGGACGATCCCCTGCGTCCTGTTCGGGGGCCCGCTCGACGGCCAGAAGTACGGCGATCTGCCCAACATCGGCAGCGCCTTCACGGGCGCGACCGTGTCGATCCCGCTGGGCGCGGGCGACAACCCGATGAAGGCGGTCTACGTCTGCCTCGGAGATGCGCCGGTCGACGGATTGTGGCAGTACTTCTACGAGCGCACGGAGTTTCCGGCGAGCCTCGAGGTCGTTGACCTGCCGATCCCGCATCCGCCCCTTCCGCAGGGCACGACGTTGGCATCCAAGAAGAACGAATGGGATGCCGGCACGCAGGTTGCCCTGGCTCGTGCGATGGCGGTGATGGCGCACCGCAGTCAGACCGACAAGGCCGGCGTGGCGTACATCACCCATCCTGCCCGTGTGGCCGCCCGGTTCAACCCGGCGACGAAACCGCTGGAGCACTGCGCGGCCTGGCTCCACGACGTGGTGGAACACACCGACCTCACGCTGGACGACCTGTGGGCTGCGGGCATCCATCCGAAGGTTCTCGCGCTCGTCGCTCTTCTCACGCCGCGCCCGGAGTTCTCAACCGAGGAGTACTACGCGCGAATCGCCGCCGATCCGCGCGCGCTGGCAGTGAAGGCTGCCACCATCGACGACAACTCCCATCCCGCGCGTCTGCAGACGCTTCACCTCAACGTTCGGGAACGCATGAAGAGCAAGTACGCCCGTGCCCGCCAGGCACTCGGTCTGACGGAAACGGGAGGAGTCCACTGATGCACCTCTCCGCTCAGCAACTCGACCGCGCCGTCGGTGCCGTCCTTGCGTCCGCCGCGGGTGACGCCCTCGGGTCGCAGTATGAGTTCGGCCCGGCATTGTCTGACAGCGTCACACCCGAGTTCGGTGTCGGATGCTTCGGCCACGATTCCGGGGAATGGACCGACGACACCAGCATGGCCATGCCGATCTTGCGACAGCTCGCCGAGGGTTGGGCGCTGGAAGACGCCGATGCCATCCGCCAGATCGTCACCGACTGGAAAGGATGGGCGCGTACCGCGAAAGACGTCGGCACCCAGACCCGAGCGGTCCTCGGCCGGCTCGGCGACGACACCGCCGAGAACGCGGCACGGTCGACATCCGAAGCTGTGCATCGCCACACCGGCCGCAGCGCAGGGAACGGATCTCTCATGCGCACGGGCCCTGTGGCGCTCGGCTACCTCGACCGCTCTCCCGACGAGCTCGCCGCCGCCGCCGGGCGACTTGCACAGCTCACCCATTGGGAGGTGGACAACGTGGATGCCGTGACCCTCTGGTGTCTCGCAATCCGGCACGCCATCCTGACGGGCGGTCTCGACATCCGCACACAGCTCGACTGGATCCCCGTCGATCGACGGACTCGCTGGGCAGAGCTTATCGACGAGGCCACCGCGCCGGGCATCCACCCGCGCGACTTCCGTTCCGGCAACGGCTGGGTCGTTCGCGCATTCCAAGCCGCCCTCGCGGCGATCACCGGTGCGACCTCGTTGCGCGACGCGCTGGAGCGCGCCGTCCGCGGCGGCGGCGACACCGACACGGTCGCGGCGATCGCCGGATCCCTCGCCGGCGCAGTGTGGGGCGGATCGGCGCTGCCCCTGTCGTTCAAGCGCCGCCTGCACGGGTGGCCGGGGCTCGACGCGAATGAGCTCACGCGGCTCGCTTGCCTCGCGGTCCGGCACGGCGAGAGCGACCGCGAAGGCTGGCCGAGTGCTGCGCGCGCGACGGCCTACGCCGGCAGCGACTACCTCTTTCGACACCCGCACGACGACGGACTGTGGATCGGATCGCTCGCGGCACTCGACCGGCTCCCGTCCGAGGTGGATGCCGTCGTCTCACTCTGCCGCGTCGGGCGTACGCAGGTGCCCGCCGGGCTGGAGAGCGTGCAGGTGTGGCTCGTGGATCAAGACGATCGAAACGCGAATCTCGATCTCGTTCTCACGGAGGCAGCGGATGTCGTCGCCGAGCTCCGGCGTGAGGGAAAGCAAGTGTTCCTGCACTGCGCCGAGGGCCGGAGTCGCACTTCCGCGGTCGCCGCTCTGTACGGCGCACGCCACCGAGAGATCCCGCTGGCGCAATCGTGGGAGGACGTCCGCCAAACCCTTCCCGGGTTCGCTCCTCAGCGGTTCCTGCGCGAGGCTGTGGAGCGTCTTGCGTCCGGAGATTCGCCGGCGCCCCGGTCCGGGACGTGAGGCGAGTCGTGCGGAAGACCGAGGTCGTCCAGCATCGCTGCGACGACTGCCCACGATGTCGGCGACCTGGCGCCCACGGGGAGGTCGGAAACCATCCGAAGGATCGCATCGCGCAGCAGCCGCTCGTCGTCAGAGAGCCCGTCGTTGTACGTCGCGTCGAGCAGGTAGGGGTGCGCGTCGCTCGCGAACGCGAGGACGGCATCGAGGAAGATCTCGAGACGACGCGCCGGCGAGGCGAAGTCAGGCTCGCGTCCGTCTGGCGAGAAGGGGACGAACTGCAGCTCCCGCAGGAGCTCACGATCGAGCCGATCCTCCTGGAGGGTGAGCACGGTCCCGATGCCACTGAGCGGCACCCCTGAAGACTTCATGGCTCGACGGACATCGTGGATGATCTCGTGGAAGTGGTCGTCGCGCATTCCGAATCCGACGAACAGTACGTGCCGAGTCAGAAGCGTCGCCTTGACGATGCTGCTCAGTGCTGCGCGGTCGGTGTTGAAACCGAGGTAGTCCGAGCGGGAGAGGACGATCGACCCGGGATCGTCCACCGACCCGTGGAGTTTGAGGAGCCACCGGTCGTGCGTGTGATCGCGCGGTGCCGTACTGGGGATCGTGCGCCTGGGCATCCCGCCATCACCGGCCGCCAGCTCGAAGAGCCGATCGTAGTTGAGCGTGATCGCCTGCTCGCTGTCCAACGACGCCAACAGTGCCGGGGCGAGACCGTAGCGCGGCACGTCGGTGATGGCGGCGATGGCACGCGCAAAGGCCAGTGGGTCGTTCGGCGATCGTTCGTCGATCGCCTGCCTGACGAACGTCGCCTGGTCGAGCACATCGCGACCCTTGTCGAGAAGCGCCCTGCGCACGTCGCGCTCGAGTTCGGCGCGTTCCGCCAGTTTCTCGATGAGCTGCGACCAGGTCGGGGCACCCGCGCTCACGCTCACACCGGCTCCCATGAACGGCACGAGCCGCCCCATCCGCGCGAGACCTCCGAGCCGACGCGCGTGGTCCATCTCACCCGCGTTCAGCTCCGGCCACGCGTTGACTCCGGACGTCTTACGAAGGTGTTGCGCGAGCGCATAGGCCTTCGCATCGTCACGGAGGACGATCGCGATGTCGACCTCGAACTCCACGGCGAGCGCGCGCGCTTCGTCGAGAAGCATCCGGATGACGTCACCCTTACGTAGATGCGCGCCGCCTCGACCGAACCCGATCGGCGGGATGCCCAGTAACGGGCGCGGCTTGTCACCAGTCAGCCGCGCGCGCGATCGGCACAGCGGCCTCGACGAATGCCCGGATGCGTGGACGGAACTCATCGGCCGTTCTCACCCCGTAGAAGGGCACTGCGGTGAGAAAGGGGACCGGTTCCCGCGCGTCACCTCGTGGCCATACGGGTATCGCGTAGACCCGCTCGGCCTCGAAAGCGGCGCGATCGTTCGGATCGAGGCGAGAGGGAGCATCGGGGATGTCGACCTCCCAGCGCCCTCCGGGGCGGAGCCGCTTGTCGGTTGTCTGCATCCAGGTGGAGCACGCGAGGTTCCGCAGGTCTCCGCGGATGACGAAAACGTGACCGTGGTCGGGCTTCATGTCGCGTTTCTCCACCGCAGCACGGCCCCGTCCTCAATCGCCCCCTCGCGGATCGCAAGATCCACCGTTGCGTTCACTCGCTCGGAGATATCGCGGCCGGTCCGGCGCCACCCGAATGCGCGGGCGACCCCCAGCGCGAGATCCTCGCGCGAGGCACCAACCTGCGCTGAGAGAGCACTCCGCACGGCCAACGTGAACTCCTCGGGGCTGATGTGGTCGAGCGCCCGCCCGCCCGCCTCACGAACGTTCTTGATGCTCGAGCGGCGGACTCTCAGAAACTCGCCATCGAACGTGATGTCGGCCAGATCGATGGCCGCCCGCAGCGTGCGGTCCGCGTTCTTGTTCACCCGCTCGAGTGTCGAGTATTCGCGAAGGCGCGCTTTCATCGTCTCCAGATGCAGCGGGCCCTCCGAGTGAGTGACTTCCTCGACGAACGCCACCAAGTGTCGAGCGTTCGACACATCTGTCCAGTCCAGATTGCGCGGACGCCGGGGGCTCGCCGGCACATAGTCAAGTACCCACGCGGGACGCGCGTACGCGTCGAGCTCCTGGTCTTCGACCTCGACGGTCACCGGAACGCGAGGCGCAGAGCGTCCGCTGAACCGGCCGACTGACGGGTCAGCCTCCAGTGATGCGAGAAGCCGGCGCAGCCGCTCTTCCTCGCGATTTCGGTGTCGATACCAATCGGTGCCCCAGATGTGATGCAGAGTCCACCCGAGCCCCACGAGAATGTCGTGGCGCAGCCGGTCGCGATCGCGCGCCGACTTCGCAGAGTGATACATCGCGCCGTCGCACTCCACGCCGAGCATGAACACGCCCGGACGATTCGGGTGCTTGACGCCGATATCGATACGGAATCCGGACACGCCAACCTGCGGCTGCACATCGTATCCCCAAGACCGGATTGCACTGATTACCGCATCTTCGAACGGCGAGTCAGTCCCCAGTCCTTCGTCGCCGAGTTCAAGCTCAAGTGCGGCGGGGCCGCGCTCAGCGTAATCCAAGTAGCGTCGAAGGTGGCGGCCGCCTGCACTCGCAACGTCGCCGATGTCGCCAGCGCCCATCGATGCGACAACTTCCGTGAGCTCCTTCGCGCGCGTAATCGCCACGTTGAGTCGTCGTTCCCCGCCCTTCTTGTTGATGGGACCGAAGTTCTTGTAGACCGTTCCCGTCGAGTCCGGCCCATAACCGATCGACATGATAACGACGTCGCGCTCGTCGCCCTGCACTTCTTCGAGGCTCTTGACGAAGATTCCATCGAGTCGACTCTCGTTGAAGTGTGATTCGAGCTCGGGTCGCTCTGCGCGCCGCAGTACGAGCGCATTGGAGATGGCGTCTCGTTGGGCCGCGGACATTGCCACGACACCGATGCTCTTGCCGGGTCGGGTCTCGAGGTGGTGAATGACGCGACCCGCGACGTACTCAGCTTCCTTCGGGTTGTCCTGCCCTTGCGATCGCCGGTACACACCATCGACTCGATGGAACCTCACACCCGCATCAGGAACATCTGCGAGCGCTCCGGGGAAAGTAATCAGTCGGTCGTCATAGAACGAGTTGTTGCTGTACGCGATGAGGTGCTCGTGCTTGCTGCGGTAATGCCACAGGAGGCTGATGCTCGTGAACGCGCCACTGCCCTTCATCAGGTCGAGGAGAGACTCATAGTCGTTCGCAAGGTCCTCGTCACCAGATTCATCGTCGTCGGAGGCTTGCATGGAGGCGAAGAAGGCGGTCGGGGGAAGCTGCTTCTGATCGCCAGCTGCGATGACCGCTCTTGCGCGGTATAGACAGTTGATTGCATCGCCAGGCGGAACCTGACTGGCCTCATCGAAGATGACGACATCGAACTGGATGTCCGGCGGCAAGAACTGTGACACGGCAAGCGGACTCATCATGAAGCAGGGGTGCACCGCCTGGATGACATCCGTAGCCCGAGCGATGAGTTCCCTCACCGGAATGTGGCGACGCTTCTTCGATGCTTCAGCGAGCACGAGTGCCGTCTGCCCCGACGGCGTGGATGGCCTCCGGCTCACTGCATTGGCAAGCACCGCGGCCGCCGCGTGATCAACGATCTCCCGATCGAGCTCTCTGAACTGCTCTGCGACGGCATCGCGGCTCGTGTGCGCGAAGCCATTGCTGAGGCGATTATCGCCACGGATCACGGCCTCCGTCCAAGCCCTCAACACCACGCCACGCAGCGTCTGCTCGACCGTGTCTGCACCACCGGCGCGCTCAAGCTGCGCATCCATCGCCGGGCCAAGACCCCACTCGCGAAGCCGCAAGGCAGCACGCGAAGCTCGGATCATCTGCTCGGCGTCGTCCAGATGTTCCCGCAACGAAGCGAGCAGTACACCCGACTCCGCCTCATCCTGGAGCGACTCACCGATGCGATCATGCTCGAACCTCTGCCGCAGGCGTGCTGTCGCGAGGTCCCACTGCTCACCCGCGGTGACGAGCTCCGGAGCCCAGGCAAGTTCCGCGTACACGTCGAGCGATGCGGCGCGATATGACTGGGCAGTGCGACGCCTCAGTTCTGCGGTCCATTCCAGACGTTCCGCGAGCGTCTCAACGCGCGGCATCGTGAGCTCGTCCCAGAGGCCCGGAAGAGCGCCAGTCAGCGACCTGCCCTCGCGCTCGACTTCACCAGCGCGTGCCGCAGACGCAACCACACGCGCGCGGATATCGCGCGCAGTCGATAGAGATCGACTTCCTCCGTCAGAGTATGGTCGCGCAGCGGTCACAGCCGCTGTGACAGCTGCCACAGCCCCGTTGACGCGTGCAATCGCGTCCACGATCTCTCGTGACTCGTCGATGTAGTTGGCCTGCGCTGACAACGGCGCGGCAGCGGCGAGATGTGCGTCAACCTCGCCTGCTTCACGCACGACCGCACGCCACGCGTAGTCATTCGCCCGCGTGGCGCCGAACGCGTCCAAGTCGATTGCGACGCTCGCCTCCCGAAGACTCCGGCACTGGTCCACGACCCGCCGTGCGCGGTTCCAAGCGTCTTCATCGCGCGGAACAAAGCCGAGCACCGCCTCTACTCCGCCCGATCGGAGCGTAACTTCATCACGCGCCGCCACCCAACTGACGGCCGCGCCAAGCTCATCGGCTGCGGCTCGTGGTTTCAAGGACGTGTGCGCGCCCACCAAGCGCCGATCATCTCCCGCAGGGCCGAGGAGAGCTCGCCGCCATCGCGGCGTCTCTTCCCATCTCGCGTGAATCGTAGCGACGTCGATGTCGATGATCTTCGGCGCAAACGAGGCCAGCGCACGAGCCTGCGCTGCTGCCTCGTCAGCCTGCGCTCGGGCGAGCGCGTCAAGCGCGGCCGTGAGCTCGGCTAAGCCCTCGCCGGTCAGCCACGCGGGGCGCAGCCCCTCAATCTCGTCGAGGGCTCGAACCACACTGACGATCGCGCCAATGTCACCAATGTAGCGGGGCGAACTGAGGCCCGTACTGGCAGCCACCGCCGTTGCCTTTGTGCTCGCCGCTTCGAGCTCTCGGACCCCCTGGAGCAGCGTGTCCGCCGTTGCCTGAACGCCCGCAGCAGGCGTACCCTCCAAGGCGCCGAAGACGCTCGTCGCCTCTTGCCCCAGCTCCGGGAACGGCGGCGCGTCGCCGAGCGCTCGCCATTCCGCACCGACGAGGCGACGCAGTTCCTCGTCTTCGGCGATCGTCGCCCGATATTGCGGTATTAGTTGGCCAGCGCGCTCCAAATCGGCGTCTGTCGCCTCCACAAGCCAACTCGGGGTGACCCACTCGGGACGCGCTGCACGCATGTGCGTCGCGAGATCTTCGACCGCTCGCCATTGGTCGAGACCATCGAGAGAGACATCCGCGCGACGTGGCGCGACGTCATTGAGCACGTCGATGAGTGCATCGCGAGTGCGCGCCGCCTCACCGATGTCAAACAGCAGGCCCTCGACCGATCGGATGCCGTACCAAAGGTGCCGCTCGCCTTGGAGCAGGTGCGTCCACGACCCCGCCACTTCACGAATCACGTCTTGCAGATCGTCCCACCGCTCGCCCGAGAACTCCGGAACGACGATCGCAACCGTCGGCATATCCGCCGAGTCGGGAAGTGACGAGAGCCGGCCGACCACATCATGCAAAGTCCAGCCGATCGGCCCCCTGACCTCATTCATCGCTGCGGCGTATTCCGACAGCTCCAACCGTAGCTTTTTGGCACGGGCGAGTGTCGCAGCGGTGTTGCGCTCGACGATCGACGGACGTTCACTTAACGCAGCTCCGAGTGACGCCGCAACCTCTGCACGTGTCGCCTTGTGACTGTGCAATTCGAACAGGAGGGGCCCGAGTCCACGCCCGCTAAGCCTGTCCCGCACAACGTCCAGCGCTACTGCCTTCTCCGAGACAAACAAGACCTTCTTGCCGGAGGCCACAAGCGCCGCGATGATGTTCGCGATCGTCTGGCTCTTGCCAGTTCCGGGCGGACCGTCGAGCACAAAGCTCTTCCCAGCCATCGCTGCGGCGACGGCCACTCGCTGGCTTGAGTCTGCGTCGAGGATCAGGGGTGCGACCTCCGGTGGGGAGGACCTATCGATGTCGTCGACATCATCAGGCGCGAAGAGCGTCCTCTCGCGTGCTGCATCCGACGCACCAGCGAGCGCTTGAACGACCGGGCTGGCGAGCACCGCCTCTTCGTGCGCCTCCAGGTCGCGAAACATCGCCTCCTTGGCGAACATGAACGCTGAGAGGACACACATGGGTTCGACGTGCCAGCCCTCGGGGAGCGCGAGGGCAGAGATCGCGGACTCGACGGCAGCCATCCCCCCTTCAGCCATCAGCGATTCGATCGTCGCCTGATCAGGCAGGGTGACTCCGTACTCTCGCACGCGAATGTCGAGCGCCGGGTTCACGACCATGTCGCCGTCCGACGAATACACGCGTGGCGGTTGGCGTGGCCCATCAGACTTCAGCTCAACAGGCAAGAAAACCAGCGGGCTGACGCGCGCATCGCCGTTGAACTCAGTCCAGTGCAGCGCTCCCAGCGCGAAATAGAGCACCGACAGACCGCGATCGAGGTACTCTCTGCTCGCCGTTGACGACAGATTCTTCAGCGCGCGATCAACTTCACGCTGAGTCTTGTTGACGAACAGATGCTCTGAAAACGCGGAAAAGTCGTACTCCTCGACGACATCGAGCGCTCGCGACTCCAAGTCTTCCGACACGATGAGGGTATCGACGGGGCCCGTCACCGGCGCCGCCGCCGGGACGGTCCCGACCACTGGGACGCCGTGACCCCCTTCGACGAGGGCGACAACCTCATCCGTTGACGCTCGAGTGAACTGCAGCGTCGACGACTTCGTCGGCCGGTAGTTGAGCAACCGATTCCGGCCCGACAACATCACCAGCGACTCGCGCCACGCACCGACCGCGTCCTGAAGCCGATCACCCGTTGTCACTTGTGATCACCGCCCGGCTCGTACGCGATCGAGAACTCGCCGTTGTAGAAGTCCACGACGGTGCCGGCTCCTTCGAGGATCGCCTTCTGCAGCGCCGGGTTCTTCAGGTCGAGAGCACGCAGCGCGGGCCCGTTCGACCCATTCGCGACTGCCTCGATGCGGTGGAATGCATCGCCGTAGTCGCGGGCAAACTCCGCAAGACCCTTGAGCTTCACGAGCGCGTCTTCGAGATGATGGCCGTGCGGGTCCACGATGGATGCCACGACCTCCCCATCGATCTCGTGGAAGAACACGAAGTCCGGGTGCAACGAACGCCAGTTTCCGAGCGCATCGCGATAGGTGACGCCCATCGTGTCGACGGCGGCACGCGCCGGGTTGCGGTACCAGGCGATGCAGTCTGATCGCTCCAGCTCCGAGCGCACGACGGTGTCCTCCCATCCACCGAGGTCACTGATCGGGAACCACCCTTCCCCGTCCGACATGAGGTGCCGGCTCACGAGCGGAGCCATCGCAACCTGCTCGTTCGCGTCGACGACCTTCCAGTCCTCGAGGCGCACACGGGGGCGGCGCAGCTTGCCCGGCTGAGGCACGGTCGCGAGCGTCCAGATCTCCATGTAGAGGTCCTGTCGCTCGTCGCGCAGTTCCGAGATCGCGTCGCTGTAATCGGCGAACCACTCCTTCGCGAGCTCCTCCGCGACGGCATCGACTCGCTTCCGCAACTCTGGAATGTACCCCAACGCGGACGTCGTCACATAGGCATCGGTGAGCGTTTGGTCATCCCAGTCGTCCTCGAGACTTCCAACGAGGTGATCGACATACGACTGCGCAACGTCCGCACCGAACGCACGCTTCGCATCCTCGAACGCCACACGGATCGCCCGAGCGTCGGCCCGCTCCTTGAACTGACGGTACGACACGCCGGTCTTACCCGTCGTGCCAACGAGCGTTTGACCGTGCACATCCCAGACCCCCTGACGCGCCTTGTTGACCTCAGCCGGGTACTCACGCGTGAAGTTATCGAACACGGTGTGCAGGCGGGCGGATGCCTCGCGCAGCGCACCGCGCCGCAACCCGTCGCTCGACAGCGCCTGGGCCAGCGACACCAGTCGCTTGACGGGCCTCGCGCCCTTCACCGGCACGCTCAGCGTCGGCAGCGTGTCCCAAACCTTCCAGACGGTCTCAGGAACGTGAGGGTTCGGCATGAGCTCGCGCGGATCGAGCAGCACCTTGCGGCCGGAACCACCCGGCACTTCGGCGATCTGACCGGTCATGTACTTGACGATCTTGCCGGCGGTCGTGCGGTCGAAGAACGGCAGGATGCAGTCAACGGCGTTCAGTCGCTCGTCGCCCGGCACGCGACGCGCGAGCGGGCTGCGCACCATGCGGCCAAGCAGCTGTGTGATGTGCGTGTGGTCCTTCGCGGGGCGGAACGACACGAGCACCTCGGCGCGCGGGCAGTCCCAGCCTGTCGAAATGCCATCCTTCGCGACCAGCACCCGCACGTGCGGGGTGTCCTGCACGCGCTGTGGTTCGATGTGCTCGATCTCCCAGCGCCCGAATGACTGCACCTTGTGCTCGCCCAGTACGTGGCGAACGGCGGATGCCGGGATGCCCCCTAGCTCTTCCGCGATGGTGTCGAGGGCGACCCCGATGTCGTCGCCGTCGGGTGTGTTCGGCACCTGCAGCACGAGCAACGGCTCGACGACGTCGGCGAGCCCCTGGGCCTTCGAGTAGGCGTGCCAGCGGTCGGTCGTCTCCTTGAGCTTCCGTGCGGCACGGCGCACGAGGACGGAGTCGAAGTTGCCGGCTTCGTCGGGGATGTCGAGCATGACGGTGTCTTTGACAAGGCCCGACTCCTGCACCTGCCACGGGTGCACGGCGACCTGCTCGAGCGTGCGCCGCTTGTCAGCTGCCTGCGCTTCTTTCATCGCCGTCGCGAAGCGATCAATCGTTGCCGAAATACCGAGCACAATCGGGATCGGCGGCTGCGACCCCTCTCCGTTGATGAGGCGCTGGACAATCGTCTTGCGATCACTTGATGTCTTCGTGTCGAACCCACGATGCGCCTCGTCGAGTACGAGGTAGACCGTCTTCTCATCGTCGGCGATCGTGTTGCCGATCGTCTCCCAGATGTTCCAGGCGAGATCATCGGGCGACGCGACGTGATCGATGATCTCGTCTGCCGTCGGGACGTAGCCGCGCGTCAGCAAAGAGTTCTTCGACAGGCGCTGCGTGTTCAGGAAGTACACCTTGCCGGCCTCGAGTGCCGGCACTGCGAACGGCGGCCGGATGGTGACGAGGTCGCCAGAGACGAGCTTCTCGGATGCTTGCATGAGCCGCGTGCGGCTCTGCTCGTTGAGCGCGGGGCTGTCCGAGAACCAAATGACCACGGCACCTGGGTCGGCATCGAACTCGAATGTGTCGCTGCCGTAGAACAGCGCCTCGATGGCAGCGGCGGCCATGACGGTCTTTCCCGCGCCGGTCGCGGCGGTGAGGCTGAACGCGACCTCGTCGCCATCGCGGCGATAGACGCTGCGCGCCTGCTCGAGGTTGAGCAGCATCTTGTCGACGGCTTCGGCCTGGTAGTCCTTGAGGGTGTACTTCATCGCTCCGCCGCCCGCCGCGCCTCGATCTCGAACGTTCTGAGGTACGCCTCGTAGAGACGTACCGGCTCGACGTGCTCTGGAAGCTCTCGCACGAGCGCCTCGAAGAGGCGGTCTTCGTCGGTGATGATGAAGGCGACGGATGCCGCCGGCGCAGCCGCGATCGCTCGAGCGAAGTCTTCGGAGTGGTCGAGGTCGCTGATGACGCCGTAGGTCTCGGCGACGTCCCAGCCATCGGGAAGGGCATCGATGCGACGGCCCTGCGAGCCGGCGCGGATCCACAGCAGGGGGGCGATGCGGCCGAACGCATAGTTCGCCTCGACCCTAAGCGGCGACTCGTACGTCAGTGTGAAGAACTCGACGTTCTCTTCGAACCCATCCGCCATTGGGAACTCGTCGGTGAACTTGTAATCGCCCTTGATCGGCTCACCGTCCGGCGTAATGCCTCTGATCGCCGCTTCGATACGCGGCTTGGTGATGTAATCGCAGATCCCGTGCTTTTCCCAGTCGGCGTCACCAGGGCGACATCCCCGCTTCCGCAACGCGATCTGCTCCTCGGCGGACACTTCATTGTTGGTGATGACAATCCCTTGCCGCTGCCCCCCATCTTGTCGATTGAGTCGCATCGCGGCATGCACAGTGGTCCCCGACCCGCCGAAGAAGTCCAGCACTACCGCATAAGGTTTCCGCGCGACGAAGAACCGTATGGCGTCTTCCACTGCATACAAAGATTTCGGAAACGGGAAACGGCGACCCGGAACGAGCGCGCGCAGGATATTGCTTCCTCCATCTCCGGCGTTGTGCGACTTCATATTCCATACACTCACCGGCGCCTTCACCCGGGCAACATCAGCTGATTGCCGAAGCTCCAGGGCGCCGTTCACGTCTCTGCCGACGACCTCGATTTCACCTCGAGCAATCCTCTCCTTCTCGGCCCTCCGCAAGTACGAGATCGACCAGCGACCACGCGAACGAGTAAAGGCGCCGATCCGCACTGTCCCTTCAGCGAGTCCAACGCGCGCTGTGGTGGCGCTGATCTGCCAACAGCCCTCAGAGTCGTCGGAGCGGATTGGCCAACATGCCACGAGCCCACGCTGCGGAGGCGCGACTGTATCCCGGCTCGCCGAGAGTGGCAAAGGCTCGCCCACCGAGTGAATCGCGCCCCTTTGCTCGTCGATCCAGAACGGGTAGAACTGATTAGCCCCGTCCTGACGCCGAGCGTTAGTCCCACTCCGGAGCAACCTCCGCCAGATGTCAATCTTCTTGCCCTCGAAGGACTCGATTGGGTTGAGCATGTCGTTCGAGTTATGCACGACTTCGGCATCGCCGTTAAAGACGAAGAATAGGTACTCATCGGCGCGGTAGAACTGCTTCGCGCGTGCCACGCCGCTTGGATTTATCACACTGGAAACCATCTGAATCCGCGCCGCGGGAAAGGCTTGCTCCAGCAGCAACCCCAGTCGGAGGTACTCCTTCTCATCGATGGTGACGATGAGCACGGAGTCATCCGGGTTCAGCAACTCTTTCGCGAGCAACAGGCGCCGCTCCATGAAGGCGAGCCACTTCGAGTGGCGGTAGAGGTCGTCGCTCTCGACGTAGTCGTTGTTGTACTTCCAGTCCTTCGCCCCGGTGTTGTAGGGCGGATCGATGTAGATGCAGTCGACCTTGCCGCGGTGCGTAAACAACAGGGCCTGCAGCGCGTGGTAGTTCTCAGCATTGATCACCGAGTGATACGGCTTGTCGCCGCCGCGCTCAACCTTGCCCGTCGAGACGAGGCCGGGGTAGATCGGGTCGTTGAACTCGGCGACGACGACCAGATCTTCGATCGAGGCACGGTTGATATCGCCAGATCCATCCAGCGCATCCAGCGATGCAACGGGCGGGTCGGTCACCGGATCGAACGCGAGCACCTGCCAGAGCCGATCGTGCTCCCTCTTGGGCATCTCACCCCGCGGAGGCAAGATTCGTACCTTGGAACCCTTGACGGGGCGCCGACCGGGCAGGTCAACCGCCTCGGGTGTGTGCCGCTCGAAGTTGAGGCCGAAGGCGCGGCGATCGGCGAGCGCCTTGACCTCCTTCTCGATGTCACGCGCGAGAGCGGCATCCTTTGTCGCGAGCTGGCGGATGAGGTCGTTCAAATGAGACAACGCGTGAGTCCTTCGGTGGTGCTGGTCGTCAGTCTTCGTCAACGGGTGTCAGGTCCAGAGTGCCACGCGCAAACGTGGCCAGGATGCGCTGGTGGGTCTGTCGCGGAAGTGTGCGGTTTCCCGGCTCGCCGAACGGAGTCCCGGGGCGCGCGGGCGCCTCATTCAGCAACCGATCGAGACCTGGCCGCGATACGAGCAACAGTCCGTGCGTCGCGCGAGTGCAAGTGACCGCGAGGCGCCCGAACGCGGAGTTGAACTCGTCGAGCTTCGAGGCGCCCGTTAGAGGGTGGATCGCGATCGTGATCCCGTTCGTCTGTCCCTGGTAGGAGTCGACCGTCGAGCTGACGATGTCGGTACCCGACAGACTGTGCTTCTTGCGCAGACGCTCCACCATCTCGGCGGCATCATCGACGAGCTGGTTGCGCGTCGCGAGCACCGCGATCAACGGGTCGTCGCTGCGGTCCCGCAACGAAACCGACCGGAACTCCTCGTCGGGTGTCGCCATGGTTGACGGCGTCGCGTCGTCGTCGAAACGGCGTGCACGCAGGGTCAATCCCTGAGCCAGCAGGTCGTCGAGTAGGGTCTCCAGGGCCTCGAGCAGTGGCACGTCGACATCGGCGGCATCCGCGGGCAGAAGCCCGTCGATCTCGAGCAGGGTGGGCTCTCCCGTCGCGACCTGGTGCCATACGTCGGCGGCAGGCTGATCCATCGCGCCGAGCTGGATCTGGCGATCACCAGGGCCAGCGACACAGTTGAGTTCACCCCACTCCGGGTAGAACGCTCGCCAAAGCCCGAGTTGAGGTGCAGTGGGGCGCCACACCGCCGGCAACTCCGCCGACCACGTGCGTGCGTCCTCGTCGTAGTCCGTCGGCCATGCGCGGTACGGGTTATAGCGGTCATCCCCGCGCCAGGGGTTCGATCCGATCTCGAGTGGAGGAAGCTGCCCCACATCGCCGACCCCCACCCAGACAGGAGCAGCCTTGGTGACCGAGTCGAAGAGGTGGTGCGGAATCTGCCACGCCTCGTCCACGAACAGCACGTCGTACACGCTGTCACCGTTCGCTGCCTTGCCGCCCAGTGCGCTCTCCATGCGGCCGAGCTCGTTCGGCGCGCCCAGCATGTGAACGGTTGAGATGACGGCCGACGCGGTGTCGGGGATGTCCTTCGACGATGCCGCGATCGTCGCAAAGGCCGCCACGTCGTCCGGCACGGCGGCGAAGGCGTTCTTGGAAACGCGCAGGCACACGCGGTCGCGGCCGAGCATCTTCCCCAGCGAAACGGCCAACGGGTGGGTCTGCTTGTTGGTGAACGCGACGACAGCCACGCGCAGGCACCGAGGGTGGTTGAGTGCATCCGCGACGAGTCGCTTCAATACGTGAGACTTGCCGGCACCTGCCGCGGCCTTCAGGAGAATTCGGTCGATCGGCGCCGTGCCGTAGAGCACATCCGAGAGCACGCGTGAGGCCGCCGCGGCGGCGGATGCATTGCCGATCGCGGCATCTTTGTGGTGCACGCCGTCGGCTGCCGGCACGAGCGGGGCGGTGAATGTGACCGTCATCGCATCACTCCACGTCGTCCAGGGTCAAGTCCTGCGGCGGCGCCTGTGAGGGGCGGTCCGCGGCGTCTCCCTGGGGCAGACCGCCAGGCGAGACTTCGAAACCATCCGCATCGCGCACCGGTGGCCACGCTTGTGGGTTCAACTCGCCGCGCGCACGGCGCTCAGCGATCTGGTCCGAGAACTCTGCTTCATTCGCCCGGTGTGGTTTGCAGCACCACTGATGATCTCGCGGAGCCTGCTCATACGACCGTGGCGTGCAGGTCGGCTTCGGCGCCGCATAGTCGTCGGCGGGCGGGCGGGCGATGGATACCCTCCGGTCGTAGGCGGTACCCGCAAACCACTCCGCGCCCGCGACGATCAGGTGGTCGCCGACCACGACAGACGGCGCGTGCTTCGGCTTCCAGCGCAGCTCGTTGCGCGGGCGCTCGTCGCCGACGTCATCGCGCGAGAGCGGACCGACGCTCATCCCCTCGATCACGAATGACCCACTCAGCGAGATGCTGTCGCGGTGCGCCTCGACGCAGGGACGGTCATTGACATGAAGCAAGACGATCTTCGATCCTTCGACGATGCGCCGCGACTCGACGTCCAACACGAGAGGCTCGACACTGACGACCGTCGCATGAGCGAGCTGGCGGTTGCCGGCATCCGTCGCCAGATCTGACGCGGCCTGCGGGTTCGCCACCGCGAGCAACTGATCGTGGCACGCCGCGTCGGCCTCGATCACGCGAACGAGCTGGTTGCGCCACCGACGGTACGTGCGCCCGAAGCGAACGAGGTCTGATGCCGTGAACGACAGGCGCCGTCTCCACACGGCCTGCGCATCACCTTCGACCGCTCGGTACGCCTCGCGGAGAGCGGATGACTGAACCTTGGCGAGTTCGTCCAGTGCCGCTTCAAGGACCTCTTGCTTGTATGCGAGCTCGGCACGTACTCCCTTGTCGTAGGCTGCGGGATCGGGCTCGACACGCTTCTTGCCGCGGCCGGCGATACCGACGAGCGACTGGTGCAGTTGATCCGAGCGTTCCTTCGTCAGGCGGGCGCCGGGTGTGTAGGGCGATCTCTCTATCGCGTCGGCGAAGGCACGGTGGTCGATCGGATCGGTCGCGCGCGCCCACTCAGTCGCGTAGTCGAGGCGCAGTGCGTTCACGGCCGGACCCCCTGCGACGAAATGCCGCGAGAACACGGTGCGCAGATCGATGATCGGCATCCGCGCCTGCAGCGCGCGCGCGCGATCCTCTTCGAGCAGGAAGGACACGGCAGTTCGTGCCGTCTCCCGCAACGGCTTCGGCAGGGAGGCAGGCTCGCCATCCCATGTCAGCATCGGGCGCCCCTGTTCCTGATCGCGCAGCCAACGGAGGCGACTGAGCTCCACGCCCGCGAGGTTGTCCGCGATCGAAGTGAGCACGTCAGCCGTCTGCCCGTCGGGCACCACGAGGTGGATCGGGCTGGGCGCTTCAGGGTTCGCCTTACGCTGTGCGCGCATCGCATCTTCGACTGCCGACCCGAGCAGGCGCATTGCCTTGAGCCGCGTCTCGGGCGATTGGGGCGCCTCGTAAACCTCGGTGCGCCACTCGCCCGGTCCGTGAGCACTCACCCGCTGGACCGACATTCCGTGTATGCCCAGTGCCGCGGCATCCGCCTTCGCAATCACGACGTTGATCGTTCCCGGTTCGCCGGCGGGGTCGGTGCGCAACTGCCCGGTGTGCACGGCGTGACCGTCGACCGAAGCGCGAATGCCCGCAATGACGGAGTCCGGCGCCGCGCCGACGACACCGGTCCCGTCGACAAGGCCAACGACGTGAGGGCGCAGGTCGGGGTCGACGCCGAGCTCGACGAGCAGATCAGTGGGGTCGGCGGATCTGCGTAGCTCGTCTCGGCAGAGGACGAACATATTGCAGGTCGTGCACGTCGACGGATCGAACGTCGCCGTGAGGTGTCGCACAAATGCCAGCGCGTCATCTTCGGGCTCCAACCGCAGAGACTTCGCAGCCTCGACTCGCTCCGTGACACGCATGCGGACTTCGAGGCGATGGTCGTGCAGATCCTCGACGACAGCAGTCGGCTGCAGGAAGGCGTTGCGCGGAACCGCGAGGACACCGTGATCGTGCACAGACATCCCCCGGGGCAGCTCCGACCACGACGCAAATGCTTCCGCGCCGAGCGCGACCTGCAGGAAGCCCTTCAGCATGCGGCCGTCGTCGATGCGCGACCGCACACGTTCGTAGTCCTTAGCGTCACCCACGATCAGCCAGGATCCGCCGCCCTGAGCCACGGATTTCGGGGCGACCACGACATAGTCGGGCTTGACCTCGGTCGCCCCCGCATCTTCGAACCCCGGGAACGGCACGGCTGTCTCGTGGATGAGGGTCGCAGCGCCTTCGGCGACTGCTCGCGCGTGTGCGTCTGCCAACAGCTGGCGCGTCTTCGTCGAATCGACCCTCGCGTCTGAGGTCACAACCGCCGTCGGGCGCTCAAGTCCGAGCGCGCCGACCGTCGTCGTCGTGACGCGGCTCGCGAAGGCCTTGTCTTTGACGAGCCGCTCGAACGTCATCGCGCGCATCCAGCGCGCTTCGGGAATACCGACGCCGAGGTCGGCAAACCCGACCTCCGCCGCGAGTGCACGACGAGAGCGACCCGTGATCAGGGGATCCGTGCCGCGGAATCGCTCACACGCAGCGTGAGCAGACGCAGCGACCGCGCTGGACCCGCCACCCGTCGAGATCACTGCCACGTCTTCCCCTGCCGTCACTCCATACGAACGCACCCGTGGGCTCGCATCGCGTCGCCGGCCCGGCGTGTGCAGATCTCGAGTCCTCGTTGCTCTCGATCCTGGTACACACCACCGACATTGAATGAGAAGGCTCTCATCTCTCGCTATCGTGTCAGGCACTGTGACTGATGGCGAATCGTCGATTCCGACGCTAGAAGGAGATGCGGCCGCCGCTGTGGCGCACCGCGGCGGTCACCTCCAGATCATCGCCGCTGCGGGTTCCGGAAAGACCGAGGTCGTCTCCCAGCGGGTCGCGGACCTGATCGCGACGAACGTCGCCCCGCGCGCGATCGTGGCATTCACGTTCACGGAGAAGGCTGCGGCCGAGCTGAAGGAACGGGTTCGGCTGCGCGTCACTGCTCGACTTGGCCCAAGCGCAGGCGACTCCCTCGGCCAGCTGCAAGTGAGCACTATCCACGCGTACTGCTTTCGACTGCTCCAGACCTACGTCCCCCGATACGAGGCGTATTCCCTCATCGATGAGAATCAGCTCGTCGCGCTGATGACGCGTGAGGGAACTCGACTCGGTCTCAAGCAGTTCGGGGGAGGCAAGCTCTTTGCCGGCATCACGACGTTCTTGCGCAGTGTGGACGTTCTTGAGAACGAGTTGATCTCCACCGAGGCGCTGCCCCCGGGCGAGTTCCGCGACGCTGTCACCGCGTACTACGAGACGCTCGACCGGTACCGCGTCCTCACCTTCGGTCAGCAGATTGCGCAGGCCGTCCGGGTACTCGAAGACTCCGCAATTCGCGCATCGGTGACTCGAGATGTCGAGCACCTCATCGTCGACGAGTATCAGGACGTCAATCCCGCCCAAGAACGCTTAATCTCCTTGCTGGCAAAACCGATCGGCAACGCAGATCTGGTGGTTGTGGGCGACGACGATCAGGCGATCTACCAGTGGCGCGGGTCGGCTGTTGCGAACATTGTCTCGTTTGCCGATCGCTATGCCAATGTGACGCAGTTTCGCCTCCTGACCAATCGCCGCTCGCGACCAGACATCGTGCACCTCGCCAATGCCTTTGCCGGCACGATCGAAGGTCGACTCGAGAAGCAAATGCTGCCCCACCGACAGGCACAGGGTCACGGAGTTCGCGTGCTTCCCGCATCTGAGACGGAACCAGACGAGGCCAACGAGATCGTCAGCCAGATTCGCGACCTCGCAAATGCCGGGGTCCCCTACCGCTCAATCGCGGTTTTGGTTCGGGGCCGCAACGCGTACCCCCGTCTGATCGAGGCCTTCGACGCCGCAGGAGTCCCGGTGCAGCCGGGCGGCAGGACTGGGCTCTTCGAGCAACCGATTGCGGATGCACTCGGCGCGATCTACGCGTGGCTCGTCGACTTCGACTGGAAGTTCGCCGGCGAAGACCGGCGCGTCAAGGTCGATCTAGACGCACTGCTGCTGCTGCTCACTCGGACGTTCGCTCTGTCGCGACGATCCCTCAGTCTCGTCCGCGCTCACCTCTTGACGTGGCGGGACCGTGCTGCCGCAACCGCCACGCCCGTAGATCTCATCGGTGACCTCTACCTTCTGCTCGGACTCCTGGGCTTGCGCGAATGGAATCTCGACGATGCCTTGGTCCGCAACCGTCTCGGGACCGTGGCACGATTCGCGCGAGTGCTTGCCGACTTCGAGGCTGTTCATCGTCGGTCCCGTCGTGACCCGAACCAGCCCGGGGAGCAGATCGGCGCCAGCTGGAGCGCGTGGTATTACAAGAACCTCGCGATTCTTCTCGTCAACTACGCTGCCGGCGCATACGACGACTTCGACGGCGAGGAAGACCTCGCAGGCGATGCCGTCGCTTTAGGCACGGTGCATGGCGCCAAGGGTCTCGAGTGGCCCGTCGTGTTCCTCCCGTCCCTCACCAAGCGACGATTCCCGTCGGCGCGTGCAGGAAGGGCTCAGACCTGGCTCGTGCCGCAGGACTTGTTCGACGCCTCTCGGTATGAGGGGTCGGATGCCGACGAGCGTCGCCTGTTCTACGTCGCCGCGACGCGAGCGCGCGATTGGCTTGTTCTTTCGCGCCACAAGCGCATCACGAAGCAGAGCTCAACGGCATCCCCATATTTCGAGCTCGCTCACGAGTTGGCCGGCGAGGGTGGAGCCGCAGAGAACTTCGACGTCACCGCGATCGAGTCCCCCGACCTGCAGGTGAGCTATAGCGACCTCGCGGCCTACATCGGTTGTGGACGGTCGTACCTGCTGAGATCGCGGTTAGGGTTCCTGCCTCCTGTTCGCGACGAGCTCGGTTACGGGAACGCCGTGCACCACGTCATGCGTGTGCTCGCTGAGCGCACCCGCGAAGTGGGGTCGCTGCCGTCGGCGAAAGCAATCGACGATCTCATCGACGACGACTTTTTCCTACCGTTTGCGAACAAGCCAGCGCACCGGCAGATGAAGCAACGCGCTCGTGCGCTGGTGCAGACGTACCTCGATGATCACCCTGAGGAGTTTTTGCGCACGTGGGCGACCGAGCGTCCTTTCGAGCTTTACCTCGACGGCGTCGTCGTGTCTGGCCGTGCGGATGTCGTCTACGACGATCACGATGGAGTCCCGGAGAATCTCGCCATCGTGGACTACAAGACAGCAACTGGCCCCGAGATCGAGCCGTTGCAGCTTCAGGTGTATACCGATGCCGGTAGGCGCGAGGGACTAACGGTCTCCGCGGCCTTCGTGCACGACCTCGGAAAGGCCACGCGCCATTCGGTGGATGTGAGTACACCCGCAGTCTCCGCCGCCGAGGCTGATGTTCGTGCGGCGGCCCGGGGCCTGCAAGGCATGTCGTTCATCGCCAGGCCGTCGAAGCAGAAGTGCGCGCATTGCGATGTGCGCTTGCTCTGCCGCGACGCAGTGTAGACACCGAGATTTCGGAGGCGACACATAACACATGACTGACCAGCTGTTCTCATTTGGCAGCGATGCCGTTCACGACGCCCGCCCGGCGCAAGTGATGATGATGTCCGCCGAGCAACGCGCGACAATTCGCGCACTCTTTGAGGAGCTCGGTATCGCCGGCGCTAAGAGTCAGTTTGCCATCGTCGGAGAGCTAACAGGGACGACTATCGGCTCTGTGAGCGAGCTGACTGCGAGTTCGGCCGCGAGGGTCATCAACGGCCTCCATTCGCGTATCGACGCTATAGGCCAATCGCGCACGGGGAACGCGTGGGTCGACCGAGAGGAAGACACCTGGATTGACCGGCTATGACGCGTCGTCGTCCCGAATGCCTCGTCGATAAACCTGAACATGGCTCAACAACGCGGAAAGCGGACATCGTAGGCGGACGGCGAGATCTACTCACGAAAGAAATGCGAAGTCAGTCTTAGAAATTGTGCCCCTGGAGGGACTCGAACCCCCAACCGTTTCCTTAGGACGGAACTGCTCTTCCATTGAGCTACAGAGGCTGGCCCGTCGAGTCTACCGATCCCCCGGCGTCCGGTAGGTTCGCGACATGACCGTCCGGCGCGCACTCCCGCTGCTCGCCGCGATCGCGCTACTGCTCACCGGATGCGCCAGCCAATCGCTACCGCCTCACGACCCACCCGCTGGACCACAGCTCCCGCCCGCCGCAGGTCGACTCGACTACCAGCTCGGCGGCGCCTACGACCCGCCCGACGGCGTCGACATCGTCGTACGCGACCGGGCCGCGGCATCCGTCAACGACCTCTACTCCGTCTGTTACGTCAACGGCTTCCAGACGCAGCCCGGCGAGCTCGATGCCTGGCCCGACGAGATCCTGCTTCGCGATGACGACGGCGAGCCGGTCATCGACCCGGACTGGCCGGACGAGGTCATCCTCGACACCCGCAAGGCGGACGAGATCGCGAAGATCGTCGGGCCGTGGATCCGCGACTGCGCGTCCGACGGGTTCGACGCGGTCGAGTTCGACAACCTCGACACCTATACCCGCACCGACGGCGCCCTCACCCGCGACGACGCACTCGACCTCGCGACCTTGCTCGTCGACACCGCCCACGACGTCGGACTCGCGGCCGGGCAGAAGAACGCCGCCGAGGACGCCTCGCTCCTCCACTCCCGCGCCGGCTTCAACTTCGCCGTCGTCGAGGAGTGCGCCGCCTACGAGGAGTGCTCCGCCTACACCGAGGTCTACGGCGAACACGTCCTCGCCATCGAGTACACCGACAACCTCCCCCGCCCGTGGGACGAGGTCTGCGCCGATCCGGAGACAACGGCATCCGTTGTTCTCCGGGACCGGGACCTCGTCACGCCGGATGACCCGGCGTACGTGTTCGAGACCTGCAAGTGACGTGGCTCACTCCTCCGACACGCTGGCGAGGAACCGTTCACGGAGCGTGTTGAGGGTCTCGCCGTCGTGCGTCCGCCAGAAGTACCAGGCGTTGCCGCTCTGCCCCTGACGCACGACCCGTGCAGCCCCCGCGGGGTCGGTGTAGCGCTTCCCCTCGTACTCAACCTGCCCTCCAGCGAGCACCTCGCAGCGAGCATCGGGCCACCGTTCGTCAGTGCAGACCAAGGTGGTCCCGACCTCGAGCAGCCCAGCATCGACGAGTTGCGCATAAGTGACGGTCGCGCGCGATACGCGAGAGGCACGGTCCACGACCTTGCCGAGGTGTCCCGCCGGAACGGGCCACGTCTCGAGCAGGGCTCGGGTGAGTTCGGACGTGCGCTCATCGATCGCCTGCTCGTCCCACCCCTCCACTGCTCGGTCGAGGATCGTCCGGTTGATGAGTAGGACGTCGTGGCGATGCAGCTCGGCACGCTTGCCCTTGTCGCCCAGCCACGCGCTGTTCGACACGGACGCGTTCAAGGACGCCGTCAGCAGCGTCAGATTGCCCAGGCGATGGACGTGCGCGTCACGATCCGCCTCGGCGGCGATGCCCTCCACCGGCCAGTTCGTGCGCCACCCGCGCGGAAGGATGTGCTCGACCTGCTGCTTGCCGCGGTGAACCCGCGCACCCGCCTTCGACGGCTTGACGTCCGTGTACCCCCGATACCAGTCCTCGACGGCTTGCAGCAGCATCCGTTGCATCGGTTGTGAGAACCGCCGATAGAACGGCTCCGTCGCGAGCGACCGCGAGATCTCCTCATCGCCTGGCCAATACGTACTGGCGGACTGAAGCCCGGTGAGGAACGTCTCGACGACTCGAACGACGTCTGAGTCCGGTGCCGCCCGTCCCGCGGCGATGAGATCGGCCGCGACGCGACCGAGGTCAGCGCTCTGCAAACGGAGAAGACGTCGCCGAACGATCCAGCTCTCCACCATGGAGACGACCGCGGCCGCGTCGGCGGAACTGATGCCGGTCCCCGGCTCCGTCAGCCACAGGACGATCGGCTTCGTGATCTCGACCTGCGCGACGGCCATCCGATGGAAGTGCAGTTCGATGCGATCCAGATCCGTGTGGGCATCGCCGGCACGCTTCGTCAGTCCTTCGTACGTCGCCGCCTGCTCGCTGATCACACGGAGCAGATCGATCATCGACCCCTCGTTCTCGTGCTCGACGAAGAACTTGAACCGTGTGAAGGTCGACCGTGGGCTGATCTCCTTGCCGATGCGGGAGACGAGCCACTGACTCAGGAAGACGGCGCTGCGGGTCGTCGTGTAACGCCCAACGCTCACCTCGCTCTCCCAGAACGGCGTTTCGAACGGCCATGCTTCGCGGTACGCCGCGTGCTCATCCTCGCCTTCCTGCCGGAGCCTCTGGAAGACGAAGTTCTTGATCAGGTCCGCCGCGGTGAGCGGCGTGCCGCGCGCGTTGAGCGTTTCGAAGATCTCTTGCGAGTCCTCCGCTGCGGTCAGCTGGATGACCACCAGCTCGAGCGCCCCCTGGAGGGCCTCACGCAGAGCTTCGGCCCTCGCCGCGGTCGACTGCGGATCCTCATCGAGCCACGACACGATGCGGTCGTGGAAGAACTCGTGCGCCCTGACGATCAGCGAGTCACGATTCTTCAGGCTGCTGTGATCGACCGGCGCCGCTGCCAGCATCACCTCTTCGAACGCGGCACGATCCCGATTGACGTGCCGCAACTTGAGACCGGATTCACCCTCGCGGACGAACATCGCAGTGTTGTGGGTCAGAAACTCCAGCTGCGCCGCATGGGCGTCGAGATCACGAGCGGCGAAGGCCGCACCTGCGGCATCCAACACAAGCTGCAGCGTGGTGAGCCGCTGTTGTCCGTCGACGATGAAGAACTCCTGCACCCCGGTGGGGCGACCCTCCGCCTGTTGCGTGACGACGGCGCCGAGGAAGTGGCTGGCCGACGCGCCCGGCGTCACCATGCGATGCTCCGCGATTCGACGGATGTCGGACCACAACGGCCCCCACTGTTCGTCTTCGGTCCACACGTACGGCCGCTGATACAACGGCACCGTGAGGTGCTGCGGCATGCCGAAGATGCCCTGCGGCGTGGTGACGTCCGTCTTCATCGAGGTTCGCCCTTCGTTCGAGATCGCGGGGCTCTTCGCTCGCGCACGGAGCACGTATGTCGGCAGCGTCGACCCCCTTCGTATCGTGCCAGACACTTGAGCTTCTGACGGGCCGGTCCATACAGCCGCGAGCCCAGCGCCGCTACGTTGGAAGCGGCTCCACCGCCACGCAGCATCGTCATGAGCAAGGCGACATCTCGATCGCGCCGCACCCTGACCACACCGGCGGAAGCACCTCGCCACCAGGAGGCCACCTCACCATGAGCACGGACCCCACACCCGCGGCATCCACTCCCCCCACTTCGGACACACGCGGAACCACCGCCATCCCGTGGATCGCGGTCATCGCGTTCACCGTTCTCGCGTGCGGACTCGCGTGGCTCGTCACGCTCCCCCTCTGGACGGGCGAGGGCCTCGCCACACCGATCGCGCCGCTGATCCTGCCGGTGATGATGTTCACGCCGACCGTCGCCGCGCTCATCGTCACCCTGTTCTTGCGCCGCACCGCCGGACGCCGCGCGTGGCGCATGCTCGCCCTCGTCCCGATCAAGCCCCTCGGCCGCTTCTTCGGTCTGCTCGGCATCGGGCTGGGCATCGCCGTACTCGTGCCGGTGCTCGCCACGTTCATCGCCGCCGCGACCGGAGCGCTCCATCTCGACCTCGTGAACTTCTCGGGCTTCGCCGCGGCCCTCCAGGCTCAGCTCGACGCGGCCGGAACGCCAAACATCGCAGTCCCCGTCGGGGTGCTCGTCATCACCCAGCTCGTCTTCATCCCCGTTGGTGCGGTGATCAACTCGTTCCTCGCGTTCGGCGAAGAGCTCGGCTGGCGCGGCTGGCTGCTCTCCGCACTCCGCCCCCTCGGCACCTGGCCGGCTCTGCTCATCACCGGCGCCATCTGGGGCCTTTGGCACGCGCCGATCATCCTGCTCGGCTACAACTTCGCCGAGCCCAACCTGTTCGGGCTCGCCCTCATGGTGATGGGATGCCTCAGCTTCGGCATCCTGCTCGGCTGGCTGCGCCTGCGATCCGGCAACGTATGGCCCGCCGTCCTCGGACACGGCGCGTTCAACGCCGCCGCTGGCTTCGCGTTCCTCGTCTCGACGCCCGACCTGCAGCCCCTCGCCGCGTCACCGCTCAGCTGGCCGGGCTGGCTCGCCTGCGCGGCCGTCATCCTGGTGCTGCTGGCGCTCGGCCAGTTCAAGAAGTCGCGACTGCCGCAGACCGGCGCCTGACGCGCTCAGGCGTCGTGCGACGATCCGGTCGGCGGCTCGTCGCCCCTGGGTTTAGCACCCCAGCCGGTTTCGCGGCGCAGCTGTACGAAGCCGGCGAAGATCAGCACCAGCGCCACGAGGATAAAGGGCACCCGCACCCACGCATCCAGGCCCGGGAACAGCAGGTTCGGGAGCGCACCCGCGAAGGTCGCGCCGATGAAGTACCACACCGCTACCGGGGTCTCATTCTTCGGTTCCGTCATCGCGTGCTCCTTTCGTCCTCATCGACGGTAAGCCGCAGGCGCTGCGGCACGCCTCCCTCTCGCGGCGGAGATCGCTACTCGGCGAGCCGCTGTTCGGTCTCAGCGATGCGCTCCCGGCGCCACGCCGACGACGACACGTGCAGGTCACTGATGGATGCCTGGAACACCTCGCGAGCTCCCGCCGTGTCCACCCCGAGCAGCGCCTCGATCGCGGCGAGCGCCTCATCCTCGGTCGCCGTGTCGTCGATGGCGGCGGCGATGTCGGAGAGGCGCGACGCGGCATCCAGCAGCACCCGCTGTCGACGAAGGTCCTGTTCCAAGGCTCGCCGGTGGCGGTCACTGTCCCGCGAGCGATCCGCCATCCGGGCCACCTCGATCGTCTGCGCCGACACCTCGATCCGGAGCGGCTCGCTCCGCACCATCAGCGGCACGAGGAGCGCGTGGAGGGCGTGTGCGCCGGGCGTCAGCGTCGCCCAGGCCGACTCTGCGATCTGCACCGGCACGCGCGCGTATTCGCCCGGGTCGAGAGGGACCGCGCGCGGCCCACTCATCGTGGCCCAGCCGATGTAGGCCTCGTCTTCGCCCACCGGGGCCACTGTGCCGACGACGGAGAAAGAGTCCCCATCCGGCTCCCACCGCGCGTCACCGGTGTTCACGATGTCGACGGCGAACGCGTCCGGGCCCGAGTCCGGCGGGACTGCGGCCGGCCACCGCAATGTGAGCCCGCGACGCTGCTCTGCGAGGCTCGCGCGCAGCGGTTCCGGTTTGTCGAGGAACCACACCTCGTCGCCCGGGCCTATCGAGGCGAGGTGCCACAGCCGCCGTTCGGCGTCAAGCGGGGCACCGATCTCGACGGCCTGACTGCGTTCCTTGAGCACGCGCCAGCCGTTCGGCTGCGGCACGGAGAAGGGCTCGCCGCCGTGGCGGGCCACCAAATCCGCGAACGGCTCACCCTCCCCGGCGAGGGCTGCGGGGTCGATCGCCTGACCGTGCAGGCGCGGGAACTCGTCGCCCGGGTTCATGCGACCATGCTTCCACGGACGGTTTCGCAGGCGGGCGACATCCTGCATCACTTGCGTATTTGCAAGTAGTTGCTACTGTGATTGGAGGCCGTTCACCATTGAGGAGAACCACATGGATGACACACGACCCGCGACGCCCGCAGATCTGCCCGCGCGACCCGCTTGGTCATGGACAGCTTCCGAGGTCACATCGATCATCGGCATCCCTCTGATCACCTACGTCGGCGGCGTCGCTGCTTCAGGAGGATCCGTGCCCGGGTTCATCCTGGTTTGCTTCGCAGCGATTGGCATGGTTACTTTCCAGGCCTTGCGGGTAACTCGACGCAATCAGCCACGCACCCCCCGCTACACGAATGCCTTGGCTGTTGCGGTCGCGGTCATCTCGATTGTGACCGGCTGGAACCTTTTACAGTTCACTCCGAGTTCGGCGCTTTCGACGTGGCTCGGGCCCGCTGTTCCCGTGATCCTCTTCCTTACTCTGGTCGCTCTCATCCGATGGGGGCGGCGATGAGTGACGTCGCAACAGAACGAGAACTGCTCGTCCTTCCGCGCTTCAAAGTCCTTGGCTTTCTGTGCCAGGTTGACGAATCCGACTACCGGTCTTTGGAAAAGTTCACAGGGCTTACCACTCCCGATATCTCCAAGGCCGTTGGGTTTCTCGACGACCGCGGACTCGTTGAGGTGCGGAAGGAAAGAAGCGGGCGATATTCACAGACGATCGTGCGCGCGACCGGCGACGGCGTGAAGGCCTTTCGATCCCTGCTCGACGGGCTCCGAAAGTATGGGCTGCCCTAGACGCAGCACCGCGCAGCGGAGCCCGCCGGCAGGATCCACCGACTAGTTATTGAAGAACGAGCACTGCACTGCGCCCGCTGCCAAGCTCCCGACGATCCCGACAACGCCGCCGGTGAATCCGCTGCGGACGAGTCTCGGCAGAAGCTTCTCGGCCAGCTCGTCCCACTTCTGCTCCCTGATCAGCTCGGCGTACGCCCCCGTAGCCACACCGCTGATCAATCCAATGACACTGTTCTGCACCATGCAGTCCACGAATGAATTCGCCGAAGCCGCTGCAACGCGAGACGCCGGACCGGCACCAAGGCCGCGAGCAGCCTCAACCTGACGCGTCAGCTCAGCAGCCTCCTTCTCGCCGAGTAGCTCCACAGCGCGATCCTCGTCATAAGACACGAGGCGTCCCGACTCGTCGAGCACGACCACCTCCGTAAATACGGTCTCGAGCGCTCCCGCCAGCTGCTTGGGAGAAGCAGCACCTGCAGATTCATTCACGATGTGGGACTCGGCGGTTGGTGCCGCGTACGCGGCGCCCGGTCCCATCAACGCCAGCGCCAATCCTCCGGCGACCGTGACGGTAAGACTCTTCATCCTGAATGACATTGCAATCCTCTTCTCGTCTCGATAACTGTTCTGACGCTTACCGGCCTAGCCAATCTCCAGCCGACAGCAGCTCCACGATAAAAAATCCGTTGGAGATGATCACCCCTTCGCACGGAAGATGAACGTTCTCTCACACAGGACCATCCGCGGGGGCGGATGGGCAAAACCTAAAGGGTGTAGGTTAACTCCTCGTGCCCCGCGCGAACCTCTCCCCCGACGCTCTCACCCGAGCGGCGCTCGATCTCATCGACGCCGACGGGCCCGACGCGCTCTCCATGTCGGCGCTCGCCCGCCGCGTCGGCGTGCAGACCGCCAGCCTCTACGCGCACGTCCGCGACCTCGCCGCACTCCGCAGCGCCGTCCAGGCCGCCGTCTTCCACGAGCTCGCCGACGCCATCGGCGACTCTCCCTCGCTCCGCGACCTCGCCAACGCGCAGCGCTCCTACGCCTTCGCGCACCCGGCACGCTGGGCGATGATTTCGCAGCCGGTCGAGCGCAACGAGGTCACCGGGCCGGCGGCATCCCGCATCTCGGCGCTCGTCGTCGGCTCACTCGATGACTACGCCCTGCCCGAGAGCGAGACCATCCACGCGGTGCGCTTCGCGAGCGCCACCATCGCGGGCTACCTCGCCCTCGAATCCGCTTCATCCTTCGCCCACCGCGACGAGACCACCGACACCTCCTGGAACCGCGCCATCGACGCCCTCGACCGCGCCCTCCGCACCTGGACTCCGAAGGACCCCGCATGATCGACATCGCCCTCGACACCACCACCGTCCGCGGACTCGCCGAACTCGAACCCACCGGCCGCGGCCTGCGCCTCCACCGCCTGCCCGCCTGGGTCCGCACCCAGTACCCCGAGCCGCAGCTGCTCGGCGTCGAGGCGCAGCCCGCGGGCGCGCGCATCGCGGTGCGGACCGCGGCATCCCGGCTCGAGCTCGACCTCCGCTCGACGCGCGCGACCCTCCGCGGACTCTCCCGCCCGAGCGGACGCGTCGACGTCCGCATCGACAGCGCCCTGCATGACAGCGTCGAGCTCGACGGCGGCGACACCGTCGACACCGACCCGGCCACCGGCATCCGTCAGCTGATCGAAGGACCCGACCAACGCATCACGGTCGATGGGCTCGACCCGCGCGACAAGCTCATCGAGCTCTGGCTGCCGCACAACGAGACCATCGAGCTGGTCGCGCTGCGCGCCGACGCCCCCGCCTCGCCCGACACGACCACGCGCCCGCGCTGGGTGCACCACGGCAGCTCGATCAGTCAGGGCTCCAACGCGACCCAGCCGAGCGCCACCTGGGTCTCGCTCGCCGCGCGCCGTGTCGGACTCGACCTCCGCAACCTCGGCGTCGGCGGCAGCGCGCAGGTCGACCCGTTCATGGCGCGAGTCATCCGCGACACCCCCGCCGACGTCATCAGCGTTGCGCTCGGCATCAACGTCGTCAACGCCGACGCGATGCGGCTGCGCGCGTTCGTTCCCGCGGTGCACGGCTTCCTCGACACGATCCGCGACGGCCACCCCGACACTCCGCTGCACCTCATCACGCCGATCTGGTGCGGCATCCACGAGCAGACGCCCGGCCCCGGCACCATCGACCCCGAGTCGTTCGCCACCGGCACGCTGCTCTTCGGCGCGGCCGGCACGCCCGGCGACACCGCCGGCGGGCGCCTCACCCTCGAGGTCATCCGCGACGCCCTCGCCGATGTGTTCGCGCACCGCGACGACCCGAATCTGCATCTCGTCGACGGCCTCGCCCTCTACGGCGAAGCGGATGCCGCGACTCACCCGCTCCCCGACCGGCTCCACCCGAGCCCCGAGGCGCACCGCCTCATCGGCGAGCGCTTCGCGGCGGGCGTTCTTCGAATCGTTTGAGTATCGACCCGCCGGCCGATAACGTGCGGGGATGAGCGCCGCGCAGAAGAGGATCGTCCGACGCGCGGCATCCGCTCGTACGGCCATCGCCGTCCTCGGAATTCTCGCCGCCGCCCTCGCAGGATGCACGGTCGACACGTCGGAACGATCCGCAGAAACCACAGCCGCGCCGTCTCGACCCCAGGCATCGAGCGAGGCGGACGCAGAGCAACAAGCGGCCGGCGAGGCGTGCGCGTCGTCGCCGGAACGAGCCGATACCGGCCACCGCGACGGCGCGGACGGAGCCGTCTACGAGCGCGACGATGACGGACTCGCGGCCGTCTACGTGTTGGCCGAGAACGACACTCTGAGCGGGATCGCCGATCGGTTCTGCCTTGACCTCGAGAAGCTGTACGAGATCTACGACCCGAACATCACTCTGTTCGCCGGCGAACACATCGCTCTCCGGGAGGAGTTTTACGCCGACGCCCGCCGAGCCTCGGGCTACATCTTCCCCGCCTGCCCTCACGACGCGACCGGCTATCCGACGGTCGCCTCGATCAGCTGGGAGCCGGTGAGCGAGGACTCGCCCATGTCCAGGGCGAATGTCTCGGGGCAACCGGCCGACACCGGCTCCGCCTACGGCGCGAAGGGCACCACCCGAACGGAGGCCGACGGCACCCTCATCGACTACACCGTCGCCCCGAACGACAACTGGCGCAGCATCCGCGACCGCTTCTGCTTCGACCTCTATTACATGTCGTCGCTGACCGGCCAGTGGGCCGACGAACCTCCGGTCATCCACCCCGGTGACGTCATCCCGTTGCAGCCGAAGTACCTCGAGATCGACACCGGCAGCCCCCCCACCGAGTGATCTCAGCCCTTCACCGCGGCGATCTGCAGCAGATTTCCCACCGTGTCACTGAGCACAGCGGTCGTCACCGGCCCGTGGTCGATCGGCGGCTGCGTGAAGTCCACCCCGAGCCCCCGCAGCCGCTCGTACTCGGCCTGGACGTCGTCGACACCCAGGACGAAGAACGGGATGCCGTCCTCGAGCAGCGCCTCGGTGAACGGCGGCACCGCGGGGTGAGCTTTCGGCTCGAGCGACAGCTGGGTACCCTCGGGCGACGCGGGGTCGACGACCGTCAGCCACCGGAACTCGCCCATCGGAACGTCGGCGGCCACGGTGAAGCCGAGCTTCTCGGTGTAGAACTCGAGCGCGCGCTGCTGGTCGTCGACGAACACGCTCACGGTCTGGATCTTCATGACTCTCCTTCGGGAAGGGGCCAGCGCTCCGAGATCTGAGCGAGCGGCCGGGTGTCGATCGTGTGGAACTTGAACTTGCCGCGACGCTCACTGTGCACGAGGCCCGCCTCTTCGAGGACCGCCAGATGTTGCGACACCGCCTGCCGCGAATGCGTCACGCCGCGATCGGCCAGCCGCACGCACAGCTCGAACAGCGTCTGCCCGTCGCGCTCGGCGAGGTCGTCGAGGATCATCCGACGCGTCTCGTCGGCGAGAGCCTTGAACACATCGCCCATGCCGCGAGTATAGGCAAGCGGTTACTTGCCTATCAAGACCCCACCGGATAGTCGACGTACGCGAACCTCGACCCGTCCGAGGTCCAGCTGTTCACGTTGATCGTGCCTTGACCGCCGAACACCGTCGCGACGGTCTCGGGGTGCCGCCAGCGCCCGCTCCGCACGAGCCGCAACTCGACCTCGAGGTCGGCCGGGTGCCCATGCGTGCCCGGCGGGAAGCTGATGTATACCGCGTCACGCCCGGTCGGCGACGGGTGCGGGAACCAGTTCACACGATCGTCGAACGTCAGCTGCTCGAGTCCGGAACGGTCACGCCGCATCCGCGCGATCTGCGCGTGACCCGCGGCATCCGAGAACTCCTCCGTGTTCAGATAGATCCACGATCCCCCCGGCGACCACTCGCTGCCGTCGGCGACCTGCCCTGACGTCAGCGGCGCATCCTCCGACCCGTCGATGCGAGCGGTCCGCAGATCCGCCGACGTCACCTCGCCGTCATCGATCGACAGAGCGGTGTACGCGATCCATGCGGCATCCGGGCTCACCCCGTGCAGGAAGTGCATGAACGGGTCGTCCGGATCCGTGATCCGCGTGCCCTCTCCCCCGGTCCGCGGCGCCCGATAGATCTGCCCGTCGTTCGCCGACAGCAGGATGTCGGCGGTCCCCGGCACGAGCACATGGTCGTTGTTGATGGGCGGGATGCCGGTGAACGGCACCTCCGCGATGTCGGCACCCGCGGCATCCGCGTCCAATAGCCACAGCTTGCCCGCACCGTTCAGGAGCAGCCCCTCCGGCGCCCAGTTCGGCGCCTCGAGCAGCACCGCGTCGGTCTCGAACACGACCCGGTCCGTCCCAGTCACGACGTCGTAGACGTGGACGCGGCAACGCTGCCCGTCGAGAGCGAAGTCGCGCGGCGGGTACACGGTGATGGCCATGCCTCACCGTATCGGCACGTCAGTGGTCGGCGTCGAAGCCCTCGTTCTGCGTCCGCATCTGCTGTATGTGCGCCTTGGTCAGCTGATCCTTCGGCGTCCCCTGCGTCAGCGACCAATCGGGGTTGCTCTCGGACCCGCCGAGGACGCACTCCTGGTAGTACTGACCGAACTCGTTCTCGGCGAGGATCGTGACGTACCAGCGCGGCGAGACCGACCGCTCGTAGACGGTCGGCTGACCGACCTGCGTGTCACCCGCGCTCTGGCCGGTGCGGTGCTCCTTGGCGCACAGTGTCCCCGCCTGGCCTGCGGTCATGCCGGCGGCGTCCGGGTCCGTGCTGGTCGGCGGCTCGACGGGACGCGTCGCGGGCGGCGCGACGGGAGTCGGAGTCGGGCTGTCGCTCGGGGTCGGTGTCGGGCTGGGCGTCGGGCTCGGCGACGACGCGCTCGGCGACGGCGACGCGATCGTCGGCGTCGGGGACGGCTCCGGAGCGCAGCCGGCCAGCATCAGCGCCGCGATCGCCAGCGCGCCCGCGCTCGCAGTCGCTGCTCGCATCGTCATCCGCCCCACGGCAGCCTCCCTTGATCGACGGTTCAGTGTCTCATCCGACGATGCCGACCCGCGGCATCCGACGATCACACGTCCTCAGGCGTCTGGCCTTCTTCCGTCGCGTTGAACCAGCCCAGCCAGCCGGCGTCGGTCTTCACGACCTCGTACGGACCGCACGCGAAGACGGTCGTCGGCAGCGGCTCACCGAGGCTGCCGTAGCGACTGTCGAAAGGCAGACCGCGACGGTCCATCTCGGGGCAGCCCTCGAGTTCGCCGCCCTCCACGGCGATGACCGCGTTCGTCTCATTGTTCGTGGCGGTGTTCTTGATGCTCGTGGCGCCTGCGGGGATCCACGTCGGCATCGCGACGCCTACCCAGTCCTTCGCGGCGGTGGCGCGGTCGGCGAAGCCCTCGGAGTGCACCTTCTCGACGGCGTCCATCGGATTGCAGGCGGCGAGCGCGAGGACCAGGAGCGGAGCGACGAGGCCGGCGGCGGCAGCGAGACGAAGACGAGTGTGGGTCATGAGTCGAGTCAAGCCGGACGGCCCCGCGCGCGAATCGGCCCGCGTGATGATCCGGTGTACGCCGCGGGGATGATGTCTGACCGGAACGCTAGGTTGGGGGGAATCACATCGACCGGGGGGGCAGATGATGAGCTCGACGACCAAGAGCTACGTGGCGACGGTGAAGTCGATCAGTCCGGCCAGCACGGTCGCGCTGGTGAGCGCGATCATCGGGTTCTGGTCGATCTACCTCCCCCTCGGAATCCTCCTCGCATGGCCCGCACAGGCCATCGCCTTCATTCTCGGCTTCATCGAACTGGCCCGACGTCGCGCTGACAAGCGTCCCGCGATTGTCGCGATCATCGTCGCCGGCGTCGGGGCTATGTTGAGCATCGTCATGCTCGTGGTCATGTTCTTGAATTCGTTCAACAGGTTCTACAACGCGTAAGCATGAACCTCCGTAAGCCGTGTGAGTGCGCGGCAATGGTGTGTCAGCGGTTGCGGCGGCATCCAATTCTCGGCATCGTTGCCCGCTCACGCCCGCAATCCACGGAAGGGAGCACCATGCTCACTCTCACCGAGAACGCCAGCACCGCCGTCAAGAGCCTCTCCTCGCAGATCCCCACCGAGACCGGTGGCCTTCGGATCGCCGAGGCCGCAGACCCGCAGAACGGGTACGCACTGTCCCTCGCCCCCGCTCCCACCGACGGCGACACCGTCGTCGAAAGCGACGGAGCCCGCGTCTTCGTGGACCCCGCAGCGACCGTCGCCCTTGGTGACCGGATCCTCGACGCCCGCCTCGAAGAGGACGGATCGGTCGGCTTCGCCCTCGCGCAGGCCGTCTGACACAGATGTTTGACGAAAGCCCCGGACCTGTCCGGTTCGGGGCTTTCGTGCGTGCGGGGTGGCCGTTGGCGGCGTTCCAGCCCCGGCATCCCGCGTCGAATCACCACCCGGCTGCCGAATCACCAGCGGAATGCACGCACGCGAGTGGTGACTCGGCACGCGAGTGGTGATTCGGCCGCAGTGGGCGGCACGCGGGCGCCTCAGAACGACGCGCCGATGCGCTTCCGCAGCTTCTGGAGGTTGGTCGACTCGGGGATGGTCCACTCCGCGGCTCCGCCGTCGAACTCGATGCGGACGACCTGAGCCCGCTGGTCGATGTCGTCGAGGTATGAGATCCGCAACGGCTGGGGCGCGATGGCGACACCCGTGAGAGTCACGTCGTTGATGATGATCGTGCGATGGTCGACGGCTGCTTCCCCGCCCACGTCCTCGAGCTGCGACAGACCCTCGATCTCACCTCGGGTGAGCCGGATGCGGCCGTGCACGTATCGCGGGCCACGCCGAGCCTCGCCGACGGCTACGAGCGCTCCACCGAGCGCGTCCAGGAGGTCAGCCAGCATGCGTCGATCCTCGCACGCGGTCGGCAGGTGGCCCCGGCATCCCGCGCCGAGTCACCAGCCAGCTGCCGAGTCACCATCGAGATGCGTGCCTCCGAGTGGTGATTCGGCACGTCGGTGGTGATTCGGCGCTGGGCGATCCGCCCGCGTCGCGCTCGCGCCCGGGCCACCTCAGGCCATGCGCTCGACGCGCTGCTTCGCCTTCTCGGGACGCATCAGCGCCCGCACCGACGCGGCGATGCACAGCCCCGACAGGACCAGCACGGCGACGGCCCCGATCAGCATCAGCACACCGAGGACGACGACCGGCATCGGGTTCGTGATGAACAGCACCCCGAGGATCGCGAAGCCCGCCGCGACGACCAGGAACACGAGGCTCATGAAGATCGCGACGAACGCGCCCGAGCCCATCTGCTTACGCTGGACCGCTTCGTTCCGCTGCGCATAGTTCGTCATGATGCCCTCCGACCGGTGAAAGTCCCCTCACGGTAATCGCGCGGACCGGGTTCTCCCCAGGGCTTGCGCAGCGACGCCGACCTCGCAAGGACCCCGGGCCCTGTCACAATGGACGCGTGCGCCCGTCCCGAGTCTCCCGCGTCCTCCGCGGCGCACTCGCGGCATCCGTCGCCACTTGGGCGGCACTGCTCTCGCACGTCGCCGGCGGCGGGCAGATGCCCGGTTGGCTCGGCATCGTCGTCCCCCTCGCGCTCTCGCTCTTCGTCTGCACGGCGCTCGCGGGCCGCCGCCTGTCGCTCCCCCGCCTGGCCCTCGCCGTCACCGGCAGCCAGCTCCTCTTCCACACCCTCTTCGTGATCGGCACGATCAGCCCGTCGGGCCTGCCGCACCACCACGGGACGATGCCGATGACGGATGCCGGGGGCACCGCCGCCGCGATCTGCGCCGATCCGCTCATGTGGGCCATGCACGGCCTCGCCGCCCTCCTCACCGTCGCGCTGCTGCACCGCGGCGAGCGCGCGGCATTGCGCCTGCTGGCCCTCGCTGCCGAGATCGCCCGCTGGGTGCGCCGCCGCATCCTCACCGCCGTTCTCGTTCTCGGCGCCGTCGACCGTCCGGCCCCCGCACCGGCGTCGACCGACGTCCCCGTCCTGCGCTCGATCGCCCGCCGCGTCACCGCCGGCCGCGGTCCGCCGCGCGCGCTCACGATCTGACGCGCGCCGCTTCTCCGCTCTCGACGAGGGATGCCGCGGCGCGCCGCGCCGTCGCATCGGCGCGCCCTTCTGCTGCTCCCTCTCTCTCGAAAGCGATCATGACCGCTACGCTCACCACCCCGCCTGCCACCGCTCGACCTCCCCGACGACCGGGCTGGTTCGGCGCCTTCCTCGTACGCCTGCACTTCTACGCCGGCATCCTCGTCGGACCGTTCATCCTCGTCGCCGCGCTCAGCGGCGCCCTCTACGCCCTGTCACCGACGATCGAGCAGGCCGTGTACGCGCGACAGCTGCACGCGCCGGTCACGGACACGCAGCTCAGCCTCGGCGAGCAGGTCGAGGTCGCCGAGGCGCACGTCGGCGACGCCGCGACGCTGTCGGCCGTCCGTCCCGCTCCCGAGCCCGGCGACACGACGCGCGTCATGTTCGCGCAGGACGGTCTCGGCGAGAGCGAGTCGCGCGCCGTGTTCGTCGATCCCGGCACCGGCGAGATCCGCGGCGACGAGACCGTCTACGGGACGAGCGGGTCGCTGCCGCTGCGCACCGCGATCAGCAACATGCACCGGAGTCTCGGGCTCGGCGACCCCGGCCGCCTGTACAGCGAGCTCGCGGCATCCTGGCTCGGCATCGTCGTCGTGGCCGGCGTCATCATGTGGGTGTTCCGCATCCGCACGGCGCGGACGAAGAAGGACTTCGTCCGGCCCGCCCGGAAATACACCGGCTACCGGCGCTTCTTCAGCTGGCACACCTCGGTCGGCATCTGGATCGCGCTCGGCGCGGTGTTCCTCTCGGCGACCGGCATCACGTGGTCGACCTACGGCGGACAGAACGTCACGAACCTGCGCGCCGCCCTCGACTGGACCACACCCGCCGTCTCGACGAGCCTCGGCGGAGCCGCCGGCGGCGGGGACGAGCACGCGGGGCACGGTGCGGCATCCGCTGCTCTCACCGTCGACCCGAGCACGTTCGACGACGTGCTCGCGGCGGCCCGGAAGGTCAACATCGACACCAACCTGGTGCAGATCACGCCGCCCGCCGCGGCCGATCAGGCGTGGAAGGTGCAGGAGATCGACCGCGGCTTCCCCGGACACCTCGACGCCGTCGCGATCGACGGCGCGACGCTGCAGCCCGTCGACCGCGTCGACTTCGCCGGCTTCTCGCTGCCGGCCAAGCTCGCATCATGGGGCGTCTCGATCCATATGGGGACGATGTTCGGCCTCGCGAACCAGATCGTGATGTTCCTGCTCGCCGTCGCGATCGGCGGGATGGTCGTCCTCGGCTACGTCATGTGGGTGAAGCGCCGTCCCACCAAGACCGCACGGGTCGGGATGCCGCCCCGCCGCGGCGTGCTCGACGGTGCACCCTGGTGGGGTGTCACGGCCGTCGTCGCGGGTGGTGTGTTGATCGGCCTCGCGCTCCCGCTGGTGGGTTGGACCCTCGCCGCGTTCGTCGTGGTGGATGTGATCGTCGACGCCGTGCAGCGGCGGCGCGCCGCGACCCGCGGGAGCGGCACGCCGGCCTGACCCCCGGCGGCCGCCGCACCCTCCTCCCGCGCGCGCGCGCCCCGCCGAGAGCGTCAGCCCTGACGGCCCTTGAACCGCGGGTTGAGCTTGTTGATGACGAAAACGCGGCCGCGACGACGGACGACCTGGGCGCCGGGCTGATTCTTCAGGGACTTCAGGGACGCTCGGACCTTCATGACACACTCCTAATTGAGAACGGTTATCATCAAGGCTACACACGCCGCGATGGAATGAGGTGTCGGATGACGGAGACGGACGTGGTCGCCGTGATGGGAGCATGCGGTCCGGAGCGGGCGCGTTACGCGGCCCAGTTGAGTCGCGCGACGTCGAGACCGCTCCTCGCGGCATCCCGACTCGCCCTGCAGGACCCGGCGTCGAGCGCTGCAGCGTTCCTCCCATGGCTCGACGTCGGGAGTGGTGTCGTCGCGGAGTTCCCGTCCGACGCCTCGATCCTCGACGTCATCGGGACACTCGCGGAGCGCGGCAGCGGGGTGCGCCTGCGCGGCGTCGTGTGCGTCGTCGATGCGCCGCATCTGCTCGACGACCTCCGATGCGAGACCTACGCGGGATCTGCCGAGGTCGACGAGAGCGGGATGCCGCGCACCCGCTACACGGCTCACGCGCTGCTCACGGTGCAACAGCTCGAGTACGCCTCGACGATCGTGCTCGTGAACTGGTCGGGACTGTCGACTCCGGACCTTTCGATCACGATGGCGCTGGTCAGCCACCTCGCCCCGTCGGCGCGACTGCGCCTGCATCAGCCGGCCGTCGACCTGCTGCCCACCGCACCGATCCCGATCCGCTCCCACCAGGACGCGCCCGGCTGGGTGCAGCTGCTGAACGGAGAGTTCGCGCCGCACATGACCGACCCTCGGATCAGCGCGCTGCGATACGAGAACGTGCGCCCGCTGCATCCCGGACGCCTGCAGGCCCTGCTCGATGAGCGGATCGAGAGCGGGGAGTTCGGCTCCGTCATCCGTTCGGCGGGCTTCTGCCGCTTCGCGACCCGCTCGAACATCGTCGCGCAGTGGGACCACGTCGGTTCGATGATCGCCTTCTCGCCCGTCCAAGTGGACGACGGGATGCCGGAGGCCGAGGGGCTCCTGGCCGTCGGCGAGGACATCGCGATCACCGGACTGGATCTGCACCACCGCGCGCTGCGCGCTGCCCTGGACGAGACGGCGCTGACCGACGACGAGCTCGCGGCAGGACCCTCGGCATGGGCGGCCTTCGAGGATCCGTTCCCCATGTGGCAGGTCACCCGCAGCGGCGACTGAAGCTGGGGTGGCGACGGGCAGGTCACTGGAAGTCCCTCGACCGGTGCGTCACCCCCACCCGCAGATCCTCGAATCCGTCGGCGACGAGGTTCGTCACGCCCTCCGGAGACCGCTCGAGCATGCCGCGAGCGATGAGCGCCGGGCTGTCGCGCAGGATGCGGCGGTACCTGTTCCACACCCCGACCGAGCAGATCACGTTCATGACGCCGTGCTCGTCCTCGAGGTTGAGGAACGTGATCCCGGATGCCGTCGCCGGCCGCTGCCGGTGCGTCACCAGACCCGCGACCTCGATGCGCCGACCGACCTCGTGCTCGCGCATGCCGCGCGAGGTGATCACCCCCCGCGCATCGAGCTGCGATCGGTAGTGCGTCAGCGGATGGTCGTCGGCCGACACCCCCGTCGCCCACAGATCCGCGGCGAGCACGTCGTAGCTCGACTGATCGGGGAACAGCGGCGGCTGCACCGACACGAGCGAGCCCTCGAGGAACTCCTGCCGGTCCTGCGCGGCATCCCCCGCCAGCCAGATGCCCTCGCGCCGCGTGATCCCGAGGCTCTCGAACGCGCCCGCCGTCGACATCGCCTCGAGCTGCGCCGCCGTCGCGCCGGTGCGCCGCACGAGGTCACGCAGGTCCCGGTACGGACCGGATGCCTCCCGCTCCGCCACGATCCTCGTCGCCAGCGGCACTCCGATGCCCGTAATCGACGCGAGCCCCAGCCGCACCGCGAAGTTCCCGTCGCGCCGATGCGCCGCAGACTCGTCCGGCAGCGACCGGTCGAACTCCGGCACGGGCGGCTGGATGCGGTCGGCGCACGAGTCCCGGCCCGTCGGCGGGCGACGGTGCGCGGTGCCGGAGGCATCGCTTGAACCGGGAGCCCCGGCATCCCGGCCTTCCAGCGGAGATCTGCGCTCCCGAGGAGAAATCCCGCCCGACACGTCCTCGCGAAGGCCGATCCCCGCGGCAGCGCCGTGCGCGGCCCCGGCATCCACTCCCACCGAGAACCGAGGAGATGACGCTTCCCGAGGAGCGACACCCCGGAAACCCTCCTCGGGACCCGTCATCTCCTCCCGAACCGACACCGCCACCGGCTCGAGCCCCGCGTCCACCCCCGAGGCATGCAGGTCCGGCCGGCGCACCTCGACCCCGTGCCGCCGCGCGTCGGCGGTCAGGGTCGCGGGCGAGTAGAAGCCCATGGGCTGCGCGCGCAGCAGCGCCGCGAGGAACGCTGCCGGGTAGTGCAGCTTCAGCCACGACGACGCGTACACGAGCAGCCCGAACGACAGCGAGTGACTCTCGGCGAAGCCGAAGTTCGCGAACGCCTGGATCTTGACGTAGATGTCGTCAGCCGCCTTGCCGGTCAGACCGTTGCGCGCCATCCCCTCGTACAGCTTCTTCTTCAGCGAATCGATCCGCTCGATGCCGCGCTTCGAGCCCATCGCGCGGCGCAGCAGGTCGGCATCCTCTCCCGACAGATCGCCGATCGCCATGCCCATCTGCATGAGCTGCTCCTGGAACACCGGGATGCCGAGCGTCCGCTCCAGCACCGGCTTGAGCTTCGGGTGCGCATACGTGATCGGCTCATCACCGAGCTTGCGCCGCACGAACGGGTGCACCGCGCCGCCCTGGATCGGCCCCGGCCGGATGAGGGCGATCTCGACCACGAGGTCGTAGAACTTCCGCGGCTGCAGGCGCGGCAGCAGTCCCATCTGCGCGCGGGACTCGACCTGGAACACCCCGATCGAATCGGCGCGGCACAGCATGTCGTAGACCGCGGCCTCCTCCTTGGGCATCGCGTCGAGGGACCACTGCTCCCCCGTCGCCGCCGCGATCATGTCGAAGCAGTACTGCAGGGCGGCGAGCATCCCGAGCCCGAGCAGGTCGAACTTCACGAGCCCCATCCACGCGGCGTCGTCCTTGTCCCACTGGATGACGGTGCGGTTCTCCATGCGCGCGTGCTCGATCGGCACGACCTCGCCGACCGGCCGATCGGTCAGCACCATTCCGCCGGAGTGGATGCCGAGGTGTCGAGGCGCTTTCAGCAGCTCACCCGCGTAGGCGACCACCCGCTCGGGGATGTCGTGGTCGGGCGGAGTGTCGAGCGACGCGCCCCACCGCTCGACCTGCTTCGACCAGGCATCCTGCTGCCCCGGCGAGTGCCCGAGCGCCTTCGCCATGTCGCGGATCGCGTTCTTCGGCCGGTATTGGATGACGTTCGCGACCTGCGCCGCGCGCTCGCGCCCGTAGGTCTCGTAGACCCACTGGATGATCTCCTCGCGCCGGTCCGAGTCGAAGTCGACGTCGATGTCGGGCTCCTCGTCGCGGAGGGCCGACAGGAACCGCTCGAACGGCAGGTCGTAGAAGATCGAGTCGATCGCCGTGATGTCGAGCAGGTAGCAGACGGCACTGTTCGCGGCGGATCCGCGCCCCTGGCAGAGGATGCCGCGGCGCCGCGCCTCTTGCACGATGCCGTGCACGATGAGGAAGTAGCCCGGGAAGTCTTTCTGCTCGATGACCCCCAGCTCCTTCTCGATGCGTGCCCGGTTCGCGTCGGTGGCATCCGGATACTTGCGGGGCACCGCCTCCCACACCAGGTGCCGCAGCCACGTCATCGGCGTGTGCCCCTCGGGCACCTGCATCTTCGGCAGCGCGGGCTTCGCGCGCCGCAGCGGGAACGCGAGCGCGTCGGCGAGCTCGACCGTGCGCTCGATCGCCCCCGGGTACCGCCGGAACCGGCGAGCCATCTCGGCGCCCGAACGCAGGTGGGCGCTCGCGTGCGACGGCAGCCAGCCGTCGAGCTCGTCGAGCCCGCGGTTCGCCCGCACCGCCGCGACCGCCGCCGCGAGGTGCACCTTCTCGGGCACGGCGTAGTGCACGTTGTTCGTCGCGACCACCGGGAGCCCGCGCTCGGTGGCGAGCGCGGCGAGCACGTCGTTGTCACGCGAGTCGCTGGGCGCCCCCTGGTCGATGAGCTCGACGTCGACCCGCTCGGGCCCGAAGAGGTCGACGAGCCGGTCGAGCTCGTACGCCGCGGCGGCCGGACCGTCGGCGGCGAGCGCCTGCCGGACGGCGCCCTTGCGGCATCCGGTCAGCACCTGCCAGTGCCCGCCGGCCCGGTCGGCGAGGTCGTGCAGGTCGTAGACCGGTCGCCCCTTCTCACCGCCCGACAGCTGCGCGTGCGTGATCGCGGCGGCGAGCCGGTGGTACCCCTCCTCGCCGCGCGCGAGCACGAGCAGGTGCCGGCCGTGCGGATCGGGCTCGCCGCTCTGCGGGCCGGGCAGCCCCAGCGACAGCTCCGCCCCGAAGACGGTCTGCAGCTGCAGGTGCTCGGCCGCCTCGGCGAATCGGACGATGCCGTAGAACCCGTCGTGGTCGGTGATCGCGAGGGCGTGAAGGCCCAGCCGCTCCGCCTCTTCGACGAGGTCCTCGGGCGAGGACGCCCCGTCGAGGAACGAGAACGACGAGTGCGCGTGCAGCTCGGCGTACGGCACGGCGTCGGTCGGCCGCTCGATCTCGGGCGTGCGGTACGTCCCCCGCTTGTGCGACCACGCCGGACTGTCGCCGCCGTCGGTACCCGCCGGAGCCCCCTCGGGTCGCCGGCGGTCGCTGAGGATCCGTTCCATCTCCGACCACGAGACCGACGGATTGTTGCCCCAGCCCATCAGTCGTACCTGCCCTCGGCGTGCCAGACGCCCTCTTCGCAGACCAGCAGCCAGGCCGTCTGCGCCTCGTCGACGATCTGGAACCGGTGCGCGCGACGGGCACGGGCGGCATCCCACCCCCGCTCCATGACGGGCCACGGTCCTGCCCACGAGTCGATGCGACGCGGATGCCGGGGCTTCCGCGCCCCCGACGCATCGGGCGCTCCCGGCAGGATCAGTGCGATCGGCTCGGCCGTCAGCTCACCGCGTCCGTCGACGGCGACCATGTCGTCGTCGCGGTCGATGACGGCGACCGGCACCGGCTCAGGGAACACAGTCGCCGGCAGCGGGTCGGGCAGGCTCCCCGGCCATGGCCGCGCCCGCTCGGCGATCACGGCACGATCGCCCCACGGCACGAGCACCTGCCGCTCGGCGAGCCAGCGCCCGCCGCCGACCTGCGGCGTGACGACGCCGGTGTGCCCGAGCATCGCCTGCACGCGCGAGAGCGCCGAGTGCACGCGCTCTTCGGGCCCCGAGCCGAACAGCCCCGTCACGTGATGGGATGCCGCGTCCACCTTCTCAGGCGCGATCCGCACCTTCGCGACCGCGCTCCGGAGCCCCCGCTCGGCGAGCTGCCAGCGCACCCGGTCGACGACGGCTGCAGCGTCGAACGCGCCCGGATGCAGCCACACCCGCTCGCTGTGGTCGCCGCGGTCGCCCGTCAGCGCGACGCGCAGCTCGGTGCAGACGAGGTCGACGGCGCCGAGCCCTGAGATGAACTGCTCCGCCGCGAGTCGGATGCCGAACGCCACCTGGTCGGCGATCTCGAGCGGCGGCTCGAAGCTCACCTCACGCTCGAGTTCGGGCGGCGGCGTGCGCGGTTGCACCGGCTGCGAGTCGAGCCCCGACGCGAGCGCGTGCAGCCGCGCCCCGCGGGGACCGAGTCGTTCGACGAGCCGGGCAGGCGGCAGGGCGGCGAGCTGACCGAGGGTGTGGATGCCGAGGCGCGCGAACAGGCTCGCAACCGCCTCGTCTTCGAGCGCCGTCACCGGCAGGGGCGAGAGGAACGCGGCCGCCGCACCCGGCGGCACGATCCGCATCGGCGCGTCCGGGCCGGTGGTGCGGGCGGCCTGCTCCGCCGTGAACGGACCGTCGCCCACTCCCGCACGCACGTCGTGCAGGCCGAGCTCGGCGAGCGCGCCGGTGAGCGCCGTCGCAGCTCCCGCCTCGCCGCCGTAGAACCGGGCCGGTCCCTTCACCCGCAGCGCGCACAGTCCCGGCTCACGCAGCTGCACGCCGGGGGCGATCTCCTCGAGCCGGGCGATGAGCGGCGCGAACGTGCGATGGTCGCGCGCCTCGTCGGCGTCGACGACCTGCAGCTGCGGGCACCGCGCCTGCGCGTCGCGGCGCCGCATCCCCCGCCGCACCCCGTCGGCGCGCGCGGCCGGGGAGGTCGCGGCGACCATCCCCTTCGCAAAGACGGCGATGGGCCCCTCGGCCTCGGCGAGCCCCTCGCGGGCGAGCGCGACGACCGGCCAGTCCGGCACCCACACGACGAGGCTGCGGACCGGCTCGGTGCCGGTGTCGACGAGCGCGGGATCCATCAGCTCACCGCCCGCATCGGCAGGTCGACCACGGGGGCGACGGGCTGCTCGCGCACCGCGATCGCCCCGTCGGGAGCGGGCAGCAGCATCCGCGACGACCGCGGTACCGGAAAGCGCCGGCTCGACACCGTCACGGTCAGCTCCCGATCCGACAGCACACCGTAGCCGTCGCCGAGGCCCGACCAGCGGGCATCCGTCACATCGATCATCGCCTCGGTCTGCGGCCACGGCCCCTGCACGAGCAGCACCACGCCGCGCTCGCGCATGCGCGCCGCGAGCCGCGAGACCTCGGCATCCTTCGCTCGCGACGGTGGACGCACCGCGACGACCGGCAGCACGTCCGCGATCGTCGCGGTGACCGCGAGCCAGCGCGGCCCCGGCTCGGGGATCAGTACGAGGTGCGACAGGTCGACGCCCGCCTTCTCGGCCGCCTCGGCGCCGAACCCCGGCATCCCCACCACCCCGCACCAGCTGCCCGTCTGCGACGGCTGCGCCAGCAGACCGAACAGCAGCGACATCGAACCGCCGATCGCGTACGACGATCCGGGGCGCAGTCCCCCGCCCGGCAGCAGCTCAGCCAGGGCAGGATGGGTGGGAAGAGGCGGCGCATCGAGCTTGCGCCCCTGGATCTGCGCCATCTGCGCGCGCAGCCGCTGCACCTCTTGGGCAGTAGCGGTGTTGCGCACGATGGATCTCACCTCGACATGGTAGAAGCTTTGTTCGAGTGACTCAAGCGGTCGAGTTCGAAGATACACACGGGTTCCGACATCGGGCCCTGCGCCGGCTCTCCCACCATGCCGAACGAGCGGATGGCTTCCCTCAGCCCGCCGCGCGCGCGACCACCCCGGGCGCCACACCGAACCGGCGCCGGAACGCCCGCGCGAAGGTGCCCGGGTCGCGGAAGCCCGCGGCGTACCCGGCGGCGGCCACCGGCATCCCGTCGCGCAGCAGCACCTCCGCAGACGCCAGCCGCTGCTCGCGGATGAGCGCGGCGGGACTCTCCCCCGCCCGCCCCAGCACGGCCTGCACGGTGCGCACCGACACGTGGGCGTCGCGCGCGAGCACGTCGACGCCGAACTCCGGGTCGCGGTGACGCGCGGCGATCTGCGCACGCAGAGCGGATGCCGTGGGCACACCCCTCGCGACCGGCACACCCGGCTGCGCGGCGAACGACAGCAGCCGGTGCTCCGGCAGCGGCAGCTCGGCCACCCGCCAGGCGACGTCGACCGGCCGGCCCGCGCTCGTGACGAAGACCTCGAACCCGTGCGGATCGCCGCCGTGCGCGGACGCATGGACGATCGGGCATTCGTGCGCGGGATAGGCGGAACCGTCGGGGCGGCAGGCGTGCAGCGCCTCGTGACTGGGCTCGCCGACGAGTCCACGGGCGTCGGCGTAGCCGAGCAGGTGGCCCGCGGCGGCGTTCAGGTGGGCGACGGTCCCACCGGGTCCGATGACCCACAGCGGCTGAGGCACGGCATCCACCACCGCGTGCATCCACTCCTCCACCGCCGCCATGCGCCCACGCTAGAGACCCCGCTTTGCCCCGCCGCGTCGCGCGCGTTTCGACCGTGTCACACGTGCGCGGAACGCCGGCATCCGTGCGCGTTCTTCCTGTCCGGCCACCCGCCGCGACTGGTCCGATGAGACGAACCCCGACGAGAGGACGTCCCGATGGCACTCCCCCAGATCATCAGCAAGCAGACCGCCGGCGCACTGATCGACGAGGCACGACGCACGAGCGGCCTCTCGTGGGACGCCGTCAGCGAGCTCATCGGCCGTCCGCCGGTGTGGACCGCCGCCGCCGTCCTCGGCATGCACGCGCTGTCCGACGTCGAAGCCGCCCGTCTCGGCGACGCCCTGGGCCTCGACGAGCAGATCGTCCACGCCCTCACGCGTCAGCCGAACCGTGCGGGCGAGGCCGACCTGTCGAGCGATCCCACGATCTACCGCTTCCACGAGCTCGTGCAGGTCTACGGCCCCGCGCTGAAGGCGCTCATCCACGACCGGTTCGGCGACGGCATCATGAGCGCCATCAACTGCAGCATCTCGCTCGACCGTGTCCCGCACCCCGACGGCGACCGCGTCGTCATCACGATCGACGGCAAGTTCCTGCCGTACGCGTGGGTCGAATCCGGCAGCTGATCAGCCGGTCACCCGGCGCACCGCGTCGGCGGCCGTCCCGACCGGCGGCGCCTCGATGTCGAGGGCGCGGTGGATCGTCAGCCCCTCGATGAGGGCGTCCAGGATGCGGGCGGTCGCCGCGTCGAAGTGCGCCTCGAGCGCCGCCCGACTCCGAGCCATCCACGCGTTCGTCAGCGACCGGAAGCCGGGATCGTGCGCGGCGAGCGTGTAGAGCTCGTGCGTGAGGACGAGCTCGCCGCGGTCGGCCAGTACGTCGAACTCGATGAGCTCGACGACGGCCGTCACCGCGGCATCCCTCGTCTGCGCCTCGGCCATGCGGGCGACGAACCTGTTGCTGACGGTCTCACTGAAGCGGGTGAACGCCTCGCGCAGAAGAGCATCCATCGTCGCGAAGTGATAGGTCACCGACCCGAGCGGCACGTCCGCGGCGGCGGCGATGCGTCTCGCGGACGCTCCCGCAACGCCGGATTCCGCGATCACGTCGAGGCACGCGTTGACGATGCGGTCGCGGCGCTCGGGATCCGACCGTCGCGGCCGGGGATCAGCCGCGGTCGTCATCGCCGATCTCACGGATCACGCGGGCGGGGTTGCCGACCGCGACGACGTTCGCCGGGATATCGCGCGTCACGACCGATCCCGCCCCGATCACGGAGTTGTCGCCGATCGTCACGCCCGGGCACACGATGACGCCGCCGCCGAGCCACACGTTGTCACCGAGCGTGATCGGCTTCGCCGCCTCGAGCTTGTCGCGTCGCGGCTGCGGGGCGATCGGGTGCGTCGGAGTGAGCAGCTGCACATTCGGACCGAGCTGGCAGTCCTCCCCGATCACGATCGGGGCGACGTCGAGCGCGGTCAGGTTGTAGTTGATGAAGGTCCGCGCACCGACGTGGATGTTCTCGCCGTAGTCGACGAACAGCGGCGGCTTGATCTCGACGTCCGGCCCGAGGGTGCCGACGAGGTCGCTCAGGATGCCACGGGCCCCCTCTTCTCCGGCGATGACCGCGCGGTGATAGGCGTCGCTGAGCACCACGGCCTTGCGCGCGATGCGAGCACTCTCGGGGTCGTCGGCGATGTACAGCTCGCCCGCCAGCATCCGTTCGCGATTCGTGCGCGCATCTCCGGCGAAGTAGTCGGTAGACATGTGCCCTCCATTCCTTGCGTACGATCGTACACAAGGAGTGTACGATCGTACGCATGCCCACCGTCGTCCCTCCCGAGGTCCGCCGCGCTCGCCTCGCGGTCTCCGCCCTGTTCCTCACGAACGGCGCCCTCTTCGCGAACATCGTCCCTCGGCTGCCGGAGATCAAAGAGACGCTCGGCGTCGACACCGCCGTCTACGGTCTGCTGCTCGCGGCGTGGCCGCTCGGCTCGTTCATCCTCGGGCTCCTCGCGGCGCCCCTGATGCGCCGGTTCGGCTCCGCCCCGGTCGCCGCCGTCGGCACCGTCCTCATCGCGATCGCCCTGCTGTCTGCGGGCTTCGCGCCCACCGCGATCCTGTTCGCGATCCCGATGTTCCTCGGTGGCGCGCTCGACGCCATCGTCGACGTCGGACAGAACACCCATGGCCTCGAGGTGCAGCGCCGATTCGGCCGCTCCATCATCAACTCCCTCCACGCGATCTGGTCCGTCGGCGCCGTCCTCGGCGGCGCGATGGCGGCCGGCGCCATCGCGCTGGGCGTCCCCGTGCCCGTGCACCTCGCGATCGCCGGCGTGGTGTTCTCGGCATCCGCCCTCATCGCGTGGCGATTCTGCCTGCCGCGCACCGGCGAGCGGTCGCTCGACGACACCGCCGGCGCGGCGCCCGTCGTCCCGGCGGTGCGGCCCGGCATCCGCACGGTCGCGCTGCTCGCGGCGCTCGTCGTCATCGCGATCGCAGGCGCCATGGTCGAGGACCTCGGCAGCTCGTGGTCGACGCTGTACCTCTCCGACTCCCTCGGTGCGATCGGTGCGATCGCCGCGACGGGCTACATCGCCCTCATCGGCGCGCAGTTCGTCGGACGGATCCTCGGCGATCGCTTCACCGACCGCTTCGGCTCCGTGGCCGTCGCGCGGGCAGGCGGCATCCTGATCGCGCTCGGCCTCGGTCTCGCGCTCGCCTTCCCGACCATCCCCGGCACGATCATCGGGCTCGCGGCCGCCGGCTTCGGGTCGGCGACGATCGTGCCCGCGGCGATGCACGCCGCGGACGAGATGCCGGGCCTGCGTGCAGGGTCGGGACTCACGTTCGTCGCCTGGCTCATGCGCCTCGGCTTCCTCTTCGCACCACCCGCCGTCGGCCTGCTCGCCGAGCAGACCGACCTGCGGACCGCGCTGATCGTCTACCCGATCGCGGGCGCGTTCGTCGTGCTGCTCGCGTTCACCCTGCGCCCGCGCCGCGTGGCGCACGAGGGCGCAACGGCCTGACGCCGCGCGGGGCGGCCCGCACCGCTACGCCGCGAGCGCCAGGTACGGCTCCCATGCGGGGTCCGCGCGCTCAGCGCCGCGCACACGCCAGCCGGCGCCGCGGGGCGGTTGCGGCATCCATCGCAGCTCCCAGTGCATCTCCTGCGGCGTGCGGTCACCCTTCAGGTTGTTGCAGCGCAGGCATGCGGCGACCAGGTTCTCCCACGAATCAGCGCCTCCGCGGGACCGCGGAAGCACGTGATCGATCGTCGTCGCACCCTTGCCGCAGTACGCGCACCGGTTCCCGTCGCGACGGAGCACTCCCCGCCGCGTGACCGGGACCCGGCGCGACGCGGGGATCCGCACGTACCGGGTCAGCACGATGACGGCCGGCCGATCGTATACGTCGCGAGTGCCCCAGACGGGATCCTCGTCGACACGCTCGATGATGGTCGCCTTCTCCATCATGACGAGCACCAGGGCTCGTTTGAAGGAGATGACGGCCAGGGGTTCGTAGCCTGCATTCAGCACCAGAGTGCGCATAGGGGTGTCCTCTCGAACGGCCGAGACGGCTTCAGCGGCCTTCCGTGTCGTCGACGCGGTGCGGGTCGAGAGGGGTGCGGGTACGAAAAAGGCGCCGTCATGAAGACAGCGCCTTTTTCGCACGACCGACGTCGTGGCAATCGTGCACACGATGCCGCAGCACATGCCGACCTAGCGCATTCCGGTTGCGAATGCGGGGTTGGATGTCCATGCGGCTCCCCTCGGCTCGAACGAGCGTCGGGGTCAGGGTATTACACCCCGGGATGCCTCAGGGCGAACAACAGCAGAACAGCAGCTGTGTGTCGTCAGCCGGCGTTGGCCTGCAGCCACGACTCCGCGTTGGTGTATCCGTTGTTGATGCGGATCTCCAGGTGGAGGTGGGTGCCGAACGCGCGTCCGGTGTCGCCGACCTGGCCGATCAGCTGGCCGGCGGAGACCGTGTCGCCCACCTGGACGCGGCGCGTGCCCCAGTCCATGTGCGCGTACAGCGAGGTGACCCGCACGCCGCCGATGTTGTGGGCGATCTTCACGTACACGCCCCAGCCCGGTCCGGATTCGGACGAGGCGACGACGGTGCCGTCGGCGACGGAGTAGATCGGCTCACCGCGGCCGACCATGTAGTCGGTTCCCTTGTGGCCGGCGTAAGGGGTGCCGAAGTTGTCGAAGCGCGCGAGCGGACGGCGGACCGTGCCCGAGCCGGGCGACACGAGCGGCACGGAGTTCGAGAAGCTCGAGGACGTCGACGCCTTCGACGACGAGGAGGCCGACGCGAGTCGGGCTGCGAGAGCGGCCTTCGCCGCCTTCTCAGCGGCTTCCTTCGCCTTGGCCTTCTGGATCTCCTCGGGCGTCGTGGCGGAGTAACCGCCGCGCTCGAGGGTCTCGGGGCTCCCCTCCGAGGCGACGACGAGCGACTGCGCGTCGTCCGCGGAGGCTTGCTGCAGGGTCTGAGCCTCGGCGACGTCGCCGCGGTCGGCCGCAGCGAAGGCGGGGATGGCCACGGTGGCGACCATGCCGGCAACGGCGGCGACGGTCACGAAACTGCGGACGGGGTGAGGGCGGGATGCCGTCGAACGGGTGGCGGGCGCCTTCGCGGCGAACCGTCTGCTCAGACGACCTTTTCGGGTGGCCGTCGATGCCTCAGAAATCTCGTTCGACGGGTGGAACTCTTCAGCCAAGCTGTCCTCCAGCGCCTCCGCATCCGGGGGGTCTGGATGCTGGCTCGTCGGCACTCCATGTCGGGCACGGATGTAGGGGGCACTTCGCGAATGACGAGCCGGGAAGGCAACTCGCGGAGCGGTCCGAGGCGGGCTTCTCGCCGGTGGACCATCCGAGGCTACCGGAAGGTAACGAATAAGTCACGCTCTCGCCCTTGCGGAAGGGCGATGGGACGACCCGTCAGATCTCGCGGGCGTCCACGACGAAGATGTGCGAAGCGACCTCCACAGGCAGCTCGAGCGCCTCGTCGACGTCGTCCATCTCGACCAGGACGTAGCCCTCGTTGAACCGGAACGACCCGGTGCGCCCCGGCACGACGCCGGCGTCTCGCAACTGCGTGAGGAGTTCCGGATCGACCTGCATGGGCTCCGCGAGCCGGCGGATGCTGCCCGTCACGGGGCCGCCGGCGTCGTTGAGCCGACGCACGAGACCGACGACTCCGTTGTCGAACGCGTTGGCGGGGACATCGCCCAGCTGATCGAGCCCGGGGATCGGATTGCCGTACGGCGATTCGGTCGGGTGGTCGAGCAGCTCGATGAGACGACGCTCGACGAGCTCGCTCATGACGTGTTCCCAGCGACAGGCCTCTTCGTGCACGTACGCCCAGTCGAGACCGATGACGTCCGACAGCAGGCGCTCGGCGAGGCGGTGCTTGCGCATGACGTCGACCGCCTTCTGGCGCCCCGGGTCGGTGAGCTCGAGCGTGCGATCCTCCGACACGACGACGAGGCCGTCGCGCTCCATGCGCCCGATGGTCTGCGACACCGTCGGGCCGGAGTGCCCGAGACGCTCCGAGATGCGGGCGCGCAGGGGCGTGATGCCCTCTTCCTCGAGCTCGAGGATGGTGCGCAGGTACATCTCGGTGGTGTCGATGAGGTCGGTCATCAAAGCCCTTTTCGCGCGGGAGACAATGCTTTCCCAGCCTATCCGGCATCCGGTCGCGGGGCGTCATGCGACCGGAACCGCCGAGGCCCGCGCCCTAGACTTCTCGGCATGGCGACTGTGACCCTCCCCCGCGAGTTCCTGCCCGTCGACGGACGCTTCGGATGCGGCCCGTCCAAGGTCCGTGCCGAGCAGCTCGAAGCGCTCGTCACCCAGGGGGCGTCGCTGTTCGGCACCTCCCACCGCCAGGCACCGGTCAAGGACCTCGTCGCCCGCACCCGCACCGGGCTCGCCGACCTGTTCCGCCTTCCCGAGGGGTACGAGATCATCCTCGGCAACGGCGGTTCGACCGCCTTCTGGGATGCCGCGGCCTTCGGCCTGATCGAGAAGCGCGCGCAGAACCTCGTGTTCGGCGAGTTCGGCGGCAAGTTCGCCGCGGCCGCCGCCGCACCCTGGCTCGAGGCGCCCGACGTGCGCCGCGCCGAGCCCGGCACGAGCGCGACGCCCGAGGCCGTCGAGGGCGTCGACGTCTACGCCTGGGCGCACAACGAGACCTCCACGGGTGTCGCGACCGCGATCACGCGCGTCCACGGCGACGCCGGCGCCCTCACCGTGATCGACGCCACGAGCGCCGCCGGCGGCATAGACATCGACATCGCCGAGGCCGATGTCTACTACTTCGCGCCGCAGAAGAACCTCGGCTCCGACGGCGGTCTCTGGTATGCCGCGGTGTCGCCGGCCGCCATCGAGCGGATCGAGCGGGTCGCGGCATCCGGCCGGTACATCCCCGAGTTCCTGAGCCTGAAGAACGCGCTCGACAACTCGCGCCTGCAGCAGACCCTCAACACGCCGGCCGTCGCGACGCTGCAACTGCTCGACACCCAGCTGCAGTGGATCAATGACAACGGCGGGCTCGCCTGGGCCGGTGCCCGGACGGCGGAGTCCTCCGGCGCTCTGTACGAGTGGGCGGATGCCGCGTCCTTCGCGACGCCGTTCGTCGCCGACCCCGCCGACCGCTCCCCCGTCGTCGTCACGATCGACTTCGACGACTCGGTCGATGCGGCCGCCGTCGCGAAAAGCCTGCGCGCGAACGGCATCGTCGACACCGAGCCGTACCGCAAGCTCGGCCGCAACCAGCTGCGCGTCGCGACCTTCGTCTCGATCGAGCCCGACGACGTGCGTCAGCTCATCAAGGCCATCGACTACACGGTCGAGCACCTCGCCGACTGACCCCGCACGACGAACGCGGCCCCGAGGAGTGATCCCCGGGGCCGCGTTCGTGTGAGAGCGGATGCCGCGCGTCAGTACTCGCGCAGCGACTCACCGTCGTCGTCGGACTCATCGTCCGCGTCGTCGGACTCTTCGCCGTCCGACTCCTCGTCATCCGCAGTCTGATCGAGCTCGTCGATGTCGACGCCGTCCACGTCGCCCGCATGCAGGATCGGCGATCCGTCGCTGTCGAAGTCGCTCGCGTCGAGGTCCTCGGCGTCGTCCTCGTCCGCGTCGTCATCGTCCGCGTCGTCGTCGGATTCGTCCTCGTCGCTTGCCGCCTGAGCGGCCTGATACTCAGCGAGTCGTTCCGCCCACGGCAGCCATTCGGGCGCGAGCAGCGCGCCGTCGCCGGGCAGGAGTTCCACTTCGAGCACGGTGGGCTCGGACCCCTCGACGACCGCGACGCTGACGGTCCAGAACCAGCCCGGATACCCGGCCATCCGGTTCGAGAAGCGGAGCGAGACGACACCACCGTCTTCGATGAGATACCCGGCGGCTTCGCCGACGGTCGCTTCGGGAGTCACCTCGAGGAGCGCGGCGCGCGCGAGGTCGTAGGCCTCGAACAACCGCGGGTCGGTCGGAGCGGACTCCGATTCCGCCGGCTCGGACGATTCGCCGATGACGTCGGTCTCGACGTCCTCGGCAGTTTCGGCAACCTCGGCGGTGTCGGCGGTCTCGGCCACCTCAGCGGCGTCGTCGGCCTCGGCGGCATCCGTCGGCGCTGCAGACGCGGCGGCCTCGACGGGCTCCGCAGACTCGACGTCCTCCGGGGACTCAGGCATCGAGGTCATCAGCGACCTTGCGGAGCACAGCGGCTACCTTCTTGCCGTGCGCGCCGCTCGGGTACCGGCCGTGGCGGAGGTCCCCGCCGATGCCGTCGAGCAGTTTGACGAGGTCCTCGATGATGACCGCCATGTCGTCGGCGGGCTTGCGATTGCGCTTGCTGAGGCTGACGGGAGCGTCGAGCACCCGAACGGCGAGCGCCTGCAGCCCGCGGCGGCCGTCGGCGACGCCGAACTCCAGGCGCGTGCCGGGCTTCATCGTGGTGGTCCCGGCGGGGAGCGCGGTCGCGTGCAGGAAGACGTCCTGACCGTCGTCGCCGGTGATGAAGCCGAATCCCTTCGCCTCGTCGTAGAACCTGACCTTGCCGGTGGGCATGTGTCGAACCTCGCTGCTCGGCCCGCGTGCGGGCATGGAAAAGTGGGACCGTCTCAGCCCCGACCACCAGACTACGACACCGCGGCGAGCCGCTACTCTGATCGGATGAGCACTCCGCCCCCGGCCGGCGACCTTCCCTTTCGACGCATCGACCGCATCCTGGCGTTCATGTCCTTGGGTCTTCTGGTGCTCTCGGTCGTCTGCTTCTTCGCGATCATCATCGCCTCCGGCCCCGTCGGGCTGAAGCAGGAGGACTTCGCTACCGGCGCCTGGCCCGTGGTGAGCCTCATCGTCTACGTCGCACCGCCGGTGGCCTTCGCGCTGCTGCTCGCATTGCTGATCATGACGTTCGTGCGAAGGGGACGGGCCAACAAGGGCCGTTGACGTGACCGCCTCCGACGCTCGTGCCCTCGCGACCCGGCTCGCGACACTCGATCCGGATGCCCTGGCCGCCCTGCTCGATGCACGGCACGTCGCTCCCCATACGTCCTGGACGGACTTCTTCGACGCGGCCGACGGACTGCTCGACCCTGCCCAGCTGCACCGCGCCCTCGCCGAGGTCTCGGACGTCGAGGCGGCCGCGCTGCGCGACGCCCTCGAGACCGGGACGCCGGTGGACGCGACGCTGCGCAAAGCCCTCGCCGCACGCGCGCTGACGGACGAAGACGGAACCCCCTATGACGCGGTGGCCGCAGCCCTCGCATCAGCGGCGACCGTCGACGCCGCACCGGTGATCACGGGAACGGATGAATCGGATGCCGCGAGCGCCGAGCGAGCGTTCGACGCCGCCGCCTCGCTCGCCGACATCCTCCACTCCGCCACGCGCACTCCGCTCGCGCGGATCGGCTCCGGCGCCCTCAGCGCCGGCGACCGCCGTCGCCTCGTCGATGCCGGTGCAGCCGCGAGCCCCGACGACGCCGACATCCTCGTCGGGATCGCCGAAGAGGCGGGACTCCTCGCGGGCTCGGAACGCAGCTGGACGGTCACCGACGCCGGGTCGACGTGGCTCGGCACCCGCACGGTCGAGCGCTGGCTCGAGGTCGCCGGGCACCTGCGCGACCGGCTGCCCTCCGCCCTGCGCTCCGCCGCGGGAGGGTGGCGTCCGCTGACGGAGTGGCCGGGGGCGTACCCCTTCGACCCTGCCTGGCCGGACCGGGTCCGGCGCCTGGTCGCGATGCTCGTGCACTGGGCCGTGCTCGCCCCCGATGGGAGGCCGCCCACGTGGGCCGCGGGACTCGCAGTCGGGACGCATGCCGACGCCGACGCGCTCCGCGCCCTGCTCCCCCACGAGGTCGACAAGGTCTACCTCCAGAACGACCTGACGGCCATCGCCCCCGGCCCTCTCGAGCCTCGCCTCGATCTGCGCCTGCGCACCACCGCGCGCCGGGAGTCGCGTGCCCAGGCTGCCACCTACCGGTTCACCGCCGAGACGATCGGCGCCGCCTTCGCCGCCGGCGAGACCGCGGCATCCCTCACCGGATTTCTCACCGAACTGTCCCTCACCGGCGTCCCGCAGCCGCTCGCGTATGAGATCGAGCGCGCCGCGACCCGCCACGGCACCCTGCGCGTCGGCCCCGACCGGCAGGGCTACACGCGACTGTCGGGTCAACGCGACCTGCTCGAGGCGATCAACGTCGACCAGGCTCTGCGCCCCCTCGGACTCGTCGCCGACGGAGAGGACCTCGTGACCCGCACGAGCGTCGACACCACGTTCTGGATGCTCGCCGACGCCCGGTATCCGGTTCTCGCGGTGGATGCCGACGGCGCGCCCCGATCTCCCGGCCGCCACGACATCGCCGAGAGCGCGGCACCCGAGACCTCGGCATCCGAACGCTACCGTCCACTGATCGAGACGCTGCGGGCCAGTCTGTCCGACGACGCGGATGCCGCCTGGCTCGAACGAGAGCTCGAGCAGGCGGTCCGCACCCGCGCGACGATCGACATCACGATCCGGATGCCCGACGGCTCCACCCGCGACGTGACCCTCGAAGCCGCCGGACTCGGCGGCGGTCGCCTGCGCGGACGCGACCGCGCGGCCGACGTCGAACGGACCCTGCCGTTGTCGAGCATCGTGAGCGTCCGGCCGGTGTAGGCGCCGGGGCCGGTAGACTCGTCCGTTATGGCTAACGGCCCCCTCATCGTCCAGAGCGACCGCACGGTACTGCTCGAAGTGGCTCACCCCGACGCGGAGAACGCGCGACACGAACTCGCGATCTTCGCGGAACTCGAGCGCGCGCCCGAACACATCCACACCTACCGGATCACCCGGCTCGGGCTGTGGAATGCGCGGGCCGCGGGGCATGACGCCGAGGACATGCTCGCCACCCTCGAACGGTGGGCGAAGTTCCCGGTCCCGCCGTCCGTCTCGATCGACATCCGCGAGACCGTCGGCCGCTACGGACGCCTCGTCATCGAACGCGACGACGAGGGGACGCTGATCCTCCGCTCCACCGACAAGCCGGTGCTCGCCGAGATCGCCCGGAACCGACGCATCCAGCCCCTCCTCATCGCGCACCCGACCCCGGAGACGTACGTCATCGATGCGTGGGCGAGAGGCCAGATCAAGCAGGAGCTGCTGAAGATCGGCTGGCCCGCCGAGGACCACGCCGGCTTCACGCCCGGCACCCCGCACGAGATCGAGCTGCACGAGGACGGCTGGACGCTGCGCCCGTATCAGCGGAAGGCCGTCGACATCTTCAGCGAGGGCGGCTCCGGCGTCGTCGTCCTCCCCTGTGGTGCGGGCAAGACGCTCGTGGGCGCCGCGGCGATGGCCGACACGAAGACGACGACCCTGATCCTCGTAACGAACACGGTCAGCGCCCGCCAGTGGCGCGACGAGCTGCTCAAGCGCACCTCGCTCACCCCCGACGAGATCGGCGAGTACTCCGGTCAGTCCAAGGAGGTGAAGCCCGTCACGATCGCGACGTACCAGATCCTCACGGCGAAGCGGAAGGGCGAGTACGCCCACCTCGCGCTCCTCGACGCGCTCGACTGGGGCCTCATCGTGTACGACGAGGTGCATCTGCTCCCCGCGCCCGTCTTCAAGCTGACCGCCGACCTGCAGGCGCGTCGCCGACTCGGCCTCACCGCGACGCTCGTCCGAGAGGACGGCCGCGAGGGCGACGTCTTCAGTCTCATCGGTCCCAAGCGCTTCGACGCCCCGTGGAAGGAGATCGAGGCTCAGGGCTTCATCTCCCCCGCCGTCTGCTACGAGGTCCGCATCGACCTGCCGGCATCCGACCGGCTCGAGTACGCGGCGTCGGCCGACGACGAGCGCTACCGCCTCGCCGCGACCGCGCACGCGAAGATCGACGTCGTCCGCGACCTCGTCGCGAAGCACGAGGGCGAGCAGATCCTCGTGATCGGCCAGTACCTCGACCAGATCGACATCCTCTCGGAGGAGCTCGGCGCACCGAAGATCACCGGCTCCACCCCTGTGGACGAGCGCGAGGAGCTGTTCGACGCCTTCCGGCACGCCCGCATCCCGGTGCTCGTCGTGTCGAAGGTCGCGAACTTCTCGATCGACCTGCCCGACGCGTCCGTCGCCATCCAGGTCTCGGGCTCGTTCGGCTCCCGACAGGAAGAGGCGCAGCGCCTCGGCCGCCTCCTGCGTCCGAAGTCGAACGGACACAAGGCGAGCTTCTACACGCTCATCGCGCGCGACACGGTCGACCAGGACTTCGCCCAGAACCGCCAGCGGTTCCTCGCCGAGCAGGGGTACAGCTACACGATCCTCGACGCCGACAACCTGCTGGCGGCCTGACCGCCCGGCTCAGTCCGACGAGGACGAGCCGGGCGACCCGTCGGAACCACCGGCATCCGTCCCGGACCCGGCCGACCCGCTGTCGGCGGGACCGGACGGCGCCGGGTCCGCCGTGGCAGACCGCTCGGGCGCGGGTGTGGCGTCGGGCGCAGGCGCGTATTCGCCCCACCGGGGCGCCTGATGCGGCTGCAGCGGCGGACCGTCGTAGGGTGCCGCCGGCGGTGTCGGCGCGGGCGCGGGGTCCACCGGCTGACCGTACACGGGAGGCTGGCCGTAGACAGGCGGCTGGCCGTAGACAGGCGGCTGACCGTAGCCCGGCGCCTGACCGTAGACGGGGGGCTGACCGTAGACAGGCGACTGTCCGTAGACCGGCGGCTGACCGTACACGGGCGCCTGACCGTAGACCGGGGGCTGACCGTACACGGGAGGGTACGCGCCGGCGTACACGGGCGGAGCCTGCACGGGTTCGGGTGCGGGCGTGATCCGCAGCGTGCGACGCCCGTCGCCACGGCGCCAGAGCCACTCGACGACTCCCACGAACGCGCCGATCATCACCACCGACGACACCAGGCTCACGACGCTCGTGTCGGTCGCAGCCGCATCGCTGAGACCGAACACCGAGAACCCGAACGCGGCGAGGTTGTTGACGACGTGCAGCGCGATCGCGGCCTCGAGGCCCCCGGTCCGCCACGTGAGCCACCCGGCGGCGATGGCGAACACCCCGACGCTGACCTGGCCGGCCCAGTCGTACACGTGCCCCAGCACGAACAGCGGCACCGGCAACAGGATCGACCACGCGGGGTGCTTCAGCCAGCGTCCGACCGTCTGCATGAGGTACCCGCGGAAGACGTATTCCTCGGCGGTCGCCTGGAACGGGACGAGGATCAGGACGATGACGAGGGATGCCACGAAGGCGGGATTGTCCTGCGGCGGAACGAGCGTGCCCCCCGATCCTTCCTCTGCCGGCAGGAGGAAGGAGAGCGCGGAGATGACGATGTACACGACGACGGCGGCGCCCGCGCACAGCAGCAGCCACCTCCACCGGAGCGATCCGGCGACCGACGAGAGGAAGCCGACGCGCCGCCCGTTCACGAGGAACGACGACAGCAGGTAGATCGGCCACATCACCGCGAGCGACAGCAGGATGACAGCGAGCCCGAGCGGATCGGTGACGTCGATCGTCACCAACCGATCCAGAAGCGCGTAGACGTCCGCGGACGGGTCCGACGCGAAGAGGGTCAGCGCGAAGACGAACCCGATCACCGTGGACACGATGAGGTACAGCACGACGCCGATCGCCCCCGTCGCCAAGGGCGTCCACCAGCCTCGGCGTTGACGCGCGAACAGCAAGCGGTGGAAGGCGGCGCCCGGGCCGGTGGTGTCGGCGGGAAGGGCCGGCGCGGCGCGGTGGGGAACGGGGACGGGCTGCGGAACAGTCACCGTTCCATCCTGTCTCACCGCGGGACGTGATCGTACCCTTGAGCGACCCGGGATCGGAATGTCCAGCAAACCGATCGATTCCGGTGCCAGTATGGGCTCATGACCGCTGCACGCATCCTCGTCGTGGACGACGAGCCGAACATCCGGGATCTGCTCGTCACGAGCCTCCGGTTCGCCGGATACCAGGTCCGTGCCGTCGCGAACGGCGCCCAGACCATCTCGGCCGTCCTCGAAGAAGAACCCGACCTGATCATCCTCGACGTCATGCTCCCCGACATGAACGGGTTCAGCGTGACCAAGCGTCTCCGCGGAGCGGGCTACACGGCGCCCATCCTCTTCCTGACGGCGAAGGACGCCACCGAGGACAAGATCGAGGGCCTCAACTCCGGCGGTGACGACTACGTCACCAAGCCCTTCAGCCTCGACGAGATCGTCGCGCGCATCCAGGCCATCTTGCGCCGCACGATGCAGGCCGACGAGGACTCGATCATCAAGGCCGGCGAGATCACGATGGACCAGGACACGCACGACGTTCAGGTCGGCGACACCTCGATCGACCTCTCCCCGACCGAGTTCAAGCTCCTGCGCTACCTGATGCTCAACCCGAACCGGGTACTCAGCAAAGCCCAGATCCTCGACCACGTGTGGGAGTACGACTTCAACGGCGACGCCGGCATCGTGGAGAGCTACATCTCCTACCTCCGCCGCAAGATCGACCCGCACTCCTCCGAACCGCTCATCCAGACCAAGCGCGGCTTCGGATACATGCTGAAGGCCGACCGCACCGCCTGAACGGAGGTGCCCCCTGGGCCCGACGGCATCGCAGGACCGCGTCACCTCCTGGTGGCGCGGCCTCAGCCTGCGCACCAAAGTCACCGGTGTGACCGTCAGCATCCTCGCCTTCGGCATGATCGCTGCCGGCGTGGGGACGATGATCTTCCTGCGCAACGCGCAGCTGTCCGCCGTGGACCAGTCGCTGACGCAGACGGTCACGACCGACATCGCCAGCAGTCTGATGAACGTCACGCTCGACGACGGCGGGGCGACCTTCACCCCCATCGCGGCGGCGCCGACGGACTTCTCGGTCGCGGTGTACAGCGGCAAGGGCGAGGGCGAACGCCTGGCGGTCGCGGGAGGCGACGGATCGCTCGCACCGCCGCAGTTCCCGGAGACGTTCTCGCTCGACCAGACCGTGCTCGACGGCACGACTCCGTTCGACCTCACGTCGGCGGATGGAACCGTTCGCTACCGCGCGAGCGTCGACACGCTGCCCATCGCGGGATCGCGCGAGTACTACACGCAGCTCGTCGCGCTGCCTCTCAACGACGTGAACCGGACGGTGGCCAACTACATCGGCATCTACACCGTGCTGGCCCTGTTCACGATCGTCTGCAGCGCGATCCTGACGCGCGGACTCGTCACCCTCGCCTTCCGTGGACTCGGCCAGGTCGAATCCACCGCCATGACGATCGCCCGGGGCGACTTCAGCCAACGCATGAGCGACATCGCCCCCGGCACCGAGGTCGGCCGACTGAAGACGGCGATCAACGTCATGCTGGAGCGCATCGACGAGGCGCTCGGTGAGCGCGACTCGACCGTCGATCGCATGCGGCGTTTCATCGGCGACGCGAGTCACGAGCTCCGCACTCCGCTCGTGACCGTGCGCGGGTACGCCGAGCTGTATCGGATGGGGGCTATCCAGGATCCGGAGCAGACCGCCCAGGCCATGGAGCGCATCGAGAAGGAGGCGATCCGCATGGGCGCGCTCGTCGAGGATCTCCTCGCCCTCGCGCGCCTCGACGAGCAGCGGGACATCGCGGTCGTCCCCGTCGACCTCCGCCCGATCGCACGGGATGCCGCGCTCGACGCGCGCGCCGCCTCCCCCGATCGCGAGGTCACGTTCTCGGGGCAGACCCCGACGTCGACGATCCCGCTCGCGGTCTTCACGGCGCAGGAGCCGACCCCGAAGCGACGCGGTGGTGCGATCGCCGGCGCGGGGCGCCTGCTGCGCCGTCGTCCTCGGACGGATGCCGCGCCTCCCCCGGCGCTCCAGACGGAACCGATCCTGATCCCCGCGCCGCAGGTGGTCCTCCCCATCGTGCTCGGCGACGAGAACCGGATCCGCCAGGTGGTGGCCAACCTCCTCGGCAACGCGCGCCGGTACACGCCCGAGGGCTCGCCCATCGAACTGTCGGTCGGCGCCGACCTCGATTCCGGCCGCGGATGGATCTCGATCGCCGACCACGGCGAGGGTGTGCCCGATCAGATCCGCAGCAAGATCTTCCAGCGCTTCTGGCGAGCCGACTCGTCCCGCACCCGCGAGACGGGCGGCTCCGGCCTCGGACTGTCGATCGTCGCCTCCATCGTCGCCACCCTGCACGGGACCATCGAGGTCACCGACACCCCCGGCGGCGGAGCCACCTTCACGGTATCCCTCCCCCTCGCGATGGACCGTGCCACGGCCGGCGAAGCCGTCGACCTGGCCACACAGCCGCTCCCGCGGGCACCCCGCTCCGAGGACTGAGCGGACTCCTCCCCAGCGGACCGGGAGGAAGGGCCCTCCCCAGGGTGCGCATCGACGTGAGGCCGGAGCAGGGCGCGCTCCTAGCGTGGCGGCATCCCATCGAAAGGAACCGTCATGACCGCCTTCACCGTCGACAGCGACGCCGTCCTCGCCGCGACCACCACGATCCGCGCCACCGGCGACCGGGTGCAGTCCGAGACCGCCACGATGCTCGGACACCTCACCCAGTTGCAGGGGTCGTGGACCGGCAGCGCGTCGGTCGCCTTCCAGGGAGTTGTCGAACGCTGGCGTGCCGCCCAGCGCGAACTGGATGCCGCCCTCGCCGACATCAGCACCGCGCTGGGCACCGTCGGCCAGCAGTACGCGCAGACCGAGATGGCCGCGGCGGGCATGTTCCGCTGACGTGTCCGACCGGCGAAGGGCCCCTCCCGGGGGAGGGGCCCTTCGTGTCGAGCGGAGCAGACGTCCGTGGATCAGGACGCGTCCTCGTCTTCCTCCGGGTTGAAGTGCGACGGGGTGTCGCTGATCCCGGCGGCGACGCCGTCGGGATCAGCGGGGATGGTGCCGTCCTTCCCGAGGCCGCCCGGCTTCTCGGACCCGTCGCTGTCCGGACCGTTCTGCGGGGATTGCGCGTCGTCGCCGACGACGGCGGAGTCATCGTGGTCTGCCATGGGAACCTCTCCTCGGATCGATGTGACGAGGCCCGTGCGACGCTGCGCGATGACGGCCACCGTGCACGGCGTGGACGACGCCTCACCGCCCACAATGGACTCCTGCCACCGAAGCGGATGCTCCCTTGACATTCCGCACGGGACGCTGCGGCGGCCATCCGGCGCCCGGGAACGACGAAGGGCCCCTCCCGGAGGAGGGGCCCTTCGTGCTGATTGTCAGCGCTGGATCAGAAGTCCATGCCGCCGGTCGGGTCGCCGGCCGGAGCCGCCGCCTTCTCGGGCTTGTCGGCGACGACCGCCTCTGTGGTGAGGAACAGGCCGGCGATCGACGCAGCGTTCTGCAGCGCCGAGCGGGTGACCTTGGCCGGGTCGATGATGCCCGCGGCGAACATGTCGACGTACTCGCCGGTCGCGGCGTTCAGGCCCTGGCCCGCGGGGAGCTCGGCGACCTTGTTCGACACGACGCCCGGCTCGAGGCCGGCGTTGAGGGCGATCTGCTTCAGCGGCGCCTGGATGGCGACCTTGACGATGTTCGCACCGGTCGCCTCGTCACCGACGAGCTCCAGCTTGGCGAACGCCTTCTCGCCGGCCTGGATGAGCGCGACGCCACCACCGGGGACGATGCCCTCCTCGACGGCTGCCTTCGCGTTGCGGACGGCGTCCTCGATGCGGTGCTTGCGCTCCTTGAGCTCGACCTCGGTCGCGGCGCCCGCCTTGATGACGGCCACGCCACCGGCGAGCTTCGCGAGGCGCTCCTGGAGCTTCTCGCGGTCGTAGTCGCTGTCGGTGTTGTCGATCTCGCGGCGGATCTGGGTCACGCGACCCTCGATCTGCGATGCCTCGCCGGCACCCTCGACGATCGTGGTCTCGTCCTTGGTGATGATGACCTTGCGGGCACGGCCGAGCAGGTCGAGGGTGGCGTTCTCGAGCTTGAGACCGACCTCCTCGGTGATGACCTGGCCGCCGGTGAGGATCGCGATGTCCTGGAGCTGAGCCTTGCGACGGTCGCCGAAGCCGGGAGCCTTGACGGCAGCCGACTTGAAGATGCCGCGGATCTTGTTGAGCACGAGCGTCGCGAGAGCCTCGCCCTCGACGTCCTCGGCGATGATCAGGAGCTCCTTGCCCTCCTGGATCACCTTGTCGACGACGGGGAGAAGGTCCTTGATGTTCGAGATCTTCTGGTTCGCGATGAGGATGTAGGGGTCCTCGAAGACGGCTTCCTGACGGTCGGCGTCGGTGACGAAGTAGGGGTTGATGTAGCCCTTGTCGAAGCGCATGCCCTCGGTGAGCTCGAGCTCGGTGCCGAAGGTGTTGGACTCCTCGACGGTGACGACGCCTTCCTTGCCCACCTTGTCGATGGCCTCGGCGATCAGGGCGCCGATCTCGGGGTCGGCAGCCGAGATGGATGCCGTCGCCGCGATCTGGTCCTTGGTCTCGATCTCCTTCGCGCCGTCGAGCAGCTCGTCGGAGAGAGCCTTGACGGCCTTCTCGATGCCCTTCTTGAGCGAGATGGGGTCGGCGCCGGCTGCGACGTTGCGCAGACCTTCGCGCACGAGCGCCTGGGCGAGGACCGTGGCGGTCGTCGTGCCGTCACCGGCGACGTCGTCGGTCTTCTTGGCGACCTCCTTGACGAGCTCCGCGCCGATCTTCTCGTACGGGTCGTCGAGCTCGATCTCCTTGGCGATCGACACGCCGTCGTTCGTGATCGTGGGGGCGCCCCACTTCTTCTCGAGCACGACGTTGCGGCCGCGGGGGCCGAGCGTCACCTTGACGGCGTCGGCCAGGGTGTTGAGGCCGCGCTCGAGGCCGCGGCGGGCCTCCTCGTCGAAAGCGATGATCTTTGCCATAAGTGTGTCGTCCCTCCCGGACGTGAGGTTCAGTACCGTGCCCCCAGGGACTGGGAGCGGGATCGTTCTGGCACTCAGGATGAGTGAGTGCTAAATCATTCTGGCACTCGACCATAGCGAGTGCAAGCCGTGCGACACCGACTCGCGCTACCGTGACGACATCGCACTGATGGCCGCACGCACAGCCCGATCACCGCGTGGAGGAACGGATGCCGACGCTGGTCGAGGTCGTTTCATCACAGCAGTCACCGGCGTGCTGACGACCGCCGACGGCGCGATGAGCGCGGGGCCGAGCGTCACCACCATCGAGCACGACGACGCGAGACGATCCGAGGCGGAGGCCGCGGGCGGCCTCGCGTCACCCGGCTACGACGCCTACCTGCGGCGGGACACCGCCGAGTGGCGCGACGAACTCGCCGGGTGGCAGCACGTCGACGCCGTGTCCGCAGCCCTGGACGGCGTCACGCTCTTCGTCTCCGTCACCGACAGCGACGAGACGGAAGCCATCGAGAACAGGTCCGCGACCGAGCTGAACCCCGCCGAGGTGGGCGGAGCGTTCCTCCGCCGGTACGAGAGCTGAGACTCGTCAGGCGACGACGCGGACGGACTCGGCCTGCGGGCCCTTCTGGCCGCTGCCGACGGTGAACTCGACGGCCTGCCCCTCCTCGAGGACGCGGAAGCCCGACATGTCGATGTTGGAGTAGTGGACGAAGACGTCCTGTCCGTCACCGAGGGTGATGAAGCCGAAGCCCTTCTCGGCGTTGAACCACTTGACGGTTCCCTGGGTCATGCGAATCTCCTGAAGCTGTGGGACATCGAAATGCTAGCCACGCGCCCAGGCCGGAATCCGCGGTTCCGGGCTTTGTTGACACCCGTGCACCGAAGTGTTTACGACGGCGAAACACATCGCGTCGCGCGGGGCTCACTCCGAGCCGAAATCGAGTCCCACGACGATCACGAGTTGCGGCCGGCTGGTCCCGCCGGCATCCGTCGTCTCGGGCGGCGCCACCACCTGGTAGGTGTCATCGAGGGAGACGTCCGCTCCGCCGATGGCGTCCGCGAGCCCTCGGGCGGCGGCCTCGTCGGTCGCCGTGCCGTAGTAGACCGTCGTGGTCGGGAAGTCGTTCGAGCTCGCGTTGCTCGCCTCGACATCCGCCGCATCCCATCCTGCAGCGATGACGTCGTCGCGGACCTTCGCGCCGAGCCCGTTCTCCGCCGTCGCGTTCAGAACGAGCACCTGGTAGGAGGTGTCGACGCGGGGCGCGACGACAGATGCCGTGCCGGTGGAGGCCGGCACCGGAGCGGGGTCGAACCGCCCGGTGGCGTACAGGGTGCCGAACACACCTGCGGCCACGATCGCCACCGTCGCGACGACGGACCACAGCACGATCACACCCACGCGCAGACGCGGCGCCTCGGCGCGATGCGCGCCCACGCGTGCGGAACCGGCGGGGAGGTCGTCGAAGCGATCCGTGGTGGCGGACCGGCCCTGCGAAGCGGAAGGATCCGTCGGGGCGGGCTGCTCTGGCTCGGTCGGGGAGGTCGGAGACGGCACCCGAGGATCCTACCGGGCCGAGGCCGGGAGGATTCTGGCGCGGCTGCGCCGCTCGCGCTCCTGCGCCGCCTGGAGCCGCCGGAGCCGGTGGACGAGCACCGGATCGTGGGCGACGGCATCCGCCGATTCGAGGATGCGACCGAGGAGCTGGTAGTACCGTGCGGGCGTCAGCGACAGCTCGGCGCGTACCGCCTCCTCCTTCGCACCCGAGTGACCGTGCCACCGCGCCTCGAAGTCGAGGATGTCGCGGTCACGGTCGGAGAGGGGCACTCCCCCACCGTACGACCGTCACCGGGCGACACCGCGGAACATCCGGGCGGTTCGTCCGGTTGAATAGGACGAGGGAAGGAAGAAACACATGAGCTATCGCGTGGAGAAGACCGATGAGCAGTGGCGCGAGGAGCTGACGCCCGAGCAGTACGCTGTCCTGCGTCAGGCCGGAACGGAGCGCGCGTGGACCGGCGAACTCCTCGATGAGGATCGTGCCGGGTTCTACACCTGTGCCGCCTGCGGGTCGGAGCTGTTCCAGAGCGGCACGAAGTTCGACTCGCACTGCGGGTGGCCGAGCTTCTACGAGTCGGTCCGCCCCGAGGCGGTCGAACTGATCGAGGACAACAGCCACGGCATGGTCCGCACCGAGGTGCGCTGCGCCAACTGCGGATCGCACCTGGGGCACGTGTTCCCCGACGGGTTCGGCACCCCGACCGGTGACCGTTACTGCATGAACTCGCTGTCGCTCTCGTTCACCCCGAAGGGTGACGAGGTCTGATCGACCGCGGCGATCAGCGCCGCACGCGCCAGAAGGCGGCGACGGACACCGACGCGAGGCCGATCACGACGGTGATCGCTTCGACGAGGAGTCCAGGACCGGCAGGCGCGGGCCACAGGGCGTCGAGGGCCAGTGAGGCGACGAGCTGACCCGAGACGGCCGCCAGGCCGAACAAAAGCACCCCCGTCCGCGCCACGATCGCGGCGGACATCACGATGTAGGTGACACCCAAGACGCCTCCGAGGTAGAGCCACGGCTCCCCCGGGGGCGTCTTGGGTGGGCCGCTGATGAGCGTGCCGACGACGGCGAGCACCGTGAGGATGACGGTGCCGACGATGAAGTTGACGAGGGTCGCCGTCAGGGGTGTCCCGACGCGGGCCCGCAGCCGGCCGTTCGTGGCCTGCTGCCAGGCGAGTCCGACGCCGACGAACACGGGCAGGATCACCATCCAGACCGGAACGTCGGCCAGGCCGTCACCGGCGATCAGCACGACGGCCACGGCGGCGAGCGCGAGCGCTCCCCCGATCAACCGCGGCACCGTGACGGCGACGACCCCTCCCGGGCCGAAGCCGATCCGGTCGAACACGAGCCCGCCCACGGTCTGCCCGGCCACGATCCCGACGGTGAACAGCGACACCCCCACGATCCCGACGGCGAAGCTCTGCGTCCCGACCGTGAATGCGCCGGCTGCGCCGCCCACCAGCATCCACCAGGGAATCGTGTGCTCCCGGATGCCGCGCGCCAGGGTGACGGCGCCGCGCCGCCCGGCGGGCGTCAGTGTACTGATGAGCGCGATCAGCACCAGTCCGCTCGCGAAGGAGACGACGGCCGCGGCCATCGCGTGCTCGAGACGCACGCCGAGCTGCCCGTTGATGCGGGCCTGGACGGCGGTGAGGACACCGACGGACACCGCCGCGAGAAGGGCGGGAGCGACGGACGCCGGGGCTGAGGGAGTCGCTGTCGTCACGCGGCCGGCTCAGCCGAACAGCGCGGCGGCTTCTTCATAGCGGTGCAGGGGCACCGTGTGCAGCGACCCGAGGGCCTCCGCGAAGGGGACGCGGACGATCTCGGTGCCCTGCATGGCGACCATCTGTCCCCAGGCGCCGTCGACGATGGCGTCGGCGGCGTGCAGGCCGAGACGCGTCGCGAGGACGCGGTCGAAGCCCGAGGGCGATCCGCCGCGCTGGATGTGACCGAGCACCGTCGAGCGGGTCTCGATGCCGGTGATGCGTTCGATCTCGGGAGCGAGGATCTCGCCGATGCCGCCCAGGCGCGGCCGGTTGAAAGCGTCGAGGCCCTTGTCGCTGAACGCCTCCTCCATGCCCGTGAGCTTGAAGCCCTCGGAGACGACGACCAGCGGTGCACGGCCACGGTCGTGGGCCTTCGTGACCTGCTCGGCGATGTCGTCGATCGACATCGGCACCTCGGGGATGCAGATGACGTGGGCGCCCGAGGCGATTCCCGAGTGGAGGGCGATCCAGCCGACGTGACGTCCCATGACCTCGGCGACCATGCAGCGCTGGTGCGAGTCGCCCGTCGTGCGCAACCGGTCCATCGCCTCGGTGGCGATGTTGACGGCCGTGTCGAAGCCGAACGAGTAGTCGGTGGCGTGCAGGTCGTTGTCGATCGTCTTCGGCACACCCAGGACGTTGATGCCGTCCTTGTGCAGACGGTCGGCCGCCGCCAGCGTGCCTTCGCCGCCGATCGCGACGATGCCGTCGAGTCGGTGGCCGTACATCGTCTTGGAGATGTTCTCGGCGCCGCCGCGAGGTCCCTCGTAGGGGTTCGTCCGGCTCGTCCCGAGGATCGTGCCGCCGACCTTCGACAGACCCTTCACCTCGTGACGGGTCAGGGGGAAGAAGTCCCCGTCGACCACACCGCGCCACCCGTCGCGGATGCCCACGAACTCGATGTCGTAGGTGGTCGTGCCCTTCAGCACGATGCCCCGGATGACGGCGTTCAGTCCAGGACAGTCGCCGCCGCTCGTGAGGATACCGATCTTCATGGGTGGTCCTTAGGTGATTCGGGTTGATGCTGGGGGCGACGCTGCCTCCACGACACTAGCGTCGCGGCGGCATCCCCTGCCAGCGGAGCGGCGTCAGGCCGCGCCGAGGGCCTGCCGAAGCAGATGCATCAGCGCCGAAAGCTGCACCGAGTCGCTCGAGGTCGGATCGACGGCCTCGCCGTCGAGCGCGCGCTGCGCGAGCCCCTGCTTGCTGTCGATGAGCTCGGCGATCTTCGTGTCGATCGTGTGCGCGGCGATGATGCGCCATGCGGTGACCGGCTCGTCCTGACCGATGCGGTGCACGCGGTCGATCGCCTGGGTCTGCTCGGCGGCCGTCCAGCTGAGCTCGGCGAGGACGACGTTCGACGCCGCCTGCAGGTTCAGCCCGACACCGGCCGCGGTCAGCGAGCAGACCGCGATCGCGACGTCCGGATCGCCGTTGAAGGCGTCGATCGCCTGCTGGCGCACGGGCGTCGTCTGATCGCCGCGGATCGAGACGGTGCGAAGTCCCGCCGACGCGAAGTGCGCCTCGGCGGCATCCATCACGTCGATGTGCTTGGCGAAGAACACGACCTTGCCGACCGAGCGCTGCAGCTGCACGGCGTAGTCGGCGGCGAGCTGCGCCTTGGCCTGACCGATGCGGCGGACCATGGTGAAGACGTTCTCGGAACCGCTGCCGGCGGCCTTGGCCTCTTCGAGTTCGCCGTGGGCGACCAGGCGCACGATGTCCTCGTCCGCCTCGCCCCGCAGGACGCGGTCGCCGCGTGCCTCGATGATGCGACGGTACTTCGCGGCGAGGCGCTCGCCCAGCTCGCGCTCGGCGGCGCGGATCGACCGGCCGTACTCGTCGTCGAGCTCGACGGGGAGGTCGGCGACGAGCTTGTCGGGCAGGTCGGCGGCCACGTCCTTCTTCTTGCGGCGGACGATGCCCATCGAGATCACGGCGGAACGTGCCTCGGGGTAGAACGCCTTATCGGCGGGGGTGAGGCCGGTCTCGTCGAGGCGCGCCATCAGCTCGGGTCCCGGCTTCTCACCGTTGGTCCAGCCGAGGAAGCGCCAGATGGCGTCGAAGTCCTCGACGTCGTTGATGAGCGGCGTACCGGTGAGCGCCAGCAGGAGCGGGTCGCGCACCTGCTCGCGAATCCGCGAAGCGAGCGCGAGCACGTTCCGGGAACGCTGCGAGGTCAGGTTCTTGATGAAGTGCGCCTCGTCGACGACCATGCCCTTCAGCCCGATGGAGCTGAGCCAGGCGAGGTGACGATCGAGGATCTCGTAGTTGACGATGAACACGTCGGCGAAGGCGTCCATCGTCTCGCCGTCGCCCTGGATGACGGTGGCGCGACGCTGCGGCGTCCACCGCTCGACCTCGCGCGCCCAGTTCATCTTCACGACATTGGGGACGACGACCAGGAGCGGGAAGGCGTCGGCGACGGATGCCGCGAGCACCGACTGCGCCGTCTTGCCGAGACCCGGCTCGTCGGCGAGCAGGAAGCTGCGGTGCCCCGCGCGGACGGCTTCGAGGAACCGGGACTGGTGCGGCATGACCTCGAGGTTCTTGGGCGACAGCCGGTCGAACTCGGGAACCGGGGGCAGGTCCATCGAGGCGGCACCGCCGCCGGCGCCCGTCTCGAACGCCTTGTAGAGGGGGCCCATGAGCTCCCACCCGTCGAGGCGGCGGCGCGGTGTGGGACCGGCGACACGCATCGCGACGTCGGGCGCCAGGAACGGGTTCGACTCCTTGCGCGCCTCGACCTGCGGCGGCACGACCTGGCGGTCGGCGACACCCTCGGGGACCACGGGTGCCTGCACGGGCTTCGCGTCGGTGATGATCAGCTCGTCCTCGGGCAGGTCGGCGCCCGACTCGATGAGCCAGTCGCGCCGCATGCGACGAGCGACCGGCGACGTCGCCTGGTCGACCTCGAGCAGCTGGATGAGGGACGTGTCGCGGGCGGCGGTCTTGGCGAGGATCGTCGCGACGCCGTCGAGGCGCTTGAGCAACTCTGCGCGGGCGCCGTCGGCGATGTCGGTCGCCGCCTTGACGCGGGCGCGCTCCTCGCGGACGAGGAAGGCGATGACCTGGAACTTCACCCGGTTGGTCGGCCCCAGCTTCCCGCGCTGAGCCTTGGCCTCGACCTCGCGCACCTTGCGGGCGAGGATCGGGATGAGGGGTGCCTCGTCGTCTCGACGCGACGATGATCCCCGACGACGCCGAGCGGCGGTCTTGGGGGCGGTGGCTGCCGTGGTCGGCATGCTCCTCCTGAGCGTGACACCGGCGGGTGCCGGCGATGGCCGTCGATGACGACGGTCCTACGGGACCGCGACGGTGCAGTCACGGTGCGATGTGTTCCCCGGATCCGCCGGCTGCGGGTACTCGCTTCTGCGAGCTGCGGCGACGGACGGATCCTTCTCCCCCAGTCTAGCGCGTCCACGGCGCCCCGAACGTCGCCTCGCGGGCGGGCGCGTACGCTGGGAACCATGCCCACCGAACGCGAACTCGCCGCCGCCATCGACCACGCGATCCTGAAGCCCGAGCTCACCCGGGCAGACGTCGACGCCGAGCTCGACATCGCGGCCGAGTGGGGCGTCTTCAGCGTGTGCGTGCGCCCCAGCGACATCCCGCACGCCGTCGAGGGACTCGCGGGCACCGGCGTCGCGGTCGGCACCGTCATCGGCTTTCCGCACGGGACCACCTCGACGGCGGCCAAGGTCGCCGAGACCCGCCAGGCGATCACCGACGGCGCCGCGGAGGTCGACATGGTCGTCAACATCGCCGCCCTCCGTTCCGGCTTCGACGACGTCGTCGTCAGCGACATCCGGGCGGTCGTCGAGGCGGCAGACGGCCGCGTCACCAAGGTCATCCTCGAGACGGCGCTCCTCGACGACGAGCAGATCGAGCGCGGCAGCCGCCTCACCGAGGCCGGCGGCGCCCACTTCGTCAAGACCTCCACCGGATTCGCCGGAGGCGGCGCGACGGTCCCCCACGTCGAGCTCATGCGTCGCACGGTCGGTGCGGGCGTCGAGGTGAAGGCCTCGGGCGGCGTCCGCAGCTACGCCGACGCCCTCGCCATGCTCGAGGCCGGCGCCACCCGTCTCGGTACGAGCGGCAGCGCCGTCATCCTCGGCGAGGCACGACGAGTGGATGCCGGGGCTGCGGCCACCGGCGCCGTCGACGACACCTCGTACTGAGCCCGCGGGCTCCGCGCGGGACGTGCAGCCTCAGGATGGCAGCGCGGCGCGCTCAGGATGGCAGCGCGGCGCGCTCAGGATCGCAGCGCGGCGCGGACGTCGGTGACGTCGGCATCCATCTGCGCGATCAGCTTGTCGATGCCCTCGAAGGCCACCATGCCGCGAACGCGCGCGACGAACTGCACCTGAACGATGTGTCCGTAGAGATCGAGACCCGTCTCGTCGAGGACGTAGGCCTCGACCTGCCGAACGAGGACGTCGTCGAACGTGGGGTTCGTGCCGATCGAGATCGCGGCGGGGTATCGGGTCGCGGGTGCGTAGCCACCGGCATCCGTCCCCTCATCGACCAGCCAGCCGGCGTAGACGCCGTCGGCGGGGATGAACCCCTCGGCGTCGGTGGCGAGGTTCGCCGTCGGGTACCCGAGCTCCCGGCCGCGCTTGAGGCCGTGGACGACCTCGGCCCGCACGGCGTGCGGGCGGCCCAGCAACCGGGCGGCGTCCTCGACCTGGCCCGCGGCGAGCAGCTCGCGCACCCACGTCGACGACACGCGGCGGCCACCGCCCTGGACGTCGCCGACGATGTCGACGGTGAAGCCGTGGGATCGGCCGGAGTCCACGAGGAAATCCGGCGTACCGGCTCCCCCGCGACCGAAGCGGAAATCCGCGCCGACCATGACCCGGACCGCTCCCAGGGCGTCCACGAGGATCCGCTCGACGAACGTCTCGGGGGCGAGGGCCGCGAGGGCCTCGTCGAAACGGAGCACGAGGACGGCATCGACCCCGGCGTCACGGAGCAGGGCGATCTTCTGCTCGACGCTCACGAGCGACTCGGGGCAGATCTCGGGCCGCAGAAGGCTCAGGGGGTTGCGATCGAACGTGACCGCGACGACGCGGGCACCGGCATCCGTCGCGGTCACACGCGCGCGGTCGATGACGGCGCGGTGGCCGGAGTGGACGCCGTCGAACTTGCCGATCGCGACGACGCTCGGACCGAATCCGTCGGGGATCTCGGCCGGGTCGCGGAAGACGATCATGCCGCCACCGCCGTCGGGCGACGCCGGCGATGCGCGATGAGCCACCACAGCCCCAGGAACGGCAGCACGAGCGGGATCAGGACGTATCCGATGCCGTAGCCGGACCACACCGTCGGGTGGTCGAACAGCTCGGGGTGCGTCAGTGAGAGGGTGCCGACGACGAGCACGCCGACGAGTTCGAACACGATCGCCGCCCACGCGACGCGGTACCAGCGCTCCGACGCGCTGAAGATCAGGGCCAGGGTCGCGAGGATGTAGACGAGGGCCGAGAGTGCCGACAGCGAGTACGCGAGCGGCGCGTCGTCGAACTCGCGGACGATCTGCACGAACGAGCGGCCCGTGGCTCCGAGCGCCATGATCGCGTAGACCACCACGAGGACGCGGCCGACACCGGTCATCCGACGAGGGGGCGGGGTGGATGCGGCCGACGAAGCGGTCGAGGTCGGCACGGTCTCAGGCATGGCACCTCAATCCTACGACCGGCGCGAGCTCGGCTCGCCGCTCACCCGGGCGAGCGGATCAGGCGACCTGGATGGTCCAGATCACGTTCATGCGCCACACCATGATCGCTATCGCGAACGCCGCGACGCCCATCACGACGGTGCTCCACCGGCTCCGCTCGATGAGAGCCCAGATCACGGCGGCCGGCGGGATCAGCACGGCAGACACGAGGTAGACCCAGAACTCGAGCAGGTCGCCCGAGGGCGGGTTGCCGGCGAAGGGCGCGATGACCGAGATCACCACCTGCACGATGAGCAGCACGAGGATGAGCGCCTGCGTCCCGACCGTCAGGTCGCTCGGTCGTCGACCCGCCAGGCCCAGGACGGTGCACAGGAGACCGGCCGCGCACGCGACGGCGATGACGGCGACGGTGAACCAGGCGATCACGGCTGCTGCTCCTCGGGCATGTTCATGAGGCTCTTCACGTCGACCCCGCGGCGTCCGACGATGCCGACGAGGGCTCCGTCCGGCGCGATGGCGGCGGGCGTCTCCGCCTCGAGCCGCTCCGCCGCACCCAGCAGCCGCTTGCCGTGCCGCAGGTCGCGCGCCTCGTCGGCCGTGACGGGGAACGCGCCGAGAAGGGATGCCGCGACCTCGGCGGCATCCTTCAGCGGCGCCGTGGGGGTCAGTTCCGAGACGGCGTCGGCGACGTCGAAGGGTCCGACGCGGGTGCGGCGCAGGGCGGTCAGGTGGCCGCCGACGCCGAGGTCCGCGCCGAGGTCCCGCGCGAGGGCCCGGATGTAGGTGCCGCTCGAGCAGTCCACGACGACGTCGACGTCGATGACGCCGTCGCCGCGGCGGATCTCCCGCACCTCGAACCGACTGACCACCACGTCGCGGGCCTTCAGCTCGACCTGCTCCCCCGCGCGCGCCAGGTCGTAGGCGCGACGTCCGCCGACCTTGATCGCCGACACGGTGCTCGGCACCTGTGCCATGGGCCCCGTCAGTGAGCGGATGCCGCGGTGGATCGCGTCGTCGGCGACACCACCGGCATCCGTCCGCGAGGTCTCGACGCCGTCGGCGTCGTCGGAGTCCGTCGTGACGCCGAGGCGGACCGTCGCCTCGTAGGTCTTGTCGAGCCCGACGACGTAGGTGAGCAGGCGCGTGGAATGCCCGATCCCGAGAACGAGCAGGCCCGTGGCCATCGGGTCGAGGGTGCCGGCGTGGCCGATCTTGCGGGTGTTCAGCGCTCGACGGGCGCGGGCCACGATGTCGTGACTCGTGACGCTCCCGGGCTTGTCGACGAGGAGGATCCCGCCGCTCGCCTGACTCTGGTGCATGGCTTCCAGCCTAGGCTGGAGCGCGTCCGCGCTCATGCTCCCGCCTTCTGTCCGGATCATGTTCTCTCGTCGACATCACACGCTGTGCGCGTCCGTGCCGTGTGCTCTCGGTGAGAGCACATGATGTCGCCGGGAAGGGAGGGCACGCGTGGCGACCTAGGCTGGAGCGGTGCCCGACCTCGCCCCGCCGCTGATCGCGTGGTACCGCGAGAATGCTCGGGACCTGCCATGGCGTCGCGACGGTTTCGGCGCGTGGGGGACGCTCGTGAGCGAGTTCATGCTCCAGCAGACGCCCGTCGCGCGCGTCATCCCCCGCCTCGAGGAGTGGCTCGCGCGCTGGCCGACACCGGCCGACCTCGCCGCCGCTCCCCCGGCCGACGCGGTCCGCCTCTGGGCGAACCTCGGCTACCCGCGACGCGCCCTCTGGCTGCACCGCGCGGCGACGGAGATCCGCGACCGGCACCACGGGGTCGTCCCCCGCGACGTCGACGCCCTGCTCGCGCTCACGGGGATCGGCGACTACACCGCCCGGGCGGTGGCGGTGTTCGCGTTCGGCGACCGGCATCCCGTCGTCGACACGAACACGCGACGCGTCCTCGCCCGCGCCGTCGAGGGACGCTCGCAGCCGGGGTCTCCGGCGAAGGCCGACCTCGCCGCGATGGCCGCGGTCCTTCCCGCGGACGACGAGGACGCCGCGGTCGTCAACGCGGCCGCGATGGAGCTCGGCGCCGTCGTCTGCACGGCACGGGCGCCGCGATGCGAGGCGTGCCCCCTGGCGGAGATGTGCGCCTGGCGCGCCGCCGGATACCCCGACACGGGCGACGACCGCAGAAAGCAGGCGCGCTACGAGGGCAGCGACCGGCAGGCGCGCGGCGCCGTCATGAAGGTGCTGCGGGATGCCGACGGCCACGTCGCGCCCGCCGCCGCCGTGATCGCCGAATGGCCCGACCCGCAGCAGCGGGACCGGGCCATCGACTCACTCATCACCGACGGCCTGGTCGAGGCCGTCGACGGGATGCTTCACCTGCCGCGCTAGAGCGCGACGAGCGGGGACCTCTCAGTCCTCGTCGCCCTCTTCGCGGGGCTTCACGTACGGGTCCTCGTCGCCGGCATAAGTGCCGGACGCGGCGATCCCCGCGACCTGCGCGTCGCGCTCGCGCGCCTCGCGCAGGAGCTCCTCGATGTGCCCCGCGTTCTCGGGGAGCGCGTCGAGGATGAACTCGAGGGTCGGGGTCAGACGCGTGCCGAGCTGACGCCCGACTTCGCTGCGCAGCATCCCCGTCGCTGCCTTGAGGGCAGCGGCCGAGTCGGTGCGCGCGTCGTCGTCGCCGTAGACCGTGTAGAAGACGGACGCGTGCTGCAGGTCACCCGTCACGCGCACGTCGGTGATCGTGACGAATCCGAGCCGCGGGTCGCGCAGCCCCTTCTCGAGGCGCTCCGCGATGAGCACGCGGATGCGGTCCGCCAGCCGTGCCTGCCGTTCTCCGGCCATGTCCTTCTCCCTCTCCCCCGGCCCGCGATCGGCTGGCCGGAAACTGCGGAGGACTCGGATGTCCGTCCGAGGCAATCGGGGTAGGGGCCCCGCTCTTGCCGAGGACGGACATCCGAGTCCGTAGCAACGCTGGAATCAGCCGCGCGGCTTCTCCACCATTTCGGTCGTCTCGATCTCGTCGCCGACCTGGATGTCGTTGTACTTGCCGAGACCGATACCGGCCTCGAAGTCCGTACGGACCTCGGTGACATCGTCCTTGAAGCGGCGCAGCGACTCGATGGCCAGGCCGTCGGCGAGCACGACGCCGTCGCGGATGACCCGCGCCTTGGCGTTTCGCGTGATCGTTCCCGAGCGGACGATGACACCGGCGATGTTGCCGAACTTCGAGGAGCGGAACACCTCGCGGATCTCGGCGACACCCGACTGGACCTCTTCGAACTCCGGCTTGAGCATGCCCTGGAGGGACTGCTCGACGTCGTCGATCGCGTTGTAGATGACCGAGTAGAACCGGACGTCCACACCCTCGCGGGCGGCACGCTCGCGGGCTTTGGTGTCGGGCCGGACGTTGAAGCCGATGACGATCGCGTTGTCGATCGTCGCCAGGTTGATGTCCGACTCGGTGACGGCACCCACACCGCGGTGGATGATGCGCAACTGCACGCTGTCGTCGACCTCGATCTTGAGGAGCGATTCCTCGAGGGCCTCCACTGCACCCGAGACGTCACCCTTGATGATGAGGTTGAGCGACTCGACCTTGCCCTCTTCGAGAGCGCGGGTGAAGTCCTCGAGCGAGATGCGCTTGCGGGCCTTGGCCAGCTGGGCGTTGCGCTCGACCGCTTCACGCTTCTCAGCGATCTGGCGGGCCATGCGGTCCTCTTCGGTGACGATGAAGACGTCACCGGCGCGGGGCACGGAGTTCAGACCCTGCACCTGCACGGGGCGCGACGGGTAGGCCTCGTCCACGGCGTCGCCGTTCTCGTCGATCATGGCGCGGACGCGGCCGTAGGCCGTGCCTGCGACGATCGCGTCACCGACGCGGAGCGTTCCGGACTGGATCAGCACCGTGGCGACCGAGCCGCGGCCCTTGTCGAGCTTGGCTTCGATCGCGACACCACGGGCCGCCTTGTTCGGGTTGGCCGTGAGGTCCAGACCCGCGTCGGCGGTGAGGAGGACGGCATCCAGCAGTTCCTGGATGTTGGTGCCCTGGCGAGCCGACACGTCGACGAACATGACGTCGCCGCCGTACTCCTCGGCGACCAGGCCGTACTCGGTGAGCTGCTGACGGACCTTCGCGGGGTTCGCGTCGGGCTTGTCGACCTTGTTGACCGCCACGACGATCGGGACGTTCGCCGCCTGCGCGTGGTTCAGTGCCTCGACCGTCTGCGGCATGATGCCGTCATCGGCTGCGACCACGAGGATCGCGAGGTCGGTCACCTGCGCACCACGGGCACGCATGGCAGTGAACGCCTCGTGACCCGGGGTGTCGATGAAGGTGATCGCGCGCTCGATACCCTCGTGCTCGGTCCACACCTGGTAGGCACCGATGTGCTGGGTGATGCCACCCGCCTCACCGGCGACGACGTTGGTCTGACGGATCGCGTCGAGCAGTCGCGTCTTACCGTGGTCGACGTGGCCCATGACGGTGACCACGGGAGGACGGATCTCGAGGTCGTCCTCGCTCTCCGCCTCCAGCTCGGCCTCGAGGTCGAGACCGAAGCCCTCGAGGAGCTCTTTGTCCTCGTCCTCGGGAGAGACCATCTGGATCTTGTAGCCGAGCTCCTCACCGAGGATCTCGAACGTCGCCTCATCCAGCGACTCGGTGGCCGTGGCCATCTCGCCGAGGTTGAAGAGGATCGTCACGAGGGTGCCGGGCTGCACGTTGTAACCGCGCAGGGCCTCGAGCTTGTCGGCGAAGTCCGCGATCGACGCACCGCGACGGAGGCGGATGATCTCGCCGTTGCCCTTGGAGACGTTGACGCCGCCGACGACCGGCGCCGACCGCATCTCGAATTCCTGCCGCTTCGCCCGACGCGACTTGCGCTGCTTGGACTTGCCGCCGCCCTTACCGAAGGCACCTGCGGTACCACCGCCGGGGCCACGACCGCGGCCACCGCCGCCACCGGGACGACCGGCGAAACCACCGGCCGGTGCACCCGGACGCGCGGCGCCGAAGCCACCGGCGCCGCCGGGACGACCGGGGCCGCCGGGACGCTGCTGGAACGGTGCGCCGGGACGACCGCCACCGGGACGACCCGCGCCACCGGGACGCGGAGCGCCGGGGCGGGGGGCACCGGGACGCGGAGCCTGCGGACGCGGGATGTTGCCGGGGTTGGGCCGCTGACCCATGCCCTGAGCCGACGCGAACGGGTTGTTACCCGGACGGGGGCCGGCGGGACGCTGCCCCATGCCCTGCGAGCTGGCGAACGGGTTGTTGCCGGGGCGCGGCGCGCCGCCGGGACGCGGCGGCTGGGCGCCGGGCTTGCCGGGCGTCGCCGCAGGTGCGGGAGCGCCGGGCTTCGGAGCGCCCGATTGGGATGCTGCCGACGGCGCCGCTGCGGCGGGCTTCTCCGCTGCAGGCTGAGCGGGAGCCTCGGGGGCCGCCGGCTCAGGAGCCGGAGCGGGCTTGGGTGCCGACGGGCGGGGCCCGGGGGTCGCCCCGGATGCCGGTGCCTTGGCTGCGGGCTTCGCGGGCGCGGCAGCAGGTGCCTTCACGCCTTCCGCCTCGAGGGCGGCGCGGAGCTTGCGAGCCACGGGGGGCTCGATGGTGGATGAGGGGCTCTTGACGAATTCGCCGAGCTCCTTCAGCTTCGCGAGGGCGACTTTACTGTCGACGCCGAGCTCGGAAGCGATCTCGTGCACGCGTGGTTTTGCCACAATTCTCCTGTCTGGGGCCCGCCCCGGACAGGGCGGACCGTCATTCGCGGACGGGTCTCATTTCGAGCCGTTCACTTTGTGTCCATAGCCGTTCAGCCGTTTCGCTGGAGGGATTCTCTGGTGGTCCGCGCATCCAGCGCCGCTGTGTCCAGCGGAGTGGATACCCGTAGTGCTCGCCCGAACGCGCGACGCTGGAGAGCGGTGCTCACGCAACGGTCGGTGTCGTGCACCCACGCGCCCCGACCCGGGAGGACGGCCTTCTCGTCGATGACGAGAGCGCCGTCCCTGGCCACGATGCGGAGCAACGAGGACCGGGGGGCACGCGTGCGGCATCCCACACACGTTCGAACAGCTTCCATCCTACCGCGTCAGGACTCGTCGAGAATGCTGTCGGGCTGGATGTCGATCTTCGCGCCGGTCAATTTCGCCGCGAGCCGGGCGTTCTGACCTTCCTTGCCGATCGCGAGCGAGAGCTGGTAGTCGGGAACGAGTGCCCGAACCGCCTTCGTGGCCTGGTCGAGCACGAAGCTCGAGGTCACCTTCGCGGGCGACAGCGCGTTCGCCACGAACTTCGGCAGCGTCTCGTCGTAGTCGACGATGTCGATCTTCTCTCCGCCGAGCTCCTCGGTGACGGCGCGCACGCGGCGGCCGAGTTCACCGATGCAGGCGCCCTTCGCGTTGACCGCGGGGTCGTTCGCCTTGACGGCGATCTTCGTGCGGTGACCGGCTTCGCGGGCGAGCGAGACGATCTCGACGACGCCCGAGGCGATCTCGGGGACCTCGAGGGCGAACAGCTTGCGGACGAGACCGGGGTGAGTGCGCGACACGGTGATCTGCGGCCCCTTGAGACCCTTCGAGACCGAGGTGACGTAGACGCGCAGACGCGAACCGTGCGCGTAGTCCTCGCCGGGAACCTGCTCCTCGGGGGGCAGGATCGCCTCGATCGTGCCGAGGTCGACGTGCACCATCCGGGGGTTCGGTCCCTGCTGGACGACGCCGGCGACGATGTCGCCTTCCTTGCCCTTGAACTCGCCGAGCACGGCGTCGTCGGCGATGTCGCGGAGGCGCTGGCTGATGACCTGCTTCGCGGCGAACGCGGCGATGCGGCCGAAGTCGTCGGGGGTGGACTCCTCCTCACCGATGACGGCGCCCTCTTCATCGCGCAGCGGGACGTACACGGCGACGTGTCCGCTTTTGCGGTCGAGGTGGGCGCGCGCGCCCTCGGGCAGTTCACCGTCGGGAGACGTGTGCTTCGCGTAAGCCGTCAGGATGGCCTGCTCGATGATCCGGATCAGTTCCTCGAACGGAATCTCCCGTTCGCGTTCGACAGTCCGCAGCAGCCCCAGGTCGATGTCCATAGGTGCCTCCCTTTTCAGTTGCTCAACACGGCGCCGCTCGCACCCGGTCTCCCGGCGCGTCGCGGCATCCCGTCAACGTTACCCGATCGAAGGGATGCCGACCTGAGAAGATCGAGGGATGACCGAGGCCGTGGAGGACGCCGCGCGGAGCGTGCGCCGCTCCCCCATCGCGCGCGGGATGGCCCGCGGCGGGTACGCCGCGAACGGTGTCGTGCACCTGCTCTTCGGAGTGATCGTCATCGTCATCTCCTTCGGCGGGCGCGGCGAATCGGACCAGGCGGGCGTGTTCCGCGCGATCCTCGATGCACCGCTCGGGCTCGCGCTCGTGTGGCTGCTCGCGCTGCTGCTCGGGGCGCTGGGCCTCTTCCAGATGCTGCGGGCTTTCCTCGCGAAGGGGACGGATGCCGCGGCCTGGGGACGCCGGTCGTCGGCGGCCGGGCAGGCCGTCGTCTACCTCGCCCTGGCGGCGATCGCCGTGACGGTCGCGCTCGGCGCTCGGCTCGACGGCGACCGCAGCGCGCAGGAGGTGACCCATTGGCTCCTCGAGACCCCCGGCGGCGTCTTCGTGGTCGCGGCGGCGGGGGTCGGACTCGCCGCCGGCGGGCTCGTGTTCGCCTCGATCGGAGTGCGCCGCTCCTTCGACAAGCAGGTCCGCGTCCCCCGCGGGGCCATGGGGACGGCGGTCACCGTGACGGGGGTCGTCGGCTACCTCGGCAAGGGCCTGTCCGTGGCGATCGTCGGGGTGCTGCTCATCGTCGCGGCCGTCAAGCAGGAGGCTGCCGCAGCGGGCGGGTTCGACGCCGCCATCGAGGCGCTCCTCGAGCAGCTGCTCGGTCCGCTCCTCGTGTTCCTCATCGGCTTCGGGCTCGTCGTCTACGCGGCCTTCAGCTTCCTCCGCGCTCGGTACGCGAAGCTCTGAGGCCTGCCCGTCATGACACGGCGTGCGGCTCGCTCGGCGGGGTCGCCGGCGGCGCGGAGGCCAACGCGTTGACGGCGCGGATGAGGTGGTGGAGCTCCCCGACGCGATGACGGTCGAAGTCCATGAGCAGCCTCGGCATGTCGAGCCGGTCCTCGTCCTGGCGCTCGCGTCGCAGGGGTGCCGTGCGCTCGATCCGACCGCCCGTCAGCAGGTGCGAGAAGCGCCGCGAGAGCTCGGCGACCTCGGCGTCGGTCGGCTCGGCGCACAGGCGCAGGACGAGTCGCGAACCGATCCAGCGCAGAGAGTCGTAGTTCCGCCAGAACCCGGTGATCTCGGACTCCGCCTCGGCGACCGAATCCGTGATGAGGACGCGATCCAGATCGTCGGGCGAGATGACGCCGGAGGGGATCAGCTGCTCCCGCGCGAACCGCTCCAGGCCCCGCCAGAACGTGCCGCCCGGGGCGTCGAGGAGCACGATCGGCGTCGGCTCCGCCTTTCCGGTCTGCTGCAGCGTGAGGAGTTCGAACAGCTCGTCGAGGGTGCCGAAGCCGCCCGGGACGGCCACGAACCCGCGGGATTCCTTGACGAGCATCAGCTTTCGCGTGAAGAAGTACTTCATTGCGACGACGCGGTCCGCCTCGGCGATCACGGCATTCGGCTTCTCCTCGAAGGGCAGCCGGATCGAGACGCCCAGGGACCGATCGGGTCCCGCGCCCTCGGCGGCGGCCTGCATGATGCCGGGCCCCGCCCCCGTCACGACCATCCAGCCGCGTTCGGCGAGAGCACGCGCGATGTCGGCCGCCGCGAGGTACAGGGGGTCGTGCGGCTGGGTGCGTGCGGACCCGAAGATGGTGACCTTCGGCGACGACCGGTACGGGGCGAACAGCGCGAACGCCGAGCGCATCTCCGACAGCGCAGCCGACGCGATCTTCAGGTCGAGGCGGTCCGTGTCGTCGACACCGAGTCCCACTCCCGTGATGAGGATGCGGGCGACGAGGTCGACGTCCTTCTCGACACCGGCATCGGACAGCAGGGTGCGGACGGCGTCGGTGACGTCACCGTCGAGGGAGGACGTGGAGCTCGGCGACATGTCACCAGGCTGTCACGATCCGGCATCCGACGGGTGAACGGCAGGGTTTCTGCCAGTAACGGATGCCGGCGCTCAGGCGGTCAGCGCCGCGACCGCCTCCGCGGCGGCGAGCATCGTGCGCTCGCCCGACCGGCGGTCCCAGAGCTCGACCTGGCCCTCGGCGGCGCCACGGCCGACGATGAGGATCTTCGGCACGCCCACCAGTTCGGCATCGCCGAACTTCACGCCGGGCGAGACCTTCGGCCGGTCGTCGAGGAGCACGTCGCGCCCGGCCGACTCGAGGTCGGCGGCGAGCTTCTCAGCGAGGTCGAAGGCCGCGGCATCCCGTCCCGTCGCGACGACGTGGACGTCGAACGGTGCGATCGACTCGGGCCACACGAGCCCGCGCTCGTCGTTGTTGAGCTCGGCGAGGATCGCGAGGATGCGCGTCACGCCGATGCCGTACGAGCCCATCGTGACGGTGACGAGCTTGCCGTTCTCGTCGAGGACCTTGAGGCCGAGCTTCTCGGCGAAGAAGCGCCCCAGCTGGAAGACGTGGCCGATCTCCATGCCGCGGGCGAGCTCCACGGGGCCCGACCCGTCGGGTGCCGGGTCGCCGGCGCGGACGTTCGAGACGTCGACGACGCCGTCGGCCGTGAAGTCGCGACCGTAGACGACGGAGTGGGCATGCTTCTCGTGCTCGTTCGCGCCCGTGACCCACGCGGTGCCCTCGACGACGCGGGGGTCGACGAGGTAGCGGATGCCGGTGGTCGATTCCTCACCGAGGACCGCGCCGTTCGCCGACCACGGACCGATGTAGCCCTTCACGAGACCGGGGTGCTTCGCGAAGTCCGCCTCGGTGGCGGCCTCGACCTCTGCAGGGGCGAAGGCGACCTCGACACGTTTGTCGTCGATGTCGCGGTCGCCCGGGAGTCCGACGACGACCAGTTCGCGCGTACCGTCGAGGTGGGTCAGGGCGAGCACGACGTTCTTGAGGGTGTGCGCGGCGGTCCACTGCGTCGCACCGTCGGTCGCAGGGCCGGCGATGCCCGGTGCGGGAGCCTCGAGATGAGCGTTCGTGTGCGCGACGAGGGTCTCGATGGTCGGCGTGGCGGGCGAGTCGAAGACGACGGGCGCACCATCGGGGATCGGCAGCGCGTCGGGGACGACGGTCGTGAAGGCCTCGACGTTGGCGGCGTAGCCGCCGGCGGAGCGGACGAAGGTGTCCTCGCCGACCGCGATGGGGTGGAGGAACTCCTCGCTGCGCGCACCGCCCATGAGGCCGTTGTCGGCGGCCACGATGACGTACTCCATGTTCAGCCGCGTGAAGATGCGCTCGTACGCATCACGCTGCGACTGGTACGAGACGTCCTGACCCGCGTCCGTGTAGTCGAACGAGTAGGCGTCCTTCATCGTGAACTCGCGGCCGCGCAGCAGGCCCGCGCGGGGGCGCGCCTCGTCCCGGTACTTGTCCTGGATCTGGTAGATCGTCAGCGGCAGGTCCTTGTACGACGAGTACAGGTCCTTCACGAGGAGGGTGAACATCTCCTCGTGGGTGGGTGCGAGCAGGTAGTCGGCACCCTTGCGGTCCTGCAGGCGGAAGATGCCGTCACCGTAGGAGGTCCAGCGCCCGGACTCCTCGTAAGGGTCACGCGGCAGGAGAGCCGGGAAGTGCACCTCGAACGCGCCCGCGTTCGCCATCTCATCGCGGATGATCTCCTCGAGCTTCGCCTTCACGCGCAGGCCCAGCGGCAGCCAGGTGAATATGCCGGGCGCGGCGCGGCGGATGTAGCCGGCGCGCACCAGCAGGCGGTGGCTGGTGACCTCGGCGTCGGCCGGGTCTTCGCGGAGCGTGCGGAGGAAGTATGTCGAGAGACGGGTGACCACGAGGGTCAAGTCTAGGTGCGCGGGCCGGGCGCGCTTAGCCTGGAGGGATGCCGACTGTGCTGCTGACCGGATTCGAACCGTTCGCGGGCGACACCGTCAATCCGTCCGGTGACGCCGTCCGCGTGGTCGCGGATCGCTGGACCGGCCCCGAGCGTCTCGTCACCGACGTTCTGCCCGTTACCTTCGAGGGCGCCATCGCCCGCGTGGCGGCGCTGCTGGACGAGCACCGACCCGACATCGTCATCGCCACCGGACTGGCGGGCGGACGTCACGCGGTGACCCCCGAGCGCGTCGCGGTCAACCTCGCCGACGCGTGGCTCCCCGACAACGCCGGCGCCCGCCCGCAGGATGCGCCGGTCGTCGAGGGCGGCCCGGCGGCCTACTTCGCGACCCTCCCCGTCAAGGCGATCCGGGCCGCGATCGGCGGTGCCGACATCCCCGCGTCGGTCTCGCACACCGCCGGCACATTCGTCTGCAACGCGACGATGTACGCCGCGCTCCACGCGACCGCGGGTACGTCCGTCCGCGCGGGCTTCGTCCACGTGCCCTGGGGCGCGGAGACGGCGCCCGAGGGGATGCCGTCGCTCCCCTTCGACCAGATCGTCGACGCCCTCACGATCGCCGTCCGCGTGTCCCTCGACGTCGAGGTCGACGCGACCGCACCCGGCGGGGCGGTGTCCTGACGAGACGCCGCGCTCAGCGCCCGAAGATGTCGCCGAGGCCGGGGATCTCGAAGCCGCCGAGGTTCTCACCGAATCCCGACACCTGCTCGCCGAGACCCGAGACCTGGTCGCCGACGCCGGAGAGCGCATCCCCCGCGAGACCCTCCAGATCGGCGCCCTGTGCGAGGGCATCGAGGTCGACACCCTGCGCGAGCGCGTCGAAGTCGACCCCGAGCCCGGCGGCCTGCGCGAGCAACGGCCCGGCGACGGCGGTGACGATCGCGCCACCCGCGACCGCGCCGAGGATGCCTGCGCCCGCACCGATCGCGGCGCCGCCGGCGACGCGTCCCATGCCGGAACCGGCGCCCCCGCGGCCACTCACACGGGCCAGCAGCCCCTTCAGCATCCCGGGGTGGGAGGCCTCGGTCCGGGCGGCGGCGCGGGCGAGATCAGCGGGGTCGGCGGAACGCGGCTGCTCGTGCGCCGGGAGCTCCGCGGCCATCCGCGCCTGCACGTGCGCTCGCTGCTCCGGGCTCAGCCGCCCGAAGGCCTCGCGGTGGATCTGCTCGACCTGGTGCGGATCGGCGGTCTTCATGAGGTAGTCGTACCGCGCGATCGCCTGACGGTCCGCCGGCGCGAGGGCGCCGACCGTGCCGGGCGCGGGCGGCGGTGCGTAGCGGCCCTGCGAAGCGGATGCCGCCGGTGCAGGCGGCGGGGTGTACGCGCCCCGCGAGCCGGGCGACGTGTGTCCCTGCGTCGGCGCGGCCCCCTGGGAGCGACCGTCGCCCGTGATGGCGTCTGCGGCGGACCGGACGACCGATCGCCAGTCTCCGGACGCACCGGACGTGCCGCCCGCGGAGGACGAGCCGGATGTCTTGTCGAGAGCCTTCGAGGCCATACCGATCAGTCGAGAGAGCTTGCTCATGCCGACGACGGTATGCGTCCGCGTTATGCACCCGCTGGACAGACGACCTCAATCACCTCCGATCGCACCCCGAGTCCTACACTGGCCGCGTGCCCCGCCGTCGTGCTCGCCTCGTCTCGCCCGCCCAGTCGGAGCTGAAGGACGCGCTCGGCGCCCTCCGCGACGAGCTCGCACTGCCGGACGCCTTCCCCTCAGACGTGCAGGCCGAAGCCGAGCACGCAGCGACCGCCGTGCCGACCGATCCGGCGGCGGCGGGGCTCGTCGACCTGCGCGGCATCCCGTTCCTGACGATCGACCCGGAGGGCTCTACCGACCTCGACCAGGCGATGCACATCGAGCGCGCCGGCGACGGCGCGGTCCTGCACTACGCGATCGCCGACGTCCCCGCCTACGTCACCTTCGGGGGCGCGGTGGATGCCGAGGCCCGCCGACGGGGGCAGACGATCTACGCCCCGGACGGCCGCGTGCCCCTGCATCCCGCCGTCCTGAGCGAAGACGCCGCTTCCCTCCTGCCGGACCGCGACCGCCGCGCCTTCGTGTGGCGCTTCGAGTTGGATGCCGGCGCCCGCCCCACAACGACGACTCTCATCCGAGCAGTCGTCCGGTCTCGGGCGCAGTGGTCGTACGTCGACGCCCAGCGCGCGGTGGACGACGGGACCGCGCCCGACACGCTGAGACACCTCGTCTGGTTCGGGGAGGAGCGAGCGCGTCGCGAGAGCGAGCGGGGCGGGGCGAGCCTGAATCTCCCCGAAACCCGCATCGCCGCGACGGCGGACGGCTACACGCTCGAAATCGACGAGGGCGTCCCCCTCGAGGACGCGAACGCGCAGGTCTCGCTCATGACCGGCATGGCGGCCGCCGAGCTGATGATCGCGGGACGGGTGGGGATCCTCCGGACGATGCCCCCGGCATCCGATGAGGACGTCGCGGCCTTCCGTGCGCAGACCGTCGGATTCGGCCTCCCGTGGGTCGAGGGCGTCTCGTACGGCGACTACCTCCGGGACCTGCCGCGGACGCCGCTCGGCCGTGTCGTCCGCGAGCACGCCGCGGGACTGTTCCGAGGCGCCGGCTACGCCGCCTTCGACGGCGAGCTGCCCGAGCTCACGGTGCAGGCGGCGATTGCCGCCCCGTACGCGCATGTGACGGCACCCCTGCGACGACTCGTCGATCGCTGGGCGCTGCTGGTCTGCGAGGCGCTCGCGAACGGGCGGGAGGTCCCGAACGAGGTGCGGTCGACCCTCGACGAGCTGCCCTCGATCATGGGGCGGTCGTCGCAGCTCGCCGGGCGTCTGGACGCCGGTGCCGTGGATCGTGTCGAGGCCGCGCTCCTGCGCGGCCGGGAGGGCGAGGTCTTCGAGGCCGTGGTGCTCCGGCGCCGTGACGACGGCGCGCGCATCGCTCTGACGCAACCGCCCGTCGAGGCGACGGTGACAGCAGTCGAGGGCGCACCGGGGAGCCTGGTGCGGGTGCGCCTGACGCGGACCGACATCGCCACGGGAACAACGGAGTTCACGGCGGTCTGAGGGGGCAGGAGTTGCATTCCGGCCCTGAAACCGCTGCAATATATTGCATGCCGGTCCCCGCCACCGCCTCGCCGCCGCGCCCGCTGCTGCGCGATGAGGTCCGCACGCGCCTCCGTGACGCCATCGTCGACGGGACGCTGGCCCCCGGCGAGCAGCTCCGCGACGCCGAGCTCGCCGTCTGGCTCGGCGTCTCCCGCACCCCCGTCCGCGAGGCGCTACTCGACCTCGCCCGCTCCGGGCTCGTCCAGGCGCTCCCCGGGCGGTCGACCGTCGTCTCCCCCGTCGAGGGTCGGGACGTGCAGGACGCCGCCGCGGTCGTCGCCGCCATGCATCGCGTCGCGGTCGTCGAGGCGACCCCGCTGCTCACCGACGGCGACATCCAGCGGATGCAGGAGGCCAATGACGCCTTCGTCGCTGCGCACGCCGCCGGGGACACCAACGCAGCCCTCGCTGCGGACCGTGCGTTCCACGACGTCGCGGTGGAGCGTGCCTCGAACGCGGCGGTGCACACCGTCCTCGCGCTCTACGGCCCCGTCCTCGAACGCGCCGAGCGGCTGCGCTTCGGGTCCCACGACGCGTCCGCATCCGCGTCCCGGCACGCCGACCTCATCCGACACTGCACCGCCCGTGACGCGCACGCCGCGGCATCCGTCGCCGAAGGCCTCTGGCTCGACCTGCTCACCGACACCACACCCCAGGAGACCCCGTGATCCTCGACCAGTTCCCCCGCCATCCGCTCACCTTCGGGCCGAGCCCCCTCCAGCACCTGAAGCGACTGACGCAGCACCTCGGCGGCGCGCAGGTGTGGGCCAAGCGCGAGGACGTCTCGAGCGGCCTGGCTTTCGGCGGCAACAAGACGCGCAAGCTCGAGTACATCGTCCCCGACGTGCTCGCCAGCGGTGCCGACACGATCGTCTCGATCGGCGGCTACCAGTCGAACCACACCCGCCAGGTCGCGGCCGTCGCCGCGCACCTGGGGCTCAAGGCGCGCCTCGTGCAAGAGAAGTGGGTCCCGTGGGACGAGCCGGTGGGCGACAAGGTCGGCAACATCCTGCTCTCGCGCATGATGGGCGCGGACTCCCGCCTCGACGACGCCGGTTTCGACATCGGCATCCGCGACTCCTGGAAGCAGGCGCTGCAGGAAGTGGAGGATGCCGGCGGCACCCCCTACCCGATCCCCGCCGGCGCGTCGGAGCACCGCCTCGGTGGCCTCGGCTTCGCGAACTGGGCGTTCGAGGTCGCTGAGCAGGAGCAGCAGTTCGGCGTCTTCTTCGACACGATCGTCGTCTGCACCGTCACCGGATCCACCCACGCGGGAATGATCGCCGGCTTCGCCGCCCTCGAAGAGCTCACCGGCGTGCGGCGCCGCGTCATCGGCATCGACGCGTCCGCCACGCTGCAGAAGACGCGCGACCAGGTCGCACGCATCGCCCGCAACACGGCGGAACTGATCGAGCTCGGCCGGGATCTGCGCGACGACGAGATCCAGGTGCTCGAGGGGTGGGCGGGCGACCTCTACGGCATCCCCGTCGACTCGACGATGTCGGCGATGGCGCTCGGCGCACGGCTCGAGGCGATGATCACCGACCCGGTCTACGAGGGCAAGTCGCTCGCCGGGCTCATCGACCTCGTGAGGAGCGGCGACATCCCGAAGGACTCGACCGTGCTCTACGCGCACCTCGGCGGGCAGCCGGCGATCAACGCCTACCACTCGCTCTGGAGCTGACGCGGAGCGGATGCCGGGGGCTCACCCTCGGCATGCGTGCCCGGTCAGGAGGTGACGACCTGCGCCGTTCCGAGCGGAGCGTCCGGGCCCATCTCGTCGGCGAGACGGTTCGCCTCGGCGATGAGAGTCGCGACGATGTCCTCCTCGGGGACGGTCTTGACGACCTCGCCCTTGACGAAGATCTGACCCTTGCCGTTACCCGAGGCGACACCGAGGTCGGCGTCGCGCGCCTCACCGGGGCCGTTGACGACGCATCCCATGACGGCGACGCGCAGCGGGACCGTCATGTCCTTGAGACCCTCGGTGACGTTGTCGGCCAGCGAGTAGACGTCGACCTGCGCGCGACCGCAGGACGGGCAGGAGACGATCTCGAGCTTGCGCTCGCGGAGGTTCAGCGACTGCAGGATCTGGTGGCCGACCTTGACCTCTTCGGCGGGAGGTGCCGACAGCGAGACGCGGATCGTGTCGCCGATGCCCTCGCCGAGCAGGATGCCGAAGGCCGTCGCGCTCTTGATCGTGCCCTGGAACGCGGGTCCGGCCTCGGTCACGCCGAGGTGGAGCGGCCAGTCGCCCCGCTCGGCGAGCATGCGGTAGGCCTTCACCATCACGACGGGGTCGTTGTGCTTGACCGAGATCTTGAAGTCGTGGAAGTCGTGCTCTTCGAAGAGGGATGCCTCCCACACGGCGCTCTCGACGAGGGCCTCGGCCGTCGCCTTGCCGTACTTCTCGAGCAGTCGCTTGTCGAGCGAGCCCGCGTTGACACCGATGCGGAGCGACACGCCCGCGTCCTTCGCCGCGGCGGCGATCTGACCGACGTTGCCGTCGAACTCGCGGATGTTGCCGGGGTTCACGCGCACCGCACCGCAGCCGGCGTCGATCGCGCTGTAGATGTACCGCGGCTGGAAGTGGATGTCGGCGATGACGGGGATCTGGCTCTTCATCGCGATGATCTTGAGCGCATCGGCGTCGGCCTGGTGCGGCACGGCGACACGGACGATCTCGCAGCCGGAGGCCGTGAGCTCGGCGATCTGCTGCAGGGTGGCGTTGATGTTCGTCGTGGGCGTCGTCGTCATCGACTGGACGCTGACGGGGGCGTCGCCGCCGACGAGGACCTTGCCGACCTTGATCTGACGACTCTTGCGGCGAGGCGCGAGGGTCTCCGGCACGCGGGGCATCCCGATGTTGACTGCTGGCACGACTCCAGCCTAAGCCGCTGGGGAGCGCGCGGCACGGTAGGCAGCCGCGAGGATGCCGCCAAAGCCGCCTGTGGTAGGTTCGCCCCATGTTCGCGAACCGCACGTGGTGGCGCCCCGCCTGAGGCGGACGCTGCGAGCATTCGACGACCGCCTGAGCTGAACGCCCGGCGGTCGTTTCTCGTTTTACCGGCGACCGCCCCGAACGGAAGAACCACCATGACCGGCACCGCCCCGATCATCCTCGCCGACCTCGCCGCCCGCGGTGTCCCCTTCGCCCTCCTCGCCCGCGATGGCGAAACCGTCGAGGTACTCACGGGCGATGTCATCGACGTCGAACTGCTCGCCGACATCCCCCTCACCGACGCCGCCGGGACAGGGCGCGAAGTCCTCGCACTCGTGCCGTTCCGCCAGGTCGTCGAGCGCGGATTCGCGTGCCACGACGACGAGGCCCCCCTCCGCTGTCTCGTCGTCGGCGAGCGCCGCGCCCTCCCCCTGGCCGACGCCCTTGCGCAACTGCCGACGGCCCGCATCCCGCTCGAAGATGCCGGCTTCGACATCGACGACGAGGCGTACGCCGACATCGTCCGCCGCGTCATCGCCGATGAGATCGGCCGCGGTGAGGGCGCCAACTTCGTCATCCGACGCGACTACGTCGCGGGCGTCGACGGCGACCCGCTCACCGCGGGCCTCACCTGGTTCCGCGCACTCCTCGAGCACGAACGGGGCGCGTACTGGACGTTCCTCGTCTCGACGCCGGACCACCTCGCCGTCGGCGCGAGTCCCGAGGCGCACGTGAGCGCCCAGGACGGCATCGTGACGATGAACCCCATCTCGGGGACCTTCCGGCACCCCGCCGGCGGCGCGACCGCCGAGACGCTCACCGAGTTCCTCTCCTCCACGAAGGAGACGGAGGAACTGTTCATGGTGGTCGACGAGGAACTGAAGATGATGTCGGCCGTCTGCAGCGACGGCGGCCGCATCACGGGGCCGCACCTCAAGGAGATGTCGCGCCTCACGCACACCGAGTACATGCTGCGCGGCACGAGCACGATGGACCCCCGCGACATCCTGCGCGAGACGATGTTCGCGCCCACCGTCACCGGTTCGCCGATGCAGAACGCCTGCACGGTCATCGCGCGGCACGAGCAGAGCCCCCGCGGCTACTACTCCGGGGTCGCCGCGCTGTTCACGCCGCGCGCGGACGGCGGTCACGACCTCGATGCGCCCATCCTCATCCGCACCGCCTACGTCGTCGACGGCCGCCTGCGCGTCCCGGTCGGGGCGACGCTCGTGCGCCACTCCGACCCCTACGGAGAAGTGGGCGAGACGCACGGCAAGGCGGCCGGAGTCCTCGGCGCGATCGGCGCCATCCCCCGTGACACCGTCGTCGCCTCCCCGGTCGACAAAGACGCACCCGCCGCGGCGCGGCGGCCTCTCGGCGAGGACCCGGCGATCGCCGAGCTCCTCGCCTCACGCAACGCCCGCCTCGCCGCATTCTGGCTCAACCCGCAGGGCGAACCGAGCCGGGGCCCGCTGGCCGGACGGACCGCTCTCGTGGTGGACGCCGAGGACCGCTTCACCACGATGCTCGCCCATCAACTCCGCCACCTCGGTTTCGCCGTGACGATCGCGCACTGGTCGGAGGCGACGCCGGATGCCGTCGCGGCAGCCGACCTCGTTGTCTCGGGCCCCGGACCCGGCGACCCCCGCGATACGGACAGCGATCGGATCGCGCGCCTGCGCGAGGTCGTTGGGGCCCGCCTCGACGCGCGCGCACCCCTCCTCGCCGTCTGTCTGAGCCATCAGGTCCTCGCCGACCGGCTGGGCATCGACCTCGCGCCGTTGGCGAGCCCGCACCAGGGGCTCCAGAAGACCGTCGGCGTGTTCGGGGCCGCGGCATCCATCGGGTTCTACAACACCTTCACGGCACGCGTCGCGCCGGGGACCGACCGGGTGGGCGCGACCGACGTGGCCGCGGACGCCGTGACCGGCGACGTCTACGCGCTCCGAGGGCCCGGGTACGCGTCCGTGCAGGGCCACCTCGAGTCGATCCTGTCGCGGGACGGCCTGACGACCCTCGACCGGCTCGTCACGCACGCCCTCAGCCCCGTCGAGGGCTGAACCGGCGTCAGCCGAACAGCTGGACCGGGTTGACGATGTCGGCGAGGATCAGCGTGCCGCCCATGACGACGAGACCGATCACGACGATGTAGGTCACCGGGATGAGCTTCGTGGCGTCGACCGGTCGCGGCGCGCGACGCCCCGTCAGCCGCGACCACACGCGCTTGAGTCCGTCCCAGAGCGCGACGACGATGTGGCCGCCATCCAGCGGCAACAGCGGCACGAGATTGAAGACGAAAAGGGCGATGTTCAACGAGCCGAGCAGCGCGAGCATGCCCGAGACGCGGTTGAGGATCGGTGCGTCGGTCGCGGCGACCTCACCCGCGAGACGCCCGGCGCCCACGACCGAGAGGGGACCGTTCGGGTCGCGACCGGCACCGGTGAACGTGTCCACCGCGGTCTGGTACACGCGGGCGGGTAGCTGCCAGATGATGCCCATGACACGGCCGGTCTGCTCGATCGCTGCCTGCGGCCCCTCCCAGATCGGCTGAGGAACGTACCCGACGGTGGCGGACATGCCCACGAACCCGACCTCCGCGGTCGCCATGGTGCCGTCCGCCGCGGGCACCTCGCGCGTCGCGAGGACCGGGGTGACCTCGAGGGTCTGCCGCGCACCATCGCGGTCGACGACGATCGGAAGCGTCTTCTCGGGAGACTTCTGAATGATCGCGGACGCCTCGGCGAAGGTGTCGACGGCGGTCCCGTCGACCGAGACGATGACATCTCCCGGACGGATGCCGGCGGCCGCCGCCGGCGACACCGGATCACCGGCCGCGCAGGCGGTCTTCGACGTCTGGGCGGGGAGGACGCATTCGTTCACGGCGGCGACCGTCGTGGTGGCGGTCTGCACACCGATCCCCGAGAACATGATCGCGAACAGGATGATCGCGAGGATGAGGTTCATGGCCGGTCCGCCCAGCATGATGATGACCCGCTTGTAGACGGGCAGGCGGTAGAAGGCGCGCTCACCGCCGTCGCCCTTGAGCGTCTCGTCATTGACGACGCGGGCGTCCTGGATCATCGACTCGAACAACCGGCGGCGACGGGGGGTTCCCCTCTCGGGCTCGCCCTCGGCAGCGGCCTTCGAGGGAGGGTACATCCCGGCCATGGAGATGAATCCGCCGAGCGGCAGGAGACGGAACCCGTACTCCGTCTCACCGATCCTCCGGGAGAAGATCCGGGGACCGAAGCCGATCATGTACTGGCCGACACGGACGCCGAACGCCTTCGCCGGCGCCAGGTGTCCGACCTCATGGAGGGCGATCGACACGGCGAGTCCGACCACCAGCACGAGGACGCCGATGATGAATGCGAGAACGGTCACGAGCCGACGCTACCCTCGCTCACTATGAACCGGCGATGACGACGCCCGCCGAGGTCTGACCGTGACCGATCTAGGCTGGAGGGGTGATCCCCCGCCCCGCCGACTCGCGCCGCGCACGTGTCGCGCGAGCGGGCGGTGCCGCGGCGATCGCGACACTCACGGCATCCGCCGCGCACACGCTCGGAGGCGGCACACCACCCGCTCCGTGGCTCGTGCTCACCGTGGCACTGCTGGCCTGGCCCGTCGCCCTCGCGATCGTGGGCTCGCGCCCGGGAGCATTCCGTACGGGCCTGGCGGTCGTGACCGCTCAGGCGATCCTGCACGGTGCGTTCGCCCTGGTGGGGGACGTGGTCCCGCAGGCGGGTGCGTCGACGCACCACCACGGCCTGCTGATCCTCGGCCCGTCCACGGGAACAGGCATGGCGACCGGCACCGACATGCTGGCGGCCCACGTCATCGCGGGCATCGCGACCGCAGTGGCGGTGTGCCACGGCGAACGGATGCTGCGCGCCGTGGCCCGCGGCATCCGACACCTCCTGCGCCCCACCGCACCTGCGCCGCTCTCCCCGATACCGGCGCCCGCGGCGGCCCTCCCGCAACCGCTGCGCCTTCGGCCGCGACTCGTCCTCGCCGACCTCTCCCGACGCGGGCCTCCCCGCTGAGCCTGCCGCGGCACCCGCGGCCCACGCTCACCATTCACCGGCGGACACGAATCCGCCTCTTTCGAGGAGACCCCATCATGACCACTCGTCCTGCGCGCCGTTCGGCGCTCACCCTCACCGGCCTCGCCCTCGGCGGCGCCCTCGTCCTCGCCGCTCCGATGGCGGCATCCGCCCACGTCCACGTCCACGCCGACGGTGCCGCCGCCGGCGCGACCTCGCGGCTGGACTTCTCGTTCAGCCACGGCTGCGACGGCGCGGCGACCACCGCCCTCGTCTTCGACATCCCCGAGGGCGTCGACAACGTCACCCCCGTCGTCGACGGCGTCTGGAAGGTCAGCCGCGTCCTCGGCGAGAACAACGTGCCCACCCAGGTCACCTACACCGCGATCACGCCGATCGAGGACGGCTTCGCGGCCTCGGCCTCGTTCGATGCGCTGTTCTCGTCGAAGGTCGGCGGCGCCGACATCGCCTTCCCCGTCACGCAGCAGTGCGCGACGGGCGAGACCGAGTGGAACCAGATCGCGAAGGACGGCGAAGACCCCGAGACTCTGGAGTCACCCGCCCCCGTCGTCGCGGTCGGCGCCGCCTCCGCGGCTTCGTCGGATCACGACGACGATGACCACGCCGCCGCCGCACCGGCGGCGGAGGCGTCGACCTCCACGGATCCGATCGCCACGTGGCTCGGCGGCGGAGCCCTCGTCCTCGGGGCCGCCGCGCTCGTCGTCGCGATCCTGAACCGCCGCAAGGTCTGACCCGGGCCGGCCGGAGGCCGGGTGCGATGATGGAGGGACCATGCAGAACCCCTCCGCTCCGCCCCCCGTCCTCCGGCCCTCTGCTCCGAAGGCCGTGCCCCTCGCCGACGTCGCGGCCCATCTGGGTCTCGACCGGCGCGCGGACGTCGAGGGTGTCGCCGTCCGCGGCGTGACGCTCGCCACGGCGGACCTCCGCCCCGGCGAGCTCTTCGTCGCCGTCCGCGGCGTGCACCGCCACGGGGCCGAGTTCGCGGGGGATGCGATCGCGCAGGGCGCCGTCGCGATCGTGACGGATGCCGCCGGCGCCGAGCTCCTGCCCGAGCCCGCGGTGCCCGTCCTCGTGGTCGAGAACCCGCGCGCGATCCTCGGCGGTCTGTCCGCGCTCGTCTACGGCACGGGAGCGGGAGCATTCCTCCCCCCTCTCCTGGCGGTGACGGGCACGAACGGCAAGACCAGCGTCACCCACCTCATGGAGGGCATGCTGCAGGGCCTCGGCGTCGTCACAGGACTCTCGTCGACGGCGGAGCGCCACATCGCGGGAGAGGTGATCCCGTCGCGGTTGACGACACCCGAGGCATCCGAGATGCATGCGCTCATCGGGCTCATGCGCGAGCGCGACGTCGACGCGATCCTCGTCGAGGTCAGCGCGCAGGCACTCACGCGGCATCGCGTCGACGGACTCCACTTCGACGTCGCGGGTTTCACCAACCTCTCGCACGACCACCTCGACGACTACGGCGACATGACCGAGTACCTCGCCGCGAAGGCCGCGCTCTTCACGCCAGCGCGCGCGCGGCGGGCCGTGATCTGCGTCGACCAGCCGGCGGGTATCGAGATCGCTGCGACCGCCGGCATCCCCGTCACGACGGTCCTCACCCCCGCGATCGCGGAAGACCCGGCCGTCGGCGCGGACTGGCGGGTCGAGATCATCTCGGAGACCCCCGAGGGCACCACCTTCACGCTGACCGGCCCCTCGGACGCGCTGACGACGACCGTCCCGGTCATCGGCCCGCACATGGCCTCGAACGCGGGCCTCGCGATAGTCATGCTGCTCGAGGCCGGGTGGGAGTGGACGGCGCTGACGGGGCTCCTCGACGGTCGTCGCATCGAGGCTCACCTCCCCGGCCGCATCGAGCGACTGTCCGGCGACCGCGGTCCCGCGCTCTACCTCGACTTCGGTCACTCCCCCGACGCGTTCGCCAAGACGCTCGACGCGGTGCGACGGGTCACAGCCGGTCGCGTCATCATGGTCTGCGGAGCGAACGGCGACCGCGACACGACCAAGCGAGCCGACATGGGTGCCGTCGCAGCCCTCGGGAGTGACGTCCTCGTCATCACCGACCAGCATCCCCGCTCCGAGGATCCCGCCCTGATCCGTCGTGCCCTCATCGACGGGGCCCGCGCGGCGCGGCCCGACGTCGTCGTGCACGAGGTAACTCCCCCGGAGGAGGCGATCGCGACCGCCGTCTCGCTGGCCGGCGACGGCGATGCGATCCTCTGGGCGGGTCCGGGGCACCAGCACTACCGCGAGATCCGCGGCGTACGGACGCCGTTCGACGCCGCGGGCGCCGCGCAGGACGCCCTCCGCCGAGCCGGGTGGCCCGTCTCCGGCTGACGCGAGGTCAGCGCTCGGCGATCATCCGATCGGCCGTCTCCCGGGCCCACCGCTCGGCGTCGGCCAACGATTCTCGGGTCAGTTCGCTCGGGGCCTCGTGGGCGTCGACGACGCGGGAGATCGTGTCGACGATGCCGAGGAACGGGAGCGCGCCCTCGTGGAAGGCGTCGACGGCCTGCTCGTTGGCGGCGTTGAAGACGGCGGGATAGGTCGCACCGGCGACGCCGACCTGCTTGGCGAGCGCGACGCTCGGGAAGGCGTCGACGTCGAGGGGTTGGAAGGTCCACGTCGACGCCGTCGTCCAGTCCAGCGGAGCGCCGACCCCGGCGACGCGGTGCGGCCAATCGAGGGAGAGCGAGATGGGGAGCCGCATGTCGGGCGGGGATGCCTGAGCGATCGTCGACCCGTCGACGAACTCCACCATCGAGTGGACGATCGACTGCGGGTGGACGGTGACGTCGATGCGGTCGTAGGGGACGTCGAAGAGGAGGTGCGCCTCGATGACCTCGAGCCCCTTGTTCACGAGCGTCGCGGAGTTGGTGGTCACGACGCGCCCCATGTCCCACGTGGGATGCGCGAGGGCCTCGCGCGGCGTCACGTCATGCAGCTGATCACGTGAGCGCCCGCGGAACGGTCCACCCGAAGCGGTGAGGACGAGCCGGCGCACCTCCGCGGCATCGCCCGACCGGAGGCACTGCGCGATCGCGGAGTGCTCGGAGTCGACCGGGACGATCTGACCGGGCGCTGCGAGCTTCGTCACGAGCGGCCCGCCGACGATGAGGGACTCCTTGTTGGCGAGCGCGAGGATCGCCCCGGTCTCGAGGGCCGCGAGCGTCGGCCCGAGCCCCACGGACCCGGTGATGCCGTTGATGACGACGTCGGCCTCGACGCTGCGCACCAGCCGCTCGGCCTCGACCGCTCCCAGAGCCGTCTGGGCGACCCCGAACTCGTCGGCCTGCGCCCGCATCCCGTCGCGATCACGCCCGGCGGCCAGGCCGACGACCTCGAAACGATCGCGGTTCGCGCGGATGACATCGAGTGCCTGCGTTCCGATCGAGCCGGTGGAACCCAGGATCAGGATGCGTCGCATAGCCCTCACCCTATCGGCGGGCGCCGAAGCGCCCGCCGATAGGTCACTCCTCGGGCGAACCCGCGGTGGGAGACTGCGCGCCGAGGATGTCCACGACGAACACGATCGTCTCCCCCTTCAGGTCGGTCTCGTTGATCTTGCCCTCGCCGTACCCGTCGGCCGGCGGGATCACGACGAGGACCTGGGAACCCACGGTCTGGCCTTCGAGGGCCTTCTGGAATCCCGGCACGTACTGCGTCGTGGGGTACGCGATCGGCGACCCCTTCTCCCACGTCGAGTCGAACGTCGCACCGTTCGACCAGCGCACGCCCGTGTACTGGATGAGGGCGTAGTCACCCTTGTTGACGGTGTAGCCGTCGCCCTTCTTCAGGACGGCGACCTCGGTCTTCGCCGGCGGATCCTGCCCCTCGGGAATCGTGATCTTCGGTGCTCCGTTGTCGGCGAGAGCCACCGTCGGGAAGCCTGCGGGTGCGTCCTGGGGCTCACCCCAAGCCGCCGTCGGGACGGTGCCGAGCAGATCGAGTACGTAGACCTCGGCCTGAGCCTTGTCGGTGGCGGGGAAGGTGGCGACGACGCGCGTGCCGATCTTGCCGCATCCGAACACCTGGCCGAGGACGGAGTCGGCCGACAGCTGCGACGGGAGGAACTCGCCGGGCGTGTAACCGACCGTGGCGAGCTCTTCGCCGGTCTTCGCGTTGTACGCCGTCATCGCGTACGAGACGAACTCGCCGGGCTTGACGGCATCGCCCTTGCCCTCGTCGAGCACGGTGACTTCGAGCTCCTTCGGCTCCAGCGGGGTCGAGAACGTCGCCTTTGAGGGCTTTCCGGCCTCACCGTCGACCTTGACGGAGTCGGATGCCGAGCCCGAAGGCGCCGCCGCAGCGCACAGGTCGGCAGCGGCAGTCCCGGTGGGCTGAGCGGAGCCCTGACCGGAGGCGCACCCGGCCAGGATGAGGACGGCCGCAGCGGCGGCGGACAAGGCGGCAAGGGGACGAAGACGCACGGAAGAACCTCACAGAGATACGGGGAGTCGGTCCATCCTCCCTCAGGTTCTTTTGTCCGGGGTGTGAGTAGGGTCCCGATTCGTCCGCCGACCGGCGCATCCGTCATGTCGGGAGGTGCATGGGTTTGGCAGTACCCTCTTGTGGTGACCGAAGCGCCGACTCCCCCCGAGACCTCCGCCGAGTCGTCCGCCGATGAACTCGCCCGTGCCGGCAGCCTCTACTACCTCGTGCGTTGGGGAATCGGACCGCTCGCCCGCCTGATCTACCGCCCCCGCATCGAGGGAGCGAACAACATCCCCCGGTCCGGCCCGATCATCCTCGCCAGCAACCACCTGAGCTTCATCGACTCGTTCGTGCTGCCGCTGTTCGCACCGCGCCCCGTGTACTTCCTCGCCAAGTCGAGCTACTTCGACGGCGGCGGTGTGAAGGGCTGGTTCAGCAACCGCTTCTTCCGCGCTCTCGGCGCCACGCCCGTCCAGCGCGGGGCCGGCCAGGCCGCCCTCGACGCACTGGACCAACAGCGCCGCATCCTGCAGTCCGGCAAGGCCATCGCGCTCTACCCCGAGGGGACGCGCTCGCTGGACGGACGTCTCTACAAGGGCCGCACCGGTGTCGCCTTCCTCGCGCTCGAGACCGGGGCGAAGGTCGTCCCCGTCGGGATCGTGGGGACCAACGACGCGATGCCGGTCGGTGCCAAGTGGCCGCGCCTGTCGCCGCGCGTGACCATCCGGTACGGCGAGCCGATCGACCTGTCGCCGCACGGCTCGGCGGCGTCGGGGCGGGCACGACGTCAGGCGACCGACGACATCATGTCGGCGATCCACGCGCTCTCGGGCCAGGAGCTCGCAGGCGCGTACAACGAGGTGCCGGCACAGAATCCCGTCGAGCGCCTCAAGCAGGTCCTCCCCCACGAGCGCCGCTGAGCGGCTCGTGAAGGCCGGAGCTCATCCGGTGGTGACGACCGCTTCGTGGCGCACGGGGAAGTTGACCGAGTTCGCGATGAAGCACCATTCGTTCGCCTGACGGTGAGCGGCTTCGGCCGCGGGGATCATCGCCTCGTCGGCGACGGTCACCCGCGGGTGCAGAGTGACCTCGCGAAAGGCACCTCCGCCCGTGCCGTCGAGCACCATGGTTCCCGTCGCGTCGTCCTCGTAGGACGTGACGACGACGCCCGCCGTGACGCAGGCGTGCAGGTAGGACAGCAGGTGGCACTCCGACAGCGCTGCGAGAAGCAGATCCTCGGGGTTCCAGCGTGTCCGGTCGCCACGGAACGGTCGGTCGCTCGAGCCGAGGAGCTCCGGCTTGCCGTCGACGCGCAGGGTGACGTCGCGGTCGTAGTCGCGGTATCCGCTCGTTCCCGTGCCCCGGTCTCCCGTCCATCGTGTGTTCACTCGGTAGTGGTGTTCGTCGTGCACGCGGCCAGTCTCGCATGGGCGGTACCGCGGGCGGGCCGAGAGCGCTGGGTAGGCTGGGCGGGTGCCTGAGACCTTCGCTGTGACGGATGCCGTCGAACTCGCCGTCGTCGAGCGGAGCGGCTTCGTCGAGTCCCGCCACGCGGGTTCGGCGATCGTGCTCGACCCCGATGGAGGCGTCGTGTCGTCTCTCGGTGCCGTCGAGTCGGCGATACTGCCGCGATCCGCGCTCAAGCCGATGCAGGCGCTCGCCAGTGTCTCGGCGGGAGCTCACCTCGAAGGGGCGCACCTCGCCGTCGCGACGGCGAGCCACTCGGGCACCGATCGCCACGTCGCGCTCGTGACCGACATCCTGAGCGCGGCGGGTGTCGCCGAAGATGCGCTGCTGTGTCCACCCTCGTGGCCCGGTGATGCCGCTGCCCGCGACGAGATGACGCGCGAGCTCCTCGGCCCTCAGCGGGTGAGGATGAACTGTTCGGGCAAGCACGCGGCGATGCTGCTGGCCTGCCACGTCAACGGCTGGGACATGGCGACCTACCTCGACCCGCAGCATCCGCTTCAGGTCCACACCCGCGAGGTCGTGGAACGGTTGACCGGCACGAAGATCACGGCGACGGCGATCGACGGATGCGGCGCACCGGTGCACGCGATGAGTCTCGCCGCGCTCGCCCGGGCCGTCCATCGCATCGGGGCCTCCTCCGAGCGGTCTCCGTTCGCGCTGCACCGCAGCGCCGGCGCTCTCGTGCGGGCGGTCCGCGAGAACCCCTGGGTGATCCAGGGCCCCGGCCAGCCGGACTCGATCGTGACGGAACGGCTGGGCGTGTTCGCCAAGCACGGCGCAGAAGGCGTCATGTCGATGGTCGCTCCCGACGGGACGACCGTGGTCCTCAAGATGCTCGACGGCAGCAATCGCGCCGGCGTCGTCACGGCGTTGACCCTCCTCGTCCGCGCGGGCGCTCTGCAGGCCGCGGATGTCGCCCGCACGCTCGGCGAGCTTCCGCTGACGGTCGCCGGCGGGGGCCGGGACGTCGGCGTCATCCGTCCCACCGTCTGAGTCGCGCCGGCGCTAGTGCTGCGCGTCCTCGAGCAGGACGCGGCGCACCCCGCGCTCGGGAGCGTGCAGCCACGCGCGCCCGGCGCCCGGCAGCACGAACGGCGGCAGATCTCGGGATCCGACGAGGGAGCGGTACTCGTTCGCGCACGCGGCGTCGATGACGAGGTCCGCATCGGCCCGGGCCGCCGCGAGCAGACGCCACTGCGCGAGCCACGCATCCGGTGGACCTACCAGCACACCGCGACGCTCGAGGGTCGCACTCGCATCGACGGGTGTCACGGCGACCCCCAGTCGCTCCCACGCGGCGGTCAGCCGGCGCGACCGCGGACCGGCGGGCAGGATGACGGCAGCCGGACGCCGACCCGGCTGCCACGGTGCCGGCGGCGCCGCCTGCAGCCCGTCGTCGGCCCGCGCCGCGTCGACGACCTGCACGAGGGTGCGCCCGAGGCGACCGCGACCAGGAGGGAGGTCCGGTAGGAAGTCCGCGGCCTCTCCGCCCGCCGCGACATGATCGGCGCGGGACGCGGTCCCCAGGATCAATCGCCGCGGCACGAGATCGAGAAGGCGCCCGACGCCCGCTCCCACCCGCTGGGTCGTGATCACGATGCGGATGCCGCGGGCTCGCGCTCCGCGCAGGGCGTGCTCCAGCGCGTCGGCAGCCGCCGCCGCGTACTCGCCGGGGAGCCCCGACAGCACCGCATCGAGGTCGTCGACGACCACAGTCGCGCCGCTCGGAGCACGCTCGAGGGCGACGAGGGCATCCCACGCCCCCTCGGGATCCGGAGGCACCGTCAGCGCGGCCGTCTGGGCGGCCACCGCACGCGCCACTCCGGTCCGTCCGCTGCCGGGGCCCCCGATCACCGCCAGCGCAGACTCACTCCAGATCACCTCCTGCTGCCGCTGCTGGTCCGGCTCGTCCGCGACGGCGAGCAGGACGCCGTCCCGCGGCTGCGACGACGCCAGCGGGATGCGCGCGGGCAGGGCGGGGAGCCATGGCTTCCGGGCACGCGCACCCCGATGGCGCTCGGCGGTCGCCGTGACGATTTCGGGCTCGCACAGCGCGACGCGCACCACGTGCGGTGCGGTGTCTCGGCTCCGGCGGACGAGGGCGGTCCCGCGCGACTCGGGACGGCCGGACAGCCGGCACGCGTCGTCGACGCCGAGCACGGCGCGGGAGTCCGCACCGTCTGCGACGCGAAGCGCGATCCGCAGGGGGGCGTTGGCGAGGACAGCGTCGCGGAACACGCCGTTCGCACGCTGCGCCGCGAGGACCAGGTGGATGCCGAGGGCGCGTCCTCGGGCCGCGAGATCGCCGAACACGTCGTGCAGGACCGGGTGGGCGGCGACGAGCGCGGCGTACTCGTCGACGACGATCACGAGGCGCCCGAGGACCTCCCCCGCCTCGTCGACATCACGTGCGCCGACGGCGGCGAGAGTCCGTTCGCGGTACCGCACTTCGGCGCGAAGACTCTCGATCGCTCGCAGCGTGGTCGGCTCGTCGAGGTCGGTCAGCACCCCGGTGACATGCGGCAACGGCGCGAGGTGGTCGAACGTCCGGCCTCCCTTGAAGTCGACGAGAAGGAACCCGAGTTGGGCGGGCGTGTGGGCGGCGCACAGCGCTACGACCCAGGACGTGAGGAGTTCGCTCTTCCCCGCCCCCGTCATCCCGATCACGACGGCATGCGGCCCGTCGGCGACGAGATCGATGGGGAAGGCGACCCCGCCCGCGCCGGCGAATGCCGCCGGTAGCGTCCCCGCTCGGGCGATCGGCGCCGCCTGCACTGCGTCGCGGAGCGTGAGCGCGTCGTCGGCCGTGTGTCCGAGGGCACGGGCCGCACGATCTGCGAGGAGCTGTGCCACCCGGGCAGCCTGTGTAACGCCGACGAGACCGACGGTCACCTCGCGGGTGCGCCCCTCGAGGTCGAGGCGCGCCGTCGTCGGGCTCGTCATCCGGAGCACTGCGCCGCACCGGGGCGGGGGCGGGGCGCCGTCGGGGACGACGACCAGCGGGATGTCGACATCGCCGCCCACGACACCTCCCGCCTCGAGGATCTGCAGCAGGGGGCCGACCGCAGCAGAGCGGTGGGGCGCGGCATCCGTCCATGCGGGTCCGTCGTCGCCCAGGCGCACGCGGCCCGGCGCCAGACACAGCAGAACGTTCAGCGCGAGCGCGCGGACGACGGCGGCGGCGAGGACGGGTGGGCCGATCACAGCCACGCCCGTGTCGATGGGGACGAGGACCGGGACGTCCTCGACGACGCCGGCGCTGCGTCGGAGCGCGGTGGCGTCGTCGTCGCCGTCACCACCCGAGACGCGGATCGTGCTGGTGTCATCCCCGGAGCCGACGACGAGCGTGTGTTCCCGCTCGGGGACAGCGCGCCAGATCGACTCGGGCCGCGCGAGGAATCGTGAGACGTCGGGATGCGTCGCCCACCGCTGCTCGCGCTCCTCGTCATGGCGTCTCGCCACCTCAGCCTCGGCCGCCGCCAGTTCGCGCGACACCGCCACCGCGTCCTTCCGCGCCGTGCGGCGGGACGTCCGCGCCGCGTCCGCGACGGACGCGATCGCGATGAGAGGGCCGAGCGCGGCGAACAGGAGCGCGTAGGCGGACCCGGTCACCGCCCAGAGGACGCCGGCCCCGATGACGGGGACGACCGCCGTCATCACCGGGAGCGGCGGTCGGGGTGTCGGGGCAGCACGACGTGGCAGGGTCAGCGGGTCATCGCGAGTGAGGGTGGACACCCATCCACGATGCGCGGAGCACCGAGAGAGCCGCTGCGCGAGGCCACGGCCTGTGGACGGATCCGCTCAGGTGCCGGCCGGGGAGGAGATCTCGGCCGTGGCGGTGTCGTCGTCTGCCGACAGCACGCGCGCGCTCACGACGATGATCGTGACGTTGTCGCGGCCGCCGTTCTCCAGCGCCGCCTCGAGCATGGCATCGACCGCTGCGGACGGGTCGTCGTTCTGCAGCAGGAAGTGAAGGATCCCGTAGTCCGTCAGCTCCTTCGTGAGCCCGTCGCTGCAGACGACGAAGCGGTCGCCGTCGACGACTTCGAGGCGGACGTAGTCGGGGACCACGCCGTCGCTCGGACCCACGGCACGGGTGATGACGTTGCCGTACGGATGGTTCTCGGCCTCTTCGGGGCTGAGGCGACCCGCCGCGATGAGTTCCTGGACCACGGAGTGGTCGGTCGTCACCTGCGCGAGCGCACCGTCACGCAGCAGGTACACGCGCGAGTCGCCGATGTTGAGCGTGACCCAGGTCGGCTCGTCGCCGGTGAGGTCGAGATAGACGCCGGTGACCGTCGTCCCGGTGCCGTCGTCGGTCGTCTCGGCGTGCGATGCGATGTCGTCGACCGCGCGCTCGAGCGCGTCCTCGATCACGTCGGGAGACACGGTGCCCCGCTCGACGGCAGCGGACAGGCGCTCGACCGTCCGGGAGCTCGCGATCTCACCGCCGATGTGACCGCCCATGCCGTCGGCGACGACGAACAGCGGGAACGCCGACAGCACGGCATCCTGATTGTTCTCGCGACGACGCCCCTGATGGGTGACCTCGGCCCAACGCACCTCGATGGAACCCGCGCCCGTACGGACGACGCGGGATGAGGTGACGGCTTCGGGCACGCTCCCACCCTTCTTCCTGATCGGCGCAGCGTCCTCACACTCTAGTCGACGGCGCCCCCGTCATCATGCGGCACAACCCGTTGCCATCGACTCCATACGCCCAGTACGGTTTCGCTGAGCCAGCGCGAACGCGCTGAACGTCGCCGCAGCGGCGTCGCCGAAAGAAGGGCACATCGATGTCAGACCCGAACACGCCGCCGGCCGACGGCCCCGCGTCTCCCCCACCGGCAGGCGCCCCGACGCCCCCGACCGGCCAGAACCCCGGTGGATACTCCGCCCCGCCTCCTCCGCAGCAGCCGTACGGGCAGCAGCCTCCCCCGCAGCAGCCCTACGGCCAGCAGCCGCAGCAGCCCTACGGCCAGCAGCCGTACGCGCAGGCACCCGCCGGCGCGCCGCTGCCGCCCGAGCAGGACAAGCAGTGGGCGTCCTTCGCGCACTTCGGCGGCATCATCGGCTTCCTGCCGGCGCTGATCATCTGGCTGGTCTTCAAGGACCGGGGGCCGCGCACGAACACCGAGGGCAAGGAAGCCCTCAACTGGCAGATCACGTTCACGATCGCGATCATCGTCGCCAACATCGCCGCGCTGGTGCTGGGCTGGATCCCGGTCATCGGATGGATCATCGGGCTCCTCCCCCTCGCCATCTGGGTCGTCAACATCGTGTTCTCGATCCTGGGAGGAGTGCGCGTGAACGCCGGCGGGAGCTATCGCTACCCCGTGACGCTCCGCCTCATCTCGTAATCGACGGCACGACGAGTTCCAGCTCGCCGACCGCCGATGGGCGCAGGACGATCTCTTCGTCCTGCGCCCATCGCATGAGCGCGGTGGTGTCCGTCGCGGCCGGCCGGGTCAGAGCCAGCCGGCGCACGAGCTCCCCCTTCGCGTGCTTGTTGAAGTGGTTGAGCGCACGGACCGCACCGTCGGGACCCTCCGAGACCACGCGGACGTACGCCTGCGCGATGCCGGTCGGCACCGGCCCCAAGGCCACATACGCTTCGGAACGCAGATCGAGCACGAAGGAGGGGGATGCCGCGGCGATCGCGGCACCCACGGCATCCGCCCACAGCGATCGCATCGAGGGCAGGCCGGGAACACGGATGCCCGCACCCAGACGGTAGGCGGGCAGCGGGTCGAGCGCCCCGACGATGCCGAACGGCGCGGAGTGGATGGCGACGTGGGAGGCCAGCCACTGTCGTGCGGAAGCGTCCAGTGACGGTGCGTCGAGGGCGTCGAACAGGACCCCGGTGTAGCGGTCGGCCGCAGGAAGGGTCGGAGAGCTCCGCAGCGCGGCGTTGACGGCGATCTCGGGCCGCTGTCGTTCGGAGAGTTTCAGCACGCGGGCCGCGGCGTGCTCGTCTGCACTCAGCGCGACGAGGGCGTCGATCACTCGCTCGCGCTCCGCGCTGAGGCCACCGAAGCGCACGGGGTCCGCCCGCCACGGCGGACCGTCGCCGCCCGAGCGCTTCGTCTCGGACGGCGGAAGCAGGATGAGCACGGCGCGACCTCCAGGGAAAAGCGCAGCGCCGCCCGGCGGACCGGGCGGCGCTGCGTGAAAGGGATGTCAGGACTGCAGGGCTGCGTTCCCGGCCACGATGGTGAGCTCGTCGTTCTCCATCGAGAGGAAGCCGTCCTCCGCGGTCGCGACGATCTTCTCGCCGTTGGACTGCGTGATGCGGACCTGTCCCTCGGCGAGGATGGCGAGCACCGGCTCGTGACCGGCCATGAAGCCGATCTCGCCCTCGACCGTCTTGGCGACGACGAGGCTCGCCTCGCCGTGCCAGACCTCCGCCTCAGCGGAGACGAGGGTGACGGTCAGCGCCATGTCAGCCGTTCTCCTTCTGGATCTGCGCCCACTTCTCTTCGACGTCGGAAATGCCACCGACGTTGAAGAAGGCCTGCTCGGCGACGTGGTCGAAGTCACCCTTGACGATCGCGTCGAACGACTCGATGGTCTCCTTGATCGGGACCGTGGAGCCCTCGACACCGGTGAACTTCTTGGCCATGTAGGTGTTCTGCGAGAGGAACTGCTGGATGCGACGTGCGCGCGACACGACGATCTTGTCCTCTTCGGAGAGCTCGTCGACACCGAGGATCGCGATGATCTCCTGCAGTTCCTTGTTCTTCTGCAGGATCTGCTTCACCGAGGTGGCCACGCGGTAGTGGTCCTCACCGATGTAGCGCGGGTCGAGAATGCGGCTCGTCGAGGTCAGCGGGTCGATCGCGGGGTACAGACCCTTCGATGCGATCTCACGCGAGAGCTCGGTGGTCGCGTCGAGGTGGGCGAACGTGGTCGCCGGAGCCGGGTCGGTGTAGTCGTCAGCGGGGACGTAGATCGCCTGCAGCGAGGTGATCGAGTGACCGCGGGTCGACGTGATCCGCTCCTGGAGCACACCCATCTCGTCGGCGAGGTTCGGCTGGTAACCGACGGCGGAGGGCATGCGGCCCAGCAGCGTGGAGACCTCGGAACCGGCCTGCGTGAAGCGGAAGATGTTGTCGATGAACAGGAGGACGTCCTGCTTCTGGACATCGCGGAAGTACTCCGCCATCGTCAGCGCCGACAGGGCGACGCGAAGACGCGTCCCCGGCGGCTCGTCCATCTGGCCGAACACGAGGGCCGTCTTGTCGAAGACACCCGCCTCTTCCATCTCACCGATGAGGTCGTTGCCCTCACGGGTGCGCTCACCGACACCGGCGAACACCGACACACCACCGTGGTCCTGCGCGACGCGCTGGATCATCTCCTGGATGAGGACGGTCTTGCCGACACCGGCACCACCGAACAGACCGATCTTTCCACCCTGGACGTAGGGGGTCAGGAGGTCGATGCTCTTGATACCGGTCTCGAACATCTCGGTCTTGGACTCGAGCTGGTCGAAGTTCGGCGCCTGGCGGTGGATGCCCCAGCGCTCGGTGACCTCGATGGTCTCGCCCGGAGCGGCGTTCAGGACGTCGCCCGTGACGTTGAAGACCTTGCCCTTGGTGACGTCGCCGACGGGGACCGTGATGGGGCCGCCGGTGTCGCGCACCTCCTGGCCGCGGACCATGCCGTCGGTGGGCTTCAGCGAGATGGCACGGACGAGGTCGTCGCCGAGGTGCTGCGCGACCTCGAGCGTGATCTCGGCCGACTCGCCGTCGATCGTGATGGTGGTCTTGAGGGCGTTGTAGACCTCGGGGATCGAGTCGTGCGGGAACTCGATGTCGACGACCGGGCCGGTGACGCGCGCGACGCGACCGACGACGGGGGTCTCCGTCTTCTCAGCGGTGAGGCTCATGGCTTCTCTTCTTTCGTGTGGTCTATTTGCCGGACGCGAGGGCGTCGGCGCCGCCGACGATCTCGGCGATCTGCTGCGTGATCTCCGCCTGACGCGCGTTGTTGCGCAGGCGGGTGTAGTCGGTGATGAGCTTGTCGGCGTTGTCGCTGGCGGACTTCATCGCCTTCTGCGTGGCGGCCTGCTTCGCGGCGGACGACTGCAGGAGCGCGTTGAACACGCGGCTCTGCACGTACACCGGGAGAAGCGCGTCGAGCACCGTCTCGGCATCCGGTTCGAATTCGTAGAGCGGGTAGACCTGGCTGGATGCCGTGTCCTCCGCCTCGACGACCTCGAGCGGCAGGAGACGAGTCGTCTCGGGCGTCTGCGTCATCATGCTGACGAAGCGGTTGTAGACGAGGTTGATCTCGTCGACGCCGCCCTCACCGCCGCCGAGTTCGTACGCGGCGATCAGCGCCGCCGCGATCTCCTCAGCCGTCGAGAACGCCGGGGTGTCGGTGTCACCGATCCACTCCCCCGCCGTCGCGATGCGACGGAACTGGAAGAAGCCGACGGGCTTCCGACCCACGAGGTAGTAGACGGGTTCGACGCCCTGACTGCGCAGCAGCTCGCCGAGCTGCATCGCCTCGCGGATGACCTGCGAGTTGAACGCGCCGGCCAGGCCTCGGTCCGAGCCGAAGACGACGACGGCGGACCGTCGGATCTGCTCGCGCTCGGTGGTCAGCGGGTGCTGCACGTTCGAGTGCGTCGACACGGCGGAGACGGCACGCGTCACGGCCCGCGCGAAGGGGTTGGACGCGCGGACGCGTGCCATCGCCTTCTGGATGCGCGAAGCCGCGATGAGTTCCATCGCCTTCGTGATCTTCTTGGTCGTCTGAGCAGAAGAGATCTTCTGCTTGTAGACCCTGAGTTGTGCGCCCATTGGTTATGAGTCTCCCGTCGGCGTCAGCCGCGGCGGCCCTTGACGATCTTCTCCTGGTTCACGTCATCGACGTCCGCAGCAGCGACCTCTTCGTGACCCGGCGTGCCGAGTGCCTGACCCTTGCCGCCCTGGAACTCGAGGACGAAGGCGTCGACCGCCTTGTCGAGCTCACCGACGGTGTTGTCGTCGAGAACGTTCGACTCGCGCAGGGTGTCGAGGATCGACGTGTTGCGCTTGAGGTGGTCGAGCAGCTCGCGCTCGAAGCGGAGGACGTCCTCCACCTCGATCGTGTCGAGCTTGCCGTTGGTGCCGGCCCAGATCGAGACGACCTGCTCCTCGACGGGGTACGGCGAGTACTGCGGCTGCTTCAGGAGCTCCGTCAGGCGTGCACCACGGGCGAGCTGACGACGCGATGCGGCGTCGAGGTCGGACGCGAACATCGCGAAGGCCTCGAGCGAGCGGTACTGGGCGAGCTCGAGCTTGAGCGTTCCCGAGACCTTCTTGATCGACTTGACCTGTGCGTCGCCACCGACGCGCGAGACCGAGATACCCACGTCGACCGCGGGACGCTGGTTGGCGTTGAAGAGGTCGGACTGCAGGAAGATCTGGCCGTCGGTGATCGAGATCACGTTGGTCGGGATGTACGCCGAGACGTCGTTGGCCTTGGTCTCGATGATGGGAAGACCCGTCATCGAACCGGCGCCGAGCTCGTCGGACAGCTTCGCGCAACGCTCGAGCAGGCGCGAGTGCAGGTAGAAGACGTCACCGGGGTACGCCTCGCGGCCCGGCGGCCGGCGGAGGAGGAGCGACACGGCACGGTAGGCCTCGGCCTGCTTCGACAGGTCGTCGAAGATGATCAGGACGTGCTTGCCCTCGTACATCCAATGCTGGCCGATGGCCGAGCCGGTGTAGGGGGCGAGGTACTTGAAGCCGGCCGGGTCGGATGCCGGGGCTGCGACGATCGTCGTGTAGTCCATGGCGCCGGCGTCCTCGAGCGCGCCCTTCACCGAAGCGATGGTCGAGCCCTTCTGGCCGATCGCGACGTAGATGCAGCGGACCTGCTTCGTGACGTCGCCCGACTCCCAGTTGGCCTTCTGGTTGATGATCGTGTCGATCGCGATGGCCGTCTTACCGGTCTGGCGGTCGCCGATGATGAGCTGGCGCTGGCCGCGGCCGACGGGGATCATCGCGTCGATGGCCTTGATGCCGGTCTGCATGGGCTCGTGGACCGACTTGCGCTGCATGACGCCGGGCGCCTGCAGCTCGAGGGCGCGACGGCCGGTCGTGGCGATCTCGCCGAGACCGTCGATGGGGTTGCCGAGCGGGTCGACGACGCGGCCGAGGTAACCTTCGCCGACACCGACCGAGAGGACCTCGCCGGTGCGGGTGACCTTCTGGCCGGCTTCGATGCCGGAGAAGTCGCCGAGGACGACGACGCCGATCTCGTGCTCGTCGAGGTTCTGCGCGAGTCCCTCGACGCCGTTCTCGAAGCGCACGAGCTCGTTCGCCATCACGCCGGGCAGGCCCTCGACGTGGGCGATGCCGTCCGCGGCGTCGACGACGGTGCCGACCTCGGTCGCCGCTGCCCCGGTGGGCTCGTAGGCGGCGACGAAGTCTTTCAGCGCGTCACGGATGACGTCGGGGCTGATGGACAGTTCTGCCATGGTCTTCCTTCTTAGTGAGGTCTTGTGGCGGGCACCTGGCCTGCCGGGTCCGCTCCTCGGTGGAGCGGGAAGAATCAGCCCGCCAGACGCTGGCGGAGATCGCCCAGTCGGGACGAGACGGTGGCGTCGATCACGTCGTCGCCGATCTCGATGCGGACACCGCCGACGACCGCGGGGTCGACGACGACGTTCAGCGAGACCTCGGTGCCGTACCGGGCTGCGAGCGTGCTTCGCAGACGCGACGACTGCTCGTCGGTCAGGTCGGCTGCCGCGAAGACGGTGGCCACGGCCCGGCCGCGCTGGTCTGCGACGACGCGCAGCGCACGGCTGAGCATCGAGCGGACGCGGCGTTCCCGCGGAACCTGGACGAGCGAGGACACGACGATCGTCGTGGCTTCGGCCGCGCGCCCGTTCAGCAGGTTCTCGATGAGCGCGCCCTTGGCGGAAGCGTCACCGAGACGGCTGCCCAGCGCGAGCTCGAGTTCGGGGTTGGCGGCGATCGTGCGGGCCACGGAGAACAGCTCCGCCTCGAGGTCGACCTGCGGCTCGGCGATGGCGGCGGTGCGGATGCCGGCCTCCTCGACGCCCGAGATCAGGTCGTCCGCGGAGGACCATCGCTCGGCGGCAGCCGCGTCGAGGACCGACACGGACGCTGCCGAGTACCCGCCGAAGACGCGCGAAACGAGCGCGCGTCGAGCCTCGGCGGGCACCGACGCATCGGAGAGCGCGCCGCTCAGCTGCGACGAGCCGGCCAGGGTGCGCACCGCAGCGAAGAGCTCACGGGCGACACCCAGGTCGACGCCCGGCGCGGCCGTGAGGGCCGACGTCGTCGCCGCTAGGGCCTGAGTGGTCGCGCTACCCATTACTTGGCCGCCTTCTCGGAGGACTCGAGGTCGGCCAGGAAGCGGTCGACCACGGCCTTGGCCTTGGCGTCGTCGGAGAGCGTCTCGCCGATGACACCACCGGCGAGGTCGAGGGCAAGGGTGCCCACTTCGCTCCGCAGCGAGACGAGCGCCGTCTGGCGCTCGGCCTCGATCTGGTTGTGCGCGGCGGAGGTCAGACGCGCGGCCTCGGCCGATGCGTTGTCCTTCGCCTCGGCGACGATCTTCTTGCCGTCCTCGCGGGCCGACTCGCGGATCTCGCCGGCTTCCTTGCGAGCCTCGGCCAGCTGAGCCGTGTACTCCTCGAGCGCGGCTTCGGCCTTGCGCTGCGCCTCATCGGCCTTCGCGATGTTGCCCTCGATGGCAGCGGCGCGCTGGTCGAGCAGGTTCTGCATCTTCGGAAGGGCGACCTTCCAGAAGACGAAGAGGATGACGACGAAGCAGACCGCGGACCAGGCGATGTCGTAGATCGCCGGGAACAGCGGGTTGTACGACTCGCCTTCTTCGGCAGCAATGACAAGAGCGTTCAGCATCCTGTCTCCTTACAGTGCGATCGAAGCGAGATTACGGAGTGACGTTCGTGAAGATGAAGTACGTCGCGATGCCGATGAACGCGAGCGCTTCGGTGAAGGCGATACCGATGAACATCAGGACCTGGAGACGGCCGGCCAGCTCGGGCTGACGGGCGACGCCCTCGATCGTCTTCCCGACGACGATGCCCACGCCGATGGCGGGACCGATGGCGGCAAGACCGTAGCCGACGGTGGCGATGTTGCCGTGCAGGGCGGCGAGAACCGTAGTTGCGTCCACGGAGGTGTTTCCTTTCGGTTGGATGGCTCGGCGTGCGCCGGACCGCTTAGTGCTCTTCTGCCACCGCGAGCTGGATGTAGACCGCGGTGAGGATGGCGAAGACGTATGCCTGGAGGAAGGCGACGAAGATCTCGAACAGCGTGAACGCGAACCCGAAGGCGAGCGTTCCGGCTGCGAGCGCCGAGAACCAGCCGCCCAGGGTGAAGAGGAAGAACTGCGTCGCTGCGAAGAACAGGACCAGCATGAGGTGCCCGACGATCATGTTCATCAGCAGTCGCAGCGTCAGAGTGACGGGCCGGATGATGAACGTCGAGAGGAACTCGAGCGGGATGATCAGGATGTAGAGGAACCACGGCAGGCCGGGGGGCATGAGCGAGTTACGGAAGAAGTTCCCCGGGCTCGCCTTGAGGCCTGCGTAGATGAACGTCACGTAGGCGACCACTGCGAGGAGCAACGGGACCGCGACGATCGACGTTCCGGCGATGTTCAGCCCCGGGATGACTCCGGTGATGTTCATGAACAGCACCATGAAGAAGATCGTGGTGAGGATCGGCAGGAACCGGCGGCCGTCCTTCTTGCCGAGTAGGTCTTCGGCGATGTTGACGCGGACGAAGTCCAGGCCCATCTCCACGACGCTCTGGAAGCGACCTGGTACCACCGTCATACGGCGGGTACCGAGCCAGAAGATGAGAACGATGGCGATCGTCGACAGGAACTGGATCAGGTGGATCCGGTTGACCTCGAGGAAACCGATCTGGAAGATCGTCTCCGGGAAGAACTCCGAGATGGACGGCCCATGGAACTCGTCAGGGGCTTTTTCGGCGGCAGTAGCGATCAGGGTCGCAGCTTGAGTAAACAGCGCTGGCTCCAGCTTCGGGGCGTCGATCTAAGGATCGGGCGACGATGGTCGGTGAGCTGACTCCGCAGACGTTCCCGTCGGGGTTCAGGCGGGCTCGATAAGAAGCCTATCAGGCCTGCGGGCCGGTGGAGTCCCCCGGGCGGCGTTCGCCCTCCTCGACCTCGGCGGCGGTCGGCAGCGTCGCATCGCTGACCGTCGTCATCCGCATGCGCATCATGACGACCACGTCGACGATGAGCGACGCGACGATGCTCGCCACGAGGGCGACCAGGAACACCATGGGCGCGAGCCAGGGCTGATCCCGCAGCAGGAACATGACGATCAGGAAGACCACGAACTTCAGGATCCATCCGCCCATCACCGCGCCGAAGAAGATCGGCACGAACAGCGGGTCGCCGTAGAAGCGGTTGGCGATCAGGATCGAGACGATCGTGAAGGCGAGGAACACCGCGGCCATGAGGACGGCGACCAGCGCACTCCACAGCCCGGAGGTGCCGGCCACGATCAGGCCGACGACCCCGCCGACGACGGCGAGGACGAGGGTGACGATGCCCGACCAGACGAGCGCGGTGCGGAGCAGGGGCGTGGAGGAGAGGTCGCTCATGGGAGGGCCTTCGGCTCGGGCGCGACGATGCGGGGGCGGCGCGCAGGGGGCAGGGTGACGATGACACAGGCGATGCACCCGATGACGAGGAAGGCGACTCCCGGCCAGTACCGGCCGGGCCACCCCTTCGTCGTGCCGATATACATGAGGAGGACCGAGAGGGAGACGACAGCCGTCCAGGCATAGAACACGAAGACGGCGTTCCGGTCGGTGTGTCCCATGTCGAGCATGCGGTGGTGGAGGTGCTTACGGTCGGGAGAGAAGGGCGATTTGCCTTTGGCCATGCGCCGGACGACGGCGAGTCCGAAGTCGACAAGCGGGAGCAGGACGATCACGACCGGCAGGATCACGGGGATGAACGCGCCGAGGAGCTGCGACCTCCCGAAGAGGTCGTTGTCGCTCAGGAGGTTCGGCGGGAGGTTCCCCGTGACGACGATCGCGGAGGACGCCATCATCAGTCCGAGCAGGAGCGCACCGGCATCCCCCATGAACATGCGGGCGGGGTTCCAGTTGAACGGCAGGAAGCCCGCGCACATGCCGAGGAGCACGATCGCGATGAAGACCCCGGTGTTGCTCTGCTCGCTGTTGTCGAAGTCGCGCACGAGCATCGCCGAGTAGGCGAAGAAGACCGCGTTCGCGATGAGGCAGACGCCGGCGACGAGACCGTCGAGTCCGTCGATGAAGTTGACCGCGTTCATGACGATCACGATGAGGAGGATCGACAGGGCGATGCTCACCCAGCTGGACACGACGACCTGCTGTCCGAAGGGAAGGTAGAAGATCTGGATGCCGCCGAGGAAGACGACGATCCAGGCGGCGACGAACTGGGCGCCGAGCTTGATCATCCAGTCGAGGTCGAAGAGGTCGTCGGCGACCCCGACCACCACCATGAGCGCGGCCGCCCCGAGGAGGGACCACACCATCGACGGTTCCTGCCAGACGATCGCGAACGCCGGCAGCTGAGAGGAGAGGACGAAGAAGCCCAGCATCCCGATGAACATCGCGACGCCGCCGAGGCGCGGGGTGGGGTTCTTGTGGACGTCCCGTTCGCGGATCGCCGGGTGGAGCCCGAACTTCATCGCCACGCGCCAGACGACCCACGAGAAGACGAACGTGAGGCCGCCGGTGATGACGAACGCGAACAGGTAATCCCTCACGCGGCGTCGGATTCGTCGGGGTCGACCGGGTCGGGTTCGAGCAGGTCGCCCAGCACGTCGCGGAGCTCGGCGCGTGAGACGGCCCCCTCGCGCAGAACGGCGACCGGGCGCTGATCGCGACCGACGAGGCCGGTCGCATCGATGATCGTCGAGGCGACGCCGGTCGGGACGAGGCCGCCGTCGAGGTAGACAGACACGCTGTCACGGAGCATCGAGATCGCACCCTCGATCTCGATCGCCGCGGGCTTGCCCGTCAGGTTGGCGCTCGAGACGGCCAGCGGGCCGGTCTCCTCGAGGAGTTCGAGGGCGAACCTGTCGTCCGGCATGCGCACCGCGACGGTGCCCCGCGTCTCGCCGAGGTCCCAGCGCAGCGACGGTTGCGCGGGCAGCACGATGGTCAGCCCGCCGGGCCAGAATCGCTCGACGAGGCGCTCTACGGCCTCGGGCACCTCGGCGACGAGCGCGCGCATCGTGTCGGGGCCGGAGACGAGGACCGGCGGGGGCGACTGGCGTCCGCGCCCTTTCGCCGCGAGCAGACGTGCGACGGCCGAGGCGTTGAAGGCGTCGGCGGCGATGCCGTACACGGTGTCGGTCGGCATCACGATGAGTTCGCCGCGGCCGATGGCTTGGCGCGCCTGACGGAGAGCAGGCAGCAACTGGTCGGCGTCACGACAGTCGAGGACGGGAGACATATCCGCAGCATTCTACGAGGAGAGGGCCTCGCCGCGCCTGCGAAAGGGCGGGGCGGACCGTCGGACGGGTCAGGGGTCGATTCAGGGGCGGAGGGCGGTCGTCGCGCGATCGCGCCGGGTGAGGTCGGGGTGCGTGGCGGCGCCGCGCCAGCCGTCCGCGGTGAGGAGCTGACGGATGCCGGCGCCCTGCCACTCGCCGTGTTCGATGACGAGCGTCCCACCGGGGTGGAGCAGGCGCAGGGCGACGCCCGAGAGGACACGGACGACGTCGAGGCCGTCGGGCCCGCCGTACAGCGCAGCGGGCGGATCCCAATGGCGCACCTCGGGGTCGCGCGGGATGGCGTCGTCGGGAACGTAGGGCGGGTTGGAGACGACGACCGAAACCGTGCCGTCGAGTTCGGGGAACGCGTCGGCGAGGTCGATGAAGGCGAGACGCGCGTGCGGGGCGTGCTCGGCGAAGTTCTCCTTGGCCCAGATGAACGCGTCGACCGAGTTCTCGGCGGCGTGCACGCGCGCGTGCGGCACCTCCGTCGCGAGGGCGAGCGCGAGGGCGCCGCTCCCCGTCCCGAGGTCGACGGCTACCGGTTCCGGGCCTGGCGACTCGCGGAGCGCGTCGATGGCGAGCTGCGCGACCATCTCGGTCTCCGGCCGCGGGACGAACACTCCCGGCCCGACGCGGAGTTCGAGGTGCCGGAACGGCGCGCGGCCCGTCAGGTGCTGAAGAGGCTCGCGGGCGGCTCGGCGCGCGACGAGTTCGGCGAACCGTGTCGCCTCGGGGTCCGGCATCCGGTCCCCCCGCAGCATCGCGGCGGCGAGCTCACCGCGGCCGATCCCCAGGACATGAGCGGCGAGGAGCTCGGCGTCGACATCAGCCGAGGGGACACCGGCGTCGGCGAGCCGCTGACCGGCTGCCCGGACGAGGGGCGCGAGGTCGCTGCCCGCGGGCGCGGCGGAAGTCCGTGAGATTGCCATGGGAGCGTCCAGGATACCGCGCCCGGCATCGTCACACAGGGCCGCAGCCCGCGGCGGGACCGTAGGCTGAATCCGCATCGCGGGCACCTCAGCCGCGACCTACGTATTCCATCCGCACGGAAGGCATCCCATGACCGGCATCCACTCCGACATCACCAGCGCATTCGGCAACACTCCCCTGGTCCGACTGAACCGCGTATCGGAGGGCCTGCCCGGGACGATCCTCGCCAAGCTCGAGTTCTACAACCCGGCATCCTCGGTCAAGGACCGCCTCGGCATCGCCATCGTCGACGCCGCCGAAGCCTCGGGCGAGCTGAAGCCCGGCGGGACGATCGTCGAGGGCACGAGCGGCAACACGGGCATCGCTCTCGCGATGGTCGGCGCCGCGCGGGGCTACAAGGTCATCCTGACGATGCCGTCGTCCATGTCCACCGAGCGCCGCATGCTGCTGCGCGCCTACGGCGCCGAGCTCGTCCTGACCGACCCCTCACTCGGTATGAAGGGCGCCGTCGGCGAGGCGGAGCGCATCGCCGCGGAGACGCCCGGCGCCGTGCTCGCGAAGCAGTTCGCCAACCAGGCCAACGTCGAGATCCACCGGAAGACCACCGCCGAGGAGATCCTGCGCGACACCGACGGCGCCGTCGACTACTTCGTCGCGGGCATCGGCACCGGCGGCACCATCACGGGTGTCGGCCAGGTCCTCAAGGAGCGCGTGCCGTCCGCGAAGGTCGTCGCCGTCGAGCCCAAGGACTCGCCGCTGCTGACCGAGGGGAAGCCGGGACCCCACAAGATCCAGGGCATCGGCCCGAACTTCATCCCCCCGATCCTCGACCAGGGCGTCATCGACGAGGTCCAGGACGTGACTTTCGACGACGCCATCGAGACCGCCAAGAAGGTCGCGACCAGCGAAGGCATCCTCGTCGGCATCTCGTCCGGTGCGGCCGTCTGGGCGGCGCTGCAGGTCGCCGCGCGCCCCGAAGCCGAAGGCAAGAACATCGTGGTCATCATCCCCTCGTTCGGCGAGCGGTACCTGTCGACGGCGCTGTTCGAGGAGTTCCGCGACTGACCCGCACGCCGACACCCGAAAGGTCCGCCGTGCCCGGCATCGCCTCCTCCCTCGTCCGCGGCCTCGCCGCCGCCGCACGGTCGATCCGTGAGGACGTCGCCGCCGCGAAGCTGCGCGATCCCGCGGCGCGCGGCGGCGTCGAGATCGCTCTGCTGTACCCGGGGCTCCACGCCGTGTGGAGCCACCGGGTGGCGCACGCGCTGTGGCGCCGCGGCAGAAGGTTCCCCGCGCGGGCGATCTCTCAGGTGACCCGTTGGCTGACCGGCATCGAGATCCACCCGGGGGCACGCATCGGGCGCCGGTTCTTCATCGACCACGGCATGGGCGTCGTCATCGGCGAGACCGCCGAGGTCGGCGACGACGTCATGCTGTACCACGGGGTGACGCTGGGCGGCCGCACGCGGGACGGCGGCAAGCGGCATCCCACCCTCGAGGACGGCGTGGCCGTCGGCGCGGGTGCGAAGATCCTCGGCCCCGTCGTGATCGGTGCGCACTCCGTGATCGGAGCGAACGCCGTCGTGACGAAGGATGCCCCCGCGGACTCCGTCCTGGTGGGCGTCCCGGCTCGCGCGCGTCGGCGCACGGCGAGCGAGGACACCCGGGCGATCCTCATGGCGCCCGAGTATCACATCTGACCCGGATCAGGCCTCCGAGCCGACCGCAGCCAGCTGCGCCTCTTCGTCCGCGGCGATCGCGGAATCGATGAGGGGACCGAGCGCACCGTCCATCACCTGGTCGAGGTTGTAGGCCTTGTACCCGGTCCGGTGATCCGCGATGCGGTTCTCGGGGAAGTTGTAGGTGCGGATCCGTTCGGAGCGGTCCATGCCGCGGATCTGCGACTTGCGCGCGTCGGAGGCCGCGGCATCCCGCTCCTCCTGCTGCTTGGCGAGCAGGCGCGCGCGGAGGACGCGCATGCCGGCCTCGCGGTTCTGCAGCTGGCTCTTCTCGTTCTGCATCGAGACGACGATGCCGGTCGGCACGTGCGTGATGCGGACGGCGGAGTCCGTCGTGTTGACGGACTGACCGCCCGGTCCGGACGAGCGGAAGACGTCGATTTTGAGGTCGTTCGGATCGATCTGCACTTCTTCGGGCTCGTCGACCTCGGGGAAGACGAGAACGCCGGTCGTCGAGGTGTGGATGCGCCCCTGCGACTCGGTCGCGGGCACGCGCTGCACGCGGTGCACACCGCCCTCGTACTTCAGGTGAGCCCAGACGCCCTGCGCCGGGTCGCTCGAGGCGCCCTTGATCGCGATCTGGACGTCCTTGTACCCGCCGAGGTCCGATTCGTTGCGCTCGAGGAGCTCGGTCTTCCAGCCGCGGGATGCCGCGTACTGCAGGTACATGCGCAGCAGGTCGGCGGCGAACAGCGCCGACTCGGCCCCGCCCTCGCCTGCCTTGATCTCGAGGATCACGTCGCGCGCGTCGTCTGGGTCGCGCGGGATGAGGAGGCGTCGGAGCTTCTCCTGCGCATCGGCCAGACGCTGCTCGAGCGCCGGAACCTCCTCGGCGAAGGCGTCGTCCTCCTTCACGAGCTCCCGCGCCGCAGCGAGGTCGTCCTCCGCACCGCGCCACGCGTCATACGCGGCGACGATGCGCGAGAGCTCGGCGTACCGCCGGTTGACGCGCTTGGCGCGTGACGCGTCGGCGTGCACCGCGGGGTCGGAGAGTTCCTCCTGGACCGCGCGGTGCTCGTCGATCAGCGTCTGGACGGATTCGAACACGGCTCGAGGCTCAGCGGATGCTGTTCTCGTGCGCGTGGCCGCCGGCGGCGGGGGCCGGCATCGACTTCTGCATCTGCACGAGGAACTCGACGTTCGACGTCGTCTCCTTCAGCTTGCCGAGGACGACCTCGAGGGCCTGCTGCTGGTCGAGCCCGGCGAGGGCGCGACGCAGCTTCCACGTGATCTTGACCTCGTCGGCCGAGAGGAGCATCTCCTCGCGACGGGTGCTCGACGCGTTGACGTCGACGGCGGGGAAGATCCGCTTGTCGGCGAGCTGACGAGACAGGCGCAGCTCGCTGTTGCCGGTGCCCTTGAACTCCTCGAAGATGACGTCGTCCATCTTGGAGCCGGTCTCGACGAGCGCCGTGGCGAGGATCGTGAGCGATCCGCCGTTCTCGATGTTGCGCGCCGCGCCGAAGAAGCGCTTGGGCGGGTAGAGCGCCGAGGCGTCGACACCACCGGTGAGGACGCGCCCCGAGGTCGGCGCCGAGATGTTGTAGGCGCGGCCGAGACGGGTGATCGAGTCCAGCAGGACCACGACGTCGCGACCGAGCTCGACGAGGCGCTTGGCGCGCTCGATGGCGAGCTCGGCGACCGTCGTGTGGTCCTCGGCGGGGCGGTCGAACGTCGAGGCGATGACCTCGCCCTTGACCGTCCGCTGCATGTCGGTGACCTCTTCGGGACGCTCGTCGACGAGGACGACCATGAGGTGGACCTCGGGGTTGTTCGTCGCGATCGCGTTCGCGATCTGCTGCAGGACGATCGTCTTGCCGGCCTTGGGCGGCGCGACGATCAGGCCGCGCTGGCCCTTGCCGATGGGAGCGACGAGGTCGATGATGCGCTGCGTGAGCTTCTCGGGGGCCGTTTCGAGGCGCAGGCGCTCCTGCGGGTAGAGGGGCGTCAGCTTGCCGAACTCGACACGCGTCGCGGCATCGTCGACCGAGAGACCGTTGACGGCGTCGACCTTGACGAGCGCGTTGTACTTCTGGCGGCTCGACTGCTCGCCCTCGCGGGGCTGCTTGATCGCGCCGACGACCGCGTCGCCCTTGCGCAGGTTGTACTTCTTGACCTGACCGAGCGAGACGTAGACGTCGCTCTGCCCGGGGAGGTATCCGGTGGTGCGCACGAAGGCGTAGTTGTCGAGCACGTCGAGGATGCCGGCGATCGGGATGAGGACGTCGTCCTCGCCGATCTCGGTGTCGAACTCGTCACCGGCGCTCTGTCCGCGGCGCTTGTTGCGCTGGCGGCCGCGGCCCTGACCCTGCTCGTCGTCCGACGCGGACTCGGCGGCGGGCTTGTCGGCGGGGGCGTTCTGGGCGTTCTGGCCGCCCTGGTTGCCGTTCTGGCCGTTCTGCGCGTTCTCGCCCTTGTTGCGGTTGCGGCTCCGGCTGCGGCTGCGCGAACGGCTGCGTCCGGTCCCCTCGCTCGAGCCCTCGGAGTCGTCGCCGGATGCCGCGGCGTTCGCGTCGCTCGCTGCCGAAGCGTTCGCGTCGTCGGATGCCTGCTCGGCGGGCGCCTCGACTGCGGCCGGTGCGGAGCTGGTCCCGGTTGCCGGAGCGTCCGCGGGTGCGGCGTCAGCGGCGGTCTCGGTCGGCTCCGCGTCGGCGGCGGGCGCGGCCTCGGCGGCGGGGGTGTCGCCGCTCTTGGCGCGGCGCGGCGCACGCTTGCGCGGCGCCTTGGCCGGCTTCTCGTCGGCGGATGCCTCGTCGGTGACTGCCTCGGCTGCCGGTGCGGCATCCTCGGCGACGGGCTCTTCGGCGGCGGGCTCGGCAGCAGCAGCGGCCTTCTTCGCGGACGTCCGGCGGGCCGGACGCTTCGCCCGGACGGGCTCGGCGGCGGGTGCGGCGGCCTCGTCGGCGGACGACTCGGTCACCTCATCGGCGGCGGGCGCGGCCTCGTCGGCGGCGGGCGCCGCATCGACGACGGTCTCTGCAGCGGCATCCGTCGTCGCGTCCTGCGCGGCGGCCGTGGTGGTCTCGTCGGCAGCGGCGCCGCCGGTGGCGACGTCGTCGCCGGTCTGGATCTCGGAGATGGACTCCACGAGTTCTCCCTTTCAGATGTGGAAAGTCATAACCGCAGGTGGTTCCGTCCACGACGGATCCGATTCCTCAGCGGGGTGTACGCGCAGGCTCAGAGTTGCGCAGGCCCGTCAGGAGGGGTGAGCGGTGGTTCGCAGATTGCGGTGGAGGGCAGATTCACGTGATTACGTGGCATCCTCCGTATGGTCCCTCACTGTACCACCCCGCACATCGACGGCCAGCAGAAGAGGTTTCCATGGCGTGTCCGTCGACGTTGCGGCATACTCGACCGCCTCGAGACGGCGGCCCGGTCCGTCGGCGAGGACGAGGACGCTGGGTCCTGCACCCGAGACGACGGCGGCGAACCCGGCGGATCGCAGCCCTCGGACGAGGGCGTCGGTCGCCGGCATGGCCTGAGCGCGGTAGGACTGGTGGAGCTTGTCCTCGGTCGCCGCCATCAGCAGTTCGGGGCTCTGTGTCAGCGCTGCGATGAGCAGGGCCGATCGCGACACGTTGAAGACGGCGTCCTCGCGCGTGACGTGGAGCGGCGCGAGACCGCGAGCGACCGAGGTCGACATCGTGAACTCGGGGACGAAGACGAGCGGCGACACTCCGCGGTGGACGGCGAGCTTCTTGTGCTGCGGCGCAGACTCGTCCATCCACGCGATCGTGAGGCCGCCGAACAGCGCAGGCGCCACGTTGTCGGGGTGCCCCTCGATCTCGGTCGCCAGGCGCAGCAGCGTCTCCGGGCCGAGGGTGACGTCTCCCTCGAGCAGCCCCTGCGCCGCCAGCAGCCCCGCGACGACGGCGGCTCCGGACGATCCCATCCCCCGGCCGTGCGGGATGACGTTGTGCGCGCGCAGACGGATGCCGGGCATCGGCCGGCCGGCCGCCTCGAACGCATATGCCATCGAGCGGATCACGAGGTGCGAGGCATCCGTCGGTACGTCGACGGCCCCCTCCCCGGAGACCTCGATCTCGAGGCCGGGTTCGTCCAGCGCCGTCACGACGAGCTCGTCGTGGACGCTCAGGGCGAGACCGAGCGTGTCGAAGCCGGGGCCGAGGTTGGCGCTCGTCGCCGGGACGCGAACGGCGACGGAGCGCCCCGCGAGCGTCATCCCGCCACGCGGGTGAGGTCGAGCGCGGAGGCCACCTCGCTGGTCGCCGCGTCCACGACGAGCGGCTCGACCTGCGAGCCGTCGGGGTTGCGGAGCGCCCACTGCGGGTCCTTCAGGCCGTGGCCGGTGACCGTCAGCACGACCTTCGCGCCCTTCGGGATGACCCCGGCCTCGGCGCGGTCGAGCAGACCGGCCACGCTGATGGCCGACGCCGGCTCGACGAAGACGCCGACGGTGCCGGCGAGGAGCTTCTGCGCGGCGAGGATGCGCTCGTCGTCGATCGCGCCGAACCAGCCGTCGGTCGCCGCGCGGGCCTCGAGGGCGAGGTCCCACGAGGCGGGGTTGCCGATGCGGATGGCGGAGGCGATCGTCTCGGGGTTCTTGACGACCTCGCCGCGCACGAGCGGCGCGGAGCCCTCGGCCTGGAAGCCGAACATCCGGGGCACGCGCGTCGCGACGCCGCGCTCGGCCTCTTCGCGGTAGCCGCGCGAGTAGGCGGTGTAGTTGCCGGCGTTGCCGACGGGGATGAAGTGGAAGTCGGGAGCGTCGCCGAGCTGGCTGACGACCTCATAGGCCGCCGTCTTCTGACCCTCGATGCGGTCGGGGTTGACCGAGTTGACGAGGTGCACCTTGTAACCGCCGGCGAGCTCGCGGGCGATCTCGAGACAGTCGTCGAAGTTGCCGCGGATCTGGATGAGCTTGCCGCCATGGGCGACGGCCTGGCTGAGCTTGCCCATCGCGATCTTGCCCTCGGGGACGAGGACGGCCGCCGTGATGCCGGCGTGCGCCGCGTAGGCGGCGGCGGATGCCGAGGTGTTGCCGGTCGAGGCGCAGATGACGGCCTCGGCCCCGTGCTCGACGGCGCGGGACAGCGCGACGGTCATGCCGCGGTCCTTGAATGAGCCGGTCGGGTTCATGCCCTCGAACTTGATGTAGACATCGGCACCCGTGATGCGCGAGAGCGATGCCGCCGGGATGAGCGGGGTGCCGCCCTCCCCGAGCGTCACGACGGTCGAGGCGTCGGTGACGCCCAGTCGATCGGCGTACTCGCGGAGGACTCCGCGCCAGACGTGTGCCATGTCAGTCTCCTTCTACCCGCAGGACCGAGACCACCCGACGCACCGCGCTGGTGGCAGCGAGGCGCTCGACGGTGTCGGCCAGGTCCTGCTCCCGGGCCGTGTGGGTTCCGATGACGAGGTGCGCGACGGCATCCCCGCTCTCCTCGGCGACGGCGCCGCCCGAGGTGGTCTGTTCGACGGTCGCGATCGACACGTTCCCGTCGCTGAGGATGCCGGCGACGGTGGCGAGAACGCCCGGCCGGTCATCGACTTCGAGCGTGATCTGGCAGCTCGTCCGGATGCGGCCGATCGGGACGATCGGCAGCCCTCCGCGCGTCGACTCCCCGACACCCGGTCCGCCTGCAACGTGACGCCGGGCGGCCGAGACGACATCGCCGAGGACGGCGGACGCGGTCTGCACTCCCCCGGCACCCGCGCCGTAGAACATGAGGTCGCCGGCGGCTTCGGCCTCGACGAAGACGGCGTTGTTCGCGCCGTGGACCGAGGCGAGGGGGTGCTCGCGGGGAACGAGGGCCGGGTACACGCGAACCGAGATCGCTTCGCCGTGCGGCGCGGCGTCGGGCTGGTCGACGAGCCGTTCGCAGACGGCCAGGAGCTTGACGACGTAGCCGGCCTTGCGGGCGGCCTCGATGACGCCGGCATCCACCGACGTGATGCCCTCGCGGTGCACGGCGTCGAGCGGCACGGTCGTGTGGAAGGCGAGGCTCGCGAGGATCGCCGCCTTCTGCGCGGCGTCGTACGCCTCGACATCCGCCGTCGGGTCCGCCTCGGCGTAGCCGAGCCGCTGCGCCTCGGCGAGCACCTCGTCGAAGCCGAGACCTTCGCGGTCCATGCGGTCGAGGATGTAGTTCGTCGTTCCGTTGACGATGCCCATGATCCGTCGCACGCGGTCACCGGCGAGCGAGTCGCGCAGGGGCCGGATGATCGGGATCGCGCCGGCGACGGCGGCCTCGTACGCGACGGTGGCGCCGACCTGGTCGGCGGCGTCGAAGATCTCGCTGCCGTGGGTCGCGAGGAGCGCCTTGTTCGCCGTGACGACGTCGGCGCCCGACGAGAGCGCGTGGAGGATGCGGGTGCGCGCGGGCTCGAGCCCGCCGGTGACCTCGATGACGATGTCGGCGCCGGCGATGAGCGTGTCGGCGTCCGTCGTGAACAGGTCGCGGGGCAGATCGGTCTCGCGCGGGGCGTCCACGTCGCGGACGGCGATCCCCACGAGGTCGAGCGGTGCACCGGCACGGTCGGCGAGCTCGTCGGCGTGCGTCAGCAGGAGGCGGGCGACCTGGGATCCGACGGCGCCGGCTCCCAACAGCGCGACGCGCAGACGGCGGGGTTCGATCATGCGGACTCCTCGGAGGTGCGGGATGCCGGTGCGACGCCGAGGTCGCGCGCCAGCAGGTCGTTCTCGTCCTCGCCGCGGACGATCAGCCGGGCGGAGCGGGCGCTCACGGCGACGACCGGCGGACGGGTCAGGTAGTTGTAGTTGCTCGCGAGCGAGAAGCAGTAGGCACCCGTCGCCGCGACGGCCACGAGGTCGCCGGGCTGGACGTCCCCGGGCAGGTACTCGTCCGACACCACGATGTCGCCGGCTTCGCAGTGGCGACCCACGACGCGTGTCAGGGCGGGTGTGGAGTCGCTGCGGCGGCTCGCGATCCTCGCGCTGTAGTCGGCGCCGTACAGAGCCGTGCGGGCGTTGTCGCTCATGCCGCCGTCCACGCTCACGTACAGCCGCTCGAGGTCGTCCGAGACGCGCACCGGCTTCACCGTGCCGACCGAGTACAGGGTCACGCCGGCGCGTCCGACGATCGTGCGTCCCGGCTCGAAGGCGAGCTCGGGAAGGGGAATGCCGCGGCTCTCGCACTCGTGGGCGACGGCCGCGACGATGCCGTCGGCGAGCTCCGCGATCGGGGTCGGGTCGTCCTTCGACGTGTAGGCGATCCCGAAGCCGCCGCCGAGGTTCAGGAGCGGGACGTCGCCGCCCGCGAGAAGACGCGCGTGCAGTTCGACGACGCGAGCGGCGGACTCGGCGAAACCGGCGGTCCCGAAGATCTGCGAGCCGATGTGGCAGTGAAGGCCCACGAAGCGGAGCGACGGCAGCTCTCGGATGCGGGCGACCGCAGCCTCGGCATCCGACAGCGTGAAACCGAACTTCTGATCCTCGTGCGCCGTCGCGAGGAAGTCGTGCGTCTCGGCGTGGACGCCGCTGTTGACGCGGACGAGCACGCCCTGGACGACGCCTCGACCTGCAGCCTCGGCGGCGATCCGCTCGATCTCGACGAGCGAGTCGATGACGATCGAGCCGACCCCGACGCGCACGGCACGGGCGATCTCGGGCAGGAGCTTGTTGTTGCCGTGGAGGCCGAGTCGCGCCGGATCCGCGCCTGCGGCGAGAGCCACAGCGAGTTCGCCGCCGCTGGCGACGTCCACGCCGAGGCCTTCCGCCGTCACCCAGCGCACGACGTCGGTCGTGAGAAGTGCCTTGCCCGCGTAGTAGACCCGAGCCGTGCCGCCGTAGCGAGCCGCGGCATCCTGGAACGCCGTCAGGACCTCGCGCGCCCGCGCCCTGATCAGGTCCTCGTCGACGACGTAGAGCGGGGTGCCGAAGCGCGCGGCGAGCTCCGTCGCGGGCACGCCCCCGAAGACGATCGCCCCGGCGTCGTCGCGCGCGGCTCCCTCGGGCCACACGGCCTCGACGAGCGCGTTCGCATCATGCGGCTGAGTCAGCCAGCCGGGCACGGGGGGACGGTCGGAGGTGGTGGACACGCAGGGGCACCAATCGGGGTGGGAACGGGTACGTCGGGCGGTGTGGCCACGCCCCGACGGTGCCCACAGTCTAGGGCACCGTCACGGAGCCACCCGGCTCCGTGACGCTAGCGGTCGTCGGCGCAGGAACCGGGTTCCTGCGCGGCCTCGTCGCGGAGGATGGCGCTGTCGATGTCGAAGGATGCCGAGACGTGGCGCCCCTCGATCGTCACGCCCGTGAGGGTCAGGGCGCGCGGCAGATACTGGGCCAGACACACCCGCCAGTTCTCGGCGAAAGACCCGGCGAGCGGGCCGACCTGCTGGCGCAGGGCGTCGGCGGACACGTCGACGCCGCCCAGGCGGAGCTGCGTCGGGGAGAGGACGAGGTCGCCGTCCTCGGCCGAAGCGGAGAGCTGGACGCCCAGCGGAACCGACACCCCGAAGACCGAGAACTCGGTGTCGAGGGCGACCTCGGGCGGTCGCAGGGTCACGGCGTCGACCGGGAAGCCGTCGACGCGGCCGAGAACGGCCCGCAGCTGGTTCTCGTCGAGATCGACGACGGCTTTCGCGCTGCTCCAGTCGCCGCCGCCCCAGACGGGGGCGTCCTGGATGTCGACGCGCACGTCACCCGAGACGCCCTGCACCTCGACGTCGTCGGCGGTGAGATCCATCTGAGGGATGGAACCGACGATCAGCTGCGGCAGGACGAGCCCCGGGATCCGGACGTCGATCTCCTGATCCTCGGCGAGCCCGAGGTTGGTGACGATCTGCGACCGGACCACCTGAGGCACGATCGCACGCGCGGCCACTTCGGCCGCGACCAGCAGGACCGCCACGACGGCCAGGACCACCACGACGGCGATCCACCGGCGCGGCCGGCGACGCGCCCCGGTCACGGTCGCCATGTCACATCCGTTCGGGCGCGCTCACGCCGAGCAGGTCGAGTCCGTTGCGGAGGACCTGTCCCGTCGCGTCGTTCAGCCACAGGCGCGTGCGGTGCACGTCCGTGACCTCCTCGTCGCCGAGCGGGGTGACGCGGCACGAGTCGTACCAGCGGTGGTAGAGGCTCGCGAGCTCCTCGAGGTAGCGGGCGATGCGGTGCGGTTCGCGCAGCTCCGCCGCGAAGGCCACGAGGCGCGGGAACTCCTGCAGCGCTCCCAGAAGGGCGGACTCGGTCTCGTGCGTGAGCAGCTCCGGGGCGAAGGCGTCGCGCGCGACGCCGGAGTCCGCGGCGTTCCGGCCGACGTTGTGCGTGCGCGCGTGGGCGTACTGCACGTAGAAGACCGGATTGTCGTTCGTGCGCTTCTGCAGGATCTCGGGGTCGAGGGTCAGCGGCGAATCCGCCGGGTAGCGCGCGAGCGAGTAACGGAGCGCATCGGTCCCGAGCCATTCGCGCAGGTCGTCGAGCTCGATGATGTTGCCGGCGCGCTTGGACAGTCGCGCCCCGTTGACCGACACCAGCTGCCCGATGAGCACCTCGATGTCCTTCTCGGGGTCGTCGCCGGCCGCGCCCGCGAGGGCCTTGAGGCGATGCACGTAGCCGTGGTGATCGGCGCCGAGCAGGTAGATCTTGTGCGCGAAGCCGCGGTCGCCCTTGTTCAGGTAGTAGGCGGCGTCGGCGGCGAAGTACGTGTACTCGCCGTTGGAGCGCCGGATGACGCGGTCCTTGTCGTCGCCGAAGTCGGTCGTCCGCACCCAGACGGCGCCCTCGGCGTCGAAGACGTGCCCCTGAGCGCGCAGGCGGTCGACGGCCTCGTCGACGAGGCTGGGGCCACCGTCCGCCTTCGTGGCGTGGAGCGTGCGCTCGCTGAAGAAGACGTCGAAGTGGACGTTGAACTTCTCGAGGGATGCCTGGAGCTCCGCGAGCTGCAGTTCGTACGCCTTGTCGCGAACCGCAGGCATGCGCTCGTCCTCGGGAAGGTCGGCGATGCCCGGCTCGGCCTTGGCGACGCGCGTCGCGAGGTCGTCGATGTACGCGCCGGCGTAGCCGTCCTCGGGAGCCGGCTCGCCCTGCATGCGGGCGAGCACCGAGCGGCCGAAGCGATCCATCTGCGCGCCGGCGTCGTTGATGTAGAACTCGCGGACGAGGGTCGCGCCGCTGGCGAGCAGCAGGCGGGCGATCGCATCGCCGAGCGCCGCCCAGCGCGTGTGCCCGATGTGCATGGGACCGGTCGGGTTCGCGCTGACGAACTCGAGGTTGATCGTGTTGCCCTCCTGGCTGCGGCCGCGACCGAAGGCGCTGCCCGCCTCGACGATCGTCTTCGCGAGCGCGCCGGCAGCGGCGGCATCCAGTCGGATGTTGATGAACCCGGGACCGGCGACCTCGACCGATGCGATGCCGTCGACGGCGGCGAGCGCGTCAGCGACGTCGGCCGCGAACTCGCGCGGGTTCGCGCCGACCTGCTTCGACAGCTTGAGGGCGGCGTTCGACGCCCAGTCGCCGTGGTCGCGGTTCTTCGGGCGCTCGACGGGGAAGTCGGCGATCGTGAGCGCCTCAGCGGAGCCGGGTCGTCGCGCCTCCACGAGCGGGGAGACGACGGCGAGAAGGGCTGCGGAGAGGGCTTCTGGAGTCATAGCCCGTCAAGTCTACGTTTCAGGGGGTCCTCACGCCGACGGGAGGACGACCCACACGCGAGCACCGCCGGCGGGCGACTCGTCGATGCCCATGCGGCCACCGTGCGACTCCACGATCCGGTTGCACGTCGCCAGGCCGATGCCGAACCCCGGCACGGCGACGTTCGAGCCGCGCTCCAAGGGCTCGAAGACGACCTCGCGTTCGGCGGCCGGAACACCGGGCCCGTTGTCATCGACCGTGATGCGGACCCCCGCGACGACGGCGCCGACCGTCACCGTGATGGCGGGTGTGCGCTCCCCTGCACCGGCGAACTTCACGGCGTTGCCGACGAGGTTCTGGATCAGGACGCCGAGGAGGGTCGGATCGGCCGGAACGGGGACGGATGCCTCGACAGTCACGTCCGCGCCGTTGTCGATACCTCCGCTGCGCAGGTCCTCCATCGTCGATGCGACGAGCGGGCCGACATCCACCGCGGAGCGGCGGATGGGTGCGCCGCCCACGCTCGCGTAGTCCAGCAGACGGGCGATCATGCCCGACATCCGGTCCGCCACCGACTCGGCGCGCGCGAGCGCACGGGAGGCGGCGGGCACCTCCGCGACCTCCGGCACCTCCGAGGCGAGCTCGATGTAGCCCGTCAGTGCCGTCAGCGGGTTCCGCAGATCGTGCGCCACCTGCGCGGCGAAGTTCTCGAGCTGCTCGTTGGACTCGCCGAGCTCGCGCGTCAGGCGGCGCAATTCCAGTACGTCGACGATCTGGTGCGCGATGAGGGCGAGGGCTGCGCTCTCCTCCTCGGGCAGCTCGCGCGGCTCCTCGTCGAAGATGCAGACCGTCCCGATCGGCACTCCCGACGGGGTGATGAGCGGGCTCGACGCGTAGAACCTGACGTTGGCCACCTCACCGGTGACGAAGGGGTTCCCGGCGAAACGGTCGTCGAGCGTCGCATCCTGCACCACGGTGTGGCCGGGCTCGCGGAACACGACGGCGCACATCGAGTCCTCACGGCTGCAGACGGCCGGCTCGAAGCCCACGGCGGCGATCTGATGCTGGGACCGGTCGTCGATGATGTTGATGACCGCGGTCGGAACGCTGCACACCGTCGCAGCGAGTTGGACGAGTCCCTGGAGATCGGGCTCGGTCGCCCGACCGAGCACGCCGTAGTCCTCGATGATCGCGCGCCGGATGGCGTCGTCAGCGGTCTTCACATTCAGCTCCCCGAGTTCCTAGCCCACCCTAATGACCCTGCACGCAGCGGGTGGCGCAGCACGTCACCCGATCGCGACGAGTGCAGCGCGATCATCCTGCAGCGGATCGGATGCCGCGGCCACGACCGCGGCCTCACCTTCGACCCGCGCATCGACGAGCATCCGCTGCAGCGACAGGTTCGCGCCGTAATAGCTGAGGAACGCGCAATCGGCGGCATCCCTTCCCGTCGCGATCCGGACGAGGCCGCGACGGTTCGAGAGGCGGGTGGCGTCGACGACCAGCCACCGGCCGTCGATCCACGCCTCGGCGACGGCGTGGAAGTCCATCGGGACGAGTCCCGGCGCGTAGCAGGCGACGTAGCGCGCCGGGACGTCCATCGCGCGCAGCAGTGCGATGACGAGGTGCGCGTAGTCGCGGCACACGCCCTGACCCGTCGCGAGCGTCGTCACGGCGGAGTCGGTCCCGAGAGACAGCCCCGGCGAGTAGGTGACGGTTTCGGCGACGAACGCCTCGACGGCGGCGAGGAGGTCCGTGCCGCGCAGGCCGCCGAACTGCCGCCGCGCCTGGGCGAAGACCGAATCCGAGGGGGCGTACCGGCTGGGGCGCAGATAGACCGCGGTGTCCAGATCGGAAGCGGGCACGGCCTCCGATCCGCCGTGGACGAGGGCGTCGTACCGGAGTTGCAGCGGCCCCGGGTCGACGCGGACGCGGTGGAGCCGCGAACCGGCGGCATCCGTCACCTCGCTGAGGGCGAGCTCCCGCCCGTCACGCGTGAGCGTGAGTCGTTCGTGCGCGAGGGAGACTCCCGCGGCGACGGCAACGGAGAGGATGAGGTCGAGCTCCCCCTCGACGTGGAGGTCGAGTTCGGCTCTGACGACGCGCTGCACCGGGCAATCCTCGCACGCACCGGGGACCCCGAGCGGGGTCCGTGTATCCGTCGCGTGAACAAGTGCGGTCGTACCGTCCGGGATCGCTTACCCTCATCGCATGAGTTCTGTACGACGCGCCCGCAGCTGGGGGCTGGGCGTCGTCGCCGCCGGTGTGGCAGCGATCGTCGCTTTGTCTGCGTGGCAGCCATGGCGGACGACGCCCACCGTCGAGGCGGCGACTTCCGTCGGCTCGATCGCCGACATCGAGCCGCTGTCCGTCCCCGCCGACGCGAAGGTCCTCGTCTTCGGCGATTCATGGACCTACGGGTCCGCCGCCACGGTCCCGACCGACGGTTACGCCTACCAGCTCGGCCGGCTCAGCGGATGGGACGTCACCGTCGACGGTGTGCGGGGCTCGGGATACATGAGGCCCGGGTGGGACGGGCCCGACTTCCGCCGCCGGGCACTGACGCTCGACCCGACCGCCGACTACGACCTCATCATCATCCAAGGGTCCATCAACGACAGGCAGCAGGGCGAGCGCGGATACCGCGACGCCGTGGACGCGACGTGGGACACCTTCGAGCGGCTCTATCCGAAGGCGCAGATCGTCATCTTCGGCCCGACGCCCCACGAGTTCCCCGTCGATGAGGGCACGTCCCGCATCGACTCCGACCTCAGGGCCGCCGCGGCCGATCGCCACTGGTGGTACATCTCCTCGCTGCAGGAGCAGTGGATCACGCGTGCCAACTACCGCGAGATGATCGACACGGGCAAGGGGCGCAAGCACCCGTCGGACCGAGGTCACACGTATCTGGCCGAGAAGCTGCTCGCCGCGCTGCACGAACGCAGCATCACGACGGACGCCGGTGCGACCCGCGAGGATGCACCGGCGCTCGTCGTCCCCTGACGGCGACCGCGCTCAGGCGCGGATCGCGTCGGCGATCGGCTCGTCGCCGTTGTTGAAGGAGATCGTCCGCCGGATGGTGCTCGGGTCTGCGAGGACCGCGGCGACCACCGCAGCGACGTCGGCGCGGGAGACCGACGAACCCTTCTCGGCGTTCGCATCGATCCGTCCGGTCGGTTCGTCGAGGGTCAGCGCCGAGGGCGCGAGGATCGTCCAGTCCAGCTCCGCCGCGCGGAGATGCTCATCCGCGGCCGCCTTGGACTCCGCGTAGGCGAAGAAGTCGTCGGACGGGTCGACACCGTGGTCGGGTCCGGCACCGAAGTAGGACACCATCACGTAGCGCCGCGCCTCGGCGGCGACCGCCCCATCGATCGAGCGGATCGCGGCATCCCGGTCGACCGCATAGGTGCGCTCCGCAGATCCGCCGCCGGCACCGGCCGACCAGACGACCGCATCGCTGTCGGCGAGGAGTTCGGTGATCTCGTCGGTGCCGGATGCCGCGACGTCCGCCACGAGCGGAGTCGCCCCCGTCGCGGTGATGTCGTCACTGTGGTCGGGGTTCCGGATGACGGAGGTCACGTCGTGCCCGGCCTCGACCAGGAGGGGCGCGAGGAGCAGGCCGACCTTGCCGTGTCCGCCGATGATCGTGATGTTCGCCATGAAGTGGCTCCTTTCGTCGGGATCCGACGTTACGTCCGCCCACCGGCGACCGACCTGCCCTTGCGCTTGTACCCTCGACGTGGAAGAGGGCTCGCGTCCGCTTCCGCGGCCACACACGAGGGGGAGACAGACGTGAGCGACACGATTCCGGCCGGGTGGTACCCGGCTCCGCACGCGGGGAACGAGATGCGCTATTGGGACGGAACGGCGTGGCATGCGGCACCCGCGTACCTTCCCGCCGCCACGCCGGGAGCCCCCGGCATCCCCTCCTCCCCCGCCGGCCCGATGTTGCCGCCGTACGCGTCGGCGCCGGGCGCGCCGTCCGGGTACCCGCCCTACCCCGGTGGATCTCTGCCGCCGTCCCGGCCCGTGGCTCTCGGCGTCACCGCGCTCTCCCTCGGCATCGCAGCGATCGTCCTCGGCTGGATACCCTTCCTCGGATTCGTCATCGCTCTCGCCGGTGCCGTCTTCGGTGCGATCGCGCTCGTCCGCCGTCAGCCGAAGCCTCTGGCGCTCACCGGAACGGTCCTCTCGGGGGTCGGCCTCGTGTTGGCCTGCCTCATGACGTTCTCCGTCCTGTCGTTCGTCTGGAACCCTCCCGCCGACGATTACAGCTACGACAGCGGCGACGAGTACGGCTCGGCACCGGAGGACCCCGGCACGCCGACCGCCCCGGAGCTCGAGCCCTACGCGCCCGAGACGGGTCCGGGATCGATCGCCGAGCCGCTCTCCCTGCCGTACGTCCGCGAGACGGCGTCGGGGACGGAGTACACCGCAGAGGTCCGCATCGTCGACGAGGATGCCACCGAGGAGGTGCTCTCCTGGAGCTCGCTCAATGGCGGCGGCACCGACGGGTACCGCTACGTCCTCGTCGAGATGACCGTCACGAGCACGGACTCCGTTGGCCTGCCGGCGTCGTTCCCGACGTACGACCTCTCCCTCGCGACCGTCGACGGCGGGGTCTACCCCTACGCCTTCGTCGTCCCGGACGACGACACGACGCTGCTGCGCGACGCGGGGACGATCGCCGAGGGCGAGAGCGCCACCGGCATCGTGGCGTATCTCGTCCCGGAGGACGCGACGGACCTCCTGCTGACCGACCTGGCGGGCTACTACGCGTTCTGACCCGGGAGCGGGATGACGCGGTCCCGGTCCCACGGCTCGGTCCATCCCAGCCGCGAGAACAAGCCGTCGAGGATCATCGCGGTGAACCCCCAGACGAGCCGGTCGCCCCGCGTCGTCGGGATCAGGAAGGCGGGACCGCGGAACTCGCCGCGATCGGTCCGGACGACGGTCACCCCGCGGTGCGCCGGATCGAGCAGATCCGCGACGGGCGCGCGGAAGACGTCGGCCGACTCCGCCTCGTCGACCACGTGGACCGGCGAGGGACGCCGCCACCAGGCGAGCACCGGGGTGACGAGGTGGCGCGAGTACTCGAGCGGGATGGGCTCGAGAGTGCCGAGGACGTCGACGCCTGCCACGTCGAGTCCGGTCTCCTCCCGCGCCTCTCGGAGGGATGCCGCGACCGCGTCGGCATCCTCGTCATCCACCCGCCCACCCGGGAACGCGACCTGACCCGGATGCGACCGGAGCGTCTCGGCCCGCGACAGGAGCAGCACGTCGAGGTCGCGAGAGACGGCGCGTGCCGGAGACTCCCGATCGGCGGGCACGTCGTCGAGGGCGCCGAAGAGGATGAGGACCGCGGCTGCTCGCGCGTCCGGCACCTCGGGCAGCGCGCGAAGGATCTCGAAACCGGGCTGGACCGCGCCGCTCGCTGTCGATTCGACCACCTGCTGCAGCTGCGCCCGGGCGGCGGGGACGGGCGCGGACAGGGTCATGGGATCAGGCTATGCGACGGGCTGCGGGTGGGCGCGAGAGCGGCTGGACCGGTGATAGTCTCGATCGGTACGCCTCCGTAGCTCAGGGGATAGAGCGTTGGTTTCCGGTACCAGAAGTCGGGGGTTCGAATCCCTCCGGGGGCACAGGTAAACACTGGGGAGTCGGGAAACCGGCTCCCCAGTTTGCATCCATTGGTGCATCCAAAGCCTCTCACGGAACAAGATCCGCGATGAAGGATTCGACCTTCCGCACTGCCTCGGCGCGGTCCTTCGACCGGAAGTGCTTGCGGCGGCGCGGTCGGCCGCCGAGCTCGTAGGCGGCTTGCCACAGACCGCGCCCGGTGAAGCACAGCGTGTAGTTGCGCCCGAGGTAGGCGTACACCGCTCGCCGGCTGTTGACTCGCGGGGTCACGGCCTCAAGATGCTCAGGGTTGACGCAGCGCTTGTTCATGCAGAGGTGATCTAGCGCCATCCCTTCCGGGATCGGTCCAACGTGTGCCATGTAGGAGAGGCGGTGAGCGCTGACCTGCACCTGCTGGAACTTCGCCTTGCCGTACCCGTTGTCGCTGCACGATTGCGACCACTCCCAGCATCCGGTGTCGGTGGTTCGGTATCTGCTAGCTAGGTAACCACGCGCCTTGCTCTGCCACTGTGCATTGATGGTGTCCATACACCTAGGGTAGCGCGGTGTACTGACACCCGCTAGGCTTGGTGTATGGACACAATGGATGGATCGCGCAGCACATCGCAGCAGATGACGTCGCTCCTCACCCCGGATGGAGTGAAGGGTTCCGTAAAGCTTTCTGAAAACTCCGCGGAGCCGGTCGTCGTGGGATGGGCTCATTGCACACCTGATCTGCTGCGGAGCGGGACCGATTGCGGCGCGACGCCTCGTCGCCCCTGTGCATGCCAACCCGCGAACGGCGGACACGACCACATCACCCCACATGGGCAGGAGACGGCTTCATGACCGGCTACCAGCAGATGAAGCGCGCCGTCAGCGCCCACGTTCTTTCCCGCCCCCGAGGGCTCTGGGAACGTCTCGTCTTCCCCATCGCTCGGAGCGCATACCAGCAGGGCTACGAAGCGGGATACGCCACCGGCTACGTCGATGCCGACCGCCGACGCGATCGGGAGGATGCCGATGGCTGACACAATGGTCCGCGTGCCGAACAAGCCCCGCACCCCCATCCGGTCCATCCGGATCGCTGACGACCTTTGGGCCGACGCACAGAAGGTCGCCGCGGCGAAAGGCGAGGATGTCAGCGCCGAGGTGCGTGCGTCCCTTGAGCGCTACGTAAAGCGGAACCGCGACCTACTGAAGTAGCCGCCGAGCCGTGATCGGATCGTGCGCCATTCCCTCAAGCGACTGCGCCGCACGGATCGCGAGCTGGTAATACCGGGCTGCGGTGATGCCGAGCTCCGTTTCGATGGCCTGCTGCTTGTGCCCCGGGTGGCCGGGGTGGCGGGCTTCGAAGTCGAGGAGGGTGGCGTCGGACAGCATCCCCTTAGTCTGCCGAGGGGGTCGGACATCACCGGATACTGGGGAGCTCGTCTCTCCCGCGCGGCCGTTCAACCCACGGGACGTCAATTGTCGTGCCGTCCCAGGCGCACTCGTAGCCACTGTCCACGTCGCGCATCACCGTTCCGCACGAGGGGCACGCAGGTGTCGCGGCTGCGTCGAACTCATCAGCGGTCACGTGCTCGAGCCTAAGCCGCCCTTGAGGTTCGGGTAGATGCCGCCCGGTGGCGGTCCTGGCGAGAGGGTCGCGATGTAGGCACGGTGGACGAGCATGGTCGCGGCTCGCAGCGTGGGCTTGGGGACGAGTTCGGTGTCGCGGAACCAGGACCGATAGAAGACATGGTCACCGTCGCGACGGATCTCCACGCGACCGTAGGGCTCGTCGAATGGGGCGAGCATCGTCCACACGCCGGGAGGGTTCTCCTCAGCGGCAAGCATCGGGTGCCAGTCAGTCACAGGAGGATCGTGTCACTTGCCTCGGACACGACAGAACGCCCCCGACCACCTCGGAAGGCATCGGGGGCGTTCTGTACTTTCGTGTTCATGTGGACGGTGTCGGGCCAGTAGCATTTCCGCCATGACTTCTGACGCCCGCAAGCTGCTGGACCTGACCCTGGAGTACTCCGCCGCAAAGGACGCGAAGGAACTGTCCGCCGGCTTGGGCATCCCAGTCGGCCGCGAACTAGACGAGATCGCGGCCGACTATGCAGAAGCGCTCAATGCTGCGCTCCGAGACTGACCCGGAAGTCTCAGCCTGGCCCGCGTTAGTCCGGTAGTTTGCTCCACGATCGAAGCCACCCGCTCGCCGTCTCCGCCTGCAGTTTCGCCCCCGTGGGGATCATGTCGTCTGCGACTCCGGTTGGGTGCACGCCGTCTGTGTGGACGAATGACACCCCACCGTCTGGCTGAGCCAGGAACGCCTCGAACGACGGAATGTAGCCCCAGCCGTTGTTGAGAGCGTGTGCGCGCAGGGCAATCTGCCGGGTGCGATGCTGCTCTACTCGTGGCGCGGGGGCGAACCTCGGGTTCTGGGAGAGCACGACCACTGGGATTTGTGAGTCGTATTTCTGTCGCACTGCCGCAACCAGAGCATCGATCGATTCCAGGTACTGCTCCGTCGTCACCGTAGAGACGTAGTTGTGGCCATGGTTGATGAAGAGCAGATCAGGCCGCTCAGGGAACATCTGATCGAGATACTCGATCTGCTTCTCGGCCGTTGATCCCGCTACCGAAGCGTTGTAGGCCACCAGCGGCCCGCCATCTGCGGGGACGGCGGGGACGGCGGGACTACCGCCCGCGATCTTGACGCCTGTTGCCTGCATACGGTCAATCCGCAGCCCGATCAACGCTGTGGCGACTCCGATGTAGAGCGCATTCGTGAGGGTGGATACGTCGGACGACGACAAAACGCCAGTCACCTGTACACCGTTGACCGATGCTGTGACCGAGGTGCCCTCGATCTTGATCTCGAGGTCGAGCGCAGTAACGCTAAGCGGGATGACGTCAGCCGGGAAGGTAGCCAAATCGGTAACCGTGCCAGCAATGTTCTTCTGGAGCTTCGCCTGCGCGGCAGAGGTCAGGGGGGCGAGAGCGATCTGGAGGTGGTTCTGAGACTGCGCGGCGGCAGCACCACGGAAGGTCGTCGTGCCTCCTTGCGACCAGTCTGCGGAGACGCGAGCACGCCAGACGCCGTCGGGGGTCTGCTTGCCAGTCGTACGCCCAAGGAGCACAGAGCTCCCAGAGCCGATGCGGACCGCAGCTGACCCATCGGCGGACCAAGTCCCCGATGTTGCCGCGAACGATCCCGCCCCGTACTCGGGGGCAGTCCCCGCCAAGTCGGTGACGGACCGCGTAAACGTGTCGAGGAACGTGTCCTGATCCGGAGTGGGCGTCCCAGGAACTTCCGGACGCGCAGGAGTGCCCCCGGCCTGCCACTGCACCGCAGGATCATAGGCCGTGTTCGCCACGACCCACTGACGGTACTCTGCCTGGCGTCGAGGCCACGTGAGTGCCATACGTGTTCGCCACGCGCGGGCGAACCATTCGATTGAGCTGTCCCCGGTAGAGTCTCCGGCGCACGCGACGACGATGCGACTCGGATCGGCCATATCCAAGGCTCGGAAGACGTCATCCGCGCTCACCGCGCCAAGACGAGCAGAAATCGCTTCGCCTATCTTGGCCGTAAGTGCAGAGTCCGCGAGGCGCGCGGGGAGCTTCGCGTCGGGGATCTTCGCGTCCGCGCCGAGCGGTGCGACACCGTTCGGCTGATCACGCTGCACGGACTCCGCGGCCGCGACCGCGACGGTCTTCGCCTCGGTCGCCTCGGCCGCCGCGGTGGTCGCCTGAGAGACCACAGCCGTCCACGCGGGGATCTGGTTCCCCGGGTTCGGCGGCACCGCGACGATGTCCGAGAAGTCGAGCGTCTTGCCCGACTCGGTGACGAACGTGGTCTTCACCGTCGGGAGGCCGGCGCCCTTCGTGGTGACGGTGTACGTCCACCCGTTGGGCTCGAGGTCGGGGCTGTCCGACGCGGTGAGCCGGATGCCGGGCAGACCGTCGGGGCCGATGAGGACGCCGTTGGCGTCCGTGGTCGCGGGGATCGGGTCGAGGTAGACCGTCTCCTTCGCGACCGTGTCGCGGGCGATCGCGGGCTTCAGGTCGACGGCGAACTCGAACTGCAGGCCCTCGATGGGGATGCGGTCCGGGTCGCGGTCGGAGTCCGGGCCGTCGACGACAGCGCGCGTGAACTTCCCGACGATGTCGGTGTAGCCAACGGGCATGCTCAGCCCTCCGTGTTCTCGGTGATGAGGGTGTCCTGCGCTGCGCCGGCGACACCGGTCGGCTTCCACAGTCCGTAGTGGGTGGAGACCGACACGACGAACGCGGGTAGCGCAGCGAACAGCGCGAGGCCGAGGTCGTAGATCTCGCCCGCCGTGAGCGCGCGGGCGAGCTCGACGAGCAACGACGTCGCCAGCGACAGGCCCGCGAGGAGCCACGCCTTCATCGCACCGGAGGTGACGCGGGTGGTCACGAGTCCGACGAGGACAGGCAGGAGGAACGCGATCACGAACTGGACGATCGTGAGGGGGTCGAGAGTGAATGCGATGTTCATGATGTCTCCTCGGGTTTGGGCATGAATCGGCGTAGGGGTTCGGTGTCCTCGTCGAGGACGTCGGCTCGGAGGTGCCCGATGCCGAGGCGGCCCAGGATGGGCTCGGGGAGTTCCGGCATGGGGCCGGGACGGTTGCGGAGGTTCCACAGCCACAGCTGCGTTTCTCGGGCGCGGATGGCGACATTCATCTCGTGCGACTCATCACGCACGCCCTGCAGGGTCCGCTTCATCTCTTCGAGCTGCTCGCGGAGTTCCGCGACGGCCGCGTTGACGCGCTGGTCCACGACACCGTCGACGTACTGCTGGAACGATGCCTGCCCCTTCAGGAACGCGTCGGCAGCGCTCGCCTCGACCTCGCCCTCCGCGATCTCCTGCTCGACGCGCTTCCCGCGGAACAGGAAGTAGGACCCGAGCACGCCAGCGAGCAGCGCGCCGGCGGCTGTGATGATCGTGTCCCACGGGAGCATCAGGTCCCTGCCTTCCGGTGGTGCTTCGCCGGTCGTCGACGGCGTTCCCTCCCCAGACGGATCAGAGTCCAGAACGGGAGCACCAAGAGGCCGGTGTACGCGGCAGCGGTCAACGCGCGACCCGTGTCGCCCTGCCACGCGAGGACCCACAGTCCTGTCGCGTAGCCGCCAAGGACGACGACGATCGCCACTTTGCCGAGGCCCTCGAGTGGCGCGAGACGAGGCAGACAGACGCCGATCAGGGCGAGCACAGCACCGACCGTCAGCGTCCACGCGGCGACGATCGAGATCGCTTCGTTGTGGATGATGTCGAAGGTGGGCATGCCGCTTCGGATAGCGATGATGCCCATGAGGATGAGCACTCCGTCGAGAGCTGGGAGAACCCACCGGCGGAGGTCTCTTCCTGCTGCCCCGTCTGCCAGAGGGATCGCGTCAGGGTGCCAGACAGTGCGCCAGTCGCCGCGGCTCACTTCGCCTCGAGCGTGATCGTGATGTTCTTCAGCGCCGCCTTCACGCCGGCGCTAGTCTCGCTCTTCACCGCGGCGAGGATCTCGGCCTTGGACGCGACGCCACCGGAGAGCTTCTCGATGACACGCGCCATCGCGTCGAGGGCGGCACCGTTCGCCGCGACCTCGGCCAGGATCTGCTTCTCTGCGCGGACCCGCTCACCGTCGGTCTTCCGACCAGGGATGCCCTGCGTGTTCTGCTGGAACGTCAGGGTGATGGCCTCCGCGACGGTGAAGTTCGTCCCGGGCAGCTTGTCGTCGAGCTTCATGTCGTCGTCCTCCTCAGGACTAATCGGTGTGGGGACGGGGCGGCTGCCGCCGCCCGCAGTGCCCGGCTTCGGGTTGGTGAGCTTCGCGAGCACTTCGCGGATGAGCTCTTCGGGGTTCGCGTAGTCCGACCCGGTGCCTTTCGTGTAGGCGCCGGCGATGTGCGATGAGAACACGAGGTGCAGGTGGATGCCGTCCCACAGGGATCCGGGGAAGTCCACGTTGAGGAACGGGAGCGAATCGGGGCCCGCCGCGAGCCTGCCGACGCGCGCGCCCTGGCGGATCGTCTGGTTGATCTTCGGGAGGCGGTCGCCGCTCATGTGGCAGTACGAGTGGTACCGCTGCGCACCTGGGAGCCCGGTGTCGAGGACGATCACGAATCCCATGGATTGGGTGCGGATGACGCGGACGACCTTGCCGCCCCAGATCGCGGGGACGTCGATCGCGCGTCGGCCGGTGCCGATGTCGAGACCGATGTGCCGGTTCTTCACGATCGTGTAGCCCGCGCCCCACGCCCAGTAGCGCAGGGTCCACATCGCGACGGCGTAGAAGGTCGTGATGTTCACGCTTCACCTCCGGGATCTTCGATCGGCTCATCCATGTCGGTGACGAGGTGCCCGCAGGCGTGGCAACGGACGGTGTCGCTGCACGGGAGCTCGACGGTGATGCCTTCGTTGCGGCATCCGGTCGTGCGGCAGGTCACCGCCATCACCGGGAGAGGTTCGGGATCCACGTCACCCTCCCTGGATTGCGTGCCACGACACCGTGCGGGTGAGGGTGGAGACCGCGTCGTTGTAGACGTAGAGCGTGACGCCCGCCGTCGTCGGGATGTTCGTGCTCGAGCGGCTGTCCTGCGGGGTTGCTGTGCGCAGCGTCGTGAACACGAGCGGCGCGACCTGGAAGTAGCCGACGGGGAACATGATCGTCACCGACCCGGTCTCCCCCGGCCCCACGGTGATCGATTCCGCACCCCGCAGATCGGGAGTGCCACCGCGGCGGCCAAGCACCCACAGGTACCGCGCCAGGCGGACGGTCAGCACCCGGTCCCCCACGGCGAGCCCAGGTGAGATCGACGCGTACGCGTCCACGCTCGCCTCGTCCGTGTCGAACCGCACCGACACCGGGAACACCGACGTCACGGTCGCTTCACGGATCGACGGGAGCGCAGTGACCTGGTCCTTCAGCTTCTGCACCTGCGCGAGCACAGGTTCCCATGGGTTCACGGGGTCTCCCTCCACTCCGCGGACACCAGCGCGCCCGGGCGCAGGTCAAGGGACATGCGCGACACCGCGGCGCGCATCTGCCGGCCGCCGGAAGCGAACGTGACTGCGTCGTTGAACCAGACCGGAACGGGTGCGTGCGAGACCCGGACCTTCCCGGCGACGTTCGACGTCTCCATCAGCCGACGCAGGGCCTGCGACTCGAGGTCGGCCTGGCTGGACGCTTCCACGTTCTCCACGACGATCGGGTTGAGGGTTCGACCCATCGATACGGTCGACGTCGGCGACAGCGGGTTCGCGTCGACCACCGAGGCGAGGAACACCGTTCCCGCGTCGTTGGCCTGCGAGGTCATGACGACCTTGTTCGACGCCTCCCACAGTGAGAGCTCGTACTCCCAGTTCGGGGAGTGGATCGACGTCTCGCCCTCGGTGAAGTCCCACACCACGGGGCGCTGCGCGGGCTCGACGAACGGCTCCACCCGGAACATCCCATTCCGGTCCGTCCACAGCGCCGCGTACCCGGCCGCGGCGAGCAGATCATTCACGACCTGCAGCCGGGACGTACCCGGATCCCAGGTCATCGCGTTCGTCAGGGTCTTCGACGAGTCGGTCGCGGAGACCCGCGCCTCCCCCGTCGCCCGCAGCTGCGCGACGGCCGCGGCCACGATGTTCGCGTCCTTCGCGATCTGCAGCGTCTCGGTGATCACGTCTTCACGGATCACGGTGAGCTTGTCGATCAACGCGATCGCACGCGTGACCTCTGCGTCTGTGTGCGCCTCCGTCGGTGCGGCGAGGACGTACACACCCAGAGGCCACTCCGCGACACCGACCACGGACCACCAGATCCGCACTCGGTCGGAGGAGTAGTTGATCGTCTGCCCGATGTCGACGAGCTGCAGGTTCCCACCGGCGGGGAGGTCCGCGGATGCTTCCCAGGTGAGGGAGCCCCCGGAGATCCCGTCAAGGTCTCCGAGGGACTCCTCCGCCCGGTTGAGGCGTTCGACACGGACGGATTCGACGCGGTGCCCGGTGAGGCTCACTGAGACACCTCCGTCGCTGTGAAGCTGATGCCGTACAGGTCGTCGTGGACGCGCCTCTCGCTCACCTCCCCGACGGAGCAGAACAGGAGTGTTCCATCGGGGATGCGGATGAGGTGAGGTGCCGGGAGGTACTGCATGGCACGGATGCTGTTCAGCTGGTCGCGGGTGGCGACCATGAAGGTGACGGAGCCGACGCGGGATCGCGCAGTCCCCACCACTTCGATCGGCAGGGAACGGCCGGCGAAGTAGTGCAGGGTCTTCTCGGCCATCCCAGCGGTGAAGTCGACGCGGGGCCCGTCACCGTTCCCGTATTCCATGGGAACGGTCTGCCCGTCGCTCGCCGACCAGTAGCCGATCTCGTTCGGCGTCATGATCGTCGCGACGTCGCTCTCCACCGAGGAGGGCAGGTCGGACCAAGCGACGGCCTTGTAGGCGATCGTGACTCCGACGGGCGCCGTCCGATCGGCGGTGGCGGTGTTGAGCATCGCCCCCGTGACTGCGAGACGCCATTCACCACCGTTGATCGACCAGTACAGGTCGTTCGACACGGCGGGCACCTCGGAACCTGCCGGTTCGGGGTTGGTCACCTCTGCGATCACCGCACCCTGCTCCGCATCCCACGACAGCGAGATGCTCGGCTTCGGCGGCGGCGGGAAATCGGTCGAGAACGTGACCGTGTCCCACTCGGACCACAACGAAGCCCCATCCCGAACCCGGACCCGCACCTGGTACTCGGTCGCATCGGTGAGCCGTGTCGTGAACGTCGCCGACGTGCTCGGACCGGACCCGCTGAGGGATTCGATGTCGTCGCCCGCGGCCATGAGGACCGCTTCCCACGCGGACTGCGCGGTGCTCTCCTCGTCGAAGTACTCCCACTCGGCGTTCACCAGGGATGCGCCGAGCACGCCCGCAAGGGCTGTGATCGTCACCGAGGGCGGGGCGGACGCTGTGAACGTCGCGGTCGCGGAGTACGGCCCCGCATTGGGGTGGATACCCCAGGTGCGCACGTGCCACTCGTACGAGGTTCCGTTCAGGAACGACCCTGCGGGGAAGGCTCGAGACGCGCTCCCGGCGGTGATCTTCCCGGTGGTGTTCCATGTCGTCTCACCAGCGGCACGCCACTCGAGCTCGTACGCCTCTTGGTCGGAGGTGTCGTTCGAGTTGTGCTGCCACGTCAGGGTCCGGTCCGTGTCACCGTCGAACGCGACACCGTTCGGGTCCAGCTTCGACGGTGCGGAAGGTGGAGCCGCAAGAGGAACCGCGTTTGAGACCCGCCACCCTGACGCCAGCCCGGAACCGATCACGCCGGTGGGGTTCACCGCGCGAGCACGGAACGTCACGGTCTCCCCCGCAGGCGGGGAACCCCACGTGTACGTGTTCGTGCCTGCTGCGAGGGTGGCGAGTGCCGCCCATGTCGCTCCGCCGTCGATGCTCCGCTGGATCTCCGTTTGAGACGCCCACGGGACCGTCTGCGTCACGATGAGGGAGATTCCGCCAGTGGCGGTCTTCGCCGCCTTCACCGCCGACGGCATCCCGGGCGTCATGTAGACCACCGGGGTGATCCCTGACGTCGCGGATCCGCGCGAGTTGACCGCACGGATCCGGTACCGGTATGCCCGGTTCGCGACCGTGGTGGTGTCAGCCCGGGACTGGGAGCCACCGGACGTGTACTTCGTCCCGATGGTCGCAACCGTCGTGTAATCGCTCCATGAGCCCGTGAACACGCTCCGCTGCACCTGCTGCGAATCGTACGGTGCGGAGACCGACGCGTTCCGAGACCAGTTCGCCGTGATTGACGAGTCCGAGTTCCGTGCCGGCGTGCCGATCGACGGTGCGGACGGCAGGTTCGGCTGGATCGTCGCCGAGCCGCTGAGGGACGCGGATCCGATGCCCGAAGACATCTTCACCGTCACCGACCAGGACTTCGAGCCCGGCGCCATGCCCGACTTCGACCGGGTCGTGACGCTCTCGAGCGTCGTCGACCGGAAGTCGTACGTCCACTCGCCGTTGTACGTCGACCCGTCGATGACGACGGTATAGTCCTGCCCGTCAGCGACCCAGTACCCGAACCCCGACAGTTTCCGGACCCGGACGACCACCGTGATCGTCGAGCCGGAAACTGTCGAGTACGCGTCAAGCTCGTAGTTCGAGTTCCCGGAGAACCTTCTGGTCGCCATGTCAGCTCCTCACGCCGCGCGCAGCGGCCATCACGGCGTCCCGGGCATCTGCCGAGCGAACTTCCCGGAGTGCTGCACCTGCCGCAGCGCCCGTCCGGCTTGCCACCTCGTCCGCAATGAGTCGAGCGCTCTCGGGCGTGACTACTGCGGCGATCGGCTGAGGTGCAGACGTCCCTGCCCCAACGGGCCCGCCCGAGGCGAACCGGGCTGGGGTAGGCGTCAGGTACCGGAGCCGTTTGAGCCGCTCGACCTCCGCCTGGCCACCAGCGGCACGCACATCAGCCGCAGACCACACGTTCTCCCCATTGGAGAGAAGCGCCGGGATGCTGTCCGACGTGGAGGTACCCGGACCGTAGATCGGCCCACCAGCCGCCTTCTTCTTGACAGGGGTCGATGTGCCGACGATCAGGGCCCGGTTGATCGTGTTGATGATCCGGGTTGCTTCCTTCTCGAGCTTCCGCTCGATCGAGTCAGCGTTCCGTTTCGCGTCCCGCAGCTGCTTCTCCGCAGCGGTGATCAGCTTCGAGAAGTTCGCGTCCGCGACGGTCTTGCCCGCGGCGTCCGAGTACTTCCCGATCTCGGCGTACGACTTGTTGATTGCCGAGATGTCCGACTTCGATGCGGTGAGAAGGGCGTCCGTGATCGGCTCACCCTTCTCCACACCCAGGGATGCGAGCTCTTCGAGGAGGGCAGCGTTGATGCCCTTGCTCGCGAGGCGCTTCAGCTTCTCGGCGTAGCCCTTGATGCGGGACGCAGAAGCGCCGAGCGATGACCGGATGGACCCCGCCGTCGTCGAGCTCACTTCGGACGTCGTGACCCCCGCGCCGGCGATCGTGATGCCGTTGACCACTCTGGCCGACGACGTTCCAGTCGTGACCGTCTTCGTCGTTGCGAGCGCACCGATGTCGAAGAACGACCGGATCGCCGAGGAGACACGGGACGCCATGCTCGACGCCGAGTCCTTCAGGTCAGACACACGGTCCGAAAGGGTCTCGACTCTCTTCTCGGCTGCCACGGAGGACCGCTCGAGCCCCCGGAACGCGCTCTCGGAGCGACGGGCCTCCCGGTTCAGGGTGGCGCCGTACTTCCCGCCGATGCTCGCCGCGATGTCGAACAGCTGATCCACGAGGCGCAGAGCGTTGCCGTTCATCGCGTCGGATCGGACTTCGCCTCGACGCCATGCCTTCTGCCAGTCGACGAGCTCGGAACGATCGATCCTGACCGCGCCGCCCGTCGCGAACTTCGGCATGTCGCCAGCTCGCAGCATCTCGCGGAACCGGTACACCCCGGCCTGCCCGCCCATCGCGACCACGTCAGCCGCGGTCAGGACGTGCTCACCGTTCGACAGCATTGCCGGGATTGAATCGGACGTCGCCGTACCCGGACCCAGGATCGCGCCGCCCGTCGCACGCGACGTTGCCACGTTCCCGTTGTTGAATCGAACGGTCGACTCGTTGGTGACGACGTTCAGCGTGATGCGTCGGTTGTTGTTGGCCGAGATGAGACGGTTGATCGCGCCCTGCGCGCCGTCCGTCTCGATGCGAACAGCCGTGTCGACGTTGTCCGGGATGAGTCCGAGCTGGTCAGCGTACGCTTCGGCCGCGTCGTCGGTGATGTTGAACTGGCCGAGCATCTCGATGAGCCGCTGACGACCCTTCGCGATGACCTTGTTGGCTTCCTCCTGGCTGCCCGTCTCTTCGTAGATCGCGGCGGCGTAGTCGTAGGTCGACTTCGCCAGTTCGTCGATCGCCGCCTGGTTCTCGCGACCCTTCTGCGTGCCGATGTCGAGCGACTTGCCGTTGTCCTTGATCGAATCCGCGAGATCGTCGAACGACTGCTCAAACTGGCGTTGCGCGTCGCGGGTGTCCAGCGTCGCTGATCCGAACGCGCGGATCTGATCAGCCAGACCTTCGACCTCGTCGCCCGTAGCCTCAGCCTGACCGGCGAGGGCGCGCATCGCATCAGTGTTCGCCCGCGTCGCAGGCGGGGTTTCACCCATCGCCATGTTGAGGAGCGACTGCACGTCCGTAGCGGTGCCCGTCGCTGACGCCTGCCGCAACAGGGCGTCCTGCAACTCCGGGTTCGCCTTGATGAACGTCCGCAGCTGCCGCTCAGTGAGGTCTGCATCCTCAGCGAGCCGACGGAACTGCTCGGAGAAGGCCGCCATGTCGCCCGAGTCCGCGATCTTCGCGAGCTCGTTGGCAACTGTCACTGCGGTACCAGAAGTACTCGCAGGCTTCCAGAATGAGCTGTCCGCGACGCGGTCCAACTCATCGCCCAAGTTGGACATCAGCAGTGCTGCGTCCTTCGGGCCCAAGCCCTCCTTGAACAGAGCCGCAGAGAACAGCTCCACGCCCGACTTGGCGGACCGAATCTTTGCGTCTACCTGCTCCACCGAAGGAAGAAGGCTCCGCGAGATCGCCTCGGAAAGCTCGTTCACCCCTACAGCGACCAGCCCGATACCTGCCGCCAACGCTCCCGCTCGAGCGAGTGCTGCGACACCCCGGCCTGCCCTCTGGGCACGAGGGCCCAGATCTGCAAGCGCAGCGTTGAACTCCGCGATTTTCGGGACCGCGAGGAAGAACGCACCTGCGGCGATACCGGCGGCACCGGTGAGTGCGCCGACCCCGAGTGCAGACTGCTGCGCCCAGTCGGGGAGACCGTTGAACCCGTCAACCAGCTCCGTCAGAGACTGGACCAGGAACCGCAGAGGTCCGTTGGCCCCCTCGCCCATGCTGATCATCGCGGAGTCGAACGCGCCGCCCAGTGCCTCGATGTCGCCCTTGAGGTTGTCGAGGCGTGTTGCTGCAGTCTCCGCTGCATATCCCTGATCGTTGACCCGGTCGGTCCACTTCTGGATGCCGCCAGCGCCCTCTTCGAGGAGGATCGTCGCACCACGGATCGCGTCCTGACCGAAGATCATCGCGAGAGTCGTCTGCTTCTGCTGCTCCGACATCCCGTACAAGGACGTCTGCAGCTCACCTGCAAGTCCCGCGAGACCAACGAACTGGCCCTGGCTGTCGTACGCCTCGATCCCGAGGCTCGCCATCAGATCGGTGACTTCCTTCGTCGGGTTCGCCAGGCGCAGCAGCATCGTGCGCATCGACGTGCCAGCGTCGGAACCGAGCATGCCCGCCGACGCGAAGGCCGACAGAGTACCCACCGTTTCCTCAACGGACAGACCGAACTGGTTGGCGACAAGGCCCGACTGGTTAAGTGCCTGACCCAGGTCGGACACATCACCCATCGCCTTACCCGCACCTGCAGCCAGCAGATCGGCGATGTGCGAGGCCTGGCCGCCCTGCAGCTTGAACTGCTGCAGAGTCGTAGCCGCGATACCGGCCGCCTCAGCGACACCCAGGCCACCCGCCGCAGCGAGGTCTAGAGCACCGTTCAGGCCACCACCGAGAATGTCCGCGGCCGAAATGCCAGCCTTCGCCATCTCCTCGATCGCGTTCGCCGACTCCGTAGCCGAGAACACCGTGCGGGCGCCCGCCTCGATCGCAGCGTCACGGAGCGCGTCCAGGCTGTTCCGGGCGTCCTCGCCGGTCGCAGCGACGTTCGACATCGCCTGGTCGAAGTCAGCAAACTTCTTCACCGCGAGACCCACGCCGGCGGCCATCAGCCCCCCGGCGGTCATCGCCGCGCGTCCAAGCTGCTCGAATGACTGCCGCCGCTGCGCGAGCTTCTCCGCCTCTGTGCCAACCGTCTTCGTGGCCTGCGCGGCCTTCAGCATCGACGCGTTGTACTCCTGCACCATCGCGCGCAGAGTGACCTTCACTACCCGGTCAGCCACATGAACCTCCAATGCGAAAGCCCCCGCCAGCAGGCAGGGGCTTCGTTGTGACGACCGGCTATGCTCGGGCGCATGAGTGATAAAGCGTTGGGCTACTGGGGGCCAGCGCTGATCGTCGTCGGCTTGCTCGCCGGGGCCCTTTTCACCGCGCTACTGCGGGACATGGCGCTGTACTGGTCCGTCGTGGGGGCAGCCGCCGTCGCCATCGCAGGACTGGTCCTGCTCGCCTATAAGCGCATCCGCTAGCCCTTACGCCGCACACCCCACAGGTGCCCGGCGGTGTCAGCATCGGGCCAGTCCCTCGCGTACTTTTCCTGCGCGTGCACGATGGTCGCTTCGGAGAAGTCGACGGTAGGCCCGACGGGCTCGTACGCGTTCGCGTTCGCCGGGTCAGTGGCCTCTGCCATCAACACGCCATGCGAGTTGCGCGGCTGGTCGTCGTCGCGGCGTTGCGCGAGGATCAGAAGCCGGTCGCGCTCGGTGAACTCGGGCTCACGCACCGTCACCGCACGCACCATCCGGCGCCCGTCCCATTCGTAGGTGGTCACCGTCGCCGGTTCGCGACCCAGCAGACGAGACGGGGCGACACCCAGCTCGCGGGCTGCACGGACAACCTCGCCCGTCAGCCCTTGAAGGCTTTTCCCGCCTCGACCAATCGGATCGCCGGGTCGAGGTGGTTCAGCTTGTACAGGATCGTCGCGATGTTGGTCCGGTTGGGGGCGGACAGTACCGAAAGCATCTCGCGCCAGTCTTCGGAAGATGGGGTTTCGCCGTCAACGGTGACAGCTTCAACCGGGTAGTCCACGGCTACCGCGTCCGTGTTGTAGCCGACCGTCTCGTCCCCGTCAGCGCCCACACGCGGCGGGTGCGTGGCGATGATGTCCTGCCATTCACCTCCCACGATCGGGCGGATCGTGAGCACCGTCAGCTCCCCGCCGACTTCCACGTTCACCACGGTCGGCTGTATTTCCGCGAACTGCGCTTGCGCCTTCGCGATCTTCTCCTGCAAGGTCATGTCTCACCCTTCGTTCTCACCATGGGAAGGACCGGGGACGGGGCGGTGAGATACCCCGCCCCCGGGGTCAGGGGGTACGTCAGGCCGCGATCGCCACGTCGTCGCGGACCGAACCGCGGACGTACATGCGCTGGACCTTCTGCAGCTCCGTGTTGGTCGCCGGGGCGACCTTCCGCTGGATGCCCGTCGTGACCGGGATGACGTCGACCTTCTGCGCGGCAGCGAAGTCGGCCTCGTTCGCGACGCCGAGGCGCTGCACGATGAAGCCGGACAGGCCCTGCGTGAGCTCTTCATCGGCCGGCGAACCGGTGACGTACTGGAGCTCGAGCGAGTCGGCGCGGGTGCCGGGAAGGCCGAGCTGCTGCTTCAGGGTGTAGCGGTTGACGGTGATCTCGTTCTCGGTGATGTCGTGACGGAAACCGTCACCGACGAGCGAGTACGTGATGTCCACGACCGTGCCAGCTTCGAGCTCGGCCACGGTAGGTGCCGCCGGGTTGGCGATCGCCGGGACCCAGAGCACCTTGCCGAAACCGTCAGCTGCCTGGCCGGCAGGAACTTCGGATTCTGCCATTTCGTTCTCTCCTTGAGGACGGGCCCCTCGGAGGGGCTTCGAAACCCTGCACCGGGGTGGTCCAGGGCAAACAGAGGAGGCCCCCATCGCTGGGAGACTCCATCTGCAGGTAGGTGGTTACTGCACGTCTTCGATCACCGGATCCGTGGTGTGCATCGGCAGGTCGACTGCCGAGATCGTCGTCGGCGCTTCCTCGACGCCCTTCGCGTATTCAGTGGGGCGTGGGGCCCGAACCGGTACCGGATCGACGACCTTGTACCGCTCAGGATGCGCGGCGACGACCTCCTCCGAGACGTCGAACTTGTGCTGCGGGTCGCGGCGTTTCGCCGACTTCACGCGGATGAACATGCTGACTCCTTCGTTCAGGCTCTCTGGGACGTGAATTCGATCGTCTCGTCGAGATATACGAGCTGAGATGCGCGGTCGAATCTGACGCGCCCCTCCTCTACGCCCTGCAGTAGCCGGATGGCGCTGCACGTGCGGCCGGGGACGTCGAGGACGTGGCCGATGGTGTGCGCGTGGATGATCTCGACCATGCCCAGCAGGCCGATCGTGTCGACGGCGACGAAGCGGATGTCGCAGCGGAAGCGGCGCGTGGAGTCCGCGTGCTGCGCCGATGTCCACCGCTCGTCGTCGAGGTTGGGTACTGTCGGGGACAGCACGACGTAGTTCGCCCGCACCGGCTTCCCGTCGGCGTTCACGCGGACGACGGTCTCGATCTGTGAGCCGATTTTCGGTGCGGTCTTCTCGTGCGCGAGGAGCGCCTCGAACTCGGCCTTCATCCGTCGACCGCCTTCGTCAGCGCATCGAAGATCGCGATCTCGGCTCCGCGAACAAAGTCCTCCTCGTTCGCGTCGAGCGCGTCGCGGCCGGCATGCTGTGGCGCGGATGCGACGCCGCCGGGCGCGTCTTCGAGAAAGCCTGCGCTGCCGCCTCTGCGGTCGAGGTTCGGGCCGATCTGGGCCTCGATCGACGTGCTCGTCAGCGCCATGTCGTAGTCGATGGAGTTGGAGTACGCGTTCGCGACGTTCTTCTCGCCCGAGTTCACTCCGGCGCCCTGCCGCCAGTCGTCCTTGATGCCGCGGGCGGTGACCTCGAGCGCCTTCTGTATGTTCCGGTTCGCTTCCGGCGGGGCGCTCGTCAGGTCGGCGGCGAGCTCGTACAGCTCGTGGAAGTCGTCGGCCACGGTGACCTCCTAGGACAGCTCGGTGAGCGGGTACCGGTGCGCGGTCTCGCCGACACCGTTCCCGGCGACCTGGTAGGTCCGGCCGGGCAGCAGCGGGTTCCGCGAGTCGTCGACTCGGACCTCGTCGCCTTCGAACAGCCGCGGTGTCCCCCACGGCACGGACAGGTAGGGGGTCTGCACGACGATCGGCTGCGCGATCTGATCCGATCCGGTCGCGGTGGAGGCGGCCGTCAGCGACCCGTACCGCAGACGCGCCTTGCCGGTGTACCGCTCGGTGACGAGGGTGCGGACCGGCTGCATCGTGTCGGGGTCCGTCGAATCGGTGAACGACCCGACGGTGACGGTCTCCTTCATGCGGGACTTGGCCTCGGCGCGCAGCGCGGGGAGGGCCGCCTCGATGTCAGAGCCCAGCGTCATCGCTGCCGCCTTCGTAGATGGGCTTGCCGGCGATGTCGACGCCGCAGGAGCAGTAGCTCGCGCCCATGCGGAGCGAGCACCACGGGACGTGTCGGGACCCGAACCCGACTCGGTCGATCGAGAACGCGCCGTCGGGTTCGGTGAGCCCGAGGAGGGCCCACCATTCGTCGATGATCGTGACGCGGCCCTTGCCGGACCGGTACGACTTCGAGGTCTGCCCGTCGTCGACGGACACGGTGACCTGCGTCGCGTCGTCGGGCTTGTTGATGTGGGAGACGACAGCCTCGCGGACGACGTAGTCGCGCTTCGCGTCGCCGGGCTCGTCCGCGTCGAGCTTCTCGATGCGGGCATCGATGAGCATCTCTGCGTCGGAGATCCACAGCGCCCACTGCTGCCACTGGATGGAGTCCTGTTCGGGGGCGTCCACGCCAAGCGGCACCGCGATTTCTGCTGGTGTGATGGCCATGGCCGCCCCCGTTCTGTCAGGACTCGTCCGTCTTCTTCCCGCGCGGGCTGCGCGGCTTCTTGTCCTCGTCGGTCTCGGGGACCCATTCGGGCCCGAGCTCCTTGCCGTCGGCGACGGACACCTTCACCCCGGAGGTGCCGTGTGTGTACGTCGCCACGATCAGGCCGACTTGATGAGGGCGAACGCGTCCAGGTCGCCGATGCCCCAGCCGTAGACGACCTCGGCGCGGACGGCGATCTGGTTGTTGCGCTTCAGGTCGCCCTGACCGTCGGGGTCGCCGTACTTGATGACCTCGAGGCCGATCTGCTTCTGGATGCCCCAGCGGAAGCCGGAGAAGTCTCCGACGATGCCGAGGATCTTGGAAGCGACCGCGAGGACGCCGACGCCACCGACGGTGCGGGACACCGAGGAGCGGTGACCGTCGAGCTCGCTGGTCTCCGTGGTGAGGCGGAAGTTCGGGTAGAGCTTCTGCTCGGTCTGGCCGGCGCGGAGCGACGAGAACGTCGCGGCGAAGGCCGGGTCGAGTGCGATGCCCTCCGGGACGTACCCGTCGGCGAGGACCAGGAGGTCCGCGGCGTCGAGGTTCGCGTAGGGCTTGTCGTTCGTCGCACGGGTGACCACGTTGGTCGCCGCGGCGAGCTTCTGCGTGATCGAGGCGGCGACGGCGCCCGTCTTGGGGTTGACGCCGTGGATGCCGCCGAAGTCGAGCGCACGGGAGAGGGCCGGCTGGATCTGCGCGAGCACCTGGCGGACCGCGTCGGTCTGCCCGTCCTCGTCAGCCCACTGGACCTCCTCGTTCATGCGCACGGTCTTCTGGAACTTGTGCGGCTCGACGGACTGGACGGTCGGGGTGATGTCGTTCGACGACTTCTGGCCGCCCTCCGACACCAGCTCGGCCTCACCCGAGTCGAAGACCATCGCGCGGCCCTTGCCGAAGCGCTGGGGTTCGGCCGGGGACAGGGCCGCGAGGGTCGAGCCACCGCGGATCTTGCCCAGCCAGGGGGTCATCAGGTTGTCGGGGAGTTCCAGGTCCCCGGTTGCAAGTGCAGCCATGTCAGGCTCCTATTCGTTCTGGGCGGAGCCGAAGAGGTTGCGGGCGAACTCCCGCAACTCGTCGTCTCCATCAATCGTTTTCGTGACCGGGCGGCCCTCCTTGGGCGCCCGGTTGCCGTTCTTCTTCTCGTCCGCGGTCCGCTCGGCCAGGCGCTTCGCCTGAGCCTCGAGGGTCGCTTCGTCGGAACCGGTGAGGAACAGGTCGCGATCCTCAGCCGAGATGCCGTGCCGCGCGGCGATGTCCGAGCGGATCGCCCGAGCCTCGGCCGCCTCGTGCTTCGACTTCAGCTCGGCGAGCTGCTGCTCGACGGTCTGCGCACCCTCGGCTTTCGCCTTGAGGTCCGCGTAGTCGCCGAACTCGTTCTTCCGCTGCTTGTCGAGTCGGTCCTTCACGATCTGGTCGAGTTCGGCCTGCGTGAAGGTCTTTCCCTCCTTCGGCTCGCCGCCGCCACCGTCGCCGCCGCCCTGCTCTCCCTCGATGTAGCGAAGGAAGGGTCGGTGCCATGTCGGCGCGAACTGCATACCGAGGGTGTGCTCCTTGAACACGGTTCCATCCGTTTCTGTCCCGTCGGACGTCGTCCCCGAGTCCGTCGGGTGCGGCCCCGTGAGGGGAACCCCGAAGCCGTCGGGTCGGCCCCTCACAGAGAGGAAGTCTTCACGTGCGGGCGCGGCTCGGTCTCGAACTCGCTCGCCCACTCGTTCGTGCGTGCGCGCTCGGCGGGCGTGCGCCGTCGCTTCGATGCCATGTACTGCATCACCGACGCCTCCGGGCCCACCTCCCCGCCACGGAAGACGGGTGCGCAGGTGCAGTTGCAGTTGTCGTGCGCCGCGAAGTGCGCCGTCGCCTGCCGGTAGACCGCGCCGCGCGACGCGAGCGCGCGGCAGAACCCGCACGACCCGCCCGAGGTGATCCGCTGCCACCCAACTGCCGCGGGGTCCTGGCGCCGGTTCGTCGTGATGGTGTCTCGGTAAGGACGCACGACCTCGGAGCGCATGATCTGCGTGAGCCGCGCGATCGCCGCGTCCTCGTCGTCCGTCGAGAGCGGTTCCGATGCCCACGCGATGCCGCGCCGGATCTTCACCGTCCGGTCGAGGATGACCGGATCCGCGACGAACCGGCCCGGGGCGCGCGCGTCGGCGCGGGACTCGTCGTAGAAGTCCGCCGCGAGAGCCGCCGACCCTTCCGAGTAGAACCCGACCAGGGCGGAGCCTGTCTCGAGCAGCTGGAACCGGCGCGACTCGAACGAGCCGGAGCTGCGACGCAGCACCCAGTCGATCGTGTCGGCGGCATCCGCCGTCAGCAGGGTCAGCGCCGTCTTAGACTCCTGCGGCGTCACCGCTCGCTCCCTTGGCCGCCAGCACCGACGCCGCCAACGCGCGCCCGTTCTGCTTCGTCCGCTGCTTCAGCGCCTCGCTGATCTGCAGCGGCGTGAGACCGATGAGCTGCATGCCCACCTCCGTCTCCCCCAGCCATGGGACCGCGGCGAGCTGCTTCATGCCGGCGTCCGCGACGGCCGCGCGCGACAGGAACCGCGGGTCGCGGTAGTCAGTCGTGATCGACGCCCACTGCGGCGGGATCGTCTCGAGGCCGTTCTGGATCGCGAGCGCCCGGGTCACCGTGCGGCGGACCGACGGCGACCAGTAGTCGGTAGTGTCCTCCGCCTCGGCGATCAGCGACTCGCGGGCCTCCGAGTAGGAGCCCTCCGACGTCGGGTTCGACATGTCGGTGATCGCGAAGTCGGAGTCGGCGAGGTCGTACTCGCGGGCCGTGAGCTTCGCGAGCGCGTTCAGGTCAGCGAGGTGCGGTGCCGGCGACGCGGCGGCGATGTGCTCGACGCTCGCGCGGCCGCCGTTCGGCGCCTGCGGATCGTCGTCGTCGGGGATGCCGAGCACCCGGCCGAGCGCGATCTCCCACGACTGCTTCTGCGACCCGTCGGCGTTCTTGAACGCGGACTCTGCCGCGCCGAGCAGGAGCAGCTGCGGCATCGAGAAGACATCCATGTGCCCCTCGAGGCGGATCAGCTCCCGGATCGCCGCCTTCTGCAGGGAGATCGCCGCACGCGTGATGCGCGAGCGCCCCAGCCGCTTCGACGTGCGCGGACGGTAGATCATCGGGTCGACCGGCACACCCCACGGGTGCACCGATGCGTCCGACTTCCACCGCCCGTTCTCGAGCTCGGCCACGACGGTCTTCCCGTCGAGGTAGAGCACGAAGCCGGTGATGTAGTCGCCGTTCCAGTCCGTCACGGACAGGAGGTTCAGCATCCGCCGGGTGCGGCCGCCGTCCCACTCCCCCGTCGCGTTCAGCGCGTCCTTCGCGTGGATGAGCGCCTTGGGCTCGTTCGCCTCGCCGCGGGTGGTGATCAGGAACGACACCCCGTGGATGAGCGAGTCGGTCTGGGCCTGCGCGAGCTCGGAGAGCAGGAAGTTCGCATCGGCAAGCTCCTGCATCCCCAGGCTGTCGATCTCGCCGCCGGTCCACACCATCCGGTCGAGCTTGCAGCGGCGCCCGAGACCGTCGACGCCCTTCGTCGCCCACCCGAGCGCGAGACCGATGTTGTGGTACTGCGGCGGGATGACAGTCGACAGCTGTCGCATGACGACATGCCCGTCGTCATAGAGGTTCGTGCGCGCCTGGTTGCGGATCCGCCGGTTCCGCAGCTGCTTCGCGAGGCCTGCGACGAGGTCCTGCTCGTCGCTCGTGAGATCGGGGACACGGAAAGTCTGATCGACCACTACAGGACCACCGCCTTCCGTTCGCCAGTGCGCCGCGTCGGGCGCTGCACGTCATCTCGCTGCGCACCCCACAGGGCGAGTGTCGCCGCGACCACCGGGGTGATGTCCGCGTCTTCGTCTTTCCGGTTCCACGCCCACGCGCCGGCGAGCGGCCGCTTCCGAGCCACCGACAAGGCGACGTTCATCTGCGGCTGATCGGTGTGCCGCACTCGAGGCGACGACTCCATCACCGCGTCGAAGAACTGCCCCGACGCGATCGCCATGTCACGCCCCTCAGCCGCCGCGAGCGTGACGAGGATGTCCGTCCCGATGAGGAAGTGCCGGCCGCGGCGCTCCTCGACCAGACCGGTCATCTCGTCGACGACGACAGCGTGGAGACGGTTCCGCTCCGCACGCGACTTGATCCAGGGGGCCACCCAGTCGGTGCCCTTCTTCTGCTCGTCGAGCTCGACGTGCCAGAGACCATCGGCGCGGCGCCCCGCGAGGGACACTGATGCGATCCTCCGGTCGGGCGCGACGTCGATCGCGAGCGTGATCCGCTCGATAGCCATCGAGGTGGGATCCGCGATGCTCGACCAGGACGCACTGTCGATGACCTCCGGGGTCCCCGCGGGGTCCCAGATGCCGAGCGCCTCACGGCGGAACGAGTCGTCGTCCTTGAGGTTCGCGCGCATGCGCTGCATCGCCTCGAGCGGCGTCCGGTGCGGGTAGGACGGGTTCGCCCGCTCCCACGCCTTCGGATCGTCAGGGTCGGCGTCGTCGTCGGCAGCCATCTCGACGTAGAACGTGTCGTGCGACCGGCCCGCGAGCGCATCTGCGCGGCGGAGCGTGAACTCCTCACCCTTGTCCTTCGGCCGCGGCGGGGTGCCCATGAAGAACAGCAGCGCGCCGGCAGGGTGTTTCGACTGGTTCGACGCGGGGACCATGTCCTCGAGCGCCGCCTCGTCGAGGATCTGCGCCTCGTCGAACACCTCGAAGTCGACCTGGTCGAAGCCTCGGCCGAAACCGTCGGCGCGGGCGCCGAACATGATTACCGAGCCGTTGCGGAACCGGATCTCCTGCTCACCGTTCGCCGTCCGGATGCCGTTCGAGCGGTTCGCGAGCAGGTGCGGGACGATCTTCGGCCGCCGCACGTACCCCTGCATCGTCGTGAACGTCTTCGTCGCCGTCTTCACGCGGTGCGCAGTCCACAGCACCGTCGTGTTCGGGAACAGGATGCACAGCGCGATGATCACCATGCCGACGAAGAAGGTCTTCCCGACCTGACGCGGAATGCTCAAAACGATGCCGCCGACAGTCGCCGCGTACTTCCCGTTCTTCCGCTTCCCGAACGCCACAGCGCCCACGCCCTGCTGCCACCGGTCGAACCGGACACCCATCAGCGCACACTGCGCCTCGATCCGCGGCCAGCCCGTCGTGACGATCCCCTTCGGGATGACGAGTTCACGCGCCGCCTCAGATAGCCGTGGTGTCGAAGAGTCCGTCTTCGACGGTCGCCGCGACGCCATTGGTCTCCTCCGCGATCCGTGCCCGCTCCGCAGCGATCTGCTTCCGGATCTCTTCCAGCCGCCGCGTCAGAGCGGCAAGGTCACGCGGCGGGCAGGTCACATCAGCGACCTGATCGGCCACCCGGTCACGCATCGCCATGAGCAGCTCAAGGTCCGACCCATCACGAGCCGCGACGTCGACGGTCAGCTTCCGAGGTTCCGGAGATGCCGGCGGAATCGCATCAGCATTTCCGGCACCATTCAGCGCCCGAAGAACGGGCCGCTTCGACCTGTTCGCCCGGCACCGATCCGAGCAGTACCGAACCCGCCGATCCGTTGTCCCGAGAGGCTTCCTGCATGTCGCGCACTTCATGGGAACCCCCTCAGAGAGACACCCAGCACCTCGCAGAGCCGTTCGAATATGCGGTCACGGGATTACATCGGCATTGTGGAAAAACGGTGGAGAGAGACATCGGCAAGCACCGGAGACGCGCTGGGCGCCTCGAGGGGTGGGGTCCCCCACGGGCCTCGTCGGGGTGTTCGAATGTCGTCTGCTACTGGACTGATCCGGAGCGTCGGATGATGGGCGCGTAGTCGCGTGCGCGCTTGAGCGAGTTGCAGTCTCGGTCTTCGATGCGCTGCCTTGACGTTGTGCAGCGCATCCTCGCCTCCCTTCGCTAGGGGGACGAGGTGGTCGATGACGAATGATCTCGGATCCGAGTACGGGAGCGCATAGTCGATCTGGGCTCCGCAGATGTGACATGCGGGCTTCGACGCGGCTACGCGCTTGCGCATCCGGTACTGGTTCTGGCTGTTGCGTCGGACCACGCTGCTTCCTCCGTGAGGTAGGTGGCTGCGGCCATGAGGAGCGGGATCTGATCGCGGAACATACCGAGCCCGCTGAGCGGTCTTTCGTTTCAGTCGTCGTTGTCGTCCCATGCTCCTTCTGGGCAGCACCAGAGCGCGGCGATGCGGTGGGCGTACTCGGCCCCGCAACGGTCGCAGGTGTGGACGCTCATCGTGCGTGCCTTCCGTACAGGTGCGGGTCCGTGTGGCGGACGTCGGCGGTCCAGATCCACCGGACGATGCGCCCGTATAGGCGGGTGCGGGTGAAGGCGTGGAGGATGCTGGCGGTGGTGAGGCCGGTGAGGATCCCGAGCGTGAACCTCACTGCCGGTCTCGGGTCTCCGTGCGGTCCTTTCCGGTGGCGCGTCGCAGGGCTTTGATGAGTCGTTCGATTCCGGGCTGGTCGAACTGGACACCGTTGAGGTACACGCCGGGGGTTTTGGCTCCCCATGTGACGGTGAGGATGGGTTCGGATACGCCGTCGCCTTCGATTGCGGTGTTGGAGTTCCAGAAGGTTTCCTTGGGCATGTGTGCCCCTTTCGTTTGACGGCGTCACGCCGTCTGCCTCACGTCGCGTGAGGAAGTGTTGCCCTGGCTTATGAGGGGTGGGTGATAACCGTTGGGCTTATGGGGGCGGGCGTCCGGGGTTGGTCTACGCCCGGACGCCACGCCTGTTGAAGTTCAGTTGCACGAGGACGGGGCGGGTCCGGCTCGGGGCGACGATGGCGCGGGGATCACCCGCTGCGCCCGAAGTTGTCGAAAGGCCCGCCCCGTTCTCGGCGGACGGCGCTTCAGCCCCCTGGGCATCGGCAACCGGTATGTGGGGCCCCGCCGCTCAGCGCAGAAGACCTGCCGCATAGGGGGTTGGTGATGATCGTGGCGGCGGCGGGGCGAGGGTGGAGCACACCACCCGGCGGCACACATGCGAAAGGCCCCGAACCTCATGGTTTCGGGGCCTCGCATAGTTCTTCGCTGCGCTCAGCATACCGTATGGGGGTGTCACGAGCGAGCAGCAAATCACACGCGTGTCACTCGCGCATCGTGTACTCCCACCATTCGGCCGTGCCAGGCATAGACGGTCCGAGGTAGACGCGACGACGGCTCAGGTTGCGTAACCACCGCCACCCGCAGTCGGTCCACACGGGGTGCCGCGCGAACCACCGGTGTGCAGGACCGTATGTCCACAGGCTCACTGGTCCTCGTCCTGTCCGTCCGAAGTGAGGTTATGACGCTGGACCCAAGCGTCTCGCTGGCCATCGTCGTAGCGGACCCGGACGTCGCGACCTCCCGAGTCGCCCACAATGATGCCGCGACGCCCCTTGCGGTTAAGGACACGATCTCCTGGTCGGTACATCACTTCTTCGTCTCCTGTCCATCCGGGGTGAGAGCGGCCCACGGTCCAGCCTTCCTGCGGCGAGCAAGTGCTCCAGCAGGGTCGTCGCTCACGTCAAGCCATTCCTCTGTGGTGAACTCGGTCTCGTCTTCGTTCCAGTACCCGTTCGCCGCGTGGGCGTATTCCCACTCGGTCGCGTCGTCCACGACAACCGGCTCCCGCTCGGCCAGGACCGCGTCCACGATGCTGTAGACGACCTCCTCAAAGGCCTCCGCCACGAGTCCTCCGCCACTGCCGTCGTAAACGTGCGGGGCGATCTTCTCGGCGAGGGCGTCTCGTTCGGTGTTGTCGGTCATGGTGTTTTCTCCTTGAGGTGTTGTTCTGCTGCTTCGAGGACGGTGGTGAGGTCGCGGAGGTGTAACCAGTCGCGGCCTTCCCGGTGGTAGTCGGCTTCGGTCCAGATGCGGAGGCGGTGGATGGATTGGGCGAGGGTGCGCGGGTTGGTCATGGTGCGACCTCCCGGTACGTCTTGAGCGCATCACGCACTTCGGAGAGGACGAACCGAACCCGATTCACGTTCCCGTCCTTCACCCGCCACGGGACGAGCAGGCCGGCGCGTTCCATGCGACGCATGGTCGACTCGGACACGTTGATGGCTTTCGCGGCCTCGATGCGTGACATGAGCTGATCGCGACCCGCCCAGTCGTTGAACCGACCCACGAGCTCCACGGTGTCCTCTTCGGGTTCCTCCCACGGCTGATCGGTGGTGCGGCGTTCCACACCCCACTGGTCGATCGCATCCTGCACCGACCACACCAGGCGGACCCCGTCCTTCGCTGGGTGACGGGTAATGACCATCTCCGTCAGGTAGGTGATGTCCTCCACATCGTTCGCATGCTTCGTGAGGTCCGAACCCCAGGACACGTAGAACCCGTACACCGTCTCGACCGCTTCGATCGCGTCGAGCAGGTCCACCGGGTTCGGCTCACGAGGCCCGAACACCGGTGCCCCACCCGTCCGCACGTTGTCCGTCGGGGTGGCTTTGAGCGGGTCGGCGATGGCGCGGAGCCGGCCGAGGAGATCGGGGACCTCCGACAGCAGGTGCCGGAGTCTGCCGAAGCAGCGGTCGCAGATCAGGGAACCGTCACGGCACTCCCGCGGCACACACCCGTCGCACGTCCGGTCACCCTCCTCACGCCCGTAATCCGGGCAGTTCGCCCAGTGCACACCACGCTGAACGCAACCGTTCACGCAGATACGGTCATCGGTCATCAGAACGGCTCCCCTGCTCCCCAGTCGCCGCCGCTGGTGGTGGCGGCGGGCTCGTGCTTGACGAGCTGCGGCTGATTGACGGAAACGTCGACGTAGGTCTTCCCGTCGCGTTCGTTCTTCCGCCACGAAAGCCAACCCTTCACGGCGATCCGGTCGCCCTGGTTGACGGTGAAGTCGGGCCGCCAGATGGTGACGTAGTCGGGGTACTTGGAGCGTTCGTTCTTCACCTCGATGGTGAACCGTCCGTCGTTGACGCGCCCGACTGTGCCGGCGACCTGCGCGTACGTGCCGTCCTTGATTTCGCTCATGCTGCTTCCTCCTTGTTGGTGCGCCGGTGCGCGTTGTATGCGGCGTTCGCCGCTCGTTGGGTGAGTTGTCCCCGGTGTCGGGCGTTCTCGTTGATGGCTTGCTCCCATCGGGTCTGGTTCTCGCGGGCGATGCGTTCAGCGGTGACCGCGCGGTAGTGGGCTTGGCGGGCGTTGTCCGCGGCGCATCCGAAGCGTTCGGCGAGGAGGCGGCGCAGGTTGGGGCGGTTCTCGCGGAGCGCGGCGCGCTTGTCGATCAGGCGCCACCAGTCGCGGCTCATTGCCACACCTCCCACGGCCAGGAGCTGCCGCGGTGCATCTGTTTCGGCCACTCGCGGGTGTCCCGGTCTCCGCGCCACTTGACGACGTCGACGACGCCGTCCGTTTCGGCGGAGGGTCGCAGCCCGAGCCCGAACTCCGGCCACCCGAGCAGGGCGGAAGAGCCGCGGGGTCGGAGGTCCCGGTAACCGGATGCGCCGATCGCGTGCCCGGCGTGGGCTTCCATGACGAGCGCGACGTTCCGTTCCCGGAGCGAGTCGAGCGCGACGATCAGGGGCGCCGCGTCGTCGTCGGAGTTGATCGCTTTGGAGACGAGCTTGTACAGCGGGCCGATGAACAACACGTCCGGTTTGTGGTTGTCGATGAGCCGGTGAATCTCCGACAGGTGGGGTCCCTTGGTGATGTCGATCCGGTGGCCCGCTGCGAGGTGGACGACGTCTGCGGGGTCGCGGCGACCGTCCCGTGCGGCGTTCGCGGCGATCCATCGGGTCGCGCGACGCCACTGCCGTTCGGTGTTCTCCGCGTCGACGACGAGCACTTCCACGGGGTTGATGGGAGCGAACGTGACCGGGTGGATTCCGGCTGCTGAGAGAAGCGCGAGCTGCCGCATCCACATGGTCTTCCCTGCGCCCTCCGCACCGGTGACGACGAGCCTGTCCTGGCGTTCCAGGAGCCCGGGGATGATCCAGTCGTACGTGTCCTCCCCCGCGAGCACATCGCGCAGCGGCCTGGCTTGCAGGGAGCCGGACGCTGCGCCGTCCACGAGACCGGTGAGCTCGTCGATCGCCTTCGACGCGATCTCGAGCGCGGGCTCCCCCGACTGCATCCGCTCCGACGTGTGGGTGACCACTTCGCGGAGGCGGCGGCGAACCGCGTCGGCACGCACGACCTGCGCGTACTGGGATGCGTGGTGCGGGAACATGCGCTGCGGATCGACCCACCGCCACACGTCGGCCGGGTTGATGCCAGCGACACCCCATGCGTGGAACCGGCTGTCGACAGCGACGACGTCGACGGGTTCGCCTCGGACGATCGCGTTGACGAGGCCGTCGAAGATCGCCCCATGCCGGGTGTCGGTGAAGTCCGCTGCCGACACGATCCCGTTGATGGTGCGGAGCGTCTGCGCCGGCTGGTCGATGAGCGCCCCGAGGAGTGCTTCCTCCGCGGCGCTCATGAGTTCATCCAGGCGTCAGGGTCCCGGCGGGTGCTCTTCTCCTCGTGCTCGCGGAGAGCTTGCAGGCGGAGCTTGTCGTACTGCTCCCGGAACTTCGGCATCGACAGGATGGTGGCTTTCCAGAACGTGGAGTCCTGGGACCAGCGGATGAGGTTCGCGGCTTTCGTCGCGTCGCGTCCGTCCTTGTCGAGCATGAGTCGGGCTGCGTCGAGCCACGTCTTCCCGATGGTGGGTCGCTTGGATCCGTTCTTCTCGATGAGGTCGGCGAGGAGGGTGCAAAGGGAGCGCACGTCGTCGCGTTCAGCGACGTGTGTTTCTGTCTCTGTCTCTGTCTCTGTCTCTGTCTCTGCTACGTTTTCGCCACCCTTTTCGCTTAGCGATTCGCTAGCGGTTCGCTTGGCGACTGGCTTAGCGGACTGTGCTTTCGCGATACCCCCAGCCCGGCCGTTCCTACTGTTTGCCTGGGCTCGCCGGTCGATCTCCTCGCGGGTCTCGTTCATGTCCGCGTAGCCGTGGAGAAGGTACGTTCCGTTGCCGAGGTCGATGAGAGATGGCGACTCGTCATCGTTCGCCAGAAGCTCGCTGAGCGCCTCGCTAGCGACTCGCTTAGCGAAGCGCTGGGGAATGTGCCCATCGGTCTTGTACTTGCGGGAGTACAGGATCATCTCGACGTGCGCCCGGAAAGCAGCGTCCGAGAGACGGCTGATCTTCGGGTGGTCCGCATAGTCGAGGTCCAGGCGAGCGAACAATCGCTTGTCGCGGGGCATCAGTTGCCCCCGCCCGTGTGGCGCTTGATGAGCCGGCGGACTGCTGCTTCCGTGACCCCGAGGAACGTGCCGATGTCGGCGTTCGTGAGCCCGTGCTTGCGGGCGTTGAGGATGTACTGGATGCGGGTGCGGGCGGCTCTTTCGAGGTCGTCGCGGGCTCTCAGCAGGTACTCTCCTGCGATGCGGCGACGGTCGTCGTTAGACTGTCCCATAGCCGTCATCACCTCCTTACTAGGTGTGTCGGTCAGGCCCTCGGCTGGTGTTAGCGCACCGTCGGGGGCCGTTTTCGGTTGTCCCTTCAGTGTATCGCAGGTATGTCCGAAACCGGAGCGAAATGCGCGCCCATCTGGGCGAATCTGTGTTCCCATCACGCCACCTCGTCGGTGAGGTACCGCAGCTGCCCGCGGTAGTCGACGGGGATATCTGCGGGTGTCTCCCACCGGTGTACGGACCACCCGTTGTCGGACCCGTCCTTGTGGGCGTGGCCGTGGCATCCGGACGTGTTGCCTGCGCCGCACAGGTGGATGAGGTTCGACAGGGTGTGGTCGCCGCCGCGGGACAGGTACTTGCGGTGGTGCATGTTGATGGCGCGTGCTTGCCCGCATCCTTCGCAGACCCCTCCGGAGCGTTCCTCGAGCTGGCGTCTCACGCCTTCGGGGATCGCCTTCTGTGCGCGTTTCATGACTCCTTCTCTCGGTGGCAGGGGCAGGTGGTGTTGGTGCGGAGGCGGTGGCAGAAGTCGTCGCCCCCGAACTGCGGTCCGGGGTGGCATGACCTGCAGCGTCCGCAGGTGGGGAGGATGCGGGGACGAGTAGGCGGGGTGTACATCACGCAGCCACCCCCTCGAGGTGGTCGAGGAGCTGCAGACCGATGTGCTCCGTGTACGCGGGCGGGATCGCCTCGGCGAGGTTCTTCCTGTCGCTGGTCCAGTCGATGCCCATGGCTTGCTGCCACTGCGGGATCGTTCCCTTGCCGCCCCCGTCGCCGTACACGGCGAAGTAGGGGCCGTCGTACCAGTCGCCGTGCCGGTAGCCGGCCACTCGTCCGCGGTGGGAGACGTGTGCGGGGGCGGTAGCGGTGAAGCCGCTGATCTCGAAGTACCGGTGACGGATGACGCTGAGGTTGAACATCTCGCCGCAGAGGACGAGGTCACGGCGGATCTCGGAGCCCTGCACGTTCTCGATGACCGCTGGCCCGCCCCATGCGGCGACGAGTTCTCGTGCGAATGGGATCAGGTTCGGGTATTCGCGTCCCTTGTTTGTCCCCTTCGTGAGAGCGGTCTGCGACTGGCAGGGCGGCGAGATGTGGACCGCGTCGAACCCGTTGAGGTAGTCGGGGGTGATGGTGGTGATGTCGCCGACGATGAGCTCGAACGGGTAGTCGTTGATGGGCTCGAGGTCCCAGCCGACGATCGTGTCGAACCCGGCACGGTGGTAGCCCATGGATGCTCCGCCTACGCGGCAGCAGAGGTCGAGGAGGCGCATCAGTTCCCACCTCCTTCGAGGAGGCGTGCGAACGTTTCGAGGTCCATGAGGACGTACTGGTGTGCGGGGTTCGCGGTGCCGCGTCGTTTGAACACGACTGCCCCGACGATCGCGTCGTCGTTGCCGGCTTCGGTCTGTGCTTCCGACAACCAACCTGCGAGGTCGTGGCGTGCGGCGTCCTTCGCTTCGATGACGACACGGCCTCCGAGGGCGGTCTTCACTCCCCCGATGTCGCCGCGGTCTTTCTGTCCGTTGCGGACGCGGCGTTCGATGGCATCGTTGTTGAGACGCACCTTGAGCCAGTCGGCGATGACGCGTTCGAAACGGCTGCCAGCGGCGCGGGCGGATGCGCGTGACCGGGTCATGCGTCCCACCTCTTCCGTTCGGTCATGGTGAGGACGGATCGGCAGTCGCGGCAGAGTCGTCCGGGACGGTCGAGGCGGACGTGGCGGCGGATGGTGCCGCAGCGGGCGCACTTCGATTCGGTGCTGCTCATGCGTCCACCCCCGTGTTGAGGGCGCGGAGCTGAGCCCGCTGCGAGCGGATCACGTCACGCTGCTGACGGATGAGCCAGGACTTCGCTTCCTCGTGGCCGGCCTGGTGCGCGATGCTCAGGAACTCTTCGACGTCGACGTTCAGGTCGTCGAGTGCCTGGCGGAGCTGCGCGTTCTCGGCGCGTGCTTCGAGGAGGTTCGTGTGGGCGGTGCGCCAGCGACGCTCCCAGGTCTCGGGGTCGGTAGCAGGTTGGGCGGTGAGGCCTCGGAGGCCTGCTGCTGCGGCGTCGAGCTCACCCCAGGGGATGCCGGCGTTCATGCGTCCACCTCGTCGGTAAGGCGGTACGCGACCCCGTGGTACCCGGACGGGTTCTTGCGGGTGCCTGCGGTGACGACGAGTTCTTCGCGGCGGAGTTCGGTCATCGACGTGGTGACGCGGGATTCGGAGATCCACACGCCGAGTTGGGTGCGGATGTACTGGACGATCTCCTGCGCGGTCATGGGGGCTTGGGAGGAGAGGGCTTTGGTGATGAGGAGGTACGCGTGTTCGCGTTTCTTGGTGGTGCCGTCAGCGGCAGCGTGGGAAGTCAGGCTGTCGGTTCTGCGGGCTCTGGGTGTGTCGTCGAACATCACCGAGGGGATGTTGTGCGGGAGGATGGGCGTGACGCTCATGGTGTGCTCCTAAGCGGGATCATTCGTGTGGGTGTCAGGGGTGGGAGCACCTGGACCGTGCTCCCACCCCGCTTCGGGTCAGGGTTTGATCGGGGCTGCAGCCCACTCGTCGACGGGGGCGGGTCCAGCCGTGCCTTCGAGGGCGGTCTTCCGTTCCTCGTGCGCGGACTTCACCTCGGCGACACCGGCGAGCCCCTGGTCTTCGGCGTACTTCCAGAGGTTGTTGAGCTCGGCGAGGTCGGCGGCTTTCCCGAACGCCTCCACGGCCTTCTTGACGCGTTCAGCACCGGACGGGCGGGGCGGGCGGGCGCCGGCGGGCTCCGCACCGGACTGGTCCGCGTGAACGGTCGCGTGGGTTCGCTCCCCCGTCCCGTCCGCGAGGCCCAGTTCTGCCCACAGCCAGTCGACGGTGAACGACGGGATCGGGCGAGGCCGCTCGAGCTGGATCCGCGCGGACCGTGCGCCGGTGAGGAGGAACTCGCCCCGGGACCGCATCTCGACGATCGCGGACGAGTCGAACGGCAGGGACTTGTGACCCTGGATCTTCCATTCCTTCTGCGCCGTGGGCTGCCCGTTCTCCATGACGGCGACGGAGTCGAGCCGTGCGGTGAGGATGATGGGGCCCTTGTGGGTGCGGAGGGCGTCCATGATGTCGGTCCACTGGGAGGCGGCGACGTTCCACAGGTCGGCGCTGACGGTGAAGTCCCCGTTGGGGTTGCGGCGGCCCTTGGCGCGTTTGTTGGCGACGGCTTGCATGTTGTCGCCGATGAGGTTCCAGAGGCGGGTCATCGAGTCGACGACGATCAGCGTGGGCAGCTCCTCGTGCGGTTCGGCGACGGCTTCCTGGATGGCGGTGAGGATGCCGGGGTAGGTGCCGTCGTGGACGACGATGTCGAAGTCCGCACCGGGGATGAGGGCGTACTCGTCGGGGTCGTCTTCACCGATGCCGATGTAGAGGGTGCGTCCGATGAGGGGTGAGGCGGAGGCGGTGAGCGCGGCCCATGTCTTGCCAGCTTTCTCGCGTCCGGCGAGGAGGAGGATGGGCCACGGCGGCTTTCCGGTGGGCTTTCTGGTCTGCATGGTCTAATCCGTTTCGTGTCCGCAGTGATCGCAGATCCCGCGGGTGTCGAAGTTCTGTCTGGTTCGGCAGTGGTCGCAGAGGAGCGACACCTTCCGGGGTTCCCCGTCCTCATCCATGACCAAAGGCCAGTAGAGGGAGGTGTCGCCTTTGCGGAGTTCGGTGATGACCTCCGCATTCGTCAGCGAGTCGAACCCGCGGATCAATTGGGCGAGAACCCACGAGATCGTGTCCCGCTGCGCGCGCAGGTACCCCTGCTTGTAGGACACTCCGAACCGGTGGATGCCGTAGGTGCGCCAGGCGTGGTCGTACAGGCGGGTGAGGGCGGGTTGGTGGTCGGTGAGGATGGTTTGGGTGCGTTCCTCGTCCGAGACCATCGACCCCCAACCACTCACGACCCGGCCTGTCGCTCAGCGGCGATGAGACGTGCCCTCCGGACCATGGCGTCGAAGGCTCGCCCACCCGGGCGCCCCTCGTGCCATATGACAGCGGGTCGATCGACTTCCGCGTAGAGGACCGCCTGACCGAGCGTCAGTGGCCGCCTTCGGTCGCCCTCCTCCCGGTACCACTTGCCGCTGCGGTCGTAGCGGACGATCTCGATCCGCCCACCGTCGATGGGGATGACCGTGCAGTGCACCGTCCGGTCGTTTCGGGTGTTCATGCGGGGTCTCCTGCGGTGTAGACGTGGACGAACAGGTAGCCGATGGTGAGGGCCGCGCCGGCTGCGGTGAGCCCGTTGATGCCACCCACGAGCCAGGCGAACGGGACGATGCCGATCGCGGTCAGGATCAGCACGGTCTTGGTCCGGTTCATCGGGTGCCCCACAGCCGGTCCCACCAGGACACGTACGTCATCTGCGGGATCTCGATCGGGGCCGCGGTGGCTGGGATGGGCTGGTAGGGGACGTCCCGGACGTCATCCACGACACTCACGACGCACTTCCCTCGGCACGTGCAATGTCTGCGCGCAGTCGTTTCGCGAGGCGCTCGAGCTCGACGACACGGGCGACGTTCGCGTCGGACAGGTGTCGGGACTGGGCGCGTACGATCGATACGTGCATGTCGCCTCCGACGGCCGCCCGGTCCTGAACGGCTGAGGCGGTGCGACGCGCATACTCGGCTTCTACGCGCTCGAGTTGCACGCGCCACTGAGGGAGTCGGCTGAGGTTGCGAGCGCGCCATGCTGCGTCACGTCGCGCTGCGGATGCCGCGAGTCGTTCCTGCTGCTGCTGCAGCTTGCGGAGCGCGATCGGGTAGTGCTTCGCACAGTGGCCAGCACGTTCGGCTGCTTCTTCGCACCGGTGGCCTGCGGCGTCGGAGCCGATCCAGTAGGCGCAACGGGAGGTGTCGTTCATGCGTCCCTCCCGGCGAGCTCGTCGGTCACATCCAACGGACGCTGCAACACCGTCACAGCCGGGTCGGGGACATACGCGAACCGGAGCATCACCATGTCCGTTGTGATGTCGACGTACGTCTTGTCACCGTCCCGGTACACCCGCTCCCCCGCTGCGATCGCCGCGGCACGGACGTCTTCGAGGGTGTCCGCGACGAGGAAGATGTACGCGGGGATGGTCGGGTACCGTCTGCCGTGGGTGATGCTGGGGGTGGCGTTGATCCGGTCGGCCATGTTGTGGAGGCCGGCGGCGAGGTCGTTGGTTACGGTGGGTGTGTGAGCCATGTGCTTGGCTCCCTTCTGTGAGATGCCGCCCCTAGCCCGGGCGGCGTTTCCGTTAGATGAGGCGAGTCAGCTGGCGGCGGATCCGGTCCAACCGATCGCCACCCGCCAGTGCTTGTTCGCGTCACGCATTGCGCGCGCTTCGAAAATCCGCTGTGGACCGGTCCACCCGCATCGGCAGATCGCCTGCGGCTGGTAGGTGTAGCCGTAGTTGAAGCGCACACCTACGTCGTGGGTACTCATCGCGTGTATCCGAGTCGTTCGGCGCGAGCGGTCATCGCCGCTTCATGCGCATCCCACTCATCCCACCCACGCGACCGCAGATCACCCGACGTGTACGCATCCGGGTGCGAGCCATCGATCGGCTCCACCCACGGACCCGAGAACAAGGGCCGGAAGATCGCGACCACCGCGAAGATGATCAGGACGCCGAGGAGCTCCATCAGGCGCCCCGCTTCTTGATTGCGTCGACCAGGCTGTCCGTGCAGAGCATCGCAACACCCATGCCGAGGATCGCCGCGGCTTCCACACGGTGACCGTTCAGTTCGGCGAACACTGCCCATGCGGCGAAGAAGATCGCGAGGAACTTGAGCATCAGGCGTCCTCGAGCGATGCGATCCACCGCTCAGCCTCAGCGGCCGGCACGATCACGCTGCGGCCTCTCCTCTTGGCCTTCAGGTCACCGTCGGCGATGGCCTTGTTGACGGCCCACAGTGACATGCCGCTCGCCTCGACGAGCTGGTTCAGTCGGTATGCGAGCCGAGGGGTCGGGGTGCTCATGCAGTTGCGCCTTCCATGAATACGGCTGTGGGGCAACGCAGAAAGCCGCCGACACGGACGAGGTCGTTGACCGTGAAGTCGGCGTCTCCGTCGAGACGTGACTGCAGGTCGACCTCGGCCATGTCGGCGGCTTGGGCGATGCTTGCCAGCGGTGCGGGGTGGGCGAGAACGGCGGCGCGAACGTTGCCGGCGATTCTTCTCGCTCCGGGGTTGATGTCCATACCGGAAGACTATCTGTCTGTTCAGACATGCGCAACCCTGTAGAGGCGTGTGGCGTGTCGAAACGGACGCGCAGAATGTCTACAGTGGAACCGTGAAGATCCCCGACGAGCTCATCAACCAGGCCACCGCAAAAGTGTTGCGAGGCGTGATGCAAGAGTCCGGGCTCACCCAGAAGACCTGGGCAGACAAGTCGGGCTTGTCGATCACGGTCGTGCAGAAGCTCCTGTCCGGGAACCAGTCAGTGAAGGTCCCCCAGCTACTCGCGCTCGCGACTGCATCCGCGTTCAGCCCGGAAGAGGTCATGGAACGCATCGACCGGGGCGTCGCGCGGGCCGTGTCGGAGATGCCCGTTAGCCTCGACGCTCACCGGTCGAAGAAGCCGGCGGACATGACCGATACGGAACTGGAAGAGCTGCGGGGGGCGGCAGGACGTGACGCGGAGCTTGAGGAAGACGAACCCGACGGACCGTAGGGGTTCCGCTTACGACCCGTGGGAGCACGCTGACCAACTCGGCGTCGAGGTCGTCACCCGCCCACTGCGAACCGCCCACGGACTGTGGCTCCCGGAGTACCGGACCATCCTCATCCACTCGAAGCTCCGCCCGGGCGCGCAACGGCTGATCCTCGCGCACGAGATCGGCCACGCGGACCTCGCGCATCCCGACGACCGGCCGAAGCATGAACGGCAGGCAGACGAGTACGCCGCCCACAACCTGATCTGTCCGATCGAGTTGGAGGCGGCGTACAAGTGGGCCCCGGATGAGGGGACGTTAGTGCGGGAGTTGGGGGTGACGACGCGCCTGTTCCGCGCGTACGTCCTATCCGCAGCGTGAACTACGCCTCGAGCTCCCCACGCGCCGGCTGAGCGAGCAGCGCGGACAGCTGCTCCATCGCGTCGCGGAGCCGGTGAATGTCGGACCGCGACTTGTACGCGCGGGTCATGGTGCGGGTCGAGTGCCCGACGATCTCCTGGATGATGTCCTCGGGAACCCCGGCGGCGTACAGCAGGTCGACGGTGGTGTGGCGGACGTCGTGGAGTCGGATGGACCGGTCGTCGCCGAATACGGATCGCATGAGGGTGCGCCAGTCTGCGCTGTCCCGGATGGGGTCGCGGGGTTCCCCGTCCTCCCGTGCGAACACGAGCCCGTACTCGTTGTCGGGGGTGGTGGCGCGATGTGCCTCGAGCGTGGTGCGGAGCGGGTCGACGAGCGGGATGATGCGCCACCCGGACGCGGACTTTGGGCGGGTGAGGTAGAGCCCTCCGGTGAGGTGCCGGTAGTCGTAGTCGGCGGGTACGATCAGGCGCTTCTCGGGGCACGCGGCTCCGAAGATCTTCCCGCACGGCCACACCCGGCCCGCGACAGGCGCGTCGCCGCAGCCGTGTTCGAGGGTGAGGCGTTGCAACTGCCAGGACAGGTCGAGCACGTCACTGACGCGGTCCCATTCGAGGCCGATGACTTCCCCGCGGCGCGCGGCCGTGAGGAGCGACGTTGCCCACCGGGCGCGGTCGGGGCGTTCCTCGATCGCCCGGATCAGGGACAGCGCCTCGTCGAGGGACATGACGTCGAGGGTGGTGCGTGCTTTGCGGGGCGGGGTGACGTACTCGGCGGGGTTGAACCCGATACGTCCCTCCCCGGCAGCGGCGCGGAGCGATGAGGCGAGGATGTGGTGCGCGTTGCGCGCGTACGTGGACGACAACCCTTTCGCGAGGATGTCGGCGCGGAGCCGGCGGACCATCGCGGGGGTGATCTTGTCGAGCCGGGTGCGGGCGCCGAGAGACGGGATGATCTGCCGGGTCACGTTGATCTTGTACGCGGAGAACGTCGTCGGGCGAACCTCGGGACGCGCGTACGTTTCCAGCCAGTACGTGAACCATGCTTCGACGGTCATGCTGTCGGTGCGGAGGTCGCCCTTCTTCCGGAGTTCTTCGCGTTCTTCGTGGAGGCGTTTCCGGACGACCTTTCGGTCCTTCGACCGGATGTACTTCCGTCGGCGGTCTTGGGCGCGGCCGGTGGGGTTCGGGAGTTCGATGGTGGCCTGCCAGTACTTGAACGGTTTCGACTCGTCGGCGGGTACCCGGAAGATTGGTTCGTTCTTGACTGGCATGGCGGGCCTTCCGGGTCGGGTCAGAGGTGTTCTTCGGGATCGATGATGATGATGTCGGGGCGCATCATCTTGATCTCCGCAGTGGGGTCGATGTGGGTGTGGTCGATCTCGTCGACTGGCTCGACTTCGACGTGATCCCCGAACCACGGGTAGAGCGTCGCGAGGAACGCGTGCACTTTCTCCTCGGAGTCGATGCCGCTGGGGACTTCCACTGCCGATAGTTCGGGGTGCTGACGACGCAGCTCCGGCTCGATTTCACGAGACACGCGCGGTAGCTGATGGGTCATGTTGCTCTCACCGGTCATGTAATCGCAGATCTCGTAGACGCCGCCGATGTGCGACGGGGAGACGAGCTTGCCAGACGTGATGCTGAGGACGTCGCCGATGTGGAAGAGGCGGCTCATTTTGACTCCTTGGTGAATGCCTGAGCGAAGAGCTCGAGCGAACGGCCCGAGCGGGACGCGGCGAGGGTGAGGGATTCCCATTTGGCGCGAAGGACACGCGTCAGACGGCGCTGCTTCCGGATCATGCGGCCCTTGCGGCGGCGGTCGGGGTGCGTCATGAGATCTCCTTCGGGTTGAGAGCGTCGTTCAGGTCTGCGAGGGACCGGATGGGGTCGTGGTGACGCCACTGGGATGCGACCTGACGTGCGGCGGCGAGACGGTCGCGGTCACTCCGAGGCGCGGGCTCGAACGGCGGGTCAGCGCGCGTCATGCGTTCGCGATCTCGAGGAGGACGTCGGCGTGGCACGGCTGGTCGAGGGGGCAGAAGCACATGAGGTTCTTCCCGCGCAGCTCGCGACGGATTTCGTCGATGGTCACGCGCACGAGGTCGGGATGATTGAGCAGCAGGTCTCGATACCGACTCACCGCACTCCGGCGGGCGCCCTCTATGTCCGTGCACTGCCCCACAAAGCCGACGCCGTCTCGCTCGAGATCGAACGGGCCGCGAGCCCTGACTGGCACGATCCGGACCGGGTTTCCAAACTTCGACGGCCGCGCGACGCTGACGGTGTTCTCCGGCTTGCGCCAGCCGCTCGTGCGGCGCTGTTGTACCCGGTGCGGTCCTTTAGTGTCGCGGACGTCGTTGTCCGCATTACCTCTTCTTTGGCGTTCGATCTCAGTCACCGCTGGTTCCTTCCCGGCCGAAAGTTGGTGCATCCATCTGGTGCATCCAAACCGGCGCGTCTGCCCCGGCTTGTACAGCACTCTACACACAACTACGGACAGTCAGCAAGTCTGTACAGACAGATTCTGCTGGTTTCCGGTACCAGAAGTCGGGGGTTCGAATCCCTCCGGGGGCACAGGTACACGAAGGGGGCTCGGCATCGCCGGGTCCCCTTCGTCGTCCCCTGATCGGGTCAGTCCTCGTTCAGGTCGTCGCCGTCCGGGTCGACGGGGTGACCGAACGGCGGGATGCCGCCGGGCACCGCACCGTCATGGGTGGGCAGCTCGACGTCGGGGCCTTCGTAGGCGTTCTCGTCGGTACCGAGTTCGTCACCTGACATGTCGTCCTCCGTGATCGGTGTCGTCTGTGTGGACGCGACGCTACTGCCCCGCCCGGGCGAACGCCGGGGGTTGACAGGGGGATCCGTCAGTCGGAGACGAGCTTCAGGCCGATGATGCAGCCGACGAGCCCGAGGATCAGGAGGACCTTCACGACCGACACCGACTCCGCGCCGGTGACCATCGCCCAGACGACGGTGAGGGATGCCCCGATCCCGACCCACACGGCATAGCCGGTACCCGTCGGGATCTCACGGAGCGCGAAGGCCAGCCCTCCCATGCTCGCGACGAGGGCGACACCGAAGGTGACGGTCGGCCACAGCTTCGTGAAGCCTTCGGAGCGGCCCAGCGCGGTGGCCCACACGGCTTCGAGCAACCCGGCGACGATGAGAACGATCCACGACAGCATGACTGACCTCCTGGCCAGTCTTGTCGCTCACCGGGTACTGAACCCTCGTCCGGGGGCCCGGTCGAGGGCCCGCCGTGAGTCTATCGACGCTCGTTGGGCAGAGCCGGTGCAGATCAGCCGACGCTGCCGCGCCAGGTCCTGATGGCGGTCGCCGTGTCGGCATCGAGGTGGGCCGCCAGCCAGGCGTCGATGTCGAGCCGGCGGTACACGGCGCGGAACGCGGACTCGGGGGTGTGCCCGAAGCGGCCCAGGACGGCCAGTCGCTCATCGACATCGAAGGATCGTCCGTGGAGCCGTGTCATGCCTTCGGCATTCGCGAACGATGAGAGGTAGTCCTGGGTCGCGGCATCCTCCGTCACGCCGACGGCCTTCAACAGGACCGCAGCAAGCAGGCCGGTACGGTCCCAGCCCGCGCCGCAGTGGAACAGGATGCCGCCGGTCCGGGCTCGCGCGATCTCGTCGAGGGCACCCGCGAGCCGGTGCGGAAGGTCGGTGACGTGGTCGACGTAGTACAACGGGGTCCCCCACTGCCCGTCCTGCTCGCGGGGCTGCCAGAAGTGCCGTTCGTCGCCGTCGAGGTCGACGTGCCGGCTGGCGATGTCGCTCGGGACGGAGTCCGTCCGCTCGCTCGGCCGCCGCAGGTCGATGACGGTCCGCACGCCGTATGCACGCAGGCGGTCCCATCCCGCTTCGGTGATGCGGTCGAGCACTTCGGCGCGGATGAGGACCCCTGCCGGGGTCGACGGTCCGTGGGTCCGGTCGAGTCCGCCGAGATCTCGAGCATTGGCCAGGCCGTCGATCTCGAGAGGCGTCTGCATGCCCCGATCCTGCCACGCCGATCGTGCACAAGGGCGTCGGAACCGGTGTCGGAACCCCTTCCTAGTCTGGGACTATGTCCAGCGCATCCTCGTACGTCGATGAGGTCCCCGAGGGGATCCCGACGACCCTGGACTGGGTTGTGATGAGCGCGGACATGGCCACCATCCACGCCGCGCAGCGGTACCGGTGCATCGTCGAATTGTGGGACGACGCGATCCGCGCCGCGAACCGCGATGAGGGGGCATCGGTGCTCGTGGAACGGTTGGTGCGACTCGAAGTCGCGTCGGCGCTCCGGATCACCGAGCACGCCGCCGGCCGGTTGATGGGCATCGGGCGGGCGCTCGTATACCGGTACCCGCGGGTGTGGGAGGCGATGAGCCGCGCCGCGATCACCGACACGCACGCGACGGTCCTCGTCGACGCTCTCAACGAGCTCGAGATCGTCCGTGACGAGCTGCTGTCCGAGGTGCTCACACTGGCGGAACAGATGCCGACCGGGCCGTTCCGCCGCGCGGTGCGACGCATCGTCGACCGTGAACGGGAAGCGACGATCGCCGAACGGTATGCGGATGCCGTCACCCACCGGCACGTGCGCGTCGAACCCGGCGTGGATGGCATGGCGTGGCTGACCGCGCACCTCCCCGCCGTCGAAGCGCACGCCATCCACGGGCGACTGACCGCGATCGCGAAGACCCTCGACGATGAACGCACCATCGACCAAAAACGTGCCGATGCGTTCGGCGACCTCCTCATCGACGGCGAGACATCCTCCCTCCCCGACAACGCACGCGGTATCCGTCCGACGGTCGCGATCACCGTCCCCGCCCTCACCCTGCTCACCGGTGACGGCCCCGCCGCGCAGGTCGACGGGGTCGGACCGATCCCCCTCGACCGTGCCCGGGAGTTGTGCGGGGCGGCATCCGGGTGGATGCGGGTCCTCACCCACCCCGACTCGGGCGTCGTCCTCTCCGTCGGACGAGAGAGCTACCGCCCGCCGGCGGACCTCCGCCGGCTCGTGACCTGGCGAGCGGCTCGCTGCATGGCACCCGGCTGCGGTGTCCCGGCGGATCGGTGCGACGTCGACCACACCGTCGACTGGCATCACGGCGGACACACCGACGCGACCAACCTCGCACCCCTGTGCCGAGGCCATCACACCCTCAAACACCACACCGCCTGGCAGGTCAGAGCGAGACCCGGCGGCGCGCTCGAATGGACCTCACCCGCAGGCCGGGTCTACCTCGTCCACCCCGAACGCCGAATCCCGCAATTCACCACCGACCCACCACCGTTCTGACCGAGATCATCCCGAAGGATGACACGCGCCAGCCCCAGGGCTGACGCGCGGATCTCCCGCGATTCGTAGCGTCGAGATATGGCTACCGCGACGCTCACCACCACCCCACGCTCCCGCGCCTCCGCGGGCACCACGACGGGCGCCGCCGTACTGTCGGTCCTCGGCACCGTCCTCGCGATCGGGATCGCGGCGACGAGCCTGCTCGTCGTTCCCGCCGCCCTTCTCATCGCGTTCGGCCCGTCACTGCTCTCGCTTTTCTGACCGCGACGCGGCGACGAGCGTCACAACGCCGAAGCCCGCGGCCGCCAGAACGAGAAACTGCCGTCGCGCTGAGGACGGACATCCCCGCGCGACGGCAGACCTGACCTCGGAGGGCTCAGCCCCCCGAGGGGTTCTCGATGGGAGTCCCGTCCTCGTTCGTGGTCACCGGCGGGTTCTCATCGGGCGATCCACCCGACGCCGTGTCGGCATCGGCCTGGTCGTCGGGGACACCCTGGGTGTTGTGCTCATCCGAGCCGTTCGTGTCGCTCATCGCGGTCCTTCCGGTCGCTGTCGGTCACGTGCGGGTGACGGTACGCATGCTGTACCGCCGCACAGAGGGCCTTGACAGTCGTGTCGGATCAGAGTTCGACGGTGTCGTTGCGGCCCTCATAGGGCTCACCCGTCACCTTCGACTTCACGAGGCTGACGATCGACGCAACGACCCCGCCCGGGCTGCTCCAGTACTCGCCCGACACGGCGTCGATCTTCAGGAGCGTCACATTCGGGTCCTCGGGCCCATCGGGGAACCACGCCTCGACGGCGGGCGACCAGTATTCCCGCAGACGCTCGAGGTCATCGACCACCTCGGCGTTGCCCGCGAGTGAGACCCACGCGTCGTTCGTGCTCAGGGCGACGCCGACCGCGGGCTGCGCGGCGACATGCGCCACGACGGACGAATCGCGGCCGACGATGAACCACAGGTCGCCGTCGAACTCGCGGTCCTGCACCGTCAACGGGCGCGCGACGTGCGCCCCCTGTTCGTTCATGGTTGTGACCATCGCGAAGCGGAACTTCGGCAGCAGGTCGATGAGTGTCGCGTGCGGATCGTTCTCGGTGGCCATGGGGCCCTCCTTCGTCTCCGCTTCAGCGTCACACCGGGCGCGGCATCCACTGTCGGGGTTGACAGGTCGCGGGAACGCGCGTCTCAGGGGGAAGGAACGAGGAAGATCGCGTCGAGAAGGCCCGGGTTGTGCGCATGCACCAGCACGCCGAAGACCACGGCGTCGAACAGGAGGTGGACGGTCACCACATACGCGAGGGACTTCGTCCGCAGGAAGATGATCGCCTGCAGGAGAGCGAACGGGATGGTCAGCGCCGGACCCCACGCCCGGTAGCCCAGCTCCCACAGGAACGAGACGAACACGATCGCCTGCAGGACGTTCGCGGTCGCGTCCGCGAAGTGACGCCGCAGCAGCGCGAAGCAGGTGCAGATGAAGAACAGCTCATCCCAGATGCCGACGGCCCCGACCCCGACGAACAGACGCGCGATGAGGTCCGGGGTGTCGACGACGGGCCAGTTCTCGTAGACGCCCGACGTGATGAAGTAGAACGGCAGCAGCAGCCATCCGAGAACGAGGACGGCGACGAGCCACGCCCACTGCCACGCCGTCCAGCGGCCGCCGCCCCGCCACGGGAACCGGATCGCATGATCCCGGTACACGAACCTCGACACGAGGTACGGCACCAGCACCGCCCCGCCGAGGGCGAGCGTGAAGCGGATCATCGCGGCGTCGTCGAGCTCCGCCTTCAGCGGGATGACACTCACGATCAGCAGACCGATGGCGATGAGCGAGAGGTCGCGCGTGATCGACGGGTCGGATGCCGCGGCATCCCGTCGTTCGATGATCACCGCGACGGCGAGTCCTGCCGCCAGCAGCGCCCAGCCGAGCCAGGGCGTCAGCAGCACGAAGAACGCGGGCGCCGCGAGACACACGAGAAGCGCCGGTACGACGCGCACGTCGAGGACGGGACGGGTCCCGACGCCCGCGCGGACCATCACGCCGACCGGGGACGGCGGCGGTAGGTCAGGTCGCGGATGTCGCGGCCCTTCGCGATGCCCTTGCGCTCGAACGCCGTCATGATGCGGCCGTCGAAGCGGTCCGCCCACTCCCCCTCGAAGGACGGGTCGAAGTCCGCAGCGTCCGCGAGCACGTCGCGCATCTGCAGCGCGTAGTCCTCCCAGTCGGTCGCCAGGCGCAGCGTCCCGCCGTCGCGCAGCGCACGGGCGGCGAGTGCCGGGAACCCGTCGGCGATGAGACGGCGTTTGTTGTGCTTGGTCTTGTGCCACGGGTCGGGGAAGAAGATCCAGACCTCGTCGACGGATGCCTCGGGCAGCAGGTGCTCGAGGACCTCGGGCGCGTTCGCCTCGACGAGCCGGAGGTTCCGCACCCCCTCGCGATCCGCGTCGAGCATCGTGCGGGCGAGCCCCGCGCGGAAGACCTCGACCGCGACGAAGTCGCGCTCCGGCGACTGCCCGGCGGCGTGCACGATCGCGTGCCCCTGGCCCGAGCCGATCTCGACGACGAGCGGCGCCTCCCGACCGAACTCGGCGACCGGGTCGATCGTGGAACCGGGACGGATGCTGGTGGCCGCGGCATCCCGTTCCACCTCGAGCAGGTACGTGCTCGACAGATCGTCCCAGGCGCGCTCCTGCGCGTCGCTCATCCGACCGCTCCGCCGCACGAACGACACGGGCTTGTCGCGGAAGCGCGGCGCGGACTCGGGCGCGTCGGGATCGGGCATGCGACCAGGGTATCCCGCGGTATCCGGGCTCTCCGCGGGCCTGCCTCGGCGTCGCCCGCTCACGAGGTCACGAAATCGATGAGTTCCTCGACGCGGCCGAGGAGGGCCGGGTCGAGGTCGCGGAAGGTCGTGACCGACCCCAGGATGCGCTGCCAGTTCTCGGCGATGTCGGTCTGGTCCTCGGCCGGCCAGCCGAGGGCGCGGCTGACGCCCTTCTTCCACTCGATGCCTCGCGGAACCTCCGGCCAGGCGGCGATGCCGAGCGCACGCGGCGTGACGCACTGCCAGACGTCGATGTACGGGTGGCCGACGATCTTCAGGTGCGCACCGTGCGGGCCGCGGAGGACCTGCTCGGCGATCCGTGTCTCCTTGGACCCCGGGACGAGATGGTCGACGAGCACCCCGTAGCGGCGCTCGGCGCTCGGCGGCTCAGCGCGGAGCAGGTCCTCGAGCAGGTCGACGCCCTGGAGGTACTCGACGACGACGCCCTCGATGCGGAGGTCGGCGCCCCACACCTTCTCGACGAGCTCGGCGTCGTGGCGACCCTCGACGAGGATGCGGGACGCACGGGCGACGCGGGCACGGGCCTGCGGGTCGGCGAACGACCCCGATGCGGTGCGCGTACGTCCGGCGGGCGCCGCGGCGCGCGGCGGGACGAGCTGGACGGGCTTGCCGTCGACGAGGAATCCGCCGCCGATCGGGAACAGCCGCACGCGGCCGTGTCGGTCCTCGAGCTCGACGTGGCCGGCGGTCACCCCCGTCACCGCGCCGACGAAGTCGTCGAGGGCGACCTCGACGACGAGACCCCTCTCGGCGGGAACGGTCGTCACCGTCGGCCGTCCCTTGTCACGCCACCCCGCGGCGAGCACATCGCTGCCGTACCGATCGTCCACACGCACCTCCTGAAACCTCGGGAAGCCTAAGCGAGCAACGCAAAGGGAACGCACAGGCGCTCCGACCGCAACCCGGTATCGAGACATACGGACCGCGGCATAGACTCGCGACGAGCGGTTGCGACCGCCGAGCGACCCACCGAGCGACTCCCGGAGGACTCACCGATGCGATCCCGCCTGACGTCCGTCGTCGCGGCCTCGCTCGCGGTCGCCATCGGCTCCCTCACCCTGGCGACTCCCGCATCGGCGACCGATCCCGTCACCCTCGGCGACGGAAGGGTGTCGGATCAGGCCGACGTCCTGACCGACGCGCAGGAGGCCAACCTCGACGCTCGCCTCGAGCGCCTCACCGACGACACCGGGCTCGACCTCTGGGTCGTCTACGTCGACAGGTTCACCGATCCGACCGGCGCGCAGCAGTGGGCCGAGGACACCGCGAATCTCAACAACCTCGGACCCGACCAGTACCTCCTCGCGATCGCCACGGAGGGACGCGCCTACTACCTCTCCTCCGACTCGTCGGGGCCCATCTCGGACGACCGGATCACGGCGATCGAGCAGGACCGTGTGCGCCCCGCCCTCGATGCGGGTGACTGGCAGGGCGCCGGAATCGCAGCGGCCGACGGACTCGAGGACGCGCGCTCCGGTGGGGGCGGCGGCCTCATCTGGGTCGTCCTCCTCGTCGTCGCTGCGATCGCCGGGCTCGTCGTCTGGGCGCTCGTCCGACGCCGTCGCGCGGCGTCGGGCACGAACGCCGGCACGGGACAGGTGCCGCTCGAGGAGCTCGAACGCCGGGCCGGTGCCGCGCTCGTGCGGACCGACGACGCGATCACCACGAGCGCGCAAGAACTCGGCTTCGCCACGGCGGAGTTCGGGAGTGCCGCCACCGCCGAGTTCGAGCAGGCGATCGCGACGGCGCGCACCTCGCTCGAGCGCGCGTTCTCGCTGCAGCAGCAGATGGATGACGAGGCGCCCGACTCCCCCGACCAGCGCCGCGCCTGGTACGAGGAGATCCTGAGCCTCTGCCGGAGTGCCGAGGAGACGCTGACCGAGAAGGCGGAAGCCTTCGACGCCCTGCGCGATCTCGCGAAGAACGCTCCGGAAGCCCTTGCCCGCGTGCAGCAGCGCCGGTCCGACGCGGGCGCCCGTCTCGACGGAATCGACGCCCGTCTCGTCGAGCTCCGAGGGGCGTACCGCGCCGAGGCCCTCGCTGCCGTCGCCGACAACCCCGTTCAGGCACGCGATCGCCTCAGCTTCGCCGATGCCCGGCTGTCCGAGGCTCAGACCGAGCTCGCAGCAGGCGATGGTGCAGGGGCGGCCGTCGGCATCCGTGCTGCGGAACAGGCCGTCGACCAGGCGACCCGTCTGCAGGATGCCGTCGAGAAGCTCGCTGCCGACCTGTCCGCGGCCGAGCAGGAGGGCGCCGCCCTCGTCACCGAACTCGACGCCGACCTGGCGGCCGCCGCCGCGACGCCCGACCCCGAATCGCGTCTCGCACCGATCATCGCCTCGACACGTCAGAACCTCGACGCCGCGCGCGAGAAGCTGACCGGTCAGGCACGCGACCCCCTCTCGGCAGTCGACCTCCTCGAGAGGGCGAACACGGCGATCGACGGCGCCCTCGGCCAGGTGCGCGACGCCCAGCAGCGCGCCGACCGCGCCCGCAGCGTGCTGTCTCAGACGCTGCTGCAGGCGAAGGCACAGGTGTCGGGCGCCGAGGACTTCATCAGCGCCCGGCGAGGGGCCGTCGGAGCGACGGCCCGCACCCGCCTGGCCGAGGCCGGCGCCGCTCTCGTGCAGGCGACCCAGCTGCAGCAGAGCGACCCCGAGCGCGCCCTCGACCTCGCGCACCGCTCCACCGCACTGGCGGGCGAGGCGATGCAGCGCGCGCAGGGCGACGTCGGATCGTTCGCCGGCGGCGGAAACACTGGCGGCGGGGGCGACTTCGGCGGCATGCTGGGCGGCATCATCCTCGGCTCCCTCCTCGGTGGCGGGGGCGGATCAAGGCGATCCTCCGGCGGATTCGGCGGCGGCTTCGGCGGCTCGTCTTCCCGTCGCAGCGGCGGCTTCGGCGGCGGCGGATCGATCGGGCGCAGCAGCGGCGGCTCCCGCTCCCGCAGGGGAGGCGGTCGCTTCTGATCTTCCGACGCCGGACCTCACAGACCTCGACAGCACGACCTCTCGTATCGAAAGGAAACCCGATGGCAAAGCAGTCCATCTTCGGCCGCATCTCCACTCTCGTGAAGGCGAACATCAACGCCCTCCTCGACTCCGCCGAAGACCCGCAGAAGATGCTCGACCAGCTCGTCCGCGACTACACCAACAACATCGCCGACGCCGAGACCGCCATCGCCGAGACCATCGGCAACCTGCGCCTGCTCGAACGCGACCACGACGAGGACGTGAAGGCCGCCGCCGAGTGGGGCAACAAAGCCATCGCCGCCAGCCGCAAGGCCGACGAACTGCGCTCCGCCGGCAACACGACGGATGCCGACAAGTTCGACAACCTCGCCAAGATCGCCCTGCAGCGTCAGATCAGCGAGGAGAACGAGGCCCGCGCCATCGCCCCCTCGATCGCCGCGCAGACCGAGGTCGTCGAGAAGCTCAAGGACGGCCTCAACGGCATGAAGCAGAAGCTCGACCAGCTTCGCTCGAAGCGCTCCGAGCTGCTCGCCCGCGCGAAGACGGCCGAGGCGCAGAACAAGGTGCACGACGCGGTCAAGTCGATCGACGTGCTCGATCCCACGAGTGAGCTCGGCCGGTTCGAGGACAAGGTCCGCCGGCAGGAGGCCCTCGCCGCCGGAAAGGCCGAGATCGCCGCCTCGACGATCGACGCCCAGTTCAACCAGCTCGAAGACCTCGGAGAGCTCACTGAGGTCGAGGCGCGCCTGGCCGCGCTGAAGACCGGCGGCAACGCCGGCGCGATCGAGCAGTAAGACCCGCACGCCATACGCGGCGCCGGACCCCGAGGGTCCGGCGCCGCCGTGCTCCCCCGGAGGTGCCCATGACCCGATTCCTCGTCGTCCCGCAGTGGCAGGGTTCGCCATCCGCCCGCGCCATGCGCCTCATCGACGGCGCCGAGGCGATCGCCGACGACCTGCCGCGCTCCGCCCTCACGCGCGTCGCGGTCCCGGCCGAGGCGGGCGAGGCGGTGGGCACCGGCATCCGTCGGTTCAGCACCCTCACCCGCGTTCGCGACGCCCTCGCCGAGGTCCTCGCCTCCAGTGACGAGCCCGCCGTCGTCATCGGCGGTGACTGCGCGGTCGCGGTTCCGGCTATCGCCGCGGCCGCCGAGCGGCATCCGTCTGTCGCGGTCGTGTGGTTCGACGCGCACGGCGACCTGCACACGCCGGAGTCGTCCCTCTCAGGCGCGCTGGCGGGCATGGCGCTGCGCGCCGCGATCGAGGCCGGGCCGTTCGCCCAGACCCCGCTCGTCCCCGCCGCCCGCAGCGTCCTCGTCGGCGCCCGTGACCTCGACGACGCCGAAGTCACCCTGCTGGAGACCTCCGAGATCGTGACGGTCTCGGCGAGCGCCCTCGCCGACCCTGCCGCGCTCGCGGACGCGGTCGTCGCGACCGGCGCCGACGCCGTCTACGTCCACATCGACCTCGACGTCCTCGACCCCTCGGCCGTCGTGGGAGTCCTCGAGCCGGTGCCCTTCGGTGCGGACCCCGCACACATCACCGCGTCGATCGCCCGACTGCGCGAGCGGATGCCGCTGGTCGGCGCCTCGCTGTCGGGCTTCGCCCCCGCGACCCGCGACGCAGCGGTCGAGGATCTCGGCACCATCCTCCGCCTGCTCGGGGCCCTCGCATGAGTCCGGCCCCTCCGGCGGGATGGGAGGCGCGGGCGGAGCGCGCCGTGGCGCGCGGGCGACGGTTCGACCGCTGGATCCCCGGCATCCTGCTCGATTCCCCTCTCAGCCGCCTCGGATACCTCGCCGGGACGGCGTTCGGCTTCGCGTGGGGGACGCTGTGGTCGACGGGCCGCATCGAACGGCGAGCGGGGCTCTGGGTGTTCCGAGGGATGCCGGGGGTCACGTTCGGCCGCGGCGGTGTCTGCGTCGGCGGGTGCTTCCTCACCGGCGACGGCCGCATCGACGACCGGCTGCTTCGCCACGAAGCCGTGCACCGCGAACAGTGGCGGCGCTACGGCATGCTCATGCCCCTCCTCTACCTCCTCGCGGGCCGCGACCCGTTGACGAACCGGTTCGAGATCGAGGCGGGTCTCGCCGACGGACGCTACATCCCCCGCTGACGATCCTTCACGCGACGAGCACTCGGCCGAGCTCCGTGGTCTCGGCGGTCGTCAGACCGTACGCCTGCAGGTACTCGACGGGGCCGCCGTACCGCAGCCGGAGGTCGTCGAACACGGCGCGCATCGCCTGCGCCGGCGACCGGGTCACGAGATCCTCGAGGTGACGCGCCCTCGGATGCCGCTGCCGGAGATAGCGCAGAACGCCCTCGTTCCGCGCCGTGGGGAGCAGCTCTTCGGTCCGCGCGTAGTCGGCGATGACGGCATCCTCGTCCACGCCGGCGGCCGCGAGGATCAGCGCCACCGAGAGCCCCGTGCGGTCCTTGCCGACGGTGCAGTGCACGAGCACGGGCTGGACCTCGAGCACGGCGCGCGCCGCGTCGACCAGCCGCGATGCGGAACCGTCGACGAGAGCGCGGTACACGTCGTCGAGGGACAGGTCGTCGGCGAAGAACGACGACGCCGACCCCGCGAACATGGGCAGGTGCACCGTCTCGATCCCGAGGTCGTCGACCTGCGAGGGTTCGAACCGCCGCTCCTCGTCGTCGCGCAGGTCGACGATGCGACGGATGCCGAGGCCCGCCACGCGGTCCCTTCCCGCCGTCGTCAGGTGGCCGAGGTTGCCGGAGCGGAACAGCACGCCGGACCGGGTGCGCCCCTCCCCCGCCGGCAGTCCCCCGACGTCGCGGAAGTTGAAGGCGCCGGGGACGTCGACGACGCTCACGGAGCCGGCGACGCGGCGCGGCGCTCGGGAACCGGGTAGCGGCCGGCGATCGCGATGCGATTGAACGCGTTGATCGAGACGAGCAGCCAGCTGAGCGCGACGTACTCCTCTTCGGAGAGGATGCCGCCGACGCGGTCGTACACGTCGTCCGAGACGCCATCGTCATGGATGAAGACGTACGACTCCGTCAGCTCGAGCGCCGCACGCTCGCGCTCACTGAAGACACCGGATTCGCGCCAGACGGGGAGCTGCGCGACCACGTCGAGGGTGAGCCCCGCCTTCGCACCCCGATCGGAGTGGACGCGGACGCAGTACGCGCAGCCGTTGAGCTGGGATGCGTGGATGAGCGCGAGCTCGCGCAGCCGGGCATCTATCCCCGCCTCGGCTGCGAGATCCCCGACGGTCTTCGCGAACGCTTCGAGGGCGTCGTACGCCGGGCGCGCGGCCCGGGCGAGGTGCACACGGCGGTGATCGCTCATGTCGTCACCCTAGTCGCGGCATCCGCACCCGGCATCGGTCACAATGGGGATCGTGAGCGACGCCGCCTTCGACGAGTTCTCCTTCCTCCCCGCACAGGCGGCTGACATCGGCGTGCCCGTGACCGAGACGCACCGTGTGACGCACCGCTTGTCCGACGGCCGTGAGATCAGCGCACTGCGCTTCGGCGATCCGGAGGCCGCACCGGAGGTCACCTTCCTGCACGGTGCGGGGCTCAACGCGCACACGTGGGACACGACGGTCCTGCACCTGGGCCTGCCCGCACTGGCCCTCGACCTGCCGGGCCACGGAGACTCCTCCTGGCGGGACGACGCGCGGTACACCGGCGAGAGCATCGCCGCCGACATCGCGCCCGCCGTCCGGGAATGGACGAACGGCCGCCGACAGGTCCTCGTCGGTCACTCGCTCGGGGGCCTCACGGCCGCAGCGCTCGCCGCGCGGCATCCGGACCTCGTCCGCTCGCTCGTCGTCGTCGACATCTCCCCCGGGATCGATCCGAACGGCGCGGCGTCCTCCATCCGGGCGTTCTTCGCCGGTCCGACCGACTGGGCGAGCCGGGACGAACTCGTCGACCGCGCGCTGTCGTTCGGGCTCGGCGGCACGCGCGAGGCGGCCACCCGGGGCGTCTTCCTGAACTCCCGGGTCCGCCCCGACGGCCGCGTCGAGTGGAAGCATCACTTCGCCCGCCTCGCGAACCGACTCGCCGCCGACCCCGACGCGGCGAGCGCGGTCGATGCCGCGCAGCGCGCGGAGGCCGACGTGCTCTCGTCCGCCGGCTGGGAGGATCTCGCCGCCGTCACCGCGCCCGTCACCCTGGTCACGGGAACCCGAGGATTCCTCACCGACGCCGACCGCGCCGAGTTCCTGCGCCGCGTTCCGCAGGCGCGCCACGTCGAGCTCGACACGGCGCACAACGTCCACGAGGAGCGACCCCAGGACCTCGCGGCGCTCGTGCGGTCGAGTCATGACGGCCCGTGACCGAACTCCTCGCGCGGGACTCTAGGCTGTAACGCGCACCGAGCACCGCGATGGGCCGGCGTCGACGTCGACGCCCATCGACGCCGAAAGGACCCCCCACTCACATGCTTCGCCGCACCGCTTTGGCCGCCACGGCGCTCCTCGCCGCCGGAGCCCTGCTCCTGTCGGGCTGCACCGGCTCGCAGCCGGCTCCCTCCGGATCCGCGGGAACCCCCGACCCCGACGCGACCGTCAACGTTCGCCTCGTGCTCGAGCCCGGCAACCTCGACATCCGCGAGACCGCGGGGTCCGCCCTCGACCAGATCCTGATCGACAACGTGTACCAGGGCCTCGTCTCCCGCACGCCCGACCAGGAGATCGTGCCGGCGCTCGCCAGCGACTACGAGGTCTCGGCCGACAAGCTCACCTACACCTTCACGCTGCGCGAGGGCGTGACCTTCCACGACGGTCAGCCGCTCACCCCGCAGGACGTCGTCTGGTCGCTGACGCAGGTGCGTGACACCCCGACGTACCGCGACTCGGCGCGCCTGGCGAACGTCTCGGACGTCGCCGCCGACGGTCAGAAGATCACGCTGACGCTAAAGGCCCCCGACTCGACCCTGCTCTGGAGCCTGACCGGCCGCGCCGGTCTGATCCTCAAAGAGGGCGACTCCATCGACCGTAAGACCGCGGCCAACGGTACCGGCCCGTTCCGGCTCGCCGACTGGCGAGAGGGCGACAGCATCGTCTTCGAACGGTTCGCCGACTACTGGGGAACCCCGTCGTCCGCTGCCGAGGTCGTCTTCTCGTATGTGAGCGACAACCAGTCCGCGCTCAGCGGCGCCCTCGCCGGCGAGTTCGACGTCCTGAGCGGCTTCGACGCGAACCTGAAGGATCAGGTCGAGGCCACCGGCGACTTCTCGCTCGAACTCGGCGACTCGACCGACAAGGGCACGCTCGCCTTCAACCAGGCCTCGGGCCCGCTGGCCGACGCGCGCGTGCGCAAGGCGATCCGGCAGGCCATCGACAAGAACTCGATCGTCGAGGCTCTCGGCGCGGGCAAGACGATGTACGGTCCGATCCCCTCGCTCGACCCGGGCTACGAAGACCTGTCGACCGTCGCTCCCTTCGACCCCGAGGCCGCACGGCAGCTCCTCGCCGAGGCGGGGGCCGAGAACCTGTCCCTGACGCTGACGATCCCCTCCGCGTACGGCACGACGGTCCCGCAGATCCTCGTCTCGAACCTGCGCGACGTGGGCATCACCCTGAAAGTGAACCCGGTCGAGTTCCCCACCTGGGTCAACGACGTCTACGTCAATAAGGACTACCAGCTGAGCTTCGTCCTCCACACCGAGGCACGCGACTTCGAGAACTGGGCGAACCCCGACTACTACTTCACGTACGACAACCCCGAGGTGCAGAAGCTCTACGCGGAGGCCGTCGCCTCGACCGACGACGCAGCCGCCGCCGATCTGCTGACGCAGGCCGCGCGCATCGTCTCCGAGGACGACGCGGCCGACTGGCTCTACAACGGGCAGTCCGTCCTCGCCGTCGCGTCGAACGTCAGCGGGATGCCGACGGTCAATGTGAACGAGCGCCTGAACGTCGCCGAGCTGGCCAAGAGCGAGGGGTGATCCGCTACGCGCTGACGCGACTGGCCCTGCTGGTGCTGGGCCTGTTCGTCGCCAGCGCGCTCATCTTCACCACCCTCCGGATCCTGCCGGGTGACATCGCGCAGCTGATCGCCGGGGTGAACTCGACCCCGGAGCAGCTCGCCGGCATCCGCGAACGGCTGGGACTCGATCGGCCGCTCCCCGTCCAGTACGGGGAGTGGATCGGCGGGGTCCTCTCCGGCGACCTCGGGCAGTCCCAGCTCACCGGCACGCCCGTCGTCTCGGAGCTGCTGCAGAAGGCGGAAGTGACGGTGCCCCTCGGCATCCTCTCGTTCGTCATCGCTCTGCTCGTCGCACTGCCCTTCGGCGTGCACGCGGCGGTGCGCCGGCACCGTCCGGACGGCGTCGCCGTGTCGGTCGGCGCGCAGGCCCTCGCCGCCGTGCCCGTCGTGTGGGCGGGCATGATGCTCGTCGTCGTCTTCGCGGTGTCCCTGGGGTGGCTCCCGGCGCAGGGCTTCCCTCGCGCGGGCTGGGCGGACCCTGCGGCGGCTTTGCGCGCTCTCGTCCTCCCCGCCGTCACGATCGGCGTCGTGGAGGGCGCCGTGCTGCTGCGGTTCGTCCGCTCGGCGACCCTGCAGGCGATGGGCCAGGACGTCGTGCGGACCGCCGCCGCGAAGGGCCTCACGCGCACGCAGGCGCTCCTTCGTCACGGGCTCCCGAGCGTCGGCCTGTCGGTCGTCACGGTGCTGGGCGTTCAGGTCGCCGGGATCATGGTCGGCGCCGTCGTCATCGAGCAGCTGTTCAGCCTGCCCGGGATCGGGCGGATGCTCGTCGAGGACACCGGCAACCGCGACCTCGTCAAGGTGCAGGGCGAACTCCTCGTCCTCACGGGACTGGTCCTCGTCATCGGGTTCGTCGTCGACCTCGTGCACCGCGTCCTCGATCCGCGCCAGCGAGAGGCAGAGTGATGCGACGACTGCAGTGGGCGGGGCGGGTCTGGGCGTCGGGGACCGGTCGGTTCGGGGTCATCGTGGTCCTCGTAATCGCCGTGACGGCGCTCGTGTCCCTTGTCTGGACCCCCCTCGACCCGCAACGCGTCGACATCGCGAACCGCTGGGCGGCGCCCGGCGCCGCACACCTGCTCGGGACCGACGGGTCGGGACGCGACATCCTGAGCCTCCTGATGGCGGGGGCTCGGACGACAGTGCTCGTCGCCGTGGGAGCCGGTGTCATCGCGACCGTCATCGGACTCGTGCTCGCAGCCCTCGGCGCGCTCACGCCGCGACCCGTCCGCGAGGGGGTCACGGTGATCGTGGACATCCTCATCGCCTTCCCGGTGCTGCTGATCGCGATGATGATCTCGGCGGTGTGGGGCGGATCCCTGCTCGTCGTCATCGTGTCGGTCGGCATCGGGTTCGGCGTCAACATCGCCCGCGTCACCCGTCCCGAGCTGCGTCGCATCCTCCGGAGCGACTTCGTCCTCGCCGGGCGCGCCTCGGGGCTGACCCCGACGCAGAACCTCTGGCGCCACCTGCTCCCGAACGTCGCCCCCGTCTTCATCGTGCAGCTGTCGTGGGGCATGGCCGTCGCGGTGCTCGCCGAGGCCGGTCTCTCGTACCTCGGGTTCGGCGCGCCGCTGACCCAGCCGTCCTGGGGACTGCTCCTGGCCGACCTGCAGCGCTTCATCAGCGTCCATCCGCTGTCGGTTCTCTGGCCGGGTCTCGCCATCACGCTGACCGTCCTCGGCTTCAACCTCCTCGGCGACGCGCTCCGCGACGCCACGGATCCCACCCTGTCCCGCGGCTCAGCACCGCGCGGCGCCGAACCTCCCGCGGCGGTGACGGCATGACGCTCTCGCTCTCCGGACTCACGATCGACATCGCCGGTCGTCGCGTCGTCGACGGGATCGACCTCGAGGTCGGCGACGCCGCGCGCGTGGGCCTGATCGGCGAGTCCGGATCCGGCAAATCCCTGACGGCCCTCGCGATCCTCGGCCTACTCCCCGACGGCGCCCGGGTCGGCGGCAGCGTCCGCTGGGACGGCCGGGAGCTGATCGGGATGCCGGATCGCGACCTCGCGCGGCTACGCGGCGACGAGATCGGCATGGTGTTCCAGGAGCCCCAGACAGCGCTCAACCCCATCCGGACGGTGGGTCGGCAGATCGCCGAATCGATCCGCATCCATCAGCGCGGTATCTCCCGCGCCGAGGCGTGGGCGCGGGCGATCGACGAGGCGCGTCGGGTGAGGCTCCCCGAGCCCGAGACCATCGTCCGTCGCTATCCGCACCAGCTCTCGGGCGGACAGCGCCAGCGCGTCGCCATCGCGATGGCCCTCGCCTGCCGGCCCCGGCTCCTGATCGCGGACGAGCCGACCACCGCGCTCGACGTCACGATCCAGGCCGAGATCCTGGACCTGCTCCACCACCTCGTCGACGAGGACGGGATGTCGCTCGTGTTCATCACGCACGATCTCGCCGTGCTGTCCCAGATCGCGACCGACGCCGTCGTCCTCGACACCGGCCGCGTCGTCGAGTCGGGGCCGCTCCGGACCCTCCTGCGCTCCCCCGCGTCGCCCGTCACCCAGGCGCTGCTGCGCGACGCGACGGCCACCCTCTGGCGACCGGGAGGCCGCGCATGAGCGAACTGATGCGAGCGCGCGGACTGACGCGCAGACACCGGATGCCGCGGTCCCGACCGTTCGAGCCGGCTCGGTGGACGACCGCCCTCGACGACGTCGACGTCGACGTCCGCGCAGGCAACGCCCTCGGGATCATCGGCGAGTCGGGCTCGGGCAAGTCGACTCTCGTGCGCCTGCTCCTGGGGCTCGACGTGCCGAGCGCGGGGAGCGTCGAGTTCGACGGACGTCCCGTCGACGGATCGGCGCCCGCCCGCTCGCTCCACTGGCTGCGCCGGCGCACCGGCATCGTCTTCCAGGACCCGTACGGGTCGCTCGATCCCCGGATGAGCGTCGGGCGCATCGTCGCAGAGCCTCTCTCCGCACTCGAGATCGCCGGCGACCACCGTGCGCGCGTCCGCGAGGTGCTGAGCGACGTGGGCCTGCCCGCCGATGCCGCCGAGCGGTTCCCGCACGAGTTCTCGGGCGGTCAGCGTCAGCGGATCGCTCTCGCTCGCGCGCTCGTCCACCGCCCCGACGTCCTCGTCGGGGACGAGCCGCTGTCCGCCCTCGACGTGACGGTCCGGGCGCAGATCCTCGACCTCATCCGCGAGCTGCGCCGGCGGGACGGCCTCACGCTCGTCATGGTCTCGCACGACATCGGGGTGGTGCAGAACCTCTGCGACGACGTCGTCGTCATGACCGAGGGCCGCGTCGTCGAGGAGGGCCCGACCGAGAAGGTGCTGCTCGAACCGCAGGTCGCCTACACGCGCCGGCTGCTCGCCTCGATCCCGGTCATCGACCCGCGGGACCGGTAACGAGACGTCACGCTGTCGGCGGCTGGCGCTAGCGTGGCGACATGCACGCCATCGTCCCGCCGTACCTGCTCGCCCGTCTCGCGGCCGCTCCGGCCGAACGATTCCCGCACGCCGTCGCCGCCGCCCGCGCGACCCTGGCGGTCCCCCGCGCCTACGCGCCGATGCGCGGCCACCTCGATCTGTCGGTCGAAGGGGACTCGCTGGTCGTCTCAGCCGCTCCTGATCCCGACCGGCTCATCTCCGACGCCGAGAACCGCGAGGAACTGCCGGGCCGGCCCGCCCGCGCCGAGGGGGCGGACGCGACCGGCGACGCGGCGGTCGACGAGGCCTATGACGGGCTCGGCGCGACGTTCACGTTCCTGTGGGAGGCCTTCGAGCGCGTCGGTCTCGACGGACGCAGCGGCTCGCTCGCCGCCACGGTCCACTACGGTCGCGCCTACGACAACGCGTTCTGGGACGGCGAGCGCATGGTGTTCGGCGACGGCGACGGCGAGGTGTTCGCCGGTTTCACGCGCTCGCTCAGCGTCATCGCGCACGAGCTGGGCCACGGCGTGATCGAATCGGCCGGCGGCCTGGATTACTCGGGTCAGTCCGGCGCGCTCAACGAGTCGATCGCCGACGTGTTCGGTGCGCTCACCGATCAGCACCACAGGGGTCAGACAGCGGATGCCGCCACCTGGCTCGTCGGCGCCGAGATCTTCACCGACGCGGTCACGGGCTCCGCCCTCCGCTCCCTCGCCGCCCCCGGCACCGCGTATGACGACGACGTGCTCGGCAAGGACCCGCAGCCCTCGCACATGCGCGATTTCGTCGAGACCTCCGGCGACAACGGCGGCGTGCACATCAATTCCGGCATCCCGAACAAGGCATTCCACCTCGTTGCGACCGCTCTCGGCGGCTACGCCTGGGAGCGCGCCGGTCGCATCTGGTACCTCACCCTCGTCTCGGGCACCCTCTCCGCCGCCGCCACCTTCGCGCAGTTCGCCTCCGCCACTGCCGAGACGGCGGCGCGGGAGTACGGTGAGGACTCTGAGGAGGCCGTCGCCGTCCGCACCGCGTGGGCGAGCGTCGGAGTCGTGGAGGATGCCGCACCCCGTTGATCCGCTGACGATCGTCGTCGTCCGCACCGGCGGATTCGCCGGACTCCGTCGCGCGTGGCGCGTCGAGGTCGCGGGGACCGACGCGGAGGCCTGGCTGCCGCTCGTCGACGCGTGCCCGTGGGAGGAACCCCCGGCATCCGCTCCCGGCGCGGACCGATTCTCGTGGGAGGTCGCGGCCATCCACGGCGACGCGGATCGCCGAGCGGTCGTGGGCGATGCCACCGGTCCCTGGCGCGCGCTCATCGACCGCGTGCAGGCCGACGGTGCGGCCGTGCGCCCCGCCGACCTCAGCGAGAACGCAGGCGGGTGAGGAGCGTGTCCTTCTTCTTCGGGTTCAGGTGCTTCTGCAGGTAGATCGTGCCGAGCGAGCGCCCGAACTTGAAACCCACCTTGCCCATGCGGCCGACCTCGACGAAACCCAGCCGCTCGTGCAGGGCGAGGGAGGCTTCGGCTCCCTTGTCGCTGACGACGGCGACCATCTCGCGGATGCCCTTCTCCTCGCACGCGGCGATGAGCCCCTCCAAGAGGGCCCGGCCGAGGCCCTTTCCTGTCGCCGCCTGTCCCAGATAGATCGAGTTCTCGACGGTGTAGCGGAACCCGCTCTTGCCCGCCCACGGCGAGACGAGACCGTAGCCGAGGATCTGCCCGGTCGGCGACACCGCGACGAGGAACGGCAGACCGAGCTTCGAGAGATAGTCGAACTTCTCGACCCACTGCTTGTGGGACCAGCGCTTCTCGTCGAAGGTGACGACCGAGTTCGCCACGTAGTGGTTGTAGATCTCGCGCACGTCGGCCATATCGGTGCGGACGGCGGGGCGCAGTTCGAACGAGAACCCCCGCTCGGGTTCGGGACGACGGCGGAGGTGACGGGGAAGGCGACGGCGATCGCGCTCGTATTCGTCCTCCAGCATGCCGCCAGCATACGGCTCAGTCGGGCAGTCGCCAGTCGACGGGAGAGGCCCCCTGCGCTTCGAGCAACGCGTTCACCCGCGAGAAGGGTCGCGAGCCGAAGAAGCCGCGCCGCGCCGACAGCGGGGACGGATGCGCCGACTCGACGCGCGGGGTGTCACCGAGCATCGGGACGAGGCTCGCGGCATCCTTGCCCCAGAGCACGGCCACGAGCGGTTCGGGGCGGGCGACGAGTGTCGAGATCGCGTGCGCCGTGACGCGCTCCCACCCCCAGCCGCGGTGCGAGCCGGCTTCACCGGGCGCGACGGTCAGGACGCGGTTGAGCAGCATGACGCCCTGCTCCGTCCACGCCGACAGGTCGCCGTGCGACGCGGGAGGGATGCCGAGATCGCTCGACAGCTCGGCGTAGATGTTGCCGAGGCTCCGCGGCAGCGGACGCACGTGCCGGTCGACGGCGAACGAGAGACCGATCGGGTGCCCGGGCGTCGGGTAGGGGTCCTGACCGACGACGAGCACGCGGACCGCGGAGAGCGGGCGTGCGAACGCGCGCAGCACGTGGTCGCCCGCGGGCAGGTAGCCGCGCTCGTCGTCGCGCAGCCGGTCACCGAGCGCCGCGATATCGGAGGCGACGGGGGCGAGCGCCTCGGCCCACTCAGGGTGGATCAGCCCGCCCGCGGCGAGCTCGTCGAGCGAGCGACCGCTCATGCCCCTGCGGGCAGGCCCGCGTCCTCTTCTGCGACGGAGCCGCGGAACGACCAGGGGAAGTCGATCCAGAGATCCGTCTCACGCCACGAGTAGTCGGGCGACGCGACGGAGCCGGGCTTCGTGTAGATGCAGACCGAGCGGACCTCCGCACCGGCGTCCCGGATCAGCTGCACCGCGAGGGCGAGCGTCCGGCCGCTGTCGGCCACGTCATCGACCAGAAGCACGCGCTTGCCGTCGAGGGCGCCGAGGTCGAGATCGGGAGGCAGAATCTCGGGCGCATCGAGCACCGTCCCGACCCCCGTGTAGAACTCGACGTTCAGCGCTCCGCAGCTCTTGACTCCGAGGCCGTACGCGACCGCCCCCGCCGGCAGCAGGCCGCCTCGAGCGATCGCGACGACGATGTCGGGCGCGAACCCGTCCGCGACGATGCCTCGCGCCAGGTCACGGGTCGCCCCGCCGAAATCATCCCAGGTCAACGTCTCGCGTTCGGCGGCCACCGGCATCCCTTCGTCCATGGATCCTCAGACTACGACCTGCGGGACGGCGGCCCGCTCCAGCGCTAGGCTCGCGCTCGTGACCGGGATCCCGCCCTCCTCCGCACCGTTGCTGCGCTCGTCCGCCCTGCGTTCCTCCGCCGCGGGGATCACGGCGGGACTCATCGGGTGGTTCATCGTCGTCGAGATCGTCAGCGGGATCCTGCAGGGGTTCTACGTCCCCCTGTTCAGCGACATCGTCATCCACCTCGGGATCCGGGATGCGGACGTGAACTGGTTCGAGGCGGGTCAGCTCCTGCTGAGCGCCCTCGTCGTCCCGATCCTCGCCAAGCTCGGCGACATGTTCGGGCACAAGCGCATCCTGCTCGTCGCCGCGGGGCTGACCGCCCTCGCCTCGTGGGGACTCGTCTTCGCGGACTCGTTCTGGACGTTCCTCCTGTTCTGGTCGCTCCAAGGCTTCTACGTCGTGTGGCTGCCCCTCGAGGTCGCCCTGATCTTCGAGCGCGGCAGGCAGCAGAACCGCGGCGTCTCCCTCACCCGCCGCGCGGCGGGGCTGCTCGTCGTCGGGCTCGAAGCGGGGGCCATCGTCGGCGCCCTCGCGGCCGGACGCATCTACGCGGCGACCGGCGACCTCGCCCTCACCCTCATGGCGCCCGCTATCGCCGTCTCCCTCGTCGTGGTGGTCATCTGGCTGTGGGTGCCCGAGTCCACCCCGAGCGGCGAACGGCGCCTCGACACCGTCGGGGTGATCCTCCTCGCCTGGGGGCTGCTGCTCGTGACCGGAGCCCTCGCGTGGATGAGGCTCATCGGGGAGCTCGGGCTCGGCGCGGGGACCTGGCTCGGCGTCGCCGCACTGTTCCTGCTCGGCGTCGGCGTGCTCGTGTGGTTCGTCCGTCACGAGCTGAGGCACCGGCATCCCGTCATCGACATGCGCGTCCTCGCCCGGCCAGACATGTGGCCCGTCCAGGCCACCGCGTTCCTCATCGGCATCAGCCTGCTCGGAGCCCAGGGACCGCTCTCGACCTACGCGGGGACGGACTCGTCCCTGGGCTACGGTCTGGGCCTCGACGCCACCGAACGCTCCTACGTGATCGGGCTGTACCTCGTCTCGCTCATCGTGGGTGCGGTGCTGTTCGCGATCACGTCGCGGCGCATGCGTCCCCGCGTCGCGCTCATCGCCGCGGCCGCGCTCGTCGGCGTCGGCTACGCCCTGTTCCTGCCATTCCACGTGGAGGTCTGGCAGGTGCTGCTGAACCTCTCGATCGCAGGCATCGGATGCGGCGCCCTGGTAGGAGCGATGCCGGCAGCCGCCGCCGCGGCCGCACCGTTCGGCAAGACGGGCGAGGCATCGGGGATGACGAACACGACGAAGACGATCGGCGGCGCGTTCTCGTCCGCCGTCTTCGGCGTCGTGCTCGCCGCGGGCGCCGGTGCCGTCGCCGGGCAGACGGCCAGTTCGCTCGGCGGCTACCTCACCGTGTGGGCCGTCTGCGCGGCCGGCGGGTTCCTCGCCGCTCTCCTGCTGCTCCTCGTCCCGAAGGTCGCGTTCGCGGACGCGCCCCCTGCAGGCTGACGCGGCTCAGCTCTCGACCGTACGCGGGCGCAGCGGCCCACGGGCCAGCAGATGCTGCGCCGACTGCGCGACCGGACGCATCGTGATGAGGTCGAGGTTGACGTGGCCGGGGGCGTTCAGCGCGTACGCGATGACGTCCGCGACATCCGCCGCCACCAGCGGCTGATCGACGCCGTCGTAGACCTTCTCGGCAGCCGCACGGTCGCCGCCGAGACGGTTGAGGGAGAACTCCTCGGTCTGCACCATGCCGGGCGCGACCTCGACGACGCGGATCGGCTCGCCGTTCAGCTCGAGCCGCAGTGCGTGCACGAGCATCGCCTCGCCCGCCTTCGCCGCGTTGTACCCGGCCCCGCCGGGGTAGGCGGTCTGAGCGGCGGTCGAGGTGACGTAGACGGCGTCGGCGTGGCCATCGGCATCGGCCGCACGGCGCAGGTGCGGCAGGAGGGCGGAGGTCACGAGCTGCGCCGACAGCACATTGACCTCGAACATCCAGCGCCAGTCGTCCGGGTCGCCGTCCTCGACGCGCTGGGTTCCGCGCGCACCGCCGGCGACGTGGACGAGAGCGTGGACCGGCCCGGTGTCCTCCAGGTGCGCGGCGAGCGCTTCGACATCGGCCTCGCTCGCAAGGTCTGCGGCGTAGGACCGGGACCCGACCTCGGCGTCGAGGGCCTCCAGCCGGGCCGCGCGACGGGCGACGCCGACGACGTCCCACCCACTCGCGCGGAGCGCGCGGACGACCGCTTCGCCGATCCCCGAGCTCGCACCGGTCACCACTGCACGTCGATTCGCCATGCGCTCAACGCTAGTGACTCACGGGGCGCCGGCGGACCACGGCAGGTTACGCTCCGTGTCCCCTTCCGTTGTCCTCCCGCGGCGCGGCTCGTAACGTCGGTGTCGGGCCCGCGGCATCCGTCGCCGCAGACCACCCACCCGACCACCCACGCAGGGAGCCATGTCATGTCCGCACCCGAGAACTGGCGCTTCGAGACCAAGCAGATCCACACCGGCGCCGCTCCGGACCCGGTGACGAAGGCCCGCGCCACGCCGATCTACCAGACGACGTCGTACGTCTTCGACAACGCCGACCACGCCGCGAACCTGTTCGCCCTCGCCGAGTTCGGCAACATCTACACGCGCATCCAGAACCCGACGCAGGACGTGCTCGAGCAGCGCCTCGCGGGCCTGGAGGGAGGCACCGGCGCCCTCCTCGTCTCGTCCGGCCAGGCGGCCTCGACCTTCGCGATCCTCAACATCGCACAGGCGGGCGACCACATCGTCTCGTCGAGCTCGATCTACGGCGGCACCTACAACCTCTTCAAGTACACGCTCGCCAAGCTCGGCATCGAGACGACGTTCGTCGAGAACCAGGACGACGCCGAGGAATGGCGCCGCGCGGTGCGCCCGAACACGAAGCTCTTCTTCGCCGAGACGATCGGCAACCCGCAGATCAACGTCCTCGACATCCGGACGGTCGCCGACGTCGCCCACGCCTCCGGCGTGCCGCTCATCGTCGACAACACGATCGCGACCCCGTACCTGATCCGCCCGTTCGAACACGGCGCCGACATCGTCGTCCACTCGGTGACGAAGTTCCTCGGCGGCCACGGCACGACCATCGGCGGCGTCATCGTCGACGGCGGCTCGTTCCCCTGGTCGGAGCACTCCGAGCGATTCCCCGGCCTCACCACGCCCGACGAGTCGTACCACGGCGCCGTCTACACCGCGGCCGTCGGCGACGCCCTCGCCTACATCATCAAGGCGCGCGTGCAGCTGCTGCGCGACCTCGGCTCCGCCATCTCGCCGCAGAGCGCGTGGAACCTCATCCAGGGTGTCGAGACGCTGTCGCTGCGCATCGAGCGTCACGTGCAGAACGCGCAGGAGATTGCGGAGTGGCTCGAGAACCACCCCGACGTCGCCTCGGTGAACTACTCGGGCCTTCCGACCTCGCCCTGGTACGCCGCAGCGAACCGCTACGCCCCGAAGGGTGTCGGCGCGGTCCTGTCGTTCGAGCTGAAGGGCGGTGTCTCCGCCGGCCGCGAGTTCGTCAACGCGCTGAGCCTGTTCAGCCACCTCGCGAACATCGGCGATGTCCGCTCGCTCGTCATCCACCCGGCATCCACCACCCACTCGCAGCTGACACCGGAGCAGCAGCTCACCTCGGGCGTCACCCCGGGTCTCGTCCGCCTGTCGGTGGGCCTCGAGAACGTCGAGGACCTGAAGGCCGACCTCGACCAGGCCCTCGCCGCCGCGCGCCGCCACTCGGAGGCCGCGCGCGCCTGACCTCCTCTCCTCAGGAGAACGACACCCCGTCCGGGTCACCGCGGCGGGGTGTCGCGCGTCCGGCCCGATACGCTCGAGGGAAGACGATGAAACGCTACGGACCTCTTCACGCTGTGCCTGACGGGCTCGCGATCGGCGATCCCGGTCGGCGTCACCTCGTCCTCGGCGTGGACACCATCAGTCACCGAGATGGACCCGCCGTGACGCAGCAGGTCGACTGGTCCGAGATCCGGGGTGCCACCCTGGACCTGAGGACCACACGGTTCCCGTTCCCCGGCGCGTTCTCGGGCCTGTGGAGTTCCGTCCTGGTCATGATCACGCAGACCGACCCGGACCTCGACCTGGCGCCCGGCACCGCCGTGCTCACGACGGACCACGGGTCACTGCGCCTGCATCTGGACCGGCACCACCCCGGCGGTTACTGGCATCCCATCGTGTCGAGGACCCAGCTGCTCATGGACCGTCTGGTCGAGGATGCCGCGTCCCGCCCGCTGCTGCGTCAGTCGAACGCTGTGCTGGACTCGATCGTCTCCTCGGTCCGCCGCGCGCGGGTCGCCTAGCGATCCGCGCGACGGAGCAGTGCTCGCCGCTTGCGGTGGAGCCGCCACCAGCTGAACGAGCTCCGCGCCTGGATACGGCCGAGCTCCACCAGACTCGGGAGCCCTCGAGAGGCCAACTCGCGCGAGATCGCATCGGAGTCGTCCGTGCTCCCGTGCGCCTCGATGACGGCATGCGCCTGCGTAACGCGTTCGCTCGACAGCGGGTGCGCCGCGATCTGAGAATCGACCTTGGCGATCCTCCGTGCGAGCTCCTCAGGTTGCACGGCGATCACTTGCCCAGTGCGCAGGCGAGCGCGGCCGCGCCGAGGCCACCCCAGATCGTGCCGGTGGCGAAGGCCTGCGTGATCTGCGGCCCCTTGAGCCCGAGGCCCAGGAGGCACTTGAACACCCACGGAGCGATCCAGATCGGATCCGCCACCACCGGGTAGGCCACCCCCGCCGCGCGGTGATCGACGACCTGGATGAGCGTGGAGCCCTCGATCTCGTAGTGCGTCGCGACAGGGTCGCCGTCCGCGTCGAGTGCCCAGGCATCCGCGACCACGGCGATGACAGTGCCGTCAGCGGCGAGGACCGCGGCCCCGTCCTCGGTCGATCGCAACGCCTCGCCGACGCCGAGGTCGACGTCGTACTCGAGATGCTCCGGCGCGTCGGCGGAAGTGATCGTCGTCAGCATCTGCACACCCGTGTCACCGACGATCACAGAATTGGTCAGAGACTCACCCGGGTAGGTCACCGCCCCACCCTGGAGGAGGACGGCATCGCCCGCCGCGTCCGCCTCGGGAAGATCGATCGTCAAGGGCGACCGCCCGGGAGAGTGTATGGACACCCCGTCCGTCAACCGCGACGGGACGCCGATGGTGCCCTGGCTGGTCTGCACCGTCCCGGTCCCGGCTCCATCGGATGCAGCAAGGAGCAGTGACTCATCCAGATTCGCCAGTGATTGCGCAGCGACGGCGAGCGAGGCCGCGTCGACCTCGTCGTCCGCCGATGCGATGGAGGGGGATGCCACGATGGTCGACGCCAGGAGCGCTGTAACCATCGTGAGGGAGGCGGTGCGGCGCCAGGAACGTGTCATCAGGGTCTCTTCCGGTGGAGCGATCAGGTCACAGAATGGTGATCTCCCCGACGCTAACGACGGGTCCGAAGGTCCCGCGCCCGCCTTTCGGCGGAAACTTTCGAAGGTGTCCGTGCCCCGTAACACTGCGCTGACCCTCCCCATCGGCCGGGAGAATAGTCGTATGGACTGGCAGACCTCGGAAGACACGGTGCCCTCGGCTCCGGTGACCGAGGCAGACGCCCGGTCGCTCCTCGGGCGCCCACCGGCGACCGGCGCCTGGCGTGACGGCGACCCGATCGGGGAGCGCAGGTTCGCGCGGTTCGGCGCGTTCACCACCGAGAGCGGAGCCAGCCTCCCCGGCATCCGTCTGGCGTACGAGACGTGGGGCGAGCTCTCCTCCGCCCGCGACAACGCCGTGCTGATCCTGCACGCCCTCACCGGCGACAGCCACGTGCGCGGCGACGCCGTCCCCGGGCACGCGACCGAAGGCTGGTGGGGAGATGTCGTGGGCCCCGGAAGGGCCATCGACACCGACCGCTGGTTCGTCGTGGCGCCGAACATGCTGGGCGGATGCCAGGGGTCGACCGGCCCCGCGAGCATCGCCCCGGACGGCTACGAGTGGGCCTCCCGCTTCCCGTTCCTCACGATCCGCGACCAGGTCGCCGCGCAGGTCATGCTGGCGGACGCCCTCGGCATCGACGTCTGGGCGGGAGTGATCGGCGGCTCGATGGGCGGCATGCACGCCCTGGAGTGGGCGGTCGGGCACCCGGAGCGGGTCGAGCGCCTCGGCGTGCTCTGCTCGCCTCCGACGACGACGGCCGACCAGGTCGCACTGAACTCCGTCCAGCTCGCGGCGATCCAGATGGATCCGCGCTTCGCGGGCGGCAACTACTACGACGCCCCCGACGGCGACGGACCCCACCGGGGGCTCTCGCTCGCGCGCCGGATGGCGCTTCTGAACTACCGCACCCCGACGGAGCTGAATCAGCGCTTCCAGCGGTCCTGGCAGTCCGACAAGAGCCCCTTCGGCGAAGGCGGTCGCTACGCCGTCGAGAGCTACCTCGACTTCCACGGCAACCGCTTCACCCGGAGGTTCGACGCGAACTCCTACCTGACCCTCGTCGAGGCGATGAACTCGCACGACGTCGGACGCGACCGCGGCGGCGTCGAGGAGGCCCTCGCCCGGGTGACGGCACGCACCCTCGTGCTCGGGGTCGACAGCGACCGCCTGTTCCCTGTGGAGGGGCAGCACCGCATCAGCCGCGGCATCCGCACCACCATCCATGACGACACGGTCGTCCTCTCGAGCGACTTCGGTCACGACGGCTTCCTCATCGAGACCGAACCCGTCGGACGCCACCTTCGACGCCTGCTCGAGAGCTGACGTCCGACTACCGCGGCGCGAGATCCGGGGAGATCCGCGTGCCGAACGTGTGGCGCAGCGCCGACCGCGCCGCATGCCACCCGGCCAGGCCGTGCACACCGGGCCCCGGACTCGTCGACGCCGAGCACAGGTAGACCCCGTCGAGCGGCGTGCGCCACGGCTCACGCGACACGACCGGCCGTTTGAGCAGCTGCCAGAGGGCGGGAGCCCCCGCCGCGATGTCCCCGCCGGGGTAGTTCGGGTTCTCGGTTTCGACCTCGACCGCGTTCCGCGAATTCATGCCGACGATCAGGTCGCGGAAGCCGGGCGCGAACCGCTCGATCTGCCGGATGACGGCGTCGGCGCGATCGGCGGTGCTCCCCGAGGGGACGTGCGTGTACGTCCAGAGCACATGAGCTCCGGCGGGGGCGCGCGACGAATCGAACCCCGACGGCTGCGCGACCAGCACGTAGGGAGCGTCGGGAAGTCCGCCGCGGGAGATGAGGTTCTCGGATGCCGCCATCTCGGCGCGCGTGCCGCCGACGTGGACGGTGCCGGCCGAGCGGACCTCCTCGTTCGCCCACGGGACGGGGCCTGAGAGGGCGAAGTCGACCTTCGCGACCGCGCCGCCGTAGCGGAAGCGCTCGAGGGCGCCCCGGTAGCCGGCGGGAACGGCGTCGCCCGCGATTCGGAGGAAATCGCGCGGGACGACATCGAGCAGGACGGCCTTCGCATCGGGCAGCTCCCGCAGCGACTCGACCTCCTGATCGGTGACGATCTCGCCGCCGTGCTCGCGCAGGTCGTCGGCCATGGCGTCGACGATGCTCTGACTGCCGCCGATCGGGATCGGCCACCCGCGCGCATGCCCGTAGGTCGAGAGTGCGAGTCCCGCTCCCGCCGCCGCCAGGCTCGGGAGCGACAGGATCGTGTGCGCGGCGACACCGGTGAGCAGGGCCGGAGCGGCATCCTCCGCGAAGCGCGCGTTCCACAGCCCGCTCCCCTGTTCGAGAGCCCGCAGGCCGAACCACACGGCGGCGGCCGGATCGGCGGGTACGCGCAGCAGCGGATGACCGGTGAAGTCCGAGACGCCGGACGCGCGCTCCACGAGCGGGCGCATCAGGCGCGCGTACGCGTCGCCGTCGCGGCCGAGGCTCTCGGCGGTGCGGTCGAGGTCGCGGTAAGCGATCGCGGCCCGGCCGCCGTCGAGGGGCTGGGCGAACGAGGCGTCGGGGACGGCGAAGTCGACGCGCCTCCCCAATCCGAACTCGCGGAAGAAGCGGCTCTCGAAGGCGAGCGGGTGCACGGCCGAGCAGACGTCGTGCAGGTAGCCGGGGAGGGTCATCTCCATCGTGCGCGCGCCGCCGCCGATGGTGCCGCCCTTCTCGTACACACGCACGCTGAGACCGGCACGGGCCAGGGTGACGGCCGCCGCGAGTCCGTTCGGACCCGCGCCGACCACGATCGCGTCGAGGTCGCTCACTCGCCGACGCCCTCGTCCTCGGCGGTGGTCTCATCGGTCGGGCGCGCGGCGCGCCCCTCGGCGAGGTAGGCGAGGCGGTGGAGGGTCTCGGCGTTCCGCAGCTGCAGGGCGATGTCGAGGAGCGCGGGCGGGATGAGACTCCCGGGTCCCGCGACGGCCTCTTCCTGGATGCGGACGACGGCGCCGTCGCGGTGCGGCCTCACCTGGATGTCGACCTGCGCCTCACCCATCGGCCACCCCTTCGCACGGAGGAGGAGGTGACGCGGCGGGTCGTACGCCAGCACCTCGGTCTCGTCGTCGATCAGAGCCGGCCACACGCCGAACGAGTGGTGCAGGTGCGAACCGACCTCGGGCCAGCTCTCGGCGACTTCTCGCATCCGGGACGCGCCGACGACCCACGACGGGAAGAGCCACCCGTCGCCGAGCACGGCGAAGACGTCGTCAGGGGTGCAGGCGAACACGCGCGAGTTGCGGGACATGCCTCCGACGCTAGCGACTGAGGCCGAGCGTCACGGACGGGGTTGCGCCCTCGGACGAGGCGTGTCAGACCTCGGCCGGGGTGCGCGCGGCCGAGCGGCGTTCGAGGCCGATGCTGAGGGCGGCGATCCCGAGTCCGCCGAGGGCCAGCAGCAGCCCCACCCAGACGGGAGCCGTGAAGCCGAGTCCGGCCGCGATGACGGCGCCGCCGAGAGCCGCACCGACCGCATTGCCCGTGTTGAGGGCGGAGTGGTTCAGGGCGGCGGCGATCGACTGGTTGTCACCGGCGACGTCCATCAACCGGGTCTGGATCGTCGGGCTCACGGCCGACGATGCGAAGGCGACCGCGAAGACGAAGACGATCACGGTGACGATCCACCCGGCGGTCAGCGCGAGGAGCAGCTGGGTGACGACGAGGAGGGCCAGGAGCCCGAACATCGATCGGATCAGGTTGACGTCGGCGAGGTGACCGCCGACGAGGTTGCCCGCCGTCATCCCCAATCCCAGGATCACGAGCACGACGGGGACGAGCCAGGCGGGTGCCCCGGCGGCCTCGGTGACCAGCGGCGAGACGTACGTGTAGACCGCGAAGAAGCCCCCGAAGCCGATCGCGCCGATCCCGAGCGCGAACCACACCTGTCCGATCCGGAACACCCCCAGCTCGGCCCGGAGCGTGCGCGACGGCTCCCCGGGGCGGTGCGGGACGGTGAGGGCGATCGCGAGGGTCGCGGCCGCGAAGATGAGGACGACCAGCACGAACGCCCAGCGCCAGCCGAGGTTCTGACCGAGGAACGTACCGAGCGGAACGCCGACGACGTTCGCCACCGTGAGGCCCGTGAGGACGAACGCGACGCCCTTGGCGCGGTTCCCCGGCCCCATGACATCGGCGGCGACGAGCGCACCGATCCCGAAGTACGCGCCGTGCGGCAGGCCCGCGAGAAGACGGGATGCCGCGACGAGCTCGAACGTCGGCAGGATCAGCGTCAGCGCGTTGCACACGGTCAGAGCGCCGGCCAGGAGCACCATGACGCGGTGACGCGGGTACTTGGCCACGGATGCGGCGATCGTCGGAGCTCCAATGACGACGCCGAGGGCGTAGAGCGTGATGAGCCATCCCGCCTGGGCGATCGCGTCCTCCTGCGAGCTCGCCCACGCGGTGGGAAGCAGCTCGCGCGCGATCTCGGGCAGCAGCCCCATCACGACGAACTCGGTCATCCCGATGCCGAAGCTGCCGATGGCCAGCGCCAGGAGGGCGCGGCGAGGATGGGTCGGCGTCGAGGTCACTCAGGGATCGTAGTCCCGCCCCGCTCCTCGGGACGAATCGATTCGAGCGCGGACTCGAGGCGCTCGATCTTGCCGTCGATCTCGCCTGTGTACCCCGGACGGATGTCGGCTTTCAGCACGAGCGAGACACGCGACCCGAAGGGTTGGACGGCGTCGACCGCGCCCTTGACCACGGCCATCACCTCGTCCCACTCCCCCTCGATCTCGGTGAACATGCTCGTGGTCCGGTGCGGCAGGCCCGAGGCGCGGACGACGGCGACGGCCGCTGCCACGGCGTCGTGGACGGAACCGTCCGGATTGCCGTTGCCGGACGGGGCGACGGAGAAGGCGACGATCATGGGGAACCTCCGGATCTGTGCATCAGTGGATGGAACGGACGGGAACGGGTAGGCGGACGAGACGGACGACCATCCACACCAGCAGCGCGATCAGCGCGAGGTTGCGGAGCGTCAGCACGCTCACGGCGACGACCTCGGGAGCCACGATCCCGTTGTAGAGCACGGGATAGACGAACTGGGTGAGGCCGGCCGACACCAGCACGAGGGCTCCGGGCGCGATCCACCGTCGACGATCGACGACGAGCCCGAATGCGACGATGGCGAAAAGCCACGTCTGGAACTGCGGCGAACCGACCTTGTTCACGACGATGAGGACGGTCGTGAGCGCGAGGCCCAACGTCGGGAACAGCCGCACGAAAGGGACGTGCCGACGAGCCTTGATCGCACCGATCCCCACGACCGCGACGGCGGCGAGGACGAGCACGGGCGTCATGAGCGCCGACACGGTGCCGAGGAAGGGCCCCGACACCTGGAAGGTGAGGATCCCCTGGTCGTAGTAGACGCTCCAGCCCTCGAGGCCGAGGAGTGCACCCCAGAGGTAGACGGCGCTCACCGGTGCCTCGACCTGCAGTCCGCGTCCGGTCTGACCGGTCACGAAGCCGAGGGCGTGGTCGGCGCCTCCCGCGGCGACGACGACGCCGATGACGACCACGCTCACCATCACCCCTGCCCCGAGGATGACGCTGCGCCGACGGACCGCGACGACCGCGGCCCCGACGAGGGCGGCGGGCCAGATCTTGATCCACGTCGCGGCAGCGAGCAGCGCACCGGCGACCCCCGGCCGGCGCAGGAGCCACAGGCATCCGAGGATCGCGAGCGGAACCGAGACCGCGTCGATCCGATACATTCCGACGGGCCCGAGGGCGACGGTCGCCGCGAGCCAGAACCCCGCCGCGCTCAGGCGCCCGATCGAGCGACCCGCGCCGACCAGGATCGCGAAGGCGACCGCGTCGAGGACCGTCACGAGGATCGCCCACCCGACCGTGTAGCTTCCGACGAGCGCTCCGGGCACGTGCGCGAGGAGCATCGGCAGGAGCGCGAGATGCGGATACACCCAGTCCTGCGTGACGCCGACGATCCCGCCGCCCGAGAACACGGCCTGCGACCAGGGTTCGTAGACGCGGTAGACGTCGCCCATGGGCTCGTTCGGCAGAAGGAAGCCGAGCGCACCGACGACGAGGTGGACGAGGGCGAACGCGGCCCAGAGCAGCACGCGGTTCGTCACGCCCTCCAGCCTAGGGCGATGCGCTCGCGTCACCCGGCGAGCGCCGCTGCGACGGCGTGCGGCAAGTGCTCGGCGACGTCGAGCGCGACGATCGGTCCTCCGCCGTGGGACGCGACGGCGAGCGCGGCCGCGTGTCCGTGCAGCCAGACGGCGGATGCCGCGGCCCGCTGCAGTGCGCCGAGGTCACCCGGCGACGTCCCGTGTCCGATGACCCCGGCGAGGACGGCACCGACGGTCCCCGCGAGGACGTCGCCCGTCCCAGCGGTCGCCAGCCACGACGTCGGCGCGGCGATCTCGATCGGGTCGATCCCGGGTGCGGCGACGACGGTCGTCGCCCCCTTCCGAACGACGACACCGCCCAGCGCGGCCGCGGTACCGGCGACGTCGTCGACGTCCGGATCGAGTCCCAGCAGAGCGCGCAGCCGGGCGTGCTCGCGACCGTGCGGCGTCGCCACGACGGGGGCCGGCGCATCGACGGCGAGGTCCAGCGCCCCGGCGTCGACGACGACGGGGACGTCGGCCGACAGGATGCCGACGAGCGCCGCGCGTTCGCGCGCCGAGCGGTGCGCGGCATCCGTCCCGGACCCGATCACCCACGCCTGAACGCGGCCGTCCGCGGTCACCGTCTCGGGCCGCCGGGCGAGGATGTGGTCGGCCGCCCGCGCGGGTCCCAGGTATCGCACCATCCCCACGCCGGTGCGCCACGCCGCCTCGACGCCGAGGACCGCAGCTCCCGGGAAGGCGGCCGAACCGGTCCGCATCCCGACCACACCGCGGGAATACTTGTCGTCGTCCGCCGTTGGCTCGGTGAGGACGGCGGCGGTGTCCGCCCTGTTCCACATCCGCGCCGTCATGGCGCCCACCCTATGCGACGGAGTCTGCTCATGACCCTCCTCTTCCGCCCGCTCGAGCTGTCCGGTACGACCGCCCGCAACCGGCTCTGGGTCTCGCCCATGTGCCAGTACTCCGCCGTCGACGGCGTGCCGAACGACTGGCACCACGTGCACCTCGCTCAGTTCGCGAACGGCGGCGCCGGGGTGGTCATCGCCGAGGCGACGGCCGTCGTGCCGGAGGGACGGATCACGCCGTCCGACACAGGGCTGTGGAACGACGCGCAGCGGGATGCCTGGGCTCCCATCGTCGCCGCGATCCACTCGCGCGGAGCCCTCGCCGGCGTCCAGCTCGCTCACGCGGGCCGGAAGGCGTCGACCCACCGCCCGTTCGACGATGCGCGCGGCAGCGTCGCCGTCGCCGAGGGCGGCTGGACGACCGTCGCCCCCTCAGCGATCGCGTTCGACGGCTACGCCGAGCCCGTCGCCCTCGACGCGAGCGGGATCGACGCCCTCGTGGTCGCGTTCGGCGACGCCGCTCGCCGCGCCGACGAGGCCGGCTTCGACCTGCTCGAGATCCACGCGGCGCACGGCTACCTGCTGCACCAGTTCCTCTCACCGCTGTCGAACGAGCGCACCGACGAGTACGGCGGATCGTTGGAGAACCGCGCCCGCCTGCTTCTGCGGGTCGTCGACGCGGTTCGGGATGCCGCACCCGGCCGCACCCTCGCGGTCCGCTTCTCGGCGACCGACTGGGCCGACGGCGGCTGGAACGTCGACGAGACCGCGACCGTCGCCGGCTGGGTCGGCGAGCGCGGGGCGAGCGTCATCGACATCTCGACCGGCGGACTCGTCGCGCATCAGAAGATCACGACCGGGCCGGGATACCAGGTTCCGTTCGCCGCGACCGTCCGCGAGCGCACCGGGCTCCTCGTCACGGCCGTCGGCGAGATCGTCGACGGCCCGCAGGCCGAGGCCGTCCTGCAGGACGGACTCGCCGACGCGGTCATGGTCGGCCGCGGCTGGTTGCGGAACCCGCACTTCGCCCTCCAGGCCGCGGACGACCTGGGCGACGCGGAGGCTGCGGCGCTGTGGCCGCCGCAGTACCTCCGCGCCCGCCGGCGCTGAGCCCCGTCAGAGGCGACGCGTCGCGTCGTGCACTTCGCCGACGAGTTCCTCGATGATGTCCTCGAGGAACAGCACGGCCGTCGTCTCACCCGCCGAGTCGCGCACCTGCGCCAGGTGACGGCTCGACCGGCGCATGAGGGCGAGGGCGTCCTCGAGGTCGGTGGCCTCGCCGATGGGGATCATGTGGTGGATCCGCTTGGGCTTGATCGGCTGGGCGACCGTGTCCTCGGAGTCCTCCCCCTCGGCGGCCCGGAGGACGTCCTTCAGGTGGACGTAGCCGAGCGGCATCCCCTCGTCGTCGACGATCACGTACCGCGAGAAACCGTGACGAGCGACGGCGCGCTCGATCTCGTCGGGCGTCGTGTGCTCGGGCAGGGTGACGAGCTCCGAGAGCGGGACCGCGACATCCTTCGCCTTCTTGTCGGTGAACTCCACCGCCGCAGCGACCGCGCCCGAGGCGTCATCCAGCACGCCCTCGATGCGCGACTGGTTCACGATGGTGGCGACCTCGTCGAGCGTGAAGGTCGAGGCGGCCTCGTCCTTCGGCTCGACGCGGAACAGCCGCACGACGTGGTTCGCGATCCAGTTGAGCGCCACGATGATCGGGTGGAACACCCGTGACACGAACACGAGCGGCGGCGCGAGCAGCAGCACGGCGCGATCCGGCAGCGAGAACGCGAGGTTCTTCGGCACCATCTCGCCGAACACGACGTGCAGGTACGAGACGAGCAGCAGCGCGATGACGAAGCCCGTGACGTCGACGACCGCGTACGGCAGCCCGATCGCCTCGAGCGGCACCGCGAGCAGGTGATGGATCGCCGGCTCCGACACGTTCAGGATCAGCAGTGAGCAGATCGTGATGCCGAGCTGGCACGTCGCCAGCATGAGCGTCGCGTGCTCCATGGCCCACAGGGCCGTCTTGGCCGAGCGCGAACCCTTCTCGGCGAGCGGCTCGATCTGCGAGCGTCGCGCCGAGATGACGGCGAACTCGGCTCCGACGAAGAAGGCGTTGGCCACCAGGAGGACGACGAGCCATGCGATTCCGACCCAGTCGTTCATCGACCCTCACCCCCCTCGGTCTCGGCGCCGACCGGCACGGGAGCGGGCACGAACTTCACGCGGTCGACGCGGCGACCGTCCATCCGCTGCACGGTGATGGTCCCGTCGTCGAGGGTGATCTGGTCTCCCACCGTGGGGATGCGCTCCAGCGTGGCCATGATGAATCCGCCGACCGTGTCGTAGACGTCGCCTTCAGGCACGCGGATGCCGGTGCGGTCGAGCACCTCGTCGGGGCGCAGGTCTCCCGGGAAGATGATCGACCCCTTGGCGCGGACGACGCCGGCACGGCTGCGGTCGTGCTCGTCGAGCACCTCGCCGACGATCTCCTCCACGAGGTCCTCAAGGGTGACGACACCCGCAGTGCCGCCGTACTCGTCGACGACGATCGCCATCTGGTACCCGCGCGAGCGCAGTTCGGACATCAGACCGTCGAGGTGCACGGCTTCGGGGACGCGCAGCGGCTCCTCCGCGATCGCGGCGGCCGGGACGTCCGCGCGTCGGTCACGCGGCACGGACACCGCTTGCTTCAGATGGACGATGCCCGTGATGTCGTCCATCGACTCGCCGTACACGGGGAACCGGCTGTGGCCGGTGCGTCGGGCGAGCTGGATGACGTCCTCGACGCTGTCATCGGCGGCGACGGCGTGGACGCTGGGTCGCGGGGTCATGACGTCAGCCGTCGTGAGACGTGAGAACGTGAGCGTGCGGTCGAGCAGCGACGCGGTGTCCTCCTCGAGGACGCCGGCGCTGGCCGAGCGGCGGACCAGGCTCGACAGCTCTTCCGCGGTGCGGGCACCGGAGAGCTCCTCCTTGGGCTCGACGCCCATGGCACGGAGCACGGCGTTCGCGCTGCCGTTGAGCAGCTGGATGGCGGGCTTGAAGACGGTCGTGAAGACGGTCTGGAACCCGATGACGAGCTTCGCGGTCTGGCGGGGAACCGCGAGCGCGAAGTTCTTCGGGACGAGCTCGCCGATGATCATCGAGAAGATCGTCGCCGTGGCCATGGCGACGACGGTCGCGATGGGGCGGGATGCCGCTTCCGGCACACCCCACGACTCGAACACCGGGTTCAGCAGATTCGAGAGCGCCGGTTCCATCGTGTAACCGGTGAGGAGGGTCGTCAGCGTGATGCCGAGCTGTGCGCTCGAAAGATGCGTCGACGTGATCCGCAGCGCGTTGATCGTGAGCGACAGTCGGCTCTCGCCGGCGGCGCGGCGCGACTCGAGGTCGGCCCGGTCGAGGTTGACGAGTGCGAACTCACTGGCGACGAACAGGCCGGTTCCCACTGTCAGGAGCAGCCCCACGCCCAACATGACGTAGTCCATCACACGTCACCCCCGATCATCGGGGAGCAGGGTCGGTGGGGCGAAGGTCTACTGGGAGGGTCGTCCATTGTGGGGATGATTCTACGGCACCGCGCGCGTCGCGCGGGCGCGTTCTCTCACCAGCTGACCGGCAGCGCTTTGCCCTCTTCGTAGCCGGCCGCGGACTGGAAGCCCACCGTCGCCCGTTCGTGGAAATCGGCGACGGTCGCCGCTCCCGCGTAGGTGAACGAGGAGCGGACCCCCGAGGTGATCATGTCGAGGAGGTCCTCGACGCTCGGCCGCAGGGGGTCGAGGTAGATCCGCGACGACGAGATGCCCTCGGCGAACAGTTCCTTTCGAGCGCGCTCGAACGGGTCGAGACGGCCGAAGCGTCCCTGCACCGCCTTCGTCGACGCCATCCCCCACGACTCCTTGAACACGCGCCCCTCGGCGTCGACGCGCAGGTCGCCAGGCGCCTCGATCGTGCCCGCGAACCAGGATCCGATCATGACGGATGCCGCTCCTGCCGCGAGCGCCAGAGCGACGTCGCGGGGGTAGCGGACGCCGCCGTCGGCCCACACGTGCGCGCCCGCCGCGGCGGCGGCCTCGGCTGTCTCGAGGACAGCCGAGAACTGCGGGCGTCCGACGGCCGTCATCATGCGCGTCGTGCACATCGCACCGGGTCCCACGCCGACCTTGAGGATCGTGGCGCCGGCCTCGACGAGGTCGCGCACCCCCTCCGCCGTCACGACGTTCCCCGCCACGATCGGGAGTCCGAGGTTCTCGGCGGAGACGGCGCGGAGAGCACGGATCATGCTCTCCTGGTGCCCGTGCGCCGTGTCGACCACGAGCGCGTCGACACCGGCGGCGGCGAGCGCGCGGGCCTTCGCCGCGACGTCGCCGTTGATCCCCACGGCCGCGGCGACGATCAGCCGCCCCTCACCGTCGACGGCGGGCCGGTAGAGCGACGAGCGCAGGGCGGTCCGTTGCGACAGCGTGCCGACGAGATACCCGTGCTGCACCACCGTGACGATGTCGGCCTCGGCCGCGATCAGCAGGTCGAACGCGGCACGCGCGGTGTCGACGTCGTCCGCGTCGATGGATGCCGCGCGCCCTCGCACGAGGTCGCCGAGACGAGCGTCGGGCAGGGCGGTGCCCAGGCGCTCGGCCGGCACGATGCCGAGGATGTCGTCCCTGTGGACCCGCTCCGCGCGGGGCGCGACGACGATGCCGTGTCCCGTCGCTGCCGGTAACAGGGCCGCGGCGTCCGCGACCAGGGCCTCGGGCGGGAGCACGAGCGGCGTGTCCCAGCGGACCGGCTGCTCCTTGACCCACCGGATGCCCGCATCCACATCCTGCAGCGCCATGTCCTGCGGAAGGACGGCGAGTCCGCCGCGACGCGCGAGGGTCGCGGCCAGCCGGGGGCCGGTGACGGAGTTCATGTTCGAGGCCACCAGCGGGATGGTCGCGCTCGTCCCGTCGTTCGGAGAGAGGTCGACGTCCAGCCGGCTCGTCACGTCGGAGCGCCGCGGGACGAGGAACACGTCGGAGTAGGTCAGGTCGCCCGCAGGCCGCTCGCCGGAGAAGTGCATACACCCACGCTAAGCGACGGGGAACCCCTGTGTCCGGGCGGCCCGTGCGGGTCGGAGGGGGGACAACCTGGGATACCCTTGACGTCTGTGCGCGAGGCCGCGCGAGGCCCGCACATTTCGAACGTCGACGACGAAAGCAGGCGGAACCGTGTCCAGTCAGGCGACCGGCGTGGGAACTACGAGCGACGGGGAGTTCGGAGCCAACGAATGGCTCGTCGCAGAGCTGTACGAGCAGTACAGCCGCGACAAGAACTCGGTGGACAAGGAGTGGTGGCCGGTCCTCGAGGCCTACACCCCCGATGCCCCCTCCGGCGGAGCCGGCGCAGCGAGCGCCGCACCGGCCGCATCCGCTCCGGCAGAGCCCGCAGCCGCGCCCGCCGCTGACTCTCGTCCCGCTGCCACCGGCGTCCAGCCCGTGGCACGCACGACGGCACGGCCTGCCGCGCCCCAGCCGATCCCCGCCGAGGCCCCCAAGGCCGCCCCCGCGGGCGAGAAGGCGACCCTCGAGGACACCGTCACCCCGCTGCGCGGCCTGCCGAAGACCCTCGCCGCAAACATGGACGAGTCGTTGACCGTCCCCACCGCGACGAGCGTGCGCACGATCCCCGCGAAGCTGATGATCGACAACCGCATCGTCATCAACAACCACATGTCCCGCACGCGCGGCGGCAAGGTGAGCTTCACCCACATCATCGGGTGGGCGCTGATCCAGGCCCTCAAGGCGTTCCCGACGCAGAACGTCTTCTACGCCGAGGTCGACGGCAAGCCGTCCGTCGTCGCGCCGGCGCACATCAACCTGGGCATCGCGATCGACCTCCCCAAGCCCGACGGCACGCGAGCCCTCATGGTCCCGAGCATCAAGCAGGCCGAGACCCTCACCTTCGGCGAATACCTCTCCGCCTACGAGGACCTCGTCCAGCGCGCCCGCAAGAACAAGCTGACGGCGGCCGACTTCCAGGGCACGACGGTGTCCCTCACCAACCCCGGCGGCATCGGCACGGTCCACTCCGTGCCCCGGCTGATGAAGGGCCAGGGCTGCATCATCGGCGCCGGCGCCCTCGACTACCCGGCGGAGTTCCAGGGTGCGAGCGAGAAGACGCTGGGCGAGCTCGGCATCGGCAAGACCATCACCCTGACGAGCACCTACGACCACCGCGTCATCCAGGGTGCCGGCTCGGGCGAGTTCCTGAAGATCGTCCACCAGCTCCTCATCGGGCAGGAGGGGTTCTACGACGACATCTTCGCGGCCCTCCGCATCCCGTACTCCCCCATCCGCTGGTCGAGCGACATCAAGGTCGACATCGCCGAGCGCGTGGACAAGACCGCCCGCGTCCAGGAGCTCATCAACTCCTACCGCGTGCGCGGCCACATGATGGCCGACGTCGACCCGCTCGAGTACGTCCAGCGCACGCACCCCGACCTCGAGATCGAGAACCACGGGCTGACGTTCTGGGACCTCGACCGCGAGTTCGTCACGAACGGCTTCGGCGGCAAGCGCACGATGAAGCTCCGCGACATCCTCGGGATCCTCCGCGACTCTTACTGCCGCACCGTCGGCGTCGAGTACATGCACATCCAGGACCCGACGCAGCGCAAGTGGTTCCAGGACAACCTCGAGATCAAGTACCAGAAGCCCGGCCACGACGAGCAGCTGCGCGTCCTCGGCAAGCTGAACGAGGCCGAGGCGTTCGAGACCTTCCTGCAGACGAAGTTCGTCGGCCAGAAGCGCTTCAGCCTCGAAGGCGGCGAGTCGCTCGTCCCGCTGCTCGACCAGATCCTCCAGGGCGCTGCCACCGAGGGCCTCGACGGAGCCGCCATCGCGATGGCGCACCGCGGCCGTCTCAACGTCCTCACCAACGTCGCCGGCAAGACGTACAGCCAGCTCTTCCGGGAGTTCGAAGGCTCGGTCGCCGTCGGTTCGAAGAGCGGGTCCGGCGACGTCAAGTACCACCTGGGCACGCAGGGCACCTTCGTCGCCGACGGCGGCGACGAGCTCCCCGTCTACCTCGCGGCGAACCCCTCGCACCTCGAGACCGTCGACGGCGTCCTCGAGGGGATCGTCCGCGCCAAGCAGGACCGCCTGCCCATCGGCTCGTTCTCGTGGCTGCCGATCCTCGTCCACGGTGACGCGGCTTTCGCCGGCCAGGGCGTGGTGATGGAGACGCTGCAGATGTCCCGTCTGCGCGGTTACCGGACGGGCGGCACGGTCCACGTGGTCGTCAACAACCAGGTCGGCTTCACGACCCTCCCGCTCGACGCGCGCACCTCGATCTATGCGACCGATGTCGCCAAGACCATCCAGGCGCCGATCTTCCACGTGAACGGCGACGACCCCGAGGCCGTCGTCCACGTGGCGGAGCTCGCGTTCCGGTACCGCCAGGAGTTCAACCGCGACGTCGTCATCGACCTCGTCTGCTACCGCCGCCGCGGACACAACGAGGGCGACGACCCCTCGATGACGCAGCCTCTGATGACGAACCTCATCGAGGCGAAGCGATCGGTGCGCAAGCTCTACACCGAGGCGCTCGTCGGTCGTGGCGACATCACCGAGGAAGAGTACGAGAAGGCCAAGCAGGACTTCCAGAACCGCCTCGAGATCGCCTTCGCCGAGATCCACGCCGCTCAGACCGGGACCTCGCCCGTCGTCTCCGACGAGACCCAGGCCGAGCCCGCGGTCGGCGAGCCCGACTCCACCGCCGTCGACCGCGAGGTCATCGAGCGCATCGGTGACGCCTTCGTCAACAAGCCCGAGGGCTTCACTGTGCACACGAAGCTCCAGCAGCTGCTCGACAAGCGCCACGACATGAGCCGCAACGGCAAGATCGACTGGGGCTTCGGCGAGCTGCTCGCGTTCGGCTCGCTCCTGGCCGAAGGGTCGAACGTGCGCCTCGCTGGGCAGGACGTCCGCCGCGGCACGTTCGTGACCCGTCACGCCGTCATGCACGACCGGGCGAACGGCCAGGAGTGGCTGCCGCTGGCGAATCTGAGCGACAACCAGGGACGGTTCTACGTCTACGACTCGCTCCTCAGCGAGTATGCGGCGATGGCCTTCGAGTACGGCTACTCCGTCGAACGCGCCGACACCCTCACCCTGTGGGAGGCCCAGTTCGGTGACTTCGCCAACGGCGCGCAGTCGGTCATCGACGAGTTCATCTCCTCGGCCGAGCAGAAGTGGGGCCAGCAGTCGGGCGTCGTGCTCCTGCTCCCCCACGGTTACGAGGGCCAGGGACCGGACCACTCTTCGGCGCGCATCGAGCGCTACCTGCAGATGTGCGCGCAGGACAACATGACCGTCGCACGTCCCTCAACGCCCGCGTCGTACTTCCACCTGCTGCGCCGCCAGGCCTACGCTCGTCCGCGCCGCCCGCTCGTGGTCTTCACCCCGAAGGCGATGCTGCGTCTGCGGAACGCGACGAGCCCCGTCGAGGACTTCCTCGAGGGTCGGTTCGAGCCGGTGATCGACGACGAGCGTTCGCTCGATCGCGAGGCCGTCACCCGCGTCCTCCTCCACGCCGGCAAGATCCACTGGGACCTCGCCGCGGAGCTGGAGAAGAAGCCGAACGAGAAGGTCGCGCTCGTGCGCCTGGAGCAGTACTACCCGGCCCCGATCGAGCAGCTGAACGCGGTCCTCGACAGCTACCCGAACGCGGAGCTCTACTGGGTCCAGGAGGAGCCAGAGAACCAGGGCGCCTGGCCGTTCATCGCCCTCGAGGTGGTCAAGCACCTCCACGGCCGGACGATCAAGCGGATCTCGCGGTCCTCGGCGGCCTCCACGGCCACCGGCTCGCCGAAGGTGCACGCGCGACAGCACGCCGAGATCATGGACGAGGCGCTCAACTTCTGAGCCTGCCGATCCGGATACGGAAGAAGGCCCCGCCTCGGGCGGGGCCTTCTTCCGTATCCGCTGCGCGAGCTGCGCGTCAGTGGTGAGTTGCCTGTTCTGCCCGCAGGCGCGCGAGCACCTGGTCGCGGAGGTCCTCGGGCGCGGCCTCCTTGCAGGCGCGTGCCACCACCGCGGTCAACGTCGTCGCCACGAGGGCTTCATCACGGCACGCCGCGCAGTTCTCGAGGTGCTCGGTGATGTCGGCGTGGCGGGTGTTGCAGACCTCGTTGCGCAGGTACTCCTCGAGATCCTTCTGGGCCTTGTCGCAACCGCAGTCGGTCATTTCGCACTCCTTGTGGCGGGCACCTCGATGCCACGCTCCTTCGCATAGTCGGACAGCAGGTCGCGGAGCTGACGTCTGCCACGGTGCAGACGGCTCATGACCGTGCCGATGGGGGTTTTCATGATGTCCGCGATCTCCTGATACGCGAACCCTTCGACGTCCGCCAGGTAAACGGCCAGTCGGAAGTCTTCGGGAAGGGATTGCAGCGCGTCTTTGACGACGGATGCCGGCATGTGATCGATCGCCTCGGCTTCGGCCGAGCGGGCCGAGGAGGCCGTCGTCGATTCCGCGCCGCCCAGCTGCCAGTCCTCGAGCTCGTCGATGGTGCCCTGGTACGGCTCGCGCTGCTTCTTGCGGTACGTGTTGATGTACGTGTTCGTGAGGATCCGGTACAGCCACGCCTTGAGGTTGGTGCCCTGGGTGAAGGACGCCCAGGCGGCGAACGCCTTGACGAAGGTCTCCTGGACCAGGTCAGATGCATCGGCGGGGTTGCGGGTCATCCGCATCGCCGCCGCGTAGAGCTGGTCCATGAAGGGGAGCGCCTGCTCCTCGAACTGGGTACGCGGGTCTTCGACCGCCTGATCGTTCATCGCAGGCCAGTCTACGTCTGCCCATTCGGCGAGTTCGGGCGCGTCCAGTGTGGCGATCATCCCGCTCCTCTGCCGTCTGTGCACGTCGTCGACATGTGCATCCAACGAGCGCGGGGCTGGGCCTATTCCCCGCGTCATCGCCGAGCGCGGATCAGGCGGTTCCGACCGGGAGTTCGATGCTCACCCGCGTGCCGCGTCCTTCGTGCGAATCGACCGAGACGGTCCCGTCATGGCGGTCCACGATGGTGCGGACGAGGGCCAGCCCCAGGCCGCTGCCCGGTCGGTCCCGCGCGTTCGATCCGCGCGCGAGCTCCTGGAGGACCGACGGCACGTCGGCGGCGGGGATGCCGCGACCCGTGTCGGCGACTTCGAGGACGATGCGACCGGACCGCTCGATGCCGCGGATCTCCACGGCGTCGCCGGGGTCCGAATACTTCACGGCGTTCGAGACCACGTTGTGGACGGCCGTGAAGAGCAGATCGGGATCGCCCACGACGGCCGGCAGAGGCCACGGCGCCGACGGCAGCGTGACACGGATCTCCCTGGCGTGGGTGTCGCGGATCGTCGCGGCGACATCGGTGACGATGGCGCCGGGATCGACCGGGATGCGTTCCATGGGTGCGGTCTGCAGTTCGCCGAGCTTCCGGAGATCCCCCACCAGCCGCGCCATCCGGGTGGTCTGCGCGTCGATGGCCGCCAGCTGCGGCGTGGCGGCATCGCTGACCGCGACGGCGGCCCGGATCGCGGTGATGGGGTTCTTCAGTTCGTGGTCCAGTCGGTCGAGGAACCGGCGGTGCTCGGCGGCGGCGGATTGGAGCGCAGCCTGTTCTGCACGGGAGGACGCACGGCGCACCTGCGTCCGCCACGTCGCGACGACGATCGTGACGACGCCGACCAGCGCGGCCGCGAGGAGGATCGACGTTCCGAGCGGCATCGACACGGTGACCGTCCGCCGGTCGACGGCGAAGGCCGCCCCGGCCAGAACGAGGAGGGCGAACGTCGGGAGCGCGGCGAAGACCGCGCGACGACCGCTCACGCGCGACGCACCGATCGGGTGAAGCGGTAGCCGACCCCGGGGACGGTCTCGATGTACGTCGGCGCAGACGCGTCGTCCCGGAGGACGGATCGCAGTTCGGCGACACGATTGTCGACGGCGCGGGTGTGCGCGGCGAAGTCGAACCCCCACACGACGCTGAGCAGACGCTCCCGGGCGTGGACCTCCCCGGGCCGCGTCATGAGGAACTCCAGCAGCTGGAACGCCTTCGGCGTGAGCGAGACCTCAATGCCGTCCCGCCAGACCCGTCGCGCGGGTCGATCGAGGCGAAGACCCTCCGCCTCTACCAGCTCGGATGAGACGAGCCCACCCGCCCCCGCCGCCACGCGGCGGAGGACCGCCCGACTCCGGGAGACGAGCTCCTGCGGGTCGAAGGGCTTGTTGAGATAGTCGTCGGCGCCTTCGTCGAGGGCTGCCGAGCGCTCCCCCGACTCGCCCACGTGGGTGAGCAGGATGACCGGCGTCGTGTCCCCTGCCCGACGCAGCCGCCGCAGCAGCTCGCGTCCGTCGACGACCGGCATGACGACGTCGCTCACGACGATGTCGGGACGCCGGGACTCGATGATCCGCAGCGCTGCGGCGCCGTCCGCCGCCACGTCGACGTCGAATCCGCTGCGACTGAGAAAGGGAGCGAGGCTCTCGGTGATCGACTGCTCGTCGTCGACGAGGAGCAGTCGCGGCGTCGCGTCGGAGGACATACCGGGATCGTAGCGATCAGGACAGGGGCGTCGTGATGTTGGCCGTGCCCGCGTACGCGATGTCCGGGGTGCCGCTCTCCCAGCCCACGACGTTGATGTCGGCGCTCTTGTCGAACGCGATCCGGGTCGCCGACGTGATGAGGACCGTCGCGCCGTCGCCCTTGATCGTGACCGTCCCGACCTCGGGGAGGAGCACACCGCCCGCACTCGCGAGGATCGTCACGGTGGTGCAGTCGCCGGTCAGCTCGACGTACATACCGTCGAGGTCGCGGCCGACGGTCGCCGAGCCGTCGACGCACGTCAGGTTCTGCGTCACCAGCTCGCGCAGGCGCGTGCGGTCCAGCTGCGCGCGGACGTCGGGGTCCACCTCGGCGCTCGACTCCGCGTCCGGTGCGGCCGAGGCGTCCGGCGCCGACGCGGCGTCCGGAGCGTCGGGCATCGACCCGCGCGGGTCCGAGGCCGCGGGCGAGGCACTCGACGCGGGGTCGGTGACGGCGACGGAGCACCCCGCGAGAAGAAGGGGTGCGACGAGGGCTGCGGCGAGGACGACGGATCGGATGCCGGCGCGGGAGGTGTGTTCCATGTGATTCACGCTAGGGGGTCGATGTCGCCGCGCTGTCGCCACGATGTCGCAGATCCGGAACATCATCGCGACACTCGCTCATCGGCGGCGACGCCCTGTTCAGTAGGGTGGAGACGATGAGCGACGCCCCTTCCTCCCCCGCCCCCGCCGAAGAGATTCCCCGCGGGTCGTGGCCGGCGCCCACGCCGGGCGAGCCGGTGCACGCCCGCGTCGCGGTGCCCGGCTCGAAGTCGCTCACCAACCGTGAGCTCGTGCTCGCCGCCATCGCCGACGGACCGAGCCTGCTGAGCGGTGCACTCCACTCCGACGATTCCGCCCGCATGATCGATGCACTCCGCGAGCTGGGGGTCAGGATCGACGCCGTTCCGGGCGACTCGCCGTTCGGGCCCGACCTGGACGTCACGCCCCCCTCCTCGTTCACCGGGGGCACGACGATCGACTGCGGTCAGGCCGGCACGGTCATGCGCTTCGTCTCCCCCATCGCCGGCCTCGCTGTCGGCGATGTGCACGTCACGGCGCACCCCACGGCCATGCACCGTCCGATGGGCGCGATGATCCAGGCCCTGCGCGAGGTCGGTGCCGACATCGACGACGCGGGAAGCTGGGCCCTCCCCTTCGAGGTCCGCGGCCACGGCCACATCCGCGGGGGCGAGGTGACGATCGACGCGAGTCAGTCGAGCCAGTTCGTCTCGGGGCTGTTGCTGGCCGCCGCCCGCTTCGATGTGGGGCTCCGACTGATCCACGAGGGCGAGCGCCTCCCGAGCCTGCCGCACATCGAGATGACCATCGAGGCCCTGGCTCGACGCGGCGTCCACGTCGAGCACCCGACTCCCACCGAGTGGGTCGTCCCGGCCGGTCCGGTGCGCGGCAAGGACGTGGCCATCGAACCCGATCTCTCCAACGCGGCCCCCTTCCTCGCCGCGGCGATCCTGACCGACGGTTCGGTGACGGTTCCGGGGTGGCCCGCTCACTCGACCCAACCGGGCGCCCTGCTCGCCGACATCCTGCCGGTCATGGGCGCGCACGCGTCGCGTCGGGCCGGAGCGCTCACCGTCACCGCCGGTGACCGGATCGCCGGCGTCGACCTCGACCTCTCGGCGGCGAGCGAGCTGACACCCACGCTGTTCGCGCTCGCGGCATTCGCGGACGCCCCGACGACCTTCCACGGCATCGGGCACATCCGTGGCCACGAGACCGATCGCATCGCGGCTCTCGTCGACAACCTCCGGGCCCTCGGCGGCGACGCGGAGGAACGGGAGGACGGCATCCACATCCGTCCTCGCCCGCTGCACGGCGGGGTCTGGCGCGCTCATCACGATCACCGCATCGCCACGGCGGGTGCCGTGATCGGACTGCGGGTACCGGGCGTCGTGGTGGACGACATCGGGACGACCGCGAAGACGATGCCCGAGTTCCCCCAGTTGTGGGCGGACATGCTCGCGTGAGCTGGCTCAGCGACGACGATGACGACGACCTCGAGTTCGACGAGGCCGATATCCGCGTCCGTCCCAACCCGAAGGCGAACCGACCGCGCACCAAGCGACGCCCGGCTCACGCGGACGCCCAGGTCGCCCGCGTGCTCGGCGTCGATCGCGGTCGGTACACCGTCCTCGTCGACGAGGATGGTCCGAACGAGCGGCAGATCCTCGCATCGCGTGCGCGGGAGCTCCGCAAACAACCCATCGTCAACGGCGATCGCGCCCGCGTCGTGGGCGACACGTCCGGGGATGACGGCACCCTGGCTCGGATCGTCGGAATCGAGGAACGCACTTCGCTCCTGCGACGCAGCGCCGACGACACCGACCACATCGAGCGGATCATCGTCGCCAACGCCGATCAGCTCCTCATCGTCGTCGCCGCCGCCGACCCGGAGCCGCGGCCGCGCCTCGTCGATCGCTACCTGATCGCTGCGCTGGATGCCGGGATGCATCCGATGCTCGTCGTCACCAAGACGGACCTCGCGGACCCGACGGCATTCCTCGCCCACTTCGAGGGTCTCGATGACCTCGAGGTCTTCACGAGCGGCCGCGACGCCATGCCGGTCGACGTCATCGGCGCGCGCCTCGCAGGCCATTCGACGGTCTTCGTCGGACACTCCGGCGTCGGCAAGTCGACGCTCGTCAACGCGCTGGTCCCCGACGCGCTCCGCGCGATCGGGCACGTGAACGAGGTCACCGGACGCGGTCGTCACACGTCGAGCTCCGCCGTCTCGCTGCGATACGCCGGCGAGGACGGCCGCGGCTGGGTCATCGACACCCCGGGCGTGCGCTCGTTCGGCCTCGGGCACGTCGATCCCGCCAACATCCTGCGGGCCTACACCGATCTGGCCGCCGTCGCGGAGGAGTGCCCCCGCGGGTGCACCCACCTCCCCGACGCCCCCGACTGCGCCATCGCCGAGGCGGTGGCGGAGGGTCGCCTCGGTGAGCGGGGAGCCGCGCGCCTGGACTCCCTGCAGCGGCTGCTGGCCACCTTCGCCGCCTGACCACGCGTCCTAAGATGGTCGGATGCCGCGCCTGGACACTGGAACCCCCGCACCCGATTTCTCGCTCGTCGATCAGGACGACCGGCCCGTCTCGCTCGCCGACTTCCGCGGGAGGCGTCTTGTCGCGTTCTTCTACCCCGCCGCAATGACGCCGGGCTGCACGACGGAGGCATGCGACTTCCGCGACAGCGTGGCACCGCTGCAGGCCGCCGGGTACACGGTCGTGGGCATCTCGCGGGACGAGCCGGCCAAGCTCCGCGCCTTCCGCGATCGGGACAACCTCCCCTACGACCTGCTGAGCGACCCTGACCACTCGACGCACGAGGCCTACGGCGCGTGGGGCGAGAAGATGAACTACGGCAAGGTCGTCGAAGGCGTCATCCGATCGACGTTCGTGATCGACGAGGATGGCGCGATCCTCCACGCGCTCTACAACGTCAAGGCGACCGGGCACGTCGCCCGCGTGCGGACGCTGCTGGGCGTCTGATCAGATGCCGGCGGCGTCGCCCGGCTCCTCGGTGGAGTCCTTCGAACGCTGACCGGCGGTGCGGGCCGCCGCGATGAGCAGAATGAGTCCTACCAGAGCCGGGACCGCGATCACCGCCGCGAGGCGAAGATCGGCGCCCTCCCCCGTGAGGGTGCCGAGCGCGACCGACAGGACGAGGGCCTGAACGACGACTCCGCCGGACCGCCCGCCGGACGCTCCGCGCCAGACGGCGACGGCGAACGCGACGAGCGCCGCAGCGGCGAGGACGGTCAGGGCCAGGAGCGCGACGGAGCTGCCGAGGCTCTCGCTGTCCCCGCGGACGAGAGCGACGAGCTCCCACACGGCGAGGACGAGAACGCCCGTCGCTTCGACGGCGAGCCATCCCGCTGCGATGCGTTCGACCCGGCTGGTGCGCACGATGATCGCTCCTCCTGGGCACCGGCGCACGGCGAGGCGCCGAAATACTCCGTTAACCCTTGATTCACATGCCCGGGCATGGGAATATTGACGGGCAAGTGTGCTCCCACAGCGGCGTGGGGCGAGCAACTGCTCGCACACCACCCAGGTTAGTCGACGTCGCCCGGCGTCGCATCCCGACTTCCGATCCCCCTTAGGAGCACCGCTATGGATTGGCGCGACAAAGCCGCCTGCCTGACCGTCGACCCCGAACTGTTCTTCCCCGTGGGGAACACCGGGCCCGCCGTCGACCAGATCGAAAAGGCGAAGTCCGTCTGCGCCCGGTGCACCGTCACCGAACTCTGCCTGCAGTACGCCCTCGAGACCGGCCAGGACTCGGGCGTGTGGGGCGGCCTCTCCGAGGATGAGCGTCGCGCGCTCAAGCGCCGCGCCGCACGCGCCCGCCGCGCCTCCTGACGAGCCCGCGCGCGGGCCTCAGGCCCGCGCGCGCTCGATGTACCGCATCGGGATCTCGATCGTCACCTCGGTGCCGCTGCCCATGAGCGTGTGCCAGTCGATCGTTCCGCTCAGCTCACCCTGGATGAGCGTGCGCACGATCTGCGTACCGAGACCGCGGCCGACCTGACCTTCGGGCAGGCCGACTCCGGTGTCGCGCACGCGCACCAGCAGCTGGTCCGCGTCCCGCTCGGCGATGATCTCGACCTCGCCCTCCTTGTCTGCCAGACCGTGCTCGACGGCATTCGTCACGAGCTCGGTCAGCGCGAGGGCGAGCGGCGTGGCGTACTCGCTCGGCAACGTCCCGAACGTCCCGGTCTTGACGGTCCGTGCACGCGTGTTGGGGGCTGCCGCGACCTCGGCGACGAGCTTGAGCACCCGTTCGAAGACGTCGTCGAAGTCGACGCTCTGCGTGAGCCCTTCGGACAGCGTGTCGTGCACGACCGCGATGGCACTGACACGGCGCATCGCCTGCGTCAGGGCGTCCCGCCCCTCGTCCGAGTGCGTGCGGCGCGCCTGGATGCGCAAGAGGGACGCAACGGTCTGCAGGTTGTTCTTGACGCGATGGTGGATCTCGCGGATCGTCGCGTCCTTCGTGATGAGCTCCTGCTCCTGGTGACGGATCTCGCTGACGTCGCGGCAGAGGACGATCGCTCCGATGCGATTGCCGTTCTCGCGCAGCGGGATCGTCCGCAGCGACACCGTGACACCTCGAGCCTCCACATCGGCACGCCACGGCGCGCGGCCCGCCATGACGATCGGAAGGGACTCGTCGAACTGCCGGGATGCCGGCATGATCGTCGTCGCGACCTCCATGAGCGATTCGCCCTCGAGCTCGTCGTCGAATCCCAGCCGATTGAAGGCCGATAGCGCATTGGGACTCGCGAACGTGGTGATGCCGTCGACGTCGAGGCGGATGAGACCGTCCGACGCGCGCGGCGCACCGCGGCGCGGCGACGTCGGCGCCGTGAGGTCGGGGAAGTCGGCCGAGGCGATCATGCCGAAGAGGTCATCGGCGCAGTCGTTGAAGGTGATCTGCTGACGCGACGGCGTCCGCGCCTCCCCGAGGTTCGTGTGACGGGTGAGCACGCCGATCACGCGGGTCTCGCGACCCTCCGACGCGCGTTCGCGGACGATGGGGACGGCACGCACGCGCGTCGGCGTCTCCTCGAACCAGTCCGGCGAGGCCGAGTCGACCATCCGCACCTGGGTGAAGGCGTCCTTGACCTGCGTGCGCCACTGCGGACGCACGACGTCACCCACGATGTCGCGGTAGAAGAGCGTCGCCGCACCGCTCGGGCGCGTGTGCGCGACCGCGATGAACGAGTCGTCCGGCGTCGGGACCCAGACGACGATGTCGGCGAACGCGAGATCGGCGAGCAGCTGACCGTCACCGGCGAGACGGTGGAGCCACTCGACGTCCTCCGCGGTGGAACGGCCTTGGGCGTAAACGAGGTCGCTGAGGGTGGACACGCCTCCACCCTAGATCCTCCGTCATGCCACTCCCCCGCGAGCAGTCGGTGGGCGGGGCCTGTCGGCGAGCTAGGCGCTCCGCGCGAGGCGACGCAGGGAGTGACGCGTCGCGGGCGCCTCGCCCGCTTCTCGCGGTGCGAGGGATTCGGCCACGAGGCGTCGCACCGCGGTCGGCACCGCCGAGCGCGGTGCGACGTGGGCGATTAGAGCCGCGAGCATGGCGGCGTCCGTCCCCCGGGCGTCCCACGGGACGAAGGCGACGTCCGTGACGCCCGTGTAGCGCTCGAGCGTGCGGCGCACCTGTCCGCGCGCGTCGACGCCGAGCGCGCCCGCCCGGATCTTGTTCACCACGACACGGACCGGCGTCGCGCCCGCCGCGGCCCGGAGGTCGGGCCACGCGCGGACGAAGCGCGACACGCCGACCGGGTCCGCCGCCACGACGGCGAGGACGACGTCGGCCGACTCGAGCGCCGCCAGGGTGGCGGCGTTGCGACGCGGACCGTCGACGAGGTCGCTCACGATCTCCTCGTCGCGTTCGAGCGGCGCGGCCGTGTCGACGACGGTGTCATCGACCCAGGACCGGCACGCGTCGAGAGCGGCCGCGACGCGCCGGTGCGAGAGCTCGGGCCAACGACCCGGTCGGTTGAGGCCCGTCAGCACCTCGAGCTCGCCGAGGGTCGAGGAGATGCGACTGAGCTCCGCGACCGTCAGTGCACCGCGGTCGGCCTGCCGGCACGCGGCAGCGAACCCCGGTCCCTCGTCCGCCAGGCCCGTGGCCAGAGCGAGCGACGGCGCGTGCGAATCCGCATCGACGAGCGCGACCCGCTGCGTCGAGGTGGACAGCGCGGCCGCCACCTCGATGGCCAGGGTCGTCCGTCCCGGCGCGCCGGATGCACCCCAGACCGTGATCACGCGACCGCGCGCGGGCGCGACGGGTGCGATCGAGACAGGAGGGGCGAGCAGCTCTTCGGCCGGCGCCCCGGGATCGTGAGCGGTCAGCCCGAGCGACGCGGCGAGGCGGAGGTCCGCAGAGCGCGAAGACACCGGGACGATCCGCACCGACATCCGATCGCACGCCGCAACGAGCTCCGCCGTCAGCGCGGCAGGACGCCCCTCGACGACGAGGACGTCGGCGCGGGACAGTTCGGCGAGCAGCTCCGCCGCCTCCGGAGTGGAGAGCGCATCGAGCGCCGCCGCAGCGGGAGCGGGCGCCGCGACCACCGCGCGCACATCGGCGTCCTCTTCCCGCAGTCGCCGAGCGAGGTCCTCGCCGGCGCGGCCGTCGAGAGCGACGACGACTCTCATCGCGACTCCCCCGCGACGGGGACGACCGACAGGCTCGACTCATCGGAGAGCGCGGCCAGCGTCGCCGCGACATCGGCGCGCGGGATGACGACCTCGAGCGACACGTCTTCGCCCGACACGACGGCATCGTCGCGCGTGACGCTCACGACCGTCGCCGACGGGACGAGGATGCGGGGCTTCCCGACCTCCCCGCCGGCTTCCGTCGGCGCAGCCCACACCTCCACGACGGATCCGGCGTCGACGGCGGCGGACACATCGCCCGCGGTACGGATCACGACGCTCGTCGTGGTCCCGGCATCCGCGTCGCCCATCGCACCCTGCGGCACGAGTTCCCCTTCGAGGATCGTCCGCGTGGCGATCGCACCCGGCTCCAGGGAGGCCGGCGACACGTACGTCTCGCCGGCCGCGCCGAGTGCGACGTCGACGACCCGGAGGTCCTGCGCCGTCACGGTCTGCCCGGGGACGATCGTGCGCGCTGCGGCGAACACGGGCGCCGTCTGACGAGCCGATGCGACGACGAGCCAGACACCCGCGACGGAGGCGACGATGAGCGCGATGCCGAGCAGGAAACGGGCATCGGCCCAGAACGCGCGGGGGGCGGGTCTCACGGAGTCGGGAGTGGTCACGACGCCATGGTGACCGAGCCGCATCGGACGGAGCGGGGATTATCCACAAGCCGCCGTCGCTCGGGAGACGACCGTCCGCCGGGCCCATAATGGCCTCATGCCCGATGGAATCCCCGTGCGTATGCTGACGCCCGCTCAGGTTGCGGAGATGCTGCAGCTCGACGTGGATGAGGTCGTCGCGCTCGTTCTGGACGGGCGGCTGCGCGGGGCACGGGTGGGCTCCCCCGCCTCCTGGCGGGTCGAGGAGGCCAGTGTCGAGGACTATCTCGACGACCAGGCCGAGGACGCTCGCCTGCACGCGCTGTGGCGCGAATCGAACGCGGCGAGCTTCCCCGAGCTGTGGGGTCGCGGCCGGCGCGGCGGCGAATAGCCGAGGGCGCGACTAGGCGAGCGCGACGGGCGCGTCGAGTCGGACCCCTGCCAGCGCGCTGAACGGAACCAGCCGGTGACCTGCCACGAGGTCGGCGCGACGGGGTGCACCACGATCATGCAGCGCGAGATCGAGGTGATCGGATGCCGCTCGGTCGATGGTCCCGCTGTACTCGCGACCATCCGTGGTGAGAAGGGTGACCGGCACACGCCGCCGCGCGAGGTCGCGGAGCACGAATCCGAGAGTCATCCGCTCGCGCAGACGGCTGGGCGTCCCTCCTCGGGCGCTCCGCAGGACATCGGCGTGGGCTGCACCCAGCGAGATGACGGCGGCGAAGGGGACGATGAGCGCTCCTCGCGGTGCGCGGTCGTCGAGCGCGAGCCAGTCCGGGCCGGCCGCGATCGGTCGCCCTGTCACCGAGGCGCTTCCCTCGACGTCGACCAGCACGTCGCCCGCCGCGGCGTCGGTCAGCGCGTTCACACGCTCGAACAAGGAGAGCCGGGCCAGCCGCAGGCGCTCCGCTTCGCTGTCGAGCGCGGCCCTCTCGGCCTCCCATTCGGAGTCGAGTTGGTCTTCGAGGTCTTCGAAGAATCGGTCCCAGCGCACGGAGGCGACAGTAGATGACCCTCGTACAGCTCGCCGCCTTTGTCCACAGGTTGGAGTATTCTCATCCAGCCGCCCGCGGGGCTGTGCTGTACTCGTGCCGTTCACCCGCTCCGCAGACACCTGTCGCCCGAGAGGAACCGACATGGCCCTCGCCGTCACCGAAGACATCCGCATCCCGCGTTCGGGAAGCTCCCTCGACGTCGCGGAGTACTTCGCGCCGCAACGCACGCCGTCGACCGAGCTGCCCGACCCTCTTCCGCTGGTGAAGAACCTCACCATCGGCGTCCTCGAGGTGCTCGCCGGTGTTCGCGACGTGGACCAGTTGGCGCGCTGGCTCGGTGAGGACGCCTACCGCGCGCTCGTCACCCGGGCGAACCTCTCCGCCCGCGCGCGTAGCGCACGCGGAGTCGCCGCTGTCCGACCCGCCCACCGCATCCTCGCCGAACGGACGTGCGAGCCCTCGGACGGCGCGCTCGAAGCCGTCGTGGTCGTCAGCGGTCCGGTCCGCACGCGCGCGGTCGCGATGCGTCTGGAGGGCTGGGACGGACGTTGGCGGGCCACGTCGCTCGCCCTCCTGTGACGCGCGTCACTGGCGATACGACGCGAGGAAGTTCCCGAGCCGCTCGATGGCCTCGGTGAGGACACGAGCTTCGGGGAGCGTCACGATGCGGAAGTGATCCGGCGTCGGCCAGTTGAAGCCGGTGCCCTGAACCAAGAGCACGTGCTCCGCCACGAGGAAGTCGTACACGAACTTCGCATCGTCGTGGATCTCGTACACGTTCGGATCGAGTCGAGGGAAGGCGTAGAGCGCGCCCTGCGGCTTCACGCAGTCGATGCCCGGGATCGCCGTGAGCCCCTCCCAGGCGGCATCCCGCTGCTCGTGCAACCGCCCCGTCGGCGCGATCAGCGCGTCGATCGATTGCACCCCCGAGAGCGCGGCCTGCACGGCGAACTGCGCCGGGACGTTCGGACACAGCCGCGTCGAGGCGAGGAGCTGGATGCCCTCGAGGAAACCGGCCGCGTGCTTCTTCGGGCCGGTGATGACCATCCAGCCGGAACGGTAGCCCGCGACGCGGTACGTCTTGGACAGTCCGTTGTAGGTGAGGCAGAGGAGGTCCGGCGCCAGGCTCGCGAGCGGGATGTGCGTCGCATCGTCGAACAGGATGCGGTCGTAGATCTCGTCTGCGAGCAGGAGCAGATCGTGCTCGCGAGCGATCTCGACGATGCCCCGCAGCACCTCGCGGGTGTACACCGCTCCCGTCGGGTTGTTCGGGTTGATGACGACGATGGCCTTCGTGCGCGGGCTCACCTTCGACCGGATGTCGTCGAGGTCCGGCTGCCAGCCGTTCTCGCCGTCGGCGAGATAGTGCACCGGCGTGCCACCCGCGAGGCTCGTCATCGCCGTCCACAGCGGGTAGTCCGGCGCCGGGATCAGGACCTCGTCGCCCTCGTCCAGCAGCGCCTGCATCGTCATCGTGATGAGCTCGGACACGCCGTTGCCGAGGTAGACGTCGTCGGGATCGAACTTGGGGAAGCCGGGCTCCTCCTCGTAGCGCGAGACGATCGCGCGTCGCGCGGACATGATGCCCCGCGAGTCTGAGTAGCCGTGCGCATTCGGGACGGCCTCGATCATGTCGCGCACGATCTGGAACGGCGCCTCGAACCCGAACACCGCGGGATTCCCCGTGTTGAGCTTGAGGATCGAGTGGCCCTCGTCCTGCAGCCTGTCGGCCTCGACCAGGGCGGCCCCGCGGATCTCGTAGAGGACGTCCTTGAGCTTGGATGACTGGTCGAGGGTGCGCGGGGTCATCGGTTCAGGATAGCGAAGGCCGACGGGGCCAATGGCGGGTCGGTGGACCGCCCGGCGCCCGCCGGCTCGCCGTCACTTCTTCTTGCCGGCCGCCCGACGCTGCGCACGGTTGCCCGCATCTGCGGGCTCGGACGAGGCATCCACCTGCTGACCGAAAGCTCCGCGAGGCGCCTCGGCGGGTGCCTCCTGCTCGGCATCGCGCTGACGCGCCTTGGTGGTGGCAGCCTGCTGCACCTGACCGCGCTCGTTGCGCACCTCGACCTCACCCGCGTCGTTGGGCGCGGTGTACTGGAGCTTCTGCGCATCGATGTCCGGCGAGTCCAGCCCCTTGGCCTCGATGTCGCCGCCCTCGGTCTGACGCACCTCGACCTCGAGGTTGAAGAGGAAGCCGACCGACTCCTCCTTGATCTGCGCCATCATCGACTGGAACATCTGGTACCCCTCGCGCTGGTACTCGATGAGCGGGTCGCGCTGAGCCATGGCGCGCAGACCGATGCCGTCCTTGAGGTAGTCCATCTCGTAAAGGTGATCGCGCCAGCGGCGGTCGAGCACCTGCAGCACGACGCGGCGCTCGAGCTCGCGCATGGCCGGTTCGCCGAGCGTCTCCTCGCGGGAGCGGTAGGCGATCTTCGCGTCCGAGAGCAGCTCGCGCTTGAGCAGCTCCGGCGTCACCTTGCCCTTGTTGCCGCTCTCGGCGACGACCTCGTCGATCGTCACACCCACGGGGTAGAGCGTCTTCAGCTCGGTCCACATGGCGTCGAAGTCCCAGCTCTCGTTGTGACCGGAGCCGGTGTGCTCGTCGATGATCGCCGCGATGGCGTCCTCGAGGAAGTGCTCGACGCGCGACGAGAGGTCGTCGCCCTCGAGCATCTGGCGGCGGTCGGCGTAGATCGCCTCGCGCTGGCGGTTGAGGACGTCGTCGTACTTGAGGACGTTCTTGCGGATCTCGGCGTTCCGGGCCTCCACCTGGGCCTGGGCGCTCTTGATCGCGCGCGACACCATCGAGGACTCGATCGCGACGTCGTCGGGGAAGTTCGTGCGGGCGAGGATGGCCTCGGCCGCTCCCGACTGGAACAACCGCATGAGGTCGTCGGTCAGCGACAGGTAGAACCGGCTCTCGCCGGGGTCGCCCTGACGGCCGGACCGGCCGCGCAGCTGGTTGTCGATGCGACGCGACTCGTGACGCTCGGTACCGAGGACGTAGAGCCCGCCTGCCTCGACGACGCGATCGGCCTCCTCCTGGACCTTCTCCTTGACGCCCGCGTAGACCTCTTCCCACGCGGATTCGTACTCGTCCGGGGTCTCGACCGGGTCCAGCCCCTTGGCCTTCATCTCCGACACGGCGAGGAACTCGGCGTTGCCGCCGAGCATGATGTCGGTTCCACGACCGGCCATGTTGGTCGCGACGGTGACCGCGCCGTAGCGTCCGGCGCGAGCGACGATCTCGGCCTCGCGCGCGTGGTTCTTCGCGTTGAGGACCTCGTGCTTGATGCCCTTCTTCGCGAGCAGGCGCGACAGGTATTCGCTCTTCTCGACGCTCACCGTTCCCACCAGCACCGGCTGGCCGGACTCATGACGTTCCGCGATGTCCTCGACCACCTGCGCGAACTTCGCCTGCTCGTTCTTGTAGACGAGGTCGGACTGGTCCTTGCGGATCATCGGCTTGTTGGTGGGGATCGGCACCACGCCGAGCTTGTAGGTCGACATGAATTCGGCCGCCTCGGTCTCGGCGGTACCGGTCATGCCGGCCAGCTTCTCGTAGAGGCGGAAGTAGTTCTGCAGCGTGACGGTCGCGAGAGTCTGGTTCTCGGCCTTGACCGCGACGCCCTCCTTGGCCTCGATGGCCTGGTGGATGCCCTCGTTGTACCGACGACCGACCAGGATGCGGCCGGTGTGCTCGTCGACGATCATGACCTCGCCGTTCATGACGACGTAGTCGGTGTCGCGCTTGAAGAGGGCGAGCGCCTTGATGGAGTTGTTGAGGAACGAGATGAGGGGCGTGTTGGCCGACTCGTAGAGGTTGTCGATGCCGAGGTAGTCCTCGACCTTCTCGATACCGGGCTCGAGGACCCCGATCGTGCGCTTCTTCTCGTCGACTTCGAAGTCGACCCCGGGCTCGAGGGTGCGGGCGATCTTCGCGAACTCCGTGAACCAGCGGTTCGCCTCACCCGAGGACGGACCGGAGATGATGAGCGGGGTGCGGGCCTCGTCGATGAGGATCGAGTCGACCTCGTCGACGATGCAGTAGAAGTGGCCGCGCTGCACGAGGTCCTCGCTGCGCCACGCCATGTTGTCGCGCAGGTAGTCGAAGCCGAACTCGTTGTTGGTGCCGTAGGTGATGTCGGCCTCGTACTGCTGGCGCCGGACCTCGGGGTTCTGGCCCGAGACGACCGTGCCGGTCGTCATGCCGAGTGCACGGAAGACACGGCCCATCAGCTCGGACTGGTAAGAGGCGAGGAAGTCGTTGACCGTGATGACGTGGACACCCTTGCCGGCGATGGCGTTGAGGTAGGCCGGCAGCGCCGCTGTCAGGGTCTTGCCCTCACCGGTCTTCATCTCGGCGATGTTGCCGAGGTGGAGGGCGGCGCCACCCATGACCTGGACGTCGTAGGGACGCTGACCGAGGGTGCGGCTCGCGGCCTCGCGAACGGCGGCGAACGCCTCCGGCATCAGCTTGTCGAGCGACTCGCCCGCCTCGTGACGTGCGCGGAGCTCGGCCGTCTCGCCGCGCAGCTCCTCGTCGGTGAGGTGCGCGTAGTCCTCTTCGAGCGCCGACACGGCCTTCACGACCTGCTGCAGTCTGCGCAGGACGCGGCCTTCACCGGCACGAAGCAGTTTCTCGAGGGGGTTCGCCACGGAGGATCTCCATCTGTCGATTCAGCATTCCGACGAGCGATGTCGGGATGCCGGTGCGCAGGACGCGCAGACATACATCGTCATGTTATCCGGCCGTGACCTACGAGGTTGCTGGAGACGGTGGCATCCCCCGGCAGGTGACGGACCGCCGGCATCCGTCGGCCCGTAAGATCGGGCGCATGGCGGGTTTCTGGGGCAGACGCAAGCGCGAAGACGCGGAGATCGAGGCACAGGATGCCGAACTCAGTCGGAAGGCCGGGGCTGCCCTCGTCGCCGCCGACGAGCGCATCCGGGTGACCGACGACGAGTTGGCGTACGCCGAGATCGAACTCGGGCGCGACGCGACCAAGGACCTGCGCGACGCGCTGGCAGCCGTCCGCCAGCACCTCGGCGAGGCGTTCCAGCTGCATCAGCTCAACCACGACGAGATCCCCGACACCCCCGAGGAGCTGCGCACGCGCAACGCCCGGATCGTGCAGCTGTGCGAATGGGCCGAGGACCTGCTGGACGACCGTACCGAGACACTGGCCGAATCCATCGCCCGCGCCCGCCGCGCCCCCGAGATCATCGCCGGCATCCGCAGCGACGTGGCCCGGCTGCGCGAGCGTCTTCCCGCGCTGAACGCGAGTCTCGAGCGCCTGTCGACGCGGTACTCGGATGCCGCGATGCGCACCGTGCTCGGGAACGCGGCCGAAGCCGCCCAGCTGCTCGATTTCGCCGAGCACAGCTCAGAGGTGTCGGAGCGCCGCCGCGACGCCGGTCAGCGCGAGCAGGCGAACCTCGCCCTCGAGACCGCCATCGAGGCGTCCCGGCGCGCCGGCACCCTCGTCGAAGCGGTCGACACCTTCGAGATCGAAGCCCTTCGCGCCGAATCCACCCTCGCTGCGATCGTCGACGACTCGCGCGAGGACCTGATCGTCGCGCAGCCGCTCCGCGCGACACCCGAGGTCGCCGCCGCGGCCGCCGAACTCGAGTCGGCGCTCGGCGCGCTCACACCAGCGGGGAGCAAGCCCGACCCGTTCACCGAACTCAACCGGCTCCGCACCGCGAACGCCGCCCTCGACGCCGCGGTCGCCAAGGCCCGCGCCCGCGCGGAGCGTCCCGTCCCGTCCGAGGCGCACGTCCGGCACGCGATCGACGACGCCGACCGCCAGATCGGCGTCGCGCGCAGCGTCATCTCGGGCCACCGCGGCTGGATCGGCGCGGACGCCCGCACCCGCCTCGCCGAGGCCGAGCGGATCCGGAGTGACCTCATGCGCTTCGCCGGGCCGATCCCCGAGGACGACCGCGAGGAGGCGATGGGCCTCGCGCGTCGCGCCGGCCAGCTCGCCGCCGAGGCGCTCGATCTCGCCCAGCGCGACATCGACTCGTCGCGCCCCAACGACTGGGGCAACGGCGGCGGCTACGGCGGCCGGGGCATGGGCGGCGGCATGGGGGGCGGCAGCCTGGCCGGCGGTCTGCTCGGCGGTCTCGTGATCGGCGGGCTCCTCGACGGCATGTTCGACTGATGCCGGCGCTCGACGACGCCGTCGCGGTCTCGCAGGGATGGGATGTCCCGCACGCCTCTGTTGCGGTGGTCACCGCGGATGGGCGGACCGCGGCATCCGCCGGTGATCAGGACCGGGTGTACCGGCTCGCCTCGGTGACCAAACTCCTCAGCGCCTACGCGGCTCTCGTCGCCGTCGAGGAAGGCGCGCTCTCGCTCGACCAGCCCGCCGGCCCGCCGGGGGCGACCGTCGAGCATCTCCTCGCGCACACCGCCGGGTACGACTTCTCGTCGACGACCCTCCGCGCGGCTCCGGGCGAACGCCGCCTGTACTCCAACACGGGCTTCGAGGTCCTCGCCGATCTGCTGGAGTCCGAGACGGGGATCGCCTTCGACGCCTACGCCCACGAAGCGGTCTTCGCGCCGCTCGGAATGTCCCACACGTCGATCGGCGACTCCGCCGCGGCAGGCGGATCGTCCACGACCGCCGACCTGGCGCGCTTCGCCGCGGAGCTGCAGCAGCCGCGTCTGCTGGACCCGGCGACGCTCGAACACGCGACAGGGGTGTCGTTCCCCGGGCGCCGGGGCGTCCTCCCGGGGTTCGGCCAGCAGCCCGAGAACGACTGGGGCCTCGGACTGGAGATCCGCGGAACGAAGAACCCGCACTGGACGGGCGCCCACAACTCCCCCGAGACCTTCGGACACTTCGGCCAGTCCGGCACGTTCCTGTGGGTCGATCCTCGTGCGGATGCGGCGCTGGTCGCGCTGACGGACCGCCCCTTCGGCCCGTGGGCCGCCGAGGTCTGGCCCCCGTTCAGCGACGGAATCCTCGAGGCTCTCCGGAAGGATTGACCGCAGAAGTCATGAGACGAAGAGAGGGTGGATGCCGCGCGGCATCCACCCTCTCTTCGTCTGTCGTGTCAGGTCAGGAGGCGAGCTCCGCCGGTGCGGCCGTGGTGGTCAGGGAGATGACACCGTAGTCCCAGCCCTTGCGGCGGTACACGACGCTCGGCTGGTCGGTACGGGCGTCGATGAACAGGAAGAAGTCGTGGCCGACGAGTTCCATGCGGTCCACAGCGTCTTCCACCGTCATCCATTCGGGGTCGAACCGCTTAGTGCGGATGACGACGGGCGTGTAGTCCTCTTCGTCCTCTGCTCCCGTGATGATCGGCACTTCGCCCGTCGCCACAGCGCGGATGACGTCGACCGAGGCGGGCTGCACGTCGATGCCCTGGAGCGTCCCGGTGCCCTTCTCGAGCTTGGCGCCGCGGGGATGGTTGCGGAGGTCGACGCGCTTCTCCTTCGCCCGGCGGATCTGCTCGCCGAGCTTGGTCATCGCGAGATCGAGAGCGGCGAACTTGTCGCCGTCCACCGCCTCGGCGCGGACGACGGGACCCTTGCCGGTGAGGGTGACCTCGACGGTCTCGTCCTCACGGCCACCGTTGTGATAACTGCGGTGCGTCACCTTGATGTCGAGCCGTTGGGCCCGGGGGGAAAGGTGCTCGATGCGGGCGGACTTCTCCTCGACAACGGAGCGGAATCGGTCGCTGACGCTCACTCCCACGCCGACGATACTGATCTCCATCGTGACCTCCTTGTTCCGGTCCACCCGGTCAAGGGCGGACCTCGGTTCGCCTTGTGTCCCCCCACCGTAGTGCCGTCTCCCCGGTATGTCACGGCCAGATCACGATGAATCCGCCCTCAGCCGCGAGAGGCTCCGCGCAGCGGCGTGGAGGCGATCGTGACGGCGCCCGTCACAGGGACTCCCGCCTCGGCCAGCGCCCGCGCAGCCTCGGCGAGAGTCGCTCCCGTCGTCACCACATCGTCGACGAGGACGACGCTGCGTCCGGCGAGTCTCGCCGCCGCACGTCGCCGCACCCTCATCACGCCGGCGAGATTCGCGGCGCGCTCCCGGCGGCCGAGGACGCGCTGGTCGGCGGTCGGGCGCACGACACGCAGCAGCGCGAACGGCCGCCAGCCCGCGCGCCGGCACGCGAGGACGACGGGTGCGTACCCTCGGCGTCTCATCGACGGGCGGCTCGCGGGGATCGGCACGGGAACGGCGTCCCACCCGGACGGCCACGCCTCGCGGAGGGCCCTGCCGAGCGGCGCGGCGAGCGCGGTCCGCCCCTCCTCCTTGAACGCGCGGATGACGCGGGCCGCCACAGCATCGAAGACCAGGGCGCTGCGCACCTCCAGCCCGCCGACAAGACGCCGGGCACGAGGGTCGGGGCGGAGCTCCGCGACGCAGCGGTCGCACAGATCGACGTCGTTCAGGTCGCACCCCGCGCACACGACGGGGAACACGACGGTGAGGGCTTCTGCGACCGCGCGGCGCACGCGTGACGGGGCGCGGGGTTCCGTGGGATGCGGCATCCTCCCACCGTGCTCTACGACGACCGGTCGCGGCGGCGGTCGTGCCGCGTTGCGGATGGACGCACCAGGAGCTCTCCTGGGGAGGAGGATCAGCCGGGAAGTCCCTGCTGATCCGCCAGAACGCTGACGTCCGACGCGAGGATCTGCCAGGAGCCGCGCTGCGCGTAGAGACTGCCGTCGTCGGTCAGCAGGAAGACGCTGCCGCTCTGATTGCCGCCCGCGACCGCGACGACGCCGTCGGGCCCGCGGACCTCGGTCCCCTGGCCGCCCACCGTCTGCTCGCGGACGACCCGCTGCTGCCCGTCGACGTACACGACGGCGATGGTCGCCCCGTCGATCCACGACAGGTCGACCCCCCTGCCGCCGAGGGTCGCCACCGGGAGAGGTTGTCCGAGGGAGGTGGGGATGGAACCGCTTTCGTCGCGGATGATCCCCGCCACCCAGACGGCCCACTGTCCGCCGGACCGCACCAGCGCGGCCACGCGGGCGCCGTCGCGGGAGACCCGCATCGCCGCGACCTCCGTCGCGCCGACCCACCCGGCCGGGATCTTCCGCGCGGTACCGTCCGGGGCGTAGGCGACGACCTCCCCGGGCTGGTCCTCGGGCACCGTCCAGATGTACCCGAACGTGTCGATCGTCGGCGCCGTCATCCCCGCGCGGGTGTCCACCTCGGTCCGCTGACCGTCGGAGGACACGCGCAGGATCGCGCCGCTCCCGGTGCGCACCGCCGCCGTCGTACGCGCGGCATCCGTCTCCACCGACTCGGGATCCGCCTCGTCCAATGCGTCGCCGAGGCCCGGAACGTCCTCGACGTCGTTCCCGGAGAGGAAGCCGAATGCACCGTCGCGCAGGACGAGCGGGCGCGCATCGACCGCCGTCGACCTCGTGGTGCGCGCCGTGACTTCGAGGGGCTCGTCGCCGACGAGCATCTGCACATCGAGGATGCCCGCCCCGGCGAGGCTCGCCTCGAGCTGGGTCTTCATGCGCGCCAGGGTTTCGCGGTTGAGATCGCGGATCGACGGATCGAAGGAGATCTGCGCGATGCCGGATTGCACGGGAACGGAGGGCTGGGTGAGCGTCACCTCGCCCGTGAACGCCGATCGGACCGATTCCGCCAGCCAGGGACTCGGCGACCCCGAGACGAGGGCCGCGGTGATCCGCGTGGCGGGGTTGGTCGAGGGGAACCACCGCACATCCGGGATGAGGGTCCGCCACCCCCGGTCGAAGTAGGAGAGGTCGTAGCTCTGGAAGACCGAGCCGAATCGGTTGGCGTCGAGGACGATGCCGTCGGGTGCCTGCGCGATGCGCCACTGACCGCGTTCCTGCACGAGGGAGAAGGTGAAGGGGATGCGGCCGGGATCGGCCGGCCGGTAGGAACCGGTCGCATCGACGGTGGCGACCGGTTCGACACTGAAGACGAGCTCGTTCTCGGCGGGCGACGAGATCGAGCTCTCACCGGGCGCGTAGACGGTGACACCCGCCTGCGGCTGCCACTTCTGACGGAAGGTCGTCGTCAGGAACTCCTGCGCGACCTTCCAATTGCCGCGCGGCCCGGAACCGGCGGCGATGAACCCCTCGACGATCTGCTGAGGGGTGGCATCCTTCACCGGGCTGTTGGGGACGTAGGAGAAGTCCGGCGGACCCTCGACCTCGTCGATCGCCTTGCCGACGTGGACGGAACCGCCGGTGGGCAGACCCGCGCAGGCCGTCAGAACGAGGGCGAGGGCGAGCGCGATCACCGTACTGACGGTGCGACGGACGGTCATGGTCTCTCCTCCCGCGGCGGCAGGGTGATGGGCTGAGTGAGCCCGAGTTCCCCGAGCGCAGCGTCGTCTCGCGGGTCGAGCTCGATGGGTGATCCCCCGGTGAGGTGCTCCCCCGGCCGGCGGGGAAGGGTCAGCACGAAGTGACTGCCGCCGCCGAGCTCCGACCAGACCTCGAGGGTGCCGCCGTGCAGGCGCGCGTCTCCGAGGGCGATCGAGAGCCCCAGGCCCGTGCCGCCGATCGTCCGACGCCGCGACGGGTCCGCCCGCCAGAACCGGTCGAACACCCGCTCGGTGTCGGCGTCGCTCATGCCCAGGCCGAAGTCGCGGACCCCCAGCGCGACGGCGCGCTGATCGCTGTCGACTGTCACGACGATCGGACGACCCTCGCCGTGTTCGATCGCGTTGCCGAGCAGGTTCCGGACGATACGGCGGATGCGGCGAGGATCCATCTCCACCGGCGAGTAGCCGCCGGGGGCCACCAGTCGCACATCGCTGCCGTGCTGCTCCGCGAGCTGAGCCATCGACTCGATCGTGTCCTCGGCCAGGTGGGCGAGGCTCGTCGCCTCGAGCTCCAGCTGAACCGAGCCCGCGTCGTACCGGCTGATCTCGAGCAGGTCGCCGAGGAGCACCTCGAACCGCTGCACCTGGGCGTGCAGCAGCTCCGCGGCACGCGCGGTCGAGGGGTCGAACTCGTCGCGCTGGTCGTTGATCATGTCGGCCGCCAGGCGGATCGTCGTGAGCGGTGTGCGGAGCTCGTGCGAGACATCGGAGACGAAGCGCTGCTGCACGAGGGAGAGCTCTGCGAGCTCCTTGATCTGCCCTTCGATGCTGTCGGCCATCGCGTTGAAGGATCGACCCAGGGTCGCGAACTCGTCCTCGCCTCGGACGGGGAGGCGCACGGCCAGATCGCCGGCGGCGAGTTTGGCGCTCGTCTCGGCCGCCTGGGCGATGGGCACCGTCACCGACCTCAGGACGAACAGCGAGATCCCGCCGATGAGGACGAGGAGGGCTGCGCCGACCACCCAGAGGGTCACCTGCACGAACTGCAGCGTCTGCGCCTCCGACCCCAGGTCGTAGGCGAAGTACACCTCGTAGGCACCGGCCTCGGGCACGATCAGCTGTTGGCCGACGATGATGCCGGGGGTCTCGCCGCCGTCGGCCTCGGGCAGCCCGATGGACTGCCACCACTGCCGGTCCGCCGACAGCCGCACGCTTTCGCGGAGCTCCGGGCGGATCATCGACTCCTCGAGTCCGCCGGCCTCGAAGTTCTGCGGGGCGATCGCCGACGGCTCGTCGTCGATGCGGAACACCGCGAGCATCGTGGTCCCCGCCTGACGCGACAGGATCTCGCGCCGCACCTCGTCCATGAGGACCTGGAGCGCGACCTGGTCGCTGTCGACAACGGCCGCGTCGAACGTGCTCTGCGCCGCCTGCGTGGCGCGCTGCGCGGCATCCTGCACCTGCTCGGCGCGGGATTCGTACAGGTCGGTGAGGATCGCGAGGGACATCCAGACGAGCGCCACGACGATCGTCAGCGCGGTGAGGGTCAGCGTGACGACGAGAGTCCGGAAGCGCAGTGACCGTCGCCACAGGAACCGGATGCGTCGCTGCCAGGACCGCCAGTCGCGCCAGACCGGGACGACGGTGTGCGTACCGGTGCGAGCCGTCACCGACACGGGAGTATCCTCCGGCCGGTCACACGGCGGCGCCGGCGCGGTAGCCCACGCCGCGCACGGTCGTCACGATCTGCGGGTTGTCGGGGTCGCGCTCCACCTTCGCGCGCAGCCGCTGCACGTGGACGTTCACGAGCCGCGTGTCGGCCTTGTAGTGATAGCCCCAGACCTGCTCGAGGAGCATCTCGCGGGTGAAGACCTGCTGGGGCTTCGAGGCGAGGGCGACGAGGAGCTCGAATTCCAGCGGAGTGAGCGCGATGACCCCCTCCGCCCGACGGACCTCGTGCGCGGCGACGTCCACCGTCAGGTCGCCGATCCGCAGGTTCTCGGTCTGCGTGTCGGTGGTGGGCCGCAATCGGGTGCGGATGCGGGCGACGAGCTCCTTCGGGTTGAAGGGCTTGACGATGTAGTCGTCGGCGCCCGATTCCAGGCCCCGGACGACGTCGGCGGTATCGGTGCGGGCCGTGAGCATGATGATCGGGATGCCGGACTCGGCACGCACCCGGGTGCACACCTCGATGCCGTCCATGCCGGGCAGCATCAGGTCGAGCAGAATCAGGTCGGGACGCTCCTCACGCCACGCGTCGACGGCGCCCGCACCGTCGGCGCAGAAGGCCACGTCGAAGCCTTCGGTGCGCAGCACGATGCCGATCATCTCTGCGAGAGCGGTGTCGTCGTCGACAACCAGGATGCGGGATGTCATAGAGCCGATGTCGTCCTTCAGGGTTGGCGGATGCCGGTGCTCCGCCCACGGGTGAGTCCACAGTAACCGACAGGCGGCCGCTCCTGCCCGGACGACGCACGGCCCCTCCCGCGAAGGAGGGGCCGTGCGTCGTGATGGCGGTGCCGGTCAGCCGTGCAGGTCGAACCGGTCGAGCTCGGTCACCTTCGTCCACGCCGCGACGAAGTCGCGGACGAACTTCTCGGCGGCGTCGTCCGAGGCGTAGACCTCGGCGATCGCCCGCAGCTCCGAGTTCGAACTGAACACGAGGTCGGCACGGGTGCCCACACCGATCTGCGAACCGTCGGAAGCGACGCCGCGGAAGGCGTGCGAGCCCGGGTCGAGGGGCGTCCACGTCGACCCGAGGTCGAGCAGGTTCACGAACACGTCGTTCGTGAGCGCACCCGGCCGGCCGGTGAACACGCCGTGCGACGAGCCGTCCCAGTTCGCGCCGAGGGAGCGCAGGCCGCCCACGAGCACCGTCATCTCGGGCGCGCTGAGGGTCAGCAGGTTCGCCTTGTCGATGAGGTGGTGCTCCGCCGGGAGGAACGCGTTCGGTCCGTAGTAGTTGCGGAATCCGTCGGCGACCGGCTCGAGGTAGCCGAAGGACAGCTCGTCGGTCTGCTCCTGCGAGGCGTCGGTGCGGCCCGGGTGGAACGGCACGGAGACCTCGACACCGGCATCCTTCGCCGCCTTCTCGACACCCGCGTTGCCCGCGAGCACGATGAGGTCGGCGAGCGAGACCTTCTTGCCGCCCTGCTGCTCGGCGTCGAAGACGGCCTTCACGTCCTCGAGCGCGGCGAGGACCGTCTGCAGCTGCTCGGGGTTGTTCACCTCCCAGTCCTTCTGCGGCGCGAGGCGGATGCGGGCGCCGTTGACGCCGCCGCGCTTGTCGCTGCCGCGGAAGGTGGATGCCGCGGCCCAGGTCGTGGAGACCAGCTGCGCGACCGTGAGACCGGCGGCGAGGATGCGCTCCTTGAGCAGCGCGGCATCCGCGTCGTCGATGAGCTCGTGATCGACGGCGGGCACCGGGTCCTGCCAGATGAGCTCCTCCTGCGGCACCTCGGGGCCGAGGTAGCGCGCGACGGGACCCATGTCGCGGTGCGTCAGCTTGAACCACGCGCGGGCGAAGGCGTCGCCGAAGGCGACCGGGTCGTCCTTGAAACGACGCGAGACGGCGTCGTAGGCCGGGTCCATCCGAAGGGCCAGGTCGCTCGTGAGCATGCGCGGCTCGCGGCGGCCGTCGGAGTGCGCGAGCGGGACCATGTCCGCACCGGCGCCGTTGGTGGGACGCCACTGGTGTCCGCCGCCGGGGCTACGCATGAGCTCCCAGTCGTAGGCGTAGAGGATGTGGAAGAACTCGTTGTCCCACCGGGTCGGGTGGTAGGTCCAGGTGACCTCGAGGCCCGAGGTGATCGTGTCATCGCCCTTGCCGGTGCCGTGGCTGTTCTTCCAACCGAGACCCTGCTGCTCGAGACCGGCGGCCTCGGGATTGTCGTCCACGTTCGTGTCGGGCGCCGCGCCGTGCGTCTTGCCGAAGGTGTGACCACCGGCGATGAGCGCGACGGTCTCCTCGTCGTCCATCCCCATGCGGCCGAAGGTCTCGCGGATGTCGCGGGCCGACTTCAGCGGGTCGGGCTCGCCATTCGGGCCCTCGGGGTTGACGTAGATGAGGCCCATCTGGACCGCCGCGAGGGGCTTCTCGAGGTTGCGGTCGCCGCTGTAGCGCTCGTCGGCGAGCCACGTGGTCTCGGGGCCCCAGTACACGTCGTCGTCCGGCTCCCAGACGTCGGGGCGTCCGCCGCCGAAGCCGAAGGTCGAGAAGCCCATGGTCTCGAGCGCGACGTTGCCGGCGAGGATCATGAGGTCGCCCCACGAGAGCGCCTGGCCGTAGGTCTTCTTGACGGGCCAGAGGAGGCGCCGCGCCTTGTCGAGGTTGACGTTGTCGGGCCAGCTGTTCAGCGGCGCGAAGCGCTGCTGGCCGGTGCCGCCGCCGCCGCGACCGTCGGTCGCGCGGTAGGTGCCGGCCGAGTGCCAGGCCATGCGGATCATGAGGGGGCCGTAGTTGCCGAAGTCGGCCGGCCACCAGTCCTGAGAGGTCGTGAGGACCTTCGCGATGTCGGCCTTCACGGCGGCGAGATCGAGACCCTCGAAGGCGGCCTTGTAGTCGAAGTCCTCGCCGACGGGGTTGCCGACGGCCGGGTTCTTCTTGAGGATGCGGAGGTTCAGCTGGTTCGGCCACCACACCTGGTTGGCGGTGCCGACGGTCGGATGCGGCTGGCCCCCGTGGTTCGCGCGGTCGGCGCCGGGCGCCGTGTGGATGACGGGGCAGGCGTCGGCGGTGTTCTCCCGCGGCCGCGTCTCGCCGTCTCCGCGCTCATCGACCGGGGTGTCGATGGGGGTGACGGCCTGGTCGACGTCGGTGGCCTCGGCGCCGATGGGCTCGGCCTGGGGGTCACGGTCGCTCATGGTGATCCTTCCGTTCGGGTGGATGAGTGGTGGGCGGTGGGAGGTCAGGCGGCGGCCTCGGCGGCGCAGTCGCCGCAGAGACCCCAATAGGTCACCTCGGCCGCGGCGATCCGGAAGCCGTGGTCGTCAGCGGGGTGCAGGCAGGGCGCCGCGCCCACGGCGCAGTCGACGTCCTGGACGCGGCCGCAGGAGGTGCACACGAGGTGGTGGTGATTGTCGTCGACACGGAGCTCGAAGAGCATGGGCTGTCCGGCCGGCTCGATGCGGCGGACGATAGCGGCATCCGCGAAGTCGTTCAGCGCGTTGTAGACCGACTGGCGGCTCGCCTTCGGCAGCGCCCCCGCGACCTCGGCGAAGACGGCGTCCGCGCTCGCGTGCGGGTGGGCGGCGAGCGCGGCGAACACCGCGAGCCGGGACTCGGTCACCCGCAGACCCGCGTCGCGCAGGGCGCCGGCGGGGTCCAGGGCGAGATCGGTCATAGGACTCAGCCTACGCCTTCTTTTGATCTTATCAAAAGAGAATCGCGTCGGGCGTGTCGGCGTCAGTACCGGTAGTGGTCGAGCTTGTAAGGCCCCTCGACGGGCACGCCGATGTACGACGCCTGCTCCTGCGTCAGCTGCGTCAGCTGCACGCCGAGGGCGGGCAGGTGCAGGCGCGCGACCTTCTCGTCGAGCGCCTTGGGGAGCACGTACACGCCCGTCGGGTACTCGTCGATCCTCGTGAACAGCTCGATCTGCGCGAGCACCTGATTCGTGAACGAGGCGCTCATGACGAACGACGGGTGACCGGTCGCGTTGCCGAGGTTGAGGAGGCGCCCCTCCGACAGGACGATGATGCTGCGCCCCGTCGGCAGACGGTACTCGTGGACCTGGGGCTTGATCTCGACCTTCTCGACACCGGGCAGCGCCTCGAGCGCGGCCATGTCGATCTCGTCGTCGAAGTGACCGACGTTGCCGACGATGGCGAGGTGCTTGAGCGCGACGAGGTGGTCCACCGTGACGACACGAGTGTTGCCCGTCCCGGTGATGACGATGTCGACCTGGTCCCCGACATCCTCCAGGCGGGCGACCTGGTAGCCGTCCATCGCCGCCTGCAGGGCGCAGATCGGGTCGACCTCGCCCACGATGACGCGGGCGCCCTGGCCGCGCAGGGCCTCGGCGGCTCCCTTGCCGACGTCCCCGTACCCGACGACGAAGGCGACCTTGCCGCCGATGAGGACGTCGGTGGCGCGGTTGATGCCGTCGGGGAGGGAGTGTCGGATGCCGTACTTGTTGTCGAACTTCGACTTCGTCACCGAGTCGTTCACGTTGATGCCGGGGAACAGGAGCTTCCCGTCCGCGTGCAGCTCGTAGAGACGGTGGACCCCGGTCGTCGTCTCCTCGGTGACGCCGCGCAGCCCCGCCGCCAGACGCGTGAACCGCTGCGGGTCGCGTTCCAGACTGCTGCGGAGCGTCTCGAGGACGATGCGGTACTCCGCCGAGTCCGTGTGCGCGGCATCCGGCACCGCACCGGCCGCCTCGAATTCGACGCCCTTGTGAACGAGCAGGGTCGCGTCGCCACCGTCGTCGAGGATGAGGTTCGGGCCGTCGAAGCCCTCGTCGGTCCAATCGAAGATCCGGTCGGCGAGCTCCCAGTACTGCTCGAGCGTCTCCCCCTTGAAGGCGAACACCGGCACCCCGGCAGGCTCGGCGACGGTACCGCTCGGCCCCACGACGACGGCTGCGGCGGCTTCGTCCTGCGTGGAGAAGATGTTGCAGCTCGCCCACCGCACCTGCGCGCCGAGGACGACGAGCGTCTCGATGAGGACAGCGGTCTGCACCGTCATGTGCAGCGACCCGGCGATCCGTGCGCCGGCGAGCGGACGGCTGGCGCCGAACTCCTCTCGGAGCGCCATGAGTCCGGGCATCTCGTTCTCGGCGAGGCGGATCTGATGACGACCGGCCTCCGCGAGCGAGAGGTCGGCGACGACGTGTTCGATGGTCTTCACGGGAGTGGGCACGCGCCCATCCTCCCACGCGGGATCAGACGCGGAGCGTCTCGTGACGGACGACGACCCACCCCTTGGGCACCGACATCCTGCCGGTGTGGATGGCGCACAGATCGTGCGCGTGGGGGTCGTTCCCCGCGCCCAGCGGGCCGAGGACGGCCATCTGGTCGCCGTAGTCGTAGGTCAGGGTCGTCACGGCCTCGCGGGCGCAGCCCACCTTGGAGCAGAGTCTCTCGAGCATCGGATCCACGCTATCCGCGCGCCCCCACCGCGCGGGGAGGCCGCGCCGGTCTCAGCGCACCCCGCGGGCCGTCAACGCGTCGCCGAGGTCGTCCGCGTGACGCAGCGCGAGCACGAGGAAGGGAACCACGAACACCCGGATGCCGCGTGCCCCCCGCGCCCGCTGCGCATCGCGGACCTCGCGAGCCAGTCGGGCCAGCGTCGGCACCGTTCCGAGCGCGACGACGAGCAGGAGCGCGACGCGGGAGGCATCCACACCGACGATCCGGAGCGGTCCCAGCGCCCTCTCCACCACGTCGAGGAGCGCGGCGACCGGAGTCGTCAGGGCGAGGAGCCCGGCGAGGGCGACGGCGGCCACGATGCGAGCGGTGCCGACCGTCGCCGCCTCGACACCGAGGAAGATGCACGGGATGCCGAAGGCCACCACGACGAGCCAGCGGAGCGCCCACACCTGACGGCCGAGCTCCCTCATGCCCACGTCGGGGACGACGTAGCAGAGGACGCAGACGCCGACCGCGACGACCGCGGACGGCCACGCTGTCGGCAGGAGGGAGACGCCGAGCACGAGAAGCAGGAGGATAAGCGCCTTCGGCCCCGGCGGCATCCGGTGCCAGGGACCGGTGCCGGGGCGATACAGACTCAGCATCGCCAGCTCGCGGCGTAGCCTGCGACGACCTCGGCCGCGACGCCCACCTGGGCGATGCGGCCCTCGTGCACCCGGACGGCGACGTCGCAGCGCGCCGCCAGGTCGAGGTCGTGCGTCACGACGACCAGGCGATGCCCGCCGTCGGCGAGCAGGTGCCCGGCGACGATGCGGGCGTTCCGACCGTCGAGGAACGCCGTCGGTTCATCGGCGATCACGAGGTCCGGATGCCGGACGAACGCGCCGCACAGGGCGAGGAGTTGCTTCTGACCACCGGACAGCTCGTACGCGGGGCGATCGGCGAGCTCCGCGAGGGCGAACCTCTCGAGGGCGGCCGCGACACGCGCGTCGCGTTCCGGCCGGGGCAGCCGGTCCGCACGAAGGGAGAAGGCCACGTCCTCGGCGACGGTGGGCATGACGATCTGCGCATCGGGATTGCTGAAGACGATCGCGGTGCGGGGGCGGAGCGCCGCGGCATCCGCCACCGTGTCGAGACCGAAGACCTCGACACGTCCCCGCGTCGGCCGCACGAGCCCGCCGATGAGGCGGGCCAGCGTCGACTTGCCCGATCCGTTGTCGCCCACCACGGCGACGGTCCGCGCATCGAGCGCGAGGTCGACATCGCGGAGGACGTCGGTATCAGCCAGCCGAACCGAGACACCGGCGAGTCGGACGGCGCTCGTCACCGGACCGGCGCCGCCTCACGCGGAACGGTCACCCGCGGCGCCCAGATGCGCCGGAACGCACGCGGGTAGCCGCGGACCAGAGCACCGACGACGACGGTCGCGATGATCGCCTTCGCGAGGTCGCCGGGCACGAACGCGAGGTTGGCGAGGGCCGCTTGGTCGACGCCGATCCGCATGATGACGCTCTGGAGCGGGATGCCGCAGGCGTACACGGCCACGACTCCCCCGAGGAACACCCCGAGGAAGGTGCGCCACCACACCGGCCGCCGCCTCCCGGCATGCACGATCAGACCGATGATCACGACGCCGACGAGCCAACCGATGAGGTAGCCCGAGGTCGGGCCGACGAAGACGGCCGCTCCGCCGCGCCCGCCGGCGAGCAGGGGCAGCCCCAGGGCGACGAGTGCCAGCAGGGTGGCGACGGACACCGCGCCGACCAGCGGTCCGAGGATGGCACCGGCCAGCATGACACCCAACGTCTGCGCGGTGATGGGCACGCCGCCGAAGACGGAGAACGAACCCGGCAGTCCGAGGACGGCGATGACTCCGGCGAAGACCGCCGCTCGCGCGAGGTCGGTCGTGTCCAGACGCGGAGTCGGGCGTGGGTGGGTCATCTCATCCTCCTGAACGGTGTTCACGTGAACACCGTTCAGGTACGATAGCCCCGTGACTCCCCCGGACTCAAACCGGTCTCCCCGCCCGCCGCGGCGGACACGAGAGGACGTCGTCGACGCGGCGGTCGACCTGCTCGATCGGGTCGGCCTGCCCGACCTCTCCATGCGACGGCTCGCCGACGAGCTCGGGGTCCAGCCGAGCGCGCTCTACTGGCACGTGGCCAGCAAGCAGGAGCTGTTGGCGGCGGTGAGCGCTCGCATCCTGACCCCCGTCGCGCTCCGTCCGTCGGATCCGGAAGGCCTCGCCGAGGCGGCCGTCACGCTCGGCCACCGCCTCCACGATCGGCTCCTCGCCCACCGGGACGGTGCCGAGGTCGTCTCGAGTTCGCTGGCGCTCGGGCTCGTGGCATCGCCCCTGCACGAGGCCCTCTCCGGCCGGGAGGAGTCCGCGGCGGCCCACGTCGTCGCCGACGCCGTCACCCACTACGTCGTCGGGATCACCTTCCACGAACAGCAGCGCCGGTCAGCGGATGCCTGGGGTGCGGCCGCGCCCGAGGCGACCGTCACCCCCGCATCCTTCGAGCGCCCCGCCGACGACGCCTTCTCCTCCGCCCTCGCTCTCATCGTCGGCGGCATCGCCGTCTGGCAGGACGGCACCCGGCGGCCCGCCGACGCCTAGGATGGCGTCATGCGCAGCAAGGTGGACCCGTGAGGCGACGCGCTCGCACGACCGCTCGCCCCGACCGGCACGGTCGACACGGCCGTCTGGACCGCAGCTCCGTCGTCCGCCCGCCCCTCCCCGCCATCGAGACGCGCGCCGAGAAGTTCGACCTGACCGTCACGACGGCCGTCGAGTTCCTGCGGAGCGCCTGGCCCGAACTCCGGGAGGTCCGCTTCGACATCGGGTGGATGCCGGACGCATCCGATGACGACGGCATCCCCCGCTGGCAGGTCCAGGGCGAGCAGAAGCGGATCATCCTCTTCCGCCTGCCGATCGAACGGCTCGCGCGACTCCACCGCAACGACGATCTGCACCGCCGCATGATGATCGAGAGCTGCGTCTTCCGCGCCGCAGCCGAGTACCTCGACCGCGACCCGTGGGACCTGGGTCCCGACCGTTTCCGGTTCTGACCGCGACCGACACCGCTCCGGCGGGTGTCAGCGAGGCCGCACCACGACGGGCGCGGCGGCCGCGTCCGCAGGGAGGACCGGATAGCCGGCGATCGCATCGGGCGCGGAGAACGTGACGCTCGCGCGGAGGGTGCCGCCGGCCGGATCCAGCCGGTAGAGCTCGCCCGCGCGCAGGTCGACCGACGCCGATCCGCCCGCCGGGATCCGAACCTCGCTCGGCTCGCCGGCCCCGGCAGCGCCGGTGAGGACCGCCGCGACTTCCTGCGCTCCCGGGTTGACGATCGCGAGCTGCGGCTGCGGTCCCTGCGCGACGGCGAGGAGCGAGGGGACCCGGATGTCGTCGGCCGTGCCGTACCAGGCGAAATCAGATCCGGCATCCGCCCCGGTCGAGGCGTGGGCCGAGGCGACGACGGGAGCCCCGGCATCCACGTCCACGCGGTACCTTCCCGGGGGCAGCCTCTCCATGTCGATCTCGAGCGGGACACCCGTGGTCAATGCCAGATCGCTGAACGACGCCGCTGCCGTCCGCCCGCCGACGGGCGTCACCGACACCGACACCGTGGTGTCGTCGGAGGGCGCCAGTACGCGAACGGCGGTGTCGGTGGGCTCATCGCGCTCGCCGACGGCGCTGAAGGCGGGGATGGTCTGCTGCGTGCGCGGCAGGCCCGTCGCACCCCCCTCGTCCACGCCGACCGGCACGAGGGTGCGGGTGAGGCTCGATTGGAGCACCGCCTGCACGGGGGCCTGCGTGGCCGAGACGAGGACGACCGGACTGGTCTCGCCGAGCGCGAGGGACGCGAGCGGGACGATCCGCTGCTGCTGCGGCGGAATCAGGATGCCCGCGCCCGCCTCGGGTGTCGTCCGACCGCCGGACGCGAAGACGGTGAGATCCACGCGCGCAGCGACGTCCCCGGGATTGGCGATGACCACGAGATCGGCGGCGCCCGTGAGACCGCTGCCGGCGGAGAGCCACGTCTCCATGGCGGGCGGCGTGCACGCCGACGCCGCGAAACCGGCCAGGTCGTCGGCGTTCACGCGCGACGATCCTGCGGCAGCGAGGTCCGTTCGCACCCTTTCGACGGGAACCGCGGAGAACGACAGGGCCGGCGGGCCGTCGGCCACCGCCGAAGCGACCTCGCTCTGTGCCGGCGCGGCATCCCCCGCAGCGGTTCCCGAGACGACGCTCTGCGACGCGGCGACCTGGACCGCGGCGGCATCATCGGTGTTCCGGCCCGCGGCGAACAGCGGTCCCGTGCAGGACAACAGCGATGTCGCCGCCTCGGGACGGGTCGTGAGCGACAGCGTGGACCGGTCGACCTCGGGCAGCGGCGTGGTCACGAGGAAGAACGTGCCGACGACGACGAGGACGCTGACCACGCCCCCGGCGCCCCGACGGATCCGGCGGGCGGTCGTCACGAGCTGCCCCTCTCTGCAGCGAGCGCGTCGCGCTCCCCGATGATCCGCGGGTGTCGGCGTCCCGCGCGCAGGCTCGCCCGGGTCGGGACCGCAAGCAACAGCGCGACCACGATCACGCCGAGTTGGAGGAGTGCGACCCGGAGCGTCGTCGGTCCCGATGCGTCGTCGACGGTGCGCTCCGCGATGGCACCCTCCACGCTCCACAGGACGCCGCGGGCCGTCTCGCCGACGCTCACGAGGTCGGCCCGCTGGTTCAGCAGGTTCTGAGCACCCAGTCGGCCCGCCCGGGCGAGGTCGCTCTCGCGGGGCGCCCGCTCGAGGAGCACGTAGGCGATCCCGTGGCTGGCGAGGGTGGACACGACATCGCCCCCGGCCGTCGAGACGAGGTCGGCCGTCACGTGTGCGAGCTCCCGGTCGCCCGCGGTCAGGTCGGGGCGTGTGGACTGCAGCGTCGTCTGTCCGCCGAGGGTTTCACTGGCACCCCAGACCACCGACGCCGAGTAGGCGGCATCCGGCTGCACCGTGAGGACGAGCGTCGCGGTCTGTTCGCCGTCGCGCTCCCCCTCGCTGCCCGCGGTCTGGACGTACGCCGGGAGGGTGCTCGTCGGCCCGTCGGCGAGTGCCGCATCCCCTCGGACGACGGCGGTCAGCGCGGGCACCGCGCCGACGGCGAGGAAGGCGATGATCACGGACGCCGCCACGGGAACGAGGGCGTCGACGCGGCGCAACCCGTCGAGGCCAGCGACGGCGGCGAGGACGAGGCCGGCCCACGCGAGCGAGAGTCCGCTCCCGGGCCAGATCGGGACCGAGCCGGACATTCCGACCGTCAGAGCGACACCCGACCCCGCGACCGCGGTCGCGACACCGAGGACTCCCGCCACCAGGGCGACGGATGCCGGGAGCAGGCGGCCGAGGACCGGCCCGAGGAGCGCGAGGACTACGACGGGAGCCGTGAACGCGGCGGCCCACCACGCGCGCCCGTCCTCGCCGAGGAACTGCGCCCATCCGACCCCGTCCGTCGACGGGTAGCCGAAGGCGAAGAGCACCTTGGGCAGCAGACCGGCCGGGTCACCCGTGACGGCGAGGGGACGCCCGGGATCGGCGAAGACGGCGAGCGCATCGCCCACGCTCAGGTGGTACCAGCAGAGGGGGAGGAAGACGGCGACGGACGGCACGACGAGCCACGCGATGCGACCGGCTCCACGTCCACGGCGAGTGGCGATCGCCAGCCCGAGCCCCATGAGCCAGAGCACGATCAGCGCGGGTCCCAGCGAGGGCGCGCACGCCACCACGACCACCAGGATGATCGACGCCAGTCCGGCGCTGCTCCACGAGCGGCGCGCGGCGAGCGCCGTGTAGACCAGCCACGGCAACGCGAGATGGAGGATGACCGCGGCCGGTCGGCCCTCGACGAGGGCGGCGAGGAACATCGGTGCGACGGCCCACGCGAATCCCGCGGCGGCGCGGAGGACGGGACGCGCCGTTATGCGCGTCGCGGCGAACCAGCCGCCGAGCGCCGCGAGCGGCAGAGCGAGGAACCACAGGATGACGAGGGCCCGGGACGGGGCGAGGGGTGACAGCGAGCCGATCACGGCCACGACGGCGGCGAACGGATCGGCGGGACCCACGGTGTCCCACCCCAGCGCGCGCGGACCGTAGGCGGCATCGGTCCACAGCGCGAGGACGCCGCTGCGCAGCGGCGCCAGTCCGCCGCCGCCGAGGACAGGCCAGGCCAGAAGGGCGCCGAACGACAGAACCGACGTCGCGAGCGCGCCGAGGACGAGCCAGGCCCCTCCTCCGCTGAAGAAGTGGAGGTCTTCCCGCGGCGTCGCCGCGGCGTCCGCCTCGTCTTCGAGGCGCTCGCGGAGGTCGCGGCGTCCGATCCGCAAGGACGCGAGCGAGGACCACGACGCCGACCGGTGCCGGCGGATGTTGCGGCGCGCACGCACCACGGACGCGAGACCGAACAGGACGGAGAACGACGCCACCCACTCCGGCCCGATGCGACCCGGATTCTTCGCTAGCAGGTGACCGAGAGTCCGCCAGAGCGCCAACGGGAGAAGACTCAGCCAGTGGAACGGGACGGCGAGCGCCGGCGCGTACGCCATCCGGCGGTGCAACTGCGCCTTGCGTTCGGCGTACTGGCGACGCCCCCGAGCACCCACCGAGCGACCGGTCGGCGCGCCGGCGACACCGTCGCCCGCGACGGCCACGAGTGCGGTGGGAGCGAGAGCGACGCGTCCCCCCGACAGACGGGCGCGGATGCCGAGATCGAGGCCTTCATCCGCGCCGGCGAGACCCGGGTCGACTCCGCCGAGGTCGCGCCACACCTGCGAACGGACGAGGACGCCGCGGATGTCCGACCCGAGGACGTCTTCGCCGGTGTCGTGCTGCCCCTGGTCCAGCTCCCCGTCGGCCAGGCCCACCGTGCGGCCGGTGCGCGTCATGGTGACGCCGAGGGAGACGATGCGACTCGCGTCATCCCACGAGACCAGTTTCGGTGCCGCCAGGGCGACGGATGGCGCGGTCTCCAGCGCACCCGCGAGCCGCGCGAGCGCGTCCGGGGCGGGAGCGGTGTCCTGCGCGAGCAACCAGACGGCGTCTCCCGACACACGCCGACTGGCGAGCCGGAGCGCGTCGGCGAATCCGGTCGCACGCCCCGTGACGATGACCGCTTCGGCGCCGGATTCGGACGTCAGCTTCTTGAGCGCCTCGTCTGGGCCGCACAGAACGACGGTGAGCGCGTCGACGCGCCGCGTCTGGGCGGCGAGCGCGCGCAGGGTGCGGCTCAGGTGGAGATCAGTGGGGCCGCGTCCGTGGGGGCGGACGACGAGGATCGCGTGTACTCGGGCGGGCATGACCAGGTCAGCCTAGGTCGCGCATCGACCGTCGCGGGGAGGACGGGCGGGGTGGCGCGGATCGCGTCAGGAAGCGTGTCGCTTGAGCTTGCGGCGCTCGCGCTCGCTGAGGCCGCCCCAGATGCCGAACCGCTCATCGTTCTGCAGCGCGTACTCCAGGCATTCCCCGCGGACGTCGCAGGACGTGCAGATGCGCTTCGCATCCCGCGTGGATCCGCCCTTCTCCGGGAAGAACGCCTCGGGATCGGTCTGTGCGCACAGGGCGTCGGCCTGCCACGCGAGGGCCGCGTCCTCATCGGTGTCGATGCGCCGGCGGACACCGGGGACCCCGAGGTTCACCGGGTCGACGAACCAGTTCTCGGGAACGCCGGAACGGTAACCCGTCATCTTGCTCTCCCACCTGTAGACACTCGCCGCGGTGCGGCCGATGCCTAATTACACCCGTGTGATTCGCTTCGGTCAAGTCGCAAATCGTAAACCCTCAACCCGACATTGAATCTTCTTGAGGTCACCGGCGTGTCGCGACCCTCACCGGCGGCGACCGGGCTGCGCGATGTAGACCACGCCGACACCGTCCACGGTGAGCGAGTTCTCGCCCTGGGCGTAGGCGGCCGCGCCCGAAACGAGGTCGACGCGCTGCCCGTCGCCGGATACGGAAACCGCTCCGGCGGTCGCGAGCACGATCGCCGGGCCGTCGAGCGCGACCGTCCGGGACGTGCCGGTCATCCGATGACGCGTCAGGAGGAAGTCGGGCACCCCGGCGTCGAAGACCTCCCCTGCATCCTCGTCGCCGCGGGGCGCGAGGACGGGAGCGGCTGCGGGCTCCGTGTCGACGATGCGCATGAGCTCGGGGACATCGATGTGCTTCGGCGTGAGCCCGCCCCGGAGGACGTTGTCGCTCGCCGCCATCAGCTCCACGCCGAGGCCGTCCTGATAGGCGTGGAGAACGCCCGCCGGGGCGAAGACGGCCTCACCTGCACGTAGCACGACGAGGTTCATGAGGACCGCCACGACGATGCCCGCGTCGCCCGGGAAGTCCCGGACGATGGCGCGGAGAACGTCGATCTCCTCCTCGAAGCCGGGCACGTCGGCATCCCGGATCGCGGCGGACACGTCCGTGACGATGTCGTCCGCGCGCCCGCTGAGGACCGCTTCGATGACGGCGCGCAGCGCGTCGGCGGGGGCGGCGGCGGTCAACTCGTTCCGGAGTCTCAGGACGCCGGATGCCTCGCCGAGCCCCGCGAGCAGACGGTCGGTGTCCGCCACGGGACGCAACCCGACGAGGGCGCGGAAGCGCTCGCTCAGCGCGACGATGATCTCCGGCTTGTGGTTGTCGTCGCGGTAGACGCGCTCCGCCGCGTCGCGAGGGACGCCTGCCGTTTCCTCCGCGGCATAGCCCGCCTTCGCCTGGGCGAGGTCGGGATGCGCCTGAATGGACAGCGACGACGACGCCGCGAGGATCTTCAGCAGGAACGGGAGAGGCGGCTCGCCGGCGTGCGCCCGCGCATCAGCGAGGGTCCGCCCGTCGCCGAGGATCGCGGGACTCCCCGGATGGTCACCGAACCAGACCTCGGCCTCGGGCGCTCCGGTGGGCGTCCGCCCCTGCAGCTCGGGGATGGCCGTGGGAGAACCCCACGAATAGTCACGGGGGGCGTTCGCCAGCGTCTCGAGCACGCGATCAGCCTAGGCCGTGAGGCGGAACGCACGGGGGCGCGCGATACCCTGCTGTCACCATGGCCGTCCACTCCTCGCACCCGGTCTCGGCGCCGCCGGCAGCCCCGCCGCGCGAGCGGACGAGTCACATCCTGTTGCGCGGTTGGTGCATCGCCCTGTTGAGCATCACCCTTTCGGGGACCGCGCTCCCCCTCGCCTTCGGCGTCCCCGTCGCGGCAGCCATCGGCGTCGTCAGCTTCCTCGTCTCGGTGATCCTCTGGGCGACGATCCGGCCTCGCGTCCAGTGGCCGCGGCTGCCCTGGTACGCGCTCGCGTACATCGTGTGGGCACTCGCATCGATCCTCTGGACGCACTGGCTGGAGGCGACACTGACGACGGTCGCCCTCGTGATCGTCACGACCGTGGGCGCACTGTTCGTCGGGGCCGTCCTGACGTGGCGCGAAGTCGTTCGGGCACTGGCATCCGCACTGAAATGGATGCTGGGCCTGTCCATCCTGTTCGAACTGTGGGTCAGCCTCATCTGGGACGGCCCGATCCTGCCCCACTTCGAGCGTCCCGCGGGACCCGTCGCCGATCCCATCGTCCTGTGGTCTCGCGACAACCTGTTGGACGGCGGTCGCATCCAGGGGATCTTCGGCAATTCGAACGCCCTCGCGTACGTCGCACTGCTGGCGATCGTCGTGTTCGCCATCCGCATCGCTTCGCGCGCACCCCGACGACCCGTGCTCGCCCTGTGGCTGGTCCTCGCCGTCTACCTCTTCGTCCGGGCGGGGTCCGCGACCGCCACGCTCTCGGCCGTCGCCGTCGGAGTCGTCCTCATCACGGTTCTCGTCATGCGGACGACCACGCGAGCCGGCGAGCGCACCCGTTACTACCTGGCCTACGGCATCCTCGCGGTGGGAGGCCTGCTGGCCGCGTGGCTGCTGCGGGACCACGTCTTCAACGCGCTGGGACGTTCGAGCGACCTCACCGGACGCGAGTCCATCTGGGAGAAGGTCCTGACGCGAGCGGTGGAGCACCCCGTCATCGGCTGGGGGTTCTCCACCCCGTGGATCCCCACCGACCCCGCCTTCGACCGGTGGATCGTCGACCACGGCCAGACAGTCATGCAGGCGCACAACATGTGGGTCGACGTCTTCCTCCAGCTCGGCGCCGTCGGGATCGTCCTCATCGCCGCCGCGTACGTCGCCTTCGTGTGGCGGTCCTGGTTCTTCGCCGTCGACCGGCCCCGATGGGACCTCGTCAGTGACCGGCCCTACACCGCCGTCACTCTGCTCCCGACCCTGACCGGGGCGATCCTGCTGGTGCAGGGCCTCGCGGAGTCGACGCCCCTCCTCAACTGGGGCTGGTTCCTGCTCATCCTCTTCGCCTTCAAGATCAAGCAGGCTCCGCTGGTCGGAAGAGGTCCCTCGGAGGAACGCCTCATCGGCGAACAGGGAGACAGGCCGCTCGAGCGATGACGACGCTGCGCGCGCTCCCTCGGTGGACTGACCTTCCCGGTTCCGCCGACTTCGCGCGCGCCTTCACGGTGACCGTCCTCGCGAGCATCGCGGGAAGCCACGCCATCGAGAGCCTCGCCGGAAGTGCTGCGCTCGTCAGTATCATCGCCGCCGAGAGCGTGATCGCCGTCGGCATCCTCGTCGCGCGGCGCCGCGAGCTCTCGGCGCTGCGGTTGATCCCTCTCACCCTGGTCGCCTTCCTCCTGTGGACGCTCGCGAGTGCCTTCTGGAGCACGGACCCCGTCGAGAGCTTCTTCCGCTGGCTGTCTCTCGCCGCGCTGGCGCTCCTCGCCGTGACCATCGGCCACATCCGGGACACCTTGCAGACCGTACGCGCCGTCGGCGACGTCGCCCGGTTCCTCCTGATCGTCTCGCTGGCCGTCGAGATCGCCTCCGGCATCCTCTTCGACATGCCGTTCACCTTTCTCGGCGTCCGCGGCGACATCGCCGACCTCGGCCCGGTCCAGGGCATCTTCGGCACGAGGAACATGCTCGGGTTCTTCTGCGTGGTCGCCCTCGTGACGTTCATCGTGGAGCTCCGGACCCGGTCCGTGCGTACGGGGGTCGCGGTCTTGTCGATCGTCCTCGCGAGCGTCCTGGCGCTGCTGTCCGCATCGCCGACCGTGTTCGTGCTCGCCGCGGCGGTCTCGGCGCTGACCGGCGTCCTCTACCTCATCCGGCGGATCCCCGACGCGCACCGCACCCGCGCTCAGTGGATACTCGCCGTCGTCGCCGTCATCGGCGGGTCGGTCGCGTGGGGGTCGCGTTCGTCGATCATCAACCGACTCGGGGCGGCCGACGACCTGTCCCTGCGCACGAACCTCTGGCGGTTCGTCGAGTTCTACGTGCAGCGCCAGCCCGTGCAGGGCTGGGGCTGGTTCGGCCCCTGGGATGTGAGGGAACCGCCCTTCGCGGTCATCAACTGGCTCCTGCGCGACAGTCACACGACAGCACTCAACGCGTACGTGGACGTGCTCCTCCAACTGGGCTGGGCCGGCCTGGTGGTCTTCGTCGCCTTCTTCGCTCTCACCTTCGCCCGATCGTGGGTGGATGCCAGTCGTCGCCGCGCGGCCGTGCATGCCTGGGTCCCGCTCATGGTGGCCACGCTCGCAGTCGTCTCGATGTTCGAGAGCTTCACGCTGTTCGGCATCGGCTGGCTCCTGCTCGTGATCTGCGCGGTGCGGGCCGGACAGTCGCGCTCCTGGCGGGAGGCGCTGGATCGTCGAACGGTTCCGCCCGGACTTCCGCACACCCCGGGCGGGTCCAGCCTGGCCGGGTAGGATCATCGCTGGCCCCGCAGTCCGGTGCGCCGCACCGCCAACACGGAGAGATCACTTGACCCACGTCCTCGCCAACGTCGTTTTCCCCGTCGACCGCGACCCCGACATCCTCCCCCTCTACCTCGACCCCGAGACGTGGTCGACCATCGAGGGCGAAGGCGTCCGCGTCAGCGCCAACGCCCAGCTGGGCGACGTGCTCGACAGGCGTCGCGCACGCATCGCGGCGGGGCGCCGCATGTCGTTCGCGACGTACTTCAACGCTTTCCCCGCGTCCTACTGGCAGCACTGGACGTCGGTGCGACACATCCGCCTCACGGTGGAGCTCTCCGGCGAGGCCACCCTGCTCGTCTATCGCTCGAACGGCGGCGGCATCCGCCAGCGGATCGTCACCCACGAGGTGTCGGGCGAGTCGAGGACCGAGGTCGACCTCGATCTGACGCAGTACACCGACGGCGGGTGGATCTGGTTCGACGTGGTCGCCGACACCCAGGACGTCACCTTCCGCGGCGGCACGTGGAGCACGGATCAGGAGCCTGCGCGCGCCGGCAAGGCATCGATCGGCATCACGACGTACAACAAGCCCGAGTACTGCGTCGAGACCCTGCAGAGCCTGATCGATGCACCCGACGTGCTCGAGAACATCGACCGCATCTTCGTCATCGATCAGGGCGACAAGCGGGTCGACGCACGCGAGGAGTACCCGGCGATCGCCGAGGGCCTCGGCGAGACGCTCCAGGTCATCACCCAGCCGAACCTCGGCGGTTCGGGAGGGTTCGCCCGCGCGATGCTCGAGACCCTGGATCGTCCCGACAGCGACTTCGTTCAGCTCCTGGATGACGATGTCCGGATCGAGCCCGAGGCGCTGCGCCGATCGATCGTCTTCGGCCGATTCACGACGACCCCCACGATCGTCGGCGGACACATGTTCGACCTGCTCGATCGCCCGAAGCTGCACGCCTGGGCCGAGGTCGTCGACGACAAGCCGTTCATGTGGCGCAACCTGTTCCAGGAGCGGATGCCGCACGATTTCGGCGCGCAGAACCTCCGGCAGACCCCGACGCTGCACATGCGGATGGACGCCCATTACAACGGCTGGTGGATGTGCCTCATCCCCATGGAGACCGTCCGCGAGATCGGCCTCTCCCTGCCGGCGTTCATCAAGTGGGACGATGCCGAGTACTGCCTCCGCGCGGGCGAGGCGGGGTACGCCACCGTCTCGCTGCCGGGTGTCGCATTGTGGCACGTGTCATGGCTCGGCAAGGACGACGCGATCGACTGGCAGGCGTATTTCCATGTGCGCAACCGCGTCGTCGCGGGCCTCCTGCACTCGCAGACGCCGCGCGGCGGCACGCTCATCCGTCACAGCCGCCGCGTCGACATCAAGCATCTGATGATGATGCAGTACTACCCGACGCACCTGCGCGCCGCCGCCCTCCGCGACGTCCTGTCGGGTCCGGCCCACATGTTCCGGTCCTTGGACACGGCCATGCCCGCCGCTCGTGCGGCCGCTTCGCGTTTCCCCGAGACGACGGTCCACAAGGACGTCGACGCGATCCTGCGTTCCCGCAAGGGCCGGCAGGTCTTCAGCGTCCCGCGTCGCGCCGACCGCGGCTCGGCCCGGGATGCCTCGGCGAGCCCGACAGGATTCCTCCTGCGCGTTTTCACCGCCATCTCGCTCACGACCCACTGGTTCCACGCCCCGAAGAGCGTCAACGTCCGCACCCCGGAGGTTGAATTCGGCAAGGGCGACGCGAACTGGTGGCGTATCCCCCGCTACGACAGCGTTCTCGTGAGCGCGGCCGACGGCAGCGGAAAGCAGATCTACACCCGCAACCGCGCACTGTTCCGCAGGCAACTCGTCGACAGCGTCATCCTCCACCGCCGCCTGCAGCGCCGGTGGGCGAGACTGGCGGTGCAATATCGCAAGGCGCTCCCCGGCCTCGTCTCACCCGAGTCCTGGCGCCGTGTGTTCGAAGAGAACAAGTGACCGCCCCGGAGCGGCGCCCGTCGACGGAGGAGACGTTCGACCCGGCCTCCGCGACGATCGCCATCGTCACCTACAACCGTTCTCATCTCCTGACCCGGCTCCTCACGAGCCTGACGTCGCTGGACCCGAAGCCGGGGCACGTCGTCGTCGTCGACAACGCTTCGGTGGACGACACGGCTGAGGTCGTCGAGTCCTTCCGCGAGAAGCTCGGGACGCGGCTCGTGTATCGACGCCTCGAGACCAACACGGGTGGGTCCGGTGGATTCAGCGAAGGCATGCGCGTCGCCTACGAGCTCGGATCCACATGGATGTGGCTGATGGACGACGACGTCGAGGTGCTCCCCGACGGCCTCGCGAAGATGGGTCGCTGGGCGCCCCGGTTCCGGAGCATCCAGGGCCGCCGCTACGACTACGACGGCAGCGAGTTCTACTGGCAGTACCGCGTCGCGGAGCGCATGGGGATCCCGATCCCGTTCGCTCCTGCCGGCTTCACGGAATCCGGCTACAAGGAGATGAACTCGGGATGCTTCGAGGGGATGTTCATCCACCGCGACATCGTCGAGCGCATCGGCCTCCCCGACCCGCGATTCTTCATCTACTGGGACGATCAGGTCTACGGATGGTTGGCCTCACGACACACGACATCCGTCATCGTCGATGAATTCGTGCTGCGGCGCACACGTGAGATCAAGCAGTGGGACATGGGCATCCGGCACATGAACGCGTCGAGCAACGCGTACCGCTACTACATCATGCGCAATCGCGCCCTCATCAAGCAGTACTACCGCGTCCACGACGTCTACAACCCCGTGCTCTTCGGTCTCGGCACGACGCTGACGTTCGGCAAGGAACTGATCCGCCTGCTCTTCGTCGAGCGCACCGTCCGCGGGACGAGCAACCTCGTCCGCGGTCTGCGCGACGGCGGACGAATCTCCCGCGATCGCATGTGGCGTCCCATGCCGCCTCTGGTCAGCAACCCATGACACGCCGGCTCGCCGTCGTCGCGCACTTCAACGCGACGGGGCGCGTCGCCGACCACGTGCTCCGCCAACTCGACGTCCTCGTCGCAGGGGGGCACGATGTCGTCGTCGCCACGACGAGCCCGATCACGGGGAGCGATCGCGCCGAAGTACTCAGTCGCGCTCGCATCCTGCAGCGTCGCAACGTCGGTCAGGATTTCGGGTCCTGGCATGACGTGCTCGCATCCTGCGACTACGGCGCCGATTACGAGGATGTCCTCCTGACGAACGACTCGTATGTCAGTGCGATCGACGATTTGGGCGCGGTTCGCGACACGATGCGGGCGCGCGGTGCCGACGTCTGGGGGATGACGAGGTCAGCCCGCCACGGCGAGCATCTGCAGAGCTACTTCCTCTACTTTCATCGTGCTGCGGTCACCTCCGCGGCGTTTCGGTTCTTCTGGTCGTCGTTCGAGGCCGCTCCGGATCGTCGTCGCACGATCCTCCAGCACGAGATCGGCATCAGCCGCACCATGCGGGAGGCGGGCTTCGTGCTCCACTCCTACCTGGAGCCCACTCACGCCGAGAGACTGCTCGCGAACGCTCGCACCGTCCATTTCCTCGAGACACGGCGACGCATCTACCCGCACCGGTTTCCCGCCCTTCATGACCTCTTCGATCACGCCAATGCGGCGGACCCCGCCGAGGCGGACTTGTCGAACTGGGCGGCATCCCTAGCGGATCTCGTCCTCGACGACCGCAGGCTCCCCCTCGTGAAATTCGACACATTGCGCTTCGACCCGTACTGGCTCGATTCGGCTCGACTGCTGCGCGCGTGCGAGCGTCGCTTCCCGTTCGAATTCGACGGCGTGCGTCGTTACCTGCGCGACTCGGCGTTCGCGTACCCTGCCCGGCCTGACGAGAACTACAAGCCCGCGCGCCTTCCTGCGGGAAAGCCGGCGTGGTTGGCGTACCGCGCCCGGTGAGCGGAGGCGCGACCCTGTCAGCGGTTGAGAAGCCGCCCTATTCGCCTGATTCCGAACCGCAGGACGCGTCCGGGCAGCGTTGCCAGACGCCGCGCCCGCGTGCGACGCGCATCGAGGCGCGTCGGCAGGGACTCCCGCAGCTCGTGACGGAGGTCCTCCGCGTCAGCCTCGGCGCGAGCCCGACGGGCGGCTTCGCCGCGGTACAGGTCCCTCCACCGCGTACTCGCGCCGATCTCCTCGATGACGAGCGGTATGACGAGCGCGGCCACCTCCGCAGCGCGCTCGCGGCGCGCCGCGTCGTACGGGACCCACTCCTGGGACACCGCAGCGCGCAGAAGGTCCGGGTGGACCGCGCGTCCCTCATCAAGGAGGCGCCGAAGCCCGCGGGCCACGCGATCATCGGATGAGAAGCCCTCATCGTCGCTCGACCGCGGGTGGCGATGAAGGTAGACGTCTTCGAGCAACCCTGCCCTGAGGAGACGGTAGTCGCGCATCCCGTGATGCCGCGGACTCGGGTTCAGAAGCGGATTCGCGTCATAGGACAGGCCGGTGTTCATCACCTTCGTGCTGTACTGCGCATACGTGCGCCACGGGAAGTGCTGAACCTCTATGTCGAATTCCGGCGCCGGCCGCCCGATGCTCGGGATGTCGACGCCGTGGTTGCCCTGCTGAACCGTGACATCCGCCCGCCCGACGTGGATGACGTCGTCGCTCGGGTGAGCGTGGAGGGCGACCGTTGACAGGAGGGAGGCCTCGTCTCGCTCGTCGCGAAGGGTGAGACGGTTCGCCCAGCCGCCGTGGACGGCCGGCTCCCCGGTCATGTTCACCACGGGCACGGGGAAGGCCCCGATGCCCGTCGGAGTGCGACGCAGGGCTTCCTTGAGGGTGGTCGCGGGGTGGGTGGGGAGGAAGAACTCGTCCGCGTCGGCGTTGATGACCCACGTCGCACCGAACTCCGTCGCCGCGCGCGAGGCCATCGCGGACACCACTGCCGTCTGGTTCTTGTCGTGTGCGAGGTAGTCCGAGACGACGACGCGACCGGATTCCCCGTACCTCGCCAGGATGTCCCGCGTACCGTCGACAGAGCCGTTGTCTGTCACCAGGATGATGTCGATCCCCTGCGCCAAGTGATGCTCCAGCATCGCGGAGATCACATCCGCTTCGTCTCGAACCATAACCGTCATGACGACCGTCACATCACGCACGCGCAGATCGGACCTTCCTCGCGGCATGAGCCGCGTCGAGCAGGACGCGCGCACGCGCATCGAAGGAGTGCTCCCGGACGATGCGTCGCGCAGACTCCTGAAGCTCCTGCGGAGACGGCCATGCGGCGCTTCGGATGTCCAGAGCTCTCCGGAGTTGGTCGACGTCACCGTAGGTCTGCACCTGCGACCCGAAAATCTCCGCCATTCCGGGGACGCGGTCGCTGACGATCCGGGCACCCGTCGCCGCCGCGTCGAAAAGTCGATTCGAGAGGAACCCGTTCTCCGCCATCTCCCGCCAATGATCGTTCAGGACGACGTCGGCCCCGGCGTAGGCGGCGGGCACGACGGCGTTCGGCAACCCCGAACTCTTCACGTAGGTCGGATCGATGAAGTTCTCCCACCCGTCATCCCCGTGAACCCGCAGATCCGCGCCGGCCTCGATGGCGTCCAGCACGATCGGCCGCGCGATGCCGCGCGTCCGGCCGACGAACAAGACGCCCCCGTGCTCGTCGGGCTCCACCTCAGGATGGAAAATCCTGGTATCGGTGGCCTGCAGCAGAGTCCGGATGGGCAGCCCCCACTCTGCCGCGATCCGTTCCGCCCACACACCACCGGCAGCGAAGACGGCGTCGAAACCGCTGTGCAGCTCCTGCTTCGTGATCAGTTCGGGGTGGCTGATGACCCACAGCAGATTGATCGAGTCGGGATTCGGAAGGAAGGGAACGAGGCCGCGGAGAGTCAGGGTGACGTCGTCCCACGCCGCGGACGGGCGGTACATCGCCGTACTGCGGTCGACCACGACCTCCTGCCCGAGCGCGCGGAGCGCACCGGCCAGGGAGTGGGCGAAATACGTGTCGCCCCAGGCGTCGCCCCAGTGATCCGCCGTCGCCGCGGTCTTGATCGCCCATCGGAGCGCGCGAGGACGCTCCGAGACCGTGAGAGGGCGACGGCGCTCGTAGGTCACGTCGGCCTCCAGCAACGCGCTCCCGATCGGCAGGGAACGGCTTACGGATCCGATGGCGACCGGGCCGTCGTCGAGAAGCCTCCGATCGTCGAGCCGGTTCAACGCCTCACGCCACAGCCGAGCGAATCGCGCGCGATTCTCGAACTGGTAGGACTTCCTCCCCGGAGTCTTGCTCTCGTAGTGCAGGACGCGCGAAGAGGCACGGAGCCTCAATCGACCGCGATCCCGCAGACGAAGACAGAGGTCGACGTCCTCCATCCCGTTCACGTAATGGGTGTCGAACCCGTTCACCGCGTGCAGATCCTCGTAACGGACGGCGAGACAGGCCGCCGTCAACGCTGAGAAGTCGTAATCGTCGAGCAGGTCGGGCACGTCCAGGGGGTGCATACCGGGCAGCAGGTGCATCGGCATGGTGTGCCCGCCGAGGAACACGGTACCCGCCGTCTGGACGGTGCGGTCCCCGTACAACAAAAGCGGCTGGACGGCGACGTTCGACGGATCCGCGAGGGTGTCGAGCAGCGGCTCCAGCCACCCGTCCTGCGGCTCCGTGTCGTTGTTCAAGAAGACGACGACGTCGCTCGCTCCATCCGAGGCACCGATGTTCGACCCGAGCGCGAAGTCCAGGTTGCGCGGCAGCCGACGCACCCGGACTCGTGGGTCGCCGGCGAAGACGACGTCCAGGATGCTCGCGACCGGGCGGCGGGAGCCGTTGTCGACGACGCTGACCCGCGTCGATTCCGGGGTGGTCCGGAGCACGCTGCGCACGGCTCGCACCGTCATCGCCCAGTCCTCGAAGGTAGGGATCACCACGAGGACCCCGGGCACGGGGTCCCCATCGAAGGTGGCGAGGGATGCCGATCGCGCGGCGTTCGCCGCCCCGCGTCGTTCGAAGGGGCCATCCACGTAGCCCTCTCGTCTCGTGAGAGCCTCCTCGATGTACCCGCACGGCGAACCCGAATCGGCGATGCGGATCTGGACTTCCATCCCCACACCCATGTCGAGGTGGCGCGCAGGGAGCATCGGAGCGTCGCCGGATGACGCGAAGACGACGCCGACGCCGTCATCGAGGTCCGCCCAGCGAGCATCCCGGGTCCGCAGCCACGGCTGCGGCAGCTCCGGGCTGACGACCACGGCGGCGCGGAGGGCGGCGTCTTCCCGCAGGGCCGCGACCGCGGAGTCGAGGAAGTCGGGCTCCCATACCTGATCCGGCGACCAGATGACCCACCCGTGCGGGCGCGCCGAGTCGACGACGTCGGCGATGATCGCGGCGAACGTCGGCGACGCAGCCGTGCGGTCGACGAGGTCGATGTGGGGGTGGAGATCCTCGACGTCCGACCACAAGGGGGGTCGCGCTGCGTCATCATGGGCCACCACGACGACGCGCAATCCCGCAAGCGTCTGCGTGCGCAGGTCGAGGAGCCGCGCCACGTCGGCGTCGGACCGCAAGTGACGCTGATCGACGAAGACGATCGCCGTGCCCCCGGAGCCCGTCTGCCGATGCCGGCGGGCGTGGTGAGCAAGGACGGGGCCGCCGGGATGCAGGTCTCCGGCGTGCGCGTAGTACTCGCCGATCCGTCGACGGACCGAGTCCTCCGCGGCCTGTCGGCTGACGGGGGTCACCTCCGGCGAGGACGGACACGGGTGCGACGCCGCAGCCTCCTCCAGGAAGTGCTGCAGAAGCGATGGCGGCTGCGTCTCGAGGGTCTGCGAATAGCGGAAACCCCAGAAATGCGGGGACGCCTGACCCACCTCGCCGAAGGCGACGAAATCGAGGAAGTGACTCACAGGGCGTCCGCGTCTGGACAGACCGCGCTCCTGGACGGCGTACCACTCGGGTTCGAAGAACGCATTGGGCATACGCCCGTCGAGCTCGCCGTTTGCGATCAGGTCGTCCAGCGCGGCGAGCGGAGTGAGCGGCCGCGCCCCGCCCACCTGCTCGGCGTAGAAATCGGTGTCGATCAACCCATGCTCGACGATGCGACGCGCAGCATCCCCCAACGGCTCAGCGCGCTGGACGTACGTCAGCCAGCTGACGGGATGGTCGCCCAGCATGATGATGGGCTCGTCCGGTGCCTCGCGGACACGTCGCGTCAGATCGACCGGTCCGCTGTCAGCGTCGGCATCCGCCCACCGGCTGGTGCGGTACGGCATGGGCGCCGATGCATCCACAGCGAGGGCGACGAGGCGCGCGCGAAGCAGCTGGGCTCGCGCCAGCGAGAATCGTGCTTCGGGTGCATCGATGAACGGGTTCGGGACGATCCCCGTGCGCCAGCCCTCGTCGAAGTAGTGGCGAGCCGCAGCGTCATCGCTGTCGAACCGCTGCCCCGTCTGCATCGAGTAGTGCTCGCGGAGCACCATGTTGATACCCCGAGGCGACAGGATGAAGGGCGGATTGACCCGAGAGAGGACGTCTCTGATCCTCGGGGAGCGTCCGACTCGTCGAGCGATCGATACAAGCTCCCGTTTCACGCGTGCGATTCCTCTCACAACCTGTTCTTGCGGCCACGGCCCAGGAGGACACGTCGTGCTCGCGCGGGTCCCAGGTTACCTCGGACAGGGCGGCGAGCACTCCGCGGCGGGGGCGCCGTCACCGCGAGGGTAGAGGCTCATCTCCGTGGTCGGAGGGCACTCCCGCCCGCTTGCGCGTCGTCAGCGACAGACCCAGCGCGAGACCGGCGGCGTCGGCCAGCGTCATGAGGATGCGGCTCACGAGCGCGAGGCTGAGGGCCGCACTGGCTCCGACGAGACTGGACAGCGCGAGGACGAGGGCAGCTTCCCGCGCCCCCAGACCTCCGGGAGCGATGATGACCAGGAACCCGACGAGCCACGCGAAGGCGAACGCCCCTGCCGCCAGGGGGTAGCCGACACCGGGGGCGAGTTGCACGAGCAGCAGCCACGCCTGCAGTCCGAGCAGGAGCCACATCACGAGCGACCACGCCGCCGACGCGACGAGTGCTCGGGGGACGATGTCCACGGGTTCCTCATCGCGGCGCGTCACGCGGAAGGCGAGACGGACGATCCGACGCAGGACAGCAGGAACGAGGCAAGCCAGAAGGAGCAGGGCCACGACGATCGCCCACCAGTTGCGGAGCAGCGCGGTCGGGTCTGAGAGCACGAGTCCGAGTACGCCGACCACGCCCGACATGACGACACCGACCAGCATCGCGACGATGGACGCGGTGAGCGATCGCGGGCGTGAGATCCCGTGGTCTCGCGCGAATTCCGCCTGCGCGAGGACCGGCCACACCGCTCCCGGGACGTACTTGCCGACCTGCGAGATCATGAACACGCGCGTCGAGTCGCGCAGCGGGACCTCGAGGCCGACCGAGCGCATGATGGCCCGCCACGACAGGCCGTTCGCGAAAAGTCCGACGATGCAGCAGAGAGCAGCGAGTGCAACGATGCCGAGATCGAGGTCCTGGAGGGCGTCGATGAAGCTGTCCCACGAGGCGACGACCGCAACGACGAGAAGGATCAGCGCCACGGCGACGAACGCCCAGCGGATGATCGCCCGCTTCATTCGGCGAGCCAGTTCCACATGAGGCGAACGCCGTCCTGGAGAGGAGTGCGAGCCTCCCAGCCGATGGTCCGGGCCGCTTCCGAGACGTTCAGCCACGTCGAGGGGACGTCGACACCGCGCGCGGGCAGGTGCTCGACGTCGAACGGGTGGCTGTCGCCGACGACCGACCGCAGGACGCTCAGCAGCTCATCGAGGCTGGTCGGCACTCCGGAGCCGACGTTCAGAAGCGCCGGGGCGGCGTCGGTGCCGGCCACCGCCGTGACGGCTCGAGCGACATCGTCGACGTAGACGTAGTCCCGCGCAACGTCCCCGGACCCGAGGAGTTTGATGGACTCCCCCTGCAGGATCGCGCGCATCCAGAAGGCCAGGACCCCCTGACCTCGCGCGCCCTTCTGGCCGGGTCCATAGGCGTTCGCCACCCGCAGGACGGTGTGGCTCAGTCCGGAGGCGCGGAGCACGTCCTCCTGCGCGACCTTGTACCGCCCGTACGCGGACGAGGGACCCACCGGGGAGGTCTCGGAATGCGGAGCCGGGTCCTGGATGTCATAGGCGGTGCCTCCCGAACCGAGGAGCACGACATGCTGATCGGGCGACGCCGCTGAGACGGCATCGAGGACACGACCGAAGTCGTCGAGCTCGTCCTCGACGAGATCGGGCCGTTCGTGAGCGAGCAACGGGCTGAGCGATCCAGCCGCCCACACCAGGTGTCGGCTGGACGCCGCGTCGGGATCGAGCACGCCGTCGCTCGCGAGCGGACGGGAGCGACCGAACTCGGCGACGCTGCGCCCTTCGGAACGCGCGATTCGGACGACAGCCGAGCCCAGGAATCCTGCGGACCCGACAACCGAGATGTCATACACTTTGATTTTGGCCACCGCCCCTTACGTCGGGATTTCCATCCTATGCCCAAGCCCCGTGTGCTCGTTCTGACATCGACGTTCCCCGCGCGGACGGGCGACGGCACCCCGGCGTTCGTCGCCGACCTCGCGCTCGGTCTCGGCACCGACCACGACGTGCGGATCCTCGCGCCCGCGGTGCCGGGTGGAGCTCCCCGTGAGCGTCTTTCCGAGTCGGTGGACGTCGTCCGATACCGATTCTTCCCGCGACGCTGGGAAGACCTGGCCGACGGTGCGATCCTCGAGAACGTGCGATCGAGGCGTTCCCGCCTCGTGCAGGTCCCGTTCTTCCTCCTCGGTCAGGCGATCGCCGTCAGGCGCGAAGTCCGCCGGTTCCGTCCGGACGTCGTCCACGCTCACTGGATCATCCCGCAAGGAGTCGTGGCGCGCGCGGTCGGCGGTCGCATCCCCATGATCGTGACGACGCTCGGTGGCGATCTGTACGCTCTCGGCGCCAAGCCGCTTCGCGCGGCGAAGTCCTGGGTGTTGCGGAACGCGCGCGCGGTGACGGTGATGAACCAGGACATGCGCGACAAGGCGATCGAGCTCGGCAGCACCCCGGACAACACTCACGTCATGCCGATGGGCGCGCACCTGCGGGATGACCTCGGCGAGGTCGAGACCGTCAGCGGTAGTGGGACACTCCGCGTGCTTGCGGTCGGACGACTCGTCGAGAAGAAGGGCTTCGATGTCCTGCTCCGGGCACTCCGTGCGTCGTCGCTCGCATACGAACTGGTGATCGTCGGCGACGGCCCCGAGATGGACTCCCTCCGACGCGCGGCCGACGGCCTCCCGGTGACGTTCGCAGGACAGCTCGGACGGGACGCACTCATGGAGCGGTACTCCGCGGCCGACGTCGTCGCTTTCCCCTCCCGTCGTGCCGCGTCGGGCGACCAGGACGGTCTCCCCGTTGCACTCCTGGAGGCGATGGGGTCAGGGCGCGCCGTCGTGGTCTCCGACCTTCCCGGCCTCAACGAGGCCGTGCAGGACGAGGCATCCGGTCTCGTCGTCCCTGCCGAGGACGAACGCGCCCTCGCCGACGCCCTGGCCCGGCTGGACGGCGACGCGGCGCTCCGCCGACGCCTCGGGGACGCGGCGCGTGACCGCGCACACGAGTACTCGATCCCCGCCACCGTCGAGAAGTACCGCGCTCTGCTCTCCACCGTCCTCGGCCGCTGAGGCCGGCCGGTCAGGGAATCGGGTTGTCGGCGTTGTACTGAGAGATGATCTCGTCGATCGGCCCGTCAGCCACCAGTTGGTGATCCCGGATGTAGAGACCCCGCCGGCAGAACCGGCGCAGGTCCTTCTCGTTGTGGCTGACGAAGAAGAGCGTCCGCCCTTCGGCGAGGAGCTCGTCGATCCGTTGGTAGCACTTCGCCCGGAAGGCTCGGTCACCGACGGCGAGCACCTCGTCGACGAGGAGGATCGGCTCGTCGAGCTGTGACACGACGGAGAATGCCAAGCGCACCTTCATCCCGTTCGACAGGTGCTTGTAGGGCGCATCCTGGAACTGCTCCAGCTCGGCGAACGCGATGATCTCGTCGTACCGAGCAGCCACCTCGGCCGCCGACATCCCGTGCAGTCCGGCGGTCAGGCGGACGTTCTCGCGGACCGTGAGGTCGCCGACGAATCCGCCCGTCAGTTCGATGAGGGGGGCCACCCCGGCGTGGACCCGGACACTCCCCTCGTCCGGGAGGAGGACCCCCGCGACGAGCTTGAGCAGCGTCGACTTCCCCTGCCCGTTCTTGCCGACGACACCGATCGACTCACCGGCATCCACTCGGAAGCTCACATCGCGCAGGGCCCAGAACTCCCCCGGGCGCGACCGGCGAGACGCATCCGCGAACATGTCCTTGATGCTGCGTCGGCCTCTGCGGTTGCGCCTGAAACGCACCCCGAGGTCGTCGACCTCGATGGCGACGGCCACTGCCTCGTCGGTCATCTCAGAGTTCCTTCAGGAGAGGGCGTTCCAGTCGGCGGAACGAGACCGCGCCGACGACCAGGAGCGCGACGGTGATGAGGACCGAGATGAGCACCGCGTACGGGTCCCACTGGTCGGGGAAGAACCCGGTCCGGTAGAGCACGAAGACGCCCGCGAGCGGGTTGAACGCGCCGACCGTGGCGAAGGCGCCCGGCAGGTCGTCCAGGGCGTAGATGATCGGCGACGCGTAGAACAGCGCGCGCAAGATCAGGCGCGTGGTCCTCTCGAGATCCGTGAAAAGGACGCACAGCGGCGCGATGAGGAGGCCGATGCCCACCAGGAGAGCCGTCTGGAGAAGGACGCCGAGCGGGAAGAGGAGGATGCCCCATCCCACCGTGGCTCCGGAGAACACGGCGAACGCGGCGAGCACCGGAGTCGCGAGGAGGAACTCGATGCCCTTGCTGAGGACGATCCGGTTCACCCAGATCGACCGCGGAATGGACGTCGACCTGACGAGCCGCGCGTCCTTCGTGAACGCGCGGGTGAAATCGGTGACGGTCGAGTTGAACCACACCCAGGGCAGGAGGGCGGACAGGAGGAAGACGATGTACGGCGTCGCCCCGACGGTCCGGTCGAACACCTGCGTGAAGACGAACCAGTAGATCAGGCTCATCACCAATGGGTCGAGGATCGACCACAGGTAGCCGAGCCAGCTCGTCGCGTAGCGGACCCGCAGATCTCGCGCCGACAACAACCACAGCGAGTGGAGGTACCGTCCGCGCGCGGACCGTCGGCCGCTCATCCGACGGGACACGGGGTGATCAGGGACTCGGGTCGCACGGCGCGGGTGCGCTCAGTCCGTGCCGTCGAAGTCGTTCCGCCACATCGACAGTGCGGACCCGATGGCCATGTGCATGTCGAGGTACTGGTACGTCCCCAGACGTCCGCCGAAGTGGACGTCCTTCTCACCCTTGGCGAGCTCCCGGTACGCCAGAAGGCCGGCACGGTCATCCTGCGTGTTGACGGGGTAGTACGGCTCGTCCGCCCGCGTAGCGAAGCGCGAGTATTCGCGCATGATCACCGTGCGGTCGGTCGGGTAGACGTCGCTGCGCTCCGGGTGGAAGTGCTTGAACTCGTGGATGCGGGTGTACGGGACGTCCGCGTCCGGGTAGTTCATGACCGGCGTGCCCTGGAAGTCGCCGACCTCGAGGACCTCCTCCTCGAAGTCGAGCGTCCGCCACGCCAACTCGCCTTCCGCGAAGTCGAAGTAGCGGTCCACCGGGCCGGTGTAGACGATCGGAACCTGGCCCACGGTCGCCGCCTTGTTGAGGGGCTGCGACGCGTCGAAGAAGTCCGTCTCGAGGCGGACTTCGATGTTGCGGTGGTCGGCCATCCGCTCGAGCCACGCCGTGTAGCCGTCGGTCGGGAGGCCCTCCCACGTGTCGTTGAAGTAGCGGTTGTCGTAGTTGTAACGGACGGGGAGGCGGCTGACGATGTCGCCCGAGAGCTTGCTCGCGGAGGTCTGCCATTGCTTCGCGGTGTAGTCGCGGAAGAACGCTTCGAACAGCGGCCGTCCGACCAGGGCGATGCCCTTCTCCTCGAAGTTGCGCGCCGACTTCACATCGAACTCGCCCGCTTGTTCGCGGATCAGTTCGCGAGCCTGATCGGGCGTGTAGGCCGCGCCGAAGAACTGGTTGATCGTGTGCAGGTTGACCGGCAGCGCGTACACCTGTTCAGCGTGGGTCGAGTAGACGCGGTGCACGTAATTGGTGAAGCTCGTGAATCGGTTGACGTACTCCCACACCTGGGCGTTCGAGGTGTGGAAGAGGTGCGCACCGTAACGGTGCACCTCGATCCCCGTCGTCGCCTCGTTCTCGCTGTACGCGTTACCGCCGATGTGGGAGCGACGGTCGATGATCGTGACCTTGCGTCCCGCCTCCGCTGCACGCTCGGCAACCGTGAGACCGAACAACCCTGAGCCGACGACGAGCAGATCCATGTTCCGATACCTTCATTTCTCGAGCCGGAGGCTCACAGTCGCTTCCCACGCCATCGACGGCGCGCAGTCACAGGCGACCTATCCTAACCGTGCGGTGCGGCGATCACCGGACGCGTGTGGCCTCGGCAGGGTCGTCGTCCACGACGCCGACCGACTCCTCGTGGGCGATCCGCGCCCCCGCGACCGGCACACCGCCGGTCACCGGCGCGACGCCCGCCGCATGCGGGGCGAGCGGGACGGACGGGTGGCGGGAGATGGCCGCATCGCTGAGGTCGTTCGGGTCGAGCAGCCGTTCCGGGGAGTACTGGACGAGTTTGATGCGCTCGAGCGCATCCTCCATCAGGGTCCGGTTCGTCCGGAGCATGTCGGAGATGACCAGCAGGGCGACACTCAGGAGCGCACCCACGAGCATCGCAGAGCCGAAGATGAGCGACTGGATGTGCTCACCGGCGAGCCCCAACCAGGTGAGGATCAGGAACCGACCGAACGGCACCAGCGCCCCGATGGCGAAGACGACGGCGAGGGTCAGGAACACCGCGTGCGGCTTGAACATGATGTAGCTGCGCATGATGGCCTGACCGGAGCGGGCCATGTGCTGGAAGATGTTCTTGAACAGACGCGATTCCCGCGTCTTGGGGTTGGTCTTGATCGGCACGCTCGCGATGCGAAGTCGCTTGTTGCCCGCCTGGATGATCGTCTCCATGCAGTAGCTGAACTGCGTCACGACGTTCAGTCGGATGAGCGATTCGCGCGAGTACGCACGGAAGCCGCTCGCGGCATCCGGCAGGTCCGTCTCGGCCGCGAAGTTGACGACGGAGCTGCCGACGCCCTGCATCACCTTCTTGAAACCGGAGAAGTGCTCGATCGTCTTGGTTTGGCGGTCGCCGATCGCGATGTCGGCCTCGCCGCGCAGAAGCGGCTGAACCAGGTCTGCGATGCGCTCCTGGGGGTACTGGTTGTCGCCGTCCGTGTTGACGACGATGTCGGCGCCGTGCTGGAGGGCGTAGTCGACGCCGTCTCGGAACGACCGAGCAAGGCCCATGTTGCGCGTGTGGAACACGAAGTGCTCGACACCGAGCGAGCGCGCGACCTCCACCGTGCGGTCACTCGACCCGTCGTCGACGACGAGGATGTGGATCTCGTCGATTCCGGGGATCTCCTTGGGGATGCCGGCGAGGACGAGAGGGAGGGTCTGCTCCTCATTGAGGCAGGGGATCTGCACGAACAGGCGCATCGGTTTGGTTCCTTCGTAGTCACGGCCTCGCACGTCGCCGGAGCGTCCTCCGGCCGTGCGACCCCGCCAGTCTACCGGCGGGACCTCCATCTCCTCCGTGGGCGCACGAGACCGCTTCCAGGTCCGGTCCCGGCTCCGCGGCTAACATGGCTCCGGGACAACGCCCCCGAAGAGAAGAGATACGTTTCGTGGCCCTAGAGACCATCGCCATGCCCGCCGCGTTCACCCGCCGGGGCGAGGCGGGACGCTCCCCCGCCGCACATCCGCTCTTCTGGCGGATCACCGCGCTCGTGATCGTGGCGGTGTGCATCGCGCTCCACTGGCAGGTGGCACGCAGCGCCATCGCTCCGCGCACGCCCTGGGACGAGAACCACGTGCTGCAGATGGCACGGTGGATCTCGGGAGATCACAACGTCACTCCGATGACCGGTGCCGGCTACTACCCCGGCTGGTCGTTCATCATGGCCCCCATCTGGTGGTTCACGCATGATGCCGGGGCCGTCTACTTCATCGCGATCGTCCTGGGGAACGCGATAGCGGTAGCCACCATCATCCCGCTCGCCCTGACGGCGAAGCGACTGGGCGTCACCTTCTGGCAGGGTGTCGCGATCGGCGGTCTGGCCATGTGCCTGCCCGGTCGCGTCGTGAACGCCGACTACGTCCTATCCGAGAAGCCGCTGGTCTTCTTCATGGCGTGGATGCTGCTGGCAGCGGTGGCGCTCTGGCAGCAGCCGACGTGGGGGCGGATGACGCTGTTCTCCCTCTCGGTCACCGCCACCTTCTTCGTGCACGCCCGCGCCCTCACCTTCGTTGTGGTGGCGGCGGTGTGGCTCGTCCTCTTCTTCCGGCGCAACATCGGTCAAGCCCTGTGGGGCCTCGTCCTCCTCGGAGCGGGGTTCGTCGCGGTCAGGCAGATCGCCGCATGGATTCATGAGGCCGTTCTCCTCAACAAGTTCAGCCAGGGCGACAACCTCGTTTCCGGGCTCCTTTCCGCGACGCCGGGCGACATCGTCCGCGTCACCGCCACTCAGATCTGGGCGCAGTTCGTCGGGACAGCCGGCCTCTTCGGCGTCGGCCTGCTGATCATCGGGATCTGGGCCTGGCGGGAAGTGCGCGCGCTCCACGTCGGGATCGGTGGCTTCCTGGTCGGCCTGACGCTCATCACCGTCCTCATAAGCGTCGCGTCGTGGGCGGACTCCCCGTTCCTCCGCCCGGTGCCCGGCGTCCGGTTCGACGCCAGCATCTACACGCGCTATCTGGATCCGATCGCGACACTGATCGTGGTGGTGGCCCTCGTGGCGCTGCTCCGTGCGCTGAGTCGGCCGGTTGTCGGCGCCGCGCTCGGCGTGACCGTTGCCACGTGCGCCGTCGTCGTCTTCTGGGTGGCACCGAACGTACCGACCTGGGGCAACCTGGATGGGCCGGCCAACGCCGCCGCCATCCTCACCTGGGATCGTTTCTTCCCCACCGGCCAGCCGTTCCCGCTTCCGCTGGTCCCGTCGTTCACCAACCAGAACCGGTTCTGGCTGTACGCCTCGATCTTCGTCGTCTTGAGCGTCGCCTCCTTCCTCCTTCTGCGCACACGACCTCGGACACTCGTGGTCCTCGGAACCGTCGTCCTGGCGGGGATGTCCGTCGCGGCCGACCCGTCGCAGTCACGGGATTACCCGGCCAGGGTCACGGCAGCGGTCCAGGACGCGGAACGGGTCCTTCCGGGTGACGACCTGCTCCAGGTCGATTTCGACCGAAGCTGTCGCGACTCCTCCCTCGCCGTTCACCAGATGACGAACTGGTTGCCCTATTGGCTCTCGCCGCGCGTCGTCCACCTCGTCCAGATCGCGAAGGGAGACAAGCCGGATACTCCGTTCGTCGTCTCCTGCGACCGTTGGCCCGAGGCCGATTCCCTCGGGGCGCTCGCCTACGACGGTGGTGTCGACTACATCTACCGCCTCTGGGTGCTCCCTGGGCCGGTGCAGGATGAGCTCAAAGCCAAGGGGCGCCTCCTCACCCCCGCCGAACTGGATGCCATCCACGGCGAGTGAGCCGTGACCACGCCACCTGAGTGGACGCCCTGTCGCAATGAGGGTGCGTCTTCCTCACGAGAAGGAGATGTCGCAAATGACCGACGCCCGCGTCGACGACCCCGATGTGTCGATCATCGTCCGCACGAAGGACCGTCCGGATTACTTGCGGCGCGCTCTGGCGGACATCGCGGCCCAGACTCTGGCCTCGTGGGAGTGCATCATCGTCAACGACGGCGGTGACCCCGAGACTGTTGCGGGCCTGGTCGCAGCGCGAGACGACGCCTTCCGTGCCCGGACGACGGTGATCGACTCTCCCGAATCCCGCGGCCGGTGGCGCAGCGCCAATGCCGGTGTGCTCGCCTCGCGCGCCGCACTCCTGGTCCTCCACGATGACGACGACACGTGGGACGCCGACTTCCTCCAGCGGGCGACCGACTACCTGGACGCTCATCCCACTCGCGCGGGAGTCGTCTCCCGGATCGAGATCGTGTGGGAGACCAGGGAGGGCGATCGGTTCTCAGAAGAACGCCGAGAGGTGTTCCAGGAGCATCTGACGGCGCCGTCGCTATCCGACACACTCCTGTTCAACCGCTTCGTGCCGATCGGGTTCGTCTACCGCCGGTGGCTGCACGAGGAGCACGGGCTCTACGACGACTCGCTCCCCGTCGTCGGCGACTGGGCCTTCAACATGAAGGTGCTCACGCACGAGGAGCTGGAGTACCTTCCGGGCGCACCTGCCGTGCAGTGGCGTCAGCGGACGGGGAGCTCGGGCGCCGACGGCAACAGCGTGATCGATTCAGGCGACCTGCACCGCGCTGTGGACGCGCGTCTTCGCGACGCCGCGCTCCGGGAGTACGTCCAGGCGAACGGGACCGGGCTGGTGCTCTACCTGACCAAGTTCATCGACCAGCGTTTCGTCGACGTGGAGAACGGCGTCCGCGGCCACCTGTCGGATGTCGAAGCGCGACTGCGACACGACCTCGGCCCTCGTGGTCTCCTTCGCGCGGTGGCGCGCAGGATCCGACGTCGCTGACGCGCGGCCGAGGTCACGAGCGGAGGTGGGTGACGGCCTCACTGATGGGACCGTCGAACACCTTCTTGCCCTTCGAGATCACGATGCCTCGCTCGCAGAGCTGCTGGACCATGTTCTGATCGTGGCTCACGACGAGCATCGTGATGCCGCGTGCCGTGAGCTCCTTGATCTTCTCGGCGCATTTGGCCCGGAAGGGGGCGTCTCCGACGGAGAGCACCTCGTCGACCAGGAGGATGTCGAGATCCACGTGGATGGCGACCGAGAAGGCCAGCCGCATGAACATCCCCGAAGAGTAGTGCTTCACTTCCTGGTCGATGAACTCACTGATCTCGGAGAAGGCGACGATGTCGTCGAAGCGCTCGTCGATCTGCGTCCGCGACATCCCGAGGATCGCTGCGTTCAGGTAGACGTTCTCCCGCCCCGTGAGGTCGGGATGAAACCCCGCACCGACTTCGATGAGGCCCGCGACACGCCCCCGCGTGAAGACCCGACCCTCATCTGGCTCGAGCACCCCCGAGACCAGCTTCAGGGTCGTCGACTTACCCGATCCGTTGAGGCCGAGCACAGCGACTGCTTCGCCTTCACCGACCTGGATGCTGACGTCGTCCAGGGCCGTGAACATGTCAGCCCGGACCTTCTTGCCCTTGATCCAGCCGACGAAAGCCTCCTTGAAGGAGTGCGAATTCCGCCGGAGGAATCGCTTCGAGACGTGGTCGACGATGATCGACGGCCGCGTGGTGGTCTCTTGCAGAATGGGTGCGGGCATCACAGATCCTGAGCGAAAGAACGTTCGAAGCGTCGGAAGGTGAGCTGACCCGCGATCAGGACGATCAGCGAGGCAACGAAGGACGCAGCGAGATAGAACATGAAGTGCGCCGGGAGGCCGTGCCCGTTGTCCACGGTGGCGTCCCAGAAGCCGACGTGGAACAACTCGACGGCGACGGTGAGTGGATTGCTCATGTAGATATGGAAGAGCCACGACGGGAGAGCCTCGTGCACGAAAGTCCAGGTGTACAGGACCGGTGAGGTCCACGTCGAGAACGTGCGGATGATCTCGACGAAATTCTGGGCATCGCGGAAACGCACGTTGACACCGGCGAAGAGCAGCCCGAGCCCGAGGGACCAGACGACCACCAGCACGATCGCGATCACGAGGGCGGCTATCGCCAGCAGGCTCGGCGTCCAGCCGACGATCAGGCAGATCAGGAGCAGGACCGCCGCCTGCGGCAGGAAGTGGATCATCGCGCCGATCGTCGCCGCAAGCGGGAAGAGCTCCCGCGGCAGATAGATCTTCCGGACCAGGGAGCCGTTCGCGACGATGGATTCGGTGGCGTTGGTGAACGCCTCATTGAAGAGGTTCACCATCACGACACCGCAGAAGAGGTAGATCGCGAAGTTCGGCACATTCTGGTGCAGGCCCAGGATGATGCCCATCACGAAGTAGTAGACGACGAACTGCGCCGCCGGCTTCACGTAGGACCAGGTCCAACCGAGGACGGAGTTCCGATACCTTGTCGCGGTTCCCTTCTGCACGAGAAGGGAGAGGAGGTATCGCCACCGGATGACGTCCAGGATGCCGCGGCCGCGGCCGGGAACGTCGTAGTCGCTGAGATTTATCGCGTTGCTCACTGCAGTCGTTCGGTCGTCTGTCGCGCTCTGGGACCAGGCCGCGAGGCCGCTCAGGCCGTAGGAAAGACTACACGGGGGCCATCGCCGCAACGCTGAGGGCTCGCTCAGCGTTGCGGGGAGAGCCCCGCGGCGATCAGCGCAGGAATTCGCTGCTCACCCACCCGGTGGACGAGCCCGCGGTCACTCGACTCCAGCCGCCCTGCGTACCGAGGACGGTCACCCGCGTGTCTTTCGCGAGGGTCGTGATCAGACGACCACTCGTCGAGGGCTCGGCCCTGAGGTTGAGGGCCGCAGTGGTCACCTTCGTGACGGCAGCCGCCGGAGTCTTCAAGGACGACGCGGGAACCCATCCCGTGGTCGTCCCCACACGAATCGCCCGCCACTGACCCGACGAATCGATCACCACCACCGCAGTGCCCGACGCCAACGTCTGAATCACCGTCCCGTTCTCAGCCATCACCGAACGGAACACCACCGAACCCGACGTCACCATCTCCGACGACACCGGAACCTGCGGCTTCGACGCGACCAACATCCGCGACTCCACCCACCCCGACGACGACCCCGCCTGAATCCGCGTCCAATCACCATCGACCGACAACACCCGAACCTGGTCCCCCGTCACCAAAGTCCGAACCAAACCACTCCCCCCAGCAGACGACCGGATATGCAACGGACCCCTCACAAACGGCCGCTCCACCACCGGCGGCACCGGCGGCGCAACCGTCGTCAAAGACGACGCAGGAACCCATCCCGTGGTCGTCCCCACACGAATCGCCCGCCACTGACCCGACGAATCGATCACCACCACCGCAGTGCCCGACGCCAACGTCTGAATCACCGTCCCGTTCTCAGCCATCACCGAACGGAACACCACCGAACCCGACGTCACCATCTCCGACGACACCGGAACCTGCGGCTTCGACGCGACCAACATCCGCGACTCCACCCACCCCGACGACGACCCCGCCTGAATCCGCGTCCAATCACCATCGACCGACAACACCCGAACCTGGTCCCCCGTCACCAAAGTCCGAACCAAACCACTCCCCCCAGCAGACGACCGGATATGCAACGGACCCCTCACAAACGGCCGCTCCACCACCGGCGGCACCGGCGGCGCAACCGTCGTCAAAGACGACGCAGGAACCCATCCCGTGGTCGTCCCCACACGAATCGCCCGCCACTGACCCGACGAATCGATCACCACCACCGCAGTGCCCGACGCCAACGTCTGAATCACCGTCCCGTTCTCAGCCATCACCGAACGGAACACCACCGAACCCGACGTCACCATCTCCGACGACACCGGAACCTGCGGCTTCGACGCGACCAACATCCGCGACTCCACCCACCCCGACGACGACCCCGCCTGAATCCGCGTCCAATCACCATCGACCGACAACACCCGAACCTGGTCCCCCGTCACCAAAGTCCGAACCAAACCACTCCCCCCAGCAGACGACCGGATATGCAACGGACCCCTCACAAACGGCCGCTCCACCACCGGCGGCACCGGCGGCGCAACCGTCGTCAAAGACGACGCAGGAACCCATCCCGTGGTCGTCCCCACACGAATCGCCCGCCACTGACCCGACGAATCGATCACCACCACCGCAGTGCCCGACGCCAACGTCTGAATCACCGTCCCGTTCTCAGCCATCACCGAACGGAACACCACCGAACCCGACGTCACCATCTCCGACGACACCGGAACCTGCGGCTTCGACGCGACCAACATCCGCGACTCCACCCACCCCGACGACGACCCCGCCTGAATCCGCGTCCAATCACCATCGACCGACAACACCCGAACCTGGTCCCCCGTCACCAAAGTCCGAACCAAACCACTCCCCCCAGCAGACGACCGGATATGCAACGGACCCCTCACAAACGGCCGCTCCACCACGGACTGGACGTTCAGGTAGTCGCTGTGCGCCCAGTAATCGGCGCCTCCGACCCGCAGCCGCCACCAGACCCCGTAGATCGCGGTGCGCTCGAACATCTGCCCCTTGGTGAGGGAGCGCCGATCGGTCTCGCAGTTCGTGGAAGGAGCTTTCCGAGCATTCAGAGAGTCGGCTGTCACGACCACGGTGCCCGTCGCCTTCTCGACGCTCGATTCCGCGGGAACGGCGCACGCGCCGGCCGCCGGGGTCCCGGTCGTCACGCGGACCGAGGCCTTGGGCAGCCAGAGCCGGTTCGATCCGCTGATGACGCGGACCCACGATCCGTAGTTACCGGTGATCGTGAAGGCCGCACCCTTGGCGACGTTCTGCGCACCCGTGCCGCAGGACGCGACCGGGGCGCGTCGGGCCGTCGACGCCTGGGTGAGCGTCGCCGTGCCGGAGCCGGCGGTGATATCCGCGTCCACCGGGACGGTGCAGGCGTCGACCCGGGCTGCGGCGCCGGAATCGTGCGGCGACACCTCGGGAGCGAACCACTGCACGTAGTAGTTGTAGAAGTTCCGGTTGCCGTAGCTCGAGCAGCCATCCCCCTGCGCGTATCCGGCCGCGAGGGCCGCGATGTTCGGACGGTACGGCGTGTAGATGTAGAGGTTCGCGGTCGCCTGGTTCTTGATGAAGACCTTCGACGTCCCGCACGCGTTGTCGGGGTGCCACTTGACGGTGTTGACCTGCCCGGCGCGGTAGCCGTACCGCGTGGGATTCTTCGCGTAGACCTGCTGCTGACGCGCCCCGAGGTAGACCTGGTTGATGAAGCCGGCGGATGCCGCGCTGCACGGCGCGGTGTCGGGGCAGTTCATGCCCATCGAGGCGCGGTAGCTCCAGTCGGTCGGCTTGGTCGACGTGACGAGCCCCTGCTCCTTCTGAAGCATGACCAGGATGACCTTCGGGCTGATCCCGCAGGCCTTGCCGACGGCGACGATGATCTCGGACGCGCGCGCACCCTTCTTGGCCGCGATCGCATCGCAGTACGCGTCCTTCGCCTTGGCGGGGAGGTCGGCTTTGAATCCACGCAGGCAGTTCGGCCCCGTGGTGGCCTTGCAGGAGGGGACCCTCGCCTCGAGGAACGACTGCGCCTGCGCTGCCGTCATCGCTCCCCCGTTGAAGAACTCACGGTCGCTGATGATGTATCCGCCGTCGGTGATGGAGGACGGGAGCTCGGCCGCACGCGCATCGGACGTGGGCGCGACGGCCATCAGAACCCCCAGTGACAGCACCGCTACGAGCAGCATCGCCATGCGCCGAAGCGAGCGTTCGGGCACGGCAGATGTGAGACTCATGTGAACAGTGTTACTGAAGTTGCACCCTGATACCAGTCGAGCCTGGATACGAGGACTCCGACACGCCGATCACGACGCGTTCACAGAGGACGTCACAACTCGGCGTGGAGCTGCCAGACCCGTTCCGCGGCGCCGAGCCAGCTGAACGCACGGCCGCGATCGGCGGCGAGGACGGCCAGGCGTTCGACGGTCGAGGTCGACGACAGCGCGCCGGCGAGCTCGTCCCCGAGCGAGCCCGGATCACCCGCCGCGAAAGTGGCGCCGTCGAGGAGCAACTCGCGGTGCGTCGCACTGTCGGCGGCGACGATCGGCACGCCGAGGCGCAGCGCGTCCAACGTCCGCCACGGGAACGCGCTCGAGTCGGCCGCCGCCAGGAACGCGACGGCGCCCGCCATGACCGCGGCACGGTCGGCCGCTTCCATCGGGCCACGGACGTGCAGACGCCGCTCGGGAAGGCCCGCTGCCGCGGCGAGCTCCGCCACCGCCGGCTCCTGCCCCTCCGGTGCGTCCATGACGACGACTGCCGTGTCGCGCCCCGACCGGACGATGGCTTCGAATCCGGTGCGGAGCCGGTCGGACGGCGCCGTCGATCCGGAGAGGAGGACGTACCCGTCGGGGAGCGTGAGATCGCGACGCCGACCGACCTCGTCGCTCGGCACTCGCAGGTCCGCAGACGGGGCTCCGGAGATGACACGCAGACGATCACCCAGCGGCGCGAGCTCCGCAACCCGACGCGCGAGCTCGTGCGTGGGCACGACGACGGCGTCGGCGTGGCGGACTGCTCGGCGGAGCATCGCGCGGGACCAGGCCGCATCCGTACGGGACAGCTCGTCGGGACTCTCCCACGGCTTCAGATCCCACAGGGTGACGACGGTCTGGTCGTGATCGTGGACGCGGTCGTGGCGCACCAGGGGTGCCGCGAGCGTCGGGGAGTGGATGAGACCGTCACCCGCACCCGCGCGAAGGCCTCGACGCCACAGAGCGGATGCCGCCGCCGACCCGACGGGCAGGCGGTCGACACCGGCCACCGCCTGCGACACCTGCGGAACGTCCCCGCCGTCGCTCGGCACGATGGCCCGCACCTCGCACCCGCTGGGAGCTGTCGCCACCAGACCGGCGGCGAGTTCGCGCGCCGCGACAGCGAGGTCGGGACCGATGCCGGGGGCGGACGGGTCGAACACGACACGGAGCGTCGTCGTCATCGGTGCTCTCCCTCAGGCGTCACGGTGCGGGCTGTCATGGCGCCGTGGTCGGCGTCGGAGTCGGCGGGTGCAGCAGGTCGTGCGCCATGCCCCGGATCCGCTCCCAATCGGCAGAGGTGGGGTTCTCGGGGTCGATGTTCACGCCCTTCGGCGTCAACTCCAGATCCTGGATCTCCTGCCCCTTTGCGTCTGCGGCGAGGTCGACGAGGTAGGGAAGCAGCGAGTCCGGGATGTCGGTCTGCACGAGGTTCTTCCCCGCCGCGACGATCCCGCTGAAGCGGCTGAGGACCGTCGACGGCGTCGCCTGGTCGAGGATCGCGGTCTGCAGCTCGCGCTGACGCCGCATCCGGTCCCAGTCACTGGTGGTGTAGCGGGACCGCGCGTACCACTGCGCGGTGTCGCCGTCCATGTGCTGCGTGCCCTTCTCGATCCAGCCCGTCGCCCAGTCCTCCGCAGGCTGATTGTGGTAGCTCGGACCGCCGCCCTCGGGGAGACGCTCCCGGACCGTGATGGTGACTCCCCCGAGCGCGTCGACGAGATCCGCGAACCCGTGCATGTCGATGAAGACGTGGTACGGGATGTCGATGCCGAGGATCCCCTCGGCGGCGTCCCTGGTCGCTTCGACGGCCGGGGTGGAGTTCTGCTTCCGGGCGTCCGGGTAGAGACTGTCGCCCCTGTCGGCCCGGCACGCCTCGACGGCGTTCGTGAGCTGGTTGATTCCCGACGTCCATCCGCAGGTCGGCGAGTTCTGCCCCTCGAAGCCATCCGGGTAGAGGTCGCGCATGGGGCCCTCGGAGAACGGCACGTGGCGCAGATCGCGAGGGATGCCGAAAATCGTGACGGCGCCCGAGTCCGCGTTGACGGAGACGACGGAGATGCTGTCGAATCTCATCGAGTCCCGCCCCTCGCCGCTGTCGGCCCCGAGGAGGAGGAAGTTGTAGTACCCGTCGGACGGGGGCACGCTCGGTCCGTCCGCGAAGATCCCCAGCCCCGACTGGAGCGGGGCGATGACGGACTGCGCCGTGTACACGGACGCGGAGGCGGGGACGAGGGCCAGCACGAGGGCGACGACGACCACTCCCGCGCGCGTGCGACCGGGCACGCGCCGGAGGCGCACGAGTCGGAGCGTGTCGATCGTCAGGACGACCCACAGGAGCGCGTACGCCCAGAGCAGGATCTGCGCGGCGGTGAGCGTCCAGTCCGACGCGATGATCGACGTCAGCATCGAGCGCCACATGAGCCCGAGGAGGACAGCGGCCGCGAGCACGATCCACATCGCGATCGTCGCGATGAGCCCGATGCGACCGAGTCTGCGATTGCCGGCCAGGGTCTGCGCGGAGCCCGGGAGGAGGAAGTTGGATGCCACGAGCCACCACGCGCGCCGCGACATGACGCGCGACGAGGTGAGGTCGGGATGGCGAAGCGGTCGCTCTTCGACGAGGGCGCGCCCCCGGGGCGCGGACGTCGGGACGCGCGACGGGCTGAGGACGCTCATCGCATGCCTCCCAGGCCGGAGCGGGTCACAGGGAGTCCTTGAGACGCCGGTTCTTCTCCTCGACCTGCACCTCGAGGTCCGCGGCGTATGCGGCGACCGCATCCGCGACGGCAGGCTCGAAGGAGCCGAGCAGACGGACGGCCAGGAGCCCGGCGTTCTTCGCGCCGTTAATAGACACCGTCGCCACCGGGATACCGGCCGGCATCTGCACGATGCTCAGGAGCGAGTCGAGGCCGTCGAGTGTGGCGAGCTGCACCGGGACACCGATGACCGGGAGTGTCGTGACCGATGCGAGCATTCCGGGGAGGTGCGCGGCCCCTCCTGCTCCGGCGATGATCGCGCGCAACCCGCGGTCGCGTGCCTCGCGTCCGTAACGCAGCAGCTTGTCCGGCGTGCGATGGGCCGAGACGACCTCGACCTCATGGGCGATGCCGAAGTCGGTCAGCACCTGCGAGGCATCCGACATGATGCGCCAGTCCGAATCGGACCCCATCACGACGCCGATCAGGGGGGCGGAGGACGAGTGGAGGGGGCGGTTCACTCGACCAAGGCTAGGTGCGGGAGCTTGGAGAACCCCGGAACGGCACGGATCAATCGACGAAGAACGCCGCGGCCGCCCGCGCCTCGTACACGATTTCGTCGAGGTCGTCCCCGGCCACGTTGACGTGGCCCACCTTCCGGCCGGGACGCGGATCCTTGCCGTAGGTGTGGAACTTCGCCGACGGGTGGGCGGCGAGCGCCGCGGGCAGGCGATCGCCGAGCGAGCCCTCCGACGGACCGCCGAGGATGTTGACCATGACGGCGTGGGGTGCGCGCAGCGCCGTGGCGCCGAGAGGAAGATCGAGCACCGCCCGCAGGTGCTGCTCGAACTGGCTCGTGATCGCGCCGTCCTGGGTCCAGTGGCCGCTGTTGTGCGGACGCATGGCCAGCTCATTGACGAGGAGCCGCTCGTCATCCGTCTGGAAGAGCTCGACGGCCAGCATCCCGGTCACACCGAGGCCGGTGGCGATCGCCTCTCCGATCTCTGCGGCGACGGCGGCGAGACGGCCCGCGGACCTCGGGGCCGGGGCGATCGCCTCGGCGCACACCCCGCCTTCCTGCACGGTCTCGACCACCGGGTACACGACGAGCTCCCCGGAGGGGCGACGGGCGACCTGCTGGGCGAGCTCGCGGGTGAAGGGCACGAGTTCCTCGGCGAGGAGGGCGGCGCCCTCCTCGAGACCGTCCATCCACTCGGTGACATCGGCGGCGCTCGAGACGACGCGAACACCCTTTCCGTCGTACCCGCCGCGCGGAGTCTTGACGACTGCGCGGCCGCCGTGATCGGCGATGAACGCGTCGAGGGATGCGGCATCCGTCACGGCAGCCCATTCCGGCTGGGGCAGACCCAGTTCGGCGAGCTTGGTCCGCATGTCGATCTTGTCCTGCGCGAACGCGAGGGCGTCAGGGCCCGGATGCACGGCGACGCCGGCGGCGACGAGGCCCCGGAGGACGTCCTGCGGCACATGCTCGTGATCGAACGTGATGACGTCGACGTCCTTCGCGAACGCGAGGACCGTGTCGAGATCGCGGTAGTCGCCCACCGCCGTGGCGGCGAGTCCCGCCGACATCCCGGGTTGCTCCGCCAACACCCGCACCTCGATGCCGATCTCCACGGCGGGCGCGATCATCATCCGCGCGAGCTGTCCGCCTCCGACGATTCCGACCTGCAGTGCCATGCTGCTCCTCCCGTCCAGACCATCCTCGCGCATCCACGCGGGCGCGTTCGGCGCTCAGCCGTCGGAGTCGATGACCGGAATGCTGTGGGAGTCGCGGTGAGCGAGGATCTGACTGACCTCGACCTGGTCCGACAGCGTCTCGTGGACGAGCCGGACGGAAGGGATGTCGATCAGGCGCACCGGCTCGTCGACCCCGTTGGCGAGGGTGAGGGTGCCGCTCCCCCACATCCGCTGAACCGGACCCCGGCGCTCCGAGATCGTGTAGCCCCGCGCGTGCGGGATGTCGGTGCGACGTCTGTTGATCAGCCCCGCCCGCTCGATGACGCGACGCGTCGTCACGGTGTACGTATGCGAGAGCCAGCGGAGGTAGGGAATGACGACGAGGACGACGAGGACCAGGGCCACTGCCGCCCAGAGCATCCACTCCTCGAACGGATCGGGCAGGTTGCCGGCGAAGTATCCGGCCGCTCCCGCCGTTGCGACGAGGATGAGCGCGGGGAAGAACATCCGACGCGCGTGGCGGCGCAGGCGCGCGACCACGAGTTCCGGTGAGGCCGTGCCGGGCGCGGGCGTGCGCGGACGTCCGGGATACGCGGTCGGCTGGCTCACAGGTCCATCATGACGCGACGCGCCGACAGTCTCCCGCCGACGCGCCCGGGTCGTTGGAAGCGACCGCGTCCCTCGACACTGTCACCGCACGTGGACGACATCACCCGCGGAGACGAGATGGGTGACTCCGGCGGCCTCGACCATGAGGCGACCCTCGTCATCGATGCCCCGCGCGGACCCGATGAGCGTCGCACCGTCGGGGAGCGAGACGGAGACCTCCGCACCGATGGTGATGCACGCGTCGCGGACCGCCTTCGTCGCGAGGCCCGCCGCAGTCCCGCCCACGGCGAGGTCGGAGATCCCGTCGCGAAGTCTGGTCAGGTAGTCCGCGAGGAGGCGGTCCTCGTCGGCGGTGCGGGAGAGTGCGGCGAAGGACGTGGCTGTCGGCACGGGGAGCTCCGCGGCGGTCATGCGGGTGTTCACGCCCGCGCCCACGACGACGGCATGCGGGTCGCCCGGCATGACCTCGGCGAGGATGCCGCAGATCTTGAGCCCTCCCACGAGGACGTCGTTCGGCCACTTCAGACCGACCTCGCGACCCTCCAACTGCGCTCCGACGGCGTTCGCCATGGCCGCCCCTGCCACGAGCGGGATCCACCCGCGGGCCGAGGTCGGGACCGCCTCGACGCGAAGGAGCACCGAGATCGCGAGCGCGGAGTCGGGCGGAGTGACCCAGGTCCGATCGAGTCGACCGCGGCCCGCGCGCTGGTCGCGGGTCACGACGACGGACAGGTGCGGATGCCCGTCCGGGTCATCGAACGCGTCCTTCAGGAGCTTCTTGTTCGTCGAGTCGACGCTCGGTGCGATGTGGAGGCGGGGGCTGACCTCGGCCGCGCGGGGGTAACCGTTCTCAGGGATCGACATGCCGCCACGATAAACGGAGAGGCGGCCCCGCTCCCGCGGGTTGACAGGTCCTCCCCTGAGGGATGCCACAGCGGATCCGCCGTGCCGTTGTCGCCGGTATCCAACGCCGCCGCGGGCGCGCTCGCTAGGGTGGAACGCGTGACCGATCAGCCCGACCTGTTCACGACCGCCGGCAAGATCGCCGACCTGCGTGCACGCTACGAAGAAGCCGTCGTCTCCGCCGAGGAGACCGCCCGCACCAAGCAGGGCGCGAAAGGGAAGCTGACCGCCCGTCAGCGGATCGAGATGCTCGTCGATCCCGGCTCGTTCGTCGAGCTCGACGAGTACGTCCGACACCGCACCACGGCGTTCGGCATGGATCGCTCCCGGCCCTACGGCGACTCCGTCGTCACCGGCACGGGGACCATCCACGGCCGCACCGTCGCCGTCTACTCGCAGGACTTCACGACCTTCGGCGGATCGCTCGGCGAGGTCGCCGGCGAGAAGATCATCAAGGTCATGGAGCTGGCGCTGCGCAGCGGCATCCCGATCATCGGCATCCTCGACTCCGGCGGTGCCCGCATCCAGGAAGGCGTCGTCGCGCTCGGAAAGTACGGCGAGATCTTCCGCCTGAACACCGCGGCCTCGGGCGTCATCCCCCAGATCTCCCTCATCATGGGTCCCGCCGCCGGCGGCGCCGTCTACTCGCCCGCGCTCACCGACTTCGTCATCATGGTCGACAAGACCAGCCAGATGTTCGTCACGGGGCCCGATGTGATCAAGACCGTCACCGGCGAGGACGTCGGCATGGAGGAGCTCGGCGGCGCTCACACGCACAACACCCGCTCCGGTGTCGCTCACTATCTCGCCGAGGACGAGGACGACGCGATCGATTACGCGCGCACCCTTATCGGATTCCTTCCCGACAACAACATGTCGGACGCCCCGGGGTACGAGTCGGGATTCGAGTTCGAGACGACCGACTCCGACCGCGTACTGAACACCGTCATCCCGGACTCGCCGAACCAGCCGTACGACATCCACGAGGTCATCTCGCACATCGTCGATGCCGGCGAATTCCTCGAGGTCCAGCCGCTGTTCGCGCCGAACATCGTGATCGGGTTCGGACGCATCGAGGGACGTACGGTCGGCATCATCGCGAACCAGCCGTCGCAGATGGCCGGCACGCTGAACATCGACGCCGGCGAGAAGGCCAGCCGCTTCGTGCGGTTCTGCGACGCGTTCTCGATCCCGATCCTCACCCTCGTCGACGTGCCCGGCTACCTGCCGGGCACGGACCAGGAGTGGACCGGTGTCATCCGCCGCGGAGCGAAGCTGCTGTACGCGTACGCGGAGGCGACCGTTCCCCTCGTCACGGTGATCCTGCGCAAGGCCTACGGCGGTGCGTACATCGTCATGGGCTCCAAGCAGCTCGGCGCCGACATCAACCTCGCGTGGCCCACGGCCGAGATCGCCGTCATGGGCGGACAGGGAGCGGTGAACATCCTGTACCGCGGCGAGATCAAGCGCGCCGAGGAGGCCGGCGAGGACGTAGCCGCAGTCCGGACGCGGCTGGCCAACGAGTACACCTACAACGTGGCCTCCCCCTTCCTCGCCGCCGAACGCGGCGAGCTCGACGGGATCATCGAGCCGGCACAGACCCGCGTCGCCGTCGCGAAGGCGCTGCGGGCCCTGCGCGGCAAGCGTGCGAGCCAGCCCGCCAAGAAGCACGGGAACATCCCGCTGTGAGCCAGCCCGACGACACCGCCCCCACCGCGCCGGTGCAGGTGCGACGCGGCGACGCGAGCCCCGAGGAGCTGGCCGCCGTGGTCGCCGTCGTCAGCGAAGCCCTCATCCGTGAGGAGCAGACCGCCGTCGCGGACGAGCCTGCCGTCTCGGCATGGCGGGCCTCCGGTCGCGGCATCCACCGTGGGATCCGGCGCGACGTGCCGTGGGGACGCTGGGCGGGCTGACCGGCGCTGGGCGTGTCCCCCAAAGTACCTACAGACACGCTTTTGACGATCAGTCAGACTAATACCGCTGGAACGCTTCTGCGTTCTGTCGATCCGTATCCCTCAGAGCGCGGATCGGCATGTGCGGGTCGGTTTTCGGGTAACCACTCGCATGGCGAGGGGCGGGCGGCTTCGCCGCCCCTCGCCTCTTCTCTTCCCGCTCCCGGGGCCTCGCTCACGCGAGACTCAGCGGTCGAGCGTGGGACGCGGATGGGCGATCTCGTGCCACAGGTCGACGACCTCGTCGCCGTCCGGGTCCTCCCGGCGGCGTGAACGACCCACGACGGTGACCGCCACGCGCGGATGCGGCGACGTGCGGATGTAGATCCGTTCCGACGACGCTCCTGCCAGAGCCTCGGCGAGATCGGCACGGATCCGCTCGAGCGCGGCGGGACTCACGGCATCCAGTCCGCCTTCGTCCAGCACCGTGACGGTGCTCCCGCACAGACGCGCCTGCTGCAGTCGCGCCCGCACCGCTTCGTCGAGCAGTCGAGGCCCGCGCAGTTCGTCGCGCAGCGACCCCTCCGCGAGGCGCGCGCGCTCGCGCTCCTCGGGTTCGAGGTCGCCGTCGGATTCGATGGTGCGGATGAGGAGGGGACCGGCGACGGCGAGAGCCTGCTGCACGCGCACCCGACGCTCCCGCCGGCGACCCTCCTGGCTGGCGAGCCACTCGAACGAGCGGCGCTGGATGCCGGTCAGCTCGGCCGTGTCGACCGCGGCACGGTCGACGAGGCCCGTCAGCAGTTGGGCGACGACCACCCAGACAGCGGCCCCCACGATTCCGAGGGCGAGGGAGTTCGGGAGGCCGATCCACAGCGACGAGGAGACACCCAGGAGGACGACGCCGATCCAGGCGTACAGCGGCCTCCGCCGGACGGTGACGATCGTGAGGAGGGCGCCGATCCCGCCGAGGCTCCACGTCGCGAACGGCTGGAGCCGCGCGCCTTCGTCGACGGCCGACCAGGTGGCCAGCGGCACGAGGACGGTGGTCGCGAGGACCAGGATGCACAGCCAGAGGGGCAGCGACGTCCCGCGGGGCAGGGCACCCTCGGGGGCCTCCTCCCCGTGGGGCTCCGCCCCCGCCGGACGCGGAGCGAAGTCCCAGAACACGCAGAGCCAGGTCGTCACGAGGTAGAGCGACAGAGCCGCGATGAACAGAGCCGGCTGCGACACGGGAGACGTCCACACGAGCCCGCCGACGGCGAGATACGCCGTGAAGACGACCGCCACGATCGAGAGTCCGGTGTGCACTCGCATGTTCATCGGGGGTACTCCCACCGCAGGTCGACGATCGTGCCGCGGCGGGAGCTGCGCACCTTCGCCTGGCCTCCGACGGCGGCGACGCGGGCGACGACCGACCCGCTGATGCCGAGTCGGTCTTCGGGGACGGCGTGGACGTCGAAGCCCTCCCCCGTGTCGATGACACGGACCACGACGCGACGATCGTCAGCTGTCACTTCCGCGTTCAGGCCCGCACTCTCGGCGTGTTCGATCGCGTTGACGACCGCCTGCGCCGCCGCGAGCACGAGCGCGCGCGCGACGCGACCCGGCAGAGCCTGCGCCAGGGGGTCGATCGCGATCCGCAGGTCGATGTCGACGTCGTGTTCGAGCGCCGCCTCGCGGATGCCGTCGACCAGGAACGTCGGCTCGACGGGCTCGTCGGGGCCTTCCTCCGCCTCACGGTCGGCGTTGGCGAGTCGCGTGAGGGCGTCGCGCGCCATCCCGACCGCGAGGTCGCGCTCGCGCGGAGTCGAGGCGCGCTCCGCCGCGATGAGCGCCGCCAGGACGCTGTCGTGCATGAGTGCCGCCACCGAGATGCGCTCCTGCTCGACGGCATCCGCCGCCGCGGCCGCGGCGTAGGAGCGCACCGCCTCTTCACGCGTCCGGTCCAGTCGCTCGGCGAGGAGCCGCAGCATCCAGCCGATCATCGTCATGACGACGGCGAGGATGATGGCGTAGACGACCTGACGCGACACCTGGATGACGTTCTCGACGTCCGCCCCGATCTGGATGAGCCGGGCGATGCCGTACAGGATCGGCACCAGGGCGCACCAGACGTACTGGAGCATCAGCGGGAAGACGAGCACCGTGGCGACCGTCGCTACGTTCAGCAGATACCAGACCCAGGGTTCTCCCGCAGCGGATGCCGAGCGCCCGGCTGTCGCGACCGGCCAGGCCAGCAGCACCAGCGGGAACACGATCGCGAGGATGGCGGCGAGGGGGCGGTAGAAGCGCCCGGCGACCCCGGCCGCGATCATCAGGATCAGGGGTCCGAAGGTCGCCGCGGTGAGGACGATGTTCCAGGTGGGATCCTCTTGCACCGATCCGATCGCGTGGAACAGCGCCTGGACTCCCAGCACGGCGGACCCCACAGCGACGACGAACGCGAGGATGCGCTCGACGCGCTCGCGGGAGAAGAAGGTCGAATCGGGCGGGATCGTCAGCATCCCGGTCGTCGCGACCTCAGGCGCCACCGGAGTCCTCTGCGACGAGACCGTCTTCCATCGCGCGCCGGAGCAGATCCACCTTCGTCGGGGCGGGCCGCCCGACCTCGACGTACTTGACGCGGACGCGGGTGATGTTCTCTTTGGCGGTCGAGTAGGCGACGCCCAGCCGCTCCGCGACGGTCTTGAGCGGGAGCCCGGCGGCGTACAACCGGAGCACGTCGCGCTCGCGTGAGGACAGCTGCGCATCGGCGAACGCGCGGTCGCCGTCGATGGCCGATGCCCATTCGACGTTGTCGAGGGACTCGCCTCGCGCGACGGTGTCGACGGCGGAGATGACCTCGTCGATGCGCGACGCCTTGCTGACGACGCCTGCGGCACCGGCGACCAGCGCCTCCCGAACCGCAGCGGGGCGGTCCGCCACGCTGTGGATGATGACGGGTGATCCGTCCTGGACGACGCGGGTGACGTTCTCGGTCACCGTCGCGCCGTCGCCGAGGGTGAGATCCAAGACGACGACATCGGCGGGCTGCTCGAGCGTGAGGGTCCGCCAATCGAGGTAGGCCGAGACGCTCTCCCCCGAGAAGACGACACGCATGACGCCCGTGCGGCTGCAGGCGGCCTCGAGGCCGAGTCGCACGGATTCGTGGTCGTCGATCAGGGCGACGCGGATCATGCGCTCACCTTATCCGTCAGCGCGTCACGACGGCGATCGCCTCGACGTGATGCGAGTGCGGAAAGAGGTCGAACGCCCGGATCGACGGTGTCGTGTAGCCGTGCGCGGCGAAGGTCCCGAGATCCCGAGCGAGGGCGACGGGGTCGCAGGCGACGTAGACGATCCGCTCGGGCGCGAGAGCCACGAGGCGCTCGACGACGTCCTTCCCGGCGCCCGCCCGCGGCGGGTCGAGGACCACGGTGCCGCGCGACAGCCTCGCGCGCTGAGCGGGTGTGGCGGTGTCCACGAGATGACCGAGCCAGCGATCCACGCGCGCGGTCTCGGCTCGGGCGCCGATCCACGCGGCCAGGTTCTCGCCGGCGTGCTCGGTGGCTCGCGCGTCGGACTCGACGGAGGTGATCCGGGTGGCCGGGCCGCCGACGCCTGCGACGGATGCCGCGAGGAGCCCGACGCCGCCGTACAGGTCGAGGTGCCAGCCCTCCGGGTCCACGGATCCGGCGACCGCATCGGCGACCGCGTCGTGCAGTGTGCCCGCCGCGAGGCGATGGACCTGCCAGAAACCACCGGCATCCACCTGGAAATCCCGATCGCCGACCGTCTCGACGACGACCTCGCGCGCGGCGGGATCGACGGGGGCGGGACGTCGCGAACGACTCGGCTCGGGACGGGGGATGACGCGGACGCGGCCATCCGACGGTTGGACGAGGTCGAGCCGGCCGGGCGAACCGCCCTGCCGGCGGGACATCGCACGATTGATGCCGGCGGTCGCCAGCGGGATCTCGTCGACGGGGATGACGCGGTGGCTCCGAGCGGCGAAGGGGCCGATACGTCCGTCCTCGTCGACGTGAAGGCTCACCCGCGTGCGCCACCCCGTCCCGTCGGGAGACTCCTCGACGACGCGGTCGCCCTTCGTCTGCGCGGTCGGCGGCTCGATGGTGACGGGAGTCGTCGAGCCCGCGAAGCGGGCGAGCGCGTCGCGGAGGACCTCGGCCTTGAGTTCGCGCTGGTGGTCGAGGGCGATGTGGCCGAAGTCCGCGCCGCCGGGCCGATCTGCAGGAGGGGTCTCGACATCGGCGGGCGCCCACACGTGGGGACGGCGGTGGGGCGAGGCATCCAGGACCTCGACCGTGTCACCGCGCCAGAACGACGACTTCTTCGTGTCGGTGAGGGCGACGCGGACGCGCTCGCCGGGGAGCGCGTCCGACACGAAGACGACCCGGTTCTCGTGGCGGGCGACGAAGACGCCGCCGTGTGCGACGGCCGTGATGTCGAGGTCGAGGAGGTCTCCGGGTTGCATCCTCCGATGCTGTCACACCGCTCGCGGCTAGCGTGGTCCGCATGCGCGTCTGCCTCGCCTCCACCTCCCCCGCCCGCCTCATGCTCCTGCGCCAGGCCGGTATCGAACCCGCGACGAGGGCGCCGCAGGTGGATGAGGAGGCCGTCATCGCCGCAACGGAGGCGTCCGAAGCGCGCACCCTGCCGCCGGAGGAGCACGTCCTCCTCCTCGCACGGCGGAAAGCCGCCGATGTCGCCGAGACGCTCGCCGCGGAAGGGTTCGAGGGACTCGTCATCGGCGGCGACTCCATGTTCGAGCTCGACGGCGAGATCCTCGGCAAGCCGTACACGCCCGAGGCGGCGCGCGCCCGGTGGCAGTCGATGCGCGGACGCACCGGCGTCCTGCATTCCGGCCACAGCGTGTTCCTCGTCGGCCCCGGTAGGACCCTCACCGAGGCGCACGCGGTGGCCGCGGCATCCGTCTCGTTCGCGGCGGATGTGACGGATGCCGAGATCGACGCGTACGTGGCGACGGAAGAGCCTCTCCTGGTCGCCGGCGCCTTCACGGTGGACAGCCTCGGAGGCGCGTTCATCGAGCGTGTCGAAGGCGACCCGTCCACCGTCGTGGGGATGTCGCTGTCGACGCTGCGCCGCCTGGTCCGCGAGCTCGGGGTGGAGTGGACGGCGCTGTGGAACCGGACCGGGGCGACCACGCCGTAGTGGACTCTGCGACATGAATCCCGCGTGACTTTGTGCGAGGGATCCAAAGAACGCGGCACCCACGTGGGTAGGCTCGAAGCCATGCCTGAGAGCGTGACCTCCCGAATCTCGAAAGTGCTGATCGCCAACCGCGGCGAGATCGCGGTGCGCATCATCCGTGCCGCGCGCGACTCGGGGAAGGCGTCGGTGGCGGTGTACGCCGACCAGGACCGCGACGCGATGCACGCCCGCCTGGCCGACGAGGCCTATGCCCTCGGCGGAGCGACGAGCGCCGAGACCTACCTGTCGATCGAGAAGATCCTCTCGGTCGCCCGGCGCTCCGGCGCCGACGCCGTGCACCCGGGGTACGGCTTCCTCGCCGAGAACGCGGACTTCGCCCGCGCCGTGATCGGCGCCGGCCTCATCTGGATCGGCCCGTCCCCCGAGGCGATCGAGGCGCTCGGCGACAAGGTCACCGCGCGTCACGTCGCGGAGAAGGTGGGCGCGCCGCTCGCGCCTGGCACGCCCGGTCCCGTCGCCGGAGCCGACGAGGTCGTCGCCTTCGCGAAGGAGTTCGGCCTTCCGATCGCCATCAAGGCGGCCTACGGCGGCGGCGGCCGCGGCCTGAAGGTCGCGCGAGAGCTCGACGAGGTCGAGGAGCTCTTCGAATCGGCGACCCGTGAGGCGATCACCGCCTTCGGCCGCGGCGAGTGCTTCGTCGAGAAGTACCTCGACAAGCCGCGTCACGTCGAGACGCAGTGCCTCGCGGATGCCGAGGGCAACGTCGTCGTGGTCTCGACACGCGACTGCTCACTCCAGCGCCGCCACCAGAAGCTCGTCGAAGAGGCACCCGCCCCGTTCCTCACCGCGGAGCAGAACGAGATCCTCTACTCCGCCTCGAAGGCGATCCTCAAGGAGGTCGGCTACATCGGTGCGGGCACGTGCGAGTTCCTCATCGGAGCCGACGGCACCATCTCGTTCCTCGAGGTGAACACGCGACTCCAGGTCGAGCATCCCGTCTCCGAAGAGGTCACCGGGATCGACCTCGTCCGCGAGCAGTTCCGGATCGCCGAAGGCGGCACGCTCGACTACGCCGACCCGGAGCCGGTCGGCCACTCGCTCGAGTTCCGCATCAACGGCGAGGACCCGGGTCGCGGCTTCCTCCCCGCCCCCGGCGACATCCACGTCTTCAAGACGTTCGGCGGCCCCGGCGTGCGTCTGGACTCCGGAGTGACCGCCGGCGACAGCGTTTCGGGAGCGTTCGACTCGCTCCTCGGCAAGCTCATCGTCACGGGACGCACCCGCGAGGAGGCGCTCGAACGTTCGCGTCGCGCGCTCGACGAGTTCGAGGTCGCCGGGATGCCGACGGTACTGCCGTTCCACCGCAAGGTCGTGCGGGACCCCGCGTTCACCGGCGAGGACGGCGCGTTCGGCGTCTTCACACGCTGGATCGAGACCGAGTTCGACAACGACATCCCGGCGTGGGACGGCGAGGCAGGACCCGCCGCCGAGCCGGAGAGCCGTCACACGGTCGTCGTGGAGGTCTCGGGGAAGCGCCTCGAAGTGAGCCTGCCGGACCGCCTCACCCAGGCTCCGGCCGCGGTGGGGCGGCCCGTCGCGGTCCCGCCCTCGCGTCGCTCGCACGCGTCGACCGCCGTGTCGGGAGCGAGCGGCGACTCCGTCGCGTCGCCGATGCAGGCCACCGTCGTCAAGATCGCCGTCGAAGAGGGGCAGCAGGTCGTCAAGGGCGACCTCGTCGTCGTCCTCGAGGCCATGAAGATGGAGCAGCCCATCCAGGCGCACAAGGACGGCGTCGTCGGCGCGATCAACGCTCAGGCGGGTGCCACCGTCTCGGCCGGGCACCAGCTCCTCACCATCTCCTGACGTCCCGCCCCTAGAGTGTGCGCATGAGGAGTCTGCGGGCGCCGGCGAGCGCCGTCTCCGCGCTTGCGCTCCTCCTGGCCGGATGCTCCGGCACGCCCACCGTCGACGTCGACGCCGCGAGCGCGTGGTTCGCCGCCGTTGACGATGAGCCCGTCGGCGATGCTGCTGCCGCCGTGGGGATGAAGGTCGGCCCGGGAAGTTCGGGCGAGGTGCGGGCGGACTTCGAGGAGCCGGTGGAGATCATCGGAGCGGATGCCCGGTGTTACGGCGGCGACGATGTGACGGCCTCCGTCACCGTGAACCTGATGAACACCGACGGCGGACAGCTGACGCTGACGGAACAGATCGTCTGCGACACCGAGCCGCACCGCATCCGCTTCGGCGGCGCCTACGCGCGGGCCGTATCGGCGTCGGGGACCACGCCCGTGCCGACCTATCTGTACGTGACCGCCGTTACCGCCGGCTGAGTCGAGTGCCTCAGCTGTAGGTGTCTTCGTCGCGGGCGACCTGGTGCATCGCGCGCGTCGCATCGGTGATGCTGCCCGCGAGCGAGGGGAACACCGCGAACACGCGCGAGAGCTGGTCGACCGTGAGTCGCCGCTCCACGGCGATCGCGATCGGGTAGATCAGCTCGGATGCGCGCGGCGCGACGATGACACCGCCGATGACGGTGCCCGACCCCTCACGGGCGATGATCTTCACGAAACCGTCCTTGACCCCCATCATCTTGGCGCGCGCGTTGGCGGCGAGAGGGAGTTTGTGAACGGTGCCGTTGACGGCGCCCGACTCGATGTCGCGCTCCTGACGACCGACCGTCGCGATTTCGGGAGCGGTGAAGATGTTGGCCGTGACGCGGTGCTTCTCGAGCGGGATGACGGTGTCGCCGAGCGCGTGGAAGACCGCCATCCGTCCCTGCATCGCAGCGACCGAGGCGAGCGGCAGGAAGGTGGTGCAGTCTCCTGCGGCGTAGATGTTCGGCACCGAGGTGCGCGCGACGCGGTTGACCTGGATGTGGCCGGAGTCGGTGAGCTGGACCCCGGCATCCTCCAGACCGATGCCCGCGGTGTTGGGGATGGATCCGACCGCCATGAGGCAGTGGCTGCCCTCGACGGTGCGACCGTCCGACAGCGTCGCGACGACGCCGTCCTTCGTGCGCTCGACCTTCTCGGCGCGGGACTTCGAGAGGACCTCCATGCCGCCGCGCGTGAAGACCTTCTCGATCACGGCCGCCGCATCGGAGTCCTCACCCGGCAGGACCTGGTCGCGGCTCGAGATCAGCGTGACCTTCGAGCCGAGGTTCATGTAGGCGCCGGCGAACTCGGCGCCGGTGACACCCGAGCCCACCACGATGAGGTGTTCGGGGAGGCTCGTCATGTTGTAGAGCTGCGTCCACGTGAGGATGCGCTCCCCGTCGGGCTTGGCGCTGTCCAGTTCACGCGGCGACGCACCGACCGAGACGACGAGGGTGTCGGCCTCGACGCGGTCGAAGTCGGTGCCGCCGGGACCGGTCGAGACGACGACGGCGTGCGTGCCGTCGAGGCGGCCGTGTCCGGAGATGATGCGGACGCCGGCATCCACCAGCTGCGCGCGCTGGTCATCGGACTGCTGACGGGCGAGCGAGAGCAGACGCTTGTTGACCGCGCCCAGGTTGATGGCGATCTCGGGCTTGAGCGGCTTGCCGCTGTCGCCGCGGGCGAACAGCTGAACGCCGAGATCGGACGCGCCGCGGATCGCGACGGCCGCGTCCGCCGTGGCGATGAGCGTCTTCGACGGCACGACGTCGGTGATGACGGCGGATCCGCCGATGCCCGCCCGCTCGACGAGGGTCACCTCGGCGCCCAGCTGGGCCGCTGCGAGAGCCGCCTCGTATCCGCCGGGGCCGCCCCCGATGATCGCGACACTCTGGGTGGTCTCGAAGCTCACAGACATGTGGATCATTCTTTCAGGCCGGCGGGGGGTTCGCGCGCCGCGCCGCGAAACCCATCGTGTGGCCGAGCGCGTCGGCGCTTCCTAGAGTGGGAGCATGCACGAGGAGACCCACCCGCTCGACGATCCCGCCATCGACCCGTTCGAGGTCGCTGACACCGCCGCAGCCGACATCGCACGCCTCACCGGTGTGGAACGCCATGACATCGCCCTGACTCTGGGGAGCGGATGGGGGAAGGCCGCCGAGCTCATCGGCGAGACCACCGCGACGCTCGACGCGACCGAGGTGACCGGCTTCAGCAAGCCCGCCCTCGCGGGCCACGTCGGGTCGATCCGCAGCATCCTGACGCACGACGGCAAGCGCGTCCTCGTCATCGGTGCACGCACCCACTACTACGAGAACCACGGCGTCCGCCGGGTCGTGCACAGCGTGCGGACCGCCGCCGCGACCGGCGCGAAGATCATGGTGCTCACGAACGGCGCCGGCGGCATCAAGGAGTCCTGGTCGCCGGGGCAGCCCGTCCTCATCAGCGATCACATCAACCTCACCGCCGACTCGCCGCTCGAAGGCGCGACCTTCATCGACCTCACCGACCTGTACTCGTCGCGCCTGCGCGACCTCGCGCGCACGATCGATCCGAGCCTCGACGAGGGCGTCTACTGCCAGTTCCGCGGGCCGCACTACGAGACCCCTGCCGAGGTCCAGATGGCCAAGGCCATCGGCGGACACATCGTCGGCATGTCGACGGCGCTCGAGGCGATCGCCGCACGCCAGGCGGGCATGGAGATCCTCGGCTTCTCGCTGATCACGAACCTGGCCGCCGGCATCCAGTCGACCCCGCTCAGCCATCAGGAGGTCCTCGAAGCCGGCCGCGACGCCGAGCCCGTCATCTCGGACCTGCTCGCCCGCGTGATCGGCGTCCTGTGAGCGAGGGCGTCGTCGAGACCGCACGGCAGTGGCTCGCGCAGGATCCGGACGAGGCGACCCGCGCCGAGCTCTCCGACCTGATCTCGCGCGCCGAGGCGGGCGACCCCGCCGCGACCGCCGACCTGCACGACCGCTTCGACACCCGGTTGGCCTTCGGCACCGCGGGCCTCCGCGGCGCGCTCGGAGCGGGCTCGAACCGCATGAACCGCGTGCTCGTGAGCCAGGCGGCGGCCGGCTTCGCGGCCTACCTCCGCGAGCGCGCCGGCGGCGAGACGCCCTCGGTCGTCATCGGCTACGACGGACGCCGTAACTCGGACGTATTCGCCCGCGATAGCGCCGAGATCTTCGCCGGTGCGGGGCTCCGCGCGATCCTCCTCCCCCGCCTGCTGCCGACGCCCGTCCTCGCCTTCGCCGTGCGCCACCTCGGCGTCTCGGCCGGCGTCATGGTCACGGCGTCGCACAACCCGCCGGACGATAACGGATACAAGGTCTACCTCGGCGGCGAGGACGACGGTGCACAGATCGTCTCGCCGGCGGATGCCGAGATCGCGGCGCACATCGACGAGATCGCCGCGCGCGCGGACCTCGGTGCGATCCCCCGCTCGGACGACTACGACATCGCCGACGAGTCGGTCGTCGAGGCCTATGTCAACGCGACAGCCCTCGTGGCCCCCGCTCCGGCCGGTGCAGCAGGACTGAACTGGGTCTACACGGCGATGCACGGCGTCGGCCACGAGACGTTCGCTCGCGTTCTCGAGACCGCGGGATACCCCGCACCGACCGTCGTCACGGCGCAGATCGCGCCGGACGGCCGGTTCCCGACCGTCGCGTTCCCGAATCCCGAAGAGCCCGGCGCGATGGATCTCGCGTTCGAGACCGCTCGCGAGGCGGGTGCCGAGCTCATCGTCGCGAACGATCCCGACGCCGATCGGCTCGCGGTCGCGATCCCGGATGCCGCTGCCCCCGCCGGCTGGCGCCGGTTGACCGGCAACGAGGTCGGGCTCCTGCTCGGCTGGCGTGCCGCCCGAACCGCCACGTCGGGAACCCTCGCCTGCTCGCTCGTCTCCTCGCCCGGCCTGCAGACGATCGCCGAGCACTACGGCCTCGAGTTCACGGCGACCCTCACGGGGTTCAAGTGGATCTCCCGCGCGCCCGGCCTCGTCTACGGCTTCGAGGAGGCGCTCGGTTACCTCGTCAACCCGGGCACCGTGCGCGACAAGGACGGTATCTCGGCTGCTGTCGCGATCCTCGGCCTCGTGGCGGAGGCGCGCGAGCAGGGCAAGACGCTCGGCGACCTGCTCGACGAGTCCGCCGCGACCTTCGGGCACTTCGCGAGCGGCCAGGTCTCGATCCGCGTCGACGACGTCTCGGTGATCGGCCGCATCATGACGGCGCTGCGGGCGGCGCCCCCGGCATCCGTCGGTTCGGTCTCCGTCGACCGCATGGAGGACCTGCTGACGGCGCCGGAGGGTTCGCCGCGCGGCGATGTCCTGCGGCTCTGGCTCGAGGACGGCTCGCGCGTCATCGTGCGGCCGAGTGGAACGGAGCCGAAGCTCAAGGCCTACCTCGACGTGCGCGGCGAGTCCGCGGACGACGCCGCAGCCCGGCTCGCAGCGGTTGACGCCGGCGTCCGCGCCCTGCTCGACGCGGCGCAGGCATGACGACCGCACTGACCGAACCCGTCACGCTCAGCCGGGGCCGGGTTCAGCTGGTGCCGCTCGACCCGTCGCACGCCGACGCCCTGACGGCGGCCCGCGACGGGCTCGAGTACGCCTGGTACACCGCGATCCCGGCATCCGTCCCCGACGAGATCGCGCGACGGCTCGCCGAGCGTGACGCGGGCCGGATGAATCCATTCACGGTCGTCGTCGACGGCCGCCCGCACGGCATGACCACGTTCTGCGACATCGATGCGGAGAACCGGCGCGTCGAGATCGGGTACACGTGGCTGTCGCGTGAGGTGCAGCGCACCGAGGTGAACACGACGGCCAAACGCCTGCTGCTGGAGCACGCGTTCGAGGAGTGCGACGCGATCGCGGTCGAATTCCGGACGTCCTGGCACAATCGCCAGTCCCGTGCGGCGATCGAACGGCTCGGCGCACGTCAGGACGGCGTGCTGCGGAACCACCGCATCGGGCCCGGTGGGACGATGCGAGACACCGTCGTGTTCTCGATCCTCCCCCACGAGTGGCCGGGCGTCCGGATGGGGCTCGACGCGCGCCTCGCGGACTGATCAGCCGGTCTCTTGTTGCATCTCCTGGCTCACGCTAGCTTCGGGATGAAGGTTCATCATGCCCAAGGGGGAACACCGATGGATAGTGCAAATCAGTCAAGCGCGTCGCGGCGAGGTCTTCCTCGGACTGTGACAACTGCGATGGTGACAATCGGTCTACTCCTCGCCGGGATAACCGGCGCAGCTCCCGCGCAAGCCGTGCCGTACAACCCGACCGGGCAGACCTGGGTTAAGGAAAGCTCAAGGTCTTACTGTTACACCGTCAGCGGATGGTCTGACTGCTACACAGAAACGACCTACCGCAGAACGTCTGGCTTCTGCGCAAAGCCGGCAGGCAACCTCACGGGGGGCCTTCTTGCCTGGTACTCGTACTGCTACAAAACCGTCAAGGTCCGGCGCTAAGCCGCGTGGGGCTCGACGCGCGTCTCGCGGACTGATCAGCCGTCGATGACCGCGACGAGCTCGTCGAGGAAGCCGGCGAAGCTCGTGCCGCGGCGGAGGATCCGCTGCACGCTGTCGCGCTCGCTGAACACCTCGACGAACTGCTCGAAGACGGTCTGGAACGCCTCGCGATCCGACTCGGAGAACGCCACCATCGCAACGACCTGCACGCGCCCGTCGCCCCATCGGATCGACGGGTCCGCGAGACCGACCGCGATCGCCGTGCGCGTGGCGGTCATGCCGATGGCGTGCGGGACGGCGAGCGCGTCGGTGAACGCCGTCGACGAGATCCGCTCCCGCTCCAGCGTGCGGTCCACGTAGTCCTCGGTGATGACGCCCTGCGCGGCCAGCAGCCCGCCGAGACCGCGGATGACGGTCTCCTCGTCGGCGTCGGCGGGCAGCCGCGACACGAACGCATCGGGCGAGAAGTAGCGCTCGAGCTCTGCGCGCAGCCCCGCGAGGCGCCGCGCTCGGCGCGCGCGAGCGGCGGCCGCCTGCACGCGTTCCACGTCGGGCTCGGTGAGGAAGGGCTGGATCCGCACGACCCGCTCGGAGGGCTCGGGAGGATCGATCGTCGTGAGCACGAGGTCGGTGTCGACCCCTGCCCAATCGGGGTCGACGCGCGTCTCGACCGCGACGACCTCGATCTCGCGCCCGAGCGCGCGATCGATGCTCGAGCGCAGCAGCTCGTGCATCTCGTAGTAGCCGGGGCAGACGAGCGTCGCCGTCAGAAGACGCGCCGACTGGCGCGAGCGCTCCAGACGGCCGCCGACGTGCATCGCGATGTAGGCGATCTCGTCCTCGTGGAGCGGAGCGCCGACGACGACGCGGAGCTGCTCGGCGATGAAGACGGCGACGTCGAAGATCATCGGGTAGCTCGACTTCAGCGACCGGGTGAGCGCGTTCCGCGACCACGCTCGGTCCTGGGCGCGCTGGCGCAGGTTCTGGACGTGCAGGGACAGCCGCAGGATGAAGTCGTCGTGGTCGATGTCGACGAGGAACTCGGATGCCGCCCGCGCGACGACCGCGCGCACGGCCGCTTCGACGTCGGCATCCAGTCGATCGCGGATGACGGCGTCGGGCTCCGCGGCGCCCGGTGCGACGACGCGCGTCTGGACGAGCGCGGCCAGGTGGTCCCGGTCACCGTCGCCGAGGTGGACGCCCAAGTGCGTCACGGCGAGGCGGTCGAGCAGGTCGGCGATCCGGCTGCGGGCGGCGGAGTCGCCGACCGGTGCACCGTCGAGTCCGCGGCCCCGTCCGACCCGGTCGGCGGCGATCGCGATGTGCATCATGACGTCGCCGATCCCGAATTCGTTGACGAGGTAGCCGAGCTCCCCGAGGCCCTCGACCAGCTCGGATTTGAACGCGCCCAGGGCCGAGGTCTCCGCAGTGCTCTCCCCCAGTGCACGTCGGAGCGCCCGGAGGTCGAAGGCGCCCTGCTCCATCTCGTCGTGGACGAGACGGCTGAGCAGACGGCGTTGGGCCATCTCGGTGCCCGAGAGTCGCACCCGTTCCGCGGAGCGTTCCAGGGTGAGCTGCGTGCCGCTCAGCAGGGCGCGCACCCGCCCGAGGTCGGACTCGAGCGTCGCTTCGCTGACATGGAAGTGCTGCGCCGCGGCGTACACGTCGACCCCGGCGGGGGCGTCGAGCAGGTCTCGCACGAGGCGGTGCAGTCGGTCGCGCGGCGTCTCCTCGGTGACCTTCCGCAGTGCGCCCGCAGCGCCTGCGCCGGCGCGATAGCCGGAGGCCCCGGACTCGACCGCATCCCCACCCGGCACGCGGGCGTTGAGAGCGGCGACGTAGGAGCGGATGCTGCGGGGCGTGACTCCCACGACGTCGGCGAGCTCGCCGGCCGTCCGCCACGCGGCATCCCGGATCAGGAGCGCCATGACCTGGTCCTGTCTCGCCCGGCTCACCCGTCCAGTCAACCATCTGCGCGACCAGGGGGTTTCCTCCCCCGCGGAAGAACGGCTGGTTGTCCCTTCCTGGGAGTCGGATGAGAATGACAAGGAGACAAGGAGGCGGATCGATGAAGATCCTCGTCGTCTGCGGCGCCGGTGCGTCGAGCACGTTCGTCGCCCAGCGTCTGCGGCACGCCGCACAGCGCGAAGGCAGGGACCTGTTCGTCCGCGCGGGAGTGCCCGGCATGGTCGCCACGGAGGCCGACGCCGGCGACGTGGTGCTCGTGGGTCCGCACCTCGCCTCCGCCCTCTCCGACATCGAACGGGATGCCGCCACCCGACAGGCGCGTGCTGTTCTGCTGCCGGAGGACGTCTTCGGCGATCGTGACGGAACCCGCACGCTCGCCCTCGTGACGGCGGCGATGGACGCCGACCGCAGTGAAAGGACCCCGCGATGAGCGCACCGGCCAGCCGGACCGTGAGGATCGGCTCCTCCAACGGTCTGCACGCCCGCCCCGCGAAGATGTTCGCGCAGGCCGCGAAGGATGCCGGCATCCCCGTCACGATCTCGAAAGGATCCGGCGGAGCGGTCAACGCGGCCAGCATCCTCAGCGTGATCTCGCTCGGCGCCGAGAACGGCGACTACGTGACGCTCACCGCAGACGGCACGAACGCCGAAGAGGTGCTCGACGCCCTCACCGAACTTCTGACCACCGACCACGACGCCTGAGGGACACATGACTGAGCTTCGAGGAGTAGGAATCGGCCTGGGCGTGAGCCACGGCCCCATCGCACGGATGGCGGAGCCGCTGCCGGCGCCGAAGGACGAGAAGAGCGCACGGAGCGCCGACGAGGAGACCGCGCGCGTCCGCGCGGCGATCGAGGCGGTCGCCCGCGAACTGGAGCAGCGCGGCGAGACCGCAGGCGGCGCAGCGCAGGAGGTGCTCGAGGCGCAGGCCATGATGGCCGAGGACCCGGCGCTCGAAGAAGAGGTCACGAACCGCATCGGCGCCGGCAAGACCGCCGAGTTCGCCGTCTTCGACGCCTTCGCGTCGTTCCGCGACACGCTCTCCGCGATGGGCGGCTACCTCGGCGAGCGCGCCGCCGACCTCGACGACGTCGCCCAGCGCGTCATCGCGCACCTCCGGGGCGTCGCCGCTCCCGGAGTCCCCGACCCGGGGCATCCGTTCGTCCTGGTGGCCAAGGACCTCGCTCCCGCCGACACCGCGCTCCTCGACCTCGACAAGGTCCTCGCGCTCGTGACGACCGAGGGCGGGCCGACCTCGCACACCGCGATCCTCGCCCGTGAGAAGTCCATCGTCGCCGTCGTCGGCGTCCGCGGTGCAGCCGACCTCGCCGAGGGCGAGACGGTCGTCGTCGACGCCGCAGCCGGCGTCGTCACCACCCAGCCGACCGACGACGACATCGCGCAGGCCGAGCGCCGCAAGGCGGACCGCGCCGCCGCGGCGGACGCGCCCATCACGCCGGGTGCGCTCGCGGACGGGACCGCCGTGCCGCTGCTCGCGAACCTCGGCAAGCCGCAGGACGCCGCGAAGGCCGTCGAGCTCGGCGCCGAGGGCGTGGGCCTGTTCCGCACCGAGTTCCTCTTCCTGAGCTCGTCCCAGGCACCGACCGTCGAGGAGCAGACGAAGGCGTACACCGAGCTGCTGCGGGCGTTCCCCGGCAAGAAGGTCGTCGTCCGCGCACTGGATGCCGGTGCCGACAAGCCGCTCGCCTTCCTCAACGACGCGCACGAGGAGAACCCGGCGCTCGGCCTCCGCGGTCTCCGCGCACTGCGCGCCAGCGAGGACATCCTGCGCGAGCAGCTCACCGCCCTCGCGAACGCGGATGCCGCCACCGAGGCCGACCTCTGGGTCATGGCTCCGATGGTGTCGACCGTCGAGGAGACCGAGTACTTCGTCACCCTCGCGAAGGAGTACGGCATCAAGACGGCAGGCGTCATGGTCGAGGTCCCCTCGTCCGCGCTGCTCGCCGACAAGGTCCTCGCCCACGCCGACTTCGCCTCGATCGGGACGAACGACCTGACCCAGTACACGCTGGCGGCCGACCGCCTGCTGGGTTCGGTGTCCTCGTTCCAGGACCCGTGGCATCCCGCCGTCCTGCAGCTCGTCAAGGCGACGGGCGACGGCGGACGCGCCACCGGCAAGCCGATCGGGATCTGCGGTGAGGCCGCGGCCGACCCGCTGCTCGCGGTCGTCCTCGTCGGCCTCGGCGCGACGACTCTTTCCATGGCACCGACGGCGCTCGCAGACGTGCGCGCCACCCTCTTGCACCACAGCATCGACGACGCGAAGCGCATCGCCGAGGCAGCCCTCGCCGCATCCGATGCGGCATCCGCCCGAGCCGCGGCCCAGGAAGCCGCAGCACAGCACACCGCCGCATGAACCGCGGCACACCAAAGGAGACACAGCACATGTCAACGGCGACTACAGCCACACGCGGTCCGAGCCGCGCACGCGTCGGCGTGCAGCGATTCGGAACCTTCCTGTCAGGCATGATCATGCCCAACATCGCGGCGTTCATCGCATGGGGCTTCATCACCATGCTCTTCATCCCCGATGGGTTCTTCGGCGCCAACAGTCCCTTCGGCTGGCACTGGTTCCCGGTCGCGGAGATCCTCGGCGGCGGCGGCGACGTCGCCGCCATCGGTTGGGAGGGTGCCCGCACCACCCTGACGGAAGGCGACAACGGCACCTATACGGGCTACGTCGGCATCGTCGGGGCGATGGTGACCTACCTTCTGCCCCTTCTGATCGCGAACACCGCCGGCCGGATGGTCTACGACGCCCGCGGTGGTGTCGTGGCGACGATCGCCGTCATGGGTGTCATCGTCGGCACCGACCAGCCGATGTTCCTCGGCGCGATGATCATGGGCCCGCTCGCCGCGTGGGTCACGAAGCAGATGGACAAGCTGTGGGACGGCAAGATCAAGCCCGGCTTCGAGATGCTCGTCAACAACTTCTCCGCGGGCATCCTCGGCATGCTCCTCGCGATCTTCGGCTTCTTCGCATTCGGTCCCCTCATGCTCGGAATCGGCCGACTGCTCGGCGGGATCGTCGACTGGCTCGTGTCGCTCAGCCTGCTGCCGCTGCTGTCGATCTTCGTCGAGCCGGCGAAGGTGCTCTTCCTCAACAACGCCATCAACCATGGTGTGTTCACGCCGCTGGCCCTCCAGCAGGTCGAGGATGCCGGCAAGTCGATCCTCTTCCTCATCGAGGCCAACCCCGGCCCGGGCCTCGGCCTGCTGCTCGCGTTCACGTTCTTCGGCGTCGGACAGGCGAAGGCATCCGCACCGGGCGCCGCCATCATCCAGTTCGTCGGCGGCATCCACGAGATCTACTTCCCGTACGCACTGAGCAAGCCCGCCACGATCCTCGCACTGATCGCCGGTGGCGCAAGCGGTGTGACCGTCAACATGCTGTTCAACGGCGGACTCCAGTTCCCCGCCGCTCCCGGCAGCATCATCGCGGTCACGGCGGCGGCGATCGGCGCCGGCGTGCCGAACCTGCTCGTCGTCTACGCATCCGTCGTCGTCGCAGCTGTCGTCACGTTCCTCATCACCGCTGTGATCCTGCGGGCGTCCCGCAAGCGCGACCTCGCCGCCGAGGGTGACACCTTCGACGCCGCGATCGCTCAGACCGAAGCCAACAAGGGCAAGTCCTCGTCCGCGATGGACGCCCTCCGCGGCTCCGGTACGGCGACAGCCGCCGCATCCGCGGCCACCGGCACCGCCGTCGCCGAGCGCGAGATCACGAACGTCGTGTTCGCGTGCGACGCCGGCATGGGATCGTCCGCGATGGGCGCGAGCGTGCTCCGCAACAAGTTCAAGAAGGCGGGCGTCGAGGGCGTCACGGTCACCAACAAGGCGATCGCGAACCTCGACCCGTCGGCCGACCTGGTCATCACGCAGCAGCAGCTCACCGACCGGGCTCGCGGAGTCACCCCCGACTCCCTGCACGTCTCGGTCGACAACTTCATGAACTCGCCGAAGTACGACGAGGTCGTCGAGATGGTGCGTCGCCAGCGCGGCGACGCCTGATGCACAGCGCTGCGGGGTCGGGAACAATGGTCCCGACCCCGCAGCATCCTTTTTTCCACCCTCTCAGAAGGAGAACGTCATGGCTCGCGAAGTCCTCACCCTCGGCCAGATCCGCATCCACTCCGGCTCCGTCAGCCAGGAACAGGCCATGAAGGAGGCCGCCGACATCCTCGAGGCCGCCGGCGCCGTCACGAGCGCCTACTTCGACGCGATGCAGCAGCGCGAGGTGGCCGTCTCGACCTACATGGGCAACGAGCTCGCGATCCCCCACGGGACCAACGAGACCAAAGAGGCCATCCTCGACTCCGCGCTCTCGTTCGTCCGCTACGACGGCGGCGTGGACTGGGGCGGCGAGCACGTCTCGTTCGTCGTCGGCATCGCCGGCAAGGGCGACGAGCACCTCGAGATCCTGTCGCAGATCGCCCTCCTGTTCTCCGAGGACGACGAAGTCGCGAAGCTCAAGGCCGCGCAGACCCCCGAGGAGCTCTACCAGCTGCTCGCGACGGTGAACAACGCATGAAAGCCGTCCACTTCGGCGCCGGCAACATCGGGCGCGGCTTCGTCGGACTCCTCCTCCACGAGGGCGGCTACGAGCTCGTCTTCTCGGACGTCGCGCCGACACTCGTCGAGACCATCAACGCGGCATCCGAGTACACCGTTCACGAGGTCGGACCGGGCGGCGGCGACAAGACCGTCACCGGCTTCCGGGCGATCAACAGCCAGGCCGACCCCGACGCCGTGGCCGACGAGGTCGCCTCGGCCGACGTCGTGACGACCGCCGTCGGACCCAACATCCTGCCGTTCGTCGCACCGCACATCCTCGAAGGACTCGCCCGTCGCTCCGCCGACGCGAAGCCGCTGCAGGTCATGGCGTGCGAAAACGCGATCGGCGCGACCGACACCCTCCGCGGCGAGATCGAGAAGCTCGCCGGCGATGCATGGGGAGACCTCTCCATGCGCGCCGTCTTCGCCAACACCGCCGTCGACCGCATCGTCCCCGGCCAGCCCGAGGGCGCAGGCGTCGATGTCACCGTCGAGCCGTTCTTCGAATGGGCCATCGAGCGCGGCCCGTTCGGCGACGAGCTGCCGGACATCCCCGGCGCCCACTTCGTCGACGACCTCGCCCCCTACATCGAGCGGAAGCTCTTCACGGTCAACACCGGCCACGCCGCGACCGCCTACTTCGGTGCCGCCGCAGGGATCACTCGGATCTCGGACGCCCTGGCGGACCCCGGCATCCGGAGCAAGGTCGAGCAGGCCCTCGAGGAGACCTCCGCGTTCCTCGCGGCCGCGCACGGGCTCGACCCGGCCGAGCTCGCCGAGTATCGCGCGACGATCCTCGAGCGGTTCTCGAACGAGGCCCTGCCAGACACCGTGCAGCGCGTCGGCCGTCAGCCGCTGCGCAAGCTCTCGCGTCACGAGCGCTTCGTAGGCCCGGCATCCGCTGCCGCCGAGCGCGGTCTCGGCGTCGACGGGCTCATCGCCGCGATCGCCGCCGCGCTGCGCTTCGAGGACGCTGCAGACCCACAGGCCGTCGAGTTGCAGGAGCGCATCAGGACCGAGGATGCCGCGGCTTTCACGGCATCCGTCACCGGCCTCGAGCCCGCCCACCCCCTGTTCGCACGCGTGCAGGAGCAGGTTTTCCAGCGGCAGACCGAGATCGGCGTCTACAGCGCGTGAGCGCGTCGACGCGGCCCCGCTCCCGGGCACGGCGCATCGTCTCGATCGTGCTGCTGTCCGTGGCGGGGCTGCTCATCGCCGGCATCGTCGGCATCGTCATCTGGAGCCAGGTCGGCGTCATGGGCGCCGAGGCCGGTCCGCTCGCGTCGGTCCGCGAGGACGACCGGATCGCCGTGTCCGACACCGGCGGCAACGTGGTGATGTCGCCGGCCTCCGGGGAGAGCACTGTCGGGCTGATCTTCGTCCCCGGCGCGAAGGTCGACGCCGAGGCCTACGAGGCGAAGCTCTCGGGGCTCGTCGCCGAGGACGGGATGACGGTCGTCATCACCCGACCGTGGCTGAACCTCGCCTTCTTCGACCCCCGTCCCCTGTCCACATTCACCGAGGCCGCGCCCGGCGTCGGCACCTGGCTCGTCGGCGGTCACTCCCTCGGGGGAGTGCGCGCGTGCCAGCTCGCGCCGGACGCGGACGGCCTGGTGCTGTTCGCCTCGTACTGCGCGAACGACCTCGCCGACTCCGGGCTGCCCGTGCTGAGCATCTCGGGTTCGGAGGACGGGCTGTCGACGCCCGAGAAGATCCAGGACTCCCGCGGGACGCTGCCCGCCGACGCCGAGTTCGTCGAGATCCCCGGCGCCTCGCACGCCTCCTTCGGCGACTACGGCCCCCAGGCGGGTGACGGCACCCCCACGATCGATGACACCGACATGGCGGCCGAGATCACGGCATCCGTCGCGGACCTGCTCGCCCGCCTCTGACCTGCGGCGGCGCTAACTCCTCAAAATCGACATACGAGCAGCCCCACGGCCGCTATGAGCCTCGCACGGGCTCGGATATGAGGAGTTATCGCACCCGCCGGCGCCTTCTCCACGACCGTCGCCCCCCGCGGAACACTGCCCCGTGGTGGCTGTCGCCCACCGATCAGCTTTGACAACGTGCAGAGTGCAGGCGTGATCGTCGGCGAATGGATGGATGCGGATCAACTTGGACTGTCCCAACGGGACCTTCGCGCAGCCCTCCGCGCAGGTTCACTCGTCAGGGTCAGGCGAGGTCGCTATCTTCCGGGAGCCGCTGATCCCGAACTGATGGCAGCGGCGCGCCTGGGGTGCCGCCTCGACTGCGTCTCGTTCCTCCGCGCGTTAGGAGTCTTCATTCTCGACAGCGGAACCCTGCACGTTCTCGCACCCAACGGGTCGAGCAGGCTCCCGGCTCCGGGGGCGAACGTGGTGCGTCACTGGCGACCGGCGCCCCTGTCCGAGCACAGCACGTGTGCAGACCTCATCGACGCGGTGGCTCAGTCCTGTCGATGCCAGAAGCCGCGTGCAGCGATCGCGACGCTGGACAGCGCGGTTCATCTCGGGCTCCTCGACGAATCAGACCTCGCGGATGTCTTCGCACGACTCCCCAGGCGACTGCAGAGACTCCGCCCGCTCATCGACAGCCGCTCCGAATCAGGCGCCGAAAGCTTGATGCGCCTCATCCTGCGCTCGCTCGGCTGCTCGGTCGAGCTACAGGTACAGATCCAGGGAGTCGGCCGGGTGGACTTCGTCGTCGATGGCTGGTTGATCATCGAATGCGACAGCCGAGCCCATCACGAAGGGTGGGGAGCGCAACGGGCCGACCGACGACGGGATCTCGCTGCTGCCGCTCTCGGGTTCACGACTGTGCGGCCGCTCGCCGAGGACATCTTCTTTCACCGTGACATCGTCCGCGAGCAGATTCGCCGGACTCTCGCCCGCGGGGCGCGTCGCTAACTCCTCACTTTCACCCGCGTAGGACCTCGATACAGACCAAAACCGGTCAGAGCGGTGAGAAAGTGAGGAGTTAGTGAGCCCGTCAGGCCGAGAAGCCCTCGCCGATGAGCTCGATGAGCTCCTCGCGCTCCTCGATCGTGAGGAAGGCGGCCGCGGCCGCGTTCAACTGGAACGCCTCGACGTCGTCGAGCGTGTACTCGAACGCTTCGGCGAGGAGTTTCAGCTCGCGCGTCAGCGACGTGCGGCTCATCGTGCGGTTGTCGACGTTCACGGTGACGGCGAAGCCGAGCTGGTACAGCAGGTCGAAGGGGTGATCCTCGAGCTGCGTGCCCCACGCCGCGATCGCACCGGTCTGAAGGTTCGACGACGGCGAGAGCTCCAGGGGGATCTCGCGGTCCCGCACCCAGCGGGCCAGGTCGCCGAAGCGCACCTGCACCTCCTCGCCCTTCTGCTCGACGACGTCGAGGTCCTCGGCGATGCGCACACCGTGTCCGAGGCGCAGCGCCCGCCCGTCGACCAGCGCGGAGCGGATCGAGTCGAGACCGGCGGCCTCTCCGGCGTGCACCGTGGCGGGGAAGAAGGCGGAGGCAAGGTAGTCGAACGCCGGACGCAGGTTCGACGGCGGGAACCCGGCCTCGGGACCGGCGATGTCGAACCCGACGGCGCCCCGTCCGCGGTGGCGGACGGCGAGCTCGGCGATCTCAAGCGACCGGTCGGTGTGACGCATCGCGCTGATGAGCTGGCCGACGCGGATGTCGCGGCCCGACGCCTCGACGGCGTCCTCACCCTCCTCGATGCCCTCCTGAACGGCCTCCACGACCTCGTCGAGACTGAGGCCGCCGCCCAGGTGCTGCTCGGGCGCCCAGCGGACCTCGCCGTAGATGACGCCGTCGGCCGCGAGGTCCTCGACGAACTCCTTTGCGACGCGGCGCAGTCCGTCGCGGGTCTGCATGACCGCGATGGTCAGGTCGAACGTCTTCAGGTACTCGACGAGCGAGCCCGAATCCGACTGGTCCTCGAACCAGTCGGCGAGGTCGTCGGCTGCCGCCTCGGGGACCTCGACGCCCGCCTCGTCGGCGAGCTCGATGATCGTCTGCGGGCGCAGCGCGCCGTCGAGGTGGTCGTGGAGCGACACCTTGGGGAGCGAGCGGATCGAGACGCCCTCGAGGTTCGCGTCACCGTGCTGATCGATGGCCATTGTGCAGTCCTGTCGTGAGGGTTTCAGGCGGTGATGCGCTCGAGGACGAGCGGGGTGGATGCCGGGGCTTCCGCACCGATCTCCCAGGCGCCCTCGAGCGCCTCGGCGGCCCGCGCGAAGCGGTTCTCATCGTCGGCGAGCAGGGTGAACAGCGGCTGTCCGGCGGTGACCGTGTCGCCCGGCTTCACGTGCAGGTCGATGCCGGCGGCGTGGATGACGGGGTCCTGCGCGCGGGCACGTCCGGCGCCGAGGCGCCAGGCCGCGATCCCGAACGGGAGGGCTTCGAGCCGCGTGACGACGCCGGACTCCGTCGCGGTGACGGTGTGGGTCTCGCGCGGCGCCGGCATCGCCGCATCCGGGTCGCCGTCCTGAGCGCGGATCATCCGGCGCCACGAGTCCATGGCGCGGCCGTCCTTCAGGGCGGCCTCCACGTCGGCGTCGGGCTGGCCGGCGAGAGCGAGCATCTCGCGCGCGAGGGCGACGGTGAGCTCGACGACGTCCGCGGGGCCTCCGCCGGCGAGCACCTCGACGGACTCGCGGACCTCGTTCGCGTTGCCGATGGCGAGGCCGAGCGGCGTGTTCATGTCGGTCAGCAGCGCCGTGGTCGCGACGCCCGAGTCCGTGCCGAGGGCGACCATCGTGCGGGCGAGTTCGCGGGCCTTGTCGACGTCCTGCATGAAGGCGCCGGAGCCGAACTTCACGTCGAGGACGAGCGAGTCGGTTCCCTCGGCGATCTTCTTCGACATGATGCTCGAGGCGATGAGCGGGATCGCCTCGACCGTGCCCGTGACGTCGCGGAGCGCGTACAGGCGCTTGTCGGCCGGCGCGAGGCCGGAGCCGGCGGCGCAGATGACGGCGCCGACATCGCGCATCTGCGCGATCATCTCGTCGTTGCTGAGAGCGGCGCGCCAGCCGGGGATGGCCTCGAGCTTGTCGAGCGTCCCACCGGTGTGCCCCAGGCCGCGGCCCGAGAGCTGCGGCACGGCGACGCCGAACGCGGCGACGAGCGGCGCGAGCGGCAGGGTGATCTTGTCGCCCACGCCGCCGGTCGAGTGCTTGTCGACGGTCGGCTTGCCGAGGCCGGCGAAGCTCATCCGCTCCCCCGACGCGATCATCGCGTCGGTCATGACGCGGATCTCGTCGCGATTCATCCCGTTGAGGAGCACGGCCATCGCGAACGCGGCCATCTGCGAGTCGGCGACGTACTCCCGCGTGTACGCGTCGATCATCCAGCGGAGCGCGTCCTCGGGGACGGCTCCCCCGTCGCGCTTTGTGCGGATGACGTCGACGGCGTCGAACGCCTCGACCGCGCTCATCGGGCGGCCTCCAGGTCGCGGGGACCGAAGGCATCCGGGAGGACCTCGTCGATCGTGCGGATGCCCGACACGGTCTCGAGCAGCATCCCGGGGATGGCGAACTCGTTGAGCAGCTGCCGGCAGCGTCCGCACGGCATGATCGTCTCGCCGTCGTTGTTGACGCAGACGAACGCGACGAGCTCGCCGCCGCCGGTCATGTGGAGGTTCCCGACCAGGCCGCACTCGGCGCACAGGCCGACGCCGTAGGACGCGTTCTCGACATTGCAGCCGGTCACGATCCGCCCGTCGCTCACGAGCGCCGCGGCGCCCACTCGGTAACGGGAGTACGGCGCGTACGCCTTCTCCATGGCCTCGACGGCTGCCGAACGCAGCTCGTCCCAATCGATGTCGGTCACGACTTCTTCCTCTGTAGATGAGCGGATGCCGCGGGTCGCGGTATCCCGTGTCAGCCCTTGATGTAGGGCTTGCCCGCTGCCGCGGGCCCGCGGATCTGGCCGGCGAAACCGGCGACCGCGAGGATCGTCACGACGTACGGCAGCATCAGCATGAATTCGCTGGGGATAGGGGTGTCCAGCACGGTGAGCTGGTTCTGCAGGTTCGTCGCGAAGCCGAACAGGAGTGCGGCGAGCGTCGCGCGGATCGGGTCCCAGCGTCCGAAGATGACGGCCGCGAGAGCGATGAAGCCGAGTCCCGCGGTCATCTCCTTGCCGAACTGCGGCACCGAGACGAGCGTGAAGTACGCGCCGCCGATGCCGGCGATCGCACCGGCGAGCGAGACGTTCCAGAACCGCGTCATGTTGACCTTGATGCCCACGGTGTCGGCGGCCTGCGGGTGCTCGCCGACGGCCCTGAGGCGAAGGCCCCAGCGCGTGCGGTACAGGCCCCACGAGACGACGGCGACCGTGATGTACATGAGGTACACGATGAAGGTCTGGTTGAACAGGACCGGACCGATGATCGGGATCTCGCTGAGCAGCGGGATCTCGATGCGACCGAAGCGCTCGGGCTGGTTCAGCGTGTCCTCGTTGGGGACCAGCAGCGCCCCGTACAGGAAGCCGGTCAGGCCCGTGACGAGGACGTTGAGGACGACACCGACGATCACCTGATCGACAAGGTACTTGATCGCGAACGCCGCCAGGACGAACGAGACGAGGACGCCACCGATCATCGCGCCGAACAGGCCGACGAAGGGATTCCCCGTGATGCTCGAGAGGAGGGCCGCCGAGAACGCGCCGAGGAGCAGCTGACCCTCGATGGCGACGTTGACGACACCGACGCGTTCGCCGATGACACCGCCCAACGCGCCGAACACGAGCGGGACCGACAGCGAGACAGCACCGAACAGGAGGCTCGTGACGGGGAAGATCCCACCGGCGGCCGCCCACACGATGAATGCCAGGACGGCGATCACGGCGAAGGCCGTGGTCAGCCAGAGCGGCGTCCGGCGGTAGTTCCAGGCGTTCCACCCGGCGAGGGCTGCGAGCGCCATCAGGATGACGACCATCACCCAGCTCGTCGCCCCCGTGGGAACGGCGAGGTCGGGGACCGCGATGGAAGACGTCGCGTCGCCGAGTCGGAACGTCGTGGTGACGCCGCGCGGCACCAGCAGGAACAGCAGTGCCATGAGCACCGTGACGACGCCGAAGACGAGGGGCACCTTGATGTGCCGCTCCTTGACAGCGGTCAGCTGGACGGTGCCGTCGGATTCGAGTGCGGGAGCAGGAGCGCTCATGCCGACACCGCCTTCTTCGCGGCCTTGGCTCGCGCCTTGTCCGCCTTCTCGATCTCGGTCTTGGGTAGGAAGAACACGGCGCGCAGCAGCGGCGGGGCCGCGATGAAGAGGACGACGAGCGACTGGACGACGAGCACGATGTCGACCGGGATGCCCTGCGCCTGCATCGAGAACGATCCCGCCTTGAGTGCGCCGAACAGGATGCCGGCGGCGAAGGTGCCCCACGCGCGGCTGCGCCCGAGGAGCGCGACGGTGATCGCATCGAAGCCGATACCGGCGTCGATGGTCGCGGCGAAGCCGGTCGTCACGTTGCCCTGGATCTGGTTCATCGCTGCGAGGCCTGCGAGGCCACCGGCGAAGACCATGGCGTAGACGTAGATGCGCTCGACGTTGATGCCGCCCGCGCGTGCGGCGTGAGGGTTCTCACCGACGGCGCGCATGCGCAGGCCCAGGCTGGAGCGCTCGATGAGCCACCAGACGAACAGCGTTGCGATGACGACGATGACGAAGCCCCAGTCGAGCTGCGGGAACATCGGGCCGAGCAGGTCCGGGAACTGCGCGCTCGCGGGGGTCGGCTGCGACTGCGGCTGGTTGGTCCCCTCCGCCTGCAGGAGGCCGGGGGTGCGCAGCATCCACAGCAGCAGGTAGTAGGCGACGTAGTTGAGCATGATCGTGAGGATCACCTCGTGCGCGCCGGTGCGCGCCTTCAGGAGACCCACGAGGCCGCCCCAGATCGCACCGCCGAGGATGCCGGCGAGGAGCGTGATCGGCAGGTGGATCAGCAGCGGCAGGTCGAGGTTGAAGGCGAAGAACCCGGCGAAGAGCGCACCGACGAGCATCTGGCCGCGCGCACCGATGTTGAACAGGCCCACGCGGAACGCGAGCGCGACGCCGAGGCCTGCGGCGATCAGGGGGGCTGCGAACCCGAGCGAGTTCGTCAGCGGCCGGATCTGCGCGGCGAAGTCGGTCACGCGCGGGTTGAAGACGGCGCCGCGGAACAAGGCCTCGTAGCCGTTGTAGATGGCGTTCCATGCGGCGACGATCGTGTCGGTGGGGCGCGCGAAGAAGTATCCGCTGGCCTCCTCGACGTCCTCGTTCGTCACGGCGATGAGGATGCCGCCGACGATCAGCGCCAGGACGACGGCGAGGATCGTGGTCACCGCGCTGCCGCGCATGAGCTCGCGGAAGAAGACGTCCGTCCGGGACGTCTCCTTCGGCTCCTTCTCCCCCGTCAGCGGACCACTGGCCGTCGGCAACCGGGTGGCGGGGTGCGCCGCGTCGGCGGCGCCGGGCGTGGTGCCGCTCATGCAGCCACCTCCGGGTCGGTTGCGCCGGCCATCATTAGGCCGAGGGTGTCGCGGGGGGTGTCACCGGGAACGATGCCGACGACGCGGCCTCGGTACATGACCGCGATGCGGTCGGCGAGGGCGGTGACCTCGTCGAGTTCGGTCGAGACGACGATGACGGGGATGCCGGCATCCCGGGTCTCGACGATGCGCTTGTGGATGAATTCGATGGAACCGACGTCGACGCCGCGCGTGGGCTGCGCGGCGACGAACAGCTTGAGGTCGCGGCTCATCTCGCGAGCGATGACGACCTTCTGCTGATTACCGCCCGAGAGGGTGCCTGCGGGGGTCTCCGGTCCGCGCGTACGGATGTCGTACTCTTCGATGCGGGCGCGGGCGAACGCGTCGAGCTCGGCGCGACGGATGGTGCCTCCGCGCGAGAACGCCGGGTCGGTCGACCGGTCGAGGATCAGGTTCTCGGCGACGGAGAAGCCGCCGACCAGGCCGTCCTCCTTGCGGTCTTCGGGAACGAAACCGACTCCGGCATCGAGGATGCTGCGGACGCTCTTGCCCACCAGTTCGATGCCGTCGAGGCGGATCGAGCCCTCGGTGCGGGCTGCGAGGCCGACGATCGCCTCGACCAGTTCGGTCTGACCGTTGCCCTGCACGCCGGCGACGGCCAGGATCTCTCCCGGGCGGACGTCGAACGAGACGTCGTCGACGACGATGCTGCCTCCGGGAGTGAGGACGCGGAGGTCGCGCACCTCGAGGCCGCCCTCGCGGACGCTCGCAGGCTCCTTCTGCACGGTGAGCTCGACCGCGCGACCGACCATCAGCGATGCCAGCTCGGCGTTCGTCGCCGTGGGGGACGCCGTGCCGACGATCTTGCCGAGCCGGACCACCGTGATGCGGTCCGCGACCTCACGGACTTCGCGGAGCTTGTGGGTGATGAAGACGATGGACGTGCCTTCGTCGCGCAGCTGACGCATGATGCCCATCAGCTCATCGGTCTCCTGCGGCGTGAGGACGGCGGTCGGCTCGTCGAAGACGAGGACCTTCGCATCGCGCGAGAGCGCCTTGATGATCTCGACCCGCTGCTGGACGCCGACGGGGAGGTCGCCGACGAGGGCGTCGGGGTCGATCTGGAAACCGAAGCGGTCCGCGACGGCGCGGACGTGGTCGCGGGCCTGGGCCAGGTCGAGCCGTCCGAGACCCTTCGTCTTCTCGTGTCCGAGCATGACGTTCTCGGCGACGGTGAAGACGGGGATGAGCATGAAGTGCTGATGCACCATGCCGATCCCGGCGGCCATCGCGTCGCCGGGACCCCGGAAGTTCTGGACGACGTCGTCCAGGAGGATCTGGCCTTCATCTGCACGGTAGAGGCCGTACAGGACGTTCATGAGTGTGGATTTGCCGGCGCCGTTCTCGCCGAGGAGAGCGTGGATCTCCCCCGGCTCGACCACGAGGTCGATGTGATCGTTGGCGACGAGGCTGCCGAATCTCTTGGTGATTCCGCGGAGCTCGAGCTTCATACGAGAACCCTATCCGGCGGGTGTCAGGAAGCACCCGCCAACGAATGTGGAGTGAACGGCACTCGGGGCGGGCAGCTGCACGCCGCCCGCCCCGAGTGTGTGTCGTTCAGATCACGGCGAGTTCTTCGACTCCACCGTGATGTCGCCCGAGACGATCGCCTTCTGGAGGGCGGCGAGCTCGTCGGTCAGACCGGCGGGCAGCTTCGACTCGAAGTCGTGGAAGCTCGAGAGCTTGACGCCCTCGTTCTCCAGCGTGCCGACGTACGGCGCGGCGTCGAACTCACCGGTGGAGGCGGCGACCGTGGTGTCGTAGACGGCCACGTCGATGGCCTTCATGATCGAGACCAGCGTGACGTCGGTCACGCTCGTGTCGGCGACGGCGAGGTCGGTGTCGACGCCGAGCATGAGCGTGTCGTCACCGCTGTCGGTGATGGCGGCCGCGGCGCTCTTGTAGATGGGGCCGCCGACCGGGAGGATGACGTCGACGCCCTGGTCGAGGACGGACTGCGCGGTCTGCTTCGCGGTGTCGTTGGCGTCGAAGCCGCCGGTGAAGGCGCCCTTCTGGCCCGCGACGTCCCAGCCGAAGAGCTGGACGTTGGCGCCCTTGTCCTCGTTGTACTTCTCGACGCCGAGCGCGTAGCCGTCCATGAAGACCGCGACGGACGGGATCTGGATGCCGCCGAAGGTGCCGACCTTGTTGACGCCGGCCTCCGCGGACCATGCCGCGGCGGCGTAGCCGCCGAGGTACGCGGCTTCGGCCGTGTTGAACACGAGGGGCTTGATGTTGGGGGCGTCGGTCTTGCCGTCCTGGTCGGTGTCCGCGTAGTCGTCGATGATCGCGAACTGCAGGTTGGGGTTGGCCTTCGCCGCCTCGACCGTCGCGGCGGCGAGCTTGAACCCGACCGAGACGATGAGGGTGCAGCCCTCGGAGATCGCCGTCGTCATGTTGGGCTCGTAGTCGTTGTCGTTGGTCGACTCGAACTCGATGGGGTCCACGCCGAGCTCGTCGGCGGCCTTGTCCATGCCGTTCTTGGCCGACTCGTTGAACGACTTGTCGTTCCAGCCACCGGCGTCGGAGATCAGGCAGGGCTTGAAGCCGTCGACGACGTCGCCGGCACCGGCGCCGGCGGACGACGACGGGTTGGCCTCGGGGGCGGTACCGCAACCGGCCAGCGCGGCGATGAGAAGCGCGGCACCGGCGATGCCGGCGAGCTTCTTCGGGTTCGAGATGGTCAAGAGTGCCTCCACGGAAGAGAACCCGCGGACTTCGCGGGTGTGCGCAACCGAAGTTACCTACTGTGACGGCGACCGGGCACCCTGATGAGCGCGTGAGGCCGAATGGTTACAAAGCCGCAATGAACCCGTCACAGGAGCGGCATCCTGCCCAAGGAGCCCGCCCCGGGACAGGTCTCAGAGGACGTCGCCGCGGCCGGTCACCTTCAAGGCGTCGACCACGCTCTTCACGCGCTGCGCATGTTCCGCCGTCGTGACGAGCAGCGCGTCGTCGGTGTCGACCACGACGATGTCGCGCACACCGATGATGCTGATCACCCGGCTGGTCTGCGAGACCACGATCCCGCTCGCCGCATCGGAGAGCACGCGAGCGTTCTGACCGAGGATCGCGAGGTCGCTGCGACCGGCGGAGTTGAGCTTCGCGAGGCTCGCGAAGTCTCCGACGTCGTCCCAGTCGAAGTGCCCGGGCACGACGGCGAGCTTGCCCTTCTCCGCGGCGGGCTCGGCGACGACGTAGTCGATGGCGATCTTCTCGAGGGTCGGCCAGATGCGGTCGACGGCAGGACCCCGGCGGTCCCTGTCGTCCCATGCCTCGGCGAGCTCCATGAGCCCCGCGTGCAGGGTCGGGTTGTTGGCTTCGATCTCGGCGAGCAGCACGTCCGCCCGCGAGATGAACATGCCCGCGTTCCAGAGATAGGAGCGGTCGGCGACGTAGGACTTGGCGGTCTCGAGGTCGGGCTTCTCGACGAACCGCTCCACGAGGGAGGCATCCCGAGCGCCCTCGACGATCAGCTCACCGCCGCGCTTGATGTAGCCGAACCCGATCGCGGGCTCCGACGGTGCGATACCGATCGTGCAGATGTACCCCTCGCGGGCCACCGCGACCGCGTCGCGGACGGCGAATTCGAAGACGCGCGAGCCGCGGATGACGTGGTCCGCCGCGAAGGAACCGATGACGACATCCGGATGCCGACGGTGCAGGATCGCCGCGGCGAGACCGATCGCGGCGGCCGAGTCGCGCGGCTCCGATTCGAGGATGACGTTCTTGTCCGGGATGCCGGGAAGCTGCCCCTCGACGGCCGCCCGGTGTGCGCGACCGGTGACCACCGCGATCCGATCGGGCCCCGTCAGCGGCTCGAGCCGGTTCCAGGTGTCGCGCAGCAGGGAGTGCCCGGAACCCGTCAGGTCGTGGAGGAATTTCGGCGCATCGGCGCGGGAGAGCGGCCAGAGGCGCGATCCGACACCGCCGGCGGGGATGACGGCGTAGAAATCCTCGATGTGTTCGACCATGCCCCGAACCCTACCGGCGTCGGATGACGCTCCCGTTCCGCGCAGGTGACGGCCGTCGCTCACTCGGCGGCGACGGCCGTGGCGTCCTGGAACCCGCCCAGGTAGGCCAGCAGCCGCGCCGTGACGAAGCCGTAGCTGTACTCCGCGAGGGCACCGAACTGGTTGTTCGGGTCTCCGTCGTTCATGAGCCCGGCGGCCTCGTAGGAGCCGACGGTCAGCACCGGAGCGGTCTCGTTGTCGGCGAGGGTGCGGATCTCGCCGCCCAGCTGGTCGCGGCCGAGATCGATGGCGTTGCCCAGGGCCCCCTCGAACTGCACGCCGATGATCTGGTAGTTCTCGTCGAGCTGGGCGTTGTTGTAGTACTTCTCGACGAGCACCTGGTTGCGCACGTAGTTGCTGACCCCGTAGCCCATCGCCGCGTACGCGGCGTTGGGCTCATCCGCGCCGATGTACTCCTCGAACACGGGCAGCATCGCCTGCTGGTGCTGAGCGGCGGCCACGTTGAGGTCGAAGGTCGACAGGTGACCCAGGACGACCTCCGTCGAGACGCCGTTCGACTCCGCGAGGGAGGGGACGAGCCCGCTCGTCGTGAACGCGGCGTAGTTGGCGTCCGCACCGCGGCGGAAGAAGTCGCCGACGGCAGCGAGGTCCACGTCGGTCTTGAGCGCGGCGCCCGGGTTGTCGCGCCCGAGCTCGAACAGCTGCTGAGCGTTCGCGATCTGCGTCTTGGCGAGCTCGGCGTAGAGCAGTGACGCGCTGAGGCTCGTGAAGATCGCCTCGAGGTCGGGCACGGCCCCTTCTTCGTACTGCGCGTACAGGGTGTCGAGCTGCGACGTCGCGTAGTCGAGAAGCGTGTACGCGTCGAACGCCCGCGCATACGCGACGGTGATCGCTTCGACGTCGGAAAGCGTCTCGGGCTCGTAGGTGCCGAGCTGGTCGAGGAAGGACGTGAACCGCCCCTCCGCTGCGGAGGTGTCGAGCGCGCGATCGATGACGGTCGAGAGGCCGGGGAGCCCCTGCGTGTAGAGCGGCGTCAGGAGGTCACCCGACGCTGCGAGCGTCTCGATGTAAGCGGCCGCCTCCTGTGCCTTGCCGAACGCGCCGGCGACGAGCCCCTGCCGGCGCAGCTCCTCGGCCTCGGTGCGCGCGTCCTGAGCGAGGTCGAGGATGCCGGTGGAGTCCAGCATCGACTGCGCGTCCGCAGAGAGCGCGCGGTATCGACCCGCCGCCTCGTCGTACCGCGAGAGCGTCGCGCCGACCTGCGCGTCGACCTTGTCGTAGGAGCGGTTGTCCAGCCGCGGATCGTTGCCGGATGCCGGCGGCGCCAGGTCCTCGCCGGTGAGCCGCGGGTACGCCTCGTAGATGTCGCCGACCTCGACCACCTCGACGCCGAGCCGCTGCCCCTCCCGGACGACGTCGACCGTCTCGCCCGAGGCATCCGGACTGTTCCGCTGTCCCAGCGGGATGAGCACGGTCTCGATGCCGTCCTCGCTGGCGCCCTTGATCTTCTCGGGGATGCCGCCGACCGGGCCGATGGAGCCGGTCGCGTTGATGGTGCCGGTCATCGTCACGGACTCGGAGATCTCGTCGCCCTGCGAGAGCGCGATCAGCGCGACGGTCTTGAGCGCGCCGGCGCTCGGTCCGTCGATGCGACCGGCGATTTCGAAGCCGAAGGTCCCGCTGAGCGGCTGCCCCGTCAGGAGCGTCGAGACGATCGCCGCGTTCCAGCTCGCGGCCCGCGAGGCGTCGCCGAGCCCGGACACCTCGTCCTCGCTGAACTCCAGACGTAGGTCGCCGTCCTCGGCGGGCGTCCGCGTGATGGTCTCGCTGCCCACTCCCCCGCTGTCGCCCTGAACGAAGAGCGGCTGGATGTCGATCGATCCCGTCTTCGAGGCTTCTTCGCGCTGGGGCGACGGAAGCGCGAAGCATCCACTCGTCGCGAGGACGGCGACGGCGAGCACGGGGACGACGAACGGGCGGATGAGTCGAGACACCGGCGGGCCTTTCGGGAGAGGGCTGGATCCGCATCGACGGTAACGGGTTCGTCGTCCCGGCTGGATGAGAATCCCGTCACCTTCTAAGGCTCGCCTTCCTCGCCCGCCTCCTTCGACGCCGCTTAGGATGGTCGGTGCGCCCGCTTGCGACGATGGGCGACATTCCCCGGGATGCCGCGATCTCGCCGCACGCGCGCGATCCATCTCACTCAAGGGAGGACGACCGTGTCTGCACCAGCACGCGTCACGCCGTCGATCGCTGAGACCACGTCCAAGACCCCGCGCGGCACGCTGTACCGCGGCAACGAGGGCATGTGGTCGTGGGTCCTTCACCGCATCACCGGCATCGCCATCTTCTTCTTCCTGCTCGTGCACGTCCTCGACACGGCGCTCATCCGGGTCTCGCCCGATGCGTACAACGCGGTCATCGGCACGTACAAGAACCCGATCATGGGCATCGGCGAAGTCGCCCTGGTCGGCGCGATCGTCTACCACGCCTTCAACGGCCTCCGCATCATCGCGGTGGACCTCTGGCCGTGGGCCACGCGCCACCAGCGTCAGCTGTGGTGGGGTGTGCTGGCCGTCTGGGCCGTCACCCTCGTCGGCTTCGCGGCGCGCCACCTTCCGAACGTCTTCTCGCACATGGGAGGCGAGCACTGATGACCGCCGACACCCTCGCCGCTCCGCGCACCCCGCAGGGCAAGGCCGCCGTCCGCAAGAAGGGCCCCAACCTCGAGAAGTGGGGTTGGGTCTTCATGCGCGTCTCGGGCGTTCTGCTGCTCGTCCTCATCTTCGGCCACCTCTTCGTCAACCTCATGCTCGGTGAGGGCATCTCGGGCCTGGACTTCGCCTTCGTCGCCGGCAAGTTCGCCACGCCGTTCTGGCAGTGGTGGGACGTCCTCATGCTGTGGCTGGCGTTCATCCACGGCACGAACGGCATGCGCACGATCGTCAACGACTACGTCACCAACGCGAAGGTCCGCCGGGTCCTCGTCACCAGCCTCTGGGTGGTGGCCGGCTTCATGATCCTCCTCGGCACCCTCGTCGTCTTCACCTTCGACCCCTGCATCCCCAACCTCGACGGCAGCGTTCTGGCCGAGGTCTGCAAGGCACAGGGCTGAGCCGGCTCGCCCGGCACGCAAACGCAGAGAACAGAGGCAATCGTCACGTGAGCACTCAGACCGCGGACTCCGTCGTCAAGGACGGCGTCCACTACCACCAGTTCGATGTCGTCATCGTCGGCGCCGGCGGCGCCGGCATGCGCGCCGCGATCGAAGCCGGTCCCGGCGCGAAGACGGCCGTCATCACGAAGCTCTACCCGACCCGCAGCCACACCGGTGCGGCGCAGGGCGGCATGGCGGCAGCGCTCGCCAATGTCGAAGAGGACTCCTGGGAGTGGCACACCTTCGACACCGTCAAGGGCGGGGACTACCTCGTCGATCAGGACGCGGCCGAGATCCTCGCCAAGGAAGCCATCGACGCGGTCATCGACCTCGAGAACATGGGCCTGCCCTTCAACCGCACGCCCGACGGCAAGATCGACCAGCGTCGCTTCGGCGGTCACACGGCCGAGCACGGCAAGAACCCCGTCCGTCGCGCCTGCTACGCCGCCGACCGGACAGGACACATGATCCTCCAGACGCTGTTCCAGAACTGCGTCAAGCTCGGCATCAACTTCTTCAACGAGTTCTACGCGCTCGACCTCATCACGGTGAAGGATGCCCTCGGTCGCACCGGCATCGCCGGTGTCGTCGCGTACGAGCTCGCCACCGGCGACCTGCACGTCTTCCACTCGAAGGCCGTGATCTTCGCGACCGGCGGCTTCGGCAAGATCTTCAAGACCACCTCGAACGCGCACACCCTCACCGGTGACGGCGTCGGCATCGTCTGGCGCAAGGGCCTGCCCCTCGAGGACATCGAGTTCTTCCAGTTCCACCCGACCGGCCTGGCGGGCCTCGGCATCCTCCTCACCGAGGGTGCCCGCGGTGAGGGCGCGATCCTCCGCAACGCCTCGGGCGAGCGGTTCATGGAGCGCTACGCCCCCACCATCAAGGACCTGGCCCCCCGCGACATCGTCGCACGCTGCATGGTCAAGGAGGTCCTCGAAGGTCGCGGCGCCGGCCCGAACAAGGACTACGTCTACCTCGACTGCACCCACCTGGGTGCCGAGGTCCTCGAGACCAAGCTCCCCGACATCACCGAGTTCGCCCGTACCTACTTGGGCGTGGACCCGGTCGTCGAGCCGGTGCCGGTCATGCCGACCGCGCACTACGCGATGGGCGGCATCCCGACCAACATCAAGGGCGAGGTCCTCGCGGACAACGACACCATCGTCCCCGGCCTCTACGCCGCGGGTGAGTGCGCGTGCGTGTCGGTGCACGGCGCGAACCGCCTCGGGACGAACTCGCTCCTGGACATCAACGTGTTCGGCAAGCGCTCGGGCCAGAACGCCGTCGAGTACGTCCAGACGGCCGAGTTCATGCCGCTCCCCGAGGACCCCGCGAAGGAGGTCCGCGAGCTGATCGAGGGCCTGCGCAGCAACGCCGGGACCGAGCGCATCTCCACCCTCCGCAAGAAGCTGCAGGAGGAGATGGACGCCAACGCCCAGGTCTTCCGCACGGAGGAGACCCTGACCAACGTCATGGGGACGATCAACGACCTGCGCGAGCGGTACAAGAACGTCCACGTCGACGACAAGGGCAAGCGCTACAACACCGACCTCCTCGAGGCCGTCGAACTGGGCTTCCTGCTCGACATCGCCGAGATCGTCGCCTACGCCGCCCGCAACCGCAAAGAGAGCCGCGGCGGACACATGCGCGAGGACTACCCCGACCGCAACGACGACAAGTACATGCAGCACACGATGGCCTACCTCACGGGCGATCCGCACTCCGCGAACCCCGAGGACCACATCCGCCTGGATTGGAAGCCCGTCGTGTTCACCAAGAACGAGCAGGGCGAGTACAACTACCCGCCGATGGAGAGGAAGTACTGATGACGATCGTCGACAGCGGCGCCCCTGCGCAGACGCAGGAGACGAACGACTCCGGCATCCAGTCGTATCTGGTCACCTTCATCATCCGACGCTTCGACCCCGAGGTGGACGCTGAGCCGCGCTGGGTCGACTACGACGTGGAGATGTACCCGACGGACCGCGTGCTCGACGCGCTGCACCGCATCAAGTGGGACGTCGACGGCACGCTGAGCTTCCGCCGCTCGTGCGCGCACGGCATCTGCGGCTCCGACGCCATGCGCATCAACGGCCGCAACCGCCTCGCCTGCAAGACGCTGATCAAAGACCTCGACATCTCGAAGCCGATCTACGTCGAGGCGATCAAGGGCCTGCCGCTGGAGAAGGACCTCATCGTCGACATGGACCCGTTCTTCGAGTCCTTCCGCGACGTGCAGCCCTTCCTGCAGGCGAACAGCGCGCCGGAGCCCGGCAAGGAGCGGATCCAGTCCATCAAGGACCGCGCCGTCTACGACGACACCACGAAGTGCATCCTCTGCGCCGCGTGCACGTCGTCCTGCCCGGTGTTCTGGACCGACGGCCAGTACTTCGGCCCCGCCGCGATCGTCAACGCACACCGCTTCATCTTCGACTCGCGCGACGACGCGGGCGATGTGCGCCTCGACATCCTCAACGACAAGGAAGGCGTGTGGCGCTGCCGCACCACCTTCAACTGCACCGAGGCGTGCCCCCGCGGCATCGAGATCACGAAGGCCATCGCCGAGGTCAAGCAGGCGGTCCTCCGCGGCTGACCCGTCCCGATAGCCTCGAGGCGTGACCTCGGACGACACGGCGCCTCCCCTGCGCGAGCGGTGGGAGGCGTCTCGTCTGCGCGAACGCCTCGACCAGCCGATCGAGCGGGCCACCGAGCTGACGCAGCGGACGATCGGCTCGTTCCCGGTCCGGGTGTGGCGCCGCTTCCTCCGGCGGAACGGGTTCTTGCTCGCGGCATCCATCAGCTACCAGTCCCTGTTCGCGATCTTCGCGACGCTCTACACCGCCTTCGCCGCGATCGGCCTGTGGCTCGGGGGTTCGCAGGCGGCGATCGACGGACTCATCGCCGTCGTGAACTCCTACCTGCCGGGATTCATCGCCGCCGGCAGCACGGTCGAGCCCGCCGACGTCGCCCAGATCGCCCGCGACAGCAGCAGCCTGCTGGCCGTCACCGGTGCGATCGCCGTGACGGTCGCGATCTGGACCGCGATCGGGTTCGTCACCTTCACCCGTCGCGCCGTGCGCGACATCTTCGGTCTGCCCTTCGACGCGCGCAGCTTCGTGCTCCTGAAGCTCGGCGACCTCCTCGCCGCCGTGCTGTTCGGACTGGCCCTGGTCCTCGGCGCCGCCTCGGGCCTGGTCGCCGGCGGTGTCGTCGCCCGCGTCCTCGCGTGGGCCGAGGTGCCGTACGAGTCGACCCTCGTCGACGTGACGAGCCGGATCGCCTCCGTACTCGTCAGCATCATCCTCAACACTGCCGCCCTGACCGGCCTCATCCGCTTCCTGACGGGGACCACGCTTCCCTGGCGCGCCATCATCCCCGGGGCCGCCGCGGGCGGCAGCGCTCTGGCCCTGCTGCAGCTCGGCGCCGGATTCCTCGCGGTCTACTCCCCCACCAACCCGCTCCTGGCCACCTTCTCCGTCGTCATCGGCCTCCTGCTGTGGCTTCGCCTCGCCGGGATCATCATCCTCGTCGCGGCATCCTGGATCTCCGTGGCCGCCGAGGACGCCGACATCCCGCTCGTGGAGGTGACGGCGCAGCAGCGCCGCGAGCAGGAGCGGCGCGCGCTCCGGGTCGTGGCTGAAGCCGGCGTCCGCGAGGCGCGGCAGGCGGTCGCTGATGCCTCGTGGTGGCAGAAGCCGGGCGCACGGCGAGACCTCCGGCACGCCGAGGAGCTCCTCGACCGCACGCGTCGGTGAGACGTGTCCGTGGCCCTCGATACGCTGGAACGCGTGCCACGAACACTCCGCATCGCCTCCGTCAACGTCAACGGCATCCGCGCCGCCGCCCGGAGGGGCATGCACGACTGGCTCGAGACCGCCGGGGTCGACGTCCTGACCCTCCAGGAGGTGCGGGCCGAGGCATCCGATCTCGCCGCAGCCCTTCCCGGATGGCATCTGGTGAACGACGAAGCCCTCGCCAAGGGGCGTGCAGGTGTCGCGATCGCGGCGCGCGAGCCGCTCGACGTCTGGCGAGTCGACCTCGGCGACGACACGCTCGACTCGAAAGGGCGGTGGGTCGAAGCCGACATCGAGGTCGACGGCGAGCTGCTCACCGTCGTCAGCGCCTACGTCTTCACCGGCGAAGCCGGCACTGAGAAGCAGGTCGCGAAGTACGCCTTCCTCGACGCGATGGAGGAGCGGATGCCGCACCTCGGCGACCTCGCCCTCATCACGGGCGACCTCAACGTCGGGCACCGCGAGTTCGACATCCGCAACTGGAAGGGGAACGTCAAGAAGGCCGGCTTCCTCCCCCGTGAGCGCGCGTATTTCGACCGGTTCACCGGTGCCGCGGGCGAGACCGTCGCGACCGTCGACGGCGAGAACGGCACCGGACTCGGCTGGGTCGACGTCGGGCGCAGCTTCGCCGGCGAGATCGACGGGCCGTACACGTGGTGGTCGAACCGCGGCAAGGCGTTCGACAACGACACCGGCTGGCGGATCGACTACCACCTCGCGACGCCCGAGCTCGCGACGCGCGCGACCGACTACCGGGTCGTCCGGGCGCCGTCCTGGGACACGCGATGGAGCGACCACGCGCCCGTCGTGGCGGACTACACGCTCGGCAGCTGAGGCTCGGGCGCGGGGGCGCGGCATCCGTTCGCGCCTAGGATCGTAGGGTGAGCAAACCCCGCCTCTACTCCGGAATGCAGCCCTCCGCCGACTCCCTCCAGATCGGCAACTACATCGGGGCGCTCATGCAGTGGCGAGACCTGCAGGAGTCCTACGACGCGTTCTTCTCGGTCGTCGACCTGCACGCGCTGACCCAGCCGAACGACCCGGCGGAGCTCCGCGAGAAGACCCGCCGCACGGCTGCGCAGTACATCGCCGCCGGCATCGAACCGGCGAAGTCGACGCTGTACGTGCAGTCGCACGTGCGCGCACACGCCGAGCTCGCCTGGGTGCTGTCCACGATCACCGGTTTCGGTGAGGCCGGACGCATGACGCAGTTCAAGGACAAGTCCGCGCGCTACGGCACCGACGCCACCAACGTCGGCCTCTTCACCTATCCGATCCTCATGGCCGCCGACATCCTGCTCTACCAGACCGACATCGTGCCGGTCGGGGACGACCAGAAGCAGCACGTCGAGCTGACTCGCGACCTCGCCGAACGTTTCAACGGTCGCTACGGCGAGGCGTTCCGCGTGCCGAAGCCCGTCATCCAGAAGGAGACGGCGCGCATCTACGACCTCCAGAACCCGACGTCGAAGATGTCGAAGTCCGCCGAATCGGATGCCGGTGTGCTCTGGCTCCTGGACGACCCGGCGAAGTCGGCGAAGAAGGTCATGCGGGCGGTCACCGACTCCGAGGGCGTCGTCCGGTACGACCGGGAGGCGAAGCCCGGCGTCTCGAACCTGCTCGTGATCTACGCCGCCCTCACCGGCCGCGAGATCCCCGCGATCGAGGACGAGTACGCCGGTCGCGGATACGGCGACTTCAAGAAGGGACTCGCCGAGGTCGTCGTGTCGGAGTTCGGCCCCGTGCGCGAACGCGCCCTCGAGCTGCTCGACGACCCCGCCGAGCTCGACCGGGTGCTGTCGGCGAACGCCGCCCGCGCCGACGAGGTCGCCGACCGCACCCTGGGCGACGTGTACGACAAACTGGGGCTGCTGCGTCGTGCCTGACCAGCCCGGACTCGAGCCCGCCCCCGAGGCGGTCGCGGCGATCGACGCGGCCGCCGCGGCGTCGATGGCCACCCCCGACGACCGCGCCGCGCAGGAGCGCCTCTGGCGCGCGGTGTTCGCCCTCGAGCGGTGGATCTTCATCGCGCGCGGAACCGACGAGCAGCCCACCCCGTTCGCCGCCACGACGGAGCAGGGCCCGGCGATCTTCGCCTTCTCGACGCCCGAGCGCGCCACCGAGGCGGCGGCGGGTTTCGGCATCCCACCCCAAGAGACCGATCGGCTCCTGGCGGTTCCGATGCCGGATGCCGCGGGCTGGGTCGCCTCCTACGCCGAGGCGGGCGTCCAGTCGATCGTGTTCGACGCGCCCGTGACCGGTGCGATGGCCCCGCTGGCCAACCTCGCCGCCATGGCCGTCTGGATCCAGCAGCACCCCGAGGGCTGACGCGCCGCGGGGCGGTTGTGTGCCGAGCGCAGGTTCAGACGCCCGCTTGGGTCGATTCAGCCCGCGTTCGCACCGCTGAGCCTGCACTCGGCACAGTGTCAGCGTCGTCTTGCTCTCAGCAGTCCTCTGACAGCCGCAACCACCCGGTCCGGATGCCACATGATGTCGGCCGCCATCGGCCGGAGTGTCGTATATCCGAGGGCCGCGAGCGCCAGGTCACGACGTCGGTCGACCCTGTGGGCGAGCGGACCGGAATGGTGAGCATCGCTGTCGCACTCGACGACGAGCCACCCATCGACCAGCAGATCGACCCTCCCCACACCGTCGATCCTCACCTGCACCTCCACCTTCAGTCCGAGGCGGCGCAGGATGAGTCTCATCAACGACTCCGGCCCGGACTCGGCCCGCCCGTCGAGCATTTTCCGGATCACGCGGTACTTCCGCGGCACAGCGGCGAAGACGAGGTCGAGTTCCGACGGCACGATGAGCCCCCAGTGCAGGGCGCTGTCGAGAGTGGCGACAGCCGCCGCGGGAGGCTGGCAGACGATCGCATGGGCGAGCAGGTCCCACGGGTGCGACATCCCGGACCCGGAAGGTCGCTCCCCGATCGGTGGCGACCAATGCCGTGAGGCTCCTCCCGGCGGCACGCGGAGTCGTGCCGCATGCGGGGGGATGTGCACGTGGAGCTCTTCGGAGCTGAGGGTGAAGACCCCGAGGAGGCGAAGTGCACTCATGCAGGTCAACCGGCCGCCGACGCGCGCCGCCTGAACGATATCGACCGGGACGTCTGAGGGGATGTAGCGGCCGCGCCGGACAGCGATGATCGCACCGTCCGCTACGGCGTGCGCGATGGCCCGTTTCGACATCCCAGACGATCGGAGTTCGTAGGCCGACCGCGAGCGGATGGCAAGGAGGGATCCGGCTCTGTCGGCGAAGACGCGCCGATCGCGTGACGAGGTCATGGAGCGACGGTCGCCGACGGCGGAGGTGCGCGAGCCGGTCCCGGTGGAGGGTGTGTCCGATCGGCCGCGCAGCGACCTCGGGGAGGAATCTTCGTGCCGGATGCAGGGAAAACCTTCGGATCCACTCTCGAGGACCACCCGCGGCCCATCTGCGCCTGCAGTCGGCACCGCCGCCGTTAGGGTCGGGGCATGGAACCGGTGACGCTGCGGACTGATCGGCTCGAGCTGTCCGTCCCGACGGCGGCCGACATCGAGGCGATCACGGCGGCGGCGCAGGATCCCGAGGTACCGCGGTGGACGACACTGCCGTCGCCCTACGACCGGCAGCACGCGGAGGCATTCGTCGACAAGGCCGCCGGGTGGTGGGAGGACGAGAGCGAGCTCACCTGGGGCATCCGCCACGGGGGCCGCTGGATCGGTATGGTCGGCCTGCACCGCGTCGAGAAGCGGGGTTCGGCCGAGATCGGGTTCTGGATGGATGCCGCGGCCCGTGGCCACGGCTATCTCACCGAAGCGGCGGCCGCCGTCGTGGACTTCGGGTTCGCGGAGCCTGTCGCGCTCGCCCGGATCCAATGGCGCGCCGTGGTCGGCAACCACGCGTCGGCGAGGGTCGCCCAGAAGCTCGGCTTCCGGTACGAAGGGCTTCTCCGCCAGGGGCTCAGCGACCCGCGCGGCCGCCACGACGGCTGGATCGCGGCCCTCCTGCGAACGGATGACCGCTCACCGCAGTCCTGGCCGACCCTGTGACAACCCCCTGACCGCCGTCGCACCCGACTGGCAGGATGACCCCATGCCTGAGATGCCCGAGGTGCAGGGACTGGTCGACTTCCTCCGCGAGCGCGCGACGGGGCTGACCGTCACGAAAGTGTCGGTCGCGAACATCGCCGCCCTGAAGACGTACGACCCGCCGATCGACGCCATCACCGGCGCGACCATGACCGGTGCTGCGCGCCATGGCAAGTTCGTCGACCTGCAGACGGATGCCGGTGCCCACCTCGTCTTCCACCTCGCCAAGGCGGGCTGGCTCCGCTGGTACGACCAGCTGCCGGCGACGGTGATCCGCCCGGGCAAGACCCCGATCGCCCTGCGGGTGGGCTTCGACGACGGCTCCGGCTTCGACCTGACCGAGGCCGGCACGAAGAAGTCCCTCGCCTACTACGCCGCCCGCTCCCCTGCCGACGTCCCCGGCATCGCACGCCTCGGCCCGGACCCGCTCGACGAGTCCTTCACCCGGGATACGCTCGCCGGTCTGCTCGAGGGGCGTCGCACCCAGATCAAGGGCGTCCTCCGGGACCAGTCGATCGTCGCGGGGATCGGCAACGCGTACTCCGACGAGATCCTCCACGCCGCGAAGATGTCGCCGTACGCTCTCGCGGCGGGACTGACGGATGCCGAGATCGACAGGCTCTACGCCGCGTTGCGGCAGACCCTCGCCGAAGCGGTGGCCGCGGCATCCGGCAAACCTCCGGCGGATCTCAAAGACGCCAAACGTCGCGGCATGGCCGTCCACGGCCGGCGCGGTGAGGCGTGCCCGGTGTGCGGCGACGAGGTGCGGTCGGTGTTCTTCGCCGACAACAGCCTGGAGTACTGCCCGACGTGTCAGACGGGCGGCAAGATCCTCGCGGACCGCCGCCTGTCGCGATTGCTGAAGTAGATCAGACGGTTCCGGCGAGGACCCGGGCGTCGTCGTCGACCCAATCCATCGACTTCGAGACGGCCTTCTCCCAGAGGCGGCAGCGGCGGTCGCGCTCGTCGGGGTCCATCTGCGGCTCGAACCGACGATCCTCCTGCCAGTACCCCCGCAGCGCGTCCTTGTCCGTCCAGACACCGACAGCGAGCCCGGCCGCGTAGGCGGCTCCGAGCGCCGTGGTCTCCACGACCTTCGGACGGATGACGGGGATGCCGAGGATGTCCGCCTGGAACTGCATGAGTGTGTCGTTGCGGGTCATCCCGCCGTCGACGCGGAGCTCCTCGAGGTCGCGGCCCGTGTCGGAGACGACGGCGGTGATGACGTCGCGCGTCTGGAACGCGGTCGCCTCGAGTGCGGCGCGGGCGATGTGGGCCTTAGTGACGTAGCGGGTGAGGCCGACGAGGGCGCCACGCGCGTCGGGTCGCCAGTACGGGGCGAAAAGACCTGAGAAAGCGGGCACGAAATACGCTCCACCGTTGTCCTCGACGCTGCGGGCGAGCCGTTCGACCTCGCCCGAGTCGGAGATGATCCCGAGGTTGTCGCGCAGCCACTGCACGAGCGATCCGGTGACGGCGATCGAGCCCTCGAGCGCGTAATGGGCGGGCTCGTCTCCCAGGCGGTAGGCGACCGTCGTGATGAGCCCCGCCTCGGAACGGACGAGCTCGGTGCCGGTTCCGACGAGCAGGAAGTTGCCGGTGCCGTAGGTGTTCTTCGACTGGCCCGCGTCGAAGGCGGCCTGCCCGAAGGTCGCCGCCTGCTGATCGCCGAGGATGCCGGCGATCCGGATGCCCCGGGCCACGCGCGGCTGCACGACCTCGCCGTACACCTCGGAGGAGGAGCGGATCTCGGGCAGCATGGCGCGCGGGATGTCCCAGGCCTCGAGCATCTCGTCGGACCAGTCGAGGGTCTTCAGGTCCATCAGCAGCGTGCGGCTGGCGTTGGTGACGTCGGTGATGTGGATGCCGCCGTCGCTCCCACCCGTGAGGTTCCAGACGATCCACGTGTCGGGGGTGCCGAACATCAGGTCGCCGTTCCGGGCCGCGTCGCGGGCGCCCTCGACGTTGTCGAGGATCCACGCGATCTTCGACGCCGAGAAGTACGACGCGAGCGGCAGGCCGGTCACCTCGGCGAACGCGTCGACGCCGTGCGCGTCGATCAGCCGGTCGATCGCGGGCTGGGTGCGGGTGTCCTGCCAGACGATGGCGTTGTCGATCGGCCGGCCGGTGCGGCGGTCCCACACGATCGCGGTCTCGCGCTGATTGGTGACGCCGATGGCGGCGACGTCGGACGGCGCCAGCCCCACCTGGTTGAGGACGCGGGCCAGCACCCATTCCGTGTTCGTCCAGATCTCCACGGGGTCGTGCTCGACCCGCCCGGCCCGCGGGAAGATCTGCTCGTGCTCCCGCTGGGCGGTGGCGACGAGCGCCCCCTCCCCGTCGAACACGATCGCGCGTGTCGAGGTGGTTCCCTGGTCAATGGCGATCACGTGTTCAGCCACGTCTCGTCTCCTCTTCGAGTACTCGGCGCCGGGGGCGACGGGATGCCGGGCGTCAGACAGCGACGGGATCGGCGGCGTGCACCGCGGCGAGCGCCCGGTCGATCTCGGAGCGCCGTGCTGCGGCATCCCAGCCCATCACATCAGCGATCGCGTCGGCCACCTCTTCGACGACCTCGTGCGTCGCCTCACCGCGGAATCCGATGTTGGTGCGGCGGAGCAGGATGTCGTCGAGGTGGACGATCGACTCGGTGCGGGCGATGTGACGGAACTCGCCGGATGAGAACCGGGGCAGCGACGCGAGCGGCGCGTCCTCGTCGTCCTGACGGATGGAGGTGGCGACGGCCAGCGCGTGCGTGCCGTAGCGGTGCAGCAGACGGGTCCCGCGCTCGAGTCCGAAGTCGGCGAGGTGCTGGTGGACCCACTCGTCGCGGTCGGCGTCGGTGCGGGGGAAGCCGACAGCACCGCCGATCGGCAGGCCCTTCGTGGAGCGGACCCGCTCGCGGCCGATCCGGGTCATCAGCTCGTCGCTCAGGCGCGCGGCGACGGCGCGGAACGTGGTCCACTTGCCGCCGACGAGGCTGAGCACCGGCACGCGGTCGGATCCCGGGAGGATCGCCTCCTCGATGCGGTAGTCGCGCGAGACGAAGCCCGCTGCCATGTCGCCGTGTCCGGGCAGGGGCCGGACACCCGAGTAGCGGTGCACGATCTGCGCACGGTCGACCGGGATCGTGGGGAAGACGTGGCCGATGAGGTCGAGGAAGTAGTCGACCTCCTCCTCGGTGCAGACGGCCGGCTCGGACATGTCGTGCTCGAGGTCGCTCGTTCCGACCAGGACGCGACCGTTGAGCGGGTAGATGAGGACGATGCGCCCATCGGAGTGCTCGAAGAACAGTTCACGGCCACCGGTGGCCTGCATGAGCTCGGGGTGGTCGAGCACGATGTGCGAGCCCTTCGTGCCGCCCATGTAGTGCGTGGTGTCGCCGAGCGCGCGGTTGGCGAGGTCGGTCCAGGGGCCGGCTGCGTTGAGGACGACGGATGCCGCGAAGGGGAACTCCTCGCCCGTCTCCTCGTCGCGGAGGACGACCTTCCCGTCCTGGACCCCGGCCGCCGAGACGTAGTTGGCGGCGCGGGCGCGGCTGCCGCCGACGGCGATCCCATCGCGGACGAGGTCGAGACCGAGGCGCTCGGGGTCGCGGAGCGAGGCGTCCCAGTACGTGGCGGTGTACTTCACGTCGGGGTTGAGGTCGGGCAGCGCGCGGAGCGACCGACGACGACCGTGGAACGTGTGGCGGGGGACCTTGCCGCCGCCGCGCGAGAACGAGTCGTAGATGATGAGGCCGACCTTGATGAGGAGAGCGCCGCGCTCGGTCGAGGCCGTCTTACGGTGCAGCACCATGCGCAGCGGCGCGGAGAGCAGACCCGAGAAGGTCGAGAAGATCGGGACGGTCGTGCGAAGCGGTCGCACGTAGTGAGCGGCCGTGGTGAGCAGGTCGTTGCGCTCGGTGACGGCCTCGTGGACGAGCCGGAGCTCGCCGTTCTCGAGGTAGCGGATGCCGCCGTGGATCATGTGGCTCGACGCAGCCGAGGCGCCGGAGAGGAAGTCGCTCTTCTCGACCAGGGCGACGTCGATGCCCTGGAGGGCCAGGTCGCGGAAGGTCGCGACACCGTTGATGCCGCCGCCGATGATGAGCACATCCGCGTGGGGTCGCTCCCGCAGTCCCGCCGTCGTCGATCGGATTCCGGTGTCCACGTCACACACTCCCACTTCTGCCGGGTGTCGACCCGGTCGCCTCAGACCGCCACCGCAGTGACTGATGGGACCAATGATGACATTCGTGGACGAGATTGCAGTCGCCATGCACATACGTGCACACTGTCTTCCGTGGAAGAGACGCTCGATCCCGACGACGTCCGTCGTGCCCTCACGGCGGCGCACCTGTACTACGTCCAGGACCGCACGATGGAGGCCATCGCGCGCGAACTCGGCACCTCCCGGTCGACCGTGTCGCGCCTGCTCTCGCGCGCCCGCGCGGCGGGCATCGTGGACATCCGCATCCGCTCCCCCTTCGCCGCACCTCAGTTATTGGAGCAGGATCTGGCCGACCGCTACGGGATCACTGCGCACGTGGTGCCAGTGCCCGACGACGCCAGCGACGTGGAGCGACTCGAGCGCGTCGCCACCGCGGCGGCGCACCTGCTCGGCGATCTGATCGTCGCGGACACCACCGTCGGGATCGCCTGGGGATCGACGACGGCCGCAGTCAGCCGGCGCCTCGTCCCGAAGTCCGTGCACGGCACGACGTTCGTGCAGCTCAACGGTTCAGGGAACACCCGGACGACGGGCCTGCTCTACGCGAGCGACATCCTCAGCCGCTTCGCCGAAGCGTACGGCGGGAGCGCGCAGCAGTTCCCCGTGCCGGCCTTCTTCGACGACCCGCGCACGAAATACGCGATGTGGCGGGAGCGGAGCACCACCCGCATCCTCGCCATCCAGGCCGCGATGGACCTCGTGGTCTTCAGCGTGGGCGCCGCCGACTCGCGCGTTCCCAGTCACGTGTATTCCGGCGGCTACCTCGAGCCCGAGGAGCTCGCCGCCCTCGACCGCGAGGGAGTGGTGGGCGACGTCGCGACGGTGTTCTACCGGCTCGACGGGTCGACCCGCGGGATCGAGCTCAACGACCGGGCCACCGGGCCCCGGTTCGACGTGCTCCGTCGCGTGGCGAGCCGAGTATGCGTCGTGTCCGGCGTGGACAAGCGCGACAGCCTGCGCGGCGCTCTCGCCGCCCGCCTCGTCACCGAGCTCGTGGTCGACGAGGCGACCGCCCGCGCCCTGACCGAATGACCCCGGAAGTCAAGAGATGACGCGGGAATGAATCGCGCGAAGGGCGGTTGATTACACTGCAAGAGCAAGAAACGTGCTCCGGGGTCGGTGGGAATCCGAACCGGCGGTGACAGTCCGCGAGCGGGACCCAGGTCCTGCTGATCCGGTGGAATTCCGGAACCGACGGTGATGCGACGATAGTCGCTAGTCCGGATGGGAGGCAGCACGGTGGATGCGGCGACGCCGCACCGCCTGTCGCGCCCGCACCCCGGAGAACCCCATCGTGAGGATCCGGATGAGTGCCACCGAGGCAGAGCGCAGCGCGCTCCGTCACGCGTTCACGCTCGCGACGAACGGCCCGCGCGGGCTGAACCCGCAGGTCGGCGCGGTCATCCTCTCCCCCGACGGCACCGTGCTCGCCGAAGGCTGGCACCACGGAGCAGGCACGCCCCACGCCGAGATCGACGCGCTGTCGAAGCTGACGCCGGATACCGCGCGCGGCGCCACCGCCGTCGTGACGCTCGAGCCCTGCAATCACACCGGCCGCACCGGTCCGTGCGCCGTCGCCCTCATCGAGGCCGGGGTCGCGCGCGTCGTCTACTCCGCCGAAGACCCCGGCGCCGTCTCATCGGGAGGCGCCGAGCGGCTTCGCGCCGCCGGTGTCGACGTCGAGGGCGGCGTGCTCCGGGGCGAAGGCGAGGAGCTCATCTCGTCGTGGCTGACCGTGCAGCGCCTCGGGCGACCCCACGTCACCGCCAAATGGGCGCAGTCGCTCGACGGGCGGGCCGCGGCATCCGACGGCACCAGCCAATGGATCACGGGCCCGGACGCGCGCGCGGACGTGCACCGCCGCCGCGCACAGGCCGATGCGATCGTCGTCGGCACCGGAACCGTCCTCGCGGACGATCCCGCACTCACCGCCCGCACCGCCGCCGGGGCTCTCTACGAGGACCAGCCGCGGGCGGTCGTCGTCGGTACCCGGGCCGTGCCGCAGGAGGCGGCGCTCCGCCGTCACCCGCGACCCTTCATGCAGGACGAGGGCGAGGACCTCCGCGATCTGCTTGATCGGCTCCGCGAGCTCGGCGCGCACCGCGTGTTCCTCGAGGGTGGTCCGACCCTGGCGGCATCCTTCCTGCGGCAAGGACTCGTCGACGAGCTCCTCGTCTACATCGCCCCGACACTCATCGGGGGCGATCGAGTGGCCGTGGGCGACATCGGCGTCTCGACGATCGCCGAGCAGCGCCGACTCGACATCGTCGGTCTCGACAGACTCGGTGACGACATCCTCGTCACCTTGACCCCCAAGGAGGGCTGATGTTCACGGGCATCATCGAAGAGCAGGGCGTCATCACCGCCATCGACCCGTCCGGCGACGGGGTGCGCCTCGCGGTCCGCGCGCCGCTCGCGGTCTCGGACGCGCAGCGCGGCGACTCCATCTCCATCAGCGGCGTCTGCCTCACGGTCACCGATCAGACACCCGAGGGGTTCACCGCCGACGTCATGAAGCAGACGCTCGACATGTCGACTCTCGGCACGCTCTCCGTCGGGTCCCCGGTCAACGTCGAGCGCGCCCTGGCCGCGCACACCCGGCTCGGCGGGCACCTCGTGCAGGGGCACGTCGACGGCACCGGCGAGGTGCTCGAGGTGCGCCCCGGCGAGCAGTGGCGCGTCCTCCGCGTCGCGCTCCCCGCAGACCTCGCCCCCCTCGTCGTCGACAAGGGATCGATCACGGTCCAGGGGGTCTCGCTCACCGTCTCCGACGTGTCGGACGCCGATGCCTCGTCGCACTGGTTCGAGATCTCCCTCATCCCCGAAACCCTCGAGGTGACCACTCTCGGCGCGCTGACGCCCGGCGACCGGGTCAACCTCGAAACCGACATCCTGGCGCGGCACGTGCAGCGCCTGCTCCGATTCGCCTCACCCGACGGCATCCCGTCCACAGAAGAAGGAGGCTCCCGATGAGCCTTTCCACGATCCCCGACGCCCTGGCAGCGCTCAAGGAAGGTCGACCGATCCTGGTCGCCGACGATGAGAGCCGCGAGAACGAGGGCGACATCATCCTGTCCGCCGAGCTCGCCTCGCCGGAGTGGCTCGCCTGGACCATCCGCTGGTCCAGCGGCTTCCTCTGCGCACCGATGCCCGCGGACTGGGCCGACCGGCTCGACCTCCCCCCGATGGTGGAGGTCAACCAGGATGCCCGGAGCACCGCCTACACCGTGAGCGTCGACGCTGCCGAAGGCGTCACGACCGGCATCAGCGCCTCGGACCGCGCCCGGACGGTCAACGTCCTGGCGGACCCGAGCTCCGTTCCCTCGTCGCTCATCCGCCCCGGACACGTGCTGCCGCTGCGCGCCGTCGACGGCGGTGTCCGCGAGCGTGCCGGACACACCGAGGCCGCGGTCGAGCTCATGCAGCTCGCGGGCCTGCAGCCGGTCGGCGTCATCGGCGAGGTCGTCGCCGACGACGGCAGCATGATGCGGATGCCGGGGCTCATGGAGATGGGCGAGCGCGAAGGCATCCTCGTCATCACGATCGAGCAGCTCATCGCGCACCTCAATGCGGCCGACGGCGACAGCACCTCGGCCCACACGGACCACCCGGCCAAGCGTCGGGTGAGCCTGCGCGCGGAGGCGAAGGTCCCCACCTCGCACGGCGAGTTCCGCTTCCTCGCGTACAAGGACCGGATCACCGGCACGGACCACATCGCCGTCGTCTCGGGCGACCTCACCGAGGACGCTCCGCTCGTGCGCGTGCACTCGGAGTGCCTGACCGGCGAGGCGTTCGGGTCGCTCAAGTGCGAGTGCGGCCCCCAGCTGGAGGCGGCGCTCGACGCCATCGAGCAGGACGGCGGCGTCGTCATCTACATGCGCGGCCACGAGGGCCGCGGCATCGGCCTCATCAACAAGCTGCGCGCGTACAGCCTGCAAGAACGCGGCCTCGACACCGTCGACGCGAACCTCGCGCTCGGCCTGCCGGCCGACGCCCGGGACTACGCGGCGGCGGCCGGCATCCTGACCGACCTCGGTGTCAAGCAGATCCGACTGCTCACCAACAACACCGACAAGGTCGCGCAGCTGCGTGCTCTCGGTCTCACGATCGTCGACCAGGTGCCCCTGCTCGTCGGTGTCGGTGCGAACAACCACCAATACCTGGCGACGAAAGCCGACCGCATGGGTCACATCATCGACGCCGACGAGCTGCGCGAGGCCCTCGCGCACAGTGAGGAGCACACCGCATGAGCGGACACGGAGCCCCCAAGGCCGAAGCCGTCGACGCGAAGGGACTGTCGGTCGTCGTCGTCGCCGGCCAGTGGCACGACGTCATCACCGACGGGCTGATCGCCGGCGCGACGCGCATCCTCGATGCATCGGGCGCCTCCTGGCGCCTCGTGCGGGTGCCAGGATCATTCGAGCTCCCCGTCGTGGCGAAGGCTGCACTCGACGCGGGCGCCGACGCGGCCGTCGCCCTCGGCGTCATCATCCGTGGCGGCACTCCCCACTTCGACTTCGTGTCGTCCGCCGCGACCGACGGCCTGACCCGTGTCGCGCTCGACACCGGCAAGCCGGTCGGCTTCGGCGTCCTGACCCTCGACGACGAGCAGCAGGGCATCGACCGTGCCGGGCTGGAGGGCTCGAAGGAGGACAAGGGCGCAGAAGCTGCGGATGCCGCGATCCGCACCGCACTCATCCTTCGCGACCTGCGCGGCTGACCGCGCCGTCCTGCTGCGCAGGGTCGCCACCTTCAGGTAGCCTGAGGGAATGGAGACCCTGCGCAGCATCGTCGTTCTCGTCCACCTCATCGGCTTCGCGACGCTCTTCGGCGCATGGGTGGTCGAACTCGTCGGCCAGCGGCGCGTGACGCGCATCATGCACTGGGGCCTGGGCATCGCCCTCGTCGCCGGTCTCGCACTGTCGGCTCCGTGGGGCCTCGGCCACGACCTCAACTACGCCAAGATCGGCATCAAGCTCGTCATCCTCGTGCTCATCGGCGGGCTCCTCGGCGCCGGCGCTGGACGACTGCGGAAGACGGGCTCGGTCCCCGCCGGGATCTTCTGGCCCATCGGCATCCTGACGCTCGTGAACGCAGGTCTCGCCGTCATCTGGCGCTGACCGCCCGCATCCTGTCTGACAGCCAGGAGTAGTGTGGAGGTTTGCGCGTCGACCACTCCGTCGGCGCCTCGGTGATCCCAGTGCTGTGATGCCCTCGCGTCACCCCTGCGAGCGCATCCGCCGCCGACGCGTCCCATGAGGACCCACCGCTTCATTCCGAAGGTCCCCCGCATGTCATCCGCAGCACCCGCGGCATCCGCCGCACCCGCCAATCCGCGCTCCCGCGTCATCACCGCGAGCCTGGTCGGCACGACGATCGAGTTCTACGACTTCTACGTCTACGCGACCGCCGCCGTCCTGGTCTTCCCCATCCTGTTCTTCCCCGCCGGGAACGACACCACCAACCTGCTGCTCTCGTTCAGCATCTTCGGCGCGGCCATGGTCGCGCGCCCCGTCGGCGCCGTGATCTTCGGTCACTTCGGCGACAAGTTCGGCCGCAAGGCGACCCTCGTGGGATCGCTCCTCACGATGGGCGTCGCGACGTTCCTCATCGGCTTCCTGCCGACCTTCGATCAGGTCGGCATCGTCGCCCCGATCCTGTTGCTCTTTCTCCGCCTCGCACAGGGCTTCGCGCTCGGCGGCGAGTGGTCGGGCGCCGCGCTGGTCGCGACCGAGAACGCCCCCAAGGGCAAGCGGGCCTGGTACGGCACCTTCCCCCAGCTGGGCGCGCCGATCGGCTTCATCATCGCGAACTCGGTCTTCCTCGCGATCTACTTCGCCCTCCCCCACCCCGACGGCCCGGCGCAGCGCTCCGAGGCGTTCCTCGCGTGGGGCTGGCGCGTGCCCTTCCTGTTCTCGGCGGTCATGGTCATCGTCGGTCTCTATGTGCGCTTGAAGCTCGTCGAGTCGTCGACGTTCGCGAAGGCCGAGAAGACCGGCGCGATCCGCAAGTTCCCGCTGGGTGAAGTCATCCGCCGGCACTGGAAGCAGCTGATCCTCGGCACGTTCATCATGCTGGCGACCTACGTGCTCTTCTACCTGATGACCGCGTTCACCCTCGCCTACGGCACGAAGGCGACGACCGAGGGCGCCGCCGCGGCCGCGGAAGCGACCGGGACGGCGTTCGACGCCGCGACCTACGTGCCCGGCCTCGGCTTCGGGTACACGGACTTCGTCATCATGCAGATCGTCGGCGTCATCTTCTTCGGCATCTTCACGCTGCTGTCGGGCCCCGTCGCCGACACCATCGGCCGCCGCCGGCTGCTGCTGTGGATCACGGGCCTGATCGGCGTCTTCGGCCTGCTGTTCAACGTGTTCCTCCTGCCGCAGCTCGACCCGAAGTTCACCGGCGCCCTCGTGCAGGGCTTCCTCATCCTCGGGTTCATGCTCATGGGCGCGACCTTCGGCCCAATGGGCGCCCTCCTGCCCGAGCTGTTCCCGACCAACGTCCGGTACACCGGCTCGGCGATCTCGTACAACGTGTCGTCGATCCTCGGCGCAGCCCTGGCGCCCATCGTCGCGACCGCGCTGTGGGCCGCCGCCGGCGGTTCGCCGTGGCTCGTCGGCGTCTACCTGACGGGCTCCGCCGTCCTCACCTTCGTCGCCCTGTGGCTGTCGAAGGAGACGAAGGACGTCGAGTACGAGACCAACATCGGACACGCGGAGCTCCACTCGCGCTGACCCTCACCTGAATCGACGGATGCCGCGGCCCACCCCACCGGGAGGGCCGCGGCATCCGTTCTGTCAAGAGCTCCCCTGGGCGTGGGTCCGGGTTTATCGTCGGCCCCACAGGCACACGAGGAGCACGCGATGGCGATCAAGAAGGTGACCCAGGCATCGGTCGTCGAGTACGACCAGACCGGCGGACCCGAGGTGCTGCACCTCGTCACCCGCGACCTGCCCGAACCCGGTCCGGGCGAAGTCACCGTCGAGGTCATGACGATGGGCCTCAACCACATCGATGGTTTCGTCCGCTCCGGCGCCGAGAAGGAATGGGACGACGAATTCCCCCGACGCTCGGGCAGTTGCTTCGCGGGAACCGTCATCGCCGTCGGCCCCGACACCGCCGGCTTCCCCGTCGGCAGTGACGTCGTCGGCCACGTCCGTTCCGGAGCACAGGCGAGCCACGTCACGGTCCCCGTGGGCCGCCTCGTCCGCAAGCCCAAGAACGTGACGTTCGAGACCGCGGGCGGCCTCTACCTCGCCGGGACGACGGCGCTCGACATCCTCGACGAACTCAAAGTCGGCGCGGGTGACACCGTCGTCATCTCGGCGGCGGCCGGCGGCGTCGGAAGCATTGAGGCCCAGATCGCGATGCACCGGGGCGCCCGCGTCATCGGGACGTGCGGCGACCGCAACTTCGACTACCTGCGTCAGCTCGGGGTGAAGCCCGTGCGTTACGGCGAAGGCATCGTCGACCGCATCCGGGCGCTCGCGCCCGACGGGGTCAGCACCTACATCGACAACTTCGGCCAGGACGGCCAGGACATCGCCGAGGCTCTCGGCGTCCCGGCGGGGAAGTTCCGCTCCAGCGCCGACCGGCGCGACCGGGAGGTCGCCCTGCTGTCGGACGAACCGGACGCCGTCGCGCACGGCACCGACCAGCTCCGCAAGGTCGTGGACCTCGCCGAGAAGCGGGCGGTGAACGTCCTCGTGTCGGGCTTCTATCCGCTCGCCGATGTCGCCGAGGCGTACGACGACCTGCTGAAGCTCCACTCCCGGGGCAAGGTCGTGCTCGCGACCCACCCGGTGAACCCCCGTCGCATCCGCAAGGCGCGCGACGTCATGGAATCCGGCCGCTGAGCGGCATCCTCAGTCGAGGAACAGGGCGCGCAGGCGCTTCGTCGTGAAGACGAGCCCGACGGCGATCATGACGACGTAGTAGAGGACGTGCCACAGCATCCCGACCGACAGGATGCCAGTGGTCAGTCCGCGGATGAGTTCGACGCCGTGCCAGAGCGGGAGCGCCATGACGACCGACTGCACCCACCCGGGGTAGACGGTGATCGGGTAGAACGTCGCCGAGAAGAGGAACATCGGCAGGAGCACGAAGTTGATCCAGTCCATGTGCTGGAACGTCTTCATGTAGCTCGTGATCGCCATGCCGAGGCTCGCGAAACCGAAGGCGATCAGCAGGACGGCGGGGATGGCGAGGATCGCCGTCCACGCGAGGTTCAACCCCAGGACCTGCATGACGATCATGAATCCCGTCGCGTACAGCAGGCCGCGCAGCAGCGCGTAGAGGATCTCGCCCAGGGCGACGTCGAGCGGTCCGAGCGAGGTCGCCAGCATGCCCTCGTAGAGCTTGCCGTAGTTCAGCTTGAAGAAGACGTTCCAGGTGGAGTCGTAGATCGCGCCGTTCATCGCCGAGACCGCGAGGAGGGCCGGTGCGATGAAGGCGGCGTAGCTGACCTCGATGCCCTGAGACGTCTGGACGTCGCCGATGAGCGACCCGAGCCCGAGTCCCATCGAGGCGAGGTAGAAGACCGGCTCGAAGAAGCCGGACAGGACGACGGCCCAGCTCGAGGATCGGGCGGCGAGGAACCCGCGCTGCACGACGGCGCCCGGATTGCCCGCCCATAGCGCGCGCACGCCGCCGCGGCGGGTGGCCGGCTCGACCGTGGCGGCGCTCACTTCGCGAGCCTCTCGATGAAGACCTTCCGTGCCCACAGGTAGCCGACCCCCGACAGGACGAGCAGGTAGGCGAGATGGACGACGACCATGACCGGCGGCACCGCGGCTTCGTAGGTGGCGAGGCGCCCCAACTCGGCGCCGTGCCACAGGGGCGAGACCCACCCGATCCACTGGAGCCAGACGGGCAGGGTCTCGAGCGGGTAGAAGGTGCCCGAGAACAGGAACATCGGCATGAAGATGAAGCGCTGGACGAGGGCGAACTGCCCCTTGTCGTCCTCGATCGAGCCCGCATATGCCATGAGCGGGATGCCGAAGGCGAGACCCGCGAGCAGACCTGCGGGTATCGCGAGCCAGCCGGTCTCGGGGTTGGGCACCGTGGTCCAGCCGATGCCGAGGGCGCCGAGCAGCCAGATGAACAGGTAGTACGCCGCGACCGCGAACGCCATCCGCGCCGCCGCCCCGATGATGACGCCGTTCGCGATCTGAGGACTCGACAGCGCCGACGCGTTGAACCCGAAGAAGTACCGACGCCACTTGAATCCCGCCATGACCGGATAGGTCATCTCCTCCGAGGCGACTGAGATCGCCGCTGTGACGAGCAGGGCGGGGGCGACGAAGACGAGGTAGTCGACCTGCACGCCGCGGTCGTCGATGGGGGCTTGGATGAGGGCGGCGAGTCCGGCCGCGAGTCCCAGGAGGTAGAGAACGGGCTGGCCGAGCGCTCCGACCACGATCGTCCATCCGTACGCGCGCATCGCACGGATCATGTGCTCGGTGACGTACCAGCTGCCGCGGCGCCGGGGCTTGCGACCCCACTGCATCGCCTCGGCGCGGAGCTCGTCGAGCGTCGGCTGCGCCGCCTCGGTCGTGTCGCTCATTCGATCAGCGACCGTCCGGTCAGACGGAGGAAGACGTCCTCCAGGCTCGAGCGACGGACGAGGCTCGTCATCGGCTGCAGTCCCGACGCCGTCACGCGTTCGAGAGCGGCTTCGCCGTCGTGCGCGTAGACGAGGATGCGGTCGGGCAGCACCTCGACGCGGTCGCCGATGCCCTGCAGCTGCGCGGCGACATGCTCGTTGCGGTCCGAGCCGAAGCGCACTTCGAGCACCTCGCGGCTGGAGTGCTCGCGGATGAGGGAAGACGGGCTCCCCTCGGCCATGATGCGGCCCTTGTCGACGACGATGAGCCGGTCGCACAGCTGCTCCGCCTCATCCATGTAGTGGGTCGTGAGGACGAGCGTCGTGCCCCGCTCCTTCAGGCGGAACAGCCGGTCCCACAGCACGTGACGCGCCTGCGGGTCGAGGCCCGTCGTGGGCTCGTCGAGCAGCAGGATGCGCGGATCGTTGATGAGCCCGCGTGCGATCGTGAGCCGGCGCTTCATGCCGCCGGACAGCTGGTCGACCTTGTTCTTCGCCTTGTCCTCGAGCTGGGCGAACGCCAGCAGCTCGTCGGCCTTCTCGGCGCAGACCCTGCCCGGGAGACCGAAGTACCGACCGTAGATGTAGAGGTTCTCGCGGGCGTTGAGCTCGCCGTCGAGGTTGTCCTGCTGCGGGACGACACCCAGGCGCGAACGGATCTCCGGGCCGTACCGGTCCGGGTCGAGCCCCAGGATCGAGAGGTCACCGCTTGTGCGTGTCGAGACGGCGCCGATCATCTTCATGGTCGTCGATTTGCCGGCGCCGTTGGGACCGAGGAGGCCGAAGGACTCCCCCGGGGCGACCTCGAACGACAGTCCGTCGACGGCGACGAAGTCGGGCTTGCCCTTGCTCTTGTAGGCCTTGACGAGGCTTTCGGCACGGATCACGGGTTCTGGCACCGGACCACACTATCGACGGGCTGGGACACGACAGGGTGACCGTCAACCGATATTGACACCGCCGCAGGCGTCAATTAACGTTGACGCGAAAGGAAGGCGATGACATGACCACCGACATCCGGACCCTGATCGGTTCGTCGCCCGACGGCGAACCGATCGCCGAGCTGCATCGTCTCGCCGAGATCAGGCGCGAGCTCGCGCGTGCCGAGGAGGCGCAGGTGCGACGCGCACGCGTCCAGGGCTACTCCTGGCAGGCCGTCGCCAGCGCGCTGGGCGTCAGCAAGCAAGCTGCTCATAAGAAGTACGGGGGAAGATAGAGGGATGTCCACGCCCCGCCGCGGTCTGCGCCGCCCCTCGAAGGACGACGGCCCCCGGGCCAGCCTCCGCCAGCTCCTGCCCTTCCTCCTCGAGCACAAGCGCGTCCTCGTCGTGGTCGGCGTCCTCAGCGTGCTCGAAGCGGCCGCGACCCTCGTGCAGCCGCTCCTGGTGGGCGACGTCATCGGCCGCGTGCAGGCGGGTCAGGCCCTCGGCATCCTCGTCTGGGTCCTGGTCGGACTCGTCGTGGTGTCCTCCCTCGTCGGCGGGTTCCAGCACTACCTGCTGCAGCGCACCGGCACCGCCGTCGTCTATTCGAGCCGTCGCCGCCTCATCGCGAAGCTCCTGCGCCTGCCGGTGCAGGAGTACGACGCGCGCCGCACCGGCGATCTCGTCTCACGAGTGGGCACCGACACGACGCTCCTCTACGCCGTCCTCACGCAGGGCTTCGCCGACTCGATCGGCAACGCCCTGATCTTCGTCGGCGCGATCATCGCGATGCTCGTGATCGACCCCGTCCTGCTCCTGCTGATCGTGGTCGTGATCGGCGCGTCGGCGGCGGTCGTCGGCATCCTGAGCGGGCGGATCCGTCGAGCCACATCCGTGCAGCAGGAGAAGGTGGGGGCGCTCGCCTCGGGCGTGGAACGAGCGATCGGCTCGATCCGCACCATCCGCGCGTCCGGTGCGGAGTCGCGCGAGCAGGACGCGATCTCGGCGACGGCGAGCGAGGCGTACGACGCGGGCGTGAAGGTCGCGAAGGCCTCCGCGATCGTCGTGCCGGTGGCCGGTATCGCGCTCCAGGTGTCGCTGCTCGTCGTGCTCGGCGTCGGCGGGTTCCGCGTGGCATCCGGCGCGATCGAGATCGCTCAGCTCGTCGTCTTCGTGATGTTCCTGTTCTTCCTCGTGCAGCCGCTGGCATCGTTCTTCGGCGCGATCACCTCGGTGAACCAGGCGCTCGGCGCGCTGGGCCGCATCCAGGAGGTCCTCGATCTGCCCGACGAGACGGCCGAGGATGCCGCGATTGCCACATCCGCGGCGGCGGCGGAGTCCGACTCCCCGGCCGCGATCGAGTTCCGCGACGTGCACTTCTCGTACCCCGACGCGGTCGTCCGCGCCCGCCGGAACGCGCAGGACGAAGCGCTCAAGACCCTCGCCGACGCTCGGGCCCCGCTCCCCGAGGACGCCGAGCCCGAACCCGAGGCGACCGTGCTCCGCGGCGTCTCGTTCCGGGTGCCCCGCGGCTCGCGCGTGGCGCTCGTCGGTCCCTCGGGCGCGGGGAAGTCGACGACTCTCGCGCTCATCGAGCGCTTCTACGACCCGACCTCGGGCGCCGTTCTCGTCGACGGCGTCGACGCACGTGCGCTCGACCGACTGTCGCTGCGCGCGCGCCTGGGCTACGTCGAGCAGGATGCCCCGACCCTGGCCGGAACGATCGCCGACAACCTGCGCCTCGCCTCGCCGAACGCGTCCGACGCGGACTGCGAGCGCGTGCTCGAGGCCGTGAACCTCACCGAGGTGCTCGAACGGTCGCCGCTGCGCCTGCAGGCTCCCGTCGGCGAGGCGGGGGTCATGCTCTCGGGCGGTGAACGTCAGCGTCTCGCGATCGCGCGCGCCCTGCTGGCCGCTCCCCCGATCCTCCTGCTCGACGAGTCGACGTCGTCGCTCGACGGCCTCAACGAGCAGCGCATGCGCGAGGCGATCGACGCCGTCGCCGCGGGGCGTACGCTCGTCGTCATCGCCCACCGGCTGTCGACCGTCGTCGACAGCGACCTCATCGTCGTCCTCGACCACGGCCGCGTCGTCGGTCAGGGCACGCACGACGAGCTGATCCGCGACGTCCCGCTCTACCGCGACCTCGCCGCCCGTCAGCTGCTCGTCTGACGCGAAACGTCGCAGATGGTCGCCTTCCGCGAGGAAAGACGACCATCTGCGACGTCTCGGCGTGCGGAGGGTCAGGCCTCCTGCTGCGCGCGCTGCAGGCGGTAGCGCAGGGCGGCGAGCTCGGCGTAGAGGGCCGGCGGGACCTTGCCGCCGAACGTCCGGTAGAACTCCTCGGTGAGGTCGGCCTCGGCGAGCCAGGATGCCGGGTCCACCGCGAACAGCTCATCGAGATCCGCCTGCGGCACGTCGATCCCCGCGAGGTTGAGATCGTCGGTCTTCGGCAGGCGCCCGACGGGGCTGTCGACGGCGCCGACGGACCCGTCGATGCGGCGGATGATCCAGTCGATGACGCGGGCGTTGTCGCCGAAGCCCGGCCACAGGAACCGACCGTCCGAGCCCTTGCGGAACCAGTTGACCTGGAAGATGCGCGGAGCCCGGTCGAAGCGCAGCTTCTGACCGACCTTCAGCCAGTGGCCGAAGTAGTCCGCCATGTTGTAGCCGCAGAAGGGCAGCATGGCGAACGGGTCGCGGCGCAGTTCGCCCACGAGTCCCTCGGCGGCGGCGGTGCGCTCGGACGAGATGTTCGAGCCCATGAAGACGCCGTGGGTCCAGTCCGTGGCTTCGACGACCAGCGGCACGTTGGTGGCGCGGCGCCCGCCGAACAGGATCGCGTCGAGCGGCACGCCCTCGGGTGCATCCCAGTCGTCGGCGATCTGCGGGCACTGCCCCGCGCTGACGGTGAAGCGGGAGTTGGGGTGGGCGGCGGGACGACCGGATGCCGGGGTCCAGGGCTTACCCTCCCAGTCGGTGAGCTCGGCGGGCGCCTCGTCGGTGAGGCCCTCCCACCACACGTCGCCGTCGGGGCGGAGCGCGACGTTCGTGAAGATCGTGTTGCCCCAGAGGGTGTCGACCGCCGTCACGTTCGTCGATTCGCCCGTCCCCGGCGCGACGCCGAAGAAGCCGGCCTCCGGGTTGATCGCCCAGAGGCGACCGTCCTCCCCCGGGCGGAGCCAGGCGATGTCGTCGCCGAGCGTCTCGACCCGCCAGCCGGGGATCGTCGGGCGGAGCATGGCGAGGTTCGTCTTGCCGCAGGCCGAGGGGAAGGCGGCGGCGACGTGGTACGTCTTGCCTGCCGGGTCGATGACGCGGATGAGCAGCATGTGCTCGGCGAGCCAGCCCTCGTCGCGGCCGATGACCGAGGCGATGCGCAGCGCGAAGCACTTCTTGGCGAGGATCGCGTTGCCGCCGTAGCCGGAGCCGAACGACCAGACCTCGAGCGTCTCGGGGAAGTGGACGATGTACTTCTCGTCGTTGCAGGGCCAGGCCTCGTCCTGCTGTCCGGGGGCGAGCGGCGCTCCCACCGAGTGCACGGTCTTGACCCAGGGCTTGCCGTCGGCGATCTGCTGCAGCACCTCGGCGCCGACGCGCGTCATGATGCCGATGGAGGTGACGGCGTAGGCGCTGTCGGTCACCTGGACGCCGATGTGCGAGAGCGGGCCGCCGACGGCGCCCATCGAGAACGGCACGACGTACATCGTGCGACCGCGCATGCTGCCTTCGAACAGCGGGGTGATCGTCGCGCGGATCTCGTCGGGCGCGATCCAGTTGTTCGTGGGACCGGCATCCTCTTCACGCTCCGAGGCGATGAACGTACGACCCTCGGTGCGGGCGACGTCGCTCGGGTGCGAGCGCGCCAGGTAGGAACCGGGACGCCACTCGGGGTTGAGCTTGATGAGTTTGCCCTCGTCGACCTGCTGGCGCAGCAGGGCGTCGTTCTCGGCGGCCGAGCCGTCGACCCAGTGGATGCGGGCGGGCTGCGTGAGCTCCGCGATCTCGTCGACCCAGGCGTGGAGGGCGGCCATGGCATCGCCGGCGGCGCGGGGACGGATGCCGGTGGGCGCCGTCGTCCCATGGGCGACGATCGGCGTCGAGCCGGTGCGGGTGGGGCGGGTGAACAGGTCTGCGATGGCCATTCGGCGCTCCTCGGTCGGGGTGGACGTGTTTCCACTGTGCGCGTCGTTCGACCAGTTTTTCGCGACTTGGCGGCGTCAAGAATCGGTTTTCTTTCGCTAACATCAAGATCATGGTCACGCCCCTCCAGCTCTCGACCCTCGGTCACCGCATCCGCCACCAGCGGACCGCCCACGGGTACACGCTCGACGAATTGGGGGCGATCGTCGGCATCGCCGGGAGCCAGCTCAGCCTCATCGAGAACGGCAAGCGGGAGCCGAAGCTCTCCGTCCTCCAGGCGATCGCCGCCGCAACGGGGACCGATGTCGCCGACCTCCTCTCCACCGAGCCGCCGAACCGCCGTGCCGCGTTGGAGCTCGATCTCGAGCGCGCGCAGCGGAGCCCCGTCTTCCGCCGCCTCGGCGTGCCGCCCGTACGGGTCACCAAGACGATGTCGGATGAGACAATCGAGGGGATCCTCGCCCTCCACCGCGAGCTCGAACGACGCGAGCGGGAGTCGATCGCGACGCCCGAAGAGGCTCGCCGTGCCAACACCGAGCTGCGCCTGCGCATGCGGGAGCAGGACAACTACCTGCCAGAGATCGAGAAGCTCGCCGAGAAGAAGCTGAAGGCCGCCGGCCACACCACCGGCGCCCTCACCCACCGGACGGTGAGCATCATGGCGGAGCAGCTCGGGTTCGAGCTGATCTACGCGAGCGACCTGCCGCACTCGGCGCGATCGGTCACCGACCTCGAGAACGGGCGGATCTACCTGCCCCCGGCATCCATTCCCGGCGGTCACGGCCTGCGCTCGATGGCCCTCCAGGCGATGGCGCACCGCCTGCTCGGACACACGCCCCCGACCGACTACGCGGACTTCCTGCAGCAGCGCCTGGAGATCAACTACTACGCGGCCTGCTGCCTCATGCCCGAGACGGCGTCGGTCGCTTTCCTGGCGCAGGCGAAGAAGGATCGGAACCTCGCCGTCGAGGACTTCCGCGATGCGTTCGGCGTCACGCACGAAGCCGCGGCGATGCGGATGACCAACCTCCTGACGCGGCATCTCGACATCTCGCTGCATTTCTTGCGCGTCGACGGCGCAGGCGCGATCAACCGCGTGTACGAGAACGACGGCCTCCCCCTGCCGATGGATGTGACCGGATCGGTCGAGGGCCAGATGGTGTGCCGGAAGTTCGCAGCGCGATCCGCCTTCGCCGAGCAGAACCGCACGACCGAGCACTACCAGTACACCGACACTCCCAGCGGAACGTTCTGGTGCTCCAGCCAGACCGGCACGACCGCAGACGGCGAGTTCTCGATCACAGTCGGGGTGCCGTTCGACGACGCACGGTGGTTCCGCGGGCGCGAGACGCAGAAGCGGGCCACCTCGACCTGCCCGGACGAAGCGTGCTGCCGGCGACCCGACACGTCGCTGACCGAGCGGTGGCAGGGCAAGGCATGGCCGAGCGCCCGCGTTCACATGCAGATGTTCTCGCCGCTTCCGAGCGGGATGTTCCCCGGCGTCGACGACGGCGAGGTCTACGCGTTCCTGGATCGACACGCCTGAGCATCGTGTTGAGCGCCACCGTGCAGCGGGTGTACGCTCACGCGAGTGAGGTTCGCCTAACCTAATCTGCGGCATCCTGCAGCAGGTCCGCGGACGGGCTGCGACGGGGCAGCGGGCACCGGCCTCACTCCCGAACACCCGAAGAGATACCCGTGCTCGCGTCGCTCCTCCCTCCCTTCCTCATCGGCCTCCGCGAAGGCCTCGAGGCCGCTCTCGTCGTCGGCATCCTCGTCGCCTACCTCGTCCGGATCGGACGCCGCGACGTCCTGCCGAAGCTCTGGGCCGGGGTCGGTCTCGCAGCGGCACTCGTGCTCGTCATCGGCGCGGTCCTCACCTTCGGCGCCTACGCGCTCACCTTCCAAGCCCAGGAGCTCCTCGGCGGGCTGCTGTCCCTGCTGGCGGTCGGAATGGTCACGTGGATGATCTTCTGGATGCAGCGGACCGCGCGGACGATGCGCTCCCACCTCGAGAGCGGCGTCGACCGCGCGCTCGCGATGGGCGGCTTCTGGGGGATCGTGCTCATCGGCTTCGTGTCCGTGGCGCGCGAAGGCATCGAGACGACACTGTTCCTCTGGTCGATGGTGCAGACCGCCGGCCAGGAGGGACCGGGCTGGCTCGGCGCCGTGCTCGGACTCGCCGTCGCCGTCGTCCTCGGGTGGCTGCTGGCCCGCGGGGCCGTGCGGCTCGACCTCCGACGGTTCTTCGCCTGGACCGGCGGGTTCCTCGTCATCGTCGCGGCCGGCGTCCTGGCCTACGCATTCCACGATCTGCAGGAAGCCGGCGTCCTCCCCGGGCCGTTCTCCGACGCGGCGACGATCGACGCAGCGACGGGGGCCGTCGGCGTGGGATGGGCCGGGTTCCCCTTCGGATGGGCGTTCGATGTCAGCGGGCAGATCCCTCCCGGCAGCGCGCTCGCCGCGATCCTGCAGGCGACCGTCGGCTTCATGCCCGAGATGACCTGGCTCCAGGTGATCGCCTGGGCCCTCTACCTCGCCGTCGTCGGCACCTTCTTCGTCCGCGGCCTGATCGGGCGCCCGCGCCAGGCTCCCGCCGCATCCACCGACACCATCGCATCCCGTCACGCATCCCTAGGAGCATCATGACCCGCCCCCGTCTCACGAAGGTGCACGCCGCCCTCGCCCTCGCCGCCGTCGGTGCACTCGTCCTCTCGGGATGCGTCGCGAAGTCCGAGGTCGCGAACGCGGATGCACTCACCGTCACCTCCACCGACTCGACGTGCGACGTCTCGGCCGCGTCGGCGCAGAGCGGGACGCTGACGTTCGCGGTGTCCAACACCGGCTCGCAGATCAGCGAGTTCTACCTCCTCGCCGAAGACGGGCTGCGCATCATCGGCGAGGTCGAGAACATCGCCCCCGGTGCCGAGCGCACGCTCACCGTCGTCGCGCAGCCGGGGCAGTACAAGACGCTCTGCAAGCCGGGCATGGTCGGCGAGGGAGTGGGACGAGCCGACTTCAGCGTGACAGGCGGGACGGTCGCCGCCACCGGCGACGACGCCGAGCAGAAGCAGAAGGCCGTCGACCTGTACGCGGCGTTCGTCAAGGACCAGGTCGAACAGCTCGTGCCCGCCGTCGACGCGTTCACGACGGCGTACGAGTCGGGCGAGGATGACGATGCCCGCGCGCAGTTCCCGAAGGTGCGCGCGTTCTATGAGCGCATCGAGCCGGTGGCCGAGTCCCTCGGCGACCTCGACCCGCGCATCGACTACCGCGAGGTGGATGCCGTCGCGGAAGGCCTCGACTGGACCGGCTTCCACCGGATCGAGAAGGACCTGTGGGTCCCGAAGAAGGATGCGCTGAACGCGGACGGCGAGACGCCGGCGTGGCAGGACTGGGCTCCGTCGACGACGAAGGAACGCGCCACGTACGGCGACAAGCTGATCGCGGACGTCGGCGAACTCAACGACTACGTGCACTCCGAGGCGTTCCAGAAGGCTCTCGACGCCCAGGGCGTCGCCGGCATCTCCAACGGGGCGATCGCGCTGCTCGACGAGGTGGCCACCGGGAAGATCAGCGGCGAGGAGGACTGGTGGTCGGGCACCGACCTGTCCGACTTCGCGGCGAACGTCGAAGGCTCCAAGATGGCGTTCTCCCTCGTGCAGGATTTCGCCGCGGCCGCAGGCTCGGACGGCAAGAAGCTCTCGACCGAGATCGCTCGTCGCTACGACGACCTGGACGCCGCACTCGCCGCCCACGGCTCCCTCGATGAGGGCTTCGTCGCCTACAAGACCCTCACCGAGGACGACAAGCGCGAATTCACCGACCTGATCAACGCTCTCGCCGAGCCCCTGTCCCGTCTCACCTCGACCGTGCTGCAATGAGCACCGAGGAATCGTCACCCGACGAGGCCGCTCGACCGTCGCTCAGCCGGCGCGGCCTGTTCAGCCTGGCCGCCGGGGTCGGCGCCGCGGGCCTCGCGCTCGGCGCGGGTGCGGGCTCGGCGGTCGGCGTCGCGGTCGGGCGCGAGCGTGCAGAGCAGGAGGGGGCGGCATCCGTCCACCCATTCTTCGGCACGCATCAGGCGGGCATCACGACACCGATGCAGGACCACCTGCACTTCGCCTCGTTCGACATGATGGAGGGCACGAGCCGGGATGACCTGCGGTCGCTCCTGGCCGACTGGAGCTACGCCGCAGCCCGGATGACGCAAGGGCTGCAGGTGAGCGCGACCGGCGCGGTCGGCGGGTCGCCCGAGGCGCCGCCGGACGACACCGGCGAGGCTCTCGGGCTGCCGGCATCCGGCCTCACCATCACGATCGGCTTCGGGCCCACCCTCTTCGAGACGGAGGACGGGAAGGACCGCTACGGAATCGCGTCGCAGCGACCGCGCGGTCTGGCGAAGCTTCCCGCCTTCCTCGGCGACGACCTCGCGCCCGACGCGTCGAACGGCGACCTCTGCATCCAAGCCTGCGCCGACGATCCGCAGGTCGCCGTGCACGCGGTCCGCAACCTGAGCCGGATCGCGTTCGGGCGTGCGCGCCTGCGGTGGTCGCAGCTGGGATTCGGCAAGACCTCGAAGACGACATCCGCGCAGGCGACACCCCGCAACCTCTTCGGGTTCAAGGACGGCACCGCGAACATCCTGGCCGACGACACCGCCGCGCTCGCCGACCACGTGTGGGTCGGCGCGAAGGACGATCCCGCCTGGCTCGCCGGCGGCTCGTACCTCGTCGCGCGGAAGGTCGCGATGCTCATCGAGACCTGGGACCGCGTGCGGCTCTCGGAGCAGCAGCGCATCATCGGCCGCGACAAATCAGAGGGCGCGCCGCTGTCGGGCGGGAAAGAGACGACGGCGCCCGATTTCCGCACGAAGGATGCCGCCGGCTCCCCCGCCATCGACCACGCCTCGCACGTGCGCCTCGCCCATCCGGACCTCAACGGCGGCATCCGCATCCTCCGGCGCGGGTACAACTACGTCGACGGCAACACCGGTCTCGGACGCCTCGATGCCGGCCTGTTCTTCCTGTCCTACCAGCGGAGCCCCGACCAGTTCGTCACGCTCCAGCGGGCCCTCTCGACCGACCTCATGAACGAGTACGTCCGGCACATCGCGTCCGGCACCTGGGTGATCCCGCCCGGCGCGAAGAGCGGATCGTTCGTGGGAGCGGGGTTGTTCGGCTGAGGACGACCTCGGTTCGACGTGTGCGCCCCGCCGGCGCGCGAAAGCGGGGAGCACGGTCCCCTCGTGCTCCCCGCCCTTTTCGCGCCGCCCCCCGTTGCCCGATGGCGCGAGTGGTGAAGATCAGTCCTTCTTGAAGGCGTCCTTCACGTTCTCGCCGGCCTTCTTCGCGTCGGCCTTGGTCTGGTCGGCCTTGCCCTCGGCAACGAGCTTGTCGTTGTCGGTGGCCTTGCCGATCGCTTCCTTCGCCTTGCCGGTGATGTCCTGAGCGGCGTTCTTGATCTTGTCGTCGAGTCCCATGAGGGTCTCCTTTCTGTGTGGTGGGTGGTGAACCGGCGCCTGGACCGGGGCTTGGGGCGGGTCAGCTGACCCGCGGTGCGTCGGTGGCGAGTCTGCTTCGCAGCCCGCCGTGGACGGAGATGTACGCAGCGGTTTCCGTGCCGGTCACAGCCGCCAGCCCGTCCATGACGCGGTCGACGTCGTCGACGAGGCTCCGGGGGTCGGCCCCCTGGCGAGCTGTCACGCTCACGTGGAGGACAGGCTCCTGCTTGACCGCGTGGGCCGTGACGGAGGCAGAGAGCACGCCGTCCTGACGGGCGAGCGAGTTCTTGACCGCGTCGGCGGCGAATCCCTCGGTGACGGTGACCCGGCCGAGTGGTGTCTGCGATCCGCTCGAACGCAGGACCGTGCGGGTGCGACGGCTGACGAGGGTGGTGAGGCTCGCGAACAGCACGCCCGCGATGACGATCGCGACGGCTGTCGCACCGATCACGGCCCAGCTGAGCGTGGTGCCGGCGATCGTCGTGGCGTCGCCGGCGGCACGGAGCCCGTCGACGACGGTCTTACCCGTCGTGGTCCACACGTCGGCCACGGCCGGGACGGCTGCTGCCGTTGCCGCCGCTCCCCCGCCGATCAGGAGGACGAGTCCGACGATCAGGAGCACGGTGCGGTTCAGCGCACGGTTCGTGTCGTTCATGCCACCTTCTCCTCTTCATCGGTGCGCTCGATGCGAACGCGGGTGCGGACGGGGCGCGCGAGCTTTAGCGAGGCGACCTCCGCCTCTGCGAACGACGCGACCTGGGACTTCTCGATCGGGATGCCTGCTCCCGGCCGGACGGAGACATCCACGCTCCGGTGGGCGACCCCGACGGTCACACGGTCGCGGGCGATCCCCGTCTCGTCGCTCACCCGCTGTGCCAGCGCCGAGGCGAGCACTCCGTTGTCGATGACGGCGACGCGGCCGCCGGCATCCACTTCGTGCTTGGACAGGCGCCCTGGCGAGATGGCCAGGATGACGAGCCAGAGGCCCACAGCCGCCACGACGACACCTCCGGCGACGCCGGCTGCCACGGGCGCGTTGCCCGGGAGCCCCGCCAGCCACTCCAGGGCGGTCATCGGCCGCACGAGCAGCGGAGTCTGGGACGCGAGGGCGAGGATCAGCTCGACCGCGACGTACAGGGCCAGCACGATCCCGACGAGGACGACGACGGCGAACGCGACGCTGCGCGGCGAGTGGGTCTCGCGGCGGACGACGCGACGCAGCACGGGGGTGGTCATCGCACACGCTTCCTTTCCGGCATCCGGGCACCGGTGATGGTGATGTCGACACGGGCGACATCGCGCCCGAGGAGATGAGTCAGTCGCTCGCGCAGCTGCTCCTGCATCTGCGCAGCGCGCTCGAGGACGGGGACGGTGCTGCGCACCGCGTCCGGGTCATCGAGGTCGGGGACGGGCAGGGGGCTCGAAACCTTGAGAGCCATGCCGTCCCGCCGATCGGCGACACCCACGGAGACCTCGCCCCGCGGGACGCCGATGACATCGGCGGACACCGCCCGCGCGACGCCGACGAGCACACGCTCGGCGACATCGGTACGGCCGGCGACGCCGGGGGCCGCGGCGGCGGGTCGCACGGACCCGCCGCCCGCCGTTCCGTCGGTGTCGGTACGCATCAGGAGGTGCGCCGTCCCGTGAAGGCGTCAGTGACGGCCCGGACGTCGAGCTTGCCCGACGCGATACGGCCGATCACGGCCCCGATGGCCATGAACAGGGCGGTGAGGAGGAATCCCCAGAACCCGAACACGAGACCGACGACGGCCAGGATGGCGCCGGTCAGAGCGCCGATGACAGTGGCACTCATGAGACGCGCGACTCCTCGTGCTCCTCGTCCTCGTCACCCGGGATGTGCACGTCGTCGACGGTCACGTTGACCTCGACGACCTCGAGTCCGACGAGGCGGGTGATGGCGCCGGCGACGGCGTCCCGGACCTGCGACGCGACCTGGTGAACGGGCGTCGGGTACTCGACGACGATCGTCAGATCGACGGCAGCCTGCGTCTCGCCGACCTCGACCTTCACGCCCTGGCCCAGGTCCGTCGCGTTGATCGCGTTGCGGATGGCACCGAGAGCACGGGCTCCGCCGCCACCCAAAGCGTGAACGCCGGGGATCTCACGTGCGGCGATACCGGCGACCTTGGCGACCACGCCATCGGCGATGACGGTCGTGCCGCTCGTCGCGGACGAGGTCTCCTCCGCGGTGGGGGAGGTGCGGTCGACGCGGCCGGTTCCGGTCACGGCGGGGGTGGTGGTCTTCGGGGTCTCGGTGGCCATGATGTCTCCTTTTTCTCGAACGATCTTGTCGACGCGGGTTCCGCGTCTCGGGCCGTTGCTTTCGGCCTCGTACATAAGAGGGACCGGCGTCCCGATTCGTCACAAAAAAGTTCGGAGAATCTCGAGGAGAGGTTCGGCCTAGTGGATCCGAGCGATCTGGATGCTGATCTGCGCGTCCTCCGGGGTGTTCGTCAGGAGTGCATCGGCGACGCGGCGGGCAGCAGCGGGCGTGTTGTCGTGCGAGGCTGTCGCGATCCGTGCGGCGACGAGCGGCGTCCCGTCCCGGACTGTCACCGCGATCTCCGCCATGCGGTCGTCGGCGGCTCCGGCGGCCGCCGCGATCAGCCCGGGGACGCGGCTGATGGCGGATCGGGGCGAGTAGACGTCGGTCACACCGTCGACGGCGCGGACGCGCGCGACGAGGTCGAGCTGGTCGGCCTGTCCGTCGGGGTTGTCCGCGGGGCGGTCGGTGGAGAGCGGTCCGGTCATGTGCTCACTCCTTCCCTTCTGTTCCGTGGAGCTCATCCACGGCGACGTTGACGGCGGTGATGTTCAGTTCGGTGTGCTCGGCGAGGACCCGGTAGACGAGGGTGCGCAGGGAACTCGTGAGTTCCGGGATGGACTTCCCCCAGGCGACGGATGCCGTGAGCTCGATGCGCACCGGAGCACCCGGGGTCTCGGCGTCGCCGACGATCTCGGTTCGGCCGAGGTAGATTCCGTCGAGTTCGTCGGCGCTCGATCGCACCAGGGAGCGGACGGCGCCCTCGGTGACCGTGATGGTGACGCGGGGGTCGGGGTGATGGATGGGGAAGCTGCGACCGGCGCGGAGCTCGGAGTGGATGACGGAGAGGATCCCTTCGAACCAGCTCTCGGGAGGGCGCGGCATCCGCTCGGCGTCATCCGCCAGCAGGTCGCGGGACAACTGGCCGACGCGCTCGAGCGCTTCGATCGCGTTCAGGCAGTCGGGGCACGACTCGATGTGGGGGTCGCGCGGCGTGCGACCCGCCTCGACGTACCTGCTGAGGTGCTCGATGGTGCGGCCGCAGTCGAGCGCGGAATCGTCGTCGGTCATCGCCATCCCTCCATCTCGATCGCGATGCTCGCCCGCGCGCGGGCGAGCACTCCCCGGACGGTGCTCTCGGTCATGGTCATCTCTTCTGCGATCTCGGCGTAGCTCAGTTCTGCGACTTCCCGCAGCAACCAGCATCGGCGTTGATCCTCCTTCAGTCGATCGAGCGCTCTCGACAGGGCTGCCAAGCGGTCGTTCTGGATGGCCGCCCGCTCCGGCTGCGCCTGCAACGACGCCGGGAGGATCGCCTCATCGAGCGGATCCTCCTTCGACCTGCGCGTGGCGACGGCGAGTGCCTCGCGGCCGGCGATGCGCATGAGCCACGACCGGAACGCCGCCGGGTCCCGGAGGGTCGGCAATTGCTTCCAGGCCGTGACGAACGCATCCTGCACGACGTCGTCCGTGTCAGCCATCGAGCCGACGATGCGGTAGACGTAGGCGCGGACCAGCGAGGAGTGACGCCGGAGCAACTCACCGAACGCCACCGCGTCGCCATCGATGGCCCGCTCGACGAGGATCCGGTCGGGAACATCGCGCGGAAGAGAGGGCATCATGCTCTCCCTTCGACGGGCCCGCCGGGATCGGCGCGCATGAGAGGACGGTAATCCGGCCGGAAGAGAGCGAGAACTTCTTGCGCAACGACGCCAGGATCGCTAAGCGAATCCGAAGAAGCCGCGAACCCGGGCGAGCGCCTCGCTGACTCCGGCATCCGATTCGGCGGGGAAGAGTGTCGCTTCCGGGATGCCGCGGCTGCCGGCAGCGAGCGACAGAGCCCACGTTCCGACGGCGACACCGTCGCGCAGGAGAACGGGACGCACCATCCCGTTGGCGGTGGGTCCGACCGTGAGCCGGTCGCCGGCGCCCATCCCGATCGACCGGTCGGCGTAGGAGAGGACGTACTCGTCGAAGGCGGGAAGGGCCACGGTCCCGACGAGGGATGCCCCTCCCGTGTCGGGCAGGGCGAGCAGCCCGTCGCCGAGCGCGATGAGCCGTTCCTCGGCCCGCTCGGCGGCGGCGCGGGCTGCACCCGCAGGCAGGCCGGCCCACCACGCGAAGTCGCTGCTCGACGCAGGCCCGTGCCCGCGGAGGTAGGCGATCAGGAGGTCCGTCGTCGGATCTTCCGAGGCGGCGCCGGGGGGAGGAAGGGCGACGAGGTACTGCTCCCGCGCGACGCCCTCCTCGCGCGGGACGACGGGGCCGAGGGCGAGGACGCCGCGGATCGACAGCGCGGTGAGGATGCGGCTGCCCGCCGTGACCGACCCGGCGATGCCGTCTCGCTGAAGCGCGTCGACGAACGCCGCTCTGGTCAGGGACCCTGCCGCGGCGAGCGCGGTCCGGAAGACGCGTTCGCCGCGATCGAGAAGCTCCGCGTCGATCCCGTACGCGCGCGCCTGCCGTTCGCCCGTGACGGCGAGGATGGTGCCGACGGCGGCCGGCTCGACGATGTGCAGGGTCCCGCGCTGCGTCCAGGCGCGCACGAGGCGTCCGTCGTCGAACGCCCGGTCGACCTCGCCGACGGTGACCTCGCCGGAGGTACGGATGCCGAGGGCCCACCGGCCCGCGGCGAAATCCTGCGCCTGCACCGCGAAAAGGCGGCCCGCGACGTCGGTGACGGTCGCCGCCGGCTCGGCGAGCAGGTGCGACCGGAGTCGCCGACTGCGGACCTCTGCGGCATCCATTCGTCGGCCCGCGTCAGGCCGTCGCGTACGGCTGGAGAGCGTCGACGACGGTGGCGGCGAAATCGGCGTTCGCGCCCCAGTCGAAGCGGAACAGTGCGCCCTCCCCGCCGCCCGAGCCGCGGAACACGACCTTCGACGGACCCGCCAGGTTCTCGAGGAGCACCGTCAGCGAGGCCCGACTGCTCGTGCGCATGTAGTACTTCTCGAAGATCAGCAGCGCGCTCTGATGCCCGGCATCCGTCGCCGTCGCGTGCTGTCCCACGCACTCGACCGTCATCCCCGACGACTGCACGTGGTCGAGGACGATCCGGGCAGCGTCGAACGGCGTGAGGCTGATCTCCATCGTCTGCAGCATGATCGCAGTGTGCCACGGCGCGCTCTTGCGCGTGCCTATACTTGTGGCGTCCGGGACCGCTCGAGGTCCTGGTGCTCGGAAAAGGGGCACGCAGCCACCCGCATCGTCGCGGAGCGCGAGACACATACGGCATCCGTCGTCATCGTCTCCAGGAGTTGTCATGCCCACCGTCGCCGCCCACGTCGCCGCCGCCCTCGCCTCGCACATCGATCACGTCTTCGGGGTGATGGGCAACGGCAACGCCCTCGTCCTCGACGCGCTCGAGCGTCGCGACGACGTGACCTTCACCGCAGTCCGCCACGAGGCGGGCGGGGTCGTCGCCGCCGACGCGCACTTCCGCGCCGGCGGCGGACTCGCCGCGGCGACATCGACGTACGGGGCGGGCTTCACCAACACGCTCACCGCGCTCGCCGAGGCCGCGCAGGCGCGCGTGCCGCTCGTGCTCGTCGTCGGCGACGAGCCGACCTCCGGCCCGCGGCCGTGGGACGTCGACCAGCTCTCGCTCGCGTCGGCCGTCGGAGTACGCACGTACACCGTCGGACGGACGGATGCCGCAGCCACGACGGTCATCGCAATCGAGCACGCACTGTCGTTCCGCATCCCCGTCGTCCTGGCGATCCCCTACGACGTCGGCGGGCGCGACGCGGGCGAGATCCCGGCGACGCCCGATCCCGTCCTGCCCGCGCCCCTCGCCCCGACCGGACCGCACGCGCTCGCGACGGTCACCGCTGTCGCCCGTGCGCTTGCGACGGCCGAGCGCCCCCTGCTGCTCGCCGGCCGCGGCGCGTGGACGGCGGGCGCCGGTGAGCAGCTCGGACGCCTCGCCGACGCGGTCGGGGCACTCACGGCATCCACCGCGCTCGGCCGTGGGGTGTTCCCGCGCAGCGAGTACGACCTGGGGGTCACCGGCGGATTCGGGGCGGAAGGCGCGATGGCCACGATCCGCGAGGCCGACGTCGTCGTGGTGTTCGGGGCGTCGCTCAATCAGTTCACGATGCGGTTCGGCGAGCTCTTCTCCCCGGGCGCCACGATCGCGCAGGTCGATGTGGCGGCCGCGGCGACGCATCCGCAGGTCGGCCGGTACCTGCGGGCGGATGCCGCCCTCGCGGCGCGCGCCCTCGCCGACGAGTTCGAGCAGCTCGCGGCGACGCCGTCGGGGTGGCGAGAGGCGGTGGACGTCGCGGGGCTCCGGACGTACGACGCCGGCGACGGTCTCGCGCCCGACGGGCGACTCGACCCCCGAAGCGCCGCTGCGGCGATCGCGGAGCTGCTGCCCGAGGACCGGGTCGTCGTCTCCGACGGCGGGCACTTCATCGGCTGGGCGAACATGTTCTGGCCAGTGGCCTCGCCCGACCGGATGATGATGATCGGCACGGCGTACCAGTCGATCGGCCTCGGCTTCCCGTCGGTGCCGGGTGCCGCTCGCGCACGGCCGGAGTCGACCATCGTCCTGACCACCGGCGACGGCGGCGGGCTGATGGCGATCGCCGACCTCGAGTCGGCCGTGCGCGTGGCGCGCGGACGCGGGCTCGCGGTGGTGTGGAACGACGGCGCGTACGGCGCCGAGGTCCACCTCTACGGCGTCATGGGCCTCGCCCGCGGGCCGATGGAGATCCCCGAGGTCGACTTCGCCGGCCTCGCGCGCGCCGTCGGCGCAGAGGGGGTCATCGTGCGGACGCTCGACGACCTGCAGGCGCTCGCGCGCTGGCGCGAGCTCCCCGCCGATGAGCGGCCGTTCCTCCTGCTCGACCTGAGGGTCTCCGGCGCCGTCCGCGCCCCGTACCAGGAGGAGATCCTGCAGGTGAACCTGCGGCGCTGAGGCGCCGGCAAGGCGTCTCGGTTCGTCGAGACGTCGCAGATGGTCGTTCAAACGCCGCACCGGCGACCATGTGCGACGTCTCGGCGGCGGCGTTGGGCGGCTACTGCGTTGATGCAGGCAGCGGAGGAGGCGGTTCGCCGAACCGAGCCAGCGCGGCGGAGTGCCGGTCCCTCGCCATGGGTGGTCGCCCGCTCACGCCTCGCGGCGCGGCATCCCTCCTCGTCGGCCCACTGCGAGCCACGCGAGGGGACCCGCAACCGGGACCAGCAGCACCACGAGCACCCACAACAGCGCCTGCGTCGACGTCAGCCGCCGAGCCGACCGCGTGAGCGAGACCAGGGCGACGATCGCCAGCACGGCCGCCATCAGAGCAACGACCGACCAGACGATGTCGTATCCGGCCGGCAGCAGGGGGTTCACGGTGTCCACACCCCGACCCTAGCGGCGCTCGACCCGACGCGAACGGCGCTCATTCCCGTCGGGTGGGTGCAGTTCGCGTCGGTTCGGCACGCCGAGACGTCGGGGCGGCGCTCAGTCGCCGCTGCGCAGGTCCGCGACGGTGCGGCGCTCGAACGCGATCTCGTCGAACGCGGCGCGGCATCCCTCGCCGGTCGGGCTCTGCACCTCGAAACCCACTTGCAGCCGGTCCGAGACACCCGGCAGCGTGAACGCGCGCACGAAGGTCCAGACGCCCCTGTCGTGGGCGTGGAACGCCAGGACGTTCCCCACCCGCGCGATCCGCAGCCGAGCCTCGGAAGAATCCAGGAGGAACGCGTTGGCATCGTCGGAGGTCCCCTTGGTCACGACCGAGACGACCATCGACTCGCCCGCCGGGGACCGCTCGACGCAGAGCTTGGCCCAGTTCGTGTCGTCGACCCACGCGAGGAGCACGCCGGCGTCGAACGTCGCATGATGCTCGGGACGCACCCGAGCGACGAGGGTGAAATCGCCCTCGGGGGGCGCGCCGAGGAGCGTGTTCGCGTTGAGCAGTGTCTCCGCAGCGACCCCGGTCGTCCCGCTGGGGTCGACGAAGAGGTCCGTGCCACCTGGGGCGGCCCCTTCGATGACCGTGCCGGTCAGCGTCCACCCGGACTCGTCGGCCGCGTGCAGTTCGAAGGGCAGGTCAGGAAGGCGCATGCCGCGTTTCTACCAGATCGAGACGTCGCAGATGGTCGGCGGGATGCCGCGAAAGCGACCATCTGCGACGGTTCGACGTGGTGGGACTCACCCGGCGGGACGGAAGGCGCCGGCCAGGAACTCGCCGAGCTCGGCGGTCGCGGTCAGCGGCAGGACGGCGGCGACGTACTGGTCGGGGCGGACGACGACGACCGCGCCGCGCGGCGAGATCCCGCGCTCGGCGAAGATGTCGGCATCCGTCCAGGTCGAGGGTCCGGTCGCGTAGACCTTCTCCCAGTCCATGAGCCCGAGCGGCCCCGAGTGCGGCCGGAACACGGCGGGCACGCCCGCCATCTCGACCTCCTCGTACCCCCGCGGATAGACGACCTTCGCGTCGAAGACGGCGTCGGCATCGGCGCCCGCCGGCGTGTGCCGGGAGATCGGACCGGATGCCGAGGCGAACCACTCCGCCCAGGCCGAGAGATCTTCGCCCGACTCATCGGCGAAGGCGTACACGCGCCACCGCCCGTCGGCCGTCGCGTGGTGGCCGAGGTGCACGACGTTGCCGTCCGCGACCCGGACGACCTCGGCCGACTTCAGTCGCTTGCCGAGGGGGAACCCCGTCGCGAGGTCCTGATGCTCAGCCCCTGCGACGATCGCCGAGGCCCCGTACTGCGTCATGAACCCTGACGGGAACTCGGCGGTCGCGAGGTAATAGGTCGCGAGGTCCTCGGGATCGGTGATCTCCTCGGGCTTACGCGCCATCAGCGACGACCACTCCTTGTCGAAGTCGATCAGCTGCTGCGCGACGGGTCGCCTTTCGGCGCCGTAGGTGGCAAGAAGGGATGCCGGGGCCAGCCCCGTCAGCACGTGACCGAGCTTCCACCCCAGGTTGAACCCGTCCTGCATCGAGACGTTCATGCCCTGCCCGGCCTTGGCGCTGTGGGTGTGGCAGGCGTCGCCGGTGAGGAAGACCCGCGGATCGCGATCGACGCCCTCGGGGACGTCGTCGAACCCGTCGGTGACGCGGTGCCCGACCTCGTAGACGCTGTGCCAGGCGACCTGCTTCACGTCGATCGTGTACGGGTGGAGGATCTCGTTCGCCCGGCGGACGACCTCCTCGATGGGCGTCTCGCGGACGCGGTGGTTGTCGTCCGCGGCGACCGCGCCGAGGTCGATGTACATGCGGCTGAGGTACCCGCCCTCGCGGGGGATGTGGAGGATGTTCCCCGCCGAGCTGTTGATGGCGCACTTGATGCGCCAGTCGGGGAAGTCGGTGTCGACGAGCACGTCCATGACGCCCCAGGCGTGCTTCGACGCGTCGCCGACGTGCACGCGACCGATCGCCCGGCGCACACCGCTCCGGGCGCCGTCGCATCCGACGACGTATCGCGCCCGGATGACGCGCTCCTCCCCCGCCCGCGGGCCGCCGACGTGGCGGACCGTGACGGCGACGGGAGCCGCGGCATCCTCGGGCACCTCCAGCCCGACGAACTCGACGCCGTAGTCGGGCACGATCCGTCCGGGGCCGTGTGCGGCGGCCTCGGCGAAGTAGTCGAGTACACGCGCCTGGTTGACGATGAGGTGCGGGAACTCACTGATTTTCAGGCCGTAGTCGTCCGTCCGCGACGTGCGCCGGATGCGGCTCGGATCGGCGGGGTCGGGGCCCCAGAAGTTCATGTAGCCGATGTTGTACGCCTCGGCGATGATCCGCTCCGCGAACCCGAACGCCTGGAACGTCTCCACCGACCGCGGCTGGATGCCGTCCGCCTGACCCAGTTCGAGCCGGCCGGTGCGCCGCTCGATGAGACGCGTCGAGACCTGCGGGAACTGCGACATCTGGGCGGCCAGCAGCATCCCCGCCGGGCCCGAGCCGACGATGAGCACGTCGGTCTCGTCGGGGAGCTCCGCGGGGCGGTCGACCCCGGTCCCGGCGGCGGGCAGGACCCGAGGGTCGCCTGAGACGTAGCCGTGGTGGTGGAACTGCATGGTTCTCCTCGAGCGTCAGGCGCGGGTGAGGCCGCGGACCGGGCTGACCGCCTGCTCCGCCTCGTGATCGGGGTCGAGCGGGATGCCGCTGCGATCGCGCAGCAGCAGTGTCGCCACAAGGCCGAGCACGGTCATGCCGGCCAGGTACCAGGTGACCGGGGTGGTCGAGCCGAAGGCGGCGACGAGCGCCGTTGCGATCGTCGGTGCGAACGCTCCGCCGAGGATCGCACCGATGGCGTACGAGATCGAGACGCCCGAGAAGCGGATCGACGCGGGGAACAGCTCGGCGTAGAGCGCGGCCTGGGGGCCGTACGTGAAGCCGAGGCCGATCGTGAGGATCGCGAGCCCCAGGAAGAGGACGAAGACGTTCCCTGTGTTGACCAGCGGGAAGAGCGTGAACACACCCACGAGCTGCATGATCCAGCCCGCGATGTACGTCGTGCGGCGCCCGATCCGGTCGGAGACGAAACCGGCGACGAGGGTCGAGAGCAGCCACGTGACCGCCGATCCCGTCACCGCCCAGAGCACCGGGGCGCGGTCCAAGCCGAGGGGACCCTCGGGGTTCGTGGCGTAGCCCTGGATGTACCCGCCGGTGGTCATGTAGCCGACGGCGTTGTTCCCGGCGAAGACGAAGGCGGCGATGATCACGAGCACCGCGTGCTTGCGGAACAGCTCGACGATCGGCATCCGACTGTGCTCCTTGCGCTCGGCGAGCTCGAGGAAGACGGGGCTCTCCTCCACGCGGCGACGGACGTACCAGCCGACGAGGATCAGGACGACGCTGAGCAGGAACGGCACGCGCCAGCCCCACTGGAGGAACTGCTCCCCCGGTGCGATCGCCGACATGAGCGCCATGACGCCCGAGGCGAGCAGGAGGCCGAGCGGCACGCCGATCTGCGGCGACGCGCCGAACGCGCCGCGGCGGGTCTTGGGGGCGTGCTCGACGGCCATGAGCACGGCGCCGCCCCACTCGCCGCCGGCCGAGATGCCCTGCAGGATGCGCAGGAGCACGAGGATGATGGGCGCGGCGAGGCCGATCGACTCGTAGCTCGGCAGCACGCCGATGAGCGCGGTGGCGATCCCCATGAGGATGAGCGTCCACATGAGCACGACCTTGCGACCGTACTTGTCGCCGAGGTGCCCGGCGAGGAATGCACCGAGGGGCCGGAAGAGGAAGCTCACCCCGACGGTCGCGAACCCGATGAGCACGCTGTCCTTGCCGAGCGGCGCGAAGAAGAGCTGGCCGAAGACGAGGCCGACCGCGGTGGCGTAGATGAAGAAGTCGTACCACTCCACGGTGGTCCCGACGACGGTGGCGAACACGACGCGCCGGCGGTCCGCGGCTGTCGCGATGGTCCCGGTGGGAGTGAACCCGTCACGGGCGGGGGAAGTGCTCATGCTGACTCCTGTGTCATCCGACGTCTTCGTCGATATCCGGTTGTCCGGGGCAGCACGATCATATACGATTTGAGATACGACGCAAGGGCGAAGGAGCTCAGACGATGCAGAACGACGACACGGTGACGGATGCCGCGACCGCCGACCCGCGCTTCGCGGCCCTTCCCGGCCGACCGGGGAAGATCATCGCCGTCCACCTGAACTATTGCTCGCGCGCCGCACAGCGCGGTCGCACCCCGGCGGCGCCGTCCTACTTCTTCAAGGCCTCGAGCTCGGTCGCCGCCTCCGGCGGCACGGTCGAACGCCCTGCCGGAACCGAACTGCTCGCCTTCGAGGGTGAGATCGCGCTCGTCATCGGCGCCCCTGCCCGCCGCGTGAGCGCCGACCGGGCATGGGAGCACGTCGCGGGGGTCACGGCATCCAACGACCTCGGTCTGTACGACCTGCGCGCGAACGACAAGGGATCGAACGTCCGCTCCAAGAGCGGCGACGGCTTCACCCCGCTCGGCCCCGTCGTCCTCGACGCCCGCCTGCTCGACCCGGCCCGGTTGCGCGTGCGCACCTGGGTCAACGGCGAGCTCGCCCAGGAGGGCTCCACCGACGACCTCCTCTTCCCCCTCCCGCAGATCGTCGCCGACCTGTCGCAGCACATGACGCTCGAGCCAGGCGATGTCATCCTCACCGGGACGCCGGCGGGCTCGTCGGTCATCGTCCCCGGCGACGTCGTCGAGGTCGAGGTCGACGCCCCCGACACCGGGGCGTCCACGGGCCGGCTGACGACGGCAGTGGTCGACGGCCCCGACGTCCCCTTCGACCGGGCGCTCGGTTCACTTCCCCAGGTCGACGACACGCAGCGCGAAGAGGCGTGGGGCTCCCGCGAGGCCGCCGGGCTGGCCGCGGCATCCGCCCTCTCCCCGGACCTCCGCGAGAAGCTCGAGCGCGTCCCGGTCGCGGGGCTGTCGCAGCAACTGCGAAAGCGCGGCCTCGACAACGTCACGATCGACGGCGTCGCCCCGCTCCACCCCGACGCGAAGCTCGTGGGCGTCGCCGCGACGCTCCGCTTCGTGCCGAACCGCGAGGACCTGTTCCAGAGCCACGGCGGCGGCTACAACGCGCAGAAGCGCGCGTTCGACGCGGTCCGCGAGGGTGAGGTCATCGTGATCGAGGCGCGCGGCGAGGCCGGTTCCGGCACGCTCGGCGACATCCTCGCGATCCGTGCGCACGCGCAGGGCGCGGCCGGCATCGTGACCGACGGCGGCGTGCGCGACGCCGCCGCGGTCGCCGCGGTCGGCATCCCGGTGTACACCGCGGGCGCGCACCCGGCGGTTCTCGGTCGCAAGCACGTGCCGTGGGATGCCGGGGGCACGATCGCCTGCGGCGGCACGACCGTGCAGCCCGGCGACATCATCGTGGGCGACCGCGACGGCGTCATCGTGCTGCCGCCCGCGCTCGCCGAGGAGGTCGCCGACGCGGCCCTCGCGCAGGAGGACGAGGATGCCTGGATCGCCGCCCGCGTCGCCGAGGGCGAGCCGGTCGACGGCCTGTTCCCGATGAACGCGCAGTGGCGCGAGCGGTACGAGGCCGAGCGGAGCAGGCGATGAGCGGTGTCGCCGCGCCGAGCAAGTCGCAGCAGGCGTACGCGTGGCTCAAGGAGCGGATCGTCGACGAGACCTTCACGCCCGGCTACCGCCTGGTGCTCGGCAGCATCGCGAGCGAGCTCGATATGAGCGTCGTCCCGGTGCGCGAAGCGATCCGCCAGCTCGAGGCCGAGGGACTCGTGACCTTCGAGCGCAACGTCGGGGCGCGCGTCTCGATGGTCGACGACTCGCAGTACCGCTACAGCATGCAGGCGCTGTCGATCCTCGAAGGCGCCGCCACCGCGCTGTCGGCCCGGGCGCTCACCGAGTCCGACGTCCGCCGGGCGCGGGAGATCAACGAGCTCATGATCGAGACGCTCGACCACTTCGACCCCCGGGCGTTCACGCGGCTGAACCAGGAGTTCCACGCGACCCTCTTCGAACGCTGCGCGAACCCGCGGATGCTGGAGCTCGTCCAGACCGAGTGGGCGAGGCTCGGGCACCTCCGCGATTCCACGTTCAGCTTCGTGCCGGGTCGCGCGCAGGAGTCGGTCCGCGAGCACGAGCAGATCCTCGCGCTCATCGAGCGGAGCGCCCCGCTCAGCGAGATCGAGCACGCCGCACGTCGGCACCGCTCGGCGACCCTCGACGCCTATATGACCCACGAACACCCCGACCAGGCCCTCGGCCTGCCGAACTTCTGACCCATCGAGCGAGGACGCACGACATGACGGATCCCACCCTGGCCGCGCCGCACACGCCCGCGGACCTGCCCACCCGCATCCAGCACTACATCGACGGCGCGTTCGTCGACTCGGCGGACGGCGACACGTTCGACGTCCTCGATCCCGTCACGAACCGGGTCTACCTGCAGGCCGCTGCGGGCAAGAAAGCCGATGTGGATGCCGCGGTCGCCGCCGCGCGCCGCGCCTTCACCGACGGCCCGTGGCCGAAGATGCTGCCCCGCGAGCGGTCGCGCATCCTGCACAGGATCGCCGACCTGGTCGAGTCCCGGGACGCCCGGCTCGCCGAGCTCGAGTCCTTCGACTCGGGCCTGCCGATCACGCAGGCGCTCGGGCAGGCACGTCGCGCCGCCGAGAACTTCCGCTTCTTCGCCGACCTGATCGTCGCCCAGTCCGACGACACGTTCAAGGTTCCGGGACGTCAGATCAACTACGTCAACCGCAAGCCGATCGGCGTCGCGGGGCTCATCACGCCGTGGAACACGCCGTTCATGCTCGAGTCCTGGAAGCTCGGCCCCGCGCTCGCCACGGGCAACACGGTGGTGCTGAAGCCCGCCGAGTTCACGCCGCTGTCGGCATCCCTCTGGGCCGGGATCTTCGAGGAGGCGGGACTCCCCCAGGGCGTCTTCAACCTCGTGAACGGGCTCGGCGAGGACGCGGGCGATGCGCTCGTGAAGCACCCCGACGTTCCGCTCATCTCCTTCACCGGCGAGAGCTCGACGGGTCAGCTGATCTTCGCGAACGCGGCGCCGTGGCTGAAGGGCCTGTCGATGGAACTCGGCGGCAAGAGCCCCGCCGTCGTCTTCGCCGATGCGGACCTCGACGCCGCGGTCGACGCGACGATCTTCGGCGTCTTCTCCCTCAACGGCGAGCGCTGCACGGCGGGCAGCCGCATCCTGGTGCAGCGCGAGGTCTACGACGAGTTCGTCGAGCGTTACGCGGCGCAGGCGCAGCGCGTCAAGGTCGGCTTCCCGCACGACCCCGCGACCGAGGTCGGCGCCCTCGTGCACCCGGAGCACTACGACAAGGTGATGTCCTACGTCGAGCTCGGCAAGGCCGAGGGCCGACTGGTCGCCGGCGGCGGCCGCCCGGACGGCTTCGCGGACGGCAACTTCGTCGCGCCCACGGTGTTCGCCGACGTGCCCCCAACGGCGCGCATCTTCCAGGAGGAGATCTTCGGCCCCGTCGTCGCGATCACGCCGTTCGACACCGACGACGAGGCGCTCGCCCTCGCGAACGACACGAAGTACGGCCTCGCCGCCTACATCTGGACCAACGACCTGAAGCGCGCCCACAACTTCTCGCAGGCCGTCGAGGCCGGCATGGTGTGGCTGAACTCGAACAACGTCCGCGACCTGCGTACGCCCTTCGGCGGCGTGAAGGCCTCCGGACTCGGCCACGAGGGCGGCTACCGCTCGATCGATTTCTACACCGACCAGCAGGCCGTGCACATCACGCTCGGCAAGGTTCACAACCCCACCTTCGGCAAGAACTGACTCCGCCCACGACCAGCAAGGACTCTGACATGAGCCACCGCGACGGCATGACCAAGACCTCCTCCGGGTTCTTCGTCTCGCAAGAAGCCCTCATCCGCACCGATGACCCGGTGCAGACGCCCACCTCGCCCGCCCCCGACATCCTGCGCTGCGCGTACATGGACCTGGTGGTCACCGACCTCGCGGCATCCCGCCAGTTCTACGTCGACATCCTGGGACTCCACGTCACCGAGGAGGACGACGAGGTCATCTACCTGCGCTCGACCGAGGAGTTCATCCACCACAACCTCGTGCTGCGGAAGGGTCCGGTCGCCGCCGTCGCCGCGTTCTCGTACCGGGTCCGCACACCGGAGGACCTCGACCGGGCGGTCGCGTTCTACGAGGAGATCGGATGCCGCGTCGAGCGCCGCGCCGAGGGGTTCACGAAGGGCATCGGCGACTCGGTGCGCGTCGAGGACCCGCTCGGCTTCCCGTACGAGTTCTTCCACCAGAGCGAGCACGTGGAGCGGCTGTCGTGGCGGTACGACCTGCAGATCCCCGGCGAGCTCGTGCGCCTCGACCACTTCAACCAGGTGACACCCGACGTCCCGCGCGCGGTGCGCCACTACCAGGACCTGGGGTTCCGGGTGACGGAGGACATCCAGGACGAGGACGGCACCGTCTACGCGGCGTGGATGCGGCGCAAGCCCACCGTGCACGACACCGCCGCGACCGGCGGCGACGGCCCGCGCATGCACCACGTCGCCTTCGCGACGCACGAGAAGCACAACATCCTCGCGATCTGCGACAAGCTCGGCGCGCTGCGCCGCTCCGACGCGATCGAGCGCGGGCCGGGCCGTCACGGCGTCTCGAACGCGTTCTACCTCTACCTCCGCGACCCCGACGGCCACCGCGTGGAGATCTACACGCAGGACTATTACACCGGCGACCCCGACAACCCCGTGGTCACGTGGGACGTCCATGACAACCAGCGCCGCGACTTCTGGGGCAACCCGGTGGTCCCGTCCTGGTACACCGAGGCATCCCTCGTCCTCGATCTCGACGGCAACCCGCAGCCGGTCCGCACCCGCGAGCACCGCAGCGAGATGGCGGTCACGATCGGCGCCGACGGCTTCTCGTACACCCGCGAGGGCGACGACGAGGCGATGCCGTCGTGGAAGCAGGGCGAGTACAAGCTGGGGAACCAGCTCTGATGCTGTCCGCCGAGGACGTCTCGCGCATCGCGGATGAGCTCGCCGAGGCCGACCGCACGCACGGCGTCATCCCGCGGATCACCGCGCGCTACCCGCAGGCGACGGTCGACGACTCCTACGCGATCCAGGGCGTCTGGCGCGACCGGATGATCGCGTCGGGACGGCGCCTCGTCGGCCGCAAGATCGGGCTGACCTCGAAGGCGATGCAGCAGGCGACCGGGATCACCGAGCCCGACTACGGGGTTATGTTCGACGACACCGTCTACCGGCCGGGCGACAGCATCCCCGTCGACCATTTCTCGAACGTGCGGATCGAGGTCGAGCTGGCCTTCGTGCTGGCGAGGCCCCTCGAGGGCCCCGACTGCACGCTCGACGACGCCCTCGCGGCGATCGACTACGCCGTGCCCGCGCTCGAGGTGCTGAACTCGCACATCGAGCTCGAGGGGCGGACGATCGTCGACACGATCAGCGACAACGCCGCGTACGGGGCGATGGTCCTCGGCACGGAGCATCGCCGCCCCGACGAGATCGACCTGCGCTGGGTGCCGGGGGTGCTGTCGCGGAACGGCGAGATCGAAGAGACCGGTGTGGCCCAGGGCGTCCTCGGCCACCCCGCGACCGGCGTCGCCTGGCTCGCGAACAAATTCCACCAGCACGGTGCACGGCTCGAGGCGGGCGAGATCATCCTCGCGGGCTCGTTCACGCGGCCGGTGTGGGTGTCGCGCGGCGACGAGGTGCGCTGCGACTATGGGCCGATGGGAGTCATCGAATGCCGTTTCATCTGAACCCGACGTTCCGAGAGGCACTGGCGGATGCCGACCGTCCCCTCGCGGGCATGTGGGTGTGCTCCGGGTCGCCGCTGGTCGCAGAGATCTGCGCGGGCGCGGGCCTGGACTGGCTGCTCATCGACATGGAGCACTCGCCGAACGGGCTCGAGTCGGTGCTCGCCCAGCTGCAGGCCGTCGCCGCCGCGCCCGTGACGGCGGTCGTCCGCGTGCCGATCGGCGACGTCGTGACGATCAAGCAGGTGCTCGACGTCGGCGCGCAGAACATCCTCGTGCCGATGGTCGATACGGCCGCGCAGGCGGCGGAACTCGTCCAGGCGGTCCGCTATCCGCCTCGCGGTCGCCGCGGGGTCGGGTCGGCGCTCGCCCGCTCCGCCCGGTGGAGCCGGGTCGAGGACTACCTCGCCGACGCCGATCGGCACGTGTCGCTGTTCGTGCAGGTCGAGACGACCGAGGGAGTCCGGAACGCCGCGGAGATCGCTGCGGTCGACGGCGTGGACGGGGTCTTCGTCGGGCCGAGCGACCTGGCGGCCTCGATGGGCCTGCTCGGTGCGCAGACGCACCCCGACGTCGTCGCCGCCGTCCTCGAGGCGTTCACAGCCGTGCGCGGTGCAGGCAAGCCTGTCGGCGTGAACGCCTTCGATCCGGATGCCGCGCAGCGCTACCTCGACGAGGGGGCGTCGTTCGTGCTCGTCGGCGCCGACGTCACCCTTCTCGCCCGCGGATCCGAGGCGCTGGCCGCTCGATGGTCGGTTCCGCGCTGAGCGTCAGCGGGAGGCATCCCACCACTGCAGGACACGGAGCGAGAGGAACGTGAGCCAGCGCGACGGCTGACCCTCGGGTGCGTCGATGTCGAACCAGCGCCTGCCCTCGAGCGTCCGCCCCTGGTGCCACGTGCCGTCGGCGTGCCGCGCCGTGCGGACCATCTCGATCGCCCCGGCGAGCCGCGGGTCCGGCGGGGTGCCGTCCTGCAGTGCGGCGTCCCGAAAATGATCGAGTGCGGCGAGCGCGCTGTACCGATGCCGGTTCGGGTAGACGAAATCGGTCACGAACGATCCGACGAGGTCCCCGGTCGACAGCCGGTACGCGAGCCGCCGTTCGAGGAGGTACTCCTCGCCGTGATGGCGACTGTCGCGCAGCGCCGTATCGCCGGTGGACGTCTCGTAGGCGAGCATGCCGCGCAGCGCATTCAACGTGGAATGGAACGATCCGCGTATTGACTCCCCCTCCTCCGCCTCACAGTTCCAGCCGCCGTCGGCGAGCTGATGCGCGGGGAACCAGCGCGCCAGCGCCGAGACGTCCGCGCCGAGCCAGGCGCCCGTCCCGAGCGTGAACGCGTTGATGCAGACGTCCACCTCTCCACCCCAGTACGGCAGGTCGTCGTACTCCCAGCGGCTGTTGCGGTCGAGCTTGTCCGCGGTGTCCCCGAGAGCGGATGCCGGCACTCCCCACTCGCGCAGGTCTTTAAGCGTCCAAGTCGTCGCCGTCCACGGCTGGCCCGGCATCTCGGCCTCGGGGCTGCCGAAGAACCCGGCCGGGAAGTACGCACCGCCCTCCCACTGCCCGTCGTCCCCCTGCTGCGCGAGGAGCGTCGCCCCGTTTCCCTCGGTCGCGACGCGCGCACGCGTGGCCTCCCACTGCGCGGGCGGCGCGCCGAGCAGGTCGCGTTCGACCTGCCAGCGGAGCGAAGGGTCCGAGTCCAGCAGCCAGTCCAGCGTCCCCTGCGTGGGAGTCATGTCCGCATCCTCGCGCGGGCCGCCGACATCCGCTAGGGCTCAGCCCCGCTGCGCGAGCATCTCGCCGTAGCCGTCCTCGAAGGTCGGGAACGCGAGCCCGTCGACGACCTCACCCAAGCGCGTACCGTCGAGCACGGTGCCGCGCCGTCCGGCGGGTTCGCCGCGCGGCGGCACCGGTACGTCCAACCGATCGGCGAGGAACGCAACCACCTCGCCGAGGGTCGCGGGGCGCCGGTCGACGGCATGGAGCACGGTAGGCACCTGGTCCGCCTGCAACAGCGTCAGGATCGTGCGGACGACGTCGGTCTCGTGGATGCGGTTGGTCCGGCGATCGTGGTCGACGGGCCTGCCGGCGAGCACCTGACGGATGAGTCGGTCACGTCCCGGTCCGTAGATGCCCGCGGGTCGCAGGATCGTCGCCCCCAGCAACGCGACCGCGCGCTCTTCGCCGTCGACGAGCTGCCGCGCCCGCTCGCTGCGCGGCCGAGGCTCGTCGCTCTCGGTCAGCGGCCTCTCGTCGCCGTACCCCTCGAACACCCGCGTGGACGACACCCAGATCGTGCGCGCCGGCCGCGCCGGCAGCGCCTCGGCGACACGGCTGATCGCACCGGCGAGGAAGTCCGGCTCATCCCCCGGCGGCAGCGTCACGACGACGGCATCGACCGCCGGCAGCGGCTCCGTGAGCGGGAGGGACAGATCCGCGGCGATGTGCCGCCCGCCGTCCGCACCGGATGCCGCCGAGCGCCGCAGTGTGACGACCTCGCCGCCCGCGCGGCGCAGCTCCTCCGCCACCCGCGATCCGATGCGCCCGGAACCGACCAGAAGAGTGCGTGGAGGGACCATGCCCCCATCCTCTCAGTGGCGCGGGATGACGGCCGTGTAACAAAGCGACGCCGCCGCACCCGCGGCATCCGTCTGCGCGCGAGAATGAACTCCGGCTTCCCGCGACACGCGGCGTTGCCCACCCGACCCCCTCGTCCGAGCACCCTCGGCGTCCCCGGAGGCCCTCATGTCCCGTCGTCCCGCCCTGCGCACCGCTCTCGCTGCATCCGCCGCGGCCCTCGCCCTGCTCCTCGGAGGCTGCGCGTCGAGCGCCGCACCCGGTGCCGGATCGTCTGCAGGCGCCACGCCGTCGGCCGACGACTACGTCACCCCGGGCAAGTTCACGGTCGCCACCGGCGAGACCGCCTACGAGCCGTACGTCTACGACGACGAGCCCGAGTCGGGCAAGGGTTTCGAGGCCGCCGTCGCCTACGCCGTCGCCGACGAGCTCGGGTTCGCGAAGGACGACGTCGAGTGGGTCCGCACGAGCTTCGAGGCGGCGATCGCGCCCGGCCCGAAGAGCTTCGACGTGAACCTGCAGCAGTACACGATCACCGACGACCGTAAGAAGGGCGTCGACTTCTCGTCGCCGTACTACTCCGCGAGCCAGTCGATCATCGCCCTCGAGGGCGGCAAGGCCGACGGCGTCAAGGACCTCGCCGGCCTCAAGGACATCACGATCGGCGCCATGGCGAACTCGACGAGCGCTCTGACGCTCGACGCGCTCGACCTCGGGCTCACCCCGAAGCTCTACAACTCGAACGAGGACGCCACCGCGGCCCTCAGCGCCGGACAGGTGGATGCCGTCGTCCTCGACACCCCGACCGCCTACGTCGCGGTCACCGCGTACATCACCGACTCCTTCATCGTCGGCGAACTCCCGAAGGTCGGCGTCGAGGACCAGTGGGGCCTGCTCCTCGCCAAGGACTCGCCGTTGACCCCCGCAGTCAGCGCGGCCGTTGACGCCCTCCGTGAGGACGGCACCCTGGCCGAGCTCGAGAAGGAATGGCTGTCGGGTCTCACCGAAGGCGTGACGAAGCTCCAGTGAGGACGCGCTAGCGTCGATCCGTGAGTACCAGCACCCCGAGCGCACTCGAGCTCGACCGTCGCGCCTACCGGCGCGGACGCGAGCGACGGTCGGTGCTCATCGCGATCCTCTCGACGGCCGCGTTCGCGGTGATCGTCTGGGCAACCGTCATCAACACCGAGGGCTGGGCGAAGGTCCAGCAGGCCTTCTTCGACCCCGCTGTCGCGGTCGAGGCTCTGCCGAAGGTCTGGGAGGGCTTCCTCATCAACCTGACGGTGCTCGGCCTCTCGATCTTCACCGTCGGTGGGGTCGCGCTCGTGATCGCACTGCTGCGCACCCTCCGGGGCCCGGTCTTCTTCCCGGTGCGGACTCTGGCGGCGGGCTACACCGATCTGTTCCGAGGATTGCCGTTCATCATCGTCCTCTACCTCGTCGGCTTCGGGCTGCCGACGATCACCGGCGAACGGATCGACGAGCTGTTCCTCGGCGTGCTGGCGGTGACCCTCACCTACTCGGCGTACGTCGCCGAGGTGATCCGGGCGGGCATCGAGTCGGTGCACCCCTCGCAGCGCCTCGCGGCGCGCGCACTCGGCCTGAACCACGTGCAGACGCTCCGCCGCGTGGTCCTACCGCAGGCACTCCGCAAGATGACCCCGGCGCTCATGAACGACTTCATCTCGATGCAGAAGGACGTCGGACTCATCTCGATCATCGCGGGCCTCGACGCGATCGCCCGGGCGAAGGGCGTCGTCGCGACGACCTACAACTTCACGCCGTACGTCGTCGCAGGCATCCTCTTCATCCTGCTGGCGATCCCGACGATCCGCCTGACGGACTGGTACACGGCGAGGCTCCGGGAGCGCGAGCAGTCAGGATCGGTGCTGTGAGCGGGCTCCTGACGGCGACCGGCATCCGCAAATCCTTCGGCGACCGCAACGTTCTGAAGGGCGTCGACGTGACGCTCGGTGCGCACGAGGTGGTTGCGCTCATCGGTGCGAGCGGGTCGGGCAAATCGACGCTGCTGCGCTGCCTGGGCCTTCTCGAACCCATCGACGACGGTCAGATCTTCCTCGGCGACGAGGACATCTCCGACCCGCGGGTCGACGGCAACCGCGTGCGGGCGCGCCTCGGCGCCGTCTTCCAGAGCTTCAACCTGTTCCCGCACCTGTCTGTGCTCGACAACGTCACGCTCGCCTCGCGAGTCGTGCACCGGATGCCGCGCCGCGCCGCCGAGGCCCGCGCCGCCGAGCTGCTGGCCCGGGTGGGGCTCGCCGACAAGGCGAAGGATCACCCCGACCGGCTGTCGGGCGGTCAGCAGCAGCGCGTCGCCATCGCCCGTGCCATCGCCACCGACCCCGAGGTGCTGCTGCTGGACGAGATCACCTCGGCGCTCGATCCGGAGCTGGTCGGCGAAGTCCTCGAGCTCGTCCGGGATCTGGCGTCGGAGGGCGCGACCATCCTGATGGCGACGCACGAGATGGCGTTCGCGCGCGACGTCGCCGACCGCGTCGTGTTCCTCGACGCCGGCACGATCGTCGAGCAGGGCCCATCCGCATCGGTGCTGCGGCATCCGCAGGAGGCCCGCACTCGGGCGTTCCTCGCGCGCTTCACCGCCTGAGCGGCGCAGCCGCCGGGGCGTCGACGGATGCGAGGGATGCCGGGCGACACCCGGCATCCCTCGTCACCTCGTCGGCGTGTCGGGCGCGAACTCCTGCATCCGCGAACGGTTGAGGTCGCGAGCAGCCTCAGTCCCTCAGCCCCGCAGCGCGCTCGGCGACCTCGACCACGTTGGTCATGAGCAGGGCGACCGTCATCGGTCCGACGCCGCCGGGGTTCGGCGACACCCAGCCGGCGACCTCCGCGACGTCCGGGTGCACGTCGCCGTAGACGCGGCTCTTGCCGGTCTCGGGGTCGTCCTCGCGGGTGACGCCGACGTCGAGGACGGCTGCGCCGGGCTTCACGTGCTCGGCCGAGACGATGTGCTTGACGCCCGCCGCGGCGACGATGACGTCGGCCTCGCGCAGGTGCGCGCCGAGGTCGGTCGTCCCGGTGTGGGTGAGCGTGACGGTCGCGTTGTACTCGCGCCGCGTGAGCAGCAGGCCGATCGACCGGCCGATCGTGACACCGCGGCCGACGACGACGACGTGCTTGCCCGCCAGGTCGTAGCCGTTGCGCACCAGCAGCTCGATGACGCCGCGAGGCGTGCAGGGCAGCGGTGACGTGATCGGCGTGTTGACGTTGAGCACCAAGCGACCGAGGTTCGTCGGGTGGAGGCCGTCGGCATCCTTCTCCGGATCGATCCGCTCGAGAATGCGGTCGGTGTCGAGGTGCTTCGGCAGGGGCAGCTGCACGATGTAGCCGTGGCAGGCGGGGTCGGCGTTGAGCTCGTCGATCAGCGCCTCGACCTGCTCCTGCGTCGCGTCGGCCGGCAGCTCACGCTGGATCGAGTTCATCCCGATCGCCTCAGACTGGCGGTGCTTCATCCCGACGTAGAGCTGCGATGCCGGGTCTGCGCCCACCAGCACGGTGGCGATGCCGGGCGTCACACCGTGCTCCTTGAGCACGGCCACCCGCTCGGCGAGCTCGGTCTTGATCGCGGCCGAGGCCGCCTTCCCGTCGAGGATCTGCGCGGTCATGATGCCTCCTGTCGTCGCCCCTCGATCGCGAGACTGCACCCGAAGCTCGAAACTGCGGCCCAGGACCACTGTCTCGAGGCGTGCGTGCAGTCTCGCGGGCGGAGAAGGGGCCGGATGCCGGCGGTCACTGCTGGAGGCTCGGGTAGAGCGGGAACGCGTCAGCGAGCTTGGCGACGCGGGCGCGGAGCGCCTCGTGGTCAGCGCCCGGCAGCAGCGCGAGCGCGATGACGTCGGCGACCTCGGTGAACTCGGCGTCGCCGAAGCCGCGGGTCGCGAGCGCCGGGGTGCCGATGCGCAGGCCCGAGGTGACCATCGGCGGGCGCGGGTCGTTCGGGACCGCGTTGCGGTTGACGGTGATCCGAATGTCGTGCAGCAGGTCTTCGGCCTGCTTTCCGTCGATCGCCGCGTCGCGCAGGTCGACGAGCACGAGGTGCACGTCGGTGCCGCCGGAGCGCACCGCGATGCCGGCGTTCTTGACGTCGTCCTGCGTGAGGCGGTCGGCGAGGATCGCCGCACCGCGCAGCGTCCGCTCCTGACGCTCGGTGAACTCCGGGGTCATCGCGAGCTTGAACGCGGTCGCCTTCGCGGCGATCACGTGCATGAGGGGCCCGCCCTGCTGACCGGGGAAGACCGCGGTGTTGATCTTCTTCGCGATGTCGGCGTCGTTCGTGAGGATGAGGCCCGAGCGGGGGCCGCCGATCGTCTTGTGCACGGTGGTCGAGACGACGTGCGCATGCGGGATGGGCGACGGGTGCAGGCCCGCGGCGACGAGACCGGCGAAGTGCGCCATGTCGACCCAGAGGAGCGCGCCGACCTCGTCGGCGATGGCGCGGAAGGCGGCGAAGTCGAGCTGGCGCGGGTAGGCGGACCACCCGGCGATGATGACCTTCGGCTTGTGCTCGATCGCGAGGCGGCGGACCTCGTCCATGTCGACGAGCGAGGTCTCGGCGTCGACGCCGTACGCGACGATGTCGTACAGGCGGCCCGAGAAGTTGATCTTCATGCCGTGCGTGAGGTGACCGCCGTGGTCGAGCGAAAGGCCCAGCAGCGTGTCGCCGGGGCGAGCGATCGCGTGCAGGACGGCGGCGTTGGCCGACGCACCCGAGTGGGGCTGAACGTTGGCGAACCCGGCGCCGAACAGCGCCTTGGCGCGCTCGATCGCGAGCTCTTCGGCGACGTCGACGACCTCGCAGCCGCCGTAGTAGCGGCGGCCGGGGTAGCCCTCGGCGTACTTGTTGGTGAGGACGGAGCCCTGCGACTGCAGCACCGAGACGGGAACGAAGTTCTCGGAGGCGATCATCTCGAGGAACCCGCGCTGACGGTCGAGCTCGCGCTCGAGCACATCGGCGATCTCGGGATCGACCTCGGAGAGGGGGGCGTTGAACAGCGAATCGGTCATGACGATCTCCTGACGACGGCTTTCGGGATGAGGAATCTCGCATCGGCCCAGGCGCGCGGTCGAATGCCGTGTCAATCGCTCCCCGGTGGTAGCCCACCTCAACGCCAGTCGCGACACTGCGAGCATAACGGATGGGGTCGCTGATAGGCTGGCCCGATCGGTTTTGTTAGGACACCTTACAGATCGGCGGCGGACATGCTCCCCCTCCCCCTCGTGCCCTTCCCCGCGGACGTCGACGTCGCGGACGCACCCGCCTTCGACCTGTCGCGCGCCGGCCTGCAGGGCGATCCGGATGCCGCGACCGCCCTCCGATCGCTCGTCGCCGCGCGCAGCGGCCTCGACCTGCCGGACGGCGACACCATCTCGCTCGCTGTGCAGGGCGGCGGCCCCATGGAGTCGTACACCCTCGAGGTCGAGACCACCGGCATCCGGATCACGGGAGCGGATGCCGCGGGCCTGTTCTACGGCGTGCAGACGCTCGGGCAGCTCATCCGCCGTGACGGCGAGCGCTGGGTGGTGCCGGCTGTCCGCATCGCGGACGCCCCGCGCTTCGCCTACCGCGGGGTCATGCTGGACGTTGCCCGGCACTTCCACGCGGTCGACACGGTGACGGCGTACATCGACCGGGCGGCATCGCTGAAGCTCAACGTCCTGCACCTGCACCTCTCGGACGACCAGGGCTGGCGGCTCGAGCTGCGATCGCGTCCCGAGCTCACCGAGAAGGCATCGGCGACCGCGGTCGACGGCGATCCGGCAGGCTTCTACACGCAGGACGACTACCGCGAGATCGTCGCGTACGCGGCATCCCGTCACATGACGGTCGTCCCCGAGTTCGACATGCCGGGCCACACGCACGCCGTCTCCCTCGCGTACCCAGAGATCGCCGAAGCGCCGGTCACCGACGTCATCACCGAGGGCGCGATCCCGGTCGCCGGCGAGCCTTACACCGGCACCGCGGTCGGCTTCTCGTCGCTCCGCGTGCACGACGACGCCACCTACGCGTTCGTGAGCGGCGTCTTCGCCGAACTCGCGGAGCTCACCCCGGGACCGTGGCTGCACTTCGGCGGCGACGAGTCCCACGGGACGACGCCCGAGGACTTCGCGCACTTCGTCGCCCGCGCGAGCACCGTGATCGCCGACCTCGGCAAGACGCCGATCGCCTGGCACGAGGCCGGCGCCTCCGCAGGCCTGGCTCCCGGCACGATCGGTCAGTACTGGGGCTTCGTCACGCCGACGGATGCCGCACCCGAGCACGCCCGCGCTTTCGCCGAGCGCGGCGGTCGTGTCGTCCTCTCTCCCGCCGACGCGATCTACCTCGACATGAAGCCGACCGACGACGCGCCCCTCGGACTCACCTGGGCGAACGGACCCACGAGCCTCGAGCGCGCGTATTCATGGGAGCCGACCGAGGTCGTCGACGGCCTCCCCGAGGACGCGATCCTCGGGATCGAGGCACCCCTGTGGACCGAGACGGTCGCGAGCCTCGCCGACATCGACGCGCTCGCGTTCCCGCGCATCGCCGCCGCGGCCGAGATCGCCTGGTCCGCACCAGCCGGATCGGAGCGCACGTGGCGCTCGTTCCGGGCGCGGGTCGGCGGGCTCGGGCCGCTGTGGACCTCGCTCGGCATCCGCTTCCCCGCGCTCGCGGAGGTCACGTGGACGACGTGAGCCGCATCATCCACTCCGCCCGGCTGATCGATGCGGGCACGGAGACCCCCGACGCGTGGATCCGCATCGAGGCGGGCCGCGTCGCGGCATCCGGCACCGGCGGATCCTGGCGAGCGCTCGACGCCGACGAGGTGGTCGACGCGGGCACGGTCGCCGGGGCGGGCGCTGTGCTCACGCCCGGGTTCGTCGACCTGCACGGGCATGGCGGGGGCGGCCGCGCGCACGAGGAGGGCGTCGAGGCGATCCGCATCGCCCGGGCGACGCACCTCGCACACGGCACGACGCGCGCCGTCATCTCGCTGGTCGCCGGCTCACCTGCCGACCTCGCCTCCCGCCTCGGTGCGATCGCCGACCTCGCCCAAGCGGATGCCTCGGTCCTCGGCGCGCACCTCGAGGGCCCCTTCCTCGACCCGGGGCACCACGGCGCGCACGATCCGGCGCTGCTGCTCGACCCCGCGCCCGAGACCGTTGCGGCACTGATCGAGGCGGCGCGTGGATCGCTCGTGCAGGTGACACTCGCGCCGGAGCTACCGGGCGCGCACGAGGCGATCGCGCAGTTCGCAGCGGCCGGCGTCGTCGTCGCGGTCGGTCACACGGGCGCCGACGTCGAGGCCACCCGCCGCGCGTTCGATGCGGGCGCCACCGTCCTCACCCACGCGTTCAACGCGATGCCGGGACTCCATCACCGCGCCCCCGGCCCCGTCGGCGCCGCGACCGGCGACCCGCGCGTGACGATCGAGGTCATCGCCGACGGAGTGCACGTGCACCCCGACGTCGTCCGGATGCTCTTCGCGGTCGCTCCCGGACGCATCGCGCTCATCACCGACGCTATGGCCGCCGCCGGCGCAGCGGACGGGACCTACCTGCTCGGGTCGCTCCCGGTGACGGTCGAGGCGGGCGTCGCACGCCTGGCCGAGGGCACGATCGCGGGTTCCACGCTGACACAGGATGCCGCGCTCCGCACCGCTGTCGCCGCGGGAGTTGCGCTGCCCGAGGCGGTCACGGCCCTCACGACGACCCCTGCGCGCGCGATCGGCCGGCCCGAACTCGGCTCGCTCGCCATCGGGGCCGTCGCCGACGCGGTCCTCCTGAGTGCCGATCTGCAGGTGCGGCGGGTCTTCACCGGGATGGTCTGACCCGCGGCATCCGCGCCACGCTCAGCCCGGCACGACCCCGGCAGGGGCTTCCGCCAGGAGCGCCGCGCCGACCGCGCCGACCGGCGCGCCGGACGGAACCGGCACGACGCGGTCCGCCAGATCGAGCGAGGCGAGGAAGGCCGACCCGGATGCCGCGGCCCGCAGAGCCGTGCGAACCGGCCCGAGCAGCCGCTCCCCGAGGTGCGAGACCCCGCCGCCGAGCACGACGACGTCGACGTCGGCCGTGAGGACGAGAAGCTGCGCCGCGGCGGCCACGCCGCGCACGACGTCCGCCTGCAGCGACCCGCCGAACGGGTCGCCGGCGGCGGCCGCGTCGAACACGTCGGCCACCGGGAACGCGGAGGGCCTCCCCCATCGCGCCGCGACCGAAGCACCTCCGGCGAGCGACTCGATGCAGCCCCGCTGCCCGCAGGGGCACACGGGACCGGCGGGGTCCACGCTCAGATGCCCGATCTCCCCCGCCGCGCCCCGCGCGCCGCGCCACGGCATCCCGTCCCGGACGATCCCCGCGGCGACGCCCGTTCCGAGGTTGAGATAGGCGAGCGAATCGACACCCGGGAGGAGCGCTCGGGCCCCCACGGCGGCGGCCCGCACGTCGTTGTCCACGGTGGGCCGGAGCCCGAGCCGTGCGGCGAGCGCCGCGGCCAGATCGAACTCCGCGATACCGAGGTTGAGGGCGTGACGGACGACGCCGTCCCCCGCGATCTGGCCGGGAACGCCGACGCCGAGGGCGTCGAGCGCTCGGCCGCCGGCGAGCACCTCGACGACCGCCGCGATCCCCTCGACGACAGCGGCGGCACCGCGGCCGGTCGGGCGGCGTTCGATCCCGAGGACGCGACCGGCCTCGTCCACCGCCACGGCGAGCGTCTTCGTGCCGCCGACATCCACTCCGACGCGCATCTCAGCCCTTCACCGCGCCAGAGACGAGCCCACCGGACATCCGTCCCTGCACGATGAGGAAGAACACGACCACGGGGATCGAGATGAGGGTGGATGCCGCCATCACGGCGCCCCAGTTGGTCGCCTCGGTCGCGGACTGGAACGACAGCAGCCACGGCGGCAACGTCAGATTCTGGCCGCGCAAAAGGAGGAGGGCCATCGTGAACTCGTTCCAGGACTGGATGAACGCGAAGACGCCGGTCGCGACCAGCCCCGGGGCGAGGAGCGGGAACGTGACCTTCCAGAACGCCTGCGACCGCGTGCAACCGTCGATCATGGCCGCCTCCTCGAGGTCGACGGGGACTCCTGCGACGAAGCCGCGAAGGGTCCAGATGGTGAACGGGACCACCGCGGCGACGTAGACGATCCCGAGGCCCAGGAGGGTGTTCATGAGGCGCCAGTCGTCGATCATGCCGTAGATCGTGAACATCATGGCCTCACCGGGGATCATCTGGACGATGAGTACCGAGACGATGAAGGAGCGACGCCCGCGGAAGCGGATGCGGGCCACGGCAATCGAGGCGAGGAAGGCGACGAGGAGGGTGACGACGAGGACGCCGACGGTGACGAGGCTCGAGCTGAGGAGCCCGTGCACGAAGTCGGTCTGACCGGGGGCTGCGGGTCGCGTCCACGCCGTCTCGTAGTTGCGGAGCGTGAAGTCCAGCGGCAGGAAGCTCGGCGTGCGGCTGATGATCGACTCGCCGCTCGTGAACGACATGTTCAGCATCCAGTACACCGGGAACACGGAGCAGGCGAACACGACCAGCGCAGCCAGGTCGAGCAGGATGCGGCCGGCGGGCGAGCGGCGCCGCCGCCGCGCGGCGAGCGAGCCGGGGAGGGGCGTCCGGGCGTCGCCGACGGGGCCGGCGATCTCGTCGACGCCGACCGTGGACAACTGCGCGGCAGGGGTGATCTGCGTGCTCACAGCTCTTCCTCCTTGAGAGTCGTGCGGACGTACCCCCACGAGAGGGCGAGCAGCAGGATGACGGTCAGCACGCCGATCGCGCTCGTGACGCCGAACTCCCCCACCCCCTGCCGGAAGATGTAGGTACCGAGGACGTTGGTCTCGGAGACGAGCCCGCCGCGCTGCTGCAGCGTGTAGACCTGCGTGAAGATGCGGAGGTTCCAGATCACCTGCAGGACGACGACGACCGTGACGACGTTCCGCAGGTAGGGGTAGACGACCAGTCGGAACCGCTGGAGGCCCGTCGCTCCGTCGAGCGAGGCGGCCTCGAGCACCTCGCCGGGGACCTGGCCGAGCGCGGCGTAGAGCGTGAACGCCGCGAACGGAACGCCCTGCCATACGACGATGATCGTGAGGACGGCGAAGAACGACCACGGGTCGAGCAGCCAGGAGTGGTTCGTGAAGTCGGTCGTGCCGGTGACGGTGTTGAACAGCCAGTTCACGAGTCCGTACTGCGCGTCGAAGATCCACCCCCAGACGGTGGTCGCCGCCAGCGGCGGCATCGCCCACGCGAGGAGCAGGCCGATCGAGACGAGCAGCCGCCAGCCGCGGGCGAGGCGGGTCATCAGCACGGCGACGAGCGCGCCGAGCCCGACGATGAGCACCGTCATGACGAGCATGAGGCCGAGGCTGCGGACGAGCACCGCCGGGAAGTCCGACGCGGTGAACACCTCGAGGTAGTTCTCGAAGCCGACGACATCGGGGAGGGTCCCCTGCACCTTGTCGCGGATCGAGTAGTCGGTGAACGACTGGACGACCATGAGGACCGCGGGGTAGCCCACCATCACCGCGAGGATCACGAGCGACGGGCCGAGCAGCGTGAGCGCCGCCGCGCCGTCCTTGCGTCGACGGCCGCGCTCGCGGGCTGTCGACGCGAGGCGGTCGCGCGGCGAGGTCCGCGGCCGCGGACGGGTGAGTGTTCCGGACATCGTCGTCTCCGTGAGAGGTCGGTCGGCGGTGCAGGGGACGGTGACCGCCCCCTGCGCCGGTCCGGTCAGGAGTTGAGGATCGCTTCGATCTGACCGTCGAGGGCGGTGGCGATCTCGGTGACGTCGCCCCCCTGCGCGATCTTCACGAGGGCGTCCTTGATGACACCGGCCGACTCGACCTCGGCCCACTTGGGGCTGGCCGGGACGGCCTTGGAGGATGCCGCGGCCTTCGCCGCCTCGGCGGTGATGGCGTCGTCGGGCAGGTACTCCGCGAACGAGGTGCGCGCGGGGATCAATCCGTTCTCGGCGAGGATCTTCTGGTAGCCCTCCGAGAGGATGACCTGCAGCGCCGCCTGCGCCTTCTCCTGGGCGTCGGACTTCGCGGCGACCGCGATGTTCGAGCCGCCCGCGAACACGGGGGCGACCTCGCCGGCCGTCATGCCGGGGAGCGCGAACGCCGCGAGGTCCTTGCCGGCCTCGTCGGGGCATCCCGGAGCCTCGGCGTCCGCCGCCGCGAGGATCGACCACTTGACCCATGCGGGCGCGGAGAGGAAGCCGACCTCACCGGCGCAGAACGGGACCTGCGGGTCGGCCTCGTCGGAGTCGGCGGGGGCGATCGTCGCGTTGGTGTACACGTCCTGCAGCATCTCGAGGCCGGCGATCCCGCCTTCGCTCGAGAAACCGCCGACCCACTGGTCGCCGTCGAGGGTGGCGATCTCTCCGCCGTTCGCCCAGATGTAGGGCAGCGCGTTGTACCAGTCCTTGCCGGGGGCGTAGATGCCAGACTTCGTCGCGGTCGTCTCGTCGATGCCCGCCTTCACGTAATCGGCGAGCGTCGTCGGCACCTCCCCCGAGTAGGTCGAGGGCGAATAGAAGACGACGCGCGATCCGGCGTAGTACGGCGCCGCGTAGAGGGTGCCGTCCTCGGAACCGAGGTCGACGAAGCTCTTCAGCATGTCGTCGCCGCCGAGGTCGTCCTGGATGCCGGAGAGATCGGCGAACAGGCCCTGCGAAATGAACCCGGGCGCCTGCGTGTTGCCGACCTCGACGATGTCGGGGGCGTCGTTGGACGAGAGCGCCGCGACGTACGCCTCACCGGTGTCCGCCCACGTCTTCTCTTCGATCGTGAGCGTCCAGCCGTCGTTCTGGTCTTCGAACGTCTTCTTCAGGTAGTCGCGCGCGTCCTGCGGGGTGTCCGTGCCGACGAGCCACACGGTCAGGTCGCCGGTCTCGGCGCTCCCGCCCGCGGGTGTGCCGCCGCCGGCACAGCCGGACAGGACGAGGGCCGACGCGCCGAGGAGCGACAGTGCTCCGAGGGTCTTCTTCATAGCGGTTCCTTCACTGTGGGGGATGCGGCGGCCCGGTCGAGCCGTCGCGGATGCGGGTGGTGCGGGGTGACGCGGATGGTGCGGGTGGTGCGGATCAGGAGACTCCGAGACGGCCGGACAGGACCATGACGGCCGCGCCGCGGAGGACGATGTCCTCGCTGTGGGTCGACATGCGCACCTGGAGCCCGTCGTGGAAGGTGGCGAGAGTGCGGGTGCGGACCGTCTCCGCAGCGGCCTCGGCCAGAGCCCCGCCGAGGAGGTCGGCAGGGCCCGAGAGAGCGATCTCCGACAGGTCGAGCGCTCCGACGATCGGCGCCAGGGCGATGCCGAGTCGCTCGCCGGCGTCGCGGAGGACGCCGTCGGGGTCGTCGGTGGCGGCGAGACGCGCGGTGAGTGCGGGGACCGCGAGCCAGGCCTCGAGGCATCCGATCTTGCCGCAGGCGCAGGCAGGGCCGCCGTCGGTGCCGACGGTGACGTGACCGATCTCGCCGGCGGCGAAGCGGGCGCCTGCGAGCGGCTCTCCTCCGGTCAGCAGGCCCGCACCGACACCGCGGCCGACGCGCACGAGGATCACGTCGTCGCCGGCGCCGCCGAACGTGTGCTCGGCGAGGACCGCGGCGTTCGCGTCGTTGGCGACGAGCACGGGGAGTCCGACCTCCGCCTCGAGAGCTGCGGCGAGGTCCAGATCCGACCAGCCGAACCCGGGTGCGGCGAGGACGACGCCGCGGTCGTCCACGACGCCGGGAGTCCCGACGCCGAGCCCCAGGACGGGCGCATGGGCGTCGGCCACGACCGCGCGGGCGAGGCCGATGATCGCCTCGAGGACGTCGGACGGGCGTGCGGGGACGGGGACGCTGTGTCGCGCGACGATCTCGCCGTCGAGGGTGAGCACCGCGCCGAGGAAGCTCTCGCTGCCCGACAGATCGACCCCGACGATGCGGTGACCGTCGCGGGCGATGTCCACGAGGATGGCGGGCTTTCCGGGACCGGATGCTTCCCGCAGACCCCGCTCGACGACGTATCCGTCGTCCATGAGCGACCCGACGAGGTCCGACACGGTGACCCTCGTCAGCCCGGTCTCACGCGCGAGATCGGCCCGGCTCATCGCTCCCTCGGAGAAGAGCGACTGGAGCACGAGCGCGCGGTTGTGCGCCCGGGCGTGCTCCGGGAGGATCTTGCCCGCGGCGCGTCGGGAACGGGTCACGGCGGCGGATCGGGTCGGCGTCGGCATGTTTGTTAGTAAGCCTTACGAATAGTCGTCACGCAAGAGCCCAACCCCTATTTGCAAGCAGTCTTAACAAACTCGTTACACTCCGGCCGCCGCCCCCGCCCCCGTAGAATCGAGGCATGTCCGAGCTCCCCCACGTCCGGCCCGAACGACCCGCGGAGCCCGTACCCGCCGCCCGTGCCGAGAGGCTGTCGACCCTCGATCTCCTCAGCTTCCTGTGCACGATGTTCGCGGTCGCGTCGCTCGCGATCTGGGGCTTCACCGCGTGGGAGCTCCCCTGGAACATCGTCTTCGGCATCGCCGCGCCCCTCGCGACGCTCATCGTGTGGGGCCTGTTCGCCTCGCCGCGCGCCGTCATCCGCGTGCACCCCTTCGTGCGCGGACTCGTCGAGCTGCTCATCTACCTGTCGGCGACGATCGCCTGGTGGAGCGCGGGGCAGGCCTGGATCGGACTCGGCTTCGCGGTGGTCGCCGTCGTGGTCGGCGTCCTCGCAGGACGCCGACGCCTGTCGTGACCGACGTCGCCGCCCTCCTCCGCGATGCGCTCGGCGAGCGCGTCGACACGTCGGCGGCGGCCCTCGATGCGGCCCGGGCGGACAAGTCGGGCCACCGCGCGGCCGGACGGCCGCTCGCGCTCGTGCGCGCGGCATCCGTCTCGGACGTGCAGACCACGATGCGGATCGCCTCCGAGACCGGCACGCCGGTGGTGACCCGCGGCGCCGGGACGGGCCTGGCCGGCGGAGCGAACACCGGCGAGGGCGAGATCGCCCTGTCGGTGCGCGACATGAACCGGGTCCTCGAGGTCCGCCCCGACGACCTCCTCGCCGTGGTGGAGCCCGGCATCCTCAACGCCGACCTCGGACGCGCTCTCGCACCGTACGGCGTGTGGTGGGCGCCCGACCCGGCCAGCCGCGAGATCTCGACCGTCGGCGGCAACATCGCGACGGGGGCGGGCGGGCTCCTGTGCGCGAAGTACGGGGTCGTCCGCGATGCGGTCCTCGCCCTGGACGTCGTCCTCGCCGACGGCCGGCTCATCTCGACCGGCCACCGCAGCGTGAAGGGGGTCACCGGATACGACCTCACCGCGCTCATGATCGGATCCGAGGGGACCCTCGGCGTCGTCGTCGGCGCAACGCTCAAGCTCCGCCGCCTCGTCCCCGGCGAGACCCGCACTGTGACCGCGCAGTTCCCCGACGTCCGGTCGGCCGCCGCCGGGGCCGCGGCGGTGACCGCGTCCGGCGCGCAGCCCGCCATCATGGAGCTGATGGATGCCGTGAGCCTGGCGGCCGCGCATGCCCTCCTGGGCCTTCCCTCTCCGACGCCCGGCGCGACCCAGCTGACGGTGCAGACCGACGGCGTCGCCGCCGCCGCCGAGCAGGCGGCGATCGCGGCCGTCCTGACCTCAACCGGCGGCGCGGTCCGCCTTGCCGACGACGACGCGGAAGCCGCCCAGCTGTGGGCGGTGCGTCGCGCGATGCATCCGGCGATGGAGAGCCTCGGCACGGCGCTCATCGAGGACGTCTCCGTGCCTCGGAGCGCGCTCCCCGCGATGTTCGACGAGATCGCCCGCATCGAGGCGCAGTACGACCTGATCATCCCGACCGTCTGCCACGCGGGCGACGGCAACCTGCATCCCAACTTCATCTTCGACGGGGACGAGGTTCCTGAACGCGTGTGGCAGGCAGCGGATGCCCTGTTCCGCGCGGCCATCGCCCTGGGCGGCACCCTGACGGGCGAACACGGCATCGGCGTCCTCAAGAGCCGCTGGCTCGCCGACGAACTCGGCGCGGATCAGTGGACCCTGCAGCGAGGGATCAAGGCGGTCTTCGACCCGGCCGGCATCCTCAACCCGGGAAAGGTGTTCGCTGCTCAGCCGTGACGCACGGCCGCATTCGACGGCGCCCGCGATCCCCGATCCGGTGCCGGCTGGGTCGTGACTGCGAGGACCATCGACACGATGCCGACGACCGCGGGAATGGTCGCGGGGAGAACGCCGACGGGGCCCCCGATGCCCGGAGCCACGATGGTGACGGCCGCGAAGACGACGGCGAGCCCCAACCCGAGCGTGATCGCCGCGAGCGGGATCCAGCTCCAGGGGCGAGGGATGACGCCGATGCGCAGGATCGCGATCGCGCCGCCGATCGCGAGGATGTAGGAGACGATCGCTCCCAGCGCTGCCGTCGGCTCCGCAGCAGGGCCCGCGGCGTACCCCGTCGGACCGGCCCACCAGACGGCGCGGACGAGGACGAATCCCCCGAGAGCGAGCAGGATCGCCATACCAGCAGGTCGCCGTGCCACCACGCTGTCCGCCGGCCGCAGCCCGAAGGCGTAGAGGGCGCACGCTCCGGCAGCGAGGACGGCGGCCCCCACCTCGTACGGCACGGCCGCCGCGTTCCCCGATCCGATGGCAATGGCAGCGAGCACGCCGAGAAGCCCCTGCCCGAGGAGCAGGAACCCGCCGAAGAGCCACGACCACACCGTTGTGCGCTGCATGGGCACACCATAAGCCCGGAGGACGACCGATGTCACCCGCCGCGCACACCCGGGTCCACGGTTCCTCCAGCGAAGCCGTGGCAGGCTCGAACGGTCCCGACCCCGAGGAGGCCCGACGTGTCCGCATCCCGCTCCGCCCGCGCCGTCGGCGTGTTCCTCGCCGCCGGATGCGTCGCCGCCGTCTGCGCGGCGTGTTCACCCGCGGTCCATCACGGCGAGAGGCAGAGCGTCGCCTCCGCATGCGAGGCCGTCGCCACTGCCGTCGACGATGCGATGACGGCGTTCGCCGATGCGGATGCCACCGACCCGTCCACCGCCGCGAACGCCACCGCGAGCGTCCGCGCGCAGTTGGAGGAGCTCGCGCCGTCGATCCACAACGCCCGCGTGGCCGACGTCGTCGCCGACCTCAGGTCGGGATTCGACGTCCTCGCGACGGCGACCTCCGCCGCAGCGGACGGCGACCTCGACGGGGTAACGGGCCTCGGCGAGGCGACCGACCGCATCCGTTCCGGCGTCTCGGAATATCACGATCTGTGCGCGCGGTGAACCGGACGCACCCCTGGTCGCGTACCCTTTTGTGAAGCGACATTCGCCCTGGCGACGAGACCCCGGATCCCCGTGGCGTCCGGGACGCCGGGTATCAGCTCGGGGGAGATCGATGTCCGAGACCATCACACGCCAGGACGCCGGCGCCGCCGTCGTCTCCGACGCCCCCGTCGACGTGCGCTGGGCGCCTACCGAACCGGCCCGCAAGCCCCGCCGCCTGTGGCTGAAGATCGGCGTCCCGGCGACCGCCGTCGTGGCCGCAGCGACCGTGTGCTCGCTCATCCTGATCGCACCGGGCACGACCGCTGCCGGCGTTCCTGTCGGGGGCCAGACCTCCGGTGCAGCGGCGGAGTCGATCTCGTCCCGCCTGGCCGACATCGAAGTGACCCTCGGCGAAGGCGGTCCCACCGTTTCGGCCGCCGACCTCGGTGCGACCGTCGACGCCTCAGCTCTGGCCGACGCGGCGTTCGCGGGCAGCCCGATGTGGAACGTGACCGCGTGGTTCGCCGAGTACGGCACCCCCGACGTGAGCCTCGACGCCGACCGGGCGGCGAATGCGCTGCGCGCGGCCCTGCCCGACGCCTACACCGACCCGACTCCCGCTGCGGTGACGTTCCAGGACGGCGCTTACGCGGTGACGCCTGCCGTCGACGGGACGGGCGTCTCGCTCGACGCCGTGCGCGGTGCCCTCGAGTCGGCCCTGACGACGGGCGCCGACACGGCGACCGTCGACCCCACCCCGGAAGCCGTCGCCTCGGTCGTCACGACGGCCGCGGCCGAGACGGCCGCCTCGAGCCTGAACGACATGATCGCCGAGGCGGGCTTCTACGTGGGCGACGACCGCGCCGTCCCCGTGACCGCCGACACGCTCGCGTCGTGGGTGGATGTGGCAGCCGACGAGACCGGCACGTTCTCCTTCACGGTGGATGCCGCCGCGATCCAGACCGCCGTCGACGCCCTTCCCGACCAGGTCAACCAGGACCCGGTCGACGCGAACGTCCTGTCGAACGAGGCCGGGACGGTGCTCGCGACGATCGTCGAGGGGCAGGACGGCCGAGCGCTCGGCGACACGTCGGATGTGGCGCGTGACTTCGCCGACCAGCTCGCCGCCGGCGATGCCTCGTATGAGCTGGCGGCCGATGTCACGGCGCGCGGTACGGTCAGCACTGTCCGTCTGGCCGAGGTGGACCTCGGCGAGCAGCGCCTGTACCTCAAGGAGAACGGCAAGGTCGTCGACACCTGGCTCATCTCGAGCGGCCGGGACGGCGCCATCACCTACCAGGGGCACTACTCCATCGGATGGCGCACCCCGCTCCAGGACATGAAGGGCACGTCGCGCGACACGGGATCCAAGTACACGCAGCCCGACGTCCCGTGGGTCATGTACTTCAACGGCAACCAGGCCTTCCACGGCGCGTACTGGCACAACAACTTCGGCAACCAGATGAGCGCCGGCTGCGTCAACATGCCGCCGGCCCTGGCGAAGAAGCTGTACGACTGGATGCCCGACGGCGGCGACGTCTGGATCCACGCCTGACACATTCCGGATCATCGGCATCCGTCCTGTGCGCAGGACACCGATCACGGTTAGCCTGTGCTCATGGCTGACCTCCGCGTGGAAGAACTGTCGGCGTCGACGATCGTCGCCGTGAACACCCTCTCGCTCAAGCCGGGCCAGGAACGCTTCATCGCACCCGAGAGCTATGCGATCGCAGCGACCGTCGTCGATCCCGCCACGTCATGGCAGCGGGTGATCCTCGACGGCGACGAGGTCGTCGGCTTCGTGAGCGCCGGCTTCGACGATGACGCCCCGCACGAGCACTTCCGCTCGGTGCTGTGGCGGATCAACGTGGATGCCGACGATCAGGGCCGCGGCATCGGTCGTTACGCCGTCGACCAGCTCGTGGACGAAGCGCGCGCCCGCGGCTTCGATCACGTGAACGTGATCTACGAAGCCGGCGAGGGCGGACCGGACGCGTTCTTCCGCCGCGTCGGCTTCACCCCCGTCGACGAGACCGAGTACGGCGAGGTCGTCGCGCAGATCCGCCTCTGACACTCCCCCGAACGCACGGATGCCCCGGCCCGCTCTCGCGGCCGGGGCATCCGTCTGTCGGATCAGAGTCCGTCGATGATGCCGTTCAGCGTGGCCGACGGGCGCATGACCTTCTCGACCAGCGCGGTGTCGGGACGGTAGTAGCCGCCGATCTCGGCGGGCGAACCCTGGACGGCGACCAGCTCGGCGACGATCGTCTCCTCGTTCGAGGTGAGCGCCTCGGCGACCGGGGCGAACGCCGCCGCGAGCTCGGCGTCGACGTTCTGGCGCGCCAGCTCCTGCGCCCAGTAGGTCGCGAGGTAGTAGTGGCTGCCGCGGTTGTCGATCGTGCCGAGGGCACGGCCCGGCGACTTGTCCTCTTCGAGGAAGGTTCCGGTCGCGGCGTCGAGCGTGTCGGCGAGGACCTTCGCGTGCGGGTTTGCGGTGTAGTCGGCGAGGTGCTCGAAGGATGCCGCCAGCGCGAAGAACTCGCCGAGCGAGTCCCAGCGCAGGTAGTTCTCCGCGACGAGCTGCTGCACGTGCTTGGGGGCGGAGCCGCCCGCGCCGGTCTCGAACAGTCCGCCGCCGGCGAGCAGCGGGACGATCGAGAGCATCTTGGCGCTCGTGCCGACCTCGAGGATCGGGAACAGGTCGGTGAGGTAGTCGCGCAGGACGTTGCCCGTGACCGAGATGGTGTCCTCGCCGCGGCGGATGCGCTCGAGCGAGTAGCGGGTCGCGTCGGCCGGAGCGAGGATCTCGATCGTGAGGCCCTCGGTGTCGTGCTCGGCGAGGTAGGTCTTCACCTTCGCGATGAGGTTGGCGTCGTGGGCGCGGTTCTCGTCGAGCCAGAAGACGGCCGGGACGCCGGTCGCACGCGCACGGGTGACTGCGAGCTTGACCCAGTCGCGGATGGCGACGTCCTTGGTCTGCGTCGCGCGCCAGATGTCCCCGGGCTGGACGGCGTGGGAGAGGAGGACCTCGCCCTCTGCGTTCACGACGTCGACGGTGCCGGCCGCGGCGATCTCGAACGTCTTGTCGTGCGAGCCGTACTCCTCGGCGGCCTGCGCCATGAGGCCGACGTTCGGCACGGAGCCGATGGTGGCCGGGTCGAGCGGACCGTGGGCGATGACGTCGTCGATCGTCGCCTGGTAGACGCCGGCGTACGAGGAGTCGGGGATGACGGCGATCGTGTCGGCCTCGCCGCCGTCGGCGCCCCACAGCTTGCCGCCGTTGCGGATGAGCGCCGGCATCGAGGCGTCCACGATCACGTCGGACGGGACGTGCAGGTTCGTGATGCCCTTGTCGGAGTTGACGTACGAAAGACGCGGGCCGTCCGCGATGGCCGCCTCGAACGCCGCGCGGATCTCGTCGCCGCCCTCGACGCCACCGAGACCGGCGAGGATCGCGCCGAGTCCGTCGTTCGGGGTGAGTCCGGCAGCCGCCAGCGTGTCGCCGAAGCGCGAGAAGACGTCGGCGAAGAACGCGCGGACGACGTGGCCGAAGATGATCGGGTCGCTGACCTTCATCATCGTGGCCTTGAGGTGCACGGAGTACAGCACGTCGTCTGCCGCGGCCTGGGCGATCGTGTCGGCGAGGAAGGCGTCGAGGGCCTTCGCCGAGAGGAACGTCGCGTCGACGACCTCACCGGGCAGGACCTTCAGGCCCGACTTCAGCTCGGTGACGGAGCCGTCCTCCCCCGTGAAGCGGATCGTGAGGACGTCGTCGCTCTCGATGACCGTCGAGGTCTCGTTGGACTTGAAGTCGTCGTGGCCGAGCGTCGCGACGCGGGTCTTCGAGCCCTCCGCGAACGCCTTGTTGCGGTGCGGGTGCTTGCGCGCGTAGTTCTTGACCGACAGCGGCGCGCGGCGGTCGCTGTTGCCCTCGCGCAGGACCGGGTTCACCGCGGAGCCCTTGATGCGGTCGTAGCGGGCGCGGACGTCCTTCTTGGCGACGTCCTTCGGCTCGTCCGGGTAGTCCGGGATGTCGTAGCCCTGGGACTGGAGTTCGGCGATGGCCGCCTTCAGCTGCGGGATGGATGCCGAGATGTTCGGCAGCTTGATGATGTTGGCCTCGGGGAGGGTCGCGAGACCTCCGAGCTCGGCGAGCGCGTCGCCGACCTGCTGCTCGGGGGTGAGGTTCTGGGGGAAGGCGGCGAGGATGCGCCCCGCGAGCGAGATGTCGCGCGTCTCGATGCCGACGCCCGCCTTTCCGGCGAACGCTTCGACGATCGGCAGGAAGGACGCCGTCGCCAGCGCGGGAGCCTCGTCGGTGTAGGTGTAGATGATGGTGGAATCGGGCACGTGTCGTCTCCAAGAAAAGGGCGTCGCGGATCGGTCTCAGCGTATCGCACCACCCCCGTTTCTCTCGATGTCGAGATATCTCCAGCCGTGACCGCCGACCGCTAGGGTGAGGCCGTGCCGCGCTTCGATCTGCCCCTGTCCGACCTCCGCGACTACCGCCCCGAGATCCGCATCCCCGCGGACTTCGACGACTTCTGGTCGAGCACCGTCGCCGGTGCACGGGAGGTGGGCGGATCACCCGTCGTCACCCCGATCGAGACCCCGCTGCGCGGGATCGACGCCTTCGACGTCACCTTCCCCGGGTTCGCCGGCGACCCGGTGAAGGGATGGCTGCTGCTTCCGGCCCAGCGCGACGGCGCTCTGCCCGCGGTCGTCGAGTTCAACGGGTACGGCGGGGGCCGCGGCCTCCCCTTCGAACGCCTCGGGTGGGCGGCATCCGGATACGCGCACTTCTTCATGGACACCCGCGGTCAGGGCAGCGCCTGGGGGTCGGGCGGCGCGACCGCCGATCCGCACGGTGCCGGACCGGCGTTCCCGGGGTTCATGACGCGGGGCATCGACGACCCGGAGACCTACTACTACCGTCGCGTCTTCACCGACGCGGTGCGGGCGATCGACGCGGTGCGCTCCCTTCCCGAGGTGGATGCCGCCCGCGTCGCCGTCTGCGGCGGCAGCCAGGGCGGCGGCATCGCGATCGCTGCGGCTGCCCTCAGCGACGACCTCGTCGCGGCGATGCCCGACGTCCCCTTCCTCTGCCATTTCGAGCGTGCCGTGGGCATGACGGGGCGCGACCCCTACGAGGAGGTCGCCCGTTACCTCGCCGTCCACCGCGGCGCGGAGGAGCGCGTCTTCGAGACCCTGTCGTACTTCGACGGGGTGAGCTTCGCGGCGCGGGCGCAGGCGGCATCCCTCTTCTCCGTCGCCCTGCTCGACCCGATCTGCCCGCCGTCGACCGTGTTCGCGGCGTTCAACGCCTGGGCGGGAGCGGACAAGGAGATCGAGGTGTTCCCCTTCAATGAGCACGAGGGCGGTCAGGCCTACCAGTGGCAGCGGCAGGCGGAGTTCCTCGCGGCGCGGATCTGATCAGTCGCCTGCGGGCGGGCGCTCGCCCGTTCCTCGCTCGATGATCCACGTGGGCAGCGTGATCTGGCGCACGAAGCCCGAGGGGTCCCCGATCCGCTCCATCGCGAGCGTCGCCGCGCGTCTGCCGAGTTCGAGCGGGTCGTAGGAGATCACCGAGACACCGAGGACGTCGGCCGTGTCGAAGTCGTCGAAGCCGATCAGCGCCGTCTGCTCGTCGCCGCGCGCCCGCAGTGCGCGGAGTGCGCCGACCGTCACCCGGTTGTTCCCGGAGATGATCGCCGTGGGGGCGGCATCCTCTCGCCAGAGACGCTGGACGAGATCGAGCGGCGGGATCGTGAGGTCGTCGCCCAGCATCTCCCATTGCGCCGAGTCGACGCCGATCTCCGACATCGCCTGCCGGTAGCCCGCGAGCCGCTCGGACTGCGTCCAGACGGATGCCGGGTTGCAGACGTAGGCGATGCGACGGTGACCGCGCGCCGTCAGCCGCCGGGTCGCCTCGAGGACGGCGACGCGGTTGTCGAGGACGATCGAGTCGGCCGCGAGGTTGCGCGCCGGTCGGTCGATCGCGATCACCGGGGTTCCCAGTTGGCGTTCGCCCTCGAGGTAGGACTGGTCCTCGCCGACCGGGATGAGCAGGAGCGCTCCGACCCGCTGCGCCAGCAGCGCGTCGGCCACGCGGCCCTCCCCTTCCTCGGTGTCGTCCGTGGTGGCGACGACGAGGCTGAACCCGTGGGCGGAGAGCTCCTTCTCGATGCCCGCGGCGACCTTGTAGTAGAACGGGTTGCTCAGCTCGCCGATGATGAAGCCGACCGTGCGGCTCCCGCCTCGACGGAGCCCCTGCGCGAGGCTGTTGGGGCGGAACCGCAGCCGTTTCGCCGAGGCGAGTACGCGCTCGACCGTCTGGGGTGCGACGAGCTCGCGTTGGGCGAACACGCGCGAGACCGTCTTCGAACTGACGCCGGCCAGGCGTGCGACGTCGTCGAGCGTGGCCCGCTGCTGCACCGTCATCGTGCCTCCTCGGCATAAGAGTACCAGTCCCGCACAATGACGACGATAGACATTTCTGCGACATCAACCCGCGAATGGATCGTCGTATGGATTGATAGATACCGGATCAGAGCCAAATCGGCATCACATTCCCGAAACAGGACAGCTTCAGACAGCGCTGACATTCGTGTCTTGTGAGCCGTAGCTTCGAGGGCTAACGTGAGCCGCGTCGGCGCCGTTGCCGACCCGCACCCGAGTGGTTTCGAAGACGAACCTGACAGGAGACGCACACATGGCACGTACACGGATCGGCGTCGCGATCACGACGTTCGCCGTCGCCGGCATCGCCCTCGCCGGCTGCGCCGGCGGCGGAGCGCAATCCGCTGGCGACAACACGATCGACGGAGAGGTGGCCGGCGACATCAAGGTCGTCACCTGGCGCACCGACCTGGTCGAGGACGGCACCTTCGACAAGTACGCGAAGGAGTTCCAGAAGAAGTATCCCGACGTCAACGTGACCTTCGAGGGGATCACGGACTACGCCGGCGAGATGCTCACCCGCATGTCGACCACGAACTACGGCGACGTCATCGGCATCCCGGCGATCAAGCCCGACCAGTACGAGCAGTTCCTGGAGCCGCTCGGCGAGACCTCGTCCTTCGAGGACACGTACCGGTTCCTCCCCGCCGCGAGCTTCGACGGCACGCAGTACGGCATCGCCTTCGGCGGCAACGCCAACGGCATCGTCTACAACAAGAAGGTCTTCGACGAGGCGGGCATCACCGAACTGCCCACCGACGAAGCAGGCTGGCTCGAGACACTGCAGAAGGTCAAGGACAACACCGACGCGATCCCGATGTACACCAACTACAAGGACGGCTGGCCGCTGACGCAGGCGTTCGGGAACCTCGGCTCGATCACCCACGACCCCGACGCTCCCATCACGATGGCCGAGAACCCCGCACCGTGGACCGAGGGCACCGACACCTACGCGGTCGACTCCTTCCTCTACGACACGGTCGCGGCGGGCCTCACCGAAGAGGACCCGCTCACCACCAACTGGGAGCAGTCGAAGGTCGACCTCGGCACCGGCAAGATCGCCACGATGCCCCTCGGGTCCTGGGCCATCTCGCAGATGCAGGCGGCCGCCGAGGCGAACGGCGGTTCAGCCGACGACATCGGATACATGGCGTTCCCCGCCAACGTGGACGGCACCCAGTACGCCGTCATCGGCGGCGACTACAACCTCGCCGTGAGCAAGCACTCGAAGGCGAAGGCCGCCGCGTGGGCGTGGATCCAGTGGGTGGTCGCCGACTCCGGCTACACCGAGGCGCAGGGCATGCTCTCGCCCGTCATCGACAAGCCGCTCCCCGCCAACCTCGCCGGGTTCGAGGACTCGGGGGTCGAACTCATGGAGATCAACCCCGCTCCCGCCGGCAAGGAGGGCCTGATCAACGCGATCGCCGACGATTCGCAGATCGACCTGTACGGCCCGCTCTACCGTCAGAAGATCGTCGACATCGCCCGCGGCGCGGCCGACGGCGACAAGGACAGCTACTTCGCCGAACTCAACGAGCGCTGGGGCGCATCGGCGAAGAAGCTCGGCTGAGGACGGTTCCCCGATGGCGATCGCAGCACCCGGCTCCGCACCCGCGGATGCCCCTGCGGTCCTGTCCGCACCCGCCCGGGGGCGTCGGATGCGCGGCTCACGCCGCGCGTCCGGTGCCCCCGGCGCCGGGACGCGCCGGGCGGGACGCGGGATCGTTCAACGGCTCACGCCGTGGCTGTTCCTCTCCGGGGCGGTCGGCCTCCTCCTGCTGTTCACCTACTGGCCGGCGCTGAACCTCTTCTACTACTCGGTGACCGACTGGGACGGCATCGACCTCGAGAAGAATCTCGTCGGAATCGACAACTACATCCAGGTCTTCACCGATCCGCGCATCTTCAGCGTCTTCTGGGTGAGCCTGTACTACTTCGCCGCATCCTTCCTCCAGATGGCCATCGCGCTCTACTTCGCGGTGATCCTCAGCTTCTCGACCCGGTTCTCGAACCTCTTCCGCGGCATCCTCTTCTTCCCGTACCTGATCAACGGCGTCGCGATCGGGTTCGTCTTCCTGTACCTGTTCCAGCCCGGGGGCACCCTCGACACCGTGCTCGGATGGTTCGGCCTCGCCGACCCGCCCAAGTGGCTGGGTGACCCGGACGTCGTCAACTGGTCGCTCGCCGGAACGTCCGTCTGGCGCTACACCGGGCTGAACTTCGTGCTCTTCCTGGGCGCGATCCAGTCGATCCCCCGTGAGCTGTACGAAGCCGCGGAGTTGGACGGCGCGAACAAGTGGCAGCAGTTCTGGTCGATCATCGCCCCCGGCATCCGTCGCATCATCGGACTGTCGTTCATCCTGGCCATCGCCGGAAGCCTGTCGGTGTTCGAGGTGCCGTTCATCATGACCGGTGGCGCCAACGGCTCGGCGACGTTCGTCATTCAGACCCTGCAGACCGCGTTCTCCTTCCGTCAAGTGGGCCTCGCCTCGGCCATGGCCGTCGTCCTCCTGGCGATCGTGCTGGTCGTGACCTGGATCCAGCGACGCGTGTTCCCCGACGAGAAGGTGGACCTGACATGACCGCCACCCTGATGCCGCCGACGCGGCCCACCCCGCTCCCCCGCCGCCGTTCGGGGCGGACGCCGCTCCAGCGCCTCGGCAGCATGAGCGCCACCGCGGCCAAGTACACGAGCCTCGTGATCGCTGCGATCGTCACCCTTCTCCCACTGTCGGTGCTGCTGTTCGCATCGATGAAGAGCTCGAGCGAATACGCCGCGACGGGTCCATTCGACCCGCCGTCCAACTGGCTGAACTTCGACAACTTCGTCACCGCCTTCACGAGCGGCAAGATGCTCGAGGGCTTCATCAACACGACGATCGTGCTCGCCGTGTCCCTCGTCGGCACGATCGTGCTCGGGACGATGGCGGCCTACGCCCTCGACCGCTTCGCCTTCCGCGGCAAGAAGCTCGTCATGGGTCTGTTCCTGCTCGCGACCCTCATCCCGGGCGTGACCAGTCAGGTCGCGACGTTCCAGCTCGTGAACGGCCTCGGCCTCTACGACACGAAGGCCGCCCTGATCCTGCTCTTCATGGGCACCGACATCATCGCGATCTACCTGTTCATCCAGTTCATGCAGTCGATCCCGATCTCTCTCGACGAGGCGGCGATGATCGACGGCGCCAACCGCTGGACGATCTACTGGCGCGTCGTGCTTCCGCTGCTGCGCCCCGCGATCGCGACGGTGGTCATCATCAAGGGCATCGCGGTCTACAACGAGTTCTACGCTCCCTTCCTCTACCTGCCCTCGGAGGGCATGATCTCCACGTCCCTCTTCCGATTCAAAGGACCGTTCGGCGCGCAGTGGGAGGTGATCGCAGCCGGGACGCTCGTCGTGATCATCCCGACGCTGGTCGCCTTCCTCGTGCTGCAACGATGGATCTACCAGGGCCTCACCTCAGGAGCCGTCAAGTGACCCACCTCTCCCGCCGCCCCCTTCACGACGGGTGGACCGTCCATGCCGCCGCCGGCCCCGCACCAGAGACCCTCGAAGGCCTCACCGTGCCGGCGGCGGTGCCCGGCAGCATCCACGTCGACCTGCTGGCGGAGGGCCTCATCCCCGACCCGTTCCACGGCGACAACGAGTCGCTGCTGGCGTGGATCGGCCTCGTCGACTGGACGTACCGGACGACGTTCGCCTGGACACCCGACGGCAACGAGCGCCACGACCTCGTGTTCGAGGGACTCGACACGGTCGCCACGGTCCGCCTCAACGGCACGGTGATCGGCGAGGTCGCCAATCAGCACCGCTCCTACCGCTACGACGTGGCCGCGCTCCTGCAAGACGGTGACAACCACCTCGAGGTCGCCTTCCGCGCACCCGTCCCGCACGCGAACCAGGCGAGCCTCGAGCTCGGCGCCCGGCCGCGTCCGTATCCGCTGCCGTACGAGGCGATCCGCAAGTCCGCCTGCAGCTTCGGCTGGGACTGGGGCATCGCGACCTACACGAGCGGCATCTGGAAGCCCGCGCGCCTCGAATCCTGGTCGACGGCCCGGCTCGCCGAGACACGCGTCGTCGCGACGCCGGACGGCGACGGCGGACGGGTGTCGGTGGACGTCCGCATCGACCGGACGGATGCCGGTGGCACCCCGCTCGAGGTCCGCGCGGTCGTGCGCGGCCCAGGTCTTGACGGCGACGCGAGTGCGGTCGCCACCGTCGGCGGCGAGGACGGGCACGTCGCCGTCGAGCTGCCTTCGACACGTCGCTGGTGGCCCGTCGGACACGGCGACCAGCCGCTCTACACGGTCGAGGTCTCGCTGCACGCGCAGGGCGAGGCCGTCGATGCGACGACCCGACGGGTCGGTTTCCGGACCGTCCGCTGGGACACCGAACCGGATGCCGCGGGCACGCCGTACACGCTCGTCGTCAACGACCGGCCCGTCTTCGTGAAGGGCGTGAACTGGATCCCCGACGACGCCCTCCCCGTGCGCGTCGACCGTGACCGCTACGAGCGCCGGTTCCGCCAGGCGATCGACGCGAACGTGAACCTCATCCGAGTCTGGGGCGGCGGGCTCTACGAGTCCGACGACTTCTACGACCTCGCCGACGAACTCGGCCTGCTCGTCTGGCAGGACTTCCTCTTCGCCTGCGCGGCGTACCCCGAGGAGGAGCCGCTGCGCTCCGAGATCGAGGCCGAGGCTCGCGAGAACATCGTCCGGCTCGCCTCGCACGCGTCGCTCGCACAGCTCGTCGGCAACAACGAGAACCTCTGGGGGTTCGAGGACTGGGGCTGGAAGCTGAGCCTGGACGGCAAGAGCTGGGGCGCGACGTACTACTACGAGCTGTTCCCCGCCCTCATCGCCGAGCTCGCCCCGCACGTCCCGTACGCCCCCGGCAGCCCCTTCAGCCCGGAGACCGGCTGGGATGCGGCATCCGGTCGACAGACGGGCCCTCACCCGAACGACGAGAAGCACGGCAGCATGCATCTCTGGGAGCAGTGGAACCGCCGTGACTGGACGACGTACCGCGAGCACACTCCGCGGTTCGTCGCGGAGTTCGGCTGGCAGGCGCCGCCGGCGTGGACGACGCTCGTCGAGTCCGTCGACGACGCTCCGCTGACGCCGGAATCGCCGGGCATGATCGTGCATCAGAAGGCGATGGAGGGGAATGCGAAGCTCACGAACGGCCTGCTCCCCCACTTCCGGATGCCGGCCGACATGGAGACCTGGCACTGGGCGATGCAGCTCAACCAGGCTCTGGCCGTCGGCGCCGCGCTCGATCACTTCCGCTCGTGGGCGCCGCACACCATGGGCGCCGTCGTCTGGCAGCTCAACGACTGCTGGCCGGTCACCTCGTGGGCCGCGATCGACGGGGCCGAGCGCGTCAAGCCGCTGTTCCACGCACTGAAGAACGCCTTCGCACCCCGCGTCGCGACCGTTCAGCCGCGCGACGGCAGGCTCGTCGCCGTCCTCGGCAACGACACCGACGAGGCATGGAGCGCTCCCCTGCGCATCCGACGTGTCACGTTCGGCGGCGACGTGCTCGCCGACCGGACGGTCGAGGTGAGCGTCGAGGCCCGCGGAACGCTGGTGGCCGACATCGACGCCGACCTCGCGACGGCGACGGATGCCGCTTCCGAGGCGCTCGTGGTCGACGCCGACGCGGCGCGCGGGGTCTGGTACTTCGCCGAGCCGCGCGCGTCGACGCTCGGCGACCCCGGCCTGACCGTCTCGACGCGCACCGTCGAGGGCGGCACGGAGGTGAGCATCACGGCGGAGCGCTTCGCCCGCGACGTCTCGCTGCTCGCCGACAAGGTGCACGCCTCCGCCCAGCCGGCCGACGGCCTGCTCACGCTGCTGCCCGGCGAGACCGGACGCATCGTCGTGCGCCACGACACCGGCGTCGCGCTCGACGCGGATGCCCTCGCGCACCCGCGCGTGCTCCGCTCCGCCAACCAGCTGGTGACCGGATGAGCCTGCCCGGCGGAGCCGTCTGCGGGATGACGTGGGGGTGGACGGGCGTCCGCGGAACGTGGACGACTCCGGCAGCCGCGGCATCCCTCGACGCGATGGCCGACCACGGTGTGACCTGGACGGCGCTCGCATACGCCGCGCAGCAGGCGACCGCGTTCTCGACCGAAATCCCGTTCCGGGACGAGCCGACCGTCACCGAGGACGAGATCGTCCATGCGATACGCGCGGCGCACGACCGCGGGCTGAAGGTCTGCCTGAAACCGGTCGTCAACGTCGCCGACGGGACGTGGCGCGCTTTCATCGGCTTCTTCGACTGGGATGTGCCCGGTGAGCCGAGCTGGACGGAGTGGTTCGCCGCGTACCGCGCCTTCATCCTCGACGCGGCGCGCATCGCCGAGGCCGAGGGCTGCGCGATGCTCTGCATCGGGTGCGAGATGGTGCGCGCCGACGGGCAGGAGGCGCACTGGCGCGACCTGATCCGCGCGGTGCGGGAGGTGTACTCCGGACTCGTGACGTACAACTGCGACAAATACCAGGAGGACCGCGTCGGCTGGTGGGACGCGGTCGACGTGATCTCCTCGAGCGGCTACTACCCGATCGATCAGTGGCAGGAGAACCTCGACCGGATCGAAGCGGTGGTCGCGGCATCCGGCAAGCCGTTCGTCTTCCTCGAAGCAGGATGCCCCTCGCGCGAGAACTCGCCGATGCGACCGAACGACTGGGCTCTCGAGGGCGCGCCGTCGGGTCAGGCGCAGCTCGACTACTACCGCGTGATGTTCGACGCGTGCGCGGAGAGGTCGTGGATGTCGGGGTACTTCCTCTGGGACTGGCCCGCCGAGCTCTACGACCCGGACGCCGCCGACCGCAACGACGACTACTGTCCATATGGCAAGCCGGCGGGAGAGTTCCTGCGCGAGCGGTACCGGGCGCTGGCGGGCGCCACCACCGGAGGAGGACGATGAACGCGCGCCGAGTGCTCGCCATCGATGCGGGACAGAGCGACATCAAGGTGCGGGTCGACGACGGGAGCCGCCGCGAGGACCTGACGTTCCGCGGCATCCACACCGGCATCCCCCTTCTGCCGCAGCTCGCCGACGTCGTCCGCGAGACCCTCACGCGGACGGGCTCCGACCTCGACGTCGTGACGGCGGGGATCTCGGGACTCACCGACCGGGACGCCGACGCCGACGCACTGCTCGCGCTGATCCACTCCGACGGTGTGCGGGCGACGATGCTCGCGCACGATTCGACGACGTCGTTCCTCGGCGCGCTCGGCGACCGGCACGGTGCCGTCGTCGCGGCCGGCACCGGAGTCGTCACCCTCGCCGTCGGCGAGACCGAGACGGCGCGGGTCGACGGCTGGGGCTGGATCATGGGCGACGCCGGCAGCGGCTACTGGATCGGCCGCGCGGCACTCGATGCCGTCATGCGCGCCTACGACGGCCGGGGCCCGGCGACGATGCTCACCGATGCGGCGGTGTCGCGCTGGCCGGACCTCACGCAGGCCTACATGGCGCTGCAGGCCGACCACGATCGCGTGCGGGTGGTCGCCTCGCTCGCTCGCGAAGTCGCGGCGGCAGCGGATGCCGGGGACCAGGTCGCGATCGACATCTCTCACCGCGCCGCGCATGAACTCGCCTCGTCCGCCCAGACCTCGGTCCGCCGCGTGCGCACCGACGAGCCGGTGTTCGACGTGTGCGCGATCGGCGGGGTCTTCGCCTCGCGCACACTGCACGATGCCTTCGAGACGGAGCTCGGCGAGGACCTCCGCCTCGTCTCGCCCCGCGGCGTCGGTATCGACGGTGCCCTCGCCCTCGCGGAGATCACCCCCGCGCACCCGCTCGGCGCAGCCGTCCACCGAGCTGGCGCGATCTGACCCCGGCGCCCTCCTCGGCATCCCTTCGTCGCCTCCGGATTCGGAGTTTCGCCTCGGATTCGGATCGGGCCACCAGGACTGATCCGAATCCGAGGCTACGGTCCGAATCCAGGCCCCCGCGCAGCGGCCGAGCCTTCTACACAGGGCGGTCGAGCACCCGTTCCTTCGCCCTGAGCGGCGCTGACGCGAAAGCGGGTCCCGTGCCCGGTCATCCTGACGCGATGGACTACCGCGCTTTCGTCGACGCGCGAGCAGGGATCGTGCACCGCGCGACGATCCTCGCCGCGGGAGGAACGGCACACGGCTTGCAGCGAGCCTGCTCCACCGGAGAAGTGGAACGCATCCGTCGCTACTGGATCGCGACGCCGGGCGCTCCGGCCGATCTGCGGACGGCCGCGGCGGCCACAGCACGGATCGCGTGCGTGTCGGCCGCTCAGCGACGCGGTTGGTGGATGCCGCCCACCACCGACACCGGGCTCCACCTCCATGTGCGCCCGCACGCAGAGCGGCCGCGCGGGGACCATGTCCTCCACTGGACTCGCCCGCTCGTCCCCGTCGCCCGAACGTCCCTCATCGAGTCGACGCACGACACACTCGATCACATCGCGGCGTGCGTCGATGCCGAGACCGCAGCCGTCCTGTGGGAATCCGCCTGTCGCACCGAACGCTTCACACCGGCCGACCTGAGACGCGTGCGGTGGCGGTCGGCATCCGCCCGCGAAATCTGCGAGCTGATCACAGGACTCCACGACTCGGGTCTCGAGACGATCTTCGCGGTGAGGATGCGGGATGGCGGCGTCGCGGTGCGATTCCAGCAGATTGTCGCCGGGCATCGGGTCGATGCGTTGATCGGAGAGCGACTCATCGTGCAACTCGACGGATTCGCGTTCCATTCGACGGCCGCCGATCGCACCCGCGACGCCGCCCACGATCGCGAACTCCTGGCACGCGGTTACACGGTCCTGCGCTTCACCTACTCGGAGGTCTTACATCGCTGGGACATCGTGGAGCGCTCCATCGCTCGCGCGATCGCTCAGGGTGTCCATCTCGACGGGTGAGGCGCGCCATCGCCCTCTCGGATTCGGAGTCTTGCTTCGGATTCGGATCGAACCCCCGGTCTGATCCGAATCCGACGCCGCGATCCGAATCCGGGGTACACCCAAGTCGAACGACGGATGCCGAGGCCCCGACATCGGGCCCCGGCATCCGTCTGCGCGTCAGCGCCGCGTCAGACCAGCGATTCGCGCCAGGCGCGGTGCAGCTGGGCGAACTTACCCGTGCCCGCGATGAGCGCGTCGGGGGTGTCGTCCTCGATGATGCGCCCGTGCTCCATCACCAGCACGCGGTCGGCGATCGCGACCGTCGACAGGCGGTGCGCGATGATGATCGCCGTACGGTCGGCGAGCAGGGTGCCGAGGGCCTCCTGGATCTGACGCTCGCTCGGGATGTCGAGCGACGCCGTCGCCTCGTCGAGGATCAGCACGGCGGGGTCGGCGAGGAAGGCGCGCGCGAACGAGATCAGCTGACGCTGTCCCGCCGACACGCGGCCGCCGCGCTTGTTGACGTCGGTGCCGTATCCGTCCGGGAGTCTCTCGATGAAGGTGTGCGCGCCGACGGCGCGCGCCGCCGCCTCGATCTCGTCCATCGTCGCGTCGGGCTTGCCGAGCGCGATGTTGTCGGCAACGGTCCCGCTGAACAGGTACGCCTCCTGCGTGACCATGACGATGGCTCGGCGCAGGTCCTTCGGGTGCAGCTCCCGCAGGTCGACGCCGTCGAGCGTCACCGCGCCCTTCGTCGGGTCGTAGAAGCGCGCGACCAGCTTGGCGAGCGTCGACTTGCCGGCACCCGTCGTGCCGACGAGGGCGATCGTCTGACCGGCCGGGATGTCGAGCCGGAAGTCGGGCAGGATCGTCTTCGTCTCGGAATACCCGAAGGTCACGTCATCGAAGCGCAGGTGACCGGTCGCCTCGCGCAGGTCGACGGGCTTCGCGGGGTCGGGGACGGTCGGCGACTCCTCGAGGACGCCCGACACCTTCTCGAGCGCGGCCGTAGCGGACTGGTAGGAGTTCAGGAAGAACGCCACCTCCTGCATGGGGGCGAAGAAGTTCCGCACGTACAGGACGGCCGACAGCAGGAAGCCGAGCTCGAGCGCCCCGCTCACCACGCGCAGACCGCCCCAGAGCAGGACCGCCGCGAGGGCGAAGGATGCCAGGGCCATCATCGCGGGCTCGAAGGTGCCGAACAGGCGGATCGAACGCATGTTGATGTCGCGGTAGTCGCTCGCGAGACCGCCGAATTCGCGGTCGTTCGCGGGCTCCTTGCGGAACGCCTTGACGGCGCGGACACCCGTCATCGTCTCGACGAACTTGACGATCACCTTCGCGCTCACGACGCGGGACTCGCGGTACACGACCTGCGAGCGCAGGTAGAACCAGCGCATGAGGAAGAACAGCGGGATGCCCATGAAGGCGAGCACCAGACCCGACTGCCAGTCGAGCAGGATCAGCGCGACGAGGGTGAACCCGCCGTAGAGCAGGCCCGACACGAGCTCGTTCAGGCCGCCGTCGAGCAACTCGCGGATCGTGTCGAGGTCACTCGTCTGACGCGAGATGATGCGGCCCGACGTGTACGACTCGTGGAACTCGAGGCTGAGCTTCTGCGTGTGCAGGAAGATCCGCTTGCGGAGGTCCAGCATGACCGCCTGGGTCAGGCGTGCGACGACCACGGCGTACCAGCCGATGAGCGCGGCGCCGCCGATCGCGGTGATCAGGAAGATGATGACGACGACGATCGTCGGCATCCAGTCGGCTTCCTTCTGGACCGCCGGGAGCGCGTTCGCGATGCCCCAGCCGACCAGGGCGGGACCGGCGACGCGGAGGACGGTCGAGATGACGAGCACGATCCCCGCGAGGACGAGCTGCATCTTCAACGGCGTGACGAGCGACCCGAGCAGTCGCAGCGAGCGACGCCGGATCTGCCGGCTCTCCTCGCGGGTGTAATCGGAGCGGTCTTCCCCGCTGGTGCCCGTGACGGTGCTCACAGGGACACCTCCCTCTTCTGCTGACGTTCCTGCTCGTCCTCGAGGCTCGAGATGACGTGCCGGTAGTGCTCACTGGTGCGCAGGAGCTCGGAGTGCGTGCCGACGGCGGTGACGCGGCCCTCCTCGAGGAGCGCGACGCGATCGGCGAGCGTGACGGTGGAGGGCCGGTGCGCGACGACGAGTGCCGTCGTCTCGGCCAGGACCACCCGGAGGGCGTCTTCGACGAGCGCCTCGGTGTCGACGTCGAGCGCCGACAGCGGGTCGTCGAGGACGAGGACGGCGGGACGTGCCGCGACGGCGCGAGCGAGCGCGAGACGCTGACGCTGACCGCCCGAGAGGCTGAGCCCCTCCTCGCCGATGACGGTGTCGACGCCGCCCGGCAGGTCGTCGACGAACGCGGCCTGCGCGACCTGGAGGGCCTCGCGGAGCACACGCTCCCCCTCGGCGCTCTGCGGGTCGAGGTCCTCTCGGCCGAGCAGGACGTTCTCGCGCACGGTCTGCGAGAACAGCGTCGCGTCCTCGAAGGCCATGCCGATGTGACGGCGCAGCTCGGTCAGCGGCAGGTCGCGGACGTCGACGCCGTCGAGCAGCACGCGACCGCCAGTGACGTCGTACAGGCGACCGGGCAGAGTCGTCAGCGTCGTCTTGCCCGAGCCCGTCAGACCGACGAGGGCCATGGTCTCGCCCGGTCGCAGCGACAGGTCGATGCCGTCGAGCAGGTCGCGCTCGGTGGCCGCGGCATCCTGGTACCGGAACCGCGCCCCCTCGAAGACGAGCTCGCCGCGGGGCTCCGCGATCGAGACGGGGTTCTCGGGGTCGACGATCGTGTTCTGCTCGTCGAACACCTCGAAGATGCGGTCCGTCGCGGTGCGCGCGTCGACGAGGAACGAGAACAGGAACCCGATCGACTCGACGGGCCAGCGGAGGATCGTCGCCATCGCGAAGAACGCGATGAGCGCCGCGGTGTCGATCTCGCCGACCGAGACGAGGTAGATGCCCGCGCCCAAGCACAGCGCGAAGGCGATGTCGGGCAGCAGGACGAGCCAGAACCAGATCCAGCCGACCGCCTTGGCCTTGCTGATCTCGGTCTCGCGCAGCGTCTCGGCCTGACGGGTGAACTTGCGCAGCGCATGGCTGCCGCGGCCGAACGCCTTGAGGACGCGGATGCCGTGCACCGACTCCTCGACGGCCGTCGCCAGGTCGCCGGCCTGATCCTGGCTCTGCCGCGACAGCATGCCGTAGCGGTTCTCGAACACGAAGCCCGCGATCCACAGGGGTGCCGAGACGACCACGAAGATCGTGCCGAGCAGCCAGTGCCAGCTGAACAGGATCGCCGAGCCGACGACGATCGTGATCATGTTCACGACGAGCAGCACGACGCCGAACGCCATCCACCGGCGGATGAGGCCGATGTCCTGCATCATGCGGCTGAGGAGCTGCCCCGACTGCCAGCGGTCGTGGAAGGCGACCGGCAGGCGCTGCAGTCGGCCGTAGAAGTCGGTGCGCAGTTCGTACTCGACGGCGGTGGCGGGAGCGAGCACGAACCAGCGGCGCGCCCACACCATGAGCGCTTCGAGCAGGCCGAGCAGCAGCACGGCGCCGCCGCCGAGCGCGATCAGCCACGGGTCACCGGAGGCGATCGGGCCGTTCGTGCCGACGATCTGCTCGAGGACGAGGGGGATGGACAGGCCCAGCAGACTCGCGATGAGCGCGCTGAGGGCGCCGAGCCCGAGACGCGGGAGAACGGGCTTCGCGAAGGGGATCAGGCGGGCGAGGGAGCGGGCGGTGGACAGACGGGGATGCGTCGAGGAGGTCATGATCCTGCACAGGAGAGGAGCGGATGCCGGGCGGCGAGAAGCGCAGCGAGGCGCGGACGATCAGGGTCGCGGGGACCCGTCGAGGGAGAACAGAGAGGGGCGCGGGAAGCTTCCGCGCGAGTCAGACCTTCGGTGTCATCCCTGACGGACGGGGCGTCCGGCGACGAGGAAGGCGGCGGACTTCGTGTAGACGATCTCCGGGGACATGGCTTCCTCCTTGATGGGGCCGGACAGGGCGCCCGCATCGTGCGGGAGCCCTCCAGGATATCCCTGTGATTTCGCTGTAAGCAAGCGCTTACTCGAAAAAAACCGGGTCAGATGACGGCTTCGCGCTCCAGCAGTCGCATCTTGACGTCGAGGCCCCAGGCGAAACCGCCGAGGGCTCCCCCGGTGCGCAGCACGCGATGGCAGGGGACGAAAAGCGCAGGGGCGTTGCGGGCGCAGATGGATGCCGCGGCCCGGACGGCGGCCGGCGACCCGAGATGGGCCGCGAACTCGGCGTACGTGAGGGGACGACCCGCCGGGATCCCGCGCAGCGCGCTCCATCCCGCGAGCTGCATCGCCGTGCCGTGTTGGCTGACGGGCACGTCGTCGATCGCGGCGAGGTCGCCGTCGTAGTAGGCGGCGACGGCGTCCGCGGAGCCGACTCGACCGGTCGTCACGTCGGCGGGCACGCGACCCGGACGCAGGCGTCCGAGGATCGCGTCGGCATCCGCCGTCCACCCCGAGGCGAGGACGCGACCGTCCTCTTCGAGGACGGTGAAGGCGCCGTCGGGGGTGTCGAGGGTCTGCAGGATCGCGCTCATCGGTCGTCCTTCCGGGGTGAGGGTTCAGGGGTCACCGCACGCCATGCCTGCGTGACGGGCGCGGCGTACCAGAGGTGCGCCATCAGGTAGCTGCGCCAGGGTGCGACCCGGGTCGACCACGCGGTGAGTCCGGTGGCGTCGGACGGGATGCCGGCCGCCGCCGCTCCCGCCCGGGCTGCCACGTCGCCCGGAAGCAGGACGTCCGGGTCGCCGAGAACCCGCATCCGCACGTAGTCGGCCGTCCAGGGGCCGATACCGGGAAGTGCAAGGAGCTTTCCACGCTGTTCGAGGGTGTCGTCTCCCGGACTCAGCCGGAGGGACCCCTCGGCGAGCGCCCCCGCCGCGTGGATGATAGCGCGGATGCGAGCCCCGGGGCCGCGCAGCACCTCGGCGCCGCGTTCGGCGATGACGGCGGGCGTCGGGAAGAGGAACGACGGCCCCGAGGGCGAGTCGACGGGCTCCCCGAGCGCAGCGGCCAGCCGTCCCATGACCGTCCGCGCAGACGCGACGCTGATCTGCTGACCGATCATCGCCCGGATGAGCATCTCGTCGGCATCCATCGCCGCAGGCAGCCTCACACCCGGGATGCGGGCGACGAGTGGCTTCAGTTCGGGATGCCGCGACAGCCCCGCGTCGATCGCCGCCGGGTCGGCATCGAGATCGAACAGGCGACGCACCCGGGAGATGAGCGGGGCGAGGTCGCGGAGCGAGGTCAGCTCGGCGCGCAGGCGCAGCGGGCCGGCGGCATCCTGTCTCACCTCGAACCAAGCGGGACCGCCGTCGAGGCGGATCGTGCGCGCGAAGGATGCCGCGTCGCCGGTCTCGACGCCCGGGATCGCGTGCGCCCGCATCCACCCGAACAGCCCCACCGCGTCGAACGGTTCTCGGACGGGGAGGACGAGGTCGATGCGACCCGGCATCGCCGACGTGCCCCCGCGGCGACGCGCACGCAGCTCGGTCGGCGACAGGGCGAAGACCTCGGTCATCGTGTCGTTGAACTGACGGATGCTGCCGAACCCCGCCGCGAAGGCGACATCGGGCATCGACAGGTCGGTGTCGACGAGGAGAGTGCGCGCCGTATGCGCGCGGTGGGCGCGCGCGAGGGCGAGGGGCCCGGCGCCGAGCTCCGCGGTCAGCAGACGGGTGAGGTGTCGGTCCGAGTACCCGAGCCGTTCGGCCAAGCCGGGGACGCCGTCGCGGTCGACCACGCCGTCCGCGATGAGGCGCATCGCTCTCCCCGCGACGTCGCCGCGCAGATTCCACTGCGGAGAGCCGGGCGTCGCTTCGGGGAGGCACCGCTTGCATGCCCGGAACCCCGCTTCGTGCGCGGCGGCACTCGTCGGGAAGAAGCTGACGTTGGCTGCCTTCGGCGTCCGCGCCGGGCAGCTCGGACGACAGTAGATGCCGGTCGAATGCACCGCAGTGACGAATTGGCCGTCGAAGCGAGCGTCGCGCGCGTCGATCGCGCGGTACCGCTCATCGAAGGTCATCGCGATCGTCATGACCTCAGCCTGGCACGTCCCCCCGACATGATCTCGCGGGAATCGGACACGGCAGACGACGCCGTCAGACTCCGGCGCCGAAACGAATCGAGCGGAAGATCTCCTGCAACTCCGACTGCACGGCCTCGAGGAGGAGTGGGTCCTCCGTCAGGAAGTCGAGCAGGTAGACCAGCCCGTCCCGCACGCCGATCTGTCGCACGGAAGCGACGGTGGCGCCATCGATCTCAGCGACGATCACTGCCTCGATGGCGTGGTCGAAGGCGGTGTCGGTCCATACTCGCCAGGTCTGCACACGACCCCCGATGCCCGCTCGCACCATGTCCATCAGGCCCTCGGCCGAGTCGACGTCGGATTCCGTGACGTACAGGTGAGCCACGATGGTCGGGCCGCCTATTCCTTCGACGCGCCAGAAACGCTCGAGCGCTCCCGGCAGCGGGGAGGGCATCGCCTGCAGGGCTTCCGCTGCCTCGCGCACACCCGAACGCACCTCCTGCGGTGCGTCGAGCCCTTCGAGAAGGCTGTCGGCCACTTCGGTCGCCCACGCAGTCGGGTCATCGAACGACTGCCACGGGAAGCCCGTCGGAATCGGAATCCAGGTCGCCGGGAGCGACAGCGCGTATCCGGAGGTCACCGCCATCTGAACGTCTCCATGATCGAGTCCACGAGTTCGGTCGCGCCGTCGATGAGCGCGGGATCCGCGCCGTCCGGATACGGGACGGCGGCGGTGAAGACGAGGCCTCGTCGCCCATCCGCATCGGGCACGGCGAAGCCGTAGCCGATTGTCCGCGTGGTGATCCCGGCGGTGTCCCCGTCGCCGCCCTTCTCGCCTTGCCAGCGGAGGATGGGGCCGATGGCGGAGTCGATGGAATCGACGGGCGCACGCGTCAGCGCCTGGACGCCGTCCGCGAAAACCACCCCGGCCGGCGCGACATGTTGACGGACGGCAAGCGAGATCGGCAAGTGGGCAAGGCCATCGACCTCCCGGTCCGCGAGATAGATGCTGTGGGTCCCCGACTGCTCGAGCTCCTTCCACCGTCCGGCGGCCAGCATCCTCATCCTGACGTCGAGCTCGGGGTTGGCGACCTCCTTCATGCGCGCGGCGAGTCGCGACGTGAATTGCTTTCGTCCTTCATCATCCACGCGGTAGCGGGACCACCCGGGCGGGAGCATGATGTGAAACCCCGACAACTGGGTCATGCGTCTGCGCCTCGGCGACGACGACTCTTCGCTGTCGACGCAGCCACGCCGACGAGCAGCACGACGAGTGCGGCGGTGTAGACGACTGCTGCCACCCACTGCTGGCCGAAAACGGTGTCACCCGACCGGGTCCCCCCATCGGGGACGAGGAGGGAGAAACCGAAGGCACTGACCATGGCCGCCGCGGTCGGACCCAACAGACCCCGCTGCCCGAGCTCGTCACCGGCTCGCGCGCTGACAGCGACGATCAGGGCGAGCACCGCGGAGATCGCGGCGAGGCCGACCAGGAGTGCCGTCGGCATGGGGAAGAGCGGGTACGGGATGACGGGGTCCCACTTGGTGTCCATCGATGCGCTCACCTGACCGCCCGACAGCAGAAGCGACCCGATGAGGTAGACCACCAGCGCGATCGGTGGGATGACGGTGATCACCACATAGAGCGTTCGGGTCACGGAGTGCGCGTTGCGTGAGGAAGCGGTCGGCTGTGGCACGGCGTCAGCCTACGCGGATGTCTCGGAGACCAGGGATCTCCGGCTGCGCATCGGCGAGTCCGAGGATGTCGACGGTACTGAAACCTCCGAAGGAGATGATGTTCGCGCCCTGACGGAGCCCCCCGGGCAGGGAGGAGACCGTCGAGGAGATGAACTGCTGCACCCCCGGATTCGTCGCCCAGGGACTGTTGCGCATGGTGTTCAGGAACGTCGACACCTGGGCGGTCTCCGCGCTGCCCAGACGAATGGCCGTGAGCGGATTCGTCAGCATGCTCGGCGACGGGAGAGCCAGCCACGAGCGCACCGGAGCGAAGAGCGACTGAGCGGGCGTCGCCCACGTCGTGGGACGCAGCAAGGAGAAACGGGGCAACCCGGCGCGGATGGCCGTCGTCACGGCTCCGCGCCCACCCTGGACGACGGTTCCGAGCGTGGGGACGCCCCGCGCCAGCAGCTTGCCCACTCCGAAGGGCAGGAGCCCCACCGCGCTCCACGCGAGGTCGCTGAGGCTTGCTCGCCCGAAGGCGAACTGCAGAGCAGTGAGGAGGAAGGACGCCGCCGCGAGCGCAAAGATGACCATGCCCAGGAGTCCGGTCAGGGGCGCGCCGATGACGAGAGCAATGATGCTGAGGACGACGAGGACGATGGCGATGACGTCCAGCAGGTCGTCGACGAACTCCCAGAACCCGTCGTTGTTCCCGGCGGTGTCGATCGCGTTCTCGATGCCGTCGACCGCGTCATCGTAGGCATCCGACCACGTTCCGAACATGTCGTCGAAAGACGTCCACATCTCGTTTCGACGCGTTGTGGCCGCGGTCAGCGCCGACGCAGCGCTGTTGGCTTCTGACTCCGCCTGCGTCTGCGCCTGGGAGAGCGAATCGTCATCGGAACCCGATGCGAGGTTCGTCGCGTGCATCTCCGCCTGATCAGCCTCGGCTTTGGCGGAGACGGCCGACTGGAACTCGCGTTCCGCGGTCTCGACATCGTCGAGGTTGGATCGCAACCAGGACTGAGCGGTATGCAGGGCGTCGGCGTAGGTAGCCAACGCCGCACCGGTACCGCGGTACCGGACCGCCGCATCCGCCAGATCGCCGTGCGTCTCCTTCGCCATCTCGGCGAGCTTGTCGGTGCCCTTGCTCTTGTGCACCGAGGAGTCACCGATGTTCTTCAGTTGATCGGCTGTCGTCTCCATGGTGGTCGCGAGGGTCTTCAGATGAGTCGCCCGGGTGGAGATGTCGACAGGAGTGCCCTCGAGCGGGCGGAGCTCGTGGCCCGTGTTGGGGGATCTCATCGTGCAGCTCCCGGCGCGTTGACGTTCTGCGTCGTGGTCGATCCTTCGAGCTCGCTCGCGGTACTGGTGTCCCACTCTTCCCAGCCATCGATGATCGACGTGAGCTGGTCCTTGATGTTGGTGAGATTCTCCGTGAGCTTGCCGCGCTTGTCGCGCCACGCGACCTCGAAGTCGATCACCTGGTTCAGCAGATCGCCGCGCCCGTCGGGACGCTGGATCGCTCCCTCGAGGTCGTCATTGGCGTTGGCCGCCGCGTCGAACTCAGAGATGGACGCTGAGAGACCTTGCCTCGCCTGCGTGAGTTGCTCAAGGTCGAGCATGATGTCCATCCGATACGCCTTTCTCGTGAGGTACTGCCAGATCCCAACCGTCGCAATGGTGTGCGGGGGCGACCCGAAGGCTGCCCCCGCACAAGATCAGGTTCAGCCGCCGGCGAGCTGCTGGTCGAGGTCCTGGATTGCGCGCATCATGCCCAGCAGAGCCTCGGACATGTCATTGATGCCATCGGTCGCGGTCTTCAACCCCGTCGTCAGCTCCCCGTACCCCTCACCGAACTTGCCCGACGCGTGCTGCGTCTTGAAGTCCTCACCCAGAAGGGTGTCGACCTGCGACTTCAGCGAGTCCAACTGACCCTGAATGTCATCACGAGCCTGCGACAGCGACGACGCCACCTGCTCCATCTCTGCATAAGACGCACCGAAATCGGCCATCGTCCACACCTCCACAATCGAAGAAACCCGACCCACCCCGGGCCGACACCAAGAGTCAACCAAACACCAACCGATCGACCAATGGGGAGAGGTCCCCACTTGACAAACACCCCCCGGCTACGGCGCTGATCTGCCCGAGGTGCCATCGAGGCGCCCAACAGACCGATTCGAGCATCCCGTGCGCGAACCCATTCCGCGTCGGAGATGAGGCCGCGTTCCGCGAGGATCGTCAACGCCGCCTGCAGGTCGGTGGAGACCTGCGCCCGCTCACCAGGCGTCATCACCGCCACCGCCTTCTGCAACCTCTCCAGATCGCGACGCCAGCGGTCGGTGCCGCTGTGCGCGGGGCCTCGGGAGAGGGCGAAGTGGAGGATGCCGACGATCACATCCGCGATGAACCCTGCGAGGCCGAACGCTCCGGAAGCGGCACCCCCGGCGATGGCGAGAGTGCCGACGAAGGTCGCGACGGCGGAGGGAAGAAGGTGCAGGACACCGAGAAGCCGGTGGATGCCGGGGTCGGTTCCGAGCGATTCGCGGTTCTCTGTCACGAGGCCGTATCCACCGACGAGCGCCGCAACGGCCGCCAGGATGCCCGGCACTGCGAGGTGAGCGGTCCCGTCCGGGTCGAGGACCCACGCGACGACCATGAGGCAGGCGGTCACCGGGAAGATGAAGCTGGCGATGTGCGACAAGGTCAAGAGGCATCCCCACGCCGGCGCCGCGTCCTTCGAGAGGTCCCTCCAGGCGCCAGGCGGGGCGAAGGCGGCGAGCGAGCGACGAACACTCGGCAGGTGGTGGAGTGCGCGAGCCTCGAGCCTCCACCAGTCGAGGGGCTCCCACTCCCTTACGGCGCGCGCATAGGACGTACCGCGAAACTCGCGCCATCCGACTCGTCACGCCCCCGTCGATCCCCGATCGATAACGACAACGAGTGGGCACCGAAGCGACGCCCACTCGTTGCGATGAAAACGGTTCAGCCGCCGGCGAGCTGCTGGTCGAGGTCCTGGATCGCGCGCATCATGCCCAGCAGAGCCTCGGACATGTCGTTGATGCCATCGGTCGCGGTCTTCAACCCCGTCGTCAGCTCCCCGTACCCCTCACCGAACTTGCCCGACGCGTGCTGCGTCTTGAAGTCCTCACCCAGAAGGGTGTCGACCTGCGACTTCAGCGAGTCCAACTGACCCTGAATGTCATCACGAGCCTGCGACAGCGACGACGCCACCTGCTCCATCTCTGCATAAGACGCACCGAAATCGGCCATCGTCCACACCTCCACAATCGAAGAAACCCGACCCACCCCGGGCCGACACCAAGAGTCAACCAAACACCAACCGATCGACCAATGGGGAGAGGTCCCCACTTGACAAACACCACCCGAACCCAGAACACCCTGCACCGAGATACGGCGGTCTTCGGAGAGTCCGACGCTGCGTCATCCGCGCCGGATCATCTCCTCGAGCTCTGGTGCGTCCACGTGCCCGCAGTACGCTGCCCAGGCGACGTAGGCGAACGGGCCGAGACGTTCAGCCTGAGCTTGGACGGTGTGGCTGACGGATGCCGCATCGCGGGCGAGGATCTCCCGCCATGCGCGGCGCTCGGCTGCTCCGTACCTCAGCTGATCTGCGGCTCGGTCGGCCGACGCGACGACATCGCGAGCCTGTTCGCCTGAGTCGCCTGAGCGGGGCGGGCGAGTAGCGGGTGAGAACTCGGAGATGCGGATCCCCAGGAAGCACAGCGACACGAAGGCGGAGACCGCGGCGACCCACCATAGGACGTAAGCCGGCGCGCCACCCGCACCAAGGAGCGTCTCCCTCCGCAGCAGGGCGAAGACCGCCCCCGCGATCGCCGCGGTCGCAGCGATCACGACGCAGGTGACGGCCGGCGCGCTCCGTCGCCCAGCTGCGGGCACCGCCGTGACGGCGAGAAAGAGGTGGATGATCGCTCCCACGATCATCGTGGGAGCCGCAACAGCCATGGCGAGCGCGGGATCCTGATTGCCTTCGTTGCGCGGCGGCAGGAGCACGGTCGCCCCCGCGAACACCGCAGCGACGCCGACCACAAGCGCGGTCCACCACACGATCGATCGCGGGGCGGCCGGAGTGAGAGACGTCCGTGGATGAGAGACCGCCATCTTCGCCCGCTTGTTCGCGACACCGCAGACCTGAGTCGACCACCCTGCGCGGTCGACGTCGGGCACTCGGCGCACCGCAAGCGCGAGAATCGCTGTGATCTGCTCCGATTCCCCGACCAGGATCACCTCGCGGACGATCATGAGTCGACCTCCGACGGCGCGATCCGGGGCCGAGCGCATACGGGTTCCACCGAATCGACCCGTCCCTGACTCCGCACGGCGGCCTTCAGTGGCGCTCCTCGTCAGCAGGTCGGTAGTAGTCCGAACCGACCTCCGGTGCCATCGTGAGGCCGAGCTCGCCGGCACGTGTCGCGGTGGCCCGCGCTGCGGTAGCCGCGTCGATCAGAGAGCGATCCACCAACCTGGCGATCGCCGCGTCACGAGCCGAAAGGATGTCTCGCACGACGGCGTCGGGAATCTCCCGGATGCTCTGCTGGACGTTCTCGTGCGGATTCTGCGGCCCACGGGTCCGACGCAGGGCGAGGAAGGTGAGGACGACGTAGACGAGCACGTCCACGCCGACGACGGCGAGCCACCACCACCCCGCGTCGATGATCTGCCTCTCCCCCGCCCCGAGTGCGATCGCGATCGTCACGAGCCCAGGGACGATGTGAAGGAACGCGATGGTGCGCACCGCGGACCGCGACGCGGCTCGGGGGTGCCGTCGCTCCTGGATCTCGCTCCAGACCGTCACGATAAGGGCGATGAGAGTCAGGATGCCGGCGAATCCCAGCGGGAAGTCGTAGGCCGTGCCGGAGAGGGACCACCTGATCATCGCCGCAGCGGCCGTCACCGGCGCAGCGAACGACACGATGTAGGCGAGCCCCTGGAGACAGCTCGCCGCGGTGATGGAGCGGTACTCGGAGGTCGCCACCTCACGGGGTGCGAGGAGCGCGAGTTCGCGTTGGGTCGCCGCCGCTCCACGGAAGGATCGCAGTTCGAGACGCCACCAGTCCTCGGGGGCCCATGCCGCGGCCTCGTCGACGAGCTGATGAACCGAAGGCCGCGTCATGCGGGCCAGCTCTCCGCGAGACGGCTCACTGCACCATCGAGCTCGTCGAGACGCTCGCGATCAGCCGCCGAGGTGTAGCCCGCGACCCGAACGGAACTCACGATCTCCTCAGCGATCTTCTCCACGGCCACGAGCCCGTACGGAGCGACCGGGCCGAGCACCATTCCCACCGATCGCGTGGTCCCGAGGAAGAGCCATCGGCGGAATCCGAAGTCCCCGCTCTCATGGCGCTCCGCTGTGGACACCGAGAAGCCGTCGCCCAGTTCGGGGGTCTCGACCCGCGAGGACGTAGCCGGAAGCAGCGCCCGGCCGTTCCAGAGGAACTCCGCCTGTTCGGCTCGTTGCAACGGCCCGTCGGACGCGAAGATGACGAACGGTGCCAGAACTCGCGCACCCGGGCTCACCAACAGGAATGCGCGATGATCCGTGCTGTTGAGAACGGCGATGTCTTCGAGCGCTCCCGCGACGCGCGCACCGGCGGCGGCGTCCAGCGCTGCAACGGTGCGGAACCGGCCCGCGCTCTCGCGCGCCCAGGTAGCGGGATCGAGCCCGACGTCGGACACCGGGATGCAGTCGGTGTCCCGATACGTGAGTGTGATGTCCATGTCAGCGCACACTCCAGGTGAACGTGGCGATGTGGTGATCGAACAGTGCCGTCCACGCCAGGAGCACGGGATCGTCTTCGGCGAGGTCTTCGCCATGAGCGACGGTCGCCGTCCACTGCACGGCCTGCGTGCGCCGCGACCCGGGTATGGCGATCAGATAGTGCACGAGAAACGAGACGGCGCGGACGCCGTCGAGGACGACGGGACTACTTTCCGTCCAGCGGACGATCCGGTGGTCGTCGCCGAGAGCGGCCGCGCCTCGGTTGCGGATGGCATCCTCGACGATGGCGTCCAGGGGCACCTCGGGACTCGCGAGACGTTTGATTCCGACCAGACTCGCGGCGCCGAGGGCCCACGTCGGTGACGACTCACCTGCGAAGGCGTAGGCGAATGCGTTCTGCGACCGCAGCGACCGAAGCGCGTCGCCCACCTGCGCCCCGAGACGACCGGCGAGGTCGGGTCTCCCCGCCCCTGCGAGCCGGTCGCGCGCCGCCGCCACCAACTCGCGTTCGGTCTCCATGTCGACGTCGTAGCCCTGCCAGCCGGGTGGTAGCAGCATCCGATAGCGGGGTATCGACACACCTCCGGCTCCGACCAATTCCGCGCGAAGATCGCTCATCGACTCAGTCTGTCATGGGCACGAAACGAGACCTCCGTCATGAGAACGGATTCTGGTCGGGGTCGAACGCGCCAGCGAAGGCTCCGTTGGCGGTATCGCGAATCTGACCGACCAGAGAGAGCTGAGCAGACCAGACGGTCGCCATCGTGTCCACGGCGGCACCCGCACCGGAGCCCATACTCCCCCACCCAGCGATGTTCCGCCCCGTCAGCAACCCGGCCGAGAAGTCGGCGGCGCGGTCCACGAAGGTCGCACCGCGCAGGCCGTTCAGACCGGAGAGGTAGTTGCTCATACCGCCCCGGCCGACACCGAAGAGTCTCACGGCATCGTCGCCGAACGAGGTCAGGAGTGCTTGGCCGCCTCCCGCCTGCGTAAGGCCGCGGATGCCCTTTGCAGCGGGCCCCAGGAAAGGGACGACTCCGATGACGCCGAAGGCGACGTCGACCCAGCTTCCGTCGTTGTACGCCAGCTTCCGGGTGAGCGCCACGACCAGCGTCGCCACCGCGACGATGGCCGCGAGGGCTGCGATGATCGGGCCACCGATGACGACCGCCAGGACGGCGAGGACGATTCCAGCCACCGCGAGCACGTTCGAGAGGAACTCGAGCGCGCCCCTGATGTCATCGGACGTCGAATCCTCGATCTTTCCGCTGACACCCTCGCGGATGTTCGCCGCCGCAGTGGTGAATGCATCGTGCCAGGTGTCCCACGCATCGTCGTACTCACCGGCGGCGGCATCCCACTCGCCCTTCTTCGCATCGGCCTGCCCCTGCACGGACTGAGCGTGCGTGTTGGCGTCGTTGTACGCCGACTGCTCATCGGCGTCCGCGTCATCGTCGGGCTTGCGAGGTACGGCCCCCTCCGCAGTGTCGGCGTCACGGGACAGCTCGTAGTACTCGTCCCACAGGTCCCGCAGGCGGCTCACGATGGGGTCGATGATCGCCTTCGAGTCCTCGAGCGCAGCTCCGTACGTCTGAATGTGCGGTCCCACGGCGGCGTAGAGCGACGCCGCTTGCGAGAGGTCGCTGCTGACCTCGCCGCTGACCTCGCGCAGCTTCTCGACGGCGTTGCCCTCCATGTCCGCCCCGTCCGCGACGAGACGTTCGATGAGCGCCCAGGCGTCCGCCATCTGATCTCCGAGGTCGACGATCTGCTGTCCCCGGGTCTTGACCTCCGTGGGGTCGCCGTCGAGTTCACCGATCAGGTTGTTGCCCCTCGGGGTCTCTGAGGGCATATAGGGAAGGACACTCATCATCGCTCCTCGGTACGGCTGCCGGCTTCGACATCGAATTCCTGGAAGCCCTCGACCAGACCCTTGACCTGGTCCGCGACGGCTTTGCAGCTCTCCATCAGCCGCTTCCGCCGGTCATCCCAGCGGCCCTCGAAGTCGTGGGCGACATCTTTGAGATCGTTCTTCCCATACGGGCTACCGACCGCGCCTTCGAGATCACGGCGTCGCGCGCCGGCATTCTCGAACTCGCCGATGATGCTGGTGAGCTGTGTCTGCAATTCACCGAGCTCGGCATAACTGACTTTGACGCTCACGGTGCTCCGTCCATGGGTCGATCTGATCGCGAGTCGATGGGGCGGGCATTTACGCCCGCCCCATCGACATGATCTGGGTTCAGCCGCCGGCGAGCTGCTGGTCGAGGTCCTGGATCGCGCGCATCATGCCCAGCAGAGCCTCGGACATGTCGTTGATGCCATCGGTCGCGGTCTTCAACCCCGTCGTCAGCTCCCCGTACCCCTCACCGAACTTGCCCGACGCGTGCTGCGTCTTGAAGTCCTCACCCAGAAGAGTGTCGACCTGCGACTTCAGCGAGTCCAACTGACCCTGAATGTCATCACGAGCCTGCGACAGCGACGACGCCACCTGCTCCATCTCTGCATAAGACGCACCGAAATCGGCCATCGTCCACACCTCCACAATCGAAGAAACCCGACCCACCCCGGGCCGACACCAAGAGTCAACCAAACACCAACCGATTGACCAATGGGGAGAGGTCCCCACTTGACAAACACCACCCGGCTACCGACCGATGGGGAGAACGCCCCATGGACCCGGGGATGACCGCGCCCATAGTCTGGCGTTCACACAGGGGATGGAGACGCCACGCATGACCGACGTCAGGATGGACCTCGACCGACTCGAGTCGGCCGCCGCGAGCGCACGCGGGCTCGCCACCACGTTCGACGACGCGGAATCCTTCGCGGATGACCTGGGCTCGCTCACCGGGCACGGCGGACTCGCCGACAAGATCGAGGACTTCGGCGGGAAATGGGACATCGCCCGCGAGGACCTCCGCGAAGGCCTTCGTTCTCAGGCGGACTTCATGCAGGCGATCGTCGACACGTTCCGTGACCTCGACCGCGCGATGGCAGAGGACGGAGGTCAGCCGTGACGGTGCTTCCCGGCGATCCCGACCTGCTGACGACGCGGGCTGCCCGTCTGACGGCGTCCGCCGAGGTGATCCTCACCGTCGTGAACGAGATGCGCGGCATCGTCGACGACGACCAGGGGCAGGCCGTACAGGCGTTGCGCGACCAGAACGAACAGATCGCCTCGGACCTCGAGCGCATCCATCCCCGGTACTCCGGCACGGCGTCGGCGGTCACCGAGTACGCCGTCGCTCTGACGGCGGCTCACGATGCGGCCGAACGAGCTCAGGACGACCTCGACGACGCACTCGAGGAGCAGACACGGGCGGACAACGCGGTGAGGTCTCTCTCGAACCGCGTCGACGCCGCCGACGACCCGCCGCCCTCGCTGACGGATCAGCTTCCCGGGGCGCGCCGAGCGGCAGAGACGGCGCAGTCCGCCGTCGACGGTGCGCGAGCGCGGATCGAAGCGGCACGACAGGACATGATGGATGCCGCCGAGGAGGCGATCCGTCGCATCGACGATGCCATCGACGCGACCAACGAAGGGTTCTGGGACCGGGTCGGCGATGTGTTCGCGGACATCGGGGACTGGCTCGCCGGCATCGGCGAGTGGATCACCGATTTCCTGGCCGACGTCGTCGCGCTCCTGAAGCGGATCCTCGCCACGATCGTCGCGATCCTCGGCGTCCTGCTCGTCTTCCTTCTCATCCTCGCGATCGGGTGGATCTTCGGGACGATCGGGCTGATCATCGCCGCCGTGGTCGTCGGCCTCATGGCCGCCTTCCTGCTGGTCAGCATCTTCTCGGACGTCACCAAACCCACTCCGACGGTGACATCGACGGACCCGTATGCCGATGACCCCCTGAACCGGACCGACCCCCCGACGATGCAGACCGTCCTCGACGGGACGGCCGAGGTCGATACCCTCGGCGGCGAGGAGGAATCAGTCATCCGCATCACGAAGGTCCTGGGCCCCGACGGGTGGCAGTACACCGTGACCCTCCCGAGCACGCAGGAATGGCTGTCCCGCTTCGGCGACAAGGGCGCCGTGAACGATCTCGACAGCAACCTCGCCCTCATGCTGACGCCCGCGCTGCAGACGCAGTACGAGCGCGCGGTCCTCGAGGCGATGGCGCAGGAGGGCATCGGCCCGGACGATCCCGTCATGCTCGTCGGCTTCAGCCAGGGCGGCATCATGGCCGGTCATCTCGCCGCTTACAACACCGACTACAACTGGCAGGCCGTGGTCGCATCGGGCGCTCCCATCGATCACATGCCGATCCCCGATTCGGTGGACGTCGTCTCGGTGCAGCACAACGGGGATCCCGTGCCGAATCTCGACATCGTCACCGGGGATCTCGGCACCGAGCACGGACCGAACTGGACCAGCATCCGCGTGGACCCGCCGAATCCCGATCCGATCCTCGGCGTCGACGTCGGAGCCCACAATGCGGAGAAGTATTCGTCCACGTATCAGGATCACCTCGCCGACATCCAGGCCGCCCACCCCGAGCTGGGGAACTTCTTCAACGAAGATGGCTACACCGATGTGTCCTACTACCGATGGAACGAGTGACCGATGAGACGGATGCGGCGCCGATCCCCCGCGGCAGCGGCGGCCCTGCTGGGGACGCTTCTGACCGTCAGCCTGACGGGATGCGCGATCACGGCATCCCCGCCCGCACCCGGGACGACCACTGAGGAGGCTCCCGTGGCGGAGTACGGAAACCTGATCCCCGCACTCTCGGCGGCGGTCCCGCGGATCGTCGGCGTGGAGGGCCTGAGCCAGTCTCGCAACGGCCTCGGTCAACGCTTCAGTGCGACGCTGATGGTCGATTCGGCTGAACCGTTCACCGCTGACGAATTGGATGCCGCAGCGCAGGCCATCTGGCGCACTCTGCCCTGGGAGCCCAATGCGATCGCCCTCGTGGCGGGCGTAGCAGGGGACGGCGAGCCGGAACCTGTGGACCTACGAGACGCGGCGGCGGACCTCGGGCCGATGGGCTTCACCAATGTCGGCCAGGGCGGCGTGAGCCTGTTCGACATGTCGGCGCGGTACGGCGCATGGGCCGCTCCCGAATGACCGGCAGCGAACTGCGCTTCCGCCTCCCGGGTCGCTGGTTCTCGGTCGATCTCTCGACCGAAACAGCGACGACGGCGTCGATCGCGGCGATCGCCCGCGACGCCGTCGGGCCGACCGACGACCGCGCGACCGAACGAGCCACCGTGCGCCGGCGTCTCCACGAGGCGGTTGCGGCAGGCTCGGCCGGAGACATCCGCGCCCTCATGCTCGCTCACGAGATCACCCCGGGGACGCCGCTGCCCGTGACCCTTCTGGTCTTCGAGCCGTCCGATCTGCGGATGAGCCCCGCCGTCGGCACCGAGCCGCGCACCGTCCTCGGTGTCCTGAGAGAGGCGCTGGCCCGCCTCGATCCCGACGCGCACGCCTCGTCGGTCGAGGTGAGCGGGCCCGGGGTGCCGGCGCTGCGCACGCACCGCGTCGAGGACGCGGGGCCGGACGAAGACGTGCACGGGACGCGCCGGCTGAGCGCGGACTACTGGGTCCCCGTGCCCGAGACGAAGCAGCTTCTCGTCGTGCGACTGGCGACGCCGCTCGGAGACATCGAGAACCTCATGCTGTCGCTGTTCGACGGGTTCATCGCCGCCGCCTTCTTCGCGGCGCCTCAGCCGTCACCGCTGCGTCAGGCGCTCCTGCGCTGAGGCGGGATCAGGAGGCGGCGACCTCGACGGCCGCCGCCTCCCGCCTCACGAATTCGCCGGCTCGACCGCCGGAAGAGCCGCCGCTTCCACGAGCGGCATCTGAACGACGACAGCGCGACCCGCCTGCACGAACATGCCGCGTCCGGCCGGGAAGTCGGCCCGCTTGATCTTCGGGAACGGCACCTTGAAAACGGCGTCGCCGTCGAAGGCGTCGGGCTTGAGGATGATGCCCTTCCGGCCGCCCTTGAAGTCACCGATGAGGCCGAACCCGCTCGTGACCTGGTTGACGTCGGCATCGCCGATGAGCAGATGGTCGCTGCGGTTGATCGCCTGGAACAGGGCCTTCAGCGGGCGTTCCGCCGGCGAGTCCGCGAACTGCGGGACGTCCTCGATGACGATCATGAGCCGCTGGCCGAGCGTCTCGTCCAGGACCAGTTCCGCCAGTTCCGTCGCGAGTTCCTTCGCATCGTCGGGAGTCGTCGCGGTCCGCATCCACGGCGCGAACTCCTTGAGCTGCGCGCGCCGCCCGCCGAAGTGGAACAGCTTGATCGAGGGGTCGAGCCGCGTCATCGAGAGGATGAGCGACCTCAGCGCCGTCGTCTTACCCGCCTGCGGCGGCCCGGCGACGATGAAGGTGCCCACCGGGTCGAACTCGCGCGCCGCGAGGGTGTCCTCGGCGACGCCGAGCGCGGGGAACTCGCCGATGCGGTCCGGGAGGTCGGCGGCATCCAGTCGCGTCGGGAGCGCACCGATCTCGGGAACTTCGCGGGCACCACGCGCACGCAGCTCCTGCGCGAGCTGGTCGAGGAGCTTGGTCTGCTCGGCGACGTTCGGCGTCCCGCCGAGGACGGCGATCTGGGTCTCCATGCCGTCGACGATCGCCCGGCCCGGTTCGGAGCGCTCGTCGAGGACGTCCTTGGGGGCGTTAAGCAGCGCGTACGCGTTGGCATCCGACAGACGGAGGATGACGCGACGCGACACGTTCGAGCTGACGGCTGTCGGCACCGAACCCGACCGGTCCGCGGTGGCCACGACGTGGACGCCCAGCGGGCGGCCCTCGCCGAGGATCCGCATGAACGCCTGGTAGAACGGCATTCGCGCGGTCGTCGACTCCCACTCCGCCCGGAACTGGGGCAGACCGTCGAGCAGCAGCACGATGCGCGCCTCGTCGCGCCCCGTGATCTCGCGGTACTCCGCGATGCTCGAGGCGTTGGCGGCGCTGAACCGCTTGCCGCGATCGTCGAGTACCGCGCCGAGCGAGCGCATGATGCGCTGGACGCGCTCGCTGTCGTCGCCCGGGATGATCGACCCGACGTGCGGGAGGGCTTCCAGACTCTTCAGCGAACCGGAACCGAAGTCGAGGCCGTAGACCTCGACGTTCTCCGTCCGGCGTCCCATGGCCGCCGAGATCGCGATGGTGCGGAGCACGGTCGACTTGCCGGATCCGCTGGTGCCGTAGACGAGCAGCGAGCCGTCGCGGTCGGGCTCGAAGTAGACCGCCTCCTGGAGCTGGCGCTCCGGGATGTCCGCCTTGCCGAGCAGGATCGCCCCGCGGCTGCCGCCCGCCAGCTCGCGGATGTCGACGTTCGTCGGCAGGTCATCGAGCCACGGTCGGCGCGGGGCGGGGATACCGGCCTGGTTCGAGGCGGCGATGAGGGTCGAGACGATGCGCTTCTGGTCGTTGGGGCCGGGATCGACGTCGTGGGAGTCGCTCTCGCCGGCATCCTCCAACTCCCACTTCCGGATGGATCCGAAGCGGAGCTCGGCGACCGACACGTCCGCGGCGACGACCTCGTCGGTCGTCCAGCCGCCGGCGTACGCCGACTGGAACGGAATGAGGCGTCCCGGTCCCGTCTTCGCGATACCGCGACCGGGGATCGAAGGCGGGAAGCTCGCCGCCACCGGATCGTCGACGACGTCTTTCGAGTCGGATTCGTCGGCCATGCGGAGCGCCACGCGGAGGTTCGTGTTCGCACGCAGGTTGTCTTTGATGACACCCGCAGGACGCTGCGTGGCCATGATGAGGTGGATGCCGAGGGAGCGACCGCGCTGGGCGATGTCGACCACGCCGTCGACGAACTCCGGGACCTCGCCGGCGAGCGCGGCGAACTCGTCGATGACGAGGACGAGGGCGGGCGGGGTGTCGGGGTCGCGACGCTTCTCGAGTTCGAGGAGGTCCTTGGCCTTCTTCCGGTTGAAGAGGTGCTCGCGGTAGTGGAGCTCGGCCCGGAGGCTCGTGAGCGCGCGTCGGACGAGGTGGGGGCTGAGGTCGGTGACGAGACCGACGCAGTGCGGCAGCTCGACGCAGTCGGCGAACGCCGACCCGCCCTTGTAGTCGACGAACAGGAACGTGACCCGGTCGGGACTGTGCGCCGCGGCCATCCCGAGGACCCACGCCTGCAGGAATTCGGACTTGCCGGCACCGGTCGTTCCACCCACGAGCGCGTGCGGCCCCTGCGTGCGGAGGTCGAGTGTCATCGCGTCCGTGGCGCCCTGGCCGACGATGGCGCGGAGATTGCCCGCCTTCTTCAGCCGGGGCAGCGTCGCGCCGGATCGGTCGATGATCGTGTTGTTCTCGCGCCACCGCTCGATCGCGAACGCGGGGTCGGCAGCGGTCTCGTTCCCGACCAGGGACAGGAACATGACCGAGTTCGGGATGTCCGACGAGTCCTCGATCACGGTGCTGGAGTCCACGACGGGAGCGAGACGCTTGGCGAGCACGCGCATCAGATCGTTGGAGACGCCCTCGACCTTGGCCGGGGTGTAGTCCTCACCGCTGCGGACGACGCCGACGTGGGCCTCGTCGAGCCCGCGGGAGACATCGACGAAGCTGCGGCAGACTGCCGGCAGGGCTTCGACGACGGGCGCGACGAAGAGCCCGTAGACGCCCACGTCGGCGCCGCGCTCGAGCACCTGGGTGAGCCGCGCGCGGTCGACCGGGGCGTCGGCGGTGACGATGACGAGGACGGCGGTCTGGCCGGGGAACGTCGCCTCTTCGGCGGCGCGACGGACGTCGGTGCCGAAACGCATCGGATCCCAGTCGTCGTCGTACGGCAGCCGCGGTGCGCTCGCGGCGCGCGAGCGACGCATGACGAGTTCTTCCAGCCCAGACAGCAGGGCGTTGCCGGTCGACGCCGAATCGGACAGCGGCATGTCGCGGAACGGGCTGCGTTCACTCGACGTGTGCGGGAGCCAGGTCAGCCAGTCCAGCTGCTTCGCCCACTCGGGCTCGGTGAGCGCGACGGCGACGAGCTCGTTCGGCGAGTGCAGCCCGAACAGCTGCGTGCAGATGCCGCGCAGGGCATCCCCCGCTTCGCGATCGGGGCCGGCGACGCCGATGACGCCGACGCTCTGCAGCGATTCGAGGACCGGGACGTCGTCGATCAGGCGGTACCGATCGCGCAGGCGATCGACGCGCTCGACGTACTCCTGCAGAGCCTCGGGTGCATCGGCGCGCTTGATCGTGGTGCGCGACGGCGCGACGCAGCTGCCGAGACGGACAGAGAGGAAGTTCCAGTGCTCGGGTCGGCGGGTCCACAGCATCCCGCCGAGCTTCATGGCCTCTTCGAAGACGACCGCGACGGGCGGGACCTCGGCGTTGCGCACCTCGCGCTCACGAGGCCGCTCGCGGTAGAGGGTCTCTTCGAGCTCCTCGAACCCACGCTCGAAGACCTCCCCCTCCTTCTTGGTGCGCTGACCGATCTGCGTGCGCTGCGAGACGAAGTTGCCGAGCATCATCATCGGTGTCATCGCCACGATGAACAGGGCCTGCGGACGCTCGAAGACGAAGTACATCGTGATGCCGAGGAGGATCGGCGCCACCAGCATGGGCCACGGGAACAGCCGCGACATCGGCTCCTTCGGCATGCGCGGCTCGGGGAGCTCCTCGCCGACGTAACGCGGCTCGACGCGAGGGCTCCGGTTGAACAGCAGCGCGCCGCCGCGCTCGAGCACGGGGTCCTTCTCCACCGGGGCGAAGTCGGGCACGAGCTGGACGACGAGGTCCGAGTCGCCGAGGGTGAATCGCTGACCGGGGATGACGTTCAGGCGCGGGACGAGCCCGCCGTCGACCACGATGCCGTTGGCGGAGTTGAGGTCGACGACCTCCACCCCACCGGAGCCCACCTCGATGCGGGCGTGCCGCTTCGAGACGAGCGGCTCGTCGAGGACGATGTCGGCGCCCACGGCGCGCCCGATCGTGAAGTGCCCCTTGGGCAGGGGGATCTCGCGCCCGGCGAGGGGGCCCCCGACGATGTGGAGGATGGCCGCGGCGGGACCGCCGCCCCCGCGGTTCGGGACATGATCGGGCCCGAGGTTGACGACGGTGGCGATGAAGCCCGACCCGACTGCCGCATCGCTGATGAGGGTGCCCGGGTCGAGGAGGACGTGGTCGTTCGACGTCGGCGGCGCGACGGTCAGGGTGACGATGTCGTCGGTACCGGCGATGTTCTCCCGCGCCGGGTCGGTCTCGATGATCCGGCGGGCGACGTCCTGCACGGTCGCCGTCGTGTCCGCCGTGACCACGACGTCGATCGTCCGGGAGTCGCGACGCTGCAGGGTGAGTTTCAGTCTCATCGGGGGGTCCTCATCGGCCGGAGATCAGGTGAGGCGGACCGACGCGTGCCGGTCGCCGAATCGCAGGGTGTCGCCGGAGCGGAGCGTCGCGGGGACGCCGGCGTCGAGCTCGGTCTCGGCGCCGTCGCGGATGACGCCGCTGCCGTTCGTCGACCCGAGGTCGACGGCGACGAGGGCGCCGTCGACCCAGCGGAGCGCGACGTGGGTCTTCGAGACGGATTTGGTCGAGTCGGCCACCGCGAGCGGTGCCGCACCGGCATCCGCTCCCGCGACGGACGGTGCGCGGCCGAGAACCGCGCCGGTGGCGGGGACCTCGAGCTGCTCACCCGAATCCAGCAGGAGGGATGCCGTCGGTGCCGCGGCCGGCGAGGGCATGAGGTCCGGGGCGGACCACGTCGACGAGGTCGCGCCGGGGAGCAGGGTCTCTGCGGGGGCTACCGACGACGAGGGTGTCGCAGGCTCCTCGATCGGCTCGGGGCGCGGGGTGGGCTGCGGCGCCGAGGCGGGCCCCGGTGCCGGCGCGGCGGCCGGCGCGGGCGACGCGACCGGTGCCGGCGGCTCCGCTGCCTGCCGCGCGAGAACGACCGGTTCCCGTGTCGGCGGTGCCGCTGCGGGGGCGGAGTCCACGGCGAACGGCGACTCCTGGATGGGTGCGACGGGTCCCTCCTCGGCTGCGGGCCGCTCGCCGCCCCCCGCCCGTTCCTTCGGCGCGCCGAGGACGCCGCCGCGGTTGCGTGCGACGGGGATGTAGACGTCGGTCGCCGGACCGCTGGCGGGGGTCGCGAGCGAGGGCAGCGAGGCCTTCTCGTCACGGAGGTCGGTGGCAAGAGTCTTCCGGGCGATGCGCATCCGCTTCGCGTCGTACGGGTTCAGACCCTTGCGGATGTCGACGAGGTAGGTCTGCGCCGCGAGGTCGGGCCATCCGCGGCGCCGACGGTCGGGGTCGAAGAGCGGAGACAACGCGATGACCAGCAGTGGCCCGACCGGGACGAGGAGGCTCGCGACCTGTACCAGGTAGCGCACCACCGCTCCGCGCCAGAACCGAGGACGTTCGAGCGTCTTGACGTTGACGGCGCGGAGGCCCGTGAACGCCTTGCCGAGGGTCACGCCCCGACGGCCGAAGAGGATCAGCTGCACGAGGAGGAAGACGGTCGTCAGCGCATAGGGGACGACGAAGGTGACGACGATCCAGACGGCATCCGGTCGCCCGAAGACGGCGTCAGCGGGGTCCGCCGTTCCGACGGCGCCGATGATCGCGGGGAGCGCGACGAGGAGCATCGGCAACTGCAGCAGTCCGATGAACAGGCCCTCGATGACCATCGCGAGGATGCGTCGTCCGATCGGTGCGGGCACGAGCCCCAGCCCAGCGGCGTACTCGGGACGCGGGCGACCGCGTTCGTCGAGCCCCTCGATGGCGCGCGGACCATCCTCGATCTCCCAGATCACCTGATCGAACCTCCTCGAATCCCCGGCATCGAGACTAACGGTTGGAGGAATACGCGTTGAAGGGAGAACTCCCCCTTGACCGCGCGGGCCTTCTCCGCCAATGCTGGGTCATCCCGACGCCGGCTCCCAGGACAGGTCGACGGCGCGGATCCGCCGCGACGGCGACATCTGCGACACCCATCCGAGCGGGACGACGTGCAGCGCGGACGCCGTCACGGGCTCCCCGTGAGCCACCAGGACCAGCGCCTTCCGGCCCGCGCCCCACCAGTCGGCGCGGCGGGCTCCCTGGGCGAGCAGCGCGGCGACGTAGGCGTTCGGCGATGCGCTCTCGAGATCGAGCGACAGTCCGTTGCTGTGGCGGAACTCGCACTCGACACGGATGCCGCGCCACAGCTCGCCGGCACGGCGGCGGTGCTCCTCCCCCGCCGGCCTGGCTGCCGACCGCCGGCACGCCAGCGGGACGACCCACACCTCGCCGCGGGAGAGGATGGGCACGCCGTCACACAGCACGTCGCCCACGGGCGGCGCTGCGGGAAGAACCAGCAGCGTCTCGGCGGCCGCCACGATCCGGCCGCCGATCGCGACCATGCTCTCGTGACCGATGCCGGCACCTCCGGCGAGCCAGTCGGCTCCGGTGGCGCCGGGGTTGCTCATGCGATCGACCGGCGACGGCTCAGTGGAAGAAGTGACGCTCGCCCGTGAAGTACATCGTCACGCCCGCGGCCTGCGCGGCGTCGATGACCTCCTGGTCGCGCACGGATCCCCCCGGCTGGATGATCGTCGTGATCCCGGCATCCAGCAGCACCTGCGGTCCGTCGGCGAACGGGAAGAAGGCATCGGATGCCGCGACCGAGCCGGCGGCGCGGTCACCGGCGCGCTCGACCGCGAGACGGCACGAGTCGACGCGGTTGACCTGACCCATGCCGATCCCGACGGTCGCCGAGTTCTTCGCGAGGACGATCGCGTTGGACTTGACCGCGCGGCAGCTCTTCCACGCGAAGGAGAGGTTCTCGAGCTCGCTGTCGGCGGGGCGCTCGCCCGAGACGAGCTGCCACGAGTCCACGAGCGATTCGATCTCGTTGGGGAACCGGTCGGCATCCTGCAGCAGCAGTCCGCCCGAGACCAGGCGCACGTCCATGGGCTCCTGGCGCCAGTCGGCGGGGAGCTGCAGGACGCGCAGGTTCTTCTTGAGCCGGAACACCTCGAGCGCCTCGGGCTCGAAGTCGGGCGCGACGATCACCTCGGTGAAGATGTCGCGGAGGTTCTCGGCCATCTTGAGCGTCACGGTCCGGTTGGCCGCGATGACGCCGCCGAAGGCCGACACGGGGTCGCACTCGTGCGCACGCAGGTGTGCCGACGCGATCGCGTCGAGGGCCTGGGGCGCACCGATCGCGATGCCGCACGGGTTGGCGTGCTTGATGATGGCGACAGCCGGCTTGACGAGGTCGAACGCGGCCCGGAGCGCGGCATCCGCGTCGACGTAGTTGTTGTAGGACATCTCCTTGCCCTGCAGCTGCGTCGCCTGCGCGATGCCGTGACCGCCGACGCGCGTGTAGATCGCTGCGCGCTGGTGCGAGTTCTCGCCGTAGCGGAGCGTCGCGAGGCGCTCGGCCTTGATCGTCAGGTGCTGCGGCAGATCGCCGTCGCCCTCGAGCGTCTCCTCGGCGAACCAGGCCGCGACGGCACGGTCGTACGCCGCCGTGTGGGCGAACGCGCGGGCGGCGAGCTCGCGGCGCTGGACGAGGGTCGTGCCGCCCTGGCCGAGCGCGTCGACGATCGCCGGGTACGACTCGGGCGAGACGGCGATGGCGACGTTGGCGAAGTTCTTCGCCGAGGCACGGACCATGGCGGGACCGCCGATGTCGATCTGCTCGACGACCGCGTCGCCCTGGGCGCCGGATGCCACCGTCTCGACGAACGGGTACAGGTTCACGACGACGAGTTCGAACGGCAGGATGCCGAGTTCGCCCAGCTGCGTCTCGTGGTCCTCGAGGCGGAGGTCGGCCAGGAGCCCTGCGTGCACGCTGGGGTGGAGCGTCTTCACACGGCCGCCGAGCGACTCGGGGAAGCCCGTGACCTCGGACACGTCTTTCACCGCGATGCCGGCGTCGCGCAGGAGCGCCGCCGAACCGCCCGTCGAGACGATCTCGACGTCGGCGGCGGCGAGCGCCTGACCGAGCTCGAGGAGTCCGGTCTTGTCGCTCACCGAGACGAGCGCGCGGCGGACGGGCACGACATCGCGTGCGCGGTAGAGGGACGGGTCGATCTGCGGGCCGGCCATGGCGGAACTCCTCGGGTCGGGGGCGTTCGGTGTCGGTTCAGGGGGTGAGCGCGAGCTCGCCCGTCGCGATGCGACGGACGACCTCGATGAGCAGGCGGCGCTCCACCGGCTTGATGCGCTCGTGAAGGGTGTGCTCGGTGTCGTCGGGCAGGACCGGAACACGCTCCTGCGCGAGGATCGGACCGGTGTCGACGCCGTCGTCCACGACGATGACGCTCGCACCGGTCTGCGCGGCACCGGCGGCGAGCGCGTCGCGGACGCCGTGCGCGCCGGGGAACTCCGGCAGGTACGCGGGGTGGGTGTTGATCAGACGCGGGGCCCAGGCGGCGACGACCGCGGCCGGGAGCAGCCGCATGAGGCCGCTCAGCACGACGAGGTCCGGCTGCCACACGTCGAGGTGGGCGAGCAGCTCCTCACCCCACGCCTCACGGGTCTCGAACTCCTGGAACGGAACCATGAAGGTCGGGATGCCGTACGCCTCGGCGTGAGCAAAGCCGTCGGCCTGACGGTCGGCGCCGACCACGATCACGCGGGCGGGGAAACCGGGCTCGTTCGCGGCGTCGAGAAGCGCACGCAGATTGGATCCCGTGCCCGAGATGAGGACGGCGACCGTGAGCACCGGCTCAGTCTAGCGGGGCCGTGGGGAACTCATCGGGCGACGCCTGGCCCGCAGGCTCACGACGGGATGCCGCCGCTGCGGGCGCCGCCGGCTCTCGGTCCGCGTGCGCTTCATCCGCGTCGGCGTGGCGTCCTTCCCGATCGAGGGCGTCCTCGCCCCGCGGGGAGAAGAGCACGACGGCGGCCCCGACACCGATCTCGACAGCGGCGAGCAGGGCGATCGACCACGGCTCGGGTCCTACCTGCGCGAGGCGTCCCGGTCCGATCGCGCCCTGGGCGGCCCACGAGAGCACCGCGACGACGAGACCCGCACCGAGGACGAGCACCGTGAGGGCGACGAGGCGCGGGCGCAGCGGCTCGGCATCCGTCGGCGAACCCACGAGCAGCGATCCGCGTACCACCGCGCCGGCGAGAGCACCGGCACCGACCACGACCAGAGCCAGCAGCAGCAGCCACGGCGACGTCGAGTCGGGGAGGACGCCGAGGACCGGGATGCCGGGCACGACGCCCAGGCTCGTTCCCGCCGGCGACACCGCCGTGCCGGTTCCGATCGCGAAACCCGGCCCGACCGCGAAGCCCGCGAACCAGAGCACGAGCGTGGGCAGGTAGAGGATGCTGCCGAGCGCGAGGACGACCACACCGACGAGGTCGGTCTGCGCCGCCTGCGTCAGCGCGATGACCTCTCCACCCCGGACGAAGAAGAGGACGGCGAGGATGACGGCGCCGAGACCGACGATCACCGCGACCGCGATCGCGACACCTCGGACACCGGCGTCGACGGCGTTCTGCACGTCGTCGGGAAGGCGCTCCGACAGTGCGTCGACGAGCCCGTCGTCGCCGTCGCTCCACGCTCGCACGATCGCTCCCAGCAGTGCGGGCACGGCGAAGACCAGCGCGGGACCGGCGACCGCCGCGAGGAGGTCGACGGAGGCGACGTCGGCGCGACCGGTGAGGGCGATGACCGTCGACAGGGCCGCGACCGCGACCGTTCCGGCGAGCACCCCCGTCAGCCACGCTCCGGCTCGTGCGGCGCGAGCGCCGGAGCGCCACGCCGAGAAGGCCGTGATGACGGCCAACGCGGTCGGCGCGAGCGAGACCGTGAAGTCGGCCCCCTTCGCGGGGAGGCCTGCGAGAGCGACCAATTCCGCCGGGAGCGACACGGCCACGGGGGCGAAGTGTCCCAGCTGCCAGATCGTCGCCGCGGCGGGCCAGAGCGCCGCCCAATCGGCATCCCCGCCGATCCCGAACACCCACACGAGCGTGACGGGCGCGAGAACGACACCGACGCCGACCGCGACGGTCACGAGGGCGTCGACGGCGGCGAGGAGGGAGACGAGCAGGCGATTCACAACGAACCGACCTTACCCGCGGCGGGCCTGCGATCCCGGCTCCCGCACCGGGCTCGCGACGACCCACTACCCTCGGAGGGTGAACAGCACGACTTCCCGCGCCACCCGCGGTGCCGCAGCCCCGGCATCCCCGTCTTTCCTCGACCGCTACTTCGACATCACCGGCCGCGGCTCGACCGTCGGCACGGAGGTCCGCGGCGGCATCGTCACCTTCGTGACGATGGCCTACATCGTCATCCTCAACCCGATCATCCTGTCGACTCCCGACGTCGACGGTGTGACCCTCAGCAACACCGCCGTCGCGACCTCGACGGCCCTGGCCGCCGGTGTCATGACGATCCTCTTCGGACTCGTCACGCGCCTGCCGTTCGCGTTCGCGGCGGGGCTCGGCATCAACGCCTTCCTCGCCTTCTCGGTCGTCGGCCAGGTCACGTGGGGCGAGGCCATGGCGCTCGTCGTCATCAACGGTCTGATCATCGTGCTGCTCGCCGCGACCGGCCTCCGGAAGATGATCTTCGACGCCGTGCCCGTGCAGCTGAAGCTCGCGATCACGGTCGGCATCGGCCTGTTCATCGCCTTCATCGGGTTCGTCAACGCCGGCTTCGTCACCGCGACGGGCAACGCCTCTCCCCCGCTGGACCTCGGCGTCGGCGGCTCGATCACGACGATCAGCACGGTCATGTTCGTCGTCACGCTCTTCCTCTCCGGCATCCTGATGGCGCTCCGCGTCAAGGGCGCACTGCTCATCGGACTCGTCGGCGGCACGGTCATCAGCTACATCGTCAACGCGATCTGGCCGACCGCCCTCGGGCTCCAGGTCAGCGGGCTGCAGATCGTCGCCCTCCCGGACTTCGGGCTCGTCGGCAAGATCGACTTCGGCTTCGACTGGGCGAAGATCGGCATCGTCTCGATCGTCATGATCGTCTTCACCCTCGTGTTCTCGAACTTCTTCGACGCGATGGGAACCATGACGGGCCTCGCGAAGGAGTCCGGCCTCGCGAACGACAAGGGCGACTTCCCCCGCATCAAGTCGGCGCTCATCGTCGAGGGTGTCGGCGCGATCGCCGGTGGTGCGACCTCGTCGTCGTCGGCGACCGTGTTCGTCGAGTCGGGTTCGGGCATCGGCGAGGGCGCTCGTACCGGCCTCGCGAACGTCGTGACGGGTGTCCTGTTCCTCCTGGCGATGTTCTTCACGCCGCTCACCTCGATCGTCCCCGGGTACGTCGCGGCAGCCGCTCTCGTGCTCGTCGGCGCCCTCATGCTCGCGCAGATCAAGAACATCGACCTGTCGGACTTCAGCGTCCTGCTGCCGGTGTTCCTGACCGCGACGGTCATGCCCCTGACCTACTCGATCGCCAACGGCATCGGAGCGGGCTTCATCAGCTGGGTCGTCGTGAACGTCTTCGCCGGCAAGGCGAAGCAGGTCCACTGGCTGCTGTGGGTCGTCGCCGCCGGCTTCGTGATCTACTTCGCCCGCGGACCGATCGAGGCGCTCGTCGGCGCCTGACCCCGCGGAACCCTCGAGGTCCCGATCGGGCCGGAGATGCCTCGCGCATTCCCCGCCCGATCGGGACCTCGGTCATCGGCGGCGGTGTTCCAGGGACGCGACCTGTCGCCTGATGCGGGATGCAGCGGCACGACCCGCCCCTGGAGCGCGGGCATGGCGCGATGACGCTCGTTCCGGGGACTCGAACGGTCGCATCGCGGCGAACACGGCGACAAGACGCGTCCCTCGAGCGGGCCCCGGCGCGCGCCCGACGCCGTCGCTGCACGCTCCGCCAACGACGAAAGGGCGGATGCAGCTCGCATCCGCCCCTTCGTTCGGTCTGGCTTAGAGCGCCTCGATGATGGCGCGCATCAGGTCGGCGGTCTCGGACGGGGTCTTCCCGACCTTGACGCCGGCGGCCTCGAGGGCCTCCTTCTTGGCCTGCGCGGTGCCCGCCGAGCCCGAGACGATGGCGCCGGCGTGGCCCATGGTCTTGCCCTCGGGGGCGGTGAAGCCGGCGACGTAGCCGACGACCGGCTTCGTCACGTGCGCCTTGATGTAGTCGGCCGCGCGCTCCTCGGCGTCGCCGCCGATCTCGCCGATCATGACGATCGCCTTGGTCTCGGGGTCGGCCTCGAACGCCTCGAGCGCGTCGATGTGCGTCGTGCCGATGACCGGATCGCCGCCGATGCCGATGGCGGTCGAGAAGCCGAGGTCACGGAGCTCGAACATCATCTGGTAGGTCAGGGTGCCCGACTTCGAGACGAGGCCGATCGGGCCCTTGCCGGTGATGTTCGCGGGCGTGATGCCGACGAGCGCCTCACCGGGGGTGATGATGCCGGGGCAGTTCGGACCGATGATGCGGGTCTTGTTGCCCTTGCTCTTCGCGTAGGCCCACGCCTCGGCGGTGTCGCCGACGGGGACGCCCTCGGTGATGACGACGAGCAGCGGGATCTCGGCGTCGATGGCCTCGATCATGGCGTCCTTCGTGAAGGCGGGCGGTACGAACGCGATGGAGACGTCGGCGCCGGTCTTCTCGATGGCCTCGGCGACCGAGCCGAAGACGGGGAGGTCGACCTCGCCCTCGTGCGGCTTCTCGTGGGTGACGGTCGTGCCGGCCTTGCGGGCGTTGACGCCGCCGACGACGTTCGTCCCGGCCTTCAGCATGAGGGCGGTGTGCTTGGTGCCCTCACCGCCGGTGATGCCCTGGACGATGACCTTGGAGTCCTTGTTGAGGTAGATAGACATGTCTGTGGTCCCTGTATCTCAGTAGTCTCGGCGCGTCTCAGGCGTTCGCCAGCTCGGCGGCCTTGTCGGCGCCCTCGTCCATACCGGCGGCGAGCGTGACGAGCGGGTGGTTCGCCTCGGCGAGGATCGCGCGACCCTCTTCGACCTGGTTGCCGTCGAGACGGACGACGAGCGGCTTCGTGGCCGCGTCGCCCAGGATCTCGAGGGCCTTCACGATGCCCTCGGCGACGGCGACACACGACGTGATGCCGCCGAAGACGTTGACGAAGACGCTCTTGACCTGCTCGTCGCCGAGGATCACGTCGAGACCCGACGCCATGACCTGCGCGTTCGCGCCGCCGCCGATGTCGAGGAAGTTGGCGGGGGTGACGCCGCCGTGGTTCTCGCCGGCGTAGGCGACGACGTCGAGGGTCGACATGACCAGGCCCGCGCCGTTGCCGATGATGCCGACCTGACCGTCGAGCTTGACGTAGTTGAGGCCGGATGCCTTCGCCTTCGCCTCGAGCGGATCGGCGGCGCCCTTGTCCTCGAGCTCTTCGTGCTCGGGGTGGCGGACCTCGCTGGCGTTCTCGTCGAGCGAGACCTTGCCGTCGAGGGCGACGATGTCACCGGCGCCCGTGCGGACGAGCGGGTTCACCTCGACAAGGGTCGCGCCCTCGCCCTTGTAGACGTCGTAGAGCTTGACGAACACGTCCGAGACCTTCTCGACGAGGTCCTCGGGGAAGTTCGCGGCCTTCGCGATCTCGACGGCCTTGGTCTTGTCGATGCCCTGCAGCGGGTCGACCTCGATGCGCGCGAGCGCCTCGGGACGCTCGACGGCGAGCTCTTCGATCTCCATGCCGCCCTCGACGGAGCAGAGGCTCAGGTAGGAGCGGTTCGAGCGGTCCAGCAGCACGGAGAAGTAGAACTCCTCGGCGATGTCGGCGCCCTGGGCGACCATGACGCGCTGGACGACGTGGCCCTTGATGTCGAGGCCGAGGATGGCCTCAGCTGCCGCGTAGGCCCCGTCGGGAGTCTTGGCGACCTTGACGCCGCCGGCCTTGCCGCGACCTCCGGTCTTGACCTGAGCCTTGACGACGACGACACCGCCGATCTTCTCGGCAGCCGCCTTCGCCTCCTCAGGGGTGTCGGCGATGATGCCGGCGAGCACCGGCACCTCGTACTTCTCGAACAGGTCTCGTGCCTGGTACTCGTAAAGGTCCACTGCAATCCTTCGCTGGGCGACGGTGGGGGTGACGGGCGCGGAATTATCTCGATGTCGAGAGATCGCCCGGTCGAAAAGCCTACTACCCGCGCCTGAGTGCCCTGTGCCCCGATCCCCTCGTTCGGCAGGGGCGGCTCACTCCTGCAGCGCGGCGACCCAGACCTCGCGATGGCGCTCGACGTACTCGGTGACCAGCCGCCAGTGGTCGCCGTGCCCCTCCAGGAACATCGACGCCCAGGGCTCGGTTCCGGCGGCGTGGGAGCGGCGGAGCATCTCGTGCATCGCGGCGGTGCGCTCGGCCATCGCGGCGGGCAGCGCGCGCCGGAGCGCCGCATCGGCACCGTATCCGTCGGCGAAGGCGGCCAGCCCGCGGGCGGCATCGACCGGGGCCGCCGACGTATCGTTCAGCGCGAAGGACTGCGCCGCGTACGCGAGGTCCCACAGGCGCGTGCTGGGGGCCGCGGCATCCCAGTCGATGAAGACCCACCGCTCCCCCACCACGAGATTCCAGGGCGCCAGGTCGTTGTGGCAGACGAGGTCGGTCCCGGGCGCGGGGATCGCGGTCTCCCACACACTGCCCTCCGGGGCGACGTAGCCGGCGCTCGCGTCGTGGATCACCCGCACCATGGCGCCCACGCGGCGAAGCTCGGACGGAGCCATCGTCCCGCGCTCGATCGCGAGGTCGCCGGGGACGAACTCGATCACCTGGCGTCCCGCGTCGTCGCGTCCGCGCGGCTCGGGCACATCCACACCGCCGGCGCGCAGGGCGGCGACGAACGCGGCGACACTCGGCGTCGAGGCGGCCCAGGGCTTCCGGACGGTGTCGCCGATGCGGACGACCGCACCGCTCGCGTTGCCGCCGGAAAGGCTTTCTTCGTGCGGGGCTTCTTCGTGAGACATCCGTCAGATCCAGCCGCGTTCGCGCGCCGTGATCGCCGCCTGCTGTCGCGTCGCGAGCCCGAGCTTGCCGAGGATCGACGAGACGTGGTTGCGGACGGTGCCGGCCGAGAGGTGGAGGGATGCCGCGATGTCGGCGATCGTCTCGCCGCGGGCTCCGGCGCGCAGCACGTCGAGTTCGCGGTCGGTCAGGGGCGAACGCTCGTCGCTGAGGGCGTCGGCGGCGATCTCGGGGTCGACGTAGCGACGCCCGGCCGCGACCTCGCGGATCACCGCGGCGACATCGCCGGCGGGCCGGGACTTCGGGACGAACCCGTCGACACCGGCGCTCAGCGCGCGACGCAGGACGCCGGGACGGGCGTGACGGGTGACGACGACGCATCGAGCCGGGATGCGCTGGCGGATGCGGGCAGCCGCCTCGACGCCGTCGATCCCCGGCATCTCGAGGTCGAGCAGGCAGACATCGGGGCGCAGCTCGAGCGCACGGGTGACGGCCGTCTCACCGTCGGCGCACTCGGCGACGACCTCGAGATCGTCCTCGAGCGCGAGGAGGGTTGCCAGCGCCGTCCGGATCATGTCCTCGTCGTCGGCGATCAATACGCGGATCATGCGGCACTCCCGTCTGCCGGCACCGTCACGACGAGCGTGAACCGGTCGTCGTCGCGACTCGAGGCGACGTCGCCGCCCGCTACCCCGATGCGGTGCGCGATGCCCTCGAGCCCCGCGCCCGAACCGATCGTCGATCCGGGTCCGGGGTCGTTGGCCATCGTGAGGCGCCAGACGTCGCCGACCCGCTCGAGCCCGAGCCTCGCCCAGGCCCCGCCGCCGTGCTTGAGCACGTTGGTCGTGCACTCGCGGATCACCGGTCCCAGCAGGTCGGCGGGAGCGGATGCCGCGTCCCCGGCGACGTCGAGCGTGACCGCTAGACCGGCTGCCCGAAGCAGGTCGGCCGCGTTGGCGAGCTCGTCCGGCAGCGGCACCCCGCGGAAACGTCCGGCGAGGGCGCGCGTGCCGTCACGGGCATCGTCGACCGAGGTCCGCGCGAGGGCGATCTGGCGGGCGGCGGCATCCGGATCGCGTCCGATCATGCGCTCGGCGAGTTCGAGCTGCAGGGCGATCACCTGCAGGTGGTGTCCCTGCAGGTCGTGGAGCTCGCCGGCGAGGCGGAGCCGCTCCTGCACGGCGGCGAGACGCGCCTCGGTGCGGCGGGCGCGATCGAGTTCGAGCACGACGTCCCACGACCAGAGCGACAGCGCCTGCGTCATCGGGAGGGCGACGGCGAAGAACACGAGCACGAACGCGTCGCTCCGCGGCATCGGCCCCGCCTGCTCGAGCAGCCAGAGCGCGACGAGGGCGATCTCCAGCAGCACGACACCGCGCCACCGGATGCCGGGGCCCCAGCGGACGAGGCAGAGGGTGGCGCCGACGAGAGCGGCGCCAAGGAGCGCCGAGCCTGCCACCACGCCGAGCGTGATGGAGGCGAGGACCGCCCCGATGACCGGGAGGGAGAGGAACCGGCGCCGCCAGGAGGGGCGGTCGCCGTCGTCGAGGTCGCCGTCGCGGCGATAGCGGGTCAGGAGCAGAACCGTGGCCACCACGACGACCACCGCCGAGGCGACGTAGACGAGGAGGGTGACGGGGTTGCGCCATCCCTCGCGGGCGATGAGGACGACGAGCCCCCATACGACGACGGTCCCGAGCAGGAAGAACACCATCGAGGTGGCGATGTACCACCCGGTCGCCGTCACGCCGCGCGCGAGCGAGGCCGCGGTCTGCGTCGGGGTGGGGTCGGGCGTGCTCACACGGCCACAGTACGACCATGACGAATGTCACCCCTCGGCCCGCCGAACCTCCCGCCGATGAGTGACGGGGCGGCACTGCCGCGCTCGGGCCCCAGCCGGTGGACTGGGGTCACGGCGATACGAGATCCGGTCGCCACTCCCGAGAGGACACCATGTCGAACCCCGTCTCCGATCTCGTCGCCGGCTTCCAGGACCTGGTGGCGCAGATGCCCGACCTCGTCCAGCCGCTGGTCGTCGCCCTCGCCGGCGCAGTCCCCTTCATCGAGGGAGAGGGTGCCGCCGCGATCGGCATCGTCGGCGGCATCCACCCCGTCATCGCCGCCGTCGCCGGCGCCGCGGGCAACTTCCTCTGCGTCGCGATCGTCGTGCTCGCGACCGCTCGCGTCCGGAGCGCGGTCACCACCCGCGCCGGGGCTTCCGAGAAGGCACCGTCGGCGCGCTCAGAGAAGTTCCAGAAGGCCTACCACCGGTACGGAACGCCGGGCGTGAGCCTGCTGGGCCCCCTCATCCTCCCGACGCAGTTCACGGCGGCGGCGCTGAAGGGGACGGGCGTCCCCACTCGTACCGTTCTCTTCTGGCAGGGCACCGCGATCGTGCTGTGGACGACGCTCGTCACCCTCATCATCACCGGTGTCATTGCTGCGGCATCCTGACTCAGTCGACCGGTCGAAGCCCTCGCGTCGCGGGACCTTCGATGCGTTCGCCGGATGCCGTGAACCGGGACGCGTGCAGAGGGCAGTCCCACGTGCACTCGAGGTCGTTCCACTCGAGGATGCCGCCGAGGTGCGGGCAGACGGCGCTCACAGCACGCGTCTCGCCGCCGGTGGTCGAGATGGCGACCGGACGGCCCGCACGCTGCGCGACGACACCCTCGCCCTCGGCGGGCTGCGGCACGGGAACGGCCTCCGTCTCCGCTCCCGCCCACCCCTTCGCCGCGGCGAGGCCGACCTTCGCGTTCTCGAGGGCGCCCCGAGCGACGTCCGCCGGCATCGTGAGACGAGTGCCGATCTGCGTCATCCACCGCGGACGTTCGCTCATCTTCTCGCCGCGCAGCTCGCTGACGATGCGCAGCGCCGCCGCCGGCGCGTTCGTGAGCCCCCACTTCGCGTAGCCCGTCGCGAAGCGGACCCGTCCCAGCGACCGCGGCATGGTGCCGATGAAGGGGATCCGATTGTGCGAGGTGTAGTCCTGCGCCGACCAGCGGTGGGTCTCCTCCCCCACCGGCAGCGTCTGCTGCGCCCAGCGGGACAGCTCGTCGAGCATCGCCCGCTCCGACTCGGCACGCCCGACGGGGTGGCCCGCGCCTCCGACGACGATCTGCGCGACGTCCGCCGGGCCGTCCTCGGGGAGGACCGTGCGCACCGAGCGCGTCGGCTCGTCGGCCGAGAGGTACATGCCGTCCGGCAGCGGCGCGGTGAGGGTGAACGAGACGCAGGCGGACCGCATCCCGCTCACCTTGGCCCAGTAGAGCCCGCGATCGAGGATCGGGATGCCGGTGGCCACCACGACGCGCGAGGCGAACACCGTCCCCCGGTCGGTCTCGACGCGCGGCTCGGGAAAGACCTTCACGCCGCTGACCTCGACGCCCAGGTGGAGCGTGCCGCCGGCGGCGACGAACGCGTCGGCGAGCGCCGCGAGCATCCGCATCGGATCGATCGCCCGCTGATCGTCTAGCGCGACGGCGGCCGTCATGGGCATGGCCGCGGCGCGCAGCTCCTCGTCTTCCACAAGGCGCACGGCGAGGCCGGCTTCGCGAGCCGCGTCGTACTCGCGCACGACCGAGCGCCGTCCTTGATCGCCCTGCGCGTACGTATACGCGGTGCGCGAGGTGAGCGGGACACCGAGCCGCTCTGCGGTATCCGTCATCCACGCGAAGCCGTCGCGGTTGGCATCGACGTAGGCGCGGACGAGGGATGCCGGGTGCCCCGACCGCAGCGACGAGAGCGTCGTGCCCTGCAGGAGCGACACCTTGCCCGTGTTGGACCCCGAGGCCAGCTCGCCGACACCGCCGCGTTCGAGGAGGGCGACGTCGACCCCGGACCGCGCCAGTTCGTACGCCGTCGCCAGGCCGGTGAGGCCGGCGCCGATCACGACGACATCGTGACGCGCATCGGGGTCGAACGGGGTGCCGGCGGTCTCGGACGGATTCTGCTTCCACAGGGAGGACATGCGCCGAGTCAAAGCGAGCCCGGGAGAAGAGGCACAGGCCTTGACAGAACGGGGTGCGCACTAGGCTTCCGTCCATGGCCGACGACCTCCGTCCCACGGGCAGCACAGTGGTGGCCGCCGCGCTCGCGCTGTTCGCGGAGCACGGCTACGAGCAGACCTCGGTCGAGCAGATCGCCCAGTCCGCAGGGGTGTCCCGCTCGACGTTCTTCCGCCAGTTCGGCGGCAAGGACGACGTCGTCTTCGCCGACCACGAGCTGTTGCTCGACCGACTGCGCGCCTACCTCTCCGAGACGCACGAGAACCCCTGGGCGGCGGTGTGCGAGGCGTCGGTTCAGATCTTCCGGCACTTCGCGTCGGATCCCGAGGTCGCTCGCCGCCGGTACGCCGTCGTCCGGCAGGTGCCGTCGCTGCGCGACCGCGAGATCGTCACGGTCTTCCGCTACGAGCGCGTCTTCGACGAGTACCTGCGCCGCTCGGTCCCGGGGCTCGATCCCGTCGACGCGGTGGCGTTCGCCGCCGCCGTGACCGCCGTGCACAATCACGTCCTGCGCCGCCTGCTGCGCGGTTCCACGCGGGTTCCCGCCGCCGTCCTCGAGACCGCCTACGACGAGCTGCTGCGCCGCTTCGGCGTGCACCCCGATCCGGAACCCACGGCGGACGACGACATCGTCGTGGCGACCTTCCCCCGACGGATGCCGCCCGCCGAGGTCGCCCGTCGGCTCGGCGCTCTGCGCGACTGACCTGGCACGGCGTTCCACGTGGAGTGGAACCGAATCTCAGCCGGGCGTATCCTGGCGCGATGACCACTGACCTGCCCGGCGGCGCGTCCGGCCGCTACGACGTGCTCGGCCGCCTCGACACCGATTACTACGCCGTCTTCGCCGACATCCCCGACGCGGACCGCGACGTGTGGGAGCGGGCGCAGGGCTTCGTGGACGAGGTCGGCGACCGGATGCAGGACGCGTGGGACACCGCCGAGTACCCGCTCGATATCGCCCGGCGCTTCGGCGAACTCGACCTGCTGAACGACGGCATCGACCACCCGCGGCTGACGCACTTCTCGCCGCTGGCTGCGGGCCTTGTGAACATGGAGATCTCGCGCGGGGACGGCTCACTCGGCACGGTCCTCGCCGTCCAGGGCGGTCTCGCCCTGCGCACCCTCGCCCTGTTCGGCAGCGACGCGCAGCAGGAGCGCTGGCTGACCCCGGTGGCCCGCTTCGAGGTACCGGCCGCCTTCGCGCTCACCGAGCCCGACCACGGTTCGGACTCGGTCTCGCTCGAGACCGTCGCGCGCCGCGACGGCGACGAGTGGGTGCTGCGCGGCGCGAAGAAGTGGATCGGCAACGGCGCATCCGGCGGCATCACCTTCGTCTGGGCCCGTGTCGACGACGAGGGCGGCGAGCACCACGGCGATGTCCGCTGCTTCCTCGTCGAGCAGGACCGCCCCGGCTACACCGGAACCGTCATCGCCGGAAAGGCGTCGCTGCGCGGCATCCACCAGGCCCACATCGCCCTCGATGACGTCCGCGTCCCCGCCGACGCGGTCCTTCCCGGCACCCGGACGTTCAAGGATGCCTCCACCGTCCTTTACGCGACGCGCTCGGGAGTCGCGTGGTCGGCGCTCGGCCATGCCACCGCCTGCTACGAGGCGGCACTGCAGTACGCGCAGCAGCGCGTGCAGTTCGGCAAGCCCCTCGCCCGCTTCCAGATGGTGCAGGAGCGCCTCGCGCACATGCTCGAGGACCTCACCGCGATGCAGCTGTACTGCCGACGCCTGGCCGACCTCGAGGCCTCGGGCGGGCTGCGTCCGACGCAGGCGTCGCTCGCGAAGTTCCACAACACGCGTGCCGCGCGCCGCGTCGCCGCGACGGCGCGCGACCTGCTGGGCGGCAACGGCATCCTCCTCGAGAACGGCGTCATGCAGCACATGGCGGACATCGAGGCGATCCACACCTACGAGGGCACCGAGTCGGTGCAGGCGCTGCTGCTCGGACGCGACATCACGGGCGTGAGCGCTTTCGCCTGAGCGCGGCGCGCAACCCCGTTCCGGCACGGATGCCGGGCGGGCAGGATGAGCGCATGTACGAGATCCCCGCACCGATGCTCGCGAAGTCCGTCCCCGCCGTCCCCGATCCGGCGGGGACCACCGGCGGGCTGCTCTACGAACCGAAGTGGGACGGGTTCCGCGCGCTGATCGGGTGGGACGGCTCGGAGGTCGAGATCGGGTCCCGCGGGTCGAAGCCCCTCACCCGGTACTTCCCCGAGCTCGTCGACGCGATCTCGAGGCTTGTGCCCGAGCCGTGCCTGCTCGACGGCGAGATCGTCGTCGCCGACGGTGAGCCGGGGTCCCAGCGCCTCCAGTGGGAGCACCTGTCGCAGCGGATTCACCCCGCGGCATCCCGCGTCGCGATGCTCAGCGAGACCACACCGGCCATGTTCGTCGCCTTCGACCTGTTGGCCCGCGGCGACCGCGACCTCCGCGACGAGCCGTTCTCGACGCGGCGCGCCGAGCTCGAGGACCTGCTGGGCGGCGTGCCGCATCCGATCCATCTGACCCGGACGACGACCGATCCCGCCCTCGCTGAGCAGTGGCTCGCGGAGTTCGAGGGCGCCGGTCTCGACGGCGTCGTGGCGAAGCCACTCGCCCTTCCGTACGCGCCGAACAAGCGCGCGATGTTCAAGATCAAGCACGCGCGAACGGCCGACGTCGTGGCGGTGGGCTACCGCATCCACAAGAGCGGCCAGGGCGTCGGGTCGCTTCTCGTCGGCCTCTACGACGGCGAGGGCACGCTGCGTCAGGTCGGCGGCGTCGCCGCGTGGAGCAATGTGCGCCGGCTCGAGCTGATCGACGAGCTCGCTCCGCTCGTCGTCCGCGACGATGACGGCGAGGCGGTGACGGGCGAGTCCGACCGGTCGCGCTTCGCGGCCTCCAAGGACACGTCCTTCGTGCGACTCCGTCCCGAACGCGTGCTCGAAGTCGCGTACGACCAGCTCGAGGGCGACCGCTTCCGCCACACCGTGCAGTTCCAGCGGTGGCGTCCCGATCGGGATGCCGCCTCCTGCCGATTCGACCAGCTCGAGACCGTGTCGGCCTACGACCTGGCCGACGTGCTCGACTGAGTCAAGGGCCCTCGCACGAAAAGGCGGATCGGTAGGGTCGCAGCATGGGCCTCTTCTCGTCATCTCCCCGCTCGGTGCGCCTCGACGACGGACGGCCCGTCCGCATGGCGGCGGCCGGCAAACCCGCGAGCATGTGGTCGGACGGCTTCGGCACCCTCGCGACCCGGTCGTTGCAGGTGATCATCGTCGGGGTCATCGCGACTGCGCTCATCCTCGGGATGCTGCAGCTCACCGTCGTCGTCATCCCCGTCCTTCTCGCCCTCATCGTGGCGTCGGCGGCGGCGCCCCTCATGGCCTGGCTGCGGCGCATCGGCATCCCGTCGGTGTTCGCGACCATCCTCACGCTGCTCGCGTTCGTCGTCGTGCTCGGGGGGATCGGCTGGCTCGTGGTCAACGCAGTCCGCGATCAGTTCGACGACCTGTCCAAGAAGGCGCAGGACGGGTTCCAGAGCGTGCTGGCGTGGGCCGAGACGCTCCCCTTCGACATCGACCAGAAGCAGATCGACGAGTGGGTCGGCACCGCGACCGACTTCCTCACCAGCGCGCAGTTCGGTTCCGGCGCCCTGGCCGGCGTGAGCGCTGTCGCGAACTTCCTCACCGGACTCGTCCTCATGATCGTGACGCTGTTCTTCTTCCTGAAGGACGGCCCGAGGCTGTGGGAGTTCCTCATCCGCCCGTTCCGCGGATCCGACTACGACCGCGCCGTGCGCGTGGGCCACAAGGCGGTCCAGACCTTCGGGGCGTACCTCCGCGGCACGGCGGCCGTCGCCGCAGTGGACGCGATCGGCATCACGATCGGTCTGCTCTTCCTGCAGATCCCGCTCGCCCTCCCGCTCGGCGCGCTCGTGTTCGTGCTGGCGTTCATCCCGATCGTGGGAGCGACGGTCGCCGGGATCCTGGCGGCGCTCGTCGCGCTCGTGACCAATGGTCTGGTCGCGGCGATCTGGGTGGTCGTGATCGTCGTCGCGGTCAACCAGCTCGAGGGCAACTTCCTGCAGCCGTTCCTCATGGGTCGGTCGATGAAGCTGCATGCGTTCGCTGTGCTGATCGCCCTGACGATCGGCACGGTCCTCGGCGGGATCGTGGGGGCGATCCTCGCGGTCCCGCTCACCGCGGCGGCGTGGGGCATCATCCAGGTGTGGGACGGCCCGAACACCCCCGCACGGTGGGCGCGACGCCGGCCACCCGTCGAGGAGAAGGTCGACACCGTCGCCGCGAACTGACCGTCGGTCAGTCCTTCTTCGCCCGCGAGGGCTGCACGCGCGGCGGCTCCCCCGGCATCTTCGGGAACTCCGGCGGGAACGGCAGTTCGCCGAGCCCCGCCTCGAGGTCGCGCTGCCACCACTCCAGCAGGGTGTCGATGCGCCCCGGGGATGCCTGCAGGTCCTGCCACGGGTCGCCGATCGCCGCGAGTCGGTCGGGCACCGTCCGTACCGTGAACGCGGCGGGGTCGACGCCGTCGGCGAGCTCGTCCCACGTGATCGGGGTGGCGACCGTGGCGCCGGGGAGGGCCCGCGGACTGTAGGCACCGGCCATCGTCCGGTCGCGGTTGGCCTGATTGAAGTCGATGAAGATGCGCTCGCCGCGCTCTTCCTTCCACCAGTTCGTGGTGACCTTCTCCGGCATCCGTCGCTCCAGTTCGCGGCCCGCGGCGATCACCGCGTGACGGACGTCGAGGAACTCGTGCGTGGGCTCGATCGGGCAGAAGAGGTGGATGCCGCGATTGCCGCTCGTCTTGAGCCAGGACTCGAGGCCGGCCTCGCGCAGCACCTCGCGCAGGACCGGCGCTACGGCGGCGGCGTCGGCGAAGTCCGTGCCGGGCTGAGGGTCGAGGTCGATGCGCAACTCGACGGGATTGTCGGTGTCCGCAGCGAGAGAGGCCCACGGATGGAAGACGACCGTGTTCATCTGGACCGCCCAGACGATGGCAGCCGTCTCGTTGAGGACGACCTGCGGATGCCGCCGACCGCTGTTGTACGTGCACATCACCTGGTCGACGTACTCGGGCGCGCCCTTCGGCGGGTTCTTCGAGAAGAAACTCTCGCCGTCGACCGTCGCCGGGAACCGCTCCAGCGACACGGGCCGGTGGCCGTTGGCGCGTAGGAACGGGTCGGCGACCGAGATCACGTACTCGGCGAGTTCGTGTTTCGTGATCCCCGGTTCGGGGAAGACGATCCGGTTGGGGCTCGAGAGCGAGAGCTCTCTGCCTTCCGGAAGCTGCAGGGTGATCCGCTCCGACGCCATGCGCCCACCCTAGGTGGGGGCCTCCGGCGCGGCCAGGGGCTTGCCCCGCCGGTTCAGTCCTCGTCGGATTCGGTTGCGCCGTCGACCGCTTCCGCCGCGTCGGCGATCGTGACGAGCGCATCGAGCTCCCCGCGCTCGAGCCGAATCCAGGGTCCGGCGGCGTCGACGAGGAATCCGCTCAGCTCCGGCTCGCTCTTGAGCGCCTGCCCCAGCTGCGCTGCGGTCAGCGGCATGGGCTGGTCCTCGCGACGGAGGGTGAGGATCTCGAGGGGGTGGGAGAAGACCTGCAGATAGCGGGTGCCTTCGGCGGATCGCGCTTCGGCGACGCCCATGCTGCCGTCCGGTCGGCTGCCGGCGGCGATCCACCCGCCGCGGGCGACGAGCGCATCGACGACGGCGCGGGCCGTCTCGGGGGTCCGCGGACCTGCGAGCAGGTTCTTGATCGTGAATTCGGGGTCGGCCTGGTCGAGGGCGCGCGAGATGAGTCCCGTCGGCAGGACGATGCGACGGCCAGGACCGGCGTGGTCGAAGACGATCCCGTCGTAGCCCGCGTCGACGACGTTCCGGAGCACGTTCTGGGCCGGCTGGCCGAGGATGGACGTGTTCGCCCCCTCGGGGTCGTCGCCGAGACCCGCCTGGATCGCGGCGGCTCCCGTGTACGCGAGCAGGAACTTCTTGTCGTTCATGATCGAGATCGCAAGTCGCAGGGGCTCGCCCGCGGCGACCTGCGCCTGGGCGTCGCCCATGATGCGCAGGTAGAGGGTGCCCTGCAGCGCCTGGCGCGTCACGCCGAGGATCGCCGCATTGTCGGGCTCTTCGGGCGCTTCCGTGAGCGCGGTGAGCAGGAGGGTGTTGTCGGGCATGCCCGGGCGCCCCTCGGTCCGCTCGGGGGCGGTTTCCTCGACCTGCGGCAGACGCTGCTGCTCGGGGCGCTGCACCGGCTGACCGTAGGTCGACATCGAGATCGGCACGAACGGCACGTCCTCGGCATCCGCCTGTTCCGCGGCGACCGCGGCGCTCACGTCCTGCTGGACGTCGGCGAGGTCCGCCTGCGCGTCGACGGGAACCTCATCGGACCCGTCGGAGTTCTTCTTCGGACGGCGGGAGAACAGAGCCATGTGCTCAGCGTACGCGCGATGCGATGCGGGTCGCGCAGAGTTGGGGCCCTGCGCGACCCGCTTCCCGTCAGCGCTTGGACGCGCGGTACCCAGCCTTCTGTGCCGCGGCTGCTGTGGCGAAGCACTGCTCGGGATGGGTGGCGTTGTAGTACTGCCCACCGGGCACGTGGTAGATCCAGTCCTTCGTGTGACGAGTCGTCTGGTTCCCCTTGATGGGGTGGCTCTTCGGGCATGAGGTCTTGCTCGAGGGCTTGGCCACCTGGCTACCAGCCGGCTTGGCTGTCGACTTCGCCGCTACCGCGCCGGTGGCGCGCGAGGTGGTGCTCACGGTCGCGTAGCCGGACTTCGTGCCGGTGACCTTGACCGTGATCTTCTTGCCCTTGAGGTTGGAGGGCACGGTGAAGGTCGACTTCGTCGCCTTCGAGATCGCCTTGCCGTTCGCGTACCACTGGTACGACAGGCGGGTGCCGGAGGTCCAGCGACCGGGCTTCGCGGTCAGCTTCTGACCGACCTTGGCGCTTCCCGAGATCGTGGGCGTCGCCGAAAGTGCAACCTTCGCCGTCGCCTTCGACCCCTTCGAGGTCGTGACGTGGCCGGCCTTCTTGCCGGTCACCGTCACCGTGATGTTCTTGCCGACGAGCGAGGACGAGATCTTGTACGTCGACTTCGTCGCGCCGTTGATCTTCTTTCCCGAGGCGTACCACTGGTACGAGAAGGATGCCCCCTTCGCCCACGTGCCTGCCTTGGCCGTGAGCGTGGCGCCCACCGTCGCCGTCCCGCTCACCGACGGCGTGCTCGCCTGGAGCGCGGCCGCCTTGACGGGCGCCGTGTCGAGAGTGCGCTTGAACTGGAGGGTGTCATCCGAGGGCGTGCCCGTCGGGTGGAGGTACGCGTAGACGTCGACCGATACCCGCTTGCCCACGGCGTTCGCGCCGAGGACGAGGGTGGCGGAGGTGCTCTCCTGCAGGAGGTCATCGCCCGCATACCAGGCGTACTGGAGTTCAGTACCGGCCGGCCATGCGCCACGGGACACGGTCAGCTTGCTGCCGACGGTCGCGGTACCGGAGATGACGGGGTTGCTGGCGACGCCCCCGACCCTGTCGAGATCCGCGTCGATGTCAGCGACCGGTCCGTCGCCCACGACCAGAGCCGTGCCGCCGTCCAGCGTCAAGGAGTCGTCGTACCACTCGATCCAGCTGGTGACGGTCTCCCCGTCGTCGTAGCCGAGCTCGTTGAAACCGACGTGGTAGGTGCCCGCCGGGAGTCCCGTGATCGAGTACGTGCCATTTGCATTGATCGATCCGTAATAGACCTCGTAGTGGGGTCCCGCGTCGAGCCACGCGGTCGCGAGACCGTCGCCGACCGCGATCTGATCGCCTGTCACGGTGCCGGTGATCGACCCGGTCGGATTCGCGTCGTCGGCCAGTGCCGCCTGCGGCAGCGCCCAGATCGTACCCGTCAGAAGTGCCGCGCCGGCTGCGAGCGCAACCGAACGACGGCGCAGCGATGCGCCCATGTATTTCCCCAGTCCCGCGACCCCCGTCGCGCGCTATCAGCGAATTCCCAGCGAATCGCTGGGCACAGTCTGACACACCGGAAAGACGCGGCTGTGCACTCAGAGCTTGGTGATCGGCGCGACCTTGATGAGGAGCTTCTTCGGGCCAGCGGTGTCGAACCGGACGTGGGCGACCCGCTTTGCGCCTTCGCCCGTGACCATGTCGACCTTGCCCTCGCCGAAGTCGTCGTGACGGATGCGGTCGCCCGCCGCGAGCTCCATGTCGCCGTTGTCGCGGATTTTGGCCGGGATCCGGTTGGCGAACTTGGCGAGCGCGTCGGACTTCTCCCGCTTCGGGAGCGGCACGAGGTCGTCGCCGTACCGGCTCGATCCGGATCCGCCGAATCGGGAGCCGCCTCCGGGCCGACCGTTCAGGGCTCGCGACTGCGTGCCGCCGCGCGAGTTCACGTCGCCCGGCGACTGCCGCCAGTCGATCAGCTCGTGGGGGATCTCCTGCAGGAACCGGCTGGGCATCGCAGCCGAGACCTCGCCGAACTGCGCCCGGGTCATCGCGAGCGACAGGTGCAGTCGCTTGCGCGCCCGGGTGAGCGCCACGTAGAACAGGCGCCGCTCCTCCTGGGGGCCGCCCGGCTCCCCCGCTGAGATGCGGTGCGGGATGAGGTCCTCTTCGACACCGGTCACGAAGACGGCGTCGAACTCGAGGCCCTTGGCCGTGTGCATCGTCATGAGCGAGACGGAACCGCTGGCATCGTCGAGGTCATCGGCATCCGACACCAGCGTCACCTCCGTCAGGAAGTCGAGCAGCGTCCCGTCGGGATTGTTGCGAGCGAACTCTCGCGTCACAGCGACGAGTTCGTCGAGGTTCTCGACGCGCGCCTCATCCTGCGGGTCTTTCGACATCCGCAGGGCGTCGTAATAGCCGGATTTGTTGAGCAGGACGCGAAGTCCCTCGGTGACCGACGTCGATGGAGCGATCTCGCCCGAGCTCGGGAGCATGATCTCGGATGCCTCAGCCAGGACGGCATCCAGCTCGGCGATCGCCTTCTGCACCTTCGCCCCGACGCCGAGCGCCGACGCGTTCGCGAGGGCGTCGCGGAACGTGATGCCCTCGGATGCCGCGTATCGGGCGATCGCGGTCTCGGTGACGTCGCCGATGCCGCGTCGCGGCCGGTTCAGGATGCGGCGCACCGCCATCTCGTCGGCGGGGTTCGCCACCGCGATGAGGTACGCCATGGCGTCCTTGATCTCGGCGCGGTCGTAGAACTTCGTGCCGCCCATGATCTTGTACGGGACGGCGGAGCGGATGAAGATCTCTTCGAGCGCTCGGGACTGGGAGTTCGTCCGGTAGAAGACCGCCACCTGCGAGTAATCGACGCCCTTGCGACGCAGGGCCTCGATCTCGTCGGCGACGAACTGCGCCTCGTCGTGCTGCGAGTACCCGGTGAACCCGATGATCGGGTCGCCGTCGCCGACGTCGGTCCAGAGCTTCTTGTCCTTGCGGTCGAAGTTGTGGCCGATGACGGCGTTCGCGGCCGACAGGATGTTCTGGGTCGAGCGGTAGTTCTGCTCGAGGAGCACGACCTTGGCACCCGGGAAGTCGCGTTCGAACTCGCTGATGTTGCGGATGTCAGCGCCGCGGAAGGCGTAGATCGACTGGTCCGAGTCGCCGACGACGGTGAGCGATGCGCCCTCGATCTCAGGGGCTTCGTCGGGCTCGAAGATCATCATGCCGCCGCTCGAGAACGCATCGCCCGCCTTGCCGACGACGGGCCGGGTCAGCTCATGGATCAGGGCGTACTGGGCGTGGTTGGTGTCCTGATACTCGTCGACGAGGACGTGCCGGAACCGTTTGCGGTACACGTCCGCGACGTGCGGGAAGGCACGGAAGAGATACACGGTCTGCGCGATGAGGTCGTCGAAGTCGAAGGCGTTGGCCTTCTGGAGCGAGCGCTGGTAGTCCGCAAAGATCTCGACGAAGACGCGCTCGGCGGGGTCGCTCATGTTCGCCTGGCGGGCGTAGGACTCGGCATCGGCGAGCTCATTCTTCAGCTTCGAGATGCGCCCCTGCACGGCGGCGGGGGTGAAGCCGAACGAGTCGCCCTCGTGCTCCTTGACCAGTCGCTTGATGAGCGCGCGGGAGTCACCGGAGTCGTAGATCGTGAAGCTCTTCGTAAAGCCGAACTGGTCCGCCTCGCGGCGCAGGATGCGCACGCACGCGGAGTGGAAGGTCGAGATCCACATGCCCTGCGCACTGTCGCCGACGAGGTGACGCACGCGTTCGCGCATCTCGCCCGCAGCCTTGTTGGTGAAGGTGATCGCGAGAATCTGACTCGGGTAGGCCTCGCGCGTGCGCAGCAGAGAGGCGATGCGTCGCGTGAGCACGCTCGTCTTGCCCGAGCCCGCACCCGCGACGATCAGCAGCGCCGGCCCGCGGTGGGTGACGGCCTCGCGCTGCGGCGAGTTCAGGCCGGCGAGAAGGTCCTCGTCGGGGCGGGAACCGCCGGCAGGCCGGGGCGCTCCGGCGCCGACGATGACGGGCTTGATGGAGTCGCTCATGTCCCCACGAGTCTACGTTCGACCGCCGACACCGACGCCCGGCATCCGCTTGCCGCGTGATCTAGGCCAGCGCGTCGGAGACCCGCCGCGATATGTCGGTGATGCGTCCGAGCGTCGCGGCGAGCCACAGTCCCGGCTGATCGTGGGCGTCGGCGGTTCCATGGGGGGCGGGGAGGGACTCCGCGTAGGCGTCGATGGCCTGCCATGCGGCATCCACCCTCGTTGTCATCTCGTTGTCGGCGGGCGGCGTGGCCATGAGCTCCGCGACCCGCCGCATTGCGGCGTCGAGCAGAGCGGGATCGCCGTGCCGCTCGTCGAGACGCTCATGCTGCCCGAGGACGTCGAGCAGATCGCGGGTGAGATACGCCGCCCGTTCCAGTCCCCACCATCGCTGCGCGTTCTCATCGTGGACTCCGCCGACGCCCCGCGCGCGGATGTTGGCCCGCTCGGACCGCGATGCCTCGTCCACATCGGCGGCCACGGCGACGACCAGGTCGGCGAGCGCGTCGCCGTCCTCTCGGAGGCTGGGGAGGTCGGGCTCTGCCCTCCCCGCCGAATCAGCTGCGCGGTCGAGCGCGGAGGCGACGGCGGCGCGCAACTCGGACAGACGGTCGCGCGCGGACTGCAGATACAGGGGCGGGACGAGCACGAAGTTCGCCACGACGCCGACGAGCACACCGAAGGCCATCGTCGCGAGGTACGACGACGAGAAGCCGTCGGGATCGTTCTTGCTCAGCAGCAGCACGAACAGTCCGGCAAGGGCCACCCAGTCGCGTCCGACACCGAGGGCTCGGATGCCGCCGAGCGTCACTCCGACGAGCACCACGAGCCCGAGGGCGACGATCCCGGGCGCTCCCGCGCTGACGAGGGCGAGCCCGCCGAAGCCGATCGCGATCCCACAGGCCAGACCGATGAGCGATTGGACGCCCGCCCGGGCGGAGTCGGCGACCGTCGGGTACATGCTCACGAGAACGCCGAGGGGGGCGTAGTACGAGTACTCGGCGTCGGCGAACGGCACGAACGGAGCGAAGAACCAGGCGATCCCCGCGGCGATGGCCGTCTTGAGGGCCAGGATCAGGCGCCGCGGGGTGAAGATGTCCCCGCCGGCTCGGCGCAGGCCGAGCGCTAACTGCGCCGCCGTCAGACGTGGGGTGGTGCGGGGCATGGGTGCACGGTACCCATGCCCCCGGCATCCGCGATTCCCCCTTGCATCCGCGCGACGGTCGACGTACGAGCGGTCAGCCAGCGAGCGTCCGCGAGCGCGGCGGGAGGGCCGCCGCGGACGAGCGGTGCGTCATCGCCGTCGCGCGTCGGGTGGACGGAATCGGCACGAGCGCCCGATCGGCGCCCGACCGGCGCCGCAGCATTGCGACGGTGAACAGTGCCGCCAGCGCAGCGGGACCGAGCGGGCCGCCGGCCGCCAGCGGCGAACCGGAGACGAGGACGGCGCCGACGGCGAGGAGCGGGACCAGGAGCATCTCGTCCCGCAGGAGCGCTGCGGTCTCGGCCGCCCCACGCCGGGACGTGGTCTTGGGCGTCACCCAGAACGTCGCCCGCCGGCCGAGCGCGGTGCGGACGACGGCTGCGAGGACGACGAACGTCGTGGAGGCGTACAGCAGTCCCGCGGCGAGGGCGAAGGCGATTCCCGCGGCGAGTCGCTGCGACCGCGCCCGGCGCACCGCCTCGGGCAGGAGCGGTGCCGCCGCGGCGAGCGCGGACACGATCATGACCCAGACCGGGGGCGGCGTGCCGGTGCCGGCCAGCGCTGCTCCCGTGACGAGCGTCGCCGCCCCGCCGAGGGCGGTCACAGGGACCAGAGCCGTCTCGAGCGTTAGGTCGAGCGCTTCGCGAACACGAAGTCCGCGCATCCGCCCGGGACGGCGCAGAAACTCGACCGCCCCCTCGGCGGTCTTGCGCATCTGCACCCGGAAGGCCGCGTAGTCGATCGGATAGTCCTCGGTGAAAGCGACGTCGGCATCGACGACCCGCCACCCCCGTCGCCGCAGTCCCACGGTGATGGCGAGGTCCTCGGCGACCGCCTCGGGAAACCCGCCGACGTCGTCGACGGCCGCGGCGCGAACGAGCGCACCGCGTCCGAGGAAGGCGGTCACCCCATGCGCTGCCCGGCCCCGGCGGGTGACACCGAGGTGGGTGGCGAGCAGGGGCCCGAAGTAGCGGGCGAAGCGGCTCCTGCCGACGGATGCCGAGGGCGAGGCCTGTGCGACGGCGACCGTCGGGTCGGCGAGCTCCGCCCCGCAGACCCGTGCGACTCCGGCGTCCAGGACGACGTCGCTGTCGCAGATGAGGTAGGCGTCGTAGCGGCCGCGGAGCCGTGCGATCCCGGCGTTCAGGTTGCCGGCTTTGAACCCGGATCTGTGTTCACGGCGCATCACCTGCCATCCGCGCGAGGCGGCGAGCGCATCGACGCGTGTCCTCACGTCGGCGCCTGCAGAGTCGTCGAGCAGCACGACGTCGACCGGGACGTCCTGACGCGAACTGCGGATGATCGCCGCCTCGTCGAGGTCGTCGCAGATGCACACGAGCAGGGCGATCCGCTCGGCTCCCCTCGCCGCAGGCTCGACCGGCGTACTGCGCGCGATCGACGAACGCCACCAGAGCCCCGCCGCGCGTCCGCCCGCGATCCACGTGACGGCGCTCGCGATGGCGAAGGACATCGCGAGCGCGGTCCCCTCCGCCAGGGCCCACAGGACCGCGGGCACGACGAGCGCGCACCAGACGGCGACGACCGCGACGGTCGAGACCCGGTTCCGGAATCGCGAAATCACGTACGGAGTATATGTATACATAGAATGCTTTTTCCGGGATGCCGCGGCCCGCTCCGTCGGACGTGTCACAGCAGGCGCCGCTCCGACGCCCACGCCGTCAATTCGTGGCGGGACGACAGCTGCAGCTTCCGCAGCACCGATGACACGTGCGTCTCGACGGTCTTGACCGAGATGAACAGCTCCCGCGCCACCTCCTTGTAGGCGTACCCCCGGGCGATGAGCCGCATGACCTCCTGCTCGCGCCCGGACAGGCGGTCGAGTTCGTCGTCGACCGAGGCCGTCTCTCCCGCCGCGGCGCCGAAGGCATCGAGGACGAACCCCGCCAGCCGCGGTGAGAACACGGCGTCCCCGCCCGCGACCGCGTGGACGGCGCGGCTCACGTCCGCTCCCGAGGATCCCTTCGTGATGTACCCGCGCGCCCCGGCGCGGATGACCCGGACGACGTCGGCGGCGGCATCCGACACGCTCAGCGCGAGGAAGCGCGTCGACGTCCCCATCGAGCCGAGGATGACCGCCTCGCCGCCCAGCGAATGGGCGGCGCCCTCTGCGCCGGGTAGATGCACGTCGAGCAGGACGACATCGGGCCGCTCCGCAGCGATGACCGCCACGGCACTGTCGACATCCGCCGCCTCGCCGACGACGCGGACGGAGGAGTCGAGGTCGGCCCGGAGCCCGGATCGGAAGATCGAGTGGTCGTCGACGATGACGACCCGGACGGGTTCGCCGCCGCGCGACGCGTCACTCATGCCGACCTCCTGTCGGCAGGCTCAGCCGTACCTCGGTGCCCGTGACGTCGGGAGCGGATCGGATGACCGCGGTCCCGCCGGTCCGTCGCATCCGCCCGATGATCGACTCACGCACGCCCCAGCGATCCGCCGGGACTGCGGCCGGGTCGAACCCGGCGCCGCGGTCGCGGATGAAGACGTCGACGGCGGATGCCGCCCCCTCGATGTACACCGAGATCTCGCCGCCCGCGTGCCGCGCGGCGTTGAGCATCGCCTCTCGCGCCGCGGCCGCCAGCTCGCCGCTCGCCCGCTCAGTGGACGTGCCGGTGGAGACGACCTCGATGCGAACCGGGTAGTCGAGCTCGAGGGCTCCTGCGTAGTCGCGCACGTCGGTCACGAGGTCGCTGTCGGCGGGCGCATCGCCGTCGTAGAGCCAGGCGCGCAGCTCGCGTTCCTGGGCTCGAGCAATGCGCGACACCTCGCTCGACGCCTCTGAGCGGTTCTGGATGAGCGCGAGCGTCTGCAGAACCGAGTCGTGCAGGTGGGCCGCCATGGCCGCCCGTTGCTCTTCGCGCACGCGGCCGATGCGATCGTCGACGAGGTGCCGCCAGGCCTGAAGGAGCGCGGATGCCGCGATGATCACCGCACCCAACAGGGGCAGAGCGAGCTCGCCCAGGACCGCGCGGGCACCGCGCACGTCGGCCAGCGGAAGGACGGTCAGGAAGACGAGCGCGAGCGCGACGGCGGCGAGGACGCGGACCACTATCGCGTGGCGAGGACCGCGCGCAGGGTCGACGCGGTCGATAGCGCCGGCCCACACGCCCGCCGCGGCCGCGAGGATCGTCGCCGCGGCGACCCAGGGCTCGATCGACCAGAACACCCAGGTGTATCCGTGCGCTCCTGCGGGCGGGAGATCGACGCGGACGACCGCGTCCTGCTGCGCCGCGGCGAGCACCCCCGCGACCGCGACTCCCGCGCCGCCGATCAGCAGCCATGCCACGGGCACCCGCCGCGTGGCTGTCTCCTCGCCGGGCTTCATGGGCGTGAACATCCAGCACCAGACGTAGAACACCACGCCCGCGCCGCCGACGAGGGTGGCGACCACCAGCAGCACCCGCGCGCGCGTCGAGGAGACGCCGAGGTGGTCGGCGAGGCCTGCGGCGACACCCGTCACCGCCATCGTCCGCGGCCGTGCCAGCGGCGGGCGGGCGGGCCTGCGCATCGGACGCACCGGGCGGACCGGGCGGGCCGCGGCATCCGGCGCGGTCGCAAGGGAGGACATGTCCACATCAAACCACCGCGCCTCACCCCCGGACATCCTCCGGAAGAGGTATCAGGGACGGATCAGGGTGTCCCCTGATGGCAGCCCGACGCCGCCCCGACCATGCTCGGAACATGCCTTCGCCGCAGACCAGCGCACAGCCCGTCGATCAGCCTTCCTCCGTGCCCGGTGGGAGCGACCGCTTCTTCGAGTGGACCTCGACCCTCGGCGTCATGCGCATGGACGGCTGGTTCGGAGGGGTGGCTGCCGGGGCCGCCGCGCGGTGGGGAGTCGATCCGCTGATCGTGCGCGGCATCCTCGTGGTCCTCGCGATCATCGGGTTTCCGGTGGCGCTGGTCTACGGGGCGGCGTGGGCTTTCCTCCCCGACACCGCGGGGCGGATCCCGGCCCAGGAGGCCTGGCACCGCCGATTCCACGCCGGCCAAGTCGGAGCACTCCTGTTCATCGCGGCATCCTTCGTCCCCGCACCGCTTCCGCTCATCCTGGGCATCCCGAGCCTCGCCGTCCTCGGCGGGGCCTACCTCGGGGATGTCGGGGTCGTGGTCATCCTCCTCGCCGCTGCGGCGATCGTGTTCTCGGTCGTCGCCGTGCTGGTCGCCGCACCGTGGCGTGCGCGGCGCGTCCGGGCGGCGACCGCAGACCCGACCGAGTCGGATGCGGCCGAGCCGGCCGTCTCCGATCCACCTCAGGACCGGGACGCCCCAGCCGAGCCCGAGACACCCGCCGGCGCCGCGACGCAGGACGACCTCGCCCGGTGGCGCGAGCAGCACGCCGCCTGGAAGGAACAGGATCAGGCGTGGCGCCGGGAGCAGCAGGATGCCGCGCGCGCCGCCCGTGACCAGCTGCGCCGCGAGCGCCAGGAGTCCGCGGCGGCTTTCGCGGCGGAGGCGGCCGCGAAGCGGCGGGAGCGGCACGCGACCGCTCCCCGAGCCCCGCTCGCGTTCGTGGCGCTCGCCGTCGGCGTCGCGGTGATCGTGGGGACGATCGTCGCACTGTCGACGGCCGGAGGCGATCCGATCGCCGCCGGGCTGTTCGCGGGTGCCCTGGTCCTCGCCGGCGCCACGACCGTCTCCGGAGCTCTGCGACGCCGCAGCGGCTTCCTCGCCTTCGTCACCGCCGTCACACTCCTCGGAGGCGCCGCGGCCACGGGAGTCACCGTCGCGCGGGAGCTGCACGTCTGGACGGGAAGCCTGTCGAACCGCGACTCCCCCGCCGACACGTTCAGGCAGCCCTGGGGCACGCTATGGGTCGGCCTCGAAGACACCGGTCGCAGCGGCGTCATTCACCTCCAGAAGCGCCTCGGTACGACATTCGTCTCAGTGGCCGACGGAGTGCGCGTGGATCTCGAGATCGTCACCACCGACGCGACCGGCGGCATGTACGTCGCCGATGGTTACGTCGGGTTGAGCGACATCGAAGGAATGATCATCACCCCGCTTTCGGATGGCCAGACCCGCTACACCGCCTCCCTGGGGGATACCGAGGCGCCGCGAACGACGCAGAAGCTGGTTCTCGAGCAGGACTCCGGCTACATCCAGATCGAATCGAATATCAGGCTCGACTCCGAAGGGAACCCGTCATGACCGACGCACCCATGACCCCGCTCGACGACCTGGAGCCTCCGACCGTCGACGAAGCCGCGGCATCCGCTCCTCGAACCGCCGGACCACGGACCCGTTGGGCAGCCATTGTGTGGGGCCTCACATTTGCAGCGATCGCCGCCGCGGGGTACGGCGTCACCTCCTCGACCCGCGCGACCAGCACGCTGATCGATACGGTGGCGGATGCGAAGATCGGGCCCGCTGTCGCGATCGGCCTGCTCGTGATCGGCGGGCTCGTGGCCATCGCCGGCGTCGCAGGTCTTCTCCGTGCGGCGCAGCGATCTCTCGCGGATCGGCGCTTACACCAATCCACGCGCGAGTCAACCCGCCGGACCTGACGCGATCGACCCTCTACGTTCGTGGTGTCGCTTTTGCCGGGCGGCGTAGGGCGGACACTCGTGTCCGAGATATCCGCAGGAGTGGCCGTGACTGAACCGTCCGACAAGCCCGTCACGTCGGGCATGCTCGACGGACGGTACGTCCTCGGTCCCTGCGTCGGCCAGGGCGGGATGGCGCGGGTATATCGCGCCGAGGACGTCGTCCTCGGCCGTACGGTCGCGATCAAGATCATGCGCGCCGAGTCCGAGAACCCGGCGATCCTCCCCCGCGCGCGCACCGAGATGTCGTTGCTCGCCTCGCTGAACCACCCCTCCCTGGTCACGCTCTACGACGCCAAGATCGTTCCGGGGCAACCCGAGTACCTGGTGATGGAGTTCATCGAGGGCGAGTCGCTCGCCGCCGCTCTGCAGAGCGGACCGCTGGATGCCGACGAGACGGCGGGCCTCATCGGCGAGCTCGCCTCGGGACTCGATGTCGTCCACCGCTCCGGGATCGTGCACCGGGACGTGAAGCCGTCGAATGTGCTCCTCGCGCCCTCCACACTCCCCGGCCGCCGATTCTGGGCGAAGCTCGCCGACTTCGGGGTCGCTTACCTCGCCGACAGCACCCGCCACACGACGCCGGGGACGGTCATCGGCACTGCGGCATACCTCGCCCCCGAGCAGGTGCGCGGCGAGCTCGCGGGTCCGCCCGCGGATGTCTACGCGCTCGGGCTCCTCGCGCTCGAGACGATCACGGGCGATCGCGCTTTCCCCGAGGCGTCGGGCATCGGCCGCGTCATGGCGCGCCTGGTCGAGACGCCGGAGATCCCCACGTGGCTCGGTCCGGAGTGGTCCTCGCTGCTGGGCGACATGATCGCGCGGGACCCCGGCGACCGCCCCACCGCGGGTGACGTCGCGCTGCGTGCGCGGTCCCTTCCGACGAACGTCGTCCGTGTGCCGCGTCCCGCCGCGTCGACCCTCGACCAGGCGACGCAGCCCTTCGAGATCGCCCCGGCGAGCGCCGAGCCCGTGACGCGGGCGGTGAGCGCGTCGGCACCCGATGTCATCACACGCGGAGCCTCCGGCCGGGCGACCCGGTCGCGCAGGCGCACCCGCCGCTCGCGCGGGTGGATCGTCGCCGGCGCCGTGGGTGTCATCGCCGCGATCCACATCGTCCTCCTCAGCTCATGGTGGGCCGACGGCACCCCCGGGGGCCGTCCGGCGCCCGAACAGACCATCAGCGAGCCGACGTCGCCCGCCCCTGCGGAGCTCGTCGTCGACGGCGGCGAGCAGGCCGTCGTGACCGTCGACACCTCGACCGACGAGACCGCAGAGGAATCGACGCTGCGCGAAGCCGACCCCGCCCCCGTGGATGCCGAGACTGAAGCCCCCGGCCAGCCGGCTCAGGAGAACGCGAGCCAGAGGGCCAAGGAGCGTGCGAACGAAAACTCCGCCGTCCACGACAGCAAGAACAACGGCAACGGCAGTAGCGGCAACGGCAACGGCAACGGCAACGGCAACGGCAACGGCAACGGCAAGAAAGATCAGTGAGCTCGTCACACGCCGACACGCCGCGTCATCTGCGGTCATCCCCTGCGGCGACGTCCGCCGTCCGGGTTAGCGTGACAACATCGCGACGGTCCGGGTGGTCCCGGGCACCGGGTCATACCGGATGTGCAGCGGGTTCGACTCCCGCCGTCGCGTCTACGGCAGCCGACGGCCTCCGCGGACAGCGCTTCGGCATGCTCGAGCCGTGAGCGCGCCGCGAACGATCGCCCGTCTGCTCCTCGGCGCGGGGCTGGTGTTCACCGGCACCGCTCACCTGACCTTCGCGCGCGCGGAATTCGTCGCCCAGGTCCCGCGGTGGCTGCCGCTCCCCACCGACCTCGTCGTCGTCGCCTCCGGAATCGTCGAGATCGCGCTCGGCCTCGCGCTGCTCGTCGGACGTCATCGCGTCGCCGTCGGATGGACGGTCGCGGCGTTCTTCATCGCGATCTTCCCCGGGAACATCGAGCAGTTCGTGCGAGGCACCGACGCGTTCGGGCTCGACACCGACCTCGCCCGCGGCATCCGTCTGCTCTTCCAACCGCTGCTCGTGATCATCGCCCTGTGGTCGACAGGCGCGTGGACAGCGTGGCGTACCCGACGCCGACGCGCGGACGCCCGGGATCAGACGCCTGCGTAGCGTTCGCCGACCGGAACCTCCGCGGCGAGCACGTTCCCGGGCTGGGCGAGCGGGCAGGCCCAGGCCGGGTCGTAGGCGCACGACGGGTTGTACGCGAAGTTCAGGTCGAGCACGATCGTGCCGGATCCGGCATCCATTCCCAGGTCGGCGCCCTTGATCGTGTCGATCAGATATCTGCCGCCGCCGTAGGTCCCGTCCGGTCGCCCCGCCAATGCGTCCCGCAGCGGAATGAAGAGCCCACCGCCGTAGGTCGTCAGGCGCCACACATCGAGCGAGCCGACATCGGGCAGCTCCACGACGGCGACCCGCTCGAAGGGGACCACCCCGTCGGTCCCGGTCGCGAACTCGAACCCGCCGGGCTCCGTGGGCTGCAGCGGCACCTCGAACCGCCAGGCCGGGTCGTACGGAGCGACCGGCACCCCGTCGAAGTCCGCCCGGTCCTCGGGAAGGATCGGCGTCGCGGGATGGTGCGCCAGCAGTTCGTTCCGCCCGCTCCGCCACAGGTCGTGCGCCGCCTCGGGATCTGGCGTTGCCCGTACGACGTCGTAAAGGGCGAAGACGCGCCGGCGCCAGTCGACGACGTCCAAGGCGGTCCGAGCAGCCGAAGGGATCATCGGCTCAGGCTACGCGCACCACCCCCTGCCCCGGCGCGCGCGACGCGCGTAACCTTCCGGCAGGAGGTGCCCGCATGCGCACACGTCTCATGTCCGCCGCGGCGGTCGTCGTGTGGGCCGGCCTCACCCTCACCGCCTGCGCGACGGAAGGAGCCGCCATGCCCACTCCCGGCGAGAGCCCGGCCTCGAGCCGGCCCCCGTTCCTCACTGCGAGCCCCGCCCCTCTGGGACCTACCGGGTCCGCCGCGGATCTGCCCCCGGCGAAATGGGCCGCCGTGAGGGCGGATCTCTCCGCGCGCGGAGTCTCGGGCGATCCGGCCCTGGTCTCCTCCGAGCGCGTCGAGTTCTCGGACGGGTCCCTCGGCTGCCCTGCTCCCGGAATGGCGTACACGCAGGCGATCGTCGAGGGGTACCGCGTCGTCGTCCGCGTGGACGACCGTACCTTCGACTACCGCTTCGGCACCGGAGATGAGCCGCGCCTCTGCGAACGCTGAGGACGGATGCCGAAGGGGGCGGCGCGTCCTCGACGCACCGCCCCCTTCGGCATCCGTGAGCGTTAGTTGGTCTTGACCAGCAGCGCCTCGTCAGCGCCCGACTCGTTGTCGACGACGACGACCATCGCACCGAGCGGCTTCTGCGCGGCGTAGGCCCCGGCACTGGTCCGCACCGTCACCGACGCCTTGCCACCCTTCGGGACGACCTCGTACTGGCCGTTGCCGAAGGCGGGCTTGCTCGGGTCGTAGCTGGACTTCCCGTCGAAAGCGTCGCTTCCGTCGGTCGTGCCGCTGAACGACTGCACGGTGTAGTCGAACGGTCCCGTGATGCCGAGGTCGGCGAGGTTCACCGGCAGCAGGATGGTGCTGCTGTCCGTCGGCGCCTGGGCCAGGAATCCGCTCGGGATGAGTTCCTTAGTCTTCACGTTCTGAACGAAGACCTCGGCGACACCGTCGACCGAACCCGAGCGCACGGCGCCCGAGTCGTACGAGAACACGACCCAGTCGGGCGTGCCGTCGCGGTTCGAGTCGATCACGACGTCGAACTCATTGGAGGCTGCATTCGACCACCGCGACCAGGTGTTGACGGCGAAGACGGCCAGGTGGTCGCCTCCGGTCGTCGCGAACGACTGCACGCCGGCGGCGCGCAGGTCGTACCCGGTGTCGGTGAGGGACTTCGGGGCATCCTTCTTGTCCGAAAGACCCCACGTGTAGACGTCCGCCGCCGCGTCCAGAGCACCCTTGCGGTTGTTCAGTTCGAGCGTGCGGTCTCCGTCGGTGACACGACCACGCGAGCTGAGCGCTCCCTTGACCGTCACGTCGCTGTTGGAGCGCGGGACGAGCAGGTAGGGAACCCGCAGCGTCGAGCCCTTCGACGTCAGGACGACGTTGCCCGAGACCTCGTAGAACGCGAACTGGTCGTCAGCCGAGAGCGAGCTCGGGATCGACGATGCCGCGATCGAGACCGACACCCGGAAGGTCGCGGTCCGCCCGGGGCGGACGGTGACCGTCTTGGTGTTCGTCGTGACCTTCGCCTTCAGCGACTGCGCCGACGGAGCGGTCGAGACGCGGTAGGTGACCGCCTTCTTGCCGTCGTTGCGGACGGTGACCGTCTTCGTGCTGTCGAGCTTGCCGGTCGACTCGTCGAAGCCGAAGCTCAGAGCCGCCTCGCGCATGCGGCCGCTCTCGGTGCGGAACACGTCTCCGGTCGCCGTGACCGTCGTGGCGACCGCCTGGGCAGTGTCGACGAGGCCTACTCCGCCGCGGGTCGGGTCGAGACCCGCGATCGCGTCCGGGTCCGCCGTCGAGACGAGGGCCGCCGAGATCTGCTCGGTGTCCCAGGTCGGGTGCGCCTGCACCGTGAGGGCGGCGACGCCGGCCACGTGCGGCGCGGCCATCGACGTGCCCGAGAGAACGGCCGAGTCGCTTCCGGTGCCGACACCGACGGACGAGGTCGAGACACCGGGCGCGGCGACGTCGGGGCTGATCGCGCTGTCCCCACTGCGCGGTCCCGACGAGCTGAACGAGGCGTAGCCGCGGAAGGCGGGGTTCGCGATCTCCTGAGCCGCGACCGTCACCGTCGCACCGTTGACGAATGCGGCACCGTCCGACGAGCGCACCCCGAAGAACGGGATGGTGACCTCGTACGGCGTGCCGTCGTCGGGGTTCTCGGTGATGGCGCCTTCGAAGGGCGGCAGGTCGTTGGTGGAGTTGACCATGACCGCCGCGGCCGCACCGGCCTGCTGGGCGAAGATCGCCTTGGCCGCACGTGCGCAGGTACCACGCTCGGCGACGGCGATCTGGTTGCCGCCCGGGGTGACGCCGACACGGGTGTAATCGGATGCCGCACATCCGAGCGCCTCGTTGGCGGGCGTCGCGGGGTCGTTCGTCAGTCGCACGACGGTGAGGTCGCCCAGGCCGTCGAGCGATGCGCCGTTCGCGTTGATCGCTTCGACCTTCTTGCCGCCGACCGTCAGGATGGCGCCGGGGAACGAGGCGGTGCTGTCGATCGCGGAGACCGCGATGACGCCGTCACCGCTGCCGGGCGACCCGGTCAGGTAGGGGCTCGGACCGGAGTTGCCGGCCGAGGCCACCACGACGACACCGGCACCGACGGCGTTGGCCGCCGCGACGGCGCTCGGGTCGTCGCCCGTGCCGAACGAGGAGCCCAGCGACATGTTGATGACGTCCATGCCGTTGTCGACGGCCCAGTCGATGGCCTGGATCGTCATCTCGGTGGAGCCGTCGCAGCCGAACACGCGCACGGCGTAGAGGTCGGCTTCGGGCGCGACGCCGGGGCCGACCCGGAAGTCGACCGACGGAGTCGACTCGTCGTAGGGGCCGGTGTAGGTGGATCCGTCTGCGCGGACACCCGAACCGCCGGTCGTGCCGGCGACGTGCGAGCCGTGGCCTTCACAGTCGAGGGGGTTCGGGTCGGGCTTCGGGATGAGGGCGTCGCCGGTCCCGGACGGGTCGTAGTCGTCACCGACGAGGTCGATGCCACCCTTGATGCGGGGAGCCTTCGGGCCGAACAGGGCGGGGTCGGCGGGCTGATCGGAGGTCGCGGCCGCAGCCTCGTACGCCTCGATCGTTCCCGGGCCGGCGAATCCGGCGTGGGTGTAATCGATGCCGGTGTCGATGATCGCGACCTTGACGTTCTGACCGGTGTAGCCGGTGCTCTCCCACACCTTGGGGACGCCGAGGAACGGCACGGAGACGGCGTTGTCGAGCTCGTGCCGGACGACGGGGTGCACGGCCACGACGCCGGGGAGGGCGGCGACGTCGTCGAGCTGCGCGGCGGGGATCGTTGCCTGGATGCCGTTGTAGGCAGACTGCATCTGCGCGCGGATCTTTCCGCCTCGCTGAGTGATCCCGGAGCGGATCTTGTCCTGCGCCGCCTTGAGGTCCTTCTTGACGGTCGTGCGCTCGTTCTTGCTGAGGGAACGCCCCTCCTCCGCCTCGACGACGGCGACGGGCTCGCCTTCCATCTCGAGGACGACCGAGACCTGCCGGTCCGGGTCGATCGCCGCGGCGGAGACGTCACTGTCGAGCGCGCCGGTCGAGACGCTGCGATCGAAGCGCGCCGTGGGATCGTCGTCGGGTGTCGCGGCGAGGGCCGCGGTCGTGGGCAGCGAGAGCGCGAGGACGCCCGCGACCGCCAGGATGCGTCGGTGCAAGGGGGACCGCCTTTCCTTCTGGGAAGAGCGCTCGGCGGGGTGTCGCGGACCGCCCGAGACGGATGCCGCAGCCGAGGCTGATAGGAGGCTATGCACCCCCTGTCGATCCCCCAAGAGGAATTTGTGCAGATGAGAGGATCCTCACCCGGCTCTGGTCAGGCGATGCGGGTCCCCGGCGGAAGCCGACGGGCCGGCGTGCGCGTGCGCACCACCGCCCACCAGAGCAGGAGCGCCGCCAGGACGATCTGGCCACCGAGGCCGACGAACCAGCTCGGCACGGTCGAGGCGACGATGTCCTCGGGTGTCGGTCCGTCCGGCCCGGGATCCTGGCATTCGCTGTACGACGAGACGAGTTCCGGAGCGATCTGCGCCTGCCGGACCGTGGACTTCACACCGCTGAAGAGATCCTCCGGATAGCCCTGAGCGTCGAATCCACCCGGCGTGGCATCCGCGAGGATCACGAACGGGTTCGCCGCGAGGATCCACCAGACGTAGTCGAACCGCATGACGGGCGAGACCGTGGTCTGCCACTCGCTGCAGACCCAGTCCTCCGGCGTCGAGGCGCAGCGGGTCACACCGTCCTTGCAGACCGGAGCCCCATCGACGTCGTACTCGGCCGCCTGGTAACGGTCGACACGCTCCGAGGTGATGCTCGAACCGATCAGGCCGAAGGCGATCGGAGAGCCGAGTGTCAGCGCCGCGACGACGAGATAGGTCGCGGCCACGGAGAACAACGGCCGGGAGAGCACACCGCTGATCGCGGTCCCGAGAGCGGCGACAACACCCGTCTCGAGGACGAGGATCGCCGTCGAGGCGAGAACCGTCGGCGGCTCGACTCCGCCCCCCAACGTCGCGATCACGAGGAAGGGCACCGCGACGGCGGCGAAGGCGAGCCCGGTCAGCCAGGCGGCGAGGAACTTGCCGAGCACGATCTCGGTCGTCGTCGCCTGGGTGACCTGCAGCGAGGCGAGGGTCGCGGCATCCCGGTCACCGTTGATCGAGTTCCCGCTGAGGGTCGGCGACACGAGGACGACGAGGAGCAGAGTGATCAGCACCACGACGGAGTAGACCCCGGGGCCGGAGTCCTCCTGGCCCGAGAAGGAGAGGAACGAAAGGGCGGTCGTCCCGACGAGGATGAGGGCGAAGACGCCGAGCATCACGTACCAGGCGACGGTGCGGATGCGCTGGGTCAGGTCGAGCCGGGCGATGGTCCACAGGCGCGAGGCGTTCATCGCGCACCCCCTTCGAGGTCGAGGAAGGTGTGTTCGAGGATGCCGCTGGCCGCCGAGAACTCCGCGACCGGCAGGCCTGCGGCCACCAGGGCCGCGAGCCCCGCGGCAGCGGCGGCCTCCCCCTCGAAGCGCAGGAGGACGTCGCGGCGGTCGACGGGGATCGTCGCGACATCGAGCCCGAGCGCCTGTGCGACGGGGAGGGCAGCGGCGACGGCATCCCGATCCGCGAGGCGGACCCGCCACGCACGGGCGCGCCCCGCGGCTTCGGCGACCCGCTCCGAGCTGACCGTCTCGCCCTGCACCATGAAGACCGCGTCGTCGACCACTTCCTCGAGTTCGGAGAGGATGTGGCTGGAGACGAGCACCGTGCGTCCCTCCGCTGCGAGCGACCGCAGCAGCAGGCGGAGGTCGATCCGCGCCTGCGGGTCCAGCCCGGATGCCGGCTCGTCGAGCAGGAGCACGCGGGGGTCGTGGACGAGCGCGCGCGCAAGACCGAGCCGCTGCTTCTGCCCGCGCGAGAGAACGCGCGCCGGCGCGTCGCCCAGCGTTTCGAGCCCCACCGTCGCGAGCAGTTCCGCCGCGCGGGCCGCCGCAGCATCCTTGCTCAGTCCGGTGAGACGGCCGGTAACGGCGATCGTCTCGCGAGCGGACAGGGAGGGCCACGCGCCCAGACTGTCGGGCATCCATCCCAGCTTCGCGCGGGCCGCGGCCGGCTCGGCGACGGGGTCGACGCCACCGATGCGGATGGTCCCGGCGTCGGGGGCGAGGAGTGAGGCCAACATGAGCAGCAGCGTCGTCTTGCCCGCGCCGTTGGGTCCCACAAGTCCCGTGACAGCGCCTTCGGGCGCCTGGAAGGTGACGCCGCGGACGGCGTGGACGTCCCCGAAGGACCGTCGCACCCCCTCGGCGACGATGCCGGCAGTAGTCATAGGGCTCACCCTAGGGGGTTGCTGTGTCCCGTCGATGAACGGCGCGGTGGCCTCGCAGGTTGGCCAGCCCGAACACCAGCAGCAGCGCGGCCGAGACGACGGGCGCCCACAGGGCGGTCGCCGCCCCGGCGGATTCGGCCAGCGACCCCACGACCATGCTCGCGAGCGCCTGACCGACGACGACGGACGAGCCGAGGACCGCCATGACGGTCGCCTCACGGCCGCGCGGCGAGCGTGCGGCGGCGAGCGCGTAGAGCGTTGCGAGGGTCGGACCGATCCCGCACCCGGCGAGGGCGAGCGCCCATCCCATCGAGATCGCACCGGTCGCACCGGCGGCGAGCACCGCGCCGACGAGCAGGACGACCGTGAACGCGATCCACCGCCAGGGCAGGACGAACCGCCTCGGCAGGAGGCCGACGCTCATGGCGAGGATCGCGGACCCGATCCCCATGATCCCGTAGAGGATCGCAGTCTGCTCCGGGAAGCCGCCCTCCGTGGCGAAAGCCGTGAGCGAGGTCAGCATCGCGCCGAAGAAGAGCCCGGTCGCGAAGGTGCCGCCGGCGGCGAGAAGGATGCCGGGGCGCGCGATCCGACGCGCCGGTTCGCGTTCGCCTGCGTCGGTGGCGTGGCCTGCGGTGCGCGCCGTCGGGTGGAGCGCGAACGTGGTGACGAAGACGATCGTCAGTGCCGCCGCGGCGAGGACCGGAGCCGCAGGGGTGGCGGCGATGGCGATGACGCCGACGAGGACGGGCCCGAAGACGAAGACCATCTCGTCCACGCCGGACTCGTACCCCATCGTCGATTCCTGCAGCCGTCCGCGCGCGGATGCGTCGACGCGCATACGACCGATGGCGCCGACCAGACGCGCACGCGACATCGGAGACACCTGCGGGGCGGTGGCACCGGCGAGCGCCGACACGAGCAGGAGGAGCCCGTCCGGCGTCTCGCCGTACGCGACGGCGACGAGCGCGACGAGCACGAGGCTCTGCACCAGCGCGGCGAGCAGCAGGACGGGGCGCTGCCCCCAGCGATCGGCGGCGGCGCCGATGAGCGGACCGGTCGCGATCGTGCCGAGGCCGACCATGGCGGAGGTGAGTCCGCCGACCGCGAGCGACCCGCGGGCGTCGACGACCATGGTCAGGACGCCGACGACGATCATGGCGTAGGGCAGTCGCGCGATCAGCGCGATGGCGAAGTAGCCGATGCCGATGCTCGCAGCGAGCGTGCGGATCGGACTGTCGCGTTCGGCCGGGCGCACCGGCGTCGAGTCGGTGAGGGGCATGTGTGACCTCCGTGCAGACGAGGCGTCGTGCCGCCTTGACTCTCCACGGATCAGGTAGTTACACGGGGTGCTGACGCACCGGGATCCATTCTACCGGTCGGTGTCTGAGCGTCCGAAGAACGCGACCCCCAGGTCGGGGTGATCGACGAAGACCCCGTCGACACCGGCATCCGCGATGCGCCGCCATTCGCCCTCCCAGTCGCCGAACGATGCGGCATCCGTTCCTCGCTGGAACTCGCGGGCGAGGAACGCGTTCTCGGGGCGGCAAGTCCAGGTGTAGACGTCGAGCCCGCGGCGGTGGGCATCGGCCACGACGCCCGGGTCTTCGAGGATGACCCGCTTGTCGAGGCTGATCCCGTCGACCTCGTGGGCGAGACGGTCCAGTCCGCCGGCCGTCAGCTGATCCGCGTACGTCGGGGCGTCGGGGCACTGCGCCGCAACGAGATCGGCGGCGCGGCCTTCGGCTTCGAGCAGGTAGATGTAGCGGGCCCGGATGCCGCGGTCCCGCATCCGCTGCAGGATGCGCTGCTCGAACGACTCGATGACGAGCTGTCGCGCCCCCGAGTTCCAGGCTGCCTCCTGCAGTTCGGCCGCGAGCAGCCCGGCGACGTCGTACCCGAGCGACCCGAAGTAGGTGGCGTGCTTGACCTCGAGGACGACGCCCAAGGCCCGCCCCTCCCGCTCCCCCGCTGCGGCGACGAGGTCGAGCAATTCCCGGAGGCGCATGATCGGATGCCGGCCGTCGAATGCGGCGCTGCGAGCCCGGAGGAGCGGCAGCCTCTCCCGGCACCGGAGTGTGGCGAGCTCGTCCCAGGTGAAGTCCTCGACGAACCACCCGGTGTGGCTCGCGCCGTCGACCTCCTTCGTGACACGCCGCGACGCGAACTCGGGACGATCGGCGACATCGGTCGTCGAGCCGATCTCGTTCTCGTGGCGGATGACGGCGACACCGTCCTGCGAGAACACGACGTCCGGTTCCACCGCATCGACGCCGAGGTCCAGCGCGAGCTCGTACGAGGCGAGGGAGTGCTCGGGACGGTACCCCGGGGCTCCACGGTGACCGATGACGAGCGGGCGACGACGCGACATGCGCCCAGGCTAACCACCGGGTCGGCGCGGGAAACGCGATGTGCGCGGCGGCGTAGCACCCTCATAGTCCTCTCACAGCGGCGGTCCCCACCCGCGCTTTCCCCGTCCGATACGCTGGATCGACAGCACAGCGCTGTGAGTCGACTTTTGGAGTGAGACACACAATGGCAGCGTCCGGCAATTTTGCCTTCAACAATCCGGTCTTCCAGGAGCAGCGCCCCGGCCTGACTCCCCCGGCAGCCCAGACGAACTACGCGGCAGCCTCGCACCAGGCCGCCGACGTGGCGTCCAACGCCCAGCTCGAGGGGATGTACGCGGCTCCGACTGCGTCGTCCGCTGACACGGGCCGCATGACGGTCGAGGACACCGTCCTCAAGACGGCGGGCCTCTTCGGCATCCTTCTCGTCACCGCCCTCGTGGGCTGGTTCTGGACCCTCGGCGGCACGCTCGACGCGACGCGTCCCGTCGGGCTCACGATCATGCCGTGGATCATCGGCGCCCTCGTCGGTTTCGTCCTCGCCCTCGTGATCACCTTCACGTCGCGCAAGAAGGTCCGCCCGGCCCTCATCTGGGCCTACGCCGCAGCCGAAGGCCTCTTCGTCGGCGGCATCTCGGCCTTCTTCGAGGTGCAGTGGAGCGGCATCGTCATTCAGGCGACCATCGCGACCCTCTCGGTCGTCGGCGTCACGCTGGCGCTGTTCGCCAACGGCAAGGTGCGGGTCAGCAAGCGGGCGAACAAGATCTTCATGATCGCCCTGGGCGGCTACCTGGTCTTCGGCCTCGTGAACCTGGTGCTCATGTGGACCGGCGTCATCGACGGTCGCTTCGGCCTCTACAGCGCCGAGATCTTCGGCATCCCCCTCGGACTCGTCATCGGAATCGTCGTGGTCCTGATGGCGGCGTACTCCCTCGTGCAGGACTTCGACCTCGTGCAGCAGGGTGCCCGCAACGGCGCTCCCCGCGAGTTCGGCTGGGTCGGCGCCTTCGGCATCATGGTCACGGTCGTCTGGCTCTACGTCGAGATCCTGCGCCTGATCGCAATCTTGCGCGGCAACGACTGATCTAGGTTCCGCTCACACGAAGGCCGTCCGGGAAACCGGGCGGCCTTCGTCGTTCCGGCGCGCACGCCTCTCTCCGCGAGACTGCCCGCGGCGCTCGAGACCGCGGCCCCGCGCCGCGGTCTCGGCGCACGCGTGCAGTCTCGCCGCCCGGTGGCTTCGCCCACCCGTCGCCAGCCGCCTGCCGGCGCGCGCCGCCCGCGCACCGCGAGACTGCACCCGGCGCGCGAGACTCCCCGCGCGCCGCAAGACTCCCCGGGCGCCGCGAGACTGCACGCGGCGCGCGAGACAGCAGCCCCGCGCCGCGGTCTCGGCGCGACCGTGCAGTCTCGGCGATCGTCCGGCGGCCCCGACCGGGACCGACTCGCGCACCCGCGCCTGGGCCCTGACCGCGCCAGGCCCGCCGACGCGCCGCGACTCAGGACGGGAGGCGCAGGACCGCGACCGTGCCGCGCGCGCCGTTCGGCTCGAGAGTCACGCTCGCGCCGTACGCGTCAGCGAGGGATGCGGCGTTCGAGAGACCGATGCCCGTGCCGGGGATCGCTGCGTCGTGGGCGTACGGCGCCCGGTAGAACCGCTCGAACGCGAGAACGCGTTCCTGCTCGGTCAGGCCGATGCCCTGATCGGCGATCGTGACCACGATGTCGCGGCCGTCCTCCTGCGCCGAGACGACGACGTCGGGGCCGCCGACGGGCGTGAACTCGACCGCATTGCGCAGGAGCTCCTCGAGGATCGATGCGAGGTCGCGCACGGCGATGCGAGCGGCGCGCTCGGGCATCACGCCGATCCGGATGCCGATTCCCCGCTCTTTGGCGCGGCCGGCGACCTCTGTCACGGCGTGCTTCACGACCGGTCCGACATGCGAGGCTCCCGAACGGGCCTCGACATCGCGCGTGGTCTGGCCAGCGGCGATGAGACGCTCGACGAGACGGAGCAGTCGTTCGGCGGAACGCTCGACGGCCTCCCACCGCTCAGCCTCGGCGGAACCGTGCATGAGGGCGATGTCGGTGTGGCCGAGGATCACGGTCAGCGGCGTGCGGAACTCGTGCCCGACGGTGCTCAGGAAGCGATCACGGACTTCGACCGCACTCACGAGATCGGTGACGTCCTGTCCGACGATGACGATCCCGACTTCGTCGCCGCCAGCGACGACCGGTCGCACGATGACCTGCATCACGCGGCGGGGATCTCCGCCGAATTCGACGGTGCGGGGCGCCGCGAAATCGCCCGAACGCACGCGCTCGACGAAGTCGGCGGCGGTGGCCTCGGACGACATGGACGGGTCAGCCCGCCAGATCAGGGAGGCGAAGCCGTCCCGGTCGACCTCGTCGATCCCCGATCGACCGCTGATCTCCGCGGCTACGGCGTTGAGGAGGATGGGGCGCCCATCACGGTCGAAGACGGCGACGGCGTTGTCGGTGGCGTCGAGCGTCGCGCGCAACATCGCGGTGTCTCGATCCGACAGGCGGAGCGCTTGGTCGAGGTCGTCCGACACGCTCTGCATCCGGGCCCGCATCCCGGCGAGGTCCCGAGAGATCAGGGCGACGGTCACGGCGACGAGAGCGGAGAGGATCGGCAGCGCCGCGACGGCCATGACGTCGCCGAGGCCGCGGAACCCGCCGCTCCCGAGGATCTGCACGAGCGGTCCGAGCGCGGTGAGCAGGACTCCGGCTGCGACGGCCACGGGCGGGAAGGCGAACGCGAGCCAGCCCAGGGGGAAGATGATGAGCATCGACGAGGAGGGGAGCGCCTCGACGGCGGCATCCCGAAGCGGCACGCATGCGACGATCTGGATCAGCGGCACGGCGGCGAGCCACACGGTGCGCCGCGTCGGCTGCACGAGCCAGATCGCGGTCATGGCCGCCGTGCTGAGCACGATCACACCGAACCCGGCGAGGAGCAGCGGAGTGACGCGCTCGCTGTCGATGGTGCCCAGAATGAGCACAACGATGAGGCTGGCCGCGGCCAGGACGAACTGCGCGTACGGCTGCGTTCGCGAACGCTCGATCAACGCCTCACCCCCTCCTCAGACGGCGGTGCAGAAAGGGCTGGGTCCCGCGCTCACTCTGGCGGCGCGGCGTGTCCTCTGTCAAGAGGAGGCGGAGTGCACGGTCACGGGGGTGTCCCCCGGGACTCACTCCCACTCGATGGTCCCCGGGGGCTTCGACGTGACGTCGAGAACGACCCGGTTGACCTCGCGCACCTCGTTGGTGATGCGGTTGCTGATCTTGGAGAGCACGTCGTACGGCAGGCGGGTCCAGTCCGCCGTCATCGCGTCTTCGCTCGAGACGGGACGCAGGACGATCGGATGTCCGTAGGTGCGACCGTCGCCCTGGACGCCGACCGAACGCACGTCCGCGAGCAGCACGACGGGGCACTGCCAGATCTCACCGTCGAGGCCGGCCTTCGTCAGCTCCGCACGGGCGATGGCGTCGGCGTCACGCAGGATCTCGAGACGGTCAGCGGTGACCTCGCCCACGATGCGGATTCCGAGGCCGGGCCCCGGAAACGGCTGCCGACCGACGATGGCCTCGGGAAGGCCCAGCTCGCGACCGATGGCGCGGACCTCGTCCTTGAAGAGGGTGCGCAGCGGCTCGACGAGCTCGAACTGCAGGTCCTCCGGCAGACCACCGACGTTGTGGTGGCTCTTGATGTTGGCGGTCCCGCTGCCGCCGCCGGACTCGACGACGTCGGGGTACAGCGTGCCCTGCACGAGGAACCCGATGGGATCGCCGTCCGCCGCGGCTTCGGCGATGAGATCGGACTGCACCTTCTCGAACGCGCGGATGAACTCGCGACCGATGATCTTGCGCTTCTGCTCCGGGTCGCTGACACCCGCGAGGGCGTCCAGGAACTTCTCGCGTGCGTCGACGGTGATGAGGCGGACACCGGTCGAGGCGACGTAGTCGTTCTCGACCTGCTCACGCTCTCCCTTGCGGAGGAGCCCGTGGTCGATGAAGACGGCCGTCAGCTGATCGCCGACCGCCTTGTGGACGAGCGCCGTCGAGACCGCCGAGTCCACGCCGCCCGAAAGAGCCGAGATGACGCGGCCCGAACCGACCTGCGCCCGGATCTTCTCGACCTGCTCGGCGATCACGTTGTCGCTGTTCCAGTCGGCGGGGAGGCCGGCCGCGTTGTGCAGGAAGTTCTCGATCACGCGCTGTCCGTGGTCGGAGTGCTTGACCTCGGGATGCCACTGGACGCCGTAGAGCTTGCGGACGTTGTCGGCGAACGCGGCGACCGGGGTGGCGGCGGTGCGCGCCAGCACTTCGAAGCCGGCGGGAGCAGCACTGACCTGGTCGCCGTGGCTCATCCAGACGTTCTGGTCGACGGGCTGACCCTCGAGCAGGACGTTGTCGGTGACGATCGTGGCATCCGTCGCGCCGTACTCACGGAGGCCGGTGTTCGCGACCTCGCCGCCGAGGGTCTTCGCCATCACCTGGAAGCCGTAGCAGATGCCGAGGGTGGGGACGCCGAGCTCGAAGACGCCCGCGTCGAGCTTCGGAGCGCCCTCTTCGTACACCGACGACGGGCCACCCGAGAGGATGATCCCGACCGGGTTCTTTTCAGCGATCTCGGCGGCGGTCGCGGTGTGCGGGACCAGCTCGCTGTAGACGCCTGCCTCGCGGACGCGGCGGGCGATCAGCTGCGCGTACTGGGCGCCGAAGTCGACGACCAGGACGGGGCGCTGGGAGGTTTCGGTCTGCTCTGTCACCGGGTCTCCGTGGGGGTTTCGATGGGGGCGGATGCGGCGGCTTCCCGCGCGGCCAGGTACTCCCTGACCTCGCGGGCGACCTTCGCTTCCATGAAGAACGAAAGAAGGGGGACGATACCGCCGAGCGCCAGGACGATGAAGCGGGGGAAGCCCCATCGCATCAGACTCCAGACGCGGAAGCACGCGAAGAGGTACACGACGTAGAACCAGCCGTGCACGATCAGAATCGCGAGGGAGATGTTCACCCCGTCGCCCGTCGAGGCGATGTCGCAGGTGCTGCTGCCGGGGACGAACAGGGAGAACCACTGGCAGTCGGGGCTCGGTATCGCGGTGGCGAACCACAGCAGCCCTCCGGAACCGCCGGCGAACAGCTCGACGTGGATCGGCGTGTATTTGAGGATCATCTCGGCGACCAGCAGGAGCAGGCCCACGCCGGTGATGATGGATGCGATCTGGTAGAACTTCAGGGCGCCGCGGATCGCCGGGAAAGAGGCGAGTTTGGGCTGAACGGGCATGGCTTCCAGTCTACGGGCGCGGTGAGGGCTGCTCGTCGCCCTCGGGGTCGTCCTCGCCGGTCAGGGCCTCGACCTCTTTCTCCCACGCATCGCGGGCGAGTCGGTACCACATGTAGAAAGCGAAGCCCGCGAAGACCGCCCACTCGACTGCGTAGAAGATGTTGAGCCAGTTGACCGAGGACAGCTCGGTGGGTGCGGGCGAGTGGATGCCGCGGAGCCCTCCGAACGCGTCGGCCGAGACGAGGTACGGGCGGTAGACGTCCAGGTCGTCGGTGTCGCTCCACTGGGACAGCAGCGCGGCCGGCGACATGGCGCTGATCTCGGATGGATCGCCGCCGCGGGGCGGCTCCTTCGCGCCCTCGTCCGAGATGAGTCGCCCGCTGAGGTCGACGTCCTGAGGCGGTGCGGCGTTGAGCGTCGACGTGGCCTCGTCTGCTGCGGCTCGGTCGGGCGTGAACCCGACGGCGACCGCGAGGGAGGTCGGCCCGTCGGTTCCCGTCGTCGAGGGATCGACGCGGAGCTGGCCCGCCACCCAGTACCCCGGTTCTCCGTCGTCGAAGCGGGATGTGACGACGCGGAAGTCGCCCGCCACGAACGAGCCGCTGACCTCGACCCGCTGGCCGACGAGCGGCTCGGGCAGCGATGCTCCGGGACCCACGACGTCGCCGAGGGGACGCACCTGCTCCGTCATGCCCGCCGGCGGCGGGTCGGTGTCGATCGCGTTCCCCAGCTGCCACTGCCCGAGCCACGCGAAGATCCCGGCGACGAGCAGGGCGAGCCCCAGCATCCCGATCCAGAACGGGCGGACCATGACTTCCCGCAGCGTGGGCGGGAAGACCTCGGGAAGATCGTCGACGGACGGGGTGGCGGTCATCAGTGGGACGACGCGTACGGCGCGACGACGACCTCCACGCGCTGGAACTCCTTGAGGTCCGAGTACCCGGTGGTCGCCATGGACTTGCGAAGTGCACCGATCAGGTTGGCCGTGCCGTCGGCGACCGGAGCCGGCCCGTACAGGACTTCCTCGAGCGAGGAGACTTGGCCGACCTCGACGCGACGACCCCGCGGGAGCTTCGCGTGATGCGCTTCGGGCCCCCAGTGGAAGCCGCGTCCCGGAGCATCGGTCGCGCGGGCGAGGGCCACACCGAGCATGACGGCATCCGCGCCCATGGCGAGGGCCTTCACGATATCGCCCGAGGTGCCAACTCCCCCGTCGGCGATGACGTGCACGTAACGCCCGCCGGACTCGTCGAGGTAATCGCGACGCGCGCCGGCGACGTCTGCCACCGCCGTCGCCATCGGCGCGTGCAAGCCGAGCGTCGCACGGGTGGTGGATGCCGCGCCTCCCCCGAATCCGACCAGGACGCCGGCCGCTCCGGTGCGCATGAGGTGCAGTGCTGCCGTGTAGGTCGCGGCGCCTCCGACGATCACGGGAACGTCGAGGTCGTAGATGAACTTCTTGAGGTTGAGGGGCTCGTCGACGCTCGAGACGTGCTCGGCGGACACGGTCGTGCCGCGGATCACGAAGAGGTCGACCCCCGCCGCGACCACGGTCTCGTAGAGCTCCTGAGTCCGCTGCGGCGTCAGCGCACCGGCGACGGTGACCCCCGCAGCGCGGATCTCCGCAAGCCGGTCACGGACGAGCTCGGGCTTGATGGGTGCCGAGTAGAGCTCCTGCATCCGTCGCGTCGCACCGTCGGCGGGAAGCGCCGCGATCTCGGCGAGCAGGGGCTCGGGGTCGTCGTAGCGGGTCCACAGCCCTTCCAGGTCCAGGACGCCGAGACCGCCCAGCTGGCCGAGCATGATGGCCGTCCGGGGGCTCATGACGGAGTCCATCGGAGCGCCGAGCACGGGGATGCCGAAGCTGTACGCGTCGATCGACCAGGAGGTCGAGACGTCCTCGGGGTTGCGCGTGCGGCGCGAAGGCACCACGGCGATGTCGTCGAAGGCATACGCGCGGCGTGCACGCTTGGCGCGGCCGAGCTCGATTTCCATGGTCACCCTGCCAGCCTACCGTCGAGGCCCTCTCCCCCGCCCCGCCGTCAGCGGGCCCGGGTCACACGTCGCTCATCCCAGACGGGTGCGTCCGACTCGTACACCTCGCCGTCGGTGCCGAAGACCACGAAGCGGTCGAACGAGCGCGCGAACCACCGGTCGTGCGTCACGGCGAGGACCGTCCCCTCGAAGGACGCGAGCGCCCCTTCCAGCGCCTCCGCCGACACCAGGTCGAGGTTGTCCGTCGGCTCGTCCAACAGCAGCAGGGTCGCTCCAGACAGCTCCAACAGGAGGATCTGGAAGCGGGCCTGCTGCCCACCCGACAGCCGGTCGAACACCTGTTCCGCCTGAGCGACGAGTCCGTACCGGTCGAGTACGGAGCTGGCGGCGTCGCGCGGCATCCCGCTCCGGTCGCTGTCGCCGCGGTGGAGGATGTCGAGCAGGGTTCGCGCCGAGTATTCGGGATGCTGGTGTGTCTGAGCGAACCATCCCGGAACGACGCGCGCGCCGAGACTGACTCGCCCGGAGTGCTCGACGCGTTCGAGCGCCGCCCCGGCGTCGGTCACATGGCCGAGCAGCGCGTCGGGGTCGGTGCCGCCGCAGGCGAGCAGCCGGAGGAAGTGCGACTTTCCCGACCCGTTCGATCCGAGGACGGCGACGCGATCGCCGAACCAGACCTCCAGATCGAAGGGGCGCATGAGCCCGCTCAGCTCGAGGGCCTCGGCGACGACCGCCCTCTTGCCCGTCCGGGCGCCCCGCAACCGGAGGTCGAGTCGCTGCTCGATCGGCCGGGCTTCCGGCGGCCCGGCATCCTCGAATCGGCGCAGGCGCGTCTGGGCGGCCCGGTAGCGGGAGGCGAACTCATCGCTCGCGGCCGCCTTCACCTTCATGTCCACGACGAACTTCTTGAGCGCGACGTGCTGTTCGTCCCATCTCCGTCGCAACTCGTCGAGCCGCGACATCCGTTCTTCGCGTGCGCGGTAGTAGGTGCCGAACCCGCCCCCGTGCACCCAGGCGGTGCTGCCCGCCGGGCCGGCTTCGAGGGTCACGATCCGGTCCGCCGCGCGCGCGAGGAGTTCGCGATCGTGCGAAATGAGGAGGACGGTCTTCGGGGTCTCGCGCAGGCGCTCCTCGAGCCACCGCTTACCGGGCACGTCGAGATAGTTGTCGGGCTCGTCGAGCAGCAGGACCTGGTCCGTTCCCCGGAGCAGTGCCTCCAGCGCCAAGCGCTTCTGCTCTCCCCCCGAAAGGGTCGAGAGGTCGCGATACCGCGCGCGGTCGAACGGGATGCCGAGGGCCGCGACCGTGCAGGTGTCCCACACCGTCTCGTACTCGTAGCCGCCAGCATCCGCGTAGTCGGCGATGGCGCCGGCATACCGCATCTGCGAGTCGAGGGAGTCTTCCTCGATGACGGCGTTCTCGGCCTCCTCGAGCTCACGCGCCGCCTGTGCGACGCGAGACGGCGCAACGGTGATCAGAAGGTCGTGAACCGTGCTGCCCTCGGCTCCGTGTCCGATGAACTGGTCCATCACACCGAGCGCCCCGTCGATCGTGACGACACCCGCGTGCGGAGACACCTCACCACGGACGATTCTCATCAGAGTCGTCTTGCCGGCACCGTTCTGGCCGATGACAGCGGTCGTCTTCCCCGACGGCACACGAAAGGTGACGTCGTCGAGAAGGGGGCGCCCGTCGGGCAGAGACAGTGAGACGTTCTGAACGTCGATATGCGACACGAGATGGTCCTTCCGCTCCGAGAGCGGAGCCGACCAGCTTATCGGAAAGGGCCCTCGACGCGGAAGCGAAAGTGCGCGTTAACCACGAAAGCCCCGACCAGCATTGGTCGGGGCTTTCGATC